>NZ_JAVFCB010000001.1:0-173471 GCF_030865425.1 Microbacterium capsulatum
TCGGTGACGGTTCTGTATCAGGACATCGGTGACAGTTCTGGGGGTCTTGGTGGTGACACTTCTCGGCTCAGATTGAGCGGTGTCGAAGAATGAACCTGTTGATGCGCGTGTCCGTCTCGCGATCTCTCGTTGGCCTGCGGATGCTCCGCGTGGGGCGGTGACGTCGTTTTGTCGAGAGCACGAGATCTCGCGGAAGACGTTCTATGTGCTGCTCGCTCGTGCGCGGGAGAAGGGCCCGGCGGCGGTGCTGGAGCCGCAGTCTCGTCGTCCGTCCGCGTCGCCGGCGAAGATCGGCGAGGAGGTGAAGCGGAGCGCGCTGGACGTGCGGGCAGCGCTGGAGCGATCCGGGCTCGACTACGGGCCGATCAGCGTGCACGACAAGATGACATCGATGGGATTCACGACCCCGTCGATCGCCTCACTCGCACGGATCTTCCGCGAAGCGGGCGTCGCCCGGGTGGAGCCAAAGAAGAAGCCGCGGTCCGCGTTCCGACGGTTCGTGTATCCCGCTCCGAACGCGTGCTGGCAACTCGATGCGACCGAGTACGTCCTCGCGGGCGGACGGACCTGCGTGATCTTCCAGCTCACCGATGATCATGCTCGTCTCGCGGTCGCGTCGCATGTCGCGAGGGCGGAGACGAGCAAGGGCGCGGTCACGGTGATGGAGAAGGGGATCGCCCGGCATGGGGTCCCGCAGCGGCTCCTCACGGATAACGGTGCCGCATTGAACCCGCACCGCCGCGGCATCGTCAGTCAGCTCGTCGCCTACGTGAGCACGCTCGGCGTCGTCGCGATCACCGGGAAGCCCGGGCACCCCATGACCCAGGGCAAGAACGAGCGATTCCACCAGACCCTGTTCCGATGGTTGGACAAGCAGCCCCTCGCCGGGACGATCGAGGAACTCCAACATCTCGTGGACCGGTTCGACGTGATCTACAACACCGAGCGCCCGCACCAGGCGCTTCCCGGTCGGAGCACCCCGCAACAGGCCTGGGACGCGACACCGAAAGCTCCCGCGCCAGAGCCAGACCCTGACGCTGCCACCCATCCCGGGGCGACTGGAGATGCCGTCCGGATCGTCCGCACGCACGGCGACATCAGCATCCGCGGCACCACATTCCAACTCGGGAACGAGTTCGCCGGCACTCAAGTCCACGCGATCTGGAACCCCGCCCTGATCATGATCTTCGACGAGCGCGGCACCCTCATCATCATCGAACACCCCTGGCCACAACCCGGCACCCGCTACGTCGGCAACGGCAGACCCCGAGGATCGGCCCCCAGAAGACGCCCACTGTCACCGATGTCCTGAGACACCAACTGTCACCGATGTCCTGATACAGAACCGTCACCGAAGTCCTGAGACATCACACTCGAAATCGGGGCCGCGCTGTCAGGGAACGGCAGCGCCGAGCACGTCCGATCGCAGCGAGTGCTCATCCTCCACAGCCGCGGTCCTGTTCCGGATGCGCACCGGTTGCGCGCGTGGCGCTCGTCACGGAATCGCGGCCTGAGATCGTGGCGCGATGCAGGCCGCGACAGAGCACCCCATCGCCGTTCATCGTCGGCGCGAGCACGAGTACGAGAGTCCGGTCAACGACCGCCGGCTCCAAAGGCTCGTCGAGGACGGCTCCCAGGTCCGGATCGCCGCAGGCAGCTACGTGCCCGCGGCCGAGTGGAATGCGCTGACGCCGTTGCAGCGTCACCTCACTCGGGTGATCGAGATCGCGGATCGGACTCGGTCGCCGCAGGTGCTCACGCATGCAGCGGCAGCCGCCGTGTGGGGACTCGACCGCATCGGTCCGTGGCCCGACCTGGTCGAAGTCAGGATCCCGTCCGCGTCGGGCGGACGGTCGTCCGGGGGCATCCGTCGCCGGGCGCTGGGATACGACGGCGTGGATGTTCTGCCCTGGCGCGGACACCTCGTGACCTCGCCCGCGCAGACGGCGATCGACCTCGCGGCCGAGGCGCGGTTCACCGACGGGGTGATCGCGATGGATCAGGCGCGCTGGTCGCGACGCGACGGCGGTGCCCTGACCGATCGCATCCGGATCGACGACGTGTTGTCCGGACAGTTCCGGCGAGGGCTGGGGCGCGTGCAGCGGGTGATCGAGTTCTCGACGGAGCTGTCCGATTCCGTGCGGGAGTCGCAGAGCCGCGTGCTCATCGAGCGCTTGGGATTCCCCGTGCCGGTGCTCCAGCGCACCTTTCGCCTTCCTGCGCTCGGCGACGTGCGCACCGACTTCTGGTTCGACGACTTCGACCACATCGGCGAGTTCGACGGAACAGGCAAGTACCTCGATCCGACGCTGCTCGCCGGCCGGTCGCCGGGAGAGGCTCTGCTCGCGGAGAAGGACCGCGGCGACGCGCTTCGACGGATCGTGCGCCGTGTGTCCCGATGGAGGACCCCGGCCCTGAGAGACCCTCGGCTCCTCTACGACATCCTCACGGGCGACGGCCTGCCGTCCCGTCTGCCGCGTCCACGCGTCGGCGCGCAGTGGTGAGCTGCCGTGCCGGAGCCGGCCGCACCAGGTCAGCCGCCGCGCCTGTTCGCGCTGTCATCTCCCGTCGCCGCGGCGTCGATTTCCGCCGCGCCGGCAGGAATGGACAGCGTGAGCCGAACCACGACCGAAAGCGAGCCACGACTACAGGAATCGACAGCGTCAGCAGATGGTCACACGCGCCCGGCTCCGGCGCGGGCCACGGCGTCCGCTCAGCTTCGGATCCCGCATCCGTCGGTAGACTCGTGCGCACCATGGACGACCCTCCCTCTTGTAGTACCTCGCCCCACTGCCCGAGCTCTGCGAACGCGGAGACGACACCGTGATGGATTACATCTGGTTGGGCGTGGGGCTTCTGCTCATCGTGGGGACGGGCCTGTTCGTCGCCAGCGAGTTCGCACTCGTGAACCTGGACCGCGCCGAACTGGAGGCGCGGCGGGATCGCGGCGAGAGCCGCCTCGGCATGACGATCGCGGCGCTGCGGATCACGTCCACGCACCTGTCCTCGGCGCAGCTCGGGATCACCCTGACCACGCTGCTGACCGGCTTCACCATGGAGCCGGCGCTGTCGAACCTGCTCCGTCCGGTGCTCACCGGCTGGGGGATCCCGGAGCCCGCGACCGTGACCATCGCCGTGATCGTCGCGATGCTCGTCGCCACGACGCTGTCGATGATCCTCGGCGAGCTGGTGCCGAAGAACTTCGCGATGGCGCTGCCGATTGCGACCGCGAAGCTGGTCATCCCGGTGCAGACCGTGTTCACGGTGGTGTTCCGCCCGGTCGTCGCCCTGCTGAACGGCAGCGCCAACGCCGTACTGCGGGCGATGGGGATCGAGCCCAAGGAGGAGCTGTCCGGCGCGCGCTCGGCCGAGGAGCTGAGCTCCCTGGTCCGCCGCTCCGCGAGTGCGGGCCTGCTGGAGAAGGACACCGCGACGCTGCTGGACCGCAGCCTCGGCTTCGCCCGGCTCACCGCCGCCGACGTGATGACGCCGCGGCCGAGCATGCACGCGATCGCCGCCGACGACTCCGCCGACGACGTGATCGGCCTCGCCCGCCGCACCGGGCACAGCCGGTTCCCGGTGTACGACGAGGACTTCGACGACATCACCGGCATCGTGCACCTGAAGGCCGCCGTCTCGGTGCCGCGGGAGCGGCGCACCGAGGTTCCCGCCGGCGCGCTCGCGACCGAGCCGCTGCGGGTGCCGGAGACGGTGCACCTGGACGCCCTCGTTCAGCAGCTGCGGGGACGGGGCTATCAGCTCGCGATCGTGGTCGACGAGTACGGCGGCACGGCGGGGATCGTGACGCTCGAGGACCTCGTCGAGGAGATCGTCGGCGAGGTGTCCGACGAGCACGACCGCAGCCGCGCGGGAGTGGTGAAGAGCCACGGATCGATCGCGTTCCCGGGCGAGCTGCGCCCGGACGAGCTGCGCGCGAGCGCCGGGATCGAGGTGCCGGAGGGCGACGTGTACGACACCGTCGGCGGCTACGTGATGAGCGTGCTCGAGCGCGTCCCCGCGGTCGGCGACGAGGTGTCCGTGCCCGGCGGCACGCTGCAGGTCGTGCGCATGCAGGGACGCAGGGTGGACCGGATCCGGTTCACGCCGACCCCCGAGACCGGCGAGGAGGGCGCCCGATGAGCGACTGGACGGGCCTCGGCTGGCTGGTCGTCCTGCTCGCCGCGAACGCGTTCTTCGTGGCGGCGGAGTTCGCGGTGATCTCGGCGCGCCGCTCGCAGATCGAGCCGCTCGCGGAACGCGGATCCCGGTCCGCGCGCACCGCCCTGCACGCCATGGAGCACGCGACGCTCATGCTCGCGACCTCGCAGCTGGGCATCACGGTGTGCTCCCTGCTGATCCTTAACGTGTCGGAGCCGGCGATGCACCACCTGCTCGCCGTGCCGCTGCACGCGCTCGGTCTGTCGCTGGACGCCGTGGACGTGATCGCGTTCGTCATCACCCTGGTGATCGTGTCGTTCCTGCACGTCATCTTCGGCGAGATGGTGCCGAAGAACCTCGCGTTCTCGCTGCCGGATCGCTCCGTGCTCATCCTCGCGACGCCGCTGGTGTGGCTGTCGAAGGTGTTCTACCCGGTCATCCGTGCGCTGAACGCCTCCGCGAACGGCGTCGTGCGGCTGTTCCGGGTGGAGCCCAAGGCCGAGGCCTCCTCGACGTTCACTCTGGAGGAGGTCGCCACGATCGTCGACCAGTCCCGCCGCGAGGGCGTGCTGGACGACGCTGCCGGCACCGTGAGCGCCGTGGTCGAGTTCACCGACAAGGACGCCCGCGACGTGGCCGTGCCGCTGAGCGGACTCGTCACGCTGCCGCTGGGCGCGACACCGGACGACGTGGAGCGTGCCGTGGCCAAGCACGGCTTCTCCCGCTACGTGATCGTCGACGCCGAGGGCGCGCCGATCGGCTACGTGCACCTGAAGGACGTGATCCGCTCGGTCGAGGGGAACGGCGCCGACCCGATCGGCGCCGCCGCACGGTTCCGGGAGCCGATCCCGGCGAAGCGGATCCACCTGATGGTGCCGATGCAGGAGGACACCGACCTCGAGGACGCGCTCGCGATCATGCGCCGGGCCGGACGCCACCTGGCCCAGGTGCGCGACGGCTCGGGCAGGACCACGGCGATCCTGTTCCTCGAGGACATCATCGAGGAGCTCATCGGCGAGGTGCGCGACATCACCCGCCGCGGCCACCGGCGCTGACCGGCTTCGAGCTCCTCGACAGCCCGGGGTCCGGAGCCGGCCGTCGGTTGCTCGGCGAGCGCAGCGGGACGCAGCGCGCTCGACGACCGGATCGAGGCTTCAGCGCCAGCGGGCGCGCTCGTACTGCGGCGGCCAGTCCACGGTCGCGCCGAGGTCGTGCGCGGCGCGCAGCCCGAAGTGCGGGTCGCGCAGCCACTCCCGGGCGGCGAAGATCGCGTCGGCGTCACCGGCGGCGAGCACGGCCTCGGCCTGGAGCCCGCTGGTGAGCAGGCCGACGGCGGCGGCGGGGATCCGCCCGCCCTGCCGCACGGTGGCGGCGAGGGGCACCTGGTAGCCCGGGTGGACGTCGATCTGCTGATGCGCGACGAGCCCGCCGCTGGAGACGTCGATGAGATCGGCGCCGTGCGCGATCGCCCACTCGCCGACGACCGCGGCCTCCTCGGGCGTGAAGCCGCCCGGGGCGTGGTCCGTCGCGGAGATCCGCACGAAGACCGGCACGTCCTCGCCCGCGACGGCGCGGACCACGTCGAGGACCTCGAGCAGCAGCCGGGCCCGGTTCTCGAGGGATCCGCCGTAGGAGTCGTCGCGGAGGTTGCTCAGCGGGGAGAGGAACTGGTGCAGCAGGTAGCCGTGCGCACCGTGGATCTCGAGCAGGTCGAACCCGGCGTCGAGGGCGCGCCGGGTGGCCGTGGCGAACCCGTCGACGACGCGAGCGATCCCGGCCTCGTCCAGCGCCGCCGGCTCGGCGAACCCCTCGAACGCGACCGCGGACGGCGCGACCGTCATCCAGCCGCCGCTCTCCTCCGGCACCGATCCCCGGTCCGGCGCCCACGGCCACCACGTCGACGCCTTGCGGCCGGCGTGCGCGAGCTGCACGCCGATCCGGGCGCCGCGGTCGTGCACGGCGCGGACGATCGGCGCCCAGGCGTCGCGCTGCGCGTCGTCCCAGAGCCCGGTGTCGCGCGGGCTGATCCGCCCCTCCGCGACGACCGCGGTGGCCTCGGCGACGATGAGCCCTGCGCCTCCCGACGCGAACTGCGCGAGATGCGAGTGATGCCACTCCTGCGGCACGCCGTCCACGGCGCTGTACATGCACATCGGGGAGACCCAGAGGCGGTTGCGGAGCTCGACGGAGCGGATGGTCAGCGGGGAGAACAGAAGGCTCACGGTACGACGCTACCGGTCGAGGACGGGGTCGGGATCCATGGCGGAGCACCCGGTGCGCGACGACGCGTGCGCGCGCAAAGGTGCGGGCCAGTACCGTGGATCCCATGCCTCATGCGTTCGCCGGTTCCGCCCGCGCGTGGTCGCGCGACGACGTCCGGCGCGTCCTGCGCGTCCCGGGTCCCTCGGACGACAAACGCAGTCGCGGGGTCGTCGCGCTGCGCACCGGATCCGACGCCTTCCCTGGCGCCGCGGTGCTCGGAGTGGAGGGCGCCTGGCGCGCCGGTGCCGGGTACGTGCGCTACATCGGGCCGCGGCGGCCCGCGGACCTCGTCCTCGCCCGCCGCCCGGAGACCGTCACGACCGATCCGGCGGATGCCGGCGCCGTGCGCGCGGACGCGTGGGTGATCGGATCCGGCACCGATGCCGCTGTCCGCAGCGACGCCGAGACGGAAGCGCTGCGCCTGCTGCTCGCCGGATCGGATCCGGTGATCGTGGACGCCGGTGCCCTGGATCTCCTGCCCGCCACGGCACCGGTCATCGCGACGCCGCACGAGCGGGAGTTCACCCGGCTCCGGACGACGCTCGGCCTGCCCGCGATCGACGCCGAGGACCTGCGGGATCCGGACGCGCGGGCCCATGCGACACAGCGCACGGCGGAGGCGCTCGGCGGAGCCGTGCTGCTCAAGGGCGCGACGACGCTCGTCGCCGACGCCGGGGGAGTGATCGCGGTGAACGCGGGGACGCCCTGGCTGGCCGCCGCGGGCACCGGGGACGTGCTGGGCGGGGTGATCGGCGCGCTGGTGGCCGCCGACCGCGCCGCAGCGGGATCGACGCCGCTCGCCGAGCTCGCCGCGACAGCGGCCTGGCTGCACGGGCGGGCGGGACGCCACGCGTCGGCCGGCAGCCGCCCCCCAGGACACCCGATCGTCGCGCTCGACGTGGCCGAGGCGCTGCCTCCGGCCGTCGCCGCGGCGATCGCGGACGACGGAGACCAGACCGAGGAGGATCCCGCGTGAGCGGTGCGGAGGTGGGCCGCCCGGATGCGGCGAAGGCGGAGCCCGCGGGCGCCCGGTCGGCGCGCACGGTCCGCCGGATCGGCGTGCCGCTCGGCGTGCTCTGGACCGCGTTCCTGCTCGCGCACCTGTACGCCGCCTCGATCGGCTGGACGATGCCCGCACTGCCCATGGGCGACACCGTGTTCGTGTACGAGCCGTGGGCGCGGGACGCTCTCGGCGGCGGACCGATCGTGGGCATCACCGAGAGCTGGGTGTACCCGCAGGTCGCTCTGCTGCCGATGCTCGTCGCGCAGGGTCTCTCCGTGCTGCTGCACCCGCTCGTGCCGGGTGCGTACGCGGTCGGATCCGCGAGCTACGTGGTCGCCTGGTCGATCCTCATCACCGCGCTGGACGCGGTCGGCTTCGCCGTGCTGCTTGGCGGGGCCCGGGCGCACCGCAGCCGCGCCCGCCGGCTCGCCGCCCTGCTCTGGATGGGCGCGCTCGTGGCGCTGGGGCCGATCGCGATGTTCCGGATCGACGCGATCACCGTGCCGCTCGCCCTCATCGGCGGGATGTGGCTGTTCTCCCGCCCGGCGGTGGCGGCGGCGCTGTTCACGGTCGGCGCCTGGATCAAGATCTGGCCGGGCGCGCTGCTCGTCGCCGCGGTCGCGCTGCTGCGGCGGCGGATCCGGATGATCGTCGCCGCGGCCGTCGTGACGGCGGCCGTCCTGCTGAGCCTGGTGCTCCTCGGGGGCGGCCGCTACCTGTTCGGCTTCCTTGGCCAGATGACCGGCCGAGGTCTGCAGATCGAGGCGGTCGGCGCCACGCCGCTGCTCTGGCTCACGCAGATCGGCGTCACCCGGATCGAGTACAGCCGGCAGATCCTCACGTTCCAGCTCGCCGGCCCCGGCGTCGACGCGATCGCCGCCGCGCTGACCCCGCTCATGGTGCTCGGCGTGATCGCCGTCGCGGGGCTCGCCCTGCTCAAGCTGCGCGCCGGTGCACCCGTGCGCCGGCTGTTGCCGCCGACCATGCTCTCGCTCGTCGCGGTGCTGATCGCGAGCAACAAGGTCGGATCCCCGCAGTTCCAGCTCTGGCTGCTCACGCCGCTTCTGCTGTGGTGGCTGTTCGACCGCCCGCGCACGCGCGCCGTCACCATCGTCGTGCTCGCCGAGTTCCTGCTGACGCAGGCCGTCTACCCGGTCTTCTACGACGGGCTGCTGGCCGCCCAGCCGTTCTCGATCGCGCTGCTGAGCGCGCGCAACATCCTTCTCGTCGTCACCTGCGTGCTCGCGATCCGCGCGGTCGTACGCACGCCCGTCCCCCGGATCGCTCCGATCCCGCCCGCAGAACCTGGGAGGTCCTGATGCTCGTCGCCTTCTCCGTCGCACCCAGCGGATCCGCACCGGATCGCACCGAGAGCCCCGATGCGTCCGTGCACGAGGCGGTCGCCGCCGCCGTGCGCGTCGTGCGCGAGTCGGGCCTCGCCCACCGCACCACGAGCATGTTCACCGAGATCGAGGGGCCCGACTGGGACACCGTGATGGACGTGGTCAAGCGCGCGACCGAGGCCGTGATGCCGTTCGGCTCCCGGGTCTCGCTCGTGCTCAAGGCGGACATCCGCCCCGGCTACTCCGGCGAGCTCGACGGCAAGATCGAACGCCTGGAGCGCGCGATCGGGGACGCCGGCGCCGAGTAGGCTGAGCGCGTGAAACCCTCGAGCCTTTCGAGGGGTGCGGCGATGTGGGCGCTCCTCTCGCTCGCCATCGGCAGCTTCGGCATCGGCATGACCGAGTTCGTCGCGATGGGCCTGCTGCCCGACATCGCCCGTGACCTGCTGCCCGGCCTGTGGGCGCGGAACCCCGACGAGGCGATCGGCCGCGCCGGGATCCTGGTGTCCCTGTACGCCCTCGGCGTCGTCGTCGGCGCGCCCACGATCGCGGGTCTCGTCGCGCGCTTCCCGCGCCACAGGGTGATGATCGGGCTCGCGATCGCCCTGATGCTCGGCAACGGCCTCGCCGTCGTGCTGCCGACGTTCGAGACGGTCGGGCTCGCCCGGTTCATTGCGGGGCTCCCGCACGGCGCCTACTTCGGGATCGGCGCGCTCGTCGCCGCCGACGTGCTCGGGCCGGGCAAGCGCGCGAAGGGCGTCGCGTTCATCCTCACCGGCCTGACGGTCGCGAACGTCGTGGGGGTGCCCGCGGGCACGTTCCTCGGCCAGCACTTCGGCTGGCGCAGCGCCTTCCTCGTCGTGACGGCGGTGTTCGCCCTCGCCGCGGTCTGCATCACGTCGTTCGTGCCCGAGCACGAGGGGGATCCGGGCCGCGGGTTCCGCTCGGAGCTGCGGGTGTTCCGGCGCGGCCAGGTGTGGTTCGCAGTCGCGGTCGGCGCGATCGGGTTCGGTGGCTTCTTCGCGGTGTACAGCTACATCGCGCCGATGGTCACGGAGCGCGCGGGAGCGCCGACCTGGGCGGTGCCGATCGCGCTCGTCGTCTTCGGCGTGGGCATGACGATCGGCAACCTCGTGGGCGGTCATCTCGGGGACCGGGATCTGCGCCGCACCCTGCTCGTCGGGCTCGCGCTGATGGCGGTCGTGCTCGCGCTGCTCGCGATCCTCTCCTTCTCGATCTGGCTGCTGCTGGCGCTGGCGTTCACGATGGCGACGCTCTCGTCGGTCATCGTGCCGGCGATCCAGACCCGGCTGATGGACGTCGCCGGCGACAACCAGTCGATCGCCGCGGCGCTGAACCACTCCGCGCTGAACATCGGCAACAGTCTGGGTGCGTTCCTCGGCGGGCTCGTGATCACCGCCGGCTGGGGCTTCGCCGCCCCGTCCTGGGTGGGGGCGGCTCTCGCGGTCGCCGGTCTCGTCATCGCGATCGTCTCGTTCCGGGTCGAGCGGCGCGCCGCGGACCGGGCCCCTGCCCCCGCGGCCGTCGATGCGGCCTAGCATGGGCGGATGATCAGCGCCGAAGACGACGACCTGCCCGTCGCGGGGACCGCCGTGATCCTGCGCGACGGCGACGACGGGGTCGAGGTGCTGCTGCTGCGCCGCCCGGACCACGGATCCTTCGCCGGTGCATGGGTGTTCCCCGGCGGGGCGCTCGAGCCGGCCGACCGGATCGAGGGCGCGGGGGAGGTCGAGGACGCCTGCCGAGCCGCGGTGCGCGAGACGGCCGAGGAGGTCGACCTGGAGCTCGAGCGGCTCGCCCCGCTGTCGTGCTGGGTGCCGCCCGCGGGCGTCCCGAAGCGGATCCGCACGTGGTTCTTCCTCGCCGAGGATCCGGGCGGCGAGATCGCCGCCGCACCGGGCGAGGTCGCGGAGACCCGGTGGATGTCGCCGTCCGCGGCGCTCGAGGCGCACGGCCGCGGCGAGATCGAGCTGTGGCCGCCGACCTGGCGCACGCTGCACGGCCTGCTCGACGTCCGGGACGTCGAGCAGGCGCTCACGACCGCCGGCGAGCCTCCGGAGTTCCGCACCCGGCGGGTGCCGACCGCGGGCGGCGCCATCTTCCACTGGGACGGCGACGAGCTCGCCGGCGCCCCGGCCGGAGCCCGCGACCGGATCGTGGCCGAGGGGCTGCCCTGGCGGTACGAGCGGTCCTGATCCGGCGCCGGCCGCCCGGTCCCTGAGCCGGGCCCACGCGCCCCGGAGGCTCCAGGCGGCGCGAAGCGACGGCTGGAGTGGGCGTGGGGATGGGAGGGCGCTCAGCCCGCGAGCAGCCGCCGCAGGTGCATGCCGACCTCGTCGGTCTCGATGAGGAAGCCGTCGTGGCCGAAGTCGCTCGTCAGCACCACGGCCTCGTTCCCGTCGAGGGTGTTCGGGATGCCGCGCGCGATCCGGTGCTGCCCGTCCACGGGGAACAGCCGGTCGGTGTCGATCCCGAGCACGAGCGTGCGGGCGGTCACCCGCCGCAGCGCGTCCTCGACACCACCGCGGTCGCGGCCGATGTCGTGCGAGTTCATCGCCTCGACGAGCGTGAGGTAGCTGTTCGCGTCGAAGCGCCGGGTGAACTTGTTGCCGTGGAAGTCGAGGTAGCTCTCCACCGCGAATCGGCCGCCCTGCCCGAGCGGGGAGACGCCGGACTGCCACGACCGCTGGAAGCGCTGGTTCAGCTCGATCGGGCTGCGGTAGTTCAGGAGGGCCATGCGCCGGGCCAGGGCGAGGCCGCGGTGCGGCCCCTCGCCGACCGGGGCGTCGTAGTACTCGCCGCCGGCGAAGCGCGGATCCATCCGCACGGTCTCGAGCTGAACGAAGTTCAGCGCGAGCTGGTCGGCGGTCGTCACCGGGGGAGAGGACAGCACCGCGAGCCGTTCGACCCGTTCCGGGTGCCCCACGGCCCACTCCAGGGCGTGCATGCCGCCCATCGATCCGCCGATCACGGCGCCCCAGCGGTCGATCCCGAGCGCGTCGGCGAGCAGCACCTGCGCGGCGACCTGGTCGCGGATGGTGAGGTACGGGAAGCGGGACGCCCACTCGTAGCCGTCCGGCGCGATGCTCGCGGGGCCGGTGGAGCCCTGGCAGCCGCCGAGCATGTTCGGCGCGACGACGAACCACTCGTCCGTGTCGATCGCGCCGCCGGGGCCGACGATCTCGCCCCACCAGCCGCTCGTGGCGTGCCCGCGGCCGGCCTCGCCGACGACGTGGCTGTCGCCGGTGAGGGCGTGCAGGATCAGGATCGCGTTGTCGCGTGCCTCGTTCAGGCGGCCCCAGGTCTCGAAGGCGACGCGGATGAGGGGGAGCTCTCCGCCGCCCTCGGTGCGGAACGGGCCGAACGCCTCGAAGAGGCGGTCTCCGGCCGGGTCGCCGTCCCGCCACGCGCCGGTGGCCGGCGGCCGGGCACGGAGCAGCCGGGCGTCCGCCTCCGACACGCGCGCGGAGGGCACCGTGTCCTCGGAGGTCGTCTGCCAGTCCATGGATCCATTCTTCCGGGTGTATCGCGGTGACGGCGGCAGGTTACGCATCCCGGGCGCGGCTCGCAGGGCCGGTCTGCGCTCTCGTGGCGGCGTCGGTGGGCTCTCCCCGGCGTCCACGCCCGCTCGCGGCGTCGTGGCCCCCTCGCAGACACGTCCCCGAGAGGGGGCGTCGGCGCGGGGAGGGGGCGAGGTCGACGGAGCTCGGATCCGGGAGCCATCACCCGGGCGGGTGCACTCCGAACGCGGCCAACCGTCGCCCCAGGGTCTCCGCCGTGGCGATGTGCCGGCCCTCCCACCGTGCGAACCGCCACCCGGTGACGCCGCGGACATCGTCTTCGCGCCGCTTCTCATCGAGGACGGCCTGCTCCGCCGTCCGCTCGCCGCGCAGGTCGTCGTCCAGGTACTTGCCCCGGCCGTCGAACTCCCCGAACGTTCGCGACCGCGGGAATGCGAAGTCCATCCAGTAGTCGTCGCCTTCCGAGCCACGGACGTGGACCTGCGGGAGAACCCCGCGATACCCCAGGCGGTGCAGGTGGAGTCGGCTCACGCTCTCGCCGGGCAGCTGCGCGCGACCGTCGGCGAAGTCGACGATCCAGCGCGCGCGGCGGATACCCGGTGCCCTGCTCAGGCGTGCGCGCTCGGCCATCCTGGCGTGCCAGGCCGCGGCGTACTCCGGATCCTGCACGTGCCCGACGACCGCCTCGCCGCGGACGGCGGCATCCGACGCCGCGGTCGCCGTGGTCTCGGCGACGGTGCAGGCCAGATCCAGGATCGTGCGATCCAGCGAGGTGCAGCGGATCCCGTCGATCTCGACGATGTCGTCGGCCGGCACCTCGACGTTGTGCTGCATGGTGCCGGCGCGGGTGCGTCCGTGCCGTGCGCCCAGGATCGCGGTGTGCACGTTCGCCGGAGCGAGGCGGTACAGCGGAAGTCCATGCAGGACTGCCGCCGAAGGCCCCCAGAACACGGGCCCGGGTGACTCGGAGTTCAGATGCGTGGCGACGACGTGCACCAGATGACGGCCCTCGCTCCACAGCGCGTCGAAGTCCGCGGCGTCGGCGTAGCGATCGCGGCGCACACGCAGGAGTCGCCCTGCGGCGACGAGCGCACGGATGTCGCGCTCGCTGTGTCCGTCGTCGCGCAGATCGTCGCGGGAGCGCAGGAGCGCGTGCGCCTCGGAGAGCGTGATCGACTTCCTCATGCCGTCAGACTCGTCCACCGGGCGCGGCGATGGCGCGCCCGCGACAGATTCCGTGGTCTTCTCGGACGTCCGGGTGTGTGGAGGCTGAAGCATCTCTCGTCGCGGCCCCCTCGCAGCGTCGCCGCCCCCTCGCAGATACGTCATTCAGAGGGGGCGCAGGCGCTCAGAGGGGGCGCGAACGAACGCGGCACGTACGAAGCGCCCCGGATCGCGTGATCCGGGGCGCTCGGGCGTCTCTGAGGAGGAGCGCGTCAGGCGCGGGCGGCCTCGGTGACCTTGCGCGCGGCGGCGAGGGCCTGGTCGAGGTCGGCCTTGAGGTCGTCGATGTTCTCGAGGCCCACGGAGAGGCGCACCAGGCCCGGGGTCACGCCCGCGGTGAGCTGCTGCTCCGGGGTGAGCTGGGCGTGCGTGGTGGACGCCGGGTGGATGACGAGCGAGCGCACGTCACCGATGTTGGCGAGGTGGCTGAACAGCTCGAGGCTGTTCACGAACTGGCGGCCGGCCTCGACGCCGCCCTTGAGCTCGAAGGAGAGGACCGCGCCGACGCCCTTGGGGGCGTACTTGTTGGCCGCCGCGTACCACGGCGAGGTGGGCAGGCCCGAGTAGTTGACGCTGGCGACGTCGTCGCGGGCGTCGAGCCACTCGGCGATCTCCTGCGCGTTCTGCACGTGACGCTCGACGCGCAGCGACAGCGTCTCGATGCCCTGGATGAGGTTCCAGGCGCTCTGCGGGGCGATCGCCGAGCCGAGGTCGCGGAGCAGCTGCACGCGCGCCTTGATGATGTAGGCGAGCCCGTCGCCGACCGCGGCGGTGTAGCTGGCGCCGTGGTAGGAGGGGTCCGGCTCGGTCAGGCCGGGGAACTTCTCCACGTTCTGCGACCAGGCGAAGGATCCGCCGTCGATGATCGCGCCGCCGATCGTGGTGCCGTGGCCGCCCAGGAACTTGGTGACGGAGTGCACGACGATGTCGGCGCCGTGCTCGAAGGGGCGGATCAGGTACGGGGTCGCGATCGTGTTGTCGACGATGAGCGGGACGCCGGCGGAGTGCGCGGCGTCGGCGACGCCCTTGATGTCGAGGACGTTGATCTGCGGGTTGCCGATGGTCTCCGCGAAGAAGAGCTTCGTGTTCGGGCGGACCGCGCGGCGCCACTCCTCGATGTCGTCCTGGTTCTCGACGAAGGTGACCTCGATGCCGAGCTTGGCGAGCGTGTACTTGAAGAGGTTGTAGGTGCCGCCGTAGATCGAGGAGCTCGACACGAAGTGGTCGCCGGCCTGGGCGATGTTCAGGATCGCGAAGGTCGAGGCGGCCTGGCCGCTGGAGAGGACGAGGGCGCCGGTGCCGCCCTCGAGTGCGGCGAGACGCTGCTCGAGCACGTCCTGCGTGGGGTTCTGGATGCGGGTGTAGATGTTGCCGAACTCGGCCAGCGCGAACAGGTTGGCGGCGTGGTCGGCGTTGTCGAAGACGTACGACGTGGTCTGGTAGATCGGCGTCGCGCGCGCCTTGGTCACGGGATCCGGAGCGGCGCCGGAGTGGATCTGCTTGGTCTCGAAGCGCCAGTTCTCGGCAGCGGTCATGATGTCTCCTTGCGCGACGTGCGATAGCGACACTGGAATCGCGTCGCAGGGTAGGGTGGGCCGCCCCTTCAGAGCCGGCGGCATTGCATCGAGAGTACGGATCCTGTCCCGCTGTCAACAAGACACGGGAAATGTGTCGTAACACGCGGGCGGGCACCCGGAGGGGTGGGTCAGAGGCGGATCCCGTAGCGTGGTGGCATGCGTGACAGACGAGCAGTGGTGACCGGCGCGAGCACCGGGATCGGCGAGGCGGCGGTGCGGGCTCTGCGCGCCGGCGGATGGGATGTCGTGGGCGTCGCCCGGCGCGAGGACCGGCTGCAGGCGCTCGCCGCGGAGACCGGTTCCACCGCGTACGCGGCCGACCTCACGGATCCGGAGCAGATCGAGGGGCTCGTCGCGCATCTCGCGGCGACCGGGCCCGTGCACGCGCTCGTGCACGTCGCCGGCGGCGCACGGGGCACCGACCGGGTCGAGGACGGATCCGTCGCGCACTGGCGCTGGATGTACGAGGCGAACGTGCTCGCCGTGCAGCAGCTCACCGCGGCGCTGCTGCCGCAGCTGCGCGCCGCCGCCGTGGGCGGCCACGCCGACCTCCTCTTCCTCACCTCGGTCGCCGCCCGCAATGCCTACCCCGGGGGCGGCGGCTACAACGCGGCGAAGGCGGCGGAGGCGATGATCCCGCAGGTGCTGCGGCTGGAGCTGCACGGCGAACCGATCCGGATCACCGAGATCGCGCCGGGCCTCGTGCACACCGAGGAGTTCGCGCTGCGGCGCCTGGGCGGCGACGTCGCGGCGGCGGAGGCCGTGTACGCCGGCGTCGAGGAGCCCCTCGTCGCCGAGGACGTCGCCGACGTCATCGCCTACGCGCTCAACGCGCCGCGGCACGTCAACCTCGATCTCATCGTGATCCGCCCGGTGGCCCAGGCCGCCTCGCACCTGCTCACCCGCGGGCCGCTCCGCCCGCGCGGGGAGGACTGACCGTGGGCGTCCACCTCGTCGGCGGAGGGCTGGGCCGCTCCGCCTTCGCGCCCTTCACGGCCGAGGCCGTCGCCCGGGCGCAGGCGCAGGGCGCCGGACGACCGGTCGTCGTGGTCGTCACGGTGCGCGAGGACGCGTCCACCGGGCACGCCCGTGACCTCGTCGCCGCGCTCACCGCCGACGACGCGGTCCCGGTCGATGCCCGGATCGTCGCGGTCGGGGAGGGCGACCACGTCTCGCCCGCGGTGTTCGACGGCGCGCATGCGATCGTCATCGGCGGCGGCCTGACGCCGGCGTATCACGACGCCCTCGAGGGGTGCTACGACGCCATCCGGACGGCGGTCGGCGCGGGCACCCCGTACCTCGGCTTCTCCGCGGGTGCCATGATCGCCGCCGAGCGTGCGATCCTCGGCGGCTGGCGGATCGGCGGCGTCGTGGTCGCACCCGAGGGGACGGCGGAGGACCTCGACGAGGTCACCGTGGTCGCCGGGATCGGGCTGGTCGACGTGTCGATCGACGTGCACGCGGCGCAGTGGGGCACGCTGTCCCGGCTGATCGCCGCCACGGAGGCCGGCGCGGTCGACGGCGGCCTCGGCCTGGACGAGAGCACCGCCCTGATCGCCGGCCCGGACGGGCCGCGGATCGCGGGCGAGGGCAGTGTCTGGCGCGTCATCCCGGGGGCCGACGGCCGCGTCGAGGTCTCCAGCGACCGGGCCGGCGCCTGATGCCAAAATCGCTGACCGAGCTCGCGGCCGAGGGACGGATGGACGCCGGGTGGGCCGAAGCGCTCGCGCCGGCAGGGGAGCTCATCGCCGAGCTCGGCGACCGGCTGCGCGCGGAGAACGCCGCCGGCCACGGCTATCTGCCCGCGGGCGCGAACGTGCTGCGCGCGTTCTCCCGCCCGCTCGCCGACGTCAAGGTCCTCATCGTCGGGCAGGATCCGTATCCGACCCCCGGCCACGCCATCGGGCTCTCCTTCGCGGTGGACCGCGCCGTGCGCCCGCTGCCGCGCAGCCTCGGCAACATCTACCGCGAGCTGGAGAGCGACCTCGGCATCCCGCCCGCCGCGCACGGCGACCTGTCCGCGTGGAGCGACCAGGGCGTCATGCTGCTGAACAGGGTGCTCACGGTGCGCCCCGGCACCCCGGCCTCGCACCGCGGCTGGGGCTGGGAGAAGGTCACCGAGCTCGCCATCCGCGCCCTCGTGGCCCGGGACGCGCCGCTCGTGGCGATCCTCTGGGGCCGCGACGCCGACGGGCTGCGGCCGCTGCTCGGCACGACGCCGGTGATCGCGTCGGCGCACCCCTCGCCGCTGTCCGCGAGCCGCGGGTTCTTCGGATCCCGTCCGTTCTCCCGTGCCAACACCCTGCTCGAGGAGCAGGGCGCCACCCCCGTCGACTGGAGGATCGCATGAGCGGCATCCGCACCGTGGTCGAGGCGGATCTGCCCGCCGTCCGCGACATCTACAACCACTACGTGCGCAGCTCGACCGTCACGTTCGACGAGGACGAGTCCGACCTCGCGTTCTGGGAGCACAAGCGCGACGTGCTGTCGGTCGCAGGCCTGCCGTTCCTCGTCGCGGTCGACGACGTCGATGTCGTGCTCGGCTACGCGCTCGTGCAGCACTGGCGGGACAAGTCCGCGTACCGGTTCAGCGTGGAGAACTCGATCTACCTGGCGCCCGGTGCCGCCGGCCGGGGTCTCGGCAAGGCGCTGCTGGAGGCCCTGCTGACGGAGTCGACCAAGGCCGGCGTCCGCGAGATCATCGCCGTGATCGAGCCGACCGCGGCGACCGCGTCGATCGCCCTGCACCGCCGCTACGGCTTCGTCGACGCGGGGCACCTGCGCAATGTCGGCATCAAGTTCGGCCGCTCGCTGGACGTGCTGTTCCTGCAGAAGTCGCTCGAGTCCTGAGCTGTGGACCGGCTCTCGGCTCAGCGGGAGCCGGGGATGACCGGGATCGCGGCGAGGAGCTGCTTCGTGTAGTCCTGCGCGGGCCGGTGCAGCACGCGCGCGGTGGGGCCGTGTTCGACGATCCGGCCGTCCTTCATCACGGCGACGTCGTCGCACAGGTTCTGCACGACGCCGATGTCGTGCGAGACGAGGACCAGGGTCAGCCCGTCGGCGCGGAGCTCGCGCAGCAGGTCCAGGATCTGCGCGCGCACCGTGACGTCGAGGGCGGACAGCGGCTCGTCGCCGACCAGGATCCGGGGGCGGTGCGCGATCGCGCGGGCCAGGGCGATCCGCTGCCGCTGCCCGCCGGAGAACTCGTGCGGGTATCGCGCGGCCATCGCGGGCTCGAGGCCGACCTGCGCGAGCACCTCGGCCACGCGTGCCCGGTGGTCGCCGTCGATCCGCAGCGCGCGCAGCGGCTCCGACACGATCCGCTGGACGGACTGGCGCGGATCCAGCGACGCGTACGGATCCTGGAACACCAGCCCGGTCTGCCGGCGCAGCCAGTGCAGCGCGCGCGCCGACGCCCTCGCGTCGACCGCGCGGCCGGCGACCTCGACCGACCCCGCCGTCGGACGGTCGAGGCCCAGCAGCAGCCGGATCAGCGTGGACTTGCCAGAGCCCGACTCGCCGATCACGCCGAGCGCGGATCCCTCCGCGATGTCGAGGTCCGCATCGTCCAGGGCGACCGTGCGGGAGCGGGGGCCGCCCCACGCCCCATTCCCGCCGTCGCTCGGCGCCGCCCGGAGCCTCTGGGGCGCGTGGGCCCGGCCCAGGGACCGGGGGTGGACGTACTCGCGCCGCAGGCCTCGGGCCCGGATGAGGGGCTCGGCGACCGGGTGCGGCTTCGCAGCGCTCATGCCTGATCCTCCCCGCGCCAGAGCGTCGCCGTCGCGTCCCGGAGCAGGCCCTGCGTGATCGGCGATGCCGGCGCCGTCAGCAGGCCCTCCAGAGGCCCGGACTCGACGACCCGGCCGTCCGCGAGGACGACGCCGTGGGTCGCGACCTGGGCGAGCACGGCCAGGTCGTGCGTGATGAACACGAGCGACATACCGCCGGATTCGACGAGCGACAGCAGCAGCCGCAGCACGCCGGCCTGGATCGTCACGTCCAGGGCCGTCGTCGGCTCGTCGGCGATGAGCAGCCGCGGGCGGGCGGCGAGGGCCATCGCGATCGCGGCGCGCTGGCGCTGGCCGCCGGAGAGCTGGTGGGGGTAGCGGTCCACGATCCGCTCCGGGTCCGGCAGCGAGACGCGGCCGGCCTCGGCCACGGCGCGGGCGTGGGCCGCGCGGCGGTCGATGCGCTCGTGGATCCGCACGGCCTCCGCGATCTGCCGGCCGATCGTGCGGATCGGGTTCAGCGCGGTGCGCGGCTCCTGGAACACCATGCCGATCTCGTTCCCGCGGATCCGGGCGAGCTCGCGATCCGGGATCCCGAGGATCTCCCGGCCGTTCCAGCGGACGCTGCCGGTCGCCGCGGCGCCGTCGGGGAGCAGCCCCATGAGCGCGAGTGCGGTGAGCGACTTGCCGGATCCGGACTCGCCGATGAGGCCGACACGGGCGCCGTCGGGGACGGCGAAGGAGATGCCGTCGACGACGCGCCGGCCATCGATCTCGATGACGAGATCCGTCACGTCGAGGCTCATGCGGTCACCTCCGGCGGAGGCACGGGGCCGGTGCGCGGCTCGCCGGCGGGTCGTCTCCCGGCGCCGCGGAGCGTGGGATCCGTGGCGTCGCGCAGCGCGTCGCCGAGCAGGTTGAAGGCGAGCACCGTGATCGTGATCGCGAGCCCGGGCCAGACCACCGAGAGCGGGTGGATCTGGATGTAGCGCTGCAGATCCGCGAGCAAGATCCCCCAGGACGGGTCGACGACGGAGGCGCCGAAGCCGAGGTACGACAGCCCCGCCTCGGCGAGCACGGCGGTCGCCATCGCCCAGGAGAGCTGCACGATGAACACCGGCGCGATGTTCGGCAGCAGGTGCTGCACGAGGTTCTGCACGGGGCTCAGGCCCGCCGCTCGCCCCGCCACGACGAAGTCGCTCTGCTGCACGCGGCGCAGCTCGGGGCGCGTCACCCGCGCCACGTTGACGCCGAAGCCGATGCCGACCGCCCACACGACGACCCAGAGCGACCCGCCGCGCACGGTCGAGATGAGCATCGCGATGATCAGCACGGGGAAGGCGATCAGCACGTCCACGAACACGGCGACCGCCTCGCGCACCCAGCGCGCGGTGAGCGCGCCCAGTGCGCCGAGCGCGATCCCGATCGCGGTGGCGACCACGCCCGCACCGGCGGCCACGAGCACGGTGGTGCGCGAGCCCGCCATGATCAGGCTGAGGATGTCGCGACCGGTCAGATCGGTGCCCAGCAGATGCGGCCAGCTCGGCGGCAGCCACCGCGAGACGACGTCGGTCGCACGCGGGTCGAACGGCGTCCAGAACAGCGACACGAGGGCGGTCAGCAGGATCACGGCGATCACGATCACGCCGAATCCTCCGGCGCCGGAGGAGACGAGACGACGCCCCTTCGACGGGCTCAGGGACCGGGTCATTCCTCGGCCTCCCGCTGCCGGGGGTCGATCGCGCGGTGCACGAGGTCGACCACGAAGCCGATGATGAGCACCATCCCGGTGAGCACGAGCAGCTCGCCCTGCACCTTCACGAGGTCGCGGGTGCCGACGTCGGCGACGAGCATCCGCCCGATCCCGGGCAGCGTGAACAGCTGCTCCACGACCACCGATCCCACGATGATCCCGGCCACCTGGATGCCGAGCACGGTGACGATCGAGAGCCCGACGGCCGGCAGCCCGTGCTGGATCAGCGCCCGGTTGCGGGTCAGCCCCTTGGCGGCGGCGGTGCGCACGAAGTCCTGCCCGGCGGCCTGCAGGGTGGCGCTGCGCACGAAGCGGAGCAGCAGCGCGCCCTCGACGACGCCGATCGTGAGGGCGGGCAGGAGCAGCGCCTGCAGCGCGGCGCCGGGGTCGGCCCAGCCGTCGCGCGGGAAGCCCTGTGCGGGCAGCCAGCCGAGCCAGACCGCGAACACCACGACGAGCATCATGCCCGCCCACACCACGGGCACCGCGGCGATCGCCTGCGCGGCGACGTTCAGGGCGGTGCCGGCGACGCGTCCGCGCAGCATCGCGGATCCGATCCCGAGGGGCACGGCGATGAGCAGCGCGATGAGCAGCGACATCGTCGCGAGCGGGACCGTCACCTGCCCCTTCTGCGCGAGCTCCGCGGCGACCGAGGCGCCGTTCAGCTGCGAGACGCCGAGGTCGCCGCGCAGCACGCCGCCGATCCAGGACAGGTACTGCACGATCAGCGGCTGGTCGAGGCCGAGCGCCGTGCGGATCGCGTCGACCTGCGCGGGGGTGGCCTTGTCGCCGGCGAGCAGCTGCGCCACGTCGCCGGGGAAGACCCGCAGGGCGAGGAAGATCAGCGCGCTCGCGACGAGGAGCCCTGCGATGAGCAGGGCTCCTCGGACGAGCGCGTAGCGGAGCACGGGTGCGCGCGGACTACTTCGTGACCGTCACGCCGTGCAGGTCGAGCCGCGAGTTGATCGAGTCCTGCGGGAACCCGTCCACGCCCGGACGCACCGCGGTGATGGTCTGGTCCTCGTAGAGCCAGTCCGCCGCGGCGTCCTTCGCGACGATCTCCGCCGCCTGGGAGAGCAGGTCCGCCGACTTCTTCGGATCGAGCTCGGTCTGCGACTGGGTGTACAGCTTCTGCACCTGCGGGTTGTCGTAGCCGAAGTAGTACTTCGGGTTCGCGAAGTTGCCGAAGTCGCGCGGCTCGACGTGCAGCACGAAGCTCAGGTCGTAGTCGTGCTTGGTGAACACGGTGTCGAGCCAGGCCGGGAACTCCACGGAGTTCACCTTCAGCGTCACGCCGACCTTCTTGAAGTCGCTCGTGAGCAGCTGCGGGACCGTCGAGCCGTAGAACGACGGGATCGTGAGGGTCAGCGTCAGATTCTCCTGCCCGGCCGACTTGAGCAGCGTCTTGGCCTTCTCCGGGTCGTAGGGGGCGGTCGAGGAGAGGTCCTTGTAGCCGGGATCGAGCTGCGGGATCGGACCGTACATGGTGGTGCCCGCGCCGCGAGCGGCGATGATCGCCTTGTGGTCGATCGCGAGGCGCAGCGCCTCCCGCACGCGCTGGTCGTTGAGCGGCGCCCTGGTGTTGTTGAACGCCAGCGTGCCCTTGTCGGTGGTCCGGCCCGTCGTGAGGGCGAACCTGCCGCCCTTGTCGAGCTGCGGCGCGAGGTTCGGGTCGACCGCCGTGAGCACGTCCAGGGTGCCGTCGAGGGCGGCGTTGACACCCGCGGTGAAGTCGGGGATGTAGTCGAAGACGATCGTCTTGACGCCCGCCTTCTCACCCCAGTACTTGTCGTTGCGGGCGAACGTGAGCGAGCTGCCCTTGTTCCACTTCTGCAGCGTGAACGGGCCCGTGCCGTTCTCCGCGGACTGCAGGTCGGTCGGGCCGCCCTTCTGGAAGATCAGGCCGGCGTGGCCGGTGAGGCTGAACAGGAAGTTCTGGCTGGGCGCGGCGAGCGTGACGACGACGGTCTTGTCGTCCTTCGCGGTGATCGAGGCGACGCCGGCGAGGTCGGCGTGCCCCTGCACGGTGGCGTCGTCCTTCGCGGTCTGCAGCGAGGAGACCACGTCGGCCGCGGTGAGCGCGGCGCCGTCGTGGAAGGCGATGCCGTCGTGCAGCACGAACGTGTAGGTGAGGCCGTCGGCCGACACCTCGTGGCTCTTCGCGAGACGGTCCACGATCCTGTCGTCCTGCGTGCGGCTGACCAGGCCCTCGTAGATGTTGTCGACGAGCACCTGCTCGAGCGCGGCGCCCGCCGTGTGCCGGATGTCGAGGCTCGTCGGCTCGAGCACGAGACCGACGGTGAGCGTGGCGTTCTGGTCGGGCCTGCCGGTCGCGGCGGGCTTCGCGGGCGCGGACGGGGAGCACGCCGCGAGCAGCAGCGATGCGGCGGTCAGCGCGGCGATCAGGGCGAGACCGGAACGGCGACGGATCCTCGACGTCGCGGCGTGCGTGCGGTGCATGAGGGGGATCCTCTCGGGTGCGATGGACGAGGTGCTGTGCGGTCGAGCCTAGGGCTGCGGGGTCAGGTCGGGCGGCGCGGCGTGGAGCGCGCCGTCACAATCCGGGGGACCCGGTGTCGGCGGTCGTGCGGATGACGGCGGCCAGCGCCACGGGAGAGGTCTCCTGCAGGTTGTGGCGGCCTTCCAGGCGGATCACGGTCGCGGCCGGCACGCGCTCCTCGAACACGCGCAGCGCCTCCTCGGAGACGAATCCGTCGTCCGCGCGGACGAGGGTGAGCGGCGCCCGCACGACGGCGAGGTCGGCCCAGCCCGCCTCGCCGAGGATGGTGCGCGCGGAGAACGCGGAGGCGGCGTCGGCCGGGGCGTCGAGCAGGGAGGACGCGATGTGCGCGAAGTGGTGCTTCCACTCGACCCGGCCGTCCGGGCGCACGCGTGTGTTCAGGAAGACGCCGCGGACCGTGTTGTCCCGGTCGCCGCCGAAGCCGAACCTCTGGGCGCGATCGACGAGTTCGTCGCGGTCGGCGGCGTCGACGACCCGGTAGAACTCGCGGAGTGCGGTGGGGCCGCCGCTCTGATCGACGCCCGGGGTGATGTCGACGACGATCACGCTGAGCACGAGCCGCGGGGCGCGGGCCGCGACGGCGACGGCCGTGAGCCCGCCGAGGGACTGCCCGACGAGCACCTGCGGGCGGTCCGTCCAGGCGTGCAGCGCCTCGATGACGTCGGCGGCGAGCGTCCGCCCGGTGTAGTCCGCGTCATCGCGCCAGGAGGAGTCGCCGTGGCCCGCGAGGTCGATCGCCAGGGCCGGTCGCCCGAGCGCGAGCAGCGTGGTGTCCCAGGTGTGCGCGTTCAGGCCCGCGCCGTGCAGGAAGGTGATCTCGGGGGGAGCCTCGCCGATGCGCAGCGCGCTCAGCGTGCGGCCGTCGGAGAGGACGATCGAGATCCGTTCGATCGCGGGGACGGGCACGCCGAGGGCCTTCGCCTGGCCGGGCAGGAAGGAGAACTCGGTGGTCTCTGCGGATGCGTGGTGGGACACGCCTTCATTGTGCTCCTTTCCGCGGGTGGGGGCGCGAATTGGGAACAGAGAGTCATGCGGATGCCCGTGTCGGAGCATCGAAATGACTTGATGATCGCAATTCGGATTGTCCAAGTGATCTCCGTCTCTCCGGTGCCCCGACGGGGCCGGCCCCCCACCCGCTCGCTAGGCTGATCGCATGAGCGAGAAGCGCGTGCACCTCTCCCGGACCGAGCCCGCCGCGTACAAGGCGCTGGACGCCTTCGCGGTCACGGTGAGCGAGATCTGCCGCGCGAACGAGATCGACGAGCGGCTCAAGGAGCTCGTGATGATCCACTGCTCGCAGCTCAACGGCTGCGCCTTCTGCACCCGGATCCACGTGGACCGCGCGACCGCGCTCGGCATCGACACCGACACGCTCATGCAGATCCCCGCCTGGCGCGAGTCCGGAGTGTTCTCGGCGCGGGAGCAGGCGGCGCTCGAGCTCGCCGAGGCGTTCACGTTCCTGCACGAGGACGGCATCCCTGACGACGTCTACGACCGGGTCCGCGCGGTGTTCACGGAGAAGGAGTACGCCGCGCTCAGCTGGGCGTGCGTGTCGATCAACGCGTTCAACCGCATCGTCGTCGCCGGCAAGTACGCGGTCGCCCCGCGGGTCCCGCGATGACGGTCCTGCACGTCCCCGGCATCACGAACCTCCGTGACGTCGGCGGGATCCCGGTCGGGGGGTCCCGCATCCGCGAGGGCGTCCTGTTCCGCTCCGGGAATCTGGCGCACACCGGGGCCGAGGCCCAGTCCTTCCTGCGGGGTCACGTGTCACGCGTCGTGGATCTCCGCGACGACAGCGAGGTGCTCGCGGAACCGTGCGGGGTCGCCGGGATCCCGATCACGCACGTGCCGCTGTTCGCCGGTTCCATCGCGTCCTTCCTCCTCGGCGACATCAGCCTGGACGGCCTCTACCGCCGCATCGTCGACGACGGCTCGGACCGCGTCGTGCGCGTGATGGACGTGATCGCCGCGGGCGAGCCGACGCTCGTGCACTGCACGCTCGGCAAGGATCGCACCGGGGTCAGCGTCGCGCTGGCGCTCGCGGCCGTCGGCGCCGATCGGGACGCGATCGTCGAGGACTACGCCCTCACCGCCTCCCAGCTGCCGGAGTCCCGCAACCGTGCGATCGCGAAGTGGCTCGAGGAGCGTCTTCCGGTCGCGCAGAACGCGATCGCGCTCGCGACCGAGTCGCCCGCGCCGGTCATGCGCCGGCTCCTCGCCGAGATCGATCAGCGGCACGGATCCGTCGCCGACTACCTGCTCGGCGCGGGTCTCGCGCCGGCCCGGCTCGAGGCGCTGGGACAGGCGCTCGTCGAGTGACGCGGACACCGCGGGCTCACCGCGGCAGGTAGTGGCCGTCCTCCAGACCCGCCTCGATCTCGAAGCGGTTGCGCAGCGGATCCCGCCCCGCGCACAGGTACAGGACCGGCATCAGGAAGCCGTAGCGCAGCCACTGCCGCTTGTGCACCGCCTCGTGGCGCAGCACGCGCTCATCCGGCACGGCGTCGCCGGTGAGGTAGCAGCCGCCGACGCACACGCCGCCGCGGGCGAACGTCCACGCGGGCATGCCCCGGAACACCCACAGCCCCTCGCGGCGCTCCACGGGGCCGGTGCTCCACAGCCCGCCCCAGATCCAGCCGATCGCGCAGCCCCACGCGTAGCCGATCCGGCTGATCGGGGAGCGCAGCAGCACCGCGGGGATGCGCCCGTCGAACCGGCGACCCCGCTCCACGATCGCGGCCGCCTCGGCACGGATCGCGTCGAGGTCGGCCGACCTCACGCCAGGGAGCCGATCAGGCGCAGGATCGCGCCCATGTCCTCGACGGCGTCGCCGGGGGATCGCGGGGCGAACCCTGCGATCGTCGCACCCGCCAGCGGCACGCGCTCGCGCAGGATCCGGAGGGCCTCGACGACGTCCGCCGCGCGCAGCCCGAACGGCACGGCGGAGGAGACGCCGGCGAACTCGGCCGGATCCAGCACGTCGACGTCGATGTGCACGTACACGCGGCGCGCACCGGTCGCGGTGACCGCGTCCGCGAGGGCGACGAGATCCTCGAGTCCGTCGAGTCGGACGATCCCGGACGAGGCCAGGAAGTCGCTCTCGGCGTCCTCCTCGGCGCGGGCGCCGACGAGCACCGTGCGTTCGGGGCTGAGCCCCGCGGGGGCGGCGAGCGGGAACGACGGGTGCCCGAGCAGGGCCCGCAGCGCCATGCCCGCATAGGCGCCCGAGACGGACGACTCGGGGGTGTGCAGGTCGGGGTGCGCGTCGAACCACACGATCGCGACGTCGTCCAGCCCGCCGTGCAGAGCGGCGACCGCCGCGACGCTCACGCCGCAGTCGCCGCCCACCACGAGCGTCGGCTCGGCGTGCGCCGAGACGGCTTCCTCGATCAGTTCCCTGGTGCGACGCAGGCTGCTCAGCCGGTGCACGCCCGTGCCCTCGGCGTCGCCGGCCTCCAGCGGGACGTCCAGCACGGTGGTGCGCGCGCTCGGCAGGTCGCCGGCGATCGCGGCGGCGCCGTCGGTGAGAAGCATCGCCCGCGGGGCGGGGGAGCCCTGCCACTGCGGGACGACGAGGAAGCGGGTCACGATCAGCCCTCGAGAGCTTCCTGCGGCTTGGCGGTGGATCCCGCCTTCAGCTCGGCGAGGCGGGCCTCGACCTCGGTGAGCTCGCCGAGATCCTCGAGGCTCTCGAACTGCGCGTCGATCGACGAGGCGGCGATCTCGGCCTTGCCCTGGGCGATCGCCTCCTGACGGCGGATCTTGTCCTCGAAGCGGCCGAGCTCGCTGGTCGGGTCGAGCACGTTGATCGACGAGACCGCGTCCTGCACCTTGGTCTGCGCCTCGGCGACCTTGGCGCGGGCGAGCAGCTCGCTGCGCTTCGCCTTGAGCTGCTCGAGCTTGTCCTTCATCGTGTTCAGGCCGCTCTTGAGCTTGTCGACGACCTCGGTCTGCGCCGCGATCTGCGGCTCGGCGGTCTTCGCCTCGCGCTCCGAGCTGATCTGGCGCTGCAGCGCGATCTTGGCGAGGCTGTCGAACTTGTCGGCGTCGACCGCGTTGCCGGTCGAGCGCAGGTCGTCGGCCTTGCGGCTCGCGGCGAGGGCCTTGTTGCCCCACTCGGCGGCGGCCTGCACGTCCTCCTGGTGGTCCCGCTCGAGCAGGCGCAGGTTGCCGATGGTCTCGGCGATCGCCGACTCGGCGTCCGCGATGTTGTTCGTGTAATCGCGGACGAGCTGATCGATCATCTTCTGCGGGTCCTCGGCGGAGTCGAGGAGGGAGTTGATGTTGGCCTTCACCAGGGTGGAGATGCGGCCGAAGACGGACTGCTTGGTCATGGGGTGTCCTTTCCAGGGTTCCGTTCGAAGTTGTCGTGGGTCGAGAGGGAGCGCGGGGGAGGGGCCGCTCAGAAGCGGCCGCCGGATCCGGAGCGGCCGCCGCCTCCGCCGAAGCCGCCGCCGCCGAAGCTGGAGGCGCCGAATCCGCCGCCGCTGGACCGCCAGCCGCCGCCGTTGCGGCCCGCGCCCCAGCCGGAGGAGTGCCCGGCGCCGGACAGGATCCCGCCGATGATGCCGCCGAGGATCGCGTCTCCGAGGTTGCCGCCGCCCCAGGCGCCCGCATTCGGGACGCTCTGGTCGACGCCGTACCCGTCGACGGATCCGCTCGCCAGGGACGATGCCTCCCGGGCGAGCGCGATCGCGCGCTGGGCGTGCTGGAGCGCGGTGCCGGGGTCGGCGAGCCGGGTCGTCTCGGCCTGGTCGTACTCGGTCGAGGCCTGCGCCACGCGGGTGCGGGGATCGGCACCGATCGCGCCGCGGCGGGTCGTGATGTAGGTGTTCGCGGTGGTGATCTCGGCGCGCGCCTGGGCCAGCGTCTGCTGCAGCACCTGCTGCGCGCGCTCGGCCTGCTGCTGCCCGCTGCGGATCGCGGAGACGGCGCCGTCGATCCGGGTGTTGGCCGCGGTCAGCGCCTCGACCACAGCCTGCGGGCGCCGGCCCGTTCCGGTGAGGTCGGTGCGCGCCTGGTCGAGGGCCTCGCGGGTGCCCGCGACGACGGCGTCGAGTTCGGGCGAGGCGGGCAGGGCGGACGCGCCGGCGATGTCCTGCTCCAGGTCGGACATCAGGGCGCGGGCCTGGTCCTCGGTCCTGCCGAGGTCGTCGTGCAGCGTCGAGATCGCGGCGGCCAGCTGTCCGGCCTGCAGCACGGCTTCCTCGGCCGTGCGGATCGCGAAGGCGGTCTCGCCGCGCTTGTCCTCGGCGAGCAGTCGCTGCGCGTCGGCGATGCGGGCGTCGGCGAGCTCGAGCCGGCTCCGGGCCTGAGCCGGGTTGTCGGCGACCGTGCGCAGCGCCGAGGCGTCGTAGACCGCGACCAGCCGCTCCAGTGCGGCCGGTGCGGCGTCGACGGCGGCCGCGGCGTCGGCGCGGTGGGCCTCGAGCTGCTGCAGCGCCTGCTCCGCGCCCTCCTCGAGCCGCCTGAGCTCGTCGAACGCCGCGACGTTCGCGTCGAGCGCCGCGTCGGCCTCCTCGCACAGCTGGATGATCCGCAGATCCCACTCCCGGCGCTGCTGCGGGGTGTCCGGCACGTCATCGTCGAGCTTCTGCCTGAGCGCGAACGCCTCGTCCAGCTTGGCCCTGGCCTTCGACACGACGTCCGCGAACACGCTCGTCGCGCTGTCGCCGAACTGGGCGATCGCGAAGCCGAGATCCTCGGTGGACGAGGTGACCGCGTCGTCGGTGTGCACGAGCGCGGACCCTGCCCGCTGCGCGAGCTCCTCGTCGCTGATCGCGTCGAGCGGATCCGTGACCTGCTCCGTGGTCACCGGGGCGATGCGCGCGGCCGCGCGGCGGCGCATCGCGAAGAGCACCCAGACCCCGGCGACGATCGCGACGACCGCGACCCCGCCGAGCACGATGCCGCCCACGCCCCATCCGCCGGAGGAGCCTGCGCCCTCGAAGCCGGCGGCCGCGGTGCGCACCGCCGCGGCCCAGTGCTGGTCGTGCAGGTCGTTGACGAGCGAGTCCGAGATCGCGTCGACGCGGCTCAGCGAGACCGGGCCGCGGCTGTCGGCGGAGATGTAGAACTGGCGGTCGCTCACCGCGATCGCGAGCAGATACTGGTTCCGGCCGAGCCCGTTGTCGCGGGCGACCTGCTCGGTCCACTGCTGGCTGTTCTCCGGGTCGGTGAACGCGTCGATGAAGACGACGAACAGCTGCATGTCCTTGGTGCGGCTGAGCGTGGTCAGCCGCGCGTCGAGCGCGGTGACCTCGGCGGAGGACAGCGCCCCGACCTCATCCGTGACGTATCCGGAGCCGAGCGTGACGGGCGCCGTGGCCACCGCGGGTGAGGCGAGGAAGGACATGCCGAGCACGCCCAGGACCACCCCGACGACGACGGCCCAGCGTGCTCGCATCTTCGCTCCTCCCGGGTCCCGGCAGACCCCCTTGCGAGTCTATTCCGCGGGATTGGGGCCGGGTAGGCGATCGGGAGTGCTCATAGCGAACACCGAAGATGCGTGCGGCGTCGTGCCGTTGCGGCGGCGCACGCGGGGCGGATCCTAGGCTGGTGCGGATGGACGACAGGTACGGATCGGATGTGCTCGCCGCGGGCTGGCGGGATCGCGGCGCGAAGACGGTGATCGACGTCGCCGCGGACAAGGACCTCGTCGTCGAGGTCGCCGTGGACGGCTTCTGCGGCGCCGTCACCCGGAACGAGGGCGGCCAGGTCGAGCTCGAGGACTACCGGGGCCGGCGCCGGCTGTTCCCGCTGGGCGGCGGCTTTATGATCGACGGCGAGCCGGTGCGGCTGGTGCACCCGTCGAAGACGTCGCAGGGCGGCGCGCGGCGCACCGCCTCCGGATCCTTCGCGGTCGGCGACGCCAGGGCGCGCACGGCCCTGCCCAGCCGGATCCTCGTCGAGGGCCGGCACGACGCCGAGCTCGTGGAGAAGGTGTGGGGCGACGACCTGCGGGTCGAGGGCGTCGTCGTGGAGTATCTGCAGGGCATCGACCTGCTGGACGAGCTGCTCGCGGCCGAGCCGCCGAGCCGCACCCGCCGTTACGGGGTCCTCGTCGACCACCTCGTCGCCGGGTCCAAGGAGACCCGCATCGTCGATCAGATCCTGCGCGGGCCGCACGGCGCGCACCTGCGCATCGTGGGGCACCCGTTCATCGACGTGTGGCAGTGCGTGACCCCGGTCGCGATGGGGATCAGGGCATGGCCGCAGATCCCGCGCGGCACGGACTGGAAGACCGGGATCTGCCGCGCGTTCGGCTGGCCGGCGGAGTCGCAGGCCGACATCGCGCACGCGTGGAAGCGGATCCTGTCCCGCGTGACGACCTACCGCGACCTGGAGCCCGCGCTGCTCGGCCGGGTCGAGGAGCTCATCGACTTCGTCACCGAGCCGGGGGAGCGGGCATGAGCGGCCGTTCCGCGCGCGGTGCAGGGCGGGCGCGTCCCTCGGCGGGCTCAGGAGCCGACGCCGCCGCCGGATATCCTGGAGGGATGCCCGAACCCCGTACCTTCCGCGACGAGCCGGTGTCGTTCGTCCGGCGCAGCGGCCGCATGTCCGAGGCGCAGGAGCGCGCGTTCGCCGAGCTCGCGCCGCACTACCTGCTGGACGTGCCGCGGGACGTCGCCTGGACCTCGGTGCACCCCGAGGCGCGGCTCGACCCCGCGGCCGAGTACGGCCGTGAGGCGCCGCTGATCGTCGAGGTCGGCTCCGGCCAGGGCCACGCGATCGTCGCCGCCGCCTCGTCGCGGCCGGCCGAGGACTTCCTCGCGGTCGAGGTGTTCCGGGCCGGCCTCGCCCGCACGATGCTCGACGCCGACCGCGCGGGCGCGCGCAACCTGCGCCTCGTCGAGGCGAACGCGCCCGAGGTGCTCTCCTCCTACCTGCCGGAGGCCGCGGCGAGCGAGGTGTGGATCTTCTTCCCGGACCCGTGGCACAAGAAGCGCCACACCAAGCGGCGCCTCGTCCGGCCTGGGTTCGGCGCCACCGCCGGGGCCGCGATCCGCGACGGCGGACTGCTGCGTCTCGCCACCGACTGGGAGGACTACGCGCTGCAGATGCGCGAGGTGCTCGACGGGGCGCCGGAGTTCGAGCGCGCGTTCGAGGGGGAGTGGGCCGAGCGCTTCGACGGGCGCGTGATGACCGCGTTCGAGCGCAAGGGCCTCGCGAAGGGGCGCGACATCCGCGACCTCACGTACCGGCGCGTGCCGAGGGCCTGACCGCGTTTTCGCCTGCTGACCGGCGGGTCTGTCTCCCGGTCGGATCCGGCGGGAGCACAATCGTGCCATGTTCTTCGTCATCGGCGCGGTGCTGGCGGGGCTCGGGGCCCTGATCCACGTGTACATCTTCGTGCTCGAGTCGGTGCGCTGGACGCACACCTCGACCCGGCGGATCTTCGGCGTCGCGACCGAGGCGGACGCCCGCACGATGAAGCAGCTGGCGTTCAACCAGGGCTTCTACAACCTGTTCCTGGCGATCCTCGTCGTGATCGGGGTCGTCGTCGCGCTGGGCTCCGGCGTCTGGTTCGTCGTGGGCTGGGCGCTGACGCTCGCCGGTGTCGGCATGATGCTCGCCGCGGCGCTCGTGCTCGTGCTGTCCGACCGCACCAAGCTCCGCGCGGCGACCGTCCAGGGGCTGCTCCCGCTGCTCGCGGTGGTGGCCCTGGTCGTCGCGGTGATCTGAGCGGGCGTCCGGGTCGGATCAGATCGCCATCCGGCTCATCGACGCGATCGCGTCGAACATGGTGATGAGCAGCCACATCGACCAGCCGATGGAGATCAGGAAGGTGGCCGCGGTCGCGGCGATCGCGACCCACAGCGTCGCCCAGCCGGCCCCTGCCTGGCGGTGCACGACGACGGCTCGTCCGATCGGATAGACCGGGTTGAGGAAACTCCATGCCCAGTGGAAGCGCTTCGGATAGCCGAGCCGGCCCAGCTCCTCGTGATCGCGGTACGCCGCGACCACGCCGAGGGCGAGCAACCCCCAGTTCAGGAGACCGATCAGCGTGAACGCGATCGTCATCGGCATCATCGAGGAGTACATCTCGATCATGGGAGAGGGGGCGGCGGTGCCCGGCCTGGTCCGCATCGTGGTGAGCAGGAACGTCAACTGTCGGAGATACGCCTGCATGAACCCGCTCATCGCCCAGAGCTGCGCCGCGGTCAGGACGGCGGCTGCCACGAGCACGTAGGCCGTGACCCAGCCCCACCGGGTATGCACCGGCGTGCCGGGAGGGACCGTGGGTCCCGGGATCGTCACCTGCGTCATTGCTCCATGCCCCCGCATCTCCATTCGCCCCTCCACGCGCCGACGGTTGGTGAGGCGCGTCGCGTGATCCTGTCGGGTCGGCGCGCGGAGCCTCCTGGCGAATGGAGCCTCGCCGGTCGGGTGGTGAGGATGCGATGAAGGGCCGCCCTGGAGGGCGGCCCTTCATCGCATTCGTGCCCCCGACAGGAATCGAACCTGCGACCTACGGTACCGGAAACCGGCGCTCTATCCGCTGAGCTACGGAGGCGTACCGAACGAGCCTAGCATCGGATCCGGCCCCCGATTCACCACGCGGCGCGCGGGCCGCGACGACGGACGCGCCCCCGGATCCAAGATCCGGAGGCGCGTCGCAGAAGCAGCGGCGTGCTACTTCGAGGTGCCCTGCGACACCGACCCCTGCAGCTGGCGCTGGAAGAGGATGTAGACGATGAGCACGGGGACGATCGTGATCATGGCCGCGGCGAACAGGGCGCCGAAGTCGACCTGGTAGCCGGCTGCGGAGGCGAAGGCCGCCATGCCCTGGGAGAGCACGTAGTTCGGCTGACTCGTGTTCAGCGCGATCGGCAGCAGGAACTGGTTCCACAGGCCGAGGAAGTTCATGATCGCGACCGCGGCGAGGCCCGGCCGGGCCATCGGGAGCATGACCTGGAAGAACGTGCGCCATTCGCCGGCGCCGTCCACGTACGCGGCCTCCTGGATCTCGTACGGCAGTGACTTGAAGAACGAGAACAGGAAGAACACCGTGAACGGGAGCGCGAACGCGACGTACGTGATGATCAGGCCGGGGAGGGTGTTCAGCAGCTGCATGCCCTGCAGGATGAAGAACAGGGGCACGATGGCGAGGAACACCGGGAAGGTGAGACCCGCCAGCATCAGGTAGTAGATGATCCGGCTGCCGGGGATCGAGAACCGGGCGAGCACGTAGGCGCACATCGCGCCGAGCAGCATCACCAGGATGAGGGCGCAGCCCACCACGATCACGGTGTTCAGGAACATCGGGCCGAAGTTGTTGCCGACCCAGGCCTTGACGTAGTTGTCGAAGTTCCAGTTCGCGGGCAGCCCGAACGGGGACTTGAAGATCTCGGCCGTGGTCTTGAACGAGCTGAGGACGGTCCACAGCAGCGGCAGGATCACGACGATCGACCAGATCACCAGGACCACGTGCGAGACGCCGCCGACGACCTTGTCACTGGTCGTGGGCTTCGTCGTACGGATCTCCTGTTCCTGGTTCGGCTCCGTGCGGGCCTCGGCACGCGTGGTCACGCTCATGCGCGTCCTCCTTCATCCTTGCCGCCGATGAGACGGAAAATTCCGATGACGACGCCCGCGAAGAGCAGCGTGATCGCGGCGAGCACGACGCCCATGGCGCTCGCGAGGCCGAACTGGCCCTTCTCGAACGCGGTGCGGAACAGGTACTGGCTCATCACTAGGGTGCTGTTGCCCGGACCACCGGACGCGTTCAGGCCGGCCATGTAGACGAAGGCATCCAGCGCGAGGATGCCGAGGTAGACGTATGCGGTCTGCACGTTGTCGCGCATCTGCGGCAGCACGATCGACGTGACGGTGCGGAACCGTCCCGCGCCGTCGATGCGCGCTGCTTCGAGGGTCTCGGCGGGGATGCCCTTGATGGCCGCGATGAACAGCACCATGTAGAACCCGACCATGCCCCAGACGATCACGAAGATCGAGGCGCCCATGGCGGTGCTCTGATCGCCCAGCCAGGCGAAGTTGTTCATGTTGACGCCGAAGATCTCGAGCACGCCGTTCAGCAGGCCGTTCGGCGTGTAGATCGCGTTCCACAGGATGGCGATCACGATCGCCGGGATCACGTACGGGAAGAACGACACCACCCGGTAGAAGCTGGATCCCTTCAGGCCCCGCACCTGACCGCTGGACGGGCCGCCGACCGTGATCAGGCTCGCGAACGCGAGCGCGATGATGATCGTGATCAGCGGCAGCACGACCGCCAGCAGGATGTTGTTACCCATGGCCTGCAGGAAGGTGGTGTCCTGGAACAGCTTGACGAAGTTGTTCACGCCGATGAAGCTCATGTTCGGCGAGAAGCCGGTCCAGTTCGTCATCGAGTAGTAGACGGCCTGGACGAACGGCGAGATCACGAAGATCACGAACAGCGCCACCGGTAGCACGAGGAACACCAGTAGGAAAGACACATAATCGAGCGTCAGTCGGCGCTGCCCGATGCGGAGGGCCTTGCGGCCCCCCGCACGAGCAGCAGTCACGGCGGCGGTGTCCGTTTCACCGCCGAGACCCGGACTGCTGAGGGTCATTACTTGATCTCGATCTTGGTGACGGAGCTGTCGTTGCGGACCTTGTCGGTCAGCGCCTGCAGCTGGGAGGTGATCTCGGCGACGGACATCCCGCCGGCCAGGAACGAGTTCCAGATCGGCAGCTGGTCCGAGTTCATGCCGTACAGGTTGAACGACTTGATCGTGAACACGTTGTCGCCGGCCCCGTCGAGCATCTTCACCTGCGACGCCAGCGCGGTCGAGCCGAACGCGTCGGCGGGCACGGTGCCCTTGACGATCGTCGGCGCGAGCTTGTGCTGGGTGAACCAGGTCGCCGCCTCCTTGGACAGCATCGTGCGCAGCAGCTCCTTGCCGCCCGCCGCGTTCTTCGCCTTGGAGGGGACGATGAACGGCTCGCCGGCCTCGGCGCGCATGGTGCCCTTCGGAGTCGTCTGCTTGGTGTCCAGCGGCAGCTCGGGGATGCCCATCATCTTGAAGTTCGGAGCGGTCTGCGACTTCATCTCGTTCTCGATCCACGAGCCCGAGGGGTAGAGCAGTGCGGCCTGGTCGAGGCTCCACTGCGACTGCGCCTGCGTGAACTGCGTGCCCGCGCCGCCCGGCTTCATGTAGCCGGCCTGGATGAGGTCGTGGAAGATCGTCAGGATGTTCTGGATGATCGGGTGCGACCAGCAGCCAGCCTTCAGGTTCTCCAGCGGGAGGCGCACGTCGTCGCCGCCCTGGATGACCGCCGAGTCGACGACGAACGTCTGGTAGTACGTCGCCGCCTCCTTGCCCCAGACGAAGAGGTACTTGCCCTTGGCCTTGGCCGCCGCACCCAGGTCCTTCAGGTCCTGCCAGCTCGTCGGGACCTTGAAGCCGTTCGCCTGGAACAGGGCGTCCGAGTACCACAGGCCGTACACGGTCATGACGTAGTTCAGAGCCTTGAACTTGCCGTCGAACGTGCCAGGGGCCTTCACGCCGGCGTACAGCGTGTCGCTGATCTTCTTGCCCTCGAGGTTGTTCGAGTCGAGCACGTCGTCGAGCGTCTCGAGCTGGTCGAGGATCGTGTTCCAGCCGATCGAGTTGGCGCCCGAGTTGTCCACGAGGTCCGGCGGGTTGCCGCCGACGAAGCGGGGCTGCAGCTCCTGCGCGATCTTGGTGGACGGGGACACCTTCGCGGTGACCTTGTTCTTGCCCTTGCCCATGATCGTCGCGGCGTTCTCGACGTAGTCGACGCCGTAGCCGCCGTTGAAGATGACCGCGTCGACCTTCGAGTTCGCCGCGACGCCGAACGGGTTGTCCGCCGTCTTCGCGCCGCCGCCGGAGCCGGAGTTTCCTCCGCCGCCGCCGGGAGCCGCGCAGGACGCCAGGCTGACACCGAGGGGCACCATGACAGCCGCGAGCGCCGCGCCGCGCAGCAGCGTGCGCCGGCTGATGGAAGCGTCGTTGGTTTCCATGTGATTCTTACCTTCCTAGTGAGGGTGTGAGGGAGAGGATGAGTCTGTGAGGCGGCTCAGGCGCCGCGTCGGAGCCGGTCCAGGTAGCGGGCCTCGAGCGCCGAGTTGTGCTCGTCGCCGCCGGGGATGTTGGCCGAGATGTACATCGGCGGGACCTCGCCGGCGTCCGCCATCGTGCGGGCGACGCCGAGGGTGAGCAGCTGCGCGATGAACGCCGCCGTGATCGAGGAGATCGCACCGGCGGAGATCTCCTCGGTGACCTGGAGCGTCGAGTCGCCGTACGGGGCGAGGTTGTCGATCACGACGTCCGCGATCTCGCTGAGCCGCTTGCCGCTCGGGTGCTTCGGCTCGACCCGGCTGGTGTGCTCGAGGCTCGTCACGGCGATCACCGGGTGGCCGTGCTCCTTGGCCCACAGGGCGACGCCGACGATGGATCCGTTCACGCCCGAGTTCGAGGCGATCACGAACACGTCGTTCTCGGTGACGGGGGAGACCGCCATGAGCTCGTCGACCACCCAGGGCTCGCGCTCGAGGGATCCGGTGAGGACCTCGACGGTGCGCTCCCCGTGCAGCACGATGTCGCGCAGCGCGATCCGGTTGGTCGGGATCAGCCCGCCGGCGCGTCCGGCGATCTCCATCGCGAACGCCTCGGAGTGCCCCGTGCCGAACGCCTGGATGACGCCGCCGGCGCGGAGCCCGTCGACGAGCAGCGCGATCGCGGGGTCGAGGCGGCCCGCCTCGGCGTCGGCGGCCAGGCGGTCGAGGCGCGACTCGGCCTCGCGCAGCAGATCCATCGGGGAAGCGCTCATCGGGCGGACTCCTTCTCGCGGCGGGGGCCGCGCTCGAGGGGGGAGGGTGTTGCGCGACGGTGCGAGGACACCGCCATCGCGCTCGCGGCCAGGCGGGTGGCCGCCTTGCCGAGGGTGCGCTGCGCCACGAGCACGTAGAGCAGATCGATCACGAGCAGCTGCGCGTGCTTGATGGAGAGGTCGTCGGGGCGGTCGGTCGGGCTCGCCGAGGACGTGATGAACGCGACGTCGGCGATCGAGGCCAGCCAGGAGTCGGCCCGGGCCGTGATCGCCACGGTGAGCGCGCCGGCCGCACGCGCGTGCGACAGCATCTCGATGGTCTCCTCGGTGCTGCCCGTGTTCGAGATCCCGACGGCGACCGAGGAGCCGTCCTGCAGCACGGCGCTGGTGAGCCCGTCGTGCACGTCCGACCAGGAGTGCGCGTTCACGCCGATCCGGTACAGCCGGCCGCGGAACTCCTCGGCGATCACGCCGCTGCCGCCCACGCCGTAGATGTCGACATGCCGGCTCTCCGCGATCGCCCGGGCGACGAGCTGCACGTCGTCGAGGTCCAGGAGGCTCGTCGTGGTCTCCATGCTCCGCGTGTGCAGGCCGAGCAGGGTCAGCAGCACCCGGTCGGCGGGGTCGTCCTGGCTGATGTCGTCGGCGATGTCGGTGCGCCAGGTGGTGCCGGCGTCTCCGCGGCCGGACTCCGCGGCCACGCCGACGCGGAACTGCGTGTAGCCGTCGAAACCGATCGCACGGCAGAACCGGGTGACGGTGGCGGGGGAGGTGCCGGCCCGGTCGGCGAGCTCGGTGATCGTGAGCTCGACCGGGGCCGTCGGATGGGCGAGGATCACCTCGGCGATCTTCGCCATCGCCCGGGGCATCGCAGGGCGACGCAGCGAGATGCGCTGCGTGATCGACAACTCGTTGCCGACTTCCTGCATGAGTGGCACCATTGCCTCCATTGAAAATGCGTCGGGGATCGGCGCGGCTCGGGTGAAAAACATTCTCATCCTGTCTCGGGCGAAACGTCAAGACGGACAGATAACAAATAGGACGCAACATGCTCGTGATCGGTGTGGACGCGGGTGGGACCTCCACCCGCGCGGTGCTCGCGACCGCCGAGGGACGCTGCCTGGGCCACGGGCGCGGCGGCAGCGGGAACCCGACCTCCGCCGGCATCGCGCTCGCCGCGGACGGCGTGCTCACCGCCGTGCAGCAGGCGCTCGCCGCCGCGGGAGCCGACCTCGCCGACGTCACCGCGATCGTGGCGGCGATGGCCGGGCACGACTCGAACGGCGGGGCGACGCCGTGGCTGGCGGATCCGCTGACGCAGCGCGGATTCCGCGGCACGCTCGCGTTCGAGTCCGACCTGCTCGCGATGTACTGCAGCGGCGCGGTCGCCCCGGTCGGCTACGGCGTGGTGTGCGGCACCGGGGCGAGCGTGGTGCGCGTGCAGGACGGGCGGATCGTGGCGACCGCGGACGGGCTCGGCTGGCTGCTCGGCGACCGCGGCAGCGGGTTCTGGATCGGGCGCAGGGCCGCGCACGCGGCCGTCGACGAGCTGGAGGGCATCGGGCCCGGCACCGCGCTCACACCGCTCGTGCTCGAGGCCGCCGGCGTTCCGGTCGAGGGCGCCGACGGGCCGGGCCGGGACGGACGCCCGCGCGGGCTGGGGCGGCTCATCCGCGCCCTGTACGCGCAGCGGCCGGTGCAGCTGGCCGAACTCGCCCCTCTCGTCTTCACGGCCGCGGAGGACGGGGACGCCGTCGCACGCGCGATCCTGGATCGGGCCGGCGAGCTGCTCTCCGGCTCGTTCGACCTCGTGCGGGACGGATCGGGGCCCGTGGTGATGGGTGGGAGCATCGTGTCCCGCCCGGGGCCGGTGCAGGCCCGTCTGCGCGCGCACCTCGACGTCGCCGAGGGCCGGTACCCGGTCGTGACGGTGGAGAGCGGAGTGGCCGGGGCGACCATGCTCGCCCTGCGGCACGCGGGCGTGCCCGTCGGCGAGGAGCACCTCGCGCTGCTGCGCTCCGGTCTGCCGGGCTGACTGCGGGCGGGACTCCGGGGCGCGCCCGTGCGGGCGCCCGGACCCTGTTCGTGCGGGTGCCGACCGGGTTCGCGGCCTAGAATCGGAGGTCTATGAATCCCGAAGCCCTCGCCGCCGCGATCCTGTCCGTCCTCGCCCCGATCGCGGACGAGCGACGACCCGGCGAGCCGCTCGTGCTCGACGCCTCCGCCATCGTGCTGGAGCGCCCGCGCAACCGCGACCACGGCGACTGGGCGACGAACATCGCGATGCGCCTGGCCAAGCAGCTCGGCGCGAACCCGCGCGAGCTCGCCCAGCAGATCGCCGACGGCCTCGCCGCGGTGGACGGCATCGCCTCGGCCGAGGTCGCCGGCCCCGGCTTCCTCAACGTGCGCCTCGAGGCGGGAGCCGCGGGCGCTCTGGCCAAGGTCATCGTCGACGCGGGCGATGCCTACGGTCGCAACGACTCCCAGGCCGGCCGCACGATCAACGTCGAGTTCGTCTCGGCGAACCCGACCGGACCGCTGCACATCGGGCACACCCGCTGGGCGGCGCTCGGCGACGCCATCGCGCGGCTCCTCGACGCGAGCGGCGCGACCGTCGCCCGCGAGTTCTACATCAACGACGCCGGCGCGCAGATGGAGCGGTTCGCCGGATCCATCGTCGCGGCCGCCAAGGGCGAGCCGACCCCCGAGGGCGGCTACGCGGGCAGCTACATCGCCGACATCGCGGCGCGCGTGATCGCCGAGCGGGAGGACTTCCTCGCGCTCGACGAGGAGGTGCAGCTCGTCGTCGCGCGCGAGCTCGGCTACCAGTTCCAGCTCGCCGAGCAGCAGGAGTCGCTCGCGAAGTTCAACGTCGTCTTCGACGTGTGGTTCTCCGAGCGGATCCTGCACGCGAAGGGCGAGGACGGCGGGCCGAGCCTCGTCGACAAGGCCGTGGATCGCCTGCGCCTGCAGGGGCACGTGTTCGACGAGGACGACGCCGTGTGGGTGCGCACCACCGATTTCGGCGACGACAAGGACCGCGTGATCCGGCGCTCGAACGGCGAGTACACCTACTTCGCCGCCGACGCCGCGTACTACCTGAACAAGGGCGATCGTGGCTTCGCGCACAAGATCTACCTGCTCGGCGCCGATCACCACGGTTACGTGCATCGTCTGAAGGCGCTCGCGGGCGCCGCCGGCGACGACCCGGACAAGGACGTCGAGGTGCTCATCGGCCAGCTCGTCTCGGTCGGCGGGGCGCGGCTCAGCAAGCGCGCCGGCAACATCATCGAGATGGACGACCTGCACGAGTGGCTCGGCACGGATGCGCTGCGGTACTCGCTCGAGCGCTCGCCCGCCGACTCGCCCCTGTCGCTCGACCCCGAGCTGCTGCAGAAGCGGACGAACGACAACCCGGTCTTCTACGTGCAGTACGCGCACGCCCGCACGCACAACGTCTCGCGCAACGCCGCGGACTCCGGCGTGGACCGCTCCGCGTTCGCGCCCGAGCTGCTCACGCACGAGACCGAGTCGGCGCTGCTCGGCGCGCTGCAGGAGTTCCCGCGGATCGTCGCGTTCGCCGCCGAGGTGCGCGAGCCGCACCGCGTCGCGCGCTACCTCGAGGAGCTCGCCGGCCTGTACCACCGCTGGTACGACAACTGCCGCGTGATCCCGCAGGGCGACGACGAGATCGAGGACGTGCACCGCACCCGCCTCTGGCTCAACGACGCCACAGGCCAGGTGCTGCGCAACGGACTCGGCCTGCTCGGAGTGTCGGCGCCGGAGCGGATGTGACATGAGCGGCGACGAGGACACGCAGCCGACCGAGCCGTATCCCCGGAGCCTCGGGTTCGAGTACCCCGTCGCCGTCCCGCCGCGCCCTGCGCCCCCGGTCACTGCCGTGCGCCGTGCGCCGCGCTGGCCGTGGGTGCTCGGCGTCGTCGTGGTCGTGCTCGCCGCGCTCGTCGTCGGCGGCGAGTTCGTCGCTCGGGCCGTGGTCGCGCAGCAGATCCGCTCCCAGGTCGTCACGGGGCTCAAGCTCCCGGCGGATCAGCAGTTGGACGTGCAGGTCGGCGGGATCGTGCTGCCCCAGCTCGTCGCGGGCCGGCTCGACGACATCCGGCTCAGCTCGAAGAGCGTCCCGATCGGGCCGATCACGACCGCGGTGTCGGTCGAGGCGACCGGCGTCCCGATCCGCGGCGGACGGCTCGGCAGTGCGACCGGCACGTTCCGGATCGGTCCGGATCAGCTCGAGAAGGCCTTGAAGAGCGCGGCGGGGTCGACGCCGATCGACGCCGTGACCCTCACCGGCAAGGACGTGAAGGCGACCGGCACGGCGACGCTGTTCGGCGCGACCGTGCCGCTCGCGCTCTCGCTCACCCCGGGCGCGCAGGGCGGCGAGCTGACCTTCACCCCGACCTCCGTGACGATCGGCGCGATCACGCTGAACTCCTCCGACGACTCATCGCCGTTCGCGCGAGCGCTGAAACCGCTCTTCGCGACTCAGGCCGTCTGCATCGCGGACCGTCTGCCCGCCGGCGTGCACCTCAGCGGCCTGCGCGTGGACGACGGCGCGCTCGCCGCGACGTTCACCGCCGACAGCGCGATCACGACGGATCCCGAGCTCCTCCGGAACGGCACCTGCCCCGCCCGCTGATCCGAGCATTCCCCGGGGCTGATCCCGCGCCCGCTGTTCTGCCCCTCCACCCTTCGCTCGCTGGTCGCGAATCGTCGCCTGGAGGGCCGGATGAGGGCGTGTCGCGACCAGCGAGCAGGGTTCGAAGCGGGTGCTCAGGACGTCTTGTCGTGCATCGCCGGGTCGGGCTTCGCCGGGTCGGGCTTCGCCGGGTCGGGCTTCGTCAGGTCGGCCTTCGCGGCGTCGCGCTCCGCTCGCGTGGCCGTGAGCAGGCGCTCCGCGCGATCCAGGCGCCGCTCCGCGAACGAGCGGGGATGCCCGGACGCGCGATCCTCGCCGTCCTCGACGCCGGTGATGATCCAGGCGCTCGCGAGGAGGATCACCTGGGCCGACAGGTTCAACCACAGCAGCAGCGCGATGAGCGCCGCGAACGCGGCGAGCAGCGGATTCGAGCGCGCGCCGCCCACGAACAGGCTGGACAGCTGCTGCAGCACGAGCAGGCCGAATCCGCCGAGCACCGCGCCACCCCACAGCGTGCGCCCGCGCGCCCGCACCCCGGAGAGCACCGTGAAGAGCCCCGCGATGATGGCGGTGTCGAGGGCGAACACGACCAGCGCCGACAGGACGCGGCCGGGCCAGTCCAACCCGGGCGAGTGCGCGACGCCGAGCATCGTGGCCACGAAGTCGAGGCCCAGGGCTCCGACCACGCTCGCCCCCGCGGACAGAGCGAACGCGACCGCGATCCCGACCGCGAGTGCGAGGTTGCGCAGCAGCACCCACACCCACAGCACGTCGTCGGCGAGTCTGCCGGCCAGGGTCCGCAGCGCGATCCGTAGGGATCCGATCGCGCCGAGCGCGGCCCCGACCAGCACGATCACGGAGATGACCCCCGTGATCGACAGCCCGACCGGCGCTCGGATGAGCGTCGGATCCACGAGTCCGTTGCTCCCGACCAGCCCGGGGATCGCCGCGTCGACCGCCGAGACCAGCGCGGCGAGCGCCTGCGGATTCCCGGACAGCCACAGCCCCGCCGCGGAGAATCCGAGCAGCACCGCCGCGAACACGCTGAACAGCGCGCGGTAGGTGATCCCGTCGGCGAGCATCGGGCCGTGCTTCTCGGCGTAGAGCAGCCATGCCCGGGTGACCCGCAGCCGCAGCGCGCGCGCCACGAGCGCGTCGACGGTGCGGGCCGGCCAGGGCCGGCCCGCGGACGCCTCATCGGAAGCCATGCACCGAGCGTATCCAGTCGGGCGCCGCGATCCGGGAGCCGACGCGAGGAGCGTCGGGGGCGTGGAACGGGGCGTCACAGCCGCAGGGCCCGTACTCCGCGTGCCCTAGAATTCTCAGAACTCGGCACCGTTCTGAGCCGGGCATCCCACCTGTGACAACCTCGACGATTGGTGATCCGTTGCTCTCCGCATCGCCCGACGACGCGCTCGCCCCGGACTGGCTGGAGCTGCCGTCCGACCCGAACGATCTGGTCGAGGGGGTGTGGCCCGCCTCGGCCCGGCGCGACGCCGACGGGGAGCTGAGCATCGGCGGCGTCGGCGTCTCCGAGCTGCGGGCCCGCTTCGGCACCCCGCTGTACGTGCTCGACGAGGGGGAGGCGCGCGCACACGCCGCCCGGATCAAGGCCGCGTTCGACGCCGCCGCAGCCGCGCACGGCACGAAGGCCCGCGTCTACTACGCCGGCAAGGCGTTCCTCAGCACCGAGGTCGCCCGCTGGGTGACCCAGGAAGGGCTGCGCGTCGACGTGTGCACCCGGGGCGAGCTGGAGACCGCGCTCGCCGCGGGTGTCAAGCCCTCGCGGATCGGCTACCACGGCAACAACAAGAAGGTCTCCGAGCTGGAGCGCGCGGTCGAGGTCGGCGTCGGCGCGATCGTGCTCGACAGCGCGATCGAGATCGAGCGGCTCGGCGCGATCGCCGAGCGGCTCGGCGCCGTCCAGCGCGTGCTGCTCCGCGTGAACAGCGGCGTGCACGCCGAGACCCACGACTTCCTCGCCACCGCCCACGAGGACCAGAAGTTCGGCACGCCGCTCGAGGCGGCCCCCGCCCTCGTCGAGCGGATCCGGGAGATCCCCAGCCTCGACCTGCGCGGCCTGCACTGCCACATCGGCTCGCAGATCTTCGGATCCGCGGGATTCGCGGAGTCGGCCTCGCGCATCGTCGAGCTGCACGCGGCCCTCCGCGAGGACGGCGAGCTGCCCCTGCTGAACCTCGGCGGCGGCTTCGGCATCGCCTACACCCGCGCCGACGACCCGACCCCGATCGAGGAACTCGCGACCGCGATCGTCGACGCCGTCGCGGCGGAGTGCGAGGTGCGCGGGATCCCGATCCCCGCGCTCGCCTTCGAGCCCGGCCGCGCCGTGATCGGCCAGGCCGGCGTGACGCTGTACGAGGTCGGCACCACCAAGGACGTGTCGCTCGGCGACCGCGGCGACCGCCTCTACGTGAGCGTCGACGGCGGAATGAGCGACAACGCCCGCCCCGCGCTGTACGGATCGCAGTATTCGGCGCGGATCGCCTCCCGCGAGGGGACCGGCGAGCCGGTGCTCGTCCGCGTCGTGGGCTCGCACTGCGAATCGGGGGACGTCGTCGTCGATCACGAGTACCTCCCCTCCGACGTCACCCCGGGCGACCTGCTCGCGGTGCCGGCGACCGGCGCGTACTGCCACGCGCTGGCCAGCAACTACAACCACACTCCGCGCCCCGCGGTCGTCGCCGTGCGCGATGGCGCGGCTCGCGTGATCGTGCGGGGGGAGACCCTCGCCGACCTCCTCGGACGGGACGCCGGCATCGCCGCTCCCGCGGAGGCCGCCCCCGGTGCCCGCACCGGAGAAGGAGAAGCATGACCGACCCCCGAACCCTCCGCGTCGCCCTGCTCGGGGCCGGATCCGTGGGATCGCAGGTCGCGCGCCTGCTCATCGAGCACGCCGACGACCTCGCCGAGCGCAGCGGCGTCCGCCTCGCGCTCGCCGGGATACTCGTCCGCGACCCCGACGCGCCCCGGGACAGCCCGCTGCCCCGGGAACTGCTCACGACCGACGCCGAGGAGCTGATCCTCGGCGCGGACATCGTGATCGAGCTGATGGGCGGGATCGAGCCGGCGCGCAGTTACGTGCTGCAGGCGCTGCACTCCGGGGCCGATGTGGTCACCGGCAACAAGGCGCTGCTCGCCACGCACGGCGCGGAGATCTTCGAGGCGGCCGATCAGGTCGGCGCGTCGGTGTCGTACGAGGCCGCGGTCGCTGCCGCGATCCCGATCATCCGGCCGCTGCGCGACTCGCTCGCGGGCGACCGGATCGCGCGGATCTTCGGCATCGTGAACGGCAGCACGAACTTCATCCTGGACGCGATGGACCGGCAGGGGCTGAGCGCCCAGGAGGCGCAGCGGATCGCCACCGAGCTCGGCTACCTCGAGGCCGACCCAACCCTGGACCTGGAGGGCTACGACGCGGCGCAGAAGGCCGCGATCCTCGCCAGCCTCGCCTTCCACACCCAGGTCACGATCGACGACGTGCACCGCGAGGGCATCGAGTCGGTCACCGCGGACATGATCGCCGACGCCCGCCGCGCGGGCTACGTGGTCAAGCTGCTGGCCGTGTGCGAGCGCCTCGCCGAGGCCTCCGGCGACGGCGTCTCGGTGCGCGTCTACCCGGCCCTGATCGACCGCGAGCACCCGCTCGCGAGCGTGCACGGCGGCAACAACGCCGTGTTCGTCGAGGCCGAGGCCGCCGGCCCGCTGATGTTCTACGGCGCGGGTGCGGGCGGCGTGCAGACCGCCTCGGCCGTGCTCGGCGACGTGGTCTCGGCCGCGCGCCGGCACATCGCCGGCGGCGTGGGCGTCGGCGAGTCGGCCCGGCAGAGCCTGCCGATCGCGCCGTTCGGGCACATCACCACGCGCTACCAGATCACGATCGAGGTGGCCGACGTCACCGGAGTGCTGGCGACCGTTGCCGGGATCCTCAGCGACCACGGCGTCTCGATCGCGACCGCTCTGCAGACCGTCGAGGACGGCGAGGCGAGCACGACCGCGCGCCTCGTGATCGGCACCCACCGCGCGACGGAGCAGGCGCTCAGCGACACCGTCGCCCGCCTGGCCGAGAGCGCTGCGGTCACCCGCGTGGTCTCCGTGCTGCGCGTCGAGGGGGAGTGAGATGACCTCGCTCCTGGGGCGCACCGTCGACGTGCGCGTCCCCGCGACCAGCGCCAACCTCGGTCCCGGCTTCGACACGCTCGGGCTCGCGCTGAGCATGTACGACGAGCTCGAGGTCACCGCCCTCGAGCCGGGCCGGGTGGAGATCGAGGTCTCCGGATCCGGCGCGGAGGAGATCCCCGTCGACGCGTCCAACCTCGTCGTCCGCTCGATCGCGCACGTCTTCGCGGACGCCGGGGTAGAGATGCCCGGCATCCGCCTCATCGCCCGCAACGGCGTCCCGCACGGCCGGGGGCTCGGATCCTCCGGGGCCGCGGTCGCCGCGGGCGTGCTGGCGGCGAAGGGCCTGCTGGAGGGCGTCGTCGAGCTCGACGACGCCGCTCTGCTGCGACTGGCGACCGAGCTCGAGGGCCACCCCGACAACGTCGCGCCGGCCCTGTTCGGCAGCCTCACGATCGCGTGGACGGGGGAGCGCGGCCCGCAGCACAAGAAGCTGCTCGTGCACCGCGGCGTGTCGCCACTCGTGCTCGTTCCCGGTTACACCATGTCGACCAAGGCCGCCCGCAGCCTGCAGCCGGAGCACGTGCCCAGCGAGGACGCGGTGTTCAACGTGTCGCGCTCGGCGCTGCTCATCGCGGCGCTCACGCAGAGCCCCGAGGTTCTGCTCGATGCGACCGACGACCGGCTGCACCAGGACTACCGCGCCCCCGCGATGCCGGAGACCAGCCGGCTGGTCCGCGCCCTGCGCGCGGAGGGCTTCGCGGCCGTCGTCTCGGGAGCCGGACCCAGCGTCCTCGTGCTCTGCGACGGTCCGGGATCCCGCCTCGAGGCGGCCAGGATCGCGGACGAGGTCACGGACACTCCGTGGATCCCGCGGATGGTCGCCGTCGATGTCCGAGGTGGTACAGTGAGGGAACGAGCGGAGGGTCCTTCGTCACAATCGTGATCACGACCTCCGACGCAATCTCTGCGTCGACCGCACACCACCCGAAACCGCACCGCGAGACGGAGATCGTGTTCGCCGCGGACGTGTTCACCGGGTGGCATGCAGGGGACAGCCTGTTCTCGGCATGATCGTGCGGCATCGCCCGGCTTTCGCCGTGCGCCGCTGAAACGCCCACGACTTACAAGAGGAGTACTCGTGGAGACCATCTCCGAGACCCAGAACGAGACCGCGGCCCCCGCCGCATCGGCGCCCGTCGAGGACGCCCCCAAGACGCCGCGCAAGCGCGCCCCGCGCCGTGCCACCACGGCGTCGGCCGCCGCCAAGGCCGCCGAATCGGCCGAGGCCGTCGTCGAAGCCCCCGCGGCCCCGGCCGCCGCTGCCGAGGAGGCCCCGAAGGCCAAGGCGCCGCGGCGCAGCCGGGCGAAGAAGACCGAGGACGCGCCGGCCGAGGCCGCGCCCGAGGCTCCGGCCGAGCAGCCGGCCGCAGATGCTGCCGCCGAGGAGGCCCCGAAGGCCAAGGCGCCGCGGCGCAGCCGGGCGAAGAAGACCGAGGACGCGCCGGCCGAGGCCGCGCCCGAGGCTCCGGCCGAGCAGTCCGCCGCGGCGGCTCCGACCGCCGAGACCGCCGAGGCTCCCGCCGAGACCCGTGACAAGGCCGCCGCGGACACCGCGTCCGAGGCTCCGGCCGAGGGCGGCGAGGAGTCGACCAGCCGTTCGCGCAGCCGCAGCCGTTCGCGCAGCCGCAGCCGCGGCCAGGGCGGTCAGGACGGCGCCCAGGGCAACCAGAACCAGAACCAGAACCAGAGCCAGAACAGCAACCAGCGCGGCGGATCCGTCGACGCCGACGAGGACGGCGCCGGCTCGAGCCGCAGCCGTCAGCGCAACAAGCGCCGCGGCGCCGCCAACGCGAACGTCGACGAGTTCGAGACCGAGATCGGCGAGGGCGACGTCCTCATCCCGATCGCCGGCATCCTCGACGTGCTCGACAACTACGCGTTCGTGCGCACGACCGGCTACCTGTCCGGCCCGAGCGACGTGTACGTCTCCCTCGGCCAGGTCAAGAAGTACAACCTGCGCAAGGGCGACGCCGTCGTCGGCGCGATCAAGCAGCCCCGCGAGGGCGAGCAGCAGGGCCGCCAGAAGTACAACGCGCTGGTCAAGGTCGACTCGATCAACGGCCTGAGCACCGAGGACGCCGCGAACCGCGTCGAGTTCTCCGCGCTCACCCCGCTCTACCCGCAGGAGCGCCTGCGCCTGGAGACCGCGCCGGAGAAGCTGACGCAGCGCATCATCGACCTCGTCGCGCCGATCGGCAAGGGCCAGCGCGGCCTCATCGTCGCCCCGCCCAAGGCCGGCAAGACGATCGTGCTGCAGCAGATCGCCAACGCGATCGCGATCAACAACCCCGAGGTGCACCTCATGGTCGTGCTCGTCGACGAGCGCCCCGAAGAGGTCACCGACATGCAGCGCACGGTCAAGGGCGAGGTCATCGCCTCGACCTTCGACCGCCCGGCGGAGGACCACACCACGGTCGCCGAGCTCGCGATCGAGCGCGCCAAGCGCCTCGTCGAGCTGGGCCGCGACGTCGTCGTGCTGCTCGACTCGATCACCCGCCTCGGCCGCGCCTACAACATCTCGGCGCCGGCCTCGGGCCGCGTGCTCACCGGCGGCGTGGACGCGTCCGCGCTGTACCCGCCGAAGCGCTTCTTCGGCGCCGCGCGCAACATCGAGAACGGCGGATCGCTCACGATCCTCGCCACGGCGCTCGTCGAGACCGGATCCAAGATGGACGACGTGATCTTCGAGGAGTTCAAGGGCACCGGCAACAGCGAGCTGCGCCTGTCCCGTCAGCTCGCGGACAAGCGGATCTTCCCGGCGGTCGACGTGAACGCGTCCTCCACCCGCCGCGAGGAGATGCTGCTCTCGCCGGACGAGGTCAAGATCACCTGGAAGCTGCGCCGCGCCCTCGCCGGGCTCGACCCGCAGCAGGCGCTCGAGGTCGTCCTCGGCAAGCTCAAGGAGACCAGCTCGAACGTCGAGTTCCTGGTGCAGATGCAGAACGCGCAGCTGAGCGCGCAGACGCACAAGCCGGCGAACGGCACCGGGCACAGCCACGCGTCCGAGAACAGCATCCGCTGATCCGGCGGCCGCGGATCCTTCATGTTCGAACAGGTCGAGGCGCTGCGCGACGAGCACCGCAGGGTGGAGAGGGAGCTCTCCGACCCCGAGGTGCACGCCGACGCCGCGCGTGCGAAGCGGGTCAACCGCCGCTACGCAGAGCTGAGCCGGATCGTGAAGGCGCACGACGACTGGATCGCCGCGGGCGAGGACCTCGACGCCGCCCGTGAGCTCGCCCGTGAGGACGACGCGTTCGCGGACGAGGTGCCGGGTCTGGAGGAGGGGCTGCAGCGCGCCCAGGAGCGCCTGCGGCGCCTGCTCATCCCGCGCGACCCGGACGACGCCCGCGACGTGATCATGGAGATCAAGGCGGGGGAGGGCGGAGCCGAATCCGCCCTCTTCGCCGCCGATCTGCTGCGCATGTACGTGCAGTACGCCGCATCGAAGGGCTGGAAGACCGAGCTCCTGGAGCGCACCGAGTCGGACCTGGGCGGCTACAAGGACGTGCAGGTCGCGATCAAGGGGTCCTCGACGGATCCGTCCCAGGGCGTGTGGGCGCACCTCAAGTACGAGGGCGGCGTGCACCGCGTGCAGCGGGTCCCGGCGACCGAGTCGCAGGGGCGGATCCACACCTCGACCACCGGCGTGCTGGTGTTCCCCGAGGTGGACGAGCCGGACGAGATCGAGATCAGCCAGAACGACCTGAAGATCGACGTCTTCCGCTCCTCCGGCCCCGGCGGGCAGTCGGTGAACACGACCGACTCCGCGGTGCGCATCACGCACGTGCCCAGCGGGATCGTCGTGTCGATGCAGAACGAGAAGTCGCAGCTGCAGAACCGCGAGGCCGCGATGCGCGTGCTCCGCGCCCGCCTGCTCGCCAAGCAGCAGGAGGAGCGGGAGGCCGCCGCCAGCGACGCCCGTCGCTCGCAGATCCGCGGCATGGACCGCTCCGAACGGATCCGCACCTACAACTTCCCGGAGAACCGGATCGCGGACCATCGCACCGGTTTCAAGGCGTACAACCTCGACCAGGTCATGGACGGGGCGCTGGAGCCGATCATCGAGTCCGCGATCCACGCGGACGAGGAGGCGCGGCTCGCCGCCCTCAGCACGGAGTCCTGAGCGCGGACCTCTCGGTCCGTCCAGGATCCCGGGTGGTCACCAGGCCCCGCGGGTGGGCGTGGTCCCCGCGCGGGCGTCCTCCGGCAGCGCCATCTCGGCGCGCACGCCGAGCAGTCGCACCGGCCGGCCGGGGGCGATCCGGCCGATGAGCTCGCGGGCCTTCCCGCGCACGACGTCCCGGTCGGTCGTCGCCGGGATCCGCTTCGTGAACGTCTTCGTCGTGAACGGCGCGTAGCGGACCTTCAGCCCGAGGCCGATCACGGGCCGGCCGTCTCCGGCGACGTCGCCGAGGACCTGATCCAGCAGCGCCAGCGCGGCCTGCTCGATCTCCGTGCGGTCGGTGAGGTCGCTCTGGTAGGTCGTCTCGCGGCTGTGCCCGCGCGGGACCCACGGCGTGTCGTCGACGACGGCGGAGCGGCCGCCCCGGCCGAGCTCGCGATACCAGAGCCCCATCCGCGGGCCGAACTCCGTGGTGAGATCGGCCTCCGCGGCCGTCGCGAGTTCCGCGACCGTGCGGACGCCCAGGGCGAGCAGGCGCTTCGAGACCTTCGGGCCGACGCCCCACAGTTCGATCACCGGGCGGTCGCCCATCACCTCGTCCCAGTTCCGGGCGGTGAGCCGGAACACGCCCCGCGGCTTGCCGAACCCGGTCGCGATCTTCGCCCGCACCAGCGTGTCGCCGATCCCGACGCTGCAGTGCAGCCGCGTCCGCGCCAGCACGGACCGCTGGATCCGTCGCGCGTAGGCCTCGGGATCGTCCGTGTCGACGCCCACGAACGCCTCGTCCCAGCCCAGCACCTGGACCACCGCGCCGGGCTGGGCCCGCAGCTCCGACATCACCTCGGCGGAGGCGGCCAGATATGCGGGGGCGTCGACGGGCAGGATCACGGCGTCCGGCGCCTTGCGGGCAGCGATGCGCAGCGGCATTCCTGAGCCCACGCCGAACGCGCGCGCCTCGTAGGAGGCCGTCGACACCACCGCGCGCTCGGTCGGGTCGCCGCGCCCGCCCACGATGACGGGGAGCCCGGCGAGCTCGGGACGGCGCAGCACCTCGACGGCCGCGATGAACTGGTCGAGGTCCACGTGGAGCACCCAGTGCATGTCCCCGACAGTACGCGGGGCGGGCGCCTCAGATCGAGTAGTCCGGCACCGAGAGGATCCGGGCGGTGTGCTCGCCGGGGACGCGCGGCCGGGCCTTCGCCGGCACGCCGGTGAGCACCGAGTCCGGCGGGGCGTCCTTCGTGACGACCGCGTTCGCGCCGATCGCCGAGCGGGCGCCGATCACGATCGGGCCGAGGATCTTCGCGCCGGCGCCGACCACGACGCCGTCCTCGAGGGTGGGGTGGCGCTTGCCGGAGTCGCGGGTGCGGCCGCCCAGGGTGACCCCGTGGTACAGCATCACGTCGTCGCCGATCTCCGCCGTCTGCCCGATCACGACGCCCATGCCGTGGTCGATGAAGAACCGCCGGCCGATCGTCGCACCGGGGTGGATCTCGATGCCGGTCAGCCAGCGCGCGACCTGCGACCCGAGCCGCGCCGGGAAGTGCAGCCCGCGACGCCAGAGCGCGTGGTTCAGCCGGTGCGCCCAGATCGCGTGCAGACCCGGGTAGAGCAGGGCGATCTCGAGCCCGCCGCGCGCGGCGGGGTCGCGGAGCCGGGCGGACGCGATGTCCTCGCGCATCCGCCCGGCCCACGACATGCCGGCCCTTTCGAGAGCCTCGGGGACCGGCATCAGTCCTCGCGGAGGTCCTCGAACAGCGCCGTGGAGAGGTAGCGCTCACCGGTGTCGGGCGCGACCACGACGATGGTCTTGCCGGCGCTCTCCGGGCGGGCGGCGACCTTCAGCGCCTGCGCGATCGCGGCGCCGCTGGAGATGCCGACGAGCAGGCCCTCCTTGGCGGCGAGCGCGCGCGCGGTGGCCAGCGACTCGTCGAACTCGGCCGTGATGACCTCGTCGATGACGTCGCGGTCGAGCACGGCGGGGACGAAGTTCGGGCCGATGCCCTGGATCTTCGCGGGTCCGACGCGGCCTTCGCTGAGCAGCGGGGAGTCCTTCGGCTCGACGGCGATCACGGTGACATCGGGCTTGGCGGCCTTGAGGGCCTGACCGGTGCCGGTGACCGTGCCGCCGGTGCCGACGCCGGCGATGAAGACGTCGACGCTCCCGTCGGTGTCGCGGAGGATCTCCTGCGCGGTGGTCTCGCGGTGGATCTGCGGGTTGGCGGCGTTCTCGAACTGGCGGGCCCAGACGGCGCCCGGCGTGTTCGCGATGATCTCCTGCAGCGCCTCGATCGCGCCGCTCATGCCCTTGGTCGGGTCGGTCAGCACGAGCTCGGCGCCGAACGCCTTCAGCAGCACCCGGCGCTCCTTCGACATGGAGGAGGGCATCGTCAGGATCACGCGGTAGCCGCGGGCTGCGCCCACCATCGCGAGCGCGATGCCGGTGTTGCCGCTGGTCGCCTCGACGATCGTGCCGCCGGGCTTCAGCTCGCCGGAGGCCTCGGCGGCGTTGATGATCGCGATGCCGATACGGTCCTTCACGCTCGACGCGGGGTTGAACGACTCCAGCTTGACCAGCACGGTCGCGGCCAGGCCCTCGGTGAGGCGGTTCAGCCGGACGAGCGGGGTGTTGCCGAACGTGGTGGTGATCTCGGAGTGGATGCCTGCCATGACTGACCTTTCGTAGGACGACACGTCGGGGAGGGATGGGGCGGCGCCGGATGCGGCGCCTGCGCCGTGCGACAGGGCGACGCGCGACGCGGTGCAGCACAGCCTAGGACGGGCTGGTGTGCACCCGGCGAATATGACGCCAGGTTTAGGCTGGACCGCTGTGCCCGTACCTCTTCCCGACGCCCTCCGCCGCGCCGCCGCACCCCTCGCCGAGGCCGGGGTTCCGGATCCGATGCTCGACGCGGAGCTGCTCCTCGGCCACGTCCTGGGGCTGAGCCGCGGGGCGGTGCAGGCCGCCGCGATCCGCGGCGACGCGCTGGACGACGCCGACGCCGCGCGCCTGGACGCGCTCGTCGCGCGCCGCGCCGGCCGCGAGCCGCTGCAGCACATCACAGGGACCGCGCCGTTCCGGCACCTCGAGCTCGCGGTGGGGCCCGGGGTTTTCGTGCCGCGTCCGGAGACCGAGATCGTCGCGCAGTTCGCGATCGACGCGCTGCTCGCCGCGGCCGGCCCGTCGCCGATCGGGGTGGACCTGTGCACCGGATCCGGGGCGATCGCGCTCGCGATGGCGACCGAGGTCCCGCACGCGCGGGTGCACGCCGTGGAGATCTCCGACGAGGCGCACGCCTGGGCGGCGCGCAACACGGCCGGGCAGGAGAACCTGACGCTCGTGCACGGCGACCTGTCTGATGCGCTCGCGGAGCTCGACGGCACGGTCGACGTGGTGATCTCCAACCCGCCGTATGTCCCCGACGACGCGATCCCGCGCGATCCCGAGGTGCGGCTGTTCGACCCCTCGCTCGCCCTCTACGGCGGACCGGACGGGCTCGACGTGGTCCGCGCGATCAGCCGCCGCGCCTGGGCTCTCCTGCACTCCGGCGGGCTGCTCGTGCTCGAGCACGCCGAGGTGCAGGGGGCGGCGGTCCGTGCCCTGCTCGCCGGCGACGGGTGGCACGCCACCGCCACGCACCGCGACCTCACCCACCGCGATCGCGCGACCACCGCGATCCGGCCCTGAATTCCGCCGGTCGGATCCGTACCGGGATCCGACCGGGGGATCCGGATCCGTTCCGGCAACGCGGCCCTGAGCGCTCGATCCGCGGGGAGCGCGACCGTGCCCGGTAGACTGGGCCGGTCATGAGTGCCGTCTTCGATTGCCGCGATGCGGATCAGGTCCTCACCGGAATGCGCCACGCGCGTCAGGCCATCGGCCGCGGTGAGCTGATCGTGCTCCCCACCGACACCGTCTACGGCGTCGGCGCCGATGCCTTCAGCCCTGCCGCGGTGCAGCGGCTGCTCGACGCGAAGGGGCGCGGTCGGCAGCAGCCGCCGCCGGTCCTGGTCGCGAACGTCGCCGCCCTCACCGCCCTCGTCGAGACCGTGCCGGAGCCGGTGCAGCGCCTCGTCGACGAGTTCTGGCCGGGCGGCCTGACGATCGTGCTGCCCTCCCAGCCGTCCCTCGTGTGGGACCTCGGCGAGACGCACGGCACCGTCGCCGTGCGGATGCCGGACCAGCGGGTCGCCCTCGAACTGCTCGAGGAGACCGGCCCGCTCGCGGTGTCCAGCGCGAACCTCACCGGCGAGGCCGCCGCGGTCGAGATCGGCGACGCCGAGCGGATGCTGGGCGACAGCATCGCGGTGTACCTCGACCACGGTCCGAGCGGCGCCGGCGTCGCCTCCACGATCGTCGACGCGACGTCGCTCGTGCGCCCCGGCGGCGAGGACGCGAAAGTGCGCGTCCTGCGCGACGGCGCCGTCAGCCGCTCCGAGCTCGCCCGCGTGCTCGGAGATCTGCTCGAAGAGCCCGCGTGAAGCAGTATCTGTTCACCGTCATCCTCACCGCCGCGGTGACGCTGGTGTGCTCCTGGGGCGTGTGGCAGCTGAGCCTGCGGTTCAAGCTCTACCCGGGTATCCGCGAGCGCGACGTGCACACCACTCCGACGCCGCGGCTCGGGGGAGTGGCGATGGTGATCGGCATCATGGCCGCGTTCGCCGCCTCCGCCGCGAGCCCGTTCTTCGGCATCATCTGGGCGCAGCCGCAGACCATCTGGTCGGTGCTCGGCGCCGTGCTGCTCATCGCCGTCGTCGGCGTGATCGACGACCTGTGGGATCTGGACTGGATGATCAAGCTGGGCGCGCAGTTCCTCGCCGCCGGCCTGGTCACCGTGGTCGGCAACCTGCAGATCCTCTCACTGCCGCTCGCCGAGCCGGTGATCGGATCCAGCTGGCTGAGCATCGTGATCACGATGGTGGCGATCGTCATCGTGATGAACGCGGTGAACTTCATCGACGGCCTGGACGGGCTCGTCGCCGGCGTCTGCCTGATCGCGAACGGCGTGTTCTTCGCGTACTCGTACATCATCGCCAGGGACACCGGGCAATCCAGCTACTTCAACCTCGCGTCGTTCATCGCGGCGGCCCTGATCGGGGCGTGCATCGGCTTCCTGCCGATGAACTGGACCCCGGCCAAGCTGTTCATGGGCGACTCCGGCGCCCTCGTGCTGGGCCTGCTGATGGCGATCTCGGCGGTCGCGATCACCGGGTACCTGAACCCGACGGTGCTCTCGTCGGCGCAGGTGGGCCGTTCCCAGCTGCTCGGCGCGTTCATCCCGATCCTGCTGCCGATCGTCGTCGTGCTGCTGCCGCTGCTCGACTTCGGCCTCGCCGTGCTGCGACGGATGCGGGCGGGCAAGTCGCCGTTCTCACCCGATCGCAAGCACCTGCACCACCGCATGCTCGACCTCGGCCACCGCGGCCGCGACGCCGTGCTCGTGTTCTACGCGTGGACCGCCGTGATCTCGCTCGCCGTGCTGCTGATGTACATCGGATCCCGCGAGGGCTGGTACGGCGAGTACGCCGCGGGCGTGCTCTTCGGCGTGGTCGGCGCCGCCGCCTGCCTCGTCGTCACCCTCATCCCGTCGCCGCAGCGCCGGGAGCCCGCCGCCGCCGCCCCGGATGCGCCCTCGGCGACGCCGGGCGCCTCGTCACCGAAAGAGCCCTCATGAGCCCCAGCCCAGTGACCAGCACGCCGATCCTGCGCAGGACGCTGATCGTCTCGGCGATCGCCGCCGTCGCGCTCGCGATCGTCGCCGCGGTGCTCGGCGGGGTGTTCAAGGGGGCGCCGGGCGTGTGGAGCGGCCTGGTCGGGGTGCTCATCGCCGTCGTGTTCCTCGCGATCACCGCGATCAGCATCCTCGTCGCGAACCGCTGGTTCGGCCAGGAGCTGTACGTGCAGCTGTTCTTCGCGATCGTCCTCGGCGGCTGGTTCCTGAAGCTCGTGCTGTTCGTCGTGCTCATGATCGTGCTGCGCGCCCAGCCGTGGATCGAGCCGCTGGTGTTCTTCCTGTCGCTCATCGCGGGCGTGCTGATGTCCCTCGCGATCGACGTCGTCGTGCTCACCCGCATGCGTCTGCCGCACGTCAGCGACACCACGCTGCCGACGGTCGCGCCGGAGGACGCCGCGCCATCGCTACACCGTCCCGACGATGACGGCAACGGTACCGACGCGGATTCAGGAAACTCACACGTCTGATAAGCTGGAACCCGAGCCCGCTCGTCACGCGAGCGCTGCGCCGAAGCACATCGACCGACGCCCCGGTAGTTTCCCGGTGCCCCGAAGTTGGAGCCCGCGCTGTTTAATCTTGCTACGACCATGATCCCTCGACTGGCCGACAACGGCGGGTTCCACGGTCCGTCGATCGACGAGTTCTTCCCCGAGATCCTGTTCAACGCCTTCGGCGTTCCGGTGCACCGGATCCACCTGGTCCAGTTCGTGTCGGTCGTCGCCGTCGTCCTGATCCTGGTCCTCGGCACCCGCCGCATGACGGTCGTCCCCGGCCGTTTCCAGAGCCTCGTCGAGATGGGCCTCGGCTTCGTCCGCGGCGGCATCGCGCACGACCTGCTCGGCCGCAAGGACGGCGACCGGTTCCTGCCGATCCTCACCACGATCTTCTTCATGACGCTGTTCATGAACATCACGGGCATCATCCCGCTCCTGAACATCGCCGGCACGAGCATCATCGGCGTCCCGCTGCTGCTCGCCGTGATCAGCTACATCACCTTCATCTACGCCGGCATCAGGAAGAGCCCGAAGCACTTCTTCAAGAACGCCCTCTTCCCCGCGGGCGTGCCGTGGCCGGTGTACATCATCGTCACGCCGATCGAGTTCATCTCGACGTTCATCATCCGCCCGGTGACGCTCACCCTGCGTCTTCTGATGAACATGGTCGTCGGCCACATGCTGCTCGTCCTCTGCTACTCGGCGACGGCGTTCTTCTTCTTCACGGCGGGCGGCGGCTGGGCCGCGCTCGGCGTCGGAACCCTCGCCTTCGGCGGCGCCTTCTCGGTCTTCGAGATCCTGGTCGCGGTGCTGCAGGCCTACGTCTTCACCGTCCTCACCGCGGTCTACATCCAGCTCGCGGTCGCAGAAGAGCACTGACAACCCCTGCGGGCGGCGCAAGTGCCGCCCACAACGAAAGGAAAAACCCGTGGACGCTACTACGGTTCTCGCAGCAGTCAACGGCAACCTCGCGGCGATCGGATACGGTCTCGCCGCCATCGGCCCGGCCATCGGCGTGGGCATCGTCGTCGGCAAGACGATCGAGGGTGTCGCCCGTCAGCCCGAGCTGGCCGGTCGCCTGCAGGTTCTGATGTGGATCGGCATCGCCTTCACCGAGGCGCTCGCGTTCGTCGGCATCGCCGTCGGCTTCATCCCCTTCCCGTAAACCGCACCGATTCCCGAAGGAGACAGGATGCTGAACGCTCTTGTCACGCACCTCGCGGCCTCGGGGGAGGCAGCCAACAACCCCCTGCTGCCCGCGTGGTACGACCTGGTCTGGTCGGCGCTGTGGTTCATCGTGATCCTCGGCGTGGTGTGGAAGGTCGCCCTTCCCCGCTTCACGAAGCTGCTCGACGAGCGCTCCGCGGCCATCGAGGGCAACATCGCCAAGGCGGACGAGGCCCAGAAGCAGGCCGAGGCCGCGCTCGAGGAGTACACCCGTCAGCTGGCCGAGGCCCGTACCGAGGCCGGCGCGATTCGCGAGACCGCCCGTGAGGACGGCAAGAAGATCGTCGCCGAGGCCAAGGAGACCGCGGCCACCGAGGCGGCGCGTCTGACCGCGGCCGCGCACTCGCAGATCGAGGCCGAGCGTCAGTCGGCGCTCGTCTCGCTCCGCTCCGAGGTCGGCGGCCTCGCCCTCGACCTCGCCGGCGGCGTGGTCGGCGAGACCCTCTCCGACGACGCCCGTGCGACGGCCGTCGTGGACCGCTTCCTGGCGGACCTCGAGGCCTCCGAGGCGGCGAAGTAATGGGCAGCGCGACCGCTCAGGCCCTCGTGGCGTCGAGCAGCGCTCTGAACGCCGCGCAGGGGATCACCCTCGACGTCGCCGGGGAGCTGTTCTCCGTCGGGCGCCTGATCGGTGAGTCCACCGCGCTGAGCGGCGCGCTGGCCGATCCGGCCGCCCCGGCCGAGGCCCGCACGTCCCTGGTGTCGCGCGTGTTCGCCGGTGCGTCCGCCCCCGTGCAGGACGTGCTGCGGGCAGCCGTCGCCGAGCGCTGGTCCTCCGCGGCCGACCTCGTCGACGGGGTGGAGGAGCTCGCCGTGCGCGCCACGGCGATCGCCGCACCGGACGCCGACATCGAGGGCGAGTTGTTCTCGGTCTCGCGCCTGGTGGCAGGCAACGCCGACCTCGAGCTCGCGCTGGGCAGCCGCCTGGGCGACGGCGAGGGCAAGGCTGCACTCGTGCAGCGCCTCGTCGGCGCCAGCCTGAACCCGGCCACGACCCTGATCGTCACCTCGCTGGTGCGTCAGCCGCGTGAGCGCCGCGTGCGCCGCCTGCTGAACCGCGCGATGCGGATCGTCTCCGCGCAGCGCGACCGGATCGTCGCCACCGTGCACACCGCCGCTCCGCTCAGCGCGGAGCAGCGCTCGCGCCTCGGCGCCGTCCTCACCGGCCGCTACGGCCGGCAGATCGCGCTGAACGAGGTCATCGACGCCTCGGTCGTCGGAGGCCTGCGGGTGCAGGTCGCGGACGACGTCATCGACGGCAGCATCGCCGCGCGCCTCGCCGATCTCCGGCAGAAGCTCGCGGGCTGATTCAAGAACTTCGCGCGGGCTGACCGCGCACCTGTATACAAAGGGAAGACAATGGCAGAACTTTCGATCAGCCCCGACGTCATCCGTGACGCGCTGAAGGACTTCGTCGCCGCGTACGAGCCCACGGCCGGCACGGCGACCGAGGTCGGCACCGTCATCGACGCCGCGGACGGCATCGCGCATGTCGAGGGCCTGCCCGGCGTCATGGCGAACGAGCTCGTGACCTTCGCCGACGGCACCAAGGGCCTCGCGCTGAACCTGGACGAGCACGAGATCGGTGTGGTCGTCCTCGGCGACTTCGCCGGTGTCGAGGCCGGCCAGGAGGTCACCCGCACGGGCGAGGTCCTCTCGGTCCCGGTCGGCGACGGCTACCTCGGTCGCGTGGTCGACCCGCTCGGCAACCCGATCGACGGCCTCGGCGCGATCGCGTCCGACGGCGTCCGCGAGCTCGAGCTGCAGGCGCCGGGCGTCATGCAGCGCAAGAGCGTGCACGAGCCGATGCAGACCGGCATCAAGGCCATCGACGCGATGATCCCGGTCGGCCGCGGCCAGCGCCAGCTCATCATCGGCGACCGCCAGACCGGCAAGACCGCGATCGCGATCGACACGATCATCAACCAGAAGGCCAACTGGGAGTCCGGCGACGTCAACAAGCAGGTCCGCTGCATCTACGTCGCGATCGGCCAGAAGGGCTCGACCATCGCCTCCGTCAAGGGCGCGCTGGAAGAGGCCGGCGCCCTGGAGTACACGACGATCGTCGCCGCTCCGGCGTCCGACCCGGCCGGCTTCAAGTACCTCGCCCCCTACACCGGTTCGGCCATCGGCCAGCACTGGATGTACGGCGGCAAGCACGTCCTGATCATCTTCGACGACCTGTCGAAGCAGGCCGAGGCCTACCGCGCCGTGTCGCTGCTGCTGCGCCGCCCGCCGGGCCGCGAGGCCTACCCGGGCGACGTCTTCTACCTGCACTCCCGCCTGCTGGAGCGCTGCGCGAAGCTGTCCGACGAGCTCGGTGCCGGTTCGATGACGGGTCTGCCCATCATCGAGACCAAGGCGAACGACGTCTCGGCGTACATCCCGACCAACGTGATCTCGATTACCGACGGTCAGATCTTCCTGCAGTCCGACCTGTTCAACGCGAACCAGCGTCCGGCTGTCGACGTCGGCATCTCGGTGTCCCGCGTCGGAGGTGACGCCCAGGTCAAGTCGATCAAGAAGGTCTCCGGAACGCTGAAGCTGGAGCTGGCGCAGTACCGCTCGCTCGAGGCGTTCGCGATGTTCGCGTCCGACCTCGACCAGGCCTCGCGCCGTCAGCTGGCTCGCGGTGCCCGTCTGACCGAGCTGCTCAAGCAGCCGCAGTACTCGCCGTACCCCGTCGAGGAGCAGGTCGTCTCGATCTGGGCCGGTACCAAGGGCAAGCTGGACTCGATCGAGGTCGAGGACGTGCTGCGCTTCGAGCGCGAGCTGCTGGATCACCTGCGCCGCAACACCAAGGTGCTCGACGTCCTCCGCGAGACGAACGTCCTCGACGACGACACGGTCGCGGAGCTGGAGAAGGCCACCGACGCCTTCCTCCTCGAGTTCCAGGGCGGCAAGGGCCACGGCATCGGCGCTCCCGGTCACGAGGAGCACAGCGCCGCGGACGTCGACGACGTGAACCAGGAGAAGATCGTCAAGGGCCGCCGCGCGTAATCGCGGGGAATCTCAGCTATGGGCGCACAACTCCGGGTCTACAAGCAGAAGATCTCTTCTGCTCAGACGACCAAGAAGATCACGAAGGCGATGGAACTCATCGCGGCTTCGCGCATCCAGAAGGCGATGGCGCGCGTCAACGCGTCCTCGCCCTTCGCGCGGGCCGTGACGAGGGCCGTGTCCGCCGTCGCGACGCACTCCAACGTCGACCACCCGCTCACCCGTGAGCCCGAGACGATCCGCCGCTCCGCCGTCGTGATCTTCTCGAGCGACCGGGGTCTGGCCGGCGCGTTCAACTCGCAGATCCTGCGCGAGGGCATGGAGCTCGCAGAGCTCCTGCGCTCGGAGGGGCGCGAGCCGGTGTTCTACCTCGTCGGCCGCAAGGCCGTCGGCTACTTCCAGTTCCGGCGCCTCGAGGCGGCCGCGGAGTGGACCGGCGACACCGACACGCCGTCCTTCCACACGGCGGAGGCCATCTCCGCCGCGCTGCTGGAGGCGTTCGCGCGCGGCGGCGAGCAGGGCGGGGTCGATGAGATCCACCTCGTGTACAACCGCTTCGTCAGCATGATGACCCAGTCGCCCGAGACGGTGCGCCTGCTTCCGCTGGAGATCGCGGAGGCCGACGAAGCCGACGCCTCGAGCGCGGTCTACCCGCTGTACGAGTTCGAGCCGGACGCCGAGACCGTTCTCGACGCGATCCTGCCGGTGTACATCCAGAGCCGCGTCTTCAACGCCCTCCTGCAGTCCTCGGCCGCCAAGCAGGCCGCGACGCAGAAGGCGATGAAGTCGGCCAGCGACAACGCCGACAAGCTCATCACCGACTACACCCGCCTGCGCAACAACGCGCGCCAGGCGGAGATCACGCAGCAGATCGCCGAGATCGTCGGCGGCGCCGACGCGCTGGCGTCGAGCAAGTAAGACCCTCAGGAGAGAGACGAAGATATGACTGCCACCGCTACGACGGTCGTCGGGCGCGTTGCTCGCGTCACCGGCCCGGTCGTCGACATCGAGTTCCCGCACGACTCGATCCCCGACATCTACAACGCGCTGAAGACGACGATCACCATCGGCGAGGAGTCGACGGAGATCACGCTCGAGGTCGCGCAGCACCTCGGCGACGACCTCGTCCGCGCCATCTCGCTCAAGCCCACCGACGGCATGGTCCGCGGCCAGGAGGTGCGCGACACCGGCGAGGCCATCTCGGTCCCCGTCGGCGACGTCACCAAGGGCAAGGTCTTCAACGTGATCGGCGAGGTCCTCAACGCCGAGCCCGGCGAGCAGATCGAGGTCACCGAGCGCTGGCCGATCCACCGCAAGGCCCCGAACTTCGACCAGCTCGAGTCGAAGACCACGATGTTCGAGACCGGCATCAAGTCGATCGACCTCCTCACGCCGTACGTGCAGGGTGGGAAGATCGGCCTGTTCGGCGGCGCGGGCGTCGGCAAGACCGTCCTCATCCAGGAGATGATCCAGCGCGTCGCGCAGGACCACGGCGGTGTGTCGGTGTTCGCCGGCGTCGGCGAGCGCACCCGTGAGGGCAACGACCTGATCGGCGAGATGGAGGAGGCGGGCGTCTTCGACAAGACCGCCCTCGTCTTCGGCCAGATGGACGAGCCGCCGGGGACGCGTCTGCGCGTCGCCCTGTCCGCGCTGACGATGGCGGAGTACTTCCGCGACGTGCAGAAGCAGGACGTGCTGCTCTTCATCGACAACATCTTCCGCTTCACGCAGGCCGGTTCCGAGGTCTCCACGCTGCTCGGCCGCATGCCGTCCGCGGTGGGCTACCAGCCGAACCTCGCCGACGAGATGGGTGTGCTCCAGGAGCGCATCACCTCGACCCGCGGTCACTCGATCACCTCGCTGCAGGCGATCTACGTGCCGGCCGACGACTACACCGACCCGGCCCCGGCCACGACGTTCGCGCACCTCGACGCGACCACCGAGCTCTCGCGTGAGATCGCGTCGAAGGGTCTGTACCCGGCGATCGACCCGCTGACCTCGACCTCGCGGATCATGGACCCCCGCTACCTGGGCGAGGACCACTACCGCGTGGCCACCACGGTCAAGCAGATCCTGCAGAAGAACAAGGAGCTGCAGGAGATCATCGCGATCCTCGGCGTCGACGAGCTCTCCGAAGAGGACAAGATCGTCGTCGCCCGCGCGCGCCGGATCCAGCAGTTCCTCTCCCAGAACACCTACATGGCGAAGAAGTTCACCGGTGTCGAGGGCTCCACGGTCCCGCTCAAGGACACGATCGAGTCGTTCGACGCGATCTGCCGCGGTGACTTCGACCACGTCGCCGAGCAGGCCTTCTTCAACGTCGGCCCGATCTCGGACGTCGAGGAGAACTGGGCGCGGATCCAGAAGGAGAACGCCTGAGCATGGCGCTGCACGTCAGCCTCGTCTCCGCCGACGCGGAGGTCTGGACCGGATCGGCCAGCCTCGTCGTCGCGAAGACCGTCGAGGGCGAGATGGGCTTCATGGCCGGGCACGAGCCCGTGCTGGCCATCCTCGCCGAGGGACAGGTCCGCATCACCCGGGAGGACGGGACCAAGGTCGTCGCCAGCGCCCGGGACGGATTCGTCTCGATGGAGGGCGACACCCTGACGATCGTCGCGGGCACCGCGGCCCTCGTCGCCTGACGGTCCTCACCGCATCGCGGAAGCGCCGGATCCCCACGGGGGTCTGGCGCTTCCGCGCGTCCGCCGTTCCAGAGGGGGAGGAGCCCTGCGCATGATGATCCTGCTGCCGCCCTCGGAGACCAAGCGTCCCGGGGGCAGGAGAGGGCCGGCGGACCCGTCCGCCTGGGCGCTGCCGGATCTGCTGCCGCAGCGCGAGCAGATGCGCGACGCGCTCGTGGCGCTGGCCGCGGACCACGCGCAGACGCGCCGGGTGCTCAAGCTCAGCGACAAGCGGCTCGCCGAGGCCGTGCGCGACAACGCCGCACTGCGCTCCGCACCGGGGATGCCCGCCGTGGACCGGTACACGGGTGTGCTCTACGACGCGCTCGGCGCGGGTGCCCTGGACGGCTACGCGCGACGCTGGCTGGGCGCGCACGTGCTCGTGCACAGCGCGCCGTTCGGACCGGTGGGCGCCCTGGACGAGATCCCGTCGTACCGGCTCGGCGCCGGCGCGTCCGTACCGGGCCTCCCGCCGCTGCGCCGGCTGTGGGCCGAGGCGGTCAGCGCGGCGCTGGCGGCCGCGGCACCCGCGTTCGTCCTGGACCTGCGCAGCGAGGCGTACGCGGATCTCGGCCCGGTCCCCGCGGGAGTGCCGTCGGCCTACGTGCGGGTCGTGACCGCGCAGGGCAAGGCGCTCAACCACTTCAACAAGCACGCCAAGGGGGAGCTCGTGCGCCGGCTCGCCGTCGAGCGGCCCCGGATCGGATCCCGCCGGACCATGCTGTCCTGGGCGGCGCGGGCGGGCGTCGAACTCCGCGGCACGGAGGATTCCGGAATTCTGGAACTCGTGACGGATCAGCCGACGACCCGCAAATAGTTCGTGAGTCCGATCCCGGGACACGATATGGTGTTCTCGCGTCGAAGCGCCCAGCTGTTTCACAGGTGGTGCTCCGCCATGCGGGAACACATGACGATTGATCCCCGGGAGGGAAAAATGAACGGCGACTACGGTTCCAGCGGTGCTGCAGCGGGACTGCTCGGTTTCTACTTGACGATCCTGGTGATATCGCTCCTGATCATCCCGATCCTGTATGTCGTGTCCTCGATCTTCACGATGAAGGTCTTCGACAAGGCAGGGGTGCAGGGCAAGTGGCGGGCCTGGGTGCCCGTCTACTCCTCGATGGTCCTCCTGAAGCTCGGCGACCTGAGCCCGTGGCTGGTGCTCTACGCGGTCGGCGCGACCATCGTGCTCAGCTGGATCCCGGTGATCGGCCAGCTCATCGGCGTGGCCGCCTTCGTGCTCACCTGCCTCGCCGCCTGGCGGGTCGGTCTCAAGCTGCAGAAGGGGGCCGGCTGGGTCGTGCTCTATGCGGCCGGTGCGATCACGGGCGGGGTCACCACGTTGATCTGGCTCGGCATCAACGCCTTCGACAAGTCGCAGTGGAACCCGAACATCGCCCCGGCCCCGTGGGCCGGCAACGGCTTCTTCGGCGACCGCACGGTGTGGCAGGGCATTCCGGTGCAGCCGGCCGCCGCCGCGCCCGGCGCTCCGCAGGGCTACCAGCCGCCGGCTCCGCAGGGCTACGCCCCGCCGCAGCAGCCCGGCTACCCGCAGGCGCCGCAGGGCTACCAGCCGCCGCAGCAGGGCTACCAGCCGCCGGCCGCCCCGCAGGTGCCCCCGGCCGCCCCGCAGGTCCCGCCGATGACCCCGCCCGCCGCCCCGCCGGCACCCCCGGCGCCGCCGGCTCCGGAGGCGCCCGCCGAAGGCGAGCAGCCGAGCGGCGACAAGCCGTCCGAGTGACGAACAGCCGGGAAGCCCCCGATCTGCGGATCGGGGGCTTCCCGCACGTCCGGCTGGCGCCCGGCTTGACAGAGCAAGCGCTCTCCGCCGCGCTCGCTCGGGTAGCGTGGAGGCATGAGCGCTGAACGCCGTGTCGGAACGTCCGGGCTCCTCGTCTCCGCCGTGGGACTGGGCTGCAACAACTTCGGGCGGGCGGGAACCGCGACCGAGACCCTGCACAGCACCCGCCTCGTGCTCGACGCCGCGATCGACAGCGGGGTGACCTTCCTCGACACCGCCGACATGTACGGCAAGGATCCGGGGCTCAGCGAGACGCTCATGGGCGAGGCGCTGGACGGGCGACGCGATCGGGTCGTGCTGGCCACGAAGTTCGGCTACGTCTCGGCCGACATGGGATACGACTTCCCGGCCGGCCGCGGATCCCGCCGTTACGTGCGCAAGGCCGTGGAGGAGTCCCTGCGCCGGCTGCGCACCGACTGGATCGACCTCTACCAGCTGCACAGCCCGGATCCGCTGACGCCGATCGAGGAGACCATCGACGCGCTCGACGAGCTCGTCCGCGAGGGCAAGATCCGCTACTTCGGGCACTCGAACCTCGCCGGCTGGCAGATCGCCGAAGCCGCGATGAGCGGCTCGCGCAGCAGCCGCTTCATCTCCGCGCAGAACGAGTACTCGCTGCTGTCCCGGGCGTCCGAGCGGGAGGTGCTGCCGGCCGTGAACCACTTCGGTCTCGGCTTCTTCCCGTTCTTCCCGCTGTACAACGGGCTGCTCACCGGCAAGTTCACGCGTGACGGCGGGCCGGGCGAGAGCCGCATCATGCAGACCCGCTCGCACCTGTGGGCGAACGCCCCGTGGGACGCGCTGGACGCCTATCGCGCGTTCTGCGACGCGCGCGGGATCAGCATGCTCGAGGCGACGTTCGGCTGGCTGCTCGCGCAGCCCGGTGTGGCCTCCGTGATCGCCGGGGCCACCAAGCCGGCGCAGATCGAGGCGAACGCGCGGGCGGGATCCGCCTGGACGCCGTCCGCGGAGGAACTGGCGGAGATCGACGCGCTCTTCCCGCTGCCCGAGGACCCCGCGGTCTGAGCGCCGCGCGTCGGATCCGGGAATCCACTACGATGTGGAAGATTTCAGCGGTCGCACCGATCGCCCGAACGTGGGGAGGACCGCAGTGAGCCAGAAGTCGACGGCGCAGACGCGTGAGGTCGCACTGGCGTCCGGTGACACGGTCGTCCTGCACTGGGCGGGGGCGACCGACACGGGGCGCCGCCGCGAGAGCAACCAGGACTCCTATCTCGCGGAGTACCCGCTCTTCGTCGTCGCCGACGGCATGGGCGGGCACGCCGGCGGGGAGATCGCGAGCCAGCGCACCGTCGCCCGACTCGAGGAGGCGGTGGCCGCGGGGGAGATCAACGCCGAGACGATCGAGACCGCCCTGGAGGCCGCGGTCGACGACATCACGGCGCACCCCGACACGACCGACGAGGGCACCGGCACGACGCTGACCGGCGTCTACCTCTCGCTCACCGCCGACGACGCGCGGTGGGTGTCGCTGAACATCGGCGACTCCCGGGTCTACCTGCTGCGGGACGAAGCGCTGAGCCAGATCACCACCGACCACTCCGTCGTGCAGGAGCTGATCACGGCCGGCCGGCTCAGCCCGGAGGAAGCCGAGGGCCACCCGTACAGCAACGTGATCACCCGCGCCGTGGGGGTCAGCGAGGCGCTGCCGCCGGACTACCGCGAACTCAGCGTGCAGGACGGCGACCGCTTCGTGATCTGCTCCGACGGGCTCACCAAGGAGCTCACGGACTACGGGATCCAGCACTTCCTCGGGCTCAACCCGACGCCGAACGGCGCGGTCGACGCCATGATGACCGCCGCGCTCGAGAACGGCGGTCGCGACAACGTCACGATCGTCGTCGTGGACGTGCGCCGCCGCCGCGATTCATCCTCCACCGGAGCCGTCCCCGCCGCGTAGCGCACGGATTGCGACGGCCGGTCGCCACGGCGGCCCGGATCCGGCTGAGATGACGGCATGGATCCTGCAGAGCCGATCGTCCTCCCGCCCACCGCCGTGCCCCCGCAGCGCGCGCCGCTGCCGCTGCTCGCCGCGGTCGTCCCGGTCGCGTCGGGGGTGGTCCTGTTCGCGGTCACGGGTTCGGCGCTGTCGCTGTGCTTCGCGGCGCTCGGGCCGCTGATGATCCTCGCGTCGTTCCTCGACGGACTGCGCCAGCGCCGGCGTGCGACCCGCATCGCGCGCGCCGAGGAGACCGGGGCGTGGGCCCGCGTCGCGGAGACCGTGGCGGAACGCGCGGATGCCGAGCGGACCCGGCTGCGGCGACTCGCACCCGACCTGGCCGGATGCCTCGCCGAGCCTCCGCTGCGCCGGACCGCCCTGCCCGCCGGCGTTCCGGTCACGATCGGGCGCGGCGACGCCCCGTCTCCGCTCCGGTTCAGCGGCGTCGGGCCCCGCGCGGACGAGTTCCGCGCCCGACACCGTTCGCTCTCCGGCGTTCCGGTGACCGCAGAGCTCACGCACGGGGTCTGCCTGCGCGGACCGGAGCCGATCGCGACCGCCGTCGCCCGTGGGTTGGTGCTCCAGCTCTGCCTGCGGCACACGGGAACGGCGGTCCGTTTCGACGGGGACGGCCTCGTGCGGCTCGGCCTGGAGGGACTGCCGCAGGCGCGGGGCGGCGCGCGCCGGGCCGAGACCGTGCACGTGGGGGCGGAGCGCCCGGCGTCCTCCGGAGCACGGCTCGCCCTGGTCTCCGCCGGCTCGCCGCCGCCGTCCGGGTACGACACCGTCGTCGACCTCGTCGATCCGGTCGCCGCCGCAGTGCGCACGCCGGACGGCGAGCGGATCTGCGCGGTCGAGGGGATCTCCGGGGCGCAGGCGGCGGCGCTCGTCCGCGATCTCGCGGAGAACGGCGATGACGAGGCCGAGGTCCCCACCGCGGTCGGGCTCGCCGAGGTCGTCGACGGGACGGCGATCGTCACCGGGGACGGGACGGAAGACGCCGGGCGGGGCGGTCTGCGCGTCGCCGTCGGGCGCGATGCGATCGGTCCGGTCGTCGTGGATCTCGTGGCGGACGGTCCGCACGCCCTCGTCACCGGCGTGACGGGGGCGGGCAAGAGCGAGCTGCTGGTGAGCTGGATCGCCGCGCTCGCCGCCGCGCATCCTGCGGATCGGGTGGCGTTCGTGCTCGCGGACTTCAAGGGCGGGACCGCCTTCGAGCCGCTGCGAGCCCTTCCGCACGTCGCGGCGGTGATGACCGACCTCGATGCCGACGGCGCCGAACGCGGGGTGCGCAGCATGCGAGCGGAGCTGCGCCGACGGGAGGGCGTCCTCTCCGAACACGGCGCCCGGAGCATCGCCGAGGCCGGGGGAGCGCTCGGGCGTCTGGTCATCGTCGTCGACGAGTTCGCCGTGCTGCTGCAGGAGCATCCCGAGCTCGCTGCGGTGTTCAGCGACATCGCCGCGCGCGGCAGGGCCCTGGGCATGCACCTGATCCTCGGCACCCAGCGGGCCACCGGCGTGATCCGGGACGCGATCGCGACGAACTGCCCGTTGCGGATCTCGCTGCGCGTCACCGACCCGGCGGACAGCCGCGCGATGGTCGGCACGGATGAGGCCGCGTCTCTGCCCGGCGACGCCGCCGGGCGCGGTCTCGCCCTCGTGCGCCGGCCGCAGGACGCCGGCCCGGCGCTGTTCCGGGTGGCCAGGACCTCGACCGAGGACCTCGCGCGGATCGTCGCGGCCGCGGCGGGGCAACAGCGGGCACGGAGCCCCTGGCAGCCCGCGTTGCCGCTGCATCTGCGGCGGACGGAGCTGGCGGCGGTGCCGCGCGGCGAGATCGTGCTCGGTCTCGCCGACGAACCCGAGCGGCAGCGCCGGTGCGTGCGCACGCTGCGGGTGGGCGAGCAGCGCGGCCTCATGGTCCTGGGCGGCCCCGGCTCGGGCAAGAGCGCGGTTCTGTGCGCACTCGCGGAGCAGGTGCCGGAGGCGGTGCGGGTGCCGCAGGATCCGGAGCAGGCGTGGTCGCTGGTGGACGCGATCGCGGAGGGGCTGACGCCGATGCCGCCGCTGCTCGTCGTCGACGACGTGGACCGGATCCTCGCGGCGTTCCCGATCGAGTACGCCTCCGCCTGGGCGGAGCGCCTGCAGCGCGTCGTCCGGGCGGCGGGGGAGCGCGCCGGCACGGTGCTGCTCAGCGCGTCCCGGTGCGCCGGTCCGGTCGCCGCCCTCGCCGACCTGCTGCCGTCACGGGCGGTGCTCCGGACGACCGGCCGCACCGAGCATCTCGCGGCGGGTGGCGAGCCGAGAAGCTTCGATCCGGAGCGTCCGCCCGGGCGGGCGACCCTGGACGGTGCGCAGGTGCAGTTCACGCTGCCCGAGAGCGACGAACGTCCGCCGGGGCCCGTGTCGGCGCCGACCCCGGTGTGGGCCGCGCGCGCACCGCTCGTGGGCGTCGTCAGCACCGCCCCGGCGCGGACCGCCGATCTGCTGGCGCGCGGTGTGGACGGCGCCAGGGTGTCGAGCATCGACGACGGCGCTCCGGTGACCCTCCCGGACGGGATCGGATCCGGCCAGGTGGGGCCCGAACGGATCCTGCTGGTCGGCGACGCGGACGCGTGGCAGCGCCAGTACGCGCTTTGGCAGCGGATCGCCCGTGCGGGGGAGATCCTCGTGCTGGCGGAGGCGGCGCGGGAGCTGCGCACCCTGGCCCGGGTGCGCGAACTTCCGCCGTACGCGGCACCGCACGCGGGGCGGGCCTGGACGATCGACCCGGACGGGAGACCGTCGCGGGTGGTCCTTCCCGCCCCGCGCGGCGGCGTCAGCCGAGCAGCTCGGCCAGAGGGGTGAGTGGCAGCTCGTGCGCGTTCGCGACGCCCGCGTTCACGATCACGTGGCCCGTGACGTTCAGGCCCGCGGCAAGGGCGGCATCGGCGCGCAGCGCCTCCCGCCAACCGCGCTTCGCGATCTGCCGCACGTACGGCAGGGTCGCGTTGGTGAGCGCCGAGGTGGACGTGTTCGGGACCGCGCCGGGCATGTTCGCCACGCAGTAGAACACGCTGTCGTGCACACGGAACGTCGGGTCGTCGTGCGTGGTCGGGTGCGTGTCCTCGAAGCAGCCGCCCTGATCGACGGCGATGTCCACGAGGACGCTGCCCGGACGCATCTGGCTGACCATCTCGTTCGTGACGAGCTTGGGCGCCTTCGCGCCGGGGATCAGCACGGATCCGATGACGAGGTCCGAGGCGAGCACGGCACGGCGCAGGTCGAGCGGGTTCGACGCCGCCGTCTTGACGCGGCCGCCGAAGAAGTCGTCCAGGTAGCGCAGTCGGGTGATGTTCGTGTCGAAGATCGTCACGTCGGCGCCCATGCCGGCGGCGATCACCGCGGAGTTCGCGCCGGCCACGCCGCCGCCGATGACCGTCACGGTCGCCGGGCGCGTGCCGGGCACCCCGGACACGAGCAGGCCGAGGCCGCCGTGCGAGCGCATCAGGGTGTTCGCACCGACCAGGGGGGCCAGACGTCCCGCGACCTCGCTCATCGGGGCGAGCAGCGGCAGCGACCCGGAGGGCAGCTGCACGGTCTCGTACGCGATCGCGGTCATGCCGGAGGCGGTCAGGCGGTCGGTCAGCGCGCGGTCGGCCGCGAGGTGCAGGTAGGTGAAGAGCACCAGATCGCTGCGGAAGCGGTGGTACTCGCTGGCGATCGGCTCCTTGACCTTCAGCACCAGCTCGGCGCGCGCCCAGACCTCGTCCGCGTCGTCGAGCAGCGTCGCTCCGGCCTCGAGGTAGTCCGCGTCAGACATCGAGGAGCCGGCGCCGGCGCCGGACTCCACGAAGACCTCATGACCGGTGAGCACGAGGTCGTGCACGCCTGCCGGCGTGAGGGCGACGCGGTACTCGTTGTTCTTGACCTCGGTGGGGACAGAGATCCTCATCCTGGCTCCTTTCTTCCCAAGCGGGTAGGGCCCCTTCTGGGGGCGCTCAGATTCCGGCGCCGGGGCGGATGGCCCCCACGCCGTTGCCGCCGCCGAGGACGGCAAGTGGAAGGGCCGAGGCGAGGTCGGCGACCTGCTCCTCGGAGATCGCGCCGGCGCGCGCGAGCAGGGTGGCGGCGACGATCGTCGCCGCGCGGCCGGCGCCGTCGAGCGTCTTCAGCGCGGCCGTGGTGCCGTCCGGCGCGACCATCACCATCACGCCTTCCGCGCCGTGCTTGGCGAACACGCCCAGACGCTCGATCGCGATCGTGTCGGGGCGACCGGGGCCCTCGATCGTCCACGGGTTCTCCCGCACGGTGCGCACGAGCGCCCCCGCGAAACGGTGCATCGCGAACGGCGAGCGCTCCGAGGCGGTGCCGATCCGGTGCAGCGCGCGGGCGAGCCCGAGCAGGGTGATCGCGTGCACGGGCGCCCCGCAGCCGTCGATCGCGGTGGCCGCGACCCGCTCGCCGCTGAGCCGCTCGACGACGTCCTTGATGTGCTGCTGGAGCGGGTGCTCGGGGGAGAGGTATCCCTCTGTCGGCCAGCCGGTCGCCACGCAGGCGCGCAGCATCGCGGCGTGCTTGCCCGAGCAGTTCATCCGGATCCGGGCCTTGCCGGCGTGGTCGCGGACGAGCTCGTCGCGGGTCGTGGAGTCGCCCGGCCAGTCCGCGGGGCAGCCGAGGTCGTCCTCGGTGAGACCGCCCTCGGCGAGCATCGCGCGCACCACCTCGACGTGCCGATCCGTGCCGTTGTGGCTGGCGGTGGACATGCCGATCTGCTCGCCCTCGAGGGGCGCGCCCGCGGTGAGGCAGGCGACGGCCTGCAGCGGCTTGAGGCTCGAGCGCGGCAGGACGAGCGCGTCGATGTTGCCGTGCCGGATGACCACCTCGCCGTCGGGGGACAGCACGACCGCCGCTCCGATGTGGCGGGATTCGATGAATCCGTTGCGTTCGACGACGGCGAGTTCCACGGCGTCCTGGACGGTCAGAGTCTGCACCACGCGTGCCAGTGTACTGGGGCGACGCGGGTACCGCGGTCGTGTCCGATCCGCCCTCGTCACGCCGGGTGGCACGATGGATCCATGAGCCTCGGCACCCATCGCTACGCCCTCAGCACGACCTGGACCGGCAACCGCGGCACCGGCACCTCCGGGTACCGCGACTACGATCGCGCGAGCACGATCCGGGTCGAGGGCAAGCCCGAGCTGCCGGCCTCCGCGGACAAGCCGTTCCGGGGGGATCCGACCCGGTGGAACCCCGAGGATCTGCTCCTCGCCGCGCTCTCCGAATGCCATCTGCTGTCGTACCTGCATGCCTGCGTGACGGCCGGGGTGGTCGTGCTCGACTACCGGGACGACGCGACGGGGACGATGCAGGAGGACGGCCGCGGCGGCGGCGCGTTCACCGAGGTGACGCTGCGGCCGGTCGTGACCGTGGCGGAGGAGTCCATGCGCGAGGCCGCGCTCGCCGCGCACGCGCAGGCCAACGCGTGGTGCTTCATCGCGAACTCGGTGTCGTTCCCGGTCCACCACGAGGCGACGATCCTGGTCTCCCCGGCCGGCCGGTGAACGCGACCGCCCGCCCGTCGAGCGCGCGGCGAGAGGAAGCGCGTCAGCGCCGCTCGTGCGGGAGGACCTGCTTGATCTTCTCGATCGCGCCGTGCGCGGGGACCTCGTTGTAGACCCCGGCGAGCTCCTGCCCGCTGAGCGCGTGGATCGCCGCCATGATCTCGTCGGTCGCGCCGCGGCGGGCGCGTCCGGACGTGGCGGGGCCGTGGTGCGCCAGGTCCAGCGGCTCGCCGAAGCGGATCGTGACGCGGGAGCCGAGCTTCGGCATCTTCGCTCCGACCGGCATGGCCTTGTCGGTGCCGATGACCCCCACCGGGACGACGAGCGCCCCGGTCTGCAGAGCGAGGAAGGCGACCCCGGTGCGGCCCTTGTACAGGCGCCCGTCGGTCGAGCGGGTGCCCTCCGGGTAGAGGGCGACGGCCAGGCCCTCGTCCAGCAGACGGCGCTGCTCGTCGAGCGCGTCGAGCGCGGCCTGTCCGGCACCGCGGCGGACAGGGATCGCGCCGACCGCGCGCATGAGGTTCCCGATCAGGCGCCCCTTGAAGCCCGTCCCCTCGAAGTAGCTGGACTTGGCGAGGAAGTGCACTCGGCGCGGCGCCGCGACCGGGATCGCGATCGAGTCGATGAAGGACAGGTGGTTCGAGGCGACGATGATCGGGCCGGTCTTCGGCACATTCGAACGGCCCTCGACATGCGGACGGTAGACGATCCGTGCGAGAGGAGCGAGGATCAGTCGGCCCAGCAGATAGGTGGCCCCGGCGCGCCGCAGCTCGGGGGCGACGTCCTCGTCGGCCTCGGCGGGCGCGTCGGGTGCGGAGTCCGGAGTCACCCGTCAAGGGTAGAGCAGGATCCATTCCCGGATCGGAATGATCGACTCCGCGACCTGGACGCGCCCTGTGGCGCGCCTTTCAGCACCACCAAAGCGGGATAGGGCAGGATGGGCGGGTTCATCCCTACGTTTCGAGGTCTTTCGTGCGCATCCGCCTTGCCGCTGCTCTCTCCGCCGTCGCCGCGACGGCCCTTCTGCTGTCGGGCTGCGCGGGTTCAGGATCCCCGTCGGCGTCGCCGTCCGCGTCGTCGTCCTCCGCGTGCCTGCTCGACGCGAAGCCCGGCAAGGCGTCCAACGCGGTCAAGGTCGAGGGATCCGGCAAGGACATGAAGGTCACCGTCCCCTCGGGCACCGACGTCGATGCGGGCAACTCCGCCCAGCGCACCGTCGTGACCAAGGGCAAGGGCGGGAACATCGCGGCGGGCGACTACGTCTCGGTCCGCTTCCAGATCGTCGACGCGACCGACAACACCGTCTTGGCGACGAGCAGCACCGCGACCGACGGCGTGCAGCCGCTCATCTTCGGCTCGGACCCGCAGCAGCCCACGCTGCTGGACGTCGCACTCGAGTGCAAGCCCGTCGGCACCGCCGTCGTGATGACCGTCCCCAGCTCGCTCCGCGGCGAGGGCCAGAAGCCGCTCGTCGTGTACGCGCAGGCTGTCAAGGAGCTCCCCACGGTCGCCACCGGCAAGGCGGTGGCCCCGGAGGCGGGCCTGCCGACCGTGAAGCTCGACAAGTCCGGCAAGCCGAGCATCACCGTCCCGAAGAGCACCCCGCCGACCGAGACCAAGGTCGCCGTCCTGAAGCAGGGCGACGGCGCGACCGTGGGCAGCGGCGACTACGTGGTCGTGCAGTACCTCGGCGTCACGTGGGCCGACGGCAAGACGTTCGACTCGAGCTGGCAGCGCAACGCCCCGGCCCAGTTCCAGACCACCCAGGTCGTGCCCGGCTTCAAGAAGGCGCTCGAGGGGCAGAAGGTCGGCTCCCAGGTGCTCGCCGTGATCCCGCCCGCCGACGGCTACGGCGACAAGGCGAGCGGATCCATCCCCGCGAACTCCACGCTCGTGTTCGTCGTGGACATCCTCGGCACCGTCCCGGCCGGAGACACCACGCAGTAAGCACCCCGCGCGGCAGCGACGCGGCGCATAGGCTGAAGCCATGCGTCGCGTCATCGTCCTCGGCTCCACCGGTTCCATCGGCACGCAGGCCCTGGATGTGATCCGCGCCAATCCGGACCGCTTCGAGCTGGTCGGGCTCGCCGCCGGCTCCCAGGCCGACGCGATGGCCGCGCAGGCCGAGGAGTTCGGCGTCGACGACACCGCGCTCGGCGCCGCCGAGGCCGAGCAGCTGGTCCGCGACGTCGAGGCCGACGTGGTGCTGAACGCGATCACCGGATCGATCGGGCTCGGCTCCACCCTCGCCGCGCTCCGGGCCGGGCGGACGCTCGCGCTCGCCAACAAGGAGTCGCTCATCGTCGGCGGCGGCCTGGTGACGGCGCTCGCCGCGCCCGGGCAGATCGTCCCGGTGGACTCCGAGCACTCCGCGATCGCGCAGGCGCTGCGCGCCGGGACCCGGCAGGAGGTGAGCCGGCTCGTGGTCACCGCATCGGGCGGGCCGTTCCGTGGCCGCTCCCGTGATGAGATGAGCGCGGTCACCCCGGCGGAGGCGCTCGCGCACCCGACCTGGGACATGGGCCGGATGGTGACCACGAACTCGGCGACCCTGGTGAACAAGGGCCTCGAGGTGATCGAGGCGCACCTCCTCTTCGACGTCGACTACGAGCGGATCGACGTCGTCGTGCACCCGCAGTCGATCGTGCACTCGATGGTCGAGTTCGTGGACGGATCCACGATCGCGCAGGCCTCGCCGCCCGACATGCGACTGCCGATCTCGCTCGGGCTGGACTGGCCGGACCGCGTCGGCGGCGTCGGACGGCCGCTGGACTGGACGACTCCGGCGAACTGGACGTTCGAGCCGCTGGATTCGCACGCGTTCCCGTCGGTGGCCCTCGCGAAGCGGGTCGGTCGGGCCGGCGCGACCTACCCGGCGGTGTACAACGCCGCGAACGAGCAGGCGGTCACCGCGTTCCACGAAGGACGCCTGTCGTTCCTCGGCATCGTCGACACGATCGAGCGCGTCGTCGACGCGCACGAGCCGCCCGACGCGCTCACCGTCGAGACGCTCGCCGCGGCCGAGGCCTGGGCCCGTGCCACGGCCGACCGTTTCATCGCGCACAACGCCTGAACACGGCGCCTTCCTAGCCCGGCACCGGTAGCGTGGCGGGGTGGAGATCCTGTTGTACCTCGGCGGCCTGCTGTTCGTGCTGGTCGGGCTCGGCATCTCGATCGCCCTGCACGAGCTGGGGCATCTCGTGCCGGCCAAGCTCTTCGGCGTGCACGTCGGGCAGTACATGATCGGCTTCGGGCCGAAGCTCTTCTCCAGGAAGATCGGCGAGACCGAGTACGGCGTCAAGGCGCTGCCGGTCGGCGGGTTCATCTCCATGTCGGGTATGTACCCGCCTTCGCCGGGTGAGGAGGACACCGCATCGCGCGGCGCCTTCCGCGCTCTCATCCAGGACGCCCGCGCCGCCAACGACGAGACCATCGATCCCGCCCGTGCCGGCCGGGTCTTCTATCTGCTGCCGGTGTGGAAGCGGGTCATCGTCATGTTCGGCGGCCCGTTCATGAATCTGGTCCTCGCGGTGGTGATCTTCACGGTGCTGCTGAGCGGCATCGGCGTGCAGCAGGGCACGACGACGATCGCGTCGGTCTCGCAGTGCGTGCTGTCGGCGGGGTCGACGCAGAAGACCTGCGCGCCGTCGGATCCGGTGGCGCCGGCCGCGCAGGCGGGTGTGAGGCCGGGCGACAGGATCGTCTCCGTCGACGGGCATTCTGTCTCCACGTTCGCGCAGGCGAGCGCGATCATCCAGGCGTCGCCGGGCAAGACGATCCCGTTCGTGGTCGAGCGCGGCGGATCCCGGGTCACGCTGCAGCTCACCCCGGTCGCGGCGCAGCGGCAGGCCGTGGATCAGAACGGCAGCCCGGTCGTGAACGACAAGGGCCTCCCGGTCATGCACCAGGTCGGCTACGCGGGCGTCGGCGCCCAGTTGGCCTACGTGCAGCAGCCGATCACCGCGGGCGTCGACCAGGCGTTCGCGAACGCGGGATCCGTCGTCTCGCTGATCTCGAACCTCCCGGTGCGGGTGTGGGACGTCGGCGTCTCGCTCGTGACCGGGACTCCGCGCGATCCGAACGGCCCGCTCAGCGTCGTCGGCGTCGGCCGCATCGCGGGCGAGGTCGCGACCGCCGACGCGCCGCTGCTGAACCGGTTCGCCGTGCTGCTGAGCCTCATGGGCTCGCTGAACATCGCCCTGTTCGTGTTCAACCTGGTGCCGCTGCTGCCGCTCGACGGCGGGCATATCGCCGTCGCGCTGTGGGAGGGGATCAAGCGGGTCTGGGCGAAGGCGTTCCGGCGTCCGCCGCCGAAGCCCGTCGACGCCACCCGGCTCGTTCCTCTCACGATCGTCGTCGCGGGGCTGCTCATCGCGATGGGCGCCCTGCTGATGATCGCCGACCTGTTCAACCCGGTGAAGCTGCCGACCTGACCTCAGGCCAGCGCGTGCGCGACGAGGCGCTGCAGCGTCGCCATGCCGTCACGGGACAGGATCGACTCCAGGTGGCCCTGCACCGACGCGAAGCCGGGGCCGCGCAGCGCGTACACGTCGCCGGTGACGGGATCCGCCGAGACCTCGGCCGGTCCGGCCGTCGTCGTGCCCGGCGCGACGTGCGCGGTGAACGTGTTGTAGAAGCCGATCGACGCGTCCTCGCCGAACACCGGGACGGACTTCTGCAGGCCCTGGTGCGGGCTCGCGAGCGGCTTCAGCGCGATGCCGAGGCCGTCCGCGAGGATCTGATGGCTGAGGCACACGGCGAGCAGCGGGCGGCCGGCGTCGCGGCGGCGGGCGACGAGCTCGCGCATCCGGGCGATGCGGGGTGAGGATCCGTCGCGGGGGTCGCCCGGCCCGGGGCCCGCGACGAGCAGGTCGGCGGCGTCGACGTCGGCGTCCACGACCTCGCTCCACGGCGCGATCCGGACGTCGAGTCCCAGGTGGCGCAGCTGATGCGCGAGCATCGTCGTGAACCGGTCCTCCGCATCGACGACGACGGCGGTGCGGCCGGCGAACGGGGCGGCCGCGGTCGTCGCGGTTCCGCCGTCCTGCGGGTTGATCCAGAACTCGGCCAGCCGGGCGTTGCGGGAGGCGAGCAGCTGCTGGATCCCGGGATCCTCGGCGGGGGAGGAGCCCGCCCCCGGTGCGTCCGCGTCGTTCCGGGCCTCCGCGGCGGTGTCGCGCGCGACGGCGCCGATCGCTCCGAGCACGCCCGCGGCCTTGCCGTGGGTCTCGCCGACCTCGCCGGCGGGGTCCGAGTGCCGCACGAGCGTCGCGCCGACCGGGACGCTCAGCTCACCGTCCTTCAGGTACACGGTGCGGATGAGGATCGGCGCGTCCAGGTCGTGCCCGCCCTCGGCGTTCGGGGTGAACAGCGCCGCGACCCCGGAGTAGTAGCCGCGGGGCTTGCGCTCGTGGCGGCGGATCACGGTGCATGCGTTCTGCATGGGGGATCCCGTCACCGTCGGCGCGAACATCGTCTCGCGGAGGATCTCGCGCGGGTCCAGCCGGCTCCTGCCTCGCAGCATGTACTCGGTGTGGGTGAGGCGCGACATCTGCTTGAGGTGCGGGCCGGTGATCCGCCCGCCGTCCGAGCAGACCGCGCTCATCATCTTGAGCTCCTCGTCGACGACCATGAACAGCTCCTCGGTCTCCTTCGTGGAGGACAGGAACTCGGCCAGGGCCGCGGTCGTGGATCCGCCCGCCGGGTGCCGGAACGTGCCCGAGATCGGGTTCATCGTGACGACGCCGTCCTTCGCCACGACGTGGGCCTCGGGGCTGGCGCCGACCGCGATCACCCCGGGGGTGATGACGGCGAACGTCCAGTAGGCGCCGCGCTCGTGCTCGAGCAGCGCGCGGAACCAGGTGAGCGCCGCGATCCGCTCCGCGTCGGGGGCCGTCGTGTCGATCCGGGCGGTGTAGTCGCGGCGGATCACGAAGTTCGCGCCCTCGCCGCGGCCGATCTCGTCGGCGATCACGCGCTCGACGATCTGGGCGTACTCGGCGTCGCTGAGGTCGAATCCGCCGTCGTGCAGCGGGACGGGGGTCGCGGGGAGCGCCGCGCGCACCTCGTCCGCGGGAAGGTGCAGGTGCTCGGCGACGAGCAGGCAGCGCAGCGGCGCGCCGTCGTCCTGCGCCTCGAAGCCGCGCTCGCGCACCTGCCGGTACGGGACCATCGCGAAGACCTCTGCGGCGGCGGATCCCTGTCCGAGCGGGATGTCGGCGAGGCGCTCGACATCCTCGATCGTGCCGGTGAGCAGTTCGACCTCGGTCGCGCCCTCGCGGGCGAGCAGCACGAAGGACGCGGTGGGGTCGGCCGCGAGCGTGCGGATCCGATCGGCAGTGGTCATCGGGGGAGCTCCTGGGTCAGGATCCGGCACGGGCACGAAAAAGACCGCCCCGGAAGGCGGTCGGATTCGTGGGTCGCGAACACACCGCCTAGGAGGCGCGCCACCAGGAACGGTTCGCGGACATGCGCCGAAACTATCACACGGCCGGGCCCCGGTGCGCGGTGTGTGACGGGCGGGAGACACGGCGGGCGCTCAGCCCGTGCGCGGGGACCGTCCAGCCGCACGCGGGTACCCTGGATGACGTGCCAGCTGTGAACCTGGGGATGCCCCGGATCCCCGATGTCCTCGCCCCCCGACGCAAGAGCCGCCAGATCAAGGTCGGCAAGGTCCTCGTCGGCGGTGATGCGCCCGTCAGCGTGCAGTCGATGACGACGACGAAGACCACCGACATCAACGGGACGCTGCAGCAGATCGCCGAGCTGACGGCGTCCGGCTGCGAGATCGTCCGGGTGGCCGTGCCGTCGCAGGACGACGCCGATGTGCTGCACATCATCGCGGCGAAGAGCCAGATCCCGGTGATCGCCGACATCCACTTCCAGCCGAAGTACGTGTTCCAGGCGATCGACGCGGGTTGTGCGGCCGTCCGCGTGAACCCGGGCAACATCCGCAAGTTCGACGACCAGGTCGGCGCGATCGCGCAGGCCGCTTCGGCTGCGGGCGTGTCGCTGCGGATCGGCGTGAACGCCGGATCCCTCGACCCGCGTCTGCTGGAGAAGTACGGCAAGGCCACCCCGGAGGCGCTCGCGGAGAGCGCCCGCTGGGAGGCGTCGCTGTTCGAGGAGCACGACTTCCACGACTTCAAGATCTCGGTCAAGCACAACGACCCGGTCGTGATGGTGAAGGCCTACCGCCTGCTCGCCGAGATGGGCGACTGGCCGCTGCACCTCGGCGTGACCGAGGCGGGCCCGGCGTTCCAGGGCACGATCAAGTCGGCGACGGCGTTCGGGATCCTGCTCGGCGAAGGGATCGGTGACACGATCCGCGTCTCGCTGTCGGCCCCGCCGGCCGAGGAGGTCAAGGTCGGCCACCAGATCCTGCAGTCCCTGAACCTGCGCGAGCGCAAGCTCGAGATCGTGTCGTGCCCGTCGTGCGGCCGCGCCCAGGTGGACGTCTACTCGCTCGCGGAGAACGTCACCGAGGGCCTCAAGGACATGACTGTGCCGCTGCGCGTGGCCGTCATGGGCTGCGTCGTGAACGGCCCGGGGGAGGCCCGCGAGGCCGACCTCGGCGTCGCGAGCGGCAACGGCAAGGGGCAGATCTTCGTCAAGGGCGAGGTCATCAAGACCGTGCCCGAGGCGGACATCGTGGCCACCCTCATCGAGGAGGCCAACCGGATCGCGGACGAGATGGGCCCGAACGCCCCCCTCGGCGCCGTCCAGGTGATCAGTTGAACACGGTCATCACCTTCCCCGGGGGATCCCTCGTCGAGCAGGCGCTCGTCGTCGGCGTGCACGCCGCGCCGGAGGGTGTTGTCGTCGTGCTGGACCGCACCCCGTTCCACCCCGTCGATCACACCTGGCCGGACCAGCCGGGAGACAGCGGCGCGCTGCGGGTGGCGGGCGCCGAGGTCACCGTGTCCGAGGCCGTCATGGCCGCGGTGAGCGATCAGGGTGAGGTCGCCGTCGGGGCGGAGATCCCGGTCAGGCGCGGCGCCGAGGGCTGGACCTGGCTCGTCGGGCACCGGGTCGAGGCGGTGCCGTCCGCGTTCGCCGCGGGAGCACTGGTCGAGGCGATCGTCGACGCCGGGCGTCGAGCGGGGCTGAGCCGCGGGCACACGGCGTGCCACCTGGCGTCGCTCGCGCTGGACCTCGCGGTCGCGGACCTGTGGCGCAAGGATCCCGGATCCGATGCGCTCGGCACGCCCGACTTCGAGGGGCGCGCGAACCAGAGCAGCTTCATCCACGAGGACGGCGCGGTCGACGAGTACCGGCTCGGCAAGAGCCTGCGCAAGGCGGGCTTCGACACGGAGGGCTTCGCGGCGACGCTCGCGGATCGCGAGGAGCGGATCAACGCCCAGCTCGCGGCCTGGGTCGCCTCGGCCGCGCCGAGCCGGATCGACGTCGAAGGCGAGACGATCGTCGACCGGCGCCGCTGGGTGTGCGCGCTGCCCGAGGGCACGGCGTCGATCCTCTGCGGCGGAACCCACGCGACTTCGCTTGCCGAGTTCGCGTCGATCCACGTCGCTCTTGATCTGTCGGACCCGCAGCTGCTGGTCATGACGACCACGGCGGTACCGGCCTGAACTGAGCGCCGGCGGGCCTTCGTTCTGTTCGGGGTTCGTGGCGCCTGGCTCCCGGCGCCTGGCTTCTGGTTCCTGGCTTCTGGTTCCTGGGGCGTGGGGCGCCCGGGATCGCCTCTCGCGCCATCCGGGCTGAACCCGGACGATGATCCGCTCGCCGCGGCCCCTCGCCCGGGCGAATGCCCGCCCCGGCCCCTGCCGCTGGGGCATCAGGGCCCTGTTGCCCCAGCCCTGCCGCCACCGCCCCGCCACCGCCCGGCGATCACCGGGCCATCACCGCCTGGCGATCATCACCGGGCTATCACCGCCTGGCGATCACCGCCTGGCGTTCAGGCGGCCGGAGTGAAGCGTTGCGGGGGAGGGTCGATCCCGGCCCAGGCGTAGGCGAGGGCGGTTCTCGGTGCGAGGACATGCTCCTCTCCGGACCGGTGGTGCAGGACGAAGTCCCCGGTCCCGTCTCGGGTGATCACCGCCGGGCGATCACCGCCGGGCGTTCAGGCGGCCGGAGTGAAGCGTTGCGGCGGAGGATCGATCCCGGCCAGGCGTAAGCGAGGGCGGTTCTCGGCGCGAGGACATGCTCCACTCCGGACCGGTCGTGCAGGACGAAGTCCCCGGTCCCGTCTCGGGTGATCGCCCATCGGCCCTGGTGGAGTTGCATGTGGTGGAATCGGCAGAGCAGGATCCCTCGGTCGATGTCGGTCCTCCCGCCCTCGGAGTACGGGTCGATGTGGTGCGCCTCGCAGTACGACGCGGGTCGGTCGCAGCCGGTCCATCGGCAGCCGCCGTCGCGGACGGCGAGGGCGACGCGTTGCTTCGAGGTGAACAGGCGGTGTTCCCGGCCGACGTCGAGCGGATTCCCGCCGGCATCGATCGTGACGGTGACACTCCCGGAGTCGCAGAGTCGCTGATCCGCGACGGCGGCCGGAAAGACCCTCAGCCTGTCCTCGGAGTGGGCGACCGGCGCGTGCTGATTGCCGTCGTCGACGATCCGGACTAGGCGGACACCCGCCTGCCGCGTACCGAACACGGTCTCGGCGTCCGCGACGGATCCGGCGAGGAGCACGTCCATGATCAGGTCGTAGGCGAGCTGGTCGTTGGTGCGCGGGTCGTCGACGAGTGCCTGGGCGCGGTCCTTCTCATCGGGGTCGATGAACCGCGGCCCGCCGCGGCGGGGGCGCAGCGCGGTGTCGATGATCGTGGCGGCCCAGAGGTAGCCCTCGTCGTCGAAGTCGATCCGTCCGTGCTTTCCACCTTCGGGGTCGGTCCAGAGCCGGAACGATCGCTGTGCGTGCCGTTCCAGGAACGGCCGGTTCGCTCCCTCGGGATCGAGCTGATCGCGGATCGCGCGCGCCGTGCTGCCGAGCAGCTCGGGCGAGTCGTGCGCCGCTGCAGCGGCGAGTTGCTCCGCCGCCATCGCCCAGAGGTCGTGCATGGCCTGCTCACCATCCGGGGCATCGGGATCCAGCGATACGGGCGGTTCTCCGAGTCCGCGGCGGATCGCGTCGTGCTGAGCCGGCGTCAGCCGCCCGCCCAGCAGCGCTGCGCCGAGCACCGCATGCCACGGCTCCGGCGCTGCGGACACCGCGGCGCTCGCGGGATCGACGTCCTCGGACGGCAGCGCATGCTGCTCGAGCAGCGCTTCCCCGACCCGCACCTGCCGTGCGGCTTCGGCCTTGGTGGCGCCCGTGATCTCCTGCACCAGCGAGATCGTGTTCCGGTGCCCGCGGGACTGCGCGAGCCCGGATTGCCCCGCCGTCCGCGTCGAACGTGCTGCCGTGATGCCCGCCCCGACGACCCGGATCCGTTCGATGCCGTGGATCAGCGCGGTCGCGGCGGTGATCGCCTCCACGATGTGCGTGTCGTCCAGCCCGCTCATCGTCGCCGCGAGGTCCGCGGGTTCCACCGCATCACCGAGGAGCGCGCGCAGCGTCTTCAGCTGCGCATCGACTTCGGTGAAAAGGGCCATACTCGATTGTCTCAGTGGCCACCGACATTCGTATAGATGAACGAAAGACTGTGGAGAAGTCGTTCACCACATCGCCCGGAGGATCCGTTCGGCGTCCTCGGTGGTGAGGCCGTCGCGACGGGCCGCGGCGGCGAGGGCCCGTGCAGCCTCGGCGACCGCGCGTGAGACCGGGGTCGCCGAGCGGCTGACCCGGGTTCCGGCGCCCGTGCGCGAGACGACCAGGCCGTCCTCCTCGAGCTGTTTGTACGCCTTCGCGACCGTGCCCGGGGCGACCCCGAGGTCCGACGCGAGCTGGCGGACCGAGGGCAGCCGCTCTTCGGCGGCGAGCCTGCCCGTGCTGATGAGGCCTCGCAGCTGGTCGTACACCTGTTCCGAGGGGGTGCCGCCGGCGGGGGAGAGGGAGATGATCATGGGACGAGCGCCGGTGCCGATGCCGCCTGCCGTGCACGCGATGGAACAGCCGTGAGCGCCACGAGGATCCACAGGGTAAGACCGCCACCCGCAGCGAGGTACTCGGACCAGACGAAGACAGGTCCGAGAGCGGCGAAAGGGCTGGTGACGGTGATCGTCCCCGCCTCGGTCGTGTAGATCTGGGAGCGCACGGTGGATGTCGACCAGAGCCAGTGCAGGATGTCGCCGAGGTGCACGAGGAGCGCGCCCGCCGCCGCCCTGCCGAGGTTCGCGCACCGAAGCCGTCGGACGGCGGCGTCCCGGTCGCGATCGTCGCTCCACGCGCGGCGGGGGACGAACCACCAGGCGATCCCGGCGAACAGCAGGAGCACGGCCAGAGCGATCAGGGCGGGCACGGAGAAGTACCAGCCGTAGGTCCCGGTACCCGCCTGCCCGCCTCGGGTGCCGAGGTCGATCCAGAGGGCGGCGTCACGTCCTTCGAAGTCCCGCCCCGAACCGACCCCGAGCGCGACGGACAGGCCGATGGCGAGCGCGGCGAGCGCAGCCACGACGGCGATCCACCACCCGGACAGGAACGCGCCCAGTGAGCGGCGGGAGAGGTCCGCGGACGCGCTGGTTCGCGAGCGTGCGGCGGGGACCGCCAGCAGCACCACCGCGAGCGCTCCGAGCGCCAGGGGGAGGACGGCGCGCACCCGCTGCGTCTCGTAGGAGGCCACGAGCTCCGGGCTCCAGAACGAGAGGATCCGGAGGGTGACGATGACGAGCGGCGGAATCGCCCCGGCGAGGAGAGTGGTGACGGTGATTCGTCTGTCGAGGGCCGGCAGGGATCGCAGAACCAGGAAGGGGATCGCGATCCCGAGCACGAGGGCCGCGGCGAACGGTCCCAGAAGGTACAGCCAGAAGATGATCATGAGCACCCCGATGTGTCGATCAAGTGACACATAATGTAGTAACTCACTGATACAAGTTCAAGAGTTCCCTGTCGCCTTAGCGCCTCTCCAACCCGCGCTCGTCGATCCAGGTGTGCCACGGGCCGACGCGGCGCACGAACGCGACCGCGTCGAACGCCTCGCGTGCACTGCCCGGCTGCACCACATCGCCGTTGTGCCAGCCCGTCGTGCGATCCAGCGCGGCAGCGGCATCGGGAGTCGACCGGCGCAGATCGACGAGCGCATCCCCGATGCCCGAGCCCGAGAGCGCCGCATCGAGCGACGCAGGATCGAGCGGCCCGACAGGCGCGACGAAGGGGCGCGAATGACCGGGGGCATCCTCGGGATCCGGCCGGTGCAGCCACTGCTCGCCGCCGCCGAACGCCGTGCCGATCACGACGAGGTCGCCGCCGAGGCGGTCGGCGAGGTGTCCGCCCATCGTCGTCATCGGATCGGGCACGAACGGCGGCGCCGAGAACGGCGTGCGCTGCACATGCCCGTTCGCCGCGGCGACGACGATCCGCGGCTCGCGCTCCAGGATCCACTCCACAGTGTCGGCCATCCACGCGTCGCGGACGTTCGCGGGCGGCCAGGTGCGCGTGGCTCCGGCGCTCATCGCCGAAAGGAACGCGTCGGCGGCACGGGCACTCTCGGCGCACCGGATCGCGAGGTCCACCGCCGCACCGGCGTCGGCGCCACCGCCGAGCGCCGCGATCTCCTCGCGCCGCCGCGCCCGGATCCGCGCGCAGAGATCGGCGATCCCGGCCGTGATCGCCGCGCGCTGGTCCGCGGGCAAGGCGAGGTGCGCCTGGATCGCCGGCGCCGCCTGCGCGAGGCCGGACCGATCCTCCGGCAGGTAGTCGAACAGGGGCACGAGAGTCCCCCGGGCGTGCGCGGAGTATGCGGGATCGATCTCGTCCAGGAGCTCCAGCGCGGCGAGGACGCCGGGCAGCGCGCTCGCCGCGGAGTCGGGGATGTCCATGCCGAAGAAGCGCGGCGCCGACCGGCCGGTCACCGTCCGCCCGCGCATCCAGGTGACCTGGTCGAGGATCTCCTGGCAGGCACCGAAGCGATAGGAGACGCCCTCCCGCAGCGAATCCCGGAGCCGGCCACGGCCCGTGCGGATCCAGTCGTCCACGCGGCGGCTCTCCGGCAGGCCGCTCTCCATCACGAGCGCCGTGAACCCCGCCCGGCGGTGCAGGAACCGGAACACGCGGTGCCGCAGGTCGAGGAAGTCGTGCACGCGGTGCATCGACTCGCCGATCGCGACGACGCGCGCATCGCCCACGATGTCGAGCAGCGGCTCCAGGTCGGCGTCGTCCTCGGCGTCCGGATCGAGCGTGCGCAGCGCGTGCGCGTGCGCGCGCAGCCAGGCGCCGAGCGGATCGGCGTCGCCGTCAGACGGCGGCAAAGGCCACCTGACCCTTCGCGACGTCGGCCGCGGTCAGGGTGACCCGGAGCGAGGATCCGGCGGCGGCCGCGTCGGGCAGCGCCATCGACGCGGTGACCGGCGGCTCGGCGATCTGCACCGTCCCACGGGTGCCGTTGCGACGGATCACGGCCGCGTCGAACGTCTCCCCGACGAGAGGCTCCAGCAGGGCGGTCTCGACGAGGTTCAGCGTCCGCGAGCTCAGCGCGGTGGAGCGCTGCGCCGACAGTCGCATGAGCTCCGGCACCTGCGGCAGGCTCGAGTGCACCCACTCCGGGATCTCCGCGCCGCTGCAGACGGCGAGCGAGATCGTGAGCGACCAGCGGTCCACGAGCCGGCGCAGCGGCGCGGTCGCGTGCGCGTACGGTGCGGCGATCGCGGCCTGCGTGGTCTCGGCGGGGAGCTCGCCGTCGAACGCGACGTAGCCCGCGCCGCGGAACAGCGCCGCGGCCGCCGTCAGGATCGACAGCGTCTGCGGATCATCGCGGTCCAGCCGGCGCAGGTAGTCGCCGTATCGCCCGCTCGTCCAGGGCAGCCCGAGCGCGGCGGTCTGCCGGCGGAACGTGTCGAACGCCGCGTCGTCGGGCTGCGGCATGATCCGCAGGACCCCGACCTTCGCCTGCAGCATGAGCCGGGCCGCGGCCATCCCCGTCATCAGGGAGAGCTGCGCGTTCCAGTCCTCGATCGGCAGCGGCCGACGCCGTTCGATCGCGTACGTGCCGTCGTCGTGCCGGACGACCTCCTCGTCCGGAAGGTTCAGGCTCGCCCCGCCCCGCTGCTCCTCCTGTTCCAGACGCAACCGCCCGATCTCGGGCAGGAGCGCGGCGGGGGAGTCCCGGCCGGCGTCGAGGTCGGCCTGCACGCCGACGTAGTCGAGCTTCGCGCGGGAGCGGATCAGGGCGCGCTCGAGACGGGTGTCCGTGACGGATCCGGCCGCGTCGAGGGCGAAGGTCCACACCAGGGCGGGGCGGTCCTGATCCGGCAGCAGTGAGGCACGGTCCTCGCTGAGGACGGCCGGGTGCAGCGGGATCGTCCCGTCCGCGGCGTACAGGGTCTCGCCGCGGGCGCGGGCGGCCTGGTCCAGCGCACCGCCGGGCACGACGAAGGATGGCACGTCCGCGATCGCGTACCGGACGGTGTACCCGGATCCGCTCCGCTCGAGCTGGAAGGCCTGGTCGAGGTCCATGGATCCGGCCGGGTCGAGCGTCGCGAACGGGATGTCGCGCAGGTCGAGGCCGGGGGTCGGCCCGGTCGCGGCGCCGGCCTCTGCGAGCGCCTCGGCGGAGAACTCGGTCGGCGCGTCGAGGTCGGCGCGGAGAGCGGCGAGGGCGGTCGCGAGCTCGCTCTGCGCGGCGGACGGGGCGACGTGCGATCGGCGCTGAGGCATGGGTTCATGCTAGGGCCGCGCGGGGCCGGCACGGCGGGCGTTAGCGTGGTGTCATGACAAGCTCCGCCGACAAGGCCCGCACCCTCGCCGCACTGTATGCGGCCCCCGAGATCCTCCGCGTCGTGAACGTGTGGGACGTCGTGTCCGCGCAGGCCGTCGCGGCCCGCCCCGAGACCACGGCCATCGCGACCGCCGGTCACTCCATCGCCTCCTCCTTCGGCTACGCCGACGGCGCCATCCCGCGCGAGACCATGCTCGACATGGTCGGCCGGATCGCCGCCGCGGTCGAGCTGCCCGTCACCGCTGACCTCGACGACGGCTACGGCGACGCCGGCGAGACCGTGCGCCTCGCGATCGCCGCGGGCGTCGTCGGCGCGAACGTCGAGGACCGTCTCCGCCCGCTCGCCGAGGCGGCCGCGAACGTCGAGGCGATGATCCGCGCGGGCGAGGCCGAGGGGGTGCGGTTCGTGCTGAACGCCCGGACGGACGCGTTCGTCCGTTCGGGGGGCCGCCCGGTCCAGGAGTCGATCGACGACGCGATCGCCCGCGGCCGCGCGTACCTCGACGCCGGCGCGACCTGCGTGTTCGTGCCCGGGATCCTCGACGCCGACACCACCAGCGCCCTCGTCGACGGGATCGGCCACGGCAAGGTCAGCGTCATCGGCCTGCCCGGCGCGCTCACCTCGACCGAGTACGAGGCGCTGGGCGTCGCCCGCATCTCCTACGGCCCGATGACGCAGCGCGTCGCGCTCACGGCCCTGCAGGACGTCGCGGCCGAGATCTACGCGGGCGGCATCATCCCGACCGGCACCCGCGCCCTGAACTGAGCCGCGCGCACCCCGGCCCGGCCCCGTGCAACGCGCACCGGGCCGGGCCGTCGTCGTCACTAGACTTGTCGCGTGGTGACTCGTCTCTCGAACTTCTTCCTCCGCACGCTCCGCGAAGACCCGGCTGGTGCCGAGGTCGCCAGCCACAAGCTGCTGATCCGCGCCGGTTACATCCGCCCGCAGGCCGCCGGCATCTTCGCCTGGCTGCCGCTGGGCCTGCGCGTGAAGGCGAAGATCGAGACCGTCGTCCGTGAGGAGATGGCCGCCGCCGGTGCGCAGGAGGTGCACTTCCCGGCGCTCATGCCGCGCGAGGCATACGAGGCCACGGGCCGCTGGGAGGAGTACGGTGACCTGCTCTTCCGCCTCCAGGACCGCAAGGGCGGCGACTACCTGCTCGCGCCCACGCACGAGGAGGCGTTCACCCTTCTGGTGAAGGACCTGTACTCCTCGTACAAGGATCTGCCGCTCACGATCTACCAGATCCAGGACAAGTACCGCGACGAGGCGCGCCCCCGCGCCGGCCTCCTCCGCGGCCGCGAGTTCACGATGAAGGACGCCTACTCCTTCGACTCCTCCGACGCGGGCCTCGACGCCAGCTACCAGGCCCAGCGCGACGCGTACGAGCGCATCTTCCAGCGCCTCGGCCTCGAGTACGTGATCGTGCAGGCCGACGCGGGCGCGATGGGCGGATCCCGCAGCGAGGAGTTCCTGCACCCGACGCCCGTCGGCGAGGACACCTTCGTGCGCTCGGACGGCGGCTACGCGGCCAACGTCGAGGCGTACTCCACCGCGACGCCCGAGCCGATCGCGTTCGATGCGGACGCCGCGCCCGTCGTCTTCGACTCCCCGAACACGCCCACGATCGAGACGCTCGTCGCGCACGTGAACGAGAACCTCGAGGGCGAGTACTGCGCCGCGGACACCCTGAAGAACGTGGTTCTCGCGCTCACCCACCTCGACGGCACCCGCGAGCTCGTCGTCGTCGGCATCCCGGGCGATCGCGAGGTCGACGAGAAGCGCGCCGAGGTCGCCTTCGCGCCCGCCGAGGTCGAGGCGGCGACCGCCGACGACTTCGAGAAGCACCCGCTGCTCGTCAAGGGCTACATCGGCCCATGGTCGCCGACCGGCGCGATCCTCGGCGAGGAGTCCGCGACCGGGATCCGCTACCTCGTCGACCCCCGCGTCGTCGAGGGCACGAGCTGGATCACCGGCGCGAACATCGACGAGAAGCACGCGCACTCCGTCGTCGCCGGCCGCGACTTCGCGCACGACGGCATCGCCGAGATCGCGAACGTGCGCGCCGGCGACCCGGCCCCGGACGGGTCCGGCCCCGTCTCGCTCGCCCGCGGCATGGAGATCGGCCACGTCTTCCAGCTCGGTCGCAAGTACGCCGAGGCGCTGGGCCTCAAGGTGCTCGACGAGAACGGCAAGCTGGTCACCGTCACGATGGGCTCCTACGGCATCGGCGTGACCCGCATCCTCGCGATCATCGCCGAGCTGAACAACGACGAGAAGGGCCTGATCTGGCCCGCCTCGGTCGCGCCGTTCGACGTGCACGTGGTCGCGGCCGGCCGCGACCAGGTCGCGTTCGACGTCGCGGAGGACGTCTCCGCGCGCCTCGAGGCCGCCGGACTCGACGTGCTCTACGACGACCGTCCGAAGGTCTCGCCCGGCGTGAAGTTCGGTGACGCCGAGCTCGTCGGCGTGCCGCGCGTGCTCGTCGTCGGCCGCGGCGCCGCCGACGGGCAGGTCGAACTGTGGGACCGCCGCACCGGCGACCGCGACACGGTCTCCGTGGACGAGGCCCTGCAGGCGCTCGCCGCTCGCTGAGCCGCGAATTCGCGAAGGCCCGGTGCCGGATCCTGGATCCGCCCGGGCCTTCGTCGTGCGCGCGCGTCGCGACGGATCCGTCGCGCGCGGCGTGTCGTCCCGATCCCGCCCCGACGACCCGCGAGGTTGAGACCCGGACGAGAGGAGACCGCATGAGCGGCTACGAGGTCGGCGCGATCGGCGCCCTGGACGAATGGCGGGCGCACCACGGCGGATTCGTCGAGTCACGGTCGCGGGACGGGCGGCGCGTCGTCGACCATCAGCTGAGCATGCAGTACATCGGCATGACGGCGAACGCGCTCGAGCCGGGCGAGGAAGCGGGCTACTGGCACACGCACTCCCGGATCGAGGAACTCTACGTCTTCCTGGAGGGGCGCGGTCAGATGGGCCTCGACGACGACCTCGTCGAGGTCGGACCGGGCAGCGTCGTCCGCGTCGGGCAGGACGTCCTGCGCACCTGGCGGGCGCGTCCCGACAGCCCTGGACAGCTGCGCTGGCTGTGCATCCGCGCGGGCGGCGAGGTGCTTCCGCATCTGCCGGACGACAGCGCCCGCATCCCGGGCCGGCCGATGCCCTGGGACACGCAGGGCTGACCCCGCGTCGTGCCGCCCGCCGTTCCCCGGCGCGTGACACTCTGGATCCATGATCGACGAACTCCTGCCTCCGGCCCTGCGATCCGAGATCAACGCCGTGCTCGACGACGCGGGAGTGCACGCCGACCGGCGCCTGGTCATGCGGATGATGCAGACGGCGGTGCTGCTCGGCGAGGACGGCACCGACCGGCTGGATCTGAAGATCGCCTCGGCCGCCCTCAGCGAGATGCGCGACGCGTTCCGCCTGTTCGCGCCGTTCCAGGGCGTGCCCAAGGTGACCGTCTTCGGTTCGGCGCGCACGGCCGCCCATGATCCGCTCTACCAGCAGGCGCGTGCCGCCGCGGCCGCGCTCGCCGCGGACGGGTGGATGGTCGTCACGGGCGCGGGACCCGGCATCATGCAGGCCGCCGCCGAGGGGGCGGGGCCGCAGCACTCGCTCGGCGTCTCGATCCGCCTGCCCTTCGAGGAGAAGGCCAACGCGATCGTCAACGAGCACGACCACGTCGTCGCGATGAAGTACTTCTTCACCCGCAAGCTGATGCTGATGAAGGAGTCCCGCGGGTTCATCTGCCTGCCCGGCGGCTTCGGCACCCTGGACGAGATGTTCGAGCTGCTCACCCTGCAGCAGACCGGCAAGGCCGAGCCGATGCCGATCGTGCTGCTCGACCAGCCCGGCGGGACGTTCTGGCACGGGCTTCAGCGCTTCATCCGCGAGGACCTGAGCCCGACCGGGGTGATCTCTCCGGGCGACTTCGACCGCGTGCAGGTGACCGACTCGGTGACCGAGGCCGCCGCGGTGATCAAGGGCTTCTGGCGCAACTACGACTCGCTGCGCTGGGTCGGCGACGTGCTCGTGCTGCGGCTGCGCGCCGAGCCGACCGACGCCGAGGTGGCGGGCCTGAACGAGCAGTTCGGACCGCTGCTCTCCTCCGGACGGATCCAGCGCAGTGCCCCGCTGCCGGCCGAGCTCGCCGACAAGGACGCGCTCGACCTGCCCCGGCTCACCCTGCACCTGGATCAGCGCACGGTCGGCAGCCTGTTCCGGATCATCGCGGCGATCAACGCGCTGGGCTCCGCTCCCGTGCGCTGAGTCCGGGCGGGCGGGTGCGGGCGAGCTCCTCGATCCGCTCCGCGGCCGGCGCTGACATCGCATCCGCGGTCATCGCGCGACGACGGCCTCGATCCGGTCCGCGGCGACCCGGGCGCCGTTCTGCGCGCGGAGCCTCCGCCCGGTGCGCGCGGCGGCCGCGGTGATCGTGCCGTCGGCGAGGATCCTCCGGATCGCGCCCCGGATCGCGAGCGGGGGTACGGAGCGGGGCAGGGTCAGGCCCAGCCCGTTCTCCTCGACGATGTCGCCGATCAGGCGCTGGTCCGACGCCCGGTTCATCGGCAGCACCAGCAGCGGCACGCCGTGGGCGAGGGCGCTCAGCGTGGTCGAGTGACCGCCGTGCCCGATGACGAGGTCCGCACGGGGAAGCAGGTCGGCGTGCGGCGTGCGCCGGAGCAGTTCGACGTTCGGCGGGATCTCTCCCCGGAACGCGGTCCTGGGCACGCTGCGGGTCACGATCGCCCGCACGGGCAGCGGGCGCAGAGCCGCGAGGATCCGCCGGTACACGTCGTCCTGATCCCGCTGCCAGACGCTGCTGAGGCTCACCAGCACGAGCGGCGGCGTGCCGGGTCCGCGCGGCGCCGGCTCCGCGCCCCGTTCCGTGGTGCCGGTCCATTCGAACCCGATCGTGTTCGCGTCGTCCGTGAGCGGATCCAGCTCGCGGTCGGTGAGCAGCAGGCGTGCCGCGGCGGAGCCCCACACCTCCGCCGGGGCGAGTCCGAACGGCCGCAGCACCGTGCCCGCCGGCCCCTGCCAGATCCCGTCTCCCCACACGGCGCCGAAGGAGTGGAACAGCGCCACCACCGGAACGCCGGTGCGCGCGGCCGCCCGGATCGCGGTGAGCATCATGCCGTCGACGACCGCGACATCGGGCCGCCGGCGCGCGACGACCTCGCCGGTCTCGCGCCCGAGCGCCCTGCCCAGCCCCACCCGGACCATGCCCCGCAGTTGCGCGGATCCGGTCGTGGCAGGTCCCGGTTCGCGTCCGGCGATCGCGGGGAGCGGCACCCGCTCCTCGGCCGGATCGGGCGGGTCGAGGCCGGCGAACGCGATCCGGTGACCGCGCGCGGCGAGCTCGGCGGCCACCGCGCGCATCGGCGGGACGTTGCCGCCGGCGTCGGCGCCGACGAAGAGGATGTCGTGCGCCATCTGCCGCCCTCCGTCCTGCCCCAGGAGCGCCCTCGTCGCGTGTCCTCGCGATCCGACCTCACCAGAGTAGGCACGTTCCGGGGCCGGGGGCCATGGTGCCGCAACCCGGTCGATCGATGCGCACCCCGGCCGCGGGCGCGCGCTCCGCGCCGCACCAGGTATCGTTGTACGGATGTCGCGTGCCCAGGAGGCGCCGACGAGAGCTGAACAGGGAGGCCGTCATGGATATCGATCTCGGGTTGCTGCGCACGATCGAGCGGGAGAAGGAGATCCCCTTCGACGAGCTCGTCGCCATCATCGAACAGGCCGTCCTGACCGCCTACGCCAAGCACGACTCGAACGACGGCGTGCTGACCGCGGGCACCCGCGTCGAGCTCGACCGCAAGACCGGCCACGTCGTCGTGCTCGTGCCGGTCCTCGACGAGGAGGGCGCCGTCATCGGCGAGGAGGACTCCACCCCCGAGGACTTCGGTCGCATCGCCGCGTTCGCCGCCAAGCAGGTCATCAGCCAGCGCCTCCGCGACATCGCCGACGACGCCGTGCTCGGCGAGTTCCGCGGCAAGGAGGGCGACATCGTCGCCGGCGTCATCCAGCAGGGCCCGAACCCGCGGATGATCCACGTCGACCTCGGCTCCGTGGAGGCGATCCTTCCCCCCGAGGAGCAGGTCCCCGGCGAGGAGTACACGCACGGATCCCGGATCCGCGTGTACGTCACCTCCGTCGCGAAGGGCGCCAAGGGCCCCGCGATCACCGTCTCCCGCACCCACCCCGGTCTGGTCCGCAAGCTGTTCGCGCTCGAGGTCCCCGAGATCGCCAACGGCCTGGTCGAGATCGTCGCGCTCGCACGAGAGGCCGGCCACCGCACCAAGATCGCGGTCAAGGCGAACGACCCGTCGATCAACGCCAAGGGCGCCTGCATCGGCGAACTCGGCCGTCGCGTCCGCGCGGTGACCGAGGAGCTGGCGGGGGAGAAGATCGACATCGTCGACTACCACCAGGACCTCGCCACGTTCGTGGCGCACGCGCTGTCGCCCGCCAAGGTGACGAGCGCCTTCGTGCTGGACGCCGGCACCAAGGCCGTGCGCGCCCTCGTGCCGGACTACCAGCTCTCCCTCGCGATCGGCAAGGAGGGCCAGAACGCCCGCCTCGCGGCCAAGCTCACCGGCGCCAAGATCGACATCCAGCCGGACTCGGTCCTCGAGGGCGCCTGAGCCTCGGCGTTCGTCCCGTGCGGCAGGTGTAGGATGGGTCCCGTACGAACGTGTGTCGGATGCCGCGCTCGTGCATCTCGTGCCTCTCTGATCAGGGTGGCGATCCGGAACAGTGAACTCGTCTTCGACGAGGACGCCGTGCTGCCGGGGCGGGGTGCGTGGGTTCATCCGGCTCCGGAGTGCGTGAGCACCGCTCTGCGGCGCCGCGCCTTCGCCCGTGCGCTCCGTGTGTCCACTGCCCTGGAATTCCCGGAAGCAGAGAACATGCAGACCCTCGAGAAACGGCTGAACGGCTATGGAAACAAAGTGAACGGCTCGAAATGAGACCCGTCCGCGACTAGTGGTCTGCCCTGCCAGGGCAGACCGACCCTGACAGGAGAATTGTGGCTGGTAAACCACGCGTGCACGAGATCGCCGCTGAACTCGGCGTCGACAGCAAGTTCGCACTCGCGAAGCTCAAGGAACTCGGCGAGTTCGTGAAGTCCCCCTCTTCCACGATCGAGCCCCCGGTCGCGCGCAAGCTGCGCGCCGCCATCGAGGCCGACAAGCCGGCGGGGGCCGCGCCTGCGACCGGCGGCGCCCCCGCGGCGAAGCCCGGTGCGGCCAAGCCCTCCGGCGCCACCCCCGGCGCGCCCAAGCCCGGGCCCAAGGCGCCGACCCCCGGCCCCAAGCCGGGTCCGGCCAAGCCCGCCGAGGCGCCCGCCCCGGCTCCGGTCGCCGAGCAGCCCGCGGCCCCGGCCGCTCCGGCTCCGGCAGCCGCGGCCGCCGAGAAGTCGTCGGCGCCCAAGCCCGGCGGATCCGCGGCTCCCCGCCCCGGCGCCCCGCGTCCGGGCAACAACCCGTTCGCGTCCTCGCAGGGCATGGGCCAGCGTCCCGCCGGCCCGCGTCCGGGCAACAACCCGTTCGCGTCGCAGCAGGGCATGGGCCAGCGCCCGACCCCCGGCAACATTCCGCGTCCCCAGGCCCCGCGCCCGGGTTCGCCGCGCATCGGCGCACCCCGTCCCGGCCAGGGTGCCGGCCGTCCCGGCCGTCCCGGCGCGGGTGCCGGTCGTCCCGGTGCTCCGTTCCAGCAGCGCACCGGCGGCCCCGGCCGTCCCGGTGGTGCCGGTGCGGGCGGTGGCTTCCAGCGTCCCGGCGGCGGTGCCGGCGCGGGCGCTCCCGGCGGTTTCGCCGGTCGTCCGGGCGGTGGCGGCGGCCGTGGCCGCGGCCCCGGCGGCGGCACGGCAGGCGCCTTCGGCAAGGGCGCGGGCAAGAGCAAGCAGCGCAAGTCGCGGCGGGCGAAGCGGCAGGAGTTCGAGATGCGGTCGGCGCCGGTCGTCGGCGGCGTCAACGTCTCGAAGGGCAACGGCGAGATCATCCGCCTGCGCCGCGGCGCGTCCATCGCGGACTTCGCGGACAAGCTCGAGGCGCTGCGCGGCTACACCGTGCAGCCCGGCACGCTCGTCACGATCCTGTTCAACCTCGGCGAGATGGCCACGGCGACGGAGTCGCTGGACGAGGCCACGTTCGAGGTGCTCGGCGCCGAGCTCGGCTACAAGATCCAGATGGTTTCGCCCGAGGACGAGGACAAGGAGCTCCTCGAGGGCTTCGGTCTCGATCTCGAGGCCGAGCTGGAGGCGGAGAGCGAGGAAGACCTCGAGATCCGTCCTCCCGTGGTCACCGTCATGGGTCACGTCGACCACGGTAAGACCCGACTGCTCGACGCGATCCGCAAGACCAACGTCATCGAGGGCGAGGCCGGCGGCATCACCCAGCACATCGGTGCTTACCAGGTGTGGACCGAGCACGAGGGCATCGAGCGCGCGATCACCTTCATCGACACCCCGGGTCACGAGGCGTTCACTGCCATGCGCGCCCGTGGTGCGCAGGTGACCGACATCGCGATCCTCGTGGTCGCGGCCGACGACGGCATCATGCCGCAGACGGTCGAGGCGCTGAACCACGCCCAGGCGGCCGGTGTGCCGATCGTGGTCGCGGTCAACAAGGTCGACAAGCCCGAGGCCAACCCGGCCAAGGTGCGCCAGCAGCTCACCGAGTACGGTCTGGTCGCCGAGGAGTACGGCGGCGACGTCATGTTCGTCGACGTGTCGGCGCGGGCCGGCACCGGCATCCAGGACCTCCTGGACGCCGTGCTGCTCACCGCGGACGCGGGCCTGGACCTCACCGCCAACCCGAACAAGGCCGCCCGAGGCATCGCCATCGAGGCGAAGCTCGACAAGGGCCGCGGTTCGGTCGCGACGGTGCTGATCCAGTCCGGAACGCTCCGGGTCGGCGACGCGATCGTCGCGGGCACCGCCTACGGCCGCGTGCGCGCCATGATCGACGAGAACGGCGATGCGGTCGAGGCCGCAGCCCCGTCCCGTCCGGTCCAGGTGCAGGGTCTGAACTCGGTCCCGCGCGCCGGCGACGTCTTCATCGTGACCGACGAGGACCGCATGGCCCGTCAGATCGCGGAGAAGCGCGAGGCCGTCGAGCGCAACGCCCAGCTGGCCAAGGCTCGCAAGCGCATCTCGCTCGAGGACTTCACCCGCGCTCTCGAAGAGGGCAAGGTCGAGACGCTCAACCTCATCATCAAGGGCGACGTGTCCGGTGCGGTCGAGGCGCTGGAGGAGTCGCTGCTCAAGATCGAGGTCGACGACTCGGTGCAGCTGCGCATCATCCACCGCGGTGTCGGTGCGATCACCGAGTCCGACGTGAACCTGGCGACGATCGACAACGCGATCATCGTGGGCTTCAACGTCCGCCCCGACACCAAGGCCCGCGAGGCCGCGGCGCGCGAGGGCGTGGACGTCCGGTTCTACTCGGTCATCTACAACGCGATCGACGAGATCGAGAACTCCCTCAAGGGCATGCTCAAGCCGGAGTTCGAAGAGGTCCAGTCGGGTGTCGCCGAGATCCGCGAGGTGTTCCGCTCCTCGAAGTTCGGCAACATCGCCGGTGTCATCGTCCGCTCGGGCACGATCACGCGCAACGCCAAGGCGCGCGTCATCCGCGACGGCGTCGTCATCGCCGATGGCCTGGCCATCGAGTCGCTGCGCCGCTTCAAGGACGACGTCACCGAGGTCCGCACGGACTTCGAGTGCGGTATCGGCCTCGGCAAGTACAACGACATCCAGATCGGCGACGAGATCGAGACCACCGAGATGGTCGAGAAGCCGCGCGCCTGACCCCGTCGCGGTCGTCGAGCGAGTGAAGCGAGACGAAACGCGGTATCCGGCATACTCGTCGGGTACCGCGTTTCGTCTCGGTCGCCTGCCGCGTCCTCGCGCAACGACCTCGAAACCACTGAGGAGAACACCATGGCCGGAGAACGACAGGCACGTCTCGCGGATCGGATCCGCGTCATCCTCGCCGAGCGGCTGGAGAAGGGGCTGCGCGACCCGCGCCTCGGCTTCGTGACGATCACCGACGTGCGCGTCACGGGCGACCTGCAGCACGCGTCCGCGTTCTACACGGTGCTCGGCACCGAGGAGGAGCGGGTGGCCTCCGGCGCCGCACTCACCGCCGCCACGGGCCTCCTGCGCAAGGAGGTCGGGCGTCAGCTCGGCGTGCGCCTCGTGCCGACGCTCGAGTTCATCCCCGACGCCCTGCCGGAGAACGCCGACCACATCAGCGACCTGCTCCGCCAGGCGCGGGAGCGGGACGAGGAGGTCGCGAAGCTCGCGGCCGCCGGGAGCTACGCGGGCGAGTCCGACCCCTACCGCGTCGAGGTCGAGCCCCAAACGGACTGAGTCCAAGAATTCGGCGTCGCTCTCGCGCCGCTGGTAGCATGCTCGGACGTGCCAGGCGGCACGGGCAGGCCTGCGCCGGGGGGTGCGTGACGATGGAGGATGCGGTGTCCGACGCGCCGTCGCGCGCCGGTGCCTCACAACCCGTCCCCGCCGCCCCGCACGTGCGCGCCGCGGTCGCCGCGGTCTGCGCCGACGATCCGGCCGCGGTCGCCGAGGTCCTGGCGGCCCTCACCGCCGAGCAGCGCCGCGGGGTGCGGATCCTTCCCGATCCGCTGCCCCTGGTCCCGGCGATCTCGGCGCGCGCCGTCCTTTCCGTGCCGGAGGGTGCGGATCCGGGCGCGCTCCTCGCCCTCGCCCTGGCCGGGGAGGGGCGCGTCGACGTGCTGGGCGCGCTCGCCGGCGGCGAGGCCGATCGGATCGCCCTGTCGCCGCTCGCGCAGGTCGTCGAGTTCGGCGCGGGCCGATTCCGTCTCGCGGACCCGGCGCTGCGGATGCACGTGCTCGGCTCCGCGACGGACGCCGAGCGGATCGCCGCTCACCGGCGTCTGGCGGTGATCCTCGACGAGGCCGGCGACGACGAGGGCGCGCTCCGGCACCGGGCGTGCGGAGCGCTGCTGCCCGATCCGTCCCTGGTCGCGCCGCTGCTCCGCCAGGCGCGCGAGGCTCTCACCGCGGGCGACGCCGCCACCGCAGCGAGGGCGGCCGCCGAGGCCGTCGACCATGCCGCCGCCGGCACCCCGCTGCAGGCGGAGGCTCTGCTGATCGCGGGCCGGGCCGGACTCGCCGGCGGCTGGGTCGCGGACGCGCTGGACCGGGTGCGGCCGGTGCTCGCCGGGGGCGGCGCGAACCGGGCCGACGCGGTCGCGGAGTTCGTCCTCGCGCACACGCTCCTGCACGGGGCCGTGCCGGGGCCCGAGTCGCTCATCCCCGCGGGACGAGCGGGCGCCCGCAGCGGATACCGGCGCGCGGTCGCGCTCGGCGCGGCGCTCAGCGCGCAGCGCGGCGACCGGGAGAAGGGCGCCGCCTGGCTCGCCGCGGGTGGGGAGACTGGCCAGGCGGCCGACGTCCGGTCCGCGCTGACGGCCTGGTGCGGGGCGCTCGCGGGGGACGGCGCGGATCCGGTCGGCGACGGGGACATCCTGCGGCGGGTCGCGCACGCGATCGCCGTGGGCCTCGACGGCGATCCGGACGCGGGGGTGCGGATCCTCGCCGAGCCGGATGCGATCCTCGACGAGGATCCCCTCCTCGCACCGCTCCTGCACGGTCCGCTGCCGCGCGCGGCGAGGGCCGTCGCCGAGGTGCTGCTGCAGGTGTGGGCCGGACGGATCAGGGTCGCGCACGATCTTCTCGCCTTTGCCGCCCGGGACCTGCCGGTCGCCCTGCCCTTCGCCGGTCTCGCCGTGGTCCTCGCGCGCCGGCTCGAGCTGGCGGTGAACGGGCGGACCGGAGCGCTGTCGGAGGATCTCGCCACGGCCGCCGGCAGCCCCGACGAGGCGGATGGCTTCGTCGATCGCGCGATCGCCGCCTACCTGCACGGCCGCACCGACGAGGCCGCCGTTCACCTCGGGCTCTGGGCCGACCTCGGCGCGCCCGCCGAGCCGTTCGGGATCCCCGGGCTCGACGAGGTCGGCCCGATCGACCAGGCCGCCTCGGCGGAACCGCCGGAGACCGCAACGGCACGCGCCCTGCGCGGCCGGATCCGCTCCGCCCGGGAGGCGTCATGGCGCTCGGATCTGGAGTCCGCGGCCGAGGAGGGGCGGGTGGTCCGCTCGCCGTTCGAGCGCGCCAGGGTGGAGGCGCTGCTCGGGTCCTCGTACGCGGCCCGCGGCGACCGAGCGGCCGGAGTGCGGCATCTCCGCGCTGCGCGGAGCCTGTTCCAGGAGTCGGGGGCGCGGGCCTGGCGGAGGATGGTCGATCGCCGCCTGCGACGGCTCGGCGAGCAGCCGCGCGAGTCCGAGCCGCGCGAGCCCGCACCGGGAGCCGACGCCTCCGCCGATCCGATCGAGACGGCGCCGCCGCGCGTCGTCGAGCCGCTCGAGATCTGCCGGGCGACGTGGGAGCCGATCCTCACCGCGCGCGAGCTCGAGGTCGCGCTGCTGATGGCCGAGGGGCTGCCGAACCGCGAGATCGCGCTCGGGCTGCACGTCTCGGTCCGCACCGTGGAGGTGCACGCCGGCCGGGTCTTCGCCAAGCTCGACGTGCGCACCCGCCACGAGCTGACTGTGCTCGCGCACCGCACCGACCAGCACCTGTGATTCCGCCGCGTCCTCAGCGGGGGAGCAGCAGGACGCCGTCCGCGGCCTCGAGCAGCCCGTCCGCGATGAGCGAGTCGATCGCCCTGTCGCGCTGCACCCGGTCCGGCCAGTCCGCGAGCACGGCGTCGGCGGGCAGCCGATGCTCGACCGCGTGCCGGAGCGCCCGGAGCACGCCGCCGCGCGCCTGCCGGTCCGAACCCTCGTACTTCGCCTGGCGGCGCCGGCGGTCCTCGCCCTCCGGATACCCGGCCGCACGCCAGGCGCAGAGGCCGGCGAGCGGGCACGCGCCGCAGTCGGCCGCACGCGCGGTGCACAGGGTCGCCCCGAGCTCCATCGCCGCGGCGTTCACGATCGCCGCGCTCTCCGGATCGTGGGGGAGCAGAGTGAGCATGTCGTCGAGGTCGCGGCGGGACGGCGGATCCGGCTGCGCGCGGCCGTGCACCGCGCGCGCGATCACCCGGCGGGTGTTCGTGTCGACGACGGGGTGGCGGTCGCCGAACGCGAACGCCGCGACGGCGCGGGCGGTGTAGTCGCCGATCCCGGAGAGGGCGAGCAGCGCGTCCACGTCCCGCGGGACGAGACCGCCGTGCTGCTGCACGATCTGCACCGCGGCCCGGTGCAGCCACAGCGCCCGCCGCGGATAGCCGAGGTTCGCCCACTGCTGCAGCACCTGGGCGGGCGTCGCGAGGGCGAGGCCCGCGGGATCGGGCCAGCGCGCCAGCCACGCCTCCAGGTGCGGGATCACCCGGGTCACCGGCGTCTGCTGCAGCATGAACTCGCTCACGAGCACGCCCCAGGCGCCGTACCGCTCGAGGTACTCCGGTCGTCGCCACGGCAGGTCCCGCGCGTGCGCGCGGTACCAGGGGATCAGCGCGGCGGCGGGGGAGTAGGGCACGGGAGTCCACGCTACCGCGCCGGGCCGCCGGGATCCCCTCCGCGCGCCCTCTAGGCTGGGGGGATGCCAGCCAGCGGGATCCTGCTCGTCGACAAACCGGGCGGGATGACGAGCCACGACGTCGTCGCCCGCACCCGCCGGGCGTTCGGCACCCGCAAGGTCGGGCACGCCGGGACCCTGGATCCCATGGCCACGGGGCTGCTCGTCGTCGGGATCGAGGCCGCCACCCGGCTGCTCACCTTCGTCGTCGGCGCCGACAAGACCTACGTCGCCACGATCCGGCTCGGTCAGAGCACGACCACGGACGACGCGGACGGCGAGATCACCGTGTCGGCGTCGGCCGACGCGCTCGCCGCCGTGACCCCGGAGCGGATCGCCGACGGCATCGCCGCGCTCACCGGCGCGATCTCCCAGGTGCCCAGCGCCGTCTCCGCGATCAAGGTCGACGGGCGCCGCGCCTACGACCGGGTGCGCGCGGGGGAGGAGGTCGAGCTCGCCGCGCGCGAGGTCGTCGTCTCCCGGTTCGACGTCCTGGACGACCGCCCCGGCGTCTCGGGCTCGGGGGCCGCCGTGCGCGACCTCGACGTGATCGTGGACTGCTCCTCGGGAACGTACATCCGGGCGCTCGCCAGGGACCTCGGCGCCGCGCTCGGCGTCGGCGCGCACCTGACCGCCCTTCGGCGCACCAGGGTCGGGCCCTTCGACGTCGCGGACGCCGTCGATCTCGACGGGCTCGCGGACGCCGCGCCGATGTCGTCGGCCGAGGCGGCGGGGCGGATCCTGCCGGTGCTCGCGGTGACCGCCGAGGAGGCCGTGGACCTGCGGCACGGCAAGCGGCTGCTCGGCCAGCGGGCGCGGCTCGACGCGCCGCGCGCCGCCGCGATCGACCCGGACGGCGCCCTCATCGGGATCGTGGAGCGCCGCGGTGACGACCTGAAGAGCGCGATGAACATGCCCGAGCAGGGGAAGGGGGCCGAATGATCCTCTGGTTCACCGTCGTCCAGCTCGTCGTGGCCGTCGCGTCGGGTGTGTTCTGCCTCGGTCTCGGCTTCGCAGGACGGCGCCCCAGCGACTGGTCGGTCGGATCCCTCGCGCTCGTCGAGCTTCTGCTGATCGTGCAGGTCGTGTCGGCGATCGTCTCCCCTTTCGCCGGCAATCCGCCGAAGGGGGATCCGCTCGAGTACGGCGTGTACCTCGTCTCCGCCGTGCTGCTGCCGATCGGCGGGGTGGTCTGGGCGCTGCTCGAGCGCAGCCGGTGGAGCACCGTGATCCTCGGCGCGGTCGCACTGTCGCTCGCCGTGATGATCTGGCGGATGCAGGTCATCTGGACGACGCCCGCCTGACACCGGGGCGGGGGCCGGACGCTCGGGGCCGCCTGTCCCGCCGTCGGCGAACGTCCTCGGGAACGTCCGTACAATGGGATCCGCCATGAGCACCGCGCGTCCTCCGATCCCGCCCGACTCCGCCCCTTCGTCGGAGCCCGACCCGACCCGGACCGCATCCGCGCGGCCGCGCATGCGCGGCGTGGGACGGGTCCTCGTCATCGTCTACGCGGTGATGGCGCTCGGAGCGACCGGCCGCTCGTTCGTGCAGATCGTGCGCAGCTTCGACGAGGCTCCGGTCGCCTACACGCTCTCCGCCGCGTCCGCCGTCGTCTACATCGTGGCCACGCTCGCCCTCATCCTCTCGGGCCGCTCCGGCTGGTACCGGATCGCCTGGACCGCGATCGTCTTCGAGATGATCGGCGTGCTCGTCGTCGGCACGCTGAGCCTGGTGGATCCCGGCCTGTTCCAGCACCCGACGGTGTGGTCGGTGTACGGCATCGGGTACGTGTTCATCCCGCTCTTCCTGCCGATGGCCGGGCTCTGGTGGCTCGTGAAGCACCGTCCCGCGGCGCCCGCGCCGACCGGGGGTGCGCGCGCATGATCGTCTTCCGCGATCCGTCCGAGGTGCCGGCCGACTTCGGTCGCACCGTCGCCGCCATCGGCAAGTTCGACGGCGTGCACGCCGGGCACCGCGCCGTGTTCCGCAAGGCCGCGCTCGACGCCGCCGAGCTCGGCGCGAGGACCGTGGCGGTCACCTTCGACCGCAACCCTCTGAGCATCCTGCGCCCGGACCACTGCCCCGACGCCCTCGTCTCGGTGGACCGCAAGATCGAGCTGCTCTCCGAGTGCGGGCTGGACGCCGTGCTCGTGCTGACCTTCGACGAGCAGCTCGCCGCCCGCACCGCGGAGGACTTCGTGCGGTCGATCCTGGTCGACGCCCTGCACGTGGCCGCCGTGCTCGTCGGGCGCGACTTCCGGTTCGGACGCGGGGGAGCGGGCACGCCCGGTCTGCTGCGCGAACTCGGCGCGCAGGACGACTTCGTGGTCGACGTGATCGAGGACGTGTTCCTCACCGGCACCGACCGCCGGATGTCGTCGTCCTGGGTGCGCGAGCTCCTCGCGGCGGGTGACGTGGCGCTCGCCGGCACCGTGCTCGGCCGGCCGGTCTCGGTGCGCGGCGAGGTGGTGCACGGGCACAAGCGCGGGCGCGAGCTCGGCTTCCCCACCGCCAACCTGCCGGCCATGCTGGACGAGTTCGTCCCGGCCGACGGCGTGTACGCGGGCCGCATGATCGACCACACCACGGGACTGACCCACCCTGCCGCCGTGTCGGTCGGCACCAACCCGACCTTCGACGACGTCCTCGAGCGCCAGGTGGAGGCGCACGCGATCGACCGGCCCGGTCTCGACCTCTACGGACACGACGTCACGGTCGAGTTCACCCACCGCCTGCGCGGCATGACGGCGTTCGACAGCATCGAGGCGCTGATCGCCGGCATCGCGTCCGACGTCGCCCAGGCGCGGATCCTGCTGGGGATCGAGGAGCCGGATACGGCGCGCTCGAACGCGCAGTGATCCGGATCCGGCTCCGCGTGGCGTAAACTGGCGGCAGACCCGCTGCGATCGACGTGCGTGATGCGCGCTCGCGGGGTCGTCGTCCGCTTGTCTTCCGGCTCTCGCCGGGAGCCGTACGGCCACAGCCCGTTCGCGGACACGCATTGTTCTGCAGAACCGCCGCTCGCCCCGGTGCGCAGCGGCATCCACGCTCAGGAGGAGCATGCCGACCACGGCAACCACCGCCACCCGGCGGAAGAGGACGTCGCGTCGCGACGAGGACGCGCCGCTGATCCCGATCCTCGCGCGCAAGGTGCGCGAGATCGAGGCGAAGGCGCAGCGCGGCAAACTCGGCCCGACCAACCGCGTCAAGTTCCAGGTGATCGCCTTCCTGGTGCGCGAGGAGCGCGCCAGGGTCAAGTCGGACGCCGGGATCGGCGACGTCGCGCGCGCCGAGCTGCTCAAGCGCCTCGACGGCGTCGCGACGATCCTCGCGAAGACGGCCGCCCGCGACACGTCGCTCATCCAGCTGCTCGAGGCCGACCAGGCCACGAGCCCGGTCGCGAAGCGCATGCGCCGCGACTGGCTGCTCGAGTCTGGCGCGGAGCTCGCCCCCGAGGAGCTCGTCATCGCCGACGTGGCCCGGGTGCAGCAGGCCCCGGTGGTGCCGGCCGCGCTCGCCGAGCGTCAGGTGACCCCGCCGTCGGTCGAATCCCGGATGCTCGCGAACCCGTTCCTCGCCCCCGACCTCACCCCGCGGCCGGCGTCGACACCGCGCCGACGGCTCGACGGCTGGGAGCTGATGGGGCCGCTGTACAAGTCGTTCGCGATGGGCGCGGGCGGTTCCGCGGCGTCCATGGAGCTGCCGCCGCTGCCCGAGTACGACCACCTCTCGCCGAAGGGCCTGGAGGTGATGGTGCACCAGTCGCGGTTCCTCGAGTCCGTGCGCGCCGGCCACCGGTCGTTCCTGCTCGCCGACGAGCCGGGCCTCGGCAAGACCGCGCAGTCGGTGCTCGCCGCCTCGGTCGCGCACGCCTACCCGCTCCTGGTCGTCGTGCCGAATGTCGTGAAGATGAACTGGGCGCGCGAGGTGGAGCGGTGGACTCCCCAGCGTCGCGCCGCCGTCATCCAGGGCGACGGACAGGACGTCGACGCCTTCGCCGACGTGTTCATCGTGAATTACGAGATCCTCGACAGGCACCTGTCCTGGCTCGGCGAGATCGGCCTGCGCGGCATGGTCGTGGACGAGGCGCACTTCATCAAGAACCTCTCCTCGCAGCGCTCGCAGAACGTGCTGGCGCTGTCGTCGCGGATCCGCGAGCAGGCGCCCGGCGGGAAGCCGCTGCTGATGGCGCTGACCGGAACGCCGCTGATCAACGACGTCGAGGACTTCGACGCGATCTGGCGGTTCCTCGGCTGGACCAACGGCGAACGGCCCTCGCCGCAGCTCGCCGAGAAGCTCGATGCGACCGGCCTCACCCCGGCGGACAAATCGTTCTACGGTGAGGCCAGGGACGCGGTGATCTCCATGGGGATCGTGCGTCGCAAGAAGAAGGACGTCGCGGCGGACCTGCCGGACAAGCTCATCGCCGATCTGCCCGTGCAGCTGGACGACGAGTTCGGGCGCGGGATCCGCCAGGCGGAGCGCGAGCTCGGCGCGCGGATGGCGGCGAAGTACCGCCGGATCATCGAGGCGCGCGGCGACCGCGGAGGGTCCCTGAGCCTGTCGAAGGGGGGCGAGATCGACGACGACATCGTCCGTCTCGTCGCACACGGCGAGCTCGAGGAGTCCAAGGCCGCGGGCACGGGCGGGGACAACGTCTTCACCATGGTGCGCAAGATCGGTCAGGCCAAGGCCCTGCTCGCGGCGGACTACGCGGCGCAGCTGCAGCGCTCCGTCGGCAAGGTCGTCTTCTTCGCCAAGCACGTGGACGTGATGGATCAGGCCGAGGCGCATTTCGCCGCGGCCGGGATCCGCTCCGTCTCCCTGCGCGGCGACCAGACCGCGGTCGCCCGGCAGCAGGCGGTCGACGCCTTCAACGGCGACCCGGGGGTCGGGATCGCGGTGTGCTCGCTCACCGCGGCCGGTGTCGGCGTGAACCTGCAGACGGCCTCCAACGTCGTGCTCGCCGAGCTCAGCTGGACCGCGGCCGAGCAGACCCAGGCGATCGACCGGGTCCACCGCATCGGCCAGGACGAGCCGGTCACCGCTTGGCGGATCATCGCCGCGCACACGCTGGACACGAAGATCGCCGAGCTCATCGACCAGAAGCAGGGGCTCGCCGCGCGCGCCCTCGACGGGGAGGCCGTCGAGGAGAACGCCAGCGAGTCGGTGCAGATGGCGGCGCTCATGCACCTGCTCCGCGAGGCGCTCGGCGGGGCGTGATCGCAGGGTCGCAAGAACACCGATTCCTCGCGGCACTTTCGGGCTGCCGAGCCGGATTCGGTGCAAAAAAGGGAAAAGTCCCCGAAGAGGGTGTCAAGAACCACGGTTTTCGGCGCTCGGAATGGCGTTGCGGCGTCTGTCGGCGCTAGGGTCGAACCTGGCAACGGCGCCGCGCTTCCTTCCCCCACCCCTTCCCGAGGACGACCCATGAAGATCGGCATCCTGACCAGCGGCGGCGACTGCCCCGGCCTGAACGCGGTCATCCGCGGCATCGTGCTCAAGGGCACCACCACGTACGATTTCGAGTTCGTCGGGATCCGCGACGGCTGGCGCGGCGTCGTCGATGCGGACTTCTTCCCGCTCACCCGGCACGAGGTGAAGGGCCTGTCCAAGGTCGGCGGCACGATCCTCGGCACGAGCCGCACCAACCCGTACGACGGTCCGCACGGCGGCGCCGAGAACGTGGCGAAGAACCTCGCCAAGCACGGGATCGACGCGATCGTGGCGATCGGCGGCGAGGGCACCCTCGCGGCCGCGAACCGGCTCTCCGCCGACGGGATCCGGATCCTCGGCGTCCCGAAGACCATCGACAACGACCTGCGTGCGACCGACTACTCCTTCGGCTTCGACACGGCCGTCAACATCGCGACCGATTCGATGGACCGCCTGCGCACCACCGGCGACTCGCACCAGCGCTGCATGGTCGCCGAGGTCATGGGCCGGCACGTCGGCTGGATCGCCCTGCACGCCGGCATGGCCGCGGGGGCGCACGCGATCTGCATCCCCGAGGTGCCGATGTCGATCGAGGAGATCTGCGACCTGGTGACCTCTGCGAGCGACCGGGGCCGGGCCCCGCTGGTCGTCGTGTCGGAGGGCTTCAAGCTCAAGGGCATGGACCAGGCGTACAGCGACAAGGGGCTGGACGCCTTCAACCGCCCGCGCCTCGGCGGTATCAGCGAGGTCCTCGCGCCCGAGATCGAGCGCCGCACCGGCATCGAGACCCGCTCCACGGTGCTCGGGCACATCCAGCGCGGCGGTTCGCCCTCGGCGTTCGACCGGGTGCTGGCGACCCGCCTCGGCCTGCACGCCGCCGACGCGCTCGTCGACGAGTCCTGGGGGCAGATGGTGGCCCTGCGCGGAACGGACATCGTCCGCGTCCCGTTCGCCGAGGCCCTCGGCGAGCTGAACACGGTCCCGCTGCAGCGCTACGAAGAGGCGGCCGCGCTGTTCGGCTGAACGGCGTTGCCGGCCCGGTCATGCGTCGGATCAGGCCATCACGCCGGATCAGGCGATGGAGTCGGGTGAACGCCTGATCTCGCGCGATGGCCTGATGTCGCGCGGGGCTGAGGCGAGAGGTGCAGGCCCTGCGCGATCGCGTCCAGGACGGTCTGCTGCACCAGGTGAGGATCGTTGTCGATCTGCCAGGGGTCGAAGCGCAGGATCGTGTACCCGCGCACCGCGAGGCGCGCGTCGGCCTGGATATCGCGACGTCGATCGCGCGGAGAGCTGTGGTGTGCGTATCCGTCGATCTGGACGCCCAGCCGTCGCCCGATCAGCCCGTCCAGGGGGTGCCCGTCGACCCAGACCTGTTGATGCACGTCGACCCCGATCTCCCTCATCAGCACGAGGAATGAGGATTCCGGCCCGGAATCGGAACGGCATCCGACCGCGGCCGCAAGATCGGCCGCGGCTCTCGACCGCCAGCGCACTCGCTCGAGAACGTCGAGATCGATCCGTTCGCGGCGAACGGCGGACTCCCAGATCGCGAGCGCGTCCGCCGGCGGAAGGCACCCGGCGACCTGGAACAGGACGTTGACGATCGGCTCTTCGCAGGACCGAGCAGCGACCGGCACGGGGCCCTGAGCACAGTGCACGCGGACGCCGGCGTGCTCGAAGCGGGATGCAGTTCTCGGCAACCAAACGTGGATCTCGGGCGTCCTCACCTCCCAGAGGCCGGCGAGCGAAGCGGCGGTGGCGCACGTCGGCCGTCCGCCGACTGCGGCTGCCCGGATCCGTCGTTCGTCGCAGTCCGGGGTGACCAGCCAGGACCTTCGGATCCGCAGGAGACTCCCTCGTGCGACCGCGGTTCGGACCGCATGCTCGGTGAATCCGGCCTGGCGCAGCGTCGAGGAGTGCGAGACCCCGTGCCTCGCGCGCACCCACTCCGCCGGACGCTGCTGATGCATCGTCCCAGAGTGCGGGAGCGGGATGCGCTGGAGAGCCATCGCTGCGGAAGCCGTGGGAGATTTGGTCACGGGCGGTGCTGTGCAGGACGATCCCCGACGCCTAGCCGCCACGTGGGGTCAGGCGAACACGCCGGATCAGGCCTGCGTCGTGCCGCGTTGCCTGTTTCTGCGTGATCGCCTGAGCCCGCGCGGCGCGCGGCGGGCAGACCCGCTCTCACCCCCCGGCGGCCCCGAGCCGGTCCAGGATCCAGGCGAGCTCGAACGCGCGCTCGCGCCAGGAGTTGTACCGGCCGCTCACGCCGCCGTGGCCGGCGACCATCTCGCACTTCAGCATCACGTCCGCGGATCCCGCGTCACGCAGCCGGGCGACCCATTTGGCCGGCTCGACGTACAGCACACGGGTGTCGTTGAGCGAGGTGACCGCGAGGATCGGGGGATAGGCGACGCCATCGCGCACGTTCTCGTACGGCGTGTACGACTTCATGTACGCGTACACGTCGGCGTCGTGCAGCGGGTCGCCCCACTCGTCCCACTCGATCACGGTGAGGGGGAGCGACGGATCCAGGATCGTCGTCAGCGCGTCCACGAACGGCACGGAGGCGAGGATCCCGCTGAACAGCTCCGGGGCGAGGTTCGCCACCGCGCCCATCAGCAGGCCCCCCGCGCTGCCGCCCTCCGCGACCAGGCGGTCCGGCGCGGTCACGCCCTCGGCGACCAGGTGCCGGGCGCAGGCCACGAAGTCGGTGAACGAGTTCGCCTTGTGGCCGAGCTTGCCGTCCTCGTACCACTGCCGGCCCATCTCGCCGCCGCCGCGGACGTGCGCGACGGCGAACACCACGCCGCGGTCCAGCGCCGACAGCCGCATCATCGAGAAACCGGGGTCGATCGAGTGCTCGTACGACCCGTAGCCGTACAGGTGCACCGGGCGCGGCTCGGATCCGGGCTCGCCGAACGAGCGCTTCCACACCAGCGAGATCGGGATGCGGGTGCCGTCCTCGGCGATCGCCCAGTCCCGGCGCTGCCCGTAGTCGGCCGGGTCGTAGCCGCCGAGCACGGGCTGGCGCTTGCGCAGATGCAGCGCGCCGGTCGCGAGCTCGAGGTCGTACACGGTCGACGGCGTGACGAAGGATCCGTAGCCCAGGCGCAGGAACGGCGCCGCCCACTCGGGGTTGCCGCCGAACCCGGCCGAGAACAGCGGCTCGTCGAAGGAGAGCTCGTCCAGGTCCCCCGTGGTCGGATCCATCAGCGCGATCCGCTCCAGTCCCTCGAAGCGGTACGCGACCACCGTGACGTCGCGGAAGGCGTCCACGTCGAGCAGGCGCCGGCCGGGCGTGTGCGGCAGGATCACCCGGCGCCCGCCCTGCGGATCCGCCGCCGGCACGGACACGAGCTCGAAGTCCAGCGCCTCATCGTTGTGCAGGATGAGCAGCTCGTCGCGGCCGTCCACCACCGCGTGCTCGACCGAGTACTCCACGCCCTCGCGGCGCGGCCACACGACGCGCGGCACGGCGGTGAGGTCGTCCAGATCGACGAGGTGCTCCTCGCTGGTGATGCTGGATCCGACCCCGATCACGAGGTACTTGCGGCTGCGGGTGATCCCGGCGCCCAGCCAGAACCGCTCGTCCGGTTCGTGGAAGAGCTGTACGTCGTCCGTCACGGGGGTCCCGATCCGGTGCAGCCAGAGGGTGTCCGGACGCCAGGACTCGTCGACCGTCGTGTAGAGGATCGCGGCGCTGTCGGGCGTGAAGAACGCGCCGGAGGTGCCGGGGATCTCGTCGGGCAGGGTCTCGCCGGTGACGAGGTCGCGCACGTGCACCGTGTAGCGCTCGTCGCCCTCGAAGTCGGTCGACCAGAGCAGCCGGGTGGCGTCGTCCGACACGTCGAACGCGCCCATCGCGAAGAACTCGTGCCCCTCGGCCTCGACGTTGCCGTCGAGCAGGATCTGCTCCCCGGGCACGGGGACGGCGGCGTCCAGGACCGGCGGCGTCCAGTCGTCGGGGGAGGCCACGGCCGCGCGGCACTGCAGACCGTACTGCTGCCCCTCGACGGTGCGGCCGTAGTACCACCAGTCGCCGCGGCGGGTCGGCACGGACAGGTCCGACTCCTGCACCCGCGCCTTGATCTCCTCGAACAGCGTCTCCCGGAGCGGGCCGAGGTGCGCGACGCGGGCATCGGTGTACGCGTTCTCCGCCTCGAGGTGCGCGATCACCGCGGGGTCCTCCTTGGCGCGCAGCCAGTCGTACGGGTCGTCGAACACGTCGCCGTGGTGGCTGCGGAGGAGGGATCGGCGTGCCGCCCGCGGGGGAGCGGGGACGGCGGCGGGAACGGAGTCGGAGGTCACCGTCCCACGCTAGCCGAGGTCGAGTTGACCGGCGCAGGGAGGGGTGGGAGGATTCTCACGGCCCGTTAACGGATGCTGAAGCCCCGGTGAACTCTTCGTTCGTCACATCCTCCACTCCCTGAAAGCGACCGGTGGAAACCGCAGCCCTCATCGTCGTGCTGGTCATCGTGCTGGCACTGTTCTTCGACTTCACCAACGGGTTCCACGACACGGCCAACGCCATGGCGACGCCCATCGCGACGGGGGCGCTCAAGCCCAAGGTCGCGGTGCTGCTCGCCGCCGGGCTGAACCTCGTCGGGGCGTTCCTGTCGACCGAGGTCGCGGCCACCGTGTCCGGCGGCATCGTGCGGGAGGATCCCAGCACCGCGCATATGTTCCCGGCCCTGATCTTCGCCGGGCTCATCGGCGCGATCACCTGGAACATGCTGACCTGGCTGCTCGGGCTGCCGTCCAGCTCCTCGCACGCCCTGTTCGGCGGACTCATCGGCGCGACCCTGGTCGGCATCGGGATCGGCGGCATCAACTTCGGCGTCGTGCTGTCGAAGGTCGTGCTGCCGGCGCTCATCTCCCCGGTCACGGCAGGTCTCATCGCGTATCTCGCGACCAAGCTCGCGTACCTGATCACCCGCCGCTACGACGGCAAGCCGGACGGCCGCGACGGCTTCCGCTGGGGCCAGATCTTCACCTCCTCGCTCGTGGCGCTCGCGCACGGCACGAACGACGCCCAGAAGACGATGGGCGTGATCACCCTCGCCCTGATCTCGGTCGGCTGGCAGGCGCAGGGCGACCACCGGCCGCACATCTACGTGATCGTCGCGTGCGCGCTCACGATCGCGCTGGGCACGTACCTCGGCGGGTGGCGGATCATCCGCACGCTCGGCAAGGGCCTCACCGATGTCAAGCCCGCACAGGGCTTCGCGGCCGAGACCTCGACCGCGGCCACGATCCTCGCGTCCAGCGCGCTCGGCTTCGCACTGTCCACCACCCAGGTCGCCTCGGGATCCGTGATCGGATCCGGACTCGGACGGCGCGGTTCCAGCGTGCGCTGGCGGACCGCAGGGCGGATCGCGATCGGCTGGGTGCTGACCCTTCCCGCGGCCGCCGTGGTGGGCGGGATCGCCGCCCTCATCGTGCGGATCGGATCCGGCTGGGGCGTGCTCGTCGACGTTCTCCTCGCGCTCGGGATCATCGTCGGCCTGTTCCTGCGCTCCCGCCGCAACGCGGTCACGGCGAACAACGCGTTCAGCGAGGTCGCCGCCTCCGGGCGCGCGGTCGACGTTCCGGACGCGCCGCCGCTCACCCCGCGACAGGAGCGGGTGCAGCGGGCGCAGGAGCGCGTCAAGGCCAAGGCGAAGAAGGGCGAGCGATGAGCATCGTGATCAACTGGCTCGCCTTCCTCGAGGTGCTCGGCGTCGCGCTCGCCGGCACCCTGCTCGTCGTCGGCTTCTATGCGACCGGACTGCGCATGCTCGTTCGGGCCGGGCGCTCCCCGGTCGTCACGCCGGCCGAGTTCACCGACGCGATCACGGTCATCTCCGAGAAGCAGGCCAAGCGTGCCGCGAAGGCCGCCGCGAAGGCCGCGAAGAAGAGCCCGCTCAGCGACGGCGCCAAGCGGCTCGCGCTGATCGCGGCGTTCGGATGCTTCGCCCTGTGCGCCGCCGCCGTGGTCGCGGGGATCCTCCTCATCGTCCTCCGCTGAGCGGCGCCGGGGCTCCGTCCCGGTCCCCGGGTAGCCTGACGGGATGAGCACGTCCGCGCCCCTTCCGCAGTTCGGCCGCTACGCCCCGCCCACACACACCCTGGTGCACGTGAGCGATCCGCACCTGCTCGCCGGCGGTGCCGCGCTCGGCGGCCGCTTCGACGTGGACCGTGCGCTCGAGCGCACGCTTGCCGCCATCGAGAGCGCGGCCGACCGTCCCGACGCGATCGTCGTGACGGGGGATCTGGCCGATCTCGGCGAGCCCGAGGCGTACCGTCGCCTCCGCACCGCGGTGGAGCCCGTGGCCGAACGACTCGGCGCACCCGTGATCTGGGTCGCCGGCAACCACGACGAGCGGCCCGCCCTGCGCGAGCATCTGCTCGACGAGCGCCCGACCGAGGAGCCGATCACCGGGGTGTGGGACCTGAACGGTCTGCGCGTGATCGCCCTGGACTCGACCGTGCCGGGCTGGCACCACGGCGACATCGACGCGCATCAGCGCGCCTGGCTCGCCGACCAGCTGCGCGAGCCCGCGCCGCACGGCACCCTGCTCGCCATGCACCACCCGCCGGTGCCCAGTCACGTCCCGCTCTTCGACATCCTCGAGCTGCGCCACCAGGACGAGCTCGCCGCGATCCTCCGCGGATCCGATGTCCGGGGGATCCTCGCCGGGCATCTGCACTACTCGCTGCACGCCACGTTCGCCGGGATCCCCGTGAGCGTCGCGTCGGCCACCTGCTACACGATGGACGTCGCGAGCCCCGCCGACCGCGTGAACGGGATGGATGCCGCGCAGTCGTTCCAGCTCGTGCACGTGCGCCCGGAGACGATCACGCACACGGTGGTCCCGGTGGTGGAGGCGGAGCCGGTGATGACGTTCAGCCCTGAATGGGTCGCCCGGATGGCCGCGCTGACCCCGGAGGGACGGCTGGAGGCGTTCTCCCGCAAGCCCGGACGGTGACCGCGCGGTGGCTAGGATGGAAGCATCCCCCTTCCCTGTCAGCCATCACCCACGAGGATGTGTCCATGGTCGCCGTTGCGCCTGCCGTCACCCGAACCGAAACCGACTCCCTGGGAAGCAAGGAGATACCCGCCGACGCGTACTGGGGGATCCACACGCTCCGCGCCGCCGAGAACTTCCCGATCACGAAGCGCCCCATCTCCGTCTACCCGGAGATGATCATCGCCCTCGCGATGGTCAAGCAGGCGAGCGCCCGGGCGAACAAGGAGATCGGTGTCCTCGACCCGGAGAAGGCCGATCTCATCGACGCCGCCGCGCAGAAGGTGATCGACGGCGAGTACCACGAGGAGTTTATCGTCGGCGTCATCCAGGGCGGCGCCGGCACCTCGACCAACATGAACGCGAACGAGGTCATCACCAACATCGCGCTCGAGATCGCCGGCCGGGCGAAGGGCGACTACGCCTTCCTGTCGCCGATCGACCACACCAACCGCAGCCAGTCCACGAACGACGTCTACCCGACCGCGATCAAGATCGGCCTGTCGCTGACCCTGCGCTCGATGCTCGACGAGCTCGACCACCTGCGTGTCGCATTCCTGGCCAAGGGGCGCGAGTTCCACGACGTGCTCAAGGTCGGCCGCACCCAGCTCCAGGACGCCGTGCCGATGACCCTCGGCCAGGAGTTCCACGGCTTCGGGGTGACTCTCGGCGAGGACCACGAGCGCCTCACCGAGAACGCCTCCCTCATGTTCGAGATCAACATGGGCGCCACGGCGATCGGCACCGGCATCACGACCCACCCCGCGTACGCCGCCGCCGTGCTGAGCCACCTGCGCGACATCACCGGCCTGGACCTGTCGACCGCGAGCGATCTCGTCGAGGCCACCAGCGACACCGGATCCTTCATGTCGTTCTCCTCGTCGCTCAAGCGCAACGCCATGAAGCTCTCCAAGATCTGCAACGACCTGCGTCTGCTCTCCTCCGGCCCGCAGGCCGGTCTCGGCGAGATCAACCTCCCGGCGATGCAGGCCGGCTCGAGCATCATGCCCGGCAAGGTCAACCCGGTGATCCCCGAGGTCGTCAACCAGGTGGCCTTCGCGGTCGCAGGATCCGACATGACCGTCACGATGGCGGCGGAGGCCGGTCAGCTGCAGCTGAACGCGTTCGAGCCCGTGATCGCGCACTCGATCTTCCAGTCGATCACCTGGATGCGCCAGGCGATGTGGACGCTGCGGGTGAACTGCGTGGACGGCATCACCGCCAACCGCGACCGTCTGGGCGCCATGGTCGGCTCCTCGGTCGGCGTGATCACCGCGCTCACCCCGTTCATCGGCTACTCCGCCTCGGCGGCCCTCGCCAAGACCGCGCTGCTGACCAACCGCAACGTCGCCGACCTCGTCGTCGAGGCGGGTCTGATGTCGCGCGAGGAGGTCACCAAGCAGCTGTCGCCGGCGCGCCTGTCCGGTCTCGAGGCGATCACCGCCGCGATCCCGGTCATCCCGCACAAGGACGTCGACGCCGGGGTCTGATCCCCTGCCCCCGGATGGCCCGTCGCTCCAGAGCGGCGGGCCATCCGTCGTCGATGGGGCATTCTCCCTATAGACGCTCAGGCAATTCACAGGATAGTGTCATCTCGGCATTTTCATTCGACAGGAGGACACCATGACCAACCAGGCTCCCGACGGCGTTCAGACGCCGGCCTACACCCCCGCTCCCGCGTCCGTCCCCGGCAAGACCCTCGGCATCGTCGCCCTCGTGCTGACGTTCGTCGTGTCGTCCCTGCTCGGCCTCATCCTCGGCTATGTCGCCCGCGGCCAGAGCCGCGCGGTCGGCTATGACAACACCCCCGCGAAGATCGCGATCATCGCGGGTTGGATCCTGACCGCGCTGGGCGTTCTCGTGGGCATCCTCGTCATCGTCAGCGTGATGATCGCGGCGAGCCAGGGCGCGGTCTCCGGCAGCTGAGCGCCCGCGCAGGGCGGAGGGGCCGGTCCGGGAGGGACCGGCCCCTCCGTCGTTCCCGGTCGTCGGGGATCCGGGTCGCCCGCGCGGCGGCACCAGGGCTGCGGCGAGCCCTAGTCTTCTCCTATGACCTTCGGAGGACACGACGACCCCGCGCAGCAGCGCCCCGGGTCGGCGCCCGGCGCGCCGCACGCAGCGCCGCAGTACGCGCAGGCGCCGCAGTACGTGCAGCCGCAGGCATATCCGCAGCCCGCCTCCACCCCGGCGTCGCCGGTGTACGGATCGGTGCTCGCGCAGCGCCCGGAGCACCACGCATCCGAGGCCTGGCACGAGTACCGTCCGCCGGCGCCTGTGGCCGCGGTTCCGGCCCTCCCCGTGCCGTCGACCAGGGGCCGGCACGCGTCCGTGTGGATCTTCGGCGTGCTCGGGTTCCTGCTGATCGGGCTCATCGCCTACTTCGTGTGGGCGCTCGGCGTCGCGGCATCCGGGATCGGCATGGTGCTCGCCCTCGTCCCGCTCACGATCGTGTTCTTCGGCGTGTTCTTCATCGACCGCTGGGAGCCGGAGCCCAGGTCGCTCGTGGCCTTCGCGATCGGATGGGGTGCGATCGCCTCGGTCGGGATCGCGCTGCTCGTCGATCTCGGCCTCACCCTCGTCTTCGGGCACCGGGACGACGCGCTGCAGGGCGTGATCCAGGCGCCGCTCGTGGAGGAGACGGCGAAGGGGTTCGGGGTGTTCCTCGTCTTCCTGATCGCGCGCCGCGCCTTCGACGGCCCGATCGACGGCGTCGTGTACGGCGCTCTGGTCGGCGCAGGGTTCGCGTTCACCGAGAACATCCAGTACTTCGCGGTCAACCTCATCGAGGGCGGCGCGGCGCAGCTCACAGTTACGTTCGTGATGCGAGGACTTCTCTCGCCGTTCGCGCACGCGATGTTCACGTCGGTCACCGGCGTCGCGATCGGTCTGGCGGCGCGGCGCGGAGCCTCCGCAGGCAGGGCGCTCGGCTTCGGTGCGATCGGCCTCGTCGGTGCGGTCGCGCTGCACGCGCTGTGGAACGGCTCCGCCACGTTCGGCAACTTCTTCGTCCTGTACCTGGTGCTGCAGGTGCCGCTGTTCGTCGGCTTCATCATCGGGGTGGTCCTGCTCCGCAAGGAGGAGGCGCGGCTCACGTTCGCGCGGCTCAGCGACTACGCGGCCGCGGGATGGTTCACCCCGCAGGAGGTCTCGATGCTCGCGACCGGCGCGGGCCGTCGCGCCGGCATGCAGTGGGCGGCGACGCTCCGCGGCGATCGGCGGCCGATCATGCGGGGGTTCATCAAGGACGCCACGACGCTGGCCGCGGTCCGTCAGCGGATCATCACCGGCCGGGACCCGCTCGCCGCGCAGGACGAGCAGACCCTGCTGCAGCGCACCCACGCGGCGCGCGACGCCCTGCTGTCGATCTGAGGCGCACAGGGGAGGTTTCGACCCGCGCCGCTTCGCGGTGCTCGCTCAACCTTGCTACGACGAAGGCTCAACCCCGCCTTCGGCGACATTGAGCCTTTGCGTAGCAAGACTCAGCGCCCGGGGCTGCGGCGATGCCTGCGAGTCCTACCGGGCGCTGAGTTGATCTTTGATCTGGTATCAGCCTGCACCCGGGCCGCGGGGATGTCAAGGATCCGCTCCGGGGATCCAGACGGATCGCGTCGTGTTCGCCCTCGGCACAGCCGCTCGCGTTGACCACCGCGGGCGGGGTCGGGTTGTATGGAGTCATGACTGAGCGCACCAAGCCCGAGTTCGACGCCCCCACCGGCCCCGCCCCCACGGAGCTCGTGATCCGCGACCTCATCGAGGGGACCGGCGACGAGGCCAAGCCCGGCGACACCGTGACCGTGCACTACGCGGGTGTCGAGCACGACTCCGGCGAGGAGTTCGACTCCTCCTGGGGTCGCGGCGAGACCATCCAGTTCCCGCTGCGCGGCCTGATCCAGGGCTGGCAGGAGGGCATCCCCGGCATGAAGGTCGGCGGACGCCGCGAGCTGACCATCCCGCCGCGCCTGGCCTACGGCCCTGCGGGTTCCGGCCACTTCCTCGGTGGCAAGACCCTCATCTTCATCATCGATCTCGTCGCCGTCGGCTGACGAACCGATCCCGAAGGCCCCGTCCGCGGACGGGGCCTTCGTCGTGTCGGGGAGGATCCCGAAAAAAGTTCGGCGAATCGGGAATGTATTCATGCGCATGTAAGTTGGATCATGATGTCGCCGCACGAGCGGTGGCCCCGAACTTCCCCACGAGGAGCAGACATGAGCATCGACGTCCCCGGTTACCGCGCTGGCACCTGGATCCTGGACCCGTCCCACAGCGAGGTCACCTTCAGCGTCCGCCACATGATGATCTCGAAGGTCCGCGGCACCTTCGGTGTGAAGAGCGCCACCCTGATCGCCCCGGAGAACCCGCTCGAGGCCCGCGTCGAGGCGAGCGTCGACGTCACCTCGCTCGACACCGGTGACGCCGGCCGCAACGGCCACCTGATGTCGGCCGATTTCTTCGACGCCGAGACCTACCCGACCATGGACTTCGCCTCGACCGGAGCCCGCATCGAGGGCGGCGACTTCTACGTGGACGGCGACCTCACCATCCACGGCGTGACCAAGCCGGTCACCTTCGAGCTCGACTTCGGCGGCTTCGGTGCCGACCCGCACGGCAACTACAAGGCCGGTGCCTCGGCGAAGGCCGTCATCAACCGCGAGGACTTCGGCCTCACCTGGAACGCCGCGCTCGAGACCGGTGGCGTGCTCGTCGGCAAGGACGTCACGATCACCCTCGACCTGCAGGGCGCGCTGCAGGCGTAAGCCTCAGGCTGTCCGAAGGGCGGGTGCTGCTGCGGCGGCGCCCGCCCTTCGTCGTCCCCGTCGGGCGCATGCGCATCGCGCGGGGCCGGGCTCCCGGTCGCGATCCGCTCAGGCGGCGGCGCCGAGCCGGGATCCGACCGCGCGCAGCGCGACGGTCGCCCAGGTGCGGAACGGCCGCCACGCCTCGGCGATCCGCTCCAGTTCCGCGTCGCCGGGGGAGTGGTCGAGGCCGTAGAGCTCCTGCACCGCCGCGCGGGTGTGATCCTCCTGCGTCGACAGCACGTCGGTGAAGCCGCACGCGCGGATCACGATCAGTGCGCTGTAGAACGGGCCGATCCCGGGAAGGCGCTGCGCGTCGAGCAGGGCCTCCTCGGGCGTCATCGCGGCGAGGCGGGAGACGTCGAGCTGCCCGTCGAGGGCGGCGCGGGCGATCGCGTGCAGGCGGGGGATCCGGTCGGCGGGCAGTCCCGGGAAGGCGTCGATGCGCAGCAGCTGCTCGGGCAGCGGCAGGGCGGCCTCGGTGCGTCCGGCGACGTCGAAGACCCTGCCGTGCTCCTGGGAGAGGCGCTGCCGCAGGGCGATGCCCTGGTGCCGCGCCCTGCGTGCGGAGAGCGTCGCCCACACGGCCGCCTCGTACGGACTGTAGAAGTTCGACGGCCGGAAGCCGGGGGCGGCGGCGTGCACCCGTGCGAGCACCGGATCCGCAGCGCACACGGCCGCCCATGCATCGCCGTCGTGATCCGCCGAGACGACCCGGGCGACCTGCGCCGCGATCGCGTCGAGATCCCCCGCGCCCTGAACGGTCAGCGCGAGGGCGTCCCCCTGCTGGCGCACCTCGACGCCGACCTGCTCATCCAGCGCGTCGGTGCAGAACGCCAGCCTCATGACGCCGTCGAAGGAGGACTCGTCGCGGTGGCCGAACCCCATGAGTGCGACCTCGCGGAGGTCGTACGGCCCGATGAGGGGCAGCGTGGTCGTGCGGGCGGTGGTGCTCATGCGCTCACTCTGCCCCGGGCCACCGACATCGCATCGGCGGAAGCTGTTCCGTCGTCGGAAAACGGAGAGCGAGTCGGCGTGTCGGGCGCTCCGCGCCCGGCGACGCGCCGAGGCGGGTCCGTCGGCTCTCCGTTTTCCGACCGGGCGGCGACGAGCGACGGCGCGCTGCAACGGCGCGCTGCGACGGCGCGGGGCCGAGCGACAGTGCGTGGCGAGCCGCGCTCAGGGCTCGGGATGATCGGCGTCGTACGTGCGGAAGCGCGGGCTCATCCGCACGAACAGCGCCACCAGGGCGATCACCAGCAGTCCGCCGAGCAGTGGCGGGAACCAGAGCGCGGTGAACGACGCCAGCGCGCCCGCGTACAGCGCGCCCAGCCGCGGCCCGCCGGCCACGACGATGATGAAGACGCCCTGCAGGCGGCCGCGCATGGCGTCCGGCACCGCGGCCTGCATCATCGTGTTGCGGTAGATCGAGCTGACGTTGTCGGCCGCGCCGGACAGCGCGAGCGCGACGCAGGCGAGGGCGATCAGCAGCACGTCCGGGGAGGATGCCGTCGCCGAGCTCGACCCGACGCCGGTGAGCAGCACCGCACCGAACAGGACGATCACGCCGCCGTACGCCTGCACGGCCCAGGCGATGCCGCGTCCGTGCCAGCGGTAGTGCACGATCCGCCCGGAGAACAGACTGGACAGGAACGTCCCCGCCGCGACGGCGGCGGTGAGCAGGCCGGTCGTCACCGCCCCGCCGCCCAGGATCACCGTGCCGAGCGCCGGGAACAGCACGAGCGGCTGGCCGAACGTCATGGCGCAGATGTCCAGGACGTACTGCATCCGGATGTTGCCCGCCCGGCGCAGGAACCGCGCCCCGTCGACGAGCGAGGCGAGCCCGGGCCGCACGATCTCGCCCTCCGGCCGCAGTGCCGGCAGCGTCCACAGTCCGAGGAACATCGACAGCATCAGGACGACGTCGATCGTGTAGGTCCAGCCGTAGCCGGTGAGGGCGACGAGCAGGCCCGCCAGCGCGGGGCCGACCATCACGGTCATGCCGAAGGCGACGCCGTTCAGGGCGGACGCGGGGGCGAGCATCTCCCGGGGGAGCAGTCGCGGCACGATCGCGGTCCGGGTGGCCATGCCGACCGAGTTCGCCGCCGCGACGATCATGCTGAGCGCGTACAGCCACCAGATCGTCACGGTGTGCGTCCACGTGAGTGCGACCAGCGACCCGGTCGCGACGAACGCCACGACGGCGGCGATGAGCGCGACGCGACGGCGGTCGAAGGCGTCCGCGAGCATGCCGCCGTAGAGGCCGGCGAGGATCATCGGAACCAGCCCTGCCACGGCGATCATGGACACCGCGAACGTGCTCCCGGTCAGGAAGAAGACGTGGAGCATGACGGTGACCACCGTGAGCTGCCCGCCGATGCCGCTGAGGGTGGATCCGATCCACATCCGGGCGAACGCGGGACTCTGCCGCAACGGTCTCAGGTCGATCAGGTGGCCCACCCGTCGAGCGTATCGGTGCGGAAACGGGCGGGATCCCGGGCGGCGCGGGAACGCTGCAGGGACTGATAGACTTGTGCGGTTGCCGTTCGATCGGCCGCGGAGAAAGAGAGCCCACGCATCCGGCGTCGGGCACCGCGCAGCAAAGAGGAAGGGGATCACCTATGGCACTGGATGCAGACGTCAAGAAGGCGATCATCGAAGAGTACGCGACGCACCCCGGTGACACCGGATCCCCCGAGGTGCAGGTTGCGATGCTGACGCAGCGCATCAAGGACCTCACCGAGCACCTCAAGGAGCACAAGCACGACCACCACTCGCGTCGTGGCCTGTTCCTGCTCGTCGGTCAGCGCCGTCGTCTGCTCGGCTACCTCCAGGACATCGACATCGAGCGGTACCGCTCGCTGATCGAGCGTCTCGGTCTCCGCCGCTAAGCAGAGCAACCCAGCGTTCAATCGCGCAGAACATTCTTGCGAGGGCCGTCCCAGGTGTGGGGCGGCCCTCGGTCGTTCCCCGGACCGTTCCGCTCCTGTCACCGGTGCTCCGCGGGGGAAGCCCAGGGGCGGCGCGTCCGCGCGGACAGCAGCGCCCCGGGGCCTCCTGCAGCAGGACGCCCCGGGGCAGCGCGGTGACCGCGCGCGACCTCAGCGCGCGACGAGCGACACCGGGCGGCGCCGGATCACCAGCGCCACGACCGCGCTCAGGGAGGCGCCGCACAGGGCCATGAGCACGAGCGTCGCCGTCCAGGCCCCGGTGGCGTCGTGCACGACGCCGAAGAGCAGGCTGCCGCCGCCCGCGACGATGTAGCCGACGCCCTGCGCGATCGCGCTGAGCAGGCCGGCCGACGGCGCGTCGGCGGCGAGGCTGACGAGCAGGCCCATCGCGAGGCCGAAGCCCGCGTTCTGGGCGATCCCGAGGATCGTGACGATCGCCACGTCGGATCCGGCGTCGAACGCGAACCACGCGAAGCTCGCGCCCATGACGATCCCGAGTCCCGGACCGAACCAGGTGAGGATCCGCCGGCGTCGCGCGATCACCGGCGCGACGAGCGTCGGGATCAGGCCGATCAGGCTGAACCAGCCGAGCAGCAGGCCCGCGACGGCGCGGTTCTCTCCGTGCGAGGCCAGCATCAGCGGCAGCCAGGTGGTCACCGCGAAGTACAGCAGCGCCTGCAGCGAGAAGACGGCGGTCATGATGATCATCGTGAGCCGGTTGCCGCCGTCGATCACGATGCGCGGCGGACGCTGGCCGGGGGAGCGGTCGCCGCGTCCGATCGGGATCATCGCCAGGGCGGCGAGCACGGCCAGCAGGGCCCAGGCCGCGAGGGCGGGGGCCACGCCGCCGAGCATGCTGTCGAGGGGGACGGCGAACCCGGCGCCGAGCGCGGCGCCGACGCCGAACGACATGCTGCTCAGGCCCACCCACAGACCGCTCGCGTCGAGCGACTTCAGGTACGGCGGGAGCAGGGTCGCGGCCACCATGATCGCGGCGCCGGCGAGGAAGGTCCCCGGCAGCAGCATCCAGCCGGCGAGCACGCGCGTCACCAGGGCCACGGCGAGCACGGCCATCGCGACGAGGAGGCTCCGGGAGGTGCCGATCCGGCGTGAGAGCATGGGCCCGAGGGGAGCGGTGAGCCCGAAGGCGATCACCGGCAGGGTGGCGAGCAGGCTCCGCTCCACGCCGGTCAGCGCGAAGGCACGCGTGGCCTGGTCGAGCAGGGTGGAGACGGAGGTGATCGCGGGACGCAGGTTGATGCCGACAAGAAGCGCCGCGCCGAGCGCGAAGGCTCGGGCGGCGCTTCCGGTCCGATCAGACTGCGAGGACACGAAGTCCGTCGGCGACGACCCGTCCGTCGTGGATGACCGTGCGGTCGGTGCCGCGGTCCATGACGGCGCTGGTCGGGGTCTGGCCGTCGACGAGCACGAGGTCGGCGCGGTCGCCCACGGCGGTGCCGGGACGGTCGTTCACGCCGGCGAGACGCGGCACGTCGTGCGACATGATGCTGGCGCCGCCCATGGTCGCGATCGCGAGGCACATCTGGATGTGGTCGTCACGACGGAAGTTGTTCGTGAACGCCAGCTGCCAGGTCCGGTCGAGCAGGTCGCAGTTGCCGTAGGGGCTCCAGTAGTCACGCTGACCGTCCTCGCCGAGGCCGAAGCGGACGCCCGCCTCGACGAGCTCGACCAGGGACAGCTGGTTGCGCGCGGCCGGGGCGACGCTCGCCATGGCGATGTCCAGCTCGGCGAACTGCTCGATGAGGCGACGGCTGGTCGCCTCGTTCACGCCGCCCAGCTCGTAGGCGTGCGACATCGTGACCTTGCCCTGCATGCCGAGAGCGCGCACGCGCTCGAGCACGAGCTCGGTGCTGAACACGCCCAGGTGGCCCGGCTCGTGCAGGTGGATGTCGATCTCGACCTGGTACTTCTCGGCGAGGCCGAATACGACGTCGAGGTGCTTGACCGGGTCGCGGTCGAGCTGCGACGGGTCGATGCCGCCCATGACGTCCGCGCCCTGCTTGAGGGACTCCTCGAGGTACTCGACGGTGCCCTCCTCGAGGAGGATGCCGGCCTGCGGGAAGGTCATGACCTGCACCTCGGCCTGGTTCTGGAACTTCTCCTTCGCGGCCATGACCGAGTCGAACTTCTCCAGCTTGCAGTCCACGTCGACCTGGGCGTAGGTGCGCACGCGGGTGGTGCCGCGGGCGATCATCCGCTCGAGCGTGCCGGCGACGATGTCGGCGTGCGGCACGTCGGTGTTGCGCCAGTTGAGGCGGTCGTTCATCATCATCGCCCAGACGCCCGGAGCGCCGGTGTGCTCGCGGAACGGCAGGCCGATGCGGCTGGAGTCCAGGTGCACGTGCACGTCGCTGAACGAGGGCAGCAGCAGACGGCCGCGGCCGTCCACGTCGCCTTCCGCGAGAGGAGAGGAGGCGTCGTGCGCGCGGATCGCGGAGATGCGTCCGTCCTCGATCACGACATCGGAGGCGTCTGCGCCCCAGGGGCGGACGTCACGAATCAGCATGGATCTTCCTCTCATCGGGGGTGCTCGCGGCGAATGCCGCGGCCTCGGGCAGGTGGTGGCAGGCGGCGGCACCGGTGGGCACCAGCTCCACGCACATCTTCCTCTTCTCCTCGGGCAGGAGCGGGACAACGGGGCAGCGAGTGCGGAACACGCACCCGGAGGGCGGGTTCGACGGGTGCGGCAGGTCGCCGGTGAGGCGGATCCGTCCACTGCGATCGGCGTGCGGATCCGGGGAGGGGACCGACGACAGCAGCGACTGCGTGTACGGGTGCCGCGGCGCGTCGAAGACCTCGTCGCGGGTGCCGAACTCCATGATCTTGCCGAGGTACATCACGGCCACGTCGTCGGCGAAGTGCTTCACGACGGACAGGTCGTGCGCGATGAACACGTACGAGATCCCCATGTCGGCCTGGATGTCCTGCAGCAGGTTGATCACCTGCGCCTGCACGGACACGTCGAGCGCCGAGACCGGCTCGTCGCAGATCACCACGTCCGGGTCCAGGGCGAGGGCGCGTGCGATGCCGACGCGCTGCTTCTGGCCCCCGGAGAACTCGTGCGGGAAGCGGTTGTAGTGCTCCGGCCGCAGGCCCACCCGGTCCATGAGCGACTGCACGCGGACCTTCATGCCCTCCTTGGGCGTGATCTTCTGCGCCCGCAGCGGCGCGGCGATCGCGGCACCCACGCTCTGGCGCGGGTTCAGCGAGGAGGCCGGGTTCTGGAAGACCATCTGCACGCGGCGGCGGAAGTCCTGCAGCTGGGAGCCCTTGAGCCCGGCGATCTCCTGGCCTTCGAGCTTGATGCTGCCGGCGGTCGGGGAGAGCAGGCGCATCAGCAGACGGCCGGTGGTGGACTTGCCGCAGCCGGACTCGCCGACCAGGCCCAGGGTCTTGCCGCGCTGGAGCGAGAACGAGACGCCGTCGACGGCGCGCACGTTGCTCTTCGGCTGGAAGACGCCCTTGGAGACGGAGAAGTGCTTGGTCAGGCCCTCGACCTGCAGCAGCGTTTCGCTCATCGTGCGGCCTCCATCGTGGCGGCCTCGGACGTGCCGAGGCTCTCGGAAAGGTGGCAGCGGGACCGGTGGTCGCCGGCACCGTGCAGCGGCGGGCGCTGCGTGAAGCACCGGTCGTCCGGGACGAGGTGCCGCACCGGGCAGCGCTCGGCGAACAGGCAGCCCTGCGGCAGGTTCAGCAGCGACGGGGGGAAGCCGGGGATCGGGGTGAGCCGGCCGGCCTCGTCCGCCATCGACGGCATCGACGCGAGGAGCCCCTTCGTGTAGGGGTGCGCCGTGTGGTCGAACGCGTCCACCACATCGGCCTGCTCCACGCACTGGCCGCCGTACATCACGACGACGCGCTTGCACACCTCGGCGACCACGCCGAGGTCGTGCGTGACGTAGATGACCGCGGATCCGGTCTCCTGCTGCAGCGACGAGATCAGGTCGAGGATCTGCGCCTGCACGGTCACGTCGAGCGCGGTGGTCGGCTCGTCGGCGATGAGCAGCTCGGGCTCGCAGATCAGCGCCATCGCGATCATCGCGCGCTGACGCATGCCGCCGGAGAACTCGTGCGGGAAGGAGTCGTAGCGCGACACCGGGTCGGGGATGCCCACGCGCGCGAGCATGTCGATGGCCTGGGCCTTCGCCGCCTTCGCGCTGACCTTGTTGTGCACCCGGTAGGCCTCGGAGATCTGCTTGCCGACCGTGTAGAACGGGTGCATCGCGGAGAGCGGGTCCTGGAAGATCATGCCGATCTTGCGGCCGCGGTAGGGGCGCATCTCGTTCTCGGTGAGCGGCACCAGGTCGGTGCCCTCGAACAGGATCTGGCCGCTGATCTGCGCGCTCGTGCCCTTGAGCAGGCCCATCAGGGTCTGGCTGGTCACGGTCTTGCCGGATCCGGACTCGCCGACGATGCCGATGGTCTCGCCGCGGTCCAGGCGCAGGTCCATCCCGTTGACCGCATGCACGATGCCGTCGTCGGTGGGGAAGTCGACGCGCAGGTCGCGGATGTCGAGGAAGGCGGAGGTCATCAGTTGATCCTCACTCTCGGGTCGATCGCCGCATAGACGAGGTCGACCACGACGTTGGCGGTGATGATGAAGAAGGCCGCGAGCATGGTGATCGCCATGGTCACGGGCAGGTCGCCCGCGACAGCGGCGTGCACCGCGGTGAATCCGAGGCCGGGGACCGAGAAGATCTGCTCGGTGAGCACCGCGCCGCCGAGCAGGCCGCCGATGTCCAGGCCGAGCATGGTCACGATCGGGGTCATGCCCGCGCGCACGCCGTGGCGGAACACGATCTCGCCGCGATTGAGGCCCTTGGCGCGCGCGGTGCGCATGAAGTCCTCGCCGAACGTCTCGATCATGTTGTTGCGCGTGACGCGGATGTACTGGGCGCTGAACAGCACGGCGATCGCCACCCAGGGAAGCAGGTAGTTGAGGATCCACGCGCCGGGCCCTGCGGGGCCGAACGGGTTGTTGATCTGGTTGCTGGTGAACGGCAGCAGGTGCAGCGTGCTCACGAAGACGAGCAGGAGAAGCAGTCCGGTGACCGGGATCGGCAGCGAGACGCCGACCGAGGCGGCGCCGACGATGAGCTTGTCGGCGGGCTTGCCCTTGCGCAGGGCCGCCGTCAGGCCGAGGCCCACGCCGACGAGGGTCCACAGGACCACCGCGCCGACGGCGATGGACAGCGTGTAGGGGAGAGCGCGGGCGATGATGTCCGTGACGTTCTCGTTGGTCTGGAACGACTTGCCCAGGCACGGCCAGGCGCACAGCTGCTCCGCGCCGGGGGCGCCGATCATGCGCTGCCCGAAGAATCCGGACAGGTACGAGAAGTACTGGAGGAAGAAGGGCTTGTCCATGCCCAGCGCGATGCGCGCCTGCTCGATGCGCTCGGGCGTGCACTCCTGGCCGCAGGCGGCGGCGGCCGGATCGGCGGGGCCGATCTGGAAGAGCGCGAACGTGGCGAAGCTCACGACGATGAGCAGGATGACAAGGGCTGCCACCCGGCGGAGGAGGAATCCGAACATTGCTGTCCCGTGCGGGGCCGGCCGGCTCGGCCGGCCGGCCCCGTCCTTTCAGAGGTGCGGAGGCGTCAGTGCTCGACGCCGACGATGGACAGGTCGATGCTTCCGAAGAAGTACCCCACCTGCGCGTTGCGGACCTTGGAGCCCACGACGCTCGAGGTGTACGTGCGGATCAGCGGGACCATGGGGTACTGCTCCATGACCTTGTTGTAGAGCTGAGTCCACTGCTTGTTCAGGTCGGCGGAGGAGCCGTTCGTGTTGCGCAGCTTGTACATCTGGCCGGACAGGTTGGCGTCGTAGAACCGCGGGATGTTGCTGAACCCGTAGGTCTTGCCGTCCAGGCTCGGGCCGAGGTTCGGGTCGACCGTGGTGCGGGTCGAACCGGACGCGGCGCCACCGCACCAGCCGGAGCGGGCGATGTCGGGCATCTGGTCGCCGGCGAGCGTGGTGTAGTAGTTCGGCGACGGGATCGCGACGAGCTGCAGGTCGATGCCCAGCTCCTTGAAGTTCTGCTGCAGAACGGTGCCGAGGTTCTTGAAGCGCTCGGTCGCGTTCGCGTAGCCGTAGGTCAGCGTCTTCGGGACGGTCTTGCCCTGGAGCAGCTTCTTGGCCTCAGCGAGCTTCGGCTTGCCGGTCGGGTCGATGTCGATCGTCGGTGGGATCCAGCCGACCTGCGCGTCGTTCAGGTACGAGTTGGTCAGCTTGCCGAAGCGCTTGCCGCCGTACTGCACCTGGATGGCCGCACGGTCCATCGCCAGGGCGAGCGCGTGGCGCACGTCGGGGTCGGTGATGGTGGTCGTGTTGAGGTCGAGCACGTCGGTGCAGCCGAGCAGGCCGGCGGCCGTGCGCGGCGCGATGGTCTGGTCCGCCAGACGAGACGCGTCGGAAGCCTGCAGGGCGCCGTTCGAGTCCAGCGTGATCGCGGTCGGGTCGGAGTCGCTCAGCAGCTGCTGGCTGATCGTCGCCTGCGCGGTGGACAGCGAGAACGTGAACGTGTCCGGCAGAGCCGTGCGGTTCGGGTCGGTCTTCGCGTCCCAGTTGGGGTTGCGCACGAGCTTCAGCTGGCGACCGCGGTCGTAGCTGGAGATCATGTACGGGCCCGAGGCGATCGGGTGGTTGGTGTAGTCGAGCTTCGTGTCCTTCGCCTGCGGCACGGGCGCGCTGTTGGAGCGCGACGCGAGCGAGGGGAAGTCCGGGTACGGCTGCTTCAGGTGGAAGATGATCGTCTTCGCGTTCGGGGTCTCGATCGCGGAGAGGTCGCCACCGGAGTACGGGCCCTTGTAGGTGTCCGCGGCGAGGACCGCGTCCAGCTCCTGCGGGGCCTGCGTGTACACGTCGCGCGCGAAGGTGCGCTCGATGCCGTACTTGATGTCGGCCGAGGTGATCGGTGAGCCGTCCTCGTACTTCAGGCCGTCCTGGAGCGTGTACGTCCAGGTGAGGCCGTCCGAGGAGACCTTGCCGAGGTCGGTGGCGAGGTCGGGGACGATCTTCGGCGGCTGGCCGGCGGTCTCCTTCGCCATGGTCAGGGTGCGGTAGTACAGCTGGCCGACGTTCGCGGTCTGCACGTAGTTGCTGTTGCCCGGGTCGAGCGTCTGGAAGTCGCTCGACATCAGCACGTTGACGTTGCCGCCCTTGGTGCTGAAGCCGTTCTTGACGACCTTCGGGGCGTACGGGTTGTTGGCGCTCGGGGCACCGGTCGTGGATCCGCTCGGGGCGGTTCCGGCCGAGCAGCCGGTCACGACGAGCGCGACCGCCACGACCGAGGCCGCGAGCAGTGGACGACTGTGTCTCATGTTTTCTCTTTCGCTGTGATGGGAAGGGACGTTCGGGGGAAGACGGGGCGCCGGATCGGCGGCGCAAGGCGGATCAGCGGCGCGCGGCGGATCAGCTGCGCGAGGCCTTCGGGTCCAGCGCGTCGCGCACGGCGTCGCCGAGCAGGTTGAACGCGAGGACCGTGACCACCAGCGCGAAACCGGGCACGATGAGGAACCACGGGTCGACCAGGTACCAGTTGCCCGACTGCGCGGCGTTGAGCATCTGTCCCCACGACGGCGTCGGGTCCTTGACGCCGACGCCGAGGAACGAGAGCGCGGCCTCGGCCGAGATGTTCGTCGGGATCAGCATGGTCGCGTAGACGAGGACGACGCCGGAGACGTTCGGGATGACCTGGGTGAACAGGATCGTGCGCTTGGAGGCGCCGTAGGAGCGGGCGGCCTCGATGTACTCCTGCTCGCGGATGCTGAGCACCTGGCCGCGTACGACGCGGGCGAGATACGCCCAGCCGAAGAACCCCAGGATGATCACGAGCGAGGCGATGGGCACGAAACTGCCCGTGCCGAGGGGGGTGTTCCTCAGGCGCGACTGCAGGATCGGCGTGAGCGAGAGCACCAGGAGCAGGTGCGGGAACGCGAGGAACAGGTCGATGATGCGGCTGATCACCATGTCGACCTTGCCGCCGAAGTAGCCGGCGGCCGCGCCCATGACCGTGCCGAGAACGACCGACACGAGCGTGGACAGCAGCGCGATCAGCAGCGACACCTGCGCGCCGAAGGCGAGGCGCGCGAACAGGTCGCGACCGAGGCCGGGCTCGACGCCGAGCCAGTGCGCGCCCGACGGGAACATGAACTGCGGCAGCGGGAGGCCCGGGGTGTTGAAATCGTCCAGCGTGTCCGGACCCGTGTGCGTGGTGAACGGGCTCTGGCCCTCGATCGCGGTGAGCACCGGCGCGAGGAGCGCGAACAGGATGATCGCGATCACGACGCCGAAGGACACCAGCGCGATCTTGCTGCGTCGGATCCGCAGCCAGGCCGTGCCGAGCAGGGAGCGCCCGGTTGCGATCTTCGGGGTGGTCGTCACGGCCTCGGTGGAGGGGGCCGTCGTCAGGGTGTCCGTCACGATCTTCCTTGATGGTCGGGGACGGGGATGTTTCGAATTGTATACCAAGATGGGAGTCACACAACGCAACAAACCCCCCTCACCCCACTCCCGTCCTCATCGACGGCAGGCGTCATCACTGCTTTCATACCGGTTTTCCGCTGTTTTCGTGCTTCTCCGGTTGTCAAGAGAAGATTCTTCGGTCTTGCTCAGCGGGTTCCCGGGGGATAGCTTTTTGGATACCAATCTCACTCTCGATCGGAAGATTCCCGTGCGCACGCTGATCACCGCCGACCACGTCCTCGCCTTCGACGGCACCTCCCACACCGAGCTCCGCGACGGCGCGGTGCTCGTGGAGGGCGACCTGATCGCGTATGTCGGGCCCCGCTCGGAGGCTCCCCGGGACGCCGACGAGACCGTCGAGCTCGGCGAGAGCCTGCTCATGCCGGGACTCATCGACCTGGACGCGCTGACCGACGTCGACCACCTGATCCTGGACTCCTGGTCGACGGCCGAGGAGGCCCGCCGGCTGCAGTGGTCCGCCGACTACTTCGACCGCCGCCGGCACGTCTTCAGCGAACAGGAGCGCCGCCGGATCTGCGAGATCGGACTCGTCCAGCTCGCCCTGCACGGCATCACCAGCTACATGCCGATCGCCTCCGAGGTGCACTCCGCCTGGGCCGAGTCGGCCGAGGACTTCCTCGCCATGGCGGAGTTCTCCCGCACGATCGGCCTGCGCGGCTTCCTCGGCCCGTCCTACCGCTCGGGCGTGAACGTGGTGCGCGACGGCGCGCGCGACGTGCTCTTCGACGAGGCCGAGGGTGTGACCGGGCTCGCCGAGGCGATCCGCTTCCACGACACCGTGCGCGACTGGGGCGACGACCTGCTGACGCCCGTGTTCCTGCCCTGCCGCATCGAGACGCTCACCCCCGAGCTGCTCTCCGCGACCGCGCAGGCGGCGCGCGAGCGCGGCGCCCTCGTGCGCCTGCACGCGCTGCAGGGCGAGTTCGAGCGCGACTGGATCATCAGGACCTACGGCGTGACCCCCCTCGAGCTCATCGAGCGCGAGGGGCTGCTCGACGACCGGCTGATCGTCCCGCACGGCGTCTTCCTCGACGTCAACCCGCGGGTGTGGGGCGAGGACCGCGGCGACCTGGCGACGCTCGTCGACGCCGGCGTCTCGATCGTGCACTGCCCGCTCACCAACGCCCGCTACGGTTCCGAGCTGGAGACCTTCGCCCGCTACCGCGACGCGGGGCTCAACATCTCCCTCGGCACCGACTCGTTCCCGCCGGACCTGATCCGCGGCATCGACACCGGCGTCTCGGTCGCGAAGGTGCAGAATCGCAGTCTCGCCGCCGGCGACCTCGCCGGCTACATCGAGGCGGCGACCCTGGGCGGCGCCCGGGCCCTGCACCGCCCCGACCTCGGCCGCATCGCCGAGGGCGCCTCCGCGGATCTCACCGCGTTCCGGATCTCCGATGTGCGCTTCGGCCCGATCGAGGACCCGGTGCGCAACCTCGTGCTCGCCGGGAGTGCGCGTGACGCGTGCCTGACGATGGTCGCCGGCCGCGCCGTGATGCGCGACGGGCGGATCGAGGGCGTCGACCTGCAGGCGATCAAGGACGATTCGCAGCGGATCTTCGAGAAGATGCGCGCGGCCTATGATGAGCGCGACTTCATCGGCGGCGATGCGCTGTTCCCGCCGGTCTTCCCGGCCGTAGTCTGAGAAGGGGTATGCGATGACGATCACTCTTGACGGAGACCGCCATGCGCTCGCCGACCGCGTCTATCGGGACCTCCTCCGCTCGATCATCGAGGGGGAGGCCAAACCGGGCGCGTGGCTGAAGGAGCGGGAGCTCTCCGAGCGCTTCGCGGTGTCCCGGATCCCGGTCCGGCAGGCGCTGCAGCGGCTCGAGGCCGAGGGGTTCGTGTCCACGTCGCCGCACCGGGGCGCGAACGTGACGCCGATCACCCGGGCCGACATCCACGACCTCTTCGACACCCGGTTGTGCTTCGAGCCGTTCGCGGCGCAGCGCGCCGCGGAGCGGGTGCTCGCCGGGCTGGAGACGGTCGACCACCTCCGCGAGCTGCACGTGGCGGCCTCGGTTGCGGATCCCGACGCCGGCCGTGCGGCCAGCCTCGACTTCCATGCCGAGATCGTGCGACTCAGCGGAAGCCGGCTGCTGCTGCGGAGCCTCGGCCCGCTGATCGGCAGGATGGAATGGCTGTTCCGGCTCACCAGGGACACCCGCGAGCGGCAGCAGAACGACGAGCACATCGACCTGGTCGAGTCGATCGCGGCGGGACGGGGGCTCCTCGCCGCCGCCCAGATGTACGCGCACATCGACATGAGCCGCGGCCCCGTGCTCGCGCAGCTCGAGGGCGTGCTGGACGACTGAGGCGCACCGCCACGCCCCGCCCCGAACCCGGCGGGTTCCGACGGTGGTCGTGGCGTCCGCCGTCGGGGGCGGTCAGACCGTCGCGCCGACCAGGTCGGAGTGGTGGATCGCGGCGACGTCGGGGTGCGCCCGCAGGCGTGACTTGAGCGCGTTCTCGCCGTAGAGCGCGTGGATCGGGTTCGCCGGATCCCTGGTCACGCCGCGCGCCTGCGCGGCGAGCTCGGCGGGCAGCTCGATGAGCGGCAGGCGCTTGTCGAGTGCGGGGTTGAAGAAGAACGGGATCGAGATGCGCTCGTCCGGGGCCTTCGGCGAGACGACCCGGTGGTTCGTCGCCTTGAGGTAGCCGTCGGTGGCGTACTCGAGCAGTTCGCCGATGTTGACGACGAACGCGCCATCGACCGGGGGAGCGTCGACCCATTCCCCGTCCCGCTCGACCTGCAGCCCGCCCTTGCCCGGCTCGACCCAGAGCAGGGTGAGCACGCCCGAGTCCTTGTGCGCGCCGACGCCCTGCTGCGGCTCGGGCTCGTGCGTGCCCGGATAGCGGACGATCTTGATCAGCGTGGACGGATCGCCGAAGTTCACCTCGAAGTACGACTCGTCGGCGCCGAGGGCCAGCGCCCACGCGCGCAGCAGCCTGCGCGCCACGCCGGACAGGTGCGCATGCCACTCCGTGACGATCTCGCGCAGCTCCGGCTGAGCGGTCGGCCACAGGTTCGGGCCGATGAGGCGGGTGTACGCCGCGCCGCCCTCGACCGCCTCGCGCTCCGGGCCGATGTCGATCTGCTCACGCCAGTCGACCTTCCCCTGCGTGCGCTCCCCGCCGATCCGGGTGTACCCGCGGAAGTGCGGGCTCTTCACGTTCTCGATCGAGAGCTTGTCGGCCTCCGGCAGCGCGAAGAAGTCCTTCGCCGCCCGGTGCAGACGCGCCTCCAGCTCGGGGGTGACCCCGGTCCCGGTGAGGTAGAAGAAGCCGACGTCGTGCGTCGCCGCGCGCAGCTCGTCGCGGAACCGCGCGGCGGCCTCGTCGCCGGCGTCGAGCTGGGACAGGTCGAGGATCGGGAGGTTCAGAGCAGCCATGAGGCGAGGCTAGGACGCCGATCGCGGGACCGGATCGTTTGTTGCCGAGGATTACCGGGCGCGGATCCGTCGAGGGAACGCAGGATCGAGCCGCTCCGAGGCGTGTGCAAGGATAGGTGAGGTTTGCCTAACCAAACTTCTTCCGTGCAAGGGATCCGCTGTGCTCGCCACCTTCCTGATCGGCCTCCGCGAGGGCCTCGAGGCCGCGCTCGTCGTCGGCATCCTCGTCGCCTACCTCACGCGCCTCGACCGCCGCGACGTGCTGCCGCGGATGTGGGCCGGCGTCGGTGCCGCGGTCCTGCTCGCCCTCGTGATCGGTGCGGCGCTGACCTTCGGCGCCTACGCGCTGACCTTCCAGGGCCAGGAGATCATCGGCGGCACGCTGTCGCTCGTCACGGTCGCCATGGTCACCTGGATGATCTTCTGGATGCGCAGGGCCGGCCGCACCATGAAGGCCGCGCTGCGGGGCGGTGTGGATCGGGCGCTCGCCACGGGAACGGTGTGGGCGCTCGTGCTCGTGGGCTTCGTGTCGGTCGCCCGCGAGGGGATCGAGACCACCCTGCTGCTGTGGTCCATGGTGCAATCGTTCGGCGACGCGCCCTCGGCGATCCTCGGCGCCGCGCTCGGCCTCGCCGTGGCCGTGCTGGCCGGCTGGCTGCTCGCACGCGGCGCCGTGCGCCTTGACCTCTCCCGGTTCTTCACCTGGACCGGCGGCTTCCTCGTGATCGTCGCCGGCGGTGTCCTCGCCTACGCTCTGAGCGACCTGCAGGAGGCCGGGGTGCTGCCCGGCCCGTTCACCGCCGTCGCGCCGCTCGATGCGCACGGGAGCGTGCTCATCGGCCTCGCCGGGCTCCCGTTCGGCTGGGCGTTCGACCTCACCGCCACGATCCGCCCCGACAGCGCGCTCGCCGTTCTGCTGCAGGCCACGGTCGGCTTCCTGCCGCGGATGAGCTGGCTGCAGGTGATCGCCTGGGCGCTCTACCTCGTGATCGTCGGCGCGCTGTTCGTCCGCGGGCTGCGCCGGTCGAGCGTCACCCGCCGCCCGGCCACCCGGCCCGCCGGATCCTCCCGTCCCTCGACTCCGGCGGCGCACGTCGCCGCCGTTCCCGCGACCGTCTCGTCCACTCCCGAAGGAGCATCATGACCCTCGCCCGCCGTTCGCTCACCGTCGTCGGCGCCGCTGCGGCGCTCGGCCTCGCCCTCACCGGCTGCGTCGCCAAGGCCGACGTTGCCGCGGCCGGACGCCTCACCGTCTCGTCCACGGCCGACGCGTGCACGGTGTCCGCCCACACCGCGACGAGCGGCACGCTCGCGTTCGACGTCACCAACAAGGGCGCGGAGGTGACCGAGTTCTACCTGCTCGCCCAGGACGGCGTGCGGATCGTGGGCGAGGTCGAGAACGTCGCCCCCGGCGCCTCCCGCACCCTCACCGTGGTCGCCCAGCCCGGCGAGTACTTCACCGTCTGCAAGCCCGGCATGATCGGCGACGGCGTCGGCAGGACCGGCTTCTCGGTGAGCGGCGACAAGGTCGCGGTGAAGGGCGGCGACGCCGCGCAGAAGACCAAGGCCGTGGCGCTCTACGCCGCGTTCGTGAAGGACCAGGTCGGGCAGCTGCTGCCGGCCGCGAAGACCTTCGCGCAGGCCTACCGCACCGGCGACGACGCGACGGCCAAGGCGCAGTTCTCCGTCGTGCGGTCGTACTACGAGCGGATCGAGCCCGTCGCCGACAAGCTCGGCACGCTCGACCCGCGCCTGGACTACCGCGAGCTCGACGCGAAGGCGGAGGGGCTGGACTGGACCGGGTTCCACCGGATCGAGAAGGACCTGTGGGTTCCCGCCGCGGGTGCGCTGAACTCGGACGGGGCCACCCCGGCCGACAAGGACTGGTCGCCGTCCACCTCGGCCGAGCGCGGAGCCTACGCCGACAGGCTCGTCGCCGACCTGCAGGAGCTCTACGGCCACGTGCACGCCGACGCCTTCCTGAAGGATCTCGAAGCGCAGGGCGTCGCCGGCATCTCGAACGGCGCGATCTCGCTGCTCGACGAGGTCGCGAACGGCAAGATCACCGGCGAGGAGGACTGGTGGTCCGGCACGGATCTGTCCGACTTCGCGGCGAACGTCGAAGGATCCAAGATGTCCTTCTCGCTCGTGCGGGACTTCGCCGACAGCAAGGGCGCCGAGGGCCGGAAGCTCGTCTCGCAGATCGACCGCGGCTTCTCGGCGCTCGAGGCCGAGCTCGCCGTGCACGGATCCCTCGACGCCGGCTTCGCTCCCTACTCGACCGTGACCGCCCCGCAGAAGCGCGACCTCACCGATCTGCTGAACGCGCTCGCAGAGCCGCTCTCCAAGCTCACCGGAACGATCCTCAGCCGATGACCCTCCCCGAGACGGCCCCCGCGGGTGCGGAGCCCGCCGACGCCTCCGCGCCCACGGCCGCGGCCTCGCCCGACCGCACCGGGATCAGCCGCCGTGGCCTGATCGGCTGGGCGGTCGGCAGCGGCGTCGCCGGTCTCGCCGTCGGCGCCGGGGCGGCTGCGGCCGGTGCCGGGATCCTCCGCGGAGCGGCGCCCCCGGACGAGTTCGCGTTCGAGGGTGCGCATCAGGCCGGCATCACCACGCGGGTGCAGGACCATCTGCACTTCGCGAGCTTCGACATGATGCCGCGCGCGCGTCGGGACGACCTCGTGTCGCTGCTGCAGGACTGGAGTCACGCCGCCGCGCGCATGGTGACCGGGCTCGACGTCAGCGCCTCCGGCGCGGTCGGCGGGCCCTCGGAGGCCCCGCCCGACGACTCGGGCGAGGCGCAGGGCCTCGGCGCCACCGGTCTCACGATCACGTTCGGGCTCGGTCCCGGCCTGTTCGACGCGGACGGCGACCGGTTCGGGATCGCGCACCGGCGCCCCGCCGCGCTGGCGCCGCTGCCGGCGTTCGTCGGCGATGCCCTCGATGAGGCGTACACCGGCGGGGACCTCTGCATCCAGGCCTGCGCGGACGATCCGCAGGTCGCCGTGCACGCGGTCCGCAACCTCAGCCGGATCGCGTTCGGCCGGGCCCGTCTGCGCTGGTCGCAGCTCGGCTTCGGGCGGACATCCCGTACCTCGGCAGAGCAGCAGACCCCGCGGAACCTCTTCGGATTCAAGGACGGCACGGCGAACATCCTCGGCGACGACGCCGAGGCCCTCGACGCGCACGTCTGGGCCGGCGGGGGCGGCGAGCAGGCGTGGATGGCCGGCGGTTCGTACCTCGTCGCGCGCAAGATCGCCATGCACATCGAGACCTGGGATCGGCTGCGGCTGAGCGAGCAGGACCGCACGATCGGCCGGGCCAAGGGCACGGGGGCGCCGCTCTCCGGCGGCGACGAGTTCGCCGAGCCGTCCTTCCACGGCGGTGCGATCGATGCGAACGCGCACGTCCGGCTCGCGCATCCGACGGTGAACGACGGCGTACGGATCCTGCGCCGCGGCTACAACTACGTCGATGGCAACAACGGCCTGGGCAAGCTCGACGCAGGCCTCTTCTTCCTGTCGTATCAGCGGACGCCCGCGCAGTTCATCGGCATCCAGAAGCGCCTCGCGACCGACCTGATGAGCGAGTACGTCACGCACGTCGGATCCGGGGTCTGGGCGATCCCGCCGGGTGCGCAGAAGGGTTCCTACGTCGGCGCGGGCCTGTTCTCCTAGCCGTCGGCGCGCGCGATCGGGGGTTCACTCGTCTTCTCCGCGCCGTCCGGGAATACTTCTGGGGGACGGCTGTTGAACCAGATATATTCAAGTGAATAGAAATCTGAAGGAGAGAACAGTGAGCGAGTCCAGCACCTGGTCGGGCATGCAGTTCGGCCTCATGTCGGTCAGCGACATCACCCGGAACCCGGTGACGGGCCAGACCCCCAGCGAGCGCGAGCGCATCCAGAACACGCTCACCATCGCCAAGCACGCGGAGGAGGTCGGCCTCGACGTCTTCGCGATCGGCGAGCACCACAACCCGCCGTTCTGGTCGTCCAGCCCGACGACCTTCCTCGCCGCGCTCGCCGCGCAGACCGAGCGCCTCATCGTGTCGACCTCCACGACGCTGATCACCACGAACGACCCGGTGAAGATCGCCGAGGACTACGCGATGCTGCAGCACGTGTCCGGCGGCCGGATGGACCTGATGATGGGCCGCGGCAACACCGGCCCGGTCTACCCCTGGTTCGGCAAGGACATCCGCCAGGGCCTCCCGCTCGCGATCGAGAACTACGCGCTGCTGCACGAGCTGTGGACCAAGGACGTCGTGGACTGGGAGGGCAAGTTCCGCACCTCGCTGCAGGGCTTCACCGCCACGCCGCGCCCGCTCGACGGCGTGGCCCCGTTCGTCTGGCACGGCTCGATCCGCACGCCGGAGATCGCCGAGCAGGCCGCCTACTACGGTGACGGCTTCTTCGCGAACAACATCTTCTGGCCCAAGGAGCACTACCAGCGCCTGATCGAGCTCTACCGTCAGCGCTTCGCGCACTACGGTCACGGCACCCCCGAGCAGGCGATCGTCGGCCTCGGCGGCCAGGTGTTCATGCGCGCGAACTCGCAGGACGCCGTGAACGAGTTCCGTCCGTACTTCGACAACGCCCCGGTCTACGGCCACGGCCCGTCGATGGAGGACTTCACCGAGATGACGCCGCTCACCGTCGGCTCGCCGCAGCAGGTCATCGACCGCTACGCCGCGATGCGCGACTACTACGGCGACTACCAGCGTCAGCTGTTCCTCATGGACCACGCAGGGCTCCCGCTCAAGGTCGTGCTCGAGCAGATCGACCTGCTCGGCGGCGAGGTCGTGCCGGTGCTCCGCAAGGAGCTCGCGCAGAACCGCCCGGCCTCCGTGCCGGACGCCCCGACGCACGCCGCCCGGGTCAAGGCCGTGTACGGCGACGGACCCTCGCGCGAGGCGCGACCCGGTGCGAACCGCGGCGACAACCTGACCGCGGGCTCGCCGTACCAGGACGGCGGCGCGATGCCGGCCGTCTCCGGATCCGCGTTCGGCGCGGCGGCCACGAAGGCGGCGAACTGAGATGGGCGCCCGTCGCATCGCGGTGATCTCCGCAGGGCTCAGCAACCCGTCGTCCACCCGCATGCTGGCCGATCGGCTCGCGGCCGAGACCGCGCACCGGCTCGGCGAGCTCGGCTCCGAGGTCAGCGTCGACGTGATCGAGCTGCGCGACCTCGCGCACGACATCACGAACAACCTGCTCACCGGGTTCGCACCGCCCGCGCTGGACTCGGCGATCAACACGGTGGTGTCCGCGGACGGCCTGATCGTCGTCACGCCGATCTTCTCGACGAGCTACTCCGGTCTGTTCAAGTCGTTCATCGACGTGCTCGCCCCCGACGCGCTCACCGGCAAGCCGGTGCTCATCGGCGCGAACGCCGGCACCGCCCGGCACTCGCTCGCGATCGACTACGCGATCCGCCCGCTGTTCACCTATCTGCACGCGGAGCCGGTGTCCACCGGCGTGTTCGCCGCCTCCAGCGACTGGGGCGCGAAGGCCGACGACGTCGCGCCGCTCAGCACGCGGATCGAACGCGGCGCCAGGGAGCTCGCCGAGGCGATGGCCCGGCGCGAACCCGTCGCCGACACGGATCCCTTCGACCCGGGTAACTACCTCGGCGAGGGCCGCTCCTTCGGGCACCTGCTCGGCGGGCTCGCCGGGGAGTAGGACTCCGGATCGACGTCGGGCATGTTCCTCACCACGGTGGGGACATGCCCGTCGTCGCGTCGGGGGTCGTGCGGCTGCGGGTCGTCGCGCGATCAGTACCAGTTGAAGGCCATCTCGTGCGACCAGGCGCCGCACGGGGAGCCGTAGCGGTTCTGGATGTAGCTGAGGCCCCAGTCGATCTGGGTGTCGCCGTTGGTGCGCCAGTCGGGCCCGGCCGCGGCCATCTTGTCGGCCGGGAGGGACTGGGGGATGCCGTACGCGTCGCTGTCGGGGTTGAGCGCGTCGGCCCGCCAGCCGGACTCCTGGTTCCACAGGTTCAGCAGGCAGCCGAACTGTCCGTCGCTCCAGCCGTAGTTGCCGAGCTGGCCGCGGGCGTACGCCTGCGCGCCGGCGGGGTCGACGTTCACGCCGTAGCCGCTGAGGTCGTATCCGCCGGAGCCCTGCTGTGCCGCCGCAGCGGCGGCTGCGGCGGCCTGCGCCCGTGCCTGCTCGGCGACCGCCTGACCGATCTGGTACCGGCGCACGACGTCGGCGGTGGTGTTCTTCAGCGTCGCGAGCTGGGCGTACAGCGTCGTGACGTGCCCCTGCAGATCCGCGACCGCCGCGGCCTCCGCGTCGGCGGCCTCCTGCGCCTTCTTCGCGGCCCGATCCGCCGCCGCGGCGAGGTCGTCCCTGGCCTTGCGGGCCGCCTGCGCCTGCGCCTGCAACGAGGTCGCGACGCCCTGCTGCTCGATCGCCCGGGCGCCGAGCTCCGACCACGTCGAGTCGAGCTGCTGCATGACGCCGAGGCGGGTGAGCAGTTCGTCGGGATGGGCCGAGGTGAACAGCCGCACGGCGAGCGGCGCCGTCGTGTCGGTGCGCTCCCGCCCCGCCGCGATCGAGCCGACCTGCTCGTGCGCCTGCTGCACCGCCTGCTGGGCGGTGTCGGCCTGCGCGGTCAGGGCGTCGGCGCGCCGGGAGGCGTCGTCGGCCTGTGTGCGGGCGGTCGCGGACGCCTCTCCGGCCTTGAGCGCCGCGGTGGAGGCCTCGGCGGCCTGCTTCTGCGTGGAGGCGAGCGCGGTGCTGACCTTGCCGATCTCGTCCTGCGTCGCCTGCTCGTTCCCCTGCGCGTTCTGCACGTCCTGCCAGGACGGGTAGTCGTCGGCGTGCGCGGGGGCCGCCGGCAGGAGCAGCGGAGCCGCCAGCAGGGCGCCGATGGCCGCGGCGGCCAGGACGGGACGCGCAGGTCGCCGGATCTCTGCGCGGCCCCCCAGAGCCGCCCTCGATTCGGTCACGGTTTCGACGCTAACCCCGAACCCTGTGGATCAGCGACACATGCGCGGCGGGGCGGGATCCGGCGGCGCGGTTCATCCTGCAGACACGGACGGGGGCGCCGACGATCGCTCGTCGACGCCCCCGTCCGTGCCGGTGCGGGTTCAGCCGCTCTTGCGGCGGAACTCGCGCTTGGTCTGTGCGGCGGTGTGCGTGCCGTGCACGGCGGAGTCGCCGTCCAGGTGCGCCTCACCGCGGCGGTGCTGGGCGTTCTTCTTGTCGAGCGCCTCCTTGAACTTGCGCTTCATATCCGATGCGGCGGTGTCGTCGGTACTCATGGCCGTCAGCCTAGACCCGTGCCGTCGCCCGCAGAACGGTTCGGAACCGTGTGGCGACGCCGCGGCGACCGGGAGGGGGCGCCGCGGCGGACGGACGGTGACCGGAGGCGGTGCATCCGGTGAACACTGCGCGATCGGGCCGATTCCGGCGGATCCGGGGCCGGCCGGGCGGGATCCTGAACCTGTGAGAGCAGCGATCGTGACAGAGTCCTTCCTCCCGCACATGAACGGCGTGACCGGATCCGTCCTGCAGATCCTCCGCCACCTGGAGCGCCACGGCCACGAGGCCCGGGTGTACGCGCCCGCCGCCGTCGACATGCCCCGCCAGATCGGCGGCGCCCGCATCGAGCCGATCCCGTCGGTCGCGCTGCCCGGCTACCGCACGGTGCGGGTCGGCACCTCCAGCGCGCACCGGCTGTCGGCGGCGCTCTCCCGCTTCCAGCCCGACGTCGTGCACCTGGCCTCGCCGTTCGCCCTCGGCTGGCGCGGCGTTCTCGCGGCCGAGCGGATCGGCGTCCCCGCGGTCGCCGCCTACCAGACCGACGTCGCCGCGTACACGGCCCGCTACGGCGTCTCGCTGACCACCGCGCTCGCCGAGGCGCACATCGCCCGGCTGCACCGCCGGGCCACGCTGACGCTCGCGCCGTCCACCGAGTCCGAGCAGCAGCTCGCCCGGCTGGGCGTCGATCGGGTGCGGCGGTGGGGCCGCGGTGTCGACGCGGAGCGGTTCCACCCCGAGCGCCGCCTCGCCCGCTGGGAGCACCGCGACAGCCACGTCGTCGTCGGCTACGTCGGGCGGCTCGCGCCGGAGAAGCAGGTCGAGGATCTGCGGGTGCTCGCGGATGTGCCCGGCGTGCGCCTCGTGATCGTCGGGGACGGGCCGTCCCGCCCGAAGCTGGAGACCCTCCTTCCGCAGGCGGTCTTCCTCGGCCACCGCTCCGGCGCCGAGCTCGCCGAGATCATGGCCTCGTTCGACGTCTTCGTGCACCCGGGGGAGAGCGAGACGTTCGGGCAGACGCTGCAGGAGGCGCACGCGAGCGGTGTGCCGGTGATCGCGACCGGCCGTGGCGGCCCCCTCGACCTCGTCCGGATGGGGATCGACGGCTGGCTGTACCGGCCGGGCGACCTCGAGGATCTGCGCGCCCGGGTGCAGGATCTGGCCGGCGACGCGCGCAAGCGCCGCGCGTTCGGGCGCGCGGGGCGCGCGGCCGTCGAGCAGCGCAGCTGGGGCGCCGTGTGCGAGGAGCTGCTCGGGCATTTCGACGAGGCGCGGGGGCTGCACGGCGTGGACGCCGGGCTCCGCGCCGGCCGCACGAGGAGGCCCGAGCTGCCGCGGACGGGGGAGCGCAAGCCGTGGCAGCGGTACGTGGCGCTCGGCGATTCGCTCACCGAGGGGCTCTGCGATCCGGGGCCCGACGGACGGCTGCGCGGCTGGGCCGATCGTCTCGCACTGCTGCTGGCTGCGCGGGAGCCCCTCGACTACGCGAACCTCGCGATCCGCTCCAAGCGGGTCTCCGACGTCTGCGGCACGCAGCTGGACCGGGCGCTGCAGCTGCGCCCCGACCTCGTCTCGATCCTCGTCGGTGCGAACGATCTGGTGAAGCGCCGCGTGGTGATCCCCGCGCTCGCCGCACGGCTGGAGGACGCCGTGCGCCGGCTCCGCGAGATCGGCGCCGACGTGCTCCTGGTCACACCGTTCCTGCCCGGCAACCCCGCCGCCCGGATCTACGCCCGGCGCTTCTCGGCCTGGGCCTCCGCGCTCGCCGGGATCGCCGAGCGGCACGGCGCGATCCTCGTCGACACGGATCTGCATCCGCAGCTCGCGGAGCGGGAGAACTGGGGCGAGGATCTCGTGCACCTGTCCCCGCACGGGCACCGCTTCCTCGCGTACCGGGCCGGCGTCGCGCTCGGGGTGCCGCTGGCCGACGAGCTCTCCGCGCTCGACGAGGCGCTGCACGGGATCGAGCGCGCGGGGGCCGGCGCCTGGTGGCTGCGGCACGCACTGCCGTGGGTGTGGCGGCGGCTGCACGGCCGTGCCGCGGGCGACGGCCGCAGCGCCAAGCACGACGGCTACGTGCGGCTCGGCCGCGAGCGCGGGGTGCGCGAGCCGAGCGAGGCCTGAGCGGCTCCCGCGCATTCCCTGTGCTCGCGGGCGTCGATGCCCCGCGCTGATAGGATCGAACAGGATGCCTCTGTGCGCATCCGTCCATGCTCGCGCTCCACACGGGAGAGCGAGCCTAAACAAAGAAGGAGAGACCTCTTGGAAGGTCCTGAAATCACCGCCACCGAGGCCGTGCTCGACAACGGCCGCTTCGGCACCCGCACGATCCGTTTCGAAACGGGTCGCCTCGCCCAGCAGGCGCAGGGCGCGGTCGCCGCCTACCTCGACGAGGAGACGATGCTCCTCTCCGCGACCAGCGCGAGCAAGTCGCCGCGCGAGGGCTTCGACTTCTTCCCGCTGACCGTCGACGTGGAGGAGCGCTCCTACGCCGCCGGCAAGATCCCCGGCTCGTTCTTCCGTCGCGAGGGCCGTCCCTCGACCGAGGCGATCCTGGTCTGCCGTCTGATCGACCGCCCGCTGCGTCCGTCGTTCGTCGACGGCCTGCGCAATGAGGTCCAGATCGTCATCACGGTCCTCTCGATCGCGCCGGGCGAGTTCTACGACGCGCTCGCGATCAACGCCGCGTCGGCGTCGACCCAGATCTCCGGCCTGCCGTTCTCCGGCCCGATCGCCGGTGTGCGCCTCGCGTTCATCCCCGGCCACGGCGAGAACGCCGACCAGTGGGTCGCGTTCCCGAACGTGGAGCAGGTCGCCGAGGCCGTCTTCGACCTCGTCGTCGCGGGTCGCGTCGTCACCAAGGCGGACGGCTCCGAGGACGTCGCGATCATGATGGTCGAGGCGGAGGCCACCGAGGGCAGCTGGAACCTGATCAAGGCCGGCGCCACCAAGCCCAGCGAGGACATCGTCGCGCAGGGCCTCGAGGCCGCGAAGCCGTTCCTGAAGCAGCTCGTCGACGCGCAGGCCCAGCTCGCCGCGTCGGCCTCGAAGGAGCCGGGCGTCTACCCGGTCTTCCTGCCGTACAGCCAGGAGACCTACGACTTCGTGTCGAGCCGCGCCTACGCCGAGCTCGTCGACGTCTACCAGATCGCCGACAAGATCGAGCGTCAGAACGCCGACGACGCGATCAAGGACCGCGTCAAGGCCGAGCTCGCCGCCGCCGTCGAGGCGGGCGAGCAGGCGGAGGTCGCGCTCAGCGAGTTCTCCGCCGCCTACAAGTCGGTCACGAAGAAGATCGTGCGCGGCCGGATCCTCACCGAGGGCGTCCGCATCGACGGCCGCGGCCTCGCGGACATCCGCCCGCTCGACGCCGAGGTGCAGGTCATCCCGCGCGTGCACGGCTCCGCGATCTTCCAGCGCGGCGAGACCCAGATCCTGGGCGTCACCACGCTGAACATGCTCAAGATGGAGCAGCAGATCGACTCGCTGTCCCCGACGACGAGCAAGCGGTACATGCACCACTACAACTTCCCGCCCTACTCGACCGGTGAGACCGGCCGCGTGGGTTCGCCGAAGCGTCGCGAGATCGGGCACGGCTTCCTCGCCGAGCGCGCCCTCGTGCCGGTGCTGCCGACCCGCGAGGAGTTCCCGTACGCGATCCGTCAGGTGTCCGAGGCCCTCGGTTCCAACGGCTCCACCTCGATGGGCTCCGTCTGCGCCTCGACCCTGTCGCTGCTGAACGCCGGTGTGCCGCTGCGCGCGCCCGTCGCCGGCATCGCCATGGGCCTCGTGTCCGACCAGGTCGACGGTGAGACCCGCTACGCGGCGCTGACCGACATCCTCGGCGCCGAGGACGCCCTCGGCGACATGGACTTCAAGGTCGCCGGCACGAGCGAGTTCGTCACCGCGATCCAGCTGGACACCAAGCTCGACGGCATCCCCTCCGAGGTGCTCGCCGGCGCGCTGACCCAGGCCAAGGACGCCCGCCTGACGATCCTGAACGTGCTGAACGCCGCGATCGACAGCCCGGACGAGATGGCGCCGACCGCCCCGCGCGTGATCAGCGTGCAGATCCCGGTCGACAAGATCGGCGAGCTGATCGGCCCGAAGGGCAAGACGATCAACGCGATCCAGGACGAGACCGGCGCGCAGATCTCCATCGAGGAGGACGGCACCGTCTACATCGGCGCGACCGACGGCCCCTCGGCCGAGGCCGCCCGCGCCCAGGTCAACGCGATCGCCAACCCCACCAACCCGGAGGTCGGGGAGCAGTTCCTCGGCACGGTCGTCAAGATCGCCACGTTCGGCGCGTTCGTCTCCCTGCTCCCGGGCAAGGACGGCCTGCTGCACGTCACCGAGGTGCGCAAGCTCGCCGGTGGCAAGCGCGTGGAGAACGTCGACGACGTGCTCTCGGTCGGCCAGAAGATCCTCGTGAAGATCACGAAGATCGACGACCGCGGCAAGCTGTCGCTCGAGCCGGTGCTCGACGACGCCCCGGCCGAGGCGGCCGAGCCCGTCGTGGAGGTCGCCGAGGCCTGATCCTCGTAGCCGGAAAAGGCCCGTCATGTCCGCACGAAAGGACATGATGGGCCTTTTCCGCATGCGTGACTCAACTGTTACGCAATGTTCCGCGAGGAAAGCCCTCAATGCACGTATCTGCATATGGGCTCCCTTACTCTCTAAGGGAAGCGCACCGGGGGGTGCGTGGAACACACGCAACGCAGCAGCACGGGGGTGATCGCATGCGTCTCTTCGGTGTCGGAACCGCCGGCCCGGACACGGCCACGGCCTCCGTCGCGCCCGGCGGGAGCGCCCACGGCGTCGCGCAGGCGCCCGCGCTGCAGCCGCACCCGTCCGCCCCGATCCCGGTGATCGGCCCCGGAGTCGGGACCGGCCTGCGGGTCGAACTCGGCGAGACCGGGATCCGCACCTTCCCGCTCATCCTCGGCGGCGCGGAGTTCGGCTGGAACACCGACGCCGAGACCGCCACCCGGATCCTGGACCGTTACGTCGAGTTCGGCGGCAACGCCGTGCACACCGCCGACAGCTTCGCCGCCGGTCGCAGCGAGCACATCATCGGCCGATGGCTGGCGGCTCGCGGCGACCGCGACGACATCGTCCTGAGCGTCCGCGTCGGGGCGCACCCCGACAACCCCGGTCTCGGCTCGGTCAATCTCGTCCGCGCCGTCGAGGGATCGCTGACGCGTCTCGGCGTCGACCGGATCGACGTGCTCTACCTCGACGGCGGTGTCGACGACGGCAGCACTCTCGAGGACACGCTCGCGACCGCGGAATGGCTCGTGGAGGCAGGCAAGGTGCGTGCGCTGGGAGCGTTCGCGTTCCGCCCGGAACGGCTGGTGGAGGCGCGGATCCTCTCCGCGGCCGGCTACCCGCGCATCGCCGTCCTGGATGAGCCGTACAACCTCCTGCACCGGCACGACTTCGAAGGCGACCTGCGCCTCGTCGCAGCGGCCCAGGGGCTCGCCGTGACGCCGTCGCACGCGCTCGAGCACGGGTTCCTCTCCGGACGGCACCGTTCGAAGCACGCACTGCAGGGCGTGCGCGGCATGCAGCTGCGCAGCAACATCAACCGGCGCGGCATCAAGGTGCTGCGCGCGCTGGACATCGTCGCGGAGGAGCAGCACGTGCCCGTCGCGGCCGTCGCGATCGCCTGGCTCCTCGCGCAGCGCACGGTCACGGCTCCGATCGTCAACGCCTTCGCGACCGAGCAGGTCGACGAGCTCATGCAGGGCGCCGGTGTGACGCTCGGGCGCGCGCAGATCGCCGAGCTGACCAGGGCGGCGAGCTGAGCGCACGGCTTCTGCGGGGCGTGGCATAGGCTGGAAGTCCCGGCAGGATCGTCGGAGACGAGGCGAACGGGTTGTGACGCACTACATCTATCTGGTCAGGCACGGCGAACATCAGGACGCCGAGCACGGTCTCGCCGACGGACCCCTCTCGCCCCGCGGCCGCCGTCAGGCCGAGCTCGTCGCCGACCGGCTGTCGGGTCTGCCGCTGAACGCGATCTGGCACTCGCCGCTGCTGCGCGCCGTGGAAACCGCGCGCGCCGTCTCCGAGCGTATCCCGTCGGTCGAGGCCGAGGAGTCGGCGCTTCTGTTCGACTGCGTGCCGACCGGCATGACCGAGGACACGCCCGCCGCGTTCGAGCCGTTCTTCGGATCGGTCACGGACGCGGAGATCGAGGCCGGCAGGGCGCAGATGGCCGACGCGGTCAGCGAGTTCCTCGTGCGCAAGCCGGGTGATGTGCACGAGGTGCTCATCACGCACAACTTCGTGATCTCGTGGTTCGTGCGCGAGGTGCTCGAGGCGCCGGAGTGGCGCTGGATGACGCTGAACCAGGCGAACTGCGGCCTCACCGTGATCTCGCAGAAGCAGGGCCGCCCGTGGAGCCTGCTCTCGCACAACGACCTCAGCCACCTCCCGATGGAGCTGCGCACCGGCCTCCCGGACCCGCTGACGGTCTGAGCCGTCAGCCCGCCAGGTCCTTGCGGTACCAGCGCGTCGCGTTCGGGTTGTCGTTGTAGCGGGGGATCTCGGTGTAGCCGCTGCGGCGGTAGAGATGGCCGGCGGACTCGAGCGTGTGGTGGGTGTCCAGCACGAGCGCGGCGGCATCCCACGCGCGGGCCCTCGCCTCCAGCTCTTCTAGCAGCAGGCGACCCCAGCCGCGGCCGCGCGTCTCCGGGCGCAGGAACACGTGCTTGACCTCGAACACGGATCCCTCCTCCGGCAGCGACAGGCGCCGGATGCCGCCGCAGCCGACGATCCGGCCTTCGTCCTCGAGGAGCAGGAACACGCCGTCCGGGGCACGGAACGCCGCCGCCGTCGGATACGCGGGGGAGTAGGCCCCGCCCGGGAACTCCGCCGCGCGCAGCGTGAAGTAGTCGACGAGCACGGCGTGGGCGTCCGCGTCCTCGGGGGACGCGATCCGGAACGTGGGCATGCTCCGACGCTAAGCCCCGCGGAGCCGCCGAGGGCACGCGCCGCGCTGAATAGACTGGGGGCATGACGACGCGCGTGGCCCTCGTGGGCGCCTCCGGCAAGCTCGGGACCATCATCCGCTCCGTGATCGACGAGCTCGACGGGTTCGAGATCGGCGCGGTGCTCGGCTCGCGCAGCGGCATGGACGAGCTCGACGGGGCAGGGCTCGTCGTCGACGCGTCCACGCCCGGATCGAGCGTCGAGGTCGTGCGCGCGGCGACCGAGCGGGGGATCAACCTGCTCGTCGGCACCTCGGGCTGGTCGGCCGAGCGGATCGCGCAGGTGCGCCCCCTCATCGACGCCGCCGGCACCGGTGCGCTGTTCGTCCCGAACTTCTCGCTCGGCTCGGTGATCGGCACCGTGCTCGCCACGATCGCGGCACCGTTCTTCCGGTCCGTGGAGATCGTCGAGGCGCACCAGCACACCAAGATCGATTCGCCGAGCGGCACCGCGGTGCGCACGGCCGAGCTCATCGCCGCCGCGCGCGCGGCGCAGGGTCCGGTCGACGCCCCGCACGTCGATCAGCGCGCCCGCGGGCAGCAGGTCGCGAGCGTGCCGGTGCACTCGCTGCGCCGGCCCGGTGTGATCGCGAAGCAGGAGGTCATCCTCTCGGGCGCGGGCGAGTCGCTCTCGATCGTGCACGACACCGTGCAGCCCGAGGCGGCGTACGCCCCCGGGATCCGCCTCGCCCTGCCCTACGCACGTGACCTGCGCGGCGTCGTGGTGGGCCTGGAGAACGTCATCGACCTGGGTATCCGGCCCCGCGCATGACCTCGCGCATCGGCGTCGGCCTGATGGCCGCGGTCCTCGTGCTCTACGTCGCCGTCGCGGGGTGGTACGCGGTGGCGCTGTTCTCCGGCGGACAGCCGCTCGCCGTCACGATGGGGGCGGCGCTCATCGCGCTCGCCCTGATCGGAGGCTGGGCCCTCGTCCGCGAGCTGCAGTTCGGCCTCGCCGCCGACCGACTCGGCCGTGCGCTGGACGCGGAGGGCGGGATGCCGGAGGCGCCGGAGGAGCTGTCCCCGAACGGGCGGCTGCTGCCGGCGGACGCGGAGCGGCTGCTGGCGGAGTACGGATCGGCGGCGGCCGAGTCGCCGGCGGACTGGCGCGCCCAGTACCGGCTCGGGGTGGTGCGGGATGCGGCGGGTCGTCGCAAGGACGCCCGCGCCGCGATCCGGGAGGCGATCCGCCTGTCGAAGGCGGACCGCCTCGGCTGACGCCCGAAGGGGCGTCAGCCCGGAGAAGGCTCAGGCGAGGGTCGCCTCGAGGGTGATCTCGATGCCGGTCAGCGCGGCGGAGACCGGGCAGCCCACCTTGGCCTCTTCGGCGAGGCGCTGGAACGTCTCGGCGTCCAGACCCGGGACCGAGGCGTTCACGTTGAGGTGGCTGCCGGTGATGCCGACGCCCGGCTTGAAGGTCACCGAAGCGGTCGTGTCCACGCGCTCCGGCGGGGTGCCGTTCCCGGCGAGAGCGTTCGAGAGCGCCATGCTGAAGCACGACGAGTGCGCGGCGGCGATGAGCTCCTCCGGCGTGGTGGTCGTGTCGGACCCCTCGGAGCGCGCCTTCCAGTTGATCGGGAACGTGCCCAGGTGCGACGAGGAGAAGGACACGGATCCCTCGCCCTCGATGAGACTTCCGGTCCAGGTGGCAGCGGCTTCGCTCGTGACGGACATGGGGTTCCTCCGATCGGGGGTGGGTATATGCCTGCCAGCCTATCGACCGGGTCCGGGGTCGAGGAACCGGAGGGTCAGGCGCCCGTCGCGCCGCCCGGCACGGGGACGCGACGGCTGACGATGTCGTTCGCGGCGAGGGCCAGGTGCGCCTGCAGCCGGTCGTTGCCGGAGGACAGATCCAACCCGGTGCGCTCCTCGACGCGGCGCAGCCGGTGGTAGACGCTGGCACGGTGCAGGAACAGCTCCTCGGCGACGTCCTTGATGGCGCCGCCATGATTCAGGAAGCTGCGCAGCGTGGAGAGGAGATAGGCGGATTCCGGATCGCCGAGGAGGTCCGCCATGCCGGGAGGGATGAACTGCTCCGCGAGCAGCGCGTCCTCGACGAGGGAGAGCGGGCGCAGGTGGCCCACCTCGCTCCAGGCCAGGGAGCGGTGATGCCAGCCCATCCGCAAGGCGAAATGGACCGCCGCCCGGGCCTGCCACACTGCTGTGCCGGGCGATCTCGTCACCGAGGAGCTCACGGCGACGAGCCACGGCGGCTCGTTCCCCGGGCTGCCCGAGCGGAAGATGAGATCCGACGCGAGCGCCCTGCAGCGCTCCGGCAGAGACGCCTGGGCCGGACCGGGGCCCGGTGCGTACAGGACGTAGCACGCCTTGTCGCCCAGCACCACCATCCGTCGGGAGGGCGGGCACAGGTCGCTCAGTGACGCGGCCACCGACAGGAGCCGATTCCGGTGCGGATCCGATTCCGCTTCGCTCTCGCTCGTCGACAGCACGACGGCCACCGCGACGAAGATGTCGTCGTGTAGGAGTTCGCGTCCCGGTTCCGGATTCGCCACCAGGGCGTCGATCGCGGCGCGATCACCCGTGCGGAACAGCCGTCCGAGTTCGGGATCCTGCCATTGCGGTTCCGTGAACGCCCCGCTGTCGACGAGGGCGGCGAGGGTCACCTGCGCCACCTGATGAATCCACGCGAGCTGCTCGGCGGCGAGCCCATCGAGACCTGTGAGCCACAGATAGAACAGCGGGTGCTCGTGCTCGACGGCGAGCGGGACGACGACGACCGGCGGCACACCCAGACCCGCGTTGCCGGGGAGGGTCACCGGATCGACGAGCTTCTCGAGCGATGTGAGCGTGCTCAACCGCTGCGGTGCGGGGAACGCGGCCAGGCCCGCGGCCGTGAGGTGGTCCGGGACGGCCCTGGCGCACTCGATGAGCAGATGGTCGGTGAGGACCGCGCTGACGTTCAGCGACTGACTGAACACCTGTGTCAGCTCGTTCAGATACTGCAGCGCGAAGCGCCGAACCTTGACGCTCACCGCGCTCTCCGATCCCGCGTCCCGAAGAGCTCGGGACAGTCGTCTGCGGGGATCGTACCGCGTCCGCGCGAGTCGGCACACGGCTGTCCGGCGCCTCGCGTGATCTATATGTTTGGTCTCGGAACAACCCGTCGCTGCGGACCCGAACGGAGAATGCGTGCCCAGCCCCCTCACCGGCGCCCCCTCGGGGCGGGCCGACGCGTTCGACGCCGCGCCTGCGCTCGGCGTCCTCGCCGAGGACCTGCAGGGCGCGGTCGCCTCGGCCGCGCGGCTCCGCCAGCGCGGACTGCGGCCCGTCATCGTGCAGGACCGGGTCCCGCCCGACGGTCCGGTCGACGCCGTGGTCGTCGACCTGGATCTGCACCACGCCGGCGTGGACAAGGCCGGTCACGTCGCCGCCTGGGCGGCCTGGCTGCGCGACAGCGGCTGCAGCCGGCTCGAGGTCCGCCTCAACGCAGAGCTGAACGGCGCCCCGCAGACCCTCGTCGCGGGCCTGCTCGCCGAGCAGCGCCCCGATCCGGGGGCCGCCGGGCCCTTCGACGTGCTGCTCGTCATCCCCGCCTACCCGACCTCCGGGCGGGTCTGCGTGGACGGCGCCCTGATCAGCCTCGGCTCGGGGGTGAACCTCGATGTGCGCGAGCGGCTCGGGATCCCCGGCGCCCGGCTCGTCGACCTCGGATCGCTGACCCAGGGCGGGAACGTGACAGGCCAGCGGATGCTGGACTGGATCGCCCGCGGCGAGCGCACCTTCGTCTTCGACGGCACCCTCGAGTCGCACCTGGCGACCGCGGCGAGCGCCGCCGACATGCTGCACCAGCACGGCCATCGCGTGCTCACCGCGAGCACGGGCGGCTGGCTGCGGCACTTCCCGGACCTCGGCCGCGACGGCTTCGTGCTGATCGCCCTGCCCGGGGACCTGCCGCCCGACCAGGCGCAGCTCGCCCGCGTCGCCGAGACGTACGGCACCCGCGCCCTCGTCACGAGCGCCGCCGAGTCGATGCGCTGGACGCCCGCGCAGGCGCGCGAGGTGATGGCGCATCACCGCGTGATCGGCCTCCACGACAAGAACGCGGGGGAGCAGGACCGCTGGGGACTGGCCCAGGGGATCGCCGCGGCGGCGCAGCGGCTGCTGCAGCTCTCGGCCGACGGGCCGAACCGCTGCCAGGGCGTGGTCACCAGCGGCGGGCTCACCACGACCGCCGTGGTCCGCGCGCTCGGCTCGGACACCCTGGTGCCGGACGTGGAGATCGAGCCGCTGTGCCCCCGCGCGCGCATCGCCGCGGGTCCGTTCGCCGGACTCACGCTGCTCAGCAAGCAGGGCGGCACCGGCTCGCCGGAGACGCTCGTGATGATGTGCCGTCAGATCCTCGGGATGTGACGGGCCGGGCTCGGTCCCGGTGATGCGCGCGCGGTCGTTGCGCGCCGGGTCAGGTGGCGGCGGATCCGCGGCCGAGGATCCCGGCGCGCTGCAGCAGCAGGTAGATCTGGCAGCCGAGGCAGAAGGCGAACGCCGCGTTCAGGAACGCGGCGACGAACGCCATCGCGGTCGTGATCGGCAGCGCCCAGGGCACGCCGGCCAGATGCAGGATCAGCCCGACCGCGACGACGAAGAGCCCGACGCCCTGAGCGAACCGCGGCGGCCGCGGATCCTCGAGCTCCGTCGGCGGTGCGAGCCGCGGGCGCACGGCGGTGCGGAACAGCGCGCCCCACGGCTGGGTGCGCGGCGAGAGCACGCCCCACAGGAAGAGCAGCGCGATCACGAGGGTGAGCAGGAACGCGGGCTGGGTCGCGCGCTGGGCGAGGCCGTCGGCCGCGCCCGGTCCGATGAGCCCCAGCACGGTCGCGACGAGCACGAGTACGGACGTGATCCACGCCGCGAAGCGGGGTCCGCGGGGGTCGATGCCGGCGGGAGCGGTCATGAGCGGTCCTCCTGGGCGTAGGTGTGGTCGGCGCCGTCGAGGGCCGCGAGCACGGCCGCGCGGGTCGGGACGCCGGTGAAGCGGGAGCGGATCCGTCCGTCCGGATCCACGAGCAGGGTTGTCGGGGTGGACAGCACGCGGTAGCGCGAGGCGAGGTCGGCGCGATGGGTGAGGTCGACGTCGGCGTGCACGACGCCGGGCCGTTCCGCGGCGATGTGGCCGAGCAGCCGCCGCACGTGCGGGCAGCGGGCGCAGAACTCGGTGCTGAACTGCACGAGCGTGGCGCGCGCGCCGAGCGCGGTCGGCAGGTCGGCCGGATCCACGTGCAGATCCCCGGCGACCGCGACGCCCCGCCCGTCGCGTCGGCGCAGCAGCACGCCCGCGAGGATCGTCACCGCGAGCAGCGCGGCGGCGGCGACGAGGGCGATCGGGAGCGTCATGCTCCGAGGCTACGTCCGGGCGCGGGGCCGGGGGCCGGATATGACGGATCAAGTCGGGTTCCCCGATCCGTCCCGGCCCGCGTCCGCGTCGTCGCCGGTACGCTGAAACGCATGAGCGACGCGATCCCCACGCCGTACGAAGACCTGCTCCGCGACGTGCTCGCCACCGGCACGCACAAGGACGATCGCACCGGCACCGGCACGACCAGCGTGTTCGGGCGTCAGATCCGCTTCGACCTGTCGCAGGGGTTCCCGCTCATCACCACCAAGCGCGTGCACTTCAAGTCCATCGCGTACGAGCTGCTCTGGTTCCTCCGCGGCGACTCCAACGTGCGCTGGCTGCAGGAGAACGGCGTCACGATCTGGGACGAGTGGGCCGACGCCGATGGGGATCTGGGCCCGGTCTACGGCGTGCAGTGGCGCTCCTGGCCGACGCCGGACGGCGGGCACATCGACCAGCTGCAGCAGGTGATCGACCAGATCCGCAACTCCCCGGACTCACGGCGCATCATCGTCTCGGCCTGGAATCCGGCCGACATCCCCGACATGGCGCTCGCGCCGTGCCACGCGCTGTTCCAGTTCTACGTGGCCGACGGGAAGCTGTCCTGCCAGCTCTACCAGCGCAGCGCCGACCTGTTCCTCGGCGTGCCGTTCAACATCGCCTCGTACGCGCTGCTGACCCTGATGGTGGCGCAGCAGACGGGCCTCGAACCCGGCGACTTTGTATGGACCGGCGGCGACTGCCACATCTACGACAACCACCTCGAGCAGGTGCGCGAGCAGCTCACCCGCGAACCCTACCCGTACCCGACGCTGCGGATCACCCGGACGCCGGAGTCGATCTTCGACTACGCCTACGAGGACTTCGCCGTGGAGGACTACCGGCACCACCCGGCGATCCGGGCGGCGGTGGCCGTATGACCCGGACCGGACTCGTCTGGGCCGAGGCGCACGGCGGCGTGATCGGCGCCGGCGGGGTGATGCCGTGGCACCTGCCGGAGGATCTCGTGCACTTCAAGGCGCTCACCATGACCGCCCCGGTGATCATGGGCCGGCGCACCTGGGAATCGCTCCCGGAGCGGTTCCGCCCGCTGCCGGGCCGAGACAACGTCGTGATCACCCGGCAGCCCGACTGGAGCGCCGCGGGCGCCCGCAGGGCCGGCACGATCGCCGAGGCGACCGACGGGCTGGACGAGGCCTGGATCATCGGCGGCGGCGAGATCTTCCGCCAGGTGATCGGCGAGGCCGACCGCCTGGAGATCACTGAGCTCGACGTGGACGTCCCCGGCGACGCGTTCGCCCCGTCGCGCGACGGGTTCCGCCTGGTGTCCGAGGGGGAGTGGCTGACCAGCCGGACCGGGATCCGCTACCGCTTCCTCGCCTACGAGCGCTGACCGCCGCGCACCCGCTCGCCGCACGCCGACCGCCGAAGGAGGCATCGCATGCCCACTGCACTCATCACGGGCGCCAGCGCCGGTCTCGGCGCGGAGTTCGCCCGCCAGCTCGCCGAGCGCGGCGCCGGCCTGGTGATCGTCGCCCGGTCCCGCGACGCGCTGGACGCGCTCGCCGCCGACCTCCGCGAGGAGTTCGGGGTCGAGGTCGAGGTGATCGCCGCCGACCTCACCGAGGAGGAGGATCTGCGCCGGGTCGCGGAGCGGATCGCCGACCGGGACCGTCCGATCGACGTGCTCGTGAACAACGCCGGCTTCGGCCTGCCGCTGCGTTTCGCCGACAACGACGTGCACGACGAGGTGCGCCACCTGCGCCTGCACGTCGAGGCGCCGATGCGGCTCATGCATGCCGCGCTCGGGGTGATGCGCGGCCGCGGCGGAAGGATCGTCAACGTCGCCTCGGTCGCGGGCTTCCTCTCCCGCTCCACCTACTCGGCGTGCAAGGGCTGGCTGATCGGGTTCAGCCGGTGGGCGAACGCCGAGTACGCCGCGGACGGGGTCACCGTGACCGCGGTCTGCCCCGGATTCGTGCACACGACCTTCCACGCCCGGATGGGCCTCGAGCCCGGGCGCGAGGGCGTCCCGCGGGTGCTGTGGCTGGACGCCGAGGACGTCGTCAGGGAGGGCCTGCGCGACGCCGCCCGCGGCAGGGCGGTGTCGATCCCGTCGCTGCGGTACAAGGTCGTCGTCGCCCTGCTCGGCGTCCTGCCCCGCTCGTTCACCTCCCGCATGGCCCGTCGCGGCCGCCTCTGACCTCGGATTCAGCGGAACGGTCTCAGCGGAACCGGCCCAGGCGGATCCCGGCGAACGCGAGCGCCGCGATCGTCTCGCCGTCGGCGATCCGGCCGTCCGCCGCCATCTGCAGCGCCTCGCCGAACGGGACCCAGAAGACGTCGTCGATGCCCTCCTCGGCCTGCGTGTGCGCGCTGTCCGCGGCGGCGCGCAGCCCGCGGGCGAGGAACACGTGCTCGGGGGCGACGGCGATGCCGTTCAGGGCGTTCATCACGCCGATCGGGGCCCACTCCTCGGCCTCCAAGCCGGTCTCCTCGCGCAGCTCGCGCTGCGCGGCGCGCAGCGGATCCTCGCCGTCGCTGCCGCCCGCGGGCACCTCGACCGATCGCCCGGTCGTGTACCGCTGGATCGTGACGAGGCAGACCCGCTCCGCGTCGTCGAGCGCGACGACGAACACCGCCGGGTGCTTCATCGTGACGACCCCGTAGACGCCGTCGCCGGACGGCCCGGTCACCGCGTCCTCGCGCACCGAGATCCAGCGGTTGTCGTACACGGTGCGGGATGCGCGCGTCTGCCAGGCCATGCCGCGAGCCTACCGAGCCGAACCGAGCGGACCAGGGGAGCCCGTCCGCTCCACCGGCACAGCATGAGCATCACCGGGAACCACTACTCTGGAACCATGACGCACTCGGGCAATCCCTTCGGACAGGTGCTCGTCGCCCTCATCACCCCGATGACGGCCGACGGCGAGGTCGACTGGCCCTCCGTCGAGAAGCACATGGATCGGGTGATCTCGGACGGTGCCGACGGCATCGTCGTCACCGGCACCACGGGCGAGACCTCGACCCTCACCGACGCCGAGAAGCTGCGCCTCGTCGAGGTCGGCAAGGACGTCGCGGCCGGCCGCGCGAAGATCATCACGGGCGGCGGATCCAACGAGACCGCGCACGCGATCGAGCTGTACAAGGCCAGCGAGAAGGCCGGCGCCGACGGCATCATGATCGTCACCCCGTACTACAACAAGCCGACCCAGTCGGGCATCCTGACGCACTTCCGCCTCGTCGCGGACGCGACCGACCTGCCGGTGATCCTCTACGACATCCCCGGCCGCACCGGCGTGCCGATCAAGTACGAGACGATCCTGCGCCTCGCCAAGCACCCGAACATCCTCGCCGTGAAGGACGCCAAGGGCGACTTCTCCGAGGTCAGCCGCGTGCTGAACCAGACCGACCTGATGTACTTCTCCGGCGACGACGCGAACGTGCTGCCGCACCTGTCGATCGGCGCGACCGGCCTGATCGGCGTCACCGCCAACATCACCTCCGCGCCGTACCGCACGATCGTCGACGCGGTGAACCGCGGCGACCTGGCCACCGCCACCGCCGAGCACAAGCGCCTCGAGCCGCTCGTGCGCGCCGCGATGACGCACGTGCCCGGCACGGTGTCCGCGAAGTACATCCTGCACGGCCTCGGCCGCATCGGCAGCCCGCGCGTGCGCCTGCCGCTGGTGGGCCCGGAGGAGTGGGAGGCCGCGGCCATCGAGGACGAGCTCGCCCTCGTCAAGGACATCCCGGGAGCGGACTTCTCCGACTTCCGGCCCGACCGCAACGCCGCCGCCGGCGGCGCGCTCCCCAGGGTGCACGGCACCACCCGCTGAGGCGGGTCCGCGACGGACGGCCGCGCGCATGATGCGCACCGGATCCGATCCCGTTCGCAGGACCCCACGACAGGCTCAGGGACCGAGAAGACAATGAGGCGCGCAGCGCGCCCCGCCTAGGAGGCACCATGACCATCCCCGTCGCCGAGCCCGAGGCGCTCGCGCCCGACACCCTTCGCGTCACGCCCCTGGGCGGACTCGGCGAGGTCGGCCGGAACATGACGATCTTCGAGTTCGACGGCAAGATCCTCGTCGTCGACTGCGGCGTGCTGTTCCCCGAGGAGCACCAGCCGGGCGTCGACCTGATCCTCCCCGACTTCGAGCCGATCAAGCACCGCCTCGACGACATCGTCGGCGTCGTGCTCACGCACGGCCACGAGGATCACATCGGCGCGGTGCCGTACCTGCTCCGGATGAAGCAGGACATCCCGCTGATCGGATCCGGCCTGACCCTCGCGCTCGTCGAGGCGAAGCTCAAGGAGCACCGGATCAAGCCCTTCACGCTCACCGTGAAGGAAGGGCGGCGCGAGAAGGTCGGCCCGTTCGACCTCGAGTTCGTCGCGGTGAACCACTCCATCCCCGACGCGCTCGCCGTCGCGATCCGCACGCCCGCGGGCATGGTGCTCGCGACCGGCGACTTCAAGATGGACCAGCTGCCGCTGGACGGCCGGATCACGGATCTGCGCGCCTTCGCCCGCCTGGGCGAGGAGGGCGTCGACCTCTTCCTCGTCGACTCCACCAATGCCGACGTCCCGGGCTTCACGCCCACCGAGCGCTCGATCGGCCCGGTGCTCGACCAGGTCATCGGCAAGGCGCCGCGACGCGTGATCGTGGCCAGCTTCTCCAGCCACGTGCACCGCGTGCAGCAGGTCATCGACGCCGCGCACGCGCACGGCCGTCGCGTCGCGTTCCTCGGCCGCAGCATGGTCCGCAACATGACCATCGCGGAGCAGCTGGGCTACCTCAAGGTGCCCGAGAACGTGCTCATCGACTACAAGAAGGCACGGGATCTGCCCGACGACCGGATCGTGTACATGTCGACCGGGTCCCAGGGCGAGCCGATGGCCGTGCTCAGCCGCATGGCCAACCTCGACCACGCGATCGAGCCCGGTCCGGGCGACACCGTGATCCTGGCGTCCAGCCTCATCCCGGGCAACGAGAACGCCGTGTACCGGGTGATCGACGGGCTCACCAAGCTCGGTGCGAACGTCGTGCACAAGGCCAACGCCCGCGTGCACGTCTCCGGCCACGCCGCCGCCGGCGAGCTGATCTACTGCTACAACATCCTGCGGCCGAAGAACGTGCTGCCGGTGCACGGCGAGTACCGCCACCTCATCGCGAACGCCAAGCTCGCGCAGGACACCGGGATCGCGGAGGAGCGCACCATCGTCGGCTCCAACGGCACCGTGATCGACCTCAAGGGCGGCGTCGCCCGCGTCGCCGGTCAGCTCGACATCGGCTTCGTGTACGTGGACGGCTCGACGGTCGGCGAGATCACCGACGCGGACCTCAAGGACCGCCGGATCCTCGGCGAGGAGGGCTTCGTGTCCGTCATCGTGGTGGTCGACTCGACCACCGGGCGGATCATCTCCGGGCCGGAGATCCACGCGCGCGGTGTCGCCGAGGACGACGCGGTGTTCGACGACGTCGCCCCGAAGATCGTCGCGGCCCTCAAGGAGGCGGCGGGCAACGGCGTGCGGGACAACCACGCGCTGTCGCAGATCGTGCGCCGCACGATCGGCCGCTGGGTGAACCAGAAGCTGCGCCGCCGCCCGATGATCGTCCCGCTCGTCATCGAGGCCTGAGCCCGGCCGCGGCGCAGGTCGAACGGCCCGGAATCCCGCGGAAAGCCGCGTCACTGCGGCCCGATGTCGGTGCGCAGCCGTAGCGTGGAGGCATGCCCAGGAGCACTCCTGCCACCAAGCGTCCGGCCGCGTCCGAGAGATCGTCCTCGCGCGCGCGCTCCGGTTCCGCGTCCGGGGCGAAGCCGCGCAGCGCCGCCGCGCCCAAGAAGTACATCGACGAGGCCGACAGGCCGCCGGTGATGGCGCGCGCCCTGATGGGCATCGCGCACGGCGTCGGCGGGCTGTTCCGCGCGTTCGGGCCCGAGACCCTGGAGAAGGATCAGCGCCGCGACGGCTTCCCGTTCCTCCTCGTGCTGCTCGCCGTCGCGGGCGCCGTCAACGAATGGTTCTTCATCGGCTCGCCGGTCGCGAGCGGCATCAGCGCCTACTCCGTCGGCGCGCTCGTCGGGCGCACCGCCTTCGTCATGCCCGTCCTGCTCCTGCTGCTGGCGGGCTGGCTGTTCCGGCACCCGTCCTCGGTGCATGACAACGGGCGGATCGGGATCGGCTTCGGGCTGTTTGTGATCTCCCTCGCCGGGTTCTGCCACGTGGCCGGCGGCCTGCCGCAGCCCAGGCAGGGCATGGGGGCGCTGAGCGCCGCGGGCGGCCTGTTCGGCTGGATGCTGGGGCAGCCGCTCAGCTACCTCACCTCGGTCCCCGCCTACATCGTGCTGTCGCTGCTCGCCGCGCTCAGCATCCTGATCCTCACCAAGACGCCGCCGAACCGGATCGGGCAGCGCCTCGGCGATCTGTACGCGTGGATGTTCGACGCCGAGCGTGCCGAGAGGCCCGCGAAGGACGAGGTCGCTCCGGAGATCGACGAGGCCGACAAGGTCGACGACCCGGATGCGCTGCCCTGGTGGCGGCGCAACAAGACCGGGCGCGAGGAGGATCCGGACGACGGGCTCGGATCGCAGGACCTCACCGAGCTGCTCACCGCGCAGGACGATGTGCCCACGGTCGCCCAGGTCCCGGCCTACGACCAGGCCGTCATCAAGGACGACCCGTACGACGCCGCGACCGAGGTGCTCACCGACGTGCGCGCGGTCGCCGACTCGCTCGCCGAGCAGCAGGCCACGGCCCTCCTCGACGACGGCGACACCGGGGAGCTCCCGGAGCTCGCCGGCTTCGACGGCTTCGGCACTCCCGGGCCCGGGGAGAGGGGACCGCAGGCCCCCGTCGCGCCGTACATCCTGCCCTCGCCGGGCGTGCTCAAGGCCGGCCCGCCGTCGGTCGCCCGCTCCGAGGCGAACGATCGGGTGGTCGAGCAGATCACGCACGTGCTCACCCAGTTCAACGTCGACGCCAAGGTCACCGGCTTCTCCCGCGGCCCGACGGTGACGCAGTACGAGGTCGAGGTCGGCCACGGCGTCAAGGTCGAGAAGATCCTGCAGCTGAGCAACAACTTCGCCTACGCGGTCGCGTCGAACGACGTGCGGATCCTCTCGCCGATCCCCGGCAAGAGCGCGATCGGCATCGAGATCCCGAACGCCGACCGCGAGACGGTGGCGCTCGGCGACGTGCTGCGCTCCGCCGCGGCGCAGAAGAGCACGCACCCGCTGACGATCGGCGTCGGCAAGGACGTCGGCGGCAACTTCGTCGTCGCGAACCTCGCCAAGATGCCGCACCTCCTGGTGGCCGGCTCCACCGGATCCGGCAAGTCCAGCTTCGTGAACTCGATGATCACGAGCCTTCTCATGCGGGCCAGGCCCGCCGACGTGCGCATGGTGCTCATCGACCCCAAGCGCGTCGAGCTCACCAGCTACGCGGGCGTGCCGCACCTGATCACCCCCATCATCACGAGCCCGAAGAAGGCGGCGGAGGCGCTGCAGTGGGTCGTGAAGGAGATGGACATGCGGTACGACGACCTCGCGTCGTTCGGATTCCGCCACATCGACGACTTCAACCGCGCGGTCCGCGCCGGCGAGGTCGAGGTGCCGCCGGGCAGCGAGCGCGTGCTCAAGCCGTACCCGTACCTGCTGGTCGTCGTCGACGAGCTCGCCGACCTGATGATGGTCGCCCCGCGCGACGTCGAGGACTCGATCGTCCGGATCACCCAGCTCGCCCGCGCCTCCGGCATCCACCTCGTCCTCGCGACGCAGCGCCCGAGCGTCGACGTCGTCACCGGTCTGATCAAGGCGAACGTGCCGTCCCGGCTCGCGTTCGCGGTGACCAGCGTCACCGACAGCCGCGTCATCCTGGACAGCCCCGGCGCCGACAAGCTGATCGGCCAGGGCGACGCCCTGTTCTCGCCAATGGGATCCTCCAAGCCGTTCCGCCTGCAGGGCGCCTGGGTCGACGAGAGCGAGATCGACGCGGTCGTCAAGCACGTCACCGGCCAGGCCCGCCCGGAGTACCGGCCGGACGTCGCCGAGGCCGTCGAGGGCAGGAAGAAGGAGGTCGACGAGGACATCGGCGACGACCTCGAGCTGCTCCTCGCCGCCGCAGAGCTCATCGTCTCGTCGCAGTTCGGCTCCACGTCCATGCTGCAGCGCAAGCTGCGCGTCGGCTTCGCGAAGGCCGGCCGCCTGATGGACCTGCTCGAGTCACGCGAGATCGTCGGTCCGTCCGAGGGATCCAAGGCCCGCGACGTGCTCGTCACGCCCGAGCAGCTGCCCGGCGTGCTGGCCAAGCTGCGCGGTGACGATCCGCCGTCCGGGCAGGCGGCACCGGCCGCTCCTGCGACGGCTGCGGCTCCGGCCGTGCCGGCCGCGCCGGCGATGCCGTCGTCGACGGGCCACGCCGATGACCGCTACGGCGAGGACCCGATCGAGGCGCAGTACCGCGGCCTGCCCGAGGTCGAGTCCGAGGACGACGAGGACGCCTGGGGCCTCACCGGGCGCGACTGATGGCCATCCCTCGCCGGCTCCCCAACGCGATCACGATGGCGCGCATCCCGCTCGCCGTCGTGTTCTTCGTGCTCCTGCTGCTGGGCGGCCAGAACGGCCTGACGCAGCCCGTGCTGCGCTGGGTCGCTGCCGGCCTGTTCGTGCTCGCGATCTCGACGGACTGGGTGGACGGCTACCTCGCCCGCAGGTACGACCTGGTGAGCGACTTCGGCAAGCTGTGGGATCCGATCGCCGACAAGCTGCTGACCGGGGCGGGCTTCATCGGTCTCGCGGTGCTCGGCGAGGTGTGGTGGTGGCTGGTGCTGATCATCCTGGTCCGGGAGTGGGGCATCACCGTGCACCGCCTCGTCGTGGCCAAGGAGCACATCGTCGCCGCGGCATGGATGGGCAAGATCAAGACGACCGTGCAGGCCGTCGCGCTGTCCTGGGCGCTGCTCCCGCTGCACGTGTGGATCGGCCTGTCGGCCTGGACCGTCACCACGGCGGTGCTGATGATCGCGGCGCTGATACTCACGATCGCGAGCGGCATCGACTACGTCGCGGCGCAGGTCTGCGGGGCGCGGGCGGACCGGAACGCCGGCCGATGACCGCGGCGGCGGTCCTCGACGTCCTGCGTCGGCGCGGGCAGACCCTCGCCGTCGCGGAGTCGCTCACCGGCGGCGCGCTCTCGGCCGCATTCGTCTCCGTCCCCGGCGCCTCGGACGTGCTCACCGGCGCGGTCGTCGCCTACGCGACCCCGATCAAGGCGAGCCTGCTCGGCGTCGACGCCCAGCTGCTCGCCCGGCGTGGCCCGGTGGATCCCGAGGTCGTCGTGCAGATGGCCCGCGGCGTGCGCACGGCGCTGGCCGTCGACGGGCGCCCCGCCGACGTCAGCGTCGCCACGACCGGCGTCGCCGGGCCCACGGCGCAGGGCGGGAAGCAGGTCGGCGTCGTGCACATCGGCGTCAGCACGGGGGAGCGCGAGCTCAGCCGGGAGTTCCTCTTCCCGGGCGATCGCGCCGCGATCCGCGCAGCCGCGGTCGACGCGGCACTCGCGCTGCTCGCGGAGATCCTCGGCGCGTAGCCGACGGACGCGGAGGCGTCGCGCGCGGGCGTGCGTCAGCGCTCGTCGGCCACGGCCCGGAAGCCGTTCTCCGGACGTCCGGTCGACCCGTACCGCGGGGCGACCTCGGCGTGCCCGATCGCGACGAGGTGCTCCAGGTACCGCCGGGCGCTCACCCGGGACATGCCGAGCGTCTCGGCGACCTCCGCGGCCGAGACATCGGGATCCGCCGCATCCAGCAGCGCGGTGACCCGCCGCAGGCTCACCGCGGACAGGCCCTTCGGCGCCACGTCGGGGCGCACGGATCCGCCCAGCATGCTGTCCACCGCCTGCTGATCCAGATCGGCCTCGCGGCCCGGCACCGAGAGCGCGCGGTGCACGTCGTCGAGCCGCTGGGTGAGCAGCGCCCCGGTGAACGGCTTCACCAGATAGTGCCGGATGCCCAGCAGCCGGGCCCGGCGCACGGTCTCCATGTCCCGTGCGGCGGTCACCGCGATCACCTCGACGTCGTTGCCGAGCGCGCGCAGTCTCCGCAGCACGTCGAGGCCGTTCAGATCCGGCAGATAGACGTCGAGCAGCACGAGATCCGGGCGCAGCTCGGAGATCGCCCGCAGCGCCGTCGCTCCGTTGTGCGCCACCGAGACCACGGTGAACCCGGGGTGCGCCTGCACCCGCTCGCGGTTCAGGTCGGCGACGGTCATCTCGTCGTCCACGACGACCGCGGTGTACTGCCTCATCGCCGTCCGTCCTGGGTGCGAGGGACCGGGGCCGGCCGGGGAAGGTCCACCACGAAGCGCGCGCCGCCCCACTCCGAGGCCGACGCGGAGGCCATGCCGCCGAGCCGCCGGGCGACCCGCTTCACGATCGTCAGCCCCATGCCGCGCCGGGCCTTGCCCGGGGTGGGCGCCTTGTCCGACACGTCGGGCTCGAAGATGGCGGCGCGCTTGTCGACCGGCACGCCGGGGCCGTCGTCGTCCACGCGCACCACGATCCGGCCCGCCGTCAGATCGTCGCGGATCGACAGCAGGATCCGCCCGCCGTGAGCGCCGAGCGCCTCGAGCGCGTTGTCGAGCAGCGTGCCGACGATCGTGAGCAGATCGTCGCGCAGCCCGTCCGTGATCCCGCTCAGCTGCGACGCCGGATCCACGACCAGGTCGACGCCCTGCTCGCTCGCCCGCGCGGTCTTCGCCATGATGAGCGCCTCGAGCTCGATGTCGCCGACCGCCTGGTGCACCGGATCCGCGCCGAGCGCGACCCCGCCGCCGGCCCGTTCGATGAAGGCGACGGCGGCGTCCACGCGCCCGGTCTCGAGCAGCCCGCCGATCACCTGCAGCGTGTTCGCGAACTCGTGCGAGTGCGCGCGCAGATCCTCGGCCATGCTCTGCGCGCCCTGCAGGTCGCGCAGGGTCTCCTCGAGCTCGGTGCGGTCGCGGATCATCGCGATCCGCCCGACGTCCTGCCCGTCCACGCGCACCGCCGCGCCGTGCACCACGAGCACCCGTTCGCCGGAGAGCACGGGCGTCTCCGCGGTCTCGCCGGAGAGCAGGAATCCGGCGAGCTCGTCGTCGAGGACCTCGGTCGCCCGACGCCCGATCACGTCGTCCGGCTCGACGTCCAGCAGCCGCGCCGCAGCGTCGTTCACGACCACGAGCCGCTCGCCCGCGTCGACCGCGATGATGCCCTCGCGGATCCCGTGCAGCATCGCCTCGCGGGTGTCCAGCATCGCGCGGATCTCGTCCGGCTCGAGGCCGTAGATGCGGCGGCGGATGATCCGGCCGATCCAGGCGGATCCCGCCACGCCGACCACCGCGGCCACGCTCAGCGCGATCCCCAGCGTCGGCAGTCCGCCGATGAAGTCGGCCTGCAGCCTGTCCTCCAGGATCCCGACGGAGACCACGCCGATCACCGTGTGCGAGCGATCGAAGATCGGCACCTTCACGCGCCAGGTCAGCCCCAGTGTGCCCGGTTCGGTGCCGACGTAGACGGATCCGCTGAGCGCGACGGACGGGTCCGTGGAGACCTTCTGCCCGATCCGGTCCGGGTTCGGGTGCGACAGCCGGATGCCCTGCTCGTCGGTGACGACGACGTACGTCACGTTCGACGCCTTGCGCACGGTCTCCGCGATCGGCTGGATGGTCGCGGACGGATCGGCCGACCCGAAGGCGTCGATCACCGAGGGCAGGGTCGCCACCGACTGCGCGACCGCGATCATGCGGTCCTGGTAGGCGTCGCGCACCGCACGCTCCTCGAGGAAGCCGACGACCACGCCCGTGCCGAGCACCACGGTCAGCACGATCGCGACCTGCAGCACCAGCAGCTGCATGCTCAGCGACATCGACCGACCCACCAGGACAGTGTGCCGTACTCCGCGGGACGGCAGGGCGAGACCGCGACCGAAACGACCGAAAGGTGCGCAACGTCCGAAACGCACGCAAAGACCGATACGACGCTTATGACCGCATGCCCGATCTGCACGCTCCCGTTCCCTAGCGTCATGCCCTGTCAACCCCCGGCACCCGCCGGACTCTCAACGACGAGGAGCGCGACCGCCGACGGCGGAGCGCGTGAGGAAGGACCCGAAATGACATCGGTGACGAACAGGAACGGGACGCCCCCTGCGATCCGGATCCAGAACGTGACCAAGCGCTTCCGCACCCCGGCGGGCGGCACGTACACGGCGCTGCAGGACATCGACCTCACCGTCGAGCCCGGCGAGTTCTGCGCGGTCGTCGGCCCCACCGGCTGCGGCAAGTCCACCACGCTCACCCTGATCACGGGGCAGGAGCGCGCGAGCGAGGGCATCGTCGAAGTGCACGGCCGTCCGGTCGACGGGATCACCCCGGACTGCGGCTTCATGTTCCAGAGCGACGCGATCCTGCCGTGGCAGTCGGTGCTCGACAACGTCTCCGCCGGCCCGCGCTATCGCGGCGTCGCCAAGGCGGAGGCGCACGAGCGGGCGCGCGACTGGATCCGCCGGGTCGGCCTCGCCGGGTTCGAGGAGAACTTCCCGCACCAGCTCTCCGGCGGCATGCGCAAGCGCGTCGCGCTGGCGCAGAACCTCATCAACGAGCCGCGGATCCTGCTCATGGACGAGCCGTTCAGTGCGCTCGACGTGCAGACCCGCGCGAAGATGAGCGCCGAGCTGCTGGGCCTGTGGGAGCAGACCCGACCCGCGGTCGTTTTCGTCACGCACGATCTGGAGGAGGCGATCGCTCTCGCCGACAAGGTCGTGGTTCTCACCGCCGGGCCGGCCGGCCGGGTGAAGGCGACGTTCCCGATCGACCTGCCGCGGCCGCGGCCCGTGCAGGAGATCCGGTTCGACCCGAGGTTCGTCGAGATCTACCACTCCATCTGGGAGGCCCTGCGCGAAGAGGTCGACATCGCCTACGCGCAGACCCAGCGCACGGCGGAGGTGGCCGCATGAGCGCCGCGCCCGCCACCCTCGCCGCCCCTGCCCGGGTCGCCGCCACGGCGACGACGGCCATCCCGCTGCGCCGACGCCTCGGATCCTCCCGCTGGGTGGTCCTGGGCACGCAGCTCGCGATCGTCGTCGTCCTCCTCGCCGCGTGGGAGGGCATGGTCGACGCGAAGGTCCTGGATCCGCTGCTGTACGGCCAGCCGTCCAAGGTCGTCGAACAGCTCTGGTACTGGATCAGCCAGGGCACGCCGAACGGCTCGCTCGGCGAGCAGATCGGCATCACCCTGCTCGAGGCGCTCATCGGCTTCGTGATCGGCACCGTCCTCGGCATCGTGTTCGGCGTCGGCCTCGGCCGGGTCGCCTTCCTCGCCCGGGTGTTCGGCCCGTTCATCAAGGTCGTCAACGCGATCCCGCGCATCGTCCTCGGCGCCTCGTTCATCGTGATGTTCGGACTCGGCCTGCTCTCCAAGGTGATGCTCGTCATCGTCCTGGTGTTCTTCGGCGTCTTCTTCAACGCGTTCCAGGGGACGCGCGAGGTGGACAAGAACTTCATCGCGAACGCGCAGATCCTCGGGGCGAGTCCCTGGCAGGTCACCACCAGGGTCGTCATCCCGTCGGCGTTCTCCTGGATCATCGCGAGCCTGCACGTCGCCTTCGGCTTCGCGCTCATCGGCGCGATCGTCGGCGAGTTCCTGGGCTCCCAGGCGGGGCTCGGAAACCTCATCCGGCAGGCGCAGGGGACCCTGAACCAGAACGCCATCTGGGCCGCGATGCTCATCATGGCCGTCATCGCCCTGCTCGCCGAGTGGCTCATCACCCGGCTCGAGCACCGCCTGCTCCGCTGGCGCCCGCCGCAGCAGTCCGCCGGCGCCGAAGCCTGACCCCGTCCCACCCGAAACACCAAGGAGAACACATGAAGACCAGCAGGATCGCGGTCGCGGGCATCGTCGCCCTCGCCCTCGGCGCCTCCCTCGCCGGCTGCGCGAACAACGTCGCGGGCGGCACCGAGAAGGTGCACAACGCCGGCGACGCCAAGGGCGCGAGCGTGAGCATCATGGTCGGCGGCCTGAACAAGCAGATCTATCTGCCGTTCATGCTCGCCGAGAAGCTCGGCTACTACCAGGAGTCCGGACTCAACGTCCAGGTCAACGACGAGCCCTCCGGGGCGAGCGCGAAGAGCAGCCTCGCCGCGGGACAGGTCGACGGCGCCGGCGGCTTCTACCAGAACGCCATCGATCTGCAGGCCAAGGGCAAGGACGCCGTCGCCGTGATCAGCATGCTGCAGGCCTCCGGCGAGGCCGAGGTCTGCCGCGCGGATCTGAAGGGCCGGATCACCGGGGCCGAGGACTTCGCCGGCCGCAACCTCGGCATCACCGATCCCGGTTCCGCGACCGACTTCATGACCCAGTACCTCACCACCCACGCGGGCGTGGACCCCGCGAGCACGCACCGCATCGGCGTGCAGGCGGGCACGACGTTCATCGCGGCGCTGGACCAGAAGAACATCGACTGCGGCATGACCACCGAGCCGACGGTGTCCAATGTCGTCTCCAGCGGCAAGGCGTTCATCCTCTACGACGGCCGGACCGTCGAGGGGACGAAGGCGATGTTCGGCGGCAGCTACCCGACGACGAGCCTGTACATGATGCGCGACTACGTGGACAAGAACAAGGACACCGTGCAGAAGCTCGTGAACGCGTACGTGAAGACGCTCAAGTGGATCGACGCGCACTCGGCGGCCGAGATCACCGCGAAGCTGCCAGAGGACTACTACAAGGCGGTCGGCAAGGACGCGTACATCAAGGCGCTGGACGAGTCGAAGGGGATGTTCAACCCGACGGGCCTGATGCCGGAGGGCGGGCCGGAGCAGGTCTTCCAGGTGCTGCAGACCAACCCGGACATCGCCGGGAAGAAGGTCGCGCTCGAGCGGACGTTCACGAACGAGTTCGTGAAGAACGCGAAGTAGCAGAGGTGCGGCCACGGGCGGGGATCGGCGGCAGCCGGTCCCCGCTCACGTGCGCGGGAATAGAGTGTTCCCGACCGAAGTTGAGTCGTGTGTGCTCACATTCAATGCACAGCACGAAATACTAGAGTCTGACCCGATGGGTCGAGTTAGACTGACCATCCGATCCGGCGTCCCGCCGGTTCGATGGGGGGAGAGGAGGTCCCGATGATTCTCGTACGGCAGGAGATCGGCGACGTGCTGCGGGACTTCCGTCTGCAGAAGGGCCGCACGCTCCGTCAGGTCGCAGGCAAGGCTTCCGTCGCGCTCGGGTACCTCAGCGAGGTCGAGCGCGGTCAGAAGGAGGCGTCCAGCGAGATCCTCGCCTCGGTCGCCGAGGCGCTCGACGTCCCCATCTCCACGATCATGCGCGAGGTCGGCGACCGGATCGCGGTGCTCGAGGGGCTGCAGGTCATCCCGGACGTCGTTCCGGACGAGCTGGTGGCGTCCGTCGAGTCCGAGCTCTCCCTGCGCTGACCGGATGCGGCGAAGCGAGTTCCTCCGCGCTGTCGACGCGGAGTTCGGGCCGCGCGGTGCTGCCCTCGTGGCGGACCTGGTGATGTCCGCGGTCGGGAACCGCACGGCCGCGCAGGCGATGGAGGACGGCGTTCCTCCGCGCGACGTGTGGCTGGCGCTGTGCGCCGAGATGGACGTGCCGGACGCGCGCCGTCATGGCGCGGGGCGGCGGGAGCCGAAGCGCGCCTGAGCCGCGCGGTGTTCGAGGCGCATCCCGATCCGCACGGCGTGTCGTCGAAGACATGTTCGATGAGCGGGTATCGTCCTGCACAGATGGTTTCGTGATCGGATCGTCCCCGCTTTCCGGGATCCCCACTGCAATGTCGGTGGCCCCTCCTAGCGTGTTCGACATGACCACGAGGTCATTCGCCTTGTCGGAGAGCTCGCCCCAGCCGGAGCAGCCGCGACAGCCTACAGGCGGCAGTTCACGAGCACGAAGGAGCACGTCATGCCCTCACCCGCAGACCGCGAGAAGTCCCTCGAGACCGCCCTCGCCCAGATCGACAAGCAGTTCGGAAAGGGCTCGGTCATGCGGCTGGGCAGTGACGAGCGCGCTCCCGTCGCCGTGATCCCCACCGGATCCATCGCCCTGGACGTCGCGCTCGGCGTCGGCGGGCTGCCGCGCGGCCGCATCGTCGAGATCTACGGCCCGGAGTCCTCGGGCAAGACCACGCTCACGCTGCACGCGATCGCGAACGCGCAGCGCGCCGGCGGCATCGCGGCGTTCATCGATGCGGAGCACGCCCTCGACCCCGACTACGCCGCCAAGCTCGGCGTCGACATCGACGCGCTGCTCGTCTCCCAGCCCGACACCGGTGAGCAGGCCCTCGAGATCGCCGACATGCTCGTGCGCTCGGGCGCCATCGACCTCATCGTCATCGACTCCGTCGCGGCTCTGGTGCCGCGCGCGGAGATCGAGGGCGAGATGGGCGACTCGCATGTCGGCCTGCAGGCCCGTCTGATGTCGCAGGCGCTGCGCAAGCTCACCGGCGGTCTGAACCAGACCAACACCACGATGATCTTCATCAACCAGCTGCGCGAGAAGATCGGCGTGTTCTTCGGCTCGCCCGAGACCACCGCCGGCGGCAAGGCGCTGAAGTTCTACGCCTCGGTCCGCCTCGACATCCGCCGCATCGAGACGCTCAAGGACGGTGCGGACGCCGTCGGCAACCGCACCCGCGTCAAGGTCGTGAAGAACAAGATGGCCCCGCCGTTCAAGCAGGCCGAGTTCGACATCCTCTATGGCGTGGGCATCTCCCGCGAGGGCAGCCTGATCGACTTCGGTGTCGACCACGGCATCGTGAAGAAGTCGGGCGCGTGGTACACCTACGACGGCGACCAGCTCGGCCAGGGCAAGGAGAACGCCCGCAACTTCCTGATCAAGAACCCCGACGTCGCCGGAACGATCGAGACGCAGATCAAGCAGAAGCTCGGCATCGGCGGCGCGGCGGCCCCGGCTGCGGCTACGGACGAGCTGGCCCAGAAGCGCCCGGCCTGATCATGACCGGTGACAACGGGAGCGAGGCGCCGTCCGAGCGCCTCGCTCCCGTCATCCCGCTCTTCGGGGCACGGGGCGCGTCGAACGACGGCGGACGGTCCCGCGCCTCCGCGGCCCGGACGACGCCCCCGGCGGATCCGTCGCCGCCGTCCGCCGAGGCGGAGTGGCACTCGACCTGGGCGGAGGAGTCGGCCGCCGCACGGCGCGGGCCCGGCCCGCGGCATCCCGCGGCCGCCGCCCTGCCGTCGGACGAGCGCCGCATGCCGGCAGGATCGTCCCCTGAACACGGCAGCGATGCCGGGGAGGGGCGAGGCGATCGGTCCTCGTCCGTGAGGCTGCGCGCCCTCGGGCGGCACAGCGCCCCCGAACCCGCCGACGCGGATCTGCTCGGCGACGCGCGGGAGGCTCTGGTCCGCAAGCTCCGCACGAAGCAGCTCACCTGCCGCGAGGCGCGGGATGTGCTCCGCGAGCTCGGTGTTCCCGCGGAGGACCGGGACGCGGTGATCGACGAGTTCGAGCAGCGCGGTTATCTCGACGACACGGCACTCGCGGAGCACCTCGTCACGTCGGGCGCGCAGCGCAAGGGGCAGGGCCGCGTCGCGATCTCCCGCACGCTGGCGCAGCGCGGGATCCCCGCGGAGATCGCCGACGAGGCGCTCTCCGCGCTCGAGGACGACGACGCCGAGCGGGCGCTCGACTACGCCCGCTCCAAGATCTCGGGTCTGCGCCGCTACGACGAGGACACCGCGATCCGCCGGCTCGTCGGACAGCTGTCCCGGCGCGGCTACGGCGGCGGCGTCGCGATGAACGCCGCCCGCACGGCCTGGCGTGAGACGCAGTTCGGCGCCGGGCGGGGGAAGGTCCGGTTCGAGAAGTCGGACTGAGGGATTTTCCCCGGGCCGTCCGGGGGGCGTTCCACGGCGCGCCGAAAGTAGAATGGCTGGCATCATGACCATTCCCCTCAGCGAACCGACGATCATCGCGCCCTCGGATGCGGCTCTCGATGAGTCCGGGCGTCCGCGCACATACGAGGTGCGCACTTTCGGTTGCCAGATGAACGTGCACGACTCCGAGCGGCTCTCGGGCTCGCTGGAGAGCGCCGGCTACGTCCGCGCCACCGAGGACGACGAGGCCGACGTCGTCATCATCAACACCTGCGCGGTGCGCGACAACGCCGCCGGCAAGCTGTACGGCACACTGGGGCACCTGAAGTCCCGCAAGGACAAGCACGACGGCATGCAGATCGCCGTCGGCGGCTGCCTCGCACAGATGGACAAGCAGGCCGTCCTCGACAAGGCGCCCTGGGTCGACGTCGTCTTCGGAACGCACAACATGGGCTCGCTGCCCGGGCTGCTCGAGCGCGCCCGGCACAACGGCGAGGCCGAGCTGGAGATCCTCGAGGCCCTCGAGGTCTTCCCGTCCACGCTGCCGACACGGCGCGACTCCGCGCACAGCGGCTGGGTGTCGATCTCGGTCGGCTGCAACAACACCTGCACGTTCTGCATCGTGCCGAGCCTGCGCGGCAAGGAGAAGGACCGCCGCCCCGGCGACATCCTGAACGAGATCCGCCTGCTCGTCGACGACGGCGCGATCGAGGTCACCCTGCTCGGCCAGAACGTCAACTCCTACGGGGTCGAGTTCGGCGACCGCCAGGCGTTCGGCAAGCTGCTGCGCGCGGCCGGCGAGATCGAGGGACTGGAGCGGATCCGCTTCACCAGCCCGCACCCGGCGGCGTTCACCGACGACGTCATCGACGCCATGGCGGAGACCCCGAACGTCATGCCTCAGCTGCACATGCCGCTGCAGTCCGGCAGCGACCGGATCCTGCGCGCGATGCGGCGCTCCTACCGCAGCGAGAAGTTCCTCGGAATCCTCGACCGCGTGCGCGCGAAGATCCCGAACGCGGCGATCTCCACCGACATCATCGTCGGATTCCCGGGCGAGACCGAGGAGGACTTCGAGGACACGATGCGCGTCGTCGAGCAGGCCCGCTTCGCCAACGCCTTCACATTCCAGTACTCGATCCGCGAGGGCACCCCCGCCGCCACCATGGAGGACCAGGTCCCCAAGGAGGTCGTGCAGGCGCGCTACGACCGGCTGATCGCCCTGCAGGAGCGCATCTCCCTCGAAGAGAACCAGAAGCAGCTCGGCCGCGAGGTCGAGGTGCTGGTGTCCGTGGGCGAGGGCAAGAAGGACGCCGAGACGCACCGCCTCACCGGCCGCGCCGAGGACAACCGCCTCGTGCACTTCGAGCTGCCCGAGGGGACCGACCGTCCGCGCCCGGGCGACGTCGTCACGGTGACCATCACCCACGCCGCGCCTTTCCACCTGCTCGCCGATGCCGTCGACGGCGCCCCGCTGCGCATCCGGCGCACCAGGGGAGGCGACGCCTGGGACCGCGCGCAGTCGGAGTCCTGCGGCCTGCCCGCGACCCCGGCTGCCGGTGGCGCACCCCGCGCGGTGGCGCTCGGACTCCCGACGCTCCGCGCCGGCGTGTGAGCACGGATCCCGGCCTGACCGCGGTCCCCGGAACACGACCGGACGGCACGGGCGCGGCGTCTGTCGACTCCGGATCCGCGCCGCGCCTCTGGGCGATCGTCGGCTCGACCGGCACCGGCAAGAGCGACCTGTCCCTCGACCTCGCCGAGGCGCTGGCCGCCCGAGGACGCGGAGCGGAGATCGTCAACGCCGACGCGATGCAGCTGTACCGCGGCATGGACATCGGCACGGCCAAGCTCACGGTCGATGAGCGCCGCGAGATCCCGCACCACCTCTTCGACGAACTCGACGTCACAGAGGACGCCGCCGTCGCCTGGTACCAGCCGCGGGCGCGCGCCGAGATCGCGGCGATCCACGCCCGCGGCGCCGACACGATCCTCGTCGGCGGATCCGGACTGTACGTGTCCAGCGTGCTCTACGACTTCCGCTTCCCGCCGCGCGACGCGGCCCTGCGCGCGCGCCTGGAGGCCGAGCTCGAGGCGGCCGGTCCGGGGCCGCTGCTCGCGCGTCTCCGTGAACAGGATCCCGTCACGGCCGAGCGGATCGATCCGCACAACGGCCGGCGCATCGTCCGGGCGCTCGAAGTGCTCGCGCAGGGACAGCGCACGCACGGCGCCGCTCTGCCGGAGGAGCCGGCGCTCTGGAGCCCGCGCACCCGCGTGCTCGCGCTCGGGGTCGATCGCGCCGCGCTCGTGGAGCGCCTCGACCGCCGGGTCGAGCGGATGTGGGCGCAGGGCCTGCCCGCCGAGGTCGAGCGCCTGCGCGCCGACGGACTCGAGCGAGGGACGACCGCGCGCCGGGCGATCGGCTACGCGCAGGCGCTGGCCGAGCTCACCGGGGAGCTGAGCAGGGACGAGGCGATCGCGCAGACCCAGGCGCTCACCCGGCGGTACGCCCGCCGTCAGGTGTCCTGGTTCCGTCGGTACGCGGAGGCGGAGTGGCTCGACGCCCTGGCTCCGATCGACGCCGGTCGATTCGCCGAAGAAGGGATCCGCGAATGAACAGCAGCATCCGGGCGTTCGAGCGGCGCGACACCGACGCGGTCGTCGCGCTCTGGGACGAGGCCGGGCTCACCCGGCCGTGGAACGACCCGCGGGCCGACATCGAGCGCAAGCTCGCGGTCCAGCCCGAGCTGTTCCTCGTCGCGGTCGAGGGCGCCGTCGCGGTCGACGCCGTCGCGCCCGAGGACGCCGTCGCGCCCGACGCCGTCGCGCCCGAGGCCGCCGTCGCGCCCGAGCGCATCGTCGGGTCCGTCATGGCGGGCTACGACGGCCATCGCGGCTGGCTGTACTACCTCGCGAGCGCGTCCGACCGGCGCGGCGCGGGGATCGGCCGTGCCCTCGTCGCCGAGGCGGAGCGGCTGCTCCTCGCGATGGGCTGTCCCAAGGTGCAGCTCATGGTGCGGGTCGGCAACGAGCAGGTGCTCGGCTTCTACGACGCCCTCGGCTACGAGCGCTTCGAGGTCGGCAACACGGGCAAGCGCCTCATCCATGACGCCTGAGCCCCGAGCCCGCGGCCCCTCTTCTCACGCTCGCTGGTGGCGGGCACCCCCTCGCCCCCCGGGGGGGCGGCGCGGGGC
>NZ_JAVFCB010000001.1:173481-615237 GCF_030865425.1 Microbacterium capsulatum
TTTTCCCCCGCTGGGGGGCCGCCACCCGCGGCCCCCCGGGGGTGAGAGCGGCGTGTCGCGACCAGCGAACGGCAGCGGCGGCCCGGGATTCTGCTCAGAGCGGATCCGCTCGCGCGGGTCCGGAGAGCGTGCCTAGCATGACGCCATGACCCAGCCGCAGGAGGATCCCCGTCCGGACCGCACGCCGACCGGGCCGGAGAGGCTGTGGCGGTCCGTCGTGGGCGAGCTGCTCCGCGACGCCCGTGCGGACCGCGGCGAGACGCTCGTCGAGACCGCCCGCCGCGCGGGTGTCTCCCCGCAGTACCTCTCCGAGATGGAGCGCGGGCGGAAAGAGGCGTCCAGCGAGATGCTCGCCGCCGTCTCCGGCGCCCTGGACCTCACGCTGCGGGATCTGACCCTGGGCGTCGCCGAGCGGATCGCGGTCGGATCCGCCGCGCCGGCCGGCACGGTCGCCCAGCCGGCGGTGGTCCGCGCGGCCTACGCGCTGGCCGCCTGAGCCGCGCGGGTCGGCGCGTCGACCGCCTGGGTGACGACGTGGTCGACGAGCCCGTACTCGCGCGCGCCCTCCGCTGTCAGCACCAGGTCGCGGTCCGTGTCCGCGCGCAGCCGCTCGGCGCTCTGCCCGGTGTGCCGCACCAGGATCCGCTCCAGGTCGCCGCGCACCCGCACGACCTCCTCTGCCTGCAGGATGAGGTCCGGGATCGTGCCGCGACCCTGCGCGGCCGGCTGGTGCAGGATCACCCGGGCGTGCGGCAGCGCGGCGCGCTTGCCCGCGGCGCCCGCGGCCAGCAGCACGGCCCCGACCGAGACGGCCTGCCCGACGCAGAACGTCGCGACATCGGAGCGGATGAACCGCATCGTGTCGTACAGGCCGAGCATCGCGCTCGGATCGCCGCCGGAGCAGTTGATGTAGAGCTGGATGTCGCGGTCGCTCCCCGTCGCGTCCAGGTGCAGCAGCTGTGCGACGAGAACGTTCGCGACGTCCGCGTCGAGCGGGGTGCCGAGGTAGATGACCCGCTCGGAGAGCAGGTGCGAGTACACGTCGAGGACGCGATCTCCGCGGGGCGAGGTCGCGATGACGTTCGGGACGAGTAAGGACGGCATGTCAGGCTCCTTCTGCGGTCAGGCCGATGCTCCGGCGGGTGACGGGCGGCATCACGGCGGCGAAGTCCGCGGTGATCTCGTCGATGAAGCCGTAGGCGAGGGCCTCCTCGGCGCCGTACCAGCGGTCGTGCAGCGAGTACTCGAAGACGCGCTCGACGGGCTGGCCGGTGTCCTCGGCGATGAGGCCGAGCACGGTGTCGCGGGTGTGCCGCAGGTCGGCGGCCTGCAGCTCGACGTCGACCGCGCTGCCGCCGATGCCCGCGGATCCCTGGTGCAGCAGGATGCGGCTGTGCGGCAGCGCCCTGCGTTTGCCCTTCGTGCCCGCGGAGAGCAGGAACTGCCCGGCGCTGCAGGCGAGGCCGAACGCGACGGTCGCGACGTCGCAGGGCACGGTGCGCATGAGGTCGCGGATCGCGAGCATCGCCGGGACGGATCCGCCGGGGGAGTGGATCCACACGGTGACGTCGGCGACCGCGTCGTCGGCGGCGAGGGCGAGCAGCTGAGCCATGAGCAGTACGCCGTTGTCGTCGTCCAGGACCCCGTCGAGGACGAGGATCCGGCGCGCGAACAGCATGCGACGCGTGTCGGCGTCGAAGAGGTTGCGGGGTGCGTCATCGGTCATGTCCCCAGCGTGCGTCGCGCCGGCCTCGGGCGCAGCCGGATCCGCCCCAAGCGGATCAGCCCACGGCGGATCGGCCCCTGTCCCCGAGCCTGTCCAGGGGCCGGATCCCGGCTCAGCGACCGCCTCCCCGCGCGCCCCTAGAATCGGGGGATGGTCGCATTCACCAAGGGGCAGGGCACCGGCAACGATTTCGTCATCATCGCCGACCCGGACGGGGAGATCGACCTGCGCGCAGACCAGGTGGCCGCGCTCTGCGACCGTCATTTCGGCATCGGCGCGGACGGTGTGCTCCGGGTCGTGCGTTCGAAGGCCCTTCCGGAAGGCGCGGCGGCGCTCGCCGAGAACCCGGACGCCGAGTGGTTCATGGACTACCGCAACGCCGACGGCTCGATCGCCGAGATGTGCGGCAATGGCGTCCGCGTCTTCGCGCACTACCTGCTGCGCGCGGGTCTCGCCGAGATGGCGGACGGCGGATCCCTCGCGATCGGCACGCGCGCGGGTGTGCGCGATGTGACCCGCAGCGAGGACGGCTACCGCGCCGACATCGGCCGCTGGCGGCTGTCCGGCGAGGATCCTCTGGCGCGGGCGACCGGCCTGAGCGTGCCGCGCCCCGGCCTCGGCATCGACGTCGGCAACCCGCACGTCGTGGTCGCGATCGCCTCCGATGCGGAGCTCGACGGCCTGGATCTCGCGAAGGCCCCCGAGCTCGCCCCGATGCCCGAGCACGGCGCCAACATCGAGTTCGTCGTGCCTGCCGAGCCCCTCGTGCAGGACGGTGTCGGGCACGTCCGGATGCGCGTGTTCGAGCGCGGCGTGGGCGAGACCCTCAGCTGCGGCACCGGCATCGTCGCGACCGCGCTCGCCGTGCGGCACTGGGCGGGCGCGGGCGCGCCCGACGAGTGGCGGGTCGAGGTCCCCGGCGGCACGCTCGGCGTCCGCGTCGTCTCGCGCGAGGACGGCGAGCACGCCCTCCTCTCCGGCACCGCGCAGCTCTCCTACCGCGGCGAGATCGACCTCGCGTGACGCCTGCGCGCCGACGCCCGGCGTGAGCCGGGCGGACGTCTGCCGGGCGCTACGGCAGGACGATGCCCTCGGTGCGCGGCGTGCCGTGACGGCGCACCTTGAGCACGCGGAAGCCGCGGCCCGTCGCCGTGCGATACACGCTGTAGCCGTCGTCGAACGTCGACGCGAGCCAGCGCTGCAGCGAGTCCGCGCCGAGGTTGCGGCTGATCACGAACCAGCCGTCCGCACGCTCGTCGAGCCGGGGGATCCACCGCTCCAGCAGGCCGTGCAGCTCGCTCTTGCCCACCCGGATGGGCGGGTTGGAGCGGATCGTGCGGAACGAGACGTGCTCGGGAACATCGTCCGGGGTGACGGCGTTGACATTGTCGAGGCCGAGCGCCGCGGCGTTGCGCCGCACCAGATCGAGGGCGCGCTCGTTCACGTCGACGGCCCAGACCGTGGCATGCGGAGAGGCGACCGCGAGCGACAGGGCGATCGGGCCCCAGCCGCAGCCGAGGTCGAGCAGATGCCCGCCCGGGGGCGACGGCGGGGTGTTCGAGAGCAGCACGGAGGTGCCGACGTCGAGATGATCGGGACTGAAGACTCCCGCGGCGGTGGTGAGTTCCACCTCGCGGCCCGCAAGCACGACCCGGATCCGACGGAGGTTCTCAGGGCTTGCGGGGGCCGCAGTGAAGTAGTGGTCGGACCCCATGCAGCGAGCGTAGCGGACACTCACAGCTAAAGTTAAGGCGCCCGCCTCATTCGACGGGCACGAGAAAGGTGCGGATGACGCAGTCCACGACACACGACGAACACGGCGACGCGGTGGAGCGCGTCCTGGCGGCGGGGGAGCGGCGTGCGGAATCGCACGTGTTCGGATCCGCCCAGGCGCTGCAGGACGCGACGACGGCCGGTCACTCCTCCGCCGACGGCGAGCAATGGGATCTCGAGGAGCGGCACGCCCTGCGCCGCGTGCCCGGGCTCTCCACCGAACTTCAGGACGTCACCGAGGTCGAGTACCGGCAGCTGCGCCTGGAGAACGTGGTGCTCGTCGGCGTGTACCCGCAGGGCGCGCAGGACGACGCGGAGAACTCGCTGCGCGAGCTGGCCGCGCTCGCCGAGACGGCCGGCGCCGTGGTCCTCGACGGACTGCTGCAGCGCCGCCCGCACCCCGACCCGGCGACCTACCTCGGCCGAGGCAAGGCGCAGGAGCTCAAGGACATCGTGGCCTCCGTCGGCGCCGACACCGTCATCGCCGACACCGAGCTCGCCGCCAGCCAGCGCCGCGCCCTCGAGGACGTCGTCAAGGTGAAGGTCATCGACCGCACCACTGTGATCCTCGACATCTTCAGTCAGCACGCCAAGAGCCGCGAGGGCCGCGCCCAGGTCGAGCTCGCGCAGCTCGAGTACCTGCTCCCGCGGCTGCGCGGCTGGGGCGAGTCGATGAGCCGCCAGGCCGGTGGCCAGGTCGGCGCCGGCGGCGCGGGCATGGGATCGCGCGGTCCCGGTGAGACGAAGATCGAGCTCGACCGCCGTCGCATCCGCACCCGGATGGCGATGCTGCGCAAGCAGATCCGCGACTTCGCGCCGGCCCGAGAGGCCAAGCGCGCCGAGCGCCGCCGCAACACGATCCCCTCGGTGGCGATCGCCGGGTACACGAACGCCGGCAAGTCGAGCCTGCTGAACGCGCTCACGAGCGCCGGCGTGCTCGTGGAGAACGCGCTGTTCGCGACCCTGGATGCGACGGTCCGCCGCTCCGAGACCGCGGACGGCCGCATCTACACGCTCACCGACACGGTCGGCTTCGTGCGCAACCTGCCGCACCAGCTCGTCGAGGCGTTCCGCTCCACGCTCGAGGAGGTCGCCGACGCCGACGTCATCGTGCACGTCGTCGACGGATCCCACCCTGACCCGGCCGGTCAGATCAAGACCGTGCGCGACGTGATGGGCGACGTCGGCGCGCGGAAGCTCCCCGAGATCGTCGTCTTCAACAAGGCGGACCTGATCGACGAGGACGAGCGGATGGTGCTGCGCGGCCTGGTGCCGGGCGCGCACTTCGTGTCGTCGCGGTCCGGCGAGGGCATCGCCGAGCTCCGCGCGACGATCGACGAGATGCTGCCGAAGCCGGCCGTGGAGATCCGCGCCGTGGTGCCGTACGACCGGGGAGACCTCGTCGCGGCGGTGCACGAGACGGGGCTGCTGCTCGAGGTCGTGCACGAGGAGGGCGGGACGCGGATCCACGCCCACGTCTCCGAGCGTCTCGCCGCGGAGCTCGCGCCCTTCGCGGACTGACGTGTCTCGTCGCACGTCGTGCGACGAGACACGTGCGCAGGCGGCGCGGGATCTGTCAATATACCGGTATGAGACGCGCCGCCTCGGCTGTGGTGACGGTCCTGCTCGCCCTCTCCGCACTCGCCTTCGCCGCGGCTCCGGCGGCAGCCGCGACCGGCACGCCGTGGGCGGACTGGACGCCGATGTCCGGCAGTCCCGGGGCGTACACCGGCGGTCTGCAGATCGCGTCCCCGCAGCTTCGTGCCACGTACACGAGCGACTCCCGCGGCGGATCCGTCGGGGTGATCTCGGGCGCCAGCACCTGGCTCTCGGCGGCGACGCCGGTCGGGCAGAAGTACGGCAGCAGCCGCGACCAGCAGTACCTGAACCTCCGTCCGCGCGCGGACACCCCGACCGCCCCGTCGGAGACCACGTACACGTTCGCGCACGCGACGACGGCGTCCGGCTGGACGTTCGTGCTCGGCGACATCGACGCCGACAAGGTGCAGATCGCCGCTCTCGGGCCGGACGGGCACCGGCTCACCGCCGCCGAGCTCGGCTTCCGCGGCGGCTTCAACTACTGCGCCACCGGCGCCCCCGGCGCGCCGTCCTGCACCGGCGATCCGGCCGACGTGCCGAGCTGGGACCCCGCGACCGCGACCCTCACCGGCAACCTCGGGGCTGTCGACACGAGCGGCGCCGCCGCATGGTTCGAGCCGAACACCCCGGTCTCCTCACTGACCTTCGCTTTCACCCGCCGGGCCGGGTTCCCCGTGTACCAGACCTGGTTCGCTGCGATCACCCGGACCGTGTCCGGCACGGTCACCGACACCGGCGCCTCCGCCCCGTCGGCGGGCACCACCGTGCGGCTCGTCGCGCCGGACGGCACGGTGATCGGCCAGACCGCGACCGCCCCGGACGGCACCTACTCCTTCGCCGATGTCGTCGCGGCCGACGGCTACACGGTCGAGATCGCCCCGCCGCCGGGCAGGATCAGCGACGCGCCGCGCGGCACGGTCGACGTCACGAACCAGGACGGCACCGTCGACTTCTCGGTGCGCGACATCGTGCCGGTCCCGGTCTCCGGCACGGTGAAGGACACGCACGGCACTCCGATCGCCGGCGCGACGGTCGTGCTCGACGGCGGCCGCACGGTCGTCACCGACGCGACCGGCGCCTACCTCCTCGACGATGTCCCGGTCGGCCCGCACGTCCTCACCATCACCCCCCAGGCCGGGTACACGCTCATCTCCTCTCCCGCGCCGTTCACCGTCCCGCTGGGCAGCACGACCCCGATCACGGGCCAGGACTTCGTGCTCCGGGCGCCGCCGACCATCTCCGGCACGGTCGCCGTGGCGGGCACCGGCATCGGCGGCGTGCTCGTCACGGCGAACGGCCCGGGCGGGACCGTGCAGGCCGTGACTGCGGCCGACGGCACCTACGCGTTCCCGAAGAGCCCGTCCGGCGACTACACGGTGACGGTCGCCGCTCCGCAGGGATACGACGTCGTCGGATCCGGATCGCGCACCGAGACCGTGGGCGCGGGGGACGTCACCGGTGTCGATTTCGCGCTCTCCCGGCTCGGATCCGTCGCCGGCACCGTGACCGAGGGAGGCGGCGCGCCGCACGCCGGTGCGACCGTGTCGGTCGCGGCCCAGGGCGGCCCTCTGACCGCCACGACGGCCGCCGACGGCACCTACGAGCTGGGCGACCTCGCTCCGGGCGACTACACGATCGACGTGACCGTTCCGCCCGGCTTCACCGGCTCGACCCCGACCAGCCGCGCCTTCACGATCACCGCGGCCGGCGAACTGATCGACGGGCAGGACTTCGTGCTCGCGCCGGCGCAGGTCGCGCCGGATCCCGACCCCGCGCCCACGACGACCTCGCCGGCGGCAGGCGGTGGCAGGGTGAGCGCCCTCGCGCCCACCGGCGCGGATCCGCTGCCGGCGGTCGGCGTGGGGCTGGCCCTGCTGCTGGCGGGCGCCGCGGCGCTGGTCCTCGTCCGTCGACGGCGTGCCTGAGATTTCGGATCGGCACCGCACGGCCGGGCGTGGAATGGCGGCGGGGTCGAAACCGTTGTACTGTGTGATGCTCGGGCGCTTCGCGCGCCCTCTGACAAATCCACAGTGCGACAGCGGCTCCTTCGAGAGAAGGAACACGGGGCTGATCGGTTTCGACAGCGCCTGTGAATCTACGAGAAGCGGGCCGAGGATGCAGGGTTATCTCGTGAACGCTCCCTGCGAACCAATAAGTGCCAACGTTAAGCGCACTGACTTCGCCCTCGCTGCCTAAGCGAGCCCGATAGTCCGTCAGACCGTATGTGATTCCGATACGGATCCTGGCGTCATCTAGGAATCTTGCTGTGTGATGGCGTCTGGACGTCACGCGGGACTCTTCCCAGGCTGGGCTTGTCGACTTAGGTGTCTGTGACAAAGGTCGGAGCCGAGCAGAACGTCTGCACAGACTGCGCCCGGAGAAGGCGTGGAGACTCAGCGTTGGACGGGGGTTCGATTCCCCCCAGCTCCACAATGGCCGCTGTCGCATGGTCGGATTTGCCGCATGAAACCGCCCCGATCCCTTACGAGAGTAGGGGAGCGGGGCGGTTTTGCGTTGGTCGGCTGATAGGGCATAAGACGGCACGAAACGGCACCTGCTGGCTATAGTTAGCCGCGAAATAGACAGGCTGGCTATCCGAGGAGGGGCACCGTGGGACGTGGCAAGGGCTGGGGATCCGTCGAGGGCAAGCCGAAGGCGTACCGGATCCGCTACACGGTCGCGGGGAAGAAGTACACAGGCGGCCGGACGTTCGCGACCATCGGCGACGCACGCGCCGCGCTCGCGAAGATTCACACGAGCGTGATGGACGGCACCTGGCAACCGCCCGCCGTCGTCAAGGCTGAGGCCGCGAAGGCACGGGCCGCGGAGGCTGCGCGTTCGGTCACAGTCGCCGAGGCATCCGAGAAGTGGCTCGCGTGGAAGGGCGCGGAGCACACGCGCCGGAGTGGCCGCGTCGTGCCCGGTCTCCGCGAGTCCACGATCATCACTTACCGGAGCCGGATCAAGGCGAACGCGCTCCCGTGGCTGACGCCGGACGGCGTGCCGTTCGGCGAGCTGGCTATCTCGGCCGTCACACAGGAGCACGTTGACGCGCTCGTGAAGTCGCTCCAGGCGAAGACCTCGCGCTACTCCGACAAGGGCAACGGCGTCGCGTCGTGGGTCGCGGCGAACCTCCGGCAGATGTTCGACGATGCCGTCTATCTCGGTTGGCTCGACGCGGTGCCGACCGTGCCGCAGCCGCTGCACACGGCCGTACGCGAGAAGGACGACCAAGACGACTACGTTGCAACGCGCGACGAGGTGGAGGTGCTGTACGAAGCTATGCCGGATCGGTGGCGGCTCGCGGTGTACCTCGGCGTGTGGTGTCAGCTCCGGCTCGGTGAGGTGCTGGGGCTCCGACGGCAGGATGTGAGGTGGACGAAAGGCGGCAAGCCCTCGGCGGCGAAGGACGCGGACGCGGCGACGCTGCTCGTCCGGACGCAGATCAGCACCAAGACCGGCAAGCGCGGGCCGCTGAAGACCAAGGCCTCGCGCCGTGATCTCGCGGTGCCCGCTCGGATGCTCGACGCGCTCCGTGGTCACCTCGGGAGCCACACCGAGCCGGGCTCCGGGTCGCCGATCCTCACGAGCGTGAGCGACCGTTCGGAGCCGTTGCCGTCATCGGTGCTCGACCGCACCTGGCGGAAGGTTCAGCGCGCGGTGATGGGCCGCGACGACTTCACGTTCCACGGTCTGCGCCACACGGGCCTGACCTTCTATGGCCAGCTCCCCGGCGTGACGTTCGCCGAGCTACAGAACCGCGTTGGGCACTCTGACCCGAAGGTGACCATGCGATACTTCCACCCGTCGTCCGAGCGGGACCGCGAGTTGGCCGCGCTGCTCTGACGCGCCGCGCGGGGGAGATCTACCTCAGCGGCCCCGGCTCACGGAATCACGCGGCCGGGGCCGTCGTCGTGCTCGCCGACCGGCTATCCGGACGCCTATTCGTATCTCTGGCTGATCAGGGGGCATCCCCCTCTAAGGGTGTAAGTTGCCTGGTCAGACGGCAAATACGGTTTGCGCGGGCAGCTTGCCGCAGGATAGTGTGTCGGACAGAGACGCGGAGCCGTCGAATGCTTCCTTCCACCGGGCTGGCACCTCGGTGGCGACAGAACACGTGAGCCGCCACGGGCGCATTCTGCGCTGGCCGTGGCAAGGCAAGGAGACCCGGCCGCGGGTCGGCCCTTCCAGTCATTACGACTGAAGGAACCGACATGGCTGTGAAGCCCAACACGAAGACCGCCACGGCGAAGCGCTGGGGCACGAAGGCTGACTATTGCGGCGCGTGGGGGATCGACCTCACCACGCTGGACCGCCTGATCCGGGGCGGATACGTCGAGGCGGTGCGCCTCGGTCCGCGCATGATCCGCGTGAACCTCGACAGCGGCACGACGCCCATCGAGGTGATCTGACCGATGCGGGCAATGAGGAAGCCCGCCGAGCTGGGGCGGCTCGACGGGCTGGAGAACGACACGTCTACGGGCACCACGGTAGCGCTCGCATCGCTGGCGGCGCGTACGGGCGGTGATCGCTCGTGAGCTGGGAACGTGACCACGGAGACTGTGACGCCCGCATTGCCGCGCTGGAAGCGCGGATCGCGGCTCTGCTGGAGGATCTGGAGGCGGCCGGTATCGCGGTGAGCGACGACGCGCACGGCGCCGCACAGAGCTACCGGCTCGTCAACGGCGTGCCGACGCCGGTTCCCCACCCGTGGGAGAACGGGGGCGCATGGTGAAGACGAAGCAGGAGCTGGAGGAGCACCGGCGTCAGCGCCGCATGCTCATCGACGCGCCGGAAGAGTTCTGGAACGCGCGGCCGGTGCTCGCCGCGATCCGGGCGAACGCGATTCGGACACTCACGGCTCCCGAGGCGCTGCTCGGCGCGGTGCTCATGCGAGCGCTCGCCGTGGTGCCGTGGGAGGTCACCTATCGGTCATCGGTCGGCGTGCGTACCTCGCTGAACGCGGCCGCCGTGCTCTGTGGCAAGAGCGGCGGCGGGAAGACCATGCTGGAGAGTGCCGCGCGTGAGGCGGTGACGTTCCCCGAGGAGCCGCGCGGGTTCTCGGCTGTGCGCTCCGGTGAGGCCGTCGTGGCGACGCTCGTCGGCTGGCAGAAGGGGGAAGACAAGCGGCCCTATCCGGGTTGGCTGCACGAGGACCACGCCGTCAGGGTGTACTTCGACGAGGTGGGCAAGCTGGCGCAGCTCGGCGGACGTCAGGGCTCGACGATCCTGGAGTACCTGAAAGAGGGAGTCAGCGGGTCCGATCTCGGCGGGCAGCGCTCGGACGGCACCGGCCTGACGGCAGCCGCGGGGGAGTACCGCGCCACGTTCACCGTGGCGGCGCAGCCGGAGCGCGCCGAGGTGCTGCTGAACGAGGACGCCGTGGCCGGAGGTCTGCCCGGCCGGTTCCTCTGGTTCTGGCTGCACACCGACGAGCGGCTGCCGGACGATCTCACGCCGGTGGAACCGTTCGCGGTGCCGTCGGTCGCGTGGGAGTTCGCGCTCGACGACGTGCCCGAGGTGGTCGCGCTGCCGGAGATGGACGCCGAGCACCGCGAGCACAAGCACCGCGCCAACCGGGGCGATGTGAGCGCCATCGATGGTCACTCGCTGCTCGTGCGCGTGAAGGTCGCCGTGGCGCTCATGGTGCTGGACGGCCGCGCTGCGCTCACCTCCGAGGACTGGATCCTCGCGAACGCCGTCATGGGGCACAGCGACCGCACTCGGGAGCGGATGCAGCAAGCCGAGACCGACCGCGCACGGCGTGCGACCGAGCGTCAGGCGGATCTCGCCGTGGCGCTGGAGGACCGCGCCGAGCGCCGTAAGGAACAGACCGTGCTCGACCGCATGGAGGTTCTGATGAAGGGCGGACTCACGTTCCCGCAAGCGCAGCAGAGGCTGAACGGGAATCAGAAGACGATCCTCCGGGATCTGGTCGCGCGCGGGATGGTAACCGCGTGATCGCCGAAATGCGCCGATCGGTGGCGGCGGAGGTGTGCTCTCCCGCGTCACCGGGCGGCGGCGGGATCCGGTCGCGGAACCGTCCTAGAACCGTCCTAGTAGGACGACGTTTCCCGCGGAAATACGCGAAAAGGACGCCAGGACGTTTCGTCCTGAGGGGGTCTCCTATCAACGACGGGATACCGCTCTCTTTCATGTATTTCCGGGAAAGGGATAGGGGGGTAGGACGTTTCGTCCTTTCGTCCTACCGCAGCTCGTCGGCAGGGTCCGAGGACGGCCGAGCGGCGCGCTCGCCGCGGTGCGGGATGCCCGGCCGCGCGTCCGACCCGCTCCCGGCATGGCGGAAGGACGGCAAGCCCCGAGCCCGAAACCGGTTCGCCGGGCCGTGTCACGTCTGCGGCCACTGGCTGGAGCCCGGCGAAGGGTGCCTAACGGGCGGGCCGGGGCGCTGGCTGATCGCGTGCGCGGAACGTCTGAGCCCGAATGGCAACGACACGCGAGGCCGATCATGAGCGCGGCTGTGGTCCGGCTCGATTCGTCGGCCGAGACCGTACTGGTCTGGTGTACGGAGTGCTCGTATCGCGTGCTGCTCCCCGCTGTGCGCCGCGCCGAGGCTGAACGGCTGAAGCACGAGCACACGCTCACCGAGGCGGCGACGCGGACGCGCGAGGGGCGACGGCCCCGCGGCCGACCGCTGATCGCACGGCGTGAGCCGGGGGAGCGGGATCGTCGCACGGCGGCGCTCCGTGACGCGCTGCTCCGGATCGTCGCCGACGAGAATGAGCCCATCGGCCGCGCGGTGATCGTCGCGCGCCTCGGGTGCCTCGGCGTCGAGTGGACGAGCGCCGCGCTCGCAAGACGGCTCCGCGAGCTTGTCGCGGACGGCGCGCTCGCCGCTGACGGTTACGGCCGCTGGATGACCTACCGCGCGCTCTGACTGGCCCGCGGAGATTCGGTACAGCGAATGAGCGGGCCGGATCTCCGCGGATTCACGCGGCACGGCGTCCGTGGAGCGGCTATCCGCTGGCTAACGGTTCGGAGCCCGAGCGTTCCTGAGAGTTTCCCGATAGTCGCTCGCCGCGTACCCGCGACGCGCGGGCACACGCGGTCTTCTGCCCGCGGACACCCGATAACCGGGCCTCCCGAGCCCGGCGCGACGCGCCGCATACGGTCACCCATAGACGGACAGAGCCCGTCACGAAGGGAGACGACATGACCGGGGAGCTGCTGACGTACAGCGGCGCAGCCCATCGGACGGGCCTCAGCGTCCGCACCCTGGAACGCGCCGTAGCGCGCGGCGAGCTGGAGGCCGTGCGCCTCGGGCGCTCGGTGCGCATCGACCCGTCCAGTCTCGACGCATGGGCGCGCCCCACGGCGACGCGGGAAGGCCTGACGACGTGAGCGCGCCCGAGGAGGTCGCCGAGCCGACGACGCGCGTCGTCGCATGGCGCGCCGATGAGACGGACCCGGCGAGCCCGCTCGTGATCGAGCTGCGGAGGCTCACCGATACCGAGGCGGCTGCTCTGCCGCTCGGCGAGATCGACGCGAGCGCACTGATCGCGCCGACCACACTGGGCGCGCTCGACTACGCGCTCTTTCAGGCGATGCGCTCGCCACAGACCACCGAGACCACCAACAGCAAGGAGACGAACCAATGACCGATCCGAACAACTACGCGACCTGCGACGGCGCGTGCAGCGAGAAGCGTCGCGACGTGAGGCCGCGCTACATGGCTGTGACGGACCTCTACGGGTCCACGGCGGAGACGCTCGACGTGCGCTTCCTCAACCTCTGCGACGAGTGCACGGCGAACCCCGGCCCCGGCTGCCGGGACATGACCGGCACGCTCGCCGACCCGACCGTCCGCGAGGCGCTGGGCGGTGCGCTCTTCGAGGAGGCGGTCAACTCGTGGGAGAAGTTCGGCCTCGTGCCCGGATCCGGTGGACGCCAGGCTCGTCCGGCGCTGCTGCCCGGGATCCGTGAGCGGATCGCTGAGCTGATGGGGGTGACGGCATGATCGGAATCCCCGAGGAGATCGCCGAGGCCGACCGGATCCTTTCGCAGGCGCTCGGCGTGCCCGCCGCTCCGGGGCGGAACGAACAAGAGTCCGAGCAGGATCGCGACGCGCGGGTGCTCGCCGAGGCGATGGGCATCCAGGCCGAGGAGGCGAAGCCGTGACCGAGGAGACGCCCGCCGAGCCGCCGCGCGTCACGGTCTACGCGAATGGCGGGGCCGCGAGGCCGGTCGAGGCGCGCCAGCCGACGATCCCGCGCTGCTCGCCGTGGTGCTCGTGTTCGGTGTGCCAGGACTCCCGGGACCTCGAAGCCGGAAGGCCGCTCCGATGAGCGCGAGGAGTCACAGCCGAGACCGTCGCCGGGACAAGGCGCGCGAGGCGCGTCGCCGCAAGCTGGCCGGTCACTCGCTCGCCGCCGCGCTCGCGGAGCGGAGCCGTCTCAAGCGCGAGGCACGCCGTCATCGTGAGGAAGGCGCATCGTGACCGGGACGCGCCGCGAGCGGCTGATGGGGGCGCTCATCGGTGGCAGCTCGGTCGCGGAGGCGGCGCGTGAGGTCGGCATCCCCCGCACGACGGCGCACCGCATGGTGCACGCCGACGACTTCGACGCCGAGTTGCGCGAGCACCGCGCCGACATCGTGAACAGTGCGATCATGGCCGCCACAGGCTCGGTGTCGCGCGCCGTACGTGTCCTGGACTCGATCATGATCGACGAGGCCGAGCCCTCCTCTGTGCGGGTCTCGGCGGCGCGTGCGCTGCTCCAAAGCGCGGGCGGCTGGGTCGCGATCATCGACACCGTTGAGCGCGTCGAGCGGCTGGAGCGTCTGCTCACGGATGCCGACGCGGCACGCGATCCGCTCGCCGCGGTCGGCACGGTACGGAGGTCGGCATGACCGTGGCTCGACGGCTGAGCGGCCTGGAGGAGATGGGCGGCTCGGATCGCTCGATGCCGTTCCTGGTGATTCTCCGACCGCTCGACGGCGCGCACGTCGCGCGAGAGAGCTACTGGGGGAGGGATGCCGTCGAGCGCGACGTGCCCGACCTGGACGCCTACCTCGCCGCGCTCCCGGCTGACGTGCCCGTCGTGATCGACGATCTCGGAGCGCGCGACACGCCCGAATAGGCAGAAAATAGACGGATTCGTCCGTTCGAACAGGAAAACACCTGATCAGAGACGGAGCATCCGAGATTCCCCCCAGCTCCACATCGAGCTCTGCTCGTCAGAACCGCGCCGCTGTCGCTGTGAAAGGTCCGCCTCCCCGGGGTATCCCGGTGGAGGCGGACTTTTTTCGTCGCTCTGATCCCGCGCGGGGCCGCGGTGCGGTCAGACCACGCTGTTCTCCCGGCTGTCCGCGGGCTCGGACGCGCCCGGCTCGTCGGCGTGCGTGACGCGTGCCGCGAGCTCTCGGACGACGGCGTCGAGCCGAGCGACCGATGCGGCGAGGTCCCGGACGGCCGAGCCCTCGCCGGGGGCGGGGGGCGGGGGATCCCCGGGGCGGTCGGCGGAGGGGCTCAGCAGGAGTTTCAGCTCCGCGATGTCCTCCGCTAGAGCGCGCATGGCCTGCGCGGTCCCTTCCTGGCGGCTCCGCCGGCCCTCCAGGAGTCCGAGCAGGAAATAGAGGAGGACGACGAGCGCCACGGCGCCCAGGAAGATCATCCCCTGGGGACTGCTCGCGAAGAGGATCGGATAGCCGAGGTAGGGCACGTGGCCGACGACCTTGCCGACCACGCCGCTCGGGAAGGTCTGGAACACGTCGTTGCCGGAGTTCCCGTCGCCCTTGGTCGCGAAGACGCGCCCGGCGGGGGTGTTCTCGATCTTCACGATCCTGTGCACGACGTGGGACGGCAGGTCGTACTGCTTCTGGTCGGCGGCCGGCACGATCACCGCGATCACGTCGCCGACCTTGAGATCGGCCGGCTGCACGCCATGGAGCACGACGAGTTCGCCCGTGACGATGGTCGGGGTCATCGATCGGCCGGAGACCGCGACGAGGGGCGGACTGGCCTGGTTGACGACCGCCAGGGCGAAGTAGCCGATGACGCCCGCGACGACGAGCGCTGCGGGCACCCAGCGCACGGCGAACGACAGGGCCCGCCTCAGCCCGCGAGGGGCCCCGGCGGTGCGGCGGAGACGCCGGCCGTCCGTGGGGGTGCTGATCGGGAAAGGCCGATCGCCTGCGCGGGCGAGGAACATCTAGCCCGACACGGAGGCTCGGACATAGAACGTCAGGCTGGACAGGGACGCCTGCTGGCCCTGCGGGATGCCGCCGGGCGTCACGATCGACGCGATCACGAAGAGCGTGTTCTGGGACGCGTTCGATGCGCTCGCCGGCTGGCACGCGGCCTGGGCCTCCTCCTGGGCGAGGGTCGGGCTGCCGGGCGCGGCGGCGCAGGCGCTCAACGCGTTGCTGCCGGCCATGGCAGGGGCGAGATAGCCGTTGACCTGGCTTCCTCCCAGCAGGAGCTTGCCCGCCGAGTCGACCATGCCCGTCGTGCCCTGATCGAGAGCGGCGCAGTAGACGACCGAGTCCGTGTCCGTGACGTTGACCAGCGGGGCGGCGACGCTCCCCGCAGTCGCATTCACGCACGATCCCGTGTGGATGGCGTGGTAGAGACCGGTGGAGATGAAGGCGTTCGGATTGTTCAGCACCTGCGCGGCATGGACCGCATTCGTCCAGGAGACGTCGACGCGGATCGCGTTCGCCATCTGGTAGCTCATCTGCAGCTTGGCCAGCGCCACTCCGGACTGGAGCAGCGCTCCGCCGTTCGGGCGGGTCACTGTCGACGACAGGGGCGTCACCTCGGCGACCTCCCCGCTCGCCGGCGCGCCCGCGGGGGGCGAGATCGCAGGCGAGGAGCCGCCCGTGCTGGCGAGCCAGTAGGAGCCGCTCACCACCAACGAGACGAGGACGCCGGCCACCGCGAACAACCGCCGGCCGGTCGGAGCGGCCGACGGTCGTCCTTCCGACGTCATCGGGTCGAGCACGGCGCGCACGACTAGATGGGCTGGGCGGTGAAGTAGTACGCGGGCGAGAGGTTCGCGGGAGTCGTCGCCGTGTTGTAGAGGCTGCCCCCGGTGTCGACGGTGATCGCGTAGTAGTAGTTTGCCGGGAGGTTCCAGGTCAGGTAGCCGCTCGTCGAGGTCAGGTAGCTGACGCTCACGCCCGTCGCCTGGGTCCAGGCGGCGTTCGAGGTGCACGCGGTCTGGCACTGGTAGACGTTCACCGGCAGCGAGTACGAGCTGTAGTCCTTCTGCAGGCTCGCCAGGTTCGTGACGTAGAGGCTGACCGTGAGCCCGGTGTGCGTGCCGAGGTTCGCGGTGGAGGCGTCGATGATCGCGAGGTCGCCCGCGGTCGTCACCGTGGTCGCCGACTGCGCGATCGGCGTCCACGACGGGGAAACGACCGAGAGGGTCGTCGTCGAACCGGTCGTCGTGCTCGTCGTGTACTTCCCGAACGTGACGCCGCTGGGAAGCGGCGACGTGCTCGTGGAGATCGGGTAGACGAAGTTCGACGAGGTCGATCCCGAGGTCACGGTCGGCGTCGCCGTGCCGGTGCTGCCGAGGAAGGAGACGCTGAGCGATGCGAGAAGCACCGCGAGGCCGGGGACGCCGATCGCCAGCAGTCCGCGGCGGAACCTGTTTTTCATCGAGACGACACCTGTCTTCTGCTCGGGAGGGGGCCGGCCCTCTGGATCTCGCGGACCGGTATATCGAGATGATGTTATACGGATTTCGCGATTCTTGTCCCCCATTTGGGGGACAAGGATTCCGGCGAGGGTGTGCACGCTTCAGGAGATGCTGACAAATCGGATCCGCTGTGTTCCGCCGGAGGGCGCGGTGCGCCAGGCTTCAGTTGCATCATCCGTCCGCGCCACCCACCGAACAGAGGAGTTCCGATGACCACCTACCTGCTGATCTACCGCGCCGACCCGGCCGCGATGGCGGCGATGCCGGAGCCCACGCCCGAGCAGGCCGCCGAGATGATGTCGGCCTGGACGGGCTGGGCGGAGAGGGCCGGCGACGCGATCGTCAACTTCGGCGACCCGACCGCGCCCGTCTCGCCGGGCGCCGACCCGACCGTCGGCGGCTACTCGCTGCTCCAGGGCGACTCGTACGAGGCGATCGCCGCACTCCTCGAGGGGCACCCGCACAAGGCCATGGGCGGCACGATCGACGTCTACGAGACGCAGCCCGTCATGTGATCCGCGGATCCGTCCTCGGATCCGATGAGGGCCGTCGCCACGTCAGCGGCGGCCCTCCGTCGTGCCGGCCGCGTGCGAGCGCCGGGCGAGTGCCTCGGCGATCAGCACGATCGCGAGGAGCACGACGGCCATGCCGCCGACCGCCTCTGCCGCCGGGAGGGTCAGAGCCAGCGGGATCGAGGCCAGCGGCAGCAGCACCGCGGGGAGCGCCCAGGACAGCACGAACCGGGCCCGCACACCGTATCGGGCGGAGATCAGGGCGTTCGCCGCGTACGCGAGTGCGACCCCAGCGCCGAGCGACACCGCGGCGGCCGGCGGCAGGGGGATGAGGGGTGCCCGCACCGCCGTCGACAGCGCACCTGCGAGGAGCATCACCCCGGCGACGAGGAAGTACGGGAGGAACGCGAACGTCTCGACGATGCCGCGGGAGTCGTCGCGCGCGGCGAGGCTCTCCAGTCCATCGCGCATCGCGTCGATGCCGAACATGAACATGCTCCAGGCGATCCCCGCGGTGACGATCAGCCCGAGCCCCGCCGTGACCGCCGCGATAGGCGTCATCGCGCCGGAGAGTGTGAGCACGACGGCCAGCACGGACTCGCCGAGCGCGATGATCACGAGGGTGCCGAACCGGTCGGCGAGGTGGTCCGCGTTCAGCGTGTTCACGCGCCGCAGCAGCCCCGGTGCGCTCGCGACGAGCAGCACGACCTCGCACAGGATCGCGACGGCCCAGAACGCGTAGTCCACCGGCGCCGGCAGGAACGCGGATGCCGCCCAGATCGCCGCGGTCGCGCCGTTGTACGACAGCAGCCGGACGCGGGAGGCGACGCTCGTGGTCCAGCTCCGCCGCGTCCACAGCACGAGCATCACGCAGCGCAGCCCGGCGTTGCCGAGCGCGAACAGCCAGGCGCGCCCGCCCACGGCCTCAGGAGCGGCGACGGCGATCGCCCCGACGGCGGCCATCGCCGCGAGCATGTAGCCGGCGAGCGTCCGCCGGGACATCCCCAGCTGGACGTTCACGGTGTAGGTGAGGTTCACCCAAGACCACCACACCGACGCGAACAGGGCGAGGAACTTCAGGATCTCGCCGAACGACGGATCCGTGCGCAGGCCTGCCGCCAGCTGCCCGATGAGCGCGACGAACACGAGATCGAAGAACAGCTCCATCCAGTCGGCGCGCGACGCATCGCGATCCGTCCCCGAGCGGAGCCGTCCCCACATCATCTGCCCATCATGCCGCGATGCGGGCGGTGAGACTCGGTTCCGGCGCAGACGCGCCAGGACGAATCGACCGGCCAGGGTGCTGCTGCCCGCGCCTCGCAGCGATGCGTCGAGCCGGCGGCACGGCCGGCCGTCGATCGTAGGGGGATCAGATCGGCGACCGCGTTCCCGATAGCATGAGGCCCGTCCGTCCGACCCGGGAGCAAGAGATGACGACCCGCCGACAGTCCGCGATCGCCCTGACCGCGATCCTCGCCGCCGCTCTCGCCGCCGCCCTCGCCGGGTGCGCCGCGGGGCCCGTCGGTGCGCCCAGCCCGTCGTCGACGGCAGTGCGCGGCGTCGCGGCTTCGCCCTCGCCCGCCGCGGCGTCCGCCGCGCCCGACCGGAACTGTGCGACGATCGGCGTCACGGTGCAGGATGTCGCCGGTATCACGGGACTGCCGTACGTGACGACGAAGGACATCACGCACGGCTGCGGCTACGTGAGCACGCCCGACGCGGGCGGCCGCACGGCGACGGCGGAGGTGCTGCGGCTTCCCGGTATGACGTCGGCCGCGTTCGAGGCGAGCTACGCCGCGATGAGCGGATCGGGCGTGTCGGGGACCTGTGCATGGGAGGACGCCCGGCATTCGGCCTTCACCTGCGCGCAGATGGTTCCCGGCGCGGCGCAGGGGCTCCACGGCGCCAGCCAGTCGCTCGTGCTGCAGGGCGACCACCTGCTGCATCTCGTCGTCGCCACGAACGTCCCCGATTTCGCGAGCACCGCGGATCACGCGTCCTGGCCGCTCGCGCAGGAGCTGCGGCGCCGGGGGATCTGACCGCGTCCAGGACTCAGCGCTGCGGCTGGATGAGGACGAGGCCCTGTTTCGTGTCGGAGACCGTCACCCAGCCGTCGCTGAACAGGTACGTCATGCCGTAGCCCTGATCGTCCTTGCTGAGCGAGTAGCGGGGATCCGCGGTGATGTAGACGCCGCGTGCGTTGTCCTCGCGGATCCAGCCCTCGGCGACGAGTTGCGCCTCGCGGCCTTGCGCGTCGCTCGCCGAGATCGGCGCCCAGCCGTAGAGCAGCCCGTGATCGGACGCCTGGGTCTGGTCCGCCCAGATGCACTGCAGACCGCCCGGCAGCACGTTCGGCCCGAACGAGAACTCCCGCTGCTTCGCGGCCCAGCCCTGCTTCTTCAGGGCGGCGACCGTGTCCGGGGTGATCAGGGTGTCGCAGGTGAGCGGGCCGTTGCTCGCGGCCGGTTTCGCTGCGGGGGAGGCCGAGGGAGTGCCGGATCCGTTCGCCTCCGCCGTCGACGTGGCCGAGGGCGGGGTCTTCGGGGCGGGGGCGCCCTGGCTGCACGCCGTGGCGACGGCGATCAGCCCGGCGGCCAGGACGGCCGGCAGGAGGACGCGCACGGAGCGGCGGATCAGGGGCGCGTGCGTCACAGGCTCGACGGGGCCGCGAAGAATCCGAGGAACGCGTCGTGCAGCACGCCGTTCGTGGCGAGGGCCGACCGCGCGGAGAGCGTGGGCGTGCCGTCGAAGGCCGTGGCGGTGCCGCCCGCCTCGGTCACGATCGCGAACGCCGCGGCGATGTCGTACTCCTTGACGTCGAACTCCGCGACCATGTCGATCCGGCCCTCGGCGAGCATCATGTACGCGAACACGTCGCCGTACCCGCGGTCGCGCCAGACCCGGCGGGACAGCGCGAGGAGCTGGTCGGTCCGGCCGGCGTCGTCCCACTGCCCGATGCTCTGGAAGCTGACGCTCGCGTCGTCGAGATCCGCGACGCCGGACACCCGGATCGCGCGGGGCTCGGCGCCGGTCGACGCCCAGGCGCCGAGGCCGGGGGCCGCCCACCAGCGCCGTCCCAGTGCGGGCATGCTGACCACGCCGACGCGGGCGACGCCGTCGACGGCGAGACTGATCATCGTGCCCCACAGCGGAACTCCGCGCAGGAAGTTGGCGGTGCCGTCGATCGGGTCGATGATCCACTGCCGGCGCGCGTCGCCCGAGGAGCCGTACTCCTCGCCGAGGATCCCGTCCTCGGGACGCTCGGCCCGCAGGATCTCCCGGATCGCGCGTTCGGTGGCGAGGTCCGCATCCGTCACGTGCGAGCGGTCCGCCTTCAGCGAGACGTGCAGGTCGGCCGCGTCGAAGCGGGGCAGCGACTGCGCGTCGGCGGCGTCGGCAAGGCGGAGAGCGAGGTCGAGGTCGCTCTGGAAGTCGGCATCGGCGCGAGTCTCAGACACCCCTCCAGGATACGGGGACGGCCGCCGGCGCCGCCCGTCGGAGAGAGCCCGGAGTGTGCTCGGCGCGCACGACACGCCAGGGATGCACGGCCGGACGGCGCCGATTTCACATCCGTCCTGTCCGCTGGTAATGTGATTCCTCGGCCGGGCAACCGGCACGCCGAGCACCTCTAGCTCAATCGGCAGAGCAACTGACTCTTAATCAGTGGGTTCTGGGTTCGAGTCCCAGGGGGTGCACGACAGAGAAAGAGCCGGTCGGACCGCAAAAGGCCCGACCGGCTCTTTTGTCGATTCCGGGACGGTGCTTCGGTGCATGCACCGAACGTGCCCGCGGTTCTCCTGGTCCCCGCACGACCGCACCGGACTAGGATCGTTCCGTGAAGATCGGGATGGTGCTGGACGCGTTGCGCGGCACGACACGGAAGGGCGACCCGGCCGCCCCGTGATCCTCCTGTCCTCCTTCGCCCGATCCGGGAGAGGGGGTGAATGCATGGACGATCAGGTTCTCGAAGCCGGCGATGTCATCAGCGCGGTCGTGACGAAGGCCCTGCCGTTCGGTGTTCTCGTGGAGTACGCCGGCGTGCCGGGACTCGCGCGGGGCGTGCAGGCCGAGCCCGGCGTCGCACTCGACGTGCGGGTGCTCGAATTCGACGCGACGCTGCGGCGGTTCTCCGCCGAAATCGTGTGATGTCCGGGGTGCGGGCGGCGCGAAGCCGCCCGCACCCACCCCCCGCGGCGCCGCCCTGCGCCCCCAAAACCACCCTGGCGGGTGACCGCCCGGCTCACTAGACTCGCGCCATGAGCGATGCCGAAGGAACACCCGAGAACCCCTGGCAGCTGCGCACGGCACCGGGATCGAGCGAGTACACGATGCACCGCGACGGCGACGAACTGGTCTGCCAGGTCGGGTCCACGACGCTGCGCTACCAGGCGCGGGCGATCGAGGATCTGCACGCGTGGCTGGCCGCGCAGGGGGACTGGGTGCCGCTCGGCGCCGCGGACGAGCAGAAGCCCGCCGCCGACGGCACGGTCGAGGCGTTCGGCCGGGCCGAGGACAACCCCGTCGGCGGCTGGTACGGCCTGCGCAAGGGCTACCGCGGCCGGTTCGGGATGTATCTGCCGCCGCTGCTCGAGCACCTCGGCCTCGTCGAGCTCGAGCACAACGCCCGCAACAACCGGGTGCGCGCGCTCTGAGCTGTCAGGCGCCTGCCGGCGCGATCGGATAGTCGACGAACGCGAAGGCCGATCCGTCGGGCGCCCAGCTGGGCACGTTGATCGTGCCCTGACCTCCGTGCAGCCGCACGAGGACCGTCGGATCCTGCCACGCGTCCACCGCGACCAGCCGCAGTTCGACATCGAGGTCGGCGGGGTGCCCGGTCGTGCCGGGCGGGTAGCTCAGATAGGTGACGACGTCGCCGGTCGGCGCGACGTGCGGGAACCAGTTCACCCGCTCGTCGACCGTGAGCTGCTCGAGCTGCGTGCCGTCAGGACGGATCCGGGCGAGCTGCGCGTGCCCGGGGGAGAACTGCTCGGTGTTGAACAGGATCCATGCCCCGTCCGGCGTCCACTCGCCGCCGTCCGCCGGCCCCGGATGCGTCGTCACTGCGACGTCGTCCCGCCCATCCACGCCGACCGTGCGGATCGTCGCAGACGCCCACCAGTCCCCGTCCGCCGGATCGAGCCGCACGTAGGCGAGCCGGCCGCCGTCCGGGCTGATCCCGTGCAGGAAGTGCATGCCGCCGTCGTCGGCCGTGATCCGGTGTGCCGGGCCGCCCGCGACCGGGACCGACCAGATCCGCCAGTCCATCGCCGACGCGTAGACCGTGCGGCCGTCGGGGCTCAGCACGTGATCGTTGTTCACCTTCGGGAGGCCGTCCGTGGGGATCCGCCCGGGCGGGGCGGATCCGTCCGCCGGCAGCAGCCAGAGCGCGCCGTCGCCGTTGACGAGGAGCCGACCGTCCGGCGTCCAGTTCGGCGCCTCGTACAGCCGGTCGCGCGACTCGAAGACGGTGCGGACGGAGCCCGTTGCCCGGTCCCAGATCCGGATCCGCGCGGACTGACCCGGGCGCAGCACGCCCTCGGGACTCGCCTCGTCGTCGGGCATCGATCCGGCTCCGGGGCCTCAGACCGAGCGCACCGACAGCAGCAGATACCCGTCCGGGACCTTGGCCTCGAGCGAGGTCATGTCGTCGGCCTCGATCTCCTGCACGCCGTCGCGGCGCACGATCGTGCCCTCGGCGGTGAGGATCGTGTCCTTCTTCGCCATGGCGACCGGGGCCGAGGCGAGCTGCCATCCCGGCGGGGTCTGCGCGGCCAGCAGATCCTGGATCTCGTCCAGCTCCTCGGCCTGCACGGTGGCGGTCTGGGACTCGACGGGACGGATGACACCGATCAGCATGACTCCAGCGTACGGTGCGGCACCGACGTCGCAGGAACGACGAAGCCCGCCCCGCGCACCGTTGTGCGGGACGGGCCGTTCCGACGCCCCTCGGGTGGGGCCGGCAGTCGAGCCGAGCGGCTCAGGCAGCGTCGCCGATGAGGATCGCCTCCGCGTCCTCCGCCGGGTCGTGCGAGCCGGTGTCGATGTGCGCGAGCGCCTTCCGGCCGAACAGCACGACGAGGGCCGCGACGAGCACGGAGGCGCCTGCGAACACGTAGGGCACGGTGTCGCCCCACAGGTGGGACATGAACGCGGCGAGCGGCGGGGCCACGGCGCCGCCGATGAAGCGGACCGCCGAGTAGGCCGAAGACGCGACCGAGCGGGGCAGGTCCGTCGCCTCCATGACCGCTTCGGTGAGCACGGTGTTCATGATGCCGAGCAGCAGACCGCCCACGATGATGCAGACCACGAGCGCCACGGGGTTCGCGACGAGGATCCCCGCCACGACGAGGTCGATCGCGAGCAGCGGCAGCACCATGACGATGATCCGGGTGATCCGCATGCGGCGCAGCAGGATCGGGGCGACCCACACGCTCGTGATCGCGAGCGCCACGCCCCAGCCGAAGAAGGTGAGGCCGATGCCGATCGCGGTGAAGTGCAGCGGGAACGGTGAGAACGCCAGCAGTACGAAGAAGCCGATGTTGTAGAACAGGGCGGCCACGGCGAGGACGCCGAGCGCGGGACGACCGAGTGCGCGGAACGGGGCGGAGAACGGCACGGGCCGGCGCTTCTCGAACGGGCCGCGCAGCAGGGTGAGCACGGCGATGAAGCCGATCGCCATGAGCACCACGACGCCGAAGAACGGGCCCTGCCAGGCGACCTCGCCGAGGAGCCCGCCGAGCAGCGGGCCGATCGCGATGCCGAGGCCGAGCGCGGCCTCGTACAGGATGATCGCCGCGCTGGATCCGCCGCTGGCGGCCCCGACGATCGTGGCCAGCGCGGTGGAGATGAACAGGGCGTTGCCGAGGCCCCAGCCGGCGCGGAAGCCGATGATCGCGTCGACACTGCCGCTCAGCGCGCTGAAGAGGGCGAACACGACGATGAGTGCGAGGCCGAGCAGCAGGGTCGCCTTGGCGCCGATGCGGCTGGAGATCCAGCTCGTGAACAGCATCGCCACGCCGGTGACGAGCAGGTAGCTGGTGAACAGCAGCTCGGTCTGCACCGGGGTCGCCTTCAGCGAGGCGGCGATGGCGGGGAGGATCGGGTCGACGAGGCCGATGCCCATGAAGGCCACGACGCAGGCGAAGGCGACCGCCCATACCTGTGCGGGCTGCCTCCAGATCGAGGGTGACGAACCGATGGAACTCAACGTGCTGTCCTTTCCAGAAGTGAGGAGTGCGTCTGCATGATCTCGGCGGCGAGGGCGAGGACCTGCCACTCCGTCTCGTCGAGGTCGGAGAATCGCGGCTCGAGGATCCTCTGCAGCTCCTGACGCCAGGAGTGCAGTGCGTTCCTGCCCGCCTCGGTGATCGTCACGACCGTGGCGCGCGAGTCGTCGGGGTCGGGGTCGCGGCGGACCAGTCCCTCGTGCTCGAGCTGGCCGATCAGGCGGGTCATGCCGGGCTGTGTGGTCCGACTGGCCTTCGCCAGCTCGCCGACCCGCTGGTCGCCGGTGGTGTCCAGCAGGCTGAGCGCCCGCCACTGCGCGGCGGGCGCGTCGTTGCCGGCCTCCTGGGCTGCGATCCGGGTGAGGGTGTGTGCCGAGAAGACGATGGACTGGAGGATCTCACCGCGATTCATACCAAGAAGTATATACCCACTGGTATCTAAATGGAAGAGCTGATCTCTGCTCGCTGGTCGCGACACGCCGCACTCCGGGCGAAATGAGGCGTGTCGCGACCAGCGAACAGGGGGAGGGGTGAGCAGGGCGAGCCGGCGCCAGGGACGGCGCGGGGTGCCGGTCAGCGGACGGCGCGGCCGGCGATCCGGGCGGAGAGCTGGTGGGCGTGCGCGAGCAGCGTGCGGCCGAGCGCGGGCAACCGGTCGGGGCCGAAGCGGAACTCGACGCCGGTGAGGCTGAGCGCCCACTCCGGTCGGCCGTCACGGTCGAACACCGCGGCGCCCATTCCCCAGCTGCCCTCCACGATGAGGCCAGGGTTGACGGCGTATCCCCGCGCCTTGGTCTCGGCGATACGCCGGCGCAGCGGCGCCTCGCGGTGCGGACGGCCCCAGCGCTCGCCGAGGTCCGGGTGCCGCGCGAGGTACGCATCCACATCGTGGTCGGGGAGGAAGGACAGGATCGCGAGCCCGGCGCTCGCCACGCCGAGGGGGAAGCGCACGCCTTCGCTGAGCACGAACGAGCGGATCGGGAACGCGCCCTCCTCGCGCAGCAGGCACACGGTCTCATCGGCGCGGCGCACGGACAGGAACGCGCTCTCCTCGGTCTTCACGGCCAGCGAGCGCACGATGTCGCGGGCGAGCTCGGTGATGTCGTAGCGCGCGGCGGCCACTGTTCCCATGAGATACAGCTCCGGACCGGGCATCCACCGTGCGGTGTGCGGATCCTGGTCCACGAGGCCCTCCGCGCGCAGGGCGGACAGCAGGCGGTGCGCGGTCGAGCGGCTGAGTCCCGAGCTCGCGGCGAGTTCGTGCAGCGCGGCTCCGCCGGCCGAGGCGGTGACGAGGCGGAGCAGTTCCGCGGCCCGCGCGATGGCCTGCGCCCCCGGCACCATGCGCTTCGTTGAAACCGCTTGTTCCATGGTGTGGACGCTAGCGATCGGCGCGCCCACATCGCAAGCTCGGGCTTGAACCCGGGGGCGGATCAGGCGGAGGGTAGGGGGACAGTCCCACACGAAGGAGTGGTGCGTGATCGACAAGCAATGGCCTTCCGCGGCCGACGCGGTGGCCGACATCCCCGACGGAGCCTCCCTCGCCGTGGGCGGCTTCGGCCTCTCCGGCAATCCCATCGCGCTCATCGAGGCGCTCCTCGCGCAGGGCACGACGGGCCTCAGCGTGGTGAGCAACAACTGCGGCGTCGACGACTGGGGGCTCGGGATCCTGCTGAACGCCCGACGGATCCGCAAGATGACCTCCTCGTACGTCGGCGAGAACAAGGAGTTCGAGCGGCAGTTCCTCGAGGGCGACCTCGAGCTCGAGCTCACCCCGCAGGGCACGCTCGCCGAGAAGCTCCGCGCCGGCGGATCCGGGATCGCCGCGTTCTACACGCAGACCGGCGTCGGCACCCAGGTCGCCGAGGGCGGTCTGCCGCGCCGCTACGCCCCGGACGGCACGATCGCGGTCGCTTCGCCCGCCAAGGACGTGCGTGCGTTCGAAGTGCGCGGCGAGCGGCGCGAGTTCGTGCTGGAGGAGGCCATCACCACGGACTTCTCCCTCGTGCACGCCGCGCTCGGCGACCGGCACGGCAACCTGATCTTCAACAAGGCGGCGCGCAACTTCAATCCGCTCGCCGCGATGGCCGGGCGCGTATGCATCGCCCAGGTCGAGCGGCTCGTCGAGCCGGGGGAGCTGGATCCCGACCGCGTGCACCTGCCCGGCGTCTTCGTGCACCGGATCGTCGAGGTCGGATCCGACATCGAGAAGCGGATCGAGAGGCGCACCGTGCGCCCTTCGGCGGGCTCAGGGACCGGGGAGGTCTAGACATGGCGCTGACGAGAGACGAGATGGCCGCACGCGCCGCCCTCGAACTGTCCGACGGGTCGTACGTGAACCTCGGCATCGGCCTGCCGACCCTGGTGCCCAACTACGTGCCGGACGGCGTGACCGTCGTGCTGCAGTCGGAGAACGGGATCCTCGGCGTCGGCCCCTATCCGGCCGAGGATGCGGTCGATCCCGACCTCATCAACGCGGGCAAGGAGACCGTCACCACGCTGCCCGGGGCGGCGTTCTTCGACTCGGGCCTCAGCTTCGGCATGATCCGCGGCGGCAAGGTCGACGCCGCGATCCTCGGCGCCATGCAGGTGAGCGTCACCGGCGATCTGGCGAACTGGATGATCCCCGGGAAGATGGTCAAGGGTCCGGGCGGCGCGATGGACCTCGTGCACGGCGCCGGCCGCGTGATCGTGCTGATGGAGCACGTGGCGCGCGACGGCTCGCCGAAGATCGTGAACGACTGCTCGCTGCCGCTGACCGGCAGGGGGGTCGTGCACCGGATCATCACGGATCTGGCCGTGATCGACGTCACCCCGGACGGATTGCTCCTGGTCGAGCTCGCCCCCGGTGTGACGGTGCAGGATGTGATCAAGGCCACCGAACCCGAACTGCGGGTGGCCGCCGAATTGGAGGAGCGAGCATGAGCGCCGCACAGGAGAACAGCCCGGAGGACGTCGTCGTCGTCGCGGCGGCGCGGACCCCGCAGGGACGGCTGAAGGGACAGCTCGCCGGATTCACCGCGCCGCAGCTCGGCGCGCTCGCGATCCGCGGCGCGCTGGAGCAGGGCGGGATCGACCCCGCCGAGGTGGACGCCGTGATCGTCGGTCAGGTGCTCGCCGCCGGATCCGGTCAGAACGCCGCCCGGCAGGCCGCGATCGGCGCCGGGATCGGCTGGGACGTGCCGTCGCACTCCGTGAACAAGGTGTGCCTTTCCGGGCTGACCGCGGTCATCGACGCGGCGCGGATGATCCGCACCGGCGACGCGCTCACGGTGGTCACCGCGGGCATGGAGTCGATGACCCGCGCCCCGCACCTGATGATGGGCTCGCGCGACGGCTGGACGTACGGATCCGTCGAGGTGCTGGACCACATGGCGTACGACGGCCTCACCGACGCCTACGACAACGAGAGCATGGGGGCGTCGACCGAGCGGCACAATCCGCATTTCGGCCTGACCAGGGAGGCGCAGGACGAGGTCGCCGCCCGCTCGCACCAGCGGGCGGCCGCGGCCCGCGATTCGGGCGTGTTCGCGTCCGAGATCGTGCCCGTGCACGTGCCGCAGAAGCGCGGGGAGCCGATCGTGCTCACGGCCGACGAGGGGATCCGGCCGGACACGACGGTGGAGACGCTCGCGAAGCTCGGCCCGGCCTTCGCCGTCGGCGGGACCATCACCGCCGGCAACTCCTCGCAGATCTCCGACGGGGCCTCGTCGGTCGTCGTCACCACGCGCGCGAACGCCGAGGCCAAGGGCTGGCCCGTGCTGGTCACGATCGGCGCCAGCGGGCAGACCGCCGGCCCGGACAACTCGCTGCAGGCGCAGCCGGCGCGGGCGATCGAGCGTGCGCTGCAGAAGCAGGGCATCACGACGGCCGACCTCGACCTCGTCGAGATCAACGAGGCCTTCGGTGCCGTCGTCGCCCGGTCCGCGACGGAGCTGGGGCTGGATCCCGAGATCGTGAACGTGCACGGCGGCGGCATCGCGATCGGGCACCCGATCGGAGCGAGCGGCAACCGGCTCGTCGTGCACATGGCGCACGAGCTCGCGCGCCGCGGCGGCGGCACCGCCGTGGTCGCGCTGTGCGGCGGCGGCGGTCAGGGGGAGGCGCTCGTCCTCACTCGATGAACGGTCGGCGGGTGCCGGGGACGGCCCCTAGGATCGGCGCATGACGACGATCACCGCCCTGACCGCCGATGACCGTGCCGACTGGCTGACGCTCTGGGCCGGGTACCTGGAGTTCTACGAGTCCGTGATCGCCCCGGAGGTGACGGAGACCACGTTCGCGCGGTTCCTGAACCCCGCCGAGCCGATGCACGGTGCGATCGCGCGCGACGACGCCGGCCGCGCGGTCGGGATCGTGCACTGGCTCGAGCACCGGGCAACGTGGGCGATCGGGCCGTACACGTACCTGGAGGACCTGTTCGTCGCCGCTGACGTGCGCGGCGGCGGCGTCGGCCGCGCCCTGATCGCCCACGTGACGGACGCGGCGCGTGCCGCGGGCAGCGCGAAGGTGTACTGGCTGACCGCCGAGAGCAACGGGACCGCGCGGACGCTCTACGACCGCGTGGCGGATCGGAGCGGGTTCATCCACTACCAGATCGGGCTCGACTGAACCGGATCCGGAGAGGGAGAGGCGTCAGGCCTTCCGGCCCTCGCGCTCCGCCTTCAGGTCGGCCTTGAGCTGCTTGCGTGCGCGCTTGAGCTGCGTGGCGGCGACGGGGGAGTCGTAGGCGACGACCTCGCCCCGCTCGTCCCTGCGCATGTCGACGATCGCGCCGATCGCGAGCGCGATCGTGATGCCCCAGCTCGCCCAGGCCAGCAGCGCCCGCCACGTGATGGGCGCGTCGCGCGAGCCGCGCAGCAGCGCGATCCCACTGGTCACCGCGCTGAACAGGCCGCTGGCGAAGACGTAGTTGCGCATGCCCCCACGGTACCTCGCGTTCTCAGTCCGGGGCGACCGAGCGGCCCGGCCGGGGCCGGCGGGCGCGTGCCCGGGCGAGCAGGCGCGGCGCAGCCCTCGTCACGCGGCGGTGCGCATACGACGCGGCGATGCCGACCGCGAACGACAGCACCGTGCCGAACAGCGGTGACGTCTGCGAGAACGGCGGGTACACGACCCAGTGCGTCAGGTACACGAAGAAGGACGCGGACGCGATCGCGGCGATCACGGGGCGCAGCGCCGCGGGGATCCGGATCGCCGGGATCCAGATCAGTGTCAACGCGCCCGCGATCACGATCGTCTCGCGCAGCGGCTCGCCGAAGAACCCGGCGACCAGGAGGACCGTCGCCGCGGACGCGACGAGACGACGCCGCGTGTTCTCGGCGCGCGCGACGACCCAGCCGAGCACGATGCACCACAGCACGATCGGCAGGGCGTACCGGTCGTTGTCGTGCGCGGTGACGCCGATGAGGGCGTAGCGCAGCCCCGCGGTGGCGACGAGCGTCGTGAGAGCGACGGCCCAGGGCGCCCGCCTCTCCAGCCGGTCGAACGCCGGGATCGAGAACACCGCTGCGAGCCCGATCATGCTCCACACCACCGCTTCGAGGAACCAGAACTGCCACTGGGAGGTGAACTGCTCGCTGTAGGGCATCGCGTTGTTCAGGAGCAGCGCGGTCGTAGGCGCATACCTCCCGGTGAACAGGACGAGAGCCGCGATCCACAGCATCGCGGGGACCGCGACCTGCCCGATCGCGGCGAGCAGGCGACGCGGCCGGGATCCGGGAGCCGGGGACAATGCGAAGCGGGCCACGTTGTAGCCCGCGACGATGAGCAGCAGGTGCGCGCCGCCCTGGACCCGGAACAGATGCGCGTGCGTCCCCACGATGAGGACGATGGCGAGCGCTCGCAGCAGTACGGGCGTCTCCAGGTCGCGCAGGCGCAGGCCACGGCGTCGTGCGGGTTCTGCGGCGGTCACGGCGGGGGCGTTCACGATGGCGGCCAGTTCGGCCGCGGTGAGGGAGGGCCAGTCGCGGGGCAGCGTGCCGAGGTGGTCCTCCAGCCGCACGGCGGCTTCGACGTAGCCGAGCGAGTCGCCGCCGAGTGTGGCGAAGCTGTCGTGCGCGGTGGCGTCCGGGCGGGACGTGCACAGGGCCAGGACGTCCCGGATCTCGGCGGCCATGGTGCCCGCCGCGGACGCGGAGCGGGGAGTGGGGGCGGCGGTCGCTACGTGATGGAGGGCGACGAGCGCCGCGGTGTCGGACTTGCCGGAGGACGTCAGCGGGAAGTCGTCGACGCGATGCGCGATCACGTCGCGCGCAGGGATGCCGATCCGGCGGGCGACGGCGTCCCGGGCGGCGCCGACGTCGCGGACGCGGCGGACGAACACGAGAAGCCGCTCGTCGACGGCGGCGGTGCGCGCCGGGATCCCGAGCGACTCGAGATGCTGCTGCACGGCGTCGAGGTCGATGCGCAGACCGAAGATCTTCACGAACCGGTTCAGCCGGCCGACGATCTCGACGTAGCCGTCCTCGCGCCACCGGGCCAGGTCGCCGGTGCGGAGCTCGTCGATCGTGCGACCGAGCGCGAGATCGCCGGCCGACTCCGCGTAACCCAGCATGACGTTCGGTCCCGTGTACACGAGCTCGCCCGTGCCCGCGCCCACGGCCCCGTCGCGGGGGTCGATCCGGAACGCCCCGCCGGGGATGGCGCGGCCGATCGCGCCGGCCGCGCGGATCGCGTCCTCGGGCGGCAGATACGCCATCCGGGCCGTCGCCTCGGTCTGGCCGTACATCACGTAGAACGAGAACCCCTGCCGCTCGCCCGCGCGGGCGAGGGCGGCGACCTTCTCCGCGGGCAGCCGTCCGCCGGCCTGAGTGACGTAGCGGAGGCTGCCCGGCAGTCGTTCCGTTCCGCCGGCGGCCTCGAGGAGCGCGAAGCTGTACGGGACTCCGGCGAGCCCGGTGATCCGCGCACGCGCGGCCTCGGCCCAGAACCGGTCGTCGAGGTACGAGCGCTCGGTGAGGGCCACCGAGGCGCCGGCGTGCAGGTGGCTGTTGATCACCGAGAGCCCGTAGCAGTAGTGCAGGGGCAGCGCGGTGATCCCGCGGTCGCGCTCGTCGAGGCCCAGGTACTCGGAGATCGCCGCGGCGTTGGAGCGGAGGTTCTCCGCCGACAGCCGGACGAGCTTCGGGGAGCCGGTCGATCCGGAGGTGCTCGCGAGGAGGGCGAGGTCCTCGTGCAGGAGGTGCGCGGATCCGTCCCTGCGCACGTCGAGGGCGGCCTCGGCGGCGACGATGTCGGGGTCGTAGGTGGAGACGAGGGCGGCTCTCGTGCGCCGGTCGGCGTCTCCGTCGCCGCCGGGGGCGAGCAGGACTGGGTGGGCTCCGGCGAGGGCGGCGAGGTAGGTCACGATCGTCTCGGTCGTGTTCCGGCAGGCGATCATCACGAGCCGCCTGGTCGTGCCGAGCAGGGCCCCGCGCTCCGCTACGCGGTGCACGAGATCGGCGTAGGTCAGCGCGCCGGCGTCGGTCCACAGGGCGACGGCGTCGGGGGCGCCGCGCAGCAGGTCGACGGCGGGGGACAGGGTGGGCGAACGCACGGATCCTCGATCGGGGGTCGGGAAGGGTAAGGCAAGGCTAACCTATTTATGCGGCGGGCCTGAAACACGACGAAACGGTAGACTCGGGTCAGGACTCCGGTCCGCACCGTTGTGCATCTACCGGCCGTCGGCACTTCCGGCGGACAGCGGCGGCACCCGACCTGCGCCCTCCCTCGCGAGGACGCCGCGAGAGCCATGACACCGACCGCCTCCACCCCGCCGACCGGCCCGACCGCCGCACCGCCCGCACCGAGCCTGCTCCGCATCGTCGGACTGCCGTACTTCCTCATCGCGTTCGTCGCGCGGCTGCCGTTCGCGATGATGGTCGTCGGCACGCTGACCCTCGTCGTCGCGGCCCGCGGATCCCTGTCACTGGGAGGGCTGACCTCCGCCTCGGTGGGCATCGGCACCGCCTGCTTCGGGCCGCTCCTCGGCGCCGCCGCCGATCGGTACGGACAGCGGCGGGTGCTGGGGATCCTCGCCGTCGCGAACGCGGCCGCCCTCGTCGCGCTCGCCGTCGTCGTGTACTCGCCGGCGCAGGATCCGTTCGTGCTGCTGAGCGCCTTCGCGATCGGCGCCACCGCCCCGCAGGTCTCGCCGATGTCGCGGTCGCGGCTGGTGATGATCATCGCGGAGCGGATCCCCGCCGGACGTCGCGCCCGGACCACCTCGTCGACGATGGCGTACGAGTCCGCCGCAGACGAGACCGTGTTCGTCTTCGGCCCGTTCCTCGCCGGACTCTTCGCGTCGCTCATCGCGCCGTGGATGCCGCTCGTGATCGCCGCCGCCGTGATCCTCGTCTTCGTCGGCGCGTTCGCGCTGCACCCCAGCGCGTCCCATGTCTCCGTCCACCGCGGCGTCGACGGGCGGGCGACGTCGAAGGTCTCCGAGCTCTTCCGGATCCGGCTGCTCGTGGTCGTGGCCGGCATGCTCGGCGTCGGCATCTTCTTCGGCGCCATGCTCACCTCGCTCACCGCGTTCATGACCGAGCACGGCAGGGCCGAGGAGGCGGGTCTCCTGTACGGCGCGCTCGGTGTCGGGTCCGCGATCTTCGCGCTCGGGGTCGCGTTCCTGCCCGCGCGCTTCGCGCTGCCGGCGCGGTGGCTCCTGTTCGCCGGGATCCTCTTCGGCGGCAGCCTGCTGCTGCTCGGGGTGCGGGACGTCCCGGCCGTGCTCGTCGCGCTCACGGTCATGGGATTCGGCATCGGACCGACCCTCGTCACGCAGTACAGCCTGGGCGCCGCATTCGGGCCCGCCGACCGCTCCGCGACCGTCATGACGATGCTCGGCGCGGCCATGGTCGTCGGTCAGGCGATCGGCGCCGTGACGACCGGTCAGGTCGCCGACGCGGCCGGCGCCCAGCCCGCGCTCGTGCTTCCGGTGGTCGCCGCGGGGCTCGTGCTGCTGGCCGGAGCGGGCAACGCCCTCCTCGCCCTGGCGCGTCGTCGCCGGGCCGCCTCCGCCCGCGTCCCCGATCCGGTTCGTTAGCCTGGAGGGGCAATCCCACCCATCGTGAGGAGCGTCCCATGTCCAGCCCACCGCCCACCGCCTCGTTCGTGATCGTCGCCAACCGGCTCCCGGTCGACCGCGTGCAGGGCCCCGACGGCGAGGAGATCTGGCGACGCTCGCCCGGCGGCCTCGTCGCCGCCCTCGAGGCGGTCATGCACGATGTCGACGGCGCCTGGGTCGGCTGGCCCGGCCAGGCCGATCTCGAGCTCGCCCCGTTCACGGCCGACGGCATCCGGCTGCTGCCGGTGACGCTCTCGTCGCGGGAGCTGCAGGACTACTACGAGGGTTTCTCGAACGACACGATCTGGCCGCTGTACCACGACGTGATCTCGCCGCCGCAGTACCACCGCGAGTGGTGGGAGTCGTACGTGCAGGTCAACCAGCGCTTCGCCGAACGGGCGGCGCGCGCCGCGAGCCAGGACGGCACCGTCTGGGTGCACGACTACCAGCTGCAGCTCGTGCCGCAGCTGCTGCGCGAGCTCCGCCCCGACCTGACGATCGGCTACTTCCACCACATCCCGTTCCCCGCGCACGGCCTGTACTCGCAGCTGCCGTGGCGGGATCAGGTCCTGCGCGGACTGCTCGGCGCGGACGTGGTCGGGTTCCAGCGCGGGCAGGACGCGTCGAATTTCCTCACCGCGGTCCGGCGCCGGCTGCACCTGGACACGAAGGGGACGACGGTCTCGGTCCCCGGGTCCGTCCCGCGCACGGTCGTCGCCCGGGCGTTCCCGATCTCGATCGACACCACCCCGTACGTCGAGCTCGCCGCCCGCCCCGACGTCCGCGCCCGCGCGGCGGAGATCCGCGAGGGGCTCGGGCATCCGAAGAAGATCCTGCTCGGCGTCGACCGGCTCGACTACACGAAGGGGATCGGCCATCGGATCAAGGCGTTCGGCGAGCTGCTCGATCAGGGCACGCTCTCGGTCGAGGACGTGACCCTCGTGCAGGTCGCCAGCCCCAGCCGGGAGCGGGTCGACGCGTACGCGCAGCTCCGCGACGAGATCGAGCTCGCGGTCGCGCGCATCAACGGGGACCACGACACGGTGGAGCACACCGCGATCCGCTACCTGCACCAGGGATACCCGCGGGAGGAGATGGTCGCGCTGTACCTCGCGGCCGACGCGATGCTCGTCACCGCGCTGCGGGACGGCATGAACCTCGTGGCGAAGGAGTACGTCGCGACCCGCGGCGATCACCGCGGCGTGCTCGTGCTCAGCGAGTTCACCGGCGCGGCGGACGAGCTGAAGCAGGCGATCCAGGTCAACCCGCACGACATCGAGGGGCTCAAGGACGCCATCATGCGGGCCGTGGCGATGCCCGCGAGCGAGCAGTCCCGGCGCATGCGCGCGCTGCGCAAACGGGTGCTGGAGAACGACGTGAATGCGTGGTCGCACGAGTTCCTCGTGGCCCTCGACGCGGTGCGGAGGACGCGATGACCCGGGACTGGATCCCCGGTGCGCCCGACGAGGCGCTCGCCGCGCTCGCCCGCACGCCGCGGTTGCTGGTGGCGCTCGATTTCGACGGCACGGTCTCACCGCACGTGAGCGATCCGATGACGGCGCGGGCCCTGCCCGACGCGGTCCGGGCCGTCGCCCGGCTTTCCGCGCTGCCCGGCACGTCCGTCGCCTACGTCTCCGGGCGCAGCCTGCACGACCTGCGCGAGATCGCGGAGCACGACGACGCGTCGCCCGTGCTGCTGGCGGGCTCGCACGGCGCGCAGTACTGGTTCCCCGACACGGGCGAGGAGACCGACCTGAGCACCGCTCCCGCCGACCGGGCCGAGGTGATCGACGAACTGCGCACGCTCATCGCGGACCTGGACGGCGTCGTCTACGAACCGAAGACGTTCGGGTTCGGGGTGCACACCCGCACCGCCGCGCCCGGACAGGAGGAGCTCGCCTTCATCCGCGTGGAGAAGTGGGCGCCGCGGCGGATCCCGTCCTGGCGGCGGAGGACCGGGCACCATCTGCGCGAGTTCTCCTGGCGGGACGAAGGCAAGGACGTCGCGCTCGCGCGTCTGCGCGGGCACGTCGACGCCACGGCCGTGCTCTTCGCCGGTGACGACGTGACCGACGAGGACGGCATGCGCGCGCTCGGATCCGAGGACCTGGGCGTGCGGATCGGCGGGGGAGACACCGCCGCGGCGCTGCGGGTGGCGGATCCCGCCCAGCTCGCCGGATTCCTGTCCGCGCTCGCCGATCTCCGCGCCGCCTCGCCGGGCGGAGGCCCGGCGGCGCCCGAGGCCGCCGGGCAATAGACTGCTCCCATGCCCCTGACGCACGGATCCGACCGTCCGTCGGTCCCGCGTGCCGTGGGGGCGACTCACCCCACCGTGCCCGTCCCCGACGGGGCCACGGCGGATCATGCGTTAGGCTGGTCGCACGTTCGAACCGTGATCGGCACAACCGGATCCCGGATCGGACGCAGAGCTCCGGCCGTCTTTCCGACCGCCGGGCGCGATGGTGATCTGAATCGGGTCGATATCGCGGCTCGCGCTCTCGACTCACTCGTCGGGGAGCCAGAGCCGGGCTCCAGCCGTCGAGGCGTGTTCCGACGAGCCGAGCCGTCCTCTCCGCGCTGCACCCGAGGCGTTCCAGCCCAGCATCCCCGACCCGCGCGCTCCGCCCCTGGCGGACCCGGTCGGGAAGTCGTCCGCGACGGGGCCCCGCTCCGCCGCTTCCGCCGATCGTTCACCACCGCAAGGATCACTCATGACCGCTGACACCGCACCAGCCGTCCCGCGTCCGCCCGCCCGCCCGGCGGCGGCGCCCGTCCTCACCGGCGCTCAGGCCGTCGTCCGCTCCCTCGAGCTGCTCGGCGTCACCGACGTGTTCGGCATTCCCGGCGGCGCGATCATGGAGGTCTACGACCCGCTGCTCGACTCCACGGAGCTGCGCCACATCCTCGTCCGTCACGAGCAGGGCGGCGGCCACGCCGCCGAGGGCTACGCCACGGCGTCCGGCAAGGTGGGCGTGACGATCGCCACCTCCGGTCCCGGCGCGACGAACCTCGTCACCGCGATCGCGGACGCGTACATGGACTCGATCCCGATCGTCGCGATCACCGGGCAGGTGTTCTCGACCCTGATGGGCACCGACGCGTTCCAGGAGGCCGACATCGTCGGCATCACGATGCCCGTCACCAAGCACTCGATCCTGGTCAAGCGGCCCGAGGACATCCCCGGCGCGATCGCCGCCGCGTTCGAGGTCGCCAGCACCGGCCGCCCCGGCCCGGTGCTCGTGGACATCACCAAGGACGCGCAGAAGGCCAGCGCTCCGTTCGTGTGGCCGCCGAAGTACGACCTGCCCGGCTACCGCCCGGTGACCAAGGCGCACGGCAAGCAGATCCAGGCCGCGGCGACCCTGCTCGCGGAGGCGAAGAAGCCCGTGCTGTACGTGGGCGGCGGCATCATCCGCGGCAACGCGTCGAAGGAGCTGAAGGAGCTCGCCGAGACCACGGGCGCTCCCGTCGTCACCACGCTGATGGCGCGCGGCGCGTTCCCCGACTCGCACCCGCAGCACGTCGGCATGCCCGGCATGCACGGCACGGTCCCCGCCGTGCTCGCGCTGCAGGAGGCCGACCTGCTCGTCGCGCTGGGCACCCGGTTCGACGACCGCGTGACCGGCAAGGCCGAGCTGTTCGCCCCGAACGCCAAGGTCGTGCACGTCGACATCGACCCGGCCGAGATCTCCAAGATCCGCACGGCGGACGTGCCGATCGTCGGCGGCGTGCGCGAGGTCCTCACCGACCTCGAGGTCGCCTTCCGCGGCCTCACCGGTGGCGCCCAGGGCGACATCGAGGAGTGGTGGGCGTACCTCGACGGTCTGCGCAGCGAGTTCCCGCTCGGGTTCACGCCGCCCGAGGACGGCCTGCTCTCCCCGCAGCACGTGATCCAGCGGATCGGCGAGCTCACCGGACCCGAGGCCGTGTACGCGGCCGGCGTCGGCCAGCACCAGATGTGGGCGGCGCAGTTCATCAAGTACGAGCGCCCGAACTCCTGGCTGAACTCCGGCGGCGCCGGCACCATGGGCTACGCGGTCCCCGCCGCCATGGGCGCCAAGGTCGCCGAGCCCGACCGCGTGGTCTGGGCGATCGACGGCGACGGCTGCTTCCAGATGACCAACCAGGAGCTCGCGACCTGCGTCATCAACGAGATCCCGATCAAGGTCGCGATCATCAACAACTCCTCGCTCGGCATGGTGCGCCAGTGGCAGACCCTGTTCTACGACGGCCGCCACTCGAACACCGACCTGAACACCGGGCACGGGACGATCCGGATCCCCGACTTCGTCAAGCTCGCCGAGGCGTACGGCTGCCTCGCGATCCGCGTCGAGAAGGAGGAGGAGATCGACGCCGCGATCACGCTCGCCCTCGAGACGAACGACCGTCCCGTCGTGATCGACTTCGTCGTGAGCGCCGACGCGATGGTCTGGCCGATGGTGCCCCAGGGCGTCAGCAACAGCTACATCCAGTACGCGCGCGACCACGCGCCCGCCTTCGACGAGGAGGACTGATCCATGTCCACGCATGTCCTGAGCCTCCTCGTGGAGGACACCCCGGGTATCCTGACCCGCGTCGCCGGCCTGTTCGCGCGCCGCGGCTTCAACATCGAGTCCCTCGCGGTGGGCGTGACCGAGGTTCCGGGGATCTCCCGGATCACGGTGGTCGTCGACGTCGAGGACCTCCCGCTCGAGCAGGTGACCAAGCAGCTGAACAAGCTGATCAACGTCATCAAGATCGTCGAGCTCGAGCAGAGCGCGTCCGTGCAGCGCGAGCACATGCTCATCAAGGTCCGCACCGACAACAACACCCGGTCGAACGTGCTCGAGGTGGTCAGCCTTTTCCGCGCGTCGGTCGTCGACTACGCGCCCGAGGCGCTCGTCGTCGAGGTCACCGGCGACAAGGGCAAGGTCGAGGCGCTGCTGAAGGCCCTCGAGCCGTTCGGGATCAAGGAGCTCGCCCAGTCGGGCCTGCTCGCGATCGGCCGCGGCGGCAAGAGCATCACCGAGCGCGTCCTGCGCAGCTGACCTGACATCCGGTCGTTGAGCGAGCACCGCCGAAGGCGGAGCGAGACGAAACGCCGCAACCGACAACGAGACCCCCCAACAAGGAGAAACACAAGTGAGCACCGAGATCTTCTACGACGCAGACGCCGATCTGTCGATCATCCAGAACAAGAAGGTCGCCATCGTCGGCTACGGCTCGCAGGGCCACGCCCACGCGATGAACCTGCGCGACTCGGGCGTCGAGGTCGCCATCGCCCTCAAGGAGGGCTCCACCTCGATCGCCAAGGCGACCGAGGCGGGCTTCGCGGTCAAGACCGTCGCCGAGGCCACCCAGTGGGCCGACCTCATCATGATCCTCGCGCCGGACCAGCACCAGCGCGGCATCTACAGCGAGTCGATCGCGCCGAACCTGACCGAGGGCAAGACCCTGGCGTTCGCGCACGGCTTCAACATCCGCTTCGGCTACATCGACGCTCCCGAGGGCGTCGACGTGATCCTGATCGCCCCGAAGGCCCCGGGCCACACCGTGCGCCGCGAGTTCGTCGCCGGCCGCGGCATCCCGGACATCATCGCCGTCGAGCGCGACGCCTCCGGCACCGCGTGGGCGACCGCCCTCTCGTACGCGAAGGCCATCGGCGGCACCCGCGCCGGCGTCATCAAGACGACCTTCACCGAGGAGACCGAGACCGACCTGTTCGGCGAGCAGGCCGTGCTCTGCGGTGGCATGAGCCACCTCGTGCAGGCCGGCTTCGAGACCCTCACCGAGGCGGGCTACCAGCCGCAGATCGCCTACTTCGAGGTGCTGCACGAGCTCAAGCTCATCGTCGACCTGATGTGGGAGGGCGGCATCGCCAAGCAGCGCTGGTCGATCTCCGACACGGCCGAGTTCGGCGACTACGTCTCCGGCCCGCGCATCATCGACGCCGGCGTCAAGGCGCGCATGAAGGACGTCCTCACGGACATCCAGACCGGCGCGTTCGCGAAGCGCTTCATCGAGGACCAGGACAACGGCGCCGCCGAGTTCCTCTCACTCCGCGAGAAGGAGCAGGGGCACCCGATCGAGGCCACCGGCAAGGAGCTGCGCGCCCTGTTCGCCTGGAAGCAGAGCGACGAGGACTACGTCGAGGGCAGCGCTGCGCGCTGACCTCGACGTAGTCCCGGAGGACTGTGCTGGTCGGGCCGCAGGGCGGCCGCCGGCCCTTCGGGCCTGGGTCGAGGGCTCGGCCGCGCGCTGATCCTTCGAGTTCCGCAGAACGGGCGTCCCTTCGGGGGCGCCCGTTCTCGCGTCCGGCTCGGTCGTTGAGCGAGCCCCGAGCGCAGCGAGGAGCGAGACGAAACGCGGTTTCTCGCAGGAGTGCCGCGTTTCGTCTCGGTCGCCTGCGGCGTCCTCGCTCAACGACCCCGGAAGGGAGGGCTCGGCCGCGCGCTGATCCTTCGAGTTCCGCAGAACGGGCGTCCCTTCGGGGGCGCCCGTTCTCGTGTCTGGCTCGGTCGTTGAGCGAGCCCCGAGCGCAGCGAGGAGCGAGACGAAACGCGGTTTCTCGCAGGAGTGCCGCGTTTCGTCTCGGTCGCCTGCGGCGTCCTCGCTCAACGACCCCTGAGGGGAGGGCTCGGCCGCGCGCTGATCGTTCTCGCGTCCGCCTCGGTCGTTGAGCGAGCCCCGAGCGCAGCGAGGAGCGAGACGAAACGCGGTTTCTCGCTCGACGACCCGGAGGGGATGGGCGGGCGGATAGGCGGGCTCAGGCCGGGAAGGCGACGCCCTCGCCGACGACGCGCAACGCGATCCGCTGGCCGGGGCGGGCGAGCGCGGCGTTGGCGTGCCGGATCGTGATGGTCGGCGGGACGGGATCGAGTCGGGGATCCATGCCGGCGCGGGGCTCCAGGCGGATCCGCGCCGAGGTCTCCGAGCCGAAGTACACGCCGTCCTCGACCGTCGCGCGGATGGGGGAGTCCGCGACCAGCTGCACCTGTTCGGGGCGCAGCATGAGCTGCACGCGGCCCTGCGCCGGGGGATTGCGTACGGGCACGTAGCCGAGGGCGCACGAGGCGAGGGAGCCGTCCAGCCAGGCGTCCAGGACGATCGCGTCGCCGAGGAACTCCGCGACGCCGCGGTCCATCGGGCGGGTGTACACGACGAACGGGTGCCCGGTCTGGACCAGGCGGCCGTCGCGCATCACGGCGACCTGGTCCGCGAAGCTGAGCGCCTCGGACTGGTCGTGCGTGACGAGGATCGTCGTCGTCCCGGCGTCGGTGAGGATCCGCGCGACCGCCTCCCTCGTCGCCGCGCGCAGGCCCGTGTCCAGCGCCGAGAACGGCTCGTCCAGCAGCATCAGCTGCGGCTCGCGGGCGAGCGCCCGGGCGATGGCGACCCGCTGCTGCTGGCCGCCGGAGAGCTGGTCGGGGCGACGGTCCGCGGCGTCCTGCGGCAGCGACACGAGATCCAGCAGCTCGGCGATGCGCGCGCGGCGGGCGTCGCGACCCATGTCCTCGAGTCCGAACGCGATGTTGCGCGCGACCGTCAGGTGCGGGAACAGGCCGCCGTCCTGCGTGACATAGCCGATGTCGCGGCGGTGCACCGGCACCCACGCGTCCGGGCCGGCGACCCGGACCGAGCCCAGCACGACCTCGCCGCTGTCCGGGCGCTCGAAGCCCGCGATGATCCGCAGCAGCGTGGTCTTGCCCGATCCGGAGGCGCCGACGACAGCCGTGATGCCGCCGTGCTGCACCGCGAGATCGACGCCGTGCAGCACGCGGCGGCTGCCGTACGAGGCGGTGACGCCGGCGACCTGCAGGTGCGCGGTGGGGAGCGGGCCCGTGCCGGGGGAGGGCACGGCGCCGAGGGATCCGAGGTTGTGCGCGGTCATGCACTCTCCGGCTTCGAGGGGATGGACTCGTCCACGGGCGCGCCTGCCGTCGAGGCGCGCGCGGACTCGCGGAAGAGCAGGTAGGTCATCGGTGCGGACAGCAGGATCAGCAGGGTCGCGTACGGCGCGGCGCCCGCGAAGTCGATCTCGCTCGAAAGGCTCCAGAACTGGGTCGCGAGTGTCTGCACGCCGATCGGCGAGAGCAGCAGGGTCGCGGTGAGTTCTCCGGCGACGGCGAGGAACACCATCGCCAGGGCCGCCGCAGTCGCCGGCGCGACCAGCCGCAGGGTGACGCCGATGAACGCGCGCAGCGGCCGGCGGCCGAGGGCCTGCGCGGCCTCCTCCAGGCTCTGCGGCGCCTGCGCGATCCCGGCCTGCAGCGGCACGAGCGCCCGCGGCAGGAACAGCAGCGCGTACGCGATGAGCAGCAGGGCTGTGGTCTGATACAGGGCCGGCACGAACAACAGCGAGACCGTGACCAGCGCGAGCGCGAGCACGATGCCGGGCATCGAGCTCGTGATGTAGTTCGTCCGCTCCAGCAGCCGGCTGAGCGCACCGGGGCGGCGGACCGCGAGCCACGACAACGGGAACGCGGCGATCACGGTGACGACCCCGCCGCCGAGAGCGAGGCCGAGGGTCTGCAGGAGGGTCGGCACGAGCTCGCCCACCCGCCAGACCGCCGCGCCGCCGTGCACGAGCCAGCCGCCGATCACGACGGCGGGGACGCCGAGCGCCGCGATCCCCAGGGCGAGCAGCGCGAGCTGCGTCGGGACCTGCCAGCCGCGCAGCCGGATCCGCTGCGGCGGCGCCGGGGTGCCTGACCCGATCCGGGCGTACCGGGCCCGCCCGCGGGCACGGCTCTCCAGCACGAGCAGCGCGAGGCAGAGCAGCATCAGGACGCCCGACAGCATGCTGCCGGCCGAGCCGTTGAACGTGGACCGGTACTGGTCCATGATCGCGGTCGTGAACGTGTCGAAGCGGATCAGCGCGAACGCGCCGTACTCGCTGAGCAGGTGCAGTCCCACGAGCAGCGCCCCGCCGAGCAGAGCGAGGCGCAGCTGGGGCAGCACGGTTCCGAAGAACACCCGCACCGGGCCGCGCCCGAGGCTCGCCGCCGCCTGCTCCAGGGCCGGATCGAGGCGGTTGAGCGCCGCGCGCACCGGCAGGTAGACCAGCGGGAAGTACGACAGGGTCGCGAGCAGCACGCCGGATCCGAGCCCCGCCAGCGACGGGATCGCCGACACCCACGCGTAGGAGTTCACGAACGCCGGGATCGCGAGCGGCATCGCGAGCACCGCGCCCCAGGCACCGGCGCCGGAGAGCGAGGTGCGCTCGACGAGCCAGGCGCCGCCCACGCCGATCACCGCGCACAGCGGCACGGTGATGACGACCAGCAGCACCGTGTTCGTCAGCAGCTCGCCGACGCGCGGCCGGAAGATCAGCGCGGCCGACGCGGACCAGCCGATCCCGGCGGCGGTTCCGACGACGAACAGCAGCGGCAGCAGGGAGAGCAGGGCCACGACGACACCGGCGGCGACGACTCCCCAGGAGGAGGCGCCAAAGGGCGGCCGGAGCCGTTGCGCTCCGTCCGCCCTTCGGGTAGCGGTCGTGGTGGTGATCTCGTGTCCTAGAGCAGGCCGGCCTGGGTCATCAGATCGGTGACCTGCTTCGAGTTCAGCGTAGCCGGATCGATGGTGGGCGCCTGCAGGTCCTTGAGCGGCACGAGCTTGGCGTTCGCGGCCACGTCGGATCCGACCGGGTACTCGAACGAGGTGCCCGTCTGCAGGATCTTCTGGCCCTCGGCGCCGGTGATGAAGGCGAGGAACTTCTGCGCCGCGGCCTTGTGCTTGCTCGAGGCGAGCACACCGCCGCCCGAGATCGACACGAACGCGCCCGGATCCTGGTTCTTGAAGTAGTGCAGCCCGACGTTCTTCGAGTTCTCACCGGTCTTCGCCTGGTCGCCGAACCAGTAGTAGTGGTAGATGATCGCGCCTTCGACCTCGCCGGCGTTGACCGCCTTCATCGCGGTGTTGTTGCCCTTGTAGGCGACCGAGTTCGACTTCTCGGCCTTGAGCCAGTCCTCGGCCGCCGCGGCGCCCTTGAGCTGGACGAGGGCCGACACGATCGCCTGGAAGTCGGCGCCGGACGGCGATGCGGCCCAGCGGCCCTTCCACGACGGGTCGGCCAGGTCCATCAGCGACTTCGGCAGCTGCGCCTCGGTGAGCTTGGTCGTGTTGTACGCGAACACGGTCGAGCGGGCGGCGATGCCGACCCACTTGCCGGAGGACGGGCGGTACTCGGTCGGGACGTTCTTCAGCGCCTCGTCGCCGGGCGAGGTGAACAGCCCGGCCTTCTCGACCGCCGTCATGGACGGCGAGTTCTCCGTGAGGAAGACGTCGGCGGGGGAGCGGTCGCCCTCCTGGATGAGCTGCTGCGACATCTCGGTGTCGTCGCCGTTGCGGACCTGGACCTTGATCCCGGTCGCCTTCGTGAAGGCGTCGATCCACTCCTTGCCGAGCGTCTCGTGCTGGGCGTTGTAGACGGTGATGGTCTGCCCGGCCAGGTCTCCGCCGCTGGAGGCGGGGGATGCGGTTCCGCTGCACGCGGCGAGGGTCAGGGCTGCCGCGGCGGTGGCGGCGACAGCGGAGATCAGGCGGATGCGACGGTTCACGGGGGATCCTTCGGTTCACGGGTGGGACATCACCAATATAGGTAAGGCAACCCTTATTCGCCAATCGACGGTGTTGAAGATGACGAGCCGGGGGATCCCCTCGTCAGACATCGGATGTCTGTGACAGGATGGTCGCTGACAGACGAGAGGATGCGGTGATGCGTCAGCAGTGGTTCGACGAGGCCCGGTTCGGGATGTTCGTGCACTTCGGTGTCTACAGCGGGGCGGCACGGCACGAGTGGGTGCAGAACTACGAGCGGCTGACATCGGAGGAGTACCGCGTCTACGTCGATCACTTCGATCCGGACCTCTTCGACGCGCGGGCGCTCGCGCGTCGGGCGAAGGCGACCGGGATGGGCTACGTCGTGCTCACGACCAAGCATCACGACGGCTTCTGCCTCTGGGACTCCGCGCTCACGGACTACACATCGGTCGCGGCGTGCGGGCGCGATCTCGTGCGCGAGTACGTCGACGCGCTGCGGGTGGAGGGGCTGCGCGTCGGGCTCTACCACTCGCTCATCGACTGGCACCATCCGGACTTCACGGTGGACGGCAATCACCCGCGCCGAGGCGACGAGGATGAGCGCGGACGCAACGACGAGCGGGACATGGGCCGCTACCGCGCCTACCTGCACGGCCAGGTGCGCGAGCTCCTCAGCGGCTACGGCGACATCGACTACCTGTTCTTCGACTTCACCTATCCCGCGCCGTCCGGCGGCTGGGAGGGCAAGGGGCCCGCGGACTGGGACGCGGAGGGGCTCCTCGCGCTCTGCCGCGAGCTGCAGCCGCAGATGCTCGTGAACGACCGGCTCGGGATCCCCGGCGACTTCGTGACGCCCGAGCAGTACCAGCCCACCGCGCCGCTCGTCGTCGACGGAGTCCCGCAGGTATGGGAGGCGTGCCAGACGATCAACGGATCCTGGGGCTACCACCGCGACAACCACGACCAGAAGTCCGCGGTGCTGCTCGCGCAGATGCTCGCCGACTCCGTCTCGATGGACGGCAACATGCTGCTCAACGTCGGCCCCGACGGGCGGGGGAGCATCGCGCCGCGCGACGAGGCGGTGCTCGCCGAGATCGGCGAATGGATGCGGCTGCACCGCGGCGCGATCGTCGGAGCCGGCCATGCCGCCTATCCGGCCCCGCGCGAGGGCGTCTACACGCGGCGCGGGGATCGGCTCTACCTGCACCTGTTCAGCTGGCCGCTCGGCTTCGTGCACCTCGAGAGGCTCGCCGAGCGGGTGACCTACGCGCGGCTGCTGAACGACGGATCCTGGCTGAAGACGTCGGTGACCGATCCCGACCAGGAGGCGACGCTGATGACGCCGGCGGGGGAGGCCGCGGGCACGCTCACGGTGCATCTGCCCGTGCGGCGCCCGGACGTGCTGATCCCGGTGATCGAACTGACCCTGGCGCCGGGGAACTGAGCCCCGAGGGTCGAGCCCCCGAGGGCCGAGCCCGGAGGGGCCGAGCCCGGATCAGGAGACCGGGTCGATCTGCTCCATCGCGAGCCGCGCCGCGCCGTACAGCGCCGCGTCGGGGCCCGTCTGCGCGGACTCGATCCGAAGCGTCTGCGTGGCCAGCGGGTGGCACGCCTCGTAGACCCGGCTGCGCACGGCGGCGAGGAAGGGCTCGCTGGCGCTCATGCTCCCGGTCAGGAACACCGCGTGCGGGTTGAAGAAGTTCACCACCCCGGACAGCACCTGACCCAGGCGCGTGCCCGCGGTGCGCACGAGCGAGGTCGCGATCGGGTCCCCGTTGCGCGCCCGCTCGAGCACCTCGGCCGCGGTGGACACGTCGATGCCGCGCTCCTGCATCTGACGGACCAGCCCTGCGCCGCTCGCGACCGTCTCCAGGCAGCCGTGGTTGCCGCAGGAGCACGGGATGTCGGCGGCGTCGTCGATCAGGGTGTGGGTGATGTCGCCCGCCGCAGCGGTGGCGCCGCGGTGCACGGACCCGGCGACGATGATGCCGGACCCGATCGCCGTGCCCGCCTTCACGGTGATGCTGTGCTGCTCGCGGGTGAGGCTGCGATAGTGCTCGCCGAGGGCCATCAGGTTCGCGTCGTTGTCGACCGCGGCGGGCACCCCGAACCGCTCCGTGAGGGCCTCGCCGACACGGAAGCCCGGCCAGCCCGGCATGCGCGACGGCTGATCCACGCTGCCGGTCTCGAATCGCACGGGACCGGGCAGGGCGATGCCGATACCTCGGATGTCTGCATCCTCAGCGAGCGCGCGCAGGCCCTCCTCGACGAGGTCGAGGGTCGCCTCCGGGCCGTCGGCGATCCGGATCGGGATGGTGCGGACCCGATGCAGGTGTCCGCCGAAGTCGAGCAGCCCGAGCCGGGCGTGCTCTCCGCCCAGCTCCGCCGCGAGTACGCGATGCTGTGTGCTGCCCAGGGTCAGGCGCCGCGGACGGCGCCCGCCCGAGGAGCGACCCTGGCCGTCCTCGCGGAGGATCCCCGCGTCCACCAGCTCCTGTACGCGCAGGGACACCGTCGACGGGGCGAGCCCGAGCAGGCCGGCGAGGTCGGAGCGCGATGCCGCCTCGCCGCGCGCGACGAGCTCCACGATCCGACGGGCGTGATCGCCCGCGGGATCCGGCTTCGCGGAGTCGTGGGCGAGGCGGTCGGGTGAGGGGTTCATGAGATCTTCTTTCGCCATCGAACAAAGACCACTGTACTGACCTGTCGGGGCGTTTGTCTCTGAATATCACGGGTTTCTCACGATCTTCGGAAAACATCGGATGTTCGGGTCGCGATGTGGCCGGTCATCTGTCAGGATGATCCCACCAATCCGAATCAACTTCGTTCGATTCCAAACGAAGATTCCCCCTGTTCGTGCCTGAGGAGGCATTTCAATGAAGAAGATTCACCTCGTCCCCGCCGCGGCGTTCACGGTGGGCGCCGCCCTGGCGCTGACCGGCTGCGGCGCCTCGGGCGCCGCCAGCGCCGACGACAAGACCGTCGTCGTCGACATGTGGGCGGGCTCCGCCGACGACACGGCCGCCCTGAAGGCGCAGATCGACGTCGCCAAGAAGCAGAACCCCGACCTCAAGATCGAGCTGCGCACCGCACCGTGGAACGACTTCTTCACGAAGCTCACGACGAACATGGCCTCGGGCAACATGGCCTGCGTCACCGGGATGAACAGCGGCATGCTCTCCAGCTACACCGCGGGCTTCCAGAAGCTGACCGCGGACGACATGAAGACCGCCGGTCTCAAGGAGAGCGACTTCGCCGCCGGCACCACGGAGATCCTGAAGAACAAGGGCGACCTGTACGGCCTGCCCTTCGACACCGCGACCATGCTCGTCTACTACAACGCCGACCAGCTGAAGGCCGCAGGAGCCGCGACCCCGAAGCCGGGCTGGAGCTTCTCCGACTTCGAGGCGACGGCCAAGGCCGCCACGCGCGACGGCAAGCAGGGCTTCGCGGTCGGCATGGGCGACTTCCAGTGGCAGGCGCTGCCGATCGACAAGGCGGGCGTGCAGCCGGCGTCGCAGGGCGGCAAGCTGCAGCTCACCGACAAGAAGTTCCAGGACGCCGCCGCCTGGTACGCCGGCCTCGTCACCGAGCAGAAGGTCGCGCTGCCGGTCGCCTCCGCGTCCGACGGCGGCTGGGGCGAGGACCAGTACTCCAACGGCAACGCCGCGATGGCCGTCGACGGCACGTGGAACGCCGTCAGCTACCTGAAGAACAAGGCCGGCTTCACCGCGGGCATGGCGCCGCTGCCGTCCGACTCCGGCAAGCCGCTCAGCCTGATCCTCGGATCCGGCTACGGCATCTCCAAGACCTGCAAGAACAAGGACGCGGCGCTGAAGGTGCTCGGCTCCCTGCTCAGCAAGGACTCCCAGGACTACATCGCCTCCTCGGGCCGCAGCTACCCGGCGCGCACCGAGAGCCAGCCGCTGTACTTCCAGTCGATCGACGAGAAGTTCCGCGCGCAGGTCGAGGAGGTCTTCAAGGCCGCGTTCTCGAACGTCCAGGGTCAGTACGTCACCGACAACTGGTCGAAGGTCGGCACCTACGTGCAGCCGCAACTGGTCAGCGTGTACAACGGCCAGGCCAAGATGAGCGACGTGCTGCAGAGCGCGCAGCAGCAGTTCGCCAAGTGATCCGCCTCCCGGGTCCGGCGACGCCCCGCCGGGCCCGGGACCTGTTCCGGAACGGAGGATCATGACGATCACCGCACCTCCCCGCCGCCGGGGATCGCTCGCCAGGGCGGAGGGCCGTCAGGCGCTCGCGTTCGCGAGCCCGGCCCTGATCGGCCTCGCCGTGTTCACGGTCGTGCCGGTCGTGCTCTCCATCGTGATGAGCTTCTACAACTGGCCGACGTTCGGCGACAAGACCTTCTCCGGGGTCGGCAACTACGTGAAGCTGTTCACGTCGAGCCCCGATTTCTGGCCGGCGATGCGCAACACCGCGGTGTTCACGATCGCGTACGTGCCGCTGAGCATCGTCTGCTCCCTCGCCCTCGCGATGGCGCTCGGACCGCGGATCCGCGGACGCGGCGCGCTGCGCGTGCTCTTCTTCATCCCTGTCGTGACGCCGATGGTCGCGAGCGTGCTGGTGTGGAAGATGATGCTGCAGCCGCAGGGCCTGTTCAACGGGATCGCGCAGGGCTGGTTCGGCATGAAGCTGCCGAACTTCCTCGCCGACCCGTTCTGGGCGATGGCGATGGTCGTCATCATGAGCGTGTGGCAGGGCCTCGGCTACAACATGCTGATCTTCTCCGCGGCGCTGGAGCAGCTGCCCGAGTCGGTGGTCGAGGCGGCCCGCATCGACGGCGCCTCCGGGTTCCGGATGCAGTGGAGCGTCGTCATCCCGATGATCTCGCCGTCGATCTTCTTCGCCACGATCATGACGATGATCACGTCGCTGCAGGTGTTCGCGCAGCCGCAGCTGCTCACCGGCGGCGGGCCCGGCAACGCCACCCAGCCGCTCGTGCAGTTCATCTACAACCAGGGCTTCAAGTTCCAGGATCTCGGCATCGCGGCCGCGGGCGCATGGATCCTGTTCGCGCTCATCATCGTGATCACCGCGCTGCAGTTCGGCGCGCAGAAGAAGTGGGTGCACTATGAGCACTGATCTGCAGGAGGCGGCGATCGCCGACCTCGCCGAGGTCGAGGAGGCTCCCCAGGAGCGTCGCGGACGGCCCAAGGCGCCGCTGTCGGCGGGGGAGCGGGCGCGCACGATCGTCGCGCACGTGGTCGTCTATCTCGCGGCACTGATCTTCGTGTCGCCGCTCGTCTACTCGTTCTTCTCGGCGCTGAAGCCGAACGAGCAGATGTTCTCGATGCCGCCGAAGCTCATCGGCACCGAGGTGCGCTGGTCGAACTTCGTGGACGTGTTCGCGTACGGGCCGTTCCTCACCTACATCGGCAACTCGTTCTTCGTGGCGATCGCCGGCACGCTCGTCGTGCTCATCGTGTCCACGACGGCCGGCTACGCCTTCGGCCGGCTGCGCTGGAAGGGCCGCGACGCCGTGTTCGTGCTGTTCCTCGCGACCCTGATGGTGCCCGCCGAGGTGCTCGTGATCCCGATGTTCCAGGTCATGCAGTGGCTGAACTGGGTGGACACCTACCAGGCGCTCATCTTCCCGTTCGCGTTCACCGCGTTCGGCACCTTCCTCATGCGGCAGTTCTTCCGCGGCATCCCCTACGAGCTCGAGGAGGCGGCGCGCGTCGACGGCGCCGGCCCTCTGCGTTCGTTCCTGCAGATCATCCTGCCGCTCGCGAAGTCCGCCGTGGCCGTGCTGTCCGTGTTCACGTTCCTCTCCTTCTGGAACAGCTACCTCTGGCCGCTCATCGTGACCGTCGACTACAACGCGCACGGCACGCTGCCGGTCGGCCTCGCGACCTTCTCCGGGCTCACCGGCACCCGCTGGGACCTGCAGATGGCCGCGGCGATCATCTCGATGGTGCCCACCACGGTCCTCGTGATCGTGTTGCAGAAGCACCTCGTCAAGGGCATCGCGATGGCGGGACTCGGCGGCCGATGAGCGACGACGCAGGAACTCGGGGGAACGGCGCGCCCGTCGTCGCCGGGATCGACATCGGCGGGACGAAGATATCGGCCGTGCTCACCGACGAGGCGGGATCCGTGCTCGCGCGCGGAGTCGTCCCGGCGCCGGCGCGCGAGGGCGGGACGGCGATGGCCGACGCGGCCGCGGAGCTCGTGCTCGGCCTGTGCGCCGAGCACGGCGTGCCGCTCGCCGGCGCGGGCGTCGGCGCAGCCGGCGTGATCGACCAGGAGCGCGGCGTTGTCGTGGCGGCGTCCGCGACCTTCGCCGACTGGAGCGGCTTCCCGCTCGCGGCGGAGCTCGGCGACCGGCTCGGTGCGCCGGTGTGGATCGAGAACGACGTGAACGCGTTCCTCCTCGGCGAGCTGCGCTGGGGTGCGGCCCGTGGGGAGAGCGACGTCCTGGGCATCATGCTCGGCACCGGCGTCGGCGGCGCGATCGCCCTCGACGGGGCGCTGCACCATGGTGCGCACGGCGCGGCGGGGGAGATCGGGCACACGCCCGGCTACGGCGACCTCGTCTGCACGTGCGGCCAGACCGGCCACCTGGAGACCCTCGCCTCGGGGACCTCGATCGCGAAGCGGTATCGCAGCGCGACCGGATCCGCCGCGGACGCCCCTGAGATCGCGGACCGCGCCAGGGCCGGCGAGGCCGAGGCCGCCCGGGTCTTCGCCGACGCCGCGCGGGCGACGGCGCTGGCCGCCTCGACCGCGGCCTCCCTCGTCGATCTCGACATGGTCGTGATCGGCGGCGGCGTGCACGCGGCCTGGGACCTGCTCGAGCCCGCCATCGCGGAGACCATCCGCACCGACGCCCCGGTCTCCGGCTTCCCGCTGCGGATCGTGCGGGCGGAGATCTCCGCCGACGCGGTCGCCCTCGGCGCCGCGGCGCTCGCCGCCGCCCGCATCGCGGATCCCGCCCCGACCGCCCTCGCCCCCGCCTGACAGGAGAGAACCACATGACCGAGCGCACGGAACCGATCGTCCGGGCCGAGGCGGACACCGTCTGGATGGGACCGCTGCCCCCGCTCGCCGAGGGCGGCCTGCCCCGGCCGAGGATCGGGATCGCCGGGATCTCGATCGAGTCCAGCACCTTCTCGCCGCACATCTCCGGCGACGAGGCCTTCACGATCCGCGAGGGCGCCGAGCTCCTCGGCTACTACCCGTTCCTCGACGAGGGGCGGGAGCTGCGCGAGGCCGCGGAGTGGGTGCCGATCCACCACGGCCGTTCGCTGCCGGGCGGGGCCGTGGCGCCCGAGACCTACGGTCGGATGAAGGACGCGATCGTGCGGGGGATCCGCGCCGCGATGGCCGAGGGCGGCCCGTTCGACGGCTTCTTCTTCGACATCCACGGCGCCATGAGCGTCGCCGGCATGCAGGACGCGGAGGGCGATCTCGCCACGGCCGTCCGCGCCGAGCTCGGCGACGACGCGCTCGTGTCGACGTCGATGGACCTGCACGGCAACGTCTCCGAGGTGCTGCGCGACGCGCTCGACCTCCTCACCTGCTACCGGATGGCGCCGCACGAGGACTGGATGAACACGAAGGAGCGCGCGGTGTGGAATCTGCTCGCCCGCCTGCGCGGCGCGCACGGATCCGATCCGCTCCGTCGTCGCCCGTACAAGGCGTGGGTGCCGGTGCCGGTGCTGCTGCCCGGCGAGAAGACCAGCACCCGGCTGGAGCCGGCACGCGGGATCTACGCCCAGGTGCCGGACGTCGAGGCCCGGGACGGCGTCGTCGACGCGGCGATCTGGGTCGGCTACGCCTGGGCCGACGAACCGCGCAACATGGCGATCGCGATGGTGACGGGCGACGATCGCGAGCTGATCGCGCGCGAGGCCGAGCGTCTGGCCCGGCAGTACTGGGACGCGCGCGCCGACTTCGTCTTCGTCGGCCCGACCGCAACGCTCGGCGAGGCCCTCGACCGCGCCCTCGCGCCGGATGCGGCACGGCCCTACCTGATCTCCGACTCGGGCGACAACCCCACCGCGGGCGGCGCGGGCGACGTGTCCTGGACGCTCGGCGAGCTGCTCGTCCGCGAGGACCTCGCCGAGCCCGGCCGACTCGTCGTGCACGCCTCCGTGTTCGACCCCGCGGCGGTCGCTCAGGCCGAGGCCGCGGGCGTCGGCGCGACCGTGACCCTGGAGGTGGGCGGTCGGGTGGATCCCGGCCCGCGCGGGCCGGTGACGATCACCGGCGAGGTGTTCTCGATCACCGGCGGCGATCCCGAGGCCGGGACGCAGGTCGTGATCCGCGCGGGCAGCGTGCACGCGATCGTCACCGAACGCCGCAAGCCCTTCCACCACCTCGACGACTTCCGCATGCTCGGCATCGACCCGGAGGCCGCCGACGTCGTCATCGTCAAGATCGGCTATCTCGAGCCCGAGCTCTACGATCTCTCCGCCGACTGGACCCTCGCGCTCACCCCGGGCGGCGTCGACCAGGACCTGCTGCGACTCGGCCACCACCGCCTCGCACCCGGCGTCTACCCGTTCGACACCAGCGGTGCTCCGGCTTTCGAGGCCCACGTGAGCCGCCGCGGAGAGGGGATCACCGCATGATGGACTTCGAGAAGCGCACCGGACCCGATCTCGGCGCCGCCGCGCCGGAGTACCCGTCGCAGGGGGTGCCGGAGTGGTACCGCGACGCCAAGCTCGGCTTCTTCGTGCATTGGGGCCTGTACTCGGTGCCGGCCTGGGCCGTGCAGCACGGCGAGGGCGTGCACATCCCCACCGAGGACGCGTACGCGTGGCACCAGTACGCCGAGTGGTACGGCAACACCGTGCGGATCGCCGGCAGCCCGACCTGGCTGCGGCACCAGGAGCTCTACGGCTCCGGTACCTCGTACGAGGACCTCGCCGACCTCTGGGACGCCTCGGCCTTCGACGCCGACGGGTTCGTCGGCGAGCTCGTCGGCGCGGGTGCGCGCTACATCGTGCCGACCACGAAGCACCACGAGGGCTTCTGCCTCTGGGACAGCGCGACGACCGGTTTCACCGCCGCGCGCCGCGGCCCGCGGCGCGACCTCATCGCCGAGTTCCACGACGCCGCCCGCCGCGCCGGCACACGGTTCGGGGTGTACTTCTCCGGCGCCCTGGACTGGCACGCGAGCGACTTCCCGGCGATCGAGTCGGACACCGACCTGTTCCGGTACCGCCGCAACGACGTTCCCTTCTCCCGTTACGCCGCGGCGCAGCTCGACGAGCTCGTCGAGCGGTTCTCACCCGACCTGCTGTGGAACGACATCGAGTGGCCGGACGGCGGCAAGGGGCGGGACGACTTCGCGGTCGCCGCGCTGCTGCGCCGCTACTTCCAGCGGGTGCCGGACGGGGTCGTGAACGACCGCTGGGGCGTCCCGTACCACGGCTTCCTCACCCGGGAGTACACGCACATCCCCGACATCATCGACCGCCCCTGGGAGTCCACCCGCGGGCTCGGCTACTCGTTCGGCTACAACCAGGCCGAGGACGAGCGGCAGTCGATGTCGGGCGCGGCCCTGATCCGCCTGCTCGTCGACGTGGTCGCCAAGAACGGCAACCTGCTCATCAACGTCGGACCCACCGCGGCCGGGGAGATCCCGGAGCTGCAGCGGCAGGCGATGCGCCAGCTCGGATCCTGGCTCCGGACGAACGGAGCGTCGATCTACGGGACGCGACCCTGGATCCGGGCCGGGGAGACGGTCGGCGCCCCGCGCGCTTACACGCGATCGAACGCAGGCGTGCACGTGCACGCGCTCGACCCCGCGGCCGGGACCCTCGCACTGCCGGCCGAGCTCGCCGGGTCCGCCGACGCCCGCTGGGCGGACGGATCCGCCGCCCCGCTCGTCCGGCGCTCGGACGGGACCGTCGACATCGCGATCCCGGAGGGGCTCCGGTCAGAGCCCGTCGCGGTGCTCACGGTCGCCGACCCGGTCTGAGCGCCGCAGCCACGGTCGCGGTGCGGCCCGGGAGCGGGGCGGCCGGGCGCGGCGATCTCCGTCGCTACGCTGGAACCATGACTTCCGATCCCGATGACGCGCTGCACTGGGACGGCGACGAGCCGGATCCCTCGGCCGCACCCGCGAGGCGCCCCGCGCCGAAGGACCCGTCGCCCGCGCCGAACCGCACGCCCGAGCCGGCGACCCCGTCCGAGCCGGCGACCCCGTCCGAGGAGAAGACCGGCGCCGGGACCGAGACCGACGAGCCGGCGGGCACCGGCAACGTCGCGCTCGTCGCGTACGGGGTGATCGGCGGCGCGTACCTGCTTTTCGCGGTCGGCTGGGCGATCGGCGGGCTCCGGCTGCGTCCGAGCGCGGCCTTCCTCGTGTCGGACGCCATGTTCCTGCCGTGGCTGTGGCTGGCCGTCGCCGCGCCCCTGCTCTGGTTCGCGGCCTCCTGGGTGCTCACCCGCGGGCGGGCGACGTGGGTCCGGATCGTCGCGCTCATCGCCGGGGCGGCGCTGCTGGTGCCCTGGCCCTTCGTGATGTTCGGGACGGTGGGCGCATGAGCGGCGGGACGAGCGAGACCACCGGGACGCCGGTGGTGGATCCGCGTCGGCCGCGGTGGCTGTTCTACTCGCTTCTCGGCGTGGCCGGCCTGCTCTACGCCTACGCGATCTGGAACGCAATCGCCTACCTGATCCCGCTTGCGGGCCTGGCGATCTCGGCGACGACGTGGGTGGCGCTGATCCTCGCGATCGTGCTCCCCGCGGCGGTCTACGCGATCGCCGTCGCGATCACCCGCCGGCGCAGCATCGCGGTGCTCGCGATCGTGCTGCTCGCCGGGCTGGGCCTCGTCGCAGTGTTCTGGCTGGACGTCGTCGGCTACTCGATCCGGACGCTCCTGCCCGGGGCGCACTGACGGCGCGGGGTCCGCTGACGCGCGCCGTCACACGGCACGGCGCGCGTCGCGGCCTCGGGTAGAGTGTTCGCACCCTCGCGCCCCGACGGTGCGGCGCATCGGTTCCCCTTCCTCCTGCCCCGAAGGATCTCTCTGTGCCCGAGAATGCCGTGAACCCGTCCGCCAAGAAGCCCGTCGTCCTGCTCGCGGAGACGCTCTCTCCCGCCACGGTGGACGCGCTGGGCCCCGACTTCGACATCCGCTCCGTCGACGGCACCGACCGCGAGGCGCTGTTCGCCGCCCTCGCCGACGCCGACGCCGTGCTGATCCGCTCCGCGACGAAGATCGACGCCGAGGCGCTCTCGCACGCCCCGGTCCTGAAGGTCGTCGCGCGCGCCGGTGTCGGCCTGGACAACGTCGACATCAAGGCCGCCACCGCGGCCGGCGTCATGGTCGTGAACGCGCCGACGTCGAACATCGTCTCGGCCGCCGAGCTCACGGTCGGACACGTGCTGAGCCTCGCCCGCCGGATCCCGGCCGCGCACGCCTCGCTGTCGGCGGGGGAGTGGAAGCGCAGCTCCTACACCGGCGCGGAGCTCTTCGAGAAGACGGTCGGCATCGTCGGCCTCGGCCGGATCGGCGCCCTGGTCGCCGCGCGCCTCGCCGCGTTCGACATGCGCGTCGTCGCCTACGACCCCTACGTCACCAGCGCCCGTGCGCAGCAGCTCGGCGTGCAGCTGCTCAGCCTCGAGGAACTCGTCGCGGAGAGCGACTTCCTCACGATCCACATGCCGAAGACGCCGGAGACCACCGGCATGATCGGCGCCGAGCAGTTCAAGGCCATGAAGCCGACCGCGTACGTCGTCAACGTCGCCCGCGGCGGCCTGATCGACGAGGCCGCTCTGCACGAGGCACTGGTGAACGGCGAGATCGCCGGTGCCGGCCTCGACGTCTTCACCTCCGAGCCGCCCGTCGAGGACAGCTCGGCCCGCGCGCTGGTCGCCCTGCCGAACGTCGTGGTCACCCCGCACCTCGGCGCGTCCACCGACGAGGCTCAGGAGAAGGCCGGCGTGTCCGTCGCCCGCTCGGTGCGCCTCGCGCTCGGCGGCGACCTCGTCCCGGACGCGGTCAACGTCGCCGGCGGCGTGATCGACCCGTACGTGCGCCCCGGCATCCCGCTCACCGAGAAGCTCGGCCAGATCTTCTCCGCCCTCGCGCAGTCGTCGCTCACGAGCCTCGACGTCGAGGTGCACGGCGAGCTCAACGGCTACGACGTCAGCGTGCTGCGCCTCGCGGCCCTCAAGGGCGTGTTCACCCCGATCGTCAGCGAGACCGTGTCGTATGTGAACGCGCCGCTGCTCGCCGAGCAGCGCGGCGTCGCCGTGCGCCTCGTGCAGGACGACGTCAGCGACGAGTACCGCAACGTCATCACGCTGCGCGGTGCGCTCTCCGACGGCACCCAGCTCTCCGTCTCCGGCACCCTGACCGGCCCGAAGCAGATCGAGAAGCTCGTCGCGATCAACGAGCACGCCGTCGAGCTGCCGATCGAGAAGCACCACGTCGTGATGCTGTACACCGACCGCCCCGGCATCGTCGCGGTCTACGGCCAGCGCTTCGGCGACGCCGGCATCAACATCGCCGGCATGCAGATCGCGCGCGAGACCGCGGGCGGCCAGGCGCTGTCCGTGCTGACGCTCGACTCGCCGATCCCCGAGGAGCTCCTCGACGAGGTGCGCGAGGCGATCGACGCCGACCTGTTCCGCCAGATCGAGCTGACCGAGGTCTGAGTCCCGTCCGGGCTCCGGCCCGGCTCCGCCGAGAGCACGCGCTGTCGCCGAGTCCGCCCTGTGATCGGGCCGGATCCGGCGCGGCGCGTGCTCTCGGCGTCAGGGGGCCCGGATCGGGGATCTGCCCGTGGCGCGATTCATTTGAGAGAATCTGCGCGGGTTGTCGATTTCGGTGGGCTCTCCACGTCGTATCGGTGTTCGACACCTCACGGGCATCCCGCCCGCACGACGAAGGAGACACCATGTCCGACGAGTACATGATCATCATCCACGAGCCCGAGTGGGACCCGACCAAGCTTCCCGCCGCCCAGATCGAGGCCGACCTCGAGGGGCACAAGGCGTTCCAGGCCGCGGTCGAGGCCGCGGGTCACCGGATCACGGCCGGGGTCCCGCTGCGTCCTCAGTCCGAGGCGTTCCGGATCCGCCCCTCCGCGGACGGGCCGGTCTTCACCGACGGGCCGTTCGGGGAGACGCGGGAGGTCGTCACCGGCTTCTACGTCTTCACCGCGGACTCCCCGGCGCAGGCCCGGGAGCTCGCCGCGCTTGTGCCCACCGGTGGCTGGCTCGACGTGCATCCGGTGCTCGACATGTCCGACGGCAAGCCGGCGATGGGCTGATCGGAGCCCGTTCCATGGCTGCCCGGATCGAGGATGCGTTCCGCCAGGACGCGGGACGCATCCTCGGCGCGGTGACCGCTTACACCGGCGATCTGCAGCTCGCGGAGGACGCCGTGCAGGAGGCGTTCGTCCGTGCGATCGCCGAGGAGCACGCGGGCCGCGCCCCCGCGAATCCGGCCGCCTGGATCACCACCGCGGCCCGGCGGATCGCGGTCGACAGCATCCGCCGCGCCCGCACCGCCGCCAAGGCGCTGCCGGTGCTCGCCGCCGACGCGGCGCCCGCGTCCGCCGATCGGATCGCCGAGTTCGCGTTCACGGGGGACGAGCGGCTCGAGCTGATCCTCACGGTGTGCCACCCCGAGCTCGCCGAGGAGACCCGGCTCGCGCTCGCCCTGCGCTTCGTGTGCGGGATCCCCACGCACGACGTCGCCGCGATGCTGCTCGTGTCGGAGGCCACGATGGCGGCCCGGCTCACCCGCGCGAAGAAGCGCCTGCACGACTCCGAGATCCGGTTCCAGATGACCGACGCGCGCCAGGTGACGGCCCGGCTCGGCGACGCCCTCTCGGTCATCGCGCTGCTGTACACGACCGGTTACGCGGCGCCCACGGGCACGGACAGCCGTCGGCTCTGCGGTGACGCGGTCGAGCTGGCCAGGGACGCGCAGCGCGTCGCCGGTGACGATGCCGAGGCGTGCGGGTTGCTGGCCCTGCTGCTGCTCACCGAGGCGCGGCATCCGTCCCGGGTGGATCCGGCCGGCGAGCTCGTCGCCCTCGCCGAGGCCGACCGGACGCTGTGGGATCGGGCGCTCATCGCCGAGGGGGAGGGGCTCGCGACCCGAGCGCTGCGCGGCGGTTCGCCGCGGGACAGTCCAGGGCGCTTCGCGCTGCAGGCGGGCATCGCCGGGCTGCACGCGATCGCCGCGGACTGGGACGCCACGGACTGGCCCTCGATCGTGCTGCTCTACGACGGGCTGGTCGCCCAGTGGCCTTCGCCCTCGGCGCGGCTCGCGCGCATCGTCGCGCGCGGATACGCGGACGGGCACGACGCCCTGGGGGTGCGCCTCGAGCTGGACGCCGACGAGGCGCTGTTCACCGGGCCGCTCGCGGCCCAGGCGTTCGCGGTGCGGGCCGAGCTCGGCCTGCGCGCCGGGGATGCGCGGGGTGCGCGGGAGGACTTCCGTGCATCGATCGACCGGACCGAGGACGCCGCGATCCGCCGCCACCTCGAGCGCCGCCTGATCGCGGCAGGCGAGCAGCACGAGGCCTGACCCGCTCCGGCGGCTATGCCCGCGTGGCCTGCAGCACCAGGGCGACGAGGTCGTCCAGCGCCGCGCCGGAGGGGACGACGGCGTCGGATCCGTCCGAGTCCACGGCGTTGTTGAAGAACAGGCCGTCGCTGAGCAGCATCACCAGGTCGAGGGCCGCCTGATCGCGCACGGCGGGACGGATCGCGTCGGAGGAACGCTGCCGCATGAGGTGCAGCGCATCGGCGGCCGCCCGACTGCCGCCCTGGGCGAGCCGGGACACCGCGATGATCGCGCGGTCGAGCGGATCGTCCTGCATGACCGAGGTGCGCAGGTAGTACTCGACCGGCCCGGTCCTCGCTTCGGCCATCGCGGCCAGATCCCCGTCGACGAGCGCAGCGAGCCGGGCGAGGAGCGCCGCGGCCAGCTCCTCCTTCGAACCGAAGTGGTAGAGCAGACCCCCCTTGGAGACGCCGGCCGCGCGGGCGACGGCGTCGAGGGTCGCGGCGCGCTCGCCGTCGGTGAGCAGCAGGGCCTCGAAGGCGTCGAGGACGCGCTCACGGGCATGCGGGGGTCGGGCCATGTCTGTTACTATACCATCTGGACGGTTAAGTTATTCGGAACTGAGAGGTGCTCCATGCCCACCACCGCGACGATCTCCCTGACGGAGACCGATGGCCCCCGCGTCGGCGCACGCGGCTGGGCGGCGCTGGTCGTGCTCATGCTGCCCGTGCTGCTCGTCTCCGTCGACAACACGGTGCTCTCCTTTGCCCTCCCCGAGATCTCCACCGCGCTCAGCCCCAGCGGCGTCGAGCAGCTGTGGATCATCGACGTCTATCCGCTCGTGCTCGCCGGGCTCCTCGTCACGATGGGCACGCTCGGCGACCGCCTGGGCCGGCGCCGTCTGCTGCTGATCGGCGCGACCGGCTTCGCCCTCGTCTCCGCGCTCGCGGCGTTCGCGCCGACCGCGGGGCTGCTCATCGCCGCGCGCGCCCTGCTCGGCCTCTTCGGCGCCATGCTCATGCCGTCGACGCTGTCGCTGCTGCGGTCGGTGTTCGTGAACCGCGAGCAGCGCCGGCTCGCCATCGCCGTGTGGGCGTCCGCGTTCTCTGCCGGATCCGCGCTCGGTCCGATCGTCGGCGGATTCCTGCTCGAGCACTTCTCCTGGGGCTCCGTGTTCCTGCTCGCCGTGCCGGTGCTGATCCCGCTGCTCATCCTCGCGCCGATCCTCGTGCCGGAGAGCCGGGACCCGGACCCGGGCAGGATCGATCCGCTCAGCATCGTGCTGTCGATGGCCGCGATGGCGCCGGTCGTCTACGCGATCAAGGAGTTCGCGGTGGACGGGGTCACGCCGGTCGTGGCGATCCTGTTCGTCCTCGGTGTCGGGATGGGGATCCTGTTCGTGCGCCGGCAGCTGCGCGCGGAGACCCCGATGCTCGACATGGCGCTGTTCCGCCGCGGGATGTTCAGCGGCGCGATCCTGGTGAACCTGCTCAGCGTCATCGCGCTCGTCGGCTTCCTGTACTACGTGTCGCAGCACCTGCAGCTCGTGCTCGGGCTCAGCCCGATCGAGGCAGGGCTCGCGCTGATCCCCGGCATGGGCATGATGATCGTCTCGGGGCTGGTCGTCGTGCCGATCGCGCGCCGGGTCCGGCCCGAAGTCCTGGTGCCGGCCGCCCTCGTGTTCTCGCTCGCGGGCTACCTGACCGTGGCGTTCACGACGCACGCGCACGGCGTGGCCCCGCTCATCGTCGCGTTCGTGCTGCTCGGCATCGGCATCGGCGCGGCGGAGACCGTCTCGAACGAGCTGATCGTCACGGCCGCGCCGCCGGAGAAGGCGGGCGCCGCGAGCGCCGTGTCGGAGACGGCGTACGAGCTGGGCGCTGTGCTCGGCACGACGATCCTCGGCGGAATCATCACCGCGTTCTACCGGAACTCGCTCGTCGTCCCGGACGGCGTTCCTGCCGCGGCGGCGCAGCGCGCACAGGAGACCCTGGCCGGAGCGTTCTCGGTCGCCGAGGGGCTCCCGGCCGCGACCGGCCAGGCCCTGCAGCAGGCCGCGGCCGACGCGTTCGGCACGGGCGTGATGGCGACGTCGCTGATCGGCGGGGTGCTCGTGATCGGCGCCGCGACGGTCGCCGCCCTCACCCTCGGCCGCCGGCTCGGCCGCTGACAGCCCCGCCCGACCGCCCCTTCCGGGTTCCACGTCCGGGACCCCTTTCCGTTCGCTGGTCGCGACACGCCGCATCCGGGGGCCGCGGGCGGGGGGGGCCCCCCGGCCTCTCGGGCGCCCGCAGCGGGGGGTCCGGCGACCAGCGAGCAGGGGTGGGCGGTCGGATCCGCCGGATCCGGATCCGCGCAGACGCGGTCATCGTGCGGTCATCCGGGACGGGAGGATCCTCCGGGCCCGATAGCCTGGGATCCTCCACCCAACGATCCGTGAAGGAGCGCCATGTCCCGCGTCGTGAAGCTGGCCGTCATCCCCGGTGACGGCATCGGTCCCGAGGTCGTCGCGGAGGCGGAGAACGTGCTCGACGCGGTCACCGCGGGCAGTGACGTGACGTTCGAGAAGACCCGCTTCTCGCTCGGCGCCGCGCGCTACCTCGAGACCGGCGACACGCTCTCCGACGAGGACCTCGACGCGATCCGGGCGCACGACGCGATCCTGCTCGGCGCGGTCGGCGGGCAGCCGGGCGATGTGCGCCTGAAGGACGCGAACATCGAGCGGGGGCTGCTGCTCAAGCTGCGTTTCGAGCTCGACCACTACGTCAACCTGCGCCCTTCCAAGCTGTATCCGGGTGCCCCCGGCCCGCTCGCGGACCCGGGCGACATCGACTTCGTCGTGGTCCGCGAGGGCACCGAGGGCCCGTACGTCGGCAACGGCGGCACGATCCGCAAGGGAACCCCGCACGAGGTCGCCAACGAGACCAGCGTGAACACGGCCTTCGGCGTGGAGCGCGTCGTCCGCTACGCGTTCGATCTGGCCGAGCGCCGCCGGCAGAAGCTCACCCTCGTGCACAAGACCAACGTGCTCGTCCACGCCGGATCCATCTGGAAGCGCATCGTCGACCAGGTGGCCGAGGAGCACCCCGGCGTGGCCGTAGACTACCTGCACGTCGACGCGGCCACGATCTTCCTGGTCACCCACCCTTCGCGCTTCGACGTGATCGTCACCGACAACCTCTTCGGGGACATCCTCACGGATCTGGCCGGCGCCGTCACCGGTGGCATCGGCCTCGCCGCCTCGGGCAACATCAACCCCGACGGCGCGTTCCCGTCGATGTTCGAGCCGGTGCACGGCTCGGCACCCGACATCGCGGGTCAGCAGAAGGCCGACCCGACCGCGGCGATCCTCTCCGTCGCCCTGCTCCTGGACCACCTGGGGCTGCGCGACGAGGCCGCGCGCGTGCAGCGCGCGGTCGAGGAGGACATCGCCTCCCGGGCCGGCGCCCGCACCACCGCACAGACCGGCGCGGCGATCATCGCCCGGCTCCAGGCGTAACCTGGGAGTCGGCGCAGGCGCCGCCCCCCTTCGACCTGTCAGGACACGAATCATGACCATCGGACTTCCCCTTCAGGCACCGTCCCCCTCCGGCCTCATCTGGCGGATCACCCGCAACGAGGACGCCGCCTCCGACGCCGAGCGCGCGGAGATCCTGCAGAGCCCCGGCTTCGGCGTGCACTTCACCGACCACATGGTCGACCTGTGCTGGTCGGACAAGGGCGGCTGGCACCGCCCCCGCGTCTCGCCCTACGGCCCGATCCAGCTCGACCCCGCGGCCGCCGTGCTGCACTACTCGCAGGAGATCTTCGAGGGGCTCAAGGCGTACCGTCACGCCGACGGCTCGGTGTGGACCTTCCGCCCCGACCGGAACGCGGCCCGCCTGCAGCGCTCCGCGCGCCGCCTCGCCCTGCCCGAGCTGCCCACCGAGCTGTTCATCGAGTCGCTCAAGCAGCTCCTCGCGGTCGACTCGGCCTGGGTGCCCAGCAACGCCGAGGAGAGCCTGTACCTGCGGCCGTTCATGTTCGCCAAGGAGGCCTTCCTCGGCGTCCGCGCCGCGAAGAAGGTCGCCTACTACCTCATCGCCAGCCCGGCCGGACCGTACTTCCCGACCGGCGTCGCCCCGGTGAGCATCTGGCTGTCCACGAACTACGCGCGTGCCGGCCACGGCGGCACGGGCGCCGCGAAGACCGGAGGCAACTACGCCTCGAGCCTGCTGCCGCAGGCGGAGGCCTACGAGAAGGGCTGCCAGCAGGTGCTCTTCCTCGACGGCGAGTACATCGAGGAGCTCGGCGGCATGAACGTCGTCCTCGTCACGCGCGACGGCCGCCTGATCACCCCCGAGTCCGACTCGATCCTCGAGGGCATCACCCTCGCGTCGATCCTCGAGCTCGCGAAGGACCGCGGCCTGACCGTCGAGCAGCGCAAGCTCTCGATCAACGAGTGGCGCGAAGGCGCCGCCTCCGGCGAGATCATCGGCGCCTTCGCGTGCGGCACCGCCGCTGTGGTCGTGCCGATCGGAAAGCTGATGGCCGAGGACTTCGAGATCGTGCACGAGGGCCCGGAGTCGACCGAGCTGGCCATGTCGCTGCGCGAGGAGCTCACCGACATCCAGTACGGCCGCCGCGAGGACACGCACGGCTGGCTCGTCCGCCTGGACGCCTGACCCGCCCCACCCCGATGCCGCCGGCCTCGGCGGCCCACCGGCCGCCGAGGCGGCGCACGGACTGCGGACGCCGCAGAGGAGAGGATCCTTTCGATGAAGCTCGCCATGGTCGGACTCGGACGGATGGGCGCCAACATCGTGCGCCGCCTGATGCGCGGAGGGCACGAGTGCGTCGTCTACGACGTCAACCCCGATGCCGTCGCGGCGCTCGTGGCGGAAGGGGCGATCGGCGCGACCGACTACGCCGACCTGGCCGCCAAGCTCGACGGGCCGCGCGTGGTGTGGCTGATGATCCCGGCCGGGCTCACCGGCCGCGTCGTCGACGAGCTCTCCGCCGTGCTCCAGCCCGGCGACATCCTCATCGACGGCGGCAACTCGAACTACCGCGACGACGTGCGCCGGGCCAAGGCGCTGCGCGAGAAGGGCCTGAACTACGTCGACGTCGGCACGAGCGGCGGCGTGTTCGGCCTCGAGCGCGGCTACTGCCTCATGGTCGGCGGCCCGGACGAGGCCGTCGCGACGATCACGCCGATCCTGGAGACCGTGGCCCCGGGCGTCGGCGAGATCGAGCGCACGCCCGGCCGCGCGGGGGCGCTCGCGCCCGAGGAGCTCGGCTTCCTGCACTGCGGCCCCTCCGGCGCCGGACACTTCGTGAAGATGGTGCACAACGGCATCGAGTACGGCATCATGGCGGCCCTCGCCGAGGGCCTCAACCTGCTCGAGAACGCCGACGCCGGGATCCGCGAGGCGGAGCACTCCGCCGAGGTCGCCCCGCTCGAGGAGCCGGAGTTCTACCAGTTCGACATCGACACTCCGAAGGTCGCCGAGCTCTGGCGCCGCGGATCCGTCATCTCGTCCTGGCTGCTGGACCTCACCGCGGCCGCACTGCAGGCCAACCCGACGCTCGAGGGTCTCGCGGGCCGGGTCTCCGACTCGGGCGAGGGCCGCTGGACCGTCAAGGCGGCGGTGGACGTGGGCGTGCCCGTGCCGGTGCTCGCCGCGTCGCTGTTCGAGCGGTTCGCCTCGCGCGACGAGGACCGTTTCGCGAACCAGGTGCTCTCCGCGATGCGGCTGCAGTTCGGCGGTCACCAGGAGCTGCCCGCCGGCGACGTGCTCGAGGCCGGCGGCAACAAGGCCGAGCACTCCTGACGGTCGCCCGAGACCGGTCGTTGAGCGAGACGGCGGAGCCGACCGAGACGAAACGCCTTCCGTGACGCGCCGCGTTTCGTCTCGCTGCGCTCGCTCGACGACCACGGGTCGTGGCTAGGCTGGGACGCGTGAAGATCGCGCGGTTCAGCCACAACGACGGCATCAAGTTCGGCATCCTCGACGACGACGAGCTCGTCGTGCTGGCCGGGGATCCGATGTTCGCCGGGTATGAGACGACGGGGGAGCGCGTGCCGCTCGCCGACGCCGCCCTGCTCGCCCCGGTGATCCCGCGCTCGAAGGTCGTCTGCGTCGGCAAGAACTACCACGACCACGCCGCCGAGATGGGCGGCGAGGCCCCCGCCGAGCCGCTGCTGTTCCTCAAGCCGAACACGGCCGTGATCGGCCCGGGCGACGCGATCGTGCGCCCGACCGCGCTGTCCGAGCGCACCGAGCACGAGGGCGAGCTGGTCGTCGTGATCGGCCGGATCGCGAAGAACGTGCTCGCCGAGAACGCGCACGACTACGTCTTCGGGTACACCGTCGGCAACGACGTCACGGCACGCGACCTGCAGCGCAAGGACGGGCAGTGGTCCCGCGCGAAGGGCTTCGACACGTTCTGCCCGCTCGGGCCGTGGATCGAGACCGACCTCGACCTCGACGCCGCGTCGCTGACCACCCGCGTGAACGGCGAGGTGCGCCAGCAGGCCCCGCTCAGCGACATGATCCACTCCGTCGCCGACATCATCGCCTACGCCAGCGCCGTGTTCACGCTGCTGCCGGGCGACGTCATCATGACGGGCACGCCCGCGGGCGTGGGGCCGTTCCAGGCCGGCGACGCGATCGAGGTGGAGATCGCCGGGATCGGCACGCTCCGCAACTCCGTGCGGGACGCGGTCCCGGCCCCATGAGCGCCTCCGCGCTCACCGCGGTCGACCGACTCGCCATTCAGCGGCGCACCGTCGGGATCCTCTCCCTGGGCCAGGTGCTCGGCGGGATCGCGTTCGGTGCGACTGTCTCGCTCGGCGCGCTGCTCGCCGCCGACATCTCCGGCAACGACGCGCTGTCGGGTCTCGCGACGGCCTCGGTCACCCTCGGCGCCGCCCTCGCGGCGATCCCGCTGGCCCGCTTCGCCAGCCGGTTCGGTCGTCGATTCTCGCTGACGGTGGGCAATGCGATGGCGCTCGTCGGTATCGCGATCGTGATCTCCGCCGCCGCGATCCGGGTGTTCCCGATCCTGCTCCTCGGCATCATCCTCATCGGCATGGGCAATGCCGGCAACCTGCAGTCCCGGTTCGCCGCGACCGACCTCGCCCTGCCCGAGCACCGCGGCCGCGACCTCTCGATCGTGGTCTGGGCGACGACGATCGGCGGAGTCGCGGGTCCCCTCCTGCTCGGCCCGGGGGAGCGCATCGGGCACGCGATCGGGATGCCGGTGCACACCGGCTCGTACCTGTTCTCGCTCGTCGCGCAGGTCGCCGCGTTCGCGCTCTATCTGATCGCGCTGCGCCCGGATCCGCTGCTCGTCTCCCGCACGCTGCCGGAGACCGGATCCTTCACCGCCGGCGTCGAGCGGGTGGATCGCCCGATCGCGGCCCGCTACGCGATCTTCGCGATCGCCGGCTCGCACGTGACCATGGCCTCGGTCATGGCGATGACGCCGGTGCACCTCTCGCACATGGCGATGAGCGGCATGAGCGGCATGTCGACCGCCGCGGTGGAGATGAACGTCACGGTCCTGGTCGGGGTCACGATCGCGATGCACGTGGCCGGCATGTACGGGCTGTCGCCGGTGTTCGGGATCCTCGCCGACCGCTGGGGACGGCTGCGCACCGTGCTGCTCGGGCAGGCGCTGCTCGTCGCGGCGATGTGCTTCGCGATGCTCGCGGGGGAGACCGCCTGGGGCGTCATGGTCGCGCTCATCCTGCTCGGCCTGGGCTGGAGCGCCGCCACGGTCGCCGGTGCCGCGCTGCTCACCGAGGCGTCCGCTCCGGCGCTGCGCACGCGCCGCCAGGGCCGCAGCGACTCGCTGATGAGCCTGTCCGCGGCGGGCGGTGCGGTGCTCGCCGGTTTCATCCTCGGTGCGTTCTCCTACGCGGGGCTCGCGATCGCCGCGCTCGTCGTGGTCATCGCGATCGTTCTGCTCTCCCCGCTCGGGAAGCGCTGAGCGCAGGCTGCGGCGGCCTCTGCAACACGTTCAGCAGCGGCATCCGGAATATCGGGTGGAGCCACGGTCTCGGCTCCTTATGAACCGGCTGAATCCTCCTGTGTGGGAGCTGATCGCGATGCTAGCGTCGTCCACGGTCCCGGCCCGCTGATCCGGTGGTCCGGGTGATCCGTCAACAAGGAGGTTGGCATGTCACGAACAAGGACCCTCTTCGCCGCACTCGGCGTCTCCGCGATGGCCGGCGCGACAGCGCTCGCGCTCTCACCGGTGTCGTCACCGCCACCGGCCGCGGGAACCGTGGTGCCCTATGCGGCGCAGGCGCCGGACTCCGCGTTCACGTCCGCGGCCGACGCGGGCCCGGGCTCAATCGCGTGCACCCGGCCTGCACCGGACGGGCGAGTCTCCAAGACGATCCACTGCTACACGCCCGACCAGCTGCGTGCGCACTACGGTCTCGGCCCCCTGGCGACGAGCAACGACGGCGCCGGTCAGACGATCGTGCTCGTCGATGCGTACGGCAGCCCGACCGCGGCGAACGACCTGAACTTCTTCGCGCAGACGTTCGGCGGCCCGAAGCCGGACTTCGAGTCGGTCGCGCCGCTGGGCATGCCCGACTACACGAACCCGACCGGCAATGGCGTAGGGCAGTCCGGCCCGAACGCCGCCGCGAGCTGGGCCGGCGAGGCGAACCTCGACGTGCAGTGGGCGTACGCGATGGCGCCGAAGGCGCACATCGTGCTGCTGGCCACCCCGCCCGCCGAGACCCAGGGCGTGCAGGGCCTGCCCAATCTGATGAAGGCCATCGACGGGGCGATCGACAAGTACCCGTCCGGGACGGTGTTCTCGATGTCGTTCGGGACCGATGAGCAGACCTTCGGATCCACCGCGGCCGCGAAGTCGCAGTTCACGAAGTTCGACCAGACGTTCCAGCGCGGACTCGCGAAGGGCGACACGTTCTTGTCGTCCTCGGGCGACAACGGATCCACTGGATTCATCAACGTGCACCGCAGCACGACCGTCGGCTCGACGCCCGAGGTGAGCTATCCGAACGTCTCGCCGTTCGTGACCTCGGTCGGTGGCACGCAGGTGCAGGACGGCTGGACCTGGAACCCGACTCAGGACGTGCCCTTCCTCCCGAGCGGGGCCCGCAATCCCGCATACTGGGGCTGGAACGTCGGCGGCAACACCGAGGCGGTGTGGAACGAGGGCGGCTTCCAGATCGGCACGGGCGGCGGCCTGTCCACGATTTACTCGCGTCCGGCCTTCCAGGACGGCGTCTCGGGGATCGTCGGCTCCCAGCGCGGTGTGCCGGATCTGTCCTGGAACGCGGCGGTGAACGGCGGCGTGCTCGTCTTCCACACCTACTTCCCGAGCACCCAGGGTCCCGCGGCGTGGGGCGTCTTCGGCGGCACCTCGGCGGCCTCGCCGCAGGCGGCAGCGGCGACCGCGATCGCGAACCAGGCGCGAGCGGCCGCGGGCAAGGGGCCGATCGGCAATCTGAACAACGCGATCTACAGCTCTTCGTTCGACAAGTCCGTGGCGTTCAACGACATCGTGCCGCAGAAGTACGGCACGACGCCGAGCGGGATGCTGGACAGCAACCGCATGTGGGCGCTGGCAGCCGACGGATCTCTGACGCCGAATGTGATCCCGGGCTACCCGACGACGACCGGATACGACCTGACCACCGGATGGGGCTCGCCCATGGTTCCGGGGTACGTCGCCCAGCTCGTCGCGCAGTGAGTCGACGGTCCGGGGGCGGGTGGCCGGTGCCGCCCGCCCCCGGACTCTGCCCCGGCGCCATCGCGAGGAGCGCACAGCGTCGTTCCGCGGGCGTTCTGACGACACTTCGCGCTCCTCGAACCGTCGGTCCCGCGTCCGGGGGTGGGCCGGCCGCCGAACTAGGATTGAAGGGCTATGGCTACTCCCGATCCCCGCACCACGACTGCGTCCGGTGCCGACGTCCGCGTCCGCTTCTGCCCCTCGCCGACCGGCCTGCCGCATGTCGGCATGGTCCGCACCGCGCTGTACAACTGGGCCTACGCCCGGCACACCGGCGGCAAGCTCGTGTTCCGCATCGAGGACACCGACGCCGCCCGCGACAGCGAGGAGAGCTTCCGCCAGCTCGTCGACGCGCTGACCTGGCTCGAGATCGACTGGGACGAGGGTGTCGAGGTCGGCGGCCCGCACGGCCCGTACCGGCAGTCCCAGCGCGGCGACATCTACCTCGAGGTGATCGAGAAGCTCAAGGCCGCCGGATCCGTGTACGAGAGCTACTCCACGGCCGAGGAGATCGACGCCCGCAACGAGGCGAACGGCCGTGCCAAGCAGCTCGGCTACGACAACTTCGACCGCGACCTCACCGAGGAGCAGCGGGCCGCGTTCCGCGCGGAGGGCCGTCAGCCCGCGCTGCGCCTGCGCGTGCCGGACGAGGACGTCACGTACGTCGACCTGATCCGCGGCGAGGTGACCTTCCCGGCCGGATCCTTCCCCGACTTCGTCGTCGTGCGCCCGAACGGCGCCCCGCTGTACACGCTGGTGAACCCGGTCGACGACGCGCTGATGGGGATCACGCACGTGCTCCGCGGCGAGGACCTGATGCCGTCCACCGCGCGCCAGCTCGCCCTCTACGGCGCCCTCATCGACGCCGGCGTGACGACGTTCGTGCCGCGCTTCGCGCACATGCCGCTCGTGCTGGGGGAGACCGGCAACAAGAAGCTGTCCAAGCGCGACCCGCAGGCCGACCTGTTCCTGCATCGCGAGCGCGGCTTCATCCACGAGGGCCTGCTGAACTACCTCGCCCTGCTCGGCTGGTCGATCGGCCCCGACCGCGACGTGTTCTCCCTCGAGGAGTTCACCGCGGCGTTCGACATCGTCAACGTCAACCCGAACCCCGCCCGCTTCGACCAGAAGAAGGCCGAGTCGATCAACGGCGACCACATCCGCACGCTCGAGCCGAAGGACTTCGCCGAGCGGATCCTGCCGTACCTCGCCGCCGCCGACGTCTTCGACGGCGAGCCGACGCACGAGCAGATCGTGCTCGCGTTCCGCGCAGCTCCCCTCGTGCAGGAGCGCGTGCAGCTGCTCGGCGAGACGCCCGGCATGCTCGGCTTCCTCTTCGCATCCGAGGTCTCGTACGAGGCCGACGCGCTCAAGGGTCTGCCGGAGAACGCCGCCGAGGTGCTCGAGGCCTGCGCGACCGCGCTGGAGCCGCTGGAGACGTTCACGCCGACGGTGATCCAGGACGCCCTGGCCGCGGCCCTGGTCGACGGTCTCGGCCTCAAGCCGCGTGTCGCCTACGGCCCGCCCCGCGTCGCCCTGACCGGCCGCAAGGTGTCGCCGCCGTTGTTCGAATCGATGGAGCTGCTCGGCAAGGACGAGACGCTGCGCCGCCTGCGAGCCCTGGCGGCCCTGCAGGTCTGAGTTGTGGCGGACCGCGCTCCACACCGTTGGGTTTGGGGCGCGGTTCGGCGTTTCGGGGCGCGGTTCGACCACCTTTCCCGGCAGACTGTGCCCCAAACCGGCCGGGTGCACCCCCATAGTGGTGGATGAGCCCGCGACGCGCCCGGGAGTGCGGGCCGGCCGGCCGTTTTGGCGTTCCGGCCCGCGCTCGGGTAAGCTTGAACCTCGGTGCGGGGCTCCGGTTCCGCCCTTGGGGTATGGTGTAATTGGCAACACGGCTGATTCTGGTTCAGTTGTTCTTGGTTCGAGTCCAGGTACCCCAGCCAACAGAGAAGGCCCGGAAACACTGAGGAAAATCAGTGATCCGGGCCTCTGTCGTTTCCTGATGGGGGAGACCGGATCCGGGCTATAGGCCAGATTGGCCTATAACCCCAGGGTGGTCTAGATCCCGGGCAGCACGGATCTCTCGAACACTGCGGTTGCGCCCAACACATCAACTTCAACCGGACCAGGAAACTGACGAGCCGCGCATTATTGGTTCATCTCGTGCCCGCTGGGTGCGCGCCCGTGCCTACCATCAGGGGCCAACGAACAGCTCCGCCTGGCTGAGTGAACGACCGCTCTCATGGAGATATTCTGACCAGCCGATGGAGCGGTAGAAACCAACTGCATCCGGCGAAGACAGAGCGTGCAACCGGCCGTGGGCGGCTGTCAGAGCTTGCGTTACGCGTCCACCAACGCCGCGGCCTCGGTGGCTCTTGTGTACCTCGAAATAGTCAAGTTCAGTCGTCAATAGCTCTGGTGGCGCTGTGTATCCGACGAGAAGCAGGGGCTTGGTATTGACGAGCGCACGAGCCACAGGGACGCCGTCCTCGGCAACTGAGTAGATCGCATAGTCTCGTTCATCAGGCCCCGGCGTTGCATCCCAGGAATAGTCGTACCCGGATTCGTAGTCGAACCGGTTAACTCGGGACATCACGAGAGGCATCCCACAATCATCCCGGTTCTCCGACGTCACACGGTGCAGCAGCCCTTGTGCGTGTTCGTCGCGACAAAGTTGATGAGCGACATCTCGCTGGACGTGGACTGGCGCTGCTGGGAACACGACGTCAACAGGGCCTGCGTGCTAACGGGATCTCAGGCCTCGGCGCCGTATGGACTCCATCTGCCGAGGAACGGCTTCAGCTGCTCAAGTGTCGGCTCTGACACCTCAGGGAGTATCAGACTCGGTGTTGCCATAGGGTCTCGTCCGTCGATGATCGAGCGGATCTCGCTCAGATAGTCGGCGGTGGCTGTCTGCGCTTCGGAGGGAAGGGCTGAAGCAGCTTCGGTCGCGGCAGCCAGGAAGTCTCGATATCTCCGAAGCTTCTCGCTCTCCTTCGCCAGGGTCGTGAAGTGCACCCAGCGGGCCGCCTGCGCATACTCCGACCTAGCCTTGATCATGGCCGCTTCCCACTGCCGCTGGCGCCCCGCCTTCTCTCGGATACGCTCCTTCTCGGCCCATTCGGCTTCCAGAGCGTAGGTGTCGAGTCGGGCGAAGAGGCCAGGCAACTTGTGCTCGACGGTGGTGCTGCCCGAGTCCCGGAAATGCTCGCCCTGGTAGGGCGTGCGCGGCCCGTCGAGGATCAGCTCAAAACGTCCCGTGCTGATGAAGTCTGTCTGGCGTTGGTTGATCCATCGCGGCGTGCTCTTCGGATAGTCGCCGTAGTACCCGCGCTTGGCGCCGCCCTTGCCGGGGATCTCCTTGATCTCGATCGAGTACTCGCCGGAGGCCGTCTTGAGCCAGAGGTGCCCGGTCACGCGCTTGTACTGCGGCTGCCCCTGGTTCTTCTTCGCCTTGCTCGGCTCGATCACGCCCATGCCGCGACGTTCGGCCTCTGCGGCGACCGCCTGCAGAATGCGCCCTGCCCGTGGCAGGTACTCCTTGCTGACGTACTGCCAGTGCTTGTCGGCGAGGTACTGCTTGACGACCGGGTGATACTTTCCCACGCGCTCAGACACCGGCACCGGAGTCGTGGTGACGTAGTCCTCGAATCGCTCCGTGAACGAGATCTGCTGCTCTTTGCCGTACCAGCCGCCGACTCGAGTGATGGTGAGCTTCTTGCCGTGGGGGCGCTTCGGCGATTTCAAGCTGAGCCGCACCAGTTTGTCCCACGGCTTCGCCTCCGCATCGGCGGCGCTGATCGGGAGCGTACCGCCGGCCTCAATGACGTCGACGATGAGGCGGTCGGCTTCGGAGTCTTCTGGGACCATCTCGGCCTCGGTCGGTGGCGAGTCAAGCCAGGCTCGTCCGGCCGTGGTGATGGACGCCACCCAGGTTGGGCCGCGCCCGCCGATACTGACCAGTCCGCGGCGTTCGAGGGCACGAGCCATGATGCGGTGCTCCCAGCCCTTGGTGTAGACGCCGTCGGGACATCCGTCCCGGACCCACCTCAGGACGTCGACCTGCTGCTGATTCAGTTGCTGGGGGTTCTTGGTCACGGGTGGAAGCGTAGCGCCGGATCCCGAACACATACCGACGTCCCTTCGGGCTACGGTGACGATATGGAATCACCATTCGTCGTCGAAGTACCGCACAGCCGGTATTTCATCGATGACCACTGCGCGAACTGTCTCACCGCCCTTCCGCTGGATGCGCAGGGCCTGTACTGCTCGACCTGGTGTCAGGAGATTGCGGCGCAGGTTCGATACCTGCGCCGAGTCTTCCGCGACGGACGCATTCACGACCCGGACGTTCAACTCGCTGTCCAGACCAAGAACGCGTTCCTGCTAGTCGGCGGTTATCGCTCTCTCGGCCGCAACCTCACGCCGCGACTCCGTGCGGAGATCCGCCTACGCGACAACGGACGCTGCCAGCAATGCGGCAAACCTGGCGTCGAGGTCGACCACATCGCAGGAAGCGCGGACGATGCGGACAACCTGCAGTTGCTCTGCCTCGACTGCCACCATGCGAAGACGGCGGAACACATGGTGCCGGCGAGCGACGAGAGTCGGGCACTTCTCGTAGGCATGATGGACGCCCGCGTCGCGCCGCCTGAGCCGCAGCTGCTCGCCGATGACGAGAACGCCTGGAACGGACTATGGCGAACGCTGCAAGCCCGTCGCAAGGAGCGCTTCCTGGATCTGCTCAGGGCCGAAGGCCTCCGCATCAATAGCAAAGACACCCACTTTGATCGGGTACTGGCCTACCTCGATGCAACCGCGCTGCCCCCCGCACCAGGAGGAGTCGCCCCGACCGTCCGGAGGTGATGCCTTTTTCAACAATCTGATGCGCGACGTCTGGAGATAGCCGATGGCAGCACCCGACGATTGGATCGTATCCAATGGCGTCAGGCCTGTGTACGACAACCTCGCAGACCTCGTCGTCCCCGATCGGGTGTTGAGCGACCCGAACCGCTCCCTGATCGCCAAGGGACTGTTCACGCTGCTGCTCACTGAGCAGGGTGCCAACCCGTCAATCACTACGACGAGGCCTACGAGGACCCGGATGATATCGCTGCGGCGATCGACGAGCTTGTGAGGGCAGGACTCGCCGTCCGCGTCGAGCGATAGGCGCTGGGCAAAGGCTCGCCTCGCCGGGTGTGTCCGCGCACCGCCGAGATGATTCTGCGATACGCGGACACCCGCGCCTACCGGATCTGCAGCTCTCCAGGTGGCTGGGTGTTCTGGGACCAGCCGATGTTGCCTCCGCCCGGAGACGACGGCGCCTCGTTGCTGTTGCCTCCGCCGCTGGTTGACTCCTCGTAGTCAGGCCGGCTCATTGTCGCTCTCCATTCGTGTAGCCACTACTTCTCTGAGGTTGCTGCCTCGGGCGGCCTCGGTTACGCGCCCGATCGACGAGCCCTGGCCGAAATAGGCGTATCCAACGTTTGTCTCACCACTGGAATCGGCATCGCCGCTACTCCGAGCGATGCTGTCTTCGTAATCCGGTCTTCCCATGCGAGTCATCCTCTAAGAACTTCGATACTGAAGACGATTGAAAGCGAGATCGCTGCGACTGCAAGCGCCGCGAATCCCACCCAGACCCACTGAGCGCGCGCGGCCAGATCATCTTCGCGCGCGGCAAGTACGGTCGCTTTGTCTTCGACGAGCTCGACTTCAACCTGGGCGGCCGTGTGCCCACAATCGAGGTGTCGATCGACCAGGCGTCGGGCTTGCACAGCGATCCGCTTCGCTGGCCGGAGCGCAACCGCTGCGCACGCCAGCGCGACACAGGCCAGCGCCAGCGACATCACGCCGAAGAGCGGTACGACTTTCCAGAGCTGTGCCGTTGCCGCAGCGACCAGGACGCCCGCGGACACGGCGAGGAATGAAGCCTTATTCGTGACGCTCGATGTGCGCTCAGCGGCATCCGTGCCCAGGCGGTCGAGCTCCTCGTTGAGCAGGCGGACACGAGCCCAGCGTGCGCGGTTCTCCGCGTCGGGGTCTGGCTTCTTCTTCACATTTCAAGGCTAGCGGCGGTCGCGGACACTAATTCTGGACCGCGGAGCTGGCTAGTCCTTTCGATTCGCGAACGGGCGTCGGCCGTGTTCCGGGCGTGCGGCGAAGTCTGCGATGAGGTGATGCTCCAGCGCAGCGACAAACGCGTCGGATTCGTCGTCGGCCGCTCGCCAGCACACGATCAAGTTGGCCGCATCTTCCAGTTGGAAGATCCACACGCCCCCGCCGTGCGTGTCAGCCGTGCCAGCGCCGGTGCGCCGGTACTGCTTGAGCCGTCGGTGAACGCCGTCGCGACGGGATCCGTGAGTCGCGAGACCGATGTAGATCACCTCAGCGCCACCGATCCACTCCGCTTGTAACCGCTCAACTGGCGCGGTGAAGTCTTTGCTCCGCCCGGCTTCGCTTCGGTGAGGAACACCGGAGGCGTCGCGGGGGAGCGGAGGACCACATAGATGCCAGGACTCTTCGTTGCCCCGTGCTGCTGAAGCTCCTCGAAGGTTGCAAAGCCCTCGTATCCGGCTGCCTCGAGTTCAGTACGCGTCCAGGTCGTTGGAACGTGTGCGTCGAAGGTCGCTGCTGGGGTGGTCACGGGGAAAGACTAGCGACGGCGAACGACATAGTTTTTGTGCTCGCGAACGAAATTGACGGCTGCGCCTGCGTGACGGGGGCCGTCTCGTTGTGATGGTAGCTCTGGGAGTATCGGGGGATGGGATTTCTCAAGCGGCTCTTCGGTAGGGATGACGAGGCGCAGGCCAATTCAAGTACCGTCTTGGTTTCGGCACCAGAGCCGCCGCGGGCATCACAGGGGCCGCGTGTCGAGATCAGCTACTCCTTCGGTGGTGAGGAGGATCTCGTCAAGCTGACCGGGACGACCACGTTCGCGAGAGAGGCCGTGATGCGTCTCGCCGAGAGACATGGGATCGACGTCGGCGGATACCTCGAGACGGCGGGAACGCTGCAGCGAGAGCCGGACAATCCAGCGGACCCCATGGCCGTCGCGGTTCACGTCGAAGGGGAGAAGATCGGCTACCTCCCCGGGTATCTCGCCCGGTACGTTGATCTCTCGGCGGACGGCGCTCGCACCGCTCAAGTACAGATCTTCACGGAGATGCTGCCGAAGGGTCTGCGGGCTGAGGCGTGGGTATGGCTGGCTGAGGGCGAGCCAGAGTGGCAGTGGACGGAGTTCAATCGTCCGGCGCTGTCGCCGGGTGCGAAGGTTGCAGAGCACCAGGCCGGTATCGACAAGATGGTGGCTGATGCGCTGGCAGGAGGTGGCTCGCGGGCGCAGTCCTTCGCGGGAGGCATGGTCAATGGCGTGCACTACTTGCAGTTGGTCGAGCCCATCAAGCAACTCAAGCGCGAGGGCCGGCTCGAGGACGCGCTGGTGCTGTGCACCGCGGCGATCCAGGGGGCCGAGGCCGCGCGTGAAGGCCGGGAACCTGCGCCGTGGTACACCGAACAGGCTGCGATCATCTATCGCAAACTCGGGCGGCGTGACGATGAAATCGCGGTGCTAAGTCGCTGGCTGGCTGCCTGCCCGCCGGAACGTCGGGGAGGAAGTCGCATCAAGGAGCGCTTCGAGAAGCTGACCTAGTCCCTCCGTGCGCGGTGTGCAGGCTAGGCGCGGAGCGGATCGTCGAACTCGGTGCCTGAGGCGAGCCGCTCCCGGGTTTGGGGCCGCGAATCGGCTGCCCGCGTTATGGTAGCGGTCTCGTCGACCGGTGTAGTTGGTGGGGACGGTGACCGCGGTCGTCGGCGGGTTCCTCGGGCTCGCGGTGAGGTCGCCATTGCGTTGCTGCCGGGTCCCGAAGTGGCGCTTGCGGATGTGGAAATCGGTCGCGCCCGATACAAACTCGTTCGCGCTCGTCGAGCAAGCGAGGCCAGTAGCCTGTCTTGTGCACAGACGCCAAGGAGGACAGATGACATGGGAGTCCATCTCTCGCGATGACATTCTTCGTTGGAGCATCGAAGCAATCGACTCCGACGGTGTTCTTCCCGAGTTGATCGCGCGACTGATTGTCGAGACGGGTGAGGAGGTCGTCTTTCTTGACGCTCCCGCGGGGACGGGGGTGAACACCGGTGGGTTCGACCTCGTCGTAGAGGCCCACGGTGAATCGCTCTATGTGCCCAAGGGCGTGTCGGTCTGGGAAACATCAGTGCAGACAGGTGCCCAGGGAAAGGCAGAGTCCGACTACCTCAAGCGGACCGATGGCCCCTTGGGAATGCTCAGGAAGGACGTGCACTACCGTGCTGTCTCAACGCAGAAGTGGACGAAGCGTAAGGAGTTCGACAAGCATACGAACGATGGAATCTGGAAGTCCGTTCGTGGGCTGAATGTGGAAAGCCTCGTCAGTTGGCTCGCGATCGCGCCCGGCACCTCGGCGTGGATGCGGTCGATCATGGGAATCCCGATAGTCGGTCAGATCCACTGGTCCGCGTGGTGGAACCGCTGGCTCGAAACTACAAACGTCTCGCTCGATGCTGCCGTGTTGCTTGCTGGTCGCGAGGAGCTCGTTGATCAGATAGCGGACCATTCAGCAAGCCCCGGGATTACCAGCTTTGGTGGCGATGGTTTGCAGTGGGAGGCGGCGGTGGCGACGTTTGCCGCGGTGGCACAACGCGCGCTTGATGACGATCGCTCCTCGACGCTCGCAGCACGCCTGGTCATTTTCGAACAGGAGGCGGCGTTCGTCGCCGCGCTCAGCTCCGGACGTCCACTCGTGGCACTGATCCCGCACGCTTCCTGGCTTACCGCAATACCCAACAACTCGCTGGCGCACGTCCTTGTGTTCACGCATCCTGCCCACATGTCCAGCCTCGAGATTCCGGCGATCGACAGCGAGGGCGCCGCAAAGGCGTTGGAAACGCAGGGAGTCGAGTTCCATCGGGCATACGAATTGGGCTACTTGGCACGTCGAGACATCACCACCCTGCGCCGAGAGCTTGCTATTCAGCCGGCGTTGTTCACGCCTTCCTGGGCAGGACGTGATCTAGACGCGCGAGAGAGACGACTTGCGCTCATCGCTCGCTGGAATGCTGGATTCGAAGGTGATCGACTATTTGTCGCCGCGCTCCTCGGGGGAGAGGATGCTGATGCATCAGGGACGTGGGCATCGATTCTGAAGAATGAAGGTCGACCCACCGCGGAGTTTGAAGCGCATCGATACTTGGTTAGCCCGACGGACACCTGGCGATTGCTGTCACGTTCGATCACAGACGAGGACCTCGCAGCTTTTGAGTCTGCGGTTTCGACCGTGTTGGGAACCGCAGACCCGTTGGCCGAACTGGATGGCACGGAACGCATCCGGGCGCAGATGCAAGGCATAAGGCCTCGGCACTCGCGAGACATCGCCGATGGCATCGGCATGGTCCTGGCACTCATGGGCGCAGACGAAGATGTCGCCGGCGCCGCAACAAAGACCTCCGCGAGCGCAGCTCGAGTGGTGCGCAACGCACTCGGTCTTCCTGCTCAACCGCTTGAAGTCTCCGCTCTTGTAGGACGACCGTTCTCGCTCTCGCTTCTTGCCGAAGCGGCACCGGACGCCGTTCTTGACTATCTAGACGCCGTGGCCGCAATGCCACCCGAACAGATCTTTACGGACTCGCGCGAACGTGGGGTGGTGACTTTTGGGCCTTCCTCGCCCCATCTCGAGTTGGTGCACGCCGCCGATGTCCTTTCATGGTCGACCGCCGCGCTTCCTCGGGTGGCGTCGGTATTGCTTCGACTTCACGCGATTGATCCAGGCGGGTCGTGGTCGAATCGGCCTCTTGAATCTCTCCGAAAGGCACTTTCACCGGCAACGTGGAACACGTCCGTTCCGTGGGACCAAAGACTTGCTGTAGTTACCGAGCTGCTTGACCGCGACGGCGGCGCGAGCTGGGACGCCATCGCTAGCTTTGTGGACGACGACGGTTTCGGAGTCATCGAACCCGGACCGCGCTATCGTAAGTGGGGCCCCCGACCGACCGGCATCACGTCTGAGGAGTTGGCAGATCGAAGGTTTGAGCTCGTGTCGGTGCTACTGCCTAGAACAACCAGCTCGGACCATGCCAAGGCCGCGATCGGATGGCTTCCGCAACTCAACTCGGACGGGCGGACGCTTGTCCTCGGACGGCTGGCCCAACTGCTGGCGGGATGGTCCGACGCGGAGAAGCAGGCGCCGTACGAAGCGCTGAGAAGTGTGATCGCCGACCACACAGAGTTCGACCATGCCGACTGGTCGCTACCCGCTGAGTATCTGTTGCGGCTCCGAGCACTTTTGGACGACTTGACCCCGACTGATCCCCGACGCAAGAACGAATGGCTGTTCCACACGGGGTACCCGCGGCTGATTGATTTCCCGCGAGGGGAAGATTGGGCCGCGCAGACCGCCGAAGTGCAGCGACTGCGGGTAGCCGCCATCGACGAAATTGAGTCGGGCTTGGGTTTCGAGTCGGTTCTCGAGTTCGCCGAGCAGCTCCCCGACGTTAGCACTCTGACCTGGGCACTCGCTTCTCGAGGAACTCCGCTGGGTGACACGACCCTTGAGGCGTTGCTCGGTGCCGGACCGGCTCGATCAAGGTTTGCCCTGAGTTACCTCGCCCGGCGTGCCAGGGACGATGCTGACTTGCCCGTCCGTCTACTAGTCGCCACGCCCAACCTAAACGCAAAGACGAGAGCACATCTTTTCCAGTTCTTGGCGATCGAAAGTGCAATCGAAAAGCTCCGACAGGAGACCGAGGAAGTCCAAGCAGCATTCTGGGCAGGATTCAACCCGTGGTCTGTGCAGGCAGATGCGCCCACAACCGAGGCGATCGCGCGAACTCTCGTCGAGCGTGGGCAGGCCGGGTTGGCAGTCACAACCCTGGACCTCCAGGGCGAGGGAGTGGCGAACGAGGTCATCGCTGATGCCCTGGAGAGCCTTCTGGCGGGTCAGGCTGGAAGTACGAAGGCCGAGGGAGATTCGATCGACCGGCTAACCATGAGACTGCAGGACGACGCATCCGTGCAGGACCGCCTCATCCTTCTTGAGTGGGCGTTCCTCCCAGCGCTCAACGACCATCGACAGCTTGAGTTGCACCGCTCGATGGCGGCGTCGCCAGCACGTTTCGTCGAGGTGCTCGAGGCGCTCATGGGCCGACACGGCGAGCTCGCGTCGCGCGGCTGGACGGTTCTTCGATCATGGAGAACAATTCCCGGTGGGCAGGATTCGGGATCAATTGACGAGTCGGTACTCAGAGGTTGGTCCGACGAAGTGTCAACGCTCATCGCCGATTGGGACGACCAGAAGAAGGCGCTCGCCTGGGGGGCCGTCGGAGAGCTTTTGAGCCACGCAGGCAATGATCCGGGCGACGGCAAGTGGCCACCAACAGCAATCCGCCGGCTCGTCAACGACCTCCGCATTGAAGCGCTTGAGCAAGGCATAGGGCGCGGCATCTACAACGACCGAGGCGTGGGGTGGCGAAGCCTGGCTGGCGGCGTCGCCGAGCGCGAACTCGCCACAAAGTACCGAGAGCAAGCTGCTGCCCTAGCTGCCGACGATCGAACGGCCGCGCTTCTCAGACGTTTGGCTGACGGGTACGAGAGCAGTGCCCTTCAGGAGGATCAACGTGCTGAAGCCCGCCGTCGTGGACTCGGGATTTAGCACTTCATATCCTGAAGAGCAAGCATTTGGTATTGATGTCGGAGAGCCGGGCGCTGCTCCCTTGATTTCACAGAGCTGAATCCTTGACCTGGTCACGACGCTCTCCGATGGGTCGCAGCCTCGGCAATCGCGGGCCGTCTCTCGAAGTATCTCTTGGGCCTTCTTTGGACCAGTCGATGATGGGGACCAGAAGGGGACCAGAATCTTGCAAACCGTGCATCTCGTGACGTGATGCGCATGATCTGATCCACGGAACTATGCGGTTCTTGGCCAGATCCGAGTCATTGGGATGCCTGGGGGTCAAGGGGGCGATCGTGAGACGGACGTCGGGTATTCTTCGGGGTACTTTTCGTCCCCAGGGCGCGTATGAAGGCGTTTCAACCGGTGGCAACGAGTATCATGAGGACAAGCAATCGGCTGATCTACTAGGGAATACGGTTCTCGCGCGGGTCAAGACGTATCGCCAGGAGCTTTCAGTTGTTCTTGGTTCGAGTCCAGGTACCCCAGTCAACAGAGAAGGCCCGGAAACACTGAGGAAAATCAGTGATCCGAGCCTCTGTCGTTCCCGGGTGGGGCGAGGGGCCAACCCCTCCGAAACCCCTCGGCAGAGGGAGAGGTCAAACCCTTCGAAGCCCCTCCGCCGTTCCGTGGGAAATGACTCCTCGCCTTCGTCTTCCCGGATCAGTCCGTCAGCGGCCATCCCGTGTACGCCTCGGCGAGATAGGTGCGACCGGCGCGAGACTCCACGACCGACCGCAGCTCGCCGAGCCGGCGGAGGCGGTCGAACTCGGTGGCGTCCGGCGCGACGTGCAGCATGCTGGTCATCCACCAGGAGAAGTGCTGAGCCTTCCAGATGCGTCGCAGCACGGTTTCGGCGTAGTCGTCGATGAGACGGGGGTCGTTCTCGAGCAGCAGCGCGCGCAGCGCCCTCTCGAGGATCAGCACGTCGGCGATGGCGAGGTTCATGCCCTTGGCGCCGGTGGGCGGCACGGTGTGCGCCGCGTCGCCGACGAGGGCGACCCGGCCGCGGCGCAGATCGTGTGCCACGAAGCTGCGGAACCGCAGCACGTCCCGCTGGAAGATCGGTCCTTCGATCAGATCCGCCCCGGGCACCCGTGACCGGAGCTCCGCCCAGATCCGCTCCTCGGACAACGACGCCGGGTCGACGGCGGGATCGCACTGGAAGTACATCCGCTGAACCGACGCACTCCGCTGGCTGATCAGCGCGAACCCACCGGGTGAGGTGCTGTAGATCAGTTCTGGTGCGCTGGGCGGCGCCTCGCACAGGATCCCGAACCAGGCGAACGGGTACTCGCGGAAGTACCCGCTTCTGGCGCCGCTCAACGCAGCGCGGGCGACGCTGTGCGAGCCGTCGGCCCCGACGACGAAGTCGGCCTCGATCACCTGCTCGACGCCCGTCGTGTCGTGGACGACGACGCGCGGTGTCGCGGAATCCGGCTCTTCGATCCGTAGCGCGGTCACCTCGAACCGCAGATCCTGCCCCTCGGCCAGACGCGTCGCGATCAGGTCGCGGAGCACCTCGTGCTGGGGGTACAGGAAGACGCTGCGGCCCACGAGGTCCGCGAAGTCGATGCGATGCCCTTCGCCATCGACGCGGAGCTCGATGCCGTCGTGGCGCAGCCCCTCCGTGAGCACGCGCGTCGACGCCCCCGACTCCACGAGCGCGTCCACCGTGCCGTGCTCGAGGATCCCTGCCCGGATCGTGTTCTCGACCGCGTCGCGGGAGCGGGCGTCGACGACGACCGATTCGATCCCCGCACGGTGCAGCAGGTGCGAGAGGAACAGCCCAGCGGGGCCGGCACCGATGATGGCGACCCGGGTACGGATGGTGGACATGATGTCTCCTTGTCAGGGGGCGGGTGCAGAGGAGGGAGCGGACGCGGCCGAAGACCCTGCGGCGGTCAGACCGGGGTGAAGCTGTGGGTCGACGCGAGGGCTGCGGCCTCGGCGGAGGACAGGAACGCGAGGAGGGCGCGGGCGCCCGGTGGATCGGTCGAGGTCGTCGTCACCGCGCCCGCGAACACGGTGTCGATCGCGGCGTCGTCGGGAAGGACGCCGAGGATGCGCACCCCGGGCTGCCCGACCAGCTCGCTGAGCTGTTGGAAGCCGATCTCGGCCTCACCATGGGCGAGCAGCGTCGCGACCGGCACCCCGGGGCGGGCCTGCACGAGACGGGGGCCGAGCTCCTCCGCAAGCCCCCACGCCGTGATCATGCGCACCAGCGCGGTGCCGCTCGGGCCTGTGGAGTACCCGATCCGGTCCACGGCGCGCAGGGCTGCGCGGAGTTCGTCGGCGTCGGCGAAGGCTGCGCCCTCGGGTCGGCCGGCGGACGCGACGCTCTCGGAGGGGACCGCGACGGCCACCTGCGACAGCACGAGGGGGGCCACGGTGCCCGCGACGATGTGGCCGTCCGCGGCGAGCCGCCTGAGGGCGTCGTCGGCGAGGATCACGAGATCGAACGGCGCTCCTGCGGCCACCCGCTCGGCGGCGTCCACCCCGCCCACCGCGGTGAGTTCGACATGCGGGAGCCCCGCGTCGCCCGCCGCGGCGAACAGGTCGCCGAGCAGGTGCCGGGTGGCCATGGACGAGATCGCCTTCATGCGGCGTCCTCGAAGGTCTCGGCATCGACCTCGGCCGCCGGGCCGTCCGCGTACCGGGGTCCGGAGACCGTGGCGGTGTCGATCAGTGTGCCTGCGCGGTCGAGCAGCGCCGCATCCACGGCGAGCCCGACGGCGGCCTGGTTCTCGCGCAGATGGTCGATGCGGGTCGTACCGGGGATGGGCACCACGTGCTGCCCGCGGGAGAGCACCCACGCGAGAGCGAGTTGCGCCGGCGTGCAGCCGGCCTCGGCCGCGAGGTCTCGCCAGGCGGGCAGCAGGGCGGCGTTGACGGGCCAATGGTCGGGGCGGAACCGGGGCATCGCGCGGCGGATGTCGTTCGGCGCGAATGCATCCGGATCCTGCACGACGCCGCCCAGGAACCCGCGTGCGACGGGCGAGAACGCGACCAGGGCGATCCCTGCGGTGCGGGTGGCCTCGAGCATGCCGAGTTCGGGGTTGCGGCTCCACAGCGAATACTCGTTCTGCACGGCTGCGATGGGGGCGACGTCGAGCGCTTCGCGCAGCCGGGCGACCGACACCTCCGAGAGTCCGATCGCACCGATCTTGCCCGCTGTGACCAGCGCGGCCAGCGCGCCGACGCTCTCGCCGATCGGCACGGCACGGTCCCAGCGGTGCAGGTAGTAGAGATCGATGCGCTCCACCCCGAGCCGGACGAGCGATGCGTCGACCTGCGCGCGAAGGGTCTCGGGCCGTCCGTCGATCCGCTTCACGCCGTCGACGATCGCCATGCCGCCCTTGCTGGCGAGCACGACCTCGTCGCGCCGTCCGCGGAGTGCGCGGCCGACGAGAGTCTCGTTCCGGCCGCCGCCGTACAGCGTCGCGGTGTCGAGCATTCCGACCCCGTCATCGAGCGCGGCCCGCAGCAGCCGCAGGCCGTCCTCCTCCGCGGGCGGCGTGCCGTAGGCGTGGCTCAGCGACATGCAGCCGAGCCCGATACGCGGAAGGTTCACGCGAGCTGCTCCTCCAGGGCTCCGAGGACTCGGTAGCAGTCGGAGACCAGCCGGAACGACGAGTTGGGCTCGCGTCCGTCGCGGATCGCGGAGATGAACTCCCGGTCCTGCAGTTCGATTCCGTTCATGCTGACGGCAACGTCCGACACGTCGATCTGCTCGTCCCGGCCGGTGTAGAGATCGTCGTAGCGGGCGAGATACGTCTCGGTATCCCCGATGTAGCGGAAGAACGTGCCGAACGGCCCGTCGTTGTTGAACGACAGCGAGAGCGTGCAGATCGCGCCTGTCTCGCTCTTGAGCTGGATCGACATGTCCATCGCGATGCCCAGTTGCGGATGGATCGGCCCCTGGATGGCGTTGGCCTGCACGATCCGTCCGGCCTGATATGCGAACAGATCGACCGTGTGCGCGGCGTGGTGCCAGAGCAGATGGTCGGTCCACGAGCGCGCCTCGCCCTTGGCGTTGGTGTTGCTGCGCCGGAAGAAGTACGTCTGCACGTCCATCTGCTGCACGGCGAACTCGCCGGCCGCGATCCGGTTGTGCACGTACTGGTGCGACGGATTGAACCGGCGCGTGTGCCCGACCATCGCGACGCGGTTCGTCGCCTCCGCGACGGCCAGCGTCGCCTCCGCCTCGGGGAGGGAGTCCGCGAGCGGGATCTCCACCTGCACGTGCTTGCCTGCGGCGAGCACCGCCTGGGCCTGCGCGGCGTGCTGCTGGGTCGGCGTCGCCAGGATCACCGCATCCACGTCATCGCGTTCCAGCACCTCCTCCAGCCCGAGCACGGCGTGCGGCACGCCGTACTTCTCGGCGACGGCTCGGGTCGGCTCAGGCCGTGTTCCGCTGACGACGGTGACTTCGGCGTCGGGGATGTTCGCCAGGCCGTCGAGGTGCTTCATGCCGAAGGCGCCGGCGGCGCCGACGACGGCCACGCGGACAGGGTCGCTCATGGTTTCTCCTGGATGTGGGGGTCAGGCCGTCGCGGGGACGGGGCCGGCAACGGGGACTTCGGCCGGGTCCTCGGCCGTGGCGTCCTTCGGGACGGGGACGGGGTTGGTCAGCACCAGATGGCCGACCGCGGTGTTCGAGGCGGGCACGTGGTAGAACCGATGGTCGGTCTCGGGGGCGCCGCCCCCGAACTGATCGTCCATCGCGCCGCGGGCGATCAGCCAGTCGACGAGCTCGATGCCCTCGGATCCGGCCTCGTCGACGTACTCCATGTGCTGCCACTCGGTCAGGCCGAGGGGGTCCGCGATCAGGTGGTCCAGGAACGCGTTGTCCCACTCCTCGTTGATGAGACCCGCGCGGGGCCCCTGCAGCTGATGGCTCATGCCGCCGGTGCCCCAGATCTGCACGTTCAGCTCGGGGCCGTCCCACTTGTCCAGCGCTCGGCGCAGGGCGCGGCCCAGTTCGTAGCAGCGTCGTCCGGACGGAACCGGGTACTGCACGACGTTCACGGCGAGCGGGATGACCCGCACCGGCCACTCCTCGTCGGGCCCGAGCTCGCCGTAGACGAGCGAGAGCGGCACCGTCAGACCGTGGTCCACGACCATCTCGTTGACCAGCGTGAGATCGAAGTCGTCCTGGATCACCGACTGCGCGATGTGCGCGGCGAGCTCCGGGTAGCCCTTGACGTCGGGCACCGGGCGCGGACCGTAGCCCTCGTCGGCGACGGGGTAGTCGGATCCGGTGCCGAGCACGAACGTCGGGATGATCGAGGAGTCGAACGCCGTCGCGTGGTCGTTGTAGACGAGGATCACCACGTCGGGCTTGTTCTCCTTGGCCCACGCCCTGGTCCACCGGTACCCGTCGAACACCTTCTTCCAGTACGGCTCCTCGGTCTTGCCGAGGTCCATCGCCGCGCCGATCGCGGGCACGTGCGAGGTGAACAGCGCAGACGTGTACCGGGCCGGCGCGTTCTGGCGCATGGTCTCGGCCTTCTCGCCGGGCACCGGAGCCGTCCAGCCGTCGAGGTCCTTCAGGCGGTTGCCCTCGGGACGGCGCCCGCCGCCGACCATCATGTCGCGGTAGGCGGCCTCGCTCATGCCGGTCATGGATCCGGCCATCTGCTGGAAGCTCAGCCCGTGCGTGGCGCCGATCTTCGAGAGGAAGTAGATGTTGCCGCCCTCCTCGATGCAGGTGTTCAGATCGAGGTCGAGCACGGCCTGGCGCTGCCGGGGGTTCAGGGGCCACTCGTCGAGATAGGCCTCCTGGTCGGCGAGGAACCGCTCGCGGTTCTCCGGCTTCATGAGCGACATGCAGAACTGGTTGAGGTGGTAGCCCTTGCGGGCCTGCTCGGCGTCGAAGATCGTGGTGCCGGGGACATCCTTGTACGGCTTGTCGAGTGCCATGGTCATGCTCCTTCGGTGATGCGTTCGCCGGCCCGATCGGTCTGCTTCCGATCGGTCTGCTTCCGATCGGCCTGCTTCTGTTCGGCCTGCTTCTGATCAGCCCAGTACAGGCGGTCGGGGTTGTCGACCAGCAGCTTGCGCTGCAGTTCGGGGGTCGGCGCGATCTGCGGGATGTAGTCGACCAGCAGCCCGTCGTCGGGCATGTGGTCTTTGAGGTTGGGGTGGGGCCAGTCGGTCCCCCAGAGGACGCGATCGCCGAACTCCTCGACGACGCGTCGGGCGAACGGCACGACGTCGGCGTACGCGTGCTGCTCACCGTCGAGAGCGCGAGGGCCGGTCGCGGACAGGCGCTCGGGGCAGGACACCTTGGTCCACACGTTCGGGTTCTCCCGCATGAACCGGAGGAACAGGCCGAAGTCCTCGCCATCCGGATCCTTGGTCACATCCGGCCGGCCCATGTGATCGACCACGACGTCGGTCGGGATGGCGGAGAAGAAGTCGTAGAGTTCCGGCAGATCCTCGGCTTCGAAGTAGATGACGACATGCCAGCCGAGCGGGGCGATCTTCGCGACGATCTCCTCGAGCGAATCCGTCGGGACGCGGTCGACGAGACGCTTGACGAAGTTGAACCGCACGCCCCGCACGCCCGCCTCGTGGAGTTCGGCCAGCTGCTCGGCGGTGACGTCGCGGCGGACGGTGGCGACGCCGCGCGCGCGGCCGCCGCTGCGCCGCAGCGCGTCGACGAGCGCCCGGTTGTCGGCGCCGTGGCAGGTGGCCTGCACGATCACGTTGCGATCGAAGCCGAGGTGGTCCCGCAGCGCGAAGAGCTGCTCCGCGGAGGCGTCGCACGGGGTGTATTTGCGCTCGGGGGCGTACGGGAAATCGGCGCCCGGGCCGAACACGTGGCAGTGCGCGTCGACCGCGCCCTCGGGCAGCCGGAACACGGGCGTGCTCGGGCCGTCGTACCAGTCCAGCCAGCCGGGGGACTTCTCGAATCCGCCGGTGGTATCGCCGTGCGCCATCTCAGTCCTCCACGTATTCCAGGCCGGAGGCCGCGAGCGGTTCCCGCATGCCGTACAAGTCGAGTCCGAGCACGCCGTCGCGGAACTTCTGGCGCTTGCCCTCTTCGTTGTCCTCGCGCTTCTGCGCCGCCTCCGCCACGGCTCCTGCCCGTTCGCGGGGGACGACCACGACCCCGTCCACGTCTGCGACGACGACGTCGCCGGGGTTGACGAGGGCGTTCGCGACGACGACCGGGATGTTCACGGATCCGAGGGTCGCCTTGACCGTTCCCTTGGCGTTGATCGCGCGGGAGAAGACCGGGAAGTCCATGTCCTCGAGGTCGGCGACATCGCGGACGCCGCCGTCGATGACCAATCCGGCGCAGCCGCGGGAACGCAGCGAGGTGGCCAGAAGTTCGCCGAAGAAGCCGTCCTCGCTCTCGGTCGTGCAGCCGGCGATGAGCACGTCGCCGTCCTGCACCTGCTCGGCGGCGACGTGGAACATCCAGTTGTCGCCGGGCTGCAGCAGCACGGTGACCGCCGGGCCGCAGAGGCGGGCGCCCGGGTAGGCGGGGCGGATGTAGGGCCGCAGCAGGCCGACGCGCCCCATCGCCTCGTGGATGGTGGCGACGCCGAACCGGCTCAGCGCGGCGATGGCGGCCGGATCCGGGCGTTCGATGTTCGTGCGGACGATGCCGAGGTCGTTCAGTCGCATGGTCGCTCCTTTCGGGTCAGAGGCCGCGGGCGGTCAGCGCGCGGTCGAGACGGGGATAGACACGGCGCGCGTTGGCCTCGAAGACCTGGGTCCGCTGCGCGTCATCGAGATTCGGTGTCGCGTCGACGTATCGCCTGGTGTCGTCGAAGTGGTGCCCGGTGCGAGGGTCGATGTCGCGGACCGCGCCGATCATCTCGCTCGCGAACAGGATGTTCTCAGTCGGTATCACGTTCGTCAACAGGTCGACGCCGGGCTGGTGGTAGACGCAGGTGTCGAAGAACACGTTGCGCAGCAGGTGCTCCTCGAGCTCGGGCTTGCCGAGCGCCATCGCGAGGCCGCGGAACCGTCCCCAGTGGTACGGCACGGCGCCGCCGCCGTGCGGGATCACCAGCTTCAGGTCGGGGAAGTCCCGGAACAGGTCGCCCTTGAGCAGCTGCATGAACGCGGTGGTGTCGGCGTTCAGGTAGTGATCGCCCGTGGTGTGGAACACCGGCTTGCACGAGGTCGACACGTGCACCATCGCCGGGATCTCGTACTCGACGAGCTTCTCGTAGATCGGATACCAGGAACGGTCCGTGAGCGCCGGGGCGGTCCAGAGTCCTCCGGACGGATCCGGGTTGAGGTTCACGGCGACCGCGCCGAGCTCTTCGACCGCGCGGGTCAGTTCGCCGACGGCGGTAGAGGGCGCCGCGCCGGGCGACTGCGGCAGCATCGCGCCGGGAAGGAAGCGGTCGGGGAAGAGCGCGCCGACCCGGGCGCACAGGTCGTTGCAGATCCGTGCCCAGGTCCTGCTCACGGCCAGATCGCCGATGTGATGGGCCATGAACGACGCGCGAGGGCTGAACACGGTGACGTCGCTGCCGCGGTCGTCCATCAGCCGGAGCTGGTTGGCCTCGATGGTCTCGCGGATCTCATCGTCGTCGATGCGCAGGGCCGCCGGATCCGGTGCTTCGCCGGATCCGTTCGCGAAGGCGATCTGCAGGTCACGCCAGGCTCCCAGCTGCGCCGGGGCGGTGGTGTAGTGGCCGTGGATGTCGATGATCACCGCGTTCGTCCTTGTCCCTCTCGGCCGCGATCGTCCGTGACCGCGGGCTGCTCTTGACGCCGACTCTAAGCCGCGGGTTTCATATAATCCAATAGATGTTCAGTCGTTGTCACATAGATGGGATCAATGCATGCCTCTTGCCGATCTGAACCAGCTGCGGACGTTCGTGACGCTCTACGAGCTGCGCAGCGTGACCGCCACCGCGGACCGGCTGCATGTCACGCAGCCCACCGTGAGCTACACCCTGCGCCGGTTGCGTGCGCAGTTCGGCGATGAGCTGTTCCGGCGGGAGGGCCGGGACATGGTGCCCACCGGCCGTGCGGTCCAACTGTTCGGCCCGCTGCATGCCGCGCTCGCCCAGATCGACGAGACCGTGGGTGGGTCGGAGCACTTCGAGCCCACGGGCTTCACGGGGGAGCTGACACTGGGGCTGACGTCGATCGGCGAGCAGACGTTCCTGCCGCCCATCATGGCGAGGCTCGCCCGTGAGGGCGCGAACCCTCATCTTCAGGTCAAGCGTCTGGACGCGGACGAGGTCGAGGAGTCGCTGGTGCGCGGCACGATCGACCTGGCGATGACGGTCTCGCTGATCGGAACGCCGCGGCTGTGGCGCACTCTGGTCCGCGCGGTGGAGTACGTCGCGCTCTCCTCGGGGGCGCACCCCTTGCCGGCGACGGGCCCCGACATGTTCGCGGGGCGGCGCTTCGTGCGCGTCTCGGCGCGCGGAGGCCACGTCTTCCCGGTGCAGGCGCTGACTGAGCACGGGCTGATGGGACAGGTGTCGCTGACCGTGGAGGAGTACGCCACGGTGCCCGCCGTGCTCGAGGCGACGGATCTGGTCGTCCTGCTGCCGCGTCACGTCGCCGAAGTCTTCAGCGGGTGGTTCCCCGGGCTCCGCATCGCAGACCTGCCCTGGCCCGGCGAAAGCACGCCGGTGTCGCTCTACACGCGCAACGACGCCGGCCTGTCGCCGGCGCAGCGATGGTTCCGATCCGTGGTCTTCGACGCCGTCGCAGCGGGGGAGTACCGGGGCGCCGCGCACTGAGCGCAGGACGCGATCGCGGCGTCAGTGCCGCGATCGGTTCCAGCTCGCCTTCGCGGGCGCGAAGGGGCTGCGCACGTGGATGGACCACGTCGAATGCGGGTGGATGGTCAGGATCGCGCGCTCCCACCAGGAGCGCGCCTCGTCGGAGAGCCCCGGAAGCACCGCGTCCTTGTCGAGCTCGTCCTCGGGGCGCGGGCGCAGTGCCTTCCATACGAGCTGCACTTCCGGAGCGCCGGTGGGGATGCCGTCGATGTCGAGCACGGCGCGATCCCAGGGCAGCTGAAGACGCGGGTCCCGCTTGTACACCCAGGCGCGGTCGGTGCCGTCCTCCACATTCACCTGCAGCACCCACGCACCCCGGGCGTCGTCGTGGATGAGGACCGGGTGCAGGTCGTCGCCCTCCGCGGCGTCCTCGACCCGGATGAAGGTCCCACGGTCGGCGAGCCAGGCGCTGTAACGCGACGGGAAGAGGGTCACGATCTCGGCGAGCCCGCTCGTGGTCGTGCTGATGTCGATGTTGGCGCGGGCGCGGATGTCTCGGCCCAGCCAGCGGTCCAGAGCCACGCCTCCGGAGATCCACCACCGGGCGGGGGAGCGTCGGAGCGTGTCGGCGATCTCGGCTGCCGAGAGCGGCGCCCAGACCGTCTCGGGAGTCGGCGGGATGGGGGTCATGGTGCGAGGCTACTCGGCGCTGTGGGCGAACCGCGTGCTCCGGCCCGAAGGAACCGCATCGACCCGTGGCCATGGGGGCGAAGGAGCCGCGCTCCTGGGGATCTGCGGCTTCGCTCGCCCGTCAAGCAATGTTCGTAACACGGCCGAGTTCGCTCTATGCATCTCTGGATCCAGTAGATACAGTGGATCCAGAACCTGCAGGATGAGGTTCGAACCACGACCACACTCGTTCAATGACGTTCGGGAGAGCGATGGATACGCAGAAGACGGCGCCCAGGCCGCCGGATTTGGTGGCACCGACCAGCGATGGCGCTGATCGGGTCGACCTTTCCAGCCTGGATTCGGAAATCGAGGTCGTGCGGCGCAAGCACCCCTGGCAGTGGGCCGCCGCGATCGTGCTGGTGCTCATCGTGTTCCTGGCACTGAGATCCCTGGCCACGAACCCGAACGTGGACCTCCCGACGATCGTGAAGTACCTGTTCGACCCGCTGACCCTCAGCGGTCTCGGCGTGACGTTGGCGCTGACCGTGGTGTCGATGGTCCTGGGTCTTGCGGGCGGCATGGTGCTGGCGGTCATGCGTCTGTCCGGGAACGTGGTCCTCGCCACGATGTCCCGGCTGTACGTCTGGGCGTTCCGCGCGGTCCCGGTCCTGGTGCAGCTCATCTTCTGGGCATACCTGGGAGCGCTGTACGCCCACATCACGATCGGGATTCCGTTCACCGACATCGTGCTGTTCTCCGCACGGACCTCGGATGTCATCGGCGGGACGACGGCGGCGATCCTCGCCCTGGGCCTCAGCGAGATGGCGTACTGCGCCGAGATCGTCCGCGGCGGCATGCTGGCCATCGACCGCGGCCAGATCGAAGCCGCCCACTCCCTGGCGATGTCGCCGGGGCTGACCATGCGCCGCATCGTGCTTCCCCAGGCCATGCGCGTGATCGTTCCGCCGCTGGGCAACGAGACGATCAACATGGTCAAGCTGACCTCCTTGGTCTCCGTGATCGCCGGAGCCGATCTGATGACCCGGCTCCAGACCGTCTACTCGCAGAACTTCAAGGTGATCCCGCTGCTGCTGGTGGGCAGCATCTGGTACCTGATCCTGATCACCCTGCTGTCCTTCCCGCAGGCGTGGCTGGAACGCCGCTACGGCCGCGGGGTCACGGCCCAGAGGAGCCCCTCGTGGCGGTCCATCGTCGCCTGGCACCACCGCCGTCACGCCAAGAGGCTGAAGGGAGCGACGTCATGACCGATCTGATCGTCGAGGCTCGCAACGTCAAGAAGTCCTTCGGCAGCCACGAGGTGCTGCACGGCATCTCCCTGAACGTGCACCGGGGTGAAGTCGTCGCCCTGCTCGGTCCGAGCGGCTCCGGCAAGAGCACGTTCCTGCGCTGCATCAACCACCTCGAGACGATCGACGGGGGCGTGCTCGCCGTCGACGGTCTGCCGGTCGGCTACAAGATGGCCGGCGGCAAGCTGCACGAACTGAGTCCGAAGGAGACTGCGGGGCGACGGCGCAACATCGGCATGGTCTTCCAGCGATTCAACCTGTTCGCGCACATGACCGCGATCGAGAACATCTCGGAGGCGCCGATCAAGGTCCTGAAGCAGTCCAAGGGTCAGGCGCGTCAGAAGGCGGAGCAGCTCCTCGACCGGGTCGGACTGAAGGCCAAGGCCGACATGTACCCGTCCCAGCTGTCGGGTGGGCAGCAGCAGCGGGTCGCCATCGCACGGGCTCTCGCCATGGACCCGGATCTGATGCTCTTCGACGAGCCCACCAGCGCACTCGATCCGGAACTCGTCGGGGACGTCCTGGCGGTCATGAAGGAGCTCGCCAGTGACGGCATGACCATGATCGTGGTCACCCACGAGATCGGATTCGCCCGAGAGGTCTGCGACCGGAGCATCTTCATGGACGACGGCGTCGTCGTCGAGGACGGCCTCCCGCGCGAGATGCTCGTCAACCCGAAGCACGAACGCACCCGGGACTTCCTGACGAAGGTCCTCTGAATCCACCACCACGTCCACCGAGCCCATACCCCCGGGCTCCTTCCGCGCTACCCCCATGCCCGGAAATCACCTCAACCCAGCACGTAAACCACCAGTTCAGGAGTCATTATGAGTGGAAAGAACATGAAGCTCGCAGCGATCGGCGCATCCGTCATCGCGGTGAGCTTGGCACTGACCGGCTGCGGAGGATCCAGCGCCGGATCCGCCGCGGCCGACGCGGGAAGCAGCAGTGGCGGCGCCGTCAAGATCGGCGACATCACGGTGACCAAGGACGCCAAGATCGCCGCGATGCTCCCGAAGAAGTACCAGGAAGGTCTGCGCTTCGCGACCTCCGCCCCGTACGCGCCGTGGGAGACCCTCGACAGCAACAACAAGCTCGTCGGCCTCGACATCGACACCGGTCAGGCCATGGCCGCGGTCCTGGGCGTCCCGTACAGCATCACCTCGCTGTCGTTCGACGGGCTGATCCCGGCGGTGCAGGCCGGCAAGTACGACGTGATCACCTCCAGCATGAGCGACAGCAAAGCACGCGAGGAGATGATCAACTCGGTCAACTACAGCGAACAGGGCAACGCGCTGCTCGTCCAGGCCGGGAACCCGCAGCACATCACCGGGATGGACGACCTCTGCGGCCACATCGTGGCGCGTCAGACCGGCGACGTCTTCGGGGCGCTGATCGACAAGCTGCAGGGGCCGTGCCAGGCCGCCGGCAAGCGTCCCGTGGAGGTGAAGACGTATCCGTCGACCTCGGCCGCGCTGCTGGCGCTGAAGAGCGGCGAGGCGCAGGTCCAGATCGGCGGCGCTGACATCGCGAAGCCGCTCATCGCCGCGAACCCGGGTGCCCTCCAGCTCATCACGGCGCCCGCCAGCCTGCCCTTCGGCTGGAGCCCCCAGGTGGGCGGCGCTCAGACTCTGAAGAGCGAGACGGAGCTCGCCAAGGCCCTCGCCGCCGCCGCTCAGAAGCTCATCGACGACGGCACGTTCAAGAAGCTCTTCGACAAGTACGAGATGGGTGACCACCTGATGCCGAAGGTCACGGTCAACGAGCCCATGTCCTGAGCCATCGGGGCCGGCGGCGCACCCCGCCGCCGGCCCCCTCATCACACCCGAAGGAGGTGCGCGACATGCCGGACGCGAACGACGTCACCCAGATCGTCGCCGGCCTCGCCCAGGAGGCCGGCATCCCCGGTGCGGCCTGCACGGTTCTCCACGCCGGCGCGGCGATCGACGTCGTCACCGGCTGGGCGAACCCCCAGGCGGGGTGGGTGACGACCACGGAGACGGGATTCCAGATCGGGTCCGTGACCAAGATGGTGACGGCCATGACGCTGATGGCGTGCGTGGAGCGCGGCCTGCTGCGCCTCGAAGACGAGGTCGTGGACCTCGTGCCCGGCCTCCGGCACTCTGTCGACGGACGCATCGCCGAGATCAGGGTGCAGGACCTCCTGCACCACCGCAGCGGGTTCGAGAGCCAGTACTGGACCGATCTCGGCCGCGGGCAGAGCGCCCGGCGCCTGACCGTCACGGCCGTCGCGGACGTTCCTCTGATCCACGCACCGGGTGAGATCTTCTCGTACACGAACAACGGATACGTGCTGGCCGGGTACCTCGTGGAGCGCCTTCTCGGACGGGACTGGGAGGACGCGGTCGAGGATCTCGTCTGCGCCCCCCTCGCGCTGGAGACCCTGTCCGTCCTTCCGGAACGCGCGCTGCTGGGTCCCGTCGCCCTCGGGCAGCTCCGGGATCCGGTGTCCCCGGCCGGCTACCGGCCCGCGCGACGATGGGCGACGGCACGCGGGCTCGCCTCCGGCGGCGGCATCACCGTCTCCGCGCACGACCTGGCGCGGACCGTCCGGGCATACGCCGGGCTGTCTCACGGGGCGGCGGGGCGGCCCCTGTCCACGGAGACGACGACGCTCATGCAGGAGACGCTCACGGAGGTGCCGGGCTGGAAGTACGAGGCATGGGGACTGGGCCACGCCGTGTTCCCGACCGTCGACGGCCGCACGATGCTCGGCCACGACGGCCAGAGCCCGTCCCAGGCCGCCGCCGTCCGCGTCGTTCCGGACGAGGATCTCGTCGTCACCGTCTGCAGCAACGCGGCGTGGGGGTCGGCCTTCGCCTCCCGTGCCGCCGAGGCGCTGGTCGCCGAGTTCACCGGCATCCGACGGACCCCGCCGCCGGCGCCGGACGGGAGCATCGCCGGCGTCGGCCCGCAGTACTCCGGGGTGTTCCGTCGGCTGAACTCGCTCCACAGCGCCCAGCGCGTCGGGGACCGGCTCGTCATGACCGAGACGGGCACCATGTCCGATCAGTTCGGCTTCTTCGGGATCACCGACGCGCCCTCACCGACCTGCACCGAGTACCGCCCCGTGCACGAAGGCAGCTTCGTGGCGGATGACGGCTCGGAACTCCACTTCCTCCGGCCCGACGCCGGGGGAGCCCCGACCTGGATCCACGACGGCTTCCGCATCGCCACCCGGGCATCGCCTGCCCGCTGACCGAGCCGGCGCTGGATCCGCATCCCCCTCCCCATCCCGTTCCAGAAGGAAATCTGAAATGAGTCTCACGATCACCCGTCGCGTTCCCACCCCGATCATGCATCGTGTCGTCGAGCATGCCGGCGTCCTCCACCTCGGCGGGGTCGTCGCCGACGACTGGACACTCGACGCCGCAGGCCAGATGACCCAGATCGCGGAGAAGATCGACGCCCTCCTGGAATCGCACGGATCGACCAGCCGGAACCTGCTCAGCGCCACGATCTTCGTCGCCGACTTCGCCGACAAGCCCGCGATCGACGCGGTCTGGAAGCAGTGGCTGGAAGCGGATCATCTGCCCGCACGGGCCACTCTCGCCGTCGCCGACCTGGGCGACGACGTCCTGGTCGAGATCGTGTGCACGGCCGCGGTGAACGCAGCATGAGCGGTGTGGAGACGAGGCTGAACCTGGCCTCCAAGCGCCTCGGGGCCAGCGTCATGGCCACCACGGACGAGCACTTCGGTGCGGCGGAGCACCTGGTCAAGGACAGCGAATCGGTGGCTCCGGACCGCAGCAGGCCCGGCCCGCGCGGAACGGTGTACGACGGCTGGGAGACCCGCCGTCACACTCCCGAGGAGGAATGGGCGCTGGTCCGTCTGGGGGCTCCGGGCATCGTGCACGAGGTCATCGCCGACACCGCGCACTTCCACGGCAACGTCCCCGTGGCGGTGGAGCTCGAGTCGTTCGCCGTCGACGGATACCCGACCTCCGACGAGGTCCTGAATAGTCCGCGCCGGACCCTGGTGTCCCGCAGCGCGTGCGGGCCCGATCAGTACAACGTGCTCCCGTCCGAGGACGGCCTGATCGCGACGCATCTGCTGCTGAGGCTGCTGCCCGACGGGGGCGTGTCCCGGCTGCGCGCGTACGGCGAAGTGGTTCTGGACCCCCGTCGCGTGCGGCCCAGCATGGATCTCGCCTCCGTGCCCGCCGGCGGACACGTCGTCAGCTCGTCCACGGCGTTCATGCCGCCCACCAACGTGCTGATGCCGCGCACCGCCGCGAGCATCGGCGAAGGCTGGGAGACAGGACGTCGTCGTGGCGCCGGTCACGACGAGATCGTCATCGGCCTCGCCGACGTCGCCTGCCTGTCGGCGATCGAGATCGACACGACGCACTTCGGGGGCAACGCGGCCGACGCGTTCAGCGCCGAGTACCTCCCGGAAGGCGCCTCCGGTGACGTCGAGTCGGAGTGGCGTCCCCTGATGCCCAGGACCAGGCTTCTGAGCGACCAGCGCCATGCGTTCCCGATCACGGAGTACGTCGAGGCGGCACGGGTCCGCGTCCGGATCCACCCCGACGGCGGGATCTCCGCGGTGCGGCTGTTCGGCGACCTGGTCCCGCGGGTGCGGGGACGGGTGATCCGCCGCTGGCTGGCCGCCCTCCCGGAGCCCTTCGTCCGCGGACTCGCCCGGTCCGCGGAACTGTCCGCGCACGGCTCGGACCTGCTGGCCGGGCGTGGCGTCGAGGATCGCGGCGCCGTGCTGCTCGACGTTGAGGCCGCGGCGCACCTCGACGGCCTCACGGGCGACGACGCGGACCGATTCGACCGGCTGTTCTACCGGCCTGCCGCGTCCTGGGCGGGCGTCGGTCAGGGAGCGCGTCCATGACCGCCCCGGAGCAGCGGTTCGATCTCGTGATCCGCGGCGGCCGGGTCGTCACGCCGTCCGGTGTGCAGAACATGGACATCGGCGTGCGCGGCGCGCACATCGTCGCGCTCGGCTCCCTCGATCCGCGGGCCGCCGACCGGGTCATCGAGGCGGCGGGACTCGTGGTCCTTCCTGGCCTGATCGACACGCATGTGCATCTGCGCGAGCCGGGATACGGGCACAAGGAGACGTTCGGCGCGGGCACGCGTGCCGCTGCCAGCAGCGGCATCACCACCGTGCTGGACATGCCCTGCGACATCCCCCCGACGTCGTCGGCGCAGACCCTGGCCGCAAAGGACAGGCTGATCGCGCCCTCCGCCTACGTCGACTACGCGCTCTACGGCTGCGCCGGCGCCGGGAACCTGGACCGCATCGCCGAGCTCGCCGAGAACGGGGTGGTGGGCTACAAGACCTTCATGGAACCCGCCTTCGATGACCTGCCGGGATCCATCGACATGTGCGCGCCGGACGACGCGGCCCTGTTCCAGGTCCTGCGCGCGGTCGCCGCGACCGGTCTGCCCTCGGTCATCCACGCCGAGAACGACTCCGTCTGCGCTCTCCTCGGCGAGGAGCTGCGGCGGGCCGGGCGGAACGACCCGTTGGCGCATGCGCTGTCACGGCCTCCTTTCGCCGAGGAGGAGGCCGTACAGCGCGCACTCCTGCTGGGCAGGGCCACCGGCGCCCGCGTCAGTTTCGCCCATGTCAGCACCGCCGGAGCGGTCGCGCGGATCCGCGCGGCGAAGGCCGAAGGACAGCAGGTCACGGCCGAAGCCTGCCCGCACCACCTCCTGCTCACCGAGGACGACCTGGCCAGGGTCGGCCCGTACGGGAAGATCAATCCGCCGCTGCGCACCGCCTGGCACCAGGCCGCCCTCTGGGAGGGGCTGCTGGACGGCACGATCGACTTCGTCGGGACCGACCACTCGCCGTACCTGGTCTCGGAGAAGGACCCGGGCTGGACCCGCATCTGGGATGCGCCCTCGGGCGCCTGCGGCCTCGACGCCGCCGGCCGGGTCATGCTGACCGCGGTGAATCAGGGCAGGCTCACGCTGGTCGAGCTCGCCGAGGTCATGTCGCGCCGCGCGGCCAAGACCTTCGGCCTGTATCCGCGCAAGGGGGAGATCCGCGTCGGGGCCGATGCGGATCTGGTCCTGGTCGACCTCACCCGTCGCAGCGTCATCGACCACGCCGACTTCCAGTCGGCGGGCCGGGATGCGGCCCTGCTCTGGGACGGCTTCGAGGCGACCGGAGCTCCCGTGAAGACGTTCGTCCGGGGGACCGAGGTCTTCGACGGCACCTCGATCGTCGGCACGCCCGGTCACGGGATCCGCATCCGGCCCCTCGGCGACGAGGCGAAGATCGGCGATCATGTCACCGAACTGTTCACGGAAAGGGCCGGCATCCATGGAAGCTGAGAAGAAGAAGAAGCTGCGGATCGCGTGCGCGCACGACCTCGCCTACACGCCGCAGTACGTGGGGGCGGAACTCGGATTCTTCGAGGATCAGGGCCTCGCCCTGGAGTTCGTGCCGCATCCCGCCGGCGTCGCGGGGGTGGTGGACACCGTGCGACTCGGATCCGCCGACCTCGTCCTGGGCAGCCTGGTGTACGCCCTGCGGATGCACGAGACCGGGACGGACACGCACATCGTGGCGCAGAGCAATCAGCAGACGCGCAACGTCCTGATGTCCCGTCGCGAAGACGACGCGACATTCCGGTGGGCGGATCTGAGGAGGCGATCCATCGTCCTCTACCCGGGGGAGGCGCCCACCGCCTGGGCCGCCTTCCAGGAGGCCCTGCACCGGCACGACCTCACCACCGGCGACATGCAGCTGATCATCGGTTTCACCGCAGCGGACGCCGTCGAAGAGTTCGTCAGGGGCGTCGGCGACTACCTGTTCATCGATGCGGAGGCCGCACTGGATGACCGCCTCCGGTGCGCGGCGACGGTCGCCGACGGTGCGGGTGCACTGCCCTGGAGCATCTACAGCACGTCCGCCGAGGTGGCTGCGGCACGCTCCGAGGACCTGATCGCGTTCCGACGAGGACTCGGCGAGGCGCAGCGCTGGATGCTCGGTCACAGCGCGTCCGACATCGCCGACGTCATCGGTCATCGCTTCCCCCGGTACACCCGGGCGCGACTCGTCCAGATCCTGGAACGGTACCTGGAACTGAACCTCTGGCCCGACTCCGCCGACGTCCGCATGGATCAGATCCTGCGGTGGGAGGGGGCCCTGCGCCGCAACGGCCTGATCACCACCCGGAACCCCGTCACGGAGTACCTCTCCATCCATGCCGAAAGCCTCTCCGTCCATGAGTGAGACCCTGCCCACGATCGCGTCGACCCTCGCCGACCTGCTCGGTGGACGGCGCACGGCCACCGACGTCACCGAGCAGGTGCTCCAGCGGATCCGGGACACCGAGCCCGTGCATCACGCCTACGTCCATGTCGACGCCGACGGTGCACGGGCCCAGGCGCACGACGTCGACGAGCGACGCCGTCGCCGCCTGCCGGCCGGCCCGCTGGACGGCATTCCGATCGGCGTCAAGGACCTGATCCAGACCTCCGGCATGCCCACCACCGCCGGCGCTCCCTACGCTCTGGACGACGGCAGCGGCCCGGACAGGGCGGGCTCGGTGCGACGACTGCGGATGGCCGGCGCAGTCCTCGTGGGCAAGCACGAGACCAACCGCTTCGGGTGGGGCATCTGCCCGCCGCCGACGAGGAACGCGCTGGATCCGGCATGGTTCCCCGGCGGATCGACGGCGGGGGGAGGGGTCTCCGTCGCGCTGGGCAGTTCCCTCGCGGCGCTGGGCACCGACGCGGGCGGCTCGCTGCGCATCCCGGCAGCACTGAACGGCGTGGTCGGGTTCAAAGCCGGCCGCGGAGCGATCCCCACCACGGGGGTCATCCCCGGCTCGACGTCGGTGAGCGATCTCGGCGTCATCACCCGGACGTGCGATGACGCCCGCATCCTGCTCGATGTCCTCTCCGCGACCGGAACCCGAGACGGGGCCGAGTCCTCGGGGCCCCGGCCACCGCGCCGCGTCGGGGTCATCCGCCGCTACTGGTCGGGATCGGAGGAGGACGTGGAGAGGGTCGCGACCTCCTCCCTGGCGGAGCTGGAACGAGCGGGCGCTGAGATCGTCGAACTGGAGATCGCCGAGCTGGATCTGGTCAGCCCGGCCTTCCTGACGATCATCGGCCACGAGACGTGGATCGCCCACGAGGGTCTCTACCGCACGGATCCGTCGCTCTACCCGCCCCGCGGGGTGCAGCGGCTCGAGGCGGGCGCCGCGATCACGGCCGCGGAACTGGCCGAAGCCCACGAGCTGCGCGAGGTCGTCCGGGGAGCGCTCGAGCGGCAGTTCGACGAGAAGGGCGTCGACTTCTTCGCCGGCCCCACCGCGCCCGTTCTCACCAAGCCCCTCGCCGAGCTGGACCTGGACAGGGACCTGGCTCCCTTCGGGGCGTTCACCGAGGTGGCCAATCTGCTCGGCCTGCCGGCCGTGAGCGTACCGGTGGGTCACGACCCGTCCGGTCGCTCCGTCGGGTTCCAGCTCATCGGGAGGGCGGGATCCGACCGCCTGCTGCTCCGCACGGGACAGGTGCTGCAGGACGCGCGCTCGGCGTTCTGAACGACCACGAAATGCCGACGTCGGCGACAAGGGTCGAAGCGATCGGCGCTGCGATACACTCTGGACCGGATCCAATGGATCCGTGAGACGGCGTTCCACCCACACCCCGAATGGGACGCCAGGCCAGAAAGGAACCCACGGTGCAACCACTGCCGAAGACCAGTCGTGACGGCCGTTCCCTTGTCGATCGCGTCTACGCCGCGATCCGTGATGCTCTGGTGGCGGGTGAACTGGCGGAGGAGCAGCTGCGCCAGGAGGATCTCGCCAGCGCGTTGGGTGTCTCCCGCACGCCGGTGCGGGCAGCTCTGAACCAGTTGACGTACGAGGGTCTCGTCTCACCGCTTCCCGGGATCGGCTTCCTGATCAACGAGCCCACCGCCGACGACGTCGTCGAGCTCTACCAGGTGCGGCTGAACCTGGAGCTTCTGGCTCTCCGCCTCGCGTGCGGCCGGCACAACGCGTCGTCACTCGCGCGGTTGAACACGGTCATCGCCGACATGTCCGTCGTCGACCCGGCCGACCTCGCCAAGCGCTTCGAACTGAACGTCCGGTTCCACGAGCTCCTGTTCGAGCCGTGCGGCAACAGCATCCTGATCAAGATGATCGACTCCCTCACCGAGCACCCGGTGAACCTCCGGATCTCGCGGACGCACACCCCGGACCAGGGGAGCGTGAACGAGAGCATCCGCGATCATCAGGAGATCCTGGATGCGATGACCGCAGCGGACCTGGACAGCCTCGTGGCGCTGTACGAGCGCCACCTGGAGGTCTGGCGCGAGGACGCGCTCGTCAAGATCGGCGCCGGAACGCGGTCGACGATCACGAGCTGAGTCCGGCGGTCCGGAGGCGGGTCTCGGTCACCGCACGACCTCGAGCAGCGCCGCCACACCCAGGCCGCCGCCGACGGACGCCGCCGCCACGCCGAGCGTCCCCGCCGGGGCGTCGCCGCGCACGAGACGGCTGAAGAGCCGCACGACGGCGACCGCCCCGCTCGCTCCCCACGGGTGACCGAGGGCGAGCGCGCCGCCGTCCGCGCAGACCCGGGGATCGTCGTCCGCGATCCCGAGCCGGTCGAGCACGGCGAGGCTCTGCGCGGCGAAGGCCTCGACGATCTCGAACGCCGCGACATCCGCGGTGCTCGCGCCGGCCCGGGAGAGCGCCTCCTGCACGGCGGGTGCCGCGCCGATGCCCGGCAGAGCGGGGTCGCAGCCGATCACGGCGGCGGAGCGGATCGCCAGGCCGGGTGCCGTGCCGGCGGGCGCGACGAGGACGGCGGCGGCGCCGTCCCCGATGCGCGTGGCCGTGCCCGCGGTGAGGGTGCCGGCGGGGAAGAGCGGTGTGAGCCGGGGGAGCAGCTTCTCGGCGGCGCCGATCGCGTCGTCGTACGCGAGACCGGCCGACGGCACCAGTTCGGCGTCGAACCGGCCGGCGTCGCGGGCAGCTCTGGCGCGGGCGTGGCTGCGCGCGGCGTGCGCGTCCTGCCGGTCGCGGGCGATGCCGTCGTGCGCGGCGAGATCCTCCGCCGCGCGTGTCATCCCGGGGTCGGGGAACCCGTGCGGGGCGAACGGGGCGCGGTCGTAGGGCACGCCGCCCTGGGAGCGCACCGGCGCCGTCGAGGGGCTCTCGACCCCGCCTGCGATGCGCATGCGGCCGTCGCCCGCACGCACGGCGGCCGCGGCGTCGAGGATCGCTGCCAGTCCGCTGCCGCACTGCCGGTCGACGGTGCCGCCCGGGACGAGCGGACCCAGGCCCGCGGCGAGCGCCGCGAGCCGCCCGGGGTTGCCGCCGGGGCCCATGCAATTGCCGAGCAGGACGTCGGCCACGGTCACGGGCGAGCCGAGCGCGGCCTCTCCGTCGGCGAGGGCCGCGCGGATGACCGGAGCGGCGAGCTCGGCGACGCCCAGATCGGCGAGGGCCCGGCCACGGGTGCCGATCGGGGTGCGCCGAGCGGCGATGATCACGGGGTCAGAGGACAAGGCGGTCCACCTCTCCGGCCACCGCGCGGCGGACGGCCTCGGCGCGGGCGGGCTTGCCGCCGGCGGTGCGGGGGAGCTCACCGGCGAACCACTGCCGCGGACGATGCGCGGGCGCGAGCTGCGCGGCGACCGCGGTGCGCAGGCCGACCGGCGGGGGGCCGTCCAGTTCCACGAAGGCCGCGACCAGGGCGCCCACGCGGGGCTGCGGCAGGCCGAAGACGACGACGTCGCGGACACCCGGCACGGAGCGGATCACGGCCTCGACCTCCTCGGGGACGATCGTCGCCGACGCGCTGAGGATCGCGTCGTCCGCCCGGCCGAGCAGCCGCAGCCGGCCGTCGACGAGCTCGGCGCGGTCGCCGACCGTCGCCCACTCGCCGTCACGGCGCAGCGGACCGTCGCTGCCCGCGTAGCCGAGCGCGACGAACGGGGACCGCACCCAGAGCTCGCCGTCCCGCACTGTCAGCTCCGCCCCGGGGAACGCGCGGAGGCCGTCGCCCTCGTCGACCGCGACGAAGGACAGCTCCGCCGCGCCGTAGTACGCCGCCACGCGGATCCCGGCCTCCTCGGCCCGTGTCCGCAGCGCGTCGTCGAGATGGGATCCGCCGACGAGGGCGGCGCGCAGCCGCGGCAGGGGGCCGGCGTCCAGCACCGAGCGCAGCGCCTGCGGCGTTCCGTGCAGGCAGGTCGCGTCCGCACGGTCCGCCGGGTCCAGCAGCGGGCGGGGGCCGCCGTCGAGCGCGTGGGCGAGGGAGAACAGGGTCAGCGAGGCCGACGGCGGGGCGGGGAGCAGCACGGCGTCGTCCGGGCCGGCGTCCAGCAGACGGGCCACCGCGGCGAACGACGCCGCCCACGACTCCGCCGTGCGCAGGACGATCCGGGGCGCACCGCTGCTGCCGGAGGTCAGGGTCGCCCAGGCGGCGCCGGGTGGCGTCGCCGTCGTGGCGGCGACCGCCCTGACCGCATCCCACTGCGCCTGCGGCCAGCGGTCGTCGCCGACCAGCGGGACCTGCTCCGCCGTGCGCAGGACGCGCAGCCGCTCCAGCAGTCCCGTGTCGTCGCCGCGGACGGGGACGATCACGACCGTCCCGCCGAGCCGGCCATCGGAGACGACCCCCCGGAGATCGCGGTAGTGTCCGACGAGCGAGAACGCCGCGCATCATCCATCGCCCGTCTCCTCCGCACCATCGCCTGAACACCGTTCAGCTGAACGGCGTTCACTCTAGCCGCAGCGCCGCCGGAACAGAAAGCGCGTCGTCACAGAGCGGTCCTCACGGCACGGTCGGCGCCGTGCAGGTCAGGCCCGGCGGGTACACCCCGTACCCTCTGCCCTCCGGATCCATCGTCATCCCGACGTAGTTCTTGTAGAACGCGACGTGCGCGGTGAAGCCGGTGTGCACGTGCATCATGTCGGGCGGGTCGTCGTACTCCGCGTACGTCCCGAGCAGCGCCGCGCGCACCGGCCTGCCGGTCGCCGTCGCCAGCTGGGCGGCGAAGGCGGAGGCGTTGGCCGCGCAGAAGACGTACTTGAGGAACTTGAACTTGGTCGTGATGGTCGAGCGCGACGGGAACGGGGTCTTCAGGATCGGCAGCAGGAACCCCTCGATGTAGTCGACGTCCTCCTTCACGACACGGTCGAGCGTCAGCACGGTGTCGTCGCCGGTGCCGCTCGTCGCGTAGCCCTTGGTGCCCTCCATCGCCCACATCGCGTGGTGGATCACCCGGGGGAACGCGCAACCCCAGAGCCAGGAGAACCCGTCCGTCGCGAAGGCCGCCTTGAACAGCGCGAGTGCCGCCGCGTCCTGCGTGGGCGCGACGAAGTCGTACTGCCCGCGCGAGTCCTTGTCGTCCGGGTCCCGCTGCGTCGGCCCGAGGGTCGCGACGACGGTCGTCGGCGCCCCGCCCGTGGAGGGGACCGGCACGACGGGGGAGCGGTCATCGAAGCTGTTCACGAGGATGAGGCCGCCCATCCAGCCGTGCCCGAAGAAGCTCACCTCCTGCAGCGTGCCCGGCGCGTTCTGCCCGATGTCGCGGACCGCCGCATACAGGTCTGTGATCGACATGACGCTGAACTGGCCCGGCTTGAACCCGGTGCGGCTCACCCCCGCGGAGTCGGTGAACGTGCCGATGCTGGAGCGGCTGACGGGCCCGAACGTGGTGACGACACTCGCCGCCTCGGTCTTCGTCCCGCCGGGGTAGGTCACGTCGATCCGGGTGACCTGACCGGCGCGGACGTCCATCATGAGGAACCGCAGATCCGCCTTCGCGGTGTTCTGCCGGGTGAGGTACTTGCGGCGGTTCGTGGCCAGCACCTGGAAGTCGACGCCCTGGAACTCCCAGTCCGCGCCGGCCATGATGATGTAGTTGCGCATCCCTCGCCCTCCTGCCGGTCGTCCTCGTGCGTCCGTTCCCCGGATGGGACGGCCTCAGTTGGACGGCTGCCACTCCTCGCCGACCTTGGTCCAGGTCGGCAGCGCGTCGTCCGGCCGCAGCTTGGCCAGCGTCGTCGGGAGCCGGACGAGCCACGGGTCTCCCACGGGCACCTCGTCGCCGGGGGCTCCGGTGGCCTCCTGGATCTCCTTGACGATCGGCACGTAGAGCGAGCTCGAGATGTCCGGTGCCGGGCCGCCGTTCCAGATCTCCCCGGTCTCCAGGTAGTGCACGACCGCGGCCTCGAAGCCGGGCCGGACCGGGAACACGACCCGACCCGCACCGGCGCGGAGGAAGTCGGCGAACTCGGTGTCGACGTCGTCGAGCAGCATCCGGTGCGACCAGGCCGGCTTCCATCCCCAGAAGTACGGGTAGAAGAAGTAGACGATGTGCTCCCACTCGAAGGCCTGCTCGAAGAAGCGCACGTACGGCATCTGCTGCTCGCTGCGCGCCAGGGCCGGCTGCGGGTACCCCTCGGCGGAGGTCTCGAGCGCGCCGAACGCGTCGAACTGCTGCGCCGTCAGCAGCGTGAGGCACTGCTTGCGCAGCTCTGTCGTCACGATCCGGGAGTTCCACATCGGGTTCTGGCCGGAGATCACGACCCCCGCCGCGGCGGCCGCCTCGTCCAGCTGCGACTGGTAGGCCTGCTGCTTCGCGAGGTAGCCCTGGGTGAGTGCCGCGTGCGTCTTCAGCTGCCAGGCGGTCATCGCGCGGGCGGTGCGTTCGCAGAAGATCTCCACGGTCGCGGCGAAGTCGCGCAGCTTCCAGCCGAAGGTCGCGACCGACACGGATCCGACCTCCCCGGCCATGTCGATGTAGGTCGCGTCGGTGAAGACGTCGAGCGCGTTGTTTCCGATGAGCAGGTACCACTCCGCGCCGCCGTAGACGTTCCATGCCGCCGTCCACAGGGCGTACTTCGCCTGGTAGCCGTCGTCGATCGCGATGTCCGCCGACTTGCTGAACTCGTACGGATCCTGCGGGACCGTGCCGTCGAACGCCTTGCTGAACGTCTTGACCGGCGGCGGCGGCGCCTCGATCCCGGTGACGTCGTACTGGTGCGCCCAGAACGCGTAGTTGCCCTCGGTGACCTGCGTCGGGGTGAGCGTGAACGGCACCGGCGCCGTGAAGGTCTGCCCCTCGAGCTTGCCCTTGGTCTGCGCGACGATGAAGGCTGTGCCCGGCTCGGGCAGCGTGACGTCGAAGAGCATGCGCTTGCCGTAGTTGTAGACCTGCGCCTGCAGCACCTTGTCGACCCACTGGTAGACGCCGGAGATGTTGCCCGTGCCCGCGCTGTTGTCGAAGCCGTGCGAGTACGTCTCCTCGAACTCCTCCAGCGTCGTGGTGGTGCGGCGCTCGAGCACCCGGTCGACGACCTTGCTGACGGACCGGGCGACGACGTCCTTGCTGAACTCGGACGCCTGCTTCGTGGACTCCTCCGAGGAGTGGTTCGTGGCGAAGTCGGCGTTCGCCTTGACCTCGACGAACGGGCCGTACTTCGCGTCGACCGACAGCCCGGCCTTGAACTGGGTGTCGTCCTTGATCGTCGAGCTGGTCTCGCGGCTCAGCGAGAAGCGGTCGGTCGACTGCGTGTCGCGCTCCTCCTCCTTGGTCGTCTCCTGCTCGGTGAGGATCGTGGTCTCGGTGCGCTCCAGGCGCCGGGTCTCCCGGTCGAGGTGCTCGGACTTCAGCACGTTCTCCACGTGCGCGAGCTCGCCGCCCTCGTATCGCAGGACGTGCTCCTTCACGAGCAGCAGGTCGCCGACGCCGACAGGACGGATGGATCCGTGACCGGTCGGCATGCCGGCGGCGGGGGAGCCGACGAGGTCGGCGGCCCCGGAGGCCTGCACGAGCGCGCTGCCCACGAGCGACACGGCGGCCACCTCGGAGATCGGCACCTTCAGAGTCGCCAGGAGCGCCCCGCGCTGGTCGTCGAGAGTCCGCAGCATGACCGGCAGCGGCGTGTTGGCGACATCCAGCGCGAGCGCGCGCAGGGTGCTGCGGACCGTCGCCGGCAGCCCCTGGATCGCCGCGGCGTCGAGCGCCCACGGGATCCGCGGGGTGATGGATCCGGAGCTCTCGCCGCCGGTCCGGGACGTGGTCGCGCGCGCACGCTCCGCGGTGTCGGCCGTCGCGCGGGCCGGGCGCGCCTGCGGGCGGGACGGGATCACGCGGGTCTCGGCGGCGAAGCCCGTGGCCGGGACGCCCTTGAGCGCGGCGATCGCCCGGTCGAGCCGGTCGATCTCGGCGCGCGTCCTGGTCTCGTCGGGCGGCGGCTCAGTGCCGCCCTGGCCGGTGGACGGCGGTTCCGGGGTCGGGCGGGTGCCGTCGGGCGTCGGCAGGGCGACGGGCATGACGAGCGGGCGCAGGGCGATCTCCGCGTCGCCGGCCGCGGTCCGTGCGATCGCGTCGAGGCCCTGTGCGACCAGCGCCAGGGCGCGGGCGTCGGTCCCGGACGAGTCGGAGAGGGCTTTCGCGGCGATCAGCGTGTCCTCGACCCGCTGCCGGTACGGGGTGAACCCGGATCCGGTCGCGAGGGACGTCGCGGAGCTTCCCGTCGCGGACTGGATCGCGGCCGCGGCGTCGGCATTGCTCCTGGGGTCGGCCCCCAGGGCAGCGGCGACGGCCCGGGCGGCGACGCCGAGCGGGTCGTCGGTGACGGATCGCACCACGGCGTCGGACTGCAGGAACGCCTTCGCCGAACGCCGGAGTGCGGGCGCGCCGGCGCCCGTGTCGACGGCATGCGCGCTGAGCGTGTGCACGTCGGTGTCGGCCGGCAGATCCGCCGGACGCATGACCAGGAAGCGGAACAGCTCGTTCATCGTGACCACCCTGACTCTCGTCGCGCTGGGACTCAGCGATGACAAAGAGCGAGGACAGGTCGCCCTGATACATCCGGCGCTGCGGATCAGATCCGCCCGAAGACCTCCGGATCGACGGGGCGCTGGGCTTTCGGCAGCGATGCGACCACGAGGCGGTAGGCCTCGGTCACGAGCTCCTCGACGAGATCCTGCGGGAGGGAACCGTCCGAGCGGAGCGTCACCCAGTGCTTCTTGTTCATGTGATAGCCCGGGATGATCGCGGGGAAGGACGAGCGCAAGGCCTCGGCGTCGGGCGGGGATGCCTTGAGCGTCACGATCGGCTCGCCCGTCGAACGCGAGAGCGCCATGAACATCTTCCCGCGCACCCGGAAAACGTCGACCTCCGGCCCGAACGGCTGGTCGACGTCGGCCTCCGGGAGTTCCTCGGCCCGGGCGGCCGCCCAGCCCTGCACGATGTCGTCGCCCATGCTCTGCTCCTCGTCTCCGGATACGGGATCTTCATCATCCCGCATCGGCCCGGGCCGGTCGCCGGATCCGTCGTCCGGCACGGCCGGCCCGAGCCACCGGACGGGTCTCGTCCGGTCGGCGAGGAGCGGGACGGCGGCTCAGAACACGGGGACGCCCGCGCGCACCAGCCGCCAGTTCACGACGTGGAAGTCCTTCGGATCGATGACGCCCGCCGCCGACGCGTACGCGACGATCGCCTCGCGGATCGCGACCTGCGCGTTGTAGACGACCGGTGCGGTGGCGATGTGCGGGAAGCCGCCGCCGCCCGACTGGCGGTAGTTGTTCACCGCGACGACGAACCGCTGCGTCGGATCGACCGGAGCCCCCTGCCACGACAGGTTCAGGATCCGAGAGCCCTGCGGCTGCGAGATGTCCACGTCGTACGTCACACCGGAGAACTGGTCGTAGTTGTAGTCGGGCGTGCTCATCGCGTTGGTCCAGCCGGCCGGATCCACCGGAGCGGACGGCGGGACCTGCTGGAAGTACTTCGCCGAGTACTCCAGGTAGTCCTTGATCTGCGCGCCGGTGAGCACGGAGGCCAGGAGGGTGTTGTCGTAGATGTAGAGCCCGGCGACGTCGCGGATCGTCACCTCGCCTGCCGGGAAGGTCGCCTGGGGGTTGAACGGCGCGGCGATCGACACGATCGGCAGGGCCGCCTCGGCGGTCCCGGCGATGGCCTTCGCGACCGTGTCGACCTGCACCTTGTTGATGTAGTCGAGGATCGCGGTGTCCTTCCAGCACGACTCGGCCGCCGAGAGCTCCTCGGTCGACGTCGCGACCGGCTTGTTCACGTACCCGACGACGGCGTCGTGCTGCGCCTGCACGAGGGCGACGAGGGCCGGATCGTCCTGCACGGTGTTCGTGTTCACGTTCGTCGCCTTCTTGGAGACGACGGTCCACTGGCCCCTGACCTGCTGCAGCTCGATGTCGAACACGCTGAGGCGCTGACCCCAGCACATCGGCTCGCTGAGCACGACCTGCTGCCCGGTCTGCGTGTTCGTGACGAAGCGCTGCGGGATGTCCTTGTGGGCGTGGCCGAACAGGATCGCGTCGATTCCGGGCACCTGCTCCGCGAGGAGGCCGGCGGCGTTCTCGTTCGGCAGCGCGTCGCCGTAGGAGGACGTGCCGCTGTCGCCCGAGTGCACGCTCACGACGAGCACGTCGACGCCCTGGTCGCGGATGACCGGCACCCAGCGCCTCGCGGTCTCGACGATGTCGAGCACCTCGACCTTGCCGCTCACGTGGACCTTGTCCCAGATCACGATGCCGGGGTTGGTCAGGCCGAGCACGCCGACGCGGATCGGCTTGTACCCGGGGATGTGGAGCGTCTTGATGGTGTACGGCGTGTAGGCGGGGACGGTGGTCCCGGCGCGGACGGCGTTCGCCCCCAGCACCGGCGCCGTCATCTGCGCGATCCACGCGTCGAGGAAGTCGAGGCCGTAGTTGAACTCGTGGTTGCCGAGCGCGACGGCGTCGTAGCCGATCGCGTTCATCTGCGCCGCCATCGGGTGGATCGCGCCGCTCTTCGTGATCGGGTCGACCGTCGCGTAGTAGAAGCCCAGCGGGGTGCCCTGGATCGTGTCGCCCGCGTCGAAGAGCAGGGTACGCTCGCGTCCGCGGTCCGCTCGGATCTGGTTCACGACGCTCGACACCCGGGCCAGGCCCACGACGTTGCCGGCCTTGTCGGCGTAGGCGGCGTCCTTGTAGTAGTCCCAGTTGACCGCGTGCGAGTGGATGTCGGACGTGCCCATGACCGTGATCGTGACGGACTTCCCGACGCCGCCGACGGCGGCCGACGCCTGCTCGGGGATCGCGACCCAGCCGGCCGCGGCGAGGGCGCCGGCCGCGGTGACGCCGGTGAGGAAACCTCGTCGGTTCAGGCCGGAGCGTCGCTGGAGGTCCACGTCGTCGGGGACGGCGCACGAGCACCACCGGGGTTCCGGGGCGTCGGCATGGCGGTGGAGATGTGTTTCATCTGTCATGAGGTCCGATGAAATCATGCCGGGATATCGGTGGCAACCACCGCGAGGTGAACGTTCGGCTCGCCGCCGTCGCCGCTTCCGTCAGTTCGTCGGGATCGCCACGATCGGCTGCGTGGTCGGGGCGCCCGAGGCCGACCCGCCGCTGTCCTCGACGGTGACGGCGATCACGTCGCCCGGTCGCATCCCCGGACGCAGGAGCGCGGTCGTCGTGCCGGTCGAGGCGGTGAAGGTGCCGGCGGCGATCGGCCTGCCGTCGCGGAGGTACCAGAGCTCGAACGTGCGGTCGGCGGGGATCGCGGGCAGCCGCTCGGCGACGAGCACCGCCTTGCCGGTCGACACGGCCCAGTGCAGCGTCGCCGGGGAGCCGCCGGAGACCGCTGCCGTGGCCTTCTGCGCGTCGGGGGCGGCCTCGATCGTCTCGAGTGCGACGACCGCCGGCGGCCGGAGCAGCTGCGGCACGACCGTCGAGCCGATCGCGACCGCGGCGAGGATCACGATCGCCGCGGCCAGTGCGTACCAGGCGCGCCGGCGGCGGCGGACGTGCGCCGGTCGCGCCGTCGGCCGGACGACGTCTGCGGCTGCGGGCGCCGTGGCCGGACCTTCGACCCCTGCGGCCGTCTGCGGCGTGTCGGCGATGCGGCGCAGCAGGTCGTCGCGGACCCGAGCCGGTGGAGTCAGCTCACCCACCTCGCCGAGCCGGGCGGCCGCGGCGAGATCCTCCGCGACCAGGCGCTCCCGGTCGGGACGGCCGGCGCGCGCGGCGTCGAACGCGTGCTCGTCCGCGGCGCTCAGCGCGCCGAGCGCGTGGCCGGCGGAGAGCTTGGCGAACTCGGTCTCGTTCATCGCGCCCCCTCCAGCTCCTGCCGCAGCCTGCTCAGGCCGTCCCGCATCCGTGTCTTGACCGTTCCGAGCGGCGCCCGGGTGAGCGCGGAGATCTCGGTCTGCGTGTAGCCGCCGTAGTAGGCGAGCGTCAGCGCCTCGCGCTGCGCGTCCGGGAGCCGCGAGAGCGCGGCGGCGACCCGCTCCGCCTCGATCCTCGACTCCACCACCTCGTCCGTCCCCGCGGCGTGTGCGGCCAGCTCCCGCCGGCCCGCCCTCGCGTCGCGGTCGCTGCTCGCCTGCGCCGACCGCACCCGGTCGATCGCGCGACGATGCGCGATCGTGAGGACCCACGTCCGCCCCTGTCCCTTCTTCGGAGCGAAGCGGCTCGCGGTTTGCCAGATCTCCAGGAACACCTCCTGCAGCACCTCCTCGCTCTGCGCCCGATCGACGAGCACGCGGACGATCAGGGCGAAGACGCGGGGGGAGAGCGTGTCGTAGAGCCGCGCGAAGGCGGCCTCGTCGCCGTCCGCGATGCGGGCGAGGGCGACGGCGACGTGGTCGATCGGAGCATCGTCGTGCTCCCCGACCTCGGCGCCGTCGATGACCATGCCTCCAGCATGCCGCATCCGTCCCATCCGATCCGCGCCGGGCTCCGAAGAAGTGGGGAAGCGGCACTCGGCCGCACTCGAGGAGGAACAATGAGTTCGTCACCGAACCGACTGGTCGCCGTCATCTTCGGCGCCGTCTACATCGCGGTCGGAGCCCTCGGCTTCGCCGTCACCGGAGGAGTCTCCTTCCTGGCCACCCAGGGCGGGATGCTGCTCGGGATCTTCATGGTCAACCCGCTGCACAACGTGGCGCACCTGCTGATCGGCGCCGCGCTGCTGATCGCGGGACTCCTCTCGACCAGGGCCGCGAAGGGGGTCAACACCGTCGTCGGGGCGGCCTACCTGCTGCTGGGCATCGCCGGGTTCTTCCTGGTGGGCACCGCGGCCAACATCCTGGCGCTGAACACGGTCGACCATTTCCTGCACCTTGCGAGCGCCCTGCTGCTGCTCGCGGTCGGGCTCGGGGTCGAGCGGCAGGCGCCGCGCGGGGCGATGGCCTGACACCATGATCCGCACCTGGCCCGCTCTGTTCGCCTGGGGAGCGGGTCTGATCCACCTGGCGGTCGGCGCATCCGTGGTCGGAGGGAGGCACGGATGGCCGGCCGTCGTGGTGCTCGCGGGGACGCTCGCGCTCGGCGCCGCGGAGCTCGGCTGGGGAGCGGCCGTGCTCCGTGCCGGCCGGATCGTCCTCCGGCGGGGCGCCGCCGTCGCGGCGATCATCGCCGTCGCGCTGGGAGCCGGAGCGCTGGGCGCGGGAGCCTCACCGCTCGCCGTCGCCGCCGGCTCCGCGCTTGCGATCACCGGCGGATCGATCGCGGCGCGCGCCCGGATGGCGCAGGGGAGTGGCGCGGCCGGCGGGGAGGAATCCGCCCGATCCTCCCGCTCACGCGCGGCGGGGATGGCCGTGTGCGCCGTCCTCGTCGCCGCCCTCGTCACGCCAGGGCTCGCGTTCACCGATGCGGGGCTGCACGGCGCCGGGCACGGTCACGACCTGGCGGTGGACCTTCGGCTCACCGATCCGCACGCACACCACTGACACGGTCGCCCGTCCCCGCGGAAGGGACGGGGGTCAGCTCGCCGGTGCGGCCGGAGCGGTCGGGCCGTAGGCCACACCGAAGCCGTCGCCGTCGACATCCGGCACCGACGGCGTGGACACCTGACGCCGGTTCTGGATCATGACGCCCGCCTCGGACGGGACGAGGTTCGCAGAGTGCCCGTCGACCGTCCCGGGATCGAACGCCGTGGGCCCGAAGTGCGCCAGCTGCGCGACCTTGTTGTTGACGGTCGGCGCCTCCTCGATCCATTCCGCCGACGTCCGCGGCCCCGTGTAGGTCTGCGTCGTGGTGAACGACTGCGTGGTCGTGGTGTCCGCGATCGTGATCGTCCACGTGGTGCCGGACGTCTGCGCGATCGACGCGGTCATCACGTCGCCCGGATTGACCGGCATGGAGATCCGGGTCTCGTTCGCCGGGAGGATCTCCCACCACGCCGCGTAGTACGCGGTGCCGTTCACGTAGTCGGACTCGGTCCCCGTCTGGATCAGGTTCGAGTTGTTGTACCCGTCGATCCCGATCCAGTTCGACGAATACGACGAACCGCGCGTCGGGGAGACGGCGGGCACCGTCCATCGACCGGTGATGGAGGTGAAGTTCGAGCCCGTCTCGGCGTAGCCGGACCAGTTGGTCGACGCCCACCCCGCATTGCCCGGCAGGTCGCCGCCGTGCGGGATGCGGGGCTTGTGCGCGACCGTCGGCACGTCCGCCCCGGGATCGGACGGCGTCGTCCGCGCATCGGCGGCGACAGGCCACAGCACCGCCGCGGCGATGAGGGAGGCTGAAAGGGTTGCCGTCATGCGCCGGAGCATGGTCCACCTCGTCCCTGGGGGTGACCGCCCGCCCGATGCGGCGATCGCGACGTCAGTCTAATTTCCTTCGACCGTGAGCCGCCGGGACGCTCAGCAACATCAAAAGTTTCGGCGCGTGGCGAGGCGGCATCGATCGCGTGACCCGGCCCGCGCATCGGTGCCGACCCGGCGCGGGCCAGAATGGGACCGTGACGGCGAAACGAACCTTCGCGGTCGTCGGCGCAGGGATCATCGGCGCCGCGACCGCCCGCGAGCTGTCCCGGCGCTTCCCGGACGCCGAGGTGGTCGTCCTGGAGAAGGAGCTGCGGGTCGCGCAGCACCAGACGGGGCACAACTCCGGCGTCGTGCACGCCGGGCTCTACTACGAGCCCGGCGGCCTGAAGGCGCGGCTGTGCCGGCGCGGCGTCGGGCTCATCCGCGCCCTCTGCGCGGAGAAGGAGCTGCCGTACATCGAGTGCGGCAAGCTCGTCGTCGCGCTCGACGACGCCGAGGAGCGGCGCCTGGAGGACATCTTCGACCGCGCGGTCGCGAACGGCGTTCCCGGCGCCAGGATGATCGGCGCCGAGGAGATCCGGGAGATCGAGCCCCACGCGACGGGCATCGCCGCCCTGCACTCGCCGAGCACCGCGATCGTCGACTACGCGGCCATCACCGCGGCGCTGATCGATGACGTGGTCGCCGATGGGGGGCGGATCCGGTTCGGCTGCGAGGTGCACCGTCTCGAGGACCGCTCCGACGGCGTCGTGCTCCACACCTCCCTGGGCGAGGTGCGCGCCGATCAGGTCGTCGTCTGCGCCGGTGCCCAGTCCGACCGGATCGCCCGGCGCTCGGGCGGCGCGCGCGATCCCGAGGTCGTGCCGTTCTTCGGGCAGTACTTCCTGCTCGAGCCCGCCTATCGCGACGTGCTGTCCGGGCTCGTGTATCCGGTGCCGGATCCGATGTACCCGTTCCTCGGCGTGCACCTGACCAGGCGCTTCGACGGCGAGACGACCGTCGGCCCGAACGCGTTCCTGTCGCTCTCCCGCGAGGGGTACCGCGGCCTCGGCCTGGACCTGCGGGATCTCGGCGAGGCCCTGGGCAGCGGCGCGTTCTGGCGGTTCGCGGCGCACAACGCCCCGAGCGCGGTCCGCGAGGCGCGCACGGTGCTGTCGAAGCGGTTCTTCCTCCGGGAGGCGCAGAAGTACGTGCCCGCGCTCGAGGGTGCGCAGGCGACCAGGCTCACCCGCGGCATCCGCGCGCAGGCGATGGACGCCTCCGGACGGCTCGTCGACGACTTCGCCATCGCACACGACGGGCGGGTCACCCACGTCCGCAATGCGCCGTCACCGGGCGCGACGTCGTCGATGGCGATCGCCGAGCACATCGTCGACGCGGTGAGCGCGCGGCACGGCCTGGCCGGATAGCCGTCCCGGACACGCGAAAGCCCCCGCCGGAGCGGGGGCCTGTCGCGTATGGAGCGCGTCCGAGTCAGAAGACGTTCGCCTCGAGCCAGGAGAGCGGGTCGATCGGCGAGTCGTTGAGGTGCACCTCGAAGTGCAGGCACGAGCCGACGGTGTAGCCGGTGTTGCCGACGCGGCCGAGGAACTGACCGGCCGTGACGCACTCGCCGACCTTGACGGCGCGGCTGCCGTAGTCCATGTGCCCGTAGAGGGTCGAGACCGACTGGCGGCCGCTCAGGGCCGGGTGCTCGAGCTGCACGGTCACGCCGTACCCGCCGTAGCTGTCCTGCGACATCGAGACGCAGCCGTCGGCGGCGGCGTAGATCGGGGTGCCGATCGAGGCGGCGAAGTCCTGGCCCATGTGCGTACGACCGGTGCGCGCTGCGCCGAACCCGTCGGTGAGCGTGTAGGAGCCGGCGGACATGGGGTAGATGACCTGGCCGGGCTTCGCGATCGAGGCGACGCCGGTGCGCTGGGCGGCGGCCGTCGCGGCCTGCATGGCCTGCAGCTCGGTCGGGGTGGTCGCGGTGTAGGTGCCGTTGACGTGCACCTCGGGGAGGATGCCCTTGCCCGCGGTGAAGGACTGGGCCCGGATGTCCGCGGACGCGTTGGTGGCGGACGCGTGCGCGCCGTTCGCGTTCACCAGCGCCATGGCGGGCAGGGTCGTGCCGCAGACCAGTGCAGTGATGGCGAGGACCGTGCCGCCCGTGCGACCGACCCGGCCGAGGACGCGGCGCTGCCCGGCGTTCGGGCGGGGGGCGCGGGCGTTCGGACGGGTCGCGGTGGAACGCCGCTTGGACGGGGTGCGACCGCGTCCCCGGGCCGTCGCCGGTCGGGTGTGCGAGTCGTCGGTCGACGCGGTGGTCGGGACCTCGGTGGTCGAGGACGGGACCCGGGTCTCGGTCATGGGGACGACCGGGGCCTCTGCGACCCGGGGCGTCTCCGCGAAGAGGGGGAGATCCGCGACCGTGGGAGCGGCCGGCTCGACCGCGAGGGGGAGCGCCGCCTGCGCTGCCACCATCACGGGAGTGCTCGCCGCATCGAGGACGAGAGGAGTGGTCCGAGCTCCGCCGAGCTCCGTCTCCGCGTTCAACTGCTCCCGTTCGCGTCGCAGGTCTCGGCGACTCGGAGCCGACGGAGCGGCGAGGGTCGCGGGGACGAGATCTGCATTCTGGGCAGCAATGGACGCGGTATCGGGTGTTCGCGAACTGATGATCGGCTCCTCGGGCGGCGGAGAGTGTTATCGATCCGTAATAGTACGGGGGCTTTCCTGTGAAACACCCGGATCGCCGCGTCGCGGCGCGTCGGACCCTCAGCGGGCGTCGCCCCGGTTCGTGATCGTCTGCACGAGGGCGAGGTACTCCTTCGGCGTCGCCTGAGGGAGGTACGCGTTGCCGATCGCCATCCCGATCGTGCCGAGCTGCGCCGGGTCCGCGTACGCCATGTAGATCGTCTCGTAGCGAGGGTTGAACTTGCTCTTGAAACGGAACAGGGAGGTGAACCCGTACGCCGGCTCCAGCATCTCGCCGAGCCAGGACAGCAGGCGGTCCATGACCGTGGGATCCGCGGGCCGCTCGCCGGGTTTCGTCGCGAGCGGCGCCCCCGACAGGCTGAGCACCTCGGCGCCCTGCTCCTTCATGTGCAGCGCGGCCGACGCGATGACGAACTCCATGATCCCGGGCATGGATCCGTCGCCACGGCGCATGAAGTCGATCGTCCAGCCGGTGATCCGGCCGTCGGTCCAGCTCGGCAGCCAGCTCGTCGTCGCCTCGATCGTGCCCTCCTGGTTGATCGCGAGGAAGATGCCGACGTCCGGATCCTTCAGCTCCTCGGTGCCGCCGAGGGTGAAGCCCATCTCCGGGAGCTTCTTGTTCGCGACCCACTCCTCGCTCACCGCGACGATCTGCGCCGTGTACTTCGGGGGAAGGTCGTGCCACGTCGACCACAGCGTCGTGATGCCTTCGCGCTGGCCGCGGTTGAGCGGCTGGCGCACCTTCTGCCAGGCCTTGCCGGTCAGCTCGAGCCCCGGCAGGTCGAGCACGGTCTCCTCGCCGACCGACATGTACTGCCAGCCGAACGACTGGAAGATGGGCAGGTAGCGCTCGTGGAAACTGTAGAAGCAGGCGGACCACCCCTGCGACTCGCAGTGGTGCACGAAGCCCTCGATGGTCTCCCGTTCCGCGCCCGCGGCGCAGACGGGATCCGACATCGTCAGCGCGATCCCGTTGATGACGCGGTAGGCGACGGCGCCCTCGCCGTCCGGGGTGAACCAGTAGCCGTTGCCGGGCCAGGTGCCCATGAATCCGAGCGTGCCGCCGCCGCCGGTGGTGAGGAGGGCGCGGAACCGCGTCTCGGCGTCGGCGTCGCGTTCGACGCCCGTCGCGCGGTACAGCCGCACGGTGGCGAGGATGAACACCGCCCAGAACAGCACGCCGACCCACTGGTACACGACCAGGGCGACGCCGTCGACGGGGATCGCCTCCTCGGTCACGGGCGGCAGGAAGCCGGCGGGCACGAACGGGCGCAGGATGTCGCCGACCAGGCCGCCGATCGTCGGGCGCCCGTCCATGTAGTTCTCGCCGTCCATGAGCCCGATCGTGACGTACGCGGCGGCCAGCACGATCCAGGCGCCGGCGATCGTGACGAGGAACTGCAGGGCCGCACCGCGCGGTGCCCTGACCCGGAAGCGATGACGGGTCAGGAGTAGCAGCATCACGACCAGGAGCGGGACGAGGGTCGCGAGTACGATCGCGACGGCCTCCTCGAAGCGGAGCAGGTCGCGGGTCTTCGCCTGGAGCAGCTCGGTCACGCCGAGCACGCCGCCGGTCAGCACCGCGATCGCGGCGTTCACGACGATCGCGAGGATCCACGCCGCCCGGCGTCCGCGGCGCAGCCCCCAGGCTGCGAGGAGGGCCAGCAGCAGCGGGACGAGGCTGACCAGGAACGGACCGGGGCCCGCGGTGAGGATCGCGTCCGCCTGCTTCAGGCACTCCGCGGTGAAGTCGTCATTGCAGGACTTCGGCACCTCGGTCTCGGTGATCGGGGCGAATCCGGCGACGACCGCGCTGAGGGGAGCGGCGACGGATCCGGAGATCAGCACGATGATCGGGCCGAGGCCGGTGGCGGCCACGATCGCGGCCACGATCGTGCGGACCTCGCGGAAGGAGCTGCGGTGCCACGCGGCGAGCACGGCTCCGCGGGAGATGGCGGCACCCGCCAGCAGGCCGAGCACGCCGGAGATGAGACGGAAGACGCTGTCGCTGTCGCCCGCGTAGAGCGCGAACATGAGCAGCAGCGTGAAGCCGATGACGCGGATCCGGCGCTGCCACAGGGTCGGGGCCAGCGCGCTCGCCGCCATGATCATGCCCACGACCCCGAGGGACGGGTCCAGGACCAGGTCGAGGCTCGCCAGGTCGGCCCAGTCCGACCCCCAGGCGACCAGGAGCGCCTGCAGACCGACGCCGAGCAGGATCGCGACGATGCCCGTGACCAGGAAGAGCACGATCGCGCGCACGGTGCCGAGGCGCCGCTCGGCGTAGGCGCCGACGGTCAGGGTGAGCAGGATCACCAGGATCCCGCTGATCAGCGAGTCCACGAGCAGGAGCGCGGTGACCGGTGTCCACCCGTACGCGAGCCGGCCCGTGGTGACCAGGCCCGCGGCGAGCTCCTGCGGGAACCGGCCCCAGAACGTCCCGAAGACGAGGCCGCCGGCGAGCGTGATCAGGGCGAGGGCGACGCTGAACGGGTTCGCCCTGGCATAGGCCGCGACCGCTCGGAGGCGGCGAGGCATCGACGGCGGGGCGGGATCGGCGGGGGCGTGCTGCGCGGGTGCCGAGTCGGGGACGGGATCGGTGCTGGTCATCTGCGGCTCTCTCTGCGTGCGAACGGTGTCGAGGGCGGTCGTCGTCGGCTTCTGATCAGGGTGCCGACAAACCCAGGTGTTTGTACAGCAGCTCCATCGCATACGGGATCCCGCCGGTGAGAGCCGAGACCACGTGGTCGGCGCCCGGCACCACGTAGAAGGTCGTCGCGAAGCCGGCCGCCTGGGCGAGTTCGGAGTTCTTCTGCACGCCGGGGAGGAATCCCGGATCCTTCTCGCCGACGGTGAACACGGCCAGGTGACCCGCGAACGCTCCCGGGTGCGCGGCGATCCCGGCCGCGGGCCTGTTCGCGTCGAACGCGGCGGTGTCGCCGCCGAACAGGGTCTTGATCGCCTCGCTCCGCCACTCCGCCCCGGGGTACTCGTCCGGCGAGATCGCGACCAGGTTCCCCCAGAGCTCGGGGTGGTGGGTGGCGAAGGTGAACGCGCACGCGCCGCCGTTCGAGTAGCCCATGATCGTCCAGTACTTGTGGTCGAGCAGGACGTTCAGGTGCTTCGTCGCGTAGGCGGGGATGTCGGTGTTGACGTAGGTCGAGACGCCGCCGTACTTGGCGGAGTCGACGCACACCGGATCCTGCTTCTCGTTCCCGAGCTGGTCGGCGACGATCACGATCGGCGCGAGGCCCCTGTTCTTCGCCGCCAGGGCGTCGAGGGCCGATGCGATGAAGCTCGGATCCGGGGCGCCCGGATAGCCCATCATCATCACGACGAGCGGGAGCCGCGGTGCGTTCTCGACCTGCGCGGCCGGGGGCAGGTAGATCGCGGCGTTGCGCGGCACGAATCCGGCGGTGGACGGGATCTTCTTGTCCCCGCCGAGCTGGGCGACGATGCTCGTCTTCGGCATGTCGGCGGGCGGATTCCAGGTCTGGTAGAGGGGCCCGCTCGCCGTCTGCGTCGGCGACGGCGCGGGCTTCGGCAGGTGGTGGATGTCGTCCTGGGTGGAGACGCCGAACATCGCGCCCACGGTCGTGTCGATGCCGAAGGCCGCGTTCACCCCGAAGGTCGTGGAGATCAGGGAGAGGATCACCACGAGCACGGCGACGGCCTTGCGCCAGATGCCGCGCTCCCACAGCGAGGCGACGCCGAACAGGGCGCCCGCGAAGCCGGCCGGCACCCAGTACCAGCACGCGTCCGGCAGCTGCACACCGAACGCGTCGGTGGCGTTGGAGATGCCGATGGTGGCCAGGCCCGCGCCGGCGCCGACGGCGATCGCGATCACCACGCGCCACAGCCAGGCCGGGGTGGGACGTCGGATGAGCAGCGCCACGACGCCGACGATGGTGAGGCCCCACACCGTGTAGGGGAGCGGCCCATCGATGACGTCGAGGCGGTAGAACCAGGTCATCCGATCTCCTTGGGCGGCGGCGGAGCGTCGGCTCCGCCGGTGCCGACTATAGCCCGCGCCGCGGGCTCGCTCGGTTCGCGGGGCGCCGCACGCCTCGATCGTCGTGACCCGCACGCCGTGGATCGTGGCCCACCCCGACCAGGTCATCCTGAAGACGCGCGATGCCGTGCGCACCGTCGCGCGGGCGCTGGTCGGGCGGATCCGCGCGGCCGCCCAGCGCGAGGGCCAGTAGGCGCCTCCGCGGTGTGCGCGGGCCGGCGCCGCTCAGCGGGGGGCCGATCAGCGTCCGGGTGCGGTCACGCCGCGGGCGGAGGCCGCGGCGTCGATGAGCGCGCGCAGCTCGTCGGCGGGCAGATCCGCGCCGAAGGTCGGGTTGCCGGGCTGGAGGACGACACCCGCGGCGAGCGGACCCGCATCGATCGGGTCGAACCCCAGGGCGTCGATCACCGCGGAGACCCGGGCGACGTCGGCCGGGTCGTCTCCCGCGACGGCGATCGCCTTGCGTCCCGGGGCGCCGGCGGACCGCGCCTCCTCCTCGAGGTCGTGATAGCCCATGTGATTCAGCCCCTTCACGACGCGGGCGCCGGCGAGGAACTCCTGCACGATCTCGCTCGTCGAGGTGCGCGGATCGTTCAGGTCGTCGCGGATCCCGTCCGTCTCCCACCAGTAGTTCATGGCGTCGATCACGAGCTTGCCGTCCAGCTCTGCGACGGGGAGGCGGCGGTGCTTGCCGAGCGGCAGCGCGAGGATGACGAGGTCGGCATCGCGCGCGGCCTCCTCGGGCCGCACCGCGACGGCCCCGGGGACGAGCACCTCGATCGTCAGGGCGATCCGGTCCGGATCCGCGGATCCGGAGATCAGCACCCGGTACCCGGCCGCGAGCGCGAGACGGGTGAGCACGGTGCCGACCTTGCCGGCGCCGAGGATCCCGATGGTGCGGATGGTCTCGTTCATGATGTGCTCCAGAGGTGACGCGGGGATCAGGCGTGCACGGCCTTGCCGTCGGCGGTGATCCGCGCGACGGGCCGGCGGGTGAGGTACCAGCTGCCCGGATCCTCCTCGAGCAGTTCGCGCACGCGCGGGGCGACCCGCTCGCCGAAGAGGCGGATGCTGTGCTCGCGCACGTCGCGGGGCAGGTGGGTCAGGTCGTATTTGAGGTCGAAGCGGGACAGGTGGTTGTCGCGGACGATGCCGGCGATCTTCTGCGCGACCGTCTCGGGGGAGCCGACGTACAGCGCGCCGGTGTCCACCTCCTCGGCGTAGCGCGCCGCCGTCGGCGGGTAGAAGCCGCGCTCCTTGCTGATCGCGGTGACGACCGGCTGCCAGTGCTTCCAGTGCACGTTCTTCGCCTCGTCGTCGGTGTCGGCCACGAGGCCGAGGGAGTGCTGCGCGATCGGCAGCTCCGGGCGCCCGAACTTCGCCAGCGCCCGCAGGTACAGCTCGGCGTGCCCGGCGAAGCGCTGCGGCTGGCCGCCGATGATCGCCATCATCAGGGGGAGCCCGTGCTGGGCGGCACGCACGACGGAGTCCGGGCTGCCGCCGATCCCGATCCAGGCGGGGATCCCGCCCTCCGGCATGCGCGGGTGCAGGCGCACGTTCTCGAGCGGTGTGCGGTACTTGCCCTCCCAGGTCACCCGGTCCTCGCGCATGAGCCGCAGGAACAGGTCGAGCTTCTCCTCGAAGATCTCCTCGTACTCCGCGATGTCGTAGCCGAACAGCGGGAACGACTCGATCGCCGACGCCCTTCCGAGGATGAGCTCGGTGCGGCCCCGGGAGATCGCGTCCGCCGTGGCGAACTGCTGATAGAGGCGCACCGGATCCTGCGTCGAGAGCACCGTGACGGACGTTCCGAGCCGGATCACGGACGTCGCCTGCGCGGCCGCCGCGAGCACGACGGGCGTGGCGGAATCGACCGAGTCCTCCTTGTAGTGCTCGCCGACGCTGAAGATGTCGAGCCCCACCGATTCGGCCAGCTGCGCCTCCTCGACGAGCAGTCGCACCGACTCGGCGTCGGTCATCACGCGGTCGCCGTCGGTGGCCACGTCTCCGAACGAGTTCAGCCCGAACTCGAAGTTCTCCGTCTGAGCAGTCATCGCTGCGCCCTTCCGTGCACCCGGTCGATCCGGATTGATGTGTCAATAGCCGGACAACGTTAGAGTTGACGTATCAATTCCCGCCGGTGCGGGACGGGCGATCGGGGTGGCGGATGGCCGAGAGAGCGGGGCGTTCCCGCCTCACACGGGAGCAGCTGAGGATCTGGCGCGGTTTCATCGAGACCTCGAACGAACTGCGCGGACGCCTGGCGGCGCGTCTGCAGAGCGAGTCGGGTCTCTCCGACGGCGACTACCAGGTGCTGCTCGCGCTGAGCGAGGCCGAAGGGCGCACGCTGCGCTCCGCGGAGCTCGCGGCGCTGATCGGCTGGGAGCGCAGCCGGCTCTCGCACCACCTGGGGCGGATGGAGAGGCGCGGCCTCGTCGCCCGCGACGCCGCCGAGGATCCGCGTGGCGTCGACGTGCGGATCACGCCGCAGGGGGCGGAGGCGTTCCGGGCCGGATCCGTGCCGCACTTCCGTGCCGTGCGCGAGCTCTTCGTCGACGCCCTCACGCCGGACCAGCTGGCGCAGGTCGCGGAGCTGACGGAGGCGCTGCGGCGGCAGTGGGACGGACTCGCGGCGGAGTGAGTCGTGTCGCGCTCGCCGCGGGACTGACGTCGGGGCCGCGTTCTCGAGCCTCGGGCCGGCACGAGGGGGATTGCCTGACTATGACGATCGTCATATTATGACGAGCGTCATAGACCAAAGGAGTTCGCCATGCCGATGATCGATCTGTACGTCACCGAGGGAACGTTCGCCGATCCGCAGGCGCTCGCGCAGCGTCTCGCCGAGATCGTGATGCGTGTCGAGCAGGTGCCGGACATCCCGATGTTCCGGAAGAACACCGCCGCGTTCGTGCACGAGCTTCCGGCGGGCGCGATCCGCAACGTGGACGGGGACAGCGACCGCGTCCGCGTCCAGGTGCTCACCAACTCCGGAGCGCTGGACCGGGACAAGCAGCTCGCCGTGGTCGCGCAGCTGACGCAGGCGGTCGCGGACGCGGCGGGGGACCCGACGCTGGCCGAGCGAACCTGGGTGATGCTCACCGAGGCTGTCGAAGGCGGCTGGGGCCTGTGGGGCACCGCGCACACCAATGCGGAGCTCGTGCAGGCGGCTCGGGCGGAGATCGCGAAGCTCCAGGGATCCTGACCCGTGCCGTCGGATGCCCGGGCGGCGATGATCGACGCCGCGATCCGGATCCTCGCCGAGGACGGGTACCAGGCGACGTCGTTCACGGAGGTGCTCGCCCGGTCGGGTGCGCCCCGTGGATCCATCTACCACCACTTCCCAGGCGGCAAGGATGAGCTGATCGCCGCGGCGCTCGACGTGCAGATCGCCCGGACCTTCGACCGGCTCGGGACGCTGTCGGGGCAGGATCCCGTGATCGTCGTGCAGGCGTTCCTCGACGGATGGCGACGCGGACTCGAGCTGACGGACTTCGCCGTCGGCTGCTCCCTGCTCGCCGTCACGACGTCGGCAGGCCCGGGCGAGCTGCGTGCGAAGGCGGGCGTGCTCTTCCGTGACTGGCGCGCGCTGCTCGCTCGCCTCCTGCGCGATGGCGGAGCGGATCCCGCGTCCGCCGCCGCCCTCGCAGCCCAGCTGCTCGCGGCCACCGAGGGCGCGGTCGCGATCTCCCGCGCCGAACGCTCCTTCGAGGCGTACGACCTCGTGGCCGCGCAACTGCTGCGCGACGCGGCGACGCTCACCGCCGACCGGCGTGCGGCGGACTGACGATCGGGGTCGCCGGAGCCCGCGGTCAGCCCTCGGCGAACGACCGCCATCCGGTGCTCCGGCGGGCGGAGACTGCTGGCATGGACGACGGTGAGGCCCTCGACGCCTACTCGGCGACGGTCGTGCGCGTGGCGGAGATGGTGCTGCCCGCCGTCGCCGCGGTGAGCGTGCGCACGGTCGACGGCGCCGGCGCCGGGAGCGCCTCGGTCATCCGCGACCGGATCCTCCTCACGAGCGCGCACGTCGTCGCGGGGGCCCGCGGGGTCGGCCTCGCGTTCGCCGACGGCACTGCGGTCGACGCGGATGTCGTCGGATCCGACGTGCTGTCCGACCTCGCCGTGCTTCGGGCGCACGGGCCGACGCCGGATCCGGTGCCGCTCGGCGACGCCGCACGCCTGCGCGTGGGCCAGCTCGTGGTCGCGCTGGGCAATCCGCGAGGGCTCGCCGGCAGCGTTACCGCCGGCATCGTCTCGGCGCTGGGCCGCTCGCTGCCGACCGCATCCGGCCGGGTGATCGACGAGGTGATCCAGACCGACGCCGCGCTGAACCCCGGCAACAGCGGGGGAGCGCTCGCCGACAGCGCCGGCCGCCTGGTCGGCGTGAACACGGCGGTCGCGGGCGTCGGGCTCGGGCTCGCCGTGCCGATCAACGCGACGACCCTCGCGATCATCGACACGCTCGCCACGGCCGGCCGGGTGCGCCGGGCCTGGCTCGGCGTGGCGGGGGCGAAGGTGCCGCTCACGCCCGAGGCCGCGGCGAAGGTCGGATCCAGGACGGGCATGCAGGTCATGTCGACGGTCACGGGGAGCCCCGCGGCGAGGGCCGGCGCGCTGCCGGGGGACATCGTGCTCTCCATCGACGGGACGGCGATCTTCGATCCGACCGGGCTGCAGCGGGTCATGGTCGAGGGGGCGATCGGCCGTCGGATGGAGATGATCGTGCTGCGCCACGGCGCCCTGATCGATCTCGTGCTGGAACCGGAGGAGCTGCGGCTGCAGTGACCCTGGCACGCCGATCCCCGCGCATGACACGGGCGGCAGCCGCGTCGAGAATGGAGGACATCCGTGAGCGAGGGAGCACCGATGACCGACCTGGACCGTGCCGCGTCCTTCCTGGCCGCGCACGCGCGGATCCTCGACCGTCGCCGCTTCGAGGCGCTGATCCACGACGACGACGCGGCCCGGCACGCGATCGTGCGGGGACTGGACGCGTACCGCAACGCCGACGGCGGCTACGGCTGGGGGCTGGAGCCGGACCTCCGGGCCCCGGAGAGTCAGCCCGCGGCGGCGCTGCACGCGCTCGAGGCGCTCGCCGACGCCGGACCGGCGACCTCCCCGCACGCGACCGCGCTGCTGGACTGGCTGGGCGCGGTGACGCTCCCCGACGGCGGTCTGCCGTTCGCGCTGCCGATCGCGGATCCGGCCGGGTGCGCGCCGTTCTGGACGCAGGCCGACCCGGCGGTGTCGTCGCTGCAGATCACGGCCGCCGTGGCCGCCCAGGCGCACCGCGCCGCGCGGGGGGACGAGGCGATCCGCGCCCATCCCTGGCTGCAGACGGCGACCCGGTACTGCTTCGACGCGATCCGCGAGATCGACGAGGAGCCCTTCGCCTACGTCCTCTCGTTCGCGCTCGCCTTCCTCGATGAGACCGCCGAGACGCACGCGGAGGCGGGGGAGCTGATCGGGAGGCTCGCCCGATTCCTGCCCCGGGACGGCGCGCTGCCCGTCGCCGGCGGCGCTCCCGGCGAGGCGGTGCACGTGCTCTCCGCTCCGGCCCGTCCGGTGCGGGCGATCCTGGATCCGCGGGCGGTGGCCGCCGAGCTCGACCGGCTCGAGCGCACCCAGCTCGCCGACGGCGGGTGGGCCGTCGACTTCACCAGCCACTCCGCGGCGGCCGCGCTCGAGTGGCGCGGGTACACGACGGTCGCCGCTCTCGCGACTCTGCGACGCAACGGCCGGTAGTCCGCCGCGCCGGGGGAGGATGGAGGGACCGCTCCGAGGAGGAACCATGCGCGCCGCCGTCTACGACCAGTACAGCACCGACCCCGGCGACATCGTCGTGCGGGACGTGCCGGACCCGAAGCTCTTTCCCGGATCCGTTCTCATCGAGGTGCGGGCCGCCGGCGTGAACCCCGTCGACTGGAAGCTCATGGCGGGGTACCTCGACCGGCTCATGGACGTGCAGTTCCCGGTCATCCCGGGCTGGGACGTGGCCGGCGTCGTCGTCGGGCTCGGCCCGGACACCCCCGAGTTCGCGATCGGCGACGAGGTGATGGCGTACGCGCGCAAGGACGTGCTCGGCGCGGGGACGTTCGCCGAGCGGGTCTCGGTCCCGGTGCACGCCGTCGCGCGCAGGCCCGCGGCGCTGACCTGGGAGGAGGCGGCCGGGCTCCCGCTCGCCGGGGGCACGGCCCTGCGCACGATCGACGCGCTGGGCGAGCTGGGCGACCGCACGGTGCTCGTGCACGGCGCGGCGGGCGGGGTCGGCAGCCTCGCGGTGCAGATCGCGGTCGCGCGGGGAGCCCGCGTGATCGGCACCGCGTCCGAGCGAAACCACGCCTACCTCCGCGACCTCGGCGCCGTGCCGGTGGGCTACGGCGACGGCCTCGTCGACCGGGTGCGGGCGCTGGCGGACGGTCCTGTCGACGCGGTCGCGGACTTCGTGGGCGGTCAGCTCGACACCACCCTCGCCGTCCTCCGGGACGGCGGACGTCATGCCTCCGTCGCCGACGCCTCCGTCGTCGAGCACGGCGGACGCTGGATCTGGGTGCGCCCGGACGGATCCGAGACCGCCCGTCTCGCCGAACTCGCCGCAGGCGGGCAGCTCCGGGTCGAGGTGGCGCAGACGTTCCCGCTCGACCGCGTCGCCGACGCGTTCCGGGCGAGCATGACCGGGCACACGCGGGGCAAGCTCGTCATCGTGCCGTAACGCCACGGGTCGGCCGGACGCGCCCCGGGAGCGCGACATCGAGTCAGGACGGGCCTGTCGCGACCGGTAATGTTCCTGTGAAAGGCGGTCGGATGCCGAAGTCGCAGGGCGCAGCGGGCGTCGTCAGCTCACTGGTCGCGAGCGTGCTGTTCGGCGCCATCTTCTACCTGTACGGCGTCGTCGACGCCTCGGCGGAGTCGCAGTTCGGCTGGCGGATGATCGTCACCCTTCTCTGCTACGCGGCAGCGCTCGCGACCCGCTCCGGCCGGGAGGCGCTCGCGCTGCTCTGGGGCGTGCTCACCTCGGCCTGGTGGCGGTGGCCGGTCCTGGTCGCGATGACCGTGATGGTCGGTGCGCAGATGTGGCTGTTCGCGTGGGCGCCCCGGCACGGCTACGGGCTCGACGCGTCGCTCGGCTACCTGCTGCTGCCGATCGCGCTCGTGCTCGTCGGGCGGCTGCTGTTCCGCGAGCACGTCAGCCGGTTGCAGTGGGTCGCGGTCTCGATCGCCACGGTCGCCGTGGTCGTGAAGGTCGCGCTCGCGGGCACCGTCTCGTGGGTCGCGTTCGGGATCTGCATCGTCTACGCGATCTACTTCACCGTCCGCCGGCACGCGGGCCTCGACCTGCCCGCGACGTTCGGCGCGGAGACGACGCTGCTGCTCCCGGTGGCGGTGACCTTCGTGCTGGTCACCCCCGGCGCCTCGACGCCCCTCGGGGTGGTCGCCGAGATCGCCGCGGGCTTCGCCGGGGCACTCGCCATGTCGGCCTATCTCGGGGCGTCACGGCTGCTCGGTCTGCCGCTGTTCGGGCTGCTCAGCTACGTCGAGCCCGTCCTGCTGTTCGTCGTCGCGCTGCTCCTCGGCGAGAAGGTGCACCTGCCCGACCTCGTCGTCTACGGCCTGCTCGCGGTCGCGCTGGCGATCCTCGCCGTCGACGGATTCCGCGGAGCGTCCCGCCCGCGGGAATAGCCGATCGGACGATGCGGCGGCCTCTGCCCGCCGCGGAGACTGGGACCGTCCCGTCAGGAGGTCCCATGCCCGTCCGTCGTCCGATCGTCGCTCTCGCGTCCCTCGCCGCGCTCGCCGCGGTGCTCGCCGCGTGTACCGTCGCCCCCATGAGCACCGATGCCGCGCCGAGCCCGTCCGCCGCCACGCCGACCCCGTCCGCCGCGAGCGCCCGCGTAAGCGTCTCCCCGGCGGGCCTCGACCAGGATCTGCGTGACGCGGCCTGGGCGGACGACGTGCCGCGGGCGACCGCACTCGTGGCGCAGGGCGCCGACGTGAATGCGAAGGACGACACCCAGCAGTCGGCGTACCTCGTCGCGACGAGCGAGGGTCACCTCGACCTGCTCCGGATGACCCTGGCGCACGGCGCGAGCGTGGACGACAAGGACAGCTGGAACGGCACCGGGCTCATCCGCGCCGCCGAACGAGGGCACGGGTACATCATCGGCGCGCTGCTGCAGGCGGGCATCGACCGCGACCACGTGAACCGGATCGGGTACCAGGCGATCCACGAGGCGGTCTGGTTCGGCAAGGACGACCAGGACTACGCGACCACGATCCGTGCGCTCATCGCGGGCGGCGTCGAGTTCACCCGGGCGTCTGTGCGCGAGCGCCTCACGCCGCTGCAGATGGCCGAGCAGCGGGGTCTGCGCGGATCCGCGAAGATCCTCCGCGCGGCGCAGGACGCCCCCCGACCCGCGGATCCGGACGCCGCGCTTCTCGCCGCCGCCGAGTCGGGAGATGCCGACGCCGCCGCGATCGCGATCAGGGCCGGGGCCGACCTGGAGGTGCGCGACAGGCAGCTGCAGCGCACGCCGCTCATGCACGCCGTGATGCAGGACCGGGTCGCGGTCGCGCAGCTGCTCGTGGCGATGGGGGCCGACGTGAACGCCCTCGACTACCGCAAGGACACGCCGTGGCTCATGACCGGGGTGACCGGCAGCGTGGCGATGCTCGATGCGCTGCTGCCCGGTCGGCCCGACCTGTCGATCCCGAACCGCTACGGCGGCACCTCCGTCCACCCCGCCGCCGAGCGCGGCCATGTCGACTACATCGCGCGGGTCGTGACGGCCGGCGTCGACCTGAACGAGGTGAACAGCCTCGGCTGGACCGCGCTGCAGGAGGCCGTGCTGCTCGGCGACGGCGGTCCTGCGCACCAGGAGATCGTGCGCATCCTCGTCGCGCACGGCGCGGACCCGGGGATCAGGGATCGCAACGGCCGCACCGCGCTCGACAACGCGCGGGCCAAGGGATACGACGCGATCGCCCGGATCCTGGAGGGGGCGACCCCGCGCTGACGGGCGGCTCGCGGCGGTCCGCGTCGCCGGGCGCGGTCGTCGGCCGGAGTGCCCTCGGCGTCAGCCGCGGGGGAGCGCGCCCACGCCCTCGCGGCGCTCGAAGACGAGCTGCGTCTCGGTGGCCCGCACCACGTCGTGCACGGTGATCCGCTCCAGCACGATGTCGCGCAGGGCGGCCGCGTCGGCGACCGCCACGTGCACGAGGAAGTCGTCGGCCCCGGCGATGTGGAACACCTGCAGCACGCCCGCCGTGCGTTCGAGCGCGTCGAAGAGCGCCTCCACCCGGCTCTTGCTGTGGTTGCCGAGGCGCACCCGGATCACCGCCTGCAGCGGCCGGCCGAGAGCCGCAGGGTCGATCTCCAGTCGCATGCCGAGGATCACCCCGCGGGAGCGCAGCGAACGCATCCGGAACGCGCAGGTCGACGCGGGGATCGCCAGCGCCTCCGCCAGCTCCTTGATCGACGCGTCGGGGCGCTCGGCCAGGGCGGCGAGGATCCGCAGGTCGAGGGGATCGACGGCGGCGCTCTGCTCTGCGGTCAAGATCCGCTCCTTCCCGGCGCATTTGATTGCGCTCCTGACAAGGATCGCATCCGAAGATCATTCAGGGAACAATCACACTGGTATTCTTCTGCGCGCAGAGGGATCCTGGATGCATGCTCGATCAGCCTCTGCATCCCGACACCGTCGCCGTCCACGCCGGCCGCGCCGACCTCGCCGCCCTCGGCGTCCACGCCGCGCCGATCGACCTCTCCTCGACCAACCCGCTGCCCGACATCCAGCACGGCGGCGACTCGTACGAGTCGATGGCGAACGGCGGGCACCCGCTCCCGGACGGCGGCAACGTCTACGCCCGGCTGTGGAACCCGACCGTGGCGCGCTTCGAGGAGGGCCTCGCCGAGCTCGAGCACGCCGAGGCCGCCGTCGCCTTCTCCAGCGGCATGGCCGCGATGACCGCGGCGATCCTGTCGCACACGACCGCGAAGGGGCTGAAGCACGTCGTCGCGGTCCGCCCGCTCTACGGGGGCACCGACCACCTCCTCGACTCCGGTCTGCTCGGCGCCGAGGTGACCTTCTGCGCCGAGGATGAGGTGCACGCGCACCTCCGCCCCGACACCGGGCTCGTGGTGCTGGAGACGCCGGCCAACCCGACGCTCGATCTCGTGGACATCGCCGGCGTGGTCGCCCAGGCGGGCGAGGTGCCGGTGCTCGTCGACAACACCTTCGCCACGCCGCTGCTGCAGAACCCGCTCGACCTCGGGGCCGCGCTGTCGCTGCACAGCGCGACGAAGTACATCGGCGGACACGGCGACGTGATCGCCGGCGTCATCGCCTGCTCCGAGGAGACCGCGCAGGCGCTGCGCCGGGTCCGCGCGATCACGGGCGCCCTGCTGCACCCGCTCGGCGCGTACCTGCTGCACCGCGGGCTCGCGACCCTGCCGATCCGGATCGAGCGGCAGCAGCAGTCCGCCGAGCGGGTCGTGGCCTGGCTCGCGCAGCAGCCCGAGGTCGCGGAGGTGTTCTACCCGGGCATCGGCGATCACCGCGGGCTGATCCCGCGGCAGATGCGCGGCGGCGGCGCGATGATCGCCATCCGGCTCCGCGACGGCTACGCAGCCGCCGAGGCGCTCACCGGATCCGTGCAGCTGTTCACGCACGCCGTGTCGCTCGGCGGCGTCGACTCCCTCGTGCAGCACCCGGCGGCCCTCACGCACCGTCCGGTCGCGGCCGCGGCGCGCCCGGGCGCCGACATCGTGCGGATCTCGATCGGTCTGGAGGACGTCGAGGACCTGATCGGCGACCTCGCCCAGGCGCTCAGCCGGGTGACCGCCGCGGTGCGCTGATCCGCGGCCCCCGCTGCTGCAGGCAGAGCCGGATCCGGATGTCGGCGGCCTCCGGCAGACTGTTCCGGTGACCGGCATGCGAACGTTCTGGGCGGCCCTCCCGACCGAGGGGCGGTGGCTGCTGTCCACGGCGGCGATCCAGACCCTGGGCCGCGGCCTGACGCTGCCGTTCACGATCATCTACCTGCACGAGGTGCGCGGTTTCGATCTCGGTCTCGCCGGCGCGCTGATGAGCATCATCGCGGTCACCGGCCTCGTCGTGACCGGCCCGGGCGGCACCCTCATCGACCGTTACGGCGCGCGGCGGGTGCTGCTCGCCGGCCTCGTCGCGATGATCGCGGGCTGCACGCTGCTCGCGTTCGCCGCCTCGCCGGTCGTCGCCGCCGTCGCGCTCGTGCTCGTCGGCGTGAACTTCGGGGTGTCCTGGCCGGGCTTCAACGCGCTCATCGCGACGGTCGTCGACGGCGAGCTGCGCCAGCAGTACTTCGGCGTGAACTTCGCGCTGGTGAACCTCGGGATCGGCGTCGGCGGCATCATCGGCGGCTTCTTCGTCGACGTGCACCAGCCGGTCACGTTCACCGCGATCTTCCTCGCCGATGCCGCGAGCGCCGTGGTTCCGATGGCCCTGCTCCTCGGCCCGCTCCGGCACATCCGCACGCATGCGGATCCGGAGGCGCCCGACGCGCCCGTCGACGGGTACCGGCAGATCCTGCGCCGGCCTGCGGTGCTCTCGCTCACGCTGCTCACGTTCGTCGCGGTGTTCATCGGCTACGGCCAGATGGAGGCCGGGTTCCCCGCGTACGCCCGGCAGGTGTCCGGCGTGTCCACGCAGGTCATCGGCTTCTCGTTCGCCGTGAACACCGCCGTCATCGTGCTGCTGCAGTTCGCCGTGCTGAAGCTCATCACGGGTCGCCGCCGCACCCGCGTGATGCAGGTGATGGCGCTCATCTGGGCGACGTCCTGGGTGCTGCTCGGGCTCACCGGTCTGCTGCCCGACTCGCTGGCCGCCGCGATCGGCGTGCTCGCGTTCATGGGCGTGTTCGCTTTCGGGGAGACGATGCTGCAGCCCACCGTGCCCGCGATCTATAACGACCTCGCCTCCGACCGGAACCGCGGCCGGTACAACGCGATCAACGCCGCAGCCTTCCAGGGCGGGGCGATCGCGGGCCCGATCGCAGCAGGTCTCCTGCTCGGCGAAGGCCGGCAGGGCTGGTTCATCGGCGCCATGGTGGCGGGATCTCTCGGTGTGTGCGCGCTCGCGCTCGTGCTCGAACGGCGCGTGCCCGCAGCCGCCAACGGCGTGCCCGCGGGCGATGAGACGGTCGCGATCGACTGAGCCGACGCGCGCGCGGGGTCGTTGCGCGCTCGGGTGCGGCCGTCCAGGATGGGGATGAGCGCACCCGCGCCGGTCGAGGACGACCCGGGTCGACGGGACGCGGTTCGGGCGATATCGATGACGTTTGCGGTGAGACGGGCGGGGCAGCAGGCCACGCGCCTCCTGCTCGTGCTGTTCGCGGCGCTCATCGTCGTGCTCGGTGTCGGCGGGATGGAGGGGCTGTCCGCCCGGCTCGTCGACGAGGGTGTGCGCCGGATCGCCGACGTCGCCGAGCCCGGCACGCGCGCTGCGGAGGTCATCGCGATCGACGCGCAGGATCGGGGTGCGCAGGACCGCCGGGTGCGGTCGGCGATCGCGGAGGCCTTCCCCGGCGTCCCCGTCGCGGTGTCCCGGCTCGCGGTCAGCGAGATCTCGGTCGGCAACCCCGACGCCGTCCAGGCGATCGGCGGCGACGCCGTGACCGGCCGCGGCACGCTGAAGGAGGGCGCGTGGCCGTCCGGACCGGGTGAGGCGTCGGTGCTGTCCGCGGCGGCTCAGCGGCGCGGCTGGCGCCTCGGCGACCGGATCCGGCTCGACGCCGCGGCGTCCGGCGGGGACGTCACGGTGACGGTCGTCGGCATCTGGACCGCGAAGGATCCGGCCGACCCGGCCTGGGCGGGCGATCCCGCGGTCGGATCAGGGGACTCGAACGGCGCCGCCGGGCCCGTGCTCGTCACGGACCAGGACATGGCCCGGCTGGGCACCACGCCGACCACGACCTGGACGATCCGCCCGACCGCGCTGTCCGCCACCACCCTGGACGCGTACCGGAACGGGCTGGCGGCGCTCGCGCAGCTCCCGGCGAAGGTCGACCCCGACAACCGCTCCAGCACCCGCGTCGGCGGGGCGTTCGGCGACCTGCTCGACCGGCTGACCGCTGCGGTGACCGTGGCCCGGGGCACCCTCATCGTGCCCTCGGCGATCATCGTCGCCCTGGGCGCGGTGGCACTCGCCGTCATCCTCGCCGCCCTCGCCGGCGTGCGCCGGGAGGAGCTCGGGCTGCGGCGGGCACGAGGGGCGTCGGCGTTCGGGATCGCCGGGCACGCCGCCGCGGAGACGGCGGTCGTCACGATCGCCGGCGCCGTGCTCGCGATCCTCGCGCTGCGCCCCGTCGCGCCGCCCGGTGCCGGAACCCTCGGCGCGGCGGCGCTGACCGTGGTCGTGGCCGCGGGGATCGCGGCGGTCTGCGCGCTGCGCGCCTCCGATCCGGCGCACCGGGTCCGCTCCGATGCGGGACGCCCGCTCCTCTGCGTGCTGTTGCTCCCGCTCGTCGTCCTCGCGCTGATCGCCGGGTTCGCGGTGTGGCAGCTGTTCGCGCAGGGCGGGGTGCTCGCGCCGGACGGGTCCGCGGATCCGGTCGCGTCCGCATCCGGCGCCGCGAGCCTGCTCGCCTGCGCCCTCGCGGTGCCGCTCCTCGCCGTGCTCGCCGCCGCGATCGCCGAACGGGCCGCCCGCGGCGGGCGCGGGATCGTGCCGGTGCTGCCGCTGCGGCAGATCGCGCGCCGCGCCGGGCTCACCGCCGTCGCGATCCTCTGCCTCGCCCTCGCTGCCGGATCGGCCACGCTCGCACTCGGCGCCGGTCCGCTCGCGGCCGCCGCCGACCGCGCCGCGGCCCGCGCCGCCCTCGGGCTGGACGTGCGCGTCGCCGTCGACGGGCAGCACGACGCCCCGCTCACCGCCGGCGACGCGGGCGCGCTCCCGTCCGTGTCCCGGGCGAGCGACGTCCTGCAGCGCGACGCGGTCGTCGGCGCCGACACGATCGGCTTCGTCGCGGCGGACCCGGCGGCCCTGCCGGTGCCGGCCGCGGTGGTGCGCGTGCTCTCCGCGCCGCGCGACCGCACCTTCCCGGTGGCGATCACGGCGTCGCTGGCGGACCGCCTCGGCGCCGCCGTGGGCACCCGGTTCACGGCCACGCTCCAGCCCGACGGCGCGGCGCTGGTATCGACCGTCGTCGCGATCCTCCCCGACATCCCGGGGATCGGCGCCGTGCCCGGGATCCTCGCGGACCTCGCCGCGACCCGCGTCGCGCTCGGCGATCACGCCGCGGGAGACGGGCCGGCGAACGAGCTGTGGGTCTCGACCGACGACCCCGCGGCCGTCGCCGCCGTCGTGCGCAGCCGCGCGTCCGCGCCGGTGCGGATCCTCACGCCCGACACGGTGAGCGTCGCGCCCGTCACCGCCACCTCCACGGTCCTGCTCGGGATCGGATCCGCGGCTGCCGCCCTTCTCGGCGTGCTCGGCTTCGTCGCCGCGACCGCTTCGGACCGCGCGCGGCGGACCGAGGAGCGTCGCGTGCTGCGATCGCTCGGCCTGGCTCCGGCGCGGCAGCGGGCGGCGCGAGCGGGAGAGGTCCTCGGCGTGGCCGTCTTCGCCGTGCTCGGTGGTGCGGCCGCCGGCGCCGTGGTGACCGCGGTCGTGCTGCCGGTGATGTGGGGGAGCGGCGCATGACCCGGGCGCTCCCGGCCCCCGGCCTGGGCGTCGTCGTCGCCCGCACGATGCGGACGGTGCCGCTGCTGTCCGCGTTCCTGGTGCTGGCGCTCGCGGCGATGACCCTGGCCGGACTGCTCGTGCCGCCGCTGGTCGACCAGGCCCGCACCGCGACCGTGCAGCATCAGATCGACGTGATCCCCGAGGCCGGCCGGCCTTTGGCGGGGGCGCAGGCAGGGATGCCGGTGCAGGAACACACCTCCGCTGCGACCGCGGACGCCTGGGCGGCGCCCCTCGCCGCCGCGGCCGCCGCGCGCGATGCGCAGCCCGAACCGCTGCGGAGCGCGCTCGGGACGCCGCGCGTGGTCGGCACGTTCGGCGGGACCGGCCTCGTCGGCGACCGGAGGACGCCGGCCAACAAGGTCCAGCTCCTGATGGATCCGGGTCTGGAGCGGCGCAGCCGGCTCGTGCAGGGCGCGTACCCGCAGCCGACCGATCCGGCGCAGGGCGTCGGCGTCGTGATGGTCGACGCCGCCGCGAAGACGCTGGACTGGAAGGTCGGCGAGAGCCGCCGGCGCGAGGGCCTCACGGTGACCCTCACCGGCCTGGTGGCGCCCGACGGCACGGAGAGTGCCGACTGGACGATGATGCCCGGCGCGCTCGAGCCGATCGTCGAGCTGACGCCGATGGGCGACAGGATCCTGGACGCGGTGGCCTTCCTCGCGCCCGGCGAGGCGGGGCTGCTCGGCGACATGGCGGGCCAGACGTCGACGTTCTCGTGGATCCCCCTGGACGCGGCGGCGATCGACGCCGGCAACGTCGCGACGGTGTCGCGCCAGCTGCGGCTGATGATGGCGACCGCCGTGCACCTCGGCACCCCCACGGGCGGCTTCTTCGACCGCGGCCTCATCTACGCGACACCGGTCGCGGACGCGCTCGACCGCGGCGTCGCCCGCGGGGGGTCGCTGACCGCGGTCCTCGCGGTGGCGGCGGTGGGGCCGCTCGCGGTGGCCGTCGTGGTCCTCGCGCTGGCCGGCCGTCAGCTCGCGATGCGGCGCCGCCGAGCGGCCGCCCTCCTGCGCGCACGCGGGGCCTCGCTCGTGCAGCTCGCCGTGCTCTTCGGCGGCGAGAGCCTGCTGCTCGGCCTGATCGGGGCGGCGATCGGCCTGCTCGCCGGGATCCTGGCGGTGCGGAACGGACCGGATCCGCTCGCCGTCCTGATCGCCGCGCTCCTCGTCCTCGTTCCCGTCTGCACGGCGCCGCTCACCGTGCTCGCCGGGCTGCGCCGCGCCGAGCGCGGGAGCGGAACGGTGCCGCTCACCGCGCGCTGGCGCCGCGCCGTCATCGAGATCGTCATCGTCGCATTGGCCGTCGCGTTGGGCGCGGTCCTGCGCGGCCGGGGAGCCGGCGACGTCGCCGTCGACCCCCTTCTGCTCGCCGTACCGCTGCTCGTCGGCGGTGCGGGCACGGTCCTCGTCCTGCGGCTGCTCCCGCCGCTGCTCGACGCCCTGCACCGCTCGTCCGCGCGCCGCACCGGCCTGATCGCGCTGCTCGGCCCGGCGAGGGCGCTCCGCGATGCGACCCTGCGCACGGCGCCCGCCCTCGCCGCCGTGATCGGCATCGCGGTGGCGGTGTTCTCGCTGAGCTTCTCGGCGACGGTGTCCGACGGCATCGCCCGCAGCGCCAGGGAGAGCACGGGGGCGGACATCGCCGTCACCCTGCCGTACTCGCCCGACGACCAGACGGCGATCGCCCGCGCCGTCGCCGGCGTGCGGGCGGTCGCCACGCTGGACGCCGACGCGATCGGTCAGGCGGCGTCCTCGACGGGAACCGGCCGCGTGCGCATCTACGCCGTGGACCGGGCCGCGTTCGTCCGCGTGCAGCAGGGCTTCGACGGCGCTCTGCCGATGCCGGCGGAGCTCGCCTCTCCGGGCGGCGGCGCGATCCCCGTGGTCGCCTCCGCGCAGCTGCTCGACCAGTTCGGCGACGCTCTGACGGTGAACGGGCGGAAGGTGCGGATCGTCGCCCGGACCGCGCAGGCGGTGCCGTTCGGCACGGCGGAGAAGTGGGTGATCGTCGATCGTGCGAACCTCGCCCGGATCGGCGTGACGTCGTCGTCTGGCTCCAGGCTGTTCGTCTCCGTCGCCCACGGGCACGATCCGACCGTCGTCGCCCGGGCGCTCGGCGCCGCGCTCGGCGCGGGCACCACCACGGTCACCGCCGGGCGGATCATCGCCGACGCGGCATCGGATCCCGCGTCCGCCGCGCTCACCGCCTCGCTCACCGCCGCGACCGGCGTCGTCGCCCTGCTGCTCGCCGTGGCCGTGGTGCAGACGCTCGTGCTCGGAGCGGCGGCGCGCGCCCGGCTGCTGGCTCTGCTCCGCGCGATCGGGTACCCGCGGCGCGGAGAGCTGCCGCTGGTCGCCTGGGAGGCGGGCCCGGGGATGCTCGTGTCGCTGCCGGTCGGCGTCGCCGCCGGCGCGGCGACGGCCTGGCTCGTCGTCGGAGGGCTCGACCTGCGCGGCTTCACCGGGGGTCAGGCCCCGCCCGAGCTGACGTTCGGCGGTGCGGCGCTGCTCGCGGTGGTCGCCGGGTTCCTGCTGGTGACCGCCCTCGCCGTGCTGCTCTCGGCGACGGCTGCCGCACAGCTGCGCAGCGCCGACGCGATCCGGGTGGCGGACGACGAAGGATGACGACGAACGATGACGACGAAGGGGGACAGCATGACCGAACCGGACATCCTCTGCGAGGGGCTCGTGCGGATCTTCACGGCCAAGGGCATCGAGGTCCAGGCCCTGCAGGGACTGGACCTGCGAGTGCAGCCCGGGGAGATGGTCGCCCTCGTCGGCGCCTCCGGATCCGGGAAGTCCACGCTGCTGGGGATCCTCGCCGGGCTCGACGCGCCGACCGCCGGCAGCGCGCGGGTCGCCGGGCACGACCTCGTCACGATGGGCCACGCCGAGCGGCTGCGGTACCGCCGCCGCAGTGTCGGGTTCGTCTGGCAGCAGTCCGGCCGCAACCTGCTGCCGTACCTGACCGCGCGGGAGAACATCGCGATGGCGCACGGGGTCGCCAGGGTCGTCCCGCGGGCGGCGCGCGCGGCCAGGGCGCAGGAGCTGCTCGAGCTGCTCGACGTGGCCGACGTCGCCGAGTCGAAGCCGGCGCAGCTCTCCGGCGGGCAGAAGCAGCGCATGGCGATCGCGGTGGCGCTCGCGAACGAGCCGCGGGTTCTCCTCGCCGACGAGCCCACCGGCGAACTCGACGAGCGCACGAGCGCCGACGTGCTCGCCGCGATGCAGTCCGTGAACACCGAGCACGGCGTCACGACGCTCATCGTCACGCACGACGCGACCGTGTCGGAGCACGTCGACCGCACGGTGCGGATCCGCGACGGACGCACCTCGACCGAGACGCTGCGCAGCACCCACACCGACGAAGAGGGTCGCGCGATCCGGATCGCGCAGGAGTTCGCAGTCCTCGACCGCGCCGGCCGGATGCAGTTGCCGGGCGAGTTCGTCAGCGCGCTGGAACTGCGCGATCGGGTCCGGCTCACGCTCGAGGAGGATCACGTGCGCGTCGCGTCGGGGACGACCGCGCACGGGTCCGCGCCGTTGTCCGCCCGCCCCGGCGCCGCCGAGACGGAAGTCCTCCCCGAGCGCGGAGACTCCGCATGACCGCGGTGCTGCGCGCCGAGGGCGTCACCCGCGTCTTTCCGTCCCCCGCGGGGGACGTCACCGCCGTCCGCGACGCCGATCTCGCGGTGTCGGCGGGGGAGCTCGTCGTCGTCACGGGTCGCTCCGGATCCGGCAAGACGACCCTGCTCACGATGCTCGGCGGTCTCGACCGGCCGACCGAGGGGCGGGTGCTCCTGGACGACCGCGACCTCTCCGGCGGCGGGGACGCGAGCGGCGTGCTGGGGGAGCGGATCGCCTCGATCTTCCAGACCTCGGGGCTGCTGCCTGTGCTGTCCGCGAGCGAGAACGTCGAGGTGCCGCTGCGGATCCGCCGGGTGCCGGTCGCCGACCGCGAGGAGCGGGTGCGACGCGCCCTGGACGCGGTCGGCCTGGCCGAGCACGCCCGGCAGCGCCCCGCGGAGCTCTCCGGCGGGCAGCAGCAGCGCGTCGGCATCGCCCGCGCCCTGGTGATGGATCCGGCCGTCCTGATCGCCGACGAGCCCACCGCGCAGCTCGACAGCGAGACCGGTGCGCAGATCATGGACCTCATCGCAGGGCTCGTGCACCAGCGCGGGACCGCCGCGGTCGTGGCGACCCACGACGCCGCCATGCTCACCCGCGCCGACCGCGTGCTCGAACTTCACGACGGCGTGCTGCACGAGCTCGGCCCCCGCGCGCTGGCCGCGAAGCTCGGCGCGAACTAGATGCATGACTTCTGTGCACACTACTTGTGCACAGAAGTCATGCATGCAAAAGTGGGGGCATGGACACCCCGGATCACCCCGTCGGCATGCGCCTCGACGAACGCGCGGTGCGCGTGCTCGCCCACCCGCTCCGCTCCCGGATCCTCAGCGAGCTGCGCCTGCACGGCCCGGCCACCGCGACGGAGCTGGCCGCGGCGCTGAGCACGAACACGGGGGCGACGAGCTACCACCTCCGGGCCCTGGAGGATGTCGGTCTCGTCACCGACACGGAGGAAGGCGCGGGGAAGCGTCGGATCTGGCGGGCGAGCACCGACCACCACTCCTGGACCAACTCCGGCTTCGCCGACGACGAGGACGCGCAGACCGCGCTCGGCTGGCTGCGTCGCGACTACGTCCGGCAGTTCGCCGCGCGCGCCGAGCGCTGGCTCGACGTGGAGGCGACCTGGCCCGCGGCGTGGGTCGACCGGCTGGGTCTCAGCGACGCGCTGCTGACCGTCACTCCCGGACAGCTGGCGGACTTCCAGGCCGAGCTGGACGCGCTCCTGGTCAGGTACCGTCGCGCCGGGGAGGGCGATCCGACCGCGCGCCGCGTGCACCTGGCGATGCAGAGCACCCCGATCGACCTCGACCCGCCGGAGCAGTCATGAACGCCGACGGGGTGGACACCCGCACCGTGGGAGGCGCTGTTCCCGGCACCACCGCGGTGATCGCGATCGCCGCCGCGCAGCGCCGTCTGCTGGTGCTGACCGGCCTCCGCTGGCTGCCGGTCGGGGTGACGCTCGGCCTGACGGTGCTCCTGCCGCTCGAGCGCGGCCTGACGATCGCAGAGGTCGGGTCCATCCTCGCGATCCAGGGCTTCGTCGCGCTCGCGCTCGAGCTGCCCACGGGGGCGCTTGCAGACTCCGTCGGGCGGCGCCCCGTCCTCGCCGCGTCGGGATTCCTCGCGGTCGCTGCGAGCGTGCTGTTCCTCCTCGCCGACTCCTTCGCGCTGTTCGCCGTGTCGCTGCTCCTGCAGGGCCTGTTCCGGGTGCTCGACTCCGGGGCGCTCGAGGCGTGGTTCGTCGACGCCGTGCACGAGCACGATCCGGCCGCGGAGGTCGCCCACCCTCTCGCCCGGGCCGGGACGGTCCTCGGCTCGGCGATCGCCTGCGGCGCCCTGCTCGGCGGACTGCTGGTCGCCTGGCACCCGATCACGGGCCAGTCCGCGCTGATCCTGCCGCTGTGCGTCTCGATCACGCTCTACGCCGTCTACACCGCGCTCGTCTTCGCCCTCGTCCGCGAGCGCCGGACCCGCCGCTCCGCGCGACGCGGTGCGATCGCGGCGGTCGTGGCGGGGCTCCGCGACACGCCCCGCACGGTTCTCGACGGGGCCCGGCGCGTGTTCGGCTCCCGTGTGCTGGCGGGCCTCCTGCTCGTCGAGGTGTTCTGGTCGGTCGCGATGATCGGCTTCGAGACGCTGACCCCGCTGCAGCTCGCCGGCATCCTCGGCGGCGAGGATGCGGCGGCCGCCGTGTTCGGCCCCGCCTCCGCCGCGGCGTGGGGCCTCTACGCGGTCGGATCCCTGCTCGCCGGCCGGCTGAGCCGGACGATCGGGGTGACCTGGACGGCGATCCTCAGCCGGATCCTGAACGGATCCTTCGTCGTCCTGATGGGCCTGGCCTCCGGGGTGCTCGGGATCCTGATCGCGTACGGACTGACCTATCTGGTGCACGGATCCGCCGGCCCGATGCACTCGTCGCTGCTGCACCGGGAGGCCGACCGCTCGACCCGCGCCACGGTCCTCTCGCTCAATTCGATGGTGTCCGGCGGCGCCTACAGCATCGGCCTGCTCGTGCTCACCGCGTTCGCGGGTGCGACCTCGGCGGCCGCCGCGACCGTCGTCGCCGGGGCGTTCAGCATCTTCGGGGCGCTCTGCTACCTGCCCGCGCTCCGTCAGGAGCGTTGCCGGAAGGCGCTCGGGGCCGCGGTCTGAGGCGCCGTCCCGGTGCGGGTTCGAGGCGGTGATCGGAGGGCGCCGATTCTCCTCAGCGCGCTCGGTGTCGGCGCTGTTAGCGTGAGCGCATGACGGAAATCGCGCTGGTCACCGGGACGTCGTCGGGCATGGGGATGCACGCCGCCGTGGAGCTCGCGCGGCGCGGGCTGCACGTCGTCGCGACCATGCGCGACACGTCCCGATCCGCCCGCCTCCGCGAGACCGCGGACGCGGTAGGGGTCGCGCTCGAGGTGCGTGCGCTCGACGTCGTCGACCACGAGGCCGCTGCCGCCGTCGTCGACGGGATCGTCGCCGATCACGGCCGCATCGACGTGCTCGTGAACAACGCCGGCCAGGGCGGCGTGGGCACCGCCGAGCAGCTGACGATGGAGCAGATCCGCGCCCAGCTCGAGGTGAACTACCTCGCACCGGTGCACCTCGCCAAGCTCGTCCTGCCCGGCATGCGCGAGCGCGGGCGAGGGTGCATCCTCACGGTGACGAGCGTGGGCGGCGTCGTCGGCCAGCCGTTCGCAGACGCGTACTGCGGCGCGAAGTTCGCGGTCGAGGGGTTCATGCAGTCGCTCGCCGGTGTCGCCGAGCACTTCGGCGTGCACGTGCGCATCATCGAACCGGCCGCGGTCGCGAGCGACTTCGTGCACAACGCGGTGCGGCCGGAGGGCGCCGGCGTCTACTCGCCCCTGTTCGACGCCTACCTGTCCCGCACTGCGGGCGCGTTCGCGAACGCCCAGTCCGCCGCCGACGCCGGCACCGCGATCGCGGATGCTGCGCTGTCCGACGAGACCCGGTTCCGGTGGCAGAGCTCCGAGGCCGCCACGGCCTTCATCGGCGTCTCGCTCGCCGACGACGACGGCTCCCGGGTGCGGGCGTTCACCGCGCCGTGGATCGCGACGGATCGGCCGGTCTGACGCATGTCCGCACCTGCGACGCCGTCCGATCGCACGGCTCGTGACGAGGCCGTGACGTCCGCGCCGCTCACCGCCGCCCAGGTCGCGGAGCGAGTCGCCCGGGGCGAGACGAACGAGATCGACTCGCACACCAGCCGCAGCTTCGGCGAGATCTTCCGGGCGAACGCGTTCACCCGGGTGAACGCCATCTACTTCGTGCTGTTCCTGCTGATCCTCGGCACGGGCTACCTCATCGACGGGCTGTTCGGACTGCTGATCGTGGTGAACAGCGTGATCGGCATGGTGCAGGAGGTCCGCGCGAAGCGGACGCTGGACCGGCTCGCCGTGCTGAGCAGGGCGCCGGCCCGCGTCGAGCGCGCCGAGGGGATCCTCGAGATCCCGGTCGAGGAGATCGTGCTCGACGACGTCGTGCTCATCGCGTCAGGGGATCAGATCCCGGTCGACGGCGACGTCCTGGACGCGGTCGGGCTCGAGGTGGACGAGTCGCTGCTGACGGGGGAGTCCGAGCCGGTGCTCGCCGGCGCCGGGTATTCGCTGCTGTCGGGCAGCTTCGTGTCGGCGGGATCCGCGAGCTTCCGCGCGACCGCGGTCGGCGAGCACGCCTACGCGGCCAAGCTCGCGAAGGAGGCCTCGCAGTTCCGCAAGCCGGCGTCGCAGCTGCGTGCGGGGATCGACACGATCCTCAAGTACGTGACCTGGGCGCTCATCCCGGTCGGCGTCCTCACGATCGTGAACCAGATCTGGGGGCATGCGGCGGAGTGGCGCAACGCCGTCCGCGGGCTCGTGGCGGCCCTCGTGCCGATGGTTCCGGAGGGGCTCGTGCTCATCACGAGCGTGGCGATGGCGGTCGGCGTCGTCCGCCTGGGCCGGCGCAATTGCCTCGTGCAGGACCTCCCCGCGATCGAGCAGCTGGCCCGTGTCGACGTCGTCTGCACGGACAAGACCGGCACGCTCACGGAGGACGGCATGCGGGTGAGCGCCGTGGAGCAGCTCCTCCCGGGCGGCGACGACCGCGTCGAAGGGGCTCTCGCGGCGATCGGCCGCGCGGAGGGCAAGCCGAACAGCAGCATGACCGCGATCCTCGAGCACGTCGGGCAGGAACCGGCGCTGCCCGTCGACGTCTCGGTGGCCTTCTCCTCGGTGCGCAAGTGGGCCGCGGCGCAGACGACGGACGAGGGATCCTGGGTGCTCGGCGCCCCCGACGTGCTGCTGCCCGAGGGGGATCCCGCCCGCATCCGCTCCGACGCCCTCGCCTCCGAGGGACTCCGGGTGCTGGCCTTGACCCGCACGGATGCTCCGATGCCCGATCCCGAGGCGCCGGGCGACGGCCTGCCGGACGGCCTCGCCGCGGTCGCCCTCGTGATCCTCGACCAGCGCCTGCGCGAGGAGGCGCCCGGCGCGATCGCGTACTTCGCCGCGCAGAACGTGGACATCAAGGTCATCTCCGGTGACAACCCCGCCGCGGTCGGCGCGATCGCCGCGGAGGCGGGGGTCCCCAACGGGCGCGACGCGGTCGACGCGCGCACGCTCGATCCCGACTCCGCGCACTTCGACGTCCAGGTCCGCGACGCGAGTGCGTTCGGCCGGGTCACCCCGTCGCAGAAGCGGGCGATGGTGCACGCGCTGCAGGGCGACGGCCGGGTCGTCGCGATGACCGGAGACGGCGTGAACGACGTGCTCGCGCTCAAGGACTCCGACGTGGGCGTGGCGATGGGATCCGGATCCCCGGCCGCCCGGGCCGTGTCGCGCATCGTGCTGCTGGACAACTCGTTCGCGACCCTGCCGCACGTCGTCGCCGAGGGGCGGCGCGTGATCGGCAACATCGAACGCGTCGCGACCCTGTTCCTCACCAAGACCCTGTACTCGATCCTGCTCGCGCTGCTCGTCGCGGTGACGGCGGTGCCGTTCCCGTTCCTGCCGCGGCACGTCACCCTCATCGCGTGGTTCACGATCGGGATCCCCGCGTTCTTCCTCGCTCTCGCGCCGAACACGGCGCGCGCGCAGGACGGCTTCGTGCGGCGCGTGCTCGACGCGGCGGTGCCGGGCGGGATCGGCGCGGCGGTGGCGTCGTACGGGGCGTACCTCACGGCGCGCGCGGTGTTCGGCACCGGGCATGCGCATCGGGTCATCACGTCGTCGACCGCGTTTCTCGCGCTCGTGATCGTGGCCTTCTTCGTGCTGATCACCGTGGCCCGGCCGTACCGGCTGTGGAAGGTCGTCCTCGTCGGCTCGATGGTGGCGGCGATGCTCGCCGTGGTGCTCACGCCGCTCGGCTCCCACGTGTTCGACGTCGACCTGCACGACCCGCGCGCGGTGCTCATCGCCTGCGCGTTCGGGGCGGGCGGCATCGGGCTGCGCTTCCTCAGCCGTGCCGTGCTGCGCGCGGTGCACGGCGTGATCGACCGTCGCCGTCGCCACGCCGTCTAGGCGGGCCGCCAGGGCTCGCGCTCAGCGGCTGCCGGCCTCGACCGGGCTCGGCCGTGCGGGCGCGGTGACGCGCTCCCGGAGTGCGCCGAGCGCCGCGGCGCAGCCGTCGCCGAACCGGCGGGCGACCTGCTGCGCGGGGGCCTCCACGATCGCGTGGAACGCCGCGGCCGCGCCGATGCTGAGCGGCACGCCGATGAGGCAGGCGAGCCACCACCGCTCCGCGCCCAACAGGTAGCCCAGCGTGGCCAGGATCGGCGCGTGCACCAGGTAGAGGCTGAACGAGACCCGTCCCAGCCACTGCATCGGACGGGCCTCGAGGGGACGCCGGCCGCCGGGCCAGGCGATCGCGAGCAGCACGAGCAGGGCGGCCCCCACGCCCGACAGGGCCCAGAGCAGATCGTCGGCGATCGTGCCGCGGGTCAGCGGCTCGGCCAGCCGGCCGGCGATGAGCATGACGGCGGCCAGCAGAGCGATCCCGGGGAGGAGGCGACGCACCCGCGGGCGCTCCGCCAACGCCCGGATCCCGGGCATCCGCGCGGCGATGAGGGTGCCCAGCAGGAACACCGGGAGATACGTCAGCGCAGCGGTCCCGGTGCTGCGGCCCACGAACATGGCCAGGACGGCCAGCGCCGCCATCGGCAGCGCGGCCCGACGGACCCGCAGCGCGACCCACACGAACACCGGCAGCAGCAGCGAGAAGAACAGCTCCCAGCGCAGCGACCACAGCACGTTGTCGATCGGGTAGCCCGCGCGCAGCAGCGACATCTGCGACAGCAGGTCTCCCGCCGACGCGTTCGCGGCCTGCGCGTCCTGCATCCAGGAGCCCTGCGGCATCGTCGACGGATCCCGGCGGATCAGCCGGATGAGCAGCGTCGCCGCGCCGAGCGCGACGATCACCGGCACGTGCAGCCGGACGAGGCGGGCGGGGTAGTAGCGCGACCACGAGAACCCGGGCCGGAGGGCGGGAAGGGCGACCACGGCGCCGGACAGCACGAAGAAGACGAGGACGGCCTCGGATCCCGCCAGCAGCAGCGTGAGCGGGGACTGCGTGAGAACCGCCCATCCCGCTGGATCGAGCCAGGGCCGCGCGACCAGCGAGGTGTGGTGGAGGAGGACGATCACCGCGGCGAGACCGCGGAGTCCGTCCAGGGAGGTGATCCTGATCCGGTTCTGAGTCATCCCCTTCGACGCTAGGCGTCGAGTCTGGACGACCCCTGGACCGGCGCACTGCGGCCCCGGCCGTCGTGGCGGGATCAGTCCGCCGCGACGGCGATGACGGGTGCGCCGGTCAGCGCCACGAGCTCGTCGAAGGTCATCGGCATGACCGTGTGCGGAGTGCCGCCCGCCGTCCAGACCACGTCGTAGTCGCGCAGCGCCACGTCGACCACCGTGCGCACCGGAGCCGGGTGGCCCACGGGCGCGACCCCGCCGATCGCCTGCCCGGTGACCTCGCGCACGACCGAGACGGGCGCCATCGCGACCTCGACGGCGCCGACCGAGGCGGCGAGCACCTCCAGGTCCACACGGTGCCGGCCGCTCGTCATCACCAGCAGCGGATCGCCGTCGGCGAGGAACAGCAGGCTGCTTCCGATCGCGCCGACCTCGCAGCCGAGCGCGGCCGCGGCCTCGACGGCGGTGCGGGCGGAGTCGGGGAGCTCCCGCACGAGCGAGGCGAGCCCCGCCGCGCGCACGTGCTCCTGCACGATCCGGCTGCGCTCCGGCAGTTTCTCGGAGGACGGCGCGGTCTGTTCGGTCATGCCACCATGCTGGCACGGCTCCGGCCCGAACCGTGTCCCACTTTCTGCACCACCGTGTCCCGATTTCTGCTGCTCCGGGAGCTTCTCGCGAGCAGAAAGTGGGACACGGTGGATCCGGGCCGTGGACGACGCGCGGCGGATCGGATTCCGCTCGGGGAGCGACAGCGGTCATGGAACGATGGATCCATGAGCTCCGCGAACCTCACCCGCTCCGAGACGGCCGCGCGATCCGCCGCCGTCGCCCTGCACCGGATCCGTCTCGAGCTGGACGTCACGGGATCCGTGGACGCCGCCCGCACCGGGTTCCCGGTGACGACGACGCTCGAGTTCGACGCGACCGAACCCGCCACATGGGTGGACTTCCTCGGCGAGGCGGTGCACGATGTCGTGCTCAACGGCGTGCCGCAGGACGTCCGCTACGACGGCGCTCGGATCCTGCTGGACGGTCTCGCAGACAGCAACACGGTCGTGATCCGCGCCACCGGCGCCTACAGCCGCTCGGGCGAGGGACTGCACCGCTTCGTGGACCCGGTCGACGGCGCGACCTACCTGTACACGCACGACGAGCCCGCGGACGCCCGCCGTTTCATGCCGTGCTTCGAGCAGCCCGACATGAAGGCGGCGATCACCGTCGTCGTGACCGCGCCGGCCGGCTGGCAGGTGCTGTCGAACCAGTCCGCCGTCCGGATCAGCACGGCGGGCGACGCCCAGACCGTCGAGTTCGCGCCGACGCTGCCGCTGTCGAGCTACATCACCTGCATCGCCGCCGGCCCGTACCACCGGGCGGAGTCGGAGTGGCGCCGCGGCGACACGGTCGTGCCGCTGGCCGCGTTCTGCCGTGCATCGCTGGCCGCGCACCTCGACTCCGACGAGATCTTCACCCTCACCAAGCAGGGCCTGGACTTCTTCACCGACGCGTTCGCCTTCCCCTACCCGTGGGGCAAGTACGACCAGATCTTCGTCCCCGAGTACAACATCGGCGCGATGGAGAACCCCGGCCTCGTGACCTTCACCGAGAACTACATCTTCCGCGGCGCGGCGACCCGCGCACAGCACCAGGCGCGGGCGAACACGCTCCTGCACGAGATGGCGCACATGTGGTTCGGCGACCTCGTCACGATGCGCTGGTGGGACGACCTGTGGCTCAAGGAGTCGTTCGCGGACTACATGGGTTCGCACGCCTCCGCGGCCGCGACCGAGTTCACCGAGGCCTGGGCCTCCTTCGCGAACCGCCGCAAGGCGTGGGCGTACACGCAGGACCAGCTGCCCAGCACGCACCCGATCGTCGCCGACATCCCGGACCTCGAGGCGGCGAAGCTGAACTTCGACGGCATCACCTATGCGAAGGGCGCCTCCGTGCTCAAGCAGCTGGTGGCGTTCGTCGGCGAGGACGCCTTCTTCGATGGCGCCCGCCGGTACTTCGCCCGGCACGCGTACGGCAACACGACGCTCGACGATCTGCTCGTGGAGCTCGAGGAGGCGTCCGGCCGGGACATGCGCGCCTGGGCCGCCGCCTGGCTGCAGACCACGGGAATGAGCACGCTCAGCCTCGAACGGGACGCCGAGGGCGGCGCCGTGATCGTGCAGACCGATCCCCGGTCGCACGTGCTGCAGGTGGGGCTCTACGACCTCGTGGACGCTGCGCTCGTGCTGCGCGAGCGGATCCCGGTGGACATCGCCGACGAGCGCACCCCGGTGGAGCTGCCGGACGCCGCCCTGACGCTGCTCAACGACGGCGACCTCACCTACGCCAAGGTGCGCCTCGACCAGCGCTCGCTGAGAGCGGTCGAACACGCCCTGTCGACCCTGCCCGACACGCTCGCGCGCGGCCTGGTCTGGTCGGCACTGTGGAACGCGACCCGCGACGGCGAGCTCGCGGTGGTCCGCTATCTGGAGATCGTCGCGGCGCACGCGCCGGGCGAGACCGACAGCGCGCTGCTGAACGGCGTACTGCTGAACGCCCCGTTCGCGATCGCCCACTACCTGCCGGACACGGAGCGCACCGCCGCCCGTGCCGCGTGGCTCGATGCGACCTGGTCGTCTCTGCAGCGCGCCGAGGCCGGAGGCGACGCGCAGCTGCTCTGGGCGCGCGCCTTCGCGGCCGCGGCGTCGCTCGATGACGCGAGGCATGCGGATGCTGCCGCACTCCTCGCCGGGTTCGGCCCCGAGGGGCTCCCGCTCGACCCCGACCTGCGCTGGGCGCTGCTCACGGCTCTCGTGACCACCGGGCACGCCGGGCCGGATGAGATCGCCGCCGAGCAGCTCCGCGACGACACCGCGAGCGGCAGGACCGCGGCCCTCGCCGCGACCTCGTCCGTGCCGACCGCCGAGCGCCGCGCCGAGGACTGGCGGGCCGCGTGGACCGATACGAGCCTCACGAACGACCACCTCGACGCCGTGATCGCCGGGTTCGGCGCGGGATCCAGGCGCGACCTCACCGAGCGCTTCGACGTGGAGTACTTCGAACGGATCGGATCCGCCTGGGCGGACCGCTCGATCGAGATCGCCAAGAGGCTCGTGATCGGGCTGTTCCCCGACCCCGAGTCGACCGGGCTCGTCGACGTGTGGCTGGACGCGCACGCGGAGGCTCCTGCTGCCCTGCGGCGTCTGATCCTGGAGCAGCGCGATCACCAGCAGCGCGCGATCCGGGTGCGGGCCGCCCAGCCGTCGCTCGGCTGATACCGGCCGGTCCCTGAACCGGTCGGTCCCCGATCCTGTCGGTCCCTGGGCCTGCCGGTCCCCGATCCTGTCGAAGGACCCGGGCTCGCTCGCGTCGGTCGATCCCGTCGCCGCGCCGCGGTTCTAGAGTGTGGCCATGACGTTCGCGACCCTCGCGCTCATCGTGCTCGTCGGGCTGACGGGACCGCTGCTGTCGGCGCGCCCGTCGTGGCGCGTGCCGGTGATCGCCGGCGAACTGCTCGCCGGCCTCGTTGTCGGTGCGTCGGGGTTCGGCTGGGTGGATTCCACGGAGCCGACGCTGACCCTGCTCGCCGAGGTCGGGTTCGGGCTGATCATGCTGGTGATCGGATCGCACATCCCGATCCTCGATCGCACGGTCCGCGCGGCCGTCGGCCGGGGCGCGCTGGGTGCGGGAGCAGTCGCGGTCGTCGCGGTCGGGCTCGGCGTCGCGGTCGCCGCTCTGTTCGGCAATGAGCACGGCGCGGTGTACGCCGTGCTCATCGCCTCGTCCTCGGCGGCGCTGGTTCTGCCGATGCTGCAGTCGCTCGGGATATCCGCCGACTCCGCCGCGCAGCTCATCGCGCAGATCGCCCTCGCCGATGTCGCCTGCATCGTCGCGCTGCCGCTGGTCATGCAGCCCTCGCGCGTGCCGTTGGTCGCCCTGGGCGGCATCGTCATCGCGGTCATCGGCGTCGCGCTCACCCTCGTGCTCCGACGCTTCGGTGAGGAGCGCCTGGGGAGGGTGCACCACGTCTCCGAGTCGCGGAAGTTCGCGCTCGAACTGCGCTTCAGTCTGCTCGCGTTGTTCGGACTCGCCGCGATCGCGCAGTTCACGCACGTGTCCGTCATGATGGCCGGCTTCACCCTCGGTCTCGTGCTGTCGGCGGTCGGCCAGCCGCGCCGGCTCGCGCATCAGCTGTTCGGGATGACCGAGGGCTTCTTCGGCCCGCTGTTCTTCGTCTGGCTCGGATCCTCGATCGATCTGCGCAACCTCCTCAGTCACCCGCAGATGATCCTGCTCGGCGTCGTGCTCGGCCTCGCGGCCGTCGCCGCCCACCTCGTCGCCCGTGTCGTCGGACTGCCCTGGGCGCAGACCGTGGCCTCCGCGGGCCAGCTCGGTGTTCCCGTGGCGGCCGTGGCCCTCGGGGTGCAGACGAAGGCGCTCCTGCCCGGCGAGGGCGCCGCGATCGTGCTCGGCGCGCTCGTCGCGATCGTCTGCTCCTCGGTCGCCGTGGCCGCGGTGTCCCGGGGGCGGACGGCGGTTCGGGTCGCACCCCCGGCGCCGCAGAATCCGTCGCCGGGTGCCACCGCCCCGGGTGGCTGACGTCCGCTCGCGGCTACAGGAGCGCCTGGACCGCGTCGCCGTAGACCTGCTCGACGCCGCGCGTGCTCGTGCCGGGCAGCCTGGTCAGGAAGTGGGCGAGATGCCCGTAGGCGGCCATCGACTCCGCGGCGATGTCGGGGTGATCGGCGCGGTAGCCCGCCTCATAACAGGGGCGCGCAAGGATCTCGTCGCTCGGGATGTAGCCGGGAACCTCGTTCGCGTAGGCGGTGAACCAGAGCCGCTCCGTCCCGCCGTGCTCCGCGCGGAGCCGTTCCGCGTACCCCGAGACGACCTCGCCGCCCGAGAAGATCATGCTCAGGCCGGGAGCGCCGTCGATCCGCCAGCGCTGCACGGGGAGCGGGATCGTCGTCTCGAGCGGCTCGGACGCATCGTCGACGAGCCGGGCCATCGTCTCGCCGTGCCGTCGTTCGTAGGCCGTCACGCCCGATGCCTCGCGCGCCAGGAACGCCGCCCTGAGCATCGCGCGCGCCCCCGGTGCGTCGACGACGTCCAGGGGCAGGTCCACCTCGGTCAGGACCGTCGAAATCGGAGTCTTCAGAAGGCGCCCGGGCGTCCGGATCTCGGCCGCGATCGCCCGCCCGAGGCTCCGCCCGTAGGCGGCGGACCGCGCGTAGCCGTCCGTCTTCACCGGGTTCTGGTCTCCGGCTGGCCCCAGGACGAACTGCGCGAAGCATCCCGGGTGGGTCGCCTCGATCTCGTCGACGGCGGCGCCCGGGTAGTCCGGATCGAAGAGAGCTCCCCGTCCGCCGGCGACGGGATGCGCGCCGTAGCTGAACAGGACGGCGCGCGGGGCGCCGTCCAGGGCGCGCGCGACCAGGACCGGCACGTCTCGCTCGGCGTGGGCGAGACCGACTCGGTTGAACGCGAAGTCCGCCTCGGACACACGGCAGTCGAGCGTGCACGTCGTCCGCGCGGCGCCCAGAGCGTCCCGGACCAGCGCGACGATCCGGGTCACCAGCCGGTCGGAGTATTCCTCGACCTCCCGGAGATCCGTGAGGGCGTATGTGACATACGGTTCGAGGCGCTCGATCAGCACGGGACCGTTGTGGGTGTGGCCGGCGTTCAGGACGAAGTCCGCGGAGGCGATGCCGAGCTCGACGACCCGGTCGCGGATCCGCCGATGGATCGTCCGTCCGAACGCGAGCACATCCGCTGTGACGACGGCCTTGGGAACGCCGTCGTCCCAGAGCACCGTGCATCGGGCCAGGAGCGGTGCGTTCGTGCCCTCCGCACGGCGCGGCTCAGCCTCCGTCGCGTACCCCGCCAGGGGATAGCCCGCGGGCGGAGTGATGTCGACCTTCGCCGTCGAGACCTGCAGCGGCGCTCCGGCAGGCGGGAACACCGTCATCCCCATCACGGTCCGCACGATCCACGGATGCGCGTGATCGTCGGCGATGCGGGTCATGCCGAGCTTCTCGGCCACGCGGCGCGACGCGGTGTTGTCGGGATGGATGATCGCGGTCAGCGTCGTCGACGGGAACTCCCGCCGGACGAGGTCGAGGCAGGCCAGAGCCGCCTCGGTGGCGAGGCCCTCACGCTGTCTGTCGGGGCGCACGTGGTACCCGACCTCGCGCACGGCGATCCCGTTGTACGACTGCCAGGTCACCCCGCAGTCGCCGAGGAACTCGCCCTCCAGACTCTCGATGACCCACAGCCCGAGGCCGTGCTCTTCGTAGCGCCGGCGCTGGTTCGCGATCCAGGCGTGCGCCTCGTCGCGCGACAGCGGCGCGGGGTAGAACGCCATGACAGCAGGATCGCCCAGCAGGTCGGCCATCGCGTCGAGGTCGTCCTCGCGCATATCCCGGAAACGGATCCGCAGGGTGGGGTCGGGCAGGAGGCGGCGCGTGGCGGGGGAGTCCGCCACGCTCACACCTCGATCGAGTCGCCCGGTGCCAGCTCGAAGAACTCGCCGCCGTTCTGCTCCGTCGCCCACTGCAGACGCCCGCGGTGCATGTTCGCGCCGATCACGGACAGCGTCATGTCGTGGGTGCCGAACGCGCGGCGGGGCTTGACGGCGAGCACGTAGTCCATCGCCTCGCCGATCTTCAGCCAGGGGGCGCCGAGCGGAGCCGCGAGCGTTCCGACCTCGACGCCCTCGGGCACCGCGTACGAGTCGCCCGGGTAGTAGAACTCGTCGTCGACGAGGACGCCGACGTTGTCGACGATCGGGAGGGACGAATGGATCTCGGCGTGCCGGCCGCCGAAGAATCGCAGCGAGAAGTCGCCCACCTGCACGGTGTCTCCGGGCGCGACCACGGTGATGTCGTAGCCCGAGGCGGCGCGCGCCACTCCCTCGGGGGCGAGGATCGGCGTGCCGGGGGCGTCCCGGAGGATCCGGTCCAGGTGCTCCGGGGTCCAGTGATCGGCGTGCTCGTGGGTGATCACGATGCCGACCAGATGCGCGAGTCCGTCCAGCGGCAGGGTGTAGCTGCCCGGGTCGATGAGGAGCGTCTGGCCGTGTGCCTCGAGGCGGAGCGAGGCGTGCTCATGCTTGGTGATGCGCATGGTCCGAGGGTAATCCCGCCGGGGCGCGACACACCCGGGAGTCGTGACGGACTCGCCTCGATTTGGCGCGCGTTCGGCCGCATGTCATACTTGAACGGTTGTCGCGGGACGGAAAAGTTCCGCGGGAATGGCCCCATCGTATAGCGGCCTAGTACGCCGCCCTCTCACGGCGGTAACGCGGGTTCGAATCCCGCTGGGGTCACAGTGAGAACGAAAGCCCTCCGGAATCCGGAGGGCTTTCGTCATGCCCGGGGACATCGACCGACGCGCGGGGGTCACCGGGTTATCGGCCAAAAAGAGTGGATGGGGTCGGGCGTGTCAGTGCTCGCCGATCCATCCGGCCCGTGACCAGAGGCCGTCGGATGCGTCGAGTCCGGTGCCGTAGAGCTCAGGCCCGTCGGGTTCTTCCGCGGGTGGCTGGTCGGGCGGCGGGTGCGGGGGTGGGCGAGGTCAAGGCTCGCGGGTCGCGTTCCGCTGCTGATGGAGGATGCAGGGTTAGATGCGCGCGCCGGGCCAACGATTTGCGCGCGGCTCATTGCCACCCCACAACGGTGTCGGTGTCGGTGATCGCGATGATGGCGATCCTCGTCTTTGGTGTCTCCTCACGGAGTATCTTGCGGAGACAAGCCATGGGCTGTGTAGCTACTTAGCACAGATGCTAGAGTGCGAATCATGCAAGAAAGTGTCAGCGACATCTTCGAGGCGCTTGCGCACCCCACGCGCCGGCAGATTCTCCAGGACCTGAAGGGTGGGGAGCTTGCGGCAGGCGAGATCGCCGCGAAGTTCACTACATCCGGCCCCACCATTTCTCGCCATCTCGGGGTGCTTCGAAACGCGGGCCTAGTGAGCGAGCGCCGTGACGGGAATCGGATCCTGTATTCCCTTGTCGGGGACCGGTTGGCGCTGTCGGTCGGGGATTTCCTTTCGACGGTGTGCCCGGAGCAGATTGTGATGCGTGAAGTGCGAAAGAGGACCAGTCCGTCGGCACGCAATGCGAAAAGCGCGACCGCATGAGCGGGTTCAAGACACTTCGTGCGCAGGTACGTCGTCGTCTTCTCATTAGCTACCGAGTGAATCCAGACGTGGCTCAGACCCTGATCCCAGAACCGTTCCGTCCGCAGATCGTGGACGGCAGCGCTGTTGCAGGCGTCTGTATGATCGGGCTCCAGTCGGTTCGACCCGGTTGGATTCGCCCTCGATTGGGGTTACGGAGCGAGAACGTCGCTCATCGGATTGCCGTTGAGTGGGACGAAGACGGCGTCACGCGAAGCGGCGTGTACATCGTGGAACGTCACAGCTCATCGCTGCTGCCCGTCCTAGCGGGTGGCCGGCTCTTTCCCGGAGTTCAGAAACGTGCGCGATTCACGCTCGACGAGACGACATCGCGGTTCCGGGTGGCCATGTCCGCTCGCGGAATTCGAGTTGCCGTCGATGTGGAGCTTGGTGGCCCGTGGAACAGCTCCCTGTTCTCGACCGTCGAAGAGGCCTCCTCATTCCACGAACACGGCGCAGTCGGTTGGTCACCCCGGAGGGACGGTAGGGGAGTGGAGCCACTCGAGTTGACGTCGACCGACTGGATGGTGGAACCGGGACGCGTGATCAGTGTTCAATCGTCGTTCTTTGACCAGCTCCCTGAAGGGGCCGCCGTTCTAGACAGCGTGGTCGTGATGCGGGATCTTCCGTTTTTCTGGGATACGCCGGCAATTGTGCCGGAGCGAGTCGCAAGCGATTCAAGCTCGGTGCTGTGAGTCATTGGTCGAGTCTTTCCGAGACCGCCGTTCCTCCGACTCCACGCGCATAGCAGCCTTGCGCCCTGAGCGTCCGCGTCAAGGGTGCAGCTTCGCTGCAACGCGAACCGACGCGCAGTGCCCTTGACTCGGATCCCAGGCGCCACCATCAGCTGTGGGAAGTCGGAGTGGTCAGGAACATTGGGTGGCGAGGCCTGTCTAGTGCCTGGCGAGGTGGCAACAGAGGGGCAACAGATGTATGAGAACTCGTGTGATCTGGATGGCTCGCAGCGATCTCGAACGCCACGGATCTACTGGGACCGCGCGCAAACGGGCACCAAATCCCGTCGCCCCTTCGCCCCTTCGCCCTCTCGCGGCGGTAACGCGGGTTCGAATCCCGCTGGGGTCACAGTGAGAACGAAAGCCCTCCGGAATCCGGAGGGCTTTCGTCATGCCCGGGGGACATCGACCGACGCGCCCGGCCGCACGCCGCGGGAATGCTACGCCCGGTGACATGCGTTCGCATGGATGTGACCGCTGCGACCTACCCTGGTGAGATGCCCGAGAACCCGACGTCCGACGTGTCCGCCGAGGCGGCCCACGCCCAGTGGAAGGCCGACCGGCTCGCCGCGGTGACCTCCCCGCAGGGCAACCTCGCTCTGATCGAGACGCGCTGGCTGGAGCCCGGCGACACGACGACGGCCGCCCAGGCGGCGGAGGGCCTGCCGAGCACCGTCGTGGTGACCGAGCTCACCCGCCGCCACCTCACCACCGGCGAGCCCGAGCGCGGCCTGCGGTTCTGGGACTCGGCGTCGCTCCGCAACCAGGAGTTCGAGGGCATCGAGACGTTCGCCTACGACCCGGCCTGGCGCCTCACCGGCACGTTCACGCCCCTCGACGGCGGCCGTGCCGTGCCGTACGAGCACCTGCGCGACAACGGCTTCACCCGCGAGCTGCCCGTCCCCGGTGACCTTGCGGTGACCATCGACGGCACGGACTACGACCTGGACGCCTTCGACGACGGCGGCACGCTGCTGCTCGTCTTCGGCGACCCCACCAACCGCAGCGAGGACCCGGCGCAGCGCACCTACGGCCCCGGACGGTTCCTGTTCGTGCAGGACGACTCCGGCCGCACGGACGGTCCGCGCGAGGTCGTGCTCGACTTCAACCGCGCGTTCGTGCCGCCCTGCGGCTTCTCCGACCAGTACAACTGCCCGCTGCCCCCGCTCGCGAACCGCATCGCGACCCCGGTGACCGCGGGGGAGCGGATCCCGCTCCCGGACGCGCACTGACCCGAAACCCCGACATCGATCCGCCCGCACCGGCGGATCCCGCACCACCGAAACGCCCTGCAGAGGACCCCTTGATGAAGATCTCCCGGATCGCCGGCGTCGCCGCCGCCCTCACCGTCGTCGCCGTGCTCGCGACGGCCTGCTCCTCCGGCTCCACCGCCGGCGGCGGCAAGGCGAACACCGACGCCACCATCCAGATCGGCTCGCTCGCCGCGCCGCGCAACCTGTCCAACGTGGACGCGGGGGGCCAGGGCGTGACCGAGGCGCTCAACGGCAACGTGTACGAGGGCCTGTTCCAGCTCACCGACGACGGCAAGGTCGTCAAGCGGCTCGCCACGGACTACCAGGTCAGCGCCGACGGCCTCACGTACACGGTCAAGATCCGCTCCGGGGTGAAGTTCCACTCCGGCAAGGCGCTCACCAGCGCCGACGTGAAGTCGTCGCTCGAGCGCGTGCTGGCCGACAGCTCGCAGTCCGCCCGCAAGTCGCAGCTCGCCGTCGTCGCGAGCGTGGACACCCCGGACCCGCAGACCGTCGTGTTCCACCTGAAGTCCCGGTCCATCTCGTTCCCGTACAACCTCACGTACGTGTGGATCGTGAACACCGACGCGAAGGACCTGAAGACCGCCGAGGACGGCACCGGCCCGTACACGGTCGACCAGTTCAAGCGCGGCACCTCGCTCTCGCTCAAGCGCTTCCCGGGCTACTGGGGCACCGCCGCGAAGAGCAAGGAGGTCGTCTTCACGTACTTCACCGACGCCTCCGCGCTCTCCAACGCTCTGCTCACGAACGCCGTCGACATCGTCACCCAGGTGCAGAGCCCCGACGCGCTCAAGCAGTTCACCGGCAACAAGGCGTACACGGTCTCCGAGAACACCTCCACGGTCAAGGAGCTGCTCGCCTTCAACGACAGGGTCGCTCCGTTCGACGACAAGCGCGTGCGCAAGGCGATCACCCAGGCGATCGACAACAAGAAGCTCCTCGAGTCGATCTGGGCCGGTCGCGGCACGCTGATCGGATCCATGGTGCCGCCGACCGACCCGTGGTACGAGGACCTCACCAAGGTGAACCCGTACGACCCCGCCGCCGCCAAGGCGCTGCTGGCCCAGGCGGGGCAGTCGAACCTCGCGTTCACGATCGACACCCCGTCGTACGACCCGCACCCGGCGACCGCCGAGTTCATCAAGTCGGAGCTCGCGAAGATCGGCGTCACCGTCACGATCAACCCGATCACCGAGGACCAGTGGTACACGAACGTGTTCCAGAAGAAGGCCTTCACGGCGACGCTCCAGGAGCACGTCAACGACCGCGACCTGGTCTGGTACGGCAACCCGAACTTCTACTGGGGCTACAACAACCCGCAGGTGGTGCAGTGGGTCGCCGACGCCGAGCAGGCGACCACGACCGACGAGCAGACCGCGATCCTGAAGAAGGTCAACACGCAGATCGCGGACGACGCGGCCAGCGACTGGCTGTTCCTCGCCCCGCAGATCGTCGTGTCCTCGAGCTCCGTGAAGGGGTACCCTGTCCACGGTCTGAACTCCCAGTTCTTCGTGGCGGGCATCGAGAAGACCCAGTGACCCGCGCCCGGAGGCGCACCGGGAGGAGAGGAGCGCGGTGACCCGGTATCTGGTGCGTCGCCTCTTCTTCCTCGTGCTGTCGTTCGTCGTCGGCATGCTGGTGGTGTTCCTGCTGCTGCGGGTGCTGCCGGGGGATCCGGCGAACGCGCTGATCTCGCTGAACGCGACGCCGGAGCAGATCCGGGCGGCGCGCGAGCAGGTCGGATCCGACAAGCCCGTGCTCGTGCAGCTGGTCGCCTGGCTGGGCGGGATGCTCCGGGGCGATCTGGGCACGTCGTTCACCTCCGGAGCGCCGGTGGCGGGCGACATCGCCCAGCGGCTCGCCGTGACGCTGCCGCTCGCGCTGATCTCGTTCCTGATCGCGACGCTGCTGGCTGCCGTGATCGGCGTGGTCGCCGCCACCCGGGCGCGGCGCTGGTACGGCGTGCTCCTGGGCGCGTTCACCCAGCTCGGCATCGCGGTGCCGGTGTTCTGGGTGGGTCTGCTCGCGGTGTGGCTGTTCGCGCTGACTCTGCGGCTGGCCCCGTCGGGCGGCTTCCCGCGGGACGACTGGGCGGATCCGGCCGCGGCGCTCACCTCACTCGCGCTGCCGATCCTCACGATCGTCGTGGTGATGAGCGCCTCGCTCGCGCGTTACGTGCGCTCGGCGACCCTCGACGTGCTCGACTCCGACTACCTGCGCACCGCGCGCGCCCTCGGCGAGAGCCGCACGGGCGCGTTCGTCGCGCACGGGCTGCGCAACGCCGCCGTGCCGGTGATCTCTATCCTCGGCATGGAGCTCGCCTCGACCCTGCTCGGCGCGGTCGTCGTCGAGTCGGTGTTCACCCTGCCCGGCCTCGGCGCGCTGCTCGTCAAGGCGGTGGGGGAGCACGACTACCCGAGCATCCAGGGCGTGCTGGTCGTGACGACGGCGCTCGTGCTGCTCATCGGCTTCCTCGCCGACGTCGTGCAGCGCCTCGTCGACCCGCGGCTCCGCGGCAGCATTTCGGCCAGGGCGGCTGGCGCATGAGCGGGCGGATCGGGCGGCGCGACGTCACGCTCACCGTCGGCGTGGCGCTCCTCGTGGCCCTCGCGGCAGCCGCGATCGTCTCCTTGTTCTGGACGCCGTTCCCGCTCGACGACACCTCCGGAGGCCGGTTGGCCCCTCCGGGAGGCGCGCACCTGTTCGGCACCGACCGGCTCGGACGCGACCTGTTCAGCCAGGTGCTCGCCGGCACCCGGATCGCGATGCTCGTCGGGATCGGATCCGTGGCTCTGGCGGCTCTCATCGGGATCATCATCGGCACCACGGCGGCCCTGCTGCCCGGCTGGATCGACGACGCGGTCTCCTCGTTCCTGGACGTGCTGATCGCGTTCCCGACCCTGCTGCTCGCAATGCTCATCGTCGCCGCCCGCGGTCCCGGCCTGGACACCGCGATCGTGGCGATCGGCATCGCCGGATCCGCGGTCGTGTCGCGCTTCAGCCGGATCCTGGTCAAGGGCGTGCTGTCGCGGAGCTTCGTGACCGCCGCGCGCACCTCGGGGGCGCCCACGCTCGGCATCCTCGCCCGTCACGTGCTGCCGAACATCTGGCCCGCGCTCGTCGTGAACCTCGCCGTTCTCTTCGGCGGCGCGATCATGGCCGAGGCTTCGCTGTCGTATCTCGGCCTCGGCGTCCCGCCGCCCAACTCGTCGCTCGGGCGGCTGCTGCAGGAGGCGCAGGGCACGGTGCTCACCTCGCCGTGGGGCGCGCTCATCCCCGGCGCGGTGATCGCGCTGCTCGTGCTCGGCGCGAACGCCGTCGCCGACGGCCTGCGGGAGCGGTTCGATCCGACGAGGCGGGGGAGGAGCTGATGGCCGCCGACCTGCAGGTGCGCGGACTCCGCATCGTCACCGACACGGGCGCCGAACTCGTCCGCGGCGTCGATCTCGACCTCGCCCCCGGCGAGCGGCTCGGGCTGATCGGCGAGTCCGGATCCGGCAAGACCCTCACCGGGCTCGCGCTGCTCGGCCTGCTCCCGCCCGGACTGAGGGCGAGCGGGTCCATCCGGCTCGGCGACACGGAGATCGTCGGCGCGCCGGAGCGCAGGCTGCAGCGCGTGCGCGGGGCGCGCATCGCCGCGGTGTTCCAGGATCCGTCCTCCGCGCTCGATCCGCTCATGCGCGTCGGCCGGCAGATCGCCGGTCCGCTGCGCCGGCACCGGGGCCTGCAGGGCGCCGCGCTCCGCCGGGCCGTGCGGGACGCCGCGCACGAGGTGCGGCTGCCCGATCCGGAGTCCCTGCTCGAACGGTTCCCCTACGAGCTGTCCGGCGGGCAGCGGCAGCGCGTTGCGATCGCGATGGCGCTGGCCTGCCGCCCGGATGTGCTGCTCGCCGACGAGCCCACGACCGCCCTCGACGTGACCGTCCAGGCCACCGTGCTCGAGCTCCTCGACGAGTCGGTGCGCCGGCACGGGATGTCGCTCGTCTTCGTCTCGCACGACCTCGCCGTGGTGGCCGGGATCGTCGATCAGGCCGTCGTCCTCCGCCGCGGCGAGGCCGTCGAGTCCGGCGACATGCAGCGGCTGGTGGCCGCCCCCGCGCACGAGTACACGCGCGGGCTGGTCTCCGCCGCCCGCCTGCTGGAATCGGCGCTCGACCGGCTGAGCGCCGGCGGAGCGGAACAAGGCCCCGCAGGAGAGGACGGTGAGCCCCGATGACCGCGCTGTTCACGCTGGACGCCGTCTCGCACCGCTACCGGCGCTCCGCCCCGGCGGCGCTGCAGGACGTGTCGTTCGAGATCGCCACCGGCCGCAGCCTGGGCCTCGTCGGCGAGTCCGGATCCGGCAAGACCACGATCCTCGGCCTCCTGCTCGGCCTGCTGCGGCCCACCGCCGGTCAGGTGCTCTTCGAGGGACGGGCGCCGGCGAGCGGGGCTCGCGCCTCGGTGCGTGCGTTCCGCCGCGCCGTGCAGCCGGTGTACCAGGATCCGTTCGCGTCGCTGGATCCGCGGCAGCGGGTCGACTCGATCCTCGCCGAGCCGTTGCGCTGGCTCGACGATGAGGGATCCGGCGACCGGCCGGATCGCCGCACGCAGCTCGTGTCCGCCCTGCAGGACGTCGAGCTCGACGCGGACGCGCTGCTGCGCTACCCGCACGAGTTCTCCGGCGGCCAGCGGCAGCGCATCGCGATCGCGCGCGCGCTCATCACCCGCCCCCGGGTGCTGCTGGCGGACGAGCCGGTGAGTGCGCTGGACCTGTCCACGCGGCTCGAGGTCGTCCGGCTGCTGGCCCGGCTGCAGGCCGAGCACGGCATGACCCTGGTGATGGTGTCGCACGACCTGTCGATCGTCGCCGAGCTGTGCACCGACGTCGTGGTGCTCCGGGGCGGGCGCGTGGTCGAGTCGGGGTCGACGGCGACCGTGCTGGCGGGTCCGCAGGACGAGTACACCCGCACGCTCATCGACGCGGTGCCGCGACTGCCGCAGGGCTGACCCGGATCACTCCTCGGCGGGCGCCTTCCCGCCCGCGCCCCGCGCCTTCCCGGCCCGGCGCAGCCGCACCACGCCCCAGACGAGCAGCACGATCACGAGCGCCACGGCCAGCCACGGCAGCAGGAACCCGACGGCGATGACGAGGGCGTTCAGCGACACGATCAGTCCGTGCCAGCCCGCGGCGACGCCGTCGCCGAACCCGGCCGGGTTCGCCGCCGCCGGGGCCTCACGGACGAGCGACACCTGCAGGGTCGACATCGCGACCTGGGACTCGAGGTCCTTGAGCTGCTGCTCGGCCCCCTGCAGCTGACTCTGCCGGTCGGTGAGTGCCGTCTCCGCCGCGAGCAGGTCGGCCACCGATGACGCCTGCGCCATCAGCTGGGTGAGCCGCTGCACCGAGGTCGTCAGCGATGCCACCCGCGCCCGCAGGTCGGTGGTCGTGCCGGTGACGTCGTCCTTGCTGAGCGAGGTCGACACGACCGTGCCCTCGGTGCGCAGGGCGTCCATGACCGTGGTGAGGTCGGCGGCGGGGATCCGCATCGTCACCCAGCCGTCGGTCTGCGGCAGCGGCGACACGATTCCGTTCGGCGTGACGCCGCCCTCGATCGGCGGCACGGACGAGCCGATCTGCTGGCTCTCGACGTAGCCGCCGTGCTTCTCGGCGAGGGCGCCGAGCGCGTCGGCGGCGGCGCGCACGTCCTTGACCTGCAGGGTGGCGGACCCGGTGCGGACGATGTCGCGCTGCGCCGTGGATGCGGACGGCGCCGACCCGACGGCGGACGAGGAGGAGGAGGAGGATCCGGAGTCCTTGGCGGTGCCGGCGAGCGACTTCGGGGCGGACACGCCCGTGGGTGCGGACGACACGGCGGATCCGGAAGACCCGACGCCGGTCACGGACAGCAGCGACGGGGTGACGAGCACGCCGACGACGAAGGCTGCGGCGACGCCGGCGGCGGCCAGCCAGCCGCGACGGCGGGAGCGGCGCCGTGTCGTGGTCCGGGCGCCGTCCCGCTCCTCGGCGATCTGCTCGAACACGGCCTGCTCGATGCGGTCCATCGTCTCGTCGGACAGGTCCGGCAGCTCGATCGGGGTCGTGCTCATGATGCGGTCTCCGTTCCGGTCACTGCGCCGCGCAGGCGAGTGCGCACGCGGGAGAGACGGTTGCGGACGACGCCGTGGCCCACGCCGAGCTGCCGGGCCGCGGCCTGATAGCCGTAGCCCTCGGTCGCGCACAGCCGGAAGATCTCCTGATCCAGGGTGCTCATGCCGCCGAGCTCCTCCGCGATCCGGCGGGCCAGCTCCGCATCGATCACCTGCTGCTCCACGTCGACGGTCGACGGGATCCGCTCGTCCGCATCCGGCGCGGTGTGCGCGCCGTCCCGCCGGCGCCGGCGCAGCCGGTTCGCCGTCTGGAAGCGGCAGATCGTCGCGAGCCAGGGCAGCAGCGACTCCCCGGCGAGCTCGAGCGCGGGCAGCTTCCGCCACGCGACGACGAACGTCTCCTGGGTGACGTCCTCCGCGTCACTGGCGTCGCCGAGGATCCCGTGCGCGATCCAGTAGACGGGTCGGGCGTACGCGCGGTACAGCGTGCGGAAGGCGTGCTCGCTCCCGGCCGCCGCCCGCGCGACGAGCGCCGCGTCGCCTGTGTCGTGTGCCATGCCGGCTCCGTTCGGTGTCTCTCACCTGAGAGTGTCGGCACCGCGGAGATCGTCTCGGAAGCGGCCGAATTCCTCGTTCGCTGGTCGCGGCACCCCCGGCGCAGCGCCGCCCAAACGCGGGGGGCGGCCCCCCCGGCCATATTCGGGTGGGGGGGGGCGCCTCCCGGCGTTCTCCGGCGCCGCAAGAGGGCGTGTCGCGACCAGCGAGGAGGATCAGCCCTTGCTGACGATCGGGATGTGCGGGTCGCGCTGGTGGCGCAGCCAGATCGTCGACAGCGCGGGCAGCGTGAGCGAGGCCCGCGGTGCCGCGTTCTCGACGTCGGTCGCGTAGACCAGTCCGAGATTGCCCTGGCCGTAGCCGCCGAACTCGGTCGCGTCGGTGTTCAGCACCTCGGTCCAGCCGCCCGCGAGCGGCAGGTCCAGAGGCACGCCGTGACGGGTGGTGCCGGAGAAGTTGCTGATCACCGCGAGGTTCCCGCCGTGCGCGTCGCGGCGCACGAAGGCGACGACGTTCGGATCCCACTCCGGCGCCCCGATCCGCGTGAATGACGAGCTGTCGTGGTCCCGCTCCCACAGCGGCGCGTTCGCCCGGTAGGTGCGGTTCATCGCGCCGATGAACTCCTGCAGCTGCAGGTGCGAGGGCTGTTCGAGCAGCCACCAGTCCAGACCCCGGTCCACCGACCATTCGGAGAGCTGACCGAACTCCTGCCCCATGAACAGCAGGTTCTTCCCCGGGTGGCCCCACATGTAGGCGAGATACGCCCGCGCGTTCGCGAGCTTGGCGGCGTGGTCGCCGGGCATCTTCGAGAGCAGGCTGCCCTTGCCGTGCACGACCTCGTCGTGGCTGATCGGCAGGATGTAGTTCTCGCCGAACGCGTACACGAACGAGAACGTCATCTCGCCCTGGTGGTGCGAGCGGTGCACCGGGTCGCGCTCGATGTAGACGAGCGAGTCGTTCATCCAGCCCATGTTCCACTTGAACCCGAAGCCGAGCCCGCCGTGGTCGGTCGGCGCCGTGACGCCGGGGAAGCTGGTGGACTCCTCGGCGATCATCATGATGCCCGGGTGCTTCCGGTAGGCGGTCGCATTGACCTCCTGCAGGAACCGGATCGCCTCCAGGTTCTCCCGGCCGCCGTGCACGTTCGGCTCCCACTCGCCGTCCTCGCGGGAGTAGTCGAGGTAGAGCATCGAGGCGACCGCGTCGACCCGCAGCCCGTCCGCGTGGAACTGGTCGAGCCAGTACAGCGCGTTCGCGACGAGGAAGTTGCGCACTTCGTTGCGGCCGTAGTCGAAGATCAGCGTGCCCCAGTCCTTGTGCTCGCCGCGGCGCGGGTCCGGGTGCTCGTAGACCGCCTCGCCGTCGAACTTCGCCAGCGCGAAGGAGTCCCGGGGGAAGTGCCCCGGCACCCAGTCGATGATCACGCCGATCCCGGCCTGGTGCAGCCGGTCGATCAGGTGGCGCAGGTCGTCCGGGTCGCCGTAGCGGTGCGTCGCGGCGTAGTACCCGGACACCTGGTAGCCCCAGGATCCGCCGAACGGGTGCTCCGCGACCGGCATGAACTCCACGTGCGTGAACCCGGTCGCCGTGACGTGCCCGATCAGGTCGTCGGCGAGCTCGCGGTAGCTGAGACCGGGCCGCCAGGATCCGAGGTGCACCTCGTACACCGACATCGGCTGCGCGACCGCGTGGGTCGCCGCGCGGCGGGTCATCCAGGCGCCGTCGCCCCAGTGGTACTCGGAGCGGGTGACGATCGACGCGGTCGCCGGCGGGTTCTCCGCGAGCTGCGCCATCGGATCCGCCTTGAGGATCCAGTCCCCGCGCCGGGTGAGGATCTCGTACTTGTAGTGCGCGCCGACGTCGACACCGGGCAGGAACAGCTCCCACACCCCGCTCGAGCCCATCGAGCGCATCGCGTCGAGGCGGCCGTCCCACTCGTTGAAGTCGCCGACGATGCGCACCGCCTTGGCGTGCGGCGCCCACACCGAGAACGCGGTGCCGCGGTCGCCGTCGATCACCCGGGGGTGCGCGCCGAGCGCCTCCCAGAGCCGCTCGTGCCTGCCCTCGCGGATGAGATGCAGGTCGAGCTCGCCGATCGTCGGCGCGTGCCGGTACGGATCGTCCGCGATCCAGTCCGGCGCGTTCGTGTACGTCGCGAAGATCTTGTAGCCGCCCAGCGGGCCGCTCACTTCGCCCTCCCAGATCCCGTCGGCGAGGTGGGTGAGGGGCACCTCGTCGCCGCCCTCCACGAGAACCGAGACGGTCTTCGCGAGCGGGCGCAGAGCCCGCACGATCGTGGTCCGTCTGCCGCCCTGATCCGGCTGGGGGTGCGCCCCCAGCACGGAGTGCGGGTCGTGGTACGAACCCGAGGCCACGGCCTCGAGCACGCCGGGGTCGATCGCAATCGCAGTGTTCATCGCTGCCCCTTCACGTGGAGGATGTGCACCGGCTCCGTGAAGGCGTCCAGGCGCACGAAGTTGTGATCCGCCCAGGTCCAGGCGGATCCGGTCACGAGGTCCTCGACCTCGTATTCCGTTCCGGGCTCGACGCCCCACGCGAGGGTGTCGAGGTGCACGGTCGTCTGCCGCACGGAGTGCGGGTCGACGTTGGCGACCACGATGATCGTGTCGTTCACGCCCGTGCCGGTGAAGGGTGCGTCCAGGTGCTTCGAGAACACCAGGATCGCGTCGTCGTCGCTCCAGTGCACCCGCAGGTTCCGCAGCTGGCGGAGCGCCGGGTGGGCGCGGCGGATCTCGTTGAGCCGGGTGAGGAACGGCGCGAGGGAACGACCCTCCGCCTCCGCCTTCGCCCAGTCGCGGAGCTTGTACTCGTACTTCTCGTTGTCGATGTTCTCCTCGGACCCGGGCCGCGCGACGTTCTCGTACAGCTCGTAGCCGGCGTACACGCCGTACAGCGGCGCTCCCGTGGCGGCGATCGCGGCGCGGATCCGGTAGGCGGCCCTGCCGCCGAACTGCAGGTACTCGGTGAGGATGTCGGGGGTGTTCACGAACAGGTTCGGGCGCATGTAGTCGGCGGTCTCGTACGACACCGACCGCAGGAACTCCTCGAGCTCGGCCTTGGTGTTGCGCCAGGTGAAGTAGCTGTAGCTCTGCTGGAACCCGGCCGCCGCGAGGCCCCGCATCGGGGCGGGACGGGTGAACGCCTCCGCGAGGAACACGACGTCCGGATGCTTCGTGTTCACGGTGCGGATCAGCCACTCCCAGAACCGCAGCGGCTTGGTGTGCGGGTTGTCCACGCGGAAGATCCGCACGCCCTGCGAGATCCAGTGCTCCACGATCCGCAGCACCTCGGTGTACAGGCCCACCGGGTCGCGGTCGAAGTTCAGCGGGTAGATGTCCTGGTACTTCTTCGGCGGGTTCTCCGCGTAGGCGATCGTGCCGTCGGGCAGTTCGGTGAACCAGTCCGGATGCGCGGCCACCCACGGGTGGTCGGGGGCGGCCTGCAGGGCAAGGTCGAGCGCGACCTCGAGGCCGAGTCCGTTCGCCTTCTTCACGAACGCGCGGAAATCGGCGAGGGTGCCGAGATCGGGGTGCACGGCGTCGTGGCCGCCCTCGGCGGCGCCGACCGCCCACGGTGAGCCCGGATCGTCCGGCCCCGCGGTGAGGGTGTTGTTCGGTCCCTTGCGGTGCACGCGGCCGATCGGATGGATCGGCGGCAGGTAGACCACGTCGAAGCCCATTCCGGCGACGGCGGGGAGGCGCTCGGCGGCGGAGGTGAACGTGCCGCTCGCGATCGTGCCGTCCTCGGTGCGGGTGGCCCCCTCGGAGCGGGGGAAGAACTCGTACCAGGCGGCGGCTCCTGCGAGCGTGCGCTCGACGAGGATCGTCTGCCACGGCGTGGCCGAGTCGAGCGAGGCGATCGGGCGGTCCGCGAGGAGGGCGGCGAGTTCGGGATCCGTCGCGATCGCGAGGGCGTCCTCGGCGGATCCGGCCGGATCCGCGAGCGACTCGGCGATCGCGGCGAGCCGCTTGCGCTCCGGCTTCGGACGGTTCTTGTCGGTCGCGGCGCGGGCGAGGAGCCCGGCGCCGAGCGCCCGCATCAGGTCGACGTCCACGCCCGCGGCGATCTTGACCTCGGCGGCGTGCGCCCAGGTGGCGAACTCGTCGGCGAACGCCTCGAAGCGGAACGTCCAGGCGTGGGTCTCGTCGAGGGCCACGTCGACCTGCCAGCGGTCGGTGCCGTCGTTCAGCGGGGTGAGCCGGTGCAGGCTCTCCTCCCGGTTCGGGGTGCGCAGACGCAGGTGCACGCCGATCCGGTCGTGTCCGTCCCGGAACGCGACCACCCGGAACGGGACGACCTCGCCGGCGAAGGCCTTCGGGTGGAAGCCCTCGGGCGCTGCGGGCGACGGATCCGCGAGCGGGATCCGGCCCGTCTGCGCGTCCGCCGCATCGGTGGCCGGCAGCGCGCGGACGGGGATCCGTGCGGTGCTGCGAAGGGCATCGGCACGGGACTCGGCGGCAGTTCGTTCGGACACACCCTGAACCTACCGCGCTTGGGCGTCAGTGGAGGTAACAGCAGGTCACTCGGCGCGGAACAATCGCATCGAGGTGCCGGGAAGGGCCACCACATCGCCCGGACGGTGCATCGTCTCGACCTCGGTGGGGCGCTCGTCGGCGCTCGACCAGAGCGACACGTACCCGGTGACGTCGGGCACTGCGGGCAGGTGCACGTCGATCGCGGTCTCCGTGCCGTGGATGATGAGCAGCACGCGATTGTGCGACTCGGCCTCCTCGGCGACCGCCAGGTACTGCAGCGTGCGGTTGGCGCCGTCGGTCCACCGCTCGACCGACATCGACTGCCCGTTCTGGTCGAACCAGAGCATGTCGCTCGCGCCGCGGGTCTCCTCCCCGAGGCGGGCGTAGTGGGTCGGCCGCAGGGCGGGGTTGTCGCGGCGCAGGCGGGTGAGCCGGGCGACGTGGGCGCGCAGGGCGAGCTGCCAGTCGGCGTGGTCCCAGTTCAGCCAGGTCAGCGGCGAGTCGATGCAGTAGGCGTTGTTGTTGCCGTCCTGCGTGCGGCCGGTCTCGTCGCCCGCGGTGATCATCGGCACCCCCGCCGACAGCAGCAGCGTGCCGAACAGGTTGCGCATCGCCTTGCGGCGCGTCGCCTCGATCACCGGGTCCGCGGTCGGGCCCTCGGTGCCGTGGTTGAACGCCCTGTTCGTCTCGGCGCCGTCGCGGTTGTCCTCGCCGTTGGCCTCGTTGTGCTTGACGTTGTACGAGACCAGGTCGCGCATCGTGAAGCCGTCGTGCGCCGTGACGAAGTTGATGCTCGCGAGCGGTCCCCGCGCCTCGGAGAACGTGTTCGAGGATCCGGCGAGCCGGGTCGCGAAGCCGCCGATGCCGACCGGCGCGACCGACGCGCGACGGGCGTAGTCGATGTCGCTGAGCCAGAAGTTGCGCACCCGGTCGCGGTAGCGGTCGTTCCATTCGTGCCAGCCGGGGCCGAAGTTCCCGGTCTGCCAGCCGCCCATGCCGACGTCCCACGGCTCGGCGATGAGCTTCGTGCCCTGTAGCGCCGGATCCGTGCGGATCGCCTGGAGCAGCGGGTGCTCGGGCGTGAACTCGTGGCGGGCGTCGCGGCCGAGAGCTGTGGCGAGGTCGAAGCGGAATCCGTCGATCTGGACCTCGTCGGCCCAGTACCGCAGCGAGTCGAGCACCATCCGGCCGACGGCGTCCACCGCGGTGTCGAGGGTGTTTCCGGTGCCGGTGGTGTCGATGTAGGCGCCGTCCGGCTGCTGCCGGTAGTAGCGTGCGTTGTCGATGCCGCGCAGGCTGGTCCGCGGGTCTCCCGGGCCGCCTTCGCTGGTGTGGTTGTAGACGACGTCGAGGATGACCTCGATCCCGGCCTGATGCAGCAGACGCACCATGCCCTTGAACTCGCGCAGCACCGCGTCGGCGCCCGCGCGGCGGGCATCGCGGGAGGCGTACGGGGCGTGCGGCGTGAAGAAGCCGAGGGTGTTGTACCCCCAGTAGTTGCCGACACCGCGCTGGCGCAGGAACGGCTCGGACAGGAACGCGTGCACCGGGAGGAGCTCGACCGCGGTGATGCCGAGGCTGAGGAAGTGCTCGATCATCGCCGGGTGGGCGAGCCCGGCGTAGGTGCCGTGCAGGGCCGGCGGCACGTCGGGGTGACGCTTGGTGAGACCCTTCACATGCCCCTCGTAGACGACCGTGTCGTCCCACTTCGTGCGGGGTTTGTGCACCCCGCCCCAGTCGAAGGATCCGTCCACGACGACGGAGCGCCAGTCGCTCGGCCCGCCGCCCTTGGTGATGCCGCGGGAGTAGGGCTCGAGCAGGTTCGCCGTGGGGTCGAAGGAGTTCCCGGCGCCGCTCGGACCGGTCACCCGGATCGCGTAGCGCGCGCCGTGCACGAGCAGTTCGGAGCGCACCTCCCACACGTCCTCGCCGACCGGGAAGAGGGGGACGGTGGCGATGGCCCAGTCGGTGTCGGAGGCGTCGAAGACCACGAGCTCGATCGCCGTCGCGTTCGTCGACCAGACCCGGAGCGTGCCGACGCCGTTGTGCACGCGCACCCCGAGATTGTCGTAGGCAGGGCTGCACAGGGAGCAGATCGCGTCGTCCGAGGGGACGACGAGGGCGGACGCATGCGGGCACATGCACGACAGAATACGCGCGGTGCGCGCACCGCGTGCCACTGAGTCCCGCGATCCGTGCCACCGCGTCCCAGTCCGTGATCGGCGGTCTCCGAGATGCCGGTATGACGGTGCGCCCGACGGCCCGGACGGTGCGAGAGTGGACGGGTGCACTATCTGGATCACGCCGCCACCACCGACCTGCGCCCCGAGGCCGCGGAGGAGTGGCTGCGCGTCGCCGCGGAGACGGGGAACGCCTCGTCCACCCACGCGGCGGGGCAGCGGGCCCGCCGGATCCTCGAGGAGTCCCGCGAGCGCCTGGCCGCCGTGCTCGACGCCGATCCGATCGAGGTCGTGTTCACCTCGGGCGGGACGGAGTCCGTCAATCTCGCGGTGCAGGGCCTGTGGCGCTCGCGCGCGGAGGGGCTCGACGCCGTCGTCCTCCCGGACGGCGAGCATCACGCCACCCTGGACACCGTGGCCGCCCTCGCCGCGGAGGGCGCCGGGGTCGTGGCCGTGCCGTTGGACGGCGTGGGACGGATCCCCGTGTCCGGGTTCGCCGACGCGGTCGCGAGCCAGGGCGTCTCGCTGGCGACCGCGCTCGTCGCCAACAACGAGGTCGGCACCATCAACGACGCGGAGGCGCTGTCCGCGGTCGCCGCACGCGCGGCCGTGCCGCTGCATCTCGACGCGGTCGCCGCGTTCGGGCATCTGCCGGTCTCGTTCCGGACGCTGCGCGGCGACGCCCCCGCCGGCGCCGGGCTGGTCGCGCTCAGCGTCGCCGGGCACAAGATCGGCGCACCCGCGGGAACGGGCGCCCTCGTCGTCGCCCGGACGGCCCGGCTCGCGCCCCTGCTGCACGGCGGCGGGCAGCAGCGCGGGCTCCGCTCCGGCACGCAGGATGTCTCCGGGGCCGCCGCCCTCGCCCGCGCCGCCGAACTCGCAGAGGCCGAGCGCGCGGCCGAGGCGGTCCGGATCGCCGGGATCCGCGATTCTCTGGTGGCCGGGATCCGCTCCCGGGTGCCGGAGGCCGTGCTGCTGGGGGATCCGGATCCCTCCGGCCGGCTGCCCGGGAACGCGAACCTGCTCTTCCCGGGGGCGCCCAGCGAGAGCCTGCTCTTCCTCCTCGACCAGGCCGGGATCTCGGCGTCCGCCGGATCGGCCTGTCAGGCGGGGATCGCCGAGCCGTCGCACGTGGTGCAGGCGCTCGGGCGCAGCGAGGCCGAGGCGCGCAGCGCCGTCCGGCTCACGCTCGGGCGCACCTCGACGGCGGCGGACGTCGATGCCGTGCTCGCCGTGATCGGCGACGCCTACCGGCGCGCAACCGGATCGGTTCGCTCCGACAGTCGTTGAGCTCCGACAGCCGTTGAGTGAGGCCCTTCGTCTCGTCGTCGCGCTCCCTGCGCTCGCTCACCGGGTGGGACGTACCATTGACGGATGCGTGTTCTGGCGGCGATGAGCGGGGGAGTGGACTCCGCCGTTGCGGCCGCGCGCGCCGTCGAGGCGGGCCACGACGTGGTCGGGGTGCACCTCGCCCTGTCCCGGGCCGGCGGCACGCTGCGCACGGGCAGCCGCGGCTGCTGCACGATCGAGGACGCGATGGACGCCCGCCGGGCCGCCGACCTGCTCGGCATCCCGTTCTACGTGTGGGACTTCTCCGAGCGGTTCCGTGAGGACGTCATCGAGGACTTCGTGTCCGAGTATCGCGCCGGACGCACCCCGAATCCGTGCCTGCGCTGCAACGAGAAGATCAAGTTCGCGGCCCTGCTCGAGCGCGCCCTCGAGCTCGGCTTCGACGCCGTCTGCACCGGGCATTACGCCACGCTCGTCGACGGGCCCGGCGGTCTGGAGCTGCACCGCGCCTCGGACTCCGCGAAGGATCAGTCCTACGTGCTCGGGGTGCTCGACGCCGGGCAGCTCGCGCACACGTACTTCCCGCTCGGATCCACGCCGTCCAAGGCCCTCGTGCGCGCGGAGGCCGCCGAGCGCGGGCTGAGCGTCGCGCAGAAGCCGGACAGCCATGACATCTGCTTCATCCCGGACGGCGACACCCGGGGGTGGCTGGCTGAGAAGGTCGGCGCGGAGCAGGGCCGGATCGTCGACCGCGAGGGTGCGGTCGTCGGCACCCACGACGGCGCGCACGCGTTCACGGTGGGCCAGCGCCGCGGTCTGCGCCTCGGCGTGCCGGCGCCCGACGGCAAGCCCCGGTTCGTCCTCGAGGTCCGGCCGGTGTCGAACACGGTCGTGGTCGGCCCGAAGGAGGCGCTCGCGATCGCCGAGATCTCGGGCGGGCGGCGCTCCTGGGCGGGGTCCGCGCCGGTCGAGGCGGAGTTCGGCTGCGAGGTGCAGATCCGCGCCCATGCCGATCCGGTCCCGGCGCGCGCCTTCGTCACGGAAGCGGGCGTGCGGGTCGTCCCGGACCAGCCCCTCGACGGCGTCGCCCCCGGCCAGAGCGCCGTGCTCTACGTCGGCACCCGCGTGCTCGGGCAGTTCACGATCGACCGCACGGTCTCCGCCGCACCGATCGGGGCCTGACCGGGCGGATGTCACACAGCCCCGTCGTGAAAGGGCGATCTGTGATGATGGGGCCTTCGGTGCGACGGAAGGGGCCATCATGACGAGGACGTACGTCCGCGATTTCCACGGGGATGACCTCGACCAGATCGTGCGGCTCTGGGGGCAGGTCACGAGCGGGAGCGAGTGGCCGATCTACTCCCTGGCCGAGGTGATCGCGTCGTGCCAGCAGGACCATGCCGTGGTCGCGGTGCAGGGCGACGTGCTCGTCGGCGCGGCGGTCGGTCGGGCGGCGCACGCGCAGGGCTGGATCGTGTTCTTCGGGATCGCCGGCGATGACGTCGACGCGGAGGTGAGCGCTTCGCTGCTGCACTCGCTGGAGCGGAGGATGGCGCCGCTCGGGCTGGCCAAGCTGTCGGTGCTGATCCCCGAGACCAAGGGCCTGGAGGCGTTCGCGGAGAACGGGTTCGAGGTGCACGACTCCGTGCGGTACCTGGAGCGGGCACTGCCGATCCAGCGTCGCGAGCTCGAGTCGCTCAAGGCGCTCGGCGGACGGATCCTGCCCCCGCACCTCTGGGACCGCGTCGCAGGAATGACGCACGAGAAGACGCTGCTCGAGGAGCGCCTGGTGACTCCGCTCGCGCGGCCGGAGCTCGCGGAGCGGTTCGGGGTGGTGCCGCCGCGCGCGGTCATGCTGTTCGGCCCTCCCGGCACCGGCAAGACCACGTTCGCCCGGGCCGTCGCCTCCCGGCTGGACTGGCCGTTCGTCGAGCTGTTCCCCTCCCGGCTGGCGGACGGCGGCACGGGGCTCGCCGGAGGACTCCGAGCCTCGTTCGAGAGGATCGACGAGCTCGAGCACGCGGTCGTGTTCATCGACGAGGTGGAGGAGATCGCCTCGCGGCGCGGCGGCACGCCTCCCTCGCCGACGCAGGGGGTGACCAACGAGCTGCTCAAGCTCGTCGCCGACTTCCGCGACCGTGAGGGGCGGATCCTCATCTGCGCGACGAACTTCATCCGCGCCCTCGACGCCGCGTTCCTGCGCCACGGCCGGTTCGACTACGTGATCCCGATCGGCCTGCCGGATGCCGACGCGCGCCGCGCGATCTGGGCGCGGTACATCCCCGCCGAGTCGGCGGGCGGCGTCGATCTCGACCGTCTCGTCGTGGCGAGCGACGGGCTGACCCCGGCCGACATCGAGTATGCGGCGCGGCGGGCCTCGCAGGAGGCTCTGGCCGGGGCCCTCCGGGACGGCGCGTACGACGCGACGCTCCACACGGACGACTACGCGCGTGCCCTCGACAGCACGCGTGCGACGGTCTCCGCCGAGGAGATCGCCGAGTTCCGGGACGACATCGACACGATCGCCCGACTCTGAACGACGAACGGGATGCATGCGGGATGACGGCGCGGCCCCTGTCGTGCGTCGGGGCGCGGGTCTACGATGCGGCCATGAGTCCGATCCGTGTTCCACGGCGCCGCCGGCTGCTCGCCCTCGCGGCAGCCGGCCTCGCATTGCTGGCGCTCCCTCTGGGAGCCGTATCGGCCGCTGCGGCACAACCGCAGTCGGTCGCGAGATACGTCGCCCTCGGCGACTCCTATGCGGCCGGGCAGGGGTCCGGATCGTACCTCGACGGCTGCTACCGCAGCACGCTCGGCTATCCCGCTCTGCTGGGTGGGATGCCGCGCCTCAACCTGCTCCGCGAGCCGGCCTGCTCGGGCGCCACGATCGGTCAGGTCGCCGCGACCCAGCTGACCCAGATCAACCGCGGCACGACGCTGGTGACGATCACCGCAGGCGCCAACGACCTCGACCTCAACCAGGTGTACGCAGCCTGCGCCGCCGATGGCACCGCGCCCGCGTGCGGGCAGGCCCTCGCCGCCGCGCAGGGGCGCATCCCCGGGGTCGGACCGGCCATGGCAGGCCTGATCGCCGCCGTGCGGGCGCAGGCGCCCCAGGCGACGATCGTGGTCACCGGGTATCCACGGCCGTACGCGGACGCGTACGCCGCGGCCGTCCCGCTGGCCGGGATCGTCAACCAGGGCACCGACGCCCTCGATGCGCAACTGGCCGGCGCGGTGCAGGCACAGCCCGGCGCCGGCACCTCCGTGCGGTTCGCGGGGGTGTCCTTCGGCGAGAACGCGATCGGCGGATCCGGTGCGCCGTGGCTCGGCGCCGATGCCACGGATCCGGTCGATTTCCTGCACCCGACCGCGGCGGGCTCTGTCGCCTACAGCCTCGCCGTCCTCGCGGCGCTGAACTGACCCCCACGCCGTCCGAGCCGACGGGCGCCCCGCCGGGCAAGGGCGGGGCGCCCGTCTCGGCGCCCGGACAATGTCCCCTCCCGCTCGTAGACTGGCCGACGTGCCGGAGAACATCTCGCTGGAAGACGCCCGCGCCGAGGCGGAGGATCTGACCACCCGCATCCTCGAGGCGAAGGACGCCTATTACGGGCGCGACACGTCCGTCGTCGACGACTTCACCTACGACGGCTGGATGCACCGGCTGGAGGAGCTCGAGCGCCTGCATCCCGAACTGCAGGGGCAGGACTCGCCGACCCAGATGGTCGGCGCTGCGGAGGCGACGGGCCTCGCCACGATCGAGCACGCCGAGCGCATGCTCAGCCTCGACAACGTGTTCTCCCTCGACGAGCTGCGGGAGTGGGCCGCGAAGACGCGCGCGGCGGCCGGCCGCGACGTGGCCTGGCTCACCGAGCTCAAGATCGACGGGCTCGCGATCAACCTCCGCTACGAGCACGGTGTGCTGACCTCGGCCGCGACGCGCGGGGACGGCCGCGTCGGCGAGATCGTGACCGAGAACGCGCTGCGCGTCGCCGGGATCCCCGAGCGACTGGACGGATCCGGTCACCCGGCGATCGTCGAGGTGCGCGGCGAGGTCTTCATCCCGGTGGCCGCGTTCGAGCGGCTGAACGCGGCACAGGCCGCCTTCCGCGAGCGCGCCTACGCCGAGGCACGGGAGCGCTCGGAGTCGCGGGGCGGGGCGAAGAAGCCGTTCGACGAGGAGAAGGCCCGCACGGCCGCGGCCCGACGGTTCCCGTCCTTCGCGAATCCGCGCAACGCGGCCAGCGGCGGGCTGCGCCAGCAGATCGACAAGAAGAGCGGCATGGAGCTCGAGGCGGGACTGCTCCGCGTCGACTCCCTCGCGCTGTACGTGCACGGGGTCGGGGCCTGGCCGGAGCCGCCGGTCGCCGCGCAGAGCCAGGTGTACGCCCTGCTCTCGGAGTGGGGCCTGCCGACCAGCCCGCACACGAAGGTGTGCGCGACGATCGACGAGGTCGCCGAGTTCGTCGCCTACTTCGGCGAGCACCGGCACGACATCGAGCACGAGCTGGACGGCATCGTCGTCAAGGTCGACGAGCTCGAGCTGCACGACGAGCTCGGCGCGACCAGCCGGGCGCCGCGCTGGGCGATCGCATACAAGTACCCGCCGGAGGAGGTGCAGACGACGCTGCTCGACATCGTCGTCTCGGTCGGGCGGACCGGCCGGGCCACCCCGTTCGCGGTGATGGCGCCCGCGCACGTCGCCGGCAGCGTGGTGCGGCAGGCCACGCTGCACAACAAGGACGTCGTCAAGGCCAAGGGCGTGCTCATCGGCGACACGGTCGTGCTGCGCAAGGCCGGGGACGTCATCCCCGAGGTGCTCGGCCCGGTCGTCGAGCGGCGCGACGGCACCGAGCGCGAGTTCGTCATGCCCGAACGCTGCCCCGAGTGCGGATCGATCCTCGCCCCGGCGAAGGAGGGCGACATCGACCTGCGGTGCCCGAACACGCGCTCCTGCCCGGCGCAGGTGCGCGGTCGCGTCGAGCACATCGGATCCCGCGGGGCGCTGGACGTGGAGGCGCTGGGCGAGGTGACCGCCGCGGCTCTCACCCAGCCGAGCATGCCCGCCGTACCGCCGCTGGAGACCGAGGCGGGCCTGTTCACCCTGACCCTCGACCAGCTGGTGCCGATCGAGGTCGTCGTGCGCGACGCCGAGACCGGGCTGCCGAAGGAGGACGAGGACGGGATCGTGAAGACCCGCGCCCCGTTCCGGCGCAACCCGACCGCCGCCGAGAAGAAGGACGGCGTCGGGGGGCCGCAGCCCTCCTCACAGGCGCTGAAGCTGCTCGCCGAGCTGGACAAGGCGAAGAGCAAAGAGCTGTGGCGTCTGCTCGTCGCGCTGAACATCCGGCACGTCGGCCCGGTCGCCGCGCGCGCCCTCGCGCAGTGGTTCGGATCGCTCGACGCGATCCGCTCAGCGACCCGTGACGAGCTCGCCGCGGTCGAGGGCGTCGGCGGGATCATCGCCGACTCGCTGCTCGACTGGTTCGACGTCGACTGGCACCAGGAGATCGTGCAGCGCTGGACCGACGCCGGGGTGCAGTGGGCCACGCCCGGCCACCCCGGGCCCGGCGCGGCCGTCGCCGAGGGCGGAGTGCTCGACGGGCTCACCGTCGTCGCGACCGGCTCGCTCGACGGCTACACGCGCGACGGCGCCCAGGAGGCGATCATCAAAGCCGGCGGCAAGGCGGCGTCGAGCGTCTCGAAGAAGACCGACTTCGTCGCGGCAGGGCCCGGCGCCGGATCCAAGCTCGCGAAGGCGGAGGAGTTGGGCGTGCGGATCCTCGACGCGGCCCAGTTCCACATCCTCGTGACCGAGGGACCGGCCGCGCTGGACGCCTGACCGGGCGACCGCAGCGGGGGAGACGCCGATGACGGGCGGGATCGATCTGCTGCCGACCGTGATCGGCGTGCTCGTGCTCGCCGCCGTGGCGACCACGGCCCTCGCGATCTTCCGGGTGCCGGGCCTGTGGACGCCGGCGCTGGCGATCCTGCGCGGGGCGGTGCAGCTCGCCGTGATCAGCGTGATCCTCTCGGGCATCGTCTCGCAGCCCGCGTGGATCGGCGTTGCGCTGCTGGTGATGTACGGGATCGCGACGGGTGTCGCCGTCCGGCGCACCGGGGGAGGCCGCCGCACGGTGCTGGTGATGGCGACCTCGATCGGCGCGGGCGCGGTCGTCTCGATCGGTACCGTGTTCGCCACCGGAGCGCTGCAGCCGACGCCGCGCTACCTGCTCGCGATCGGGGCGATCCTGATCGGCAACTCGATGAGCATCGCCACCCTCGCCGGACGCCGGTTCACGGCCTCGGTGGCCGACCGCTGGGAGGAGGTCGAGGGCTGGCTCGCCCTCGGCGCGACCCCGCGCCGATCGACGCTCGAACTGGCCCGCGGGGCGGTGCGCGAGGCGCTGATCCCGTCGATCGACCAGACCAGGACGACCGGGCTCGTCGTGCTGCCCGGCGCGTTCGTCGGTGCGATCTTCGGCGGGCTCTCACCGCTCGACGCCGGGCGGTTCCAGATCGTCGTGCTCGCCGCGATCATGGCGGCCGGTGCGATCACGGCGGTGCTGATCGCGACGTGGATGGGCCCGGTGCGGACCAAGCCGACCGTCGCGGCTTGATCCGCCCCTGTCCGATGCGGCCCTTCTGACCGCGAGACCGAATCTCCGGCTCGAGACAGCGGTTGCGGTCTGCGGTCTCGACGCGGAGATGCGGTCTCGTGGTCGCTCCGGCTCAGTCCTTGTGGCGCGGCTTGCGCGGCGGGCGGTCGTCCGTGCGGCGGTCGTCCCGGGGGCGGTCGTCGCGGCGGGGGCGGTCTCCATAGCCCCGGTCACCGTAGCCCCGATCGCCGTACCCTCGGTCGTCCCGGCGCGGCCGGTCACCGTATCCCCGGTCGTCACGACCCCGGTCGTCACGACCCCGGTCGTCACGACCCCGGTCGTCACGACCCCGGTCGTCGCGGCGCGGGGCGCGGCCGGGGCGACCGCCGTCGGGGCGGATCTCGATGAGGCGGCCGGAGATGCGGGTGTCGCGCAGTCGGTCGATGACCGACGGGTCCATGTTCGCCGGCAGTTCGACGATCGAGAAGTCCGGGCGGATCGTGATCGCGCCGAAGTCGTCACGGCCGAGGCCGCCCTCGTTCGCCAGCGCACCCACGATCTGGCGGGGCTCGACGCGGTGCCGCCGGCCGACCTCGATCCGGTACGGCGCGTAGTCGCCGCGGCTGCGTCGCTCGGGCCGCGCGCCGCGGTCGTCCCGGTCCCGCCCGTCGCGGCCTCCCGTGCGCTCGGCGCGAGGCGGACGGTTGTCGACCGCGACCGCGGCGGACAGGGCGTCGTTCTCCGGATCGAGCAGCAGCGGCGTCTCGCCCTGCGCGACGACGGCGAGGGCCGCGGCCACATCGGCCTCCGGCACGTCGTGGTGGCGCACGTAGTGCGCGATGATGTCGCGGAAGCCCTCGATACGGCCGGTCTCCTCGAGCGCCGCGGTGATCGCGTCGTCGAAGCGGGTCAGGCGCGTGCTGTTCACGTCCTCGGTGGTCGGCAGCTGCATCTGAGCGGGCTGCTGACGGGTCGCCCGTTCGATGTGCTTGAGCAAGTAGCGCTCGCGGGGCGTGATGAAACTGATCGCGTCACCCGAGCGGCCGGCGCGGCCGGTGCGGCCGATCCGGTGCACGTACGACTCGGTGTCGGTGGGGATGTCGAAGTTCACGACGTGGCTGATCCGCTCGACGTCCAGGCCGCGGGCGGCGACGTCGGTGGCGACGAGGATGTCGAGCTTGCCGTCCTTGAGCTGGCCGACCGTGCGCTCGCGCATCGGCTGCGGGATGTCGCCGTTGATCGCGGAGGCGGAGTACCCGCGGGCGCGGAGCTTCTCGGCGAGCGTCTCGGTCTCGTTCTTCGTACGGACGAAGACGATCATGCCCTCGAAGTTCTCCACCTCGAGGATCCGGGTGAGCGCATCCACCTTCTGCGCGTACGAGACGACGAGGTAGCGCTGCGTGATGTTCGCGTTGGTCGTCGTCTTCGCCTTGACCGAGATCTCCTCGGGGTCGTGCAGGTACTGCTGCGCGAGCCGGCGGATCGTGGCGGGCATGGTGGCCGAGAACAGCGCGACCTGCTTGGTCTCCGGGGTCTGTGCGAGGATCTGCTCCACGTCCTCCGCGAAGCCCATCTTCAGCATCTCGTCGGCCTCGTCGAGGACGAGGTTGCGCAGCTCGGAGAGGTCGAGCGTCCCTTTGGCGAGGTGGTCCATGATGCGGCCGGGCGTGCCGACGACGATGTGCACGCCGCGGCGCAGCGCGGACAGCTGCACGCCGTAGCCCTGACCGCCGTACACGGGCAGCAGGTGCACGCCGGGCAGCTGCGCGGCGTAGGCCTCGAACGCCTCGGCGACCTGCAGTGCGAGCTCGCGGGTCGGGGCCAGCACCAGCGCCTGCGGCTTCTGCTGCTGCAGGTCCAGGTTCTCCAGGATCGGCAGGGCGAAGGCCGCGGTCTTGCCGGTGCCGGTCTGCGCGGTGCCGAGCACGTCGCGGCCGCCGAGCAGCAGCGGGATCGTCTCGCGCTGGATCGGCGACGGGGTCTCGTAGCCGAGCGCCTTGATCGCGGCGAGAACGGGCCCGGTGATCCCGAGCTCCTCGAATCCGGGTCCGGCAGGCGCTTCCGTTTCGGCCGCTTCGCCGCCCTCCGCAACGGGGTCGATGGGGGTCTCGGTCGGCGTCGCGTCGTCTCGGGTCACAACTCAGAGTACCGTCCCAGGGCTGGGAGACCGCAGTTCATAGCGCGCGAACGGCTTGATCCTCGGCCGGAGTCGAGCGAGGTGCGCACATCGAACGAGTGCCGCGTCAGCTCCCCGACGTCAGCGCGACGAGCCTGTCCTTCACCTGACGGCGGAGCACCTTCCCGATGAGCGATTTCGGCAGCTCGTCGACCACGAAGATCCGGCGCGGCACCTTGTACGGGGTCAGGATCCCGCGGGCGAACTCCCGGATCGCCTCGACGTCGACGTCCGTGCCCGGATCCACGACGATCGCGGCGACGACCTCCTCCCCGGAGTGCTCGCTGGGCAGACCGACGACGGCGGCGTCGACGACGTCGGGGTGCTGGCGGAGCGCGCCCTCGACCTCGGTGGGGGCGACGTTGAAGCCGCCGGTGATGATGAGCTCCTTGATCCGGTCGACGATGCGGATGAACCCGGCCTCGTCGATCGTGACGATGTCGCCGGTGCGGAACCAGCCGCCCACGAACACCGCCTCGGTCTCCTCGGGCTTGCCGTAGTAGCCGGAGAACACCTGCGGACCGCGCACGACGAGCTCGCCGCGCTGCCCGGGTTCGACGTCCGTGGTCGGCTCGTCCGGATCCACCACGCGGCACTCGGTGCCCGGCAGGGGCAGGCCGACGGTGCCCGGCACGCGGTTCCCGGCGACGGGGTTGGCCATGAGCACGGGGGAGCACTCGCTGAGCCCGTATCCCTCCACCAGATAGCCGCCGGTCGCCTCCTCGAACGGCACGACGAGCTCGTGCGGCAGCGCCATCGCGCCGGAGATCGCGATCTCGATGCCGGCGAGGGACACGCCCTTCCTCTTCGCCGCGGACAGCAGCCGATCGGCGATCGGCGGCACGAGCGGCAGGAACGTCGCCGGACGCTTCCTCACCACGTCGAGCACGAGGTCGGGATCGAACTTCGGGAACAGCACGAGCCGGGCGCCCATCGACATCGCGAACGTCAGGCAGAGCGTGAGCCCGTAGGCGTGGAACATCGGCAGCACGGCGTACACGACGCAGCCGTCGCCGCGCGTGATCGACGGCACCCACGCCTGCGCCTGCGCGGCGTTGGCGAGCAGGTTGCGGTGCGTGAGCGAGGCGCCCTTGGGGGTGCCGGTGGTGCCGGACGTGTACTGGATGATCGCCAGGTCGTCCGACGCCGGGTGCGGGTGGCCGGCGGGGAGAGGCGCATGGCCGAGGACCGTCTCCCACGTCGTCGTGCCGTGGACCGCGGTGGTGAGCGCGGTGCGGGACTCGCGCGCCTTCGCGATCGGCAGCCGCAGCGCGATCCGGGTGAGCGCCGGCATCGCCCGGGTGACGTCGACCGAGATCAGGTTCGTCACGGCGAGGTCGGCGGGGAACTCCTGCACGGTCGCCACCACGTTGTTCCACACGATCGCGTGCTTCGCGCCGTGGTCCTCGAACTGCTTGCGCAGCTCCCGCGGCGTGTAGAGAGGGTTGTGCTCGACGACGACGGCGCCCAGGCGCAGCACCGCGTAGAAGGCGACGATGTGCTGCGGGCAGTTCGGCAGCACGATCGCGACCGGATCCCCGGCGCGCACACCGAGTGCGGCGAGCCCGGCGGCGGCGCGGTCGATCGCGGACTGCAGGTCGCGGTACGAGGTGGTGCGGCCGAAGAACTCCAGCGCGGGGGCGTCCGGATAGTCGCGCGCGGAGGCCTCGACGATGTCGACCAGGGATCCGGAGACCGGCGCCAGGTCTTCGGGGACACCGTCGGCGTAGCTGGCGGTCCAGGGGCGCGGAGGCACGAACGTCGTCACAGGGTCAGCCTATGCCCGCACTCGTCGCCCGCCGGGGGCGGCGCCGCCCGCTGACTAGACTGGGCGGGTGTCTGAAATCACCCCCGATCTCGTGCGCCATCTCGGCGTGCTCGCGCGCATCCAGCTCTCCGACGACGAGGTGACGCAGCTGACCGGTCAGCTCGACGCCATCGTCGACAACATCGCCAAGGTGTCCGAGGTGGCCACGCCCGACGTGGTCGCGACGAGCCACCCGATCGCGATGCACAACGTGTTCCGCGAGGACGTCGTGGGGCAGACCCTCACCACCGCGCAGGCGCTGCAGAACGCGCCCGACGCCGACGGCGACCGTTTCCGCGTGACCGCGATCCTGGGAGAAGAGCAGTGAGCGAGATCATCCGCTGGACCGCCGCCGAACTCGGCGCCAGGCTCGCGAGCGGCGAGGTGTCCAGCGTCGAGGCGACGCAGGCGCACCTCGACCGGATCGCCGCCGTCGACGGCGACGTGCACGCGTTCCTGCACGTGAACGAGCACGCGCTGGACGCGGCGGCCGACATCGACCGCCGTCGCGCCGCGGGGGAGAGCCTCGGCGAGCTCGCCGGCGTCCCGCTGGCGATCAAGGACGTCCTGGTCACGACCGACCAGCCCTCCACGAGCGGCTCCAAGATCCTCGAGGGCTACCGCTCGCCGTTCGACGCCACCGTCGTCGCGCGCTCCCGCGCCGCCGGCCTGATCGGCATCGGCAAGACGAACATGGACGAGTTCGCGATGGGCTCCTCCACCGAGCACTCCGCGTACGGCCCGACGCACAACCCGTGGGACCTCGACCGGATCCCGGGCGGCTCCGGCGGCGGCTCGGCCGCGGCCGTGGCAGCGTTCGAGGCGCCGCTGGCCCTCGGCTCCGACACCGGCGGATCGATCCGCCAGCCCGCGCACGTGACGGGCACCGTCGGCATCAAGCCCACGTACGGCGGCGTCAGCCGCTACGGCGCGATCGCCCTCGCCTCGAGCCTGGACCAGGTCGGCCCGGTCACGCGCACCGTGCTCGACGCCGGGCTTCTGCACGACATCATCGGCGGGCACGACCCGAAGGACTCGACCTCTCTGCCCGACGCATGGCCGTCGTTCGCCGCCGCCGCGCGCGAGGGCGCGACGGGCGAGGTCCTCAAGGGCCTCAAGGTCGGCGTGATCAAAGAGCTGCCCGACTCCGGATTCCAGGCGGGAGTGGCCGCGTCCTTCCACGAGGCGCTGGGGCGCATGGAGCAGCTGGGCGCCGAGATCGTGGAGATCTCCGCCCCGCACTTCGAGTACGGCGTCGCCGCGTACTACCTGATCCTGCCCGCCGAGGCGTCCAGCAACCTGGCGAAGTTCGACTCGGTCCGGTTCGGCCTGCGCGTCACGCCCGACGGCGGAGGCACGGTCGAGGATGTGATGTCGCTCACCCGCGACGTCGGCTTCGGCGCGGAGGTGAAGCGCCGCATCATCCTCGGCACCTACGCCCTCTCGGCCGGGTACTACGACGCCTACTACGGCAGCGCGCAGAAGGTCCGCACGCTCATCCAGAAGGACTTCGACGCGGCGTTCGCGCAGGTCGACGTCATCGCCACGCCGTCGGCGCCGACCACGGCGTTCAAGCTGGGCGAGAAGATCGGCGACCCGCTGCAGATGTACCTGAACGACCTGACCACGATCCCGGCGAACCTCGCCGGCGTCCCGGGCATCTCGATCCCGTCCGGTCTTGCCGAGGAGGACGGCCTGCCCGTCGGCATCCAGTTCCTCGCCCCCGCGCGCGAGGACGCCCGTCTCTACCGTGTGGGCGCCGCCCTCGAGGCCGTTCTCGTCGACGCGTGGGGCGGGCCGCTGCTCGACCGCGCTCCGCTGCTGGGAGGAACCCGCTGATGTCCGCCGCGAAGCTCATGGACTACGACAAGGCCCTGGAACTGTTCGAGCCGGTGCTCGGCTTCGAGGTGCACGTCGAGCTGAACACCGAGACCAAGATGTTCTCGGACGCGCCCAACCCGGCGAACGAGCGCAACCACGACGCCGAGCCGAACACGCTCATCGCGCCCGTCGACCTGGGTCTGCCCGGATCCCTGCCGGTCGTGAACGCGACCGCGGTGCGCTCCTCGATCAGCCTCGGCCTCGCCCTCGGCTGCTCGATCGCCGAGTCCTGCCGGTTCGCCCGGAAGAACTACTTCTACCCGGACCTCGGCAAGAACTATCAGATCTCGCAGTACGACGAGCCGATCGCGTTCGAGGGATCCGTCGAGGTCGAGCTCGAGGACGGCACGCTCGTGACGATCCCGATCGAGCGCGCGCACATGGAGGAGGACGCGGGCAAGCTCACGCACGTGGGCGGCGCGACAGGCCGGATCCAGGGCGCGGAGTACTCGCTCGTCGACTACAACCGCGCCGGCGTCCCGCTCGTCGAGATCGTCACCAAGCCGATCTTCGGCGCCGAGCACCGCGCGCCCGAGATCGCGAAGGCCTACGTGGCCGCGATCCGCGACATCGTGCGCGGACTCGGGATCTCCGAGGCGCGCCTGGAGCGCGGCAACCTGCGCTGCGACGCGAACGTGTCGCTGCGCCCGCGCGGCCAGGAGAAGCTCGGCACCCGCACCGAGACGAAGAACGTCAACTCGATGCGCTCGGTCGAGCGCGCCGTGCGTTACGAGATCCAGCGCCAGGCCGCGATCCTCGCCGACGGCGGCACGATCACGCAGGAGACCCGGCACTGGCACGAGGACACCGGCACCACCTCGCCGGGGCGCCCGAAGTCGGACGCCGACGACTACCGCTACTTCCCGGAGCCCGACCTGCTGCCCGTGCAGCCGGCCCGCGAGCTCGTCGAGGAGCTGCGCGCGGCGCTGCCCGAGCAGCCGATCGCGCGCCGTCGCCGGCTGAAGGCCGAGTGGGGTTTCACCGACCTCGAGTTCCAGGACGTCCGCAACGGCGGTCTGCTCGACCAGGTCGCCGCGACCATCGCCGCGGGCTCGACCGCCGCCGCCGCACGCAAGTGGTGGACCGGCGAGATCACCCGCATCGCCAACGCCGAGGAGCGCGACGCGGCCGAGCTGATCAGCCCGGAGAACGTCGCTGCGCTGCAGAGCCTGGTCGACGCCGGCACGCTCACCGACAAGCTCGCCCGTCAGGTGCTCGAGGGCGTCATCGCCGGCGAGGGCACCCCGCAGCAGGTCGTCGATGCCCGCGGCCTCGCGGTGGTCTCCGACGACGGCGCGCTCATCGCGGCGATCGACGACGCGTTCGCCGCCCAGCCCGACGTGCTCGCCAAGATCAAGGACGGCAAGGTCCAGGCCGCCGGCGCGGTCATCGGCGCCGTCATGAAGGCGATGAAGGGCCAGGCCGACGCGGCCCGCGTCCGCGAACTCATTCTCGAGCGCGCGGCGCAGTAGGGCCCGGCTCTCGAGGGCGCGGCGCTAGGGCGTCGCGCTCTTGAGGGACGCCGCCTGAAGGCCCGCGCCCAGCAGACGGGCGATCGCGCTCAGACTGGCCGGCTCGTGCAGGAGGTTCTGCCCGCCCGCGCTCTCGGCCGCGCCGGGCTCGAGCGGACGGGCCGTGATCGTCGCCGACCACGCATCGGCGGCGGCTCGCACCGCGCCGCGATCCGTCCCCGCCGGCAGACAGGCGGTCAGCGCGCGCTCGACCGCGTCGTGCAGCGCCCGGCGGTAGCGCGACAGCGCGGCGGCGGCCTCGGGTCGCACGTGCGACTCGTGCCAGATGATCTCGCGCAGCACATCCGAGGCGGCCCGGTCGCGCAGCACCCGCTCGCCGACGTTCAGCAGCGTCTGCACCGGATCCCCGCGCACGGTGAGCGCTCCGGGATCGAGCGAGGCGGTCCCGAGCCGTTCGTCGATCAGCGCCGCCAGGATGTCGGGCTTGGCGGGGAAATAGTAGAAGAGCAGCCCCTTCGGCACCGCCGCCGCGTGCGCGATCCGCGCCGTGGAGGTGCCGTCGAAGCCGTGACGCGCGAAAAGGGCCTCCGCCGCATCGAGGATCCGCGTGCGCGTGCCGATCGGATCCGCGTTCTCGGTCATCGTGACTCCTCAGGAGAGTGCGGGGCGGTGGTCTTCCACCGTCCCGCACCGTGTGCGACCGTGCAGGTCAGGCGTGTGCCGCCGTCGGGCCGCCGTGCGACGCATTGTGCGCCTTCTCGGCGGGTACGAGCGCCCACAGCCCTGCGACCGCGCAGACGGCTCCGCAGATCCACGAGGTCCATGCGGGGCCTGCGTCTCCGGCATAGGAGCCGATCCATGGGGAGATGAACAGCAGCGCACCGATCGCGGCGAGGATCCACTCCATCGACACGAGACCGGGAGCTGCCAGGCTCCACACCCCGGCGGCGATCATCAGGACACCCAGGACGATCATCATGGACATCGACATACCCATGCGGGGTGTCGTCCAGATGCTCGCCAGGGCCGCGTACAGTCCGGCGGCGATAGCCACCCAGTCCTGCCAGCGTGTCCACCTCTTCATAGAACTCATCCTCCTTGTAGTCAGATGGCTCCCGAATGGGGGTCGATGCTCAATATACCCCTCTGACTGACCGACCGGTCAAGAATTTCGGATGTCGGTGCCCTCGGCGAGAATGGGAGACATGGGACGAGGCGATGGATCCGGGCGGATCGTCTCGGCGACCGGGGCCGATGACACCGGCGCGGGGATCCTGCACGTCGACATGGACGCGTTCTACGCGGCGGTCGAGGTGCTGCACGACCCGTCCCTGCGCGGGCTGCCGCTGATCATCGGCGCCCCCGACGGCCGCTCGGTGGTCTCCAGCGCGTCGTACGAGGCACGTCGGTACGGCGTGCGCTCCGCCATGCCCGTGGGGCAGGCGATCAGGCTGTGCCCGACGGCGCGGATCGTCCCGCCCGACTTCACCAGGTACCGGGCGGTGTCCGAGCGGGTGATGGCGATCTTCGAGCAGGTCACGCCGCTCGTCGAGCCGCTGTCGATCGACGAGGCCTTCCTCGACGTGCGCGGCGTGCGCCGGCTGTGGGGGAGCCCCGCCACGATCGGCGCGATGGTCCGCGCGCGGGTGCGCGACGAGGTCGGGATCACCTGCAGCGTGGGTGCGGCGGCGACCAAGCACGTCGCGAAGATGGCCTCGACCATGGCCAAGCCCGACGGGCTGCTCGTCGTCGCGGAGGCGGACACCCTCGGCTTCCTCGCCGACAAGCCGGTCCGGGCGATGTGGGGCGTCGGGCCGAAGACCGCCGAGTCGCTCGAGTCCCGCGGCATCCGGCTGATCCGCGACATCCGATCCACGCCGGATTCGGCACTCGAGCGCGCGGTCGGCCCCGCGCTCGCGATGCGACTGCGCGACCTCGCGGAGGGGCGCGATCCGCGCAGCGTCGAGACCAGCCGGGTGGAGAAGAGCGTCGGGCACGAGGAGACGTTCGAGCACGACGTGTCGGATCCGGACGCGCTCCGCTCCGAGCTGCTGCGGCTGGCCGACCGGGTCGCCGGGCGTCTCCGGCGGGCGGGCTGGGAGACCGGCACGGTGGCGATCAAGATCCGCTTCGCCGACTTCACCACGGTCAACCGCTCGCAGACCCTGCCCGAACCGACCTCGGTCGGGCAGCGGATCGGCGACGTCGCGCGAAGCCTGTTCGACGCGATCGACCGCAAGGATCCCATCCGGCTCGTCGGGGTGCGCGCCGAGCGGCTCTCCCCGGCGGGCGGCGCGCTGGGGCTGTGGGACGAGGACGCGGAGTGGCGTCGCGTCGAGGGCGCCCTGGACAGCGCGCAGGCCCGGTTCGGATCCGGCATGATCACCCGCGCCCGGCATCTCGGTGCGCAGCACGGCCGGGGTTCCGCTCCGCACCCGCGGGCGCACGGCCTGGACTGACACCGCGCTGCCCGGCCGGAGGCGGACAGGCACCGGTGGTCGCGGCCCGCGCCGTGGGCTAGCGTGGACGCATGCCGAACATCGCACTGGAACTTGGCCGGAACGCCGCCTCGCTCGGCGTGAAGAGCGCGTACGGCGAGACCCAGGAGGTGGACGGCGCGCAGTTCACCCCGGTCGCGCTGACGCTCTCCGGCTTCGGCGGCGGTGACTTCGACGCGAAGAACGTCGGATCCGCGGACGGCGACGCCAGCGGAGGCGGCGGCGGAGGCATCGCGATCCCGCTCGGCGTGTACGTGCGCCGCGAGGAGGGGCTGCGCTTCGAGCCCAACATCGTCTCGCTGCTTGCGGTCGCCATCCCGTTCGTCTGGGTCGCCGGCCGCGCCCTCTCCCGCATCATCCGTGCCCTCAAGAAGTGACGACCCGTTCGCACGGGCGCTCGACGAGGCGGTCGTGCGGATCAACGCGGCTGTGCGCGCGGTGGAGGCGTCGAACCCCGTCGTCCTGATCGACGGTCGCAGCGGCGCCGGCAAGTCCACGCTCGCGCGCCTGCTCGCTGAGCGGTGGCCGCTGCGGGGGACGCCTCAGCTGATCGCCCTCGACTCGATCTATCCGGGGTGGGATGGCATGGACGCGGGATCCGACCGCGCCTACGACCAGATCCTCCGTCCGCACGGCCGGGACCTCGTCGGAACCTGGCAGCGCTACGACTGGGAGACGGGGGAGTACGCCGAGAACCACGCCGTCGACCCCGCCCGCGGCGTGATCCTCGAGGGCTGCGGCGCGCTCACCCCGCGCGCCGCGCGGATCGCGGACGTGCGGGTGTGGATGGAGTCGCCGGAGCCGAGCCGCAAGCGGCGTGCGCTCGACCGGGACGGCGACCTGTTCCGGCCGTACTGGGACCGGTGGGCGGCGCAGGAGGCCCGGCATATCCGCCGGGACACCCCGATCGACCTCGCCACGCTCGTCGTCCCGGTGCCGTGATGCCCGGCGTTCGGACGCGGGCGACTCAGTGCCCCGACGGCGTGGAGTCGTCGTCTGCGGCGTCGGCGGCCGCGATGAGCACGTCCAGCCGGTAGCCGAGCCAGTCGTACACGCCGAAGCGCGGGTCCTCCGGATCGTGCTCCTCGCCGGTCTCGATGCCGAGACGCGCTGCGATGATCAGCCGCAGCGCGGCGAGGGTGCGCAGCCACGTGTCCACCTCGGCCGTCGGGACGACGATCTCGATCGTCTCGGCGTCCCCGTCGAGGAACGGGGCGATCGTCGCTCGCACCACCCGGGCGTCCGTCGCGCGCCGGTCCAGCAGGTCCGCGCTCGTCGCCTCGGCGAACGCCGCGGAGGCGTCCGGATCCCCGGGGTACACGGCGGGGGTGAGGCGGTCCAGCGCAGCGTCGGCGCCGATCTCCGTGTCGCGGAGCAGCTCGAGGAACTGGTCGATCAGGGCGACGAGGTGCTCGCCCTCGACCCGCGCCACCACGATCGGGATGCCGGATCCGGTCATCGTCGGCTCACTCGCCCGCGCGGCGCACGGTCGCCCACAGCCCGTAGTCGTGCATGGCCTGCGCGTGCACCTCCATGGTCTCCCGCGGTCCGGTGGCGACGACCGCGTGCCCCTCGTTGTGCACGGCGAGCATGAGCCGGGTCGCGCGATCCTTCGGATACCCGAAGTACGTGCGGAACACGCGCACCACGTACGACATGAGGTTCACCGGGTCGTCCCAGACGACGAGCTCCCAGGGCACGGCGGGCGCCGCCTGCAGGTCGACGCGCTCGTCGACGTCGGGGGTGAGGAGGGGGATGCTCATGCCCACCCCATCTCGTGCAGCTGTGCGTCGTCGATGCCGTAGTAGTGCGCGATCTCGTGCACGAGCGTCGTGTGCACCTCCGTGCGCAGCTCGGCCTCGTCGGCGCACTGCGCCAGGTGCGGCTCGCGGTAGACGACGATGCGGTCGGGCAGCTCGCCCATGCCGTAGTTGCCGCGCTCCGTCACCGCCAGGCCGTCGTACAGCCCCAGAAGGTCCAGGGAGCCGTCCTCGGGGCGGTCCTCGACGACGAACACGACGTTCTCGAGACCGTCGACCATGTCGTCGGGGAGGCGGTCCAGTTCGTCGGCGACGAGTTGCTCGAACGCGTCCGGATCCATCTCCATGCCCTCGCGGAGGTCGATGGACATGTGTACGCGCGGGCCGAGGGCGTCGAGCCCGGCTCGCCGCTCGGCCTCGATCAGGGCGCGGTAGAACGGCAGGTCGGGCGAGTCCGCGGTCTCGAAGCCCACGGATCGGTAGAACGGTGCGTTCCACGGCACGTCCGCGAAGGCGCGCAGGGTGACCGTGTCGTGTCCGCGGTCGGCCGCCTCGTCCAGCGCCTCCTCGACGAGAGCGCGTCCGTGGCCGCGGCGCGCATGCGCGGGCAGCACCGACACCTGCTCCAGGTGGGCGATGCAGTCCTGCTCGAGCACGTGCACGAACCCCACCGGCGGGCCGTCCTCGGTCTCGGAGACGACGAGGACGTACCCGTCCTCCGCGGCGCGTGCGGCGCCGCTCGGCGCCGGGCCCCAGCCGGTCGGCCCGAGAAGGGTCGCGAAGGCCGTGTCGGCGGCCTCCTCGATCCCCGCCAGTTCGGCGAGGTCGGCCGTCGTCGCCCTGCGCACGAACGAACCCATCCCTCGATGCTATCCGCCGGGAGGGAGCGCAGCCGCGCACGGCGACGGGTCTCGGTGGGGATCCGTCGCCGCGTCGCCCGCTCACCGATTCATAGGAATTCTCAGCCAGGGCATTGCAAACGTTCAGGAAAGGGAGGAGAGTGACGCTGGGTCGCCGCTGGGGACGATCCAGGCGTCCGAACGCGGGCGGAGCTCCGTTCGGCTGATCACGGCGCGGTTCTGAGGCGCGCCGGGAGACGGAGACACTCATCCGCGTTTCGCGTGCGCTCATCGCGGCAGGTGCTGCCGCTGCGCTGGTCCTCACCGCTCCGACGCTCGCGTCGGCGGCATCCGGTCCGCCTTCGCCGCAGCAGTGGTCGGGCGACGTCGTGATGCCGTTCAGCATCGCCGTCGACGGCCCCCGGGTGCTGATCGCCGACGGCGGCACCGGCACGGTCGGGCAGCTGCAGCCGGACGGCTCGATCACCCCCGTCGTCACCGGCGTCGACGGGGTCGCCGGGGTGGCGGTGCGCGGCAAGTGGCTCGCCTACACGTCGACCCACACGGATTTCGACACCTTCACGAACACCGCCAGCGGTCTGAACATCCGCACCCCGCAGGGCACCACGGTGTACGCCGACACGCACGCGTTCGAGCGCGCGAACAACCCCGATCAGATCAACACCTACGGGGTCGCCAGCGCGGATCCGTGCGTGCAGGCGGTGCTCGGGCCGCAGTACACGGGTGGGGTCGACTCGCACGCGTACAACGTGGCGAGCTGGAACGGGCGGTGGATCGTCGCGGACGCGGGCGCCAACGCGCTGCTCACGGTCGACGACGCCGGCACCGTGAGCACGCTCGCCGTGCTGCCGCCGCAGCCGGCCGAGATCACCGCCGAGGTCGTCGCCGCGCTCGGCATGCCGGACTGCGTCGCGGGGGTGACCTATGCGTTCGAGCCCGTGCCCACCGACGTGGAGGTCGGCGCCGACGGGATGCTGTACGTCACGACGCTGCCCGGCGGACCGGAGAGCGCGGCCCTCGGCGCCCGCGGCTCGGTGTACCGGGTCGATCCGAACACCGGCGTCTCCGGGCGCGTCGCCACCGGGTTCCTCGGCGCGACGAACCTCGCGATCGGCAAGAACGGCGAGATCTACGTCACGGAGCTCTTCGGCGGGCAGGTGTCGGTGCTGCGCGGCGGAGTGGTGTCGCCGTTCGCCGCCCTGCCCGGTGCGGTGTCCGTCGCGACGGGCGCCAACGGCAGGGTCTGGGTCGCGACGATGGCGAACGAGGATCCGGCCGCGCCGGGCACGATCGTCAGCATCTCGAACGGCAAGGTCAAGGTGCAGGGGAAGGTCACGCACTGACGGCGCGCTGCGCGGGAACGACGCAGGGCCCGGACTCGAGGAGTCCGGGCCCTGCTCTCTGGGTGAGTAACGGGACTTGAACCCGCGACCCCCTGGACCACAACCAGGTGCTCTACCAACTGAGCTATACCCACCATGTGCCTGCCGGAGCGGGCAACCTCACCAGTGTATTACACGTTGGAGGCGAACTCCGACACGACGGTCTCGGCGATCCCGCGGGCGTCGTCGCTGGTCGGGCCGGGCTCGTCGACGAACACCGCGCGACGGTAGTACTGCATCTCGCGGATCGACTCCAGGATGTCCGCGAGGGCGCGGTGGCCGCCGTCCTTCACGGGAGCGTGGAAGAACACGCGGGGGTACCAGCGCCGGGAGAGCTCCTTGATGCTGGACACGTCGACGTTCCGGTAGTGCAGGTACTGGTCGACCTCCGGCATGTACTTCGCGAGGAACATGCGATCGGTGCCGATCGTGTTGCCGGCGAGCGGCGCCTTGCGCTCCTGCGGCACGAACCGGCGGATGTACGCGAGGGTCTGCTCCTGCGCCTCGGCGAGCGACACGCCCTCGGGAATCTCCTCGAACAGCCCCGAGGTGCGGTGCATGTTCGTGACGAAATCGTTCATCTGCGCGAGCGCGGCCTCGCTCGCGCGGATCACCACCTGGAAGCCGGGATCCACCGGACGCAGCTCGAAGTCGGTGATCACGACGGCGATCTCGACGAGCTCATCGATCGAGAGATCGAGTCCGGTCATCTCACAGTCGATCCAGACCAGCCGATCGTTCTCGGACGAAGAAACCATGGAGCCATCCTAATGACGCGTCTGCGCGGGCATAGCGCTAGCCTGGAAGGACACGCCTCCTTAGCTCAGAGGAAGAGCAGCGGCCTTCTAATCCGCCGGTCGCAGGTTCGAATCCTGCAGGGGGCACTTCCCATGCACCGGACGCCGCGTCCCGCGGGTGGTCAGGCGGCGCGACGCTTCGGCGCGATCCGGGCCGCGATCAGGTCGACGACGATCCACCGCACCGCCGCGGCGGTGGTCAGCGTCCAGATGATCGACCCGAGCACGTCGGTCGGGAAGTGCAGCCCGTCGCTCACCACGGCGAGGCCGATCGCGACGGTCGCGACGACGCCGAACACGATCGGCGCCCACGCGTAGCGGGTGCCGCGGAGCAGGAACCAGAACGCGATCGCGAGCGCGACGACGTAGGCGGTGTGGCCGCTCGGGAACGAGCCGTCGGTCTGCAGCGGCGAGAACGGGTGGCTCAGCAGGCTCGCGTCGGGACGGGGGCGGTTCACCACGATCTTGACCGCGGCGACCGGCAGCCAGGTGAGCGCGACGGTCAGCCCGAACAGGATCGCGGTGCGCAGCGACCGCGACACGGCCCAGACGACGGCGGCGATGACGAGCGTGATCGCGACCGCGGGCACGGGCTCGATCCCGTGGTAGACCGCGTTCGCGAAGGAGCCCCATACGCCGGTGTGCAGCGTGTTGAGCGCGACCACCAGACCCTGGTCGGCCTGACTCGGCTTCATCACGAAGCCGAGCCCGAGCACGACGATGGCGCCGACGACCGCGACGATCACCGCCACCAGGGGGCGGCGGGCCGGTCGATCGATGCCGGTCAGCGCCCGGGTGCGGGTGCGTCGGAGTTCTGCCATGTTCGGGATCCTCATCCGTCGGGGTCCTCGCGGTGGCGGCACCGGAGGCGGCGCGCGCGACGACGGCGCGATCACCGGTACCCATGTTCCCGGGGTCGGGCTAAGGATTCGCCAAGAAACGCGGGACTCGGGGAAGGATCCGCGTGGCGCGGATCACAGCCGAAGGGCGGCGACCGCGTCGTCGGCGCTCCAGAAGTCGCCGACGATCCGGAACGCGCCGGTGCCCAGATGCAGGCGCTCCGCGCGGTAGCGCAGGCCGAGATCGTGCGGCACGATCCGCAGGTGCCCGCGGATCGCACCGCGGGCGTCGAGCACGCGCCACAGCCGCTCTCCGGCGGGCATGAGGGTCTCGGTGGCGCGACTCAGCGCCGGCGCGGCCCAGCGGATGGTCGGGGCGGGGGAGATGTTCGTGGTCATGTTCCCTCCTTCTGAATCGAACATAGGGACGACCACCGACATCGCGGTCCGGACCGGGCTCGCGGAATCCCTACACTGTGCTGGTGACTGTGACCGTGTGGCTCTCCCTCGTCGTCGCGTGCGTGGTGATCAGCCTCACGCCGGGCGCCGGTGCGATCAACACCATGACCAACTCGCTGAACGAGGGCTGGCGCCGCTCCCTGTGGGGGATCATCGGGCAGCAGCTCGCGCTGGTCGTGCATGTCGCGATCGTCGCGGCCGGAGTGGGGCTGCTCGTCTCCCGGCTGCCCTGGCTGTTCGAGACGATCCGCTACCTCGGCGCGGCATACCTGGTCTTCCTCGGGGTCCGGCTGATCATCGCGAAGGTGCCCGATGCCGTCGCGGAGGAGGACGTCACGCGGGCTGCTGAGGGACGCTGGCCGATGCTGCGGCGCGGCTTCTGGGTGAACCTGCTGAACCCGAAGGCGATCGTGTTCTTCCTCGCCTTCGTGCCTCAGTTCATCCGGCTGGACCGCGACCCCTGGCCGCAGTACCTGGTGCTGATCGGCACGGTCATGGTCGTCGACGTCATCGTGATGTGGTTCGTCTTCGCGGCCGCCGCACGGACGTTCCGGCGGCTCACCGCGAGCAGCGGCGGGCAGCGGATCCTGAACCTCGTGTTCGGATCGCTGTTCATCGGGGTCGCGGTGCTGCTGATGTTCCTGCACTGAGCCGATCCTGTCGCGCCGATCAGCCTGTTCGTCCTGCACGACGCCGCCTTCGGGCGCGTTCCGCACCGGTTGCGGAGGATGGCTCCCGCGGGGCCGGCCCGTGCCCGACGCTGGCTGCAGGAGCGGAGCCGATCGCGGTTCCGCCGAACGCAGAGGAGAGCAGCCATGGCCGACATCATCACCGTCCTGGGCAACGTGGCGTCGTCGCCCGAGCCCGGACGCACGGCGACCGGCATCGAGACCCTGACCTTCCGGCTGGCGAGCAACAACCGCCGCCCGGATCCGAAGACCGGCGAATGGGTCGACGTCGACACGAACTGGTTCACCGTGCATGCCTACCGGCGACTCGCCGAGAACGCGATGGCCTCGGTGTCCAAGGGCGACAGCGTGATCGTCACCGGCCGGCTGAAGCTGCGCGAGTGGGAATCGAAGGAGGGCAAGCGCGGAATGTCGGTCGAGATCGAGGCCGAGAGCATCGGCGCCGACCTGCGCTGGGGGAGGAGCACCTTCCAGCGCGTCTCCCCGGCGCGCGTTCCCGAGCCGCAGACGGGGGCGGATCCGTCCGGCGCCGACGGCGCGGCCTCGGTGCCCGTCGGGGCGGGTCTCGCGGACGCTGGAGCGGACGACGCCTGGGCCGCATCCGGCGAGCAGGCGACGCCGTACTGAGCCGGCGCTCCGGCGGGCCGTCACGGGCACCTTCTAGACTCGGAGCGTGCGGGGGGTCAGAACGTCGGGGGGACGCGGTCGTGTGTCGATGCGCGTGCCGGTGATCGTCGCGGCAGCGTCGATGCTCATGCTCAGCGGCTGCACGTCGACGGCGCCCGCGCCGCCGGACACCTCGGCGGGAGCGACGCCGACCGTCGCGCCGACCGCAGGCACAGCCGGCCCGACGCTGCATCCGGACGGGTCCGCGGCGGAAAACCTGCCGCTCTTCTCCGCGGTCGTCGCGCGCGTCTGGGCGTCGGACGCCCGGGCATCGGCCCCGGCCTACATCGAGGCGCTGGCGTCCGCCGGCTTCGCCAAGGCGGACATGCAGATGACGGCCGACACGACGACGGTGCACAATCCTGCGGAGAGCTTCCAGTTCTCGGTGCGCTGGGGAGCGACCCAGTGCTTCGTCGGCCAGGTCGGGCCTTCGACCGGCGCCCCCGTCACCGCTGTCCTGCCGCAGCTCGCGAACGGCCGGTGCCTGGTCGGCAGGACGCCGCCCGTCGGCGGCTGACCGCGCAGGTAGGCTGGAGTGTCCCTCCTGCGCCCAGAGCCCGGAGTGCGACCCGCAGCCGTTCGCAATCGTCGTCACCACGACAGAAGGAGCGCCCTCGTGGCCGAATACATCTACTCCATGGTCCGCGCCCGCAAGGCCGTCGGCGACAAGCTGATCCTCGACGACGTCACCATGGCGTTCCTGCCCGGCGCGAAGATCGGCATGGTCGGCCCGAACGGTGCAGGAAAGTCGACGATCCTGAAGATCATGGCGGGCCTGGACACGCCGTCCAACGGCGAGGCCAAACTCACCCCTGGATTCAGCGTCGGCATCCTCATGCAGGAGCCCGAGCTCGACGAGACGAAGACGGTCCTGGAGAACATCCAGGAGGGCGTCGCCATCAAGGCCAAGCTCGACCGCTTCCACGAGATCTCCGGCCTGATGGCCGACCCCGACGCCGACTTCGACACCCTGCTCGCCGAGATGGGCGTGCTGCAGGAGGAGATCGACGCGGCCGACGGATGGGACCTCGACTCCCAGCTCGACCAGGCCATGGACGCACTGCGCACCCCGCCGGCCGACGCCCCCGTCACCAACCTGTCCGGGGGCGAGAAGCGCCGCGTCGCCCTCGCGAAGCTGCTGCTGCAGAAGCCCGACCTGCTGCTCCTCGACGAGCCGACCAACCACCTCGACGCCGAGAGCGTGCTGTGGCTCGAGAAGCACCTGCAGGCGTACAAGGGCGCGGTGATCGCGATCACCCACGACCGGTACTTCCTCGACAACATGGCCGAGTGGATCGCCGAGGTCGACCGTGGCCGCCTGATCGGCTACGAGGGCAACTACTCGACCTATCTGGAGAAGAAGGCCGAGCGCCTGGACATCCAGGGCAAGAAGGACGCGAAGCTCGCGAAGCGCCTGAAGGACGAGCTGGAGTGGGTGCGCTCGAGCGCCAAGGGCCGCCAGACCAAGTCGAAGGCGCGTCTGGCCCGCTACGAGGAGATGGCGGCGGAGGCGGAGCGCACGAGGAAGCTCGACTTCGAGGAGATCCAGATCCCCGCGGGCCCGCGCCTCGGCAACGTCGTCATCGAGGCGAAGAACCTGCAGAAGGGCTTCGACGACCGTTCGCTCATCGACGGCCTCAGCTTCAGCCTGCCGCCGAACGGCATCGTCGGCGTGATCGGCCCGAACGGCGTCGGCAAGACCACGCTGTTCAAGACCATCGTGGGCCTCGAGCCGCTCGACGGCGGCGACCTCAAGGTCGGCGAGACCGTCAAGATCAGCTACGTCGACCAGTCCCGCGCGAACATCGACCCCGACAAGACGCTGTGGGAGGTCGTCTCCGACGGCCTGGACATCATGCTCGTCGGCAAGACCGAGATCCCCTCCCGCGCCTACGTCTCCAAGTTCGGCTTCAAGGGCCCGGACCAGCAGAAGAAGGCCGGCGTGCTTTCCGGCGGCGAGCGCAACCGTCTGAACCTGGCGCTGACCCTCAAGGAGGGCGGCAACCTGCTGCTCCTCGACGAGCCGACCAACGACCTCGACGTCGAGACCCTCAGCTCGCTCGAGAACGCGCTGCTGGAGTTCCCCGGCTGCGCCGTGGTGATCACCCACGACCGGTGGTTCCTCGACCGCATCGCGACGCACATCCTCGCCTACGAGGGCACTGACGAGAACCCCGACCAGTGGTACTGGTTCGAGGGCAACTTCGAGGCCTACGAGGCGAACAAGATCGAGCGCCTCGGCCCGGACGCCGCGAACCCGCACCGCTCCACGCACCGCCGGCTCACTCGTGACTGAGAGCCCCGACGTGCTCCCGGAGCCCTCCGCGAACGAGGGATCCGGGGGCGGGGAGCGCCTGCACATCCCGATCCACCTGCGCTGGGGCGACCTGGACGCATACAACCACGTCAACAACACCTCGATGCTGAAGCTGCTCGAGGAGGCGCGGGTGCGGGCGTTCTGGCGTCCCGGCGAGGGGGAGCATGCGCCGAGCACGGCCGTGCTCGAACCCGGGATCGAGCAGGGCGTGCTCACGCTCATCGCCCGGCAGGAGATCGAGTACCTCGCACCGGTGCCCTACCAGCGGCACCCGCTCGAGGTGCAGATGTGGTTCGGCAAGCTCGGAGGCTCGAGCCTCGAGATCTGCTACGAGGTGTTCAACGACCCGTCCTTCGAGGAGCGGGTGCTGTACGCCCGCTCGACCGCGGTGATGGTCCTCGTGGACGCGGAGTCCGGCCGCCCCACGCGTCTGACTCCGGAGATGCGGGAGGCCTGGACGCCGTTCGCGGGCGCGTCGATCGTCTACGCGCGTCGCTGACCCCGCTCCGGTCCGTGAGCGCGTGGACCCAGGGAACGGACCGGGCGGATCAGGCCTCCGGCACCCGGATCGTGATCTCCTGGGCGACGCTCGCGATCAGGGCCCCGTCGCGGTCGTAGATCCTGCCGCTCGCGAGTCCGCGCCCGCCGCGCGCGTTGGTCGACTCCTGCACGTACAGCAGCCAGTCGTCCACGCGTCCCGGACGGTGCCACCACATGGCGTGGTCGAGGCTCGCGACCTTGAGGCCGGGCAGGCCCCAGCTGAGCCCGTGCGCCCGCAGGATCGACTCCTGGATCGTCATGTCGCTGAGGTAGGCGAGGGCGGCGCGGTGCAGCGCCGGGTCGTCCGGGATGGCGGCGCGCATGCGCATCCACACCGCCTGCTGGGGGACGCGCTCGGCCCCGGCCTCGCGGTAGATCGGCCCCTCGACGTGCCGCATGTCGACGGGGCGTTCCGTGAGCATGCGCTTCGAGAGCGGATGGATCCCGTCGGAGAGCTCCTCGTCGGTGGCCAGCATCTCCGGATCCGGCACGCCCTCGGGCATCGGGTAGGCGTGCTCGATACCGGGGTTCTCGTCCTGGAACGAGGCGATCATCGAGAAGATCGGCACGCCGTTCTGGAACGCCTGGCAGCGCCGGGTGGAGAACGAGCGTCCGTCGTGGATCCGGTCCACCGCGAAGGTCAGGCCCTGCGCCGCGTCGCCCGGGCGCAGGAAGTAGCCGTGCATCGAGTGCGCGACGCGCCCTTCGGGGAGCGTCCGCTCGGCGGCGACGAGGGCCTGGCCGAGCACCTGGCCGCCGTAGATCCGCCCGGTGGGCATCGGATGCGAGGAGCCGGTGAAGATGTCCTCCGTCGTCCGGGCGTCCGAGGCGTCGAGATCCAGGATCCCGAGCAGCATCTCGACCGATCGGCGGGCGTCGTCATCCGAGCTCATGGGATCCTCTCCGGTGCTGCAACCTCGCCGAGACCGGCGGTCGCCGGTTGCTAGTTTAGGGGCGTGCCCACGCCGCTGATCCTCGCCGACCCCGACACCGCGCGCGATGCGCTGACCTTCGTCTCGCGCGCCGCGCGCGCCTCCGACGAGGGGGTGCGGCTGCAGGCGGACGGCGGGATCCTGGCGATGACCGCGGCCGCCCTTGCGCCGCAGGGGCTGTTCGACAACACCCCGACGATCCTCGCGATGCGGATCCTGCGGGCCGACCCGGAGCTGCGCTGCGACATCGTGATCGACGAGCTGACCGCCACCGACGACCCGGTCGCGCTCGCGCTGCCGGACACCGGCCGCAGCCCCGCGTGGGCGGGGGTGGCGCCGCCGCGCGGGGGCTGGACGCCGGCCGGGTCGCTCGGGGCGGACGTCATCGCGCAGCGCGCGCAGTGGGGCATCTCCGCTGTCGCGCACGGCTCGCCCTCGGGGGCGGGGGAAGAGGCGGTGCGCGCGCTCCGCGCCGCGATCTGGGGGGAACCGGACGAGGACCTCGGCGGGCTGCCCCGGGGCGTCGCGTTCGCCGCGCACGCCTTCGGCTTCATCTCCGGGGCCGAGCAGGTCCCCGTCACGGTGTCGGGTCGCTGGACGCGCCTCGCGTTCGCCCGCGGTCACGTGCTCAGCCGCGGGCCCGCGGCGGTCGGGCTGACCGCGGTCCGCCCCACCGGCGGCGCGAACTAGCGCTCGCGCCGTGCGCTGCCGGCTGCGTCAGCCGCGCCGGACCACGGTGATCGAGGGCGGCGACGCCAGACTCTGACCGACGACGCAGTAGCGCTCGGTCGAGGCCGCGATCCGTGCCAGTCGGCCGTCGTCCGCATCGCTGTCCACCGTGATCGTCACGGCGATGTCCCCGACGCCGACCGGTGCGTCCCGGTCGACGCCCAGCGTGCCCCGGGCATCCCAGGTGCACACCGCGGCGAGCTCGACGTCGTCCACCGCGACGCCCATCGCCGTCGTCACCGCACGGAACGTCACGCCGACGCAGCCGAGCAACGCCTGCATCAGCAGATCGGCCGAGCAGGCGTCGCCGCCGTCGCCGCCGGTCGCCGGGTGCTGCCCGGCACGCACCGGGCCGGCCCAGCCCTCGATCGTCGCGGTGATCCCCGGATCGCGGTAGTCGCCGCGGGCATCGGAGACGACCCGTGCACTGACCGGATCCTGCCTGTATCGCTCCTTGAGCGGCGCCTGGCGCGCCCGCAGCTCCTCGGCGTTCATGGCCGAGATCATGGCACGCCGGAGCCGGGCGGGTCCAGAGGACGACAGGGCGGTTCAGAGCGCTGCGGCCGCCGCCCGCCCGGCCTGCCGTCCGGAGAACAGGCAGCCGCCGAGGAACGTGCCCTCGAGCGCGCGGTAGCCGTGCACGCCGCCGCCGCCGAAGCCGCTCGCCTCGCCGGCCGCGTAGAGCCCCGGCACCGCCGAACCGTCCGCCGAGAGCGCCCGGCCGTCGAGATCGGTCTCCACGCCGCCCAGCGACTTGCGGGTGATCACCCGCAGCCGCACGGCGATCATCGGCCCGGCAGACGGATCCTGCAGCCGGTGCGGGGCGGCGGTGCGGATCAGCCGGTCGCCCCGGTAGGCGCGCGCCGAGCGCAGCATCGCGATCTGAGAGTCCTTGGTGAAGTCGTTCTCGATCTCGCGGTCCCGGGCCACGACCTCGTCGCGCACCCGGTCCGGGTCCAGTGCCTCGCCGCCGGGAAGCTCGCACATGCGGGCGATCAGCCGGTTCAGGTCCTTCTCCACGAGGAAGTCCTCGCCGCGGTCGAGGAACGCCTGGACCGGGTCGGTCGGCCCCTTGGCGAGACGGGAGCGCACGAGCAGCGGCACGTCCTTGCCGGTCAGATCGGGGTTCTGCTCGCTGCCGGAGAGGGCGAACTCCTTCTCCACGATCTGCCGGGTCGTCACGAACCAGGAGTGGTCCTGCCCGGTCGTGCGCAGGTGCGCGAGTGTGCCGAGAGTGTCGAAGCCCGGGTAGAGGGGCACCGGCAGGCGCCGTCCTGTCGCGTCCAGCCAGAGCGAGGACGGTCCGGGAAGGATCCGGATCCCGTGGCCGGGCCAGACCGGATCCCAGTTCCGGATGCCCTCCACGTAGTGCCACATGCGGTCGCCGTTGATGAGGCGCGCGCCCGCGGCCGCGGCGACGGCCTGCATCGACCCGTCGACGTACGCCGGGACGCCGGTGAGCATCTCGCTCGGCGGTGCGCCGAGCCGGTCGGGCCAGGCGGCGCGGACGAGGTCGTGATTGCCGCCGATCCCGCCCGAGGTGACGATCGTCGCGCCGGCGGTGATGTCGAAGGATCCGATCGCGTCGCGCCCGCTCGGCTCGCCGCGCCCGGCTGCCGAGGAGGCGAGGACCTCGCCGTGCGCGCCGGTCACGGCGCCGTCCTGCAGGGCGAGCGCGGTGACGCGGTGACGGGGGAGCACGGTCAGCCGGCCGGTCTTCTCGGCGTCTTCGACCGCGGCCTGGAACGGTGCCACGATGCCGGGGCCGGTGCCCCAGGTGACGTGGAACCGAGGCACGGAGTTGCCCGGTCCGATGGCGCCGTAGCCGCCGCGTTCGGCCCAGCCGACCACGGGGAAGAAGCCGACGCCGCGCTCGCGCAGCCAGGATCGCTTCTCGCCTGCGGCGAACTGCAGGTACGCCTCCGCCCACCGGCGCGGCCAGGCGTCCTCCGCGCGGTCGAAGCCGGCGCTGCCGAACCAGTCCTGCCGGGCGAGGTCGTAGGAGTCGCGGACGCCCATCAGACGCTGCTCCGGAGAGTCGACGAGGAACAGCCCGCCGAACGACCACCACGCCTGGCCGCCCAGGTTCGTGCGCGGCTCCTGATCCACGATGACGACCCGCTTGCCGGCTGCGATCGCCTCCGCCGCGGCGACGAGGCCGGACAGGCCCCAGCCGATCACCAGGACATCGGTCGCATGCGTCTTCGTCGTCGCCATGAACTCTCCGTCGCTCTCGTCGCGGGTGCGTTACAGGATCGGTCTGCCGCCGGCGTCCGGGCCGATCCCGCGGGGCTCGAACGTGTTGACCATGGCGTGCGCCGCGCGCTCCAGGTAATCCCAGAGCGTGGCCTCGTGGATCGGGGAGAGTCGAGCCTCGTCCACGGCGATGCGCATGCACCGCAGCCAGCGGTCGCGGGCGTCGGGGTCGACGTGGAACGGCACGTGCCGCATCCGCAGCCGCGGGTGCCCGCGCTGCTCGCCGTACGTCGTCGGCCCGCCCCAGTACTGCTCGAGGAACATCCGCAGCCGGTCCGCGGCCGGGCCGAGATCCTCCTCCGGGTACATCGCCGCGAGCACGGGGTCCTTCGCCACCTCGCGGTAGAACGCGTCGACCAGGCGCTGGAACATCTCGTGGCCGCCCACCTGGTCGTAGAACGAGACGGGCGCATCGTCGGCGGTGCTCATCGGTGCTCCTCTCCGGGTGCGCCGTCGCGCGGGGCGCCGTCTCCGGGTGCGTGCGGGCGCTTCTTCGGCGCGGGGGGATTCGTGGGCGCGGGCTTGGTGCGCGGCGGCGGGGTGACCGGCGGCGCCGGCTCCTCGGTCTTCCTCCGCTTCCAGAACCCGCGGTCGGCCACGGCGGGCACGCCGGTCACCGGCGTGGGCCGGGTGCGCGGCGGATTCGCCCCGCGCACACGTCGGGCGCCGTCGTGGCCGACGAGCTCGGCCGAGGTCATGCTCGGGACGGCGAGCTCCAGGTCGAGCATCGTCATGCGCAGCCGGGCACGGAGCTCCTGGGACACGTCGTCCATCGCGTTCGCGCGGGTCTTGATCACGAGTCGGACCACGAGGGTGTCGCCGTCGATCGACTCCAGCCCCCAGAGCTCGGGCTTCTCCACGATCCGGGTGCGCCACTTCGGATCCTTGGCCAGCCCCTGTGCGGTCGTGAGCAGCGCCTCCTCGACGGCGGGCAGGTCGGCGTCGGCGGGAACGCCGAGGTCGACGATCGCGCGCGCCCAGCCCTGCGACATGTTGCCGATCCGGGTGACCTCGCCGTTGCGCACGTACCAGAGCGTGCCGTTCACGTCGCGCACCTGGGTGATCCGCACGCTGACGTACTCGACCACACCGGTGGCGAGCCCCAGATCGACGACGTCGCCGATGCCGACCTGGTCCTCGGCGACGATGAACATGCCGTTCAGCACGTCCTTGACGATGTTCTGCGCGCCGAAGCCGAGGCCCGCGCCCACCGCGGCGGTGAGCAGGGTCAGCGAGCCGAGCAGGTTCGGGATGTTGATCTGGATCACGAGGACGATCGCGACGACCACGAGGATCACGTTGACGATGTTCTGCAGGATGGATCCGAGCGTCCTGGTGCGCTGCACGAGACGCATGTCGGCGAGCGGCGAGCGCTCCAGCGCCTGGGTGTCGTCGACGTTCGCCTTGGACTTGGCGCCCGCGACGATGCGCCGCACCACGCGGCGGATCACGAAGCGCAGGACGTACGCGAGCAGCGCGCAGGCGACGATGGCGACGGCGGACCAGAGCATGTTCCAGCCGAAGGCCACGAGGTTCTTGAGGGTCTCCTCCCAGAGGGTGAGCACCTTCTCCGGGGTCGCGACGGGCATGCTGTTCATCACCGACGATCCTAGTTCGGCGCCCCTTCACGGGCGCTGAGCCCGCCCGCGCTGCGCCGATCCCGGGGACGACGAAGGGCCGGACGGATCCGATCCGACCGGCCCTTCGGCGGGGGCGTCCTGCAGGTCAGGCCTGCGCCGGCACCTCGTGGTACTCCGCGTCGAGGGCCTGCGCCGCGAGCGCGCGCTCGACGTCGGCGAGGTTCTCGAAGACCAGGCGACGCAGCGCGGGGGCCGCATCCTGGTGAGCCGACAGCCAGGAGCGGGTCGCGTCGCGCAAAGCGCGGTTCGCGAGCGGCTTCGGGTACAGGCCCACGATCAGGTAGTTCGCGACCTGGAAGGTGCGTCCCTCCCAGATGCTCAGCAGGCTGTCGAAGTACACCGGCACGAAGGGCTCGAGCAGCGCGGCGCCCGCCGGATGGGTGAAGCCGAGCGTCGCCGAACGGACGATCGTGTTGGACAGGTCGTCGTGGTCCACGAGCGCCGACCAGGCGGCCTGCTTGGCCTCGGCGGTCGGCAGCGCGGCACGGGCCTGCGCGGCGAACTCGGCGCCCTTGGCGGTGTTGTCCTCCTCGAGCGCGGCGTCGATCGCGGCGCTGTCGACGGCGCGCACGGCCGCGAGCCCGACCAGCAGCTGCCAGGACAGGTCCGTGTCGATCGTCAGTCCGTCGAGCGTCAGCGCTCCGTCGCGCAGGCGGCGCACGATGTCGGCGTGCTCGGGCGTCGTGACCGAGTTCGCGAACGCGGTGACGAACTGCAGCTGGCTGTCGGATCCTGCCTCCGCGCCCTGCGCGAGCGCCCACAGTCCGTCGGCGACCCGGGTGCGCGCGGCGTCACGGTGCTCGGGGGTGACGTAGAGCGCGGCGGCGGTCTGCAGCTGGCCGAGCGTGGTGCGCACCGTGGTCGACTCGGTCTCACGGCCGATGTTGCCCAGCACGAGGTCGATGTAGTCGCTCGCGGCGCTCTCGGCGTCGCGGGTCTGGTCCCAGGCGGCGCCCCAGACGAGCGAGCGGGCCAGCGGGTCGCTGATGTCCGCGAGGTGCGCGACCGCGGTCGCGAGCGAGCGCTCGTCGAGGCGGATCTTCGCGTAGGCGAGGTCCTCGTCGTTCAGCAGCACGAGGTCGGGTCGGGCCAGGCCCTGCAGCTGCGGGACCTCGGTGCGGTCGCCGTCGATGTCGACCTCGACCTGGTGCGTGCGCACGAGAGCACCCGAGGCGTCGAGGTTGTAGAACCCGATGCCGAGGCGGTGCGGCCGGATCGTCGGGTAGTCCGCAGGCGCCGTCTGGGTGACGGCGAAGCGCGAGATCGTGCCGTCGGCGGCCTCGGCGATGACCGGGGCGAGAGTGTTCACGCCCGCGGTCTCCAGCCACTTCTTCGACCACGTGGTGAGGTCGCGTCCGCTGGTCTTCTCCAGCTCGACGAGCAGGTCGCCCAGCTCGGTGTTCTGCCACGAGTGCTTCTTGAAGTACTCGGAGACGCCCGCGAAGAACGCCTCGATGCCGACCCAGGCGGCCAGCTGCTTCAGGACGGATCCGCCCTTCGCATAGGTGATGCCGTCGAAGTTCACCTGCACGTCGTCGAGGTCGTTGATCTCCGCGACGACGGGATGGGTGGAGGGGAGCTGGTCCTGGCGGTACGCCCAGGTCTTCTCCATCGCGTTGAACGTGGTCCACGCCTCGGTCCACTCGGTGGCCTCGGCGGTCGCGATGGTCGACGCCCACTCGGCGAACGACTCGTTCAGCCAGAGGTCGTTCCACCACTTCATCGTGACGAGGTCGCCGAACCACATGTGCGCGAGTTCGTGCAGGATCGTGACGACGCGGCGCTCCTTGACGGCGTCGGTGACCTTGCTGCGGAAGACGTAGGTCTCGGTGAAGGTCACCGCGCCCGCGTTCTCCATCGCCCCGGCGTTGAACTCCGGCACGAACAGCTGGTCGTACTTCGCGAACGGGTAGGGGACGCCGAACTTCTCCTCGTAGTAGGCGAAGCCCTCGCGGGTCTTGTCGAAGATGTAGTCGGCGTCCAGGTACTCCCACAGGCTCTTGCGCCCGTAGACGCCGAGCGGGATGACCCGGCCCGAGGCGCTGGTCAGCTCGGAGAACGTCTCCTCGTAGGGGCCGGCGATGATCGCCGTGATGTAGGAGGAGATCCGCGGCGTGGCCTCGAAGCCCCAGGTCGCGACGGCGGGCTTGTCGGCGCCGGATCCGTTCGACGCGTCATGCACGATCGGCTCGGGGGTGGGGGAGTTCGAGACGACCTTCCACGCGGCGGGCGCGGTGATCGTGAACTGGAACGTCGCCTTCAGGTCGGGCTGCTCGAACACCGCGAACACGCGCCGCGAGTCCGGGACCTCGAACTGCGAATAGAGGTAGACCTCGCCGTCCACCGGGTCGACGAACCGGTGCAGGCCCTCGCCGGTGTTCGTGTAGAGGCAGTCGGCGTCGACGACGAGCACGTTCTCCGCGGCGAGGTCGTCCAGGGCGATCCGCGACTCCGCGAACGCCGCGGTCGGGTCGATCGACTCGCCGTTGAGCGTGATCTCGCGCACCTCGTGCGCGATCAGGTCGATGAAGGTCGAGGCTCCCTCGCTCGCCGTGAAGCGCACGACGCTGCGGGATCCGAACACCTCCGCACCCTTGGTCAGGTCGAGCGCGATCTCGTACGACTGCGTGTCGACGACGGCGCGGCGCTCCTGCGCTTCGCTGCGGGTGAGGTTCTCTCCAGGCACTGCTCGGTCTCCCAGGGGTGAGGGTTTCGGCCGCAATGATCCGCGCTGCTGGCGCCGGCGGCAACCGTCCCAGCCTACGCCAGAGCGCCCTTGGCGCTGTTTTGAGCAGGTCAGCATGCGAAACCGACCGGGCCGGGGCGTCATCTGGGCGCAGGCAAAGGCGGAAGGCGTCAGGATGGGGGAGTGACTGCCCACGAAGCGCCTGCCGTTCCCGTCGTCCTGTACGCCTCCGCCCCCGCCGCCTCCGGTCCTGAGCACGTCGAGGTCCCCGTGGCCTATGACGCGATCGTGCTCGCGAGCTTCGGCGGCCCCGAGGGGCAGGACGACGTCATCCCGTTCCTGCGCAACGTCACCCGCGGCCGGGGGATCCCCGACGAGCGCCTGGAGGAGGTCGCGCACCACTACCGTCACTTCGGCGGCGTGAGCCCGATCAATGCGCAGAACCGCGAGCTGCAGACGGCCCTGCAGTCCGAGGTCGACCGGCGCGGCCTGGCTCTGCCCGTGTACTGGGGCAACCGCAACTGGGGCCCGTATCTGCACGAGGCGTTCGCGCAGGCGGCCGCCGACGGGCACCGCACGCTGCTCGTGCTGGCGACGAGCGCCTACAGCTCGTACTCGAGCGACCGCCAGTACCGCGAGGACATCGTGAACGCGATCGAGGAGGCGGGGCTGCAGGACGCGGTGACCGCCGACAAGGTCCGCCTGTTCTTCGATCACCCCGGCTTCGTCGCCCCGTTCGAGGAAGGCGTGCAGGCCGCCGTGCGCGAGCTCACGGCCGAGGGGATCGCCCCGGCCGAGATCGCCGTGCTCTTCTCCACGCACTCGATCCCCACCGGCGATGCGCAGAAGTCCGGCCCGCGCGACCGCGACTGGGGCGAGGGCGGCGCCTACGCCGCCCAGCACCTCGCCGTCGCGGAATACGTGATGGCCGGGCTCGGCGACGCCGTCGAGGGCGGCGGGACGGTGCCGTGGGAGCTGGTGTACCAGTCCCGCTCGGGCCCGCCCTCACAGCCGTGGCTCGAGCCCGACGTCAACGACGTCATCACCTCCCTTCCCGGCCGCGGGATCAAAGCCGTCGTGATCGTGCCGCTCGGCTTCGTGAGCGACCACATGGAGGTGCTCTGGGATCTCGACACCGAGGCGAAGGAGACGGCCGAGGAGGCCGGCCTGCGGATGATCCGCACGCCCACCCCCGGCACGCACCCGGCGTTCGTCGCCGGCCTCGTCGACCTCGTCGAGGAGCGCCTGCACGGCACCCCGTCCGCCGAACGTCCGCACGTGACCCCGCTCGGCCCCTGGTACGACGTGGCGCGTCCGGGCGACTGCGAGAACGCGCGGCTCGGCTTCCGCCCGGCCGCCGCCGGCATCGCGCCCTGATCCGGCGCCGTCACCCGGCCGCGGGGGCCTACGGCGCTCCGTAGGATTGAGCCATGCGCATCCACATCGCCACCGATCACGCCGGTCTCGAGTTCTCCACGCAGCTGCAGCACCACCTCGCCGAGGCGGGGCACGAGGTCGTCGACCACGGGCCTGTCGAGTACGACGCCCTGGACGACTACCCGGCCTTCTGCATCCGCGCCGCGCAGGCGACCATCGCCGACCAGCGCGCCGGCGTCGAGGCGCTCGGCGTCGTGTTCGGGGGCTCCGGCAACGGCGAGCAGATCGCGGCGAACAAGGTCGAGGGCATCCGTGCCGCCCTGGTGTGGAGCATCGCGACCGCCGAGCTCGCCCGCGAGCACAACGACGCGAACGTCATCGCGATCGGCGCCCGCCAGCACACCTTCGACGAGGTCGCCGGCTTCATCGACCGGTTCATCGCGACGCCGTTCTCGAACGAGGTGCGGCACGTGCGCCGGATCGGCCAGATCGCGGACTTCGAGCTCTCCGGTTCCCTGCTCCCGGACCCGCGCGCCTGATGCCCGAGGGCCATTCCGTCCACCGGATCGCACGGCAGTTCGCGCGCAACTTCGTCGGCAAGCCGGTCGCCGCGTCGAGCCCGCAGGGGCGCTTCGCCGAGGGCGCCGCCCTGCTCGATGGCCGCGCCGTGGAGAGCGTGCAGGCGGTCGGCAAGCAGATGTTCCTCGAGACCGAGGGGGATCTGTGGCTGCGCGTGCACCTCGGCCTCTACGGCGCCTGGGACTTCTCCGGCGAGATCCTCGTCGACCCGACGATCGCGTCGGCGAACGGGCGGATGGGCCAGACGAACCAGCGCGGCACCGACCTGGACGCCCCGATCCTGGACACGGCGGGGGAGAACTCGCTGTCCTCGATCGGTGCGCCGCGGAAGACCCGTGTGCACGTGCGCATGTCCGAGGCGACGAAGGGCCTCGCCGACGAGGGCTCCGAGTGGCCGCCGCCGGTGGTCGGGCAGGTGCGGCTGCGCCTGATGACCGACGCCACGTGCGCCGACCTGCGCGGCCCGACCGCATGCGTGCTGCAGACCCCTGACGAGATGCTCGCGACGGTGGCCAAGCTCGGGCCGGATCCGCTCGTCGGCGACCCCGCGGAGGGCGAGCGGCGCTTCGTCACCGCGGTGCGCAGGAAGGCGACCCCGATCGCCCTGCTGCTCATGGATCAGGCCGTCGTCAGCGGGATCGGCAACGTGTACCGGGCCGAGATGCTGTTCCGGGCGAAGGTCAACCCGCACACGCCGGGCAAGGACGTGCCCGAGGAGGTCGTACGAGAGCTCTGGCGCGACTGGGTGCGGCTGCTCGCCGTCGGCGTCGAGACCGGTCAGATGATGACCATGGACGACCTCACGCACGACGAGTACCGCGCCGCGATGGCGCACCGCGACGACCGGCACTGGGTGTATCACCGCACGGGTCTGCCGTGCCGGGTGTGCGGCACCGCGATCCTGCTCGAGGAGCTCGGCGCCCGCAAGCTCTACTGGTGCCCGAGCTGCCAGGCCTGAGGCCCGGTCCCTCGGTCGCCGAGCGAGGGCGCGCGGCGACCGAGACGAATGCGCTGCGTGGTCACCGCGTTTCGTCTCGCCCCGACGTCGTCGGTGCTCGCTCAACGACCCGGCGCGTTCAGGCGCTCCTAAGCTGAACTCATGCGCCAGAACCCCAGCTTCGCCATGACCGACGTCGACGAGCTCCGCCGGGTGATCGCGGCGAATCCGTGGGCGACGCTCGTGGGCCGCGACGAGAACGGGATGACCGCGTCGCACTACGCGGTGCTGCTGGATCCGGAGCGCGACGACCTCACGATCGTGGCGCACGTGGGCCGCCCGGACGACCGGGTCCTCGGTCTCGGCGAGCAGGAGCTGCTGGTCGTCTTCCAGGGTCCGCACGGCTATGTGTCGCCGGGCTGGTACGGCGATGTCGCGGCCGTGCCGACCTGGAACTACGTCGCGGTGCACCTCTCCGGCGTTCCCGAGGTGCTCGATGCCGAGGAGAACCTGCGGGTGCTGGAGCACCTCGTCGATCGCTTCGAGGGCGCGCTCGACGATCCGCGCCGGATGTGGGCGCCCCCGAACGACGAGGACTTCGTGCGCCGACTGGAGGCCGGCACGGTCGGCTTCCGACTCACGCCGACCCGGGTCACCGCCAAGCGCAAGCTCAGCCAGAACAAGCCGGACGAGGTCATCGAGAACGTGATCCTCGAGCTGCGGGGCGACGGCGTCTACGCCAACCCGGCCCTCGCCGCCGAGATGCAGCGCGCCCACGACGCGCGCCTCGCCGCCCGGGCGACGGCGCTGTGACGGGCTCCGGCGCGGTCTCCGCGATCCGCGGCGTGCGCATCGCGACCGACGACCGGCGGCTCCTCGCCTCCGACGGCCCGATCGACGTCGTCCTCGACGGCGGCCGGATCGCCGACATCGCCCCGACCGGCGCCCTTCCGCTGCGCGGCGAGGTGCTGGACGGCGACGGCGCCTGGCTCATCCCCGGGCTCTGGGATCACCACGTGCACACCGTGCAGTGGGCGCTGGCCGCGCAGCGCGAGCCCCTCGGCGACGCCGCGAGCGCCGCCGAGGCCGCCGCGCGGATGAGCGGTGCGCCCATGCTCGGCGACGGGCGCCGCGTCGGCACCGGCTTCCGCGACGTCCGCTGGACCGACCGACCCGACCTCGCCCTCCTCGACGAACGCACGGGAGAGATCCCGACCTACCTCATCAACGCCGACGTGCACAGCGTCTGGATGAACTCCGCCGCGTTCCGCCGCGAGGGGTTGCACGCACCCGCGGACGGCGTGCTCCGCGAGGAGGACGCCTTCGAGATCTCCCGCCGCCTGAACGCCGCGGATCCCGTCGTCGCCGACCTCGCCGTCGCGGACGCCGCCCGGCGGGCCGCCGCCCGAGGCATCGTCGGCCTCGTCGATTTCGACATGGCGTGGAACGCGGAGGCCTGGACGCGGCGGATCGCGCACGGCTTCGACACGCACCGCGTCGAGTTCGCGGTCTACCCGTTCGATCTGGACAGGGCGATCGCCGAAGGGCTGCGCACCGGGGAGACGCTCGCCGGTGACGCCCTCGGGCTGGTCCGGATGGGGCCGCTGAAGATCATCTCCGACGGATCCCTCGGCACTCGCACCGCCGCCACCGGTGCCGGCTACGCCGACGACCCGCACAACCACGGCGTGCTGACGGTCCCGCCCGCCGAGCTGCAGGAGCTGCTGCTGCGCGCGACGGGCGCCGGCATCGGCATCGCGCTGCACGCGATCGGAGACGTCGCCGTCACCGCCGCGCTGGACGCCTTCACTGCCACCGGCGCGCAGGGCACGATCGAGCACGCCCAGCTCGTGCGGCACGGGGACCTCGCCCGCTTCGCCCGGCTCGGCATCGCCGCGAGCGTGCAGCCGCAGCACGCCCTCGACGACCGCGACGCGGCCGACGCTCTCTGGGCGGAGCAGACCGCGATCCCGTACCCGCTCGCCTCGCTGCACGGCGCCGGCGCGACGCTGCGCTTCGGATCCGACGCCCCGGTCGCGCCCCTCGAGCCCTGGCACGCGATCGCGGCCGCCGTGTTCCGCACCGATGACGACCGCGCCCCGTGGCGCCCCGAGGAGCGCCTCGACATCGGTACGGCCCTGGCCGCGAGCGCGCACAACGGCACGACCGGCGGTGCCGGGATCCGCCCGGGGGGCGTCGCCGACCTGGTGCTGTGCGGAACGGATCCGAACACCGCCGACGCCGCGGCCCTGCGGGACATGCCGGTGCAGGCGACCATGGTCGGCGGACGGGTCACCCACAGCGGCTGATCGTTCCCGGTCGCACCGCCCTCCGCGCCTCGGATCCGCGGTTCGGACCGTGTGGAGGTCGGGAAAGGATAGGGATTCGGGATACCGTCGTCAGGTGGCAACAGCAGGCACCTCCTCCCGCGCAGATCTCCGCCGGTCCCTGACCAGGCCGACGGCGAAGGTCGGGGCGGACTTCATCCCGCACGTGCAGGGCCTCCGCGCCATCGCCGTGCTCGCCGTCGTGCTCTACCACTTCTGGCCCGGGCGGCTCAGCGGCGGGTACGTGGGTGTCGACATCTTCTTCGTGATCTCCGGATTCCTGATCACCGCGCACCTCGCGCGGGAGCTGACCTCGACGGGAACCGTCAAGCTCGGCCAGTTCTGGGCGCGCCGTGCCCGGCGCCTCCTGCCGGCGTCGCTGCTCGTGCTGCTGTTCTGCGCGATCGTCGCCGCGGTCCCGGTCCTCTCGCCGCTGTCGCAGCTGCCGGCTCAGCTGAAGGAGATCGTCGCCTCCACCTTCTACGTGGAGAACTGGTACCTCGCGTTCAACTCGGCCGACTACCTGGCGCACTCGGGCGACCCGACGATGGTCCAGCACTACTGGTCGCTGTCGCTCGAGGAGCAGTTCTACGTGCTCTGGCCGCTCATCATGCTGCTGGCGGCATGGATCGCAGTGAAGTACTTCCGCGGCACCCGGCTGCGCGCCGCGGCGATCGCCATCGCCGTCGTGTCGGTCGCCTCGTTCGCATTCTGCGTCTGGTACACCCTGACCAACCCGGCGCCGGCCTACTTCGTCACCTTCGGCCGGATGTGGCAGTTCGGGGTGGGCGCGCTGCTCGCGCTCGTGCCGCGACTGCGGATCCACAACCCGATCGGCAGCTTCATCCTCGGCTGGGGCGGCATCATCACGCTGCTCGTCGTCATCTACCGCTTCGATGGGCAGACCCCGTTCCCCGGCTACATGGCAGCGATCCCGACGGTCGCCGCGGGCGCCGTGATCGCTGCCTCGAACACGCAGCGCTGGTGGTACCCGACCCGGATCCTCGCCGTCCGCCCGATGCGCTTCACCGGCGACATCTCCTACAGCCTCTACCTCTGGCACTGGCCGCTCATCATCATCGCGCCCTCGGTGCCGTTCTGGGGCCTGACGATCTACCACCGCGTCGCTCTCGTCGGCATCTGCTTCCTGCTCGCCTGGCTCACCAAGCGGCTCGTCGAGGACCCCGCGCGCACCTGGAAGCCGCTCACCGCGCGGCGCCCCCGGGTGTCGCTCTGGGCCGCGCTGGCCGCCATGGTCATCGTCGCCGGGGCCGCCGGCGGCGGATGGGTCGCGAACGCGTCCACCTACGACCAGGGCGTGCAGGCCATCGCGCAGCTGCGCGCGAACCCGCCCGCCTGTTTCGGCGCGGCGGTCGTGCTGGACGCCTCCTGCGCCGACACCAGCACCGACCGGATCCTGCCCGCACCCGGGTTCGCCGGGGTGGACAGGCCGGCCGACACCCAGTGCTTCGTGCAGCTGAACGACGCCCGCCCCGTCTCGTGCGAGTTCGGATCCGAGGACCCGAAGGCCAAGCAGGTCGCACTCATCGGCGACAGCCACGCCTTCCAGCTGCTCACGACGTTCCAGGGCATCGCCGAGCGGGAGGGCTGGCACCTCACCACGTACTTCAAGGGCGCCTGCCCGTGGAGCACGACCCCGCTGTCCACGGGCGGCGCGTTCGGCGACGCCTGCACGCAGTACCGGGCCGCAGTCGCCGAGCAGTTGCAGAAGAAGCACTTCGACGTGATCTTCACGGCGGCGTTGTCCACGACGCCGTTCTCGGCGAACGGGCACGAGTCGGTCGATGCCGCCGCGATCGCGGGCTACCGCGCCGCCTGGGCCACGCAGACCGCGAACGGCACGCCCGTCGTCACGGTCGTCGACAACCCGGTCTGGGAGACCGACCCGAACAAGTGCCTGCGCACCCGGCCGCAGAGCTCCTGCGACGGCGCCCGATCCGACCTCCTCACCGAGAAGGATCCGCTGCGCGAGGCGGCCGCCGGGCAGAAGGACGTCACCCTGCTCGACTTCACCGACGTGTACTGCGACAAGACGATCTGCCGCACGGTCGTCGGCGGTGCGAACATCTACCGGGATCAGGATCACCTCACGGTGACGTTCGTGAACACGCTCGCCCCGCAGTACACCGCCGCGTTGAAGAAGGCGATGGGTCTGGCCGGCTGACCCGGCCGGATAGAGTCGCGGTATGAGCGACGCCACGATCCTGTCCCTGCCCGGCCGCACCCCCGCGATCGACCCCACGGCGTTCCTCGCCGCCGGGGCGCGCGTCGTGGGCGCCGTGACCATCGGCGAGGGCTCCAGCGTCTGGTACAACGCCGTGCTCCGTGCCGACTCCGACACGATCACGGTGGGATCGGGTAGCAACGCGCAGGACAACGTCTCCGTGCACGTCGACGAGGGCCACCCGGTCGTGATCGGCGACGACGTGTCGATCGGGCACAACGCGGTCGTGCACGGCTGCACGATCGGCGACGGATCGCTGATCGGCATGGGCGCCGTCGTGCTGTCCGGTGCGGTCGTGGGCTCCGAATGCCTCATTGCCGGGGGAGCGCTTGTGCTCTCGGGCATGGAGATCCCGGACGGATCGCTCGTGGCCGGCGTGCCGGCCAAGGTCCGCCGCGAGCTCACCGCCGAGGAGCGCGAGGGGCTGCGCCGCAACGCCCGCGTCTACCGCGGCCACACCGAGACCCACCGCGAGGCCGCGCCCGCCTGAACGGGCCGATCGCACGGATCTCGGCGGCCGGATCCGCCGTCCCGCCGGGACCCGGACGCGCGTAGTGTGGGGGCCAACGCCGACGCCCGTTCCGACGCCGACGACCGGAGGATCGGAGCGCGCGCATGGGATGGGAAACGAAGAACCTGACGACGGCGACCTCGGGGGCGCCGCACGCCGTCTACCAGCCGACGGCCTGGCTGTTCGCACAGTTCACGCGGCACGTCGTCTTCCAGGGCTACGACTCGACGACCGGCGGCGACGGACAGCTCTACGAGCTCTACTGCAGCGAGAGCGACGACTGGAGCGTCAAGAACCTCGTCTCCGAGGCGGGCGGATCCGCCGCGGCGACGTACGGGAACGGGTACATCTGGGCGCACCAGGGGTCCCAGCACGTCGTGTACCAGGGGCAGCTGTTCGACGGCCACGTGCACGAGCTCTGGTACACCGAGGACGACGGCTGGAACGCGAACGACCTCACGAACGCGGCGCACGCGCCGCTCGCGCTCTCCCAGCCCTACGGATACGAGACGTACTACGACGGCGCGCAGCGCGTCGTCTACCAGGCCCGCGACGGCGGCCACATCCACGAGCTGAACAACGCCGGGAACGGCTGGCACGACCTCGATCTCACCGCGCTCACGGGTGCGCCGCCGTGCGCCCCGGACGCGGCCCCCACCGGGTACTCGTTCGAGGGCCAGAAGACCGCGCACGTGCTCGTGCGCGGGGGAGACGGGCACATCCTCGAGTTCTGGGCGGACGACGCCTCGGGCTGGCACTGGGGCGATCTCACCGCGCAGACGGGCGCGCCCGCATCGGGCGACGCGGGGACCGTATCCGGCTACGTGTTCCGCGGTGAGGGCAGCCAGCACGTCGTCTACGTCGGCATCGACCACCACATGCATGAACTGTGGTGGCTGGCGGGAGCGTGGCACGACCACGATCTGACCGCGGCCACGGGGGCGGCAGTGCCGTCCCCCACCGCGAGTCCCGCCGGATACGCGTTCGAGGCCGGGCTGTTCCAGCCGGTCGCCACCCAGCATGTGCTCTACACGGGCACCGACGAGCTGGTGCACGAGCTGTGGTGGAGCGGAGGGGTGTGGCACGTGAACGACATCGCCGCGCGGGTCGGCGCGCCGCCGATCGTCGGGGATCCGGTCGCGTTCGTCGAGGTCGACGAGGGCACCCAGAACGTGTTCTACCTCAGCGACGCGCACGAGATCATCGAGCTGCGCTGGAGGCCGTGACCGGCGCACGCCACCGCGTTGGGTATCCTCGGAAGTCCGGGGCGGTGGCCAAGCTGGTCAAGGCAGTGGGCTCATAACCCAACGATCGCGGGTTCAAGTCCCGCCCGCCCCACCGGCATTGAATGTACCCTTGCGGTTACGTAACCGTAAGGGTACATTCGCCTCATGGACGCCGTGCTGCACGCTCTCGCCGACCCGAGCCGGCGCGCCGTGCTCGGAATCCTGCGCGACCACGACGCGACGGCGGGCGAACTCGCCGACGCGCTGCCGATCGCGCGACCCGGCGTCTCCCGCCATCTGCGGGTGCTGCGCGAGGCCGGGCTGGTCGAGGTGCGGCAGGACGCCCAGCACCGCATCTACCGTCTCCACCCGGAGGCGCTGATCGACCTCGACGACTGGCTGGGCCCGTATCGGGATCTGTGGATCCAGCGCCTCGGCGCCCTCCACACCGAGATCGCACGAGGGAAGAAGGACAGGACATGAGCATGATCGCGACGATGCGTGCGCTCGACGACACCCGGGGCGCCGTCCGCATCGAGGACGTCTACGACACCGACATCGACGACCTCTGGCACGCGTGCACGGATCCGGATCGCCTGTCGCGCTGGATCGCGCGGGTCTCCGGCGACCTGCGGGTCGGCGGCATGATCGAGGCGGAGTTCACCAGCGCCTGGGTCGGCACGCTGCGGATCGAGATCTGCGAGGCGCCGCGGCACCTCCTGCTCACCCAGCTCCCCGGCACGGACGAGGAGGGCGTGATCGAGGTCTGGCTGTCCGAGGAGGGCGATCGTGCCCGGCTCGTCGTCGAGGACCGTGGCCTGCCGCAGCCCGACGTCCACTATCACGCGGCCGGCTGGCAGGCGCATTTCGAGGATCTCGCGCACACGCTCGCGACGGGCGCCGGGCCGCATCCCGACGGCTGGCCGGCCGGCGAATTCGCTCCGTCCTGGGAGGCGCGCTGGCGCGAGCTCACCGAGGAGTACGCCGCGGCCCGCCTCGCGTGACGGACGGGCCGCGGAGGCGGTCCGGACGCGTCAGCGGATCCGGCGGTCGTGCGCGAGGTCGATGAGACGCTCGAGCACCGGTCCGGAGCGCAGCCCGTTGTGCTCGTGCTCGCTCGTGATCCAGAGCTTCACGTCGGGCATGAGCGCGGCCGTCTCCAGGGAGTACTCGACCGGCACGTAGACGTCGTTCACGTAGACGGCTGCGGCGCCCCGGGCACCGGATGCGGCGATCGCGGCCGGGTCGTAGATCACGGGCCACTCGTGCTCCGCGAGGGCGAGCGTGACGTCGCGCCAGGGCTGGAACGCCGGCACGGTCTCGGTCCACTCGCTGTGGATGTGCTCGCCGGTGAACAGCGTCACGTCCTCGGCGAAATCGGCGGGCAGGACCCGCTCGGCGGACCAGCGGGTGGCGTGGCCGTTCGCGTAGCTCGACTCGTGGAACACGAAGTACAGCGGGTTGCGGCCGCCGAACGGCATCGCGTCGCGCAGGTCGTAGCGGAACGCGTTCGTGGAGGGATCCCGCTCGAGCAGCTGCCAGAGGGTCTGCCAGCCGTCGTTCGTGCCCAGGGCCGAGCCGACCGAGCGCATCCGCGACGGCGAGACGACCTCGCCGTCGGGCAGCGTGATGCCGCCGACCGCGGCGAGGTCGACGAGCCGGCGCATCCGGTCGCGGTGCTCCGGGAAGCGCCGGTAGTAGCGCTCCGACTCGGTGCGCATCTTGTCGTAGCAGAGCGCGTAGACGTCGTCCGGGGTGCGGGTGAGCGTGCTGAGGCCCCCGGTGATGTAGACGCGGTCGAGCGACGCGGCGTCCGTGGAGAGGTACGCGAGGGTCGTGAAGCCGCCGAAGGACTGGCCGAGCACGTTCCAGCTCACTGCGCCCAGGTGCTCGCGCAGCGCCTCGCAGTCGCGCACGATCGAGTCGGCGCGCAGGTGGGTGAGGTGCTCGGCGACGGCCGCGGCGCCGCGCTCCAGGATCCCGTCCGCGACCGGCGTCGAGCGCCCGGTGCCGCGCTGGTCGATCATGACGACCCGGTGGTGCGCGAGCGCCTGATCCAGCCAGGCGGGTGAGGCGGGCGCGTGCATCGCGCGCGGTGCCTCGGATCCCGGCCCGCCCTGCAGGAACACCAGGTACGGGAGGTCCTCGCCGCCCTCTCGGCTCACGACCGACGCGAACACGTCGATCGTGCGGGTGTCGGCCGGATCCGACCACACCAGCGGCACGGTGAGCGTGTGCTCCTCGAGGGTCAGGTCCATCACCCGGCGGCGTCGCACGGGGGCTGCAGTCACGGTCATCACATCACATTCCCGATGTAGGAGTACTTCACGAACACCTCGGTCGCAAGGCCCGACTCCTCCAGGAGGCCCTGCACCGCACTCATCATGTATTTCGAGTCCCAGCCCATGTAGAGGTGGTGGTCCTCATCCAACTCGTCCCACTGGCCCTTCCACGCCGTCTCCTCGTAGATCGGACCGCCGTTGCGGGCGTTGAACGCCATCAGCGCCTCGCGGGTGTCGGTCCAGCCGCGCCGGAACACCCGGTTGAACAGGTACTTCACGTCCGGCACGTCCCAGCGCTCCCCGCGGTACTCGACGTAGTCGAACTCGCGCTCCCAGCCGGACGGCCAGCCGCGGCGGCGGACCGCGTCGAGGATCGGGGTGAGGCCGTCGTCGTCGATGTCGGTGACGGCGGGGCGCTGCCAGATGCGCAGGAAGGCGTCGGTGAGTGCGGCCGTGCGCTGGGAGATCGCCGCGGTGCCCCAGGACTCGAGCTCGCCGAGCGCCGCCGTCCCCGCGATCGCGCTGCGCCGGTAGTCGCCGCGCTTGGCGGGGAAGGAGTCGCCGAACACGCGCTCCGCGAGCGGCTGCTCGATCAGGGCGAGATTGCCGAGGGTGGACGCGAGCGCGCGATGGCTGTTCTGCTCGTCCTCGCTGTACTCACTCCACAGCCGCACACCGTCGCCCGACCAGTTGTTGTGCGGCGCCGGGGGGACGACGTACTCGACGTCGAACCCGTCCGGATCCTGCAGGCCCTCGAGCCGGCCGAGCACGTACAGCGCGTGCGGCAGGTCGGTGAACTTGAGAGAGACCCGGATCCGCTCGTCGGAGGGGGTGATCCGGGCGAACGCCTTGAGCAGCTGCTCGGGCCCCTCGCTGCGGGCACGGCAGAGCCGGGCGATCAGGCGGTCCGTCGGCACGCCGACGACGGCGCGGCGCAGCAGGAGCGACTGGATCCGTTCGAGCGTGCGGATCAGCTCGTCCTTGTCGATGACGCCGAGCTGGTGGTCGCGGTAGGCGCTCATCACGAGCGGGTAGGTCGCCTTGCCGAACGTGTTCACGTAGGCGAGCTGCCGGCGGATCTCGGGATCCGGCTCCTGCGAGGGATCCAGCAGCACCCGGTAGATGTCGGAGTACTCGCGCCACACCTCCGCCTGCGCGTGCAGGGTCGCGAGGTCGGGGCGGGGGAACTCGTGGCGGAACGCGCTGTACACGCCGTGCTCGCCCGCGACGGCGACCTCGCGGCCCGTCGTCATGATGAGGAAGTGCCGCCAGAACGCGCCGATCGCCTCGCCCGTGCTGCGCTCGATCGGCAGCCAGAAGTCCTCCTCGACCTGGCGTTGCTCGGAGTGGGACAGCCCCATGAGCACGTAGTTGTGGATGAGCTCGTGGTCGCGCAGCGGCTCGCCGGTCGAGTTCAGGCTCTCGAAGATCTGCTGCGCGTTGGCGTCGGCGTCGAGGGTGATCGACACGTGCTCGAGACGCTGCAGCCCGCGCCAGATCCGCGGCGCCTCGTCGGCGTGCACCTGCGAGCGGAAGAAGGCGTAGTTGTCGTCGAACCGCGACTCGCGCTCCTCGCCGCCGCGGCGGTCGAGCACGACCGACTCGAACAGGTGCGCCCACGCGTCGTGCGGTCGCAGCTTCGTCCGGTCGGGGTCGTCCGCACGCACGAGCACCCGATGCAGCTCCGCGGCGAAGGCCGGATCCGACTCCCGCACCGAGTGGTGCAGCGCGGCGATGAGCAGCATCAGGGTGGTGAGGCGCTGCTGCCCGTCGATGAGGACGAGGTCGGCGTCGGCGCTGTCGACGTCACGGAGGGCGACGTCCTCGGCGGAGAGGATCGAGCCGATGAAGTGCCGGTGCGCGTCGTCCTCGTCGGCGACCGCGCGGATGTCGGTGAGCAGCTGCTCGCACCCGCCGATGTCCCAGCGGTACTGCCGCTGGTAGACCGGCACCACGATCGTGGTGGAGTCCTTGGAGAGCCACTCGATCGTGCTGACTGCGGTTGCCTCGACGTTGGTGGCCCTGCTCATGCTGCTGCGCTGCTCCTCGGATCGACCCTGCGTGATCCAGTCTATTTGCGGTCCACGCGGGCGCCGATATTCACGGCCGCTCCTCCGGGCGCGCCGAGGGCCCGCTGTTAGGCTGGCCTAAGAAGGGCCTGTTAAAACGTGCTGGCCCCTTATGAAAGGACATGACTCGCTCATGGCATACATCAAGTCCGCCGCGCTCGAGGACAAGGGATTCGTCGTCCTCGACAGCTACAACCAGGAGCTCGACCCCAAGGAGTGGCTCGACATCGAGTACAACGACTGGAAGTCGTCGGGCGACACCCGCTTCGCCCCGCTCGCGTCCGCCAAGGGCGAGATCGAGTGCAACGGCTTCTGGAACCACGTGCCGCCGCGCACGGACAAGGACGGCGTCTGGATCGACGCGCAGACCTCCAAGGCCCCCAACCTGACGCGTCGCGCGCAGGAGCCCGGCGCGAACGTCGGCCGCTGCCGGGTCATCGAGCTGCAGCCCACGCCGTACGGCGAGTGCCTCTACAACCTGCACCAGGACGACAACAACCGCCTCAACCCGGACGGCACCGGCTGGGTCGTGCGCGGCTTCTTCAACCTCACCGACGACAAGGACAGCTACTTCGTCCTGCGCGAGAACCGCACCGACCCGAGCGTCGAGTACCGCATCGCCCTCCCGGCCGGCGCGCAGCTGATCGTCGACACCCAGCGCCTCTGGCACGCCGCCACCCACAACGGCACCGAGCCGCGCTACTGCCTCATCACCTCGTGGACCTCGGGCCCCGAGCTCGACGCCTACATCGAGAAGTACAACGGCACCCAGGACGTGGAGAACTACGCCGTCGACCAGGCGATCCTGGACGCCGGCTACGAGGAGCAGGCGCGTCGTGACGCCGCCCGTGCCGCGTACTACGCCGCCAAGGGTCAGAAGGAGAAGATCGCGATGAGCGAGGCCTGAGCCTCCGCGTCGCTTTCGAGGGCCTGAGCCCGGTCTCGCACCGGGCTCAGGCCCTCTCTTCGTGTCCGCGGGCTCAGCCCCCGACCAGGCTCGCCACGGACGCGCCGACGCCCCAGAGCGCGTACCCGGCGAGGGGCAGTGTGAGCAGCCACTCCCGCCAGGATCCGGCGTGGCCGAGGATCGGGACGGCGAAGAAGCCGTTCGGCTTCCAGACGTGCCGGATGATCGGGGTCGCCTGGATGAGCCGGGGCGCCTTCGGTCGGAGCGGCCAGAGGAACGGGACGCCTTCGATGGTGAGGGCGTCGCCGATCAGGTGCACGAGGAAGCCGAGGCCGATGCAGAGCGGCAGCCAGTCGAACTCGGCGGGCGCCCAGAGCAGCACGGCGGCGGCCATGAGCGCGCCGATCAGCCACGCGAGCCGCCAGGACTTCGCGAGCCTCAGCACCTTCGTCGCGAACGTCGTGCACGCGAGGACCGCGGCCGCGGATCCGACCTGCAGGGCGTGATCCCATCCGGGCGGCGTCCAGTGCACGAACGACAGGGCATAGGTGCCGAGGGCGATGCCGACGACGGCGAGCAGCGAATGCATCCCGTGGCGGTGGCCGCCGGTGAGTCGCCCGACCGTGCCGGCGACGACCCTCCCGGCGACCGGGAGGGAGTGCGCGATCGTGGCGTTGTGGTGGTCGGCATCGGGCAGGAGCGCGGCCCCCGCCGCGACGAGGGAGCCGAGGACGACCGTCGACGGGGTCATCGGATGGATCCCCAGGGCGGGGACGGCGGTGGCGGTGACGGCCACCCAGGCGGCGGCGCCGCTGATGGCGTGGGAGGTTCCCATCATGGCTGGCTCCTGGTCAGCGGGGCGGGCGGGGAAGACTGCTCTCGAGGGCCGAGGCCGGGAGGAACAGCGACATCCATCGTGCCAGGGCGATCCGACATCGCCCCCCGACCGGCGGAGACCACCCGGTCCGTGTCCGTTTCGCAATGAGTTACATCCTTGTGATTTCGCTGGGTATCGGTGAGAATGGGCGCATAACCGCATACCGCCGTGCTTCGCGGATCAGGTCGTAGGGGAAGACGCACCTGATGAAACGGAGACAACATGGCGACAGCACAAGCACGCGGGGTGGTGTACATCCACTCCGCACCGCGCGCGCTCTGCCCGCACCTGGAATGGGCGGTCGGACGCGCTATCGGGCGCGCCGTCAACTTCGAATGGTCGGAGCAGCCCGTCCTCGACGGTGCCCGCCGGGCCGAGTTCTACTGGGACGGCCCCATCGGCACCGGTGCCGTCCTCGCCACCGCGATCCGCGGCTGGGAGCACCTCCGCTTCGAGGTCACCGAGGACCCCACGCCGCGCAGCGACGGCGGCCGCTGGCTGCACACGCCGGATCTCGGCGTGCACTACGCGCAGACCGACGCCGCCGGCAACATCGTGATCGGCGAGGACCGGATCCGTTACGCCCTGGAGATCTCCGCCGGCAGCGCGGCGGAACTGCAGCGCGAACTCGACGTCGCGCTGGGGACCGCCTGGGACGACGAGCTGGAGCCGTTCCGGCACGCGAGCGACGACGCCCGCGTCGTGTGGCTGCACAAGGTCGGGTAGTCGCAGGACGGAGGACTCGTGTGATCCGGTCCCTGAGCCTGTCGAAGGGCCGGGTCACACGAAGGGACGAGGGCCGGAGAGGCGTCACTATCGGGGGTCGGAGAGCAGGGACCCGGAACCCGAGACAGCGAATCCCCGGCCCACAACCGGAGAAAAACTGAACATCATCACGAGAATCGCCCCGGCTGCTTCGATGAGGAAGCGACCGGGGCGATACTCGTGCGGGCGGGATCAGCCCGGGTAGTCCGCGAAGGCGACGACGGCGTTGTGGCCGCCGAACCCGAAGGAGTTGCTGATCGCGAGCTGCGGGCCGTCGCCGAGGGGCTGGGGCTCGCCGGACAGCTTGAACGGCACGGCCGGATCCGGCTCGGTCATGTTGATCGTCGGCGGGGCGACGCGGTCGCGCAGCGCGAGCACCGTGTACACGGCCTCGAGCGCGCCGGTGCCGCCGAGCAGGTGACCGGTCGACGCCTTGGTCGCCGACACGGGGATCTCGTCGATCCGGGAGCCGAAGACGCGCTTCAGCGCCTCGTACTCGTTCGGGTCGCCGACCGGGGTCGAGGTGGCGTGCGCGTTGATATGGGTGACCTGGTCGGGGGTCGCGCCGGCCTGGGCGAGGGCCTGCTCGACGGCGCGGGCGGCGCCGGCGCCCTCCGGGTCGTTGCCGGTGATGTGGTACGAGTCGGCCGAGACGCCGCCGCCGACGAGGTACGCGTAGATCTTGGCTCCGCGGGCCTTGGCGTGCTCCTCGGTCTCCAGGACCAGGGCCGCACCGCCTTCGCCCATGACGAAGCCGTCGCGGTCGATCGCGCCGGGGCGCGAGGCGTGCTCCGGGTCGTCGTTGCGCCGGGAGAGCGCCTGCGCGGAGGCGAACGAGGCCATGGTGATCGGGTGGATCGCGGACTCCGCGCCACCGGCGATGACGACGTCGGCCAGGCCGTCCTGCAGGTGCTCGTAGGCGTTCGCGATCGACTCCGTGCTGGAGGCGCAGGCGGAGACCACCGTGCGGGCGAAGGCCTTGGCGTTGAAGTGCAGGGAGAGGTTGCCCGCGCCGGCGTTCGGCATGAGCATCGGGACTGTCAGCGGCATGACGCGGCGCGGACCCTTCTCGCGCAGCGTGTCCCACGCATCCAGCAGGGTCCAGACGCCGCCGATGCCGGTCGCCCAGTCGATGCCGAGGCGCTCGGGGGCGATGTCCGGGGCGCCGGCGTCCTCCCAGGCCTCACGGGCGGCGATCAGCGCGAACTGGGTGGACGGGTCGAGGCGCTTGGCCTCGTGCCGCGGCAGGACCTCCTCGGGGCGGACGGACGCCTCTGCGGCGAACGTCACCGGGATCTGGTACTGCTCGATCCACTCGTGCGTCAGCGTGTGCGTGCCGGAGACGCCGGCGAGCAGGTTCGCCCAGTTCTCCGGGGCGGTGCCGCCCAGGGCGGATGTGGCGCCGATGCCGGTGACGACGATGCGCTTGGTCATGCAGGTTCCTTCTGAGGGATGGGGTGGGGGAGAGGAGGATGCCACGCCCCGCGCCCTTCGACGGGCTCAGGGACCGGGGGTGGCATCCGCAGATGTCACTCCTGGCCGGCGACGATGAAGTTCACGGCGTCACCGACGGACTTGAGGTTCTTGACCTCGTCGTCGGGGATGGTGACACCGAACTTCTCCTCGGCGTTGACGACGATCGTCATCATCGAGATCGAGTCGATGTCCAGATCGTCGGTGAAGGACTTCTCCAGCGCGACCTCCGAGGCGTCGATGCCGGTCTCGTCGGTGATGAGCTCTGCAAGGCCGGCGAGGACCTCGTCGTTGCTGAAAGCCATGGTTTCCTCTTTCTATGGGGTTGTTTCGGAACCGGTGAACAGTCTAGGGAACGGCGCGCCCGGTCAGGGCAGCACGACCACCTGCGCGCCGAAGACCAGACCGGCGCCGAAGCCGATCTGCAGCGCGAGGCCTCCGCTGAGCTCCGGGTGCTCCTGGAGCAGCCGGTGCGTGGCGAGCGGGATGGACGCGGCCGAGGTGTTGCCGGTGGTCTCGATGTCACGGGCGATGACGGTCGTCTCGGGCAGCTTCAGCTGCTTGGCGAACTCGTCCACGATGCGCATGTTGGCCTGGTGCGGGATGAACGCGGCGAGGTCGGATGCCGCGACGCCGGCCTGCTCGAGGGCCTGCTTCGCGACCTTCGCCATCTCCCAGACGGCCCAGCGGAAGACGGTCGGGCCCTCCTGGCGCAGCGTCGGCCACGGGGCCACGCCGTCGCGGAACTCGGTGAGGGTGTGGTTCATGCCCACCGCGTCGGCCTTGGAGCCGTCGGATCCCCACACGGTGGCGGAGATGCCGGGGGTGTCGCTCGGGCCGATCACGACGGCGCCCGCGCCGTCGCCGAGCAGGAAGGAGATGCTGCGGTCGGTCGGGTCGACGATGTCGGAGAGCTTCTCCGCGCCGATCACGAGGGCGTGGTGGGCGGCGCCGGCGCGGATGAGGGCGTCGGCCTGGGCGACCGCGTACGCGTAGCCGGCGCAGGCGGCGTTGATGTCGTACGCGGCGGCGGGGTTGGCGCCGACCCGGTCGGCGACGATCGCGGCGACCGAGGGGGTCTGCTTGGGGTTGCTGATCGTGGCGACGATGACGACGTCGATGTCGGAGGGGGCGACGCCGGACTTCTCGACGGCCTCCTTCGCGGCGGAGGTGGAGAGGTCGATCGCGTCCGTGGTGGCGACCGCACGGGTGCGGGTGATGATGCCGGTGCGCTGGCGGATCCACTCGTCGCTCGAGTCGATGGGGCCGATGAGGTCGTCGTTCGGCACCGCGTTCTCGCCGCGGGCCGCGCCGACCGAGTAGATGCGCGTGTACGCGGGGCCCGTGGACTGCTTGAGCGTGGTCATGCTGCTTCTCCGTTCAGCAGCGCCACGGCCGCTTCGAGGTCTTCGGGGGTCTTCACGGCGACGGCGGGCGTGCCGCGCAGTCCGCGCTTCGCGAGGCCGGTGAGGGCTCCGGCAGGGGTCAGCTCGATGAGGCCGGTGATGCCGTTCTCGGCGAACGAGGCCATGCACAGGTCCCAGCGGACCGGGGAGGACACCTGCGCGACGAGGTAGTCGAGCGCGGTGGCACCGGACGTGACGACGGAACCGTCGCGGTTGGTCCAGAGGGTGACGGTCGGGTCGGCGGCGGCGACGCCGTCGACGGCGGCGCGGAGCGTCTGGACGGCCGGGGCCATGTACGACGTGTGGAAGGCGCCGGCGACCTTGAGCGGCATGACACGGGATCCCTTGACCGGGGTCTCGGCGAGCTCGGCGAGGGCCGGGAGGGCCCCGGCCGCGACGATCTGGCCGCCACCGTTGTAGTTCGCAGGGGTCAGCTCGAGCTCGGCTAGGCGGGCGAGCACCTCTTCCTCGTCGCCGCCGAGCACGGCGCTCATGCCGGTCGGGGTCTGCGCGGCGGCGTCCGCCATCGCGCGTCCGCGGATTCCGACGAGGCGCATGGCGTCCAGGTCGGACACGACGTCCGCGCCGACGAGCGCGGCCAACTCGCCCACGGAGTGGCCGGCGATCCCGTCGGCCTGGCGCCCTGCGCGCTCGTGCAGGACCTTGGCGGCGACCAGCGAAGCGGCCACGATCAGCGGCTGGGCGATCCGGGTGTCGCGGATCGTGTCGGCGTCCGACTCGGTGCCGTGCAGGACGAGGTCCACCTCAGCGGCCTCGGAGTACGCGGCGAGATCCTCCGCGACGCCCTCCAGCTCGAGCCAAGGGGAGAGGAAACCAGGGGTCTGAGAGCCCTGACCAGGGCACGCGAGGACGATCACTCCTCCAGTCTGCCAACGATCCGGCGGATCCGGTGGCTCAACCCTCACAAGAATCCGAAGATCGGTTGTGCGAGTGTGACAGATCGTGCGGTACCGGGCGTGTCGAAGGGCCGGAGCGGATGCTTGCGACCCTTCGACAGGCTCCGGGAGCGGGCCGACGTCAGCGCGGACGGCGGGGCCGCAGGCCCCGGCGCACCGGCTCGGCCGTGCCGATCGTGCCGAGGACGAGCGCCGTCTGCAGGATGAACGCCTCGCGCGGACCCGTCGCGTCCCAGCCGATGACTTCGCTGATCCGCTTCAGCCGGTACCGCACCGTGTTCGGGTGCACGAACAGCTCGCGCGCCGTCGCCTCGAGCGAGCGGCCGTTGTCGAGGTAGCTCCACAGGGTCGTGACGAGGTCGGTGGAGTGGTCGTGCAGCGGGCGGAACACGCGTTCGATGAGGGTCTGCTTGGCCAGCGGGTCGCCGGCGATGGCCCGCTCCGGGAGCAGCTCGTCCGCATCCACCGGCCGGGGCGCGCCGCGCCACGACCGCGCCACCGCGAACCCGGCGAGCGCCGCTCGGGCACTCTGGCCCGCGTCGACGAGCGCCGCCACGGCGGGGCCGACGACGACGTACCCGGGCCCGAACGACGGCTCGAGCGTGCGCGCGATCTCGGTGAAGGAGAACTCGTCCGACTCTCCGCCGTCCTCGCGCCCCTCCAGCTTGGCGCGCCCGACCACGAGCACGAGCCGCGATCCCTGCACGCCGATCAGCACGTCGACCGCGAGTTTGCGTGCGGTGCGGCGGACCTGATCGACGTCGAACTGCGGCGGCGTGGTGCCGACGATGACGCAGACCTCGCCGTGGCCGTGCCAGCCGAGCGCGGCGATCCGGCTGGGCAGCTCCTCGTCAGCCTCGCCGGTGAGGATCGAGTCCACCACGAGCGCCTCGAGGCGCGCATCCCACAGACCCCGCGCCTCCGCCGCCCGCGCGTACACGTCGGCCGCGGCGAAGGCCACGTCGCGGGAGTACAGCAGGATCGCGTCGCGCAGCTCGCCGTTCTTGCCGGCCACGCGCTCCTCGGTCACCGCGACGGTGACCCGGATCAGCTGCAGGGTCTGCTGCAGGCTCACGCTGCGCAGCAGCTCCCGCGGCGCGGCCGCGAAGATGTCGGCCGCGATCCACGGCGTCGATGTCGGGTCGTCGTACCACTGGATGAACGAGGTGATGCCGGCCTGGGCCACCAGCCCGACGGCGGAGCGTCGGGCCGGCGGCATCTCGGCGTACCACGGCAGCGAATCCTCGAGGCGCTGCAGGGTGGCCGTGGCCAGGTCGCCGGAGATGCGGCGCAGCCACGCCAGCGTCTCCGGCTTGGTCATCTCGGCCGGTCTCTTCGCGGAGGACGTCACGCCGGCGTCAGCTCTCGCCGCCCGCGTTTCCGCTGGCGCCCGCCTTCACGTTGTACAGGTCGTACTTCGCGATCGCCTGGGCCACGACGGAGCGATCCATCCTGCCCTCGTCGGCCAGGGCCTGCAGGGTGCGGACCACCATCGACGGGCCGTCGATCTTGAAGAAGCGACGAGCCGCGGCACGGGTGTCGGCGAAGCCGAAGCCGTCGGCGCCGAGCGTGTAGTACCGGCCGGGGATCCACTGGCGGATCTGGTCCTGCACCGCGTGCATGTAGTCGCTCGTCGCGATGAACGGGCCCTCTGCATCCTGCAGCTTGGTGGTCAGGTAGGCGGTGCGCGGCTCCTGCTCCGGGTGCAGGAAGTTGTGCTCGTCGGCGGCGAGGCCGTCGCGGCGCAGCTCGTTCCAGGAGGTGACCGACCACACATCCGCGGACACGCCCCAGTCGTCGCGCAGCAGCTGCTGCGCCTCGAGCGCCCACGGCACGCCGACGCCGGAGGCGAGCAGCTGAGCGCGGTGGCCCTCCCCGGATCCCGTCGACACCCGGTGCAGACCCCGCACGATCCCGTCGACGTCCACGTCCTCCGGCTCCGCCGGCTGGCGCATCGGCTCGTTGTAGACGGTCAGGTAGTACATGACGTCCGGATCCGGGTGCGTGCCGCCGTACATCCGCTCGACGCCGGACTGCACGATGTGCGCGACCTCGTAGCCGTACGCCGCGTCGTAGACGAGCGTGGCCGGGTTGGTCGAGGCCAGCAGCGGCGAGTGGCCGTCCGCGTGCTGTGTGCCCTCACCGGTCAGCGTGGTGCGTCCGGCGGTCGCGCCGATCACGAAGCCGCGCGTCATCTGGTCGCCCGCGGCCCAGAAGGCGTCGCCGGTGCGCTGGTAGCCGAACATCGAGTAGAAGATGTAGATCGGGATGAGCGGCTGGCCGTGCGTCGAGTACGCGGTGCCGGTCGCGGTGAACGCCGCGGTGGCCCCGGCCTCGTTGATGCCGACGTGGATCAGCTGACCCTGCGGGCTCTCCTTGTAGGCGAGCAGCAGCTCCCGGTCGACCGAGGTGTAGTTCTGACCGTTCGGGTTGTAGATCTTGGCCGTCGGGAAGTAGGCGTCCATGCCGAACGTGCGTGCCTCGTCCGGGATGATCGGGACGACCCGCTCGCCGAAGCCCTTCACGCGCATGAGGTCCTTGACCATGCGCACGAACGCCATGGTCGTGGCGATCTCCTGGTTGCCGGATCCCTTCTTGGGCGCCGAGTAGTCCTTGTCTTGCGGCAGTTCCAGCCCGACGTGGGTGGTGCGCCGCTCGGGCAGGAAGCCGCCCAGGTCGCGGCGGCGCTCCAGCATGTACTGGATCGTCTCGTCGCCCGCTCCCGGGTGGTAGTACGGCGGGCGGTACGGGTCGGCCTCGAGCTGCGCGTCCGAGATCGGGATGTGCATGGTGTCGCGGAACAGCTTGAGGTCGTCCAGCGTCATCTTCTTCATCTGGTGGGTCGCGTTTCGCGCCTCGAAGTGCGGGCCGAGGCCGTAGCCCTTGACCGTCTTCGCGATGATGACGGTCGGCTGGCCCTTGTGCTCCATGGCCGCCTTATAGGCCGCGTACACCTTCCGGTAGTCGTGGCCGCCGCGGCGCAGGTGCCAGATCTGGTCGTCGGAGTAGTCCTCGACCAGGGCGAGGGTGCGCTCGTCGCGACCGAAGAAGTTCTCCCGCACGTACGCGCCGTTCTCCGACTTGTACGTCTGGTAGTCGCCGTCCGGGGTCACGTTCATGAGGTTCAGCAGGGCGCCCTCGGTGTCGCGGGCGAGCAGCGCGTCCCACTCCCGGCCCCAGACCACCTTGATGACGTTCCAGCCCGCGCCGCGGAAGAAGCTCTCCAGCTCCTGGATGATCTTGCCGTTGCCGCGCACCGGGCCGTCGAGGCGCTGCAGGTTCGCGTTGATCACGAAGGTGAGGTTGTCCAGGCCCTCGTTGGCGGCGACCTGGAGCTGACCGCGCGACTCGACCTCGTCCATCTCGCCGTCGCCGAGGAACGCCCACACGTGCGAGTCGGCGACGTCCTTGATGCCGCGGTTGGCGAGGTACTTGTTCGTCATCGCCTGGTAGATCGCGTTGATCGGGCCGAGACCCATCGACACGGTCGGGAACTGCCAGAACTCCGGCATCATCCGCGGGTGCGGGTAGGAGGGCAGGCCGTTCGGCGCGCCGGACTTCTCCTGGCGGAACGCGTCGAGCTGCGTCTCGGTGAGACGGCCCTCGAGGAAGGCGCGCGCGTACATGCCGGGGGAGGCGTGGCCCTGGTAGAAGATCTGGTCTCCGCCGGAGGCGTGGTCGCGGCCCCGGAAGAAGTGGTTGTGGCCGACCTCGTACAGCGACGCGGCGGAGGCGTATGTGGAGATGTGGCCGCCGACGCCGATGCCCGGGCGCTGCGCGCGGTGCACCGTGATCGCGGCGTTCCAGCGGATCCAGTGCCGGTAGCGGCGCTCGAGCTCCTCGTCGCCCGGGAAGGCGGGCTCGTTCTCCGGGGCGATCGTGTTGATGTAGTCCGTCGTCGGGACCATCGGCACGCCCAGGTGCAGCTCCTTGGAGCGCTTGAGCAGGTTCAGCATGATCTCGCGGCCGCGGCCGCGGCCCTTCGCATCGACGAGCTCGTCGAGCGACTGCTGCCACTCGCCGGTCTCTTCCGGGTCGCTGTCGAGCGGGCCCTGCGAGTACGGATCCTGATCGTGAACGGTCACGGGGAGCCTTTCGTCTATCTGGCTGGTCCAGCCAAGGAAAACGGGATAAGACCCGGGGGAGTCTTGTCGACTCCGCACAACGGTCGCGGACTCAGCCTAGTCACAATCCGCGGGTGCCGAGCGGTGGTGGCGGCGGCGTCCCGATTGCTACGCTCATGCCCAGCCGCCGGGTCCGGCTCCAGCGGTCCTGATGGGCGACGACGCCCGCCAGTGTGCCGTCACCGCGCCGGACGAGCACCAGGAGCACCGATGACGTCGTCCCCCTCGCCGGCCTCTCCGCGCGGTCTCTCCGGCGCGATCCGGCGCGCTCCGCTGATCTCCTACTTCGTGATCGCCTTCCTCGGGTCGTGGCTGGTCTGGCTGCCCTGGAACCTCTCGGATGAGGCGTGGGGCGTCCTGCATTACCGGGTGCCGTTCGACAACATGGTGATCGTCGGCGCATCGACGTTCACGGGTCCGTTCCTGGGCGCGGTCGTCGTGACGGCCGTGACCGAGGGGCGCGGCGGCGTGGCGCGGTTCTTCCGGCGCTTCGTGCGCTGGCGCGTCGGCGGGCGCTGGTACGTCCTCGCGCTGTTCGGGCTGCCGGTGTTCGCGACGCTGGGCGCTCTCGCGATCCCGGGGGTCGTCGTGTCATTCACCCCGATCGACCCCCTGCCGACCGCAGTCGGCTACGTCTGGTTCTTCGTCTGGCCGGTCACGATCATCGGCGGGCCGCTGGGGGAGGAGCCGGGATGGCGCGGATTCGCCCAGGAGCGGATCCAGGCGCGGTTCGGGCCGCTGCTCGGCACGATCGTGCTGGGAGTGCTCTGGGGCGTCTGGCACGCGACGATCTGGTTCAGCGGACAGTGGACGGTGCCGAGCTGGCAGAACATGGTCGCGTTCACCGTGTGGATCACCGCGGTGAGCGTGTTCTACACGTGGGTCTGCAACCGCAGCGGCGGCAGCATCCTCATCGCGATCCTGATCCACAGTGCGATGGACGCCTTCCCGAACTTCGTGCTGTTCCCGATGTTCCCCCAGCTCGGCACGATGACCGCGTCGGGCGTGCTGAACGCGTACTACGCGAACGTCATCGGCTACGGGATCCTGGCGATCATCGTGATCGTCGCGACGAAGGGCCGGCTCGGAATGGACCGGGTGGCCGTCGGCGCGGACCGGCCGGGGGTGACCCGGGTCGCAGACTCGCGCTGAGCGCCGCTCGGCGCGCGCGTGCGCCCGGCTAAGGTGGACCTGCGCGCCTATAGCTCAGTTGGTTAGAGCACCTCGCTTACACCGAGGGGGTCGGGAGTTCGAGTCTCTCTGGGCGCACCGCGTCTCCCGGGTCCCGTGGTTCGGACAGGCGCCCTCCCGGCAGCGCTTTTTCCTCGTGCGGCTTATGCCAGGCTGGTGCCATGAAGCTTCCGCACGATGACGTCGATCCGGGTGGCCTGCTGGAGTACTCGGTGGTCTTCACCGACCGCTCGCTCAATCACATGTCCGCGCGCTTCATCGGGGTGATGCAGAGCATCCAGGCGGATCTGCGTGCCGCGTACGGCGCGTCCACGACGGCGATCGTGCCCGGCGGCGGCACCTACGCGATGGAGGCCGTCGCCCGCCAGCTGGCGACGGGGCGGCGCTGCCTCGTCGTCCGCAACGGGCTGTTCTCGTACCGCTGGTCGCAGATCCTGGACATGGGGGCGATCGCGCAGAACGTCGTCGTCTGCACCGCGCGTCCCGTCGACGACGCTCCGCAGGCGGCCTGGGCGCCCGCCCCGATCGACGAGGTCGTGGCGGCGATCCGAGCCCAGCGCAGCGAGGTCGTCTTCGCTCCGCACGTGGAGACGGCGGCGGGGATCCTGCTCCCGGACGACTACGTCCGCGCTCTCGCCGACGCGGTGCACGAGGTCGGTGGTCTGCTCGTGCTCGACGGGATCGCCTCCGGCGCGCTGTGGGTGGACATGGCCGCACTCGGCGTCGACGTGCTGCTCAGCGCTCCGCAGAAGGGCTGGAGCGGATCGCCGGGCGCCGGCTTCGTCATGCTCGGCGACGCGGGCCGGGAGGCGGTCGTGAGCCGTACCTCGTCGAGCTTCGCGGTCGACCTCGGCAAGTGGCTGCAGATCTCCGAGGACTACCGCGAGGGCCGCTCGCCGTATCACGCGACGATGCCCACCGACACGCTGCAGCACAACGCCGCCCTGATGACCGAGACCCGCGAGCGCGGGTTCGAGGCGCTCCGGGCCGCGCAGTGGGACCTCGGCACGAAGGTGCGCGCCGTGCTCGCCGCGCACGGGCTGCCCTCGGTCGCGGCCGACGGCTTCGCCTCGCCGAGCGTCGCCGTCGTGCACACGACCGACCCCGGACTGCGCTCCGGCGCCCGCTTCACGGCGGAGGGCCTGCAGATCGCGGCCGGCGTTCCGCTGCACTGCGGGGAGCCCGCATCGTTCTCGACGCTCCGGATCGGCCTGTTCGGCCTGGACAAGCTCGCCGACGTGGACGGCACGGTGGGCCGGCTGGAGGAGGCCCTCGGCCGGATGGGCGTCTGATGGGCGCGCCGGCGCGTCCGGAGCGCTGCCCCTGCGGCAGCGGGGACGTGCTCGAGGCCTGCTGCGGGCCGATCCTGGCCGGGCGCCCTGCGCCGACGGCGGAGCGGCTGATGCGCTCCCGGTACACGGCGTTCGCGCTCGGCGACGAGGCCCATCTGCTCGGCTCATGGCATGCGTCGACCCGCCCGGATCGGGTCGAGATCGATCCCGAGCTGCGCTGGCTCCGCCTGGACGTGCTCGCCCGCGAGGGCGGCGGCCCGTTCGACTCCACGGGGACCGTGCTCTTCGAGGCGATCCACCGCGACGCAGGCGGACGCGGGGTGCTCCGCGAGCTCAGCCGGTTCGTGCGCGAGGACGGGCGCTGGTACTACGTCGACGGTGTGGTCTCCTGACCCGGCGCGGCACGGATCCGGACGCCGCTGAGGTCCCGGCTGGCGTAGGTTGGATCGCGTGAAAGCCAACCCCGCGCACCAGATCGTGCTTCTCGACATCGCCGACATCGATCGCCGCATCGCGCAGTCCGAGCATGCCCGCACGCATCCGGCGCAGGGGGAGCGGATCAACGAGCTCGCCGCGCTCCGTCAGGGGCAGCTGCGCGAGCTCACCGCGCTGTCCGGCAGTCGCGATGACGTGCAGGCCGAGCTGAAGCGCCTGGAGTCGGATGTCGCGCTCGCGACGCAGCGCCGCGACCGCGACGCCGAGCGGCTCGCGGCCACGCAGAACCCGAAGGACGCGGTCGCGCTCGAGCAGGAGATCACGAGCCTGGGCCGGCGGATCAGTGATCTGGAGGACGCCGAGCTCGAGCTCATGGGACGCGCCGAGGACGCGCAGGCGGCCGTCGACGCGCAGCAGGCGCTCATCGATGAGACGGTCGCCGAGGGCACCCGGCTGACCGCGGAGGCCAAGGCTCTGATCGCCGCGGCGACGACCGAGGGCGAGCAGCTCGCACGGGATCGGGTCGCCCTGGTCGACTCGATCGCCCCGTCGCTGATGACCGAGTACCAGCGCCGTGCCGGCCGCACCGCGGGTGCGGCGCTGCTGCGCCGCGCGACGTGCGAGGGCTGCCGCATGGTGCTCTCCGGAACCGATCTGAACGTGATCCGCCAGGCCGCCTCCGACGAGGTCGTGTCCTGCCCGGAGTGCGGCTGCATCCTGATCCGCACCGAGGAGTCCGGGCTGACCCCCAGCAACGTCCCTCAGCCGGCCTGAGGCTCCCACAGCCCGCTTGCTGTGCCTGCGATCCGGTCTCTGAGCCCGTCGAAGGGACGTGGCCGTCCCTCAGAGCTCCTCGTGCGTGAGGGGATCCGCACCCCAGAGCCGTCCGTCCCGGCGGCCGAGCGCGGTGATCGCCGCGATCTCGTCGTCCGAGAGGCGGATCTGGGCGGCGGCCAGATTCAGCGCCTGATGCTCCGGCGACGACGCCTTCGGGATCGCGACCACCCCGCGTGCCGCGTGCCACGCCAGCACGGCCTGTACCGGCGTGATCCCGTGCGCCGCGGCGACCTCGACGATCGCGGGATCCCCGAGGAGTTCGCCGGCCTTGCCCAGCGGACTCCACGCCTCGGTGATGATCCCTTGCGCGCGGTGGTGGTCGAGCGCCTCCTGCTGCGGGAACCTCGGGTGCAGCTCGATCTGGTTCACGACGGGGCGCACGCCGGTCTCGTCCTCGATCCGCTCGAGGTGCTCCGGCAGGAAGTTCGACACGCCGATCTGGCGGACCAGCCCCCGCTCGCGCGCCTCGACCAGCGCCGCCCACGCCTCGACGTACCGGTCGACGCCGGGGTTGGGCCAGTGGATGAGGAGCAGGTCGATCGCGTCGACGCCGAGGCGGAACCGGCTCTCCTCGATCGCGACCAGCGCCCGGTACCGCGCGTGGTGGCGCCCGGGGAGCTTGGTCGTGACGATGAGCTCGGCCCGGTCGACGGCAGCGCCGGAGACGCCCCAGCCCACCGCGCCCTCGTTCTCGTAGCTGAAGGCCGTGTCGATGAGCCGGTAGCCGGTCTCGATGCCGCTGCGCACGGCGTCGGCGCCGGCCTCGCCGCGCAGGCCGTACGTGCCCAGACCCTGGGTGGGCAGGGCGAAGCCGTTGTGGGCGATGAAGGGCGATACGTCGGACATGGGGGCTCCTCTCCGTTTCTCCACGCTAACCGGTGCCCTCGACATCCGCCCCGTCTGCGAGACAAGTCGACACACGCGGGCGGCATCGTGTGGCCGGATGTCGGAGGCGGCGCGTAGGTTCGAAGCCGTGACCGACCCCGCCGCCCCGCACGAGATCGTGCTCGGGCGCGGCGGATCCGCGGGCGCGTGGTGTGCCGTGCTCCTCGACGACCGCGGTGCGGAGGTCGCTCGCGAGGACCTCGCCGAAACGTCCCTGCCGGCATTCATCTCGGAGCGGGAGCGGACCGCTCGTCCGCGCTGGGTGGTCCGCAGCCTGCGCGAGGTCTATCCGCCGTTACTCGCCGAGGGCGTGCGTATCCGCCGCGCGCACGATCTGCTGCTCTGCCACGCGATCCTGCGCGACACCGCCGGCCTCGCGGCGCCGATCCCCGCCTCGGCCCGCTGGCTCCGCGTGGATCCGATGTCGATCCCGGTGAAGATGCCGGCGCTGTTCTCCCTGCACGACGTGTCCGCGTCGGCGGACCCGGATCGCCCCGACGAGATCGAGGAGCTGCTCGCCGAGCACTCCCGCCAGCGCGAGGCTCTCGAGCGCGCTCCCGACGGCCGTCTGGCGCTGCTCTGCGCCGCCGAGTCCACGGGCGCGCTCATCGCGGAGGAGATGACCGCGGCCGGGCTGCCGTGGAGCACCGCCGTGCATCAGCGGCTGCTCGTCGAGGCCCTCGGACCGCGCCCCGCCGCCGGTGGAAGGCCGATCCGGATGGCCGAGCTCGCGGCCACGATCTCGGAGGCGCTCGAGGATCCGTCGGTCAATCCCGACAGCCCGCCGCGGCTGCTGAAGTCCCTGCGGCGCGCGGGGATCGTCGTGGATTCGACCTCGCGCTGGGAGCTGCGCGAGATCGAGCACCCCGTGGTGGAGCCGCTGCTCGCGTACAAGAAGCTGGCCCGGCTGTTCGCCGCGAACGGCTGGGGCTGGCTCGCCGAGTGGGTGCACGACGAGCGGTTCCGGCCGATCTATCTGACCGGAGGCGTCGTGACCGGGCGTTGGGCGTCCAGCGGCGGGGGAGCCCTGCAGATCCCGCGGAGCCTGCGCCCCGCTGTCCGCGCCGACGACGGCTGGGCGCTCGTCTGCGCCGACGTCGCCCAGCTGGAGCCGCGCGTGCTCGCTGCGATGTCGCGAGACGGCGCGATGGCGGGCGCGGCCCGCGGTGCCGACCTGTATCAGGGCGTGGTGCGCTCCGGCGCGGTGCAGACCAGGGAGGAGGCGAAGTACGCCGTGCTCGGCGCGATGTACGGCGCGACGACCGGGCCGAGCGGGATGCTCGGGCCACGATTGCGCAGCGTGTTCCCGCGGGCGATGGCGCTCGTCGACGGCGCCGCGAAGACCGGCGAGGACGGCGGTGTCGTCTCGACGCTCCTCGGCCGCAGCTCGCCGCGTCCCGACGCGGCATGGACGACCGCGCAGTCCCGCGCGAGCGACCCCGAGGCGGACGGATCCGACGAGCGGTTCGCGCGCAGCAGGGCGAGGGATCGGGGTCGGTTCACCCGCAACTTCGTCGTGCAGGGCACGGCGGCCGAATGGTCGCTGCTCTGGCTCGCCGAGATCCGGCATCGGCTGTCCGCCCTCCCTGAGGCGAAGGTCCCTGCCGAGGCGTCGGGCCCGGTCTTCGCCCGCCGCGCCCACCTCGCCTTCTTCCTGCACGACGAGGTCATCGTGCACACCCCGGCCGAGCTCGCCGAGGACGCCGCCAGTGCGGTGCAGGACGCGGCCGACGCCGCCACCCGCCGGCTGTTCCCCGGCTTCGAGATCGACATCCCCCTGGACCTGCGCATCGCCGAGGACGCCGGCAAGTCCTCGTAGACTGGATCCGAACGGGTCGGCCGGACGGTCGCGTGGCGGGAGACCGCACCGAGGAACGTCCGGGCTCCACAGGGCAGGGCGGTGGGTAACACCCACCCGGAGCAATCCGCGAGACAGTGCCACAGAGAGAAGACCGCCCCGTTGCTTCTTCGCGAGTCGAGGGATCGATGGGGTAAGGGTGAAAGGGTGGTGTAAGAGACCACCGGGGGCCGTGGTGACGCGGCCCGCCAGGTAAACCTCGCCCGGAGCAAGGCCAGACAGGGGATGATGACGCGGCTCGCCGAGTCCCCGGGTAGGCCGCTGGAGCGGCGCGGCAACGCGTCGCCGAGAGAGATGACCGTCGATGGGGCTCCGGCCCCGGAACAGAACCCGGCGTACAGGCCGGCCCGTTCATCCACGCGAAGAGGCCCGGCGCTGCAGAAGAGCAGCGCCGGGCCTCTCGGCGTTCCGGGCGTCAGCCTGCGGCGAGCGAGGCCGCGCCGATGATGCCGGACGAGTTGCGGTGCGTGGCCGCGACGATCGGGGTCTTCAGGTCCAGCAGCGGCAGGAACTTCTCTGGGTGCTTGGAGACGCCGCCGCCGACGACGAACAGGTCGGGGCTGAACAGGAACTCGACGTGCGAGTAGTACTCCTGCAGCCGCGCCGTCCACTCCTCCCAGGACAGGTTCTCCCGCTCCATCGCGGAGTACGCGCACCATTTCTCGAACGAGTCCCGGTCGCGCCAGAGGTGGCCGAGCTCGGTGTTCGGCAGCAGCACGCCGTTGTACAGGAACGCGGATCCGATGCCGGTGCCGAGCGTCGTCAGGATGGTCAGGCCCTTCGCATCCGTCGCGGAGCCGTGGCGCACCTCGGCGATGCCGGCGGCGTCGGCATCGTTCACGAACGTGATCTGGCGGCCGAGCCCGTCCTCGAAGAACTTCTCCGCCTCGAAGCCGATCCAGTCCTTCGAGATGTTGGCCGCGGACAGCGTCCTGCCGTTCTTCACGATGGCGGGGAACGCGACGCCCAGGGGCAGCGAGGAGTCGGCCACGCCCAGCGTGGAGAGCACCTCCTTGACGGCCTCGAGGACGTCGGCGGGCGCCGCTCCCTCCGGGGTCGGGATCCGGATCCGATCCGATTCCAGGGTGCCGCGCTTGAGGTTCACGAGGCCGGCCTTGATGCCGGTTCCGCCGATGTCCACACCGATCGCTTTTGCCATGCGCCCCAGCCTAGCGAGAGGGTGCCGCGACAGTAGGATCGTGACAGGCCCAGCGGAGGAGACGCGATGTCCGGCGAGAACAAGTACTGGTACAACAGCACGACCGGTGAGGTCGAGTTCGGCTTCGAGTCGCCGGCCCCCGATCGCATCGGGCCGTTCGACACGGCCGAGGAGGCCGCCCGCGCGCCCGAGGTGCTCCAGGAGCGCGCGAAGGCGTGGGCCGACGAGGATGCGGCCGAGGACGACTGGGGTTCGAAGGGCGACGAGGGTTGAGCGGCATGGACAAGCAGCGCGACTTCGTGCTGCGCACGATCGAGGAGCGCGGCGTCAAGTTCGTCCGGCTCTGGTTCACCGACGTCATCGGCACGCTGAAGTCCGTGGCGATCGCGCCGGCCGAGGTCGAGGGCGCCTTCGCGGAGGGTATCGGCTTCGACGGATCCGCGATCGAGGGCCTCACCCGCACCTTCGAGTCCGACCTGCTCGCCCAGCCGGATCCCACGACCTTCCAGATCCTGCCGTGGCGCGGCGAGATCGACCCGACCGCCCGGATGTTCTGCGACCTGACCACGCCCGACGGGCGCCCCGCGGTCGCGGACCCGCGGCACGTGCTCAAGCGGACCCTCGCCAAGGCCGCGGACGCCGGGTTCACGTTCTACACGCACCCCGAGATCGAGTTCTACCTGCTGAAGTCGTCGCAGTACGGTCCGGAGGGGCCGGTGCCGGTGGACTCCGCCGGCTACTTCGACAACGTCCCCGGCGGCACTGCGCACGACTTCCGTCGTCGCTCGGTGCGTATGCTCGAGGACCTCGGGATCTCGGTCGAGTACAGCCATCACGAGGGCGGGCCGGGTCAGAACGAGATCGACCTGCGCTACGCCGACGCGCTGACCACCGCCGACAACATCATGACCTTCCGCACGGTGATCAAGGAGGTCGCGATCGAGCAGGGCGTGTACGCGACGTTCATGCCGAAGCCGCTCAGCCACCATCCCGGCAGCGGCATGCACACGCACATGTCCCTGTTCGAGGGCGACATGAACGCGTTCTTCGAAGAGGGCGCGAAGTACCAGATCTCGCGCACCGGACGGCAGTTCATCGCCGGCCTGCTGCGGCACGCGAACGAGATCTCCGCGGTCACGAACCAGTTCGTGAACTCGTACAAACGGCTCTGGGGCGGCGACGAGGCGCCGAGCTTCGTCACCTGGGGGCACGCCAACCGCTCGGCACTCATCCGGGTGCCGATGTACAAGCCGAACAAGGGCCAGTCCACGCGCATCGAGTACCGCGCGCTCGACTCCGCGACGAACCCGTATCTCGCCTACGCGCTCATGCTCGCGGCGGGTCTGAAGGGCATCGAGGAGGGCTACGAGCTGCCGCCCGAGGCCGAGGACAACGTGTGGTCGCTGAGCGACGCCGAACGCCGTGCGCTGGGCTACGCGCCGCTGCCGGCGAGCCTCGACCACGCCCTCGAGTACATGGAGGAGTCGGAGCTCGTCGCCGAGACCCTCGGGGAGCAGGTCTTCAACTACGTGCTGCTGAACAAGCGCAAGGAGTGGGAGGCGTACCGCGGCCAGGTGACGCCGTTCGAGCTCAAGAGCAACCTCGAGCTGCTCTGATCGGGGTGCAGTGCCCCGCTCGGACGATTCCCTCTCGCTGACCGCGCTCGCGCGCCTCGGCTTCGTCGGGCTGTCCGGCGCCGCCGCGGGGCTGCGCGAGCTGTCCGAGCTCACCGGGATCCCGGTGCCCGACCTCGTCGAGGGGCTGGTAAGCGCGGATCCGGACGCCGCCCTCGCCGGGCTCATCCGGGTGGGCCGGCGGGATCCTGATGCGCTCATCGCCGTGCTCCGGGGCGAGGGATCGCGGGCGCGTGCCTGGCGGGTGTTCGGGGCGTCCTCCGGCCTGGGCCGGTTCTTCGAGCGCCGTCCGGCACAGCTCGACGTCCTCACCGAGGATCGGGAGGCGCTGCCCGCCGCCGCCGAGCTCCGCGACGACCTCCTCCGGGCGATCGGCGCCGCGGACGGCTTCGCGCGGTCCGGCGACGACCAGGCGCGGATCGGGTTGCGGGTCGCCTATCGGCGGGCGATCGCCGGCATTGCGGCGTGGGATCTCGCGGCCGCGGATCCGGTCGCCGCCGTCGACGCCGTGACCGCGGCCCTGGCCGACGCGGCGTCGGCCGCGCTGGAGGCCTCGCTCGCGATCGCGCGCACCGTGGTCGCCGGCGGATCCGCGGACGCCCGACGCGAGGTCGCGCTCACCGAACTCGCCATCATCGGAATGGGCAAGACCGGGGCGCGCGAGCTGAACTACGTCAGCGACGTGGACGTCATCTTCGTCGCAGGCACCGCCGACGAGGAGGTCCTCCCCGAGGCGCGCGCGATCGACATCGCGACCCGGCTCGCCCGGGAGACGATGCGCGGCCTGGCCGGGATCGAGGCCGAGCCGCCGCTCTGGGAGGTCGACGCCGCGCTGCGCCCCGAGGGCAAGCAGGGCGCACTCGTGCGCTCGCTCTCCTCGCACGTCGCCTACTACGACCGGTGGGCGAAGAGCTGGGAGTTCCAGGCGCTGCTCAAGGCGCGCGCGATCGCCGGCGATGCTGCGCTCGGACGTCGCTACATCGAGGCCGTGCAGCCCAAGGTCTGGTCGAGCGCCGCGCGCGAGGACTTCGTCGGCAGTGTGCAGCGCATGCGCGAGCGCGTCACCGAGCACATCGACCCCGACGACGTGCCGTACCAGCTCAAGCTCGGCCCGGGCGGCCTGCGCGACATCGAGTTCACCGTGCAGCTGCTGCAGCTCGTGCACGGGCTCACGGATCCCGACATCCGCACGCAGGGGACGCTCGAGTCCCTCGACGCTCTCGTCTTCGGCGGCTACATCGGCCGCGCCGAGGCGGGGCTGTTCGCGCACGACTACCGGGTGCTCCGACTCGTCGAGCACCGGCTGCAGCTGCGCGAGATGCAGCGCACGCATCTCGTGCCGAGGGACGACGACGCCCGCCGCATCCTCGCCCGGGCGACCGGGCTCGCCGAGACGGCGGACGGGATCTGGAAGGTCTGGGAGGACGTGCGCCGAGAGGTGCGCGACCTGCACACCCGGCTGTTCTACCGGCCGCTGCTGAGCGCCGTGGCATCGCTGCCCGAAGAGGAGCGGGTGCTCTCGACGGATCAGGCGCACGACCGCCTCGCCGCGATCGGCTTCCGGGATCCGGCCGGCGCGCTCCGCCACATCGGCGCGCTCACGAGCGGGCTCAGCCGCAAGACCACGATCCAGAAGCACCTCATGCCGGTCATGGTGCGCTGGTTCGCGGACGGAACGGATCCCGACTACGGGCTCGTCGCGTTCCGCCGGATCAGCGAGCGGCTCGGCGACACCCCGTGGTTCCTGCGGATGCTGCGCGACTCCTCCGGCGCGGCCGAGCGGCTCACCCGGGTGCTGTCCACGTCGCGGTACATCGGCGAGCTGATGGAGTGGATCCCCGAGTCCGTCGCCTGGCTGGAGAGCACCGAGCAGCTCACGCCCCGCCCGTGGCAGGCACTCGACGAGGAGGCGCGCGCGATCCAGACCCGGCACGACACGATCGTCGACGCGATGCGGTCGGTGCGGGCGCTGCGCCGCCGCGAGCTGCTGCGCGCGGCGATGGGAGCGGTGCTCGACGTCCTCACGATCGACGACGTGGCCGTCGCGCTCACCGAGATCACCGAGGCGACGATCCAGGCCGCGCTGCGGGCGGTCCGCCGTGACGTCGTGCCGTCCGAGGACGACGCGCTCGACTTCTCCGTCATCGCGATGGGCCGCTTCGGCGGCGCGGAACTCGGGTTCGGATCCGACGCGGACGTGCTGTTCGTCTACGACGCGAACGGCGTGGATCCGCAGCGCGCCCAGCAGCTCTCGGCGCGTATCGTCGCGGGGCTCAGGGAGCACCTGGCCGACCACCGACTGCCCCTCGATCTCGACGCCGACCTGCGCCCCGAAGGCCGCAACGGTCCGCTCGTGCGCAGCTTCGACGCCTACGCCGCGTACTACGAGCGCTGGTCGCTGTCGTGGGAGGCGCAGGCGCTGCTGCGCGCGCGTGGCGTCGCCGGCAGCCACAAGCTCATCGACCGGTTCATGACGCTGGCGGACGGCGTCCGCTACCCCGAAGCGCTCGATCTGGCGTCGCTCCGCGAGATCAAGCGGATCAAGGCGCGGGTGGAGGGGGAGCGGCTGCCGCAGGGCGTTGATCCCCGCCGGCACCTCAAGCTGGGCCCCGGAACGCTCAGCGATGTGGAGTGGCTGATCCAGATCGTGCAGCTGCAGCACGCGCACGCCGTGCCGGCGCTGCGAACGACCTCGACCTTGAGCGCTCTGAGCGTGGCCGTCGAAGCGGGGTTCGTGCCTGCGCCGGCAGGCGAGCGGCTGGAGGAGGCGTGGCGGCTGTCCAGCCGGCTGCGCTCCGCGATGACCCTGTTGACCGGCCAGACGAAGGATGTCCTGCCGGTCGACGTCCGCGAGCTCGACGGCGTCGGCCGGATCCTCGGTTATCCCGACCGCGCCGCGAGCGCCCTCGAGGACGATTACCTCGGCGTGACCCGCCGCGCCCGCCGCGACTTCGAGAAGCTGTTCTACGGCTGAGCGGGTCTCGTCCGGAAGTCAAGCCCCTTTCCTCCGACCGTCGGCGCATCTAGCGTGCCTGAGATGAGCACGGTGGATCCGGCGCTGGGCGCCGCAGGGGATGGGTCGGACTGGGCGGGCGCGGTGGCCAGGCACTGGCACCCGTACGTTCCCAGCCCGGAGACGAAGGCGCGCATGGACGCCCTGGAACGACGGGGAGGCAAGCCGGTTCCGATCCCCAGCTCACCGCCGCTCGGCGGGTGAGAGGCAGCACGGTGCCCGCCCCCGAAAGGGAGCGGGCACCGGGGTCCTGCTCGGCCGAAGGGCCTGCGCGTCGGCTCAGCCCTCGGCGTCGTTCGATCCGCCGGACTTCTGACCGCCGTCGTGACCGCCGTGGTGGTGGTGCGGCATGGCGGCGTCAGCGGTGACCGTCGTGTAGTCCGCGCTCACCTCGAACCGGGTCCGGGTGGAACCGGATGTGACGACGACGTCGAACGAGCCGTCCGCGTCCTTCCACGACCGCTTCACCGTGGCCCCCGGGTCCTTCGCGGTGACGGCCGCGGTGACCTTCGCCAGTTCATCGGCGGAGAGCGCCGTGTGCTGCCGGTCGCCCTTGCCCGTGCGGCCGTGGTGCGTGCCGGCATGGCCCGCACTGCTGCCGGTGCTGGGAGACGGGCTCGGCAGGGTGGCGGCGCTGGCGACGGCGGCAGTCCCGCCGGCGAGGGCGAGTGCGACCGCCACGGTCGCCGCGGTGTAGCCGATGCGCTTGCTGACCTTCATAGAGGGGGTTCCTTCCGATCGGATCGCGCGGCATGCGCCAGGCGACTCGATCGAGTGTGCACAGCGAAGATGTCCCCGCCCTATCGGTCGGATGAGCGCCCGGTGGGAGAACGATGTGCGTGCCGTGACCGCCATCGACGGCGGCCGGCCCGTCCCGCCCGAACGGGACGGAGCCCCCGTCCTGCTCGGGGGAACGCAGGACGGGGGCTCCGTGGTCTCAGGCCGGCGTGAACCGGGGCCGTTCAGACGCCGTAGTACAGCTCGTACTCGTACGGGTGCGGGCGCTGGGCCATCGGCAGGATCTCGTTGTTGTACTTGTAGTCGATCCAGGTCTGGATGAGCTCCTCGGTGAACACGCCGCCCTCGAGCAGGAAGTCGTGGTCGTTGCGGAGCGCCTCGAGCGAGTCCAGGAGCGAGTTCGGCACCTGGGGGATGTTCTTGGCCTCCTCCGGCGGGAGCTCGTAGAGGTCCTTGTCGATCGGCTCCATCGGCTCGATGCGGTTGCGGATGCCGTCCAGGCCCGCCATCATCTGCGCGGCGAAGGCGAGGTACGGGTTGCCCGAGGCATCCGGCACGCGGAACTCGATGCGCTTGGCCTTCGGGTTCGAGCCGGTCAGCGGGATGCGGATCGCCGCGGAGCGGTTGCCGGCGGAGTACGCCAGGTTCACGGGGGCCTCGAAGTGCTTCACCAGACGGTGGTAGCTGTTCAGCGAGGGGTTGGTGAAGGCGAGCACGGCGTGGGCGTGCTTGAGCAGGCCGCCGATGTACCAGCGGGCGATGTCGCTGAGCTGGCCGTAGCCGTTCTCGTCGAAGAACAGCGGCTCGCCGTCGAGCCACAGCGACTGATGGGTGTGCATGCCCGAGCCGTTGTCGCCGTACAGCGGCTTCGGCATGAACGTGACCGTCTTGCCCCAGGCCTCGGCCGTGTTCTTGATGATGTACTTGAACTTCAGGATGTCGTCGGCCGCGTGCACCATGGTGTCGAAGCGGTAGTTGATCTCCTGCTGACCGGCCGTGCCGACCTCGTGGTGCGAACGCTCGAGGTGGAAGCCCGCGTCGATCAGGCGCAGCGTCATGTCGTCGCGGAGGTCGGCGGTCTTGTCCACCGGCGCGACGGGGAAGTAGCCGCCCTTGAACGGGGTCTTGTTGGCGAGGTTACCGCCCTCCTCCTCGCGACCGCTGTTCCACGCGGCCTCCTCGGAGTCGACCTTGTAGAAGCTCTCCCCGGCGGTGACCGAGTAGCGCACGTCGTCGAAGATGTAGAACTCGGCCTCGGGAGCGAAGTACGCGGTGTCCGCGATGCCGGTCGAGGCGAGGTACTTCTCCGCCTTCTTGGCGACCTGGCGCGGGTCCTTGCTGTAGATCTCGCCCGTGCGCGGGTTGTAGATGTCGAACACCATGACGAGCGTGCTCGCCTCGCGGAACGGGTCGACGTAGGCCGTGGTCACGTCCGGGATGAGCTGCATGTCAGACTCGTGGATCGACGCGAAGCCGCGGATCGAGGATCCGTCGAAGAGCTGGCCGTTCACGAAGAAGTCCTCGTCGACCGTGGCCGCCGGGATGTTGAAGTGCTGCTGCACGCCGGGGAGGTCGGTGAACCGGATGTCGAGGAACTTGATGTCGTTGTCGCGGATGTAGGCGAGCACTTCAGCGGGAGAGGTGAACATTCATGAACTCCTGAGGGAACGGGTGCGGTCGAGCGACCTGCAAGCAGGTTACGGGGGAGGGATGACGTCGCCGTGTCTGGAATGTTTCCGGCGTGTTACGGGCCGGGGCGGATCCGCTGGGCGTGCGGCGCAGGGGACGAACGGCCCGGTCGCCTAGGCTGGAGGGATGTCCGATCCCGCGCAGAAGTTCCCCGGCGAACGCCTCGGCCTCCCGCAGACGGGGCCGGGCAGCATCGGACGGATCGGCCGGCGGATCGCCGCCCTCGCGATCGACTACGTCGCCGCGACGATCATCGCGAGCGCGTTCCTCGGGTTCCGTCAGTTCGATCTGCCGAAGGAGGCGGGGCTCACGCAGTTCGCGCCGATGATCGTGTTCGCGGTGCTGCAGATCCTGTTCATCCCCACGATCGGCGGCAGCCCCGGCCATCGCATCGTCGGGATGCGCCTGGTCATGCTGAACGGCACGTGGGTGGGGCTCTGGCGCCCCATCGTGCGCACCCTGCTGCTCGTGTTCGTCATCCCGGCCGTCGTCTTCGACGCGGATCAGCGCGGGCTGCACGACAAGGCGGTCGGGACCGTTCTGATCCGCGCGTAGCGCTCTTCCTCATCCCCGCGGGTCGGTGGCGCGCCCGGCCCACGGATCGTAGTCCGCGATCAGCCGCTCCTGGGCGGGCCGAGCCTCCTCCGGAACGTGCTGCAGATTCACCCGGACGCGGTACCAGAGCGAGCTCGAGCCGCGCATGCCGTCCACCAGGACGTCCGCAGGTTGCAGGAGCGCCGCGACCTCCGGGTGCTGTCCGCGCCATGTCTCCACGGCCGCCAGGGACTCGGGCTTCGTCTTCGTGCGGGCGATCTCGATCAGCGGCATCGTCGAGACGCGGCGGCCCGTTCCGTCCGAGCCGCGGGGAGGCTTCTCCGCCGGGCCGAGTTCGTCCGCGAGGGCGAGCAGTCCGGACAGCGATCCGACCGAGGCGTCGATCCCGGCATGCGGATCGCCGATCTCCGCGTACCGCGCGAGCACCGTCCGCATCGTGAACTCCTCGGGCCGGCGCAGCCGCAGCTCGTCCCATCCGAGCGGGGTGGAGACGCGGGCATCCGGAAGCGGTCGGATCGAGTAGGCGGAGGCCACGGTCCGGTCCTTGGCGTTCTGGTTGAAGTCCACGAACACGCTCTCGCCGCGCTCCTCCTTCCACCACCGGGCCGTGGCGAGCCCCGGCGCGCGGTTCTCGACCTCCCGCGCCGCCGTCTGCGCAGCGAGACGGACCGCGGCGAAATCCTCCTCGGGACGGATCCGGGTGAGGATGTGGATCCCCCGGGACCCGCTCGTCTTCGGCCACCCGGCGAGGCCGTGGTCTTCGAGCACATCGCGCACGACGAACGCGACATCGACGAGCTGCGACCAGTCCACGCCGGGCATCGGGTCGAGGTCGACGCGGAGCTCGTCCGGGTGCTCCAGGTCGGAGGCCTGCACCGCGTGCGGGTTGAGATCGAGGCAGCCGAGGTTAGCGACCCACGCGAGACCGGCGGCATCCGTCACGACCGCCTCCTCTGCCGACCGGCCAGAGGCGTAGTGGAGCACCGCTGTGCCGATGTAGTCCGGATGCGCTCCGACGCGCTTCTGGAAGAACGGCTCCGCGTCGATGCCCTTGACGAAGCGCTTGAGCACCATCGGCCGGCCGCCGGCACCGCGCAGCGCTCCGTCCGCGACCGCGAGGTAGTACGTGACGATGTCGAGCTTCGTGATCCCGGCGCGGGGGAAGACGACCTTGTCGGGATGCGAGACCCGCACGGGAAGGCCCTCGACATCGACGAACGTCTCCGCTCTGCCTGTCATCCCTCCACGCTAGACGGCGGAGGATGCCGTGGCCAGGGGCGCGTGCCGGCGGGTGGCTGCGCGCGCCTCAGACCTCTTCGTGGCCGCGGTTGATCCGCCGGAACGTCTTCGGAGCCTTGCCGCCCAGGAACGAGCGCGCGGGGTCGATCGCGAAGCCCTGACGCAGCGCCTCCCGGCCGATCAGCATCCGGAACCCCATCTCGCTGCGGTTGCTGAGCGTGACCTCCGCCGTGATCCGCTTCCCGACGAGGATCAGGTCGAGGAGGACGACGAGTCGGCTCTGCGCGTGTCCCGACGACGAGCGGACGTCGCGGCGGTCGAACACCGGCAGCTCCACGGGGACGAACTCGTGCGCGCCCTGCCACGGGCGCACGTCGAAGCGCACCCAGGGGATCCCGTCCCGCTCGAACTCGTGGATGTGCTGCGCGTGCAGGGAGGAGCTGCGGGCGCCGGTGTCGATCTTGGCCTTGATCCACGGAATTCCGACGTCGGGGAGGGTCACCCACTCGCGCCACCCGATAAGGGTGCTTGAATTGGGAGATCGGTCCACACACACATCCTGGCAGGAAATCACCGTGAAGCTCGCCGTGCTCTCGCGCGCCCCGCAGTCGTACTCCACCCAGCGCCTCCGTGCCGCCGCGATCCAACGCGGCCACCAGGTCAAGGTGCTGAACACCCTGCGGTTCGCGATCGATCTCACGTCGGACGAACCCGATCTGCACTTCCGGGGCCGCCGGCTCAGCGATTACGACGCGATCCTGCCCCGGATCGGCAACTCGATCACCTATTTCGGCACCGCCGTGGTCCGCCAGTTCGAGCAGATGGACGTGTACACGCCGAACACCGCGAACGGCATCTCCAGCGCACGCGACAAGCTCCGCGCGAACCAGATCCTGTCCCGGCACAACATCGCCATGCCGCCGACCGCCTTCGTGCGGAACCGGCTCGACGTGCGACCGGCGATCGAGCGCGTCGGCGGCGCGCCCGTCGTGATCAAGCTGCTCGAGGGCACGCAGGGGATCGGCGTGATCCTCGCCCCGCAGGTCAAGGTCGCCGAGGCGATCATCGAGACGCTGCACTCCACGAAGCAGAACGTTCTGATCCAGAAGTTCATCTCCGAGAGCCGGGGGCGCGACATCCGGGCCCTCGTCGTCGGCGACCGCGTCGTCGCGGCGATGCGCCGCGTCGCGAACGGCGACGAGTTCCGCTCGAACGTGCACCGCGGCGGCACCGTCCAGGCCGTCACGCTCGACCCGGTGTACGAGCAGACGGCGGTGCGCGCGGCGCAGATCATGGGCCTGCGCGTGGCCGGCGTCGACATGCTCGAGGGCGAGGACGGGCCGCTCGTGATGGAGGTCAACTCCTCGCCGGGCCTGCAGGGGATCGAGGCCGCCACGGGGCTCGACGTCGCCGGCGCCATCATCGACTACATCGCGAACCAGGTGAACTTCCCCGAGATCGACGTGCGCCAGCGCCTCAGCGTCTCGACCGGCTACGGGGTCGCCGAGCTCGTCATCCACGCGGGTGCGGAGCAGGTCGGCAAGCAGCTGGGCGAGCTCGGGCTCTGGGACCGCGACATCACGGTGCTCACACTGCATCGGGGCGTGACGGTCATCCCGAACCCCCGCAAGCACGTGGTGCTCGAGGACGAGGACCGCCTGCTCTGCTTCGGCAAGCTCGACGAGATGCGCTCGATGATCCCCGAGCGGCGCCGGCGCAGGGCGAAGGTGCGCAAGCTCCCGAAGGACGCGCGGCCGGACGCACCCTGACCGGCCCCGCGGACACGAAGAAGCGGTCGGACCCCTGGAGTCCGACCGCTTCTTCGTGTCTGAGCGCGTGCGGGTCAGCGCGGACGCGGGGCGCGGGCCTTGAGCGGATCGATGCCCTTCGGGATCGGCATCGACGCGAGGGACTGCGACACGGACTCCATGCGCTTGATCACGGCGGCCATCGTGGCGTTGTCGATCGCCTTGGGCAGCTTCTTGACCGTGGCTGCGAGCTTGTCGATCGAGATGTCGCCCTCGCCGTGCCCGACGTAGAGCACGGTCACGGGCACACCCTGGGCGACGCGCAGCGCCTTGGTCTTCTCGTCGTTGACGAGGCGGGTGAGGCGACCGCGGGCTCCCTCGGCGACGACGACGATGCCGCCGCGGCCGATCGCGCGGTAGACGGCGTCCTGCGTCTTCGGGTTGACGCCCACGGGCATGTCGGAGCCCTGCCAGTTGCGGCCGAGGGCGGTGCTGAGCACGTGTCCGGCAGCGCCCGGCATGCCGTCGATCTTCCGGTACATGGCGGTCGTCGAGAGGCGCGTCATGAGGAACATCGCGCCGAGGACGCCGGCCAGCAGACCGGTGATGCCCCACAGCACCAGGCTCCAGATCTGGAATGGGGGGATCAGGTAGCCGACGATGAGACCGACGAGGACGCCGGCGATCAGGATCGCGATCTGAGCCCAGGGAAGCCACGGGTAGTACTCCCGCGTGAACCCGAACAGCGAGCGCAGCTGCGAGAAGAGGCCCTGCCGCTTCTCGGGCGTCGAAGGAGTTTTTGCCATGCCTTCCAGCCTACCGAGTCCGGCGAGCACGCGAGTCCCTGTGGCGCTTCTGGTCGGTGGGATCTCGCTCTGAGTTTCGTGGTGGTCCTGCACCGGAGGGCGACCCCGTCCGTTCTGCACCGATTGCGGGCCGGTGTCCCCGAGGTGAGGGTCTCGGGCGTGGGATGGGGCCATGACCCAGCACAGCACAGTCGCGGCGTTCGCCGCCGCGCACAGGACCGTCCGCGCCCTCGCCGACGGGGAAGGGCCCTTCGCGGGGGAGCTCGTCACGGTCGGCGACGGCGTCTGCGTGCGCGCGGATGCGGCCGGCCTGGCCGGGTGGCCCGGCTGGCGGTTCGCGGGCGCGGAGCACGTCGCAGGGCCGCGCGATCTCGCGCTGCGCGAGGACGGGCAGGATGTGCTGCTGCCCTGGTGCGTGCGGACCGGCGATGCCTTCCTCGCGCAGAGCACCGCTGCCGGTCCGATCGCGAACGGCGAGGCGGTCACCCTCACCGTCAGCGTGCTGCGCGGTCTGGCCGAGCTGGGCGACGATCCGGACCTCACCGGCCGGTGGTGGCTCACCGACGAGGCACGGCCGATGTTCGTGCTGGGCGCAGGGGAGACGCCGCTGGACGCGAGCGCCCGGCTGCTCCGCGCGCTCGAGGAGCGGACCGAGGATCGGGCTCTGAGCCGGCTGCTCGCCCGCCTGGTCGCCGCGTTCGACGAACCGCGCCGGCTGCAGGCGGAGGCCGAGCGGTGGGAACGGGAGCTGCTGGAGATCGCGGCGCCGCGTCCGCTGCACGTGCCGGACGAGATGGATCAGGTCGCGGCGCTGCAGGTCGCCGAGCCCCTGCGGCGGGCCGATCGGGCGCTGCGACGGCGGGATCTGCGCGGGGCGCGACGCGTGGCGCTTCCGCGGGTGCGATCCCTCCCGCCCTCCGGGCCGCCGTGGTGGGCGCGGATCGACCGGCTCCTGGCTGCTCTCGCGACCCTGCGGGTGGCGGGTCCCAGTGCCGCCGCGCGCGTCGCCCGCCCGCCTGCTGTGACCACGCGGAAGCGTTGGACGGGGCCCGCGATCGTCGCCGTCACAGCGGCCGCCGTGATCGCCGTCGCCGGAGCGCTGTGGCCGTCCGGGACGGCGACCCCGCCGGCCGACGCCCTGGAACGAGGGGCCTCGGCGACGGCCGAGCCGGCGCGTCCGAAGCCCGCACCGACGCCGGGAGGCTCGGAGTCCGCATCGCCCGACCCTGCGGCGGCGCCGATGCCGCCATCGCAGAGCGACGCCGCACGCACGCCGGGCGCGTCGAAGCAGCAGGACCCGCTCAAGGCCGCCGCCGAGCTGATCGCCTCCGCCCGGACGTGCGAGGGCGGGCACGCCCCCGGATGCGACCGCGTCTGGGACGGCGGATCCTCTGCAGTACGACCGGTGCGCGGTGCGGGCGCCGCTCCGACGCTGATCGAGGACTACGGGGACATCGCCGCGGTGCGGACCACGGGCGAGGACCGCGCGCAGATGATCGTGATCATCCGCAGAGACGACGGATGGCGGATCCGCGACGTGTACGACATCGCGGATCCGCCATCCGGTGGGGCAGGAGCCCCGGCGTCATGAACCCTGGATCAGGCGCCGAGCTGCGCGGCGAAGTCCGCCGACTCGAGACGGGCCTTGACCGCCGACAGGAATCGTGCGGCGTCCGCACCGTCGATGATGCGGTGGTCGTACGACAGCGCGAGGTAGACGTAGGACCGCACGGCGATCGCCTGCTGGCCGTCGACCGTGACCACGCCGGGGCGCTTCACGACCGTGCCGGTGCCGAGGATCGCGGACTGCGGCAGGAACACGACGGGGGTGTCGAACAGCGCGCCACGCGAACCGGTGTTGGTCAGCGTGAACGTGCCGCCGGCGAGCTCGTCGGGCTTCAGCTTGTTGTCGCGGGTGCGCGCGGCGAGATCGGCGATCTCGTGCGCGATCTGCGCGATGTTCTTCGAACCCGCGTCGCGCAGCACCGGGGTGAGCAGCCCGCGTTCGGTGTCGACCGCGATCGAGATGTTCTCGGTGGCGGGGTACACGATGTCGGTGCCGTCGACCGTCGCGTTCACGACCGGGAACTCCTGCAGCGCCTCGGCGGCGGCCAGGGCGAAGAACGGCAGGAACGACAGCTTGTCGCCGGTCTTCTGCTGGAACGAGCCCTTCACGCTGTCGCGGTAGTCGGACAGGCGGGTCACATCGACCTCGACGACCGTGGTCAGCTGAGCGGTCTGCTGCATCGACGCCACAGCGCGCTCGGCGAGGACCTTGCGCAGACGCGACATCGGCTGCGTCGTGCCGCGCAGCGCCGAGATCTCGCGGGGCTTCGGCGCGGCGGGGGCCGCGGCGGGAGCAGCAGCGGCCGGGGCGGCGGCGGCAGTGAGGACGTCCTCCTTGCGGATGCGTCCGCCGACACCGGTGCCGGTCAGGGAGGCGAGGTCGACGCCCTTCTCGGCGGCGAGACGGCGCACCAGCGGCGTCACGTACAGCGAGTCCGAACCGGAGTCCGCGACGGGGGCGGCCGGAGCAGCGGCGGCCGGGGCGGGTGCAGCTACCGGAGCGGGCGCGGCGACCGGAGCGGGCGCGGCGACCGGAGCGGGCGCGGCGACCGGAGCGGGGGCAGCAGCCGGGGCGGGCGTCGCCGTGGGAGCCGGGGCAGCAGCGGGAGCGGCAGCCGGAGCGGCGGGGGCGCCGCTGCCGATGCGGGCGAGGACCGCGCCGACGGCGATGGTCTCGTCCTCCGCGGCGACGATCTCCTGCAGGACGCCGGCGACCGGCGACGGGATCTCCGTGTCCACCTTGTCGGTCGAGATCTCCAGCAGCGGCTCGTCGACGGCCACATCGTCGCCGACCTGCTTCAGCCAGCGCGTGACGGTGCCCTCGGTGACGCTCTCGCCCAGCTCGGGGAGACGCACCTCGGTCGCGTCGGAGCTCGTGGTGGCGGCGGCCGGCGCGGCGGGAGCCTCGGCGGCAGGAGCCGGAGCCTCGGCGGCCGGGGCGGCCTCGGCAGCAGGGGCGGCCTCGGCAGCGGGAGCGGCCGGAGCCGCGGCGCCCGAGCCGTCGCCGATGCGGGCGAGGATCGCGCCGATCTCGACGGTCTCGTCCTCGGCGACGAGGATCTCCTCGATCACGCCGCTGATCGGCGAGGGGATCTCGGTGTCCACCTTGTCGGTCGAGATCTCGAGCAGGCCCTCGTCGGCCTGGACGGTCTCGCCGACCTGCTTGAGCCAACGGGTCACAGTGCCCTCGGTGACGCTCTCGCCGAGGGCGGGAAGGACCACAGGTGTGCTCATGACGGAGTCTCCTTAAGGAAGTACGTGATGGTGTTCAGCTTAGCGGGCAAGTGGGTGTCTGACCCAGCATTGATTTCCACGATGCGCAATATTTATTTCACATCGCGTGAAGAGGCTTGCCGGAAAGTGCGAGGAATGCCTCGCCGAGAGCCTCGCTCTGCGTCGGGTGCGCGTGGATCAGCGGCGCGATCTCCTCCGGGTGCGCCTCCCAGCTCACGGCGAGCTGACCCTCGGTGATGAGTTCGCCGACGCGGTCGCCGAGCAGGTGCACGCCCAGGACCGGACCGTCCTTCTGCCGGACGACCTTGACCAGGCCCCCGGTGCCGATGATCTCGCTCTTGCCGTTGCCTGCGAGGTTGTACTCGTAGGCAACGACGGCATCGGCCCCGTGCTCCTCGATCGCGGCGGCCTCCGTGACGCCGACGGAGGCGACCTCGGGGCTGCAGTAGGTCACCCGGGGGATCTGCGCGTCCGGGACGACGGCGGGGCTCAGGCCCGCGATCCGCTCGGCGACCGCGATACCCTGCAGGAAGCCGCGGTGCGCGAGCTGCAGGCCGGGCACGATGTCGCCCACCGCCCATACGTGCTCCACGTTCGTGCGCAGCTCGGGATCCGTGAGCACGAAGCCGCGGTCCATCGCGACCCCGGCCTCTTCGAATCCGGTGCCCGCGGTGGCGGGGCCGCGGCCGACCGCGACGAGCAGGTAGTCGGCCTCGTACGTCGTGCCGTTCTCGAGCGTCACCGTCACGGCGTCCGCGGTCTGCGTGGCGCCGGCGAAGCGCACTCCGAGCGAATACGCGATGCCGCGGCGGCGGAACGCGCGCTCGAGGCCCTTGCTCAGCGCGATGTCCTCATTCGGGGCGAGGTGGTCGAGCGCCTCGACGATCGTGACCTCCGCGCCGAACGAGCGCCACACGCTCGCGAACTCGACGCCGATCACGCCGCCGCCGAGGATCACGACGCGCTGCGGGACCTCCTCGAGCGCGAGCGCCTGCTCGCTGGTGAGGATCCGCCCGCCGATCTCCAGACCGGGCAGCGAGCGGCTGTACGACCCCGTCGCCAGGATCACGTCGGCACCGGCGTACACGTCCTCGCCCACGGTGACCGTACGGTCCGCCTGCAGCACACCCGTGCCGGGCACGACCGTGATGCCGCGCGCCTTCACCAGGCCCTCGAGGCCCTTGTACTTCTTCGCGACGATGCCCTCGCGGTACGCGCGGACGCCGGCCGGGTCGATCCCCTCGAACGCCGCGCCGACGCCGTACTTCGCGGCGTCGCGGACGTTCTCGGCGACCTCGGCGGAGTGCAGCAGCGCCTTGGTCGGGATGCAGCCGCGGTGCAGGCAGGTGCCGCCGACCTTGTCCTTCTCGATCAGGGCGACGGTCTTGCCGAGCTCGGCCGCGCGCAGCGCCGCGGCATAGCCGCCGCTGCCGCCGCCGAGGATCACGATGTCGAAGGTGTGCGCGGTCATGCCTGGACTCCGTTCGCGGTGGATCCGTTCGCGCGGGATTCGGCGAACGCGACCAGCGTCCGCACGATCGCACCGGTGGCGCCCTTGTCGGTGAAGCCGTAGGGGGCGCCCTTGTGCTCCGACGAGCCGGCGATGTCGAGGTGCGCCCAGGGGATCCGCGGCGCGTCCTTCTCGTCCGAGGTGCGGCCCACGAAACGGCGCAGGAACAGGCCGGCGAACAGCGATCCGCCCGCGGGGTCGCCGATCTTCGCGTTCACCATGTCGGCGATCGGGGACTTCAGCTCCTCCTCCATGTGCTCGGGAAGCGGCATCGGCCACGCGGCCTCGCCGGTCGCGGAGGCGGCTGCGAGCACCTCCTGCACGGTCGCGTCGTCGCCGAACACGCCGGTGTGGCGCATGCCGAGGGCGACGATGATCGCGCCGGTCAGGGTGGCCACATCGAGGATGACGTCGGGCTTCTCCCGGCTCGCGGCGACCAGGCCGTCGCCGAGGACCAGGCGGCCCTCCGCGTCGGTGTTGAGGACCTCGACGGTCTGGCCGTCGAGCAGGCGGAGGACGTCGCCGGGCCGGATCGCGGTGCCCGACGGCATGTTGTCGGCGATGCAGAGGAACGCCGTCATCCGGACCGGCAGACCGAGTGCGGCGACCGCGCGGGTGGCGGCGAGGATGCTCGCCGCGCCTGCCATGTCGGTCTTCATCCCGACCATACTCGCCGCCGGCTTGAGCGAGAGGCCACCAGTGTCGAAGGTGATGCCCTTGCCGACCAGAGCGACGTGGGAGACCGCGTCAGCGGGGGAGTAGTCCAGGCGGACGAGCCGCGGCGGACGAGCCGAGCCCTGCCCGACGCCGAGGATGCCGCCGTAGCCGCCGTCGGCGAGGGCGCTCTCGTCGAGGATCTCGACCGCGACGTCGAGGCCGTCGACGGCCCGGGTCGCCTGCTCGGCGAGGTCGGACGGCCCGAGCCATTCGGCGGGGGTGGTCACCAGGTCGCGGGTCAGGGCGACGGCGTCGGCCAGCACGCGGGCGCGCTCCGCGTCGGCGTCGGAGATCTCGGCGTGCAGGATCGCGGTCGCGGCGCGGCGCGGCTGCTCCGACAGGCGGTAGTCGTCGAAGCGGTAGCCGCCCAGCAGCGCTCCCTCCGCGGCGGCCGCGGCGAACGGCGCGACGGCGTCGGCCAGGAGCACCGACACGCGCTCGAACCCGGTGAGGGTGCGCAGCGCGGTGCCGACCGCCTCGCGGACCGCGTCCGCATCCGGAGCGGATCCGGCGCTGACCACGGCGACCGGGACATCGGCGACCTCGGGCGCCGGGATCCGCGAGAAGCCGCAGGCCTTGCCGGTGAAGCCGACCGCGGTGAGCGCCGTATGCACGGAGTGGAATGGAGCCAGATCGGCCGGGGTGTCGGTGAAGCCGGCGACGACGAGCACGACCGCATCCGCGTTCGCGTCCGCCGGAGCGCCTGTCGAGAGCTCGAGCGCAGGAGACGTCATGGCTCCCATCCTAGGTTCGCGGGCATCCGCGGCGGGGCGCGCCCGGCGGCGCGTGTTCGCTTTCAGCGCTCTTCGGATCCGTGCGGCGGGACCGACTCGTAGCATGGGGGTATGCCCATCTCCGGAGAGATCCACGAACACGTCGCCCGAACCGGCGCCGTGCCGTCCGGCCTGCCACTGGTCATCCTGCTGACCGGGTTCACCGACGCGGGATCGGCGGTGTCCGGTCTGATCGACCACCTCATGGAGACGACGGATCCGGAGCCGCTGATCGTCTTCGACAACGACGTCCTCCTCGACTATCGGGCCCGGCGCCCGGTGCTCACCTTCGACCAGGACCACATCGTCGAGCTGCGCCCCGCGCGGCTCGAGCTGTCTCTGGCGCACGACGCGCTGGGCCGGCCCTTCCTGCTGCTGGCCGGCTACGAGCCGGACTTCGCCTGGAACGCCTTCGCCGACGTGGTCCTCGACTTCGCGGCCGAGCACGAGGTCTCCACGGTCACCTGGGTGCACTCGATCGCGATGCCGGTGCCGCACACCCGCCCGATCGGGGTCACGGTGAGCGGCAACCGCGCCGACCTCATCGCCGCGCACTCGGTGTGGCGACCGCGGACGCAGGTGCCCGGCACCGCCGGTCACCTCCTCGAGTTCCGCTTCGTGCAGAGCGAGCGGAGCGTCGCGAGCTTCGTCCTGCTGATCCCGCACTACCTCGCCGACACGGAGTACCCGGACGGCGTGCTCACCGCGGCGGAGAAGGTGATGGCCGCCACCGGCCTGGTGCTGCTGACCGACTCGCTGCGCGAGCAGCGCGCCGGCTACCTCGAGCGGGTCGACGAGCAGGTCGCCGGCAATGAGGAGCTCGGTCAGATGGTGCGCACGCTCGAGCACCGCTATGACGCGTACATGGCCGGTCTCGACGTCGAGGGCGACGAGCAGGGGCAGTTCGACGAGGGATCCCTGCCGAGCGCCGACGAGCTCGCCGCCGAGCTGGAGCGGTTCCTCGCCTCTCGCCCGAACAGCGACGACGACAAGAACGGTCTGACCTGACCCCTCCGTCCGGATCGGGTCGTTCAGCTTCCTCGGAGTCGGAAGCCCAGGAGTGTGACATACTTATTGCACGACCCGTTGTCAAGCGGTCATCCGAGAGGATGCGGACTTGACAAGGGTCTTACTAGTGTCCGAAATGTCCCGGGGGGCCCGCGCAGCTCCCCGTTGAAAGGCGAGACGTGACGACTGCCACGAAGAAGAACACCCGGACGAACACCGCGGCGACCGAACCCGAGGAGGTCGCCGCCGAGGCGGCCGCCGCCGAGGAGAAGGACGCCAAGAAGCCCGCGGCGAAGAAGCCGGCGGCGAGCAAGGCCACCGCGAAGAAGACCTCGTCCCGCGCCAAGAAGGACGAAGAGCCCGAGGACGAGGCGGCTGCCGCCGAGGACGCGGCGGCGAAGGAGGCCGACGCGGCCGACGACGCCGACGACGAGGAGGGCGCGAAGCCCGTCTTCACCGAGCCGCTGCCGACCGGCGCGATCCGAATCAGCTCGACCGACGAGGACGACGTCCCCGTCTACTCGACCCAGATCACCGGCGCCACCGCCGACCCGGTCAAGGACTACCTGAAGCAGATCGGAAAGGTCGCGCTGCTGAACGCGGCCGAAGAGGTCGAGCTCGCGATGCGGATCGAGGCCGGTCTGTTCGCCGAGGAGAAGCTGTCCACGATGTCGGCGGCCGAGAAGACCAGCCAGCTCGGTCTCGACCTGCAGTGGGTCGCCCGCGACGGCCAGCGCGCCAAGAGCCACCTGCTCGGCGCCAACCTGCGCCTCGTCGTCTCCCTCGCCAAGCGCTACACCGGCCGCGGCATGCAGTTCCTGGACCTCATCCAGGAGGGCAACCTCGGTCTCATCCGCGCGGTGGAGAAGTTCGACTACACCAAGGGCTTCAAGTTCTCGACGTACGCCACGTGGTGGATCCGTCAGGCGATCACCCGCGCGATGGCCGACCAGGCCCGCACGATCCGCATCCCCGTGCACATGGTCGAGGTCATCAACAAGCTCGCCCGCGTGCAGCGGCAGATGCTGCAGGACCTCGGTCGCGAACCCACGCCGGAGGAGCTGAGCCGCGAGCTCGACATGACTCCCGAGAAGGTCATCGAGGTGCAGAAGTACGGCCGTGAGCCGATCTCCCTGCACACCCCCCTCGGCGAGGACGGCGACAGCGAGTTCGGCGACCTGATCGAGGACACCGAGGCCGTCGTCCCCGCGGACGCGGTCGGCTTCACGATGCTGCAGCGTCAGCTCGAGCAGCTGCTGGACTCCCTGTCCGAGCGCGAGGCGGGCGTGATCCGCATGCGTTTCGGCCTCGGCGACGGCCAGCCGAAGACGCTGGACCAGATCGGCGACACCTTCGGCGTGACCCGCGAGCGGATCCGCCAGATCGAGTCGAAGACCATGGCCAAGCTGCGGCACCCGAGCCGTTCGCAGTCGCTGCGGGACTATCTTGAGTGACCCGAGGACTCCTCGGGCGCGCAAGGCAGGTCTCCGGTACGTCTTCCCCGTGGCGGCGGGCAAGCTCGCGCGCTTCGCGACGCGCCTCCGCGGCGGCGGCTCGGCGTTCCCGGGATACCTGACCAACAGGCTCTCGCCCTCGCTGCTGCCGACGCTCGCCGGTCAGTTCGACCACGGCGTGGTCTTCGTGCTCGGCTCGAACGGCAAGACCACGACCACGCACATGGTCAGCGAGGTGCTGCGTGCGCACGGGCTGACCGTGTTCACGAACCCGACCGGCGCGAACCTGCCGCAGGGGGTGACCAGCGCGCTGCTGGCCGACGCGACCCTCACCGGCCGGGTGCGCGCCGATGTGGCGGTGCTCGAGGTCGACGAGGGCTACGCGTCCGAGCTCGCCGATCTGCTCTCGCCGTCGGTGATCCTGTCGCTGAACGTGCAGGTCGACCAGCTGTACCGGTTCTACGAGACCGAACGCGTCGCGGACATGATGCTCGAGGCCTCCACCCGCGCCACCCACCACGTCGTAATCAACCGGGACGACCCGTACCTGAGCAAGGTCGACGCGTCACGCATGATCGCGCCGGTGTCGTTCTTCGGCGTCGCCCCCGAGATCGTCGCGGAGTCCGCGCACGGGCTCGCGAACGCCACCGACACCCGCAGCGGCGAGGCCGGCGCGATCGCGCACCCCGCGTTCGCCGAGGTCGTGGCGGTCGCGGGGCGCGAGATCACGGTGACGGTGGACGGATCCGCGGTCCCGATCACGCTGCCCGCCAAGGGTCTGCACTACGCGGCCGACGCCGCCGCGGCGCTGACCGTCGCGGCCCGGGTGCTCGGCGCGGGCTTCGATGCGGCCAGCGCCGGACGCGGCTTCGCGAACATGGCGCCCGCGTACGGTCGCGGCGAGGTCATCCCGCTGCGGAACGACGCGCAGGGCGAGCAGGTCGAGTTCGTCATGTTCAAGAACGCCCCCAGCATGCAGATGAACCTGGACGCCCTGGACGGCGCCCCGGAGCGGCTGCTGCTGGCGATCGACGAGGGAACGCCGGACGTGTCCTGGCTGTACGACGTGGATCTCGACGGGATCGACCACGTCGACGTCGTGACGGGGGAGAAGGCCTATCAGCTGGCCCTGCGTCTCGAGCACGCCGGCATCCCCATGGGACTCGTGGAGCCCGACATGGAGAAGGCGGTCGCGTACATGCGCTCCCTGCCCGACACCACGACGGGGCGGCAGACCTGGTTCGTCAACTACGAGCTGATGATGATCGGCCGCCGGATCCTCGGCCACGGCGATCAGGAGGTGGCGCGCCGATGACCCTTCGACAGGCTCAGGGAGCGATCGTCAAGATCGTGCAGTTGTACCCGCAGGAGCTCGGCGTCACCGGCGACCGCGGCAACGTCCGCGCGCTGGAGACCCGCCTCGAGCGCGCCGGCATCCCCGTCGAGGTCGTGCACGTCGGCATCGGCGACGCGACTCCCGCCGACGCGGATGTCGTGATCCTCGGCAACGGGCCGCTCTCGGCGATGCGCATCGTGGCGGACGATCTGCGCGCCCGCCGCGACGAGCTGTCAGCCGCGATCGACGCCGGGGTGGCCGTGCTGGCCGTCGGCGCCGGCGCCGAGCTGCTCTCCGACGGTGTCGCGCTGCTGGACGGCGAGGTGCTGGACGGCCTCGGGATCCTGCCCCTGCGGGTCGAGCGCACGCGCGAGCGCCGCGTCGGCTACGTCATCGCCGACACCGTGCACGGCCGTCTCATCGGCTTCGAGGACCACGCCTCCGAGTGGGCGCTCGGCGAGGGCGCGGAGGTCTACGGCACCGTCGTCGCGGGCAAGGGATCCTTCCCTCGCGGCGCCGGCTCCGGCGAGACCATCCGCGTGCGCAACGTGTTCGCGACCAACGTGCAGGGCCCGGTGCTTCCGCTGAACCCGCAGCTGAGCGACGAGATCCTCCGGATCGCGGCGGAGCGACGCGGGCACTCCTATCGCGCGGGCGCCGAGCACGACGCGCTGAACGCGCTGGCGGCCGGAGCGCGCAAGGCGATCGAGGACCGCGTCGGCGACGAGGTCTTCACCTACATGAAGGTCTGAGACCGCTCTCGGCGCCGCCGGCGCCGGACGGGCGCCAGCGACGCAGGACGGGGGAGACCATGAGCGAGAGGACGCGGAGCGCCATGCTGCGCTCGTGCATCTCCCGGTCGGCTCTCGCCCTGGGTGCGGCCCGCGCGGTCGAGGCGGGTGGAGCCGGAATCGCCGATCTCCGCCGCGACGCGTGGGGCCATGGGCTGCTCGCGGTCGCCCAGGCCGTCACGGCCGCCGGGGCGCGCGCCGTGCGCGTGGACGGCGACGCGGAGGCGCAGGCACTCGCCCTCGAGGGCGTCGCCGCGACCTGGACCGACGAGCCCGACCTGGATCCGCGCCTGCTCTACGGCCTCCCCGACGACGACGGATCCCTCCCCGGAGCCCCGGTGATGCGGGTGGTCGGCCGAGTGCTGTCCACGAAGGACATCGCGGCCGGCGGCGGCGTCTCGTACGGGTACATCCACCGCGCCCCGGAGGACTCCCGGCTCGCGCTGATCACCGGCGGATACGCGCAGGGTGTGGTGCGGGCGCTCGGCAGCACGGCCTCGGTCGAGATCGACGGGATCGTGCACCCGATCGTGGGTCGGATCGCCATGGACGTGTGCGTGGTCGACATCGGCGATGCGGACGTCCGGATGGGGGCCGAGGCCACCTACTTCGGCGGACGGGGACCGCTCGCGGCGGGGGCAGCGGACTGGGCGCGGATCACCGGGATGGGCGTCGGGGAGCTCGTCGCCGTGGTCGGCCGGCGGACGGAGCGCGCATGGGAGGCATGACGAGGCCCGTGCTGCGGGTCGATGAGGCCGTGCTCCGCGCGAACATCGCGGCCGTGACGCGGCGCGTCGAACCGGCCGAGCTGATGATGGTCGTGAAGGACGACGGCTACGGGCTCGGCGCCCGCTGGTCGGCGGAGGTGGCCGCGGATGCGGGGGTCGGCTGGATCGGCACCTACGACATCCCCACGGCCGTGCGCCTGCGCGAGGTGGTCGGCGCCGAGACCCGGTTGTTCGCCTGGGTCACCTCCGACGACGAGGAGATCGCCGACGCGCTGCTCGCGGATGTCGATCTGGGCGTCGGCTCCCTGGATTACCTCCGCCGCGTCATCGAGCGCGCCGGAGCCTTGGGCGTGCGCGCGCGGATCCACCTGAAGGTCGACACAGGTCTGCACCGCAACGGCCTCGCCGCGGACGAGTGGGACGACGGCGTCGCCCTCGCGCTCCGGGCGCAGGGCGAGGGGCGCGTCGTGCTGGTCGGTGCCTGGAGCCACCTCGCCGAGGCCAGCGACGCGGAGGACGACGACGCGCAGGCCCGGTTCCTCGCCGCGGTGGAGCGGGCACGGGTGCTCGGCGCCGAACTGCCGTACGTGCACCTCACGGCGTCGGCGGCGACCTGGGCCCGGCCCGAGCTGCGCGGCACTCTCGTCCGGGTCGGCGCGTTCTGCTACGGGATCCGCTCCGCCGACGGTCCCGACCTGCCCGGGATCGCGCCGGCGGCCGAGCTCGTGGCGATGGTCGAGCGGATCGAGGGGGACGAGGTCGTCGTCGGCATCGGATCCTTCGACGGCCTGCCCAGCATCCTCGCCGGTCGTGTCGAGGTCGGCACTCCGGCCGGCGCTCGTCCGCTGCGGCGGATCGATCCCGACTCCGCCCGGGTGGCGGCCTGGGAGGGTGCGGCGGTCGGCGACGAGGTCGTGCTGTTCGGCCGCGGCGGATCCGGCGATGTCGTGCCGACGACGCTGGCCGAGGCGATCGGAACGGTCGGCGAGGAGATCCTCTGCCGCCTCACGGCGCACGTGCGCCGCGAGCAGGTCTGACGGCCGTATCCCACCCACGCGGTCCGGCGATCCCGGGCCACGAAAAACGCCCGGAGTCCGAGGACACCGGGCGTTCCTGTCTGAAAGTGCTCAGGAGTCGAGGAGTCGCGACGTCTCGTCGTGCCAGCTCGTCGCCACCGCGCGCAGCTTCTCCTCGTACTTGCGCCCGTGGTGCGCGCAGAACAGCAGCTCGGAGCCGTTGACCACGGCGGCGATGTACGCCTGGGCTCCGCAGGAGTCGCACCGATCCATCGCCGTGAGGCGGGGGATGGTGGTGCTGTCTCGTTCAGTCGTCGCGTTCATCTCGATGCCTCCCCAGTGCTCGTTTCTTGCTTACTGCATCTGCTTTATACAACCACGCGGACCTGGGAGTAATGCCCGTAGTTCCGCGTGTTTCGCTGACCGCGTATCCGGGGCCCGGAGGTCCCGACCGCGCTAGGAGTGTCGGCCATCGGCGGCATCCGGACGTCGATACGATTGAGAATTGTGACAGCCGAGTACTCCGCCCATCACCTCCAGGTCCTCGAAGGGCTCGAAGCCGTCCGCAAGCGCCCGGGCATGTACATCGGCTCGAACGGATCGCCGGGCCTCATGCACTGCCTCTGGGAGATCATCGACAACTCCGTCGACGAAGCCGTGGCCGGCAACGGCACCCGCATCGAGGTGGTCCTGCACGTCGACGGCAGCGTCGAGGTGCGCGACCGCGGACGCGGCGTGCCCGTCGACGTCGAGCCGCGCACGGGGCTCACCGGCGTCGAGGTGGTCTACACCAAGCTGCACGCCGGCGGGAAGTTCGGCGGCGGCTCCTACGCGGCGTCGGGCGGTCTGCACGGCGTCGGCGCCTCCGTCGTGAACGCCCTCTCCGAGCGTCTCGACGTCGAGGTCGACCGCGACGGCAAAACCTACGCGATGTCCTTCCACCGCGGCGAGCCCGGCCTGTTCGACGACAAGGGGACTCCGCGGCCGGATGCGCCGTTCACCCCGTTCGAGGAGCGCAGCGAGCTGCGCGTCATCGGCAAGGTCGCCAAGGGCGTCACCGGCACGCGGGTGCGCTACTGGGCGGACCGGCAGATCTTCACCAAGGACGCGGCGTTCCAGCTCGCCGACCTGGAGACCCGGGCGCGGCAGACGGCGTTCCTCGTCCCCGGCCTGGAGATCCTCGTCCGCGACGAGCGCCCGGCAGGGCTCGCGGGCGACGACGGCGGAGCCACCCCGGCCGCGAACGAGACCAGCTACCACTACGAGGGCGGGATCAGCGAGTTCGTCGAGTACCTCGCCACCGACGCGCCGGTCACCGACACGTGGCGGCTGCAGGGCTCGGGCGGGTTCACCGAGACCGTGCCGGTGCTGCAGGCGGACGGATCCATGAAGGCCACCGAGGTGCACCGCGAGTGCGCGGTCGACATCGCGCTGCGCTGGGGCGCCGGCTACGAGACCTCGTTGCGCTCGTTCGTCAACATCATCTCCACGCCCAAGGGCGGCACCCATCAGCAGGGCTTCGAGCAGGAGCTGCTGAAGACCCTGCGCAGCCAGGTCGAGCAGAACGCCCGCCGGCTCAAGGCGGGCAACGACAAGCTCGAGAAGGACGACGTGCTCGCCGGCCTGACCGCCGTGCTCACGGTCACCGTGCCCGAGCCGCAGTTCGAGGGTCAGACCAAGGAGGTGCTCGGCACGCCCGCCGTGCGCACGATCGTCGCCCAGGTGGTCCGCAAGGCCCTCGCCGAGCGGTTCGGATCCTCCAAGCGCGATGACAAGAACCAGGCGTCGATGCTGCTCGACAAGATCGTCGCCGAGATGAAGGCACGCGTATCCGCCCGCGCGCACAAGGAGACCCAGCGCCGCAAGAACGCGCTGGAGTCGTCGTCGCTGCCCGCGAAGCTCGTCGACTGCCGGTCCACGGACGTCGCGCAGACCGAGCTGTTCATCGTGGAGGGCGATTCGGCCCTCGGCACGGCCAAGCACGCCCGCGTCAGCGAGTACCAGGCGCTCCTGCCGATCCGCGGCAAGATCCTCAACGTGCAGAAGGCGTCGATCAGCGACATGCTGTCGAACGTCGAGTGCGCGTCGATCATCCAGGTGATCGGCGCCGGATCCGGCCGCTCCTTCGACATCTCCACGGCGCGCTACGGGAAGATCATCCTGATGAGCGACGCCGACGTCGACGGCGCGCACATCCGCACCCTGCTGCTGACGCTGTTCTTCCGGTACATGCGGCCGCTCATCGAGGAGGGGCGCGTGTTCGCCGCCGTCCCGCCGCTGCACCGCGTCATCGTGATGAACCCCGGGTCGAAGCCGAACGAGACCATCTACACCTACAGCGAGCAGGAGCTGCACGCGCTGCTGGCCAAGCTGCGCAAGCAGAACAAGCGCTGGCACGAGCCCATCCAGCGCTACAAGGGCCTCGGCGAGATGGACGCCGAGCAGCTCGCCTCCACCACCATGGACCGCTCCGGCCGCCTGCTCCGCCGCGTGCGGATGGAGGACGCGGAGGCCGCGGGCCGGGTGTTCGAGCTGCTGATGGGCAACGAGGTCGCCCCGCGTCGCGAGTTCATCATCGACTCCTCGGACCGCCTCGCGCGCGAGGCCATCGACGCGTGATGACCGCTCTCCCCGAGGGCATCGCGCTGCGCGCCGCGACGGAGGACGACGTCGACGCGGTCGTCGCGCTCAAGGAGCGGGTGCTGCGCCAGGACCTGGAGCCGCTGGTCGGCTGGGATCCGGAGCGGTCCCGGGAGCGGGTGATCGAGCACTTCTCGACCGCGCACACCCGGATGATCCTGATCGACGGCGTGGTCGGCGGCACCGTCACCCTGCGTCCCGACGACGAGGTGCTGTGGCTCGAGATGTTCTACCTCGACGCGGTGCATCAGGGCCGCGGGATCGGCACGGCCGTGCTGCGGGTCGTGCTGGCCGAGGCCGAGGGGGTGCGGCCGCTGCGGCTGCAGGTGCTCGTCGGATCGGCGGCGCGCCGGCTGTACGAGCGGCACGGCTTCGTGGCCGAGGACGAGGACGGCGTCGACGTGTGGATGCGTCGCACACCGGGCGGGTCTGCGGAGCACGGCACGGCCGCTTGACAGACTGAGACGGTGATCGCCGTCGTCTCCGCCCCGACCAACCTGGGCCTGCGTCCGCCCGTACGCGGAGGTGTCCCCGGCGCGGGCAAGGCCCCGGAGGCCCTGCGCGAGGCAGGGCTGCACCGCCTGCTGCAGTCCCGCGGCGCCCTCGACGGCGGCGTCGTGCTGCCGGGGCGCTACGTGGACGACGACGGGCGCCGCCCGGCCGGCAGGGTGCGCAACGAGGCGGCGATCGTCGACCACGCGCGGCGGCTCGCGCACCGGCTGGTGGAGATCCGTCGCGCGGGCGACGTGCCGCTCGTGCTCGGCGGCGACTGCAGTCTCGCGATCGGCGCCGGCCTCGCCACGCGGGTCAGCGGCGGTGGGGGACTGGTGCACCTCGACGGGCACACCGACTTCCGTCACCCCGGCAACAGCGCCGGCATCGGCAGCGTCGCCGGTGAGGACCTCGCGGCCGCGATCGGGCTGCACTCGCCCGCGATGTCGGACATCGACGGGCTCTCGCCGTACTTCGCGCCGGAGCGCACGGCCCACATCGGCTGCCGGTACGCCGACCCGCACGTCGAGGAGCTGCGCGCGCTGATCCCGATCGTGGTGCCGGCCGACGACGTGATCCTGCACGGCGGGGCGCGGGCGGCCGCGCGGGTGCGTGCGACCGAAGGACTCGAGAGCGGCTACTGGATCCAGGTGGACGTGGATGTGCTGGATCCGGTCCACATGCCGGCCGTGGACAGCCCCGACCCGGGCGGCCTCGCCCCGGACGAGCTCGTGGGCCTGCTCGCCGCGCTCGCCCCGCACGCCTGGGGAGCGGCGGTCACCGTGTTCGATCCCGACCTGGACCCCGAGGGCGTGCACGCCCGCACCGTGGCCGCCATCGTGGCGGAGGGACTCGCCGACCTCGGGGCGGCCCGCACCGAGGACTGATGGCGGGCCGGGTCAGGCCCCGAGCGTGCCGCCGATGGAGCCGATCACGCCGTCGATCGGCTGGCCCGAGGCGTCGCGCTTGGCACCGGTCTCGGGGAGGGTCCTGGCCGAGCCGTCGGGGCCGACCGCGAGCGCCGGCTCCGCACCGACCCAGGCCAGCGTCAGCCGATCCTCGCCCTTCAGGAACGCGTGCGCGCGCACACCGCCCGTGGCGCGGCCCTTGCCGGGGAACTCGGTGAACAGGGAGGCCTTGGCGCGGCCGGCGTCGGTCCCCGCGATCATCCCGGTCGCACCGGAGACGGTCACGACGATGGCGTCGTCGCCCGCGGCCAGCACGGAGAACGCGATGACCTCGGCCTTGGCGCCGAGCTTGATGCCGGCCATGCCGCCGGCCGGCGCACCCTGGGGTCGCACCCCGGAGGCGGCGAAGTGCAGCAGCTGCGCGTCGCTCGTGACGAACACGAGCTCGGCGTCGTCGGGGGCCGCGCCGGCGCCGACGACCGCGTCGCCGGGCTTCATGCCGATGATCTCGAGCTCCGGGCGCACGGCGAGCGTCGAGGGCACGACGCGCTTGACCACGCCGGAGCGGGTGCCGAGCGCGACCGGGGTGTCGTCGTCGAAGCGGATCAGGGTCAGGATCCGCTCGCTCTTGTCGAGCAGGCCGATGTAGTCGCGCAGCGGCACGCCGGCGGCGAGGTGCACCGAGGCGGACGGCACCGACGGCAGATCCATCGCCGTGAACCGCAGCACCCGGCCGGCGGACGTGACCGCGCCGATCTCGGTGCGCGTCGTCGTCGTGAGCGTCGCCAGGATCGCGTCGTGCTTGCTGCGCCGGGCGGCGGGGGAGAGCTCCTGCCCCGGCTCCAGGTCCACGCGCACGGCCCGTCCGGTGGTGGACAGCACCACCACGGTCGGCGCGTCCGCGATCTGCAGGTCGACCGGTCCCTTCGTCGCGCGGGGCTTCGGCGGCGCCGCGTTCAGCAGCAGTGTGCGGCGGGGCGTGCCGTACGCCTCGGCCGCCGCGTCGAGCTCGCTCGCCACCTGGCCGCGCAGCAGTGCCTCGCTGCCGAGCAGCTCCTGCAGCTTCGCGATCTCCGCGAGCAGCTGGTCGCGCTCGGTCTCGAGCTCGATCCGGGAGAATCTGGTGAGGCGGCGCAGCCGCAGCTCGAGGATGTACTCGGCCTGCCGCTCGCTGAGGTCGAACACGCTCTGCAGACGGGTGCGGGCCTGCTCGGAGTCGTCCGAGGAGCGGATGACCTGGATGACCTCGTCGATGTCGAGGATCGCGATGAGGAGGCCCTCGACGAGGTGCAGGCGCTCCTCGCGGCGGGCCAGGCGGTACCGGCTGCGCCGGGTGACGACCTCGAGACGGTGCCGCACGTATACGCTCAGCAGCTCCTTGAGCCCGAGCGTGCGCGGCTGCCCGTCGACGAGGGCGACGTTGTTGATGCTGAAGGAGTCCTCCAGCGGGGTGAGCCGGTACAGCTGCTCGAGCACGGCGTTCGGGTCGAAGCCGTTCTTGATGCCGATCTGGATCCGCAGGCCGTGGTTGCGGTCGGTGAGGTCGTTGACGTCGCTGATGCCCTGCAGCTTCTTCGCCTGCACGGCGTCGCGGATCTTCTCGATCACGCGCTCCGGCCCCACCATGTAGGGCAGTTCGGTGACGACGATGCCGGTGCGCCGGGGGCCGAGCGGTTCGATGGACACCTTGCCGCGCACCTTGAACGCGCCGCGTCCGTTCGCGTACGCGTCGCGCACGCCGTCCAGGCCCATCACGATCCCGCCGGAGGGGAAGTCGGGGCCGGGCACGAACTCCATCAGCTCCTCGGTCGTCGCCTCGGGGTGCTCGAGCAGGTGCGTGGCCGCCGCGACGACCTCGATGAGGTTGTGCGGCGCCATGTTCGTGGCCATGCCGACCGCGATGCCGCTCGCGCCGTTCACGAGCAGGTTCGGGAACGCGGCGGGCAGAACGGACGGCTGCTGGAACTGGCCGTCGTAGTTCGGCACGAAGTCGACGACGTCCTCGTCGAGGCTCTCCGTGAGCGCGAGGGAGGCGGGGGCGAGCCGCGCCTCGGTGTATCGCGAGGCGGCCGGGCCGTCGTCGAGGGAGCCGAAGTTGCCGTGGCCGTCGACGAGGGGCAGGCGCAGCGAGAACGGCTGCGCGAGGCGGACGAGCGCGTCGTAGATCGCGGAATCGCCGTGCGGGTGCAGCTTGCCCATCACATCGCCGACCACGCGGGCGCTCTTCACGTGCCCGCGCTCGGGGCGCAGGCCCATCTCCGCCATCTGGAACAGGATCCGGCGCTGCACCGGCTTCAGGCCGTCGCGGGCGTCCGGGAGGGCTCGCGAGTAGATGACCGAGTACGCGTACTCGAGGAAGGAGCCCTGCATCTCGCTCGACAGATCGATGTCCTGGATGCGCTCGTCGATCGGCTCTGGCGGCGTGGTGCGGGGCATGGGCTTCCTGCGGTCATCGGGAGGCGGCGGAGGGTTTCTCGACGCCGGATCCGGGTCCGTCCCTGTGCGAGACTGACTCGGTGAGCCTCATGCTACCGGCGATCCCGCCCTCTTCCCGGAGCATCACCGGGGTGGCGCACGACCTGCTCGGTTCTCTGGCCGGCACGGGAGAGGCGCTGCCGCCGGTCCGCTCGGCGATCCTCGCGGTCGTCGACGGCCTCGGCGCGATCCAGCTCCGCGGGCACGCCGGCCACGCGCGGCGCCTGTCCGCGGCGATGACGAAGAGGGACGTGCTGTCCAGCGTCTTCCCCTCCACGACGGCGTCGGCGCTCACGAGCCTGCTCACCGGGGCGGATCCGGGGCGGCACGGCCTCGTGGGCTACCGCGTCCGTGATCCGCAGCGCGGGGTGCTCGTCAACCAGCTCTCCGGCTGGGAGGAGGCGGGCGTCGACGCCTCCGCGTGGCAGGCTGAGCCGACGGTGTTCGAGCGCACGATCGCGCAGGGGCGGCCGGCCTTCGCCGTCGGTCTGCCCGAGTACGCGCACAGCGGCTTCTCCGCGGCGACGCTGCGCGGCGCCGAGTTCCACTCGGCGCGCTCCGCCGCCGACCGGGTCGCCCTCGCCGTCGCTCTCGCCGAGGAGCATGAGGGCGCCCTGATCTACTGCTATCTGCCCGAGGCCGACAAGGCGGGACACAAGCACGGCGTCGCCTCGGCCGACTGGGTCGCCGCGCTCGAGGACGTGGATGCGGCGATGCCGTCGTCGCTCCCGGCCGGCGTCGGCATGCTCGTCACCGCCGACCACGGCATGGTGGACGTGCCGAAGACCCGTCACCTCATCGTCGACGAGAACAGTCCGATGCAGCGCGGTGTCTCGGCGATCGCGGGGGAGCCGCGCATGCTGCACGTCTACCTCGAGGAGCCGGAGCGGGTCGACGAGGTCGCGGCGGAGTGGATCCGCGGTACCGAGGGCGCGGCCGACGTGCTCACCCGGGATCAGGCCGTGCGAGGCGGCCTGTTCGGCACCGAGGTCACCGCGGATGCGGCGGCGAGGGCCGGCGACCTCATCGTGCCGGCACGCGGCGTCTGGGCGCTGTACGACGGCGCCGCCGATGACCAGCGCAGCCAGGGCATGATCGGCCAGCACGGCTCGCTCACCCCGGAGGAGCTTCGCGTGCCGCTGCTGCGGTTCGGCGCGTACACGCGCTGAGAGCGGCTCTCGGTCGTTGAGCGACACTTCGACTCGCTGACGCTCGCTCAGCGCGGGTCTCGGCGAGACGGAACCGGGGTTGCTCTCGAGTTCACCGCGTTTCGTCTCGGTCGCGCTGGCGCGCGTCCTCGCTCAACGACCGGGAGAGGCGCTCAGTCCTCGCTGCGGGCGCCGAAGACGATCTCGTCCCAGGACGGCATCTCCCGGCGGCGCTTGCGCGTCGGGCCGTCCTGTTCGCCGGCGAACGGACGCGCGTCTTCGGGCTCGGGTGCCGGATCCGGTTCGTAACCGGGCTCCAGCGCCTCGAACAGCGCCAGCGGGCGCGACTCGTCGGAGTCGTCCTCGACGCTCGGCCGGGCCTCGCGCTGACCGCGCCGGCGGCGCAGCGCCTCGAGCAGGTCGGCGGTGTCGGACGGGGTGGTCGGGGCGAACGTGGCGCTGCGGGTGGCCGCCTCCTGCGCGTTCGAGGACGACTGCGGGTGCCGTGCGGAACGCGGCTCGACCGCCTCGGCGGCGCCGTCGTCCTCGTCGGGCTCGGGCTGCGGCACCAGACGCGGGCCGAACGCCCCCGAGTCGAAGCGGGTGTCGTCCTTGTACGGCGAGGGGCGCTCCTTGTCGAGCGCGCGCAGCCGAGGGATCAGGCCCTCCGGGAGGGACCCCTGCCGGGACAGCTGCGTGGCGTCGGCGTTGACCGGGGCGAGAGCGCTGCGCCGCGGGTCGAAGCTCCAGCGGGCGTCGTGCTCCACCTCGTTCGCCGAGAACTCGAGCTTGATCACCCAGCCGGAGTCGTCCTTCCAACTCGCCCAGCGCTCCCCGGACGCGTCGAGGTCCGCGAGCTTGGCGCGGATCGCGACCCCGAAGGTCGGCTGCGCGTCGGGCTCGACCTCGCTGCCGATGAGCACGGGCACGGCGAGCGCCTGCCCGACGACGTGCTCGCGCTCGGCGAGCACGGGGCTCTCGAAGCGCTGCACGACCTCGAGGCCGACCCCGAGCAGCTCGGCGACGTCGGCGGCGGACATGCCCGCACGGATGTGCGATTGGATCTCGCGCGGGCTCGCGGCCAGCGGTGGCGACTTCTCCTCGCGGTTGGCCTTGGCACGGCGCAGTTCTGCGCGCAGCACCTCGTCGATCGGGAGCGCGAAGCGCGCTCCCGACTCCGTGGCGAGGACGAGGACGTCGTCTTCGGCGCCGACGATCGTGACGTGTTCCATGGCTCCAGCCCCTCAAGATGGGTGTCCGATCATGGTGTCACGGCCGTGCAGGCTGACCTGGGAATAGCGCGGGCGTGCCGTGAGTTCGGTACCGCGAACGAGTGGCATTTGCGAAATGGACGCGGGTCGTGCAAACTAACGCCCGCCGAAACACCCCCGGCGCCCCGCCACTCGCAGGATGAAAGTGGAGATCCACCCCATGGCAACCGATTACGACGCCCCGCGCAAGAGCGAAGACGAGAGCGAGTCCATCGAGGCTCTCAAGGAGCGCGTCCCTGACAAGATGTCGGGCTCGATCGATGTCGAGGACTCGGACAACCCCGGCGGATTCGACCTTCCGGGAGCCGACCTCTCCGACGTCGAGCTCGACGTCGTTGTGCTGCCCCCGCAGGAGGACGAGTTCACCTGTGTCAGCTGCTTCCTCGTGAAGCACCGTTCGCAGCTCGACCACGAGGACGCCGCAGGCCCGATCTGCAAGGAATGCGCGGCCTGACGACCCCTTGCGCGACGCGCGCCCGGACCGAACGGTTCCGGGCGCGTTCTGCGTCTCCGGGACGACCGGAGTCGTGCTCAGGTCTCCCCACCGTGTCCCACTTCTCGTGCCTCCGTGTCCCACTTTCTGCTGCCGAAACCGGGTTTCGGCAGCAGAAAGTGGGACACGGTCTCGTAGGCGGAACTCGGACCAGCCGGGATCAGGCGGCGCGGGTCGCCTCGGCGCGGGCCGCGCTGATCGCTGCGGCGAGACGGTCCGGCGTGCGGGACGAGATGGTCCAGCTGGGCGCCGGGTCGTCAGGATCCGTGTTCGGCACGATCACGATCCCGTCGATGCCGCCACGGATCAGATGCCAGCCGCGGGCGGGCAGTCCCGGTCCGCGCGCCTGACGGGCGTCGTCGCCGGTGCGCACCTCGGGATCACCGAGCCAGGACGCATCGATCCAGGCGCGGCCGGCGCGCAGCACTCGCGAGTCGACCTGCACCCGCGGGGACCCGAGGATCATCAGCGCGATGATCGCGATCGTCGCGACCGCGCCGATGACGAGGGCGATGCCGGATCCGGCGGGCACGAACACGAGCGTCAGCATCGGTCCGCCCAGGGCCGCCGCGAGGAACAGCCAGAGGCTGGGAGCCAGCCGCTCACGGTAACGGGGGCGGCTGTCGCCTGCTGCGTTCTGCATTAGCCTCTTTCCGTGACCGAATCCGTGGACGTTCCCATTATCGCGCCCGAGATCCCCGTCTACGCCCACCCCGGCGACGCCGGGGCCGACCTGGTCTCCGCCGAGGCGCTGCGCCTGGAACCCGGGCAGCGGGCGCTGGTCGGCACCGGTGTGCGGATCGCCCTCCCGGACGGCTTCGCGGCGTTCGTCGTCCCGCGCAGCGGCCTCGCAGCCAAGCACGGCATCACGATCGTGAACTCCCCGGGAACGGTCGACGCCGGCTATCGCGGCGAGATCAAGGTGAGTCTTCTGAACACGGACAGCAATGCGGCGTACGATGTCGCGGTCGGTGACCGGATCGCCCAGCTGATCGTCATGCCCGTCACGCGAGCGCGGTTCATCCCTGTGGACGCGCTCGACGAGAGCGATCGGGGTGCGGGCGGATTCGGATCCACCGGCTACCAGACGCAGAGCGCCGTACCCGTCGGCGCGGAGGAGAACGCATGAGCGACGACAGCATGCCCGAGATCGAGGCCGTCGAGGAAGACACCCAGGAGGGCCTCCACGACCGCGCGACCGACGGCCCGTTCGACGAGAGCGAGGCGAACCCGGTCCGCCCGTACATCGACCTCGGCGCCATCAAGATCCTGCCCCGCGAGGGGCTCAACCTGCGCCTCGAGGTCGAGGAGCAGACCCAGCGGATCGTCGCGGTCGGGCTCGACTACGCCGACTCGACGCTGCAGGTGCAGCCGTTCGCGGCCCCGCGTTCGACCGGCCTCTGGGACGAGACCCGCGCGCAGATCCAGGAGCAGATCACCCAGCAGGGCGGCCGGGTCGAGGAGCGCGAGGGCGCTCTCGGATCCGAGCTGCTCGCCGAGATCCCCGCCGTCGCCGGTGCGGAGGGCACCGTCACGCGCCTGGCCCGCTTCGTCGGCGTGGACGGGCCCCGCTGGTTCCTGCGCGGCGTGATCGGGGGAGCCGCGGCATCGAACGCCGAGGCGGCCGCCGCGGTCGAGGACCTGTTCCGGTCGATCGTGGTCGTCCGTGGCGGCGCGCCGATGCCCCCGCGCGACCTCATCCCGCTGCGGATGCCCGCGGCGCCCGGCACCGCGTGAGCGCTCCCGACCTGCCGGGGGAGACGCCGGCGGAGAAGTACGCTCCGCCGCCCGCCTCCGGAACCGCTCCCGATGCTGCGCAGGACGAGGCAACTCCCACATTCGCTGAAGCCATCGGTGCCTCGCTGGGATCCGCGGCCCGGCGCGCGGGGATCGACCCGGACGCAGGGCTGTCGACGGGCGCGATGGTCTGGAAGGTCATCGGCGGCTGGCGAGGAATCCTCGAAACTGCGCTTCCACTGCTCGCCTTCATCGTGACGTTCACTGCGACGAAGAACCTCGTGCTGGGCCTGGCGCTGTCCGTGGGGCTGGCTGCTGTGTTCACCCTCATCCGGCTTCTGATGAAGTCACCTCCGGTTGCGGCTCTGTCGGGTCTCATCGCCGCCGTCGTGGCCGCAGGACTGCCACTGTTCACAGGCCGCGCTGAGGACCAATTCGTCATCGGCTTCATCACCAACGTCGCTTACGGGGCTGCCTTCCTTATCTCGGCGCTCGTGCGCTGGCCGCTGATCGGCGTGGTCGTCGGCTTCTTGACCGGCGAGGGACTCGCTTGGCGCGAGGATCCGCATAAGCGCCGCACCTATTTCTGGCTCTCGGTCGCATGGGCGGCTCTCTTCCTCGCCCGACTCGGCGTGCAGCTCCCGTTCTACTTCGCCGGTGACGTGACGACGCTCGGCACGGTCAAGCTGCTCATGGGGATTCCGTTCTTCGCCCTTCTGCTCGCACTCACCTGGATCGTCGCGCGGAGGCTGAATCCACGACAGGACACGCCCCCCGAGGAGGCCGATCCGGCCTCCTGAGCCGTGCTAGATTTATCTCGACATCAAGATAAATCGACACCTTTCGCTCGGTCCTCCCGTGGCGCAGACTGGTAAGGCTCGCCTTGCTGGCCGCACCGAGGAGCGGCCGAGCAAGATGGAGTCGCCTGTCGCTTCCATCCGATCAGAAGGAGACGGATTCGTGTCCACGGTGAACAGCTTCGGTGCCAAGAGCACCCTGACGGTCGGCAGCACCGACTACGAGATCTTCCGGATCGACACGGTCGCCGGTCACGAGAAGCTCCCCTTCAGTCTCAAGGTCCTCCTGGAGAACCTGCTTCGCACCGAGGACGGCGCGAACGTGACGAAGGCGCAGATCGAGGCTCTCGGGTCCTGGGATCCGTCGGCGCAGCCCGACACGGAGATCCAGTTCACGCCGGCCCGCGTGATCATGCAGGACTTCACCGGCGTCCCCTGCATCGTGGACCTCGCCACGATGCGCGAGGCCGTGACGGCCCTCGGCGGCGACCCGAACAAGATCAACCCGCTGTCCCCGGCCGAGATGGTCATCGACCACTCCGTCATCGCCGATCTGTTCGGCCGCCCGGACGCGATCGAGCGCAACGTCGAGATCGAGTACGAGCGCAACGGTGAGCGCTACCAGTTCCTGCGCTGGGGCCAGACCGCGTTCGACGACTTCAAGGTCGTCCCGCCGGGCACCGGCATCGTTCACCAGGTGAACATCGAGCACCTCGCGAAGGTCATCTACGACCGCACCGTCGACGGCACGCTCCGCGCCTACCCCGACACCTGCGTCGGCACCGACTCGCACACCACGATGGTCAACGGCCTGGGCGTGCTGGGCTGGGGCGTCGGCGGCATCGAGGCCGAGGCCGCCATGCTCGGCCAGCCCGTCTCCATGCTCATCCCGCGCGTCGTCGGGTTCAAGCTGACCGGCGAGATCCCGGCCGGCGTCACCGCGACCGACGTCGTCCTCACGATCACCGACATGCTCCGCCGGCACGGCGTGGTCGGCAAGTTCGTCGAGTTCTACGGCGCCGGCGTCGCCTCCGTGCCGCTCGCCAACCGCGCGACCATCGGCAACATGTCGCCGGAGTTCGGATCCACCGCCGCGATCTTCCCGATCGACGATGTGACCCTCGACTACCTGCGCCTGACCGGCCGCGACGAGCAGGCCGTGGCCCTCGTCGAGGCGTACGCCAAGCAGCAGTCGCTCTGGCACGACGCCGACAACGAGCCGAGCTTCAGCGAGTACCTCGAGCTCGACCTGGGCACCGTCGTCCCGTCGATCGCCGGCCCGAAGCGCCCGCAGGACCGTATCCTGCTGTCCGAGGCGAAGTCGCAGTTCGAGAAGGACATCGTCAACTACGCGACGCCGTCCACCTCGGAGGACATCGTCGACGCCGACGCGCTCGGATCCTTCCCGGCATCCGACCCCGGCATCATGCCCGGTGACGAGCACACGCACACCGGGGAGATCCTCATCTCCAGCGGTGCGCCGCACGTCGCGTCCAAGCCGGTCAAGGTGAAGACCCCGGACGGGCAGAAGTATCTGCTCGACAACGGCGCGGTCACCCTGGCCGCGATCACCTCGTGCACCAACACCTCGAACCCGTCGGTGATGATCGCCGCCGGCCTGCTCGCGCGCAACGCGCTGGCCAAGGGCCTGAAGCAGAAGCCGTGGGTGAAGACCACGCTCGCCCCCGGATCCAAGGTCGTCACCGACTACTACGAGAAGTCGGGTCTGGACAAGGATCTCGAGGACCTCGGCTTCTTCACGGTCGGCTACGGCTGCACGATCTGCATCGGCAACTCGGGTCCGCTGATCGACGAGGTCTCCGCCGCGATCAACGAGCACGACCTCGCCGTCACCGCGGTGCTGTCGGGCAACCGCAACTTCGAGGGCCGGATCAGCCCCGACGTGAAGATGAACTACCTGGCCTCCCCGCCGCTGGTGGTCGCCTACGCGCTGGCCGGATCCATGAACTTCGACTTCGACGCCGACGCTCTCGGCACGGACGCGGACGGCAACGACGTCTTCCTGAAGGACATCTGGCCGAACCCGGTCGAGGTGCAGGAGATCGTCGACTCGTCGATCTCGCGCGACCAGTTCATCAAGCAGTACGCCACCGTGTTCGACGGCGACGAGCGCTGGACGAGCCTGCCCACCCCGACCGGCCCGGTCTTCGAGTGGGACGCCGACTCGACCTACGTGCGCAAGGCGCCGTACTTCGACGGCATGGAGATCACCCCGGCGCCCGTCACCGACATCTCCGGCGCTCGCGTGCTGGCGGCCCTGGGCGACTCTGTCACCACCGACCACATCTCCCCGGCAGGCAACATCAAGGCGGGCACCCCGGCCGCCCAGTACCTCACCGATCACGGCGTCGCGCAGAAGGACTTCAACTCCTACGGGTCGCGTCGCGGCAACCACGAGGTCATGATCCGCGGCACGTTCGCGAACATCCGCCTGAAGAACACGCTGGTCAAGGCCGTCAACGACGGGCAGCAGATCGAGGGCGGCTTCACCCGCGACTTCACCCAGGCCGGCGGCCCGCAGGCCTACATCTTCGACGCGTCGATGAACTACCAGGAGCAGGGCACCCCGCTGGTGATCTTCGGCGGCAAGGAGTACGGATCCGGATCCTCCCGCGACTGGGCGGCGAAGGGCACCAACCTCCTCGGCGTCAAGGCGGTCATCACCGAGAGCTTCGAGCGCATCCACCGCTCGAACCTCATCGGCATGGGCGTCGTCCCGCTGCAGTTCCCGGCCGGCGAGTCGTGGGAGTCGCTCGGCCTCGACGGCACCGAGATCGTCTCGATCTCGGGCCTGGAGGAGCTGAACAGCGGCACCACCCCGAAGACGGTCAAGGTCACCGCGACCCCGAGCGAATTCTCGCCCGAGGGCAAGCAGCCGATCGAGTTCGACGCAGTCGTCCGCATCGACACCCCCGGAGAGGCCGACTACTACCGCAACGGCGGCATCCTGCAGTACGTGCTGCGTTCGCTGGTCTGAGACCCGCGCAGCCCTACAGGGGCCGGTTCCCTCGGGGAGCCGGCCCCTTGGCGTGCGTTCGACGCCGGACCGGTGCGACGTCTGCAGGACCGTGCGTCACCTGAAGGATCGAACCCCGGATCCGCTCGTGCGGGTGTCGCCGAATCGTGCAGGTGTCGCAGAGGGCACCAGCACTCGAGCGAATTCTCGCGCGGACGATGCGATGGGGATCGCGGCTCAGTTCTTCCTCGGCGGGCCGAACGGGGGAGCGTCATCGGGGACGAGCGCGGTGGCGATCTCACGGAACAGCCGGTCGCTCGCGTTGTCGTAGTCGCCGTTCACATCGAACGCGCCCGGAAGGAAGGTGGTGGCGACCGCGACCGCGACCTTCTGGGACGGCAGATAGGCCTCGGTGGCGCTGTAGCCGCTCAGCAGCGGGTTCTGCAGCTGCCCGGACCCGGAAAGCACCACACCGAGCCCGTAGTTGTAGGCGTCCGACTGGGGGAAGCAGGAGCCGCCGCAGGCCGGCATCCGCGTGCCGAACCCGATCAGGTGGGAATCGGTCATCGCATGGAAGCTCTTCGAGGACAGCAGCTTGCCGGTGCCGACCGCCACCGCCGTGGTGGTCATGTCGGTGATCGTGGTGGTCTCGGCCGCGCCGATCGGAGTGCCCCACACCGGATTCCAGTACGTGGACTCCTCGGTGAAGGACATTCCGGGCGGGATCCCCAGCGCTGACCGGCGCTCGGAGCTGTAGGCGTGCAGCGCGGGCTCCGGCACGGTCGCGGTGTCGTACGCGGTGGTCTGGGTCAGCCCCATCGGTCCGAGCACCTTCTCCTGCAGCAGCCGATCGAGGGGGGCGCCGCCGATCTGGGAGAGGATGTGGCCCAGGATCATGAAGTTGGTGTGCGAGTAGCTCCAGTTCGTGCCGGGAGCGAACTGCAGCGGCCGGTTGAAGGCGTCCTTCAGACGCTCCTCGAACGTGAACTGGTGGAACGGGTCGGCGTTGTACGCCGCGGTCCATCCGGGGTCCGTCTCGAAGTCGGGGTATCCCGTGGTCTGGTTCGTCAGCATCCTGAGCGTGACCGTCTTCGCCTCCGGCAGATCCGGCATCCACGTGTTGACCGTGTCGTCCAGGCGGACCTTGCCCTCGTCGACGTACTCCAGCAGCAGGGTCGACACGTACTCGAACGCGACGGCGCCGTTGCGGAAGTGCATGTCGGTGGTCGCGGGGACCCCGGTCATCGAATCGCCGAACGCCTGCATGGCCACGACCTTGCCGCCGATCGTCACACGCACGATCGCGGCCTTGAGATGATCCGAGGCCATCGCCTGCTGCACGACCCGGGCGACGGCGTCCGCCTGCGGACCACGGACCGGCGCGGGCGTGGTCCCGGCGGGGGCAGGAGCGGAGGAGCTCGGCGGACGCAGGGCGAACCAGGCGAGGGTGGAGACGACCACCACCAGGCCGGCGACGATGCCGATCGTGCGACGTCGCGTGGAGGGTCCGGACGGCTGAGCTGCTGCGTTCAACTTCAGTCCTCTCGCGGGCGATCGCGGAGGATCGCCCAGGAGGCGTCAGGAGCGGGCGGGACTTCTCGCTCATGGTGAGATGCGGGACGCCGGGCGCCGCTCACCATGTGGGTGCGCAGCCCGAGCATAGACCTCGGCCATGCATCGGTCGAGATGCGGCGGATCTCCAGCGGCCCCAGGGCAATGCTGGGTACGCTGGAACGATGCGGTGGCGCTTTCGGCGCAGCCGCTCCATTCGTCCTCAGGAGGCAGACACGGTGGCGATCCTTCCCGGCATCTCGGGTCCCCGCGACCTCGACCGGCTCTCGCCCGAGCAGCTCACGCAGCTCGCCGCGGAGATCCGGGCCTTCCTGATCGAGAACGTCGCCCGCACCGGCGGGCACCTGGGCCCGAACCTCGGTGTCGTGGAACTCACGATCGCGCTGCACCGGGTGTTCGCCTCGCCGGACGACCCGATCATCTTCGACACGGGCCATCAGTCCTACGTGCACAAGCTCCTCACCGGGCGCCAGGACTTCTCCGCGCTCCGTTCGCGCGGGGGCCTCGCCGGCTACCCGCAGCGCGAGGAGAGCGCGCACGACGTCGTGGAGTCGTCGCACGCGTCCAGTTCGCTGAGCTGGGCGGACGGCATCTCCCGGGCGTTCACCGCCACCGGGCGCGCGGACCGGCATGTGGTCGCCGTCGTCGGCGACGGTGCGCTCACCGGTGGCATGACCTGGGAGGCGCTGAACAACATCTCCGACGACAACGAGCGCAACCTCGTGATCGTCGTGAACGACAACGGCCGCTCCTACGCCCCGACGATCGGCGGCATGGCCCGGTACATGAACCGGGTGCGCACCGCGGGCGTCTACCGGGATCTGCACCGGACCTCGGACCGCTTCTTCCGCGCGCTCGGCCCGGTCGGACGGGCCTTCTACCGGGGCGTCCGCGGCGGCACGCACGGGTTCCTCTCGCGCTTCTCGAACAACGAGGAGCTGTACTCGAACCTCGACATCAAGTACCTCGGCCCGGTCGACGGACACGACATCCAGGCGCTCACCGAGACGCTCCAGCTGGCGAAGGGCTTCGGCGCCCCCGTGATCGTGCACGTGATCACCGAGAAGGGCCGTGGCTACCAGCCGGCGCTCGACGACGAGGCCGACCAGTTCCACGCGGTCGGAAAGATCGACCCGAAGACCGGCGGCGCCCTGGGCTCGGCGGGTGTGGGCTGGACCGACGTGTTCGCCGACGCGCTGCTGGACGTGGGATCGCGTACGCCGAACGTCATCGCCATGACCGCCGCGATGCTCCGGCCGACCGGGCTCGCCCCCTTCGCGGAGCGCTTCCCGGACCGGGTCTACGACGTCGGGATCGCGGAGCAGCACGCCGTGACCGCGGCGGCGGGCCTCGCCTACGGCGGCCTGCACCCGGTGGTGGCGCTGTACGCCACGTTCATGGGGCGCGCGTTCGACCAGGTGCTGATGGACGTCGGCCTGCACCGGGCGGGCGTGACCTTCGTGCTCGACCGCGCCGGCGTGACCGGCCCGGATGGACCGAGCCACCACGGCCTGTGGGATCTCTCCCTGCTGCAGATCGTTCCGGGCATCAGGATCGCCGCGCCCCGCGACGGCGAGCGGCTGCGCGAGGAGCTGGAGGAGGCGGTGGCCGTCGACGACGCGCCCACCGTGATCCGCTTCCCCAAGGGGGGCGTGACGCCGGAGATCGCGGCGGTCGAAAGGCTGCAGGACGGCGTGGATGTGCTCTCCCGCGGGGAGGGCGAGGACGTGCTGCTCGTCGGCATCGGCCCGTTCGCGGCGCTCGCGCTCGAGGTCGCCGACCGGCTCAAGGCGCAGGGGATCGGCGCCACCGTGATCGATCCGCGCTGGGTGATCCCGGTGCAAGAGTCGGTCGTGGAGCTCGCCGCCCGCCATCGCCTCGTGATCACCCTGGAAGACGGGATCCGCGTCGGCGGCGTCGGCACCCGGGTGCGCCAGGTGCTCCGCGAGGCGGGCATCGACACCGCCGTCGACGAGCTGGGCCTTCCGGACGAGTACATCGACCACGCCACGCGGGAGCAGATCCTCGAGGACGCCGGACTCACCGCCGGCAAGATCGCGCAGGACGTCGTTGCTCAGGTGCTCGGCACCCGCGTGCCGATCGCGCGTCCTGCCGGAGAGACCCCGCTGCACACGGGAGCCATCGACATCATCTCGGGACGCCGGGACGACGTCGAGATCGAAGACCGCCGCCGACGATGAACTCGGCGCGAGCCGACGGGCCCCTCACGCGGCGCACCTTCGGCGGACTGCTGCTTGCGGCCGCGGCGGTGGGGATGAGCGGCTGCGCAACCAGGTCGCCGGAGCGAGCATCGTCGACCGACGCGGCCAGCCCGGCAGGCTCGACCGCCACTGCGACTGCGACGCCGCGGATCACCGTCGCGTCCGTCCCCGAGGCCGCCGCACCGGTCGCGACCGGCGCGGCGGCGACCTCGTCGCCGGCCCAGGCCGTGATCGAGCGACATGCGTCGCAGAACCCAAGGGCCTGGGGGATGCAGCTGCCCGGGATCCGTAGTTCGCTCGATGCGCCGACGAGTGCGGACGGACATCCGCGCGTCGCGCTCACTTTCGATGCGTGCGGCGGCCCCGCGGGCTCCGGTTTCGACGAGAAGCTGGTCACCGCTTTGATCGCGCAGCGGATCCCCGCGACCCTGTTCCTCAACGGCCGCTGGATCGACGCGAACCCGGTCGTGGCCCGGAAGCTCTTCGCCGAGCCGCTGTTCGAGATCGGCAATCACGGGACGCTCCACCGCCCACTGTCCGTGCGCGGGCGCGCCGCCTACGGGATACCCGGAACGTCCTCCGCCGCCGAGGCGGTCGACGAGGTCTGGGTGAACCACGAGCGGATCCGTTCGCTCACAGGCAGGGCCCCGCGCTGGTTCCGCCCGGGCACGGCGCATTACGACGACGTCGCGGTGTCCATCGTGCACGACCTCGGCGAGACTCCGCTGGGCTTCACCGTGAACGGTGATGGGGGAGCGACCTTCCCCGCGCGAGTGGTCGCACGCGAAGTGGGCAAGGCGGTCGGCGGCGATATCGTGCTTGCCCACATGAACCAGCCCGGGTCGGGCACCGCCGACGGCGTCATCGCCGCGATCGCTGCCCTCCATGATCGCGGCGCGCAGTTCGTGCACATCGACTGAGGATCAGCTTCGGACGGTTGCGAGCTTCCGGTCCGTTCGCAGGGCCCGGTGTATCGCGATCACCCAACCGGCAGCTGCGGCCGTTCCGGTGAGCGCTGCGGGGAGGCCGATGTCGAGAACGGTGACGGCTCCATCGCCCCCGATACTGAGGACGCCTCTGAGCGACCCCACAAGACCTCCGATGATGCTGCCGAGGAGCAGATAGACGGTCGCGTGTGCCCACCGCGAGTGCACACGCCTCATCGACCGCCCGATCCAGCCTGCGAGGGGAAGCATCAGGAGCGTCACGACTCCGGCGACGGCGCCGCCGATCACCGCGACGAAAAGCGCGAAACAGAGCAGCAGTAGGATGCTGCCGCCGGTGAGGGCGGCCCAAGCGCCGCCCTCACTGCGCATCCGAGCGCGCGAAGGCAAGTGCGTGGGTGACGAGATCGACAGTGAGCGGTATGAGGAACACCAGCTCGAGCAGGATCAGGAAGATGAGCCAGGTCCACAGACCGCCCAGATTGCGTTCCTGGCGGGTGAACGCCATCGGCTCCTGAGGGGTCCGCGGAGAACGAGCCGTCGTGGCGCTCATCGCGCATCCTTGGGTTCCGGCGTCGGCGGCAGACGAAAGACGCACTTCCTGGTGCGGCCGCGGTCTGAAGACAACGCTCGGGCGGCAGCGAGTTGCCACGCAAGCGCAAAAGCCACTCCCGAAGCGATGGCACTGCCGACGACTACCGCGAGTACGAGGGGGCGAGGAGGAAGGCGCCGAACGACGCAAACCCGGCCACGGCGCCGGCGGCACCGACCGCGACTCCGAACAGCGTGTTCACCGCGAGGAGCGCCGCGTGGCTGCGGACCCGGCTGAGTGCTTTGTTGATCGCCCACGCAGGGAGGACGAAGACCGCGAACACGGGGATGCTGACCACGGCGCCGATGGCGGTGAGACCGATTGCGGCCGTGCACAGGCTGGGAAGGCCTGATCCGGCGAACGACACATAGGTCCCCTGAGGCAGCACCTCTCCCAGGCTCAAGGAGATCATGAGGCAGACGGGCAGCAGAAGGAAAACCAGAATCCAAGCCACGAGCGCACCGAACCAGAACTCGCCTTCGGTGAACGCCATCGGTTCCTTGGACGTGCGCGGCGATGCGTTCGTCGGACTGCTCATGGCCGCACATCCGCGATCTGGTCGAGCAGGTCGCGCGTGACGCCGCGGACCCCTGGCACCCGCAGGAACGGCAGTGCGACGGCGAACAGGCGCAGCCCCGTGTCGAGGAGGCGGGCGGTCTTCGCCTGGCCCGGGGACTCGTCGTAGGTCCAGCGCAGGACGAGGGCGAGGTAGGCGGGGAAGAGGGCGTCCGGCAGCCGCTCGGCGATGTCCTCGGGAAGCCGGTGCCCGGATCCCTCGACGACGTCGCGCAGCAGCCCGACGGTCATCTCCCGTGCGGGGGAGGATTCGGCCGACAGCGGGTTGATCGGCGAATCGGGGGAGACCATCGCGCTGAGGAAGCCGGGGGCGACGCGGCGGTACTCGCCCACCGCCTCGAGGCCGGTGTCGAAGAACACGCGGAGGCGCTCGACGAGGCCGGTCGTCTGCTGCAGCCGCGGGCGGGCGCGGTGGGCGTGGTCGATCTGCACCTGCTCGTAGAGCTCCTGCACGAGGTGCTCCTTGGAGGGGAAGTAGTAGTACGCGTTGCCGACGGAGACGCCCGCCTCCTTCGCGATCAGCCGGATCGTCGTGTCGGGGTAGCCGCGCTCGACGAACGATGCCAACGCGGCATCGCGGATCCGCGCCCTGGTCTTCTCCGCCTTCGAGGTCAGCGGGGTGGGATCCTTCGCGTCCGCAGAACTGAACATGTTCAAATAATAGCGCGACAGACGCACGAGGGAAAGCACGCGGGCGCGGTCACAGGGGATCCGCGAGTGCTCCCTCGACGATCCCGTGCACGGCCTCCACCGCCCGGTCGCGGTCCGCCGGGACGAGTCCGATGCGGGTGCGCCGATCCAGCACGTCGCCGACGGTGAGCGCTCCCTCGGCGCGGACTGCGAATTCGATCTCGGCGCGTCGCACGTCGAGGCCGGGGGCGATGAGTTCTGCCGGCGCTTCGCAGCGCGCCTCGGCCAGCACGGTGCGCGCCTCGACGCCGAACCGGGCGAGCATCGCGGCAGGTGCGTCGTCCGAGCGCCCGATCGCGCCGACCAGGCCGAGCCGCGCGGTGCGGCTCGGCGGAACAGGACGGCCGAGGCGGGCCGCCGCGAGATCCACCGCGTCCTGAGCCATGCGCCGGTAGGTGGTGAGCTTGCCCCCGAGCACGCTCACGAACCCGTCGTCGGCGAGCGCCACGAGGTGACGGCGGGACACGTCGGCGGAGGAGCTCCCGTCTCCCGCGTCGACGAGCGGACGGAGCCCCGAGTACGCGCCGATCACCGCGTCGCGGGCGACCGGCTGCGCCAGCACGCGGCTGATCGTCTGCAGCAGGAAGGCGATCTCGGACTCCTCCGGCGTGGGCACGGGCGGGATGGGGCCTGGCGCATCCTCGTCGGTCAGTCCGACCACGACCCGCCCGAGCTGCTGCGGCAGGGCGAACACGAACCGGCTGAGCGACCCGGGGTGCGGGACGGTCAGGGCGACGTGCGGGCTGCTCAGCGCGGCGGCGTCGAGCACGATGTGCGTGCCGCGGCTGGGACGCACCCGGAGCCGGTCGTCGAGCGAACCGGCCCACACGCCCGTCGCGTTCACGACCACGCCGGCGCGCAGGGCGAACCGTTCGCCGGTCAGTGCGTCCTCCACGTCGGCGCCGGTGCCGTGCAGACGCCGCGCCCGCACCCGGGTGAGGATGTCCGCGCCCAGACCGGCTGCGGTGCGGCACACCGCCACGACGAGGCGCGCGTCGTCGATCAGCTGGCCGTCCGCACCGAGGACCCCGCCGCGGAGCCCGTGCGGATCCAGCGCCGGGACGAGGCGCTGTGCCGTCGCCCGGGACACGAGGCGGGGCGGCGCGAGCACAGAGCGCTTCGTGCCCGCGCGCAGGCGCAGCAGATCTCCGAGGCCCATCCCGACGGCCCCGCCGACGCGTTGACGCAGATCCACGCCGCGCCCGAACGGCAGCAGCTGGGGGAGCGGGCGGATCAGGTGCGGCGCGATCACGGTCATCAGGAGGTGTCGCTCCTCGGCGCTCTCCCGCGCGGTCGCGATGTCGCCGGTGGCGAGGTAGCGCAGGCCGCCGTGCACGAGCTTCGAGCTCCACCGGCTCGTGCCGAAGGCCAGGTCCTCCGCCTCGATCAGTGCCACCCGCAGGCCCCGCGAGGCCGCGTCGAGGGCGACCCCCGCGCCGGTGATCCCGCCGCCGACGACGAGCACGTCGACGGCGTCCTCGGCGAGGCGTTCGAGGGCTGCGCGGCGCTGCGCGGCGATGGGCAGGCGCGGGACGACGGTCACGGCCGCAGATGCCCGTCGAGTGCGGCGGCGAGCTCGCGCGTCCAGGCGGCGCGGTCGAGCAGGTCGCTCACCGTGCCGTGCGAGAGGATCGCCGACTGGGCGATGAGCAGGAGCATCACGGCGATCTCGTCCGACGCCCCTTGCCGCACCGAGCCGCCGGCCTGGGCGACGGCGATCGCGGACGACAGGTGCGAGAGGATCACGCGCTGACTCGTGCCGAAGCGCTGCAGCATGTACCGGGTGAAGACCTCGGGCTCCCGCTCCAGAAGCGCGGCGAACAGCGGATCCGCCCCGAGCGCGGCGGCGAAGCGCATCACCTCGGCGACGATGTCCGCTCGCGTGGCCGCCGCCTGGTCGCCCGCGGCGAGCAGGACCAGCACCCGACGCAGCAGCGTCGCGCGCACGACCTCGTCCGCGCCGGACCAGCTGCGGTAGACGGTCGGACGGCTGAGCCCGGCTGTCCGCGCGAGCTCGGCGATCGTGAGGCCGTGGACCCCGCGGGTGCGGATCAGCTCCTCGGCGGCGTCGAGGAGACGCCGCTGCGTCGCGTCCCAGCGCAGAGCGGGCTCCAGGTCCGGCGCAAGTGGTTGACGTATTGCCATAATGTGTAACACTGTAACGCGTGAGCGACCTGAAGGACAGCGTCGGCGAGGATGCCGGGCGCGAGATGAGCTGGAACGCGTGGGGGGATCCCTCCCGCGCCCGCACGCTGCCGATCGCGGTCCGGGCTCTCCTCCCCGCGCTGCTCGGGAGGGTTCCCCGCCCCGCTCCGGCGCCGCGGATCGACGAGGTGAGGGTGGCGCCGGTCGGGCTGGACGACGCGGCGGCGATCGCCCTTCGCGAGATCGTGGGCGCCGAAGCGGTGCGCACCGACGCCGATGCCCGTCTGCGGCATGCCGGCGGACGGTCGACGCCCGACCTGCTGCGACGCAGGCTCGCCGAGCAGACCGTGCCGGACGCCGTGCTGCTGCCGGCGGACCACGCCCAGGTGAGCGAGGTGCTCCGCGTCGCCGCGGCGCACGACCTGGCGGTGATCCCGTTCGGGGGCGGCACGAGCGTCGTCGGCGGCCTCGACCCCGAACGCGGCGGCCATCGCGCCGTCGTCTCGCTGGACCTGCGGCGGCTGTCCGGGCTGGTGGGCCTCGACGAGGTGAGCGGTGAGGCCGAACTGCTCGCAGGCACGCGCGGACCCGACGCGGAACGGCTGCTCGCGGAGCGCGGGTTCGAGCTGGGGCACTACCCGCAGAGCTTCCGGTACGCCACGATCGGCGGGTTCGCCGCAGCGCGATCGTCCGGGCAGAACTCGGCGGGATACGGCCGATTCGACACGATGGTCACCGGGCTCCGGGTGGCGACGCCGACCGGAGAGCTCGACCTCGGGCGCGCTCCGGGTTCCGCCGCGGGCCCGGATCTGATGCGGCTCCTCCTCGGCTCCGAGGGCGCCCTGGGCGTCATCACGCACGTGCGCGTGCGGGTGCATCCGCTGCCGCGCGAGCGCGTCGTAGAGGCCTGGAGCTTCCCCGACTTCGCCACGGGTGCCGACGCCCTCCGCCGGGTGGTCCAGCACGGGGGCGGGCCCACCGTCATCCGGCTCTCCGACGAGGCGGAGACCGGGGTGAGCCTCGCGCAGGTGGGCCGCATCGGCCGGGCCCTCGCCAAGGGCGCGAGCGCGGTCACCGTGTTCGAGGGAGACGACGCGGAGGAGCGCCGCTCCCGCACGGCGTCGATCCTCGCCGCCGCCGGGGGCAGCAGCTCCGGGCCGGATGCGGCCGGGGACTGGGCCGAGACGCGCTTCGACGGCCCCTACCTGCGAGACGCGCTGCTCGACGCCGGCGTGTTCTGCGAGACGCTCGAGACCGCCACCACCTGGACGAACCTGAACCGCCTGCGCGCGGCCGTCACCGACGCGCTCCGCTCCGGCCTCGCCGCAGCGGGGGCGAAGAGCTTCGTGATGTGCCACGTCTCGCACGTCTATCCGACCGGCGCCTCGCTGTACTTCACCGTGCTCGCCGGCATCAAGAGCGATCCCCTCGCCGTGTGGGAAGCCGTCAAGCACCGGGCCGGCGACGCCATCGTGGCCGCCGGCGGCACGATCACCCACCACCACGCGATCGGGCGCGACCATGCGCCGTGGCTGGTCGACGAGATCGGCGAGACCGGGATCCGGATCCTCCGGGCCGTCAAGCGCGAACTCGATCCGCAGGGGATCATGAACCCGGGCGCACTGATCCCGTTCGAGGCGGGCGGCGCACAGGATGACTGAGCCGGTGCCGCGGATCGCGGTCATCGCCAACCCGCGCTCGGGCAAAGGCAGAGGGGCGCGCATCGCCGAGGCGGCGATCGCCCATCTGCGCGAGCGCGGAGCCGAGGTCCTCGCCTTCGCCGGAGACACCGCCGGCGACACGCGCCGGCTGGCCCGGGACGCGATTGCGACGGAGCCGGGCGCCCTCGTCGTCGTGGGCGGCGACGGCACCCTGTCCGGCATCGTGGACCTGCTGGCCGATGCGGCGGTGCCTCTCGTCCTCGTCCCCGCCGGTACGGGCAACGACCTCGCGCGGGCTCTCGGCATCCCGGTGCACGCCCCCGACGCGGCGGCGGAGGCAGCGCTCACCGGATCCGCGCGGACGATCGATCTCGGCGAGATCGAGAGCGACGGTCGCACGACGCCCTTCCTCACCGTCGCGGCGCTCGGATTCGACGCCAGGGTGAGCGAACGCACGAACCGGCTCCGGTTCCCGCGCGGCAAGGCCCGCTACTACCTCGCGCTGCTCGTCGAGCTGGTCCGGCTTCGTCCCACTCCGTTCCGGATCCGCGTCGCGGACGAGGTGGAGAGCGCGCGTCCGGGCACCCTCGTCGCCGTCGGCAACACCTCGAGCTACGGCGGCGGGATGCCCGTGTGCGCGGGCGCCGACCCGGCCGACGGTCTGCTCGACGTCGTGCACGTCGCACCGCTCGGGCGGCTGCGCCTGATCCGACTGTTCCCGCTGCTGCTGCGCGGGGAGCATCTGCGCCGCGCCGAAGTGGTCCACCGCCGCATCGACCGGGTCGAGATCGCGGCGCCCGATCTGGTCGTCTACGCCGACGGGGAGCGCGTCGCGGCGGGTGCCTGCACGATCCGCGTCCGCCCGGCCGCGCTCACGCTGCTCGTACCGGAGGAGAGGAACAGCCCATGACCGGATACGACGAGGACGTCGTCATCATCGGATCGGGGTTCGGCGGGTCCGTCGCCGCGCTGCGGTTGAGCGAGAAGGGCTACCGGGTCCGCGTGTACGAGGCGGGCCGGCGGTTCGCCGACGAGGACTTCGCGCGCACCAGCTGGAACCTGCGCCGCTATCTGTGGGCGCCCCGGCTCGGCTGCTTCGGGGTGCAGCGGATCCACCGGCTGCCGCACGTGATGATCCTCGCCGGGGCGGGCGTCGGCGGCGGATCCCTCAACTACGCCAACACCCTGTACGAGCCGGAAGCGGCGTTCTTCGCGGACCCGCAGTGGCCCGGCGGCATCGACTGGCAGGCCGAGCTGACGCCGTACTACGCCACCGCCTCCCGCATGCTCGGCGTCGTCGACCGTTATCCGCACACCGGGCCGGTGGAACGGATCATGGCGGGGGCTGCTGAGGACCTCGGGGTGGGCGACACCTTCCGGCACGCGCCGATCGGCGTCTTCCTCGGCATGCCGGGCGTGCGGGTCCCGGATCCGTACTTCGACGGCGAGGGCCCGGACCGAACCGGCTGCACGCTCTGCGGCAACTGCATGGTCGGATGCCGCGTCGGCGCGAAGAACACGCTCGTGAAGAACTACCTGGCCCTCGCGGAGCGCCGCGGCGCCGTCATCGAGCCGCTGCGCACGGTGGTGGAGGTGCGCGAGGATCCGTCCGGCGGTTACCTCGTCACGACGGAGCGGACGGGGATCCTCCGCGGGCGGGGCAGGCGCACCGTGCGCGCCGGACAGGTCGTGGTCGCCGCAGGCACCTGGGGCACGCAGCAGCTACTGCACCGGATGAAGGCGTCCGGTGCGCTCCCGGGTCTCTCCGACGCCCTCGGCACCCTGACACGCACGAACTCCGAGGCGCTCGACGGCGCGATCGCGACGCGCGTGCCGGCGGGGACGGATCTGACGCACGGCGTCGCCATCACCACCTCCTTCCATGTCGACGAGCGCACCCACGTGGAGAACGTGCGATACGGCGTGGGATCCAACGCGATGGGGATCCTCGCGACGGTGCTGGTGCCGGGCGAACGCTCACTGCCGCGCCGCCTCGCGACGGTCCTCGGCCGGGCGGTCCGCTCACCGATCCGGCAGGCGCGGCTCGGGTCCCTGCACCGCTGGAGCGAACGCGGCATCATCGCGCTCGTCATGCAGAACGCGGACAACTCGCTCACACTGTCGCTGCGCAACCGGTTCGGGCGGCAGGTGCTCACGAGCCGGCAGGGCCACGGTGAGCCGAATCCGAGCCACCTTCCGCAGGCTCACCGGGCGGCGGAGGCGATCGCGGCCCGGCTCACGGCGGAGACGGGCGTGCCGGCCGACGCCCGCGGTTCCTGGCCGGAGGTCTTCGGGATCCCGCTGACCGCGCACTTCCTGGGCGGCGCGGTGATCTCCGGCGATCCGGCGCGGGGCGTGGTCGATCCCTTCCAGCGGGTCTGGGGGCACCCGGGGCTGCACGTAGTGGACGGCGCGGCGGTGCCCGCGAACCCCGGCGTGAATCCGTCGCTCACGATCACCGCCCTCGCCGAGCGGGCGCTGTCGTTCTGGCCGGAGCACGGGGAAGCGGACCAGCGCCCGGCGCAGACGGAACTGCGCTGACCGCGCCGAGACCACACGACGAACGCGGCCGCCCGCCTCGTAGAGGAGAGCGGCCGCGTTCGTGGATCGGCTCAGGCCGACGCGATCCCGCGGATCGCGGGGATGTGGAAGGTCGCGCCGAACACGCGCTCCGATGCGCCCTCGCGGTCGAGGTACGGCGAGGCTCCGCCGTCGATGAACGGCCAGCCCGCGCCGAGGATCAGGCACAGGTCGATGTCTTCGACCTCCGGCACCACGCCCTCGTCGAGCATGAGTCGGATCTCCTGCGCGAGGCCGTCCTGCACGCGGCGGAGGATCTCCGCGGCCGGCGTCGGGCTGGATCCCGCCGCCTCCTTGACGAGCTTCTCCGCCGCCTTGGTGAAGCCGGTCACGCGGCCGCCCTTGTCCTTCTCGACGACCTCGGGCAGCTCCGCCAGTGCGTGGAAGTTCTCGTTCGCGTAGAAGCGCTCCGGGAACGCGTGCACCATGGTGTCCTGCACGTGCGCGGCGACCTTCCAGCCGACGAGGTCGATGAGCTGGAACGGCCCCATGGGCAGTCCGAGTGGCGCGAACGCCTTCTCGACGTCGGCCACCGGGGTGCCCTCGTAGACGGCACGCGCGGCCTCGCCCATGACCTTGGCGAGCAGGCGGTTCACGACGAAGCCGGGGGCGTCGGCGGTGAGCACCGCGTTCTTGCCCAGACCCTTCGCGACGACGAACGCGGTCGACAGAGCGGCGTCGGTCGTGTGCGGCGTCTTCACGATCTCGATGAGCGGCATGACCGCGACCGGGTTGAAGAAGTGGAAGCCGACGAGGCGCTCGGGGTGGGCGAGCTTCGCGCCGATCTCCTCGACCGAGAGCGACGAGGTGTTCGTCGCGAGGATCGCGTCCTCGGCGACGATCCGCTCGATCTCGCCGAAGACGGCCTGCTTCACGCCGACCTCCTCGAACACGGCCTCGATGACGAAGTCGCAGTCCGCATAGAGGCTCTTGTCGGTGGTCCCGGTGACGAGCGCGCGCAGCCTGTTGGCGGTGTCCGCGTCGAGCCGTCCCTTCGCCTCGAGCTTGCCGATCTCGTCGTGGATGTACGCCACGCCCTTGTCCACACGGGCCTGGTCGAGGTCGGTGATGAGCACGGGCACCTGGAGCTTGCGCACGAACAGCAGCGCGAACTGGCTGGCCATGAGGCCGGCGCCGATGATGCCGACTTTGGTGACCTTCTTGGCCAGGGCCTTGTCGGGGGCGCCGACGGGGCGCTTGGCGCGCTTCTGCACGAGGTCGAACGCGTACATCGACGCGGCGAACTGGTCGCCGGTCACGAGGTCGGCGAGCGCCTCGTCCTCGCGGGCGAAGCCGTCGGCCTTGGATCCGCTCTTCGCCTTGTCGAGCAGGTCGAGGGCGACGTACGGGGAGCGCGGCACCGTGCCGATCTTCGACTCGAGCATGCCGCGGGCCATCTTGATCGCGATCGGCCACTTGGTGAGCCGCTCGATCCTGCCCGGCTCGTTCCTGCGTTCGACCTTCTTGCCGCCGAGCACCGCGTCGGCCCAGCGCAGCGAGTCCTCGAGGAAGTTCGCCGCCGGGAAGATCGCGTCCATGATGCCGAGCTCGAACGCCTGCTGCGGCTTGAGCATGCGGTTCTGCTTGAGCGGGTTGGAGATGACGACCTCGAGGGCGTTCTCGATGCCGATGAGGTTCGGCAGCAGGTACGCGCCGCCCCAGCCGGGGATGATGCCGAGGAACACCTCGGGCAGCGCCAGAGCGGCGGCCGAGGCGTCGACCGTGCGGTAGCTGGAGTTCAGTGCGATCTCCATGCCGCCGCCGAGCGCGAGGCCGTTCACGAACGCGAACGACGGCACGCCCAGATCGCTCAGCGAACCGAGCACCTTGTGCCCGAGCTGCGCGATGAGGCGGGCGTTGTCACGGGAGCCGACGCGGGAGATGTCGGACAGGTCGGCGCCGGCGGCGAGGATGTACTGCTTGCCGGTGATGCCGACGGCCTGGATCTCGCCCGCCGCGGCGCGCGCGGTGAGGCCGGCGAGGGTCTCGCCGAGCTCGGTGAGCGTGGCCGGGCCGAGGGTGTTCGGCCGCGTGTGGTCGCGACCGTTGTCCAGCGTGATCAGGGCGAGGACCTTGCCCGAGGCGAGGCGCACGTCGCGCACGGGGGAGTGCGTGACGACCTCGCCCTCGGTGAGGGCCTGGATGGGCGAGAAGTCGATAGCGTCGTAGTTCGTCATTCCGCGGATCCTTACTTGCGCTTCTTGCCGTCGAAGAACGGGTTCTCCCAGATGACCGAACCGCCCTGGCCGAGGCCCACGCACATCGCGGTGAGACCGTAGCGGACGTCGGGGCGCTCGGCGAACTGGGCCGCGAGCTGGATCATCAGGCGCACGCCGCTGGCGGCGAGCGGGTGGCCGACCGCGATCGCACCGCCCCACGCGTTGACCCGCGGATCGTCGTCGGCGATGCCGAAGTGGTCGAGCAGGGAGATCACCTGGATGGCGAACGCCTCGTTCAGTTCGAACAGGCCGATGTCGGAGATGTCGAGGCCGGCCTTCTTGAGCGCCTTCTCGGTGGACGGGATCGGGCCGATGCCCATGATCTCCGGCTGCACGCCCGCGAACGCGAACGACACCATGCGCATCTTCGGGGCGAGTCCGAGCTCCTTCACGGCGCTCTTCCCCGCGAGCAGCGACATCGTCGCGCCGTCGGTGAGGGGGGAGGACGTGCCCGCGGTGACGCGGCCGTGCGGGCGGAACGGGGTCTTCAGCGCCGCCAGGTCCTCCATCGTGGTCTGCGGGCGGCGGCCCTCGTCCTCGGTGGCGAGGCCCCAGGCGCCGTCGGCGCCCTTGATCGCGACCGGCACGAGGTCGGGCTGGATCTTGCCGGCGTCGTACGCGGCCTGCACCTTGTGCTGGCTGAGCATGCCGAAGCGGTCGGAGCGCTCCTTGGTGAGGTGCGGGAAGCGGTCGAAGATGCGCTCCGCGGTCACGCCCATGTTCAGCGCGCCCGGGTCGACCATGCGCTCCGCGACGAAGCGCGGGTTCGGGTCGGCGTTGCCGCCGATCGGGTGGTGGCCCATGTGCTCGACGCCGCCGGCGAGGGCGAGGTCGTACATGCCGACCCCGATCGAGGCACCCATCGTGGTGACGCTCGTCATGGCTCCCGCGCACATCCGCTCGACCGCCAGACCGGGGACGGTCTGCGGGAGGCCGGCGAGGATCGCGACGGAACGGCCGAGCGTCAGACCCTGGTCGCCGGTCTGCGAGGTCGCGGCGATCGCGACGTCGTCGATCCGGTCCAGCGGAACGTTCGCGTTGCGCTCCATCAGGCCGATCGTGGCCTTGACGGCCAGATCGTCCGCGCGGGTGTTCCAGTACATGCCCTTCTCGCCGGCGCGCCCGAAGGGGGTGCGCACTCCATCGACGAAGAAGACGTCCGAGATCTCGGCCACTCTGCCTCCACTTGTCCGGCCCGCTCCGCGGACAGGGCCTCCAGTTATCGGAGATCACCGCCGATGCGGGCCTCCACTCTTCCCGCCGCGTCTGCGGGCCGGGCTTCCAGTCTCGCACGTTCCGAAGGAACGCGGTTCCTGTTCTTGTGAGACCGAGTGTCATCACGATCCCACGCTTCAGGGTAGTGATGTCAGCCTACGAGCGGCCCAGGATGCACGGACGAATCGGTTGGGCCGAACCTACGAAGCGGCGCCGGAGGGCTCGGAAGCCGCTTGCGCGGATTCCACAAAAGCATCGGCGATCCGCTGTGCGGTCTCCTCAATCTGCCAGCGCCGCGCGTCGCGGGCCGCGAGGGCCGCGCCGATGGATTCCGCGTCGATCACGGCCGGCGGCTCCCAGGCGACGCGGCGCAGCGTCTCGGGCGTCAGCAGGTTCTCGGTGGGCATGCCGAGCTCCTCGGCGCGCGCCTCGACGATCGGCCGGGCGGCCTTGAGTCTGGCGTCGGCCTCCGGGTTGCGGTCGGCCCAGGCGCGCGGGGGCGGCGGGGTGTCGCTGGGCACCCTCTCCCGCGGGAGGTCCTCGCGTTCGCGTCCGCGCTCGATCGCCGCCCACCAGCGGTCCAGCTGGCTCCGGCTCGCGCGCCCTGTGAAGGCGGACACGGCGGCCAGCGCGCCCTTGCTCTGCGGAGCGGCGAGGACCGCGGCCACGAGGGCGCGGTCCGGAACGAGCCTTCCGGGGGAGACGTCGGACTCACGGGCGAAGTCCTCGCGCGCCTGCCACAGCTCGCGCGCCACGGCGAGGTTCTTCGCGCCGCGCACCTGGTGCAGCCCGCTGAGGCGCCGCCAGGGCTCTTCGCGGGCGGGCTTCGGCGCGCGGGTGCGCACGGCCTCGAACTCCTCGGCGGCGAACTCGGCCTTGCCCGACTCGGCGAGCTCGGCGGCGATGAAGTCGCGCACGTCGAGGAGGTGCAGAACGTCGAGCCCCGCGTACTCCAGCCAGGCGGCGGGCAACGGACGCGTCGACCAGTCGGCGGCGGAGTGCTCCTTCGCGAGCGTGATGCCGAGCGCGCGCTCGACGACTGCGGCGAGGCCGACCCGCTCGTACCCGAGCAGGCGCGCCGCGAGCTCGGTGTCGAAGACCCGTGTCGGATCGAGGCCCAGCTCGTGCAGCGAAGGCAGATCCTGGCTGGCGGCGTGGAACACCCACTCCTCATCGCCGATCGCCTCCTGCAGGGGCGCGAAGGAGGAGATCGTGATCGGGTCGAAAAGGAAGGCGCCGGCACCGCGGCGGAACACCTGCACGAGGTAGGCCCGCTGCGAGTACCGGAAGCCCGAGGCCCGCTCGACGTCGACGGCGACGGGACCGGATCCGCCGGACAGGATCCGGCAGGCGTCGACGAAGGCCTCGTCGTTGTCGATGACGACGTAGTCAGTCACGGATGGTTCTCCTGGCGCCGAACACGGCGATGTCCTCTGAGCCCGGCGGCAGTCCCGCGAGCATTCCGACCAGCTCCGCCCACGCCTCCGCATGCGGGGCGAGCGGTCCTTCGGGGGACCACGAGGCGCGGAGCTCGATCTGCGCGCCGTCGCCCTCCGCGGCCAGTCCGCCGAACCCCTTCGAGAGGGTCTTGGTGGACGTGCCCGAAGCCGAGTGGTGCTCCGCCCGGCGGGATTCCAGCGCATCGATCAGCCAGGACCACGCTACATCCGCGAGCAGCGGATCCGTACCGATTTCTGGCTCGAGAGGGGCCTGAGCGAACGCCACGATCCGCCATTCCCCGCCCCAGGCGTCCGGAGCGGCGGGGTCGTGCAGCAGCACGAACCGGCCGGTGCCGTACAGCGAATCGCCGTTCTCGTCCGGACGGATGTCGGCCGCGAACGCGAGCGCGTCGGGGGCGAGACCGGACGGCGCAGGGATCTCCCGGACCACGATGTCGGAGCGGAACCGCAGCGCCCGCAGCTCCTCGGCGGCGTGTTCGAAGACGCCGTCGGATCCGGGATGTGCGCTCACGCGGACAGACTAGAGTCAGGAGGCGATGAAGAGTCTCAGGCACGCCGCGACGATCGGCGCGATCGCGCTGGCCGGGGCCGCAGCTCTCGGCACGGCGATCGGCAGCGCCTTGGTGCTGAAGATCGCGCGCAGGGTGGTCACCCCGCAGCCGCGGCTGGCGGACACCGACATCCTCGCCGTGGACACCGGCGCGCAGACGATCGAGCTCGGCCGCACCCCCGACACGGAGCTGCCCGGGCGGTACGGCCTGTTCGTCGACGGCACCCCCGGATACGTCAAGCTCGGCGCGGTGCTGCAGGCAGACGCGCACCGCGTGCGCCGCAAGCTCCTCACGCAGATCGAGCCGGGCGCGCAGGTCGCGCGCCGGGGTGCGTTCAGCGGCTACTACTACATCGCCCCCGGGGAGCTGCACCTGCCGTACGAGCCGGTGCTGATCGGCACGTCCGCGGGCCCGTGCCCGGCGTGGCTGTTCCCGGCGGCGTCGACGACCTGGGTCATCCAGGTGCACGGCCGGGGTGCGACGCGGGCGGAGTGCCTGCGCGCGGTGCCGGTGCTGCACGCCGCGGGCCTGCCGGTGCTCGTCGTGTCGTACCGCAACGACGGGGAGGGTCCGCGCACCCGCGCGGGCTCGTACGGCCTGGGCACGACCGAGTGGCGCGATGTGGATGAGGCGATCGGCTACGCCCTCCGTCACGGCGCCGAGCGGATCCTGCTGATGGGCTGGTCGATGGGCGGCGCGATCGCCCTGCAGACCCTGGTCTCGTCGGCGCACGACGACCGGATCGCCGGCGTGATCCTGGACTCTCCGGTCGTGGACTGGCGGACCGTGCTGCGGGCGCAGGCGAGGGAGCTGCGGCTGCCGGATCCGCTGCCGCAGCTCGCTATGGACGCCCTCGGGCAGCCGTGGACGGCGCGTCTCAGCGGATCCGACCACACCATCTCGTTCGACGACCTGGACATGGTCGCGCGCTCCTCCGAGCTGGGCGTGCCGATCCTGCTGCTGCACAGCGATGACGACGGGTTCGTGCCCTCGGTGGCCTCGCACGCCCTCGCGAAGGCGCGGCCGGATCTCGTCACGATGCCGGTGTTCACCGGCGCGCGGCACACCAAGCTCTGGAACTACGACCAGAACCGCTGGACCGACGCGATCACCGACTGGCTCGGCGACCAGGGCTTCGCGGACTGAGGACCATCCCGCCGGGCAAGCCGCGTTTCGTCTCGGTCGTCGCTGCGCTCCGTCCTCGCTCAACGACCGGTGTGGTTCCGGTCGTCGCTGCGCTCCGGCCTCGCTCGACGACCGGATGAAGGGTTCAGGCGGCGAGGCGCTCGCGGACCTGGCGCTTGGCGCGCATGAGCATGCCGGTCATGCCGGAGATGCGCAGCGGCGAGACCACGCGGGTGAGCCCGATCGACTGCGGGAAGTCGTCCGGGATCGCGAGGACCGCCTCGGGGGACAGGCCGGCGATGCCCTGGGCGAGGATGCTGGCGAACCCGCGGGTCGTCGGCGCCTCCGCGGGAGCCGTCGCGTGCATCGTGACCGCACCGCCGGTGAGCTCGAGGTAGATGTACACGGGAGACTGGCACTCGGCCACGCGCTCGGTCATCTCCGGGTGCGCGGCGACCTCGTCGGAGACGGCGGGCAGCTCGTTGGAGAACTCGAGAAGCAGCTGCAGGCGATCCGATTCGGGCAGTTCCAGGAACTCGTCCCGGATCTCGGCCAGCGAGTCGGGCAGCACGAAGGCGTGGGCGTCAGTCATCCCCGCCATTCTCCCATGATCAGAGGCTGCCGGGCTCCTCGCCGGTGACGATCGGGACGCGCACGGCGCTGCCCCACTCGGTCCAGGATCCGTCGTAGTTGCGCACGTTCTCGAAGCCGAGCAGGTGCTTCAGCACGAACCAGGTGTGCGCCGAGCGCTCCCCGATCCGGCAGTAGGCGACGACGACGTCGCCGGCGTGCAGGCCGGCGCCGTCCAGGTAGATCGCCTCGAGCTCGGCGCGCGGCTTGAAGCCGCCGTCCTCGGCCACCGCGCGGCCCCACGGCACGTTCTGCGCGGTCGGGATGTGACCGGCGCGCAGGGCGCCCTCCTCGGGGTAGGCCGGTGCCGAGGTGCGCGAGCCGTTGTACTCCTCCGGAGAGCGCACATCGATGAGCGGGTTGCCCAGGTGGGCGAGCACATCGTCCTTGTAGGCGCGGAGCAGGGAGTCGTCACGCTCGATGACCGGGTACTCGGTCGCCGCGCGGTTCGGCAGGTCGGTGGTGATCTCGCGGCCCTCGGCGATCCAGCGGTCGCGGCCGCCGTCGAGGAGGCGGACGTCCTCGTGCCCGAACAGGGAGAACACCCACAGGGCGTAGGCGGCCCACCAGTTGTTCTTGTCGCCGTAGATCACGACGGTGTCGTCGCGGGAGATGCCCTTGCGGCTGAGCAGCTCGGCGAAGCCGGCGCCGTCGACGTAGTCGCGGATGACCGGGTCGTTGAGCTCGGTGTGCCAGTCGACCTTGACCGCGCCGGGGATGTGCCCGGTCTCGTACAGGAGGACATCCTCGTCGGACTCCACCACGACCAGGCCCTCGTCGCCGAGGCGGGCGGCGAGCCAGTCCGCGGTGACCAGGCGGCCGGGCTCCGCGTACTCGGCGAACGATGCGGACGAGGTGTCGAATTCGACGGTCACTTCAGGCTCCTGAGGGTGGTCACGGATGCGGGCGGCAGAAGGCGATGACGGGGACGGCGTAGGGTGTATCCGTCCCCCCCTCGACCCTAGAACACGACACTAAGACCCTGGGCGCGCTCGCGCATCCGAGGGGTAAGACTTCGACACAGGATCCGCATGACCGATCAGGCCGCCCTCTCCGGCGTCGTCCATCTCATCGACCGCCAGCCGCAGATGACCGGCACCGAGCTGCTGACGGGTCTCGTGCCGCCCCCGCAGTTCGACGGCGCGACCTTCGACAGCTACCGCTCCGACAGCGCGTACCCCTCCCAGGAGGACGCGAAGCAGCGGCTCGTCACGTTCGCCACGGGCGCGCAGCCGGTCAAGCGCGGCGGCCTGTTCCGCCGCGCGCCCAAGGTGCCGGAGACGAAGCCCGGCGTGTACCTCGACGGCGGCTTCGGCGTCGGCAAGACGCACCTGCTCGCCTCGATCTACCACGCGATGCCCGCCCGCCGGAAGTACTTCGGATCCTTCATCGAGTACACCGCGCTCGTCGGCGCTCTCGGCTACCGGAACACGGTCGACCTGCTGCGCGGATCCGACCTGCTCTGCATCGACGAGTTCGAGCTCGACGACCCGGGCGACACGATGGTGATGACGCGGCTCCTCGGCGAGCTGGTCGGATCGGGGACCCGTCTCGCGGCGACCTCGAACACCCCGCCGAACGCGCTCGGCGAGGGTCGGTTCGCCGCGCAGGACTTCCTCCGCGAGATCCATGCGATGTCCGACAGCTTCGAGACGATCCGGATCGACGGCGTCGACTTCCGCCAGCGCGCGCTGGACGGCCACGCCGTCTCCCTCTCCGCCGACGAGTACGCGCAGGATCTCACGGGGCTCGGCGCGGCGGGCCTCGTATCGGACGACGCGTTCGACGACATCGTCAAGCACCTCGCGCAGGTGCACCCGTCGCGCTACATCCGGCTGCTGGCGGGGCTGGACGCCCTCGGCATCCGCGACGTGCGTCAGCTCACCGACCAGTCCGAGGCGCTGCGGTTCGTGGCGTTCGTGGATCGCGCGTACGACGCGCAGATCCCGATCCTCGCCACCGGGCGCCCGCTCGACGAGGTGTTCAGCGAGGAGATGCTCGGCGGCGGCTACCGGAAGAAGTACCTGCGCGCGATCTCCCGCCTGAACGCGCTCTCGCACGCCGAGCGGGAGCCGGTCCGGTAACACGCTGTTCACACGCGGGCCGATCCTGTAACACCCGCGCAACAGACGCCGCCGTCGGCGGAAACACTTCCTCGTCACACTGATTCGCACAACGCGGTCTAGCGGAGGCGAGGAAGACATGGACGCGACGGGCAACATCTCCTGGGGAGTGACGGCGACGGCGCTGGTGCTGCTGATGACGCCGGGGGTGGCGTTCTTCTACGGCGGCCTGGTGAAGGCGAAGAGCGTCGTCAGCATGATGATGATGAGCTTCGGCGCGATCGGGCTCGTCGCGGTGCTGTGGATCCTCTACGGCTCCTCGATGAGCACTGTGGCGTCGCCCGGTCAGTTCGCCGGTGACCCGTTCGCCGACTTCGGCCTGGCCGCGGCCGCGAGCGGCAAGGGCGCCAACGTCGCGCTGCTCACGGTCGGGTACGGCGCGACATTCGCGATCATCACCGTGGCGCTGATCTCCGGGGCGATCGCGGACCGGGCGAAGTTCGGGCCGTGGCTCATCTTCGTCGGCGTGTTCGCGACGCTCGGCTACTTCCCGATCTCCGCCTGGGTCTGGGGCGGCGGCTGGATCATGCATCTCGGGGACACCCTGTTCGGCGCGAAGAGCGGCATCGAGGTCATCGACTACGCGGGCGGCACCGCGGTGCACATCAACGCCGGTGCCGCGGCCCTGGCCCTCGCGCTCGTGCTCGGCAAGCGGATCGGGTTCCAGAAGGGGATCCAGAAGCCGCACAACGTCCCCCTGACGCTGCTCGGCGCGGCCCTGCTCTGGTTCGGCTGGTTCGGCTTCAACGCCGGGGCGCAGTGGGCGACCAAGGGCATGGACGGGGTCGGCCTCATCGTCATCAACACGTTCGGCGCGGCGGCCGCGGGCATCCTCGGCTGGATCCTGGTGGAGCGGGTCCGCGGCGGGAAGGCCACCTCGATCGGCGCGGCCTCGGGTGCCGTGGCCGGGCTCGTGGCGATCACCCCGGCCTGCGCCAACCTCACGCCGGGCTGGTCGCTGCTGCTCGGCGCCCTCGCCGGCGGCGTGTGCGCCCTCGCCGTGGAGCTGAAGTTCCGGCTCGGCTTCGACGACTCGCTGGACGTGGTCGGACTGCACCTGGTCGGCGGCTTCCTCGGCACGATCTTCCTCGGATTCTTCGCCACCGGACAGGGCCTGCTCGTCGGCGGCGACGCCCGCCTGCTCGTCGTGCAGATCCTCGCCTCGGGCGGCGTACTCGTCTACTCCTTCCTGGTCGCGCTGGTCATCGGCTTCGCGATCGAGAAGACCATCGGATTCCGGGTGACCAGCGAGGACGAGATCGCGGGCGTCGACATCGTGGTGCACGGTGAAGAGGGGTACGTGCTCACCTCCTGAGCGCCGGATCCTGCGCCTCTCGGCGGACGACGAGCACGGCCGGGGTGGCGGTGTGGACGAACCGCGAGCGCCGCCGGTCAGCGCCGTGTCATCGTCGGCACCCGGAGCACCAGCGCCGCCGTCACGGCGAGGATCACGATGCCGATCGACTCCACCACGATGGTCTGCGGCACGAGGGTGAACGTCCAGACCTCCCTGATGCCGAACAGCCCGACCGTGAGCGCGAGCAGGAGCGAGCCGAGCGTCGCGATCAGGAAGAGCAGCGCCAGCACCGTCGCCGCCTGCAGGAGCCGGCCGCGGAGGAAAGTAACCCCGACCGCGAGCACGAGCGCCGAGACGGCGTTGAGCACGAACAAGATGCCGAGGACGCCGCCGACCCCGTCGAAGACGAGGAAGAGGTGGATCCCACCCGTCACGAGCAGGACGAGCGTGCTGAGGATCCGCATGACCCGCAGCGCCGGTGTGGACGACGTCATGGTGCTACCTGCTTCCGTCTCGAGCCGATGCCTTCGGGGAGGACACGAGACGCGCGTCTGCACGGTTCATCCGGATCAGCCACACGACGTCCCGGCCGAACGACTCGACGAGCAGAAGAAGGGCACCGAGGGCCAAGAGGACGTTCGCCGGCGGAGGCAGGATCTGCGCGGCGACGACGGCGAGCACGACGCCGCACGCGGCGGCGACCACCTTGCGCCAGTACCGGTACGGCAGCGTCCGATTCATGAAGGGGAGCACCAGGGCCGCGGCCACGAACGCGTACCGCATGAGCCCGATCGCGAGCACCCATCCGCCGACGAACCGCACGTCGTGGACGCTCAGCACGAGCAGCAGGAACGCGTCGACCTCCATGTCGAAGCGCGCCCCGAGCTCGCTCACGCTGCCCGTGCGCCGTGCGACGTAGCCGTCGACGCCGTCCAGCGCGAGCGCAATGACCACGATCGGCACGAGCGGGACGGACGAGGCCGGGGTCGTGAGCGCCGTCACGACGAGGCCCGTCGCCACACCGACGAGCATCGATCGGGTGGCGGTGACGGCGTTGGCCGGCCCGAAGCGGGTGCTGCAGCGCTGACGGAGCCCGCGCGAGACGAGCGCGGACGAGACGGTCAGGTAGCCCAGCGCCGCCACCCAGCCGGCCGGCGACAACGGCACGGCGCGCGCGATCGCCGCCAGGGCGACGACCCCCGCGGCCGCCCAGAGCCAGGGCGTGAGCTGAACCTTTCGCATCCGGCCTCCGTGTCACTTGCATGGCAGTCATGAGTGACACGACGCAGACCACGGTCGAGGTTCACCCGGATCGCGCGGAGGCCGCGGCCGCGTGGTGGACGACCGGCCCCGGTCGCGGCGAGTTCCGCGACGAACCGCTGCCCGCACCGGCCGCGGGTGAGGCGTCGGTGCGCACCCTGTGGACCGGGATCAGCCGAGGCACGGAGTCGCTCGTCGCGAGGGGATCGGTCCCCGTGACGGAGCGCGAGCGCATGCGCGCGCCGTTCCAGGACGGGGACTTCCCGTTCCCCGTGAAGTATGGCTATCTCAACGTCGGCGTCGTCGAGGAAGGCCCTGCGACGCTCCGCGGGCGCGCGGTGTTCGCGCTGTTCCCGCATCAGTCGCGGTACGTCGTGCCGGTGGATGCGCTTCTGCCCGTTCCCGACGACGTGCCGGCCCGGCGGGCGGTGCTCGCGGGCGCGGTCGAGACCGCGGTCAACGTGCTGTGGGATGCGGCGCCGGCCGTCGGCGACCGCGTCCTGATCGTCGGGGCGGGGATGATCGGCTGCGCCGTCGCCCGGCTCGCGTGCGGCATCCCCGGCGTCGAGGTCACCGTGGTGGACGTCGACCAGTCGCAGCAGGCGGTCGTCACGGCGCTGGGCGCGCGATTCGCCCTCGCCGCGGAGCCTCCGCATGCAGCGGACGTCGTGATCGAGGCGAGCGGATCCGGTGCCGGGCTGCAGTTCGCGCTGCGGGCCGCGCCCACGGACGGGGAGGTCATGGTCGCCAGCTGGTACGGCGCGGAGACCGTGCCGCTCGAACTCGGTGCCGACTTCCACTCACGCCGCCTGACGATCCGGTCGAGTCAGGTCGGGGCGGTCGCGGCGAGTCGTCGTGGGCGGCGCAGCACGCGGGACCGGCTCGCCCTCGCCCTCCGGCTGCTCGCGGATCCGGCGTTCGACCTCCTGCTCGGCACGACCTCGTCCTGGCGTCGGATGCCCGAGATCACGGCCGCTCTGGCCGACGGCACAGCCGGCGGGCTCTGCGAGACGATCGACTGGAGCGCGGCATGAGCTTCTCGGTGACGGTCCGCGACCATCTGATGGTCGCTCACAGCCTGCAGGGCGAGGTGTTCGGTCCGGCGCAGCGGCTGCACGGGGCGACGTTCGTCGTGGACGCCTCGTTCCGGGCGGAGGATCTCGATGCGAACGGCATCGTCGTCGACATCGGCCGCGCGTCGGAGGCCCTGCACGAGATCGTCGGCGCTCTGTCCTACCGCAACCTCGACGACGAGCCCGATCTGCACGGCATCAACACCACGACCGAGCGGCTGTGCCAGATCATCGGCGACCGGCTCGCCGCGCGTGCTCAGGACGGCGGCCTGGGCGACACCCGGCTGACCGGCATCGCGGTGACCCTGCACGAGTCGCACATCGCGTGGGCGTCGTACGAGGTGCCGCTGTGATCGACCGCGCGGTGACCTTCCTCGTCCCGGAGGGGATCGACGATCCCGCCCGGGTGAGCGGCGGCAATCTGTACGACCGGCGCATCCGCGACGGCCTCGGCGGACAGGGGTGGCGGGTCTCGACCGTCGAGGCGCCGGATGCCGCCGGCGCGACGTCGACGCTCCGGGGGCTGCCGGGGGGAGCCACGGTGCTCGTGGACGGGCTCGTCGGGCTGTGGGCGGCGGAGGGGATCGCGGCAGCCGCCGGGCGGCTGCGGATCGTCGTACTGGCGCACATGGTCGCCGCGGCGTTCCCCGGGGCGACCGATGCGACGATGGCCGCCGAACGCCGGATGTTCGCTGCTGCCGACAGGGTCGTCGTGACGAGCTCGTGGACCGCGAAGGAACTCTCGCGGCGAGGTCTGGTGACATCCGAGCGGATCGCCGTCGCGGTGCCGGGAGTCGACGTCGCGGAGGCGCCGGGGGAGGGCCCGAAGAACCGCCTCGACCTGCTCTGCGTCGGCGTCGTCGCTCCGCACAAGGGTCAGGACGTGCTGCTGGACGCGCTCGCGCGGATCCCGGAGCAGGGCTGGACGTGCCGGATCGTCGGATCCTCCCGACCGTTCGGCGACTTCGCCTCCTCGGTCGCGCGCGACGCGCAGAGGTTCTCCGGGCGAGTGCGGATGACGGGCGTGCTCCACGGGCCGGAGCTCGCGGCGGAGTACCGGCGAGGCGCGCTGCTGGTCGCGCCGTCGCGCGTGGAGAGCTCGGGCATGGCGATCGCCGAGGCCCGGGGGCACGGCGTACCGGTCGTCGCCGCGGCGGTCGGCGGCATCCCGGACACGGTCGCCGGAGGAGGTGCCGTCCTGGTTCCGCCGGGCGATCCCGAGGCCCTCGCCGTCGCGCTCGGCGCGTGGATGACCGATCCCGCGCTGCGCACGCGACTGCGCACCGAGGTGCGCGCGGCCCGCGTCGGGCTGCCGACCTGGGCCGGCAGCGTGAGCGCGGTGGCCCGCGCCCTGGAGGCATCATGAGCGCCATCTCGACGGCGACGCCCGACTGGCTCGCGCTGCGGGCGGCCGCGGACGACACGGCGCGCGCGACGGAGCTCGCCTCGGTACTCGCTCGTCTGCTGCCTCCCGGGCCGGTCGTGCTGCACGATCTCGGGGCCGGCACGGGCGGCATGACCCGGTGGCTCGCCCCGCGCCTGCCCGGGCCGCAGCAGTGGGTGCTGCACGACGGCGATGCGGAGATCCTCGACCATCTCGACCTCGAGACCGTCGCCGACGATGCCGGACGCCGGGTCGGCGTCTCCGTCGTCGTGGAGGATCTCGAGGATCTGTCGACGGGGGCGTTCGCGGGCGCATCCGCCGTGACCGGGTCCGCCCTGCTGGACGTCGTCACGCGCGAGGAGGCCGGGCGCATCGTGGCCGCGTGCCTCGAGGCGGGCGTTCCGGCGCTGTTCAGCCTCTCGGTGACCGGCGTCGTGATCCTCGATCCGCCCGACGCCCTCGACGCCGCGATCGGGCGCGCCTTCAACGATCATCAGCGCCGGGACGCCGACGGCCGGCGGATGCTGGGACCCGACGCGGCTCCGCTCCTCATCCGGCTGTTCACCGGCGCCGGGTGGCGCGTGCGCTCGGCCTCGACGCCGTGGCATCTCGGCCCCGCCGACGCGGCGCTCACCGCCGCCTGGCTCGACGGCTGGGTCGGCGCCGCGCTCGAGCAGCGCCCCGAGTTCGAGCCGGCGGCCGAGGACTACCTCGCCCGCCGTCGCGTTCAGCTCGCGGCCGGAGCGCTGCACGTCACCGTCTCGCACCAGGATGTGCTGGCATGGCCGCGCTGAATCCCGTCTCGGAGCGCCACGCGGCAGGGCGGATCGCCACGACGGCGGATCCGGCGAGCGCTCGGCGCCGGATCCGCCTCGTCGTCCGCCTCGCCGCCGGGGGAGCGATCGTCGTCGCGACGGCCCTGGTCGTCGGGTTCGGCCCGTTCCTGCGCGGGATCGCCGCGATCTCGCCGCCGTCGATCCTCGCCGCCCTGATCCTCTCGGCGATCGCGACCGCGGCGGCGGCGTGGCGCTGGCGGACGGTCGCCACCGGGTACGGACTGCCGCTCACCCGGCACGCCGCTTTCGCCGCCTGCTACCGGTCCCAGTTCCTCAACGCCGTGCTGCCCGCCGGGATCCTCGGCGATGTCCACCGCGCGTGGGCGCACGGACAGGCCCACGCACGCCTCGGCGCTGCCGCCCGCGCGGTCGTCGTCGAGCGGGCACTCGGGCAGGTGGTCCAGATCGCACTGACGCTGGCGGTCCTGCTGCCGCTCGGGCTCGGCTCGCCGCTGGAACCCGTCGTGTGGGGCGCGGGCGCGCTCACAGCCCTCCTCGCAGCCGCTGTCGCGATCGCTGCGATCCTGCCGCGCCCGCGCCGGCTGCTGCAGCGGGAGTACGCCCTGCTGCGCCCCGTCCTGGCTCGACCCGGGGCGCTGCTCGCGATCGTTCTGACGTCGATCGTCGTCGTCGCGGCGCACGTCACGCTGTTCGTCGTGGCCGGTCTGGCCGTCGGACTGCCCCTCCGCAGTGGACTCGCGGCCGCGGGGCTCGTCGTGCTCGCGGCATCCGCGATCCCGGTCAACGTCGGCGGCTGGGGCCCGCGGGAAGCGGCGGCGGGTGCGGCGTTCGGGCTCGTCGGTCTCGGCGCTGCGGCGGGCGTGGCCACGTCGACGGCGTTCGGCGTGCTGGCGCTCGTCGCCGTCGCGCCCGGGGCGGTCGTGCTGCTCGCCGGATGGAGGAGGAGACCATGAACGAGCGTCCCTATGTGACCCTCAGCTGCGCGATGTCGATCGACGGCTACCTCGACGGGTCCGCACCGCGGCGTCTCGCGATGTCGAACGCCGCCGACTTCGACCGGGTCGACGAGGTGCGCTCCCGCAGCGACGCGATCATGGTCGGCGCGTCGACGGTGCGGCGGGACAATCCCCGCCTGCTCGTGCGCGACGCCGTGCGCCGGGCGCGCCGTCTGTCGTACGGCCGCCCCGAGTCGCCGACGAAGGTGACCGTGACCGCGTCGGGCGATCTGTCGCCGGATGCGGCGTTCTTCACGGCCGGCGATTCACCGCGGCTCGTCTACTGCCCGTCCGAGGGCGTCCGCGGCCTGCGCGCCCGGCTCGGCGAGCGCGCCACGGTCGTGGGGCTCGGCGAGCATGTCACGATGGCCGCCCTGCTGCAGGATCTCGGCGAACGGCGGGGCGTCCGCCGACTCATGGTCGAAGGCGGTGGCCGCGTGCTCACCCAGTTCCTCGAGGCGGATCTCGTCGACGAGCTGCAGCTCGTGATCGCGCCGTTCTTCGTCGGCGAGCCCCGGGCACCTCGTGCCGTCGGGGCGGGTCGGTTCCCCTGGACCGCTTCGCGCCGGGCGCGCCTGGCCGGCACCCAGCAGATCGGGGACGTCGTGCTGCTCCGCTACGCCCTCTCCGACCGCTGCGACAGTCCTGCGGATCACTGCGACGTGCTCGACAGCGGCGCCGCCGCGGTCACCGCCGACAGGTCGTGACCATGCCGCGCCGGAATGGGGTCGCGATGGGTGCGCCCGCCGTCCCGTCATCGCGCCGGGGCGGTGCCGTCGCGACGGCCGGTGCGATCGTGGCGCTCGTCGTGCTTCCGCTCGCGCCGGGGCTGCTCGCGTCGGAGCGCCTCCCCACCGGGCCGGCAGCGCTTCTCGGGATCCCGGTCGAGTCCCTCCTGATCCTGTTGCTGCTCGTGATCGCCCCGTGGCGGATCCCGCGCCGCGTGCTGGCCGGGCTGTTCGGCCTGTTCGTCACCGGAGCACTGCTCCTCGCCGGAATCGATCACGGCTTCCGGGCCGCCGTCGGTGCCCCGTTCGCCCTCTCGGACTGGTCGCAGCTCGGCGCGGCTTACGGCGTCCTGGTCGACTCGCTCGGCGCGTTCCTCGCCGGCCTGCTCCTCGTCGCGCTCATCGGCGGGATCCTGGCGTGCACGGTGGTGCTCGCCTGGGCGGCGCTGCGTGTCGCCGACGTCGTGTGCAGGCGCGCCGCCGGGCGGATCGTGCTCGCCGCGGCGACCGCGGTGTGGCTGGTCTCCGCACTCGTCGCGCCGTTGCGGGTCGGGGATCCGATCGCCGCCGCGGCCTCGATCGGATCCGTGGGATCCGCGGTGGCGCGCACCGAGACGGTGCTCGGGGCGCAGCCGACCATCGCGCGGGAGATCGCCCGCGATCCGTTCGCCGGCGTTCCCGCCGATCGGCTGCTCACGGGTCTGCGCGGCAAGGACGTCATCATCGCGTTCGTCGAGAGCTATGGTCGCGTCGCACTCGAGGGGGACGGCATCGAGGGCGGCGTCACCGGGGTGCTCCAGGCGGGCGACGCCTCCCTCGCCGCCGAGGGATACTCGGCCCGCAGTGCCTGGCTCACGTCGCCCACGTTCGGCGGGCTCAGCTGGCTCGCCCACGCGACGCTGCAGACAGGCGTGTGGGCGCCCACGCAGTCGGCGTACAACCAGATCGTCGCGAGCAACCGCCTGTCCCTGGCGCTCGCCTTCGGGCGCGCGGGCTGGCGCACCGTCTCGGACGTGCCGTCCGACAACCAGCGCTGGGGCGTCGGCCGGTCCTTCTACCACTACGGCAGTCTGCTCGACGCCACGAACGTCGGCTATCGCGGCCCGGCCTTCGGGTACGCGCTCATCCCCGATCAGTACACCCTCAAGCACTTCGCCGACACCCAACTCACCGGACCGCACACGCCCGTCATGGCCGAGATCGACCTCGCGTCCTCGCACACGCCGTGGACGCCGCTGTCGCAGCTCGTGCCCTGGGACAAGATCGGCGACGGGTCGATCTACGACCCGCAGCCGGCGCTCAGCCCGTCGGCGACGACGGTGTGGCAGAACCCGCAGACGGTGCAGCGGTTCTACGGTCAGTCGGTGCAGTACTCGCTGGGCTCGCTGTTCTCGTTCCTGCAGAACGTCGACGATCCGAATCTGGTCGTCATCGTGCTCGGCGACCACCAGCCGGCGGAGATCGTCAGCGGTTCCGGCGCCTCCCACGACGTCCCGATCAGCATCATCGCGCGCGACCCGGCCGTTCTCGCCGCGACAACCGACTGGAACTGGTCGCCCGGCCTGCAGCCTGGCGACACGTCCCCGGTCTGGCCGATGGACGCGTTCCGGGACCGCCTGCTGACGGCGTTCAGCCCGACGCCCTGACGGCGTCGGCACCCGCCCCGATGGGAAGAACGCTATCCCTGACCTGGCGCGCCGTACTGGCCGCCGCCCGGTAGGGGAGGGCCGGAGGCCGTGGAGGTCTGCGCGGCGATCTCGGCACGCACAGCGACGCCATCCGGCAGCTTCTCGACGGTGAAGACGATCCCCTGCTGCGCACCCTGCGCAGGGATGTAGCCCACCGTCACCGACGTGATCCTCGGGTCGTCCGCCACGGCCGAGTGCCTGGTCGTGATGAGCCTGCCGGTCGGGTGCTCCCTAAGCCAGTTCGCGGCCTCGGGCACGCCCATCCCCGGAATCCTCCAATACGCGTGCAACTCTGCGACCGGACCGCAAGGCCAGCCCGTGAAGGAGCCGAAGGACGTGACGCCCGCGTCGGCCTGCGCCGCGCCCGGCGGCAACGATGCCTCGGCCAGCCAGGCGCGCGCTTGTGCCTGCGCCTGCGCATCCGTGCTCCCCGACGTCACGACGGCCGACGGCGACTCGCTGACCACAGGGGTGGGAACGACCGACGGTGGCGGCGCCGCGCCCACGCCGCTCTTCGGGGTTGCGCACCCTGCCAGAGCGAGCGTCAAGACGGAGGCCAGGATCAGGGAGGAGCGCAGCCGCATGCGTGCATCGCAGACGTCGGCCGCGGTCCCGCCGGGGCGACACTTCGGGAGGGATGGCCGCTCTCGGCGCGCTCGCCACGACCCGCTGTTCCAGCGAACGCCTCCGCGCACACGATGCACACGCACGAGGCCTGAGCGGGCAACGAAAAAGACCCGGAATCCGCGACTTCCGCGTGATTCCGGGCCTCTTGCCTGTGGGCGATGCCGGACTCGAACCGACGACCTCTTCCGTGTGAAGGAAGCGCGCTACCAACTGCGCCAATCGCCCATGTGTAGTTTTTCGTGCGCTGGGCACAGGTAAAGAGCATACCGGATCCCCGGAGGAGCCGACGACCGCCCTCGCTCCCGGGCGTGGCGCGATCCGCGGCGCAGGGGAGCGGTCATCCCCGTTCTCGCGCGGAATCCCGGGGGACACGCCCGAGAACGGGCCCCGGTTTGGCAGAGGCTCGAACCTGGGCTAATGTATTTCAAGTGCCCGGGACACCGGGAAGAACACGAAATGCGGATGTAGCGCAGTTGGTAGCGCACAACCTTGCCAAGGTTGGGGTCGCGAGTTCGAGTCTCGTCATCCGCTCGAGTGCAGGAGCCCCTTCGGGGGCTTCGGCATGTGGGTTCGAATCCACCTCCTGGTGGCGTGGCCGAGCGGCTAGGCACCGGCCTGCAAAGCCGTTTACACGGGTTCGAATCCCGTCGCCACCTCTCTGCACAACTGAATAGCCCGAACGGGCGCGATTGGCGCAGCGGTAGCGCGCTTCCCTGACACGGAAGAGGTCACTGGTTCGATCCCAGTATCGCGCACAACAGAAACCCCCGGTGAGCCGGGGGTTTTGTCGTATCCGGCGAGATTCCGCGCCGACCGCGCGCACCGGGCGGGACCGCGGTATCCTGCGGCCGGGAGGCGATCCGTCACTGTCCTCTGGCGCGTCGCCCGCCCGGCGTGCTTGGCTGGCCTAGGGGAGTTCATTCGAGAGAGTGACGACGATGGCGCAGGCACCGGCAGGGCATCGGGTGGTCGTTTTCCTTCAGGAGAACAAGACCACGGACTTCTATTTCCCGACGATGGCGGCGTGGGGAGCGGCCGTGGCGAACCACGGCAGCCTCCTCGCGGCTCCGCCGAACTTCGACCAGCCGCACGATCGCAACGCGTGGGTGCACTTCGCGATGGGGGACTACCCGGCACTCGCGGCGCAGGTCGACAACGACACCGTGATCCCGTACTACAGCTGGCTGGCCAAGCAGTTCGTCTTCAGCGACCACCACTTCGGATCCGGATCCAACTCCACACCCGGGCACATGCTCGCGGTCGGCGGCCAGATGCCGACCATGAAGAACCCGCCGTTCGTCGGCGCGCATCCGGTGTGGGACCTCCCGTCGATCTTCTCCGTCGCCGAGGCGGCGGGCGTGTCCTGGGGTGCGTTCCCCGACCAGAGCGGCTATCCGACCAAGTTCTACAAGACCCTGAACGAGACGCCGGGATCCGCGAACGTGCACCCGCCGAAGGACTTCATCCCGATGGCGAAGGCGGGCGACCTGCCGCAGGTCTGCTACGTGTGGAGCCCCGCCGGCTTCGACGAGCACCCCCCGATGACGAGCAACCCGGCCTACGTGACGAACGGTCAGAACCTCGTCTGGGACCGTGTGCAGGCGGTGATCGACGGCGGCGGGTGGGAGCAGACGACGTTCATCCTCACCTGGGACGACTGGGGCGGCTACGCCGACTCGGTGCCGACGCCCGACATCGAGACGGTCCCGGACGCGCTGCACCCGAACGGGTTCCAGGCGATCGGCGGATCCCGGATCCCGCTGCTCATGTTCGGTGGGATGGTGCCGCAGCGCATCGACCCCGAATGGCACTCGCACGCGTCGATCCCGAAGACGATCATGGACCTGCTCGGGCTGCCGGCGATGGGTGTCCCGCGGGTCGACACCGCTCCGTCGCTCGCGCACCTGGTCGACCCGAGCCTCACCCGCCCGGCCCCTCCGCAGCCCGGGACGACGATCGTGCAGCCGACACCACCGCAGCCCGCCCCGGCGCCCGTGGCACCGCAGCCGTGGAACGGTCCGGTCGGCGCGGCGATGCCTGCGCTCGTCACGCGGGACGGCAGCGTCCTGCCCGCTCCGACGGACGGACTCGTCCGGCCGCATCCGCCGAAGCCGCCGCACCTCTGACGATCCGATGCGGGCCGGCGGCTGGAACGACCGGGCGAGGCGTGCGAGCCTGGAGCGATGAGGAGGAATCTGCGGCTCCTGGCGATGCTGCCCGTCGCGGCGGCGGGTGCGTTCCTGCTCTGGGGCGAGGTCATCAGTGCTCGGGCGAGCACACGCGGTCTTCCTGAAGGACGCTCCGGTGCACGACGGACAGTGCTGGTGCTCGGCTTCGGCAACCGCACCGACCGTGCGAACGCGGTGAACCGCTACCGCGTCCGTGCCGCGCTGCGCACCCTGCGCGGGACGGCGGACGTGCTCATCGTCTCGGGCGGATCCGTGCGCGGACCGGTGCCCGAAGGGCAGGTCCTCGCGGCCTACGCCCGGCACCGCGGCTTCACCGGGACGCTCCTGATCGAGACCGAGAGCCGGTCGACCGCGGAGAACATCCGCAACACGATCCCGCTCCTCGAGGGCGCCGAGGAGATCGCCATCGTGTCGAACTCGCTGCACGCGGAGAAGGCCCGTGGTCTGCTGCGGCGAGAGCGTGCGGACCTCGCCGCGCGCCTGATCCGCGCGGACGAGTACCGTTTCGGCGAGGTGCCCGTGATCAAGGCGCTGGCCGCCGCCATCGCACTCGTGGAACGGCGCCGGAGCCGCGCCGACGGGACGGTCCTCGACCCGCGCTAGGTTGGACGCTGCACGATTCCCGACGCGGATGGGGAGCGCCATGACGGACACGATCGAACGGTACCGGCACGGGCTGAGACCGATGCGCGGGCGGGCGCGGCACGAGCCGCACCGGGCGGCGACGCCGCTGGAGGCCCTCTACGACCTCGTCTTCGCGGCCGCGTTCGGGGTGGCAGGGGTGCAGCTCGCCGAGGGCGTCGCGGCCGGGCATGCCGGGGCGGCCGTCGGCGCGTTCGCGTTCGCGGTCGCCGCGATCATCTGGGCGTGGATCAACTTCTCCTGGTTCGCCTCGGCCTTCGACACCGACGACTGGCTGTTCCGCCTGTTCACCCTGGTGCAGATGGCCGGCGTGATCGTCCTGGCGATCGGGCTCCCGCCGATGTTCGCCTCCCTGGAGGATCACGGCGTCTTCGCCAACCAGATCATGGTGTCCGGGTACATCGTGATGCGGGTCGGACTGCTCGCGCAGTGGCTGAGAGCCGCCCGCGACGCGGACTACCGCCCTCAGGCGTTCGCGTACGTGACGTTCATCTCCGTCGCGCAGGTGGGCTGGGTCGTCGTGGCCTGGGCGCCGCTGCCGATCGACACCGCGATCGCGGCGGCCGCCGCCTGCTGGCTGATCGAGCTCGGCGGGCCGATCATGGCCGAGCGCAAGGGCGAGGGGGAGCGCCGCGGCACGCCCTGGCATGCGCATCACATCGCCGAGCGCTACGCGCTGCTGACGATCATCGCCCTCGGCGAGACGGTCGTCGGAACTCTCGCGGCGGCGCAGGAGATCGCCCAGGTGCAGGGCTGGACCGGCGACGCCGCCGTCGTCATCGGCGCCGGCGTGGCGATGACCTTCGCGCTGTGGTGGTCGTACACGATGATGCCGTCCGGCCCGATCCTGGCCCGTCATCGCGACCGGTCGTTCGTCTGGGGCTACGGGCACGCCGTGATCTTCGCGAGCATCGCGGCCGTCGGCGCGGGGCTGCACGCGATCGGATTCGCGTACCGGGCCGAGGATCCGCTGCCGGCCCCGGCGGTGATCCTGCTCATCGCGGTGCCGGTGATCGTCTTCATGGTGTCGATCTCGCTGCTGCACTCCTACCTCGTGCACTCGGTGATGCGGGGCCTGCCGTTGCATGCGCTCGCGATGATCCTGCCCGTGACCGGGATCGTGCTCGCCTTCGCCGGGGTGCCGCTGTGGGCCTGCCTGCTCGTCGTGCTGGCCGGACCCGTGTTCGTCGTGATCGCGTACGAGGCCGGCGGATGGCGGCTCGCGCAGCGGCACCTGGACGAGGCGCTGGCGCACCCGGCGTAGGATTCTCCTATGGACTTCGCCCGGCAGACGCGCACGACCTCGGTCGTGGTCACCGGCACGCGAACGCTCAAGGCCTGAGCGGGCAGGACGCGGTTCCGCGTCCGAAAGCTGAGACCGTGACCATCGCCACATCTGGAGAACTCCTTTGTCTGAGAACCCTGCGTCCACCCTCAAGGCACCGTCCTATCCCTGCGACGGCTTCGCCCTCTACGGCCCGGAAGGACCGTTCAGCGACCGCTCCGTCGTCGCGATGCTCGTCAACGGGCAGCAGAAGGACCTCGCCGCCGTCATCACCGAGGACGACGTCGTCGAGCCCATCACCATCGACAGCCCGGAGGGCCTCGCGATCCTCCGCCACTCCACCGCGCACGTGCTCGCCCAGGCGGTGCAGCGCATCAAGCCGCAGGCCAACCTCGGCATCGGCCCGCCCATCACCGACGGCTTCTACTACGACTTCGGCGTGGACACCCCGTTCACCCCGGAGGACGTCAAGGCGATCTCCAAGGAGATGCAGCGGATCCAGCGCGAGGGGCAGCGGTTCGTGCGCCGCGTCGTCACCGACGACGAGGCCCGCGCGGAGCTCGCCGACGAGCCGTTCAAGCTCGAGCTGATCGGGCTCAAGGGCGGCAAGGAGGCGGCCGAGGGCGCCTCCGTCGAGGTCGGCGAGGGCGAGCTGACCATCTACGACAACGTCACCAAGGACGGCGAGGTCGCCTGGAAGGACCTGTGCCGTGGCCCGCACCTGCCGAGCACCCGCCTGATCGGCAACGGCTGGGACCTCACCCGGATCGCCGCCGCCTACTGGCGCGGATCCGAGAAGAACCCGCAGCTGCAGCGCATCTACGGGACCGCCTGGCCGTCGAAGGACGAGCTGCGCGCCTACCAGCAGCGCCTCGAGGAGGCCGCCAAGCGCGACCACCGGCGCCTCGGCAAGGAGCTCGATCTGTTCTCGTTCCCGGACGAGATCGGATCCGGCCTGTCGGTGTGGCACCCCCGCGGCGGCATCATCCGCGGCGAGATGGAGCAGCACGCACGCCGCCGGCACATCGCTGCCGGGTACAACTACGTGTACACCCCGCACATCTCGAAGGAGGATCTGTTCCTCGCCTCGAACCACCTCGTCACCTACCGCGACGGCATGTTCCCGCCGATCCGGATGGATGAGGAGCGCGACGAGAACGGGCACGTCACCAAGCACGGCCAGGACTACTACCTGAAGCCGATGAACTGCCCGATGCACATCCTCATCTACAAGGAGCGCGCGCGCAGCTACCGCGACCTGCCGCTGCGTCTCGCCGAGAACGGCACCGTTTACCGGTACGAGCTCTCCGGCGCGCTGCACGGCCTCACCCGCGTGCGCGGCTTCACCCAGGACGACTCGCACCTGTTCGTCACCCCGGAGCAGCTGGAGACCGAGGTCGCCAAGGTCCTCGAGTTCATCCTGTCGATGCTCCGCGACTTCGGCCTGAGCGACTTCGAGCTCGAGCTCTCGATGCGCGACGACGAGAAGGGTAAGTGGATCGGCTCCGACGAGTTCTGGGACTACTCCACCGACGCGCTGCGCAGCGTGGCCCTGGCGTCCGGACTCAAGCTCACCGAGGTCCCCGGTGAGGCGGCGTTCTACGGTCCGAAGATCGACCTGAAGACCACCGACGCGATCGGCCGGGTGTGGCAGCTGTCCACCGTGCAGGTCGACCCGAACCTGCCGGAGCGCTTCGGCCTGGAGTTCACCGATAAGGACGGCCAGAAGAAGCGTCCGATCATGATCCACCGGGCGCTGTTCGGCTCGATCGAACGGTTCTTCGCGATCCTCCTCGAGCACTACGCCGGGGACTTCCCGCTCTGGCTCTCGCCGGTCCAGGTCGTCGGCGTGCCCGTCGCCGAGGCGTTCGCGGACTACCTCGACGACGCGGTGGCGGCCCTCCGCGAGGCGGGCGTGCGCGCCGAGGTCGACCACTCCGACGAGCGCATGCAGAAGAAGATCCGCAACCACACCACCGGCAAGGTGCCGCTCATCCTCATCGCGGGCGAGCAGGACCGTGCCGCGGGCACCGTCTCGTTCCGGTTCCGCGACGGATCCCAGGAGAACGGCGTGCCGCTGGCGGAGGCCGTGGAGCGGGTGCGCCGGGCGATCGAGTCGCACGCGCTCGTGCAGTCGGCGGGCGATCTGGCATGACCATTCCCGGGGGCGGCGGCTTCGGCGGCGACGCCGGGCTCGCCGACGACGCGCGCCTCGCCGGCGTCCCCGACGAGTTCCAGCGGCTCTGGGTCCCGCATCGGATGGCGTACATCCAGGCGGGGCCCGAGCCGCTGCGCGCGGCGTGCCCGTTCTGCGACGCGCCCAAGCACCCGGACGAGGAGCGGCTGATCGTCGCGCGGGGTCGCACGTCCTACGTGCTGCTGAACCTGTTCCCGTACAACTCCGGTCACCTGCTCGTCTGCCCGTACCGGCACATCGCCACGTACGACCAGGCGACCCCGGAGGAGGTCGCCGAGATCGGGGCGCTCACGCAGACCGCCATGCGCGTACTCAAGGACACCGCGCGCTGCGACGGCTTCAATCTCGGCATGAACCAGGGCGCCGTGGCCGGTGCCGGCGTCGACGCGCACCTGCACCAGCACATCGTGCCGCGCTGGGCGTCGGATGCGAACTTCTTCCCGATCGTCGCCCGGACCCGCGCCCTGCCGCAGCTGCTCGGCGACGTCCGCACCACGATCGCGAACGCCTGGCCGCTCTGAAAGCCGCCGTTCCCGGTCGTTGAGCGAGGACGGCGAAGCCGACCGAGACGAAACGCGGTTCCTCTCGGATCACCGCGTTTCGTCTCCCTCCTCGCTGCGCTCGGTGCTCGCTCAACGACCCCGAAGAAGAGGGTCAGCGGACCTGCGCGACCTCGAACTGCTCGCGCGGGTGCGCGTAGGCCTCCTGCGACTCGACGAGCTGCAGCTCCCGTTCGCCCGATTCGAGCGTCGCAGCGAGCAGGTCGAACACGCTCGACGCCGTCTTGCGGAGCGCCTCGGCCGCGGACCCCGATCGCACGTAGTGCGCGGTGAACAGCGCCGCCGTGACGTCCCCGGATCCGTTCGCCTTCATCGGCAGCTGCGGGGTCTGCACGATCCAGGCGCCGCTGTCGTCGACCGCGAGCATCTCGATCGTGCCCTCCGGCCGGTCCGGGCGCTCGACGCTGGTGACCAGGACTGTGCGCGGCCCCATCGCCCGCGCCGCGTCGACCGACGCGAGCGTGGACTCGAGCGTGTCGGGGGAGGTGCCGGTCAGGTAGCCGAGTTCGAACTGGTTCGGCGTGATGATGTCGGCGACCGGGACGACGCGGTCGCGGAGCAGCTCCGGGATCGCCGGCGCGACGAAGCAGCCCGACTTCGCGTTGCCCATGACCGGGTCGCACGCGTACACCGCGTTCGGGTTTGCGGCCTTGACCCGCGCGACGGCGTCGATGATGACGTCGGCGATGCCCTCGCCGCCCTGATAGCCGGAGAGGATCGCGTCGACCTGGCCGAGCACGCCGCGCTCCTCGATGCCGGTGATGACCTCGCGCACGTCCTCGGGGGCGATGAGCGGGCCGCGCCACGCGCCGTAGCCGGTGTGGTTCGAGAAGTTCACCGTGTAGACGGGCAGCACCTCGACGCCGATGCGCTGCAGCGGGAACACCGCGGCGGAGTTGCCCACGTGGCCGTACGCGACGGCGGACTGGATCGAGAGGATCTTCATGCCTCGATCCTCCCATCCGCCCGGGAGGTGTCCTGACGTGTCGGGCCGTCCGCGAAGACATGGCCAGACAGCGTATGCTTTGGCCTATGACAGAACTTGCACCCGACTCCACCACCGGCACCGGCCGCGTCAAGCGCGGACTCGCGGAGATGCTGAAGGGCGGCGTCATCATGGACGTCGTCACCCCCGACCAGGCGAAGATCGCCGAGGACGCGGGCGCCGTCGCCGTCATGGCGCTCGAGCGGGTCCCGGCCGACATCCGCGCGCAGGGCGGCGTCTCCCGGATGAGCGACCCCGATATGATCGACGGCATCATCTCCGCTGTCTCGATCCCGGTGATGGCGAAGGCCCGCATCGGCCACTTCGTCGAGGCGCAGGTGCTGCAGGAGCTCGGCGTCGACTACATCGACGAGTCCGAGGTGCTTTCGCCTGCCGACTACGTCAACCACATCGACAAGTGGGGCTTCAAGGTCCCCTTCGTCTGCGGCGCCACCAACCTGGGTGAGGCCCTGCGCCGGATCACCGAGGGCGCGGCGATGATCCGCTCCAAGGGCGAGGCCGGCACCGGCGACGTCTCCGAGGCGATGAAGCACATCCGCACGATCCGCGGCGAGATCGCCCGGCTCACGTCGCTCTCCAAGGACGAGCTGTACGTCGCCGCCAAGGAGCTGCAGGCGCCGTACGAGCTCGTCGCCGAGATCGCCGAGCGCGGCGCTCTCCCGGTCGTCATGTTCGTCGCGGGCGGCGTCGCCACCCCGGCCGACGCCGCGATGATGATGCAGCTCGGCGCCGACGGCGTGTTCGTCGGATCCGGCATCTTCAAGTCGGGCGACCCCGTCGCGCGCGCCGCGGCGATCGTCAAGGCCACCGCCGCCTACGACGACCCCGCCGTGATCGCGCAGGTCTCCCGGGGCCTCGGCGAGGCCATGGTCGGCATCAACGTCGCCGACCTGCCCGCGCCGCACCGTCTCGCGGAGCGCGGCTGGTGACATCCGCCCTCCGGATCGGGGTGCTCGCACTGCAGGGCGATGTCCGCGAGCACGCAGCGATCCTCACCTCGCTCGGGGCGGAGACGGTCGCCGTCCGCCGCCCCGAGCAGATGCTCGGCCTGGACGGGCTCGTTCTGCCCGGCGGCGAGTCCAGCGTGATCGACAAGCTGTCGCGGATCTTCGACCTGCGCCGCCCGATCCTCGACGCGATCGCCGACGGGATGCCGATGTACGGCACCTGCGCCGGCCTGATCCTGCTCGCCGACGACATCGAGGGAGCGATCGACGGACAGCTCACCTTCGGCGGGCTCGACGTCACGGTCGCGCGGAACGCGTTCGGCGGGCAGGTCGAGTCCTTCGAGACCGAGCTCGCGGTCGCCGGGATCGACGGGGCGGTGGCGGCGACGTTCATCCGCGCCCCGCTGATCACCCGGGTGGGCCCGCGGGCGCGAGCCATCGCCTCGCTGCCGGACGGCGGCGTCGTCGCGGTCGAGCAGGGCAACCTGCTGGGCACGAGCTTCCACCCGGAGATGAACGGCGAGACGCGCCTGCACGAGCGGCTGCTCGACCTCGCGCACGCCCGCCGCGTCGCCCGCGCCGCGTAGCGATCCGGATCCGTTGTGCTCTCTGAGCGGAAGGTCTAGCCTTCCGCTCAGAGACGGATCCGAGAGCGCAACTGGGGGCGACGATGTCCGACTTCTTCACCATGCAGCCCGGAGAGACCGCGGCACCGGTGCCGGACGGACCCGTCCTGTGCCCCGCATCCGCCGGCATGCGGCGCATCCACCGCGTCTTCCTGTGGGCGTACGACGAGGCGCCGGGCCTCGCCCGCTCCGCGTCCGACGGCGACACGGCGCGCGCGGCCTACGTCGCAGAGGTCCTCGGCAACTTCGACAAGCTGCTGCACGTGCACCACGAGGGCGAGGACCTCCTGATGTACCCGAAGCTGCGGGAGCGCGCCCCCGCCTGCGCCCTGCACGCTCAGGAGATGATCGGGCAGCACGAGGAGGTCAAGCGGCACCTCGACGACATCGAGCCGGTCAGGCAGCGGTGGGCGCGGACCGCGGACGCGTCGGTCGGCGAGGAGCTCGCCGAGCGCTACGAGGCGCTGTCGGCGCTGCTCAAGGTGCATCTGCGTCGCGAGGTGACCGAGGTCACGCCCGCCGTCGAGAAGGTGCTCACCGAGAAGGAGCTCGGCGAGCTCGCCAGCCATGGCGTGGACTCGTTCGACAAGAAGGTCGTGCTCGCCTACCTCGGCATGATCCTCGCGACCAATCCGCCGGGGGAGAGGGAGGAGTTCTTCCGCGACATCCCGTTCCCGATCCGGATGGCGTACCGGCTCGTCGGCCGCCGGCTCTACCGCGCGCAGTACGCGGAGCTGTTCCCCGGCCGGGCCGTTCCCGCGACCCTCTGACGGCGTTCGGAGCGGCCTGCCACCCACGACGGGTGTCGCCTCCGACGGGGTTCGTTAGAATGGACGATGCCCTGCGGGACGTTCCACGGGGTGAACACGAGCGGGAGACATATGTCCGGGCATTCCAAGTGGGCCACGACCAAGCACAAGAAGGCCGTCATCGACGCGCGCCGTGCCAAGTCCTGGGCCAAGCTCATCAAGAACATCGAGGTCGCGGCCAAGCTCGGCGGTGCCGACCTCGCGGGCAACCCCACCCTCTTCGACGCCGTCCTGAAGGCCAAGAAGACCTCCGTCCCGAAGGACAACATCGACCGCGCCATCAAGCGCGGCGCCGGCATCGGCGGCGAGTCGGTCGAGTACGCCTCGATCATGTACGAGGGCTACGGCGCGAATGGCGTGGCGCTCATGATCGAGTGTCTGACCGACAACAAGAACCGCGCCGCCGCCGAGGTGCGCACGGCTCTCAGCCGCAACGGCGGGACGCTCGCGGATCCCGGCAGCGTCGCCTACAACTTCACCCGCAAGGGCGTCATCGTCGTCGACGGCGAGGGCACCACCGAGGACGACGTCATGATGGCGGCCCTCGAGGCCGGCGCCGAGGAGATCGAGCCGCACGCGCAGGGCTTCGAGGTCATCACCGACGCCTCCGACCTCGTCGCGGTGCGCACTGCGCTGCAGGAGGCGGGCATCGAGTACGAATCGGCCGACGTCGAGTTCGTGCCGAACCTCAAGGTCGAGATCGACGCCGACGCGGCGCGCAAGATCTTCCGTCTCATCGACGCCCTCGAGGACAGCGACGACGTGCAGAACGTGTACGCGAACTTCGACCTCACCGCCGAGGTCCAGGCCGAGCTCGAGGAAGACGAGTAGGCCGCACCCGCGGACCGCTCCCGACGGCCGCGCCGCGATCGCTCCGGCGATCCGGCGCGGCCGTCCGCGTCTCCGGCCGCGCGCCTCGCCGCGGGGGAGTGCAGCCCCGCCTAGCCTGGGATGATGACGGCGACGAGAAGGGTGCTCGGGATCGACCCGGGGCTCACCCGGTGCGGCGTCGGCGTCGTGGACGTCGACCCGATGCGCCGCGGCACCCTGGTGCACGTCGGCGTGATCCGCACGCCCGTCGACGCGCCGATCGGTGAGCGCCTCGCCGCCGTCGCCGCGGGCATCCGGGCCGTGATCGCCGAGCACGCCCCCGACGCCGTCGCGGTCGAGCGCGTCTTCGCGCAGCAGAACAGCCACACCGTGATGGGTACGGCCCAGGCCAGCGGCGTTGCACTGCTCATCGCCGCCGAGCACGGACTGCCCGCCGCCACGCACACGCCGAGCGAGGTGAAGGCGGCGGTGACCGGATACGGATCCGCGGACAAGAAGCAGGTGCAGGCGATGATCGCCCGGATCCTGCGGCTGGACGCTCCGCCACAGCCGGCCGATGCCGCCGACGCCCTGGCGATCGCCCTGTGCCACGCCTGGCGGGGTCCGGGTCTCACCGCCGGAACCGCGGCATCGGGAGGCGCGCAGACGCCCGCGCAGAAGGCCTGGGCGGACGCGGAGCGTGTCGCTCGAACATATCTACGAGCACGTGCGTAGACTTCTGCCATGATCTCCTCGCTCCGCGGCACCGTGCTGTCCGCGACCTCTGACTCCGTGATCGTCGAGGTCGGCGGCGTCGGCTTCTCCGTGGCGGTCCCGGGCGACGTCGCGCACACCGCCCGCATCGGTCACGAGCTGCGGCTGCACACGTCACTGATCGTCCGCGAGGACGCACTGTCCCTCTACGGTTTCGCCGATCCCACCGAGCTCGAGGTGTTCGGGCACCTGCTCGGGGTCACCGGGGTGGGTCCGAAGTCAGCACTCGGCGTGCTCTCGCACCTGTCCGTCGATCAGATCGCCTCCGCCGTCGCGGACGATGACGACGCCCCGTTCCGTCGCGTCTCCGGCATCGGCCCGAAGACCGCCAAGCTCATCGTCGTCCAGCTCGCCGGCAAGCTGCAGCCGCCCGCCGCGACGCCGACCAAGGCCTCCGTGGACGACGAGGTCACGACGCAGCTCGTGGCCGCGCTCATCGGGCTCGGCTGGACCGAGCGCGTGGCCGCGGAGGCCGCGGAGCGCAGCACGGCCGACGCCTCCGAGACCGAGCGCGGATCCGTGGCGCTCCTCCTGCGCCGCACCCTGGCGACCCTGGGGCCGGCGCGTGGCTGAGTTCCGGGATTCCGGCGAGGCCGTCGACGAGGTCGAGCTCGCGATCGAGGGCGCCCTGCGCCCGGCCAGCCTCGACGAGTTCGTCGGCCAGCACAAGGTCCGCGGGCAGATGAAGCTCCTGCTCGACGCGGCGCGCATCCAGGAGCGCCCCGCCGACCACATCCTGCTGTCCGGCCCTCCCGGGCTCGGCAAGACCACCCTGGCGATGATCGTCGCGCACGAGAGCGGCCGGGCGCTGCGCATGTCCAGCGGCCCCGCGATCCAGCACGCCGGCGACCTCGCCGCCCTGCTGTCCAGCCTCACGCCCGGCGAGGTCCTGTTCATCGACGAGATCCACCGCATGGCGCGCTCCGCGGAGGAGATGCTGTACCTCGCCATGGAGGACTTCCGGATCGACATCATGGTCGGCAAGGGCGCGGGTGCGACGAGCATCCCGCTCGAGTTGGCCCCGTTCACCCTCGTGGGCGCGACCACCCGCTCCGGCCTGCTCCCGAATCCCCTCCGCGACCGCTTCGGGTTCACCGCCCATCTGGAGTACTACGACCCCGAGGAGCTGGAGCGGGTCGTCGAGCGCTCGGCGATCGTCCTCGGCGTGGAGGTGCCGGCCGTCGCCCGCGCCGAGATCGCCCGCCGCTCCCGGGGCACGCCCCGCATCGCGAACCGGCTGCTGCGCCGCGTGCGCGACTACGCCCTCGTGCACGGCGGGGGGTCCTCGGCATCCGTCGAGGACGTGCGCGCCGCGCTCGAGCTCTACGACGTCGACCGCATCGGCTTGGACCGGCTGGACCGGGCGGTGCTGGACGCGATCGTGCGTCGGTTCCGCGGCGGACCGGTGGGCCTCAGCACTCTCGCGGTGTCGGTGGGCGAGGAGCCGGACACCATCGAGAGCGTCGTCGAGCCGTACCTCGTGCGGATCGGATTCATGGGGCGTACGCCGCGCGGCCGGATCGCGATGCCGGAGGCTTACGCCCACCTGGGAGTGGCCCATCCCGAGGGGGCCGCGCTTTTCGATGACCTATAATCGCTGAAGACTTCCACCGTCCCCCTCTTTTGCGTGCCATCGGTGGCGCGCATGCCCGAAAGGCCCTGCTTCCGCATGAACATCATGAACTTCCTCTCCCAGTACGGTCTCTTCATCGTCCTGGCGATCCTCCTCGTCTTCATGGTGCTCAGCACCCGCCGGCGCAACGCCCGGATGAAGCAGGAGCAGGAGAAGAAGGCGAACGAGACCGTCCCGGGCGCGAAGGTGCTGCTGCAGGGCGGCCTGTACGGCACGATCGTCGCGTTCGACCCGCAGAACCTGGACCGTCCTGCCGAGGTGGAGATCGCCCCGGGCGTCGTCATCGAGGTGCACTCGCAGGCGATCCTGCGCGTCGTCGAGGAGGAGCAGGCCGCTCCCGCCGCGGAGGAGGAGCACACCCCCCTCGACGAGCGCACCCCGCTGGACGAGCGCCCCGCCGCGCAGGACGACGTCCCGGTCGAGACCGCCGAGGAGACCCGCGCCCGTCTGGAGCGCGACGCGGACGACAAGAACTGACTCGGACCCGCTCTCGCTGAAGCCCATGCTCGCTGAGAGCCCCTCCTAGAAAGCGACGAACCTTCGTGGCATCTTCTTCCCCCGTCAAGCACGCCTGGCGGGTCCTTCTCGGTCTGCTCATCGCGACCGGTGTGCTGTTCGCGATCAACGCGGGCGGCGTGCTCTTCAGCAAGAGTTCCTGGACCCCTGCGCTCGCCCTCGACCTGCAGGGCGGCACGCAGATCATCCTCAGCGCGCAGACGCCGAACGGATCCGCGCCGACCAGCGACCAGCTGGACCAGGCCGCGCAGATCATCCGCCAGCGTGTGGACGCCTCGGGCGTCGGCGAGGCCGACATCACCACCGAGGGCGGCCGCAACATCGTGGTCCAGATCCCGGGCAAGGCGGACGACGCCACGCGCAACCGCATCCAGGCCAGCGCAAAGCTCGAGCTGCGCCCGGTGCTCGCGGCGACCGACCCGGCGACCTCGTTCGTCGGACAGGACGGCAAGCAGACGCCCTACCCGACGGCCGGGCCGGATCTCGCGTCCACGCCGTCGCCCAAGCCGACCGACGGCAGCGACCTCTCCTGGGTCACGCCGAAGCTGCAGGCGCAGTTCCTCTCGTACGACTGCAAGACCAAGCGCGACGCCTCGCGACTGCCGGCGGACCAGCCGCTCATCGCGTGCGACGAGAACGGCCAGGCGAAGTACCTGCTCGGTCCCGTCGCGCTCGACGGCACGTCCATCAGCGACGCCATCAGCGGCATGAACCAGCAGAACGGCCAGTGGGAGGTGAACCTCACCTTCGACTCCAAGGGCACGAAGATCTTCGGCGATGTCAGCCAGCGCCTCTACGCCTACAAGGGTCAGGGCCTCAGCCCCCGCGACCAGTTCGCGTTCGTGCTGGACGGCTCGGTCGTCTCCGCGCCGTCCATGAACGGCATCATCCTCGACGGCCGGCCCTCGATCAGCGGATCCTTCACCCAGGAGACGGCGAAGACCCTCGCCGACCAGCTCAAGTACGGCGCGCTGCCGCTCAGCTTCAAGGTGGAGAGCTCCGACACGATCTCCGCGACCCTCGGCTCTCAGCAGCTGCAGATCGGTCTCATCGCCGGCCTCATCGGCCTCGCGCTGGTCGCCGCCTACTCGCTGCTGAGCTACCGGGCGCTCGGCTTCGTGATCGTCGCGTCGATCGCGGTGATGGCCGTGCTCACGTACATCATCATCAGCATCCTCGCGTGGCGGATCGGCTTCCGCCTGTCCCTCGCGGGCGTCGCCGGTCTGATCGTGTCGATCGGATTCACCGCCGACTCGTTCATCGTCTACTTCGAACGCATCCGGGACGAGCTGCGCGACGGCAAGTCGATCACCGGCGCGGTCGAGGACGGCTGGGGTCGCGCCAAGCGCACGATCTACATCTCGAAGTCGATCAACGTGCTCGCGGCCGTGGTGCTCTACATCCTCGCCGACGCGACGGTGAAGGGCTTCGCGTTCACGCTCGGCCTCACCACACTCATCGACGTGTCGATCTTCGTGATCTTCACGCACCCCGTGATGCAGATCCTGGCCCGCACCCGCTTCTTCGGCGACGGCCACCCGCTGTCCGGCATGGATCCGGAGGCCCTGGGGGCCGTGTACCGCACGCGCACTCAGTACCGTGAGGTCGCGACCGCCTCGCAGGGGAAGGCTGCTCGCGCGGCCCGTTCCCGGGGCGAGGCCGAGCGCCGCCAGACCATCGCCGAGCGCAAGCGCGCGGAGGCTCTTGCGAGCGCGGAGTCGGGTTCGTCCCGCTCCGGGAACGAGGAGAACGACTGATGCGTTCCATGAACGAGTTCGGCAACGACCTCTACTCCGGAAAGACCTCCTTCCCGTTCGTCGGAAAGCGGCGGATCTGGTTCATCATCGCGATCCTGCTCGTGGTGGGATCGGTCCTCGTCCCGCTGGTCCGCCCCGTGCAGTTCTCGATCGAGTTCACCGGCGGCTCCCAGTTCACCGTCGAGGCCCCGGCGGACCGGAACCAGAACCTCGCGACGCAGGCCGTGCACACGATCACCCCCGCGATCACGACCAAGGTGACGACCGTCAGCAACCGCGACATCCGCGTGCAGACCGGCCAGATGGAGCCGGAGCAGACCACGCAGGTCGCCGCGGCGCTGGCCAAGGCCTACAACGTGCCGGTCGACAAGGTGAACGCCTCGTTCATCGGCCCGAGCTGGGGCGCGAACGTGACCCGGCAGTCGCTGTGGGGCCTCGTGATCTTCCTCGCGCTGACCTTCCTGATCCTCGCGTTCTACTTCCGCACCTGGAAGATGTCCGCGGCGGCGATCCTCGGTCTGCTGGACGTGCTGATCATCACGATCGGCGTCTACGCGCTGGCCGGTTTCGAGATCTCGCCGGCGGCGGTGATCGGTTTCCTCACGATCCTCGCGTACTCGCTGTACGACACCACGGTCGTGTTCGACAAGATCCGCGAGAACACCACGGAAGAGGGCTCGAAGTCCGCCCGGACCTTCGGTGAATCGGTGAACCTCGCGGTGAACCAGACCCTCGTGCGGTCGATCAACACGGCGATCATCGCTGCGCTGCCCGTCGGCGCCATCCTGTTCATCGGCGCCTTCTGGCTCGGTGCGCAGACCCTGACGGACATCTCGCTGTCGATCTTCGTGGGCATCCTCGTGGCGACGTACTCGACGCTGTTCATGGCGGCGCCGCTGTACTCGCTGTTCCGCGAGAACGAGAAGTCGATCGCGGATCACGACAAGCGGGTCATCGAGGCGCGCAACCGCGCGACGATCGCCGCCGTCGAGGTCTGATCCGCCGATGCGCCGCGCCGACCTCCGCGCTTGTAGGATGATCTGCCTGGAGGTCGGATGAGCGAGGTCGGGACGACACAGGGATCCAGCCTGCGCAGACTGGTCCCTCGGATCTTCTCGCGCGCGCCCCGGATCAACGACCTCGACAACCTGATCCGCACCGTCCGGCAGAACCATCCCCGCGGCGACCTCTCGATCATCGAGCGCGCGTACGCGGTCGCGGCCGAGAAGCACCAGGGTCAGAAACGGCAGAGCGGCGAGCCGTACATCACGCATCCGCTCGCGGTGGCGCAGATCCTCGCGGACCTCGGCCTCGGCCCCCGGGCGATCGCGGCCGCCCTCCTGCACGACACCGTCGAGGACACCGGGTACGCGCTCACCGAGCTCGCCGCGACGTTCGGCGACGAGGTGGCGATGCTCGTCGACGGCGTCACCAAGCTCGACAAGGTCAAGTACGGCGACAGCGCCCAGGCGGAGACCGTCCGCAAGATGATCGTCGCGATGTCCAAGGACATCCGGGTGCTCATCATCAAGCTCGCCGACCGGCTGCACAACGCCCGCACCTGGGGCTTCGTCCCGCCGGAGAAGGCCGCGAAGAAGGCCACCGAGACGCTCGAGATCTACGCGCCGCTCGCGCACCGGCTGGGCATCCAGGCGATCAAGTCCGAGCTCGAGGACCTCTCCTTCGCAGTGCTGCACCCGAAGATCTATGCCGAGATCGACAGCCTCATCAAGCAGCGCACCCCGCAGCGCGAGAAGTACATCCGCGAGGTCGTCGACGCGGTGGAGAGCGACCTGCGCGACCTCCGGGTGCGCGGCAAGGTCGCCGGACGGCCGAAGCAGCTCTACTCCGTCTACCAGAAGATGGTCGTCCGCGGTCGCGAGTTCGACGACATCTACGACCTCATCGGGATCCGCGTCCTGGTCGGCACCGTACGCGACTGCTACGCCGTGCTCGGCGCGATCCACGCCCGCTGGACCCCGCTGCCCGGCCGGTTCAAGGACTACATCGCCACCCCGAAGTTCAACCTGTACCAGTCGCTGCACACGACCGTGATCGGCCCCGGCGGTCGCACCGTCGAGATCCAGATCCGCACGCACGAGATGCACCAGCAGGCCGAGTTCGGCGTCGCCGCGCACTGGATGTACAAGGAGCGGATGAACGGCGGCAAGGCCTCCACCGCCGACGCCGACATGACCTGGCTGGCGCACATCTCGGATTGGCAGGCGGAGACCGCCGACCCGAGCGAGTTCCTCGACTCGCTGCGCTTCGAGATCGGCGCGAAGGAGGTCTACGTCTTCACGCCGAAGGGCCGCGTGATCGGCCTGCCCTCCGGGGCGACGCCCGTCGACTTCGCGTACGCGGTGCACACCGAGATCGGCCACCGCACGATGGGCGCGAAGGTCAACGGCCGCCTCGTGCCGCTGGAGACCGCGCTGAACAGCGGCGATGTGGTCGAGGTGTTCACGTCGAAGAACCCGGACGCCGGGCCCAGCCAGGACTGGCTGACGTTCGTGAAGAGCACCCGCGCGCGCAACAAGATCCGCGGGTGGTTCACCAAGGAGCGCCGCGAGGAGGCGATCGAGCAGGGCAAGGAGGCGATCGCCCGTGCGATGCGCCGGCAGAACCTGCCCCTGCAGCGCCTGATGAACCAGGAGTCGTTCGCCGAGGTCGCGCGGCAGCTGCGCTACGAGGACGTCTCGGCGCTGTACGCAGCGGTCGGCGAGGGCCACGTGTCCACCCAGTCCGTGCTGGAGAAGGTCACGGCGCTCATCTCCGCGACCGAGGACACCAGCACCGGCACGATCGACCTGCCCGCGCACGGCCGCAGCCGCGCACCCCGCGAGGGCGATTCGGGCGTCCTGGTCCGCGGTGCGGCGGACATCCTGGTCAAGCTCGCGAAGTGCTGCACGCCCGTGCCGGGCGACGAGATCGTCGGGTTCGTCACCCGGGGGAGCGGCGTCTCCGTGCACCGCGCGGACTGCGTGAACGTCAAGGCGCTGTCCGCGGAGAAGGACCGCATGGTCGACGTGGAGTGGGCGCCGACCACGCGCAGCATCTTCCTCGTGCAGATCCAGGTCGAGGCGCTCGATCGGGCGGGCCTGCTCTCCGACGTCACCCGGGTGCTCAGCGAGCACCACGTGAACATCCTCTCGGCGACCGTGCAGACCACGTCGGACCGGCTGGCGCTGAGCCGCTTCGTGTTCGAGATGGGCGACACCGTGCACCTGGACCGGGTGCTGAACGCCGTCCGCCGCATCGACGCCGTGTACGACGTCTACCGGGTCACCTCGTCCTGACGCCCTGAGGCTCATCCGCCCCCCGTGCGGCCGTCGCCTCGGCGAGGAACTGCGCGGCGCGGCGGAAGCCGGGCCCGCGCGGTCCGGCGAGGAGCCGGCGCTCTGCGCGTGCGGCGAGGTCCGGATCCATCAGGACGAGGGCGCGGGCCCAGTCCCACCGCTCCGGCACGGTCGTGGGCCAGCGGACGAGGTCGATGAGCGTGCGCTCCGGGGCGGTCACGGCCGCACCGCCGATCCGGACGAGATCCTCGGGATCCAGCGCGGGGTCGTGGACGAGGATCCGGCGGCTCGCGGGTGCGCGGAGCCGGCGACCGACGGCGCTCTGCACCTCGTGCAGGTGCGGGGGAGCGTCGCCCGCGCCGTGGATCCACGCCGCGCTCATCCCCGCGAACGCGGCCTCGGGCATGGCCGCGATGAGCGGTGCCAGCGATGCGGCCCGCAGAGCGCCCGTCTCCACGAGGTCGGCGGGGGCGTAGGCCTCACCGAGCTCGACGACGTGCCCGTCCAGGCGCGCGGCACTGAGCTCGGCGCCGGACAGCCGGTCGCCGGGGAGATGGAGGAACGCGGGCTGCACGGGTCCAGTGTGGCGCAGACGACACAGGGCGGGGATCCGAGGATCCCCGCCCTGTGGACAACGCGGCCGGTGGCGTCGGGGTTTTCAGCCCTCGAGCGCGCTCAACCAGGCGCGACGGGCCTCGAGCGCCTCGGTCGCCTGCTTCAGCGCCTTCGCGTCACCCGACTTCTCGGCGGCGTCGCGCTCGGCCTCGAGCTTCTCGATGGCCTGCACGAGCTGCTCGCTCATGGCACCGGCGCGGGCCTTCGTCTCCGGGTTGTTGCGCTTCCAGTCGACGTCCTCGCGGCCCTTGAGCTCCTGCTCGATCGCGCGCAGGCGGTCGTCGAGCGCACGCTCCTTCTCACGCGGGAAGATCCGGCCGACCTCGTCCCACTGGCGCTGGATCCGGGTGAGCAGCGACCGCGCCTTCGCGAGATTCGCCTCCTCCGTGACGGCCTTCGCCTCATCGAGCAGAGCCGTGCGGGCCTCGATGCGCGGGGCGGACTCCGCCTCGGTCGCGGCGGACTGCTCGGCACGGGCCGAGTACAGTGCGTCGCCGGCGGCCTTGAACCGGGCCCAGAGCGCGTCGTCGGCCTTGCGGCCGGCGCGGCCCGCGGCCTTCCACTCGTCGAGCAGCCCGCGGTAGGCGGGGATCCCGTCGACGCCCTTGGGCGCGAGGGCCTCGGCCCGCTCCACGAGACGCGCCTTGCGGTCGCGCGCGGCCTTGTGGGTCTCGTCGAGCTCCGCGTAGAACGCGCGGCGCTGACGATCGACCGTGGCGCGGGCGTCACGGAAGCGCTTCCAGAGCTGGTTCGCGGCGCCCTTCGGCAGGCGCGGGCCGTTCTGCTGGTGGCTCTGCCACGCGTCGAACAGCGCGCCCATCTCCTCGGTGACCTTCTTCCACTGCACGGAGGAGAGGTCCTGGGCCGCGATGGCCTCGGAGCGCTCGACGAGGACGGTGCGCTCGGCGATCGCGGCATCGACCGCGGCCTTGGCCTCCTCGGCCTCGGCGGCGGACGCGTCGGCGAGCGAGGCGGTGAGGGCGTCGAGCCGGCCGCGGAGACCGGCGAGATCGCCCACGGCGGCGGCGTCGGTGACCTCGGCCACGAGGTGCGCCGCCTGCTTGGCGAGGTCGCCCGCGGTGGCACCGCCAGACTCCTTGCGCTGCTCGAGGGTGTTCACCTTGAACGCCAGGTCGTCGTACTTGCGCGCGAAGTAGGCGAGCGCCTCGGCCGGCGTCCCGTCGGGGTACTGGCCGACCACGCGCCACGTCTCGCCCTCGCGGACCGACACGGTGCCGTCGTCCTCGACGCGGCCCCACTCGGATGCGTCGACCGAACTCACCGGAGCGGGTGCGGCCGGGGCCGCGGGCACGACGGGGCGGATCGGGGAGGCCGGCGGGCGGGGCATCGCGGGCGGGCGCGGGGCCGGCACGGCGGCGGCGGGCGCCGGCGTCGCCGCGGGCGCCTCCTCGCCGGCCGGAGCTTCGTCGCTCGTCGGCGCGGACCCGGTCTCGGGCGTCTCGTCGGCCGCGGGCTCGGGCGTCTCGTCGGCCGCGGGCTCGGGGCTGTTCGCGGACTCGGCGTCGGTGGTGGGCTCTTCGTTGTTCGTGGGCTCTTCGGCAGACACGGTGAACTCCTTGCGCGGGCATGCCGCGGGAGGCGGAAAGGACATCGTCCAGCCTAGTACGCGGGCCGCGCGGGGGAGAGGCCGGTTGCGGCGGCGCGCCCTCGTGTCAGGGTGCGGGAGACGGAGCCGGCGTCCCGGGCGCGGCCGACGGGGCGGGCGCGGTCGGGGTCGAGGTCACGGTGGGCGTCGGCTTCGGCGCGGGAGCCGTCACCTGCGCGTGCACCACCTGGCTGACGACCGCCGCGATGACGATCAGGGACCCGGCGACGACCGCGATCGTGTTGTCGCGGACCCGGCGGCGCACGGTCCCGGTGTGCCAGTCCCGTCGCGCGGTGTGCAGTCGCAGACGCTCCTGCTCGACGCGAGCGCGCTGCTCGCGGGCGTTCGTCGGGCGGCGACCGGCCATGGATCCTCCTGGGATGTCGAGGATCGAGCCTAGCGTGCGGACGTCTGCCGTCCGCGCAGGGATCAGGGGATGTCGGCGCGCCCGGATAGCCTGGACGCATGACCCCTTCCGCGCCGCTGATGTCCGGCCAGACGCCGCTCGCGGTGCGGATGCGGCCGATCTCACTGGACGAGGTCGCAGGTCAGCAGCACCTGCTGCGCCCCGGATCGCCGATCGTGACCCTCGCGGATCCGGCGGCGAAGACCGCCGCGAGCGTGTCGATGATCCTGTGGGGGCCGCCCGGGACGGGCAAGACCACCCTGGCGCAGGCGATCGCCCGGTCCTCGGGCCGGCGTTTCGTCGAGCTCTCCGCGATCACCGCCGGCGTCAAGGACGTGCGCGAGGTCATGCAGGAGGCGCTCACGCAGCGCGATCTGTACGGGCAGTCGACGATCCTCTTCCTCGACGAGATCCACCGGTTCACGAAGGCCCAGCAGGACGCCCTGCTGCCCGGCGTCGAGAACGGCTGGGTGATCCTCATCGCGGCCACCACCGAGAACCCGTCGTTCTCGGTCATCTCTCCGCTGCTGTCCCGCTCCCTGCTGCTCACGCTGCAGCCGCTCACCGACGACGACATCGCACTGCTCATCGACCGCGCCGTCGCCGACCCGCGGGGCCTCAACGGCCGGGCGTCGGTCGAGGAGTCCGCGCGGGCGGCCCTGGTCCGCCTGGCCTCGGGCGACGCGCGGCGCGCGCTGACCGGACTCGAGGCCGCCGCGGCGGTCGCCGCCTCGCCCGATCGGCTCACCGAGGACGAGACGCCGACGATCACCGACGACGACGTGGCCCAGGCGGTCGACCGGGCGCTGCTGCGCTATGACCGGCAGGGCGATGAGCACTACGACGTCATCAGCGCCTTCATCAAGTCGATCCGCGGATCCGATGTCGATGCGGCCGTGCATTACCTCGCCCGGATGATCGAGGCGGGGGAGGATCCCCGGTTCATCGCCCGCCGGCTGGTGATCTCGGCCGCGGAGGACATCGGACTCGCGGATCCGCAGGCGCTCGTGATCGCCGTCGCGGCCGCCGACGCCGTGGCGTTCATCGGGATGCCGGAGGGGCGGATCCCGCTCGCCGAGGCCACCGTGTACCTCGCGACCACTGCGAAGTCGAACGCCGCGTACGTGGCGATCGACGCCGCCATCGCCGACGTGCGCGCGGGCGGATTCGGCCGGGTCCCGGTGCACCTGCGCGATGCGCACTACCCGGGCGCGAAGCGGCTCGGGCACGGCAAGGGCTACCGCTACCCGCACGACAGCGAGGCCGGGATCCTGCCGCAGCAGTACCTTCCGGACGAGCTGCGCGGTCGGCAGTACTACCGCCCCAAGGCGCTCGGCGTCGAGCGCGACGTGCAGGCCCGGCTGGAGCGGATCCGACGCATCCTCGGCGAGGGGTGACGGCCGCGCCCCTGAGGACGGGCGCTCGGGCGCGGTCTGATAGCATGGATCGGCTCGAAACCGAGTTTTCGGGCATCTCTCCATTCCTGCACCACCCTTCCGATCGCCCCGGCGTGCGTTCGAAAGGGGCGGAACCGAGACGATACGTCCGCGAGCCGTGATCGTCACGGCCGCGTCATGGAAGGAACACTTCGTGGTCACGAAGTCCCAGGACCGCCGCAAGGTCCGTCTCAGCCGCGCCCTCGGCGTGGCGCTCACCCCCAAGGCCGCCCGCTACCTCGAGAAGCGTCCCTACGCTCCGGGCGAGCACGGCCGCACCAAGCGCAAGGCCGACAGCGACTTCGCCGTCCGTCTGCGTGAGAAGCAGCGTCTGCGCGAGCAGTACGGCATCCGCGAGAAGCAGCTGGTCATCCAGTTCAAGGAGGCCCGTCGCAAGGATGGTCTGACCGGTGAGAACCTCGTCGAGCAGCTCGAGATGCGTCTGGACGCGCTCGTGCTCCGCGCCGGCTTCGCCCGCACCACGGCGCAGGCCCGCCAGCTCGTCGTGCACCGTCACATCCTCGTCGACGGTGAGCTCGTCGACCGCCCGTCCTTCCGCGTGAAGCCGGGTCAGCTCATCCACGTCAAGCCCAAGAGCGAGGCTCTCGAGCCCTTCCAGGTGGCGGCCGCCGGCGGTCACGCCGAGGTCCTGCCGAACATTCCGGCCTACCTCGAGGTCGAGCTCGACAAGCTGCAGGCCCGTCTGGTCCGTCGCCCGAAGCGCTCCGAGGTCCCCGTGACCTGCGACGTGCAGCTGGTCGTCGAGTACTACGCCGCGCGATAAGCACAGCCGATACTGCGAACACACCGAGGAGGCGTCGGGGGTATCCCCGGCGCCTCCTCGGCGTTTGCGCATACGATGGAACCCGCCGTGACGTGCGGCACCGGAAGCGGAGGTGGAGGCATGAAGAGCCTGGCGTGGTTCCTCATCGGCGTGATCGGCGGCTTCGTCGCCGCGCACTTCCTGAACAAGGACCCTCGCGGGCACGACATCCTCGCCGAGGTGGACAACCGGATCAACGAGTTCACCGGTATCCTCGGCGACGCGTTCCGCGCGCAGGAGGCACGTCTCACCCGGGACAGCACCGCGGACTGACGCGGATCCCTCACCCTCTCCGAACCGAGCGCCGTCCGGCGCGCCACAGATCAAGGACCCCTCGACGAGCATGAAGACCGCGGAGATCGCGCAGCGCTACCTGAGCTACTTCGAGAAGAACGATCACCTGATCGTCCCCTCGGCGTCTCTGGTCAGCGACGACCCCTCGCTGCTGTTCACCGTGGCCGGCATGGTCCCGTTCATCCCGTACCTGACCGGCGTGGTCCCCGCTCCCCACCCGCGCATTGCGGACGTGCAGAAGTGCATCCGCACGAACGACATCGAGGAGGTCGGCAAGACCGCCCGCCACGGCACGTTCTTCCAGATGCTGGGCAACTGGTCCTTCGGCGACTACTTCAAGGAAGGCGCGATCCGCTACGCGTGGGAGCTGCTGACCAGCTCCGAGAGCGACGGCGGCCTGGGCTTCGACGAGAAGGACCTCTGGGTCACGGTCTTCGAGACCGACGACGAGGCGGAGGCCATCTGGCGCGACGTCATCGGCCTGAAGCCGGAGCGGATCCAGCGGCTCGGCCGCGCCGACAACTACTGGAACACCGGACAGCCCGGCCCTGGCGGACCTGACTCGGAGATCTTCTTCGACCGCGGCGCGAAGTACGGCAAGGACGGCGGCCCCGCCGCCGACGACACCCGGTTCCTGGAGATCTGGAACCTCGTGTTCATGCAGGACTTCATCGACAATGTGCGCGGCAAGACCGAGTTCGACATCGTCGGCGAGCTGCCGCAGAAGAACATCGACACCGGCATGGGCCTGGAGCGCGTCGCGTTCCTCAAGCAGGGCGTCGAGAACATGTACGAGACGGACCAGGTCCGTCCCGTGCTCGACCGCGCCGTCGAGCTGTCCGGCAAGACCTACGGCGCCGTGCACGAGGACGACGTGCGCTTCCGCGTGGTCGCCGACCACATCCGCTCCTCGCTCATGCTGCTCTCCGACGGCGTCCGCCCGTCGAACGAGGGCCGCGGCTACATCCTGCGCCGCCTGATGCGCCGCAGCGTCCGCTCGATGCGCCTGCTCGGCGTCGACGAGCCGGTGTTCCCCGAGCTGTTCGCCGCGTCCAGGGACGCGATGAAGTCGGCCTACCCGGTCCTCGAGCAGGACTGGGCGCAGCTGTCCTCCGCCGCGTTCGCGGAGGAGGAGACCTTCCGCCGCACGCTGGACGCCGGATCCACGATCCTCGACCTGGCGCTCGACGAGACGAAGAAGGCCGGATCCTCCACGCTGAACGGATCCGAGGCGTTCCTCCTGCACGACACCTACGGCTTCCCGATCGACCTCACCCTGGAGATCGCGGAGGAGGCCGGCCTCAGCGTCGACCGCGCCGCGTTCGACACGCTCATGCAGGAGCAGCGCGCCCGCGCCAAGGCCGACGCGAAGAGCCGCAAGCGGCAGCTCGCGGACGTCTCCGTGTACCGCGACCTGCGCGCGCTCGGCGAGACCGCGTTCCTCGGCTACGAGGACCTGGAGACGTCGTCGCGCGTGCTCGGCATCCTCGTCGACGGACAGCCGGTGCAGAGCGCCGCCGAGGGCCAGGTCGCCGAGGTCGTGCTCGCCGAGACCACCCTGTACGCCGAGTCCGGCGGCCAGGTCGCCGACAAGGGCGTCATCACCGGGCCGGGCTACTCCCTCGAGGTCCTCGACGTGCAGCGCCCGGTGCCGGGTCTGATCAGCCACACCGTCGAGGTGACCACCGGTGTGGTCTCCGTCGACGCGCCCGCCACCGCGAGCGTCGACGCCGCCAACCGCCGCGCCGCCCGCCAGGCGCACTCCGCCACGCACCTCGTGCACGCCGCGCTGCGGGACACGCTGGGCAAGACCGCGACCCAGGCCGGATCCCTGAACCGTGCCGGCTACCTGCGCTTCGACTTCTCCTGGGGTCAGGCGCTGTCCGGCGAGACGAAGACCGAGATCGAGGAGATCGCGAACCGCGCCGTGCAGGACGGACTCGAGGTCACCACCCGGATCATGTCGCTCGACGACGCGAAGGCCGCGGGCGCCATGGCACTGTTCGGCGAGAAGTACGGCTCGACCGTGCGCATGGTCGACATCGGCGGCCCGTGGTCGCGCGAGCTCTGCGCAGGCACGCACGTGTCGTCGAGCGCCGAGATCGGCCTGATCAACCTCGTCGGCGAATCCTCGGTCGGCGCATCCAACCGCCGCGTCGAGGCCCTCGTCGGCCAGGACGCGTTCCGCGAGTTCGCCGCCGAGCGGGCCCTCGTGTCGCAGCTGACGTCGGCGCTGAAGACCCCGCGCGAGCAGCTCACCGAGCGCATCTCCGACCTCGCCGCGCAGCTCAAGGCCGCGGAGAAGCGGATCGCCCAGTTCGAGGCCGCCGCGCGTGCGGGCCGCGTGCCGGCGATCGCGCAGACCGCGACGTCGCTGGGCGCGCTGCAGTTCGTCGCCCACGACCTCGGCGAGGTCGGCGGTGCGGACGAGGTGCGCGAGATCGCCACGGGCGTGCGCGACACGTTCGGGTCCGCCGCCGCGGTCGCCGCGATCTCGGGCGTCGCGAACGGCCGCCCGATGGTCGTCATCGCGACGAACGACGCCGCCCGCGCCGCGGGCGCCAAGGCCGGCGTGCTCGCCAAGACCGCCGCGGGCGTCCTCGGCGGCGGCGGCGGCGGCCGTGACGACGTCGCCCAGGGCGGCGGCTCGGACGTCGCCGCGCTGCCTGCCGCCTTCGCCGCGATCGAGCAGGAGCTGCGTCGCGCGTGACCGGGTTCCGACGGGGAGTGCGGCTCGGCATCGATGTCGGGCGGGCCAGGATCGGCGTGTCCCGGTGCGATCCGGACGGGATGCTCGCGGTGCCGGTGGAGACGGTGCCGCGCGGCGACGAGTCCGTCTCGCGGATCCTGCAGCTCGTCGCGGAGTACGAGCCGCTCGAGCTGCTCGTCGGCCTGCCGATCAACATGCGCGGCGAGGACACCCCGTCGACCGCCGACGCGCGTGAGTTCGCGCACGCCCTCGCGGCGGCGTCGGGGCTGGCCGTGCGGCTCATCGACGAACGGCTGAGCACGGTCACCGCTCATCAGGCGCTGCGCGCCTCGGGGCGCAGTCAGCGCGAGTCTCGCGGCGTGATCGACCAGGCCGCCGCGGTCGTGCTGCTGCAGCAGGCGATCGACACCGAGAAGAACACCGGATCGCCCGCCGGCACCGCCCTGATTCTCGACGAGGAGAGCCACTGATGTCCGACCGGGAAGAGTCCGCCGGCGGCGAGAAGCCGGACCTGTTCGGTGCGCTGCCCGATCCCCAGGTCCAGGTCCCGCGCCCGGCGGAGAGCCCCGCGGTCCCCGGATCCCGGCGTGCCGCGCGCGAGGCCGCTGAGGCCCAGCAGGCGGCGGGCGCCCCGAGGACGACGCCGATCCCGCAGCCGACGACCAGCCCGCAACCGGCCGGTCCCGCCCCGGCGGTCGTGCCCGCTTCGCCCGCCGGATCCGCGACACCGACCGATCCCGCCCCCGCGGTCGGGGCCGCGGCGGCGGCGCTCACCGAGCCGGCACCCGAGCCGGCCCCGGCGCACCCCCACCACGACGTTCACTCCACGCTCGAAGCGCTCTTCCACCACTCACCGGACGCCTCGGCGCCCGCGAAGCCAAGGCGGAAGAGGCGCCGCGGCTGCTTCACGGCCCTCGTCATCGTGTTCGTGCTGCTCGGCGGCGCGGCGGGCGGCGGCCTGTGGGTGTGGAACACCTACGGCGCGAAGATCAGCGAGACGATGGGCTGGGGCCCGTCCAAGGACTACGAGGCCGGACAGGCGACCGGCCAGGCTCTCGTCACGATCAACAAGGGCGACGGCGGGCAGCAGGTCTCCACCGCGCTCTACAAGGCCGGGGTGACGAAGACCCAGGACGTGTTCTACAACATGCTCGTCAAGAACGGCACCGTGAACACGTTCTACCCGGGGGTCTACCACCTGCAGAACAAGATGACCGCGGCCGCCGCCCTGAAGGCGCTGAACGACCCCAAGAACAAGATGCAGAACTCTGCGCTCATCCCCGAGGGCTACACGGTAGACGCGACGATCCAGCGGATCTCGCAGAGCGTGGACGTGCCGCTCGCCGACCTGCAGGCGGCGGTCAAGAACCCGGCCGACTACGGCGTCAACGCGCCGTCCCTCGAGGGCTGGCTGTTCCCCGCGCTGTACGAGTTCGGGCCCGGCGCCACCGCGAAGGACATCGTCGGCACCCTCGTGAAGCGCACCAGGGACTCCCTGGCGGCGGCCAACGTGCCCGCTGCGGACCAGCAGCGCGTGCTCACGATCGCGTCGATCGTGCAGCGCGAGGCACGGCAGGAGGCCGACTTCTACAAGGTGTCGCGCGTGATCGCGAACCGGCTCGCGCAGGGCATGAAGCTGCAGATGGATTCGACCGCCCAGTACGGCTACCACGAGCTGAACGCGGGCACCGCCAGCACCTCGGAGGCGGCCCAGCACAACGACAACCCGTGGAACACGTACGTGATCGACGGACTGCCGAAGACGCCGATCGCGAACCCCGGGGACAAGGCGATCGACGCGGCCATGCATCCCGTCGCGGGATCCTGGCTGTACTTCGTGACGGTGAACATGGACACCGGGGAGACGATCTTCAGCACCACCTACGCCGACCAGCAGAAGGCCGTCTCGCAGATGCAGGACTGGTGCAAGGCGCACCCGGACTCCGGCTGCTGACCGCATGACGAACGACGCTTTCCGCCTCGCCGTGTGGGGCGACCCGATCGACCACAGCCGCTCCCCGCAGCTGCACGGCGCCGCGTACGCCGCCCTCGGGCTGGACTGGGAGTACGGCCGTCGTCGGGTCGACGCGGACGGCTTCGACGACGCGGTGAACAGCCTGGACGGCACCTGGCGAGGGCTCTCGCTCACGATGCCGCTCAAGGAGCGCGCCCGGGCCTGGGCCGACACGGTCGACGACGACGCCGCACTCACCGGCGCCGTGAACACCCTGCTGCTGGGCGAGTCCAGCCGCGGATACAACACGGACGTCGGCGGCCTCGTGCAGGCGCTCAGGGAGAACGGCCTGGGGGAGATCTCGACCGCGCGGATCCTCGGTGCGGGGGCGACCGCCCGCTCCGCACTCGTCACGCTGGCACGTCTCGGTGCCGGATCCACCGAGATCGTGGCGCGGACGCCGGCGAAGGCCTCTGCGCTCATCGACCTGGCCGAGCAGCTCGGGATCCGCTGCGTCGCGGTGCCGTTCGGCACGGCCGTCGCCCCCGTCGACGTGACCGTCTCCACCCTGCCGAGCGGCACGGTGCCGGATCCGCATGTCGTGTCCGCCCTCGCGTCGAACGGCGGGGCGCTGTTCGACGCCGCCTACGCGCCCTGGCCCTCGGCCCTCGCCGCGGGCTGGAGCGACGCCACGATCGTCTCCGGCATCGAGATGCTGCTGCAGCAGGCGGTGCTGCAGGTGCGGATCTTCGTGCAGGGCGACCCCGCCGCGCCGCTGCCGGACGAGGCCGCCGTGGTCGGCGTCATGCGCGCGGCGCTCATGGGAGACTAGACGAATGCTCCGCGTGCTCACGGCCGGCGAATCGCACGGCCCCGAACTCATTGCCGTCATGGAGGGCCTGCCTGCGGGCGTCCCGCTGTCCTCCGAGGCGATCCAGTCCGACCTGCAGCGTCGGAAGCTCGGCTACGGCCGCGGCTCGCGGATGAAGTTCGAGCAGGACGAGCTCACGATCTCCGGCGGCGTGCGCCACGGCTCCTCCCTGGGCAGCCCGATCGCCCTGCGCATCGGCAACACCGAGTGGCCGAAGTGGGTCGAGGTGATGAGCCCCGAGCCGGTCGAGCTCACCGAGCGCTCGCGCGGCCGCAGCGCCGCGCTGACCCGCCCCCGCCCGGGCCACGCCGACCTCGTCGGCATGCAGAAGTACGGCTTCGACGAGGCCCGCCCGATCCTCGAGCGCGCGAGCGCCCGGGAGACGGCCGCCCGCGTCGCGCTCGGCGCCGTCGCCCGCGCGTTCCTCGGCGAGCTCGGCATCCGACTGGTCAGCCACACGCTGTCCATCGGCCCGGTGCAGGTGCCGGAGGGATCGGCCCTGCCGACGCCCGACGACGTCGACGCGCTGGACGCGGATCCGCTGCGCTGCTTCGACCCCGCGACGAGCGAGCGGATGGTCGCCGAGGTCGACGCGGCCCGCAAGGACGGCGACACCCTGGGCGGCATCGTCGAGGTGCTCGCCTACGGCCTGCCGCCGGGGCTCGGCTCGCACGTGCACTGGGACCGCCGTCTCGACGCGCGACTCGCGTACGCGCTGATGGGCATCCAGGCGATCAAGGGCGTCGAGGTCGGCGATGGCTTCGAGACCACCCGCCGACGCGGATCCGCCGCGCACGACGAGCTCTTCGCCACCGACGACGGCATCACCCGCGGCTCCGACCGTGCGGGCGGGATCGAGGGCGGCATGTCCACCGGGACCGTGCTGCGCGTTCGCGCGGGCATGAAGCCGATCGCGACCGTCCCGCACGCGCTGCGCACGGTCGACGTCGCATCTGGCGAGCAGGCCACCGCGCACCACCAGCGCTCCGACGTGTGCGCCGTGCCCGCGGCGGGCGTCGTCGCCGAGGCCATGGTCGCGATCGAGCTGGCGAACTCGGTGCTGGAGAAGTTCGGCGGCGACAACGTGGCCGAGACCCGGCGCAACCTCGAGGCGTACCTCGCGGCGATCCCCGAGGAGCTGCGCACGACGCCCGCCTCCGAGGCGGCGCTGATCCTGCACGATGAGCTCGGCTGAGCCCGCGATCGTCCTGGTCGGGCCGATGGGGGCCGGCAAGACCAGCATCGGCCGCCGCGTCGCCCGCGCGCTGGGCACGACGTTCACCGACACCGACAAGCTGATCGTCCGCGACCACGGACCGATCCCCGAGCTGTTCCGGGAGCACGGCGAGCCGCGCTTCCGGCTGATCGAGCGCGACGCGGTCGCGGAGGCGCTCGAGCGCGGCGGGGTGGTCGCGCTCGGCGGGGGCGCCGTCATGGACGCGCAGACGCGGGAGCGGCTCGCGGCGCACCGCGTGGTGCTGCTCACCGTGGCCCCGCACATCGTCGCGTCCCGCGTGCTCGGCACGCCGCGCCCGCTGCTCGCCGGCGAGGATCCGATCGCGGAGTGGAAGCGCATCTACGCCGAACGGCTGCCCGTGTACCGAGCGGTCGCCGACCTGACGCTGGACACCTCGTCCGGCCGCCTCTCCGAGATCGTAACGCGGATCGCGGAGTGGGCGCGCAGCGAGGAGAGCACCGAGGAGGACCGATGACCGACACCACCACGATCACCGTCGCGGGGGAGCGCCCCTACGACATCCGCATCGGACGGGGGATCCTCGAACAGCTGCCGGAGCTCATCCCCGCCGCTGCGCGCAAGGTGCTGATCGTGCACCCGCCGACGCTGCGCGACCGCGCGGACGCCCTGCGCACCTCCCTGATGTCGGAGACGCTCGAGGTGCTGCTCGCCGAGGTGCCGGACGCGGAGGCGGGCAAGCGGATCGAGGTCGCCGCCTTCTGCTGGCAGATCCTCGGCCAGGCGGACTTCACCCGCACGGACGCGATCATCGGGTTCGGCGGGGGTGCGGTCACCGACCTGGCCGGGTTCGTCGCGGCGAGCTGGCTGCGCGGCGTCGCGATCGTGCAGGTCCCGACCACCGTGCTCGGCATGGTCGACGCGGCCGTGGGCGGCAAGACCGGCGTGAACACCGCCGAGGGCAAGAACCTCGTCGGCGCCTTCTGGCCGCCGCATGCGGTGCTGTGCGACCTCGAGCAGTTGGACAGCCTGAGCCGCAACGAGCGCGTCGCGGGCTTCGCCGAGGTCGTCAAGGCGGGCTTCATCTGGGCGCCCGAGATCCTCGAGATCGTCGAAGCGGATCCCGAGGCCGCCGTGGACCCGACGACCCCGGGCTTCCGCCGCGCGATCGAGCTTGCGATCGAGATGAAGGCGCGCGTGGTGGGCGAGGACCTGCGCGAGGCGGGACAGCGGGAGATCCTGAATTACGGGCACACCCTCGGCCACGCGATCGAACATGCCGAGCGCTACCAGTGGCGGCACGGTGCGGCCATCTCGATCGGCATGGTCTTCGCCGCGGAGCTGTCCCGGCTGGCGGGCCGGCTGAGCGATGAGGCCGTGCAGCGGCATCGCGACATCCTCGGTTCTCTGGGCCTGCCCATGACGTACCGCGCCGGCGCGTGGCCGCAGCTGCTCGCGACCATGCAGCGCGACAAGAAGTCGCGGGCCGGCATGCTCCGCTTCATCGTGCTGGACGACATCGCCCGGCCGACGGTGCTGCAGGCGCCGGACGAGTCACTGCTGTTCGCGGCGTATCAGGAGATCGCGGAGCAGTAGCCGCTCGCCGCGTTCCTGCCGAAGCGCAGAAGGCGCCCCCCCGAGGGGAGGGCGCCTTCTGCGTGTGCGCGGTGTCAGTGTGCGGTGTCAGACCGCGGAGACGGTGCGCAGCAGCGCCGTCCGGCCGAGCTCGGACGTGGGCACCGTGCGGGTCTCCCGGGCCGTGAGCGCGCTCAGCGCGGCGACCAGCGCCACGACGGCCGTGAAGATGCTGATGATCACCCAGCCGCCCGGGGCCACGCCGCCGAGGGCGGTCACGATGGTCGGCGCGAAACCGGCGGCGAGGAACCCGAGCTGGGTGCCGATCGCCATGCCGGAGAAGCGCACCCGCGCGCTGAACATCTCGGCGTAGAACGACGGCCACACCGCGTTCGCCGCCGCATAGCCGCACGAGAACGTCAGCACGGCGAGCGCGAACGTCAGGATCGTGTTCCCACCGCTCATCGACAGCATGTAGAACGGCATGAACACCGCCGAGGAGAGCGCGCCGTAGACGAACACGGGCTTGCGTCCGATCCGGTCGGCGAGACGTCCGAACACCGGCTGCGTGCCGATCGCGACGAGGTTCGCCACGACCACGAGCCAGAGGGTCAGGCTCTCCGCGAGCCCCGCCTGCTTGCCGTAGGCGAGCGCGAGGTTGCCGAACACGGTCGAGACCGCGGCGATCGTCGCGCACAGGATGACCCGCAGCACGTCCTGCCAGTGGTCCCGGATGAGCGGCACGAGCGGCACCCGGGCGATCTCGCCCTGGGCCTTGGCCTCCTCGAACGCGGGGGTCTCATGCAGGCTGCGACGGATGAAGAACGCGACCAGCACGACGACGGCGCTGAGCCAGAACGGGATCCGCCAGCCCCATGTCAGCTTGAACGCGTCCGGAGCGGCGGTGACCGGGATGAACACGAGGGCAGCGAGGATCTGTCCGCCCTGCGTCCCGGTCAGGGTCCACGACGTGAAGTACGCGCGCCGGTCGTCGGGGGAGTGCTCGAGGGTCAGAGACGAGGCCCCGGCCTGCTCGCCGGCGGCCGAGAGCCCCTGCAGCAGACGGCACAGCACGAGCAGCGCGGGCGCGGCCCAGCCGATCTGCGCGAAGCCGGGGAGACAGCCGATCACGAAGGTGGAGAGGCCCATCAGCAGCAGGGTGAACAGCAGCACCTTCTGCCGGCCGATCCGGTCGCCGAAGTGGCCGACGAAGATCGCGCCGACGGGACGGGCGACGTACGCGAACCCGAATGTCGCGAACGACATCACGAGCGCGGCCTGGTCACCGCTCGGGAAGAACACCTTCGGGAAGATCAGCGCGGCAGCCGATCCGAAGAGGAAGAAGTCGTAGTACTCGACGGCGCTGCCCATGAAGCTCGCGACAGCGGCCTTCACGGGGGTCTTCCGCACCGTTGCGGGAGTGGTCATCGGATGGTGCTCCGTTCAATCGGCGGCGTCGTGGTCTGCCACGAGCCGGTGGAGGTGGTCGGTCATGCGGGACGGGTCGGGGTGGATCCCGGTGATCAGCTCGAACGCGTCGACGGCCTGGTGCACGGCCATCCTGCCTCCGTCGAGCGTGGGTGCACCGACGCTGCGCGCGGTGGCGAGCAGCTCGGTCAGATAGGGGCGATACACGATGTCGGCGACCCAGAGGTCGGGGCGGAGCAGGTCGGCGGCGAAGGGAAGACCGGGGTGCTCGGCCATCCCGGTGGGGGTGCAATGCACGACGCCGTCCGCGCCCGCGAGGTGCGCCGGCAGGGTCTGCGCAGCCGCTCCGAGCACGGTGACGCCGTGCCGGGCGGTCAGGTCCTCTGCGAGGGCGAGCGCCCGCGCCGCGTCGAGATCGAGGATCGTGAGCCGCTGCGCGCCGAGGCGCAGCAGCGCGTCCGCGACCGCGGAGCCGGCACCGCCGGCGCCCAGCTGCACGACCCGATCGAGGGGAGCGTCGGGCATGCCGTCGCGGAACGCCCGTTCGAAGCCCGTGGTGTCGGTGTTGTAGCCGATCCGCCCCTCGGGGGTGAGCAGGACCGTGTTCACGGCGCCGAGGGCGGCCGCGATCGGATCGACCCGGTCCAAGTGTGCGAGCACCGCCTGCTTGCACGGATGCGTGACGTTCAGCGCGTCGAAGCCGAGCCGTTCCGCCCAGTCCAGGGTCGCGCCGAGGTCCTCCACGTCGAGGCCGAGCACGGTCATGTCGATCGGTCGGTATACGTAGCTCAGCCCGAGATGGGTCGCCTCGACCATGTGCATGGGCGGGGTGAGCGAGGGGGTCACGCCGGATCCGACGAGGCCCACGAGGTAGGGGCGGTCACGCATCCGGTCTCCTTCGTCCCGTATGTACTAACTGGTACGTACAGAGTGAACCACGAGGAGCACCGGTTGTCAACGCGGCCCGTCGCGTCGGGTCAGCGCGCGGGGGCGGTGAGCCAGCCGACGACGACCTCGCCGATCACGGAGCGCTGGTGCGCCCGGGTGCCGGGGTCGTCGAAGTCGACGTCGAAGAGGTAGCCGAAGGTGTGCCGGTTCGCGATCTGGAAGACGCAGTACGCGCTGATCACCATGTGCACGTCGAGGGCGTCCACGTCGGGGCGGAAGGCCCCCGCCGCACGCCCGCGCTCCAGGATCTCGTCGAGCAGGATCTTGGCCGGCTGCGCAGCGCTGCGCAGGGCCTCGATCCGACGGATGAATTCGCCGCGGTGGATGTTCTCGATCGCGACGATCCGGATGAACGCCTGATGCGTGACGTGGTGGTCGAACGTGAGCTCGGCGAGCTCGCGCACCGCCTTCACCGGGTCGGTGTGGTCGACGTCGATCGACTGCTCCGCCGCCCGAATGCCGCGATACGCGTGCTCGAGCACCGCGAGATAGAGGCCTTCCTTGCTCTCGAAGTAGTAGTAGATCATCCGCTTCGTCGTGCGGGTGCGCTCGGCGATCTCGTCGACCCGGGCGCCCGAGTAGCCCTGCTCGGCGAACACCTCGGTGGCGACGGCGAGGAGCTCGCTGCGGGTGCGTTCGGCGTCGCGCTGCTGGGTGGCCATGGCGTCAGGATATCGAGCGGGCGGGACCCGTCGCGTCTGCGGCGCGGGTGGGGGAGGCGCTTCCCCGACTATGAACCAAATGGTACATTAGCGCGATGCGGACCTCGATCGCGACTGTATGCCTCAGCGGGACCCTCGCTTCCAAACTGCACGCCTGCGCGGCGGCGGGCTTCGACGGCGTCGAGATCTTCGAGCCGGATCTGATCGCCGCCCCCGAGAGCCCGGAGGAGATCCGGGCACTCGCCGATCGTCTCGGGCTCACGCTCGACCTCTATCAGCCGATGCGCGACGTCGAGGGAGTGGACGAGGCCGCCTTCTCGGCGGTGCTGCGCCGGGCGGAGGCGAAGTTCGCGCTCATGCGGCGGCTCGGCATGGATCTCGTGCTCTGCTGCAGCAACGTCGCCACCGCGACGATCGACGACGACGAGGTGAGCGCGGGTCAGCTGCGCCGCCTCGGCGACCTCGCCCAGCGGTACGGGGTGCGCATCGCCTACGAGGCCCTGGCCTGGGGGCGGTTCGTGAACGACTACCGCCGCGCCTGGGAGATCGTGCGGCGCGCCGACCATCCCGCGGTCGGGGTGTGTCTGGACTCCTTCCACATCCTGTCGCGGGGGCACGATCCGGCGGGGATCGAGCAGATCCCGGGGGAGCGGATCTTCTTCGTGCAACTGGCCGACGCGCCGCCGCTCTCGCTCGACGTGCTCTCCTGGAGTCGCCATCACCGGCTCTTCCCCGGCGAGGGCGGCTTCGACCTGGTCGCCTTCACCGGCCACGTGCTGCGCGCCGGTTATCGCGGCCCGCTCTCGCTCGAGGTGTTCAACGACACGTTCCGGCAGACCGACGTGCTGCGTACCGCCCGGCACGCGCGGCGCTCGCTGCGCTGGCTCGAGGACGGCATCGCGCGCGCCGACGGGCTGCCCGATCCTGCGCTCGTCACGATGCTCTCGGACAGCGCGGCGCCCGTCGGCTTCGACTTCGTCGAGATCAAGGCCGAGGACGCCTCGGCCGTCGAGGCTGTGCTCGCCGCGGTCGGCTTCGCGATGCGCGGACGGCACCGCACCAAGCCCGTCGCCCTGTGGGCCGCGGGATCGGCGCGGGTCGTCATCAACGAGCAGCACGCCCGCGACCTCGCGCCCCACCTCGCCGCGATCGGCTTCGAGGTGGACGATGCCGCGGCCGTCACCCGACGTGCGGACGAACTGGTCGTTCCCCGCGTGCACCGGCGCACGTATGCGGCCGAGCAGCGCCTCGACGGCGCGATCGCCCCCGACGGCACGGAGGTGTTCTGGGCGCAGGCGCCGGACGTGGGCGAACCCGGCTGGGTCGCGGAGTTCGAACACGGCAGCGGCCCCGCGGCCGGTCCGATCGACGCCGTCGACCACGTCTCGCTGACCCAGCCGTGGCAGGTGGTCGACGAGTCGACGCTGTTCTACTCGGCGACGTTCGGACTGCGCGAAGAGGGCGCGACCGATGTCGCCGGCCCCCGGGGCCTCGTGCAGAGCCGCGTGATGGCCTCGGCGGACGGACGGATCCGGATCCCGCTCAACGTCGCCCCGCCGATCGTCGCCGAGCAGGGCGAACGGTCCGGCCTTCCTCAGCACATCGCATTCTCGTGCACCGACGTCGTCGCGGTGGCCCGGCAGGCACGGGCCCGCGGTCTCTCCCTGCTCGAGATCCCGGACAACTACTACGCCGACCTCGCCGCGCGCACGGACCTGCCCGAGGAGCGGATCGCGCTGTTCCGCTCTCTCGGCATCGTCTACGACCGTTCCGGCGACGCGGAGTACCTGCAGTTCTACACGTCGACGATCGGTCAGGTGTTCTTCGAGTTCGTCGAGCGGTCCGCCGGGTACGACGGCTACGGGGCCGGCAACGCCCCGGTGCGCCTGACCGCACAGGGCGCGCAGGAGGCAGGGGCATGAGCGCTTCCCGCCGCATCCTGCTGGTCAACGGACCGAACCTCAACCTGCTCGGGCTCCGCGAGCCGGGGATCTACGGATCCGCGACGCTCGCCGACGTCGAGCGGATCACGGCCGAGGCAGCCGCGGCCCACGGGTACGAGATCCGCGCCGTGCAGAGCAACCACGAGGGCGTGCTGCTGGACACGATCCATGCCGCCCGGGAGGACTGCGCCGGCGTCGTCATCAACCCCGGCGGCCTCACGCACACCTCGGTCGCGCTCCGCGACGCCCTCACCGGGGTCGCGCTGCCCTTCGCCGAGGTCCACATCTCCGACGTGCACGCGCGCGAGGAGTTCCGGCATCATTCGTACCTCTCCGACGTCGCCGCCGTCTGCGTGATCGGCCGCGGGGTCGCCGGATACGCGGAGGCGACGCGCGCGCTGATCGGGCTTCTGGGCGCTCCGAGGCGCTGAGCACGGCCGAGGCGCTGCGGTCCGCACGCGGGGTTAGGGTTCTGAGATGCCCCCTTCCCCTTTCCTCGTCCGCCGGATCCGGGCGGACGAGTGGACGCAGGGGCGCGACCTGCGTCTGCGTTCCCTGCAGGATCCCGCCGCGGACATCGCGTTCCTGGACACGTACGAGAACGCCGCGGCACAGACCGACGCCTTCTGGCGGGCCCGGATTAGCCGCGCGGCGGAGGGATCCGAAATCGCGCAGTTCGTCGCGATCGCGGGTGACGGCGAATGGTTCGGCACGACGACGGTGCTGGCCACCGTCCTGGAGGGTGAGCCGGGCACGGCGCTCGTCGTCGGCGTGTTCGTCGCCGAGGGCCACCGCGGCAACGGCGCGATCGACGCGCTGCTCGACGCCTGCGCGGCCTGGGTCTCCGGTCTCGGGATCACCGAGCTGACCCTCGAGGTGCACGTCGACAACGCCCGTGCCCAGGCCGCGTACGAGAGGAACGGCTTCGTCCGCACCGGCCGGATCATCGAGCTCGACACCGGTCGGGAGTACGTGATGATCCGCTCCCTCGACCCTCACGCGCGCTGATACCGTGAGGGCGTGACCACACCCCGCCGCCTGCTGCTCGTCAACGGACCCAACCTCAACCTGCTCGGGCTCCGCGAGCCGGGGATCTACGGATCCGCCACGCTCGCGGACGTGGAGCGCATCGCGACCGAGGCGGCCGCCGCATACGGATTCGAGATCCGCGCCGTGCAGAGCAACCACGAGGGCGTCCTGCTGGACGCGATCCACGCGGCCCGGGAGGACTGCGCCGGCATCGTCATCAACGCCGGTGCGTACACGCACACCTCGGTGGCGCTGCGGGACGCGCTCACCGGCGTCGCGCTGCCGTTCGCCGAGATCCACATCTCCGACGTGTACGCGCGCGAGGAGTTCCGGCATTTCTCGTACCTCACCGACATCGCCGCCGTGCACGTCGTGGGCGAAGGGGTGCAGGGCTACGCGACCGCCGTGCGCCGGCTCATCCTGCTGATCGCGGGACAGGCGGACGGCTGAGCTCCGCAGCCGCGCAGCGCGCGCGCACCGGCCGATCAGCCGGCATCCCGTAGAATCGTGTATCGGCCGATCGGCCGAGACTCTCAGGAACGGACTTCTCAGACCCATGGCATCGACTGCAGACATCAAGAACGGCGTCGTCCTCTCGATCGACGGACAGCTCTGGAGCGTCATCGAGTTCCAGCACGTCAAGCCCGGCAAGGGCGGCGCGTTCGTCCGCACGAAGCTGAAGAACGTCGTCAGCGGCAAGGTCGTCGACCGCACCTACAACGCCGGCGCCAAGATCGACATCGAGAACGTCGACCGCCGCGACTTCACCTACCTGTACACGGACGGCGACGGCTTCGTCTTCATGGACGTCGCGGACTACGACCAGATCACCGTCGGCGCCGCGACCGTGGGCGACGCGAAGAACTTCATGCTGGAGAACCAGCAGGTCCAGATCGCGCTGAACAACGGCAACCCGCTCTACATCGAGCTCCCGGCCTCGGTCGTGCTCGAGGTCACCTACACCGAGCCGGGCCTGCAGGGTGACCGCTCCTCGGCCGGCACCAAGCCCGCCACGCTGGAGACCGGCTTCGAGATCCAGGTTCCGCTGTTCCTCGAGACCGGCACCAAGGTCAAGGTCGACACCCGCACGGGCGGCTACCTCGGCCGCATCAACGACTGACGCGTGGGCGCCCGGACCAAGGCGCGCAAACGCGCCCTCGACATCCTGTTCTCCTCGGACGTGCGCGGCGACGAGCTCGCCGTGACGCTCGCGGCGGAGGCCAAGCGCGCCGTCGCCGAGCCCTCCCGCGAGGGATCCTGGCTGTACGCCCGCGAGATCGTCGACGGGATCATCGATCACCGCGACGAGATCGACGAGCAGATCACCACGCACAGCCGGGATTGGAAGCTCGACCGGATGCCGGCCGTGGACCGGGCGCTGCTGCGCATCGGCGTGTGGGAGATCCTGCACAACGACGAGGTGCCCACCGCCGTCGCGATCGACGAGGCCGTCGAGCTCGCCAAGGAGTTCTCCACGGACGACTCCGGCGCGTTCGTGCACGGTGTGCTGGCCCGGGTGGCCCGGTCGGCCTGATCCGCGTCCTCCTCATCCTGTTCGCTGGTCGCGACACGCCCTCTCGAGGCTCGAGAAGCGGCGTGTCGCGACCCGCGAACGTCGTTCCGGCACGGGGTCGCCCCCCCGCTGGCGGCGGGGCGGACCAGGATGGATCATCATGACCCCCGCTGACTCCGACGACTGGCGCCGGCTGCTGCCGGCCGCGTCGTCCGGCGGGGCACCGCTCGCGCTGGGCGTCGAACTGCGTCGCCGCGACCGGGTCGACAGTCGGCACTGGGCGAACCGCCCGCTGCGGACGGCGACGGCCCGGGACCTCGTCAAGGATCCGGGGGAGCTCTTCCTCGCCGTACGCCCGCTCATGCGCAACGACGCCGCCAGCGCCTGGATCCAGGGCGACGCCGGCTGGGACGCCGTGCGCCGCGCGGGGAAGCGGTTCGATCCGGCGCATTCGCGCTGGTTCGCGGATCTGCTGAGCATCTCCCGCGACTCTCTGCTGAGCGGCACCGCGGGGGACTGGCTGCTGCTGGATCCGGTCGCCTCGCCGCTGCTGTGGCCGCATCTGCAGAGCGCCGCAGCACTCGGGATCGCGTTCGTCGCGACCGAGCGCAACACGCGCCTGCAGTGGTCCGACGAGATCCGGGTCTCGGTCGCGATCGCCGCGAGCGGGGACGGCGGGCTCGTGCTGTCGGCGTCCGCGTCGGCGGCGGGGGAGTCGTTCGCGGCCTCGTCCGTGCAGGCCGTCGGCACGGGCGGGCTGTACGCGCACGCCGTGGTCGGCACGCGGATCGACCTCATGCTCGGGGCCGTTCCGATCAGCGACGCGGTCGGGGCTCTGCTCGGCGCTCCCGGGGGCCTGCCCGTGGCGCCGGTCGACCGCGACGCCTTCTTCCGCGAGGGCTACCCGTTGCTGCTGCGCGGCGCGGAGATCCAGGCCGCCGCGGGCGTGCGGGTGCCGGATCCGCCGCGCCCGGTGCCGCTGCTCGAGGTCGACTTCCGCCCGGCGGACGTCGTCGGCTACCGGCTGCTCTGGGACTACCCGGGCTACGCCCGCTTCCCGCTCGACGACCGGGCCGGCGAATCCGGGATCCGCGACGCCGTGCGCGAGTCGGAACAGCGTCAGGCGGTCCTCGACGCCTGGACCACCGTGACCGGCCTGCCGTTCGCGCTGACCGGCGCACTCCGTGACGCGGACGCCGCCGAGTTCGTCTCGCACCTGGTCCCGACGCTCGAAGAGCACGGCATCGTCGTGGAGACGAGAGGGACGCCGCGCACCTACCAGGAGTTCACGGGAGATCCGGCGATCACGATCACCACGGTGGAGAGCACGGATCCGGACTGGTTCGACCTCGGCGTGATCGTGCGGATCGACGGCCGCAGTATCCCGTTCGAGCCGCTGTTCCGGGCCCTCGCCCTCCGGCAGGGCAAGCTCAAGCTCGTCGACAACACCTGGTTCTCGCTGCGCCACCCGGCGTTCGACCGGCTCAAGGAGCTCCTCGACGAGGCCGCCGAGCTCGCGGAGTGGGAGACGGGACCGCGCATCGCGCGCACCCACCTGACGCTGTGGGAGGACTTCGAGGATCTCGCCGACGAGGCGCTCCCCGCGCGCACCTGGCGGGCCGCGGTCGAGGGGCTCCGTGCCGATCCGGCCGTCGATCCCGTGCCGGTCCCGGCGGTGATCACGGCCGAGCTGCGCCCGTACCAGCGCGAGGGGTTCACCCGGCTCGCCCGGCTCTGGCAGCACCGGCTCGGCGGGATCCTCGCCGACGACATGGGCCTCGGCAAGACCCTCCAGCTGCTCGCCCTCATCGCGCACGCCCGGGGGAGCGGCGGAGGTGCGCCGTGGCTCGTCGTCGCCCCGACGACCGTCCTGCCGGTGTGGCAGCGCGAGGCGGAACGATTCGCACCCGGACTCCGGGTGGCGATGGTCGACCGCACGCGCGACGCGCACGGCGTGGACCTCGCCGCGCACATCGACGGCGCGGATGTCGTGGTCACCTCGTACACACTGCTGCGCCTGGATGCGGACGAGTTCGCCCGGCAGCCCTGGGCCGGGGTCGTGCTCGACGAGGCGCAGCAGGTGAAGAACCCGGCGACCCTGCAGCACCAGGCGGTCGCCGCCCTCGACGCGACGGCGGTGTATGCCGCGACCGGCACGCCGCTGGAGAACGGTCTGGCCGAGCTCTGGGCGATCCTGAACCTCACCGCGCCGGGCCTGTTCGCCTCCGCGCGGCGGTTCCGGGACGAGTTCATCCAGCCGATCGAGCAGGGCAAGGTCCCGGAGAACGCGGAGGGCGCCCCGTACCGGAAGGGACGGATCGAGCTGCTGCGCAAGCGGATCCGTCCGTTCCTCATCCGCCGCACGAAGGAGCTGGTCGCGCCCGAGCTGCCCGAGCGGCAGGAGCAGGTACTGCGGATCGAACTCGCCCCGGCGCACCGGTACCGCTACGACACGATCCTGCAGCGCGAGCGGCAGAAGATCCTCGGGCTGCTGCCGGACCTGGACCGCAACCGGTTCATCGTGTTCCGCTCGCTGACGATGCTGCGCATGCTGAGCCTCGCGCCCGGGCTCATCGACCCGGACGACGCCGGCATCGCCTCGCGCAAGCTCGAGGAGCTCGTCGAACGGCTCATCGAACTGCGTTCCGAGGGCCACCGGGCGCTCGTGTTCAGCCAGTTCACCTCGTTCCTGAAGCTGGCCGAGGAGCGCCTCCGACGCGCCGGCCTGCGCGTCTCCTACCTCGACGGCGCCACCCGCGACCGCGACCGCGTCGTGCAGGAGTTCCGCGACGGCGACCAGGACGCCTTCCTGCTCAGCCTCAAGGCCGGCGGCACCGGTCTCACTCTCACCGAGGCCGACTACGTGTTCCTGCTGGACCCGTGGTGGAACCCGGCCGCGGAGGCCCAGGCCGCCGACCGCGCTCACCGGATCGGACAGACGGACCGGGTGTTCGTGTACCGGATGATCGCCGAGGGCACGATCGAGGACAAGGTGCTCGCGCTGCAGCAGCGCAAGGCCCGACTCGCCGCCGCGGTGCTCGACGACGAGGACCTCTTCGCCCGTTCCCTCACCGCCGACGACATCCGAGAGCTGCTCGGCTGACAGATGGAGAGGCGGGGAAGTGCCGCCACAGGAAAGGCCCCGTCCCGTCCCGCACCCGGTCGTTGAGCGAGCCCTTCGCCCGGTCGTTGAGCGAGCACCGAGCGCAGCGAGGAGCGAGACGAAACGTGGCGTCCGCTCACGAAGGGCCGATTCGGTCGGAAAGTTCTTGCGGAAAGAGTAGAACAAATCTTCGATGGTTGGTAGGATCGGAGTATGTCCAGCAGCCTCGCCCCTCTCCTCGAAGCGGTCGCGCTTGTGCAGGATTCGTGGGCGGACGCACAGGGCGGGGGCGACCTCTCCCGGGCTCAGTTGATCGCGGTGAACGACGCGCTCGGTGTGCTGCGCCGGACCACGGACGCGGTGCACGCGGAAGTGGCGGCGGGTCTCGCGCGTGAGTCGCGGCGGGAGCTGGGACCGGACTCACTCGCGAGGCAGCAGGGGTTCCGTTCGTCGGCGCAGCTGATCGCGACGACGACAGGCACGTCGACGGGGGATGCGACCCGGCTGGTGAAGCTCGGTGAGGCGACCGCGCCGCGGACGAATCTGCTCGGCGAGGTGCTGCCGGCGAAGTTCCCCGTCGTGCGGGACGCGATGTGCCGGGGGAGGATCGCGGCGGCAGCGGCCGACGCGATCGTGACGTTCCTGGACCGGGTCTTGCTTCGCGTGGGGCGCTCGGTGGCCGCCGAGGCGGAGACGCTCCTGGTGGAGAAGGCGGTCGGTCTGTCCCTGGACGAGGTGCGCAAGCTGATCACTCGCACCGAAGCGCACCTGGATCCCGACGGGGTGGCGCCGCGGGAGGACGAACTGCGCTCCCGCCGGTCGCTGAGCATGTTCGAGCGGGACGGGATGCTGCATCTGACCGCGCAGCTCGACCCGGCCTCGGCGGCTCCCGTGCGCGCCGCGATCTGCGGGTTCGTGTCGACCGAGTTCGCCGCGAAACGCGAGGGCCGCGATCCGGACGCGGCGGACGCGGACCGGCGCCCGCTCGGGCAGATCCAGGCCGACGCGCTCGTGCACCTCGCCGAGCACGACCTGTCCTGTGAGAGCACCGGCCCGCTGAACGGCGCGACCGTCGTCGTCCGCGTCGACCTGGAAGACCTCGAACACGGCACCGGGTACGGGCTCATCGACGGGACCGAGTATCCGGTCAGCATCGAGACGGTGCGGCGGATGGCCGCGGACGGGAACGTGATCCCCTGGGTGTGCGGGGCGCAGGGCGAGATCCTGGACTGGGGACGCACCCGCCGCCTGTTCACCCCGGCGCAGCGCCTCGCCCTCGCCGAACGCGACGGCGGCTGCGCGTTCTGCGGGCTCCCGCCCCAGATGACCAAGGCCCACCACATCCGCTGGTGGGCCAGAGACACCGGCCCCACCGACCTCGCCAACGGCGTCCTGCTCTGCGAGACATGCCACCACCTCATCCACGACAACGCCTGGGACATCCGCATCGACAGCACCAGCACCCGCGCGAAGGTCTGGTTCCTTCCTCCACCCCATGTGGACCCCACCCGCACCCCACGCCTCGGCGGCAGATCCCGCACCGAACTCATCGCCTGAACGCCTGTGCGCCGGGACGCGGGCGTCCCACAGACTGCGGCGGCCGACATTATGCACGGGCCGCCTCCCCGGCCCGTCCAGGCACCCCCGGTAGACTCACGGGGTCCACACGGAGGGAAGACGCATGCGGATCACGGGACTCGGTCACGCCGGGATGTTCATCGAGACCACGGGCGGCAACATCATCTGCGACCCCGTTCTCGGGCCGTCGTTCTTCGGATCCTGGTTCCCGTTCCCCGACAACCGCGGTCTCGACTGGGAGCGCCTCGGCCGCGAGGCGGACTTCCTGTACATCTCGCACCGGCACCGCGACCACTTCGACCCGCGCCTGCTCGAGCGCTACATCCGCAAGGACATCGAGGTGCTCCTGCCCGAGTACCCGACCGACGACCTCGAGCAGGACGTCCGCGCGCTCGGCTACACCAACATCACGTACGCGCCCGCCGGCGAGATCATCGAACGCGGCGCGCTGAAGATCATGATCACCCCGCTGCGCGCCCCGAGCGACGGCCCGATCGGCGACTCCTCGCTCAGCGTCGACGACGGCACCGGATCCGTGCTGAACCAGAACGACTCGCACCCGCTCGACCTCGACGCGCTGCTCAAGTTCGGCAAGCCCGACGCGTACTTCACGCAGGTCTCCGGCGCGATCTGGTGGCCGATGGTCTACGACCTGCCGCAGGACGCGAAGCAGAACTTCGCCAAGCTCAAGCGCGAGGCGCAGAACAAGCGCGCGATGTACTACATCGAGAAGGTCGACGCCCCGCACGTCTTCCCGATGGCCGGCCCGCCCATGTTCCTGCGCGACGAGCTGTTCCGCTACAACGGCATCGGCCGCGACGGCGACTCGATCTTCACCGACCAGAAGCAGTTCCTCGCGCACATGGACGAGCTCGCCCCGCAGTACGACGGGCAGCTGTTCATCCCCGGCACCGTCGTGACGGTCGAGGGCGGCGCCGTCTCCACCGAGCAGACCCTGTACACGCCGGCGGAGATCGACCACATCTTCGACGAGAAGTGGGACTACCTCGAGGAGCAGCGCGCCGCGCGGCAGCAGGAGCTCCGCGACGAGGAGGCCCGCCGTGCGGAGATCCTCCCCGCGGACGAGATCCTGCAGGCGATCAAGGAGTGGTGGGAGCCGCTGCTGAAGAAGTCGCGCACGATCCGCCTCGGCGTGGGCGGCAACGTGCGGTTCCGGATCGGCGACCTGGACATGGTCGTCGACTTCCCCCGTGCGAAGGTGCGCGAGTACGCGGGGGAGGAGTGCATCTACTGGTACACGATCCCCGCCGACCTCGTCTCCACGAACATCCGCGACCACGAGATCGACTGGTCGAACTCGATCTTCCTGTCCATGCAGTTCAGCGTGGGCCGCAGCGGCAAGTTCAACGAGTTCCTCACCACGTTCCTGAAGTGCCTCTCCGCCGACCGGATCGAGTACGTGGAGAACTGGTACCAGGAGCAGACCGATCAGACCGAGGACGCGGAGGTCGGCGAGTGGGTCGTTCAGCGCCGCTGCCCGCACCTGCGCGCGGACCTCACCCGCACCGGCTCGGTCGACGAGGACGGCGTGCTCACCTGCAGCATGCACGACTGGAAGTGGGACCTGAAGACCGGTCGGTGCCTGTCCACGAGCGGTCACCCGATCCGGGCGACCAAGATCGACGAGGTCACCGACGCGGCGCTGCGCCTCGGCGTCTGACCCGGAGCAGTAGGCGGCGGCCGTTCCCGTGAAGGGGACGGCCGCCGCCCGCGTCGGCGCCCCGTGTCAGCCGGCGACGAGCGGCGCGGCGCGCAGCGTCCGGACGACCCTGAACGCGATGTCCGAGAAGCCTGCGACCAGGAGGGCGCCGAAGGCGGCCACGGATCCCCAGATCGCGGCCTCCATGCCGTTGCCCGTCGCTATGCCATAGGCGCTCACCGCGATCGAGGCGAGACCGAGCAGCGGGGCGAGGATCGCGAGCGCGACGGTGAATGCGGGGGAGCCCGCGTGCGAGCGGCGGGCCCGGAGGCAGGTCCAGGTGACGGCCGCTGCCAGGACCGGCATCCAGAGGGCCACGACCCAGGCGAGCAGAAGCGCTGCGAGCGTCGCGAACAGGGCGAGGCCGGTGATGGCGACCGCCGGTGGGTCCACCCGCCCCTTCGCGCGGATGTTCACGCCGACCAGGACGAGGGCGGTGAGCAGGCAGGCAGCCCCGATCAGGGCCGCGGAGACCAGGTAGCGCTGCGGATCCCAGGACCCGGACAGCTCGGTCAGGCCGAAGAAGGACGAGACGGCGGCGAGGGCCCACGTGAGCGAGGCGAGAGCGGCGACCACGGGGAGACGCCGGGCGAAGAAGAGCGACAAGACGGTTCCTTTCGAAGGGGTGGAGGTGAGCAGGGAGGCGACGAGACGCGGCTCGCCGAAGCGGGCCAGGGCGCGCGCGTGCGCCTCCCGAGGATCCGTGCCGAGGGCCTCCAGGCGCTCGGCGGCGGTGTAGAGGTGGTCGGCCACCTCGTCGACGAGGTCCTGCAGGTCGCCCCGGCCGCGCATCCCCTGCCGAAGGGCGACGAGGTAGTCCTCGATCAGGCCATTGCCGGCTGCCATTGCTGCCTCCCCTGGTCGATGACCGACTCGACGGCCTTCACGAAGTCGCTCCAGCCGCGGCGCTGCTCGGTCAGACGCGCGGATCCTGCGGCGGTGAGGCTGTACAGCTTGCGCCGTCGCCCCGAGGCCTCGGACCACTCGTGCTGGAGGAGCCCCGCACGCTCGAGGCGGTGCAGCACGGGGTAGACCGTGCCCTCCGCGAGATCGAAGCTGCCGTCGCTGCGCTCGCGGAGCGCGTCGATCACGCCGTACCCGTGCACCGGGCCCGCCGAGACGATCGCGAGCACGAGCAGCTCGAGATGTCCCTTGAGTGACTCTGCATTCATACCTAGCGACGCTAGGCCTAGTCACGCTAGGTGTCAAGAGGATCTTCCGGGCGCCTGGGCGGGGAGGGGGGCACGGCTTCGTGGAGGTCCGCATGAGCCGGTAGGATGATCCCCGCAGACGCACCAACCTTTAACACCGTCCAGAGAGGCGGAGAAGGGAGAGGCAGATGGCTGCACGCACCGTGCTGCAGGAAGCCGATATCGCGCGCGCTCTCACGCGCATCGCCCACGAGATCCTCGAGTCCAACCGAGGTGCAGACGATCTGGTTCTGCTGGGCATCCCCACCCGCGGCGTGACCCTCGCCGATCGGCTCGGTCCGATCATCGGCGACATCGCCGACGCCGAGATCCCGGTGGGCTCGCTCGACGTCACGCTCTTCCGCGACGACCTGGCGAAGCACCCCACCCGCACGCCGAAGCGCACGGAGATCCCCGACGGCGGCATCGACGGCAAGACCGTGGTCCTCGTCGACGACGTGCTCTTCTCCGGCCGCAGCATCCGCGCCGCGCTCGACGCGATCCAGTCGATCGGCCGCCCGGCCGTGATCCGGCTGGCGATTCTCGTCGACCGCGGTCACCGCGAGGTCCCGATCCGCCCCGACTTCGTCGGCAAGAACATCCCGTCCTCCCGGCAGGAGCGCGTCAATGTGCGCCTGCGCGAGCTCGACGGCGCGGACGAGGTGACGATCGAGGCATGAGACACCTTCTCGACACCCGCACGCTCGACCACGACACGGCGCTGCAGATCCTCGACGTCGCGGAGGACATGGCGGACACCCAGTCCCGACAGGTCAAGAAGCTGCCGACCCTGCTCGGCAAGACCGTGGTGAACCTCTTCTTCGAGGACTCCACCCGCACCCGGATCTCCTTCGAGGCCGCCGCCAAGCGCCTCTCGGCCGACGTCATCAACTTCGCCGCGAAGGGCTCCAGCGTCTCGAAGGGCGAGAGCCTGAAGGACACCGCGCAGACCCTGCAGGCCATGGGCGCCGACGCGGTCGTCGTCCGGCACTCCGCCTCGGGCGCTCCGCAGACGCTCGCCACGAGCGGCTGGATCTCGGCCGGCGTCGTGAACGCCGGGGACGGCACGCACGAGCACCCGACCCAGGCGCTGCTCGACGCGTACACCATCCGCAAGCGGCACTACGGCGCCGACAGCCGCGGCCGCGACCTGACCGGACTTCGGATCGTCATCGTCGGCGACGTGCTGCACTCCCGGGTGGCCCGCTCGAACGTCTGGCTGCTGTCCACGCTCGGCGCCGAGGTGACGCTGGTCACGCCGCCGACGCTCATCCCGCAGAACGTCTCGCTCTGGCCCGTCACGGTCCGGTACTCGCTCGACGAGGCGCTGGCCGAGGGCCCGGACGCCGTGATGATGCTGCGCATCCAGATGGAGCGGATGCACGCCGCGTTCTTCCCGAACGAGCGCGAGTACACGCGTCTCTGGGGCCTCGACGCCGTCCGCGTCGCCGGCCTTCCTTCCACGAGCATCGTGATGCACCCCGGCCCGATGAACCGCGGGCTGGAGATCTCCAGCGAGGCCGCCGACTCCGCCCGGTCCACCGTCCTCGAGCAGGTCGCGAACGGCGTGTCCATCCGGATGGCCGTGCTGTACCTGCTCCTCGCCGGGGAGCGCCCCGCGACGGGCTCAGGCAATGACGACATGAAACGAGGAGACCGATGACCCAGAGCATGATCTTCCGCGGCGCCCGGATCCTCGGCGCCGACTCCGCGGACATCCTCGTCCGCGACGGACGGATCGCCGAGGTCGGAACCGGTCTGAGCGACGCGGGCGCGCAGGTGATCGACGCGAACGGCCTGGTCGCACTGCCCGGTCTCGTCGACCTGCACACGCACCTCCGCGAGCCCGGGTACGAGGCCAGCGAGACCGTGCTCTCGGGCACCCGCGCGGCCGCGGCCGGCGGCTTCACCGCCGTGTTCGCGATGCCGAACACCTCGCCCGTCGCCGACTCCGCCGGAGTGGTCGAGCAGGAGCTCGCCCTCGGCGAGGCCGCCGGCTACGCGACCGTGCAGCCGATCGGCGCGGTCACCGTCGGGCAGAAGGGCGAGCGGCTCGCCGAGCTCGGCGCGATGGCCTCCTCCCGCGCCAACGTGCGCGTGTTCAGCGACGACGGCTTCTGCGTCTGGGACTCGCTCATCATGCGCCGTGCCCTGGAGTACGTGAAGGCGTTCGGCGGCGTGATCGCGCAGCATGCGCAGGATCCCCGCCTCACCGAGGGCGCGCAGCTGAACGAGGGATCCGTGTCCGCGGAGCTCGGCCTCGCGGGCTGGCCGGCGGTCGCCGAGGAGTCGATCATCGCGCGCGACATCCTGCTCGCCGAGCACGTCGGATCCCGCCTGCACGTGTGCCATCTGTCCACCGCCGGCTCCGTCGAGCTGATCCGCTGGGCGAAGAAGCGCGGCGTCGCGGTCACCGCCGAGGTCACCCCGCACCACCTGCTCCTCACCGACGAGCTGGCCCGCGGCTACGACGCCCGGTACAAGGTCAACCCGCCGCTGCGCACCCAGGAGGACGTGCTCGCGGTGCGCGAGGGCCTCGCGGACGGCACGATCGACATCGTCGCGACTGACCACGCCCCGCACCCCAGCGAGGCGAAGGCGTGCGAGTGGCAGGCCGCCGCGAACGGCATGGTGGGTCTGGAGAGCGCGCTGCGCGTCGTGCACCAGTCGATGGTGGAGACCGGCCTGCTCGGCTGGGACGACGTCGCCCGCGTGATGAGCGCCGCCCCGGCGCGGATCGGCTCGCTCGCCGGCCACGGCACCCCGATCGCCGCCGGTCAGCCGGCCGAGTTCACCCTCTACGACGCGGACGCGCGAGGCGTGTTCACCGAGTCCGACCTGCACGGCCAGAGCGTCAACTCGCCGTACCTGGGCAGGCCGCTGCCGGGGCGCGTCGTCTGGACGGTGCATCGCGGCTACGTCACCCTCGCCGACGGCGCGCTGGCGGAGCTTCGCGAGACCCGGGGACAGCTCGCTTGAACCAGCAGATCGCCGGCGCCGTCGTCCTCGCCGTCGCCGTGGTGCTGATCCTCGGCGGCGTGTGGGCCTGGCGCGCGCGGCTCCGCCGCGACTCCGGACTCACCGCCCCGCTCGGCGTGCCCGAGCACGCCGAGGTCACCGCCCGTTACGAGACGCTCTACGTCGCGACCACCCGACACGACGAGTCGCTCGAACGCGTCGCGATCCGCCCGCTCGTCTACCGCGCCCGCGGCGAGCTCGCGATCACGGATCGCGGTGCCGCCCTCGGCCTGGACGGCGCGCCGACCGTGTTCCTCGCCTCCTCGCGGCTCGTCGCCGCCGAGCGGGCCACCGTCACGATCGACCGCGTCGTCGAGCCGGGCGGCCTGATCCGCCTCGCCTGGCGCCTCGACGACGGCACCGTCGTCGACAGCTATCTCCGCATGACGGGCGATCTGGGCAACACCGACGTCCAGACCGCCGCCCTGACCGACCTGCAGCGCCTCTGCGCCGCGCCCGACACAGGAAAGTAATCCCATGACCGATTCCTCACGCCCGGGGAACCACACCACCGCCCACGCGGTCCTCGTCCTCGAGGACGGCACACGCCATACCGGCCGCGCTTACGGCGCGCTCGGGACGACGCTCGGCGAGGTCGTCTTCGCCACCGGCATGTCCGGCTACCAGGAGACGCTCACCGACCCGTCCTACGCCGGCCAGATCGTGCTGCAGACCGCACCCCACATCGGCAACACCGGCATGAACGACGAGGACCCCGAGTCCCGCCGCATCTGGGTCGCCGGCTACATCGTGCGCGACCCCTCGCGCGTCGTGTCGAACTGGCGCGCCGACGGCTCGCTCGACGAGAGCCTCGTCCGCGACGGCATCGTCGGGATCAGCGGGATCGACACCCGCGCGATCACCCGGCACATCCGGTCTGCGGGATCCATGCGCGGCGGCATCTTCTCCGGCGCCGACGCGGCCCTCGACCCCGAGGAGCAGCTGCGCCGGGTGACCGAGGCGCCCGAGATGACCGGGCAGAACCTGTCCGCCGCCGTCTCGGTCGAGAGCGTGCAGGTGACGCCGGCGACGGGGGAGCGGATCGGCAACCTCGCCGTGCTCGACCTCGGCGTCAAGCAGTCCACGCTCGACAACCTCGCCGCCCGCGGCTTCGACGTGCACGTGCTGCCGCAGTCGTCGACGTTCGCGGACATCGCCGCGATCGAGCCGGTCGCGGTGTTCTATTCGAACGGCCCGGGGGATCCCTCCGCGTCCGACGCGCAGGTCGCCGTGCTCCGCGAGGTGCTCGACGCCGGGCTGCCGTACTTCGGCATCTGCTTCGGCAACCAGCTGTTCGGCCGGGCGCTGGGCCTCGGCACCTACAAGCTCACGTTCGGCCACCGCGGCATCAACCAGCCGGTGCTCGACAAGGCCACCGGTCGGGTCGAGATCACCGCGCACAACCACGGCTTCGCGGTCGAGGCGCCGATCGACGGCTCGTTCGACAGCCCGAACGGCTACGGCAAGGTCGAGGTCAGCCACGTCGGCCTGAACGACCACGTCGTCGAGGGCCTGCGGGCGCTCGACATCCCGGCGTTCTCGGTGCAGTACCACCCCGAGGCCGCGGCCGGCCCGCACGACGCCAACTACCTGTTCGACCGCTTCCGAGATCTGGTGCTCGAGACCCGGAAGGCGGTGAACTGATGCCGAAGCGCGACGACATCACCTCCGTCCTCGTCATCGGATCCGGCCCGATCGTCATCGGCCAGGCCTGCGAGTTCGACTACTCCGGCACCCAGGCGTGCCGCGTGCTCCGCGAGGAGGGCGTGCGCGTCATCCTGGTGAACTCGAACCCGGCCACGATCATGACCGACCCGGACTTCGCGGACGCGACCTACATCGAGCCGATCACCCCCGAGGTGATCGAGACGATCATCGCCAAGGAGAAGCCGGACGCGATCCTGCCGACCCTCGGCGGACAGACCGCCCTGAACGCCGCCATGGCGCTGCACGAGCGCGGGATCCTGGAGAAGTACGACGTCGAGCTGATCGGCGCGAAGGTCGACGCGATCCGGAAGGGCGAGGACCGCCAGATCTTCAAGCAGCTCGTCCTGGATGCGGGCGCCGACGTGGCCGCGTCCGTGATCTGCCACAGCATGGACGAGCTCCTGGCCGGGGCCGAGAAGCTCGGCTACCCGCTGGTCGTCCGCCCGTCCTTCACGATGGGCGGGCTCGGATCCGGCTTCGCGTTCGACGAGGCGGACCTGCGCCGCATCGGCGGGGCGGGCCTGCACGACTCGCCGACCACCGAGGTGCTCCTGGAGGAGTCCATCCTCGGCTGGAAGGAGTACGAGCTCGAGCTCATGCGCGACACGGCCGACAACACGGTCGTCGTCTGCTCGATCGAGAACGTCGACCCGGTCGGCGTGCACACCGGCGACTCGATCACGGTCGCGCCGGCGCTCACGCTCACCGACCGCGAGTACCAGAACCTGCGCGACATCGGCATCGACATCATCCGCGCGGTCGGCGTCGACACCGGCGGCTGCAACATCCAGTTCGCGGTGAACCCGGCCAACGGCCGCGTCATCGTCATCGAGATGAACCCGCGCGTGTCGCGCTCCTCGGCGCTCGCGTCGAAGGCGACGGGATTCCCGATCGCCAAGCTCGCCGCCAAGCTCGCGCTCGGCTATCGGCTCGACGAGATCCCGAACGACATCACCGGGGTGACTCCGGCGAGCTTCGAGCCGACGCTCGACTACGTGGTCGTCAAGGCGCCGCGGTTCGCGTTCGAGAAGTTCCCGGCCGCCGACGCCACCCTGACGACCACCATGAAGTCGGTCGGCGAGGCGATGGCGATCGGACGGAACTACGCCACGGCCCTGCAGAAGGCGCTCCGCTCACTCGAGAAGCGCGGATCCTCGTTCCACTGGGGCCACGAGCCCCGGTCGGTCGAGGAGCTGCTGGAGATCTCGAAGACGCCGACCGACGGCCGGATCGTGGTGCTGCAGCAGGCCCTCCGCAAGGGCGCGACGATCGAGCAGGCCTTCGACGCCACGGCGATCGACCCCTGGTTCCTCGACCAGATCGTGCTGATCAACGAGGTCGCCGAGCAGATCCGCACCGCGGGGGAGCTCGACACCGACACGATCCGCCTCGGCAAGGACCACGGCTTCTCCGACGCCCAGTTCGCCGAGCTCCGCGGTCTCAGCGAGGCCGAGGTGCGCGGCGTCCGGCACGGGCTCGGGATCCGCCCGGTCTACAAGACCGTCGACACCTGCGCGGGGGAGTTCCCTGCGCTCACCCCCTACCACTACTCGAGCTACGACAGCGAGACCGAGGTCGAGCCGTCCGAGCGCACCAAGGTGGTCATCATCGGATCCGGCCCGAACCGCATCGGGCAGGGCGTCGAGTTCGACTACTCCTGCGTGCACGCCTCGTTCGCGCTGTCGGACGCCGGCTTCGAGACGGTCATGGTGAACTGCAACCCGGAGACCGTGTCCACCGACTACGACACCTCCGACCGGCTGTACTTCGAGCCGCTCACGCTCGAGGACGTGCTCGAGGTGCTGCACGCCGAGGCGCAGAGCGGGGAGATCCTCGGCGTCGTCTGCCAGCTCGGCGGGCAGACCCCGCTGGGTCTCGCGAAGGGCATCGAGGCCGCGGGCTACCGCGTGCTCGGCACGAGCCCCGATGCGATCGACCTCGCCGAGGAGCGCGAGCTGTTCTCGCGTCTGCTCGACGACGCCGGGCTCGTCGCCCCGCGCAACGGCACGGCGATCGACGTGGACGGCGCCGTCGCGGTGGCCGAGGAGATCGGCTACCCGGTGCTCGTGCGCCCGAGCTTCGTGCTCGGCGGGCGTGGCATGGAGATCGTCTACGACACGGCGGCCCTGCGCGACTACTTCGTGCGCACCGCGGGAGAGGTGATCATCGAGGAGGGCAAGCCGCTGCTCGTGGACCGCTTCCTCGACGACGCGATCGAGATCGACGTGGACGCCCTGTACGACGGCGCGGAGCTCTACATCGGCGGCGTCATGGAGCACCTCGAGGAGGCCGGCATCCACTCCGGCGACTCCAGCTGCACCCTGCCGCCGGTGTCGCTCGGCCGGACCGACATCGACCGCGTGCGCGAGGCCACCCTCGCGATCGCCGAGGGCGTCGGCGTGCGGGGCCTGTTGAACGTGCAGTTCGCGATCAGCGCGGGCGTGCTCTACGTGATCGAGGCGAACCCGCGGGCGAGCCGCACGGTGCCGTTCGTGTCGAAGGCGCTGGGGATCCCGCTGGCGAAGGCCGCGAGCCGCATCCTGTCCGGATCGACGATCGCAGAGCTGAAGGACGAGGGGCTGCTGCCGGCGCAGGACGGATCCCGGGTGCCGCTCGGCTCGCCGGTGTCGGTCAAGGAGGCGGTTCTGCCGTTCAAACGGTTCCGCACCGCGGACGGCCGGATCGTCGACTCCCTGCTCGGCCCGGAGATGCGCTCGACCGGCGAGGTCATGGGCATCGACCGCGACTTCCCGACCGCGTTCGCGAAGAGCCAGGCCGCGGCCTACGGCGGCACGCCCACCTCGGGCACGGTGTTCATCTCCGTCGCCGACGCCGACAAGCGCGCCGTGATCCTCCCGGCGCACCGGCTGCACCAGCTCGGCTTCGGGATCGTCGCGACCGCAGGCACCGCGGAGATCCTCTCCCGCAACGGCATCCCGGTGACCGTCGTGGAGAAGTACAGCGAGACGCAGGAGTCGGGGGCGACGAACATCGTCGACCTGATCGACCAGGGGTCCATCGACATCATCGTGAACACGCCCTCGGGCGGGGCCGCGCGGGCGGACGGCTACGAGATCCGGGCCGCGGCGGTCGCCGCGGACAAGGCCCTGTTCACGACGATCGCGACGCTCGGCGCTGCGGTCAGCGGGATGGATGCCGCCCACTCGGGCTTCGCGGTGCGCAGCCTGCAGGAATATGCCGACGACAGGAGAGCACGCGCATGACGGAGACGTTCGGAGAACGGCTGAGGGGCGTCCTGGACGCCCGGGGGCCGCTGTGCGTGGGGATCGACCCGCACGCGGCGCTCCTGGACGCGTGGGGTCTGCCGCAGACGGCGGACGGCGTCCGCTCCTTCGGCCTCGCGGTCGTCGAGGCGGCCGCGGGCCGCGTCGGCATCGTGAAGCCGCAGGTGTCGTTCTTCGAGCGCTTCGGATCCCGCGGGTTCGCGGCCCTCGAGGACGTCACGGCGTCCGCGCGGGCCGCGGGCCTGCTCGTCGTCGCCGACGCCAAGCGCGGCGACATCGGCACGACCATGGCCGGCTACGCGCAGGCCTGGCTCGAGCCGGGTGCGCCGCTCGAGGCCGATGCGCTGACGATCAGCCCGTACCTGGGCGGCGGCTCGCTCAGCGAGGCCATCTCGCGCGCGCTGCCCGTCGGCAAGGGCGTGTTCGTCCTCGCCGCGACGAGCAACCCCGAGGGGGCGAGCGTCCAGCAGGCGCGGACCGCGAACGCGGGGGAGACCGTGGCCCTGCGGGTCACGCGCGACGTGACCGCCCTGGACGATGCCGCGGAGGGCGTGCTGGGCTCGGTCGGGCTCGTCGTCGGCGCGACGATCGACCGATCCGACTTCGCCCTCGACGACGAGACGCTGCGCACGGTGCCGCTGCTCGCCCCCGGATTCGGCGCCCAGGGCGCGACGCCCGAGGATCTGCGCGCCAGATTCGGTACGCTGGCAGGTAACGTCCTGGCCTCCGAGAGCCGGAGCATCCTGTCCGCCGGCCCGGACCGGATCGCAGCGACGATCGATGAGCGCGCCGCGCGATATCAGGAGGTCATGGGTGGTTGAACCGGCGAAGCGCACGGTGCCCGAGGTGGACCGTGCTGCCGCGGCACGACGCGCAGTGGAGCGCCGCCGCGCCCGTGCGTCGCTCAAGCGCGATCTGAGCATGCGCGTCGTCGCCCCGCAGGACGTCCTGACGTCCGCCGCGGCGGATCCCGAGTCCACCGCGGGCTCGCTCCGGGTGCCGGACTTCCTCACCGCCCTGCCCGCGATCGGCGCCGGCAAGCGCGACCGGATCCTCGCCGAGCTGCAGATCTCGCCCGTCAAGCGCCTGGGCGGCCTCGGCCGGCGCCAGCACGACGCCCTGCGCACGTGGCTGGACACGCGGTTCCCGCTGCCCCTGCCGCGCGCGGACCGCAGCCGCCTGCTCGTCCTGGCCGGCCCCACCGCGGTCGGCAAGGGCACCGTCGCCGCGCACATCCGGGAGAACCACCCCGAGATCCACCTCTCCGTGTCCGCCACCACGCGCGCCCCGCGCCCGGGCGAGCAGAACGGCGTGCACTACTACTTCGTCGACGACGCCGAGTTCGACCGGATGATCGCCGAGGGCGAGCTGCTCGAGCACGCCACGGTGCACAACAAGTTCCGCTACGGCACCCCGCGCGGCCCGATCGAGGAGGCGCTCGCGGACGGCAGGACCGTTCTGCTCGAGATCGACCTGCAGGGCGCGCGTCAGGTGCGCGCCGCGGATCCCTCCGCCAATCTGGTGTTCCTGCTGCCACCGTCGTGGGACGAACTGGTCAACCGACTGGTCGGCCGCGGCACCGAGGACGCCGAGGAGCGGGCCCGTCGACTGCGCACCGCGAAGGTCGAACTGGCCTCCCAGAGCGAGTTCGACCACCGCGTCGTGAACGAGGACGTCGCGACCGCCGCCCGCGAGGTCGTAGAATTGACCTCAGACTCTGCGCGCTGACGTCATTCGGCGCGCCCGAACCCTTCTCGCGACCATGCGTCGCCCGAATCAGGAGGTCCACCCATGGCCGGAACCAACCAGGGCATCATCGACCCGCCGATCGACAATCTGCTCGAGCGTGTCGAGTCCAAGTACGAGCTCGTGATCTACGCGGCCAAGCGCGCGCGTCAGATCAACGACTACTACTCCGACCTGCACGAGGGCAACCTCTTCGACAACGTGGGCCCGCTGGTCGACTCCTCGGTCGAGGACAAGCCGCTCACCATCGCGCTGCACGAGATCAACGAGGACAAGCTCCGCATCCGCCACGCGGAGTGAGCTGAACCTCTCTGCATCACTCTGGGGAGCCGTCGTCATCCCGTCCGGATGTCGGCGGCTCCGTCCATACTGGGGACCGGCGCACCGCCCGGTCCGTCATCCGCGGAGCACCTGCCCGCGACCCGGCACATCTAGGGAGCACCGATGAGCGCGCTGCGTCTGTTCACCTCCGAGTCCGTTACCGAGGGCCACCCGGACAAGATCTGCGACCAGATCTCGGACTCGATCCTGGACGGGCTGCTCGCGGTGGACACCGGCGCACGCGTCGCGGTGGAGACGCTCGTCACCACCGGTCTCGTGCACGTGGCGGGAGAGATCCGCACCGAGGGGTACGTCGACATCCCCACGATCGTCCGCGACGTGGTGAACGGCATCGGCTACACCTCCAGCGACCTCGGGTTCGACGGCTCGTCCTGCGGCGTGAGCGTGTCCGTGGGCGAGCAGTCCTCCGACATCGCGAGCGGCGTCGACCATGCGCTGGAGAACCGCGAGGGCGGATCCGAGGATCCGCGTGACCTCCTCGGCGCGGGCGACCAGGGCATCATGTTCGGCTTCGCCACCACCGAGACCCCGCAGCTCATGCCGATGGCGGCATGGACCGCGCACCGGCTGTCGGAGCGGCTCACCGAGGTGCGCCGCGACGGCACGCTGCCGTTCCTGCGCCCCGACGGCAAGACCCAAGTCACGCTCGGCTACGACGGGTTCACCCCGAAGACGGTGGACGCAGTCGTCCTCTCGACGCAGCATCACCCCGACGTCTCGCAGGACGAGCTGAAGGCCCTCGTGCGCGCGCACGTGATCGACCCGGTCCTCGCCACGACCGGGCTCGACCTCGACGGTCTGAAGGACCCCTACATCAACCCGGCCGGCCCGTTCGTGATCGGCGGTCCCAAGGGCGACGCGGGCCTCACCGGCCGCAAGATCATCATCGACACCTACGGCGGTGCGGCACGCCACGGCGGCGGCGCGTTCAGCGGCAAGGATCCGTCCAAGGTCGACCGGTCCGGCGCCTATGCGATGCGCTGGGTCGCGAAGAACGCCGTGGCCGCCGGGCTCGCGGAGCGCCTCGAGGTGCAGGTCGCGTACGCGATCGGCGTCGCGCACCCCGTGGGCCTCTACGTGGAGACCTTCGGCACCGGCAAGGTCGACGACGACGTGATCACCCGCGCGATCCGCGAGGTCTTCGACCTGCGCCCGCAGGCGATCATCGAGGAGCTGGACCTGCTCCGCCCGATCTACCGGCAGACCGCCGCGTACGGACACTTCGGCCGCGAACTGCCCGAATTCACCTGGGAGCAGACCACCCGCGCCGAGGACCTGCGCCGCGCCGCGGGCCTCTGACGCCCCCTCCCCGGATCCGTCGATGAGCCGGCCGATCGCGCGCGTCCTGCTGGACTCGCCGGTGCCGCAGCTGGACCGGCTGTTCGACTACGAGATCCCGGCCGAGCTGATCGCCGACGCGGTCCCGGGCGTGCGCGTACGCGTGCCGCTGCGCTCCGCGGGTCGGATGATCGACGCCTACATCGTCGAGCTCGGCACGGAGCAGGATCCGGCGCGCACCCTCGCCGAGATCGACACGGTCGTGTCCGCGGCGCGCGTGCTGCCGGAGCGCCTGCACTCCCTCGCACGGCGCGTCGCCGACCGTGCGGCGGGAAGCGCGTCGGACGTGCTGCGGCTCATCGTGCCGAAGCGGCAGGTCCGCGTGGAGAAGGCCTGGCTCGCGGCCGGAGCGGAGCAGCCCGGCGAGCCGTCGACGGATGACGCGGACACGACCGGCGAGCCGTCGACGGATGACGCGGACACGACCGGCGACACTGAAGAGGCCCGTGCCCGGTTCGAGCCGGCAGCGGCCGTCGCGGCGACGATCGCCGCCTACGCCGGTCTCGCCGAGGTGCTCGCCGAGAACGAGCGGGCCGCCGTCGAGGCGATCCCGCAGCCCGGCGCCGATGGGCATCCGGAGTGGTCGCGGCTGCTGGCCGCGGTCGGCGCCCGGACGCTCGCTGACGGCTCCTCGGCGATCCTCGTCGTGCCCGACTACCGCGATCTGGACGTGCTCCTCGCGGCGCTCGAGGCACTCGCGCCGGGGGCGCCGGTCGCGCGCCTGGACTCCCGGCAGAGCAACCCGGACCGGTACCGCGCCTACCTGCGCACGCTGGAGGACGCACCCTGCATCGTCGTCGGGAACCGCTCCGCCGTGTATGCGCCCGTCGCGGCGGGCCTCGTCGCGATCTGGGACGACGGCGACAGTCTGCTCGCCGAACCCCTCGCGCCCGGCGTGCACGCGCGCGATGCCGCCCTGCTGCGGCAGGAGCGGGAGGGATCCGTGCTGCTCTTCGCCGGGCACACGCGGACCACCGACGTGGAGCGTCTCGTCGAGGGGGGCTGGATCCGATCCGTCACGGCGGAGCGGAGGGTGCTGCCGCGCGTCGTGCTGGATTCGCCCGAGGACCTCGATCGCCGCGGTCAGCGTCTGCCGTCCCGCGCGTTCCTGACCGCGCGCGAGGCCGCGAGGACCGGTCCGGTGCTGCTGCAGGTGGCCCGCCCCGGCTTCTCGCCGACCCTCGTCTGCGCGTCCTGCCGGGCCCCCGCCCGCTGCCGCGCCTGCGGCGGCCCCCTCGGGGCGGCGCATCGCGGGGCGACCCCGGTGTGCGCCTGGTGCGGCCGCGCCGCACGCTCCTGGGCCTGCGGATCGTGTGGCGGCGAGACCGTGCGCCTGGCCGCCTCGGGCAGCGAACGCACCGCCGAGGAGCTCGGTCGCGCGTTTCCGGGCATCCGGGTGATCGTCGCCGACGGCGCGCACCCGGTCGAGCGTGTGGACGCGAGACCGGCCCTCGTCGTGGCGACCCGAGGCGCCGAACCTCAGGCGGAGGGCGGCTACCGCGCGGTGGTGCTGCTGGACGGATCCCGGATGCTGCAGGCGCCGGAGCTGCGGATCGGCGAGTCCTGCCTGCGGTGGTGGTCGAACGCCGCCGCCCTCGCCGCGCCCGGCGCGCCGATCCACCTCGTCGGCGTGGACGGCGGCGTGGCCCGGGCCCTGGCGACCTGGTCCCAGCCGGCGTACGCGCGCAGCGAGCTCGCCGAGCGCGCGCCGCTGCGGATGCCGCCGGCCGTGCGCGTGGCGCAGCTGGAGGGGACGGGCCCCGGGGTGCGCCGTGCCCTCGAGGACATCGCCGCGCTGAAGCTGCCCTCGGACGCCGTGCTGGGCCCCATCCCGATCGAGGGCGAGGACGAACGGGAGCGCGCGCTCGTGCGGTTCCCGTACGCCGACGGCACCCGGGTCGCGGAGACGCTCCGGGCGGCCGTCGTGGCCGAGGCGACGGGGCGCCGCCGGGGTCGCGGACGCACGGCACGGACTACGCTCTCGGTGAGGCTCGACGTCATCGAACCCGACCTCTGATCCGCCAGGACCACCCGCTCCACCCCTTCCGAAGGACCTTCATGCGCCTCGTCTTCGCCGGCACCCCGGCGGCCGCCGTCCCCACACTCCGCCGGCTCGCGGCCGAGCACGAGATCGTCGCGGTCGTCACCCGACCGGACGCCCCGCTGGGGCGCAAGCGGATCCTCACCCCGTCGCCGGTCGCGCAGGAGGCGGAGGCTCTCGGGATCCACGTCATCAAGGCCGCCCGGCTCGACGAGGACGCCACCGGCCGCATCGCGGCGCTGCGCCCGGAGCTCGGCGTCATCGTCGCCTACGGGGGGCTCGTGCGCGAACCGCTCCTGAGCACCCCGGCGCACGGCTGGATCAACCTGCACTTCTCGCTGCTGCCGGCCTGGCGCGGCGCCGCGCCCGTGCAGCGCGCCCTCATCGCCGGCGACGCCGAACTGGGGGCGACCGTGTTCCAGCTGGTCCCGGCGCTCGACGCCGGCGCCGTGCACGCCGTACAGGTCTTCCCGGTCGCCGACGACGCCACCGCCGACGACGCGCTCGCCTCCCTCGCCGAGGACGGCGCGGGGCTCACCGCCGCGGCGGTCGCGGCGATCGCCGCCGGCACCGCCCGCCCCGTCCCGCAGGAGGGCGAGCCGACGCACGCCGCAAAGCTCGATCTGTCCGACGGGCTGCTGGACTGGACCGAGCCCGCTGCGGCCGTGTTCGCCCGCTACCGGGGCGTGACGAGCGAGCCGGGCGCGCACACCACGATCGACGGCGCCCCGCTCAAGGTGCGCGAACTGGCCCGGGCCGCCGACGCGGATCCGCTCGCGCCGGGGGAGCTCCGCGGCGTCAAGCGCGGTGTGCTCGTGGGCACCGCGACCGACCCGCTGCTGCTCGTGCGCGTCCAGCCCGCGGGCAGACCGGTGATGGCCGCGGCGGACTGGTTCCGCGGTCTGCGCGCCGGCGCCGGCTCGACCGTGCGGCTCGGCGCATGACCGGCCCGCAGCGGCACGGCCGCGACCAGGGCAAGGCTGCAGGACGAAGCGGCCGGGGGTCCGGCTCGCACGCCCCGAAGCCGCGCCGCGAGGCCTCGCGCGAGGTGCAGCCGGCCCGCCGGGTCGCCTTCGACGTGATCCGTGCGGTGAGCGCCTCGGACGCCTACGCGAACCTGCTCCTGCCCGGCGCCATCCGCGAGGCCGGGCTGTCCGCCGCGGACGCCGCCCTCGCCACCGAGCTCACCTACGGCACCCTCCGGCAGCGGGGCACCTACGATGCGGTGATCGCCCACGCCGCAGGCCGCGACATCGTCACGATCGACGCACCCGTGCTCGACGCGCTGCGCCTCGGCGTGCACCAGCTGCTCGGCACCCGCGTCGCCACGCACGCGGCCGTGAACGAGTCCGTGAACCTCGTCGCGCTCATCGCCGGCCGCGGGGCCTCCGGCTTCGCGAACGCGGTGCTCCGCAAGGTCGCGGCGCGCTCCGCCGAGGAATGGATGGACGTGATCGCCGCGGCCGCCCGCTCCGACGACGAGCGGCTCGGCCTGCGCTACGCGCATCCGGTCTGGATCATCCGCGCGTTCCGCCGCGCCCTCGCCGCCGAGGGCCGGGAGGACGAGCTGGAGGCGCTGCTCGCCGCCGACAACGCCGCCCCCGAGGTCACCCTGGTCGCGCTGCCCGGGCTCGCCGAGCCGGAGGATCCGCACCGTCCGTACGCGGCGACGGCTTTCGGATCCGCCGGCGGCGACCCCGGCGCGGTCGTGGCCGCGAACAAGGGCCGGGTGCGCGTGCAGGACGAGGGTTCGCAGCTCGTCGCGCTCGCCCTCGCCGGCGCTCGGCCGATCCGCGCCGGGGAGCGCTGGCTCGATCTCTGCGCCGGCCCGGGCGGCAAGACGGCGCTGCTCGCGGCCGAGGCTCTGCGCGGCGGCGCCACGCTCGACGCGAACGAGGTGGTCCCGGCCCGCGCAGGGCTGGTCCGCAGGGCCGTCGCCCCGGTGCCGCTGCACGTCGAGGTCGCCGAGGAGGACGGCCGGGCCCTCGCCGCCGCACGCGCCGGCGTCTACGACCGGATCCTCGTCGACGCCCCGTGCACCGGGCTCGGCGCGCTGCGCCGCCGCCCTGAGGCGCGCTGGCGCAAGACCGCCGCGGACGTGCCGGAGCTCGCCGGGCTGCAGGAGGAGCTGCTCACCGCGGCGCTCGACGCGCTCGCCCCGGACGGGATCCTCGCCTACGTCACCTGCTCGCCGCACCTCGCCGAGACCGCGGCGGTCGTGCAGACCGTGCTCCGCGACCGCGCCGACGTCGAGGAGCTCGACGCCCGCGCGGCCATCCGTGCCGTGTCGCGGAGCCCGATCGATCTGCCGGCCCCGGCCGCCGGATCCGGCCACGCCCAGCTCTGGCCGCACCGCCACGGCACCGACGCGATGTTCCTGTCCTTGATCCGCAAGCGCGCCTGAAACGCTTCGCTCCTGGGGAGCCCGAAGAATCCTGAGACCTGTCGTCAGGCGGATGAGAGACAGCCGCCTGCCTGGGGAATCGGGTCGTTCCGACTCAGTCGTGCCCGACGAGTCGCTGCATGTGCTCGTACTCGTCGGCCATGTCGGGACTCGCGACCCGTGGGTCGTCCGAAGCGCCGGTGCGGAGCATGTCATCGATGTAGCGGCGGTCGGCGTCGAGGCGCGCACGCGCGTCCCGGCCGACGTGGCCGTGCCCGGGAACCACGACCTCGGCGATGTCCGCGTACGGGGCCAGTCGGTCGAGCGCCTGGACATACGAATCGAGATCGTCCGGGGAGAACGGGAGAGGCAACTCCGTATCGCTGAGCATGTCGCCGGCGATGAGTAGGCGCTGACGGGGCAGCCACAGGGCGGTGTGCCCCGGCGCGTGCCCGTCGTGGACGATCGGCTCGATCTCGAACCCTTCGGGCACCGACGATTCCGGGATCTCGTCGGCACCGGTCACGCGCCCCATCAGCTCGACCAGATCCGCAGGGAAGTCGGCGTCGAGGCACTTCACGAGGGTGCTCCTCTCGCTGACGGCGAGTTCCGCAGTGCGAGGTGACGCGTACCGCGGTACCGCGCCCAGGCCGGGGTGCCAGAGCAGGTGGTCGTGATGCGCGTGCGTGGCGAATCCGCCGATCACCGAGAGCCCCTCGGCGGCGAGGGCCGACGCGAGTGCGTCGAGTTCGTCGGGCAGCCACCCCGGATCGACCAGCAGCGCCTCGCCGTCGCCGACCAGCACCGTGGTGTTCATGAGCATTCGCCGACTCGTCGCGACGAGTGCGCGCGGTGCGACGTCGTGGAGCACTTCGCCGAAGCTCTGCATGGGTCGAGCCTATTGATCGGCGCCCCACACGAGATCGCCCGCCGGCGTCGTGCAAGCCTCCGCTGATACGCGCCCGCGATAATGGGCGCATGCCCGCACTCCCTCCCGCGCCCCGCATCAACCCGTCGATCCTCGCCGCCGACTTCGTGAACATGCAGGCCGACCTGGCCCGCATCGCGACCGCCGACTTCGCGCACGTCGACGTGATGGACAACCACTTCGTGCCGAACCTCACGTTCGGCCCGCAGATGGTGGAGCGGATCCAGGCGACGAGCCCGATCCCGCTCGACGTGCACCTGATGATCACCGACCCCGACCGCTGGGCGCCCGGGTATGCCGAGCTGGGCGCCGCGAGCGTGACGTTCCACCTCGAGGCGGCGGCGGATCCGGTCGCGCTGGCCCGGCGGCTGCGCAGCATCGGCGCGCGTGCCGGCGTCGCGATCAAGCCCGGAACCGCGGGGGAGGGCCTGTACGACATCCTCGACGAGTTCGACCAGATCCTGGTGATGACCGTCGAGCCCGGCTTCGGCGGTCAGGGCTTCATGCCCGAGACCATGCCGAAGCTGCGCGCGCTGGCCGACGAGGCGAAGCGCCGCGGATCGGACGTCTGGCTGCAGGTCGACGGCGGGATCTCCGACAGCACGATCGAGCAGGCGGCACGCGCCGGGGCCGACACCTTCGTCGCCGGATCCGCCGTGTACGGCGCCGACGACGTCGAAGCCGCGGTCACGCGGCTCCGGGGCCTCGCCCGAGCCGGTAGCCTGGTCGAGTGAAGACCTTCGACGAACTGTTCGCCGAGCTCGGCCGCAAGGCGGCCGAGCGCCCGGAGGGATCCGGGACCGTGCGCGAACTCGACGCGGGCGTGCACACGATCGGCAAGAAGATCGTGGAGGAGGCGGCCGAGGTGTGGATGGCCGCCGAGTACGAGAGCGACGAGGCCGCGGCCGAGGAGATCTCCCAGCTGCTGTACCACCTGCAGGTGCTCATGCTGGCCAAGGGGCTGACGCTGGAGAACGTCTACCGACATCTGTGAGGCGTTCCGACCTCCCGCTTCCGACGAAAGACCCATTCATGCTGCGCATTGCCGTCCCGAACAAGGGATCGCTGTCCGAGACCGCCGCCGAGATGCTCGCCGAAGCCGGATACGCCGGCCGCCGCGACGCCAAGACCCTGCACGTCGTCGACGCCGAGAACGACGTCGAGTTCTTCTTCCTGCGCCCGCGGGACATCGCCACCTACGTCGCCTCCGGCGCGCTGGATGTCGGGATCACCGGGCGCGACCTGCTCCGCGACGTGCGCCGTCCCGACGCGCGCGAGATCGAGCAGCTCGGCTTCGCCCGTTCCACCTTCCGCTTCGCCGCCCCGCCCGGACGCTTCCGCACCGTGCAGGACCTCGCCGGCGTGCGCGTCGCCTCGGCCTACCCGGGCCTCGTGGACGACTTCCTCCGCGAGCACGGCGTCGAGGCCGAACTGGTGCCGCTGGACGGCGCCGTCGAGTCCGCCGTGCGCCTGGGCGTCGCCGACGTGATCGCCGACGTCGTCGAGACGGGGACCACCCTGCGCCAGGCCGGCCTGGAGATCTTCGGCCCGGTGATCATCGAGTCCGAGGCCGTGCTGATCAGCCGGCCCGGCGACGTCGAGGGCACCGACACGCTGCTGCGGCGCCTGCGCGGCGTGATGGTCGCGCACCGGTTCGTGCTCCTGGACTTCGACCTGCCCGCCGACCTCGTCGAGCAGGCCGCCGAGATCGCGCCGGGACGCGAGTCCCCGACCGTCTCGCCGCTGCGCGACCCGGCCTGGGTCGCCGTGCGGGTGATGATCCCGCGCCGCGGCATGAACCAGGTGATGGATCAGCTCTACGCGCTGGGCGCGCGGGCGATCCTCGTCACCGCGATCCACGCCGCGAGGCTCTGATGGCCCTCACCGCGCGGGTCATCCCGTGCCTGGACGTGGCCGGCGGCCGCGTCGTGAAGGGCGTGAACTTCGAGAACCTCCGCGACATGGGGGATCCGGTCGAACTCGCCCGGTTCTACGCCGACCAGGGCGCGGACGAGATCACCTTCCTCGACGTGACGGCGACCGTCGACGCCCGCGCGACGACCTACGACGTCGTGCAGCGCACCGCGGAGGAGGTCTTCGTGCCGCTCACCGTCGGCGGCGGCGTCCGCTCCGTGGAGGACGTCGCCCGGCTGCAGGGCGTCGGCGCGGACAAGGTCGGTGTGAACTCCGCCGCGATCGCCCGCCCCGAGCTGGTCGGCGAGATCGCGGACAGGTTCGGCGCGCAGGTGCTCGTGCTCTCCCTCGACGTCAAGCGCAGCCCGCGCACCCACTCCGGCTTCGTGGTGACCACCCACGGCGGCCGCACCGAGACGGATCTGGACGCGGTGGACTGGGCGCGCGAGGCGATCGAGCGCGGCGCCGGGGAGCTGCTGGTCAACTCGATCGATGCGGACGGCACCAAGGACGGCTTCGACCTGGAGCTCGTCTCGCTCATGCGGGAGATCTCCAGCGTTCCGGTGATCGCCTCGGGCGGAGCCGGATCCGCGGCGGACTTCGCCCCGGCGATCGCCGCCGGCGCCGACGCCGTGCTCGCCGCGAGCGTCTTCCACTCCGGCCTTCTGACGGTCGGCGACGTCAAGGCGTCGCTGCGCGAGGCAGGGGTGCTGGTGCGATGAGCGAGAACCGGATCGACGCCGACCTCGCCCGCGTCGCCTGGAACGACCAGGGCCTCGTGCCCGTGATCGTGCAGCAGTGGGACACGCTCGAGGTGCTCATGCTGGCCTGGGCCGACGAGGAGGCGCTGCGGCGCACGCTGACCACCGGCCGCGCCACGTACTGGTCGCGCTCGCGCCAGGAGTACTGGCGCAAGGGCGACACGTCCGGTCACGTGCAGCACGTGCGCGGCGCGAAGGTGGACTGCGACGGCGACACCGTGCTGCTGTTCGTCGACCAGATCGGCGTGGCCTGCCACACCGGCACCCGCACCTGCTTCGACGGCCGCGACCTGGACGCGGTCGTCGCGCTCGAACCGTACGGCGAGGGCGCGGCGGAGTCGCAGGCGGGGGAGTGATGGCCCCGCGCGCACGCCGTGCCAAGTCGACGAGCCTGCTGCTGATCCTCGTCGCCGGCGGCGTCGGGATCCTGTCCTCGACGCAGACCTGGCTCGACGTCGCCCGCACCGACGGCGGCGAGCCGCTCGAGGTCGCCGGCAACGCCGCGCTGCCCGTGCTCGCCCCGCTCAGCCTCACCGCGCTCGCGCTCTGCGCCGCACTGGCACTCGTCGGTCCGGTGATGCGCCGGGTGTTCGCCGCCCTCGCCCTCGCGGTCGGCGCACTCATGCTCGTCCTGACCGGCCGGATCCTGCTCCAGCACCCGCTGGATGCGGTGGCGCCCGCGCTGACCAAGGCGACCGGCCTGGCCGGCGACACGGCGCTCACCGCGGTGATCCGCGCGATCGGGGTCACCGCGTGGCCGTGGCTCGCACTCGTCGGCTGGGTCGTGCTCGTGCTCGGCGGCGTCCTCGCCGTCGTGACGGCGGGCGGCTGGCGCTCGGGCGGACGCCGCTACCGAACCGCACCGACCCCGAAGGACGGCCCCGTCGACGCCGTGGAGAGCTGGGACGAGCTCAGCCGCGGCAGCGACCCCACGCGCTGACCCAGCCCAGGCTGCACGCAGCCCGACCCATGACGACCACGCCCGCCCGGCGACCGTGGCGGGTGCCGCGATCCCGATAGACTGACCACGACCCACTGCACGCTGGAGGAGAACATGACCAACCCCATCGCCGACCCCGGCCACGGACACTCGCCGGCCGCCTGGACCGCCGTGGTGATCATGCTGCTCGGCTTCGCCGTCGGCACGACCGCGTTCTTCCTCGAGGTCCCCGTCGTGGTGTGGGTGGGCGTCGTGCTCATCGTCGTCGGCGCGATCGTGGGCTGGGTGCTCGCGAAGGCCGGCTACGGCGTGAAGGGCCCGAAGTACCAGCCGAAGGGGCACTAATGGTGCTCGCCGACCTCACGGCCGGCGCAGTCGAGGACGCCGCCCGTCGCGAGCAGGAGCGTCCCCTCGCGATCGTGGAGCGCGCCGCACTCGATCGCGCCCCCGCCCTCGATGCGCGTGCCGCTCTGGCTCCCGCCGAGCGGGTGAAGATCATCGCCGAGGTGAAGCGCGCGAGCCCGTCCCGCGGCGCCCTCGCGGAGATCCCGGATCCCGCTCTGCAGGCGTCGCTGTACGAGCAGGGAGGCGCGTCCGCGATCAGCGTGCTCACCGAGGGGCGCCGCTTCCGCGGCAGCCTCGCCGACCTCGAGGCGGTCACCGCCGCGGTCTCCGTGCCCGTGCTGCGCAAGGACTTCATCGCGACGCCGTACCAGGTGTTCGAGGCGAGGGCCGCGGGCGCATCGCTCGCGCTGCTCATCGTCGCGGGGATCGACCGGGCGACCCTGGAGCGCCTGCACGCGCTCATCCTCGAGCTGGGCATGACCCCGCTCGTGGAGACGCACTCCGCGGAGGAGCTCGAGGTCGCGATCGACCTCGGCGCCTCCCTCATCGGCGTGAACGCCCGCGATCTGAAGACCATGGAGCTGGACCGCGACCTGTTCGGCCGTCTCGTCGACCGGATCCCGTCCTCCGCGGTGAAGATCGCCGAGTCCGCCGTCCTCACGCCCGCCGACGTCGCGCACTACCGCGCGGCCGGCGCCGACGCCGTGCTCATCGGCGAGGCGCTCGTGACGGGCGACCCGATCACCACTCTTCGTTCCTTCCTGGAGGCCGGATCATGAGCATGAGCCTGCGCGACCAGCCAGGGCCGTTCTTCGGAGACTTCGGCGGCCGGTACATGCCCGAGTCGCTCATCGCCGCGATCGACGAACTCACCGACGCCTACCACGCGGCGATCGCCGACCCGGAGTTCCAGGCGGAGCTCGCCCGGCTGCTGCACTCGTACGCGGGGCGCCCGTCGCCGATCACCGAGGTGCCGCGGTTCGCCGAGCACGCCGGCGGCGCGCGGGTCTTCCTCAAGCGCGAGGATCTGAACCACACCGGCTCGCACAAGATCAACAACGTGCTGGGCCAGGCGCTGCTCACGAAGCGCCTCGGCAAGACGCGCGTGATCGCGGAGACCGGCGCCGGCCAGCACGGCGTCGCCACGGCCACCGCGGCCGCCCTGTTCGGCCTGGACTGCACGATCTACATGGGCGAGGTCGACACCGAGCGGCAGGCCCTGAACGTGGCCCGCATGCGCCTCCTCGGCGCCGAGGTCGTCCCGGTCACCACCGGGTCGCGCACCCTGAAGGACGCGATCAACGACGCGTACCGCGACTGGGTCGCCACGGTGGAGACCACGAACTACATCTTCGGCACGGCGGCGGGCCCGCACCCGTTCCCGGCGATGGTGCGCGACTTCCAGAAGATCATCAGCGAGGAGGCCCGGCAGCAGCTGCTCGACGAGGCGGGGCGCCTGCCGGACGCGGTCCTCGCATGCGTCGGCGGCGGATCCAACGCGATCGGCATGTTCGACGCGTTCCTCGACGACGCAGGCGTCCGCCTGTACGGCGTGGAGGCGGCCGGCGACGGCGTCGACACGCCCAAGCACGCGGCCTCGATCGAACGCGGCCGCCCCGGCGTGCTGCACGGTGCGCGGACGTACGTGCTGCAGGACGAGGACGGGCAGACCATCGAGTCGCACTCGATCTCGGCCGGCCTCGACTATCCGGGCGTCGGTCCGGAGCACTCCTGGCTGAACGACATCGGCCGCGCCCAGTACATCCCGGCGACCGACGACGAGGCCATGCAGGCGCTGCGTCTGCTCAGCCGCACCGAGGGCATCATCCCCGCGATCGAGTCGGCGCACGCCCTCGCCGGGGCGATCCGGATCGGCAAGGAGCTCGGTCCCGACGCGATCCTGGCCGTCTGCCTCTCCGGGCGCGGCGACAAGGACATGGACACCGCGGCCCGCTACTTCGGGCTATACGACGAAGGAGCCGCACAAGCATGAGCCGTGTCGAAGAGGCGATCCAGCGCGCGCACGACGCGGGTCGCGGCGCCTTCATCGGCTACCTGCCCGTCGGCTACCCGGATCTGGACACGAGCATCGAGGCGGCCATCGCGCTCGCCCGCAACGGGGTCGACATCATCGAACTCGGTCCGCCCTACAGCGACCCGGTGATGGACGGCGCGATCATCCAGGAGGCCACGCAGGCCGCGCTGGCCAGCGGGTTCCGGATGCGCGATCTGTTCACCGCGGTCAAGGCGATCACGGACGCCGTCGACGCCCCGGTCGTGGTGATGACCTACTGGAACCCCGTGCTGCAGTACGGCGTCGACCGCTACGCCGACGACCTGCTCGCCGCCGGGGGAGCGGGCCTGATCACGCCCGACATCACGCCCGAGGCCGCCCCGGAGTGGATCGCGGCCAGCAAGAGGACCGGCCTCGACCGGGTGTTCCTGGCCGCGCCGACCTCGACCGACGAGCGCCTCGACCTCGTGACGTCGTCGTCGACCGGGTTCGTGTACACCGTCTCGACCATGGGCATCACGGGCGAGCGCGCCGAGCTGGACAAGGCCGCGCGCACCCTCGTCGGGCGCCTCCGCGAGCACGGCGCCGGGCGCGCCTGCGTCGGGATCGGGATCTCCACGGCCGAGCAGATCGCCGGCGTCCTCGAGTACGCGGACGGCGCGATCGTCGGCACCGCGCTCGTGCGCGCCCTGCGCGACGGCGGGGTCGACCGGCTCGCCGAGGTCACGCAGGAGCTCGCGTCGGGCACAGCGCTCGCACGGGGAGCATCGACTCAGCACGTAGACTCGTGAGCATGCCCCTCGCGCTCCACGACGCCCTCATCGGCGTGCACGCCAGCATCCCGAGCCCGCCGAGCAGCTCCTTCCCGCTCGGGCCGTTCACGATCCACTACTACGCGCTGTGCATCATCGCGGGGATCATCGCCGCGACGTTCCTGACCAACAGCCGACTGACCAAGCGCGGGGCGGAGCGCTGGATCGTCGTGGACATCTGCATCATCGCCGTGCCGCTCGCGATCATCGCCGCGCGCATCTTCCACGTGCTCACCCACCCCGGGTTCTACTTCGGCCCGGGCAAGAACACCTGGAACCCGTTCGAGCCCGGTTCGGTCTGGGCGATCTGGGAGGGTGGCATCGCCATCTTCGGCGCCCTCATCGGCGGCGGCATCGGCGCCTGGCTCGGCTGCCGCTGGACCGGCCTGCGCTTCTCCGTGTTCGCGGACGCGCTCGCCCCCGGCCTCATCCTCGCGCAGGCCTTCGGCCGCTTCGGCAACTGGTTCAACCACGAGCTGTTCGGCCTGCCCACCGACTGGCCCTGGGGTCTGCAGATCGAGTCGTCGAACGCGGCCTTCCCGGCCGGCCTCGCCCCGGGGACGCTGTTCCAGCCGACGTTCCTCTACGAGGTGATCTGGAACTCCCTCGGCTGCCTGTTCCTGCTCTGGCTGGGCCGGAAGCTGCGCCTGCAATGGGGCAAGCTGTTCGCCGTCTACCTGATCTGGTACGGCTCCGGACGCGCCGTGTGGGAGTCGATCCGGATCGACCCGAGCGAGATCTACTTCGGCCTGCGCACGAACGTCTGGGCGGCCCTCGCGGGCGTCGTGCTCGGCATCGTGATCCTCATCGTGCAGACCCGCCGGCACCCCGGTATCGAGCCGTCGCCGTACCAGCCGGGACGACAGCCGAAGAAGGCTGTTGTAGAATCGCACAACCCCGACGATTACGTCGATCTGAGCGAGCCTCAGGTCGAAGAGATCTCCTCAGGAGCGACCGCCACGAGCGCCGCCGACCGCGACTGAGGAGGAGCACCGACAGGTGCCCCCCACCCTGGCGAACCATCGCACCCGGGTACCCAACGCACTGAACGAGCGGGCCGACGTCGTCCCCGGGTTCATCTGAATTCAGAGGACGGTGACTGGTGTACTTCCAGCCTCCCTACGGTGCCTCCGGCGCCTACCCCCCGAAGCAGGGGATGTACAACCCCGCGTTCGAGAAGGATGCCTGCGGCCTGGCCATGGTCGCGACGCTCCGCGGGGAGCCCGGCCACGACATCATCGCGCTCGCCCTCGAGGCGCTGCGCAACCTGGAGCACCGCGGCGCCATCGGATCCGACGCGGGAACCGGCGACGGCGCCGGCATCCTGACGCAGATGCCGGACGCGTTCCTGCGCGCGGTGGTCGGCTTCACGCTGCCCCCGGTCGGCGAGTACGCCGCCGGTCTCGCCTTCCTGCCGCTCGACTCGCGCAGCCGCCGGACCCAGAAGGCCGGGATCGAGCGGATCGCCGCCGAAGAGGGCATCACCGTCCTCGGCTGGCGCGAGGTCCCCACCGCGAACCAGCACCTCGGCAAGCTCGCCGACGAGGCCCGCCCCGCGTTCGAGCAGCTGTTCGTCTCCCGTCCGGCCGGCGTCGCCGCCGACGGATCCGTCACCGAGGCCCTTTCCGGCATCGCGCTGGACCGGCTCGCGTACCGGCTGCGCAAGCGCGCCGGCCACGAGCTCGGCGCCTACTTCGTCTCCCTGTCCGCCCGCACGCTCGGGTACAAGGGCATGGTCACCACGCTGCAGCTGGAGCCGTTCTACCCGGATCTGCAGGACGAGCGGTTCGCCTCCGAGCTCGCCGTCGTGCACTCCCGGTACTCCACGAACACGTTCCCGTCCTGGCCGCTCGCCCAGCCGCTGCGCATGCTCGCGCACAACGGCGAGATCAACACGGTCGGTGGCAACCGCAACTGGATGCGCGCCCGTCAGTCCCAGCTCGAGTCGGAGCTGCTCGGCGACATCCGCCCGCTGCTGCCGATCTGCACCGACGGCGCGAGCGACTCCGCTTCCTTCGACGAGGTGCTGGAGCTGCTCACGCTGACCGGCCGCAGCCTGCCGCACGCCGTCATGATGATGGTGCCCGCGGCCTGGGAGAGCCAGTCCGACCTGGACCCCGACCTCCGCGCGTTCTACGAGTACCATGCGAACCAGATGGAGCCGTGGGACGGCCCCGCCGCCCTCATCTTCACCGACGGCACGGTCGTCGGCGCGACCCTCGACCGCAACGGACTGCGTCCTGGGCGCTGGACCGAGACCACCGACGGCCTCGTCGTGATCGGCAGCGAGACCGGCGTGCTCGAGTTCGCCCCGGAGCGGATCAAGCGCCGCGGCCGCCTGCAGCCCGGCACGATGTTCGTCGTCGACACCGCGCAGCGCCGCATCGTCGAGGACGAGGAGGTCAAGCGCGACCTCGCCGCCCTGCAGCCGTGGCAGCGGTGGCTGGACGAGGGCCGCGTGCGCCTCGCCGATCTGCCCGAGCGCGAGCACATCGTGCACCCGCCGGCATCGATCACCCGTCGCCAGCGCACCTTCGGCTACACCGAGGAGGAGGTGCGGATCCTGCTCACCCCGATGGGGCAGACCGGCGCCGAGCCGCTCGGCGCGATGGGCAGCGACACGCCGATCGCCGTGCTCTCCGAGCGCCCGCGGCTGCTCTTCGACTACTTCGTGCAGCAGTTCGCGCAGGTCACCAACCCGCCGCTCGACGCGATCCGCGAAGAGGTCGTCACGAGCCTCGCCCTCGGCCTCGGCCCGGAGCGCAACCTGCTCGACTGGGGTCCCGCGCACGCCCGCACGATCGTGCTCGACTTCCCGGTCATCGACAACGACGAGCTCGCAAAGCTCCGCCACATCGACCGGATGCTGCCGGACCGCTCGAGCGCGACGATCAAGGGCCTGTACCACTTCGATGCCGGACCCCACGCGCTCGCCGAGCGGCTCGAGGAGATGTGCGCCGAGGTCGACGCGGCCATCGAGGCCGGCGCCGAGCTGATCATCCTCAGCGACCGCGACTCGAACAAGGACCTCGTCCCGATCCCGTCGCTGCTGATGCTGTCGGCGGTGCACCACCACCTGATCCGCCGCGAGGACAGGATGAAGGTCGGCCTGATCGTCGAGGCCGGCGACGTGCGCGAGGTGCACCACGTGGCCACCCTGATCGGCTACGGCGCCTCCGCGGTCAACCCGTACCTCGCGATGGAGACCGTGGAGCACCTGGTGCGCACGGGCTACATCACCGGCATCACGCCGGAGAAGGCGGTCCGCAACGTCATCTACGCGCTCGGCAAGGGCGTGCTCAAGATCATGTCGAAGATGGGCATCTCGACCGTCGGCTCGTACGCCGGCGCGCAGGTGTTCGAGGCGATCGGTCTCAGCCAGGAGTTCGTCGACGCGTTCTTCACCGGCACCGAGACCAAGCTCGGCGGCATCGGCATCGAGGACGTGTTCGCGGAGAACCAGGCGCGGCACGACTTCGCCTACCCGGAGGACGCCGCCGCCCGCGCGCACGAGCGGCTGTGGACCGGCGGCGAGTACCAGTGGCGCCGCGACGGCGCCCCGCACCTGTTCAGCCCGGACACCGTGTTCCGGCTGCAGCACGCGACCCGCACCCGCCGCTACGACATCTTCCGCGAGTACACGAAGCTCGTGGACGACCAGGCGAAGGAGCTGAAGACCCTCCGCGGCCTGTTCGAGCTGCGCACGGGGGAGCGGCCGCCGGTGCCGATCGACGAGGTCGAACCGGTGTCGTCGATCGTGAAGCGGTTCTCCACCGGCGCGATGAGCTACGGATCCATCTCCCAGGAGGCGCACGAGACGCTCGCGATCGCGATGAACCGCCTCGGCGGCAAGTCGAACACGGGCGAGGGCGGCGAGGACCCGGACCGTCTCGTCGACCCGGAGCGCCGCAGCGCGATCAAGCAGGTCGCGTCGGGCCGCTTCGGGGTGACGAGCCAGTACCTCACCCAGGCGGACGACATCCAGATCAAGCTCGCCCAGGGCGCCAAGCCCGGTGAGGGCGGTCAGCTGCCGCCGCAGAAGGTGTACCCGTGGATCGCGCGCACCCGGCACGCGACGCCCGGCGTCGGCCTCATCTCGCCGCCGCCGCACCACGACATCTACTCCATCGAGGACCTCAAGCAGCTGATCTTCGACCTGAAGCGCGCCAACCCGGACGCCCGGATCCACACCAAGCTGGTGAGCCAGTCGGGCATCGGCGCGGTCGCGGCGGGTGTGGCGAAGGCGCTCAGCGACGTCGTGCTCGTCTCCGGCCACGACGGCGGCACGGGCGCGAGCCCGCTGAACTCGCTCAAGCACGCCGGCACCCCGTGGGAGCTCGGCCTCGCCGAGACCCAGCAGACGCTCATGCTGAACGGCATGCGCGACCGCGTCGTGGTGCAGGTCGACGGCCAGCTGAAGACCGGACGCGACGTGGTCGTCGGCGCGCTGCTGGGCGCGGAGGAGTTCGGCTTCGCCACGGCCCCGCTCGTGGTCAGCGGCTGCATCCTCATGCGCGTCTGCCACCTGGACACCTGCCCGGTCGGCGTCGCGACGCAGAATCCGCTGCTGCGCGAGCGCTTCACGGGCAAGCCCGAGTTCGTCGTGAACTTCATGGAGTTCATCGCGGAGGAGGTGCGCGAGCTGCTCGCCGCGCTCGGCTTCCGGAGCCTGGACGAGATCGTGGGACGGGCGGATCTGCTCCGTGTCGACGCCGCGATCCGGCACTGGAAGGCCGACGGCCTCGACCTGGCGCCGGTGCTCGAGGGCCCGGCGTTCCCCGCCGACGAGCCCCGCCGCAGCGGCCGCGCGCAGGACCACGAGCTGGAGAAGCACTTCGACGCCCCGCTGCTCGCGGAGGCCGCCGAGGCGATCGCCCAGGGGACCCCGATCTCGTTCGATCTCGCGATCCGCAACACGGAGCGCGCGGTCGGCACGATGCTCGGCCACGCGGTGACCGCACGTCACGGCGCCGACGGTCTGCCCGACGGCACGATCGACATCGCCCTGCACGGCACGGCGGGTCAGTCGCTGGGTGCGTTCCTGCCCCGGGGCATCTCGATCCGGCTCGAGGGCGACGCCAACGACTACGTCGGCAAGGGCCTCTCCGGCGGCGAGATCTCGATCCGCGCGCACCGCGACGCGACCTTCGAGCCGCATCGCAACGTGATCGCCGGCAACGTGATCGGCTACGGTGCGACGAGCGGCACGATCCACATCTCCGGTGTGGTGGGCGAGCGCTTCCTGGTCCGCAACTCCGGCGCGACCGCGGTCGTCGAGGGCGTGGGCGACCACGCGCTCGAGTACATGACCGGCGGAATCGCGGTGATCCTCGGCGACACCGGCCGCAACCTCGGGGCGGGCATGTCGGGCGGCATCGCATACATCCGCCACCTGCACACCGAGCGCCTGAACCCGGTCTCGCTGCGCTCCGGCGAGCTGGAGCTGCTGCCGCTGGACGAGGTGGACGCCCAGGAACTGCGGGAGCTGCTCGTGCAGCACGTGGCGCGGACCGGATCGACGCTCGCCGCGTCGATCCTCGAGGACGAGGGCTTCGCCACGTCCTTCACGAAGATCCTCCCGAGGGACTACGCAGCGGTGCTGCGGACCCGCGCGGAGGCCGAGGCCGAGGGGATCGACCCCGACGGCTCCGTTGTCTGGACCCGCATCCTGGAGGTGACCGGTGGCTGATCCCAAGGGCTTTCTGACCGTGACGGAGCGCGAGCTCCCCGCCCGCCGGCCCGTTCCGGTCCGCATCATGGACTGGAAGGAGGTGTACGAGCCCGGCGACTCGGCCGTGCTCCGCCGCCAGGCCAGCCGCTGCATGGACTGCGGCGTGCCGTTCTGCCACCAGGGCTGCCCGCTCGGCAACCTCATCCCGGAGTGGAACGACCTCACCTGGCGTGGCGAGGGCCGTGCCGCGAGCGAGCGGCTGCACGCCACGAACAACTTCCCGGAGTTCACCGGGCGGCTGTGCCCCGCTCCCTGCGAGAGCGCCTGCGTGCTCGGCATCAACCAGCCGGCCGTGACCATCAAGCAGATCGAGGTCTCGATCGTCGACGAGGCGTTCGCGTCCGGCTGGGTCGAGGCCCAGCCGCCGGCCCGCCTCACCGGCAAGACCGTCGCGGTGGTCGGATCCGGCCCCGCCGGCCTCGCCGCCGCGCAGCAGCTCACCCGCGCCGGCCACACGGTCGCCGTGTTCGAGCGCGACGACCGCATCGGCGGCCTGCTCCGCTACGGCATCCCGGACTTCAAGATGGAGAAGTCGCACCTGGACGCGCGCCTGCGCCAGATGCAGGAGGAAGGGACCCGGTTCCGCGCCGGCGTGGACATCGGCACGGACATCAGCTGGGACGACCTGCGCGCCCGGTACGACGCGGTCCTCATCGCGACCGGATCCACGCTCCCGCGCGACCTGGCGATCCCGGGGCGCGACCTCGACGGCGTGCACTTCGCGATGGAGTACCTCGTGGAGTCGAACCGCGTCACGGCCGGCGACCCGGTCGCGAACCAGATCACCGCGCACGGCAAGCACGTGATCGTGATCGGCGGCGGCGACACCGGTGCGGACTGCATCGGCACCGCGCACCGCCAGGGCGCGCTCAGCGTCACCAACCTGGCGATCGGGCGCCAGCCCTCTGCGGGACGCCCGGAGCACCAGCCCTGGCCGATGATGCCGACCGTGTTCGAGGTGTCCTCGGCGCACGAGGAGGGCGGGGAGCGTCAGTACCTGGCATCGACCGTCGAGTTCCTCAGCAACGATGCGGGGGAGGTGCGCGCCCTGCGCGTCGCCGAGACCGAGTTCGTGGACGGCCGTCGCGTGCCCCGCAGCGGCACCGAGCGCGAGATCCCCGCGGATCTGGTGCTCATCGCGATGGGCTTCGTCGGTCCCGAGTACGAGACGTTCGGCGCCGAGGCCCCGCAGCGCACCGACCGCGGCGTGTTCCGCCGGGACGAGGACTACACCTCCACCGTCCCCGGCGTGTTCGTGGCGGGCGACGCGGGTCGCGGTCAGTCGCTCATCGTGTGGGCGATCGCGGAGGGCCGTGCCGCGGCCGCCGCCGTCGACCGTCACCTCATGGGCCAGACCGTCCTGCCGGCGCCGGTGCGCCCGTCGGATGTCGCGATCGGACTCCAGCCCGCGTAGGCTGGGCCCGGCAACGAGGCCCTTCATCCATCCCCCCTACGAAACCCGGAGAACGCATTTGAGACGCGCCAAAATCGTAGCCACCCTCGGCCCCGCCACCTCGACGTATGAGACCGTCCGGGCCATCATCGACGCCGGTGTGGACGTCGCCCGCCTGAACCTCAGCCACGGCGACTACTCGGTGCACGAGAACAACTACGCGAACGTCCGCCGCGCGGCGGAGGACTCCGGCCGCGCCGTCGCGGTCCTCGTCGACCTGCAGGGCCCGAAGATCCGTCTCGGCCGCTTCGCGGACGGACCGCACGACCTCGCGGTCGGCGACATCTTCAAGATCACCACCGAGGACATCCTCGGCACGAAGGACATCTGCGGCACCACCTTCAAGGGCCTGCCGCAGGACGTCAAGCCCGGTGACTTCCTCCTCATCGACGACGGCAAGGTCCGCGTCGAGGTGATCGACACCGACGGCACCGTGGTCACCACCCGCGTGATCGTCGCCGGCACCGTGTCGAACAACAAGGGCATCAACCTGCCCGGCGTCGCCGTCAGCGTGCCCGCGCTGAGCGAGAAGGACGAGGACGACCTGCGCTGGGGTCTGCGCACCGGCGCCGACCTGATCGCGCTGTCGTTCGTCCGCAACGCGGAGGACGTCTCCCGCGTGCACGAGATCATGGCCGAAGAGGGCGTCAAGATCCCCGTCATCGCCAAGATCGAGAAGCCGCAGGCGGTCGACAACCTCGAGGAGATCGTCGACGCGTTCGACGGCATCATGGTCGCCCGCGGCGACCTGGGCGTCGAGCTGCCGCTGGAGGCGGTGCCGATCGTGCAGAAGCACGCCGTCGAGCTCGCCCGCCGCATGGCCAAGCCGGTCATCGTCGCGACGCAGATGCTCGAGTCGATGATCTCGAGCCCCGTGCCGACCCGCGCCGAGACCTCCGACGTCGCGAACGCGGTGCTCGACGGCGCCGACGCGGTCATGCTGTCCGGCGAGACCAGCGTCGGCGAGTACCCGGTCGTGGTCGTGGAGACCATGGCCCGGATCATCGAGTCCACCGAGGACCACGGCCTGGAGCGGATCCACCCGCTCACCGCGAAGCCGCGCACGCAGGGCGGCGCGATCACGCTCGCGGCCCTCGAGGTCGCCGAGTTCGTCGACGCGAAGTACCTGTGCGTGTTCACGCAGTCCGGAGACTCCGCCCGCCGTCTGTCCCGGCTGCGCTCCAGCATCCCGATGCTGGCGTACACGCCCGACCCCGGCATCCGCCGCCGGCTCGCCGTGAGCTGGGGCGTGCGCACGACCCTCGTCGACATGGTCGCGCACACCGACATGATGTTCCACCAGGTCGACGAGCACCTGCTCGGCTCCGGCCTGGCCCAGCCCGGCGACAAGGTCGTCGTGATCTCCGGATCCCCTCCCGGGATCATCGGATCCACGAACGACCTCCGCATCCACCGGGTGGGCGACGCCGCGAGCGGTGCCGCCCCGGCCTACCAGGCCGGCAAGTAAGGGCGTCCGAGGAGGGGCCGGTTCCCGCGGGAGCCGGCCCCTCCTCGCGTCCCGGGGCGCCGGGCCCGGTACGGTACAGTCGATCCGGGCCGGCGTGGCGGAATGGCAGACGCGGAGCACTCAAAATGCTTTGTCCGAGAGGACGTGTGGGTTCGAGTCCCACCGCCGGCACCAGTACACAGAGCTCCCACCGATAGGATGGATCCGTGACCGAAGAGCAGCAGCCTGAGCAGCCCGCCTCGTCCGCTCCGCGACGCGTCGTCGTCGCCGAGGACGAATCTCTGATCCGCCTCGACATCGTCGAGATCCTCCGCGACAACGGATTCGACGTCGTCGGCGAGGCCGGAGACGGCGAGACCGCGGTGCAGCTGGCCACCGAACTGCGCCCCGATCTGGTCATCATGGACGTGAAGATGCCCCAGCTGGACGGCATCAGCGCCGCCGAGAAGCTGCACAAGGGCAACATCGCCCCCGTCGTGCTGCTCACGGCATTCAGCCAGAAGGAGCTCGTCGAGCGCGCGACCGAGGCCGGTGCCCTGGCCTACGTCGTCAAGCCGTTCACGCCGAACGACCTGCTCCCCGCGATCGAGATCGCCCTCGCCCGGCACGAGCAGATCATCACGCTCGAGGCCGAGGTCGCCGACATGGTCGAGCGCTTCGAGACCCGCAAGCTCGTGGACCGGGCCAAGGGCCTGCTCAACGAGAAGATGGGCCTGAGCGAGCCCGAGGCGTTCCGCTGGATCCAGAAGGCATCGATGGACCGCCGCCTGACCATGCAGGACGTCGCGAAGGCGATCATCGAGCAGCTCGCCCCCAAGAAATGAGGCGGGAGCGGATCAATGTCGCGCAGCGACGTTGATGCGGCCCGGATCAGGTTGAGCGAGCGCAGCGAGACGAAACCTCTGGGGGATCTCGGCGACGGGATCCTCCTGCGTCCGCTGCTGGCGGGCGACGGTATCGGCCTCGCGGACGGCTATGCGCGCAATCGCGCGCACCTCGCGCCGTGGGAGCCGCTCCGCTCGGAGGACTACTTCACGCCTGCCCGGCAGGACGAGATGGTCGCCCGCACGCTGCAGGACGCCGCCGACGGTCGTTCCGCCCCGTACGTCCTGACGGACCAGCGCGAGCGGATCGTCGGCCGGGTGAATCTCAGCGACATCGTCCGCGGCGCGTTCTGGAGCGGGCACCTCGGCTACTGGATCGACGCCGACCTCGCCGGGCGCGGGATCATGCGCCGCGCCGTCGCCACGGTCTGCGCGCTCGCCCGTGACGACCTCGGCCTGCATCGGGTGCAGGCGGCGACGCTGCTGCACAACGAGGCGTCGCAGCGCGTGCTGCGCGCGGTCGGCTTCACCGAGATCGGCCGCGCCGAGCGCTACCTGCGGATCGCGGGGGAGTGGCAGGACCACCTGCTGTTCCAGCTCCTCCTGGAGGATGCCGCCGCGATCGGAGCGCCGGTCAGTCCGGCTCCGGCACGTCCTTGATCATGTTCGTGATCCGGATCGTGGAGCAGCGCCGGCCCTGATCGTCGCTCACGACGATCTCGTGCACGGTGATGCTGCGGCCGAGATGCACCGGGGTGCACACGCCCGTGACGGTGCCGGCCGTGGCCGAGCGGGTGTGCGTGGCGTTGATGTCCACGCCGACGGCGAGACGGCCGTGCCCGGCGTGCAGGTTCGCAGCCATCGAGCCGAGCGACTCGCCCAGCACGACATATGCCCCGCCGTGCATGAGACCCACCGGCTGCGTGTTGCCCGCGACCGGCATCGTCGCGACGCACCGCTCGACCGAGAACTCGACCCAGCGCAGCCCCATCTTCTCCGCGAGCGCGCCCATGCCGCGTTCGGCGGCCCAGTCCAGGCCCGGGGTCGTCTGCAGGGGCTCGGTCACGCGGGTCCTCCTCGAATCGATGTCCGTGGCGCTCGTTAGGCTGGAGTCGTGACGGACTCCGCAAAGCCTACCCTCATGGTCGTCGACGGCCACTCGCTCGCGTACCGGGCCTTCTTCGCCCTCCCGGTCGAGAACTTCACGACCAAGGACAACCAGCACACGAACGCGATCTACGGGTTCCTGTCCATGTTCGTGAACCTGATCAAGGCCGAGCAGCCAACGCATCTCGCGGTCGCGTTCGACACCTCCCGGCACTCGTTCCGCACGGACGAGTACCCGGAGTACAAGGCCACCCGCTCGGAGACGCCGAACGAGTTCCGCGGGCAGATCCCGCTGCTGCAGGACTGCCTGGCCGCGATGTCCGTCCCCGTGCTGACCAAGGAGGGGATCGAGGCCGACGACATCCTCGCGACCCTCGCCGCACAGGGATCCGCGCAGGGCTACGACGTCCTCGTCGTCTCCGGCGACCGCGACACGATCCAGCTCGTGAACGACGAGGTCACCCTCCTCTACCCGTCCGTGCAGGGCGTGTCGCAGCTGAAGCGGTACGACCCCATCGCCGTGCAGGAGCGATACGGCGTCCGCCCCGAGCAGTACCCCGACATCGCGGCGCTGGTCGGCGAGACCAGCGACAACCTGCCCGGTGTGCCGAAGGTCGGCGAGAAGACCGCGGTGAAGTGGCTCACCCAGTTCGGCACGCTCGACGAGCTGCTCGAGCGCTCCGGAGAGATCAAGGGCGTCGTCGGCGGCAACCTCCGCGACCACATCGACGACGTGCGCCGCAACCGCCGCCTGAACCGGCTCCTGCAGGACGTCGAGCTTCCCCTGGGCCCGGCCGACCTGGCCGTCCGGCCGATCGACGCCCAGGGCGTGCGCGACATCTTCGCCCGCCTGGAGTTCCGCACGCTCCTGCCGCGCGTGTTCGAGGCGACCGGCGAGGATGCGCCGGCCGAGGACGCCGCGGCCACGGTCGCCCTGCCGGACGCCGCCGAGATCGGCGCCGCGGACGTCGCCGCGTGGCTGGCGAAGGCGACCGGCGAGGTCGCCGTCGAGATCACGGTCGCAGCCGGCCTCCCGCAGCGGATCGGCCTGGCGCACGGCGACGACCTCGTCGAGCTGACCTGGGACCCGGCGGCGCAGGCCGCGATCGCGGACTGGCTGAGCTCTGACGCGCCGAAGATCCTGCACGACGCGAAGCCCCAGGTGAAGGCGCTGCACACCGCCGGCGTGCGCCTGAACGGCCTCGCCTACGACAGCAACCTCGCCGGATGGCTGCTGCGCCCGAGCTACCCGGACAAGTCCCTCGCCGACCTCGTCGACCGCTACCTCGGGGAGAAGCTGCCCGAGGCGGATCCGAGCCAGCTCGTGCCGGAGACCGAGGGCGCCACGCCCGCCCAGCTGGCCTGGTTCACCACCCGGGTGACGGCGGCGCTGCGCGGCGAGGTGCCCGAGAGCGTGGACCGCGTGCTCCGCGAGATCGAGCTGCCCACGCTCGTCGCCCTCGCCGACATGGAGCTCGCGGGCGTCGCCGTCTCGCACGACATCCTGTCCGGCTTCTCCCAGGAGCTGGGCGAGCGCGCGAACGGGATCGCGGAGGAGTCCTACTCGGTCATCGGCCGTGAGGTGAACCTCGGCTCGCCGAAGCAGCTGCAGGAGGTGCTCTTCGAGGAGCTCGACCTGCCGAAGACGCGCAAGACGAAGACCGGGTACTCGACGGATGCCGCCTCGCTCGCGGACATCCAGGAGAAGAATCCGCACCCGTTCCTCGAACTGCTCTCGCAGCACCGCGAGGCCACGAAGCTGCGGCAGATCATCGAGTCGCTCGACACGGCGATCCGTCCGGACCACCGCGTGCACACCACCTACGTGCAGACCGGCAGCCAGACCGGGCGCCTCAGCAGCACCGACCCGAACCTGCAGAACATCCCGGTCCGGACCGAGGAGTCGCGGCGGATCCGCAGCGCCTTCCAGGTCGGCGAGGGCTACGAGACGCTGCTCACGGCGGACTACTCGCAGATCGAGATGCGGATCATGGCGCACCTGTCCGGCGACGAAGGCCTCATCGAGGCGTTCAACTCGGGCGAGGACCTGCACCGCTTCGTCGGCGCGCGCGTGTTCGGCGTCGAGCCGTCCGAGGTCACCTCGGCCATGCGCACCAAGGTCAAGGCGATGTCGTACGGCCTCGTCTACGGCCTCAGCGCCTTCGGCCTGTCCAAGCAGCTGCGGATCGAGCAGTCCGAGGCGAAGCACCTCATGGTGGAGTACTTCGCCCGGTTCGGCGCCGTGCGCGACTACCTGCGGGCGTCGGTGATCGCGGCCAGGGAGGTCGGCTACACCGAGACGATCTTCGGCCGCCGGCGTCCGTTCCCCGACCTCGCCAGCCCCAATCGGGTGCTGCGCGAGAACGCCGAGCGGGCGGCGCTCAACGCGCCGATCCAGGGCAGTGCGGCCGACATCATGAAGATCGCTCTGTTCCGCATCCACGAAGACCTGCTCGCGCAGGGCCTCACGTCGCGCGTGCTGCTGCAGATCCACGACGAGCTCGTGGTCGAGGTGGCTCCGGGGGAGTGGGACGCGACGGAGCGGATCGTGCGCGACCGGATGGGGGGAGCGGCCGATCTGTCCGTGCCGCTGGACGTGCAGGTCGGCCAGGGCGCGGACTGGAACGAGGCGGCGCATTGAACAGCCGGCTCTGACAGGGGATCCGGCGATTTCCGACCCGGCCGGTGCTTACCGGCCGGGCGGTCCTGCCGGTTAGGCTCTGAGGATGACCGCAGAGCAGCCCACGAAGCGCACGCCCTCCGCCATCGACCAGCTCGCCGAGGGCTGGGTCGACACCCTCACCCAGCTGTCGCCGATCCTCGGCACGTACATCGGCCGCAACGAGGTCAACGGCCGGCTGGACGACCTCAGCCCGGAGGGTCACGAGCACGCCGTGGCCGAGACCCGGCGCGCCCTGGCCGAGCTCGAGGCGCTCGAGCCCGCGGACGAGATCGACCGGGTCACGCAGACCGATCTCTCCTCCGAACTGCGTCTGTCGCTCGAGCTGCACGACGCGCAGTGGCATCTGCGCGACCTCAACGTGATCGCCTCGGCCGCGCAGGACGTGCGCCAGGCCTTCGACCTCATGCCGACCGGCACCGCCGAGGACTGGGCCGTGATCGCCGAACGGCTCGGCGCGGTGCCCGCCGCGCTCCAGGGCTACACCGCGACCCTCCGGGAGGGCAGCGCGAAGGGCGTCGTACCCGCCCGGCGTCAGGTCATCGAGGTGGCCACGCAGATCGCCCGGTACACCGCGGACGAGGGCTTCTTCGCGTCGTTCGTCGCGGAGGCGGCGCCGGAGCAGGGCTCCCTGCCGGCCAGCCTCGCGCGCGAGCTCGCCGACCGCTCGGCCGCCGCCCGCGTCGCCTACGACGAGCTGCGGTCCTTCCTCACCACCACCCTGGCCCCTGCCGCGGGGGAGCAGGATGCGGTCGGCCGGGAGCTCTACGGGCTCAACTCGCGCCGATTCCTCGGCGCCACGATCGATCTGGACGAGACCTACGAGTGGGGCCGCGAGGAGCTCGCCCGGATGGTCGCCGAGCAGACCGCGATCGCGAACGAGATCCTCCCCGGCGCCACGGTCGAGGAGGCCGTCGCGCACCTCGAGGCGGACCCCGCCCGGAAGCTGCACGGCACCGACGCGCTGCAGCGCTGGATGCAGGAGACCAGCGACCGCGCGATCTCCGAGCTCGGCGCCACGCACTTCGACATCCCGGAGAAGATCCGCACCCTGGAGTGCATGATCGCGCCCACGCAGGAGGGCGGGATCTACTACACCGGCCCGACCGACGACTTCTCCCGCCCCGGTCGGATGTGGTGGTCGGTGCCGGAGGGCGTCACCGAGTTCGACACCTGGCGCGAGCTGACGACCGTCTACCACGAGGGCGTTCCCGGGCATCACCTGCAGATCGCGCAGGCGACCTACAACCGCGCCGAGCTGAACACCTGGCGGCGCGTTCTCGCCGGCACATCGGGCCACGCCGAGGGCTGGGCCCTGTACGCGGAGCGGCTGATGGAGCAGCTCGGCTACCTGGACGACCCGGCCGACCGCCTCGGCATGCTCGACGGGCAGCGCATGCGCGCGCTGCGCGTCGTGCTCGACATCGGCGTGCACCTGGGTAAGCCGCGCCTGGACGGCGAGGGCGTCTGGGACCACGACTACGCGCTCGACATGATGCGCCGCAACGTGAACATGTCCGACGAGTTCCGCCGCTTCGAGGTCAACCGCTACCTCGGCTGGCCGGGTCAGGCGCCGTCGTACAAGGTCGGCCAGCGGATCTGGGAGCAGGTCCGCGACGCTGTGAAGGCCCGCGAGGGCGCGGCGTTCGACATCAAGGCGTTCCACAAGCGCGCACTCGACATGGGCGGCGTCGGACTGGACACGCTGCGCTCGGTGTTCCTCGGCTGACATCGTCCCGAGATTCCGGGCGATGGGCGGGAATGCTCCCGCTCATCGCCCGGTTCCATTCAGCTGAATAGGAAAGAGGTCGGGATGGACATCGAGTTCGGACTGGGAACGTTCGGCGACGTCAGCAAGGGCGCCGACGGCGAACCGCTCACCGGGGCGGAGACGATCCGCAACATCGTGGAGCAGGCGGTCCGGGCCGACGAGGTCGGCGTCGACTACTTCGGGGTGGGGGAGCACCATCGCCACGAGTTCGCCGTGTCCAGCCCGGAGATGGTGCTCGCGGCGATCGCCTCCCGCACGAAGCGGCTGCACCTCGGCACCGCCGTCACCGTGCTCTCCTCCGACGACCCGGTGCGGGTCTACGAGCGCTTCGCGACGCTCGACGCCCTCTCGAACGGGCGCGCCGAGGTCGTCCTCGGCCGCGGTTCGTTCACCGAGTCGTTCCCGCTGTTCGGCTACGACCTGCGCGACTACGACCGTCTCTTCGAGGAGAAGCTCGAGCTCTTCGTCGAGCTGCTGAAGGAGGAGCCGGTCACGTGGCAGGGCACGGTCCGCGCCCCGCTGGAGAACGCGGACGTCTTCCCGAAGACGGAGAACGGCCTGCGCACCTGGGTCGGAGTCGGCGGATCGCCCGAGTCGGTCGTGCGCGTCGCGCGCTACGGCCTCGGCCTCACGCTCGCCATCATCGGCGGCCCCGCCGGCCGGTTCAAGCCGTTCGTCGACCTGTATCACCGCTCCACCGCCGCCTTCGGCACGACCGTGCACCCGATCTCGGTGCACTCGCCCGGGCACGTCGGCGACACCGACGACGAGGCCTGGGACGCCGTCTACGAGGGGATGGCCGCGATGAACAACACGATCGGCCGGGAGCGCGGCTGGCCCGCCTACAGCCGCGCGCGGTTCCAGAACGACGTCGGCCCGGAGGGCGCCGTGTACAGCGGATCCCCGGACCGGGTCGCGCGCAAGATCGTCGACACGGTGCGCACGCTCGGGATCGGCCGGTTCGAGCTCAAGTACGCCACCGGGACCATGCCGCACGAGGCGATGATGCGCAGCATCGAGCTGTACGGCACCGAGGTGATTCCGCGCGTGCGGGCGATGCTCGCCGACGACTGAGCCACCCCGCGGAACGGTCGTCGCCGAGCGATGCGCGGGACGCCCGGTCGCGGGGCGCATCGTAGGCTGGGAGGATGACTGCCGTCCGTTTCGTCGCCATCGGAGACTCGTTCAGCGAGGGCGTCGGAGACGAACTGCCGGACGGCCGGGTACGCGGCTGGGCCGACATCGCCGCGCAGGGCTGGGCCGACGCACTCGGTGCACCGATCTCGTACGCGAACCTCGCCATCCGCGGCCGGCTCGCCTGGCCGGTCGTCGAGGAGCAGCTCGAGCCCGCGCTGGCGCTGAATCCCACGCACCTGTCCTTCAACGCGGGCGGCAACGACATGCTGCGTCCGAAGGCCGACATCGAGCACATTGCCGACGCCTTCACCCGCGTACTGCGCCGCTGCGACGAGACCGGGACCACCCTGATCGTGCTGTCCGGCGCGAATCCGTCGGCGCGGCTGCCGCTGAGCGCGCTCATCCAGCGCCGCGGCGACGAGCTGTCCGCGGCCGTGCTGCGCCGGATCCAGGACCGCCCGGACGTCCTGCGGGCGCTGAACTGGCCGGATGCGGAGCTCAGCGACGCGGCGTACTGGTCGGAGGACCGGCTGCACATGAACGCGAACGGCCACCACCGCGTCGCAGCCCGGGTGCTGGACGCCGTCGGCGTCGGCGCACCCGCGTCATGGTGGCACGCCGACTCGCTGCCCGAACAGGAGCGCCTCGGCACCGGCGCGTACTACCGCCGCCATGTCGGGCCGTGGATCCGCCGCCGGGTGACCGGCCGCTCCTCGGGGGACGGGCGCCCGCCGAAGTACGCCGACTGGATCGAGCTCGCCCCGCGGGAACCGGAACCCGCCTGAGCACCGGCGTCGAGCGGAGGGAAGGAACACGGATCCCGATATCGCGGCTGACGCCGACGCCGGGTCGTGCGCCCCGGGAGCCGGCGACCCGCTGATCCGTCCCACGCCCTCAGTCGACGCTCGGAGGGACGAGCCGGTAGGTGAGCTCCGCGAACGGTCCGGCCTGACGCGCGCCGATCAGCTCGAGACGACGGTGGTCGAGGTCGCGGGGAAGCAGCGGCTTGCCGGCACGGAGGGTCGCAGGCGCGATGGTCACGACGATCTCGTCCAGGTGCCCGGCGTCGGCCACCTGGCCGGCGAGATCCCCGCCTCCCACGATCCAGACGTCCCGCCCACCGGCCGAGGCGACGATGTCGTCCCAGTGATCGGCGACGGGTCCGGACACGAACCGGATGTCGGCGCCGGGAACGACCGGCAGCGAGCGGGAGGTGAACACGAAGGTCGGCCGGTCGCCGTAGAACGCCTGCCAGCGCCCGGGGTGGACGAGGAGGTCCTCCTCCCGCAGCACCCATTCGTAGGTCGAGGATCCCTCGACCAGCACGCCCATTCCCGACATGAAGTCCGCGATGTCGGCCGTCGCCTCCTCTTGCGGTATGTCGAGCAGCCAGGCCAGCGAATCGTGCTCGTCGGCGAGGAATCCGTTGAGCGTGGCGGCGGTGTAGTAGATCGCGCGGGTCATCCGGGCAGGGTATCGCCGGCCGCCGACATCGCGCGGGCGGAGGCCCGGGCGCGGTGCAGCTGCCCTTCCCGCGCGGTGCGCCGGGTCGGCCATGCTCCGATGCCGGGCCCGGCCTCTTAGACTTCCGTGAGATGAGCGATATCGAGATGCGCGCCCTGCCGGCAGGATCCGTGGACCTGCACGACGCGAGGACGAAGCGGCGCTGGCGGGTGCAGCTCGACGCGTTCGAGATCGGCATGTTCGCCGTCACCGAGGAGCAGGTGTCGGAGCTCCTCGGGATCGCCGCGGAGCACCCCGACCGCCCCGCCGTCGACGTCTCCTGGCAGCGCGCGATCCGCTTCTGCAACGCCGCCTCGGAGTGGGAGGGGCTGGACCCGGCGTACCGTTTCGACGGCGAGGAGGTCCGCTGGGACGTGACCGCCGACGGCTTCCGGCTGCCGACCGAGGCCGAGTGGGAGTACGCCTGCCGCGCCGGTTCGACCACACCGCATTACGGACCGCTCGGCGAGATCGCGTGGACGGCGGCCGACGGCGTTCGGCATCCGCAGCGCGTGGGGGAGCGCCTGCCCAACCTGAACGGACTGTTCGACACGCTCGGCAACGTCTGGGAGTGGTGCTGGGATCTGCTGGATCCGGCCCGGTACGGGCAGTACCGGGTGTTCCGCGGCGGCGGTTTCGCCGACGACGCGTGGAGCGTGCGCGCGTCCGTGCGCCGCGGCGGAGACCCGCGCACCGCACAGGACGATCTCGGGTTCCGGGTCGCCCGGGGCGGGTTCGACGCCGTCGACGAGGCGCAGGGCTGGTCGCTCGCCGCCGACGAGGAGCGAGCGCTGGGCGGCGGTCCGCTCCCACCCGGCTGGACGCCGCGGCGCTGAGCCGCCGCCGCCGGCACTGTCGTCACAACGTCAGTGCGAGTCCCAGCGGAACCAGCGGATGCCGAGGAACGAGAACACCGCGATGTAGCCGACGCAGGCGATCATCGCGTAGGTGTCCTGATCCGCCCAGCCGGTCCCCGCGGCCGCGTCCGTGAACAGGTTCATCAGGGCGCCGACCGGCGTCCATCCCGAGATCGACTTCACGACGTCCCCGAGGATGCCGGTGCCGCCCAGCAGCCCGATCAGGACGAGAACGATGAACAGGATCCGCCCGATCGCGTTGATCGCGGAGGTGGTGCGCACGAGGGCGACGAGCGCCTGACCGAGCGAGAGGAACACGGCGGCGCCGAGGACGGCGATCCCGAGCATCAGCAGGTACTGCCCGGCGCCGAGGGTCAGCCCGTGCACGATCGCGCCCACGATGATCACGATGATCGAGCCGATCATGTTCGAGGCCACCTGCACGACCAGCCGGCTGACCATGACCGTCCAGGTCGGGGCCGGGCTCACCCGCAGCCGCTGCAGCACTCCCACCTCCCGGTCGTGCGCGAGGTTCAGGCTGTAGCCGAGCAGGCACGAGGTGACCAGTCCCAGGGTCAGCGCCAGCCCGACCACCTGGGCGCCGCCACCCAGTCTGTTCGCCTTGCCGAACGAGGTCACGACGACGATGACGACGGGCAGCAGGATGCTCAGCACCGCCGAGACGCGGCTGCGCAGCAGCACGAGCGCGTCGGCGCGGAAGAGGCTCGCCAGGGCGAGACCGACCGGCGGGCGGAGGATGCGGGCGTCCGAGGGTGCGACGCTCTCAGTCACGGATATCACTTCCCGTCAGTCCGATGAAGACGTCTTCGAGGGTCACGTCCCCGTGGGACACCTCGAGGACCCGCGGATCCTCCCGGTGCATCGCGATGAGGTCCGCCGGGGTCCCGACGGTGAGCACCGCGCCGTGGTCGATGATCGCGACCCGGTCGCACACGGCCTGGGCCTCCTCCATCGAGTGCGTTGTGAGCAGGATGCTGCTTCCGGCGCGGCGCAGCCCCTCGATCCGTCGCCAGAGCGCCCGTCTCGACTGCGGATCGAGCCCGGCGGTCGGTTCGTCCAGGAGCAGGAGCGTGGGGTCGTGGATCGTGGCGATGTAGAGCGCGAGGCGCTGCTGCTGGCCGCCGGACAGCTGCTTGAACCGCTTGCCCGACTCCTGGTCGAGACCGATCTCCCGCAGGTGCGCCGAGATCTGCGCGCGGGAGAGCCGCACCCCGTAGAGGCCGCCGAAGAGCCGCGCGATCTGCTCGATGCTCAGCTCCGGCTGGAAGCTCGACGACTGCAGCTGCACGCCCATGTGCGCCTTCGCGGAGACCGGATCCCGGCGGGCGTCGACGCCGTTGATCCGGATCTCGCCGCTGCGCGGTGCGACGAGACCCTCGATCGCACTGAGGGTGCTGGTCTTGCCCGCGCCATTGGGTCCGAGGAGGCCGAAGATCTCACCGTGCTCGATCCGCAGCGCGATCCCGGCCACGGCCACCTGGCTCCCGTAGACGACCTTCAGGTCGTGTACGCTCAACGCCGCCGGCGACTCGTCCGCTTCGCTCATGATCGTCAGTATCCGCCCGGCGGGGGAGCAGGATCCATAAGGCGTGCCTATGGAAGTCCTATGAGTTTGATCGCGCGTCCTGGTCGGATGCGCCGAACTCCTCGACCAGGCCGACGATCACCCCGGCGGGGCCGCGGACGTAGCAGTAGAGCAGCAGATCGAGGTATTGCGCGATGCCGCCGACGAGCTCGGCGCCGTGGGGGCGCAGGCGGTCCATCGTGTCCTGCAGATCGTCGACGACGAACGTGAGCCGGGGGATGCCCGGCACGTTCGCGGGTGCCCACGGGGCCGGGCTGTCGGCGACCGGCCTCTGGAACGTCGAGAGCTCGATGCGGCTTCGACCGTCGGGCGTGCGCATCATAACGATGTCCGAGCGGACGTCGGTCAGCCCGACGATCCGATCGACCCAGTCGCCTTCGACGGTCGTCCGTCCCTCCGCACCGAGGCCGAGGGCTGTGAAGAACGCGACCGCGGCGTCGAGGTCCTCCACGACGAGGCCGACATGATCCATCCTGCGCACCGTCATGGCCCGATGCTAACCCGCAGCGCAGGCATCGCCCAGGGGCGATCGGCGGGCAGCCGATGCCCGGGGACGCGCACGGCGGGGATCAGCGCCGGCGTTCGAGCGTGGTGGCTCCGACGTTCTCGTCGAGCCAGTCCACGAGCGGGCGGGAGGCGCGGAGCACGTCCACGATGCGGGATTCGGCCTCTGCCGTGTGCAGCCAGGTCTCCGTCGCCGGCCACTGCTTCCACGCGGCGAGATCCTTGTTGCGCAGCAGGTCGGCCCGCGGGTGATCCTTCGGGAAGCCGCGGGGCGCGGTGGCGAGACGCTCGTGCGCGATGACATCGATGCCGCCGTCGGTGAGCGTCGCGAGGATCCCCTCGAGCTCCGGTCCGGTCGTGTCGTCCGCCACGGCGGAGCGCATCCGGGCGAGCTGATCCGGTGCCATCATGTGGCAGCCCGCCCCGACGCCGATCCCGCGCGCGGAGAACTCGACGTACCCCTGCCCGAGCATGGCGCTGATCGACGTCTTGTACGGCGACTTGTCCGTGCTGAAGCGGATGTCGCGGTTCGGGCGGAAGATCTTCCCCTCGCCGAACTCGTCGGCGAGGTCCGCCAGGAGCGCCTGCATCGGCGCGAGCACCTCGTCGTCGTAGACCGGGCGGTGCTCGGTCCAGTACGCCTTGGAGTTGTCCGCCTCGAGCCCGCGATAGAAGTCGGCCGCGGCCGGCGACCAGCCGGTGAACGTGGATGCCATGGTCTACGCCTTCTTCCGAGTCGCCCGCGGCTTGGGCTGCTTGGCGGGCATCCGACCGACCTGTTCCAGGGCGATCCCGATCCATTCCGAGACCCGATCCGGCGCCTGCTGCCAGTCACGCGGCAGCGACGTGTAGCCGCCCATGGCGCGCTCGGCGGGCCCGAACGGGCCGGTGCCGGGGATCGCGGCGAGTTCGGCGACGGATTCCTCGTCGAGCAGCCGTACGCCGATGTCGTCGCCGAACAGGCCGGCGAACATGTTGCCGTTCACGAACGCGCCGAGGTTGCCGAACATGGGCTTGACCTCGACGCCGGGCGTCAAGGGGACGATCGATCGGAAGAACTCCTTGGCGTCCTCCGAGGGGCGGGGAATCTGCATAGCTCAGTTATCTCACGCTCCAGCCCGAGGGGGAACGGTCCGTCCGCGGGAATTCCGGCATGGCGGTGCGCGGGCGGACCGACGTCACGGTCTGCGACGCGCCCACCCGGGTGCCCGTTCGGGCCGCGGACCGACGCCGATGAGCAGCGCGGGGATCGCGGTGAGGATCGGGACACGCCGGAGGAGGGCCACGAGCCGGGCCGATGGTCGGATCGTCGCGCCGTCGAGCGCGGGCATCACGACCCGTGCGTGCAGGAGCCGCTGCATGCCCTGGATGACGATGGTCGGGAACATCCGGCGTCGTTGCACCCGAGCCAGGATGCGGCCGGATCGCGGTCCGGCGAGGAGTCCGTTCCGCAGGGGAGTGGCGAGCAGCCGCGCGGTCGCCACCGCGTCCTGGACCGCGAGGTTGATCCCCACGCCGCCGACGGGGGACATCGCGTGCGCGGCATCCCCGATGCAGAGGACGCCGTTCGCGTGCCAGCGACGCAGCCGGTCGAGGCGCACGTCGAGGTGCTTCACGTCGTCCATCGAGGCGATCGAACCGACGTAGTCCTTGAGCTCGGGGAGGAGCTCCGCCGTCTGCGACCGCAACGCCTCGATGCCGCGTGCGCGCACCTCGGCGTCGGTGCCCTTCTTCCCGATCGCCGCGATCTGCACGTACCCCTCGCGCGGGATCGCGATGGCCCCGTGTCCGCCCTTCATCCGCGGCAGCAGGGATTCGCCGAGCCGGCCGGGCGTGTCGACCCGGTACCACCACACGTCGAAGCCGATCGGGAACTCCTGCGTGGGGAACCCGACGGCGCGGCGGACGGTGGACCAGCGTCCGTCGCAGGCGACCGTGAGGTCGGCCAGGATCCGTCCGGTGCCGCCCGGCGAGGAGTACTCGACGCCGTTCACCCTGCCACCGCCGCGGACCACGCCGGTCGCCTCGTGCTCGGTGAGCAGGGTGAAGCCGGGCTCGGCGGCCGCGGCCTCGGCGAGCAGGTCGAGCAGGTCCCACTGCGGGACCATCGCGATATATCGGTGTCGCAGGGGGAGTCGGGTGATGTCCGCCAGCACGACGTCCTCGCCGTCCTGCCCGGGGAACGCCACCCGGCCGATGAGCGACTGCGGGATCCGGTCGAACCGATCGAACAGCCCGAGATCGTCGAGGAGCGCCAGCGTCGTCGGGTGCACGGTGTCACCGCGGAAGTCACGGAGGAAATCGGCGTGCTTCTCGAGCACGGTCACGGCGACCCCGGCGCGGGCGAGCAGCAGCCCGAGGACGAGACCGGCCGGCCCGCCGCCCACGATCACCACCGTCGTGCGCCGCGGCGCGCCGTCCATCGATGCTGCAGCGTTCGACATGTCACGTGCCTCCGTCCGCATGGAGTCGAGCCGGTCGCGCGCGCGAGGGCGGTCACCGCGTCACGCGGATCACACTACGCCGGACGGGAACGACCAGCACGAGAACCGCGACAGATGCGGCGCACGCGGCACCTCACAGCAGCACGCCCCGTCGGAGAGGAGTTCGACACGCAGTCGTTACGGTGCGCGCGAAAGTCGGAAACACGGAGTTCCTAGCGTGGTCGCACACGCAACCCTGGGAGGTCCGCATGACCGGCATCGCCACGAACAGCACGCCCACCCACACGGCCGAGAGCCCGGCGACGGGCTCCGCGCTCGCGTTCCTGCCCGGACGATGGATCTCCGGATGGAACGCCGAGGACCTCGAACAGTGGCGCACCGGCGGATCCGCCATCGCGCAGCGCAACCTGCGCTGGTCGATCTTCGCAGAGTTCCTCGGCTTCGTGATCTGGCAGCTCTGGTCGATCGTGGTCGTGGCGCTGCCCGCGGCGGGATTACACTTCACCGTCTCGGAGACGTTCTGGCTGATCTCGATCCCGAGCCTGGTCGGCGCGACCCTGCGCTTCCCCTACACGTTCATGGTGCCGCGCTTCGGCGGACGCAACTGGACCGTGGTCTCGGCGTTGCTGCTCCTGATCCCCGCGCTCGGACTCGCACTGTGCGTCTCCAACCCCGCCACGTCGTTCCCCGTGATGCTGACGGTCGCCGCGCTCGCCGGACTCGGCGGCGGAAACTTCGCGAGCTCGATGGCGAATATCACGTTCTTCTACCCGCAGCGGCAGAAGGGCTGGGCGCTGGGGCTCAACGCGGCCGGAGGCAACCTCGGCGCGGCCGTCGCGCAGTTCGCCGTGCCGATCGTGATCACTTTGGGCGCCGGAGCCGCTCTGCATCTTCCGTCGGCCGGTCTCATCTGGGTGCCGCTGATCCTGATCGCCGCGGCGGGCGCCTGGCTCCGGATGGACAACCTCACCAGCGCCCGTGCCGACATCTCGGCCTCCCTGGCCGCGCTGCGCTACCCGGAGCTGTGGCTCATGGCGCTGCTCTACATCGGCACGTTCGGCTCGTTCATCGGGTTCTCCGCCGTGTTCCCGAAGCTCATCGCGGACCAGTTCCCCGTCTTCACCGCCTTCCCCGTCGGAGGCGCCATGCTGTCGCTCGCGTTCGTCGGGGCTCTGGTCGGATCCCTCGCCCGCCCCTTCGGCGGACGGCTGGCCGACCGGTTCGGCGGCAGCGCCGTGACGATCGCGGCGTTCGCGGTGATGGCGCTCGGAGCACTCGCGGTCGTGCTCACCCTGCCGCTGCACTCGTTCTGGCTGTTCCTCGGCTGCTTCCTGCTGCTGTTCGTCGCCAGCGGCGCCGGCAACGGCGCGACGTACCGGATGATCCCGACGCTGTTCGCGCTGCGGTCCGGGGGCGGCACGCACTCCTCGTCGGGGGACGCCGCCACGCAACGCGCCGCCGCGGCCGCTCTCGGGATCGTCTCCGCGCTCGGCGCCTACGGCGGCTTCCTCGTCCCGCAGGCGCTCGGGCTCTCCAAGGCGGCGACCGGTGGCTACGCCGCCGGCCTCGGCTGGTTCGTGCTCGCCTATGCCGTGCTGTGCGCCGTGACGGTCGTCGTGCTGCTGCGCGGGCGCCGCCGTGGGACGCGGATCTGAGGGATCGCGATGACCGCCTCCCCGCCGCGGACGGCCGCCGCCTCGCCCTCCACGGCGGACACCCACTGCCCGTACTGCGCCCTGCAGTGCGCCATGACGCTCACTCCGGATCCGGACGTCTCCGCCCCGGTGCGCGTGGAGGGGCGGATGTTCCCGACCAACCGCGGCGGGCTGTGCAAAAAGGGGTGGACCTCGGCCGCGCTGCTCGCCTCCCCGGAGCGGCTCACCACGCCGCTGATCCGCGAGGACGGCGTGCTTCGGCCGGCGGGCTGGGACGAGGCGCTCGGGCGGATCGTGTCCTCACTGCGCGCGATCCGCCAGGAGGACGGGCCCGACGCGGTCGCCGTGTTCGGCGGCGGCGGGCTCACCAACGAGAAGGCCTACCTGCTCGGCAAGTTCGCCCGACTGGCGCTCGGCACCTCGCGCATCGACTACAACGGCCGGTTCTGCATGTCGTCCGCGGCGGCGGCAGGGAACCGCGCCTTCGGGATCGACCGCGGTCTGCCCTTCCCCGTCTCCGACCTCGATGACGCCGACACGATCCTGCTGCTCGGCTCGAACGTCGCGGCGACGATGCCGCCGCTGCTCGCGCACCTCGCGGGCGCCCGCGCCGCCGGCGGCCTGATCGTCGTGGATCCGCGCCGCTCGCAGACCGCCGAGCTCACCGCGGACGGCGCAGGTACGCACCTGCAGCCCGCTCCCGGCACCGACCTCGTGCTGCTGCTCGGGCTGACCCACGTGGTACTCGCGGACGGGCTCGCCGATGGCGACTACCTCGCAGCACGCACCACCGGGGCCGACGTGCTGCGCCGCAGCGTCGCGCCGTGGTGGCCCGAGCGGGTGCAGGCGGCGACGGGGGTGCCGGTCGCCGCGCTGCGCGAAACGGCGCACCGGCTCGCCCGCGGCCGCGGCACCTACATCCTCACCGGGCGGGGCGTAGAGCAGCACGTCGACGGCACCGACACCGCGACGGCGGCGATCAACCTCGCCCTCGTGCTCGGGCTGCCGGGACGGCCCGGGTCTGGCTACGGCACGCTGACCGGTCAGGGCAACGGTCAGGGCGGACGCGAGCACGGGCAGAAGAGCGACCAGCTGCCGGGGTACCGGAAGATCGCCGATCCCGCCGACCGGGCAGCGGTCGCGGCCGTCTGGGGTGTGGATCCGGACAGCCTGCCCGGACCGGGCGTTCCGGCCGTGCAGCTGCTCGGCATGCTCGGCCGGCCCGAGGGCGTGCGTGCGCTGCTCGTGCACGGCGCGAACGTCGTGATCTCCGGCCCCGACGCGGAGGCGGTGAGATCGGGCCTGGGCGCGCTCGACCTGCTCGTGGTGTGCGACTTCGTGCTCTCGGAGACCGCGGCCCTCGCCGACGTCGTGCTCCCGGTCACGCAGTGGGCCGAGGAGGAAGGCACGCTGACGACGCTCGAGGGGCGGATCATCCGTCGCCGCCGCGCGCTGGTCCCGCCCGCCGGGGTGCGCAGCGAGCTCGAGATCCTCGCCGACCTCGCGGCGCGTCTGGACGCGCCGTCCCAGTGGCCGACGGATCCGGCGCTCGTGTTCGCGGAGCTCGCCCGCGCCTCCGCGGGCGGGATCGCGGACTACTCCGGGCTGAGCCATGCGCAGCTCGACGCCCAGCTCGACGACGGCGTCGCCGCGCACTGGCCCTATCCCGCGGGCTCGGAGGGGACTCCGCGTCTCTTCCTCGAGCGGTTCGCGCACCCGGACGGCCGGGCGCGGCTGGTGCCGGTGCAGCCGCGGGACCGCGACCCGGACCCGCTCGAGGAGGCGCCGTTCGAACGAGCGATGCCGGGGGAGGGCGCGCCCGCCGTGCTCACGCTCATCACGGGTCGCCTGCTCGAGCACTACCAGTCCGGGGCGCAGACCCGTCTGGTCGCCGAACTGGCCGAGGCGCAGCCCCGCGCCCGGGCCGAGCTGCACCCGGCCACGGCGGCCCGCCTCGGCATCGCCGACGGGGATCCGGTCACGGTGCGCAACCGGCGCGGACGCGTCGTCGCCGACGCCCTCCTCACCGAGCGGATCCGCCTCGACACGGTGTTCCTGCCGTTCCATTTCGCCGACGCGGAGTGCGCGAACCTGCTCACCGCCGCAGAGACGGATCCGATCTCGGGCATGCCGGAGTTCAAGCGCACGACGGTCGTCGTCGCCGCGGGCCGGCGACGGGGCGGGGCCGCGCCGGTGGGTGCCGCGCAGGTGCGTGCCGCGCAGGTGCACGCATGACCGCCTCGCTGCGCGTCGTGCTGATCGGCTACGGTCCGGTCGGCGCCCGCTTCGTCGAGGAGCTGCTGCCCGCGGTGACGGGGGGGCGGGTGTCTCTCACCGTGCTGGGCGCCGAGGCGGAGGACGCGTACAACCGGGTGCTGCTCGCCGAGTACGCCGTGGGCGCCACCTCGCGGGAGCGCCTCGAGATCGCCGACACCCGCGCGGCGCAGGCGGCGGGAGTGCGCATCAGACTCGACGAGACCGTGATCGCGATCGACCGCCCCGGGCGGCGGGTGCGCACCTCGGCCGGCGACGACATCGGCTGGGATCGCCTCGTGCTGGCCACGGGCGCGCGCGCGAACGTGCCGACCCTGGGCGGACTGGAGCGCACCCGGCACGAGCGCGGCGCGGCGCCGACGGCCGGCCGCGACGGCGGGCACCGTCCGCTGCCCGCGGGTGTACTCGCGATGCGCGACATCGCCGACGCCGAGGCCGTGGCGCCGGTCGTCGCCGGGGGAGGAGCGGTCGTCGTGCTCGGCGCCGGCGTGCTCGGCATGGAGTTCGCGCTGCTCGCCGCCGAGCACGGGGCGCGGGTCACGGTGGTGCACCACGGCGCGGCGCCGATGGCGCGCAACCTCGACGAGGCCGGCGGCCGCATGCTCGCGCGTGCGGCTCGCGGGCTGGGACTGCGGATCGTCGCGCATGCACGTGCCGAGACCGTCGAGCTCAGGGACACCCCGGCGGGCCGGGTGTTCGACGGGATCGTGTGCGCCGACGGCGCCTACCTGCGCGGGGACCTGCTCGTGCTCTCCTGCGGCGTCGCCCCGCGGGTCGAACTCGCGCTCGCCGCCGGGCTGGCGTGCGCGACCGGCGTGCTCGTGGACGCCGACCTGCGCAGCTGGACGGATCCGGACGTGTTCGCGATCGGGGACTGCGCGCAGATCGCGGACCCCGAAGACGCCGATGCCGCAGGTCGCGTGCCGGGGGCGCCCAGCGGGATGATCGGCCCGGGCTGGCGGCAGGCCGCGGCCGTCGCGCGCCGGCTGCGCGAGGAGGCGGCGGGGTTCGCCGCGAGCCCGGTGGCGACGGTCGCGCGGCATGAGCGCCCCACCGCGCTCATGCTCAAGGCGACCGGGATCGACGTCGTGTCGGGCGGCGCGTACGCGGCGGAGCCCTGGGACGCCGACGCCGAGGTCAGCGTGTGGATCGACGCGGCGCGGGGGGCGTATCTGAAGACCGTCGTCCGCGACGGCGTGCTCGCCGGGTTCGTCTCGGTCGGCCTGCCTCGCGCGGGGGCCGAGCTCACGCTGCTGTTCGAGCGGCGCGCGGCGCTCGTGGCCGACCCCGCGACGCTGCTGCGACTGGATGCGGCCGACGCCGGCGCGGTCGTCGCGACCGACGACCCGCTCGGGCCGGAGGCCACCGTGTGCTGGTGCAACGGGGTGACGGCGGGCCGCATCGCCGACGCGGTGTCGAGCGGGTGCGGCACCGTCGAGGAGGTCGGCGGATGCACGCGTGCCGGCACGGGCTGCGGCGGCTGCAAGGGACGGATCGCGGCGCTGCTGGCGGCCACCCCGGTGGCCTGAGAAGGCGGGCGCAGGGCGCACGCCTATTCAGGCGATCACGTCGGATCAGGCGGATCCGGATCCGTTCCGCCTGATTCCGCGTGTTCGCCTGTTGTCGCGTGGCGCGTGGAGGGCCGCGTGCGGGCCGGCGAAGGGGGGCCGGGAGCGGGTGCTCAGACGTCGAGCCGGTACCCGCGCTTCACCACGGTGGCGACGAGGCCCGGCGTCGCGAGGCTCTGCCGCAGCCGGCTGAGCGAGACCTCCATCGTGTGCTCGTCGCCGTCCACGGATTCGGAGAGCTCGCGTCGCGACACCACGGCGCCCTTTGCGGCGACCAGCGCGCGGAACAGCGTCACCGAGGTGGGCGTGAGCCGCACCGGCGTGCCGTCCACCACGGCGACGGTGCCACGCAGCTGCACGTCCCCGTGTCGCGTGCGCACACGCAGCGTCGCGCGGTCCGCGAGGTGTTCGCAGACGAGGCGGATGAGCGCTCCCATGCGGAAGCGGTCGGGCTGCAGCGCCGCGATCCCCGCGCCGAGCAGGGGCGCGGACGTCACCGGACCGACGCTCGCGGCGACGACGTCACGGCGCAGGGCGGCCACGACCTCGTCATGGCGGCCGCGGGCGAGGGCGGCGATGAACAAGCCGTCGACCGCGGGGGCGCTGGTGAAGGTGACGCAGTCCAGCTGCCGGGTCGCGATCGCCTCGACGAGCCGGGTGACCCGCTCATCGTCGTCGTCCGCATTCGACCACGCGTAGGGCGCCACGGTGAGCACGTGCATCCCGGCCTGTTCCAGCCGTCTCAGCTGCTCGTGGTCGGTCTGGCCGTGCAGCTGCACCGCGACGGTCGTGCCCGCGCCGAACTCGGCGATCGCGCGGTCCACGAGGGACGCCGTGGTCTCCTCGTCGCTCATGCCCTCGTCGTCGAGCCCCGCCGCGCGCACCGCCCCGCGCGCCTTGGGACCGCGCACCAGGATCGTCGCCGCGGACAGGGCGTCCTGCAGCCTCGCGCCGAACCCCGCCGCATCGGCGACCTCGAACCAGCGCCGCATGCCGTAGCTGGTCGTCGCCAGCAGGAGGTCCGGTTCTGCGGCGACGATGTCGCGGGTGTCGGCGATGACCGGCCCGTCGTCGTCCGCATGCCGCATCCGCACCGTGGGGGCGTGCAGCACGGACGCGCCGCGGCGCTCCAACGCGTCGATGAGGTCGGCCGAACGGCGGTCGCTGGTCACGCCGATCCGGAAGCCGGACAGCTGTTCCGGCCCGAATCCGGTCACCGGCGCGGCGGAGTCGACGGGCGTCATGGCGCGTCCCCGGCGCGCGCCGTGGCGTCCGCGAGCAGCGCGACGGCCTCCGGATCCCGCTCCTGGACGAGCCGCACGACCTCGCCGATCACGATCACCGCGGGGGAGTGCACACCGGCGGCGTCCGCCGCCTCGCGGATGCCGGCGAGGTCGGAGACGGTCGTGCGCTGCGCCGCGGTGAACCCGCGCTCGACGATCGCGACGGGCGTGCCCTGAGGCATCCCGTGGCGCATCAGCGCTGCGCTGATCGACGGAAGATTCGAGACGCCCATGAGCACGATGATGGTGCCGCCCAGCCCGGCGAGGTGCTCCGCCTCCGCCGCGGACAGCGGAGCGTGTCCGGATACCACCGTGAACAGCCGCGACAGGCTGCGGTGCGTGACCGGGATGCCGGCGGTCGCGGGCACTGAGATCGCGCTCGTCACCCCGGGGATGACCCGCACCGGCACGCCGGCCGCGTGGCAGGCGGCGGCCTCCTCGCCGCCCCGGCCGAACACGAACGGATCCCCGCCCTTGAAGCGCACGACCCTCGCTCCCGCGAGCGCCCGTTCGATCAGGAGGCGTTCGATCTCCTCCTGCGGGATCGCATGATGACCGGGGCGCTTCCCGACGTCGACGAGCTCCGCCTGGGGCGCGAGCTCGTCGAGCACGGCGTAAGGGGCGAGCCGGTCATACAGCACCACGTCGGCGTCCTGCAGCGCGCGGACCGCGCCGACCGTGAGCAGATCGGGGTCGCCCGGTCCGCCACCGACGAGGACGACGGAGCCGACCGGCGCGGTCATGACGACTCCCGGGCGGACATCGCGTCGGCGCGCACGGGGATCGTCGTCCCGGCGAGCGGCACCACGCCGGCCGCGCGCTCTTCGGCCTTCGCCGGCCGCAGCTGTCCACGTTCCTCGACGCGCGCGATGGAGGGATCCGCGAGACCGGGCTCGTTCACGAAGGAGCGGAACCGGCGCAGCCGCTCGGGGTCGGCGAGCGTCGCCGCCCACTCGTCCGCATAGGTGTCGACGTGCTGCGCCACCGCAGCCTCGAGCTCGGCGGCGAGGCCCAGGGAGTCGTGCACCACGACATCGCGGACATGGTCGAGGCCGCCGTCCAGATCCTCGATCCAGCGCGCGGTGCGCTGCAGCCGGTCGGCGGTGCGGATGTAGTACATGAGGTACCGGTCGATGTAGCGCACGAGGGTGTCGTCGTCCAGATCCGAGGCGAGCAGCTGCGCATGGGCGGGCTGAAAGCCGCCGTTCCCGCCGACGTAGAGGTTCCAGCCCTGATCGGTCGCGATCACGCCCACGTCCTTGCCGCGCGCCTCGGCGCATTCGCGGGCGCATCCGGAGACGCCGAACTTGAGCTTGTGCGGGCTGCGCAGGCCGCGGTAGCGCAGCTCCAGGGCGATCGCCATCCCCACCGAGTCCTGCACGCCGTACCGGCACCACGTGGATCCGACGCAGCTCTTCACGTTCCGCAGCGCCTTGCCGTACGCCTGACCGGATTCGAAACCGGCGTCCACCAGCACCCGCCAGATGTCCGGGAGCTGATCCAACCGTGCGCCGAAGAGATCGATCCGCTGACCGCCGGTGATCTTCGTGTACAGCCCGAAGTCCTGGGCGACGCGGGCGATCACACCGAGCTTCTCGGGGGTGATCTCGCCGCCGGGGATGCGCGGGACGACCGAGTAGGTGCCGTCCTTCTGCATGTTGGCCAGGGCGCGGTCGTTCGTGTCCTGCAGCGGGCCGCGCCCGCCGTCGAGCAGGTACTGACCGTGCTGGGTGGCCAGGATCGAGCCGACCGCGGGCTTGCAGATGTCGCAGCCGCGCCCGCGCCCGAGACGGGTGATCGTCTCATCCCAGCTCGTGAGCCCGAGCACGTGCACGGACTCGAAGAGCTCCTGCCGGGACAGCTCGAAATGCTCGCACAGCGCACGCGAGACCGTCGCGCCTGCGGCGCTGAGCTCGGCGTCGAGGAGCTTCTTCACCAGCGGGAGACAGGATCCGCACTGGGTGCCCGCGCGGGTGCAGGTCTTCAGCTCGGCGAGGTCGTGGCAGCCGTCGCCGACCGCCGTGCGCACCGTCCCTGCGGTGACGTTGTTGCAGGAGCACACCATCGCGTCGTCCGGAAGTGCGCCGCCGGACGGCGGCTCGGCACCCGCGGCGGACAGATACGCGGCGGGCTCGGCATCGAGGACCCGGCCGAGCAGCGGACGCAGGCCGAGGTACGGGGTGGCGTCGCCGACGAACACGCCGCCGAGCAGAGTGCGGGCGTCGTCGCTCACGACCAGCTTCTGGTACAGCCCGCGCGCGGGATCGGCGTACACGATCTCGAGCGCACCGGGCTCGCGGGCGAACGCGTCGCCGAAGCTCGCCACATCGACGCCGGAGAGCTTGAGCTTCGTGGCGTCGTCGATCGTCGTGAACGCGGCATCGCCGCCGAGCAGCCGGTCGGCGACGGTCTCGGCCATCGCGTTGGCCGGTGCGACCAGTCCGATCGTGCGACCTTCGATGGCGGCGACCTCGCCGATCGCCCAGATCGACGGATCCGAGCTGCGGCAGGCCTCATCCACGATCACCCCGCCGCGCGGCGCCGTCTCGACGCCCGCGGCCGCGGCGAGTTCATCGCGCGCCCTGATGCCGATCGCGAACACCACGATGTCGGCCGGGACCGTGCGGCCGTCGGTGCAGACCACCTCGACCGGGCGGCTTTCGGGGCCGAGCAGGATCTTCTGCGGCCGGGTGCCGAGGTGCAGGTCGACCCCGCGAGCCGCGATCAACCGGCCCAGGGCCTGACCTGCACCCTCGTCGAGCTGAGCGGACATCAGCCAGCCGCCGGAGTGGATGATCACGGCATCGGCACCGAGTGCGGCGACGCCTCCCGCGGCCTCCAGCCCGAGCAGACCGCCGCCCGCGACGGCGACGCGCGGGGCGCGGCCGAGCTCGTCGCCGAGCGCAGCGACCTCGGCGACGAGCGCATCCACGTCGTCGATCGTGCGGTACACGCGGGCGGTCGCGGCCCCGGGGATCTCCGGAACGGGTGCGGCGGATCCCGTCGCCAGCACCAGGTCGTCGTAGCCGAGCACGTCGCCGGTGGACGTCGTCACGGTCTTGGCCGCGCGATCGACCGACACCGCGGCCTCGCCGATGCGCAGCGAGACCGCCGAGTGGTCCCAGCACGACGCCGGGTCCAGGGTGAGATCGGCGGTTCCGTCCGCGAGGCGCTTGCTCAGCTGCACGCGGTCGTACGGGAGATGCGGCTCCTCGGCGAGGACCGTGATGCGATGCGCTGCGGCCGGCTCATCGGCGAAGCGCGACAGCAGGGCCTCCACGAGCCGGTGGGCGGCGGGGCCGCCGCCGACGATGAGCGTGTTGCGGGACGTCATACGTGCCCCCTCCGGTTCGGTGGTTCCGAGCGTAGGATCGGGCGGTTTCCCGACCGTTTCCGCAATGTAACCGGCGCATGACAGCGCTCGCACAGGGCGGGCGCGCGCCTGTGAGGGGACATTCACACGGTCGACACACGCGGCGACCACGGCCGAAACACACGCGCCCTATCGTCGTCGCATGACCGCCATCACGCAGACCAGGCCCCGCGTCGCCCCCTCGCACCCTTTGGCGCGCACCGCGTGGGAGCGCGTGTGCCGCGTCGACGACCTCGAGCCGTCCTGGGGTGAGGCCGTGCTGGTCCGGATGAGGCAGATCGCCGTGTTCCTCCTCTCCCCGCGCGAGGTCTATGCCGTCGAGCACGCCGATCCTGCGGCCGACGGCGCACCGGTCATGGCACGGGGCATCGTCGGGTCCCGCGGCGATCGGCCGACTGTCGCCTCGCCCCTGCACAAGGAGATCTACGACCTCGGCACGGGGGAGTGCTACTCGGATCCGGCTCTGCTGCTGCGGACCTTCCGCACGCGCATCGTCGGGGGCTTCATCGAGATCGAGCTCGACGACTGAGCCGTCTCAGGAGACCCCTTCGCCCGAATGGGGGCCCACAGGAACTCCGACCGTGCTTCCGCCCGGACCTTCCGTGTCGCGCCGTGCAGGTCTATGCTCTGGTCCAGCGCCAGAGATCGCCCCGCCAGGGCTCCCCAGGATCCGATGGCGCCGTTGCCGCGTGCAACGAGGATACGCGGGCCCATGGTCCGCCTGGGGGTTGAAGGCGGTCGGTCATGGCCCGCTCGAATTTCGGCGATCTCGGCGATTCATCGCGTACACGGCGACGCGTGGTGCTGCTGGCGGTGACGGCCCTGGTCGGGGTCGCGCTCCTGCCCGCGGCCGCGCCGCCGGCAGGTGCGGCCGATGCGGCATCCCGCTCTGTGCCCGCAGCCGCGACCGCCTCGGTCGTGCAGAACGGCGGCTTCGAGTCCGGCATCAGCCTGTGGACGGCCGCCGGCACCCCGCCCGGCGCGGCGAGCACGACCACGGTGCACTCCGGAACCGGGTCGGCGCTGCTCGGTACCGTGTCGGGGACCGAGCCGAACGGAAGCGGGTCGCTGAGCCAGCAGGTCACCGTGCCCACCGGGACGAGCACGCTGAGCTTCTGGTACTGGCCGGCCACGACGGATGCCCTCTGCTCCGGGTCGGCGTGCCAATACGACTGGCAGGAAGCGCAGATCCGCAGCACGACGGGCACGGTGCTCGCGTCGGTGCTCAAGAGCAACTCCAACACGCGGGCGTGGACGCAGGTCACCTTCGACACCAGCGCGTACGCCGGTCAGAACGTCGTGTTGTGGTTCGACGTGCAGCAGGACGGATCGAACCCGCCGGATGACACGTGGATGTACCTCGACGACGTCTCGCTGACCGGAACACAGCCCACCGCGCCCGCCGCGCCCACCGGGGTGACGGCGGTCGGCGGCAACACGCAGGCCACGGTGTCGTGGACCGCTCCCAGCAGCGGCGGCGACCCCATCACGAGCTACACGGTCACGCCGTACATCGGGACGACGGCGCAGCCGTCCACGACGGTCACCGGCGCACCGCCCGTGACGACGGCGACCGTGACCGGGCTGACCAACGGCACCGCCTACACGTTCACGGTGAAGGCGACCAACAGCATCGGCACCAGTGCGGAGTCCGCGCACTCGAACGCGGTCACGCCGTCGACGGCCCCTGCCATCGCGTTCGTGCAGCAGGTCACCGGGCACGGCTCCGGATCCACGCGCGCGGTGACCCCGACGGCCGCGATCACCACCGGCGACCGGATGATCGTGGAGGTCGGCATCTGGGCCGCCGCGCACCCCACCATCAGCTCCGTCACCGACAGCGCCGGCAACACGTACACCGCGGTCGTGCGCTTCACCGCGGCCGACGGCACCGAGGAGACCGTGTGGACGGCGCCCATCACGGCCGGCGGGGGCACGAAGCCCACGATCACCGCGACGGGCACGGCCGGCGGCGACATCGGTGTGGCCGCGCTGGAGTACGCCGGACTCTCGACCGGCGCCGGCGCCGTGGACGTGGCCAAGACTGCCACGGGTACCACCACCGGCGCCGCCACGGAGTCCTCCGGGGCCACCGCGGCGACCACGACCGCGGGCCTCGCGCTCGGGTTCTACGCCGACTCCGGATTCGGCACGACGCCGACGCCGTCGAGCGGGTTCACGGGACGCGCATCCATCACCGGCGCGTCCGACATGGATCTGCTCGTCGAGGACCAGACGGCCGCCACGGGCGCCACCCCCAACGCCGGTGCCGCGACGGGGGCGAACACGATCTGGCTCATGGCGACTGTCGTCTTCACCGCAGCCGGAGGAACCGCCCCCACCGTGCCGGCGGCGCCGTCCGGTGTCACGGCCACGGCAGGCAACGGGCTGGCGACCGTGTCGTGGACCGCACCCGACAGCGGCGGGTCCGCGATCACCGGCTACACGGTGACGCCCTACATCGGCACGAGCGCGCAGGCCACGAAGACCGTGACGGGAACGCCCCCGGCGGCCACGGCAACGGTCACCGGGCTCACCAACGGCACCGCCTACACCTTCACGGTCAAGGCCACGAACGCCGTCGGCACGGGACCCGCCTCCGCGCAATCCGCGGCCGTCACCCCGACGGTCACCGCCCAAGGCCAGTGGGGCGCCCTGCAGACCTGGCCGCTCGTCGCCATCCACAACATCCAGCTCAACAACGGGAAGTACCTGCTGTTCGACGGGTGGCAGAACCCGACACCGACCATGGTGTGGGATCCGACCACGAACACCTTCACCACCGTGAACGCGCCCGCGAGCATCTTCTGCTCGGGCAACACGCACATGTCCGACGGACGGATCTTCATCGCGGGCGGCCACGGCACCACGGAGATCGGCATCCCGACGACGTCCATCTTCGATCCGGCGACCGGCGCGTGGTCGAAGGTCGCCGACATGAACATGTCGCGTTGGTATCCGACGGTGCTGCTGCTCCCGGACGGCCGTCACCTCGCTCTGAGCGGCAACTCGACCGACGCGAACCACTGGGCGGACACCCCCGAGGTCTACGACCCGACGACCAACACGTGGACACTGCTGACCGGGGTGAACACGTCGCAGATCCACGAGGAGGAGTACCCGTTCTCGTACGTGATGCCCAGTGGCAAGGTCTTCGCGATGGGGCCTTCCGAGGACGTCTCGTACGTGCTCGACGTGAACGCGAAGACGTGGACCCCGGTCGGAGCAAGCGACGTCGTGAACGGATCGCCGGTGATGTACCGGCCCGGCAAGCTCCTCTACAGCGGGGGAGCGGCGAGCGTGACCAGCGTGGCGAACGCCTCGGCGCTGACCTCGGTCATCGACCTGAACGCGGCGACTCCGACCTGGCGGCAGACGGCGCCGATGAACACCGCGCGCGTCTACCACACGCTCACGATGCTCGCCGACGGCAGGGTCCTCGCGGTCGGCGGCGAGCAGACCAGCGACCAGACCACCGTCACGACCGGCATTCTGACGGCCGAGATCTGGGATCCTGCGACCGAGACCTGGACCCTCGGGCCCTCGATGTCGGCGGCTCGCAACTACCACTCGACCGCCGTCCTGATGCCCGACGGCCGCGTGCTCGTCGCCGGTGGGGGGCACGAGAACGACCTCACCAACCCCGGTCAGTACTCCGCCCAGATCTACTCGCCCGGCTACCTGTTCAATGGCCCGCGGCCGACCATCGGCTCCGCGACCGGATCCACGACCTACGGCGGCACGATCACGGTGAACACGCCCGACGCGGCCTCGATCTCGGCGGTCAACCTCGTCTCGCTCGCCGCTGACACGCACCAGGCCGACATGGGCCAGCACTTCGTGCCCCTGACCTTCACTGCCGGGAGCTCCACGTTGTCGGTCACGGCGCCGGGCAGCGCGACCACCGCCCCTCCCGGCGACTACATGATGTTCATCGTCAACGGCAGCGGGGTTCCGTCGGTCGCATCGATGGTGCACATCGGCGCAGCCGCGACCGCGCCGGGGGCCCCGACCGGCGTCACGGCCGTGAGCGGCAGCAGCCAGGCGACGGTGAACTGGACGGCCCCCGCCGACGGCGGCTCGTCGATCACGTCGTACACCGTGACCCCGTACATCGGGACCACCGCGCAGACGCCCACGACGATCACCGGCAACCCGCCCGCCAACACGACGACGATCACGGGCCTCACCAACGGCACGGCGTACACCTTCGCCGTGACGGCCAGGAACGCGGTCGGCACAGGTCCGGCATCCGCGGCATCCAACTCCGTCACGCCCGGCACCACGGCGCCGCAGTTCGTGCAGAGCGTCACAGCGCACGGCGGCGGCACCGCGACCCGGACCGTCACGATGTCGAACGCGATCACCGTCGGCGACCGCCTCATCGTCGAAGTGGGCGTGTGGTCAGGGGCCAACGCCACGGCCAGCGCGGTCACCGACTCGGCCGGCAACACCTACACCGAGCTGCAGCATTTCATAGGTTCGGAGCACACCGAGCAGAGCGTGTGGAGCGCGCCGATCACCGCGGGCGGCGGCACGAAACCCACCATCACGGTGACCGCGACCGGCTCGACCGACATGGGGATCGCCGCGCTCGAGTACACGGGACTGTCGACCGCCGCCGGAACCGGTGCCGTGCAGGCGTCCAAGACCGCGACCGGCACTGCGGCGTCGACCACCACCGTCACGTCCGGAGCGACCGCCGCGGCGACGGCGAACGGTCTCGCACTCGGCTTCTACACCGACTCGGGATTCGGGGTCACCCCGAACCCGAGCACGGGCTTCACGACGCGCGCGACCATCGGCGGGGCGGCCGACATGGACCTGCTCGTGGAGGACCAGCTGATCGCGACCGGCGCGACGGCGAACGCCGGTGCGACCACCCTGGCGGGCACGGTCTGGCTGATGTCGACCATCGTGTTCAAGGGGTCCTGAGGCTGCGCGGCGGAGCAGGACCCCGGAACCGCGTCAGCATTCGGGGCTGACCAACCCGGATTCGATCGTCATGGTCTTCACGAAGACGAACGCGCGGATCTGGATGATCGAGCAACGCGGCAACCGAATCAGCAAACTTGTTTTCTCACGGAAACGCCGCCGATGCGGACGTCCTAGCTTCCCGTGTAACCGTCACGCTTGCACCTCCAGGTGAATCGCCGGCCGGAGCCGCGTTTCAGGACCGGCGAGAGGCGCCCGGGTGTCGGTACTCGCATCTACCGGGAACAGGCCATCTTCAACTGGGCGAGTGGGGTATCCGGTCTTCCGCTATTCGTGCCCGAATCGCTCTGTTTGAGTTGCTCCAGATGCGCGGCGATGGACCATCGAGAGCCATTCGTCGGTGATCCGCAAGAACGCGTCTGGCTGTTCGACCCAGGGGAGTGTCCGCAATCTGCAAGTTCCGCCAATAGCCCCTTACATGTGATGACCGGCGGATTCCCCGCCGGCCAATTCTGGCTGATCAGGGGCCCTCAAAACTTTCCGGGGGAGCAAATCGAAACCGCCAATCGTGAAGGTATTCGCTCGCTGCAGATGGGTCAGCACGAGCCTTTTCGATGGACTCTTTCCAATCACTCCAGCGTGCCGGATCGGAGACCATGTAGGTATGGAAAAGCGCCAGGCCTTCGTCCGGTTCTTCCTCGAGGCTCATGTATTGGTCGACGATGAAGAAGGCTGCGCGAAAGCCCTCTTCGATGGAGAGTGACTCACCGGCCTCCTCTTCGGTAGCAGGTTTGTCGGCACGACTCTGCGCAGGGCTGGCTTGTGCCGGGCCGACCAGGCTCAGATCGAACGGTCGCTTGCTGTTCCACGGTTGGCCCTCGGGAATGATCTGGACCTGGATTCGGAGGATCTGCTGGACTATGTGCTCGAGATCCTGCCCCGCCTTCAGACGGAGAGCAATCAGAGATTCAGGCTCGAAGGCGAACGTGATCTGGTCGGGCCTTTGCATCTTCGTGATGCGCAGTTGTCCGTCGAACCCCGCAGCTCGAAAGAAGGCCTGAACGGCGGTCACCTGGTCGATTGTGAACATGGATCACACGCTAACAGCGGGATCGATCGGTGGACCGAGACGTTGTGTCAGGTTCGTTCGCGCCGGCTGGCGTAGTCGATGAAGGCGGGGCCGGCTTTCTGGTGGTGTTTGTCGGTGACTTGAGTGCTCGGAGGGAGCCGTTGCGGGCGCCGCGGAGGTCGATGCCGGTGTCGCGGAGTTTGTTCATCAGGGTCTTCTGGTGCAGGTGTTGGCCGGGGCGCCCGTCGGAAACAACCACTGGTTGTCGCGGTGCGGATGTTGTCCGGTGGGGAAGTGCCGCGAGATGCTCTCTGAGAACGCGGTCAACGGGGTGACGGGGTGGGGTGTCGTCGGTGACGGCGATGGTGATGTTTGTCGCGGTGACCGTGAGCTGCTGCAGGCGCATCTGTGCCATGCGAACGAGGTTCGGGAAATACCTGGTCACAGGCAAAACCCAGAAAGTATGGAGACGACCTCGCTGCCGGTCGGTCGCTTCTCGGAAGCTCTCCAGGCCGACCAGCTTTTGGACCGCACAAGGGGAGTCGTGCCGAGTGTCGTATTCGCGTCTGGCGGGAATGGGCCATCTTCGGGCTGACATAATGTGCATTATCGGTGTTATCTCGCCTGCCAGGAAGAGTACGAGCCATGCTCGACCTCGTCCGGGGCCGGCGCGGGTCACGCCGGGTTCCGACGGGCACAACGCGTTCGCCGGCTGGGCGCCGAACTCGGCGAGGATTGCAATGCCGTTCGGAAGCCGGAGCAGGGTGAATGCGATCCTGTCGAGCGCTCCGGGCGCCCGGACGTTGCCGAGCCGGAAGCCATTCTCACCCGGAGCTCTCGTTGGAGATCATTCGACGGAAACTGACATAACGACTCCCGGCCGTTATCACGCCCCCACGTACGCGGCCAGATGTTCACCGGTCAGTGTCGACTTCGCTGCGACGAGCTCGGCCGGGGTGCCTTCGTAGACGATCCGTCCGCCGTCGTGGCCCGCGCCCGGGCCGACGTCGATGATCCAGTCGGCGTGCGCCATCACGGCCTGGTGGTGCTCGATCACGATGACGGATTTGCCCGAGTCGACCAGCCGGTCCAGCAGCCCGAGCAGGTTCTGCACGTCGGCGAGGTGCAGGCCGGTCGTCGGCTCGTCCAGCACGTATACCTCCGCCCCGTCCGCCATCTGCGAGGCGAGCTTGATGCGCTGGCGCTCGCCTCCGGACAGGGTCGACAGCGGCTGACCGAGCGACAGGTAGCCGAGGCCGACATCCTCGAGCCGGCTGAGGATCGCCGCCGCGGCGGGGATCCTCGCCTCCCCCCCGGCGAAGAACTCGTGCGCCCGCGCCACCGGCATGTCCAGCACCTCGGTGATGTCGAGCCCGGCGAGCTTGTAGTCGAGCACCCCGGCCTGGAAACGCTTTCCGCCGCAGTCCTCGCACGGACTCTCCACGGTGTCCATGAACCCGAGCTCGGTGACGATCACCCCGGACCCCTTGCAGGTCGGGCACGCACCCTCCGAATTCGCGCTGAACAACGCGGGCTTGACGCCGTTCGCCTTCGCGAACGCCTTCCGGATCGGCTCCAGCAGGCCCGTGTAGGTGGCGGGGTTGCTGCGGCGGGATCCGCGGATCGCGGTCTGGTCGATCGACACCACGCCCTCGCCCTTCGCCACCGATCCGTGGATCAGCGAGCTCTTGCCCGAGCCGGCGACCCCGGTGACGACAGTGAGCACGCCCAGCGGCACGTCGACGTCGACCCCTTGCAGGTTGTTCGTGGTCGCGCCGCGGACCTCGATCGCACCGCGGCGCGCGCGCACGCCCGGCTTGAGCGACGCGCGGTCGTCCAGGTGCTGGCCGGTGAGGGTGCCGCTGCGGCGGAGCCCCTCGACCGACCCCTCGAAGCAGATCCGGCCGCCGGCGCTTCCCGCGCCGGGCCCGAGGTCGACCACGTGGTCCGCGATCGCGATGGTCTCGGGCTTGTGCTCGACCACGAGCACCGTGTTGCCCTTGTCGCGCAGCTGCTCGAGCAGCCCGTTCATCCGCTGGATGTCGTGCGGGTGCAGACCGATCGTCGGTTCGTCGAACACGTACGTGACGTCGGTGAGCGAGGATCCGAGATGGCGGAGCATCTTGATCCGCTGCGCCTCTCCCCCGGACAGCGTGCCGGACGGCCGCTCCAGCGAGAGGTAGCCGAGCCCGAGCGTCACGAACGCGTCGAGGTTGGCGCGCAGCGCGTCCAGGAGCGGGCCGGCACCGGGCAGATCCAGCCCGCGGATCCACGCCGCGAGATCCGTCACCTGCATACGGCAGGCATCCGCGATGCTGATGCCGTCGATCTTGGACGAGCGGGCGCCCTCGGTGAGACGCGTGCCGTCGCACTCCGGGCACGTCGCGAACGTCGCCACACGCTCGACGAACGCGCGGATGTGCGGCTGCAGCGCATCGATGTCCTTCGACAGCATCGACTTCGTGATCTTCGGGATCAGCCCTTCATAGGTGATGTTGATCCCGTTGATCTTGACCTTGGTGACCTCGCCGTAGAGGAACAACTGCCGCTGCTTGTCGGTGAACGTCGCCACCGGCTTGTCGGCGGGATAGAAGCCGGACTCGGCGAACTGACGCACCATCCAGCCGTCCGCGGTGTACCCGGGCACCATGATCGCGCCCTCGTTGAGCGACCGCGACTCGTCGACGACCTGCGCCAGATCGATGTCCGAGACCGCTCCCCTGCCCTCGCAGCGCGGGCACATACCGCCCAGGTAGATCGCGTCCTTGACGATCTTCTTCTCCCCGCCCGGCCCGGTCATCACACCGCTCGCCTTCTGCGTCGGGATGTTGAAGGAGAACGCGGTGGGCCCGCCGATGTACGGCGTGCCGAGCTTGCTGAACAGCACCCGGAGCATCGCGTTCGCGTCGGTCACCGTGCCGACGGTGGAGCGCGGGTTGGCGCCGAGCCGCTCCTGGTCGACGAGGATCGCCGTGGTCAGCCCCTCGAGCACATCGACGTCGGGGCGCGCCACCGATGGCATGAAGCCCTGCACGAACGCGCTGTACGTCTCGTCGATCATGCGGCGCGACTCGGCGGCGATCGTGTCGAACACGAGCGAGCTCTTCCCGGATCCGGACACCCCGGTGAACACGATCAGCCGTCGCTTGGGCAGCTCGATCGACACGTCCTTCAGATTGTTCTCCCTGGCACCCTGCACACGGATGACGTCGTGGGTGTCGGCGATGTGAGGCTCGGTCATCGGGCTTCTCCGGATCGGGGCGAAAGGCGGACGCAGGTCGTGCGGACACAGACTAGCGGTGCCCGCCGACGTCGCGGCGGGCACCGCTAGATGGTTCAGGCGACCTGCTGCAGGCGGATCATGTTCCCCGCCGGGTCGCGGAACGCGCAGTCGCGGATCCCGTACGGCTGGTCGATCGGCTCCTGCACGACGTCGGCCCCGCGCGCCTCGATCTCCGCGAAGGCCGTGTCGACATCGGGCGTCGCGAGGACGATGCCGCCGAAGCTGCCCTTCGCCATCAGCTCGAAGATCGTGCGGCGCTCTTCGTCGTTGATGCCGGGGTCGACCGCGGGCGGCGTGAGCACGATGGCCGTGTCAGGCTGCCCGACCGGTCCGACGGTCAGCCAGCGCATCTCCTGGTAGCCGACGTCCTTGCGCAGCTCGAATCCGAGCACGTCGCGGTAGAAGTGCAGCGACGCCTCGGCGTCGGTGTGCGGCAGGAAGCTCGCGTTGATCGTGATGTCCATGACGGTCACGCTACGCGCGGCCGTCCCGTGATGCTTCTCGATTCCTGATCGGTCTGGTGGCCTGCTTCTCCACCCACGACGGGATCCCCGGGCCGAGGCCGGGATCCGCCCGATACCGGCTCGGCGAAACCCCCACGAGCTCGGAGAACCGCGTGCTGAACGTGCCCAGCGACTGGAAGCCGACCGCGAAGCACGCCTCCGTGACCGACACATCGCCGCGCCGGAGCAGCGCCATGGCGCGCTCGATCCGCCGCGTCATGAGATACGAGTACGGGGGCTCGCCGTAGACGAGCTTGAACTGGCGGCTGAGATGCCCCGCCGACATGTGCACGCCGGCGGCGAGAGCCTCGACGTCGAGGGGCTGCGCGTACTCGCGGTCGATCCGATCCCGGACCCTGCGCAGCGCGATGAGATCGCGCAGCCGGTCGTCGTCCGCGGGGGTCGGGGTCACCCTCCGATCCTCGCACGGCGTGCCACCGCCGGGACAGCGCTTCCCACACCCTCTCCCCCGGTCGCGCTACGCTGAGCCCGTCCCCTCACAGGAACTTCTCAGAAAGGGTGCTCCTCATGTCCGATGCAGTCTCCGAAGCCAAAAGCCTCGTGAAGTCGCTTCGCGTCTTCCTCGCCGTCTCCGGCGTCATCGCCCTCATCGCGGGCCTCATCCTGCTGATCTGGCCGGCCAAGTCGGCGATCCTCGTCACCGGGATCGTCGCCGCCTACCTGATCGTGGGCGGCATCGTCTACCTCGTCCTCGGCATCGTCGCGGGCCGCGGCGGCGCGTGGGCACGGGTTGGCCACATCCTCCTCGGCGTCGTCTACATCGTCGCCGGCATCATCGCCTTCACGAACCTGCCCGCCGCCACCGTCACCCTGGCCCTGGTCACCGCGATCTTCATCGGCATCAGCTGGATCGTCGACGGCGTCGTGTCGCTCACCCTGATGGGCCAGGACGGCACCAAGGTCTGGACGCTGCTCTACGCACTGCTCGGGATCGTCGCCGGCATCGTCGTGCTGTTCTCGCCGCTGTATGCCGCCGCACTGCTGTGGTGGATCCTGGGGATCGCGCTCGTCGTGCTCGGCGCCGCGCAGATCGTCCGCGCCGTGACGATCGGCAAGGACGCGAAGGCGGCCTCAGCCGCCCTCAACGGCTGATCCGGTCCGTACGGGAGCAGGCCCCGGACGCATGGCGTCCGGGGCCTCCTCCCGTCTGAGACGGGTCTACTCCGCGACGAATCCGCTCACGTCGCCGATCAGGCGGGTGTTGTCCGCGGGGACCGGGTCCACCGCGGCCTGTGCGACCTCGGCGGCGAACTCCGACACGTTGTAGAGGCGTCCGGCCGACTCGCGCCGCTGCGAGATCGCACCGGGGTTGGCGCGCTCCAGCAGCGTCGCGGTGATCGTGCCCTCGATCATGTCGCCGGAGACGACGACGAACTGAATGCCCTGCGCCTCGATCGACGGGATGAGCTCACGCAGAGCGTCCTCGCCCGCACGCTTGGACAGCGCCACAGGCTCGTACTCCGGCATGGTCGGGGTGGTCCGGATGAAGTGCGCCTGGTGGCTCGTGACGAACACGATGCGCCCGCCCTCGCGCAGCAGCGGCAGCGCGGTCTGCAGCACGTTCACCTGGGCGTCGCGGTTGAGGCGGAGGGCGTAGTCCTCGCCCATGTTCGCCTCCATGCCGCCGGAGGCGTTGAGCACGAGGACGTCCAGGCCGCCGAACTCGGCCTTCACCGCGGCGAACATGTCCGCGACCGACGCCGGGTCGGTCAGGTCGGCGCCGACGACGAGGGCACGACGACCGAGCTCGCGGACCTCCGCGGCGAGCTTCTCCGCGCGCGGGGCCTTGTTCCGGAAGTTGATGACGACGTCCGCGCCGGCCTCGGCGAAGTAGCGGATCGTGTCGGCGCCGATGCCGCGCGAGGATCCGGTGACGAGGGCGACCTTGCCGGTCAGCGATTCGGCGGGAAGGGGCTGGGACACGATCGGGCTCCTCGGAAAGGGGTGCGCCGCGGGGCGCGGAGATGAGACCTGAACACCCTACCAATCCGCGTGATTCCGGGGCGCGCGACGGGTCGGCGCTTCACGGCTGCGTGATAGGTTGACCGAAAGGAGGGTGGTATGACTACGATCCTGCAGGTGTTCCAGGACTGGGCCTGGATCGGCTGGCTGGTCCTCATGGTCCTGTTCTTCGTGATCGAGATCTTCACCCTGGACATGACGTTCCTCATGCTCGGCCTCGGCTGCGCCGCGGGGCTCGTCTCGGTGCTCACGGGATGGCCGGTCTGGGCTCAGGCGATCGTGGCCGCGGTCGCCGCGGCGCTGCTCATCTTCCTCCTGCGCCCTCCCCTGCTGCGCCGCCTGCACCGCGGCGAGGACCAGACCCGGTCCAACGTCGACGCCCTGATCGGCCTGCGCGGCGTCGTCCTCCTGGAGGTCACGTCGATCAGCGGCCAGGTGAAGCTCAGCAACGGCGACACCTGGACGGCCCGCATCGCCTCCGACGCCCCCGTCATCACGCCCCTCGCCCCCGGCGCCCCCGTGACGGTCGCGCGGATCGAGGGCGCCACCGCATACGTCCGTTCCGTCCACGACTAGGAAGAACCAGGAGCAGCCCTTCATGGACAGCGCATCCTTCATCCCGGCCGCCATCGGGTGGGTCCTCGCGATCGCGATCATCATCTTCGTGCTGGTGACGATCGCCCGATCGATCAGGATCATCCCGCAGGCGACGGCGGGCATCGTCGAACGCCTCGGCCGGTACCACAAGACCCTCTCCCCGGGTCTGAACCTGCTGGTGCCGTTCGTCGACCGGCTCCGTCCGCTCATCGACATGCGCGAGCAGGTCGTCTCGTTCCCGCCGCAGCCGGTGATCACCGAGGACAACCTCGTCGTGTCGATCGACACGGTCGTCTACTTCCAGGTCACCGACGCGCGCGCCGCGACCTACGAGATCGCGAACTACCTCGGCGCGGTGGAGCAGCTCACCACGACCACGCTCCGCAACGTCGTCGGCGGCCTGAACCTCGAGGAGGCGCTGACCAGCCGCGACAACATCAACGGCCAGCTGCGGATCGTGCTCGACGAGGCCACCGGCAAGTGGGGCATCCGGGTGTCGCGCGTGGAGCTGAAGGCGATCGACCCGCCCGTGTCCATCCAGGACTCGATGGAGAAGCAGATGCGCGCCGAGCGCGACCGTCGTGCCGCGATCCTCACCGCCGAGGGCACGAAGCAGTCGCAGATCCTCGAGGCCGAGGGCCAGCGGCAGGCGGAGATCCTCCGCGCCGAGGGCGAGAAGCAGGCCGCGGTGCTCCGCGCCGAGGGCGAGGCGGAGGCGATCCAGAACGTCTTCAACGCCATCCACCAGGGTCAGCCGGACGACAAGCTGCTCGCCTACCAGTACCTGCAGATGCTGCCGAGGATCAGCGAGAGCGCGTCGAGCAAGCTGTGGATCATCCCCAGCGAGTTCACCGAGGCGCTGAAGAACTTCTCCGGCGCCTTCACGCCCGGCGCAGGCGGCACCACGCCGTTCACCCCGAAGCCCCCGGTCGCCTCCGGATCCGCGCCGACGACGCGCGCGGCCGCCGCCGCAGCCGTCACTCCCCCGTCCGCCGCACCCTCGGGAGACGTGTGACGCACCCGTACCTCGAGGGCGCGGCGACGCCACGAGTCCTCGCTCATCGCGGCCTCCCGGCTGCAGCGGGCGAGGACTCCTCCGTGTTCGACAACTCGGCACTCGCGCTCGCCGCGGCCGATGCCGCCGGCGCGCAGTACATCGAGACCGACTGCCGGCTCACGGCGGACGGCGACGTCGTGCTCTTCCACGACGAGACCCTCGAGCGGCTGCTCGGCGACCCGCGGCCGGTCGCGGAGGTCGGGACCCGGGAGCTCGAAGAGCTGTTCTCCCACCACGGCGGACTTCTCACGCTCCCGCACGCGTTGGACGCGTTCCCCCTGCTCCGGTTCAACATCGATGTGAAGGCGGAGGACGCCGCGGCGGGCATCGGCCGGGCCGTGGCGCCGCACGGCGCGCGCGTCCTGCTCACGAGCTTCCACGACCGCAACCGCCGTGCCGCTCTCGACGCCGCGGCGGCGGCCGGCGCCGAGCTGCTGCCCGCCTCCTCGGCCGGCCAGGTGACCATCGCCCTGCTGCTCGTCGCGTCCACGCTGCGGCTGGGCGCCTGGGTCCGACGGATCCTCCGCGGCATCGACGCGGTGCAGATCCCGGAGCGGTTCGGCGTGCTCCGCGTGTTCACGCCGGCCCTGGTCCGCGCCACGCATCGCGCGGGCGTCGAGGTGCACGTGTGGACGGTCAACGACCCCGAGCGGATGCAGATCCTGATCGCGGCCGGAGCCGACGGGATCGTGACCGACCGCGCGGACGTCGCGATCCGCACCCTGCAGCCGAACTGATACCCAGTCCGACCCCTGGTGGTACTCAGTGCCACTGCTCGACCCCCGCCTGGGGATCGACTGTGAAAGCCGTGATTGTTTCCTCCCCTCGCACCTCCTGCACAGCCGGGCCGGGTATACCTGAGGGCGACGAGAGGACCACACAATGGCAGATCGCAGCCTTCGAGGAATCCGACTCGGCGCCCAGAGCCTGCAGAGCGAAGAGGGCGTCGTCTTCATGGAGCGTCAGCAGACCTCCTACTCCTGTGACACCTGTGGCCACGTGACCACGCTGATGTTCGCCGCCGACGCGGAGCCGCCCGCCACCTGGGAGTGCCGCAACTGCGGTGCCGAGGCGCGCCTGCAGATCGACGGCAAGTCCGTCGAGGTCGAGGACAACAGCGACAAGACCGCTCGTACGCACTGGGACATGCTCCTGGAGCGTCGCACCCGTGCCGAGCTGGAGGAGCTCCTCGAGGAGCGCCTCGCCTTCATCCGCGCCCGCCGTGGCGCCGGTGAGGACCCGACCCGTGAGAGGATCGGCGCCTAAGCGCCCGATCCCCGCCGTCGCATCCGGGCGATCACGCCCGCGGCCGCGACGACGAGCAGGCCGCCCCAGAGCAGAGCCTGTTCGATCCACGGTCCCAGGATCACACCCGCCGTCGCCCCGGTGCGGAGCCCGACATCCTCGAGCATCGCACCGGGGCGATTCTCGTGCAGCGACGCCTGCGTGGATCCGTCCGGGCGGATGACCTGGCTCGTGCCGACCGTTGAGATGTTCACGACCGCGCGGCCCGTCTCGACGGCCCGCATACGGGCGACCGCGAGCTGCTGGAGGTTCTCGGCGGTGCCGCGGAAGTCGGCGTTGTTCGTCTGGAAGACGAGCACCTGAGCTCCCCCGTCGATGCCTTCGGCGATCAGGTCGTCGTAGATCACGTCGAAGCAGATCGCCAACCCGACCGGGATCCTGCCGACCCGGATCACCGGCGCGTCGTCACCCGGGGTGTACCCGCGGCCGATCAGCCCGATCAGCTCGGGTGCGATCGCGTTGTAGAACGCGCGGTCGGGCACGTACTCGCCGAACGGCACAGGATGACGCTTCGAGTGCGTCTGCACGTCCGAGCGGCTCAGATGGCCGTGCGACCCGGCCGGCCACAGGAACGACGTGTTGAAGAACTCGTCGCCCTTCTGCGTCGCGGCGTTCGCGAGGATCGGCGCGCGCACGCCGTCGGCCACGTCGTCGAGACCGTTCGCGAGCAGGTCGTCCTGGAACGGGTCCCCGTCGAGCCCTCCCTCCGGCCACACCAGAAGATCCATGCCCTTGCCGTACAGCGGTTCGGACGCGGCCGTCTGCGCGGCGATGACCGACATCGGCGCACGCCGATCGAAGTAGCCGGTCGGGCCGTTCCCCTGCACCGCTCCGATCCGCAGGGTGCCGTTCGGCGACGTCGGGAAGGCGGGCAGGAGGGCGAGCGCCACGGCCAGCAGCACCGGCACCGCCGCGCCGAGGGGCCGGGGTCGCCGACCGGATCGGAACAGCTCCACGAGGAGGGCCACGATCAGCACCATCACGAAACCGAGGCCGCTGATCCCGATCCAGCTCGTGACCCGCGCGGCCGGGGTGTCCGACAGGGTCAGCGCGATGCGCGCCCACGGGAAGCCGCCGTACGGCCAGTTGCCGAGGAACAGCTCGCGCCCGATCCACAGCGCGGCGAGAACGACCGAGAGCACCGCGGTGCGCAGCCGCCCGGGGCGGATGAGCACGGGGATCCACCGGTACGCGAGGGTCACCGGGATCAACGCCAGCGCCGTGAGCACACCCTCGAGAAGTCCCAGGGCGAGCCACGGGATCGGCCCCAGATAGCGCGACGTCCAGGACACCAGGATCAGGTAGAACACGGCGCCGTAGACGAAGCCGACGAGCAGCGACGACCACGCCCGCCGCCCGATCAGGGCGATCAGCAGCAGGGCGATCGCGGGGAACGCCGCGATCCAGATGGCCGGTTCCGGGAACGCCGCGTTCAGCAGCACTCCGGCCGCAGCCGCCGCGATCAGGGCCGCCCACAGCGGCAGCAGCGGGCGGGTCGGATCCGGGGTGGCGCGGGTCTCAGCCGGCGCGTCGGTGCGCGTCGCCACGATCACATCGAGGAGTAGGCGACGATGCCGCGGCGGACCCCGTCCAGGGCCGTGCGCGCGGTCCGGGCGGTCTCCGCGCTCGGTGCGACGATCGAGAGCTGGTCGAGCAGGTCGATGGTCTGCTTGGCCCAGCGCACGAAGTCGCCGGCGGCCATGTCGGCGTCCTCCAGGACGGCATCGAGGGTCATGCCGCGCGCCCAGGCGTACATCGCGCCGGCGAGCCCGGCGGACGGACGGTCCGAGCCGGGCAGCCGGTTGTCGTGCTCCAGGTCGTCGAGCTCCGCCCACAACTCCTGGGTGCGCTCCCACGCGATCCGGAAGCGCCCGCGCGGCAGATCGCGCGGATCCGCGGATCCGTCGTCGCGCCGCGGCTCGTAGACGAGGGCGCAGGCCATCGCGGCGAGCGACGGGCCGTCCAGACCGTCCCAGAGGCCGCGGCGCAGCGACTCCGCGACGAGGAGGTCGCGCTCGCCGTAGATCCGCTGCATCGTGCGCCCGGCGTCGGTGAGGGTCAGCGTCTCGCCATCGCCCTGCACGTAGCCGACCTCGGCGAGCACGTCGAGCACGCGGTCGAACACCCGCGCCACGGTGCCGGTGCGGTTCTCGATCTGACGGCGGGTGCGGTCGGTCTCGCGCTTGAGCTTCCAGTACCGCTCCGCCCAGCGCGCGTGCGCCTCCCGGTCGGGACAGCGGTGGCAGGCGTGCCGCTGCATCGCGCGGCGCAGCGACTCGATCTTCTGCAGCCGCTTGTCCCGCACGCCGCGCGGCGCCTGCTGGTCGGCGCGGTTCTTCTTCTCCAGGTCGCTGAGCTCGCGGCGGATCCCGGAGTACTCCGTGAAGTCGCCGCGGTCGCAGGTCATCGACGCGAGGTAGCCCTCGAGCGACGTCTCCGCCTCGCGCACGCTGCGGGCGAGACCGACGACGGCGCGGTCAGCCTGGAACTGGGCGAACGACGACTCCAGGACCTCCCGGGAGCGGGTGCGGCCGAACCGGTCGAGCAGGTTGACCGCCATGTTGTAGGTGGGCCGGAAGCTCGAGTTCAGCGGGTACGTGCGCCGGGATGCGAGCGCCGCCACGGCCTGCGGGTCCATGCCCTCGGTCCACTGCACGACCGCGTGACCCTCGACGTCGATTCCACGCCGCCCTGCGCGCCCGGTGAGCTGGGTGTACTCCCCCGACGTGATCGCGACCCGCGCCTCGCCGTTGAACTTCTCCATCCGCTCCAGCACGACGGTGCGGGCGGGCATGTTGATGCCGAGCGCGAGCGTCTCGGTCGCGAAGACGACCTTGAGCAGCCGCTGCTGGTAGAGCTCCTCGACGATCTCCTTGAAGGCGGGGAGCAGTCCGGCATGGTGCGAGGCGACGCCGCGTTCGAGGTTGTCCAGCCAGTCCCAGTAGCCCAGCACCGCGAGATCCTCGTCGCGGAGGGTGCGCACCCGGTCCTCGACGATCGCGCGGATCTCCTGCCGTTCCTCGGCCGTGGTGAGGCGCAGCCCGGAGCGGCGCACCTGCTGCACCGCCGCGTCGCAGCCCACCCGGCTGAAGATGAAGAAGATCGCCGGCAGCAGGTTCGCCCGGTCGAGCAGATCGACCACCTGCGGACGGTCCAGGCGCTCGATCCGGCGCACGTTCGCGGAGCGCACGGGGCGCCTGCCACCGCGCGGGGGGCGCTTCGCCTGTGCCCCGGCGTGACGCGCGCTGCGGTACTCCTGCGCGCTGCGGTTGCGCTCGTAGTTCTGTCCGCCGAAGGAACGGATCCGCAGCAGCTCCTGGTTCACCTGGGCCGTCGCCATGCCGGAGCGGCCGTCGAAGAGCGGTACCAGATCGTCGCGGACGAGAACGTGCTGCTCGAGAGGCACCGGACGGACCTCCGACACGATCACCTCGGTCCCGCCGCGGACGGTGTCGAGCCAGTCGCCGAACTCCTCGGCGTTGGACACGGTCGCGCTCAGCGACACGAGGCGCACGCTCGGCGGGAGGTGGATGATGACCTCTTCCCACACCGCACCCCGGAACCGGTCGGCGAGGTAGTGCACCTCGTCCATGATCACGTAGCGCAGGCCGTCGAGAGCGCGCGAGTCCGCGTAGATCATGTTCCGCAGCACCTCGGTCGTCATCACGACGATGCGGGCGGATCCGTTGATGTTCACGTCGCCGGTGAGCAGGCCCACCTCGTCGGCGCCGTACACGTCCACGAGTTCGCGGAACTTCTGGTTCGACAGGGCCTTCATCGGCGTCGTGTAGAACGCCTTGTCCCCGGGCGCGGTCATCGCCAGGTGGATCGCGAACTCTCCGACGATGGTCTTGCCCGCGCCGGTCGGCGCCGCGACGAGCACGCTGTTGCCCCGCTCGAGCGCGTGGCAGCCCTCGATCTGGAACGGGTCGAGCCGGAAGCGCTGGGAATCGGCGAAGGCGGACGTCGCGGGGTAGTCCTGAGCGGCGCGGGCGGCGGCGTAGCGATCCGCCGGCGAGGTCATACCGCGGACCCCTCGAGGAACTCCTTGTCGCGCTTGCGCTTGCGCCGGTCGAACAGCATGGAGAGGAAGGCCGCCGCGAAGAACAGGACGATGAGGATCCCGGCGAGCAGGAGCATGCTGACGATGTCGGCCGCGGGCGTGGCCAGCGCGGCGAACACGCAGGCGATGAGGACCGCGATGCGCCAGGCCTTCAGGATCCCCCGGCCGGACATGATCCCGGCCAGGTTCAGGGCGACGAGGAACACCGGGATGATGAACGAGACGCCGATCACGATCATCAGCTTGAAGACGAAGTCGTAGTAGTCCTGCGCGGCGTAGAAGTTCACGGCGCCCTTGGGCGTGAACCCCCACATCAACTCGATGATGTGGGGCATCACGAGCACGCCCACGTAGCAGCCGGCGAAGAACAGCGGCACCGCTGCTCCGACGAAGCCGAGCGTGTACTTGATCTCCTTCCTGGTCAGGCCGGGCATGATGAACGCCCAGATCTGCCAGAGCCACACGGGCGCGGAGAGGAAGATGCCGATCGCGAAGGCGATCCGCATGCGCATGTCGAACGCCGCGGTCACCGTGCCGAAGTTCAGCGCCGCGAAGTCGTCACCGCGTGCCTTCGCCACCTGACGGATCGGGTCGGTGATGAAGCTGATGATCGGATCCGTGATCAGGAACGCGACCACCATCGCGATCACCAGCGCCAGTGCGGCGATCACGAGACGTCGGCGCAACTCCAGCAGGTGTCCCCCGAGGGACATCGTGCGGTCGCGACTCGGCTTCTGCTTCGGCGTCGCGGAGGAGTCCCGGGCCACGCCTATCAGCGCGAAGAGTCGTCGTCGCGCGGCGACGGCGGGGTGGTGTCGTCAGCCTTGCTGTCGAGCTTCCCGTTCTCGCCGTTCTTGCGCGCTGCGTCCTCGTCCTTCATCGCGTTCATCTCGCCCTTGAAGACACGGGCGGACTGACCCATGCTCTTGGCGAGCGCGGGGAGCTTGGCGGCACCGAAGATCAGAAGAACGATGGCGAGGAGGATGAGCAGGTGCCATCCGGACAGTCCGGCGAACATGGTGATCTCCTGAAGGTTGAAGTTCCGGCAAGTCTATCGTCACTATAGGGCGGTTTGTTCGCTGTACAGCGCAATCCCAGCGCGCGCCCAGTCCCTTGCGGCGCCCCGGGCCGCGGCGGGCTCGAGGATCTCCACCGCCCCGCCGAACCGCGAGGCGAGGCGCTTCAGGCTGAGCGGGTCGCCGACGCGCAGGGTCGCGGTCACGACGCCGTCGTCCGCGTGCGCCTCGGCCCGGCTGAGATAGTCGCGCAGCAGCGGCGCCAGGTTCTCCGGGAACCGGATGACCGCCTCGCCGCTCTCGCCGTCGCCCGCGAACAGCTCGGGCACCGGCTCGTCGCCGTGCTCGATCGGGATCTCGGTGAGGCGCGGGGCGCTCACGCGGTCCAGGTGGAAGGTGCGCATCGCGCGACGCAGGTGGCACCACCCCTGCAGGTACCACTGGCCGTTCGTGATGAGCACCGTGACCGGGTCCACGGTGCGGGTCGTCGGCTCGGCGTCCGGCGCGCGATAGGTGAACGAGACGGCGACGTGCTCCTGCAGCGCGGTGGCGACGAGGGTGCGCACCTCGTCCACGGGCTCGGGCGCCACGATCACGTCGGCGGGCAGGCCCGCCGCGCCGCGAGAGAGTTTGGCGATGAGTCCCTGGACCACGCCGGAGTCGGCGACGCCGGGCACGGCGGAGGCGAGCTGCAGCCCCGCGACGAGGGCCGCGGCCTCGCGTGCGGTGAACTTCGGCACCCGGCGCAGGCCCACGTCGTTCGTGATCTCGATGATGCCCTGCTCGTCGAGCAGGTCCCAGTTGATGTCGAACAGCTCCTGCGGCGGCTGCCAGTAGCCCTCGTCACCGGGCAGGCCGATGACGGTGAGCTTCTCGACCATGGCGCGCATCTGCGGCACGGTCATGTCGAACTCGGCGGCCGCCTCGGCCAGCGAGACCTCGCCGCGCTCGAGCAGGTACGGCACGAGGGTGAGGTAGGCGCGCACCCGGTCCGAGGACAGCAGCGGCTTGCGATCGGCCATCAGGCACCGCCCGTCGCGAGCGGCTCGGCGTGCATCGCCGCCGCGGCCCGCAGCCGCGCGATCACGGCGTCGCGGAGCAGTTCCGGCTCGACCACCCGGACCTCGGGTCCGTATGAGGCGAGCTCGTCGGCGAGGATGTGCAGGTCCACGTACGGCAGCCGGATCCCCTGCACCGCAGGGTGGGCTCGGCGGCCGAGACGGAGCGCGGCCTCCGTGCCGGGGGTGACCTCGAGCAGAGCCGAGTGCGCGGCAGCGACCGCCTCGAGGCTCGCGAGGGCCCGTTCACCGGCGCCCTCGCGGAGCTCGGCGGGGAACGCGTCGTTCGTGACGGCGACGTCGCCGACGATGCGCGTGAGCAGGAACATGCGATCGCCGTGGGCGTCCACATCCCGCCCGAACACGTGCCAGCGCGCCTCGTACTCGACCAGCGCGAGCGGCTGCACATGGCGGCGGCGCGGCGCCTCCTCCCCCGGCTTCAGGTAGTCGAAGGCCACGGCGGTGCTGCGCTCGATCGCGCTCTGCAGGGGGGCGAACGCCGCGTCGCGGGCGGTGATCCGGGGGGCGAAGCCGATGATCGGCTCGTCCACGTCGATCCCGAGCGCGCGGATCTTGCGCACGCCCGCCTGGGCGTCGTTCGAGAGCGACTCCTCGCTCCACACGCTGCCGGCGAGGCGGAGCACCGCGAGTTCGGCGGGGGTGAAGTCGATGTCGACGGGCAGGTCGTATTCCGCTTTCGGAATGCGATAGCGCGCCTCACGCAGGTCGTTCGGATCCGCGTGGTCTCCGAGCGTCTCGATCGGGATGCCGAGCGCGCGCAGCTCGTCCTTGTCGCGCTCGAACATCTTCTCCAGCGCATCCGGCTTCGCGTCGCCGCGCTGCCGGTATCCGGACACCGACGCGAGGATCTGCTGCTTGGTCAGGCCGATCTCCGTGGCCATGAGCGCCACGACGAGATTCGTCAGGCGCTCCTCCGCAGGGATCCGCGCTGCCATCTACTGTCCTGAGGCCGCGGGCGCGTCGATGCCGAGGATGTCGACGACGAAGACGAGGGTGGCGTTCGGGCCGACCGAACCGCCGCCCTGCGCGCCGTAGCCGTCCTTGGGCGGCACCACGAGCATCACCTGCGATCCCACGGTCTTGCCGGTCAGGCCCTTGGCGAACCCGGGGATGACCTGGTTCAGCGCGAAGCTCGCGGACTGCTTGTCCCACGAGGAGTCGAAGACCTTGCGGGTGTCCCAGTCCACACCGGTGTACTGCACGCGGACGGTGTCGGTGTCCTTGACCTTCGGACCGTTGCCGCGGATGAGGGTCTGCGCGACGAGGGTCGTCGGCTTCTTCGCGTCGGGAACGATGATGCCGGGGCGGCCGTCGGGAGCGCGCACCACGGTCGGCAGGCCCAGCGCGTCGTTGTACTCGAGCGAGCCCTCGGCGTGCGGGAGGTAGACCTTGAGCACGTCGACGACCGCGACGACGGAGTCGCCGGAGGTCAGGTTCAGGCCACTGGCGAGCTGCGAGGAGAGGTCGCCGAACGGGATGCCCGCGATGATCCGCGAACCCGCGGTGGCGCACTGCAGCGCCGTGCCGATGCCCTTCGCCTGCGACGCCCAGCTCGCGACATCGCCGACGCGGGAGGTGTCGCCGTTGAACTCGGTCGCGACGAGCTGCTTGCCGGTCCGGCCGCTGTACAGCGCCACGTCGGCGACGAGAGGCTGGTGCTGCGCCGTGATCCGCGTCCCCTTGCCGGCGGTCAGCACGTCGACCGTGGTGCTCTGCACGTGCATGGGCGTGTCGACGGTCACAGTCGGAGCCTTCCCGACCGCGCCCGTGACCGTCACCGATCCGGTGAGTCTCGAAGAGCTCGACGGGCAGCCCTTGCCGTCGAACGACGGGGCACCGGAGCAGCCCGTCAGCGCGAGGGCGGCGAGGCCGAGGGTGATCAGAGCAGCGGCAGTCTTACGCACGCGCTCCAGTCTATGCGGATGGATCCGATGCTCCGTCCGCCCCCGGCGCCGCGTCACCGGATGCGGCCAGCCGGGCTCCACCCGCCGCACGCTGGGCCTCTCGGACCCGCTTGCGCAGGTTCTTGTCGGTGATCTCCCGGTCCCCCACGGCGCCCGGAGTCCACAGCTCGACGTCCTCGTCGCCGTAGGTCGGCTTCTTCGCGGCACGGCGTTTGACGTCGGGCGGGATCGCGCCGGGGGCGAGCCTGCGTGCGGTGATCAGGAATCCCGTGTGCGCGACCATGCGGTGATCCGGCCGGACGGCGAGTCCCTCGACGTGCCAGCCGCGCACCATCGTCTCCGAGGCCTCGGGGTCGGTGAACAGCCCGGTCCCGCGGACGTACTCGGCCACACGGGAGAGCTGGGTGGCCGTCGCGACGTAGCAGAGCACCACACCACCGGGGGCGAGGGCCTCCGCGACCACGTCGATGCATTCCCACGGCGCCAGCATGTCCAGCACGACCCGGTCGACCGTTCCCGCGGCGAACTCGCCCGGCAGCGCCTCCTGCAGGTCGCCGACGACGACGCGCCAGGAGTCGGGCAGTTCGCCGAGGAACGTCTCGACGTTGGCGGTCGCGACCTCGGCGAAATCGTCGCGGCGCTCGAACGACACCAGCCGCCCGGTCGGCCCGATCGCGCGGAGCAGGGAGAGCGACAGCGCGCCGGACCCCACCCCCGCCTCGACCACGGTCGCCCCGGGGAACACGTCGGCCTGCGTGACGATCTGCGCGGCGTCCTTCGGGTAGACGATCGCGGCTCCGCGCGGCATCGACATGACGAAGTCGCGCAGCAGCGGACGCAGCGCCAGGTACTCGTTGCCCGAGCTGTTGGCCACGACGGATCCGTCGGGGAGCCCGATCAGGTCGCGGTGGAAGAGCACGCCGTGGTGGGTGTGCAGCTCGCCCTCGGCGCGCAGCGTGATCGTGTGCATGCGGCCCTTCGGGCCGGTCAGCTGCACGCGGTCGCCCTCGCGGAACGGCCCGCTCGGCCGCTGCGAGGTCACGATGCGGCCCCCGCCCGGCAGCTGCGGGCACGGCCGAACTCGGCGAAGAGGTCGTCCACGGTGCGCCCCTCGAAGGTGTCCCAGATCGCGTCGGCGCCGACGCCGTCCAGGTCCACCAGATGCGGCACCCCGATCGCGACCGCCTGCGAGGCGACCGCAGCCTGGAGTCCGGTGCGGGAGTCCTCCAGCGCGATCGTGTCGGCGATGTCGACGCCGAGGAGTTCGGCCGCCCTGAGGTACGGGTCGGGGAACGGTTTGGGGCGCTCGACGTCGTCGCCGCCGACGATCACGTCGAAGGCGTCGAATCCGATCAGGTCGACGATGTCCTCGGCCATGCGCCGCAGCGACATCGTCACGAGCCCGGTGCGGATCCCCGCGTCCCGCAGGCCCCGCAGCATCTCCCGGGCGCCGGGACGGAACGGGACGCCGTCCTTCTGCAGACGCACCCTGACGCGCTCGGTGAGCTCGTCGACGATCTCGACCGCGCCCATCCGCACCCCCGCGCCCTGGAGCACGATGGCGCTGTCGATCAGCCCGTTGCCGACGAGCTCCAGCGCCTGCTCGTGCGACCAGGTGCCGCCGAAGGACTCGATGAGGTCGGTCTCGGCGTCCATCCAGTAGGGCTCGGTGTTGACGAGGGTTCCGTCCATGTCCCAGAGGACCGCATGAGGGTGCTGTGTCACTGCTCCATCGTAGCGATCGCCCGCGCCCGTTCCGCCGGCGGGGGCTACCCTGGACGGAGCCCGCGGAGTGGATCGCGGGCCGAGAGGAATGTCGTGCAGGTACTCGGATCCCGGATCGTCGTCGCCGCCTTCGACGGGTGGAACGACGCAGGAGAGGCCGCGACCGCCGCCGTCGGTCAGATCGACGCCGGCCACGGCTACGACGTGGTGCACGCCGTCGACCCCGAGCTGTACTTCGACTACCAGTGGGCGCGACCGACGCTGAAGCGGTCGACCGACGGCACCCGCAGCCTGCGCTGGCCCGAGGCGCGCATGCTCCGTCCGACCGACGAGCAGGCCGAGCCGCGGCTCTGGCTGCTCACCGGGACCGAGCCCGCGCGCGCCTGGCAGGCGTTCAGCGCCGAGTTCATCGACGTCGCGCTCACCGAGGACATCACCGGGTTCGTGACGCTCGGCGCGATGCTCTCGGACGTGCCGCACACCCGGCCGATCTCGATCTTCGCGTCGAGCGAGAACGCCGAGGTGCGCGAGGCGCTGGGGATCGAGCGCTCCACGTACGAGGGCCCGATCGGGATCCTCTCCGCGCTCGAGCACGCCGCCGAGCAGGCGGGGATCCCGGCCCTGTCGCTGTGGGCGAACGTGCCGCACTACGTGCAGACCGGCGGCTCCTCCCCGAAGGCCACGCTGGCGCTGCTGGACCGGCTGCACGAGGTGACCGGGGTCGACGTGCCCCGCGGTCAGCTCGCGACCGAGGCGGCGATGTGGGAGGCGACGATCGACGCCGCCGCCGCGGAGGACGAGGAGATGGCCGCCTACATCGAGCAGCTGGAGACCAAGCGCGACACGTGGGAGTCCCCGGACGCGTCCGGCGAGGCGATCGCGCAGGCCTTCGAGCGGTTCTTCCGGCGCAACGGCGAGGGTCCGGGCGACCACAAGCCGGGTCCGGGCGACCACAAGCGCTGAGCGCCGCCGGGCGTCGGGCGACCGCCGCCCGCTGAGGGGTGCCCGTCAACCCTTGAGAACGCCCGTGCCCAGCAGGATCAGCAGCGCGATGCCGAGCAGGATCCGGTAGACGACGAACGGCAGGAAGCTGCGCTGCGAGATCCAGCGCATGAAGAAGGCGATCACGCCGAGGCCGACCACGAACGCGATCCCGGTCGCCGCGAGCGTCTCGCCCGGCGAGAACACGCCGGGCGCGCCGATGCCCTTCACCAGTTCGTAGAATCCGGATCCGAACACGGCGGGGATCGCGAGCAGGAACGCGTACCGGGCGGCCGCCGCGCGCTCGTAGCCGAGCAGCAGGCCCGCGGTGATCGTGCCCCCGGAGCGCGACACTCCGGGGATCAGGGCGAGCGACTGCGCCAGCCCGTACACGATGCCGTGGCCGAGGGTGAGATCCCCGAGCCGGCGCCGGTGGGCGCCGATCGCGTCCGCGACGCCCAGCAGCACGCCGAACCCGATCAGCATCGCGGCGACGAGCCAGAGCGCGCGGAACACGGTCTCGATCTGGTCCTTCAGGACCAGCCCGAGCACGACGATCGGGATGCTGCCGATGATGATCAGCCAGCCCATCCGGGCTTCGGGGTCGTTCCGGGGGATCCGTCCGCGCAGCGCGAGCAGCCAGTGCCGCACGATCCGCACGATGTCGCGCCAGAAGAACACCACGACCGCGGCCTCGGTGCCGATCTGGGTGATCGCGGTGAACTCGGCACCGGGGTCCTCGATCTGCGGCAGGAACGCCCCGACGATGCGCAGGTGCGCGCTGGACGAGACCGGCAGGAACTCGGTGAGTCCCTGCACGATGCCGAGGAGGATGGCTTCGAGGAGGTGCATGGATCGCTTTCGCGTCGTGCGCCGGCCGCAGGGGCTCGGTGCGCGGACGCCGGTCGGAACGTCGGTCAGTAGGTGCGCAGCAGATCGGTGAGCACCCGCTGGCCGAACACCAGCGACTCCACCGGGACCCGCTCGTCGATGCCGTGGAACATGCCGGTGAAGTCCAGATCGGCGGGCAGCCGCAGCGGCGCGAATCCGTAGCCGGTGATGCCCAGGCACTTCAGCGCCTTGTTGTCGGTGCCGGCGCCGAGCAGGTACGGGATCACCGGGACGCCGGGGTCGTGCCTGCCGAGGGCCGCGACCATGGCGTCGACGAGGGAACCCTCGAACGGCGTCTCCATGCCGATGTCCTGCACGACCATCTCGAGTTCGACGTCCTCGCCGACGAGGGCGCGGAGCTGATCCAGCACCTCGTCCTCCATGCCCGGGATGACGCGCACGTCGATGAGGGCCTCGGCACGCTCGGGGATCACGTTGTGCTTGTATCCGGCCTGCAGCACGGTCGGGTTCGTGGTCGTGCGCAGGGTCGAGCGCAGGAACGCCTCCGCGGGGCCGGCCGTGGCGACGAGCGCGTCAGGGTCGTCCACCGGCAGTCCGGTGATCCCGCTCATCCGGTCGAGGAAGTCGCGCGTGGTGTCGGTCAGGCGGATCGGCCACTGCGTGCGGCCGATCTTCGCGACGACCTCGGCGAGCTTCGTGACCGCATTGTCGGGGTGGAACCGGCTGCCGTGCCCTGCGCGGCCGCGGGCGACCAGCCGGATCCACATGAGCGCCTTCTCACCCACCTGCAGCAGGTAGGCACGGCGGTCTCCGACGGGGATCGAGTAGCCGCCGACCTCGCTGATCGCCTCGGTCGCCCCGGCGAACCATTCGGGGCGGTTCTGCACGACCAGCGCGGATCCCTCCACGCCGCCGTTCTCCTCGTCGGCGAAGAAGGCCAGGATCAGATCGCGCTCGGGCTGCTCCCCCGCGCGGAGGATCTCCGCGACCGAGGTGAGGATCATCGCGTCCATGTTCTTCATGTCGACCGCGCCGCGGCCCCAGAGCATGCCGTCGCGCACGACGCCCGCGAACGGATCCACCGACCAGTCGTCGGCCATCGCCGGGACGACATCGAGATGGCCGTGCACGACGAGGGCGGGCTTGTCCCGGTTGCGTCCCCGCACGCGGGCCATCACGTTGGTGCGGCGCGGGATCGGCTCGTAGTACTCGGGCTCGAGTCCGAGCGACTCCAGGTAGGCGCCAACGTATTCGGCGGCCTCGCGCTCGCCCCGCGCGTCGCCGCCGCCGAAGTTCGACGTGTCGAAGCGGATGAGCTCGGCGGCGATCCGGGCGACCTCGGGCAGTTCGGCATCGGTGTCGGGCATGAGCCCAGGCTATCGGAGGGCGGCGACGCGCCCGAGGTGCGCCCTGGTTCGAGCACCCCTCCGGAACGTGCTAATCTCGATCTTCGGTTGGGAACAGCCGAAAACACCAGCGCGGGTGGCGGAATAGGTAGACGCGCTAGCTTGAGGTGCTAGTGCCCGCATAGGGCGTGGGGGTTCAAGTCCCCCCTCGCGCACGGTTGTGATGTCTCAGGACATCGTGAACGGATGAACCCCCGGTTTCGGGGGTTCATCCGTTTTTGCGTTGGTAGCTGCGGGTGGGGTCGAGGGTGAAGTCGGCGAGGATTTCGCCGGTGGCCGTGGCGATGATCGTGGCGTTGTCGTTGTGGACGAGGCAGATGATCTCGACGCGGGTGTGTGCTCTGCCGATGCCGAGGTGCAAGAGGCGGCCGGTGTGGCGGAGGGTGATCTTCCCGTCGTTGTCGATGGTGTCGTAGCGGACGCGCCAGATGCCGGGGTCCTCGGGCGCGGTCGGGGTCGCTTTCGGGATCAGCTGGTAGGCGAACGCGGGGGTGTGACGGCCGATGGCGCGGTGTGGGCGGGCGTGGTTGTAGTGGTCGCGGAACGCGTCGAGGGTGGCCTGCAGCTCGAGCAGGGACCGAGCTGGTCGGGTGGCGAGGTGCTTCTTCAGCGTCTGCCAGAACCTTTCGATCTTGCCTTGCGTGGTGGGTTTGAACGGCTTCCCGTTCTTCTGGGTGATGCCCAGGGTGGCGAGCAGGGTCTCGAATCCGTTCCCGCCGCCGTCGCCGCGGCCTCGGCCGCCGCGGGCGAGGCGGGTGGTGTAGACCATGCCGTTGTCGGTCAGTGTGGCGGCCGGGTAGCCGTGTTCGGTCGCGGTGGTGGTGAACGTGTCGGTCACGGTGCGGCCGGTGACGCGGCGGTGCGCGGTCAGGTGCAGCAGGTAGCGGGAGTGGTCATCGAGCCAGCCGATGACCTCGACCTCTTGCCCGGTGGTGAGGGTCACGTGGGTGAAGTCGGATTGCCAGAGCTCGTTGGGGCGGTCCGCGGTGAACCGGCGCCAGGACGAGCGGGGCCGCTTCTGCGGCTGCGGGCTGACCCGGCCGGCCGCGGTGAGGATCCGCCAGACCGTTGCCCGGGAGACGGTGACCCGTTCCCGGGCGAGCAGTTCCGCGATCGTGTCCGCGCCGTTGTCCAGTCCAGCGGCGGCGAGCTGATCGCGCAGGGCGAGGATCCGCTCCCGCACGGTGGGGGCGGTGCGGTTCGGGCTGGCGTGCGGGCGCCGCGATCTCGGCTCGAACGCGCCGTCTCCTTCCTCGAGCCACCGGTGGTGCAGCTTATGCACGAGGGTCTTGGAGACCCCGTAACGGCGGGCGACCTCGCCGTAGGACAGCTTCTGGACGGTGACGGCTTTGATCAGCACTTCGTACTTGGCCACCGTTCACGATGTCCTGAGACATCCGCCGCCACACGCGCGGGCCGTTCACGATGTCCCGAGACAGCCGTTCACGATGTCCTGAACCCAGACACC
>NZ_JAVFCB010000010.1 GCF_030865425.1 Microbacterium capsulatum
TCAGTGCGTGTCTTCGGCTTCGATCTCGGTGCGGTCGCCGGACCACTGGGTGTGGAAGGTGCCGGGCTTGTCGATGCGCTTGTAGGTGTGCGCGCCGAAGAAGTCGCGCTGGCCCTGCACGAGCGCGGCGGGCAGGCGGTCGGCACGGATCCCGTCGTAGTACGACAGCGAGGACGAGAACGCGGGGGAGGGGATCCCGGCCTGCGCGGCGGCGACGACGACGCGGCGCCACGCGGCCTGGGCGCGGGTGAACGCCTCGGCGAAGTACGGGGCCGTCATCAGCACCGGCAGATCCGGGGTCTCGGCGTAGGCGTCCGCGATCCGGTTCAGGAACTGGGCGCGGATGATGCAGCCGCCGCGCCAGATCTTGCTGATCGCGCCGAGGTCGATGTTCCAGCCGTACTCGGCCGCGCCCGCGCGGATCTCGTCGAAGCCCTGCGAGTACGCGACGATCTTCGACGCGTACAGCGCCAGGCGCACGTCCTCGATGAACGCGGCCTCATCCGCCACGACGAACTCCTCCGCCGGGCCGGGGAGGGACCCGGCGACCGCGCGCTGCTCCGGGTGCGAGCTCAGCGAGCGGGCGAAGGTGGCCTCGGCGATGCCGGAGACCGGCACGCCCAGGGACAGCGCGGTCTGCACGGTCCAGGCGCCGGTGCCCTTGGCGCCGGCCTGGTCCAGGATGACGTCGACGAGGGGCTTGCCGGTGGAAGCGTCGACCTGACGGAGCACCTCGGCGGTGATCTCGATCAGGTACGACTCCAGCTCGCCGCGGTTCCACTCCGCGAAGATCTCCGCGATCTCGGCCGGGCTCTTGCCCGTGCCGCGGCGGATCAGGTCGTACGCCTCGGCGATGAGCTGCATGTCGGCGTACTCGATGCCGTTGTGCACCATCTTCACGAAGTGCCCGGCGCCGTCGTGGCCGACGTGCGTGACGCACGGCTCGCCCTCGGCGATCGCTGCGATGGAGCGCAGGATCGGGCCGAGCGTGACCCAGGACTCGTCGGACCCGCCCGGCATGATCGACGGACCGGTCAGCGCGCCCTCCTCGCCGCCGGAGATCCCCGCGCCGACGAAGTTGATCCCGGTGGAGCGCACCGCCTTCTCGCGGCGGATCGTGTCCGGGAAGAACGCGTTGCCGCCGTCGACGATGATGTCGCCCGGCTCGAACACCTTGACGAGCTCGTCGATCACCGCGTCGGTGCCCGCACCGGCCTTGACCATGATGATCGCCGTGCGCGGCTTCGACAGGCTCGCCGCGAACTCCTCGTACGTCGCCGCGGGGATGAAACCGGCCTCCGGGTGCGCGTCGAGCACGCCCTGCGTCTTCTCGTAGGTGCGGTTGAAGATCGCCACGGTATTGCCCTCGCGGCTCGCGAGGTTGCGGGCGAGATTCGAACCCATGACAGCGAGTCCGACGACTCCGATATTGGCAACGGCAGTGGGCACGGTGATCTCCTCGATGTGTCCGGTGGGGGATGCGTTCAGCGTATCGCTGACCCGGCCGGGACCACGGATCCGCGACGGGAGGACGCCGGCGATGAGGCGGAGGAAAGCCGAAGTCATTGCGGTTTTCTCCACCGTGTAACGATCCGAACAAACGTGGCTCGTTATCGTGCGCAAACTGGAACTCGCGGGGCTAGTCTCGTGCGATGGGCGGGTGAGCAGCGGTACGCTCGCCACACCTTGATTACATCGGCGTATCGAAGCGGATCGTCGATGACCCGAATCGGAAGGCAATCACAATGATGCGAAAGAATGCCATCGCCGGTGTCGCCGCAGCAGCGGCACTGCTCCTGTTGGCGGGGTGCGCGAATCAGGCCGCGACTCCCTCGTCCAGCAGCGGAGGCGCAGGCCAGCCCAACATCCCGACGGTGAGCACGGTCGAGAGTCCGAAGGACGCGGTGCTGCCCGCCGGCGACGGGAAGGCCACCTGCTCCAACCTGACCCTCGGCTACATCGGCGCCGAGACCGGTCCGAACGCCCAGCTCGGCATCAACATCGTCAACGGCGTCCAGCTCGCGATCGACCAGCACAACAAGTCCAACCCCGGCTGCCAGGTCAACTTCAAGAAGTTCGACACCGAGGGCGACCCGAACAAGGCCACCGGCCCGGTGACCCAGGCCGTCAGCGAGGCCGACATCGTCGGCGTCGTCGGCCTGCCGTTCTCCGGCGAGTCGAAGGCCACCGGCAACATCTTCGAGCAGCAGGGTCTCGTGCACCTGACCCCGTCGGCCACCAACCCCGGTCTGACGAAGAACGGCTGGACGACGTTCTTCCGCGCCCTGGGCAACGACTCCCAGCAGGGTCCGGCCGCCGCGAAGTTCGTCACCGACACGCTGAAGGCCAAGAAGGTCTACCTCGTGCAGGACGACTCGGACTACGGCATCGGCCTCGCCACCGCGACCAGCCAGGCGCTCGGATCCGCGCAGATCGGCAACGACAAGGTCACCACCGGCCAGAAGGACTTCTCAGCCGTGATCTCCAAGATCATGAACGCGAAGCCCGACGCGGTCTACTACGCCGGCTACTACGCCGAGGCGGCCCCGCTCGACCAGCAGCTGGTCGCCAAGGGCTTCAAGGGTTCGTTCGTCGGCCCTGACGGCGTGAAGGACGACCAGTTCATCAAGCTGGCCGGTGACGCGTCGAAGAACGCGTTCTTCACCTGCCCCTGCATCCCGGGCGAGCTGCTGACCACCTTCGAGGGTCAGTACAAGGCCGCGTTCAACGCCGAGCCCGGCACCTACTCGATCGAGGGCTACGACGCCGCGACCGTTCTGCTGAGCGGTATCGACGCCGGCAAGAACACCCGCGCCGCCCTCAAGGACTGGGTGAAGACCTACGACAAGGACGGACTGAGCAAGAAGTACAAGTGGGACTCCACGGGTGAGCTGCAGGCACCCGCGGTGTACGGCTACAAGATCGACAACGGAAAGATCGTCTACATCGGACAGATCGGCAAGTGATCGACGGATCCCGCGGCGCGACCCCCGTCGCGCCGCGGGATCCTTTCCCCCTGCTCTCTCCTGGCGCAATGACGCGCCCCCTGTGGAAGCGAACCTGAATGCTGGATCTCGTCGCCCTGTCCGTCGTGCACGCGGACTCGTCCTGGATCAATTTCGACATCAACGCCCTGTTCCAGAACTTCTGGAGCACCACCTTCGACGGCCTGACGTTCGGCGCCGTGTACGGACTCATCGCGGTCGGATACACGCTCGTCTACGGCGTCCTCAGCCTCATCAACTTCGCCCACTCCGAGGTCTTCATCGTGGGTGCGTTCGGCGTGGTCATCACGCTGACCTCGCTCGGTTTCGGACCGAGCGCCCCGACCATCGGCCCGGCCGCGATCATCATGGATCTGCTGCTGGCGCTCGTCGTCGGCATGATCTGCTCGGCGGCCACCGCGTTCATCGTCGAACGCGCGGCCTACAGACCGCTGCGCAAACGCAACGCCCCCCGGCTCGCGTTCCTGATCACCGCGATCGGCGTCTCGTTCGCGATCCAGTACATCATCTTCATCCTGCCCAAGTTGTCCCTGCTGCCGGGCCTGGGCTTCCTGAACTCGATCGGCGGCGGCAACGCCCAGCCCGCCGTGGTGATGTACATCCCGAGCCCGGTCTTCGACGTGTTCGGCACGATCATCACCGACCAGCAGATCATCATCGTCGTCGCTGCGATCCTGCTGATGATCGGCACCGACATGTTCATCCGCCGCAGCCGCACCGGCCGCGGTATCCGCGCGGTCGCGCAGGATCCGGACACCGCGACCCTGATGGGCGTCTCGAAGGAGCGCACCATCGTGATCACGTTCATCATCGGCGGTCTGCTCGCCGGCGCCGCGGCCCTGTTCTACATCATGCTGGTCCCGTCCGGCGTCATCTACAACGGCGGGTTCATCCTCGGTGTCAAGGCGTTCGCCGCCGCGGTGCTCGGCGGCATCGGCAACGTCCGCGGAGCCCTGCTCGGCGGCATCCTGCTCGGCATCGTCGGCAACTACGGACAGATCCTGCTCGGCGATTCCCAGTGGACGGACGTCGTCGCGTTCGTGATCCTCGTTCTGGTCCTGCTGGTGCGTCCGACCGGCATCCTCGGCAGCACCCTCGGAAGGAGCAAGGCATGAGCGCCTCAGCCGACGGTCCCCGTCCTCTCCCCACAGCGGAGTCGGCGCGCGAGACGATCGAGACCGAATCGGTCGCCACCGTCCGCCGCGGCCCGTTCCGCGGCCTCCGCGAGCGCTGGAACGAGCTGTCCCGGCCGACGCAGTGGGCGTGGATGCTCATCGTCGTCGCGATCGCCTACGCGATGCCGTACATCAACTTCTTCCCGCTGACCACGGCCCCGGGCAACGACTGGCCGCTGGCCCTGTTCGCGATGGCGGTGTACGCGCTCGTCGCCGTCGGCCTGAACATCGTCGTCGGCTACACGGGCCTGCTCGACCTGGGCTATGTGGCCTTCTTCGCGGTCGGCTCGTACACCGCGGCGATGTTCACGAGCCCCGACTCCCCGTATCTGAAGATCCCGTACCTGTGGACGCTTCCGCTGGCGATGGTGATCGCGATGATCTTCGGCGTCGTCCTGGGCGTGCCCACGCTGCGCCTGCGTGGCGACTACCTCGCGATCGTCACGCTCGGGTTCGGTGAGATCGTGCGGATCCTGGCGACCATCATCCCGGCGATGAAGGGCCAGGTCGGCTTCCAGAACGTCGGACGCCCGCCGGGCGTCGCGCCGAACGGGGTGCCGATCTTCGCGAACTCGAACGGCACGCCCTGGTACTGGCTGACGGTCACGATCCTGATCATCGTCCTGCTGCTCGCGGGCAACCTGGAGCGCTCGCGCGTCGGCCGCGCCCTGGTCGCGATCCGCGAGGACGAGGACGCGGCGGAGACGATGGGTGTGCCCACGTTCAAGTACAAGGTGTGGGCGTTCGCACTCGGCGCGAGCGTCGGCGGTCTCTCCGGGGCGCTGTTCGCCGGCCAGGTCGGCTTCGTGAACAACCAGAAGTTCGACGTGCAGACCTCGATCCTGTTCCTGGCCGCCGTCGTGCTCGGCGGCACGGGCAACAAGGTCGGCGCGATCCTCGGTGGCGCGATCGTCGCGTACATCCCGCTCCGGTTCACCGCGGTGGCCGACTACAAGTACCTCATCTTCGGCGTCGCGCTCGTGATCCTGATGATCTTCCGGTCGCAGGGCCTGATCCCGGCGAAGATGCGGCTGATGGCCTACGCCCGCAAGGCGGCCGAATGGGTCGCGCCGCCGAAGACACCGGCGACACCGCCGCCCTCGGCGGCCCCGCCCAAGGAAGGGAGCGCCTCGTGACCGAAGAGACCCCGGAGCCGGTGGAGCCGGTCGAGGTGCCCGTCGACGGCGGTGAGCCTGACATCGTCTCCGGCGAGGCGCCGCCGCTGGTCGAGGGCGCGGAGTCGGAGCGGCCGATCGAGGTCGAGGTCGGCGAGAAGCTCGTCGAGGTGAGGAACCTCACGGTGAAGTTCGGCGGCCTCACGGCGCTCGACGACGTCACCTTCGACATCAAGCGCGGAGAGATCCTCGGACTCATCGGACCGAACGGCGCCGGCAAGACGACCTGCTTCAACGCGATGACCGGCGTCTACCGGCCCACCAGCGGCGACGTGCTCCTGGAGGGGCAGTCGGTCAAGGGGCGCAAGCAGCACCAGATCACCCGCCTCGGCATGGCGCGCACGTTCCAGAACATCCGCCTGTTCGGCGAGATGACGGCCCTGGAGAACGTCGTCGTCGGCCTGGACGCGCGGCACCGCACGTCGGTGCCGGGTGCACTGATCCGCTCGCCGCGGCACGTGCGCGAGGAGCGGTCGTCGGTCGACAGGGCGATGGCCCTGCTCGAGTTCGTCGGCATCTCCCAGCACGCGCAGAAGCGTTCGCGGGACCTGTCCTACGGATCCCAGCGCCGCCTCGAGATCGCGCGCGCCCTCGCCACCGACCCCAAGCTGCTCTGCCTGGACGAGCCGGCCGCCGGCTTCAACCCCGCGGAGAAGGAGGACCTGATGGCGCTCATCCGGTCCATCCGCGACGAGGGGTACACCGTGCTGCTCATCGAGCACGACATGAAGCTCGTGATGGGCGTCACCGACCGCATCGTGGTGCTGGAGTTCGGCAAGAAGATCGCCGACGACCTGCCCCCGGTCATCCGCAACGACCCGCGCGTGATCGCCGCCTACCTGGGAGTGCCCGAAGATGACGTTGCTTGAGCTGAAGGACATCTCCGTCCACTACGGGCGGATCAAGGCGATCCACGACATCTCCTTCTCCGTGGAGGAGGGCGAGATCGTCACTCTGATCGGCGCGAACGGCGCCGGCAAGACGACCACCATGCGCACGATCTCCGGGCTGCTCCAGCCGTCGAGCGGATCCATCCTGTTCGACGGGCAGGACATCACGAAGATGAAGGCGCACGTGCGCGTCGTGCACGGGATCTCGCAGGCTCCCGAGGGCCGGGGGATCTTCCCCGGCATGACGGTGCTGGAGAACCTCGACATGGGCACGTTCGGCCTGAAGAACAAGTCGGGCGTCGCGGAGTCGTACGAGCGCGTGTTCTCGCTGTTCCCGCGCCTCGACGAGCGCAAGAAGCAGCTCGGCGGCACGATGTCGGGCGGCGAGCAGCAGATGCTCGCGATCGGCCGCGCGCTGATGTCGCAGCCGCGCGTGCTGCTGCTCGACGAGCCGTCGATGGGACTCGCGCCGCAGTTCATCCGGCAGATCTTCAAGATCATCACCGAGATCAACGCGCAGGGCACGACCGTGCTGCTGGTCGAGCAGAACGCCAACCAGGCTCTGGCCAGGGCGCATCGCGCGTTCGTGCTGGAGACCGGCGCGATCACCCGCACCGGCACCGGCAAGGAGCTGCTCGCGGACCCGGCGGTGAAGGAGGCCTACCTCGGCGTCGGCTGAGGCCGGCGACCGACAGCAGAAGAACCGCGTCGTCCGTCTCGGGCGGCGCGGTTCTGCGGTGTCCGGGCGTCAGTCCTTGCGGTAGCCGGAGCGGCCCAGCGCGAACAGCGCGCCGAAGCAGAGCACAGTGGCGCCGACCGCCATGAGGCCGATCAGCCAGGCGAGCGCTTCAGTGAGGAACACACCATCGGTCATGGCTCCAGCCTAGCGTCCGCGCCGTCCAGCGAAGTCGGGTAACATGGACGGGTCCTCGGCGAGGGATGGCGCACGTGCGCGCACATCCGTGATCGACGCGGCGAGCCCGAGCTCTCTTCGAGTGCGGTGCTCTCCTTCCGTCGTCGTGTCGAGACGACAGATCAGACCACCCGCGCAGCCCGATGCCGCGCGTGAAGAAGGAGAACACCATGTCCGAAGACACCAAGGTCACCGCCGAGCTCCGCACCGGCTTCGGCAAGGGCTTCGCCCGCCGCCTCCGCGCCGCCGGCCAGATCCCCGCCGTCATCTACGGCCACGGCACCGAGCCGGTCCACGTCGCGCTGCCGGGCCACCAGGTCTCGCTGATCATCCGCCGCGCCAACGCGCTGCTCGAGCTCGACATCGAGGGCAAGGCCCAGCTCGCGCTCGTCAAGGACGTGCAGAAGGACCCGGTGCACCAGATCATCGAGCACATCGACCTGCTCGTCGTGAAGAAGGGCGAGAAGGTCGCCGTCGACCTCCCCGTCGTCCTCGTGGGCGAGTCGGCCGCCGGCACCATCGCGAACCTCGACGCGACCCACCTGTCGGTCGAGGCCGAGGCCACCCACATCCCCGAGCACGTCGAGGTCTCCGTCGAGGGCCTCGAGGACGGCACGCACATCACCGCCGCCGACGTGAAGCTCCCGCAGGGCGTCACCCTCGTCGCCGACCCGGAGACCCTCGTCGTCGCCGTCTCGGTGCCCGCCGCCGCGATCGCGGCCGAGGAGGCCATCGCGGCCGCCGACGAGGCCGTCGCCGAGGCTCAGGCCGAGGAGGCCGCCGCGGAGTGATCCTGCGGCTCTGAAGAGCTCGAGAAGGGGGTGCGACCTGGTCGCGCCCCCTTTCTCCTTTCCTGAGGCTCCCCGTTCGGGGATCACCCCGCGCTCCGGCAGGATGGATGACATGGCGCAGACGTGGCTGGTGGTGGGGCTCGGCAACCCGGGTCCGAAGTACGCGGCGACCCGGCACAACGTCGGGCAGATGGTCGTGGACGAGCTCGCCGCGCGGCGCGGCGAGAACTTCCGTGAGCACAAGGCCGGCGCGCGGGTCGTGGAGACCTGGCTGCGCCCGGGCGGCGACAAGCTCGTGCTCGCCAAGCCGAACTCGTACATGAACGTGTCCGGCGCCCCGGTCGGGGCGCTCGCGAAGTTCTACTCGGTGCCGCCGGAGCGGATCGTGCTCGTGCACGACGAGCTCGACATCCCCTTCGACACGATCAAGCTCAAGGTCGGGGGAGGCCACGGCGGGCACAACGGCATCCGCGACGTCGCCCGGGTCCTGACCACTCCCGACTTCCCTCGCGTGCGGGTCGGGATCGGGCGCCCGCCGGGGCGCCAGGATCCCGCCGACTGGGTGCTGGCGCCGTTCGGCGCCGCAGAGCGCCCGAATCTGCCGATCCTCATCGCGGATGCGGCGGACGCGGTGGAGCAGCTCCTCGGCGAGGGACTGATCGCGGCGCAGCAGAAGCACCACGCCCCGCGGTGAGCGGACCGGTGCCCGTGCTGGTCAGTGCGAGGTCGCGGCGACGCCCAGCGCGATGACGAGCGACAGATAGCCGACGAAGAAGAACACGAACGGGCCGAGCGCCGAGATGACCAGCGCCGCGATCCCGGATCTGCGTCCACGTCGCCTCGCGATCGCGACGATGCCCTGCACGAGCGCCCAGATGCCGACCGCGCTCGCGACCCAGGCGGTGATCTCCCACCACAGCACGATCTGGCGCACCGGCGTGAGGATCGAGAGATCCTCGGCCGCGATCCGGGCCTCGAGCGTGGTCAGACTCGAGGCCGCGCCGACGCCGTACCCGATCTGCCAGGCGAAGACGGCGCCCACGATCGCCAGGACGACGGTGGCGACGAGCGAGAGCAGCAGGGCGATCCGGCCGAGTGCGGGCTTGCCCGCAGGGCGCGTGGTCGGAGCATACGGGGCCGCGTAGCCGGCGGCCGGCCCGGTGAACGCGCCGGGCGGCGGCTGGTACGCGGGGATCGGCATGCCCTGGGGCGGCTGCGGAACCGGCGGCAGGCCGGGACCGGGCTGCCACACCGGAGCAGCGGAGGGCGGCTGAGCACCGTACGGCTGCGGCTGAGCACCATACGGCTGCGGCTGAGCACCGTACGGCTGCGGCGGTGCGCCATACGGCTGCGGCGGTGCGCCATACGGCTGTGGCGGTGCGCCATACGGAGCGGGTGGCGGGGCGGCCGGCGGCACGTAGTGCCCGCCCTGCTCGGAAGCCGGCGGGACGGGCGGGACCTGCTGCGGATCGCTCACGCCCTCATCCTAGGGCGGCTGATTCGCCCTGCACAGCCGGGTGTTCCGGCGACTTCTCCGCAGTTTGTTTTTCTTTGCTCATCTGGGGTTCGAACGGCGGTGGTGCCGGGTCGGATGGGATATGAGATCGACGACGGCCTCGGTTCTGGTGCCCGCGGATCTGCCGCGCGCCGAGGTGTGCGGGCCGGCTTCTGCGCGACGGGCACGCGGCGCCCGATCCGCGGCCCCTCCTGGTCGGACCCGCACGGCGGCAGGCGCCGACCACGGATCCGCGGAGGGCGTCCGATCTCCGACTGCCGAGAGACGCCGGTCGGAGTCGCGCGTCCACCTCAAGGCGCGAGACCCGCCGCGGACGTCGGCGGCGCCACGTAGACTTCTCCGGTGACTGTGCAGGGGATCGTCAGGGCTCTGGAAGAGGAGGCGTCCGGATTCCGCGACGCCCTGAGCTGGGCGCAGACCGATGCCGACCTGCTGGCGAGCGCCGGGATGGACGCGCCGACCCTCTCCGGCCTCCTCGAACGCCGCGCGGCGTCCGGAAAGCCGGCCGCGCTCCTCGTCGTCGCGCCGACCGGTCGCAGGGCCGAATCGCTCGCCGCGGCGCTCGGCTCCTACCTGCCGGACGCCGAGATCCTGGACTTCCCTGCCTGGGAGACGCTGCCGCACGAACGGCTCAGCCCGAGCCCCGACACGGTCGGGCGCCGCCTCGAGGTGCTGCGCCGGATGACCGTCTGGAGCGGAGAGCGCCCGCTCGTCGTGGTCGCCTCGGTGCGCGCCGCGCTGCAGCCCGTCGCCGCCGGCCTCGGCGATGTCGAGCCGCTCGAGCTGACCGTCGGCGGACGCGGCTACGACCTCGACGCCGTCGCCGCCTCGCTCGTCGAGCGCGCCTACTCCCGGGTCGACATGGTGTCCCGCCGCGGCGAGTTCGCGGTGCGCGGCGGCATCCTCGACGTCTTCCCGCCCACCGCGGAGCACCCCTCGCGCGTCGAGTTCTTCGGCGACGAGGTCGATCGGATCCGACTCTTCTCCGTCGCCGACCAGCGCTCCCTCCCCGGCGAAGTCAGGGCCGTCGCGCTGCCCGCGAGTCGCGAGCTGCTGCTCACCCCCGAGGTGCGCGAGCGCGCCGCGGCCCTCGTCGGCACCTTCCCGGGCATCGCCGGAATGCTGCAGAAGATGGCCGAGGGGATCCCCGTCGAGGGCATGGAGTCGCTCCTGCCCGTCGTCGCCGGGCCCGTCGTGCCGCTCACCGACTACCTGCCCGAGGGCGCGGCCGTCGCGCTCGTCGATCCGGAGCGGAGCGGCGCCCGCGCCGCGAGCCTCGGCGAGACCAACCGCGAGTTCCTCGAGGCCGCGTGGAGCGCGGCCACGGCGGGGGCGTCCGCGCCGATCGACCTGCAGACCGGCGACTTCCTCTCGGTCGCCGAGCTGCGCGGAGCCCTGCACCACCGTGGCGGCGTGTGGTGGCGGCTGAGCGCCTTCGACGCCGGGCCTTCGACAAGCTCAGGGACCGATTTCATCCCCGACCAGGGCGCCGACGGGGTCAGCGCCACCCCGATCCCGTCGTTCCACGGCAACGTCGACGGCGCGATCGAGTTCACCGCCGCCCGGGTCGCAGACGGCTGGCGGGTCGTGCTCGTCGCCTCCGGTCCGGGCCTCGTCGACCGCGCCCGCGACGTGCTCGCCGACCGCGGGGTCGCGGCGCGGGTGGTGCCCTCGCTCGACGCGATCCCGGACGCGGGCGTCGCGACGCTCGTCACCGGCGCGATCGAGGCCGGGTTCCAGGTCGCATCGGCGAAGATCGCCGTGCTCACCGAGAACGAGTTCTACGGGCGCACGATCGGCGGCGACACCCGCGTCGTGAAGAAGCTCGCCTCGCGGCGCAAGAACGTCGTCGATCCGATGCAGCTGAAGGCCGGCGACTTCGTCGTGCACCAGACGCACGGCATCGCGCGCTTCGTCGAGATGACGCAGCGCGAGGTCTCCTCGGGCGGACGGAACGCCGTGAAGACCACCCGCGACTACCTCGTGCTCGAGTACGCGCCGTCGAAGCGCGGCTACCCGGGCGACAAGCTCTACGTGCCGACCGATCAGCTCGACCTGCTCTCCAAGTACGTCGGCGGTGAGGCGCCGCAGCTGTCCAAGATGGGCGGCAGCGACTGGGCGGCCGCGAAGGGCAAGGCCCGCAAGGCCGTGCGCGACATCGCCGTCGAGCTCGTGAAGCTGTACTCGGCGCGGATGGCCGCGAAGGGGTACGCGTTCGCCCCGGACACCCCCTGGCAGCGCGAGCTGGAGGAGGCGTTCCCGTTCGCCGAGACGCCGGACCAGCTGCAGACGATCGACGAGATCAAGGCCGACATGGAGCGGCCGATCCCGATGGACCGGCTGCTGAGCGGCGACGTCGGCTTCGGCAAGACCGAGGTCGCCGTGCGCGCCGCGTTCAAGGCGATCCAGGACGGCAAGCAGGTCGCGATGCTCGTGCCGACCACCCTGCTCGTCAAGCAGCACCTGGAGACGTTCAGCGAGCGTTTCGCAGGCTTCCCGGTCAAGGTGCGCCCGCTCTCGCGCTTCCAGACCGACAAGGAGGCGCGGCTCACCCTCGACGGGCTGCTCGAGGGATCCGTCGACATGGTGATCGGCACCCACCGGATCCTCACCGATCAGGTGATGTTCAAGGATCTGGGCCTCATGATCATCGACGAGGAGCAGCGCTTCGGCGTCGAGCACAAGGACGCGCTGAAGAAGATGAAGACGAACGTCGACATCCTCGCGATGAGCGCGACCCCGATCCCGCGCACGCTCGAGATGGCGGTCACCGGCATCCGGGAGATGTCGACCCTGCAGACCCCGCCCGAGGACCGGCACCCGATCCTCTCCTTCGTCGGCCCGAAGAGCGACAAGCAGGTCGCCGCCGCGATCCGCCGCGAGATCCTCCGCGAGGGGCAGGTCTTCTACGTGCACAACCGGGTGCAGTCGATCCAGCGCATCGCGAGCGAACTCGCCGAGCTCGTGCCCGAGGCGAGGATCGCGGTCGCCCACGGGCAGATGGGCGAGCACCAGCTGGAGCAGGTGGTCGACGACTTCTGGGAGCGCAAGTTCGACGTGCTCGTGTCCACCACGATCATCGAGACCGGCCTGGACATCTCGAACGCGAACACGATCATCATCGACCGCGCCGACCGCTACGGCCTCAGCCAGCTGCACCAGCTGCGCGGACGCGTCGGCCGCGGCCGCGAGCGCGCGTACGCCTACTTCCTCTACGACGACGGCAAGCCGCTGAGCGAGACGGCGGCCGACCGGCTGCAGACGATCGCGGTGAACAACGACCTCGGATCCGGCATGCAGGTCGCGCTCAAGGACCTCGAGCTGCGCGGCGCGGGCAATCTGCTCGGCGCCGAGCAGGCCGGGCACATCGCCGGCGTCGGCTTCGACCTGTACCTGCGCATGATCGGCGAGGCCGTCGCGACGTTCCGCGGCGAGGAGACCGAGACCGGCGCCGAACTGCGACTGGAGCTGCCTGTGGACGCGCGGATCCCCGACTCGTACATCGACAGCGAACGGCTGCGGCTGGAGGCGTACCAGAAGCTCTCCAGCGCGGCCACGGCGACGGCGTCCGAGGATGCGATCGGCCATGTCGTCGAAGAGCTCACGGACCGCTACGGCGCCCCGCCGGCCGAGGTCGAAGGTCTCGTCGCGATCGCCCGGCTGCGGCGCCGGGCGGCGCGCGCCGGGCTCACCGACGTCGTCGCGATGGGCTCGAACCTGCGGGTGGCGCCGGCGCGCTTCGAGGACTCCATGAAGGTGCGGCTGCAGCGGCTGTACCCCCAGGCCAAGCTCGTCGGCGGGGGAGAGGCGCTGGTCGTGCCGATGCCCGGACCGGATCGGGCGGACCCCGTCGAGTGGACGGGTCAGCTGCTCACCGCGCTCTTCCCGGACTCCGTTCCCGCGGAGGCCGCATCCGAGCCCGTCGCGTCGGGATCCGCCCGATGAGCGGGGAGCGTCTGGTCCGTGCACGCCGCGACCGCAGCAGGCCGCGGTTGCGCGCGTCGAACCCGGGGGAGCCGCGCTGGCACTGGCTGGCCACCCGCGAGCTGCATCGCGGTCGGGTGCGGATCGACGCGGACGAGGTCGAGCTGCCCAGCGGCGAGCGGACCGTGTTCGAGGTGGATCGGAGCATCCCGTTCTCCGTCGCGACGCTGATCCTGGACGGCGAGCACGTGCTCGTCAGCCGCCAGTACCGGTACGCGATCGACCGGTGGATCCTGGACCTTCCGGGCGGTGCCGGCCGCTCCGGCGAGGCCCCCGAGGCGGCCGCGCGCCGCGAGCTCGCCGAGGAACTGGGGCTCGCAGCCGGAGAGCTGCTGCCGCTGCACACGTTCTTCCCGAGCCCGGGGCGCAGCGTCTGGGCGACCCATCTGTTCCTCGCGGCGCGGGTGCGACCGGGCCGTGCGGCGCAGGACGACCGCCCGGGGCGGGTGCAGCAGGTGCGCATGTCGCTCGCCGAGCTCGACGGCCTCATCAGCGCGGGCGAGATCGTCGATCCGCCGCTGCTCGTCGCCCGCACGATGGCCGCCGCGAAGGGTCTGCTCCCGCCGATCGGCGCCTGACACGTCCCGGCGCCTCGGGCGCTGCGTCGGCCTGCGCCGGAAAACGGAGAGGCGTGCGGCGTGTCGGGCCGGATCCGGCCGCGGCTCGCCGTCCGTGGGCCTGATGGCTCTCTGTTTTCCGGTAAGGGCGGGACTACGCTGACGGCATGATCTACGAGCACCTCGGGTCTCGGCCCCGCATCCACGCCACCGCGGTCGTGGCCCCGTCCGCGGTGATCTCCGGCGACGTGACGATCGGACCGAACTGCCAGGTGCTGCACGGCGCCGTGATCACCGCCGAGGGCGGCCCGATCACACTCGGTGACCACGTGATCGTGATGGAGAACGCGCTCATCCGCGCCACGGCCGCGAACCCGGTGCACATCGGCGACCACGTGCTCGTGGGGCCGATGGCGAGCATCTCCGGCGCGACCATCGACGACGAGGTGTTCCTCGCGACCGGTACGCGGATCTTCAACGGCGCGCACATCGGGGAGCGCAGCGAGGTGCGGATCAACGCGGTCGTGCACCTGCGCACGACCCTGCCCGCCGACAGCGTCGTGCCGATCGGCTGGGTGGCGGTCGGCGACCCGGTGCTGATCCTCTCGCCCGAGCGGCACGAGGAGATCTGGGCGGCGCAGCACGAGCTCGACTTCCCCGGCTACGTCTTCGGCGTCGACCGGTCCACGCCCGATCTGATGGTGCAGCTCACCGAGAGGTACGCGCGTTCGCTTGCGCGGCACTCCGAGGACCACGCGCTCTGAGCGGATCCGTGGTCCGCATGGCGGCTGCGCGAGACGCCTTCGGATCCTGATGGTGAATCGGTGAATCGGATCCGGATTCCGTAGCGATCCTGCGGATTTCGTCGCAGATCCATCGGGATGCATAATGGACAGCTGTTCCGCCGGACGCCCCCGGAGCCGTGCGAGGACCCCACCGCACCCCGAAGGAGAACCGATGGGCACCAAGATTCAGCCGCTCGCGCACGGCGGCGGCACCCTGAAACGCAACCTGGGATTGTGGGCCATCGTCGGCCTCGGTCTCGGGTACATGACCCCGACGATCGTGTTCGACACGTTCGGCATCGTGTCGCAGCAGACCGACGACGTCGTCCCCCTCGCGTACGTGCTGGCCCTTGTCGTGATGATGTTCACGGCGGTCAGCTACGGCAAGATCGCGGGCGCGATCCCGAGCGCCGGATCCGCCTACACCTACGTACGCGAGTCGATCCACCCGAACCTCGGCTTCATGGTGGGCTGGACCTCGCTCATCGACTACATCCTGCTGCCGATGGTGAACTGCCTCATCATCCGCAACTACCTCGAGCAGCTCGTCCCGGGAATCTGGCCGGGCGTCTGGGTGATCCTGTACTGCATCGTCGTGACCTCGATCATCTACCTGACGATGCGCGGCACCTCGAACCTGAACATGCTCCTCATCGTGTTCGCGGGCATCGTCATCATCGCCTTCGTGGCCCTGGTGTGGGTGCAGCTCGCGCAGGGCGCGGGTGCCGGCACCGTGGCCTCGGTGCAGCCGTTCTTCCACGACGGCGTGCAGTTCGGCGCGGTCCTCGCCGGTGCCACCGTCGTCTGCTTCTCGTTCATCGGCTTCGACGCCGTCACGATGTACGCGGAGGAGGCGAAGCACCCGAGGATCATGCCGAAGGCGATCCTGTACACGGTGATCCTGGGAGGTGCGATCTTCCTCATCTCCAGCTACTTCACGCAGCTGCGGTTCCCGGACTGGCACCAGTTCAACGACGCCTCGCTCAGCGACAGCTCGCTCACCCAGATCGGCGACGTCGTCGGCGGCCGCGTGTTCCAGATCATCCTCACCTCCGCGGGCTTCGCCGCGACCGTCGCGTCGGGCCTCGCCTCGCACGCCTCGGTCTCGCGCATGCTGCTCGTGATGGGCCGCAACAACGTGCTGCCGCGCCGCACCTTCGGCTACATCAACCCGAAGACCCACACGCCGACGTTCAACGTCGTGCTCGTCGGGGCGATCTGCCTGCTCGCGATGTCGTTCAGCCTGGATCTGATCGCCTCGTTCATCAACTTCGGCGCCCTCATCGCGTTCACGTTCGTGAACATCTCGGTGATCGCCTGGTTCGCCGTGCGCAAGAACCTCCGGCACACCCCGAAGGACGTCTTCCGCTACATCGTCATGCCGCTGATCGGCATGGCGCTCACCGGTCTGCTGTGGGTGAACCTCAGCCCGGACGCGCTCCTCGGCGGAGCGGTGTGGACCGTGATCGGCTTCGTCTACCTGCTCGTGCTGACCCGCGGCTTCCGGAAGAAGGTGGCGTCGTTCGACGAGAACGAGGCCGTCACCGGGTACAACAAGGTTCCGCTGGACGAGCTGGTCGGGCCCGAGCACGTCGACAGCGAGGGCGTCGACAGCGAGCATCTCGACCCGGAGCCGACCGGCGGGCGCTGACCCCGGTCCGACCGCGACGACGAAGCGCCGGCCCCCGCGGAGGGGACCGGCGCTTCGTGGCGTGCGTGGCGGGATCCGTCAGATGACGCCCTGGGCGAGCATCGCGTTCGCGACCCGCTCGAAGCCGGCGATGTTGGCGCCCGCGACGTAGTCGCCGGGGACGTCGTAGCGCTCGGCGGCCTCGAACGCGGCGTGGTGGATGTCGCTCATGATGGCGCGCAGGCGGCGTTCGCTGTCGTCGAAGCCCCAGCGCTGACGGGCGGCGTTCTGGCTCATCTCGAGCGCGGAGGTCGCCACGCCCCCGGCGTTCGCGGCCTTGCCCGGTGCGAACAGCACGCCCGCGTCCTGGAACAGCGCGACGGCCTCGGGCGTCGACGGCATGTTGGCGCCCTCGGAGACGGCGCGCACGCCGTTCGCGATGAGCGCGCGGGCGCCGTCGGCGTCGAGCTCGTTCTGCGTGGCGGAGGGGACGGCGATGTCGACGGGGACCTCCCAGACCGATCCGCCCTCGACGAAGCGGGCGCCGGGACGGCGCTTCGCGTACTCGACGATGCGGCCGCGCTCGACCTCCTTGATCCGGCGGAGCAGATCGACGTCGATGCCGGCGTCGTCGACGACGTAGCCGGACGAGTCCGAGGCGGTGACGGCGGTCGCGCCGAGCTGAGCGGCCTTCTGGATCGCGTAGATCGCGACGTTGCCGGATCCGGAGATCCCGACGCGCTTGCCCTCGAGGGACTCGCCGTGCACCGCGAGCATCTCCTGAGCGAAGAAGACGGCGCCGTAGCCGGTGGCCTCGGTGCGCACCTGCGCGCCGCCCCAGCCGATGCCCTTGCCGGTGAACATGCCGGACTCGTGGCGGTTCGTGATCTTGCGGTACTGGCCGAAGAGGTAGCCGATCTCGCGGCCGCCGACGCCGATGTCACCCGCGGGGACGTCGGTGTGCTCGCCGAGGTGTCGGTAGAGCTCGTTCATGAACGACTGGCAGAAGCGCATGACCTCGGCGTCGCTGCGGCCGTGCGGGTCGAAGTTGGATCCGCCCTTGCCGCCGCCGATGCCCTGGCCGGTGAGCGCGTTCTTGAAGATCTGCTCGAAGCCGAGGAACTTGATGATCGAGATGTTCACCGAGGGGTGGAAGCGCAGGCCGCCCTTGTACGGGCCGAGCACGGAGGAGTACTGCACGCGGTAGCCGCGGTTGACCTGCAGCCTGCCGTCGTCGTCGACCCACGGCACCCGGAAGATGACCTGGCGCTCCGGCTCGACGAGGCGCTCCAGGACACCGGCGTCGACGTACTCCGGGTGGCGGTCGAGCACCGGGCCGATCGAGTGCAGGACCTCGTGGACGGCCTGGTGGAACTCGGGCTCGTTCGGGTTCAGCGCGCGGACCGCGTCGAAGATCGGCTGCGCGATCGAGGAGAGCGGATGGAACTCGGCGGTGGGGGTTTCGATGATGGTGTCGGTCACGCGGGGATGCTTTCGGATGGGGATGGAAAGGCGCGCGGTCGATCGTGTCATGCGCAGAGGGCCGGATACGGCGGATTCCTCACTCTAATACAGCAGATTCCTCACTTCCGGGCCGTTATGGAAGTGAGGAATCTGCTATACGCACGACTTGAGCTCAGCCGGTGTTCTGCAGGCCGGCGGCGACGCCGCTCACGGAGAGCAGCAGCAGGCGCTGCAGCTCCGGATCCGGTGCCGGCGCCTCGAGATCTGCAGCGGCCGCGTCCGCATCGCGCAGCGCGCGCAGGGCGCGCAGCTGCAGCAGCGACAGGGCGTCGACGTACGGGCTGCGCATCGCGACAGCACGCTGCAGGATCGGCTTGTTCTGCAGCAGGCGCTCGCCGCCCGTGATCCGGATCACCCAGGACCGGGTGAGCTCCATCTCCTCGAGCACGAGGGACGCGAGGTCGTCGCGGTCGCCGAGGGCGAGGTAGCGGCGGGCGATGCGGGGGTCGGTCTTGGCGAGGCTCATCGCGACGTTGTCGACCATCGTGTGCAGCAGCGGCCACTCCTTGTAGGCGGTGCGCAGCAGCTCCTCGTCGCCGACCGCCTCGAGCGCGGTGCCCAGGCCGAACCAGCCGGCCAGGTTGATCCTCGCCTGCGTCCAGGCGAACACCCACGGGATCGCGCGGAGGTCCTCGAGGGACTCCACGGACAGGCCGCGGCGGGCGGGGCGGGAGCCGAGCGCGAGCAGCCCGATCTCCTCCATCGGCGTGACCGTGGCGAACCAGGGCGCGAAGCCGTCGGCCTTGACGAGGGCGAAGAAGCGGTCGCGGGAGGCGCGGTCCATGGTCGCCGCGACCTCGGCGAACCGCACGGCGGCCTCGCTGTTGCGCCGCTCCACGCCGGGGGAGGACGCGAGCAGGGTCGCCGCGGTGACCTGGTCGATGTGCCGCATGGCGATCGCGGGCTCGCCGTAGCGGGCGAAGATGACCTCGCCCTGCTCGGTGAGCTTGAACCGGCCGTCGACGGAGTGCGGCGGCTGGGCGAGGATCGCGGAGTTCGCGGGGCCGCCGCCGCGTCCGAGCGCACCGCCGCGACCGTGGAACAGGGTCAGCTCGATGCCCTCGCGCTGCGCCCACGCGGCGATCTCGGCCTGCGCCTCGTAGAGGGCGAGGTTCGCCGCGACGGGGCCGACGTCCTTCGAGGAGTCGGAGTAGCCCAGCATGACCTCCAGGCGCCGGCCGGTCGTGGCCAGGCGGGCCGCGAAGGCGGGGTGCTCCGCGACCTCGGCGAGGATCCCCGGGGCCGCCTGCAGGTCGGCGAACGTCTCGAACAGCGGCACCACGTCGAGCACCGGCAGGTCGTCGCCGCACGCATAGGCCGCCAGGCGGTGCACGTTCGCGAGATCCTGCGCGGATTGCGTGAAGGAGACGACGTAGCGTCCGGCGGCGCGCGATCCGTGGGTGCGCTGGATGTCGCGGACGGTGCGGAAGACCGCGAGAACCTCCTCGGTCTCGGCGCTGACCGTGCCGCCGTACGGAGCCTTGTCGAGCTCGGCGAGCACGCGGGCGTGCACCTGGGAGTGCTGGCGGACCTCGAGCTCGGCGAGGTGGAAGCCGTACGTCTCGACCTGCCAGATGAGGTGCTGCACGCCGCCGAACGCGTGCCGGCGGGCACCGGCGTCCGCGAGCGAGGACTGCACGACGCGCAGGTCGGCGAGCAGCTGCTCCGGATCTGTGTAGCCGCCCCCGCCGAGGCGGGTCTGCGCGACCCGGTGCGCGAGCAGGACGAGCACCCGGCGATGCGGCTCCTCGGGGGAGCGGGTGGCCGTCTCGGCCGCGAGCTCCGGGTACGCCGACTGCAGCGTCTCCCACAGGGCGACCATCGCGGCGCTGGGCGGCGTGTCCTCGGCGTCCAGGGTGAGGGTGCGCCCGATCCGGTCGATCGCGCGCTCGAGGCCGCGCAGCACGTGGTCGGCGGCGATCTCCGCCGCCTCCCGGGTCACAGCGGCGGTGACGAACGGGTTGCCGTCGCGGTCGCCGCCGACCCAGGATCCGATCCGCACGAACGCGGGGACGATCGGGGCGGAGGATCCGGACTCCTCGCCGCGCAGCGCGTCGTCGATCCGCCGGTACACGTGCGGGATCGTGGTGAACAGGGTCTCGTCGAAGACGCTCATCACCGTGCGGACCTCGTCGGTCGGCGCCGGCTTGTGCGCACGCAGCGGGGCCGTGCGCCAGAGCGTGTCGACCTCCTCGAGCATGCGCCGGCGGGTGCGGTGCGCGTCGGCGCCGCCCGGGGTCGCCGCGTCGTGCTCGCTGAGCAGCTCGGCGAGGCGGCGGATGCTCGAGGACACCGCGCGACGGCGGGCCTCGGTCGGGTGCGCCGTGAACACGGGGTGGAAGCGCAGGCCGCCGAGGCGTCGGCGGGCCTCGTCCTCGCCGACCTCGGACACGAGCTGGGCGAAGGCGCCGGCCACGGTGTCGACCCGGGAATCGGTCCCGGGGCCCGTCGAAGGCTCGGCCCGCTCCCGGAGCACGCGCACGCGCTGGTGCTCCTCGGCGAGGTTCACGAGGTGGAAGTATGCGGTGAACGCGCGCGCCACCTCGTCGGCCCGCTGCACCGAGAACTCCTCGGCGATGCGGGTGGCGCGATCGAACGCCTCCGCGGACTCGTCGGTGTAGGCCTCGATCGTGGCCTGGCGGAGGCGCTCGACGTCGTCGAACAGCTCCTCGCCGCCGGATTCGCGCAGCACCTGGCCGAGCAGGGCGCCGAGCATGCGCACGTCGGCGCGCATCTCCTCGGGCAGCTCGCGGCCTGCTTCAAACCGCACGGCGATGCGGATGGCTTCGGTATCGGTTGTGTCGGGGGTCACGCTCCTGAGCGTAGACCGAGGCTGTGCCCGGGATGGTTCCGTGACGCCCGGCGTCGCGGAGGCCCCGAAGCCCTGCCCGCGGGACCCGGGCCGTCCCCCGCGGCGCACCCGCGCCGCGCGATACGGTGAAGGGGATGAGCCGCACGACCCGCCTTCTCCGGTCCGCACAGTTCCCGGCCGTCCTGCTGCTCGCCGCCGCCGGAATCGGACTGCTGCTGGCGAACCTGCCGACGCATGACGCGGTCGCGGGGATCCTCGGCGCGCATCTCGCCGTCCCGGGCACCGGGCTCGACCTCTCCGTGTCGCACTGGGTGTCGGACGGGCTCCTCGCCCTCTTCTTCTTCGTCGTCGCGCTCGAGCTGCAGTTCGAGCTCACCCGCGGCGACCTCAGCAGCGTCCGCGCGGCGATCCAGCCGGCCATCGCGGCGGCGGGCGGGATCCTCGTCCCGATCGCGGTCTACCTGCTGATCGCCGGGGCGTCGACGGGGTCGGCGGCCGGCACGGCGAGCGGCTGGCCCGTCCCGACCGCGACCGACATCGCCTTCGCGCTCGGCGTCCTCGCCGTCTTCGGGCGGGGGCTGCCGTCCGCCGTCCGGGCGTTCCTGCTCGCGCTCGCGATCCTCGACGACATCGTCGGCATCGTGTTCATCGCCGTGCTCTTCGCGCACGGGCTCAACCTCGGCCTGCTCGCCGTGGGGCTCGTCGCCGTGGCCGCGTTCGCGGTGCTGAGCCGGCTGCTGCGCGGACGGCGGAGCCCGGTGATCGCCGTGCTCATGGTGCTGGTCGGTCTCGTCGCGTGGGGCTTCGTCTCGGCGTCCGGCGTGCACGCCACGATCGCCGGCGTGATGCTCGGCCTGGTCATGGCGCCACGGGCCGCGGGGCCGACCCGGCACGCCCTGGAGCCGTGGGTGAACGGGCTCGTGCTGCCGCTGTTCGCGTTCGCCGCCGCGTTCGTGGTCATCCCGCGGGTTCCGGTCGGGGCGCTGTCACCGGCGTTCTTCGGGATCCTCGTCGCGCTGCCGGTGGGCAAGCTCGTCGGCATCGCGGCGTTCGGCGCGGTCGCGCAGCGGATCCGTCCTCGGGGCACGCCCCCCGCGATCCGGTTCCCCGACCTGCTCGCGACCGGTGCGCTCGGCGGCATCGGGTTCACGGTGTCGCTGCTGCTCGCGAACCTCGCCTTCGCCTCCGACGCGGGGGTGCGGGATCAGGCGATCCTCGCCGTGCTGCTCGGCTCGGTGATGGCGCTGCTCCTCGCCGCGGTGCTCGTGTCGTGGCGGGCGCGCGCCCATCGCGCCGCGGGGGATGCGGCCGACGACGAGGTCGACGAGGATGACGTCGAGGAGGCGTGGGATGAGCGATGAGGTGACGGATCCGCACGATGCGACCGATCCGCTCCGCGCGGCCGCCGAGGTGATGCGGCAGGTGCGCGAGCGCTGCGTGTGGTCGCGGGCCATGACGCACCGCGAGCTGCTGCCGTACCTGCTGGAGGAGTCGTACGAGCTCATCGAAGCGGTCGAGCGCGACGATCGGGCGGAGCTGCGCGAGGAGCTCGGCGACCTGCTCTGGCAGGTGCTGTTCCACGCCGCGATCGCCGCACAGGATCCGGAGGATCCGTTCGACATCGACGACGTCGCCCGCACGCTCTCCGAGAAGATGACGCGCCGGCACCCGCACGTCTTCGGCGACGCCGTCGCGACCACGCCGGAAGAGGTGCTCGTGCACTGGAACGCCGCGAAGGCGGCGGAGAAGCACACCCGGCGGAGCGTCCTGGACGGGATCCCGCGCGGGATGCCCGCGCTCGCGCTCGCGCAGAAGATGCTCGGCCGCGCGGCGAAGCGCGGGGTGGATGCGGGGCCTCCGACGGGCGCAGCGACCGAGACGCCCGCATCCGAGGCCGAGCTCGGCGACGCCCTGCTCGCCCTCGTCGCGACCGCACGCGCGCGCGGCTGGGACGCCGAGCGCGCCCTCCGCGAGCGCACCCGCGCCCTGGAGGACGCCGTCCGCATCGCCGAGGCCAAGGACTGACGCTTCGAGGAGCGATGTTGGTCCCCGAACCGGACGATCGGGAACCAACATCGCTCCTCGAAACCGTGGGAAGGGCCGTCCCACGCGACCTGGAAGAATGGATCCGTGGCAACGGTCAATCCTCCGCGCGGGATGCGCGACTTCCTCCCCGCCGACAAGGCCCGTCGTGAGCGCGTGCTCTCCGTCATCCGCGATCGCTACCGCGCGCACGGCTTCGACGAGATCGAGACGCCCGTCGTCGAGGAGTACGACCGTCTGCACGCCGGGATCGGCGGCGACAACGAGAAGCTGTCGTTCAACCTCCTGCGCCGCGGACTCGACGCGGACGCGATCCGCGCCGGCGCCGAGGACCCCGCCGCACTCAGCGACCTCGGCCTGCGCTACGACCTGACCGTCCCGCTCGCGCGGTTCTACGCGAGCAACCGCGGGCAGCTGCCCAGCGTGTTCCGCGCCATCCAGATCGGCCCGGTCTGGCGCGCCGAGCGGCCGCAGAAGGGCCGCTACCGCCAGTTCGTGCAGTGCGACATCGACATCATCGGCGACGACTCCGCCCGGGCCGAGGCCGAGCTCATCGTCGCCTCGCTCGACACGGTCGACGCTCTGGGCCTGACCGGTGCGATGGTGCGCGTGAACGACCGCCGGGCCCTGGACTGGATGCTGGACTCGTTCGGCTTCAGCGAGGAGGAGCGCCCCGGCGTGCTCATCACGATCGACAAGCTCGACAAGATCGGCCCGGACGGCATCGTCGCCGAGCTGCGCGAGCGCGACGCCACGGCCTCCGCCGTGGACGCGTTCGAGGCGTTCCTGCGCCGTCCGCAGACTCTCGAGTACCACCCCTACGGCGAGCGGCAGATCCGCAAGGCGCTGCCCGAGGACGTGCCGGACGAGCTCGTCGCGCACCTCGTCGGCCTCGGGCAGGCGGTCGCGGCCGCCCGCCCGGCCGCGGAGGGGATCGACCCGATCCCGCTGCAGTTCGATCCGTTCCTCGTCCGCGGCATGGGCTACTACACCGGCACGATCATGGAGCTCGCGCACCCCTCGGTGGCGTACTCGCTCGGCGGCGGCGGTCGCTACGACGGCATGATCGGCCGCTTCCTCGGCCAGCAGGTGCCGGCCGTGGGCTTCTCGATCGGCTTCGAGCGGATCGTCGACCTGCTCGAGTCGCAGGACGACGCTGCCACGCGCGCGGTCGTGCTGATCCACGACGCGGACGTCCCGGTCGCGGAGCTCGTCGCGCACAAGGCCGCCCTGATCGGCGAGGGCGCGCGCGTACGCCTGGAGCGCCGCACGAAGAACCTCAAGGGCCTGCTCGAGCGCGCGGCGGCCGACGGCTACAGCGCCTTCGCGACCGTGCGCGCGGGCGTGGCCGCCGACGCGCTCGAGGTCAAGCCGCTGTCCTGAGCAGCGGCTGTCCCGTCCCGGGGTCGTCGAGCGAGGCCGCCGAAGGCGACCGAGACGAAACGTGTCGTCCCGACGATCGCCGCTGTTTCGTCTCGCCTTCGCCTCGCTCAACGACCGGTGAGACTGCACGCGTACCGTGCGTCGACTGCCGGTCACGCGCCGTTCATGTCGATGCGGTCTGATCGGAGCATGGATCCTCGCCGTCCGGAGCGGATCCGCTCCGCATCCCTCGCCCTGGGCGTCATCGGCGTCGTCTTCGCGGGCTCGGCGGTCGCGGCCCGGATCGCTCTCGGCCGGCAGGCGCGGATCGCCCGCCGGCGGATCGGCAAGCCGCACGGCGAGGACGCGGTCGACGCGGACCGGATCTGGCGGCGACGGCTGACGGGCGAGCCGATCGAACTGCTCCTGCTCGGCGACTCCCTGGCCGCGGGTCTCGGCGCCGAGCGGCGCAAGGACACCCTCGGCGGGCGCCTGGCGAAGGGGCTCGCCCGACGCACGCGGCGGCCGGTGCGGCTGCGCACGGCGGCGATCGTGGGATCCGAATCGCCGGACCTGGATGCGCAGCTCGCGAGCCTGGAGACGGACTACCTGCCGGACGTCGCCGTGATCGTCGTGGGCGGGAACGACGTCACGCACCGGATCCCGGTCTCGGTCTCGGTGCAGCACCTCGAGGACGCGATCGGCTGGCTGCACGCCCTCGGCGCCGCCGTGGTGGTCGGCACCTGCCCCGACCTCGGCGCGCTGCGCCCCGTGCCGCAGCCGCTCCGCGCGATCGCCTCCCGCCTGTCCCGACGGCTCGCTGTGGCGCAGGCGCAGACCGCGCTCGATCACGGCGCGACCGCGGTCGACCTGCGCCGCGCGGTCGGGCCGATGTTCTTCGACGAGCCCGAGGAGATGTTCGGCCTGGACCGGTTCCACCCGAGCGCGCTCGGCTACCGGCGCACCGCCGACGCGCTGCTGCCCGCCGTGGTCGCCGCGGCGGGGGAGACCGGGCTCGCACCCGCGCCGACGGGGATCGCGGTGGAGGCCGCGGCCTTCAGCTCTCCGGTGCGCTGAACGACGCCGCCCACTCCTCGACCCGGGCGGTGCTCTCCTCCTCGGAGAGATCCTCGATGCGGGTCATCACCGACCAGCGCACCCCGAACGGATCCCGGATACTCGCGTACCGGTCGCCCGAGACGAACGTCGACGGGGCTTCCCTCACGGTCGCACCGGCCGCGACGGCACGCTCGACGACCGCGTCGACGTCGGGCACGTAGATGCCCATCGAATAGCAGTCGGCGTCGCCGGAGGGGGAGGGGACGAGCCCGTAGTCGGGGTTCGGGTCGCCCAGCTGCAGGCCGCCCAGCCCGAAGTCGAGGTCGGCGTGCGCGACCACGCCGCCGAACTCCGTGACGCCGACGACCCGGGCGCCGAAGATCGCGACGTAGAAGTCGATCGCGCCCCGCGAGTCGGGGATGGCGAGGAACGGGGTGAGGGTGGTCGCCGCGTTCGGGCGGCCGTCGGTCGTGTGGGCGCCGGTGACGCCCGTGGTCTTCTCTTCGCTCATGGTTGCGACGCTACGCCGCGGCGGGGAGCGGCGGCTTGGAGATCCGCGACAGCCTGTCGTGTGCGCCGATCGCGGCCCGGTGGTCGCGCCGCGATCCGGCCCCGTCTCAACGTCGGCGGCCGGCCGTACCCTCGGAGCATGGTGAACCCCACGCGCGGCGTGCTCTACCCCGCGCGACTTCCGCAGTTCCACCGCATCGCCCCGCCGGCGGACGCGGCGGAGCTCGTGGCGTGGGTCTGGATCCCGGAGTGGGATCTCGAACCGGGGCGCTCGTCCCGGCAGGACCTCGTCTCGTACCCGGCGCTGAACCTGGTGGTGGAGGCGTCGGATCGCGAGACCGCGCCGGTGCAGCTGTTCGGGGCGACCACCCGGGCCGGCTTCCGCGACCTGGCCGGCCGCGGCTGGGCCGTCGGCGCCCTGCTGCGCCCCGCCGCGGTGGCCGCGCTCGCGGCGGAGCCGTCCTCGTTCCTCGACGGAGCGATCGAGATCGACGCGCCCGAACTGGAGCGCGAGGTGGCCCGCGCGATGGCCTCGGGCGACGGCCGCCTCGAACGCGCCGCCGGCGCCGTGTGCGACTGGCTGCGCGACCGCGTCGGCGAGGTCACCGCCCCCGTCCGGCACGCGAACGCCATATCCGAGCTGCTCATGTCGGATCCGTCCATCCGCACCCCGGAGCAGGCCGCCACCCGACTCGCCGTCTCGGTGCGCACGCTGCAGCGCATGGCGCACCGGTACGTCGGGCTGTCGCCGGCGGCGATGATCCGGCGCCGTCGCCTGCAGGAGGCGGCCGAGCGGATCCGCACCGACCCGGCCGCCGAGCTCGCCGGCATCGCCGCGGATCTCGGCTACGCCGACCAGGCGCACCTCGCCAACGACTTCCGGGCCGTTCTCGGGTTCACGCCGTCGTCGTACCGCCGCGACGCCGATCCCACCCGATCCTGATCCCGCGCAGGGCGACGCCGACGACGACCACCGCCGTGCCGATCAGCACCGAGGGCGGGGGGAGCGATCCGGCGAGCACGAGGCAGCCGATCGCGCCGAGCACCTGCAGCGGCTTCGGATAGCGCCGCGCGTCCCGGCGCTGCACGAAGGCGGAGACGTTGGCGATGAAGTAGTACACCAGGACGCCGAACGACGAGAAGCCGATCGCGCCGCGCAGGTCGGCGACCAGCAGCACCGCGACCACGACGAGCCCGGCCGCCAGCTGCGCCCGCCGCGGCACGTGGTGGCGAGGATCGACGGCGGAGAGCAGGCCGGGCAGGTCCCGCTCCCGCGCCATCGCGAGGGTCGTGCGCCCGATGCCGGACAGCAGCGCGAGCAGCGCTCCGGTCGCTGCGGCCGTCGCGGCGATCCGGACGACCGGGCTCGCGGCACCCCAACCCGCGACGGCGACGACGTCCGCGAGCGGAGACGTGGAGTCCGCGGCCGCCCCGCCGAGGGTGAGCGCGACCGCCCCGCCGACGAGCAGGTAGACGACCAGGGCCGTCGCGAGCGCGATCGTGATCGCCCGCGGGATCGTCCGGGACGGGTCCCGCACCTCCTCGCCCATCGTGGCGATCCGCGCATAGCCGGCGAACGCGAAGAACAGCAGCCCTGCCGCCTGCAGCACGCCGTACCCCGACCAGCCGGGCAGGGGCGCGGGGGCGGCGTGCGGAAGGACGGTACCGGCGGCGGCCAGCACGACGAGCAGCCCGACCAGGGTCGCGGCGACGAGCACCTGGGTGACGCGCGCGGTCCGGGTGACGCCGAAGCTCGTGACCGCGGTGAGGATGACGACCGTCGCGATCGCCACCGGCCGCTGCCATGGGGACGGGGCCGCATACGCCGAGACCGTGATCGCCATCGCGGCGCAGCTCGCGAGCTTGCCGATCACGAAGCACCAGCCGGCGACGAAGCCCCACCACGGGCCGAGCTCGGCGCGCCCGTACGCGTAGGTTCCGCCGGAGACCGGATGGACCGCCGCGAGCTGGGCCGATGAGGTGGCGTTGCAGAACGCGACGAACCCGGCGACCACGAGCGAGACGAGCAGTCCGGCGCCTGCTGCTCCGACCGCCGGACCCCACACCGCGAAGACGCCCGCGCCGATCATCGATCCGAGCCCGATCGACACGGCGTCGGCGAGGGTCAGGCGGCGGGCGAGCGGCATGTCTCCATCATGCGCGACGACGGTGAACGGCCGGTGCCGGGGCCTCCGAACGCGCCGCCGTTCTGTACGGCGGATCGATCGAGGTGCGGCGGATCGCCCGAGACCCCTCCCTCAATTGATCTAGTTGCACTAGAATAACCGGACAGGAGGTGAGGGCGATGCTCATCCGGATCGACACCGACAGCGCGCAGCCGCTGTTCGAGCAGATCGCGGCCTCGGTGCGCGCCGAGGTGCTCGCCGGTCGTCTGCGCCCGGGCCACCGGCTGCCCGCGGCGCGCGAGCTCGCGCAGGCGGTCGACGTCAACGTGCACACCGTGCTGCGCGCCTACCAGGAACTGCGCGACGAGGGCCTCGTGGACCTCCGCCGGGGTCGGGGAGCCGTGCTGTCCGCCTCCGCCGCGCCCCTCGCCGATCTCGCCTCGGACATCACCGCGCTCGTGCGTCGCGCCGCCGCCCTCGGCCTCAGCCCCGCCACCCTCGCCGCCCTCATCGCCGCCCAGAATCAGGAGAGGACATCATGATGGATCGAACCGGTTCCGCCGGGCGGAACGTGACCGCGATCCCCGCGGCCGACCTGCGCCGTGCCCGGGTGATCTCCCTGCTGATCGGGGTCGTCATCCCGCTCGTGCTCTCCGGCGTCGTGCTCGGGATCATCCTCGGCTGGCTGCCCGAGCTGCCCGCGCCGGCGGTGACGCACTGGGGGCCGACCGGCGCCGACCGGTTCGGACCGCCGGCGACGTTCGCGTGGGCCGCCGTGCTGCTCGGATTCGTGCTCCCCGCGATCCTCACGATCGCCACGGTCGCGGTGGTCCGCGACAACTGGGGCGGGGCCGCGCGGCTTCTCGGCGGCATGGCACTGGGCCTGTCCGGGCTCAGCGCGGTCGTCAACCTCGCCGCGGTGGGCACCCAGCGGGGCCTCTCCGACGCGAAGCAGGCTCCGGATCTGTGGCCCTACATGCTGATCGGCGCGGCCCTCTTCCTCGTGCTCATCGCCGTGGGGTGGCTGGTGCAGCCGCACATCCGCCCGGCGCCGGCGGCACCGCTGCAGCCCGTGCACGTGACCTCGATCGCCCGCGGCGAGCGGGTCGCCTGGCTCGCGACCGCGACGATGTCACGGGTGGCCCTGATCCTCATCGCACTCGTGATGGTCCTCGTCGTGGCGCTCACGGCCGTGATGGCGATGCGGTTCACCGACCGGCTGTGGGTGCCGGTGGTCACGCTCGTGCTCGTCGGCGTCGCGCTGGCCACGGCGGTCTCGTTCCGGGTGCGGATCGACCAGGACGGCCTGTCGGTGCGCTCGCAGGTCGGCTTCCCCCGGGTGCACGTTCCGCTCGACGAGATCGTCGCGGTGCGCGCGGTCGACTGCAATCCGTTCGGCGAGTTCGGCGGCTTCGGCTGGCGGCTCGGGCTGGACGGACGCACCGGGATCGTGCTGCGCACCGGTCCGGCGATCGAGGTCGAGCGCCGCGACAAGCGGGCGCTCGTCGTCACGGTCGACGGCGCCGACATCGCGGTCGCGGTGCTGCGGGCCTATCTGGACCGCGGATCGGCGTCCTCGGCGGCCGCGGAGGAGGCGGGATCATGAGCGGACGAGGAGAGGTGTCCGGGATGCGGGAGCACGGATCGCCCGCACGGGTGCGCGGGGGCGCGATCGCCCTCTACACGGTGCTCGCGTGGGGGCTGGCCTGGCTGATCTGCCTGCCGCTCTGGCTGGGCCGGGGCCTGGCCACCCCCGGCGCGGTGATCATCCTGACGGCGATGATGTTCGCGCCGACGATCGCCGTGGTGGTCACGATGCTGGTCACCGGCTTCCCGCGCAGGGGGGAGCGACTGCGCTCCCTCGGCATGTGGCCGCTGCGCCCGGCGAAGCGCGTGGTCTGGCTCACGGTGATCGGCTGGCTGGGCCCGCTCGCCGTCGTGCTGCTCGGGATCGGCGTCGCGATCGTGCTGGGCTGGCTGCACCCCGACTTCACCTTCCCGCTCATCGCCGAGCAGCTGAAGAAGGTCGTGCCCGCGGGGGTGACCCTTCCGCCGATCGGCGTGATCGTGATCGCCCAGCTCGCGGCGATCCCGGTCGGGGCCCTGTTCAACGGCATCTTCGCCTTCGGCGAGGAGCTCGGCTGGCGGGGCTGGCTGGTGCCGGCGCTGCGCCCGCTCGGCACCTGGCCCGCGCTGCTGATCAGCGGTGCGATCTGGGGGATCTGGCACGCGCCGGTGATCCTGCTCGGCTACGACTTCGGCCGCCGGGATGTCGTGGGCGTGCTGCTCATGGTCGGCGGCTGCGTCGCCTGGGGCGTCCTGTTCGGCTGGCTTCGTCTGCGTTCGGCCTCGCTCTGGCCGTCGGTCTTCGCACACGGCATGCTGAACGCCTCCGCGGGGCTGTCCGTGCTGATCAGTCCGCTGCACCCGAACCTGGCGCTTATCAGTCCGCTCGGGGCATCCGGCTGGATCGCGTGCGCGGTCGTGATCGCGATCCTGCTGCTGACCGGCCAGTTCCGTCGGCAGCCCGCGCTCGCCGCCGGGCGTCGGAAGGATCCGGCGCCCGTCGCGAGCCCGCCGCCGGCCGCAGCGCCCGTCGCCCCGCCCGCCGCGACGCTCGACGGGCGGCCGCAGACCGCGGGCCCGGCCCCGACGGATCCCGGAGAATCCGATCCTTCGCGCTCTTGATCGCTCGCCGCGGACCGACGATGCTGAAGCCATGGCCGATCCGACCCCTGCGAACTGGCGCGCCACCGACGACTTCCTCGCCGAGACCCTCGTCGGTCATGACGGAGCGCTCGAAGCCGCGCTCGCCGCACAGGCTGCCGCGGGCATGCCGGCGATCGAGGTCGCGCCGGTCAGCGGCAAGCTGCTCGCCCTGCTGGTGCGGATCTCCGGCGCCCGCCGGGTCCTGGAGATCGGCACGCTCGGCGGATACTCCACGATCTGGATGGCCCGGGCCGTCGGCCACGGCGGCCGGGTGGTCACGATCGAGGCCGAACCCGGCAACGCCGCCGTCGCACGGGCGAGCATCGACGCGGCGGGCGTCGGCGAGAGGGTCGAGATCCTGATCGGGCGCGCCGCGGACGTCCTGCCGACGCTCGCGGATCCGGGCCCGTTCGACCTCGTCTTCGTGGACGCGGACAAGGAGTCCAACACGCTCTACCTGGACTGGGCGGCACGGCTGGGCCGGTCCGGCACCGTCGTGGTGCTCGACAACATCGGCCGCGCGGGCGACATCGTCGACCCGGACTCCGCCGACAGCATGGTGGTCGGCACCAGGGCGGCGCTCGAGATGCTCGGGACGGATCCTCGCTTCGACGCGACCGCGCTGCAGACGGTCGGGATCAAGGGCTGGGACGGCGTCGCGATCGCCGTGGTCGCCTGAGACGCCGCGCCGGCGATCGGCGGCGGCGGGTTCCGAGTCCGGCCGTTCGGCCGCGCACGCCCGCCCCGAGACCGGACACACCTGCGCTCACGGCCCCGGATCTCCCGGTGGCGGGTCAGAATGGACGCGTGACGCAACCGATGGGTCTCGGAGGGCGGCCGATGATGCCGCCGCCTGGCGCGCCCGCGGAGGAGCGGCTCATCGCGCGGTTCCACCCGCACGCGCGTCACTTGTTCTGGTCCGCGCTCGTCCTGATCGTCGTCGCTGGGGCGACCGGGTATTTCACCAAGAACCTGCCTAGGCCGTTCGCCGACTGGATGCTGTGGGTCGCCGCGGGCGCCGTCGTGCTGCTGCTCGTCGTCGTGCCGTACATCGTCTGGGCGTCCCGCCGGATCACGATCACCACGCGCCGGGTGATCGTGCGCGACGGGATCGGATCCCGGCGCAGCATCGAGATGTCGCACGCCCGCGGCTACACGATCACCGTGCGCCGCGGACCCCTGCAGCGCATGGTCGGAATCGGCACGATCGTGCTGTCGAACGGGGTGGACGCGCCGCTGCGGCTGCGCGATGTGCCGAACGTCGCGCTCGTGAACGAGACCCTGGCCGACCAGGTCGAGGTCGGGCAGATCCTCGCGCACCGCGATGCGCAGTCCGCGCTGAACCCGCCCGCGGAGTGACCCGGGCCCGCTGAGCCGTCCGCACGGTCGGCGTCGGGCCGGCTTCCGATGCGGAAGAATGGATCTTCGAGGAACGGAGATCCGATGGCTTTGCGTGTGGGTGTGATCGGCGGCGGACAGCTGGCGCGGATGATGATCGCTCCGGCGGTCGAGCTGGGGATCGACATCCGCGTGCTCGCCGAGGACGACGGCATGTCGGCGCAGCTCGCCGCGACCGCGGTGGGCGACTACCGCGACCTCGACACCGTGCGGCGCTTCGCCGCAGACGTCGACGTCGTCACCTTCGACCACGAGCACGTGCCGCAGGAGATCCTGCGCGCCCTCGTCGCCGACGGGATCCCGGTGCACCCCGGCCCCGACGCGCTGCGCTTCGCGCAGGACAAGCTGGACATGCGCGCCCGCCTCACCGAGCTCGACGTGCCGCAGCCGGACTGGGCGCGCGTCACCGGCACCGCCGAACTGCAGGCGTTCCTCGACGCCCACGACGGCCGTGGCGTGGTGAAGACCCCGCGCGGCGGCTACGACGGCAAGGGCGTCCGTGTGGTGTCCACCGCCGACGAGGCCGCGGACTGGTTCGCCGGACTCGCCGAGGGCGGTGCGCTGCTCGTCGAGGAGCTCGTCCCGTTCGTCCGCGAGCTCGCACAGCAGGTCGCCCGCCGCCCGGGCGGCGAGCTCGCCGCCTACCCGGTCGTGGAGACCGTGCAGCGGGACGGCGTCTGCGCCGAGGTCATCGCCCCGGCGCCCGGCGTCGACGCGGAGCACCTCGAGGAGGCCGCGCGGATCGGCCGCGCGATCGCGGAGGGCCTCGGCGTCACCGGCATGCTCGCGGTCGAGCTCTTCCAGACCGCCGACGGGCGGGTCCTCGTCAACGAACTCGCGATGCGCCCGCACAACAGCGGCCACTGGAGCCAGGACGGCGCCGTGACCGGCCAGTTCGAGCAGCACCTGCGCGCCGTCGCCGACCTTCCGCTCGGCGGGACCACGCCGATCGCGCCGTGGTCGGTGATGATCAACATCCTGGGCGGCCCGGCCGACGCCGGCATGGTCGACCGGATCCCCGCGGCGCTCGCCGCGAGCCCCCTCGCGAAGGTGCACACCTACGGCAAGTCGCCCCGCCCGGGGCGCAAGGTCGGGCACGTGAACGTCGCGGGAGCGGATCTCGAGCAGACCCTCGCGACCGCCCGCGGGGCCGCCGCCGCCTTCGCCTGAGCCCGACCCGGCTCCGCCCCCGGCCGAGCTCACTCGGCCGGTCCACCCCTTCGTCCACCGTGGGAAAACAGAGAGGCATGCGGCGTGTCGGAAGTCCGCAGCCCGTGACACGCCACGATGACACGCGGTGCTCTCCGTTTCCCGGGGAAGGGGAGGGAAGGGGCGGGGCGGGTGGCAGGAAGCGGATCCGGTCCCGAGCATCGCCCGGGCGCGCCGCAGCGGGGATCTCCCAGCCGCCGCCCCTAGCCTGGAGGGGTGACCGGGACACTGCATGCCTCCGCCGCGCCCCTCGTCGGCGTCGTGATGGGATCCGACTCCGACTGGCGCGTGATGAGCGACGCCTCGCAGGCCTTGACCGAGTTCGGCATCCCGCACGAGGTCGAGGTGGTCTCCGCCCACCGCACCCCCGAGAAGCTGCACCGCTACGGCGTCGAGGCGCGGGAGCGCGGGCTCAAGGTCATCATCGCGGGAGCAGGGGGAGCCGCGCACCTGCCCGGCATGCTCGCCTCCGTCACCGCGCTGCCGGTGATCGGCGTGCCGGTGCCGCTCGCGTACCTGGACGGCATGGACTCGCTGCTGTCGATCGTGCAGATGCCCGCCGGCATCCCGGTCGCCACGGTCTCGATCGGCGGGGCGCGCAACGCCGGGATCCTCGCCGCACGGATCCTCGGCACCGGGGATCCGTCGATCGCCGACCGGATCGAGGCGTACGCGCGGGAGCTGGAGTCGCAGGTCGAGGAGAAGAACCGGCGGCTGAAGGACAGCCTGTGACGCAGGTCCTGCACCGCCCCTCCTCGACGTCCGGTCCGCGCGCGTCGCTCATCCGGACGCGCCCGATGCGGGACCCCGACTTCGGCTCGCCCGAGGTGATGACCCGCCGCGGCTGGTGGCTGGTCGTGCTGAACGTGCTCATCCCCGGATCCGCGCAGATCCTCTCGGGCAACCGGCGGCTGGGGCGCTTCGGCCTCGGCGCCACGCTGACGATGTGGGCGCTGATCGTGGTCGCCGCCCTGACCGGACTGCTCTGGCGGCAGGCGCTGCTGTGGCTCACGATCGGCGGCGGCTGGGTGTCCTGGGTCGTGCTGACGCTCATCCAGGTGCTCTGCTACGCCTATGCGCTGCTCTGGATCGTGCTCACCTTCGACACCCTGCGGATCGTGCGCCTGGTGCGCATCAAGAACTACGCGCGGATCGCGATCCCGCTCGTCGCCGTGCTCGTGGTCGCGCTGTGCGGCAGCGGCGCCGCCTCCGCCGCCACGATCGTCGCCTCGAGCCGCACCGCGATCACGACGCTGTTCGGATCCGGCGGACCGAGCCTGCCCCCGAGCGATGGCTACTACAACGTGCTGCTGCTCGGCGCCGACAGCGGAGCCGGGCGTGACTCGATGCGCTTCGACAGCATCTCGGTGGTCTCCGTGAACGCCGAGACCGGCAAGGTGACGATCTTCGGGATCCCGCGCGACATGCCGAACGTGCCGTTCGCCGCCGGCCCCATGCACGACGCCTACCCGAACGGCTTCACCGCGCACGACGACGAGAACTGCGGGTGGGGCGCCGGGATCAACCAGCTCACCAACGCGGTCGAGGTCTGCCACAGCGGGAAGTCGTACTACCCGGACGCGAAGGCGCACGGATCCACTCCGTCGATCGAGGCCACGAAGGCGGCCGCCGAGGGAGTGCTGGGGATCACCATCCCGTACTACGTGTTCCTCGACATGAACGACTTCGCGCGGCTCGTGGACGCGCTGGGCGGCGTCGACATGGACGTCAAGGAACGGCTGCCCGAGGGCGGCCCGCCGCCGGGATCGGGTGCGAAAGACGTGAACACCTGGGCGACCGGCTGGATCGAGCCCGGCAAGCAGCACATGAACGGCGACACCGCGCAGTGGTACGCCCGCTCTCGGTACACGACGAGCGACTTCGACCGGATGCTGCGTCAGCGCCAGCTGCAGGAGGCGATCCTGAAGCAGTTCACGCCGCAGAACGTGCTCACGCACTTCAGCGAGATCGCCAAGGCGGGAACCGCGATGGTGAACACCGATCTGCCGCAGGACAAGCTGCCCGAGTTCGTCGACCTCATGATGAAGGCGAAGCAGCAGAGCGTGCAGGCGGTCGAGCTGACTCCGGCGAACGGCGTGGACGAGTTCACCCCGGACTGGAACCAGATCCATCAGATGGTGAAGACGGCGCTGCACCCGACGCCGAGCCCCACGCCGACCCACTGATCCGGCCGACCCTGGAGCGCCTGGGAGACCTGCCGGCGGACGCTGGTTAGGCTCGAGTCATGGCTGTGCTGCGCGTGGTGCTCGATCAGGCGAACGACATCGTCGACCCCGATCAGGCGGACGCCGCACGCTCCCTGGTCGCGGGGCTGGTCGCCACGGCGCCCGAGCGGTGCACGGTCGAGGCGATCGTCCCGGCCGGAGCCGACGACGACGCCGCGGCCTCCGCCGATGCGGTGCACCGTCTGGCACTCGGCCGCCGCGAGCTCGGCGCGGCCTGGCAGCTCGGCGTCGTCGCGGGGGTCGGCGGCGGCATGATCCACGCCCCCTCGCTCTTCGCCCCGCTCGCCAAGCACGACCGGGTGCACGACCACGACCAGACCGTGGCGACGGTGTGGGATCTGCGCGCCTGGACCGCTCCCGAGCAGCTGTCCCGGGCGAGCGTGCTCTGGCAGCGTGGGATGCTCAAGCGCGCGGCCAAGCACGCCGACGCCGTGGTGGTGCCCACACACGCCATGGCGGAGCAGCTCGCCGAGCTCGGCCGCTTCGGGGACCGCATCCGGGTGATCCCCGGAGCCGCGCCGGACGGCTTCGCGATCCCGCACGACGGGCCGGAGCGCCGGGCGGCGCTGGGCGCTCCGGCCCGCTATCTCGTGGCGACCGGCACCGCCGGGACTCTCGACGGCGTCTTCGCCGCGGCGGCGGCCGTCGACGCGGACGCGTTCGTGCTCGACGCCCCGGACGGATCCGCTCCCGCGATCGCCGCGGTCGCCGTGGCCGCGGGTGTCGAGGCGCCGCGCGTGCACGTGCTCGGACGGCTCGACGCACAGGACCGCAGCGCCCTGCTCGGCGGGGCGATCGCGCTCGCCGCGGCGGACCCGGCGCCCGCCTGGCCGTGGCGTGTGCTCGAGGCGCTGGCGATCGGCGTGCCCGTGATCGCGGCCGACGGGGGAGTGCATCGCGACGTTCTCGCGGACGGCGGCCTGCTCGTGCCGTCGGACGGATTCGTCGCGGCGGTGCAGCGGGCTGCGGGCGAGGGGGCGCGCACGCTCTCGGTGCTCGCGTCCGACCGCTCCCGCGCGTACTCGTGGAACGGCTCCGCCGAGCGTGTGTGGGCGCTGCACGCCGACCTGTGAGGCGGGCGTCCGCAGGGCGCGCTCGATGGCAGCCGCGGTCCCGGTACGCTGACAGGGTGCCGAGAGTGGATGCTGTGCCAGGTGCGTCGAAGGCCCCGATCGGCCGGCGATGGGCGAGATGAACGCAGGCCCCTCCTCCCTCGGCCGGAGAGCGGTCGCGGCGGTGCGGGCCCTGTGGCGGCGGTCGCGCGGGCTTGCGCTGATCGGGCCGGCACTCCGGGCCGCCGACCGCGTCGTCTGGTTCAGGGCCGTGCGCCGCAGCGGACTGATGGATGCCGACTTCTACGCCGCGCAGAGAGGGTGGCGTCGGGCAGGCCCCGCGCGCGCCACGATGGACTATGTGACCCGCGGCTTCCGGGCGGGTGTCTCGCCCAATCCGCTCTTCGATGAGCTCTACGCCGGCCGCGGGCTCCCCGACAGCGACCGGGTTCCGGCCCTGTACGCCTATCTCGTCAGCGACCGGGCGACGGCGCCGGTGCATCCGTGGTGGTCGATGGCCGACTACCGGGAGCGGCACGACCTGGACGGCTCCGTCGGGGCGCTGGAGCATGCCTGGGAGAGACGAGCCGGGGCGCGACTGACCGTGCGCGTGAACGACGCGGGCGTCGATGTCGATGTCGACGGCTGGCGGTCGGCGGCGATGCGCGCGGTCGCGGGCGGCACGATCGGCGCACGCCCGCAGGAACCTGTCCGAGCCGCCCTGATCCGCGCGCTGCAGAGGGCGGACCGGCATTCGGATCTGAAGATCGCCGCGGCGATGCGCACGGCGGACAGCCACGTGCACGTGGTGGGGATCGATCCGGAGCCCAGCACCTGGGCGGGCGTCGGAGTCGCCGCGCTGGCGTTCCCCGACGGCGGCCTGACCGCGGTGCGGTATCCGCGGGGAACGCGGTACGTCGAGATCCTCGCGGACGCCGCGCGGAACGCGCACACCGAGGTCGTGGTCGTCACCGATCCGCGTGCCCACGTCACCGCCGACCAGTTCGCCCGGCTGACGGAGCTGGGCGCGGACGGGCCGGTGGCGCCCGTCGAACTCGACGAGAACGGCACGATCGGCGCGGTCGGTGCCGCCGTCGTGCCGGTCCAGCAGCGCTCGGTGCGGGTCGCTCTCCTGCGCGGCCACCCGAGGGAGGATCTCGAGCGCTTCGCGCACGCCGTCCTGGACGTGCCCCTGCTCACCGGACGGACCGTGGCGCTGCCGACCCGGATGCTGGTCGAGGCTCTCGAGAGGCCTCTGCCGACGGGGTTCGAGCTGGAGGCGCTCGGTCTGCGACTCTCGCGGACCGCTGCGCCGCGCGTCGACACGGCGACCGCCGTCGGCCGCTTCGCACCAGACTCGGCGTTCCGTCCGGCGCGGTCGCCGCTGCCGCCGGAGCTCGACGCACGGGACGATCGGACGGAGGCGGAGCGGATCATCGCGGCCGCGGGGTTCGCGGTGCAGGAGTGGGGCCGGTCGGTCGGCGATCCCGCACCGCTGCTGAGGCGTCGTGACTCCCGGCTGCGCTGGGCGATCAAGACGTCTGCGCCGGCAGGACCCGCCGGCGACGTCTGGGGCGACACGCATTTCGCGCAGGGGCTGGCGGCTGCGCTCAGACGACGCGGCCACGAGGTGGTCATCGACGCCTTCCCCGCCGCGAACCGGGCGAGCTCCTACCTGGACGACGTGCACCTCGTCGTCCGCGGACCGTTCCGGATCACGCCGCCCCGATCCGGGGTGCGGATCGAATGGATCATCAGCCATCCCGACGAGATCACGCGGGCGGAGGCGGCCGAGTTCGACCTGCGCTTCGCGGTGTCGCCCGGATGGTCCGCGCGGACGTCGGAGCGGTGGGGGCTGTCCGTCGAGCCGCTCCTGGAGGCGACCGACCGGGACAAGTTCTACCCGCGCGGGGTGGAGCGCACCGGTGAGGTCGTCTTCGTCGGGACGGCTCGCGGGATCCCCCGGCCGAGCGTGGTCGCTCCTCTCGCCGCGGGGGTCGACGTGCGCGTCTACGGGCCGGACTGGCGCGGCTTCATCCCGGCGCAGGCGATCGCCGCCCCGACGATCGCCAACGAGGACCTCAGCGAACGGTACGAGTCGGCCTCGGTCGTGCTCAACGACCAGTGGCCGGCGATGCGGCGCGAAGGGTTCATGGCCATGCGCCCGTTCGACGTCGTCGCCGCGGGCGGACGCGTCGTCAGCGAGCACATCACCGGGCTGGCGGAGATCTTCCGTGGGGCGCTCGTCGAGTACGAGGACGAGGCCGAGCTCGTGCGGCTGCTGCGCGGGGATCTCGACGCCCGATTCCCCTCACAGGACGAATTGAGCGAGATCGCGGCGTACGTCCGGGCCGAGCATTCGTTCGACGCGCGGTCCGCCGTGCTCGAGCGGGCTGTGTGGAACTTCGCAGGAGCGGTCACGTAGACTGACCAGTCGCGCGCGGACCCGGAGACCGCGGCTCTGCGCGCGCGCGTTCGCATCACTGAGAAATAGGAGCCATCCGAGTGACCGGAAGAGTCGGAAAACTTGCGTCCTTCCCGACCGGCGGACGCCGGGTGATCTTCTACCTCTTCTACGATCACGAGGGCCGGGTCGACGACTACATCCCGTACAAGCTCGAGCGGCTGCGTCCCTTCGCGGAGCACATCTTCGTCATCGTCAACGGGTTCGTGACCGACGAGGGCCGCGCCAAGCTCGAGGCCGTCGCCGACGAGGTCTGGCAGCGCGAGAACGTCGGATTCGACGTCTGGGGCTACAAGGAGGGCCTCGCGCACTTCGGCGAGGATCGTCTCGCGGAATACGACGAGCTCCTCCTGATGAACTACACCTGGTTCGGCCCCGTCAACCCGTTCGAACCGGTCTTCGAGAAGATGGACGCTCTGTCCGTCGACTACTGGGGGCTCACCGAGCACGGGCAGCTGCGTCCGAACCCGTTCACCCGCAAGGGAGTGCTGCACAGCCACATCCAGTCGCACTGGATCGCGGTGCGCAAGAGCATGTTCCAGAGCGAGGAGTTCCGCTCGTACTGGCGGGACATGCCGCCGATCGTCTCGTACACGGACTCGATCCTCGGCCACGAGTCGAAGTTCACCCACCACTTCTCGTCGCTCGGATTCCGGTACGAGGTCGCCTTCCCAGAGCGGAACTACTCGACCTGGCATCCCGCCTTCTACGACTCGGAGGCGCTGCTGGAGGACGGATGCCCCGCGCTCAAGCGGCGGCCGTTCTTCCACGACCCGCTGCTGCTCGATCGTCACTCGATCATCGCCCGCCGCTTCGCCGAGAAGGCCGAATCGCTCGGCTATCCGGTCGATCTGATGTGGCGCAACCTCTCACGCAGCTCGCAGCCGAAGGCGTTCAACACGAACGCCGCGATGCTCGAGGTGATGCCGGACATCGACATCCAGTACGACGCGGAGAGCCCGCTGCGGGTCGCGGTCATCGCGCACATCTACTACGTCGAGCTCACCCGGGAGATGATCGCGCACTGCGCGACGATCCCCAGCGAATACGACCTCTACGTGACCACCACGGACGACGCGAAGGCGGAGGCGATCCGGACGATCATCGCCGAGGCCGGCGATCCGCATCTCGGCACAGTCGATGTGCGGGTGCTGCCGTCCAACCGCGGGCGCGACATCGGCGCGTTCTTCGTCGGGTGCGCGGACGTCCTCCGGTCGGACGACTACGACGTGATCTTCAAGATCCACTCGAAGAAGACCGTGCAGGAGGGCAAGAACGCGGGGGACACGTTCCGGCGGCATCAGCTGATGAACCTGCTCAACTCGCCCGGGTACACCGCGAACCTGCTGGGGCTGTTCCAGCAGGAGCCCGGTCTGGGGATCGTCTACGCGCCCACCATCCACATCGGCTACCCCACGCTGGGCCGGGGCTGGTTCGCCAACAAGGAGGCGACGCGCAAGATGGCGGACGAGCTGGGGATCCACGTCCCGTTCGACGACCCGTCACCGCTCGCCCCCTACGGGTGCATGTTCGCGTTCCGCCCCGACGCCCTGCGGATCATGTCGGACGTGGAATGGACGTACAAGGACTACCCGCTGCCGCAGAACCATCGGGACGGGAGCATCTCCCACGTCCAGGAGCGGCTGTTCAGCTACGCCGTCGCCGAGCGCGGCTACTACACCAAGACCGTCGCGACGACCCGCTACGCGGCGATCAGCCACACGTCGATGGAGTACAAGCTCGACCGCATGAGCGCGAACCTGCAGGGGTACGCGATCGACCAGGTCCATCTGCTCGACGCCTCGGGGGACTTCGTCGGCGGAGGCCCGCTCGGGTATCTGCTCGCCTACACCCGCTTCCACTACCCGCGCTGGTTCCCGCTCGTCGAGGGGGTCTACCGTCCGGTGCGGGGCGTCTATCGCGGCGTCCGCTACGCCATCGATCCGCGGTACCGGCGCTGGCGGAAGTCGCTGAAGGCGGCGCCGATCGAGGAAGTCATCGACGAGACGATCGACGACACGATCGACGAATGGGAGCTCTTGTGATCTCTCTCGCCGAGGCGTTCGACCCCCGTCGCAACGCGATCGGCTTCGTGAGGTGGCTGATGGCGTTCATGGTCATCTTCTCGCACGCCGGGCCGATCGCCGGGTTCTACGGCGGGAAGGATCTCGGCACGCAGCTCAGCCGGGAGCAGTCGCTCGGCGGCGTCGCCGTGTGCGGCTTCTTCTTCCTGTCCGGGTTCCTGATCACCCGCAGCAAGATGGGGCCGATCAGCACCCTCCGGTTCCTCTGGCACCGCTTTCTGCGCATCTACCCGGGCTTCTTCCTGATCCTGCTGATGACAGCGTTCGTCTTCGGGCCGATCGCGTGGGCGCGCGAGGCCGGCACCATGAACGGGTACTGGAACGCCGGGACGGCTTCTCCGCTGACCTATTTCTCGAACAACTTCACCCTGATCCTGAAGCAGATCGACATCGCCGGGATGGGGACGTCGACGCCGGCGTACCAGATCAGCGGCATCCGCGACTGGAACGGCTCGGCGTGGACCCTCGCCTTCGAGTTCGGCGCGTACCTCCTGGTGGCGCTCCTCGGCGTGTTCGGGGCCCTCGCGAACCGCCTCGTCGGCGGGCTGGTCGCAGGGGGCATCATCGCGCTGTCCACGATGCAGTGGCTCGGAATCGGCAACCTCCCCGGGCTGAGCCACGTGTTCGGCGACAACCGGCTGCTGCTGCTCTTCGCACCGTTCGCGTGGGGCATGCTCTTCCAGCTGTTCAAGGATCGGATTCCGATCGACGATCGCGTCGCGATCGCGTGCCTGGTCGTCGCGGCGGCGACCTACGCGAAGGGCGGATGGCTCGTCGCGGGTCAGTACGCCTTCTGCTACGTGCTGATGTGGTTCGGGATCCGCGCCACCCGGCTCGCCGGCTGGGACCGTCATGCCGACCTGTCGTACGGCATCTACATCAGCGGGTGGCCGCTCATGTGGCTCGCCACCTATTTCCACGTCCAGGACTGGGGATGGCTGGCCTACCACGCCATCGTCGTCGTCGGGTGCCACGTGTACGCCTACGGCAGCTGGCACCTGGTCGAGAAGCCGGCGATGTCGCTCAAGCGATGGACGCCGCGGTGGGGTCATTGGCTGCTCGACCGCACAGCGGACGCGCGAGCCGGCTGGCAGTCCCTCCTCGAGCGTCGACTCGTGATCACGCGATCGAAGGTGGGGTCATGACCGGTTTGCACGACGTCAGCAGCCATGGCGCGACTCCCCGTGCCCCTCGACGGTGGTGGCGACACGCGGGGTACGCTCCACTGTCGGTCCTCGCGGCCGCGTCGGTCGCCGCGCTCCTGCTCGGGATGACGACGACGGCGCAGCAGAACCGGCACACCGTCCCCGCCGTCACCGCCGCGCCGACCGGAACCGCCAAGGAGTGCCGGCCGCCCGTCGCCGCGCCCGCAGCACAGCCGTGGCTGTCCGGCGGCGCGAGCGCCGAGCAGACCTGGCAGCAGCACTCGGCCGAACTCGCGAAGCCGTACCTCGTGGGTTCGAACGGCTGGACCTTCTGGAGCGACTACATCGAGCAGTACGCGTCGCAGGCGGTCGGCCGGGACACGCTGAGCCAGGCGCAACTGGACGCGTGGGCGAGCTACCACAAGTCGATCCGCGACAACCTGGCGGCTCAGGGCATCGAGTTCTACATCGAGATCACGCCCTCCACGTCGAGCGTGTATCCGGAGCAGCTGCCGACCTGGATGCAGTCGCTGCGCGGGTCGACCATCCTCGATCAGTACTTGTCCGTCGCCGGCGACCTCCCGGTGATCGATCTGCGCCAAAACCTCATCGCGGCGAAGACCCCCGACACGCACCTGTTCAGCTGGAGCAACAGCCACTGGACCGGCTACGGCGGGTATGTCGGATGGAAGCAGATCGCGTCGTGCGTGAACGCGATGCACCCCTCGGACAAGCCGCTGCAGGTGCCGGCCATCACCGGCACCCGTGTCATCGGCGACTTCAACGAGTGGGCGAGCTTCGGGGTGCCGAGCCCTGGGCAGGACTGGTCGGTCCCGACCTTCGCCCATCCGCTGCAGGATGTGACGTACACCGACAACAACCAGCAGACCAAGACGGTCCCCGGCGACACGGACATGGACGCGGGCTGGCTTCCGCTGCACACGTCGGTTCCGAACTCGTGGACCGGCAAGAGCGCCCTGATCATCCGGGACTCGATGGGCAACGCCCTGTCGCCGTACTGGGATCAGGCGTATTCGCCGACCGTGCAGGTGTCCCACCTGTACAACAGCTACTCGGTGTGGCCGAACTATCGGCAGCTGGTGGACGAGTACCACCCGAAGGTCGTGATCGTGCAGATCGCGGAACGCCACCTCATCAATGCACCCCCTCCGGGAGCCGGGTACTAGTCTGAACGGGTGAACTCGAAACGCCGTCAGCTGCTCGGGGCCGTGTTCCCCGCGGTGGCGCTCCTGGTTCTCGGACTGTCAGCGTGCGGTCCGCTTCCGTCTTCCGGGAGTCAGGGGCCGTCCACCGGCGCGTCATCGCCGTCGACGAGCACGCCGTCGGCCGATCCGTCCCCGCATGCCACCACGCCCGCGACACCCTCGTCGCCGGCGACGAGCGCGCCGTCGCCGCAGCCGACCTCGGAACCGGGGAGCGGAGTGGGGGTGACGATCATCACCGCCGATCTGGAGTCGGACGGGATCGAGGTGACCGGCATCGCGCCAGGGCAGAACGACCAGAGCGCACGGTGCACGGCAACCGCGACGAAGGACGGGACCACGGTCTCGGGCAGCGCGGACGTGACCGTCACCAACGGCAACAGCTACTGTCCGCTCATCGTCCTCGACAGGGCGCGACTCTCCTCCGGGACCTGGCAGGTCGTGCTCCGCTACGACGGCACGTCGGCCTCGGGTCGCTCCACAGCCAAGGCGGTGGTCGTCCCGTGACCCGGGGGACGCCGGAGGCGCGGGGGGCGTTCGGGGCGCTGATGCTGGCGCTCGCGCTGGTCGTGGGTGTTCTCGTCCCGGTCGTCGGCTCCGCTCCCGCCGCGTCGGCCGCGTCGGCATCGGACTGGAACGCCGGATACATCATCGACGACGCGGTCTTCTACGACTCGAACGCGATGACCGCGACCGATGTGCAGACCTTCCTCAACGCCGTGCAGTCCGGGTGCGCGTCCGGCTACACCTGCCTGAACGGATACGGGCAGAGCACCCCGAACGTCGCAGCGGACCGGTACTGCAACGGCTATTCCGGGGCCGGCTATCAGACCGCAGCCCAGATCATCGACATCGTCGCCCGCAGCTGCGGTATCAGCCAACGCGTCATCCTGACCCTGCTCCAGAAGGAGCAGGGGCTCGTCACTTCGAGCGCACCGACGCAGTGGAACTGGTCGGCCGCGATGGGGCAGGGGTGTCCGGACACGGCGGCGTGCGACAGCAGCGTCGCCGGATTCTTCTACCAGGTCTACTACGGGGCCCGGCAGTTCCAGGTCTACCGCTTGAACCCGAACAGCTTCGGCTACCAAGCGGGCCGGGTCAACAACATCCTCTACAACCCGGAAGCCAGCTGCGGGACCGCGAGCGTCTACATCCAGAACCAGGCGACCGCGGGGCTGTACATCTACACCCCGTACACGCCGAACGCCGCAGCACTCGCCAACCTGTACGGCACCGGCGATGCCTGTTCCGCCTACGGGAACCGGAACTTCTGGCGGATCTTCACCGACTGGTTCGGCAACCCGCAGCGGTACACGGTCCTCGACGGGTTCGCCTCGTACTACTCCGCCCACGGCGGCGCGACGGGACCGATCGGCCAGCCGATCTCGTTCGGGGTCTACGTCACGCAGAACGGCCAGGGCTGGTACCAGCGGTTCTCCGGCGGCAATCTCTACGGCAGCTATCAGGGCGGCACCGCCTTCATCCCCAACGGGTCGGCCCTCACCGAGTACAACCGTCAGAACGGTCCCTACGGCTCGATGGGCTGGCCCAGCAGTGAGCAGACGTGCGATGCATCAGGGCGCTGCGTGCAGTCGTTCGTGTCCGCGATGATGTCGTCGACCAGCACGTACGGCGCCCACGTGCTCTGGGGCGGCGTGAAGGACTACTGGCTGCAGTCGGGCGGCAACGCCGGCCCGCTCGGGGCCGCGCTGAACGACATGGTCTACTCGACGCCCGCGGCCGGGGCCGCCTGGGTGCAGAACTTCCAGGCCGGGGTGCTGGTGCAGACCGGGGCAGGGTTCCAGCTGATCCCGTATTCCCCGACCCAGGACGTGTGGTCGGCGAGCGGCAGCGGCGCCGGACCGTTGGGCTGGCCCGTCTCCGCCTACTCCTGCGACGCGTCGGGGTGCCTCCAGCGCTTCACGGGCGGGGCGATCACCTCGACCTCGACCTATGGCGCGCACGCCATCACCGGACCCTTCGCACAGGCGTGGTCCGCTTCGGGCGGGATGACCGGATTCGGTGCGGCTCTCAACGACGCCGTCACGCTCTCGACCGGCGGCGGCGGAGCGGTGCAGAACTACGCGGCGGGCATCGTGACGTCCACGAGCGCGGGCACCTTCCTCGTGCCGTACGGCTCGATCCAGGCGATGTGGTCCGCGGCCGGCGGGCAGTCCGGCACCTACGGATGGCCGCTCGGCGCCGCGCAGTGCGCGGGGGGAACGAGCTGCGCGATGTCCTTCCAGGGCGGGGTGATCTCGTCGTCCACGTGGGGCGTGTTCCCGACCTTCGGCTCCCTCGCGGGAGCATGGGTCGCCGGCGGCGGAGTGAAGGGCTACGGCGTCGCGATCAACGCGATCCGATTCGGATCGCCGTCGGGCGGAGGCTGGATCCAGCACTACATGACCGGTGTGCTCACTCAGCAGGTCGGCGGGCAGCCCGTGTACAGCGCGTACGGACCGATCCTCGACACCTGGTACCACTACGGCGCGGAGAACACCTGGCTGGGGTGGCCGAGCTCGGCCGCCGTGTGCACCGCGAACGGATGCACCCAGCAGTTCCAGCACGGGGTCGCGCGCTCGAACGCCGGAGGCGTGTCGTTCACGACGACGTAGTGAAGTCCACCTCGGCGGCGACGGTGCCGACGCTGCGCTCGCTCCCGCGCACGTGCAGCAGCGCCGCCTGCCATCGGATGTCCGTGTCGGCACGGACCAGGTCGTTGACGCGGGCGTTGATGTAGTACTCACCGACGCCGAGGGCGACGGTGCGGATGCGGAAGTCGACGTGCCGGTTCTCCCCGGCGCGGAGGGGGGACAGGTCCTCGCGGAGCCGGTCGCTGCTGGTGCCGAGGACCATCTGACCGTTCGGCGTGTCGATTCCGAATCCGATCGTCCACTCGGCGACGTCCTCGACGGCCTCGACGTGCAGGCGGATGGTCAGCTCGTCGCCCTGTGCGACGTGGTTGGAGACCGTGCCTTCGGAGTCGAGGAGCTCGACGTCCGTGACGCTGACCGGATGGGTCGGCTCGACCTGCTCCGCGGCCCCGTTGATGCGGCCGTACTCGAGGATGTCGCGCAGGGCGGAGAGGCCCTCCTGAGGGCGACCCGCGAACGCGACCTTGCCGTCGTTCATCACGAACGTCCAGTCGCAGAGCTCGGAGATCTGAGACGCGGCATGGCTGACGATCACGATCGTCCGGCCCTCCTGCTGGAAGCTGCGGATCTTGTCCATGCATTTGCGCTGGAACGCCTCATCGCCGACCGCGAGCACCTCGTCGACCAGCAGGATGTCGGGATCGGTGTGCACGGCGACGGCGAACGCGAGCCGCATGTACATGCCGGAGGAGTAGAACTTCACCTCGTTGTCGATGAACTCGCCGATCCCGGAGAAGGCGACGATCTCGTCGAACCTGTCGTCCGTCTCCTGACGGCTCAGACCGAGCAGCGCGGCATTGAGGTACACGTTCTCGCGCCCGCTCAGCTCAGGGTGGAATCCGGCGCCGAGTTCGAGCAGCGCCGCGATGCGACCGCGCACCAGGACGCTGCCGGAATCGGGGGAGAGGATGCCGCCGATCAGCTTCAGCGTGGTGCTCTTGCCGGAGCCGTTCGCTCCGAGCAGCCCCACGGTGGTCCCGGCGTGGATCGTCAGGTCGACCGCGTCGAGCGCGACGTGGTGGCGACGGTGCTCGCGCGCCTTCATGTAGCCGAGGACGCGGTCCTTGATGGTGTTGTCCGTGCGGACCACGAACGACTTCGACACGGTGTGGAGGCGCACGACCTCCGGGGTGGGTTCGGCCAATGCCATGTCACAGCTCCTGAGCGAGACTGCCCTGCATGCGCTGGAACAGCCAATGCGCGACGAACAGGAGGGCAACGCCGACGATGCCGGCGATGCCCATCCGCAGTGCGAGATCGGTGGGGTAATCCGCTGCCGTTCCACCTGCCCACAGTGCGCGGTGGAACCCGAGCACGGCGAGGGTGAGCGGGTTGTTGGTGTAGAGCTCGAGGGTCCAGGACGGCAGCCCGAAGCGCGTGAAGACCGCGGCGACCATGCGCCAGGAATAGACGATGGGGGAGGCCCACATGAGCAGGGTGAGCAGGATCTCGGTGATGTACTGCACGTCGCGCAGGTACACGTTCAGCGCCGACAGGATGAGTCCGGCCGCGAGCACGTAGACGAGCACGAGGAGAATGGACGGGAGCAGATACCACAGGCCGCTCGGATCCGGCCACTCCCGGAACACGACGACCGCTCCGATGAGGACGAGCAGCTGCATGCCGAAGAGGAAGATCGCACCGCCCACGGACGCGAGCGGGAAGATCTCGCGCGGGAGATAGATCTTCTTGACGAGGCCCGCGTTGTTCACGATGGAGCCCGCCGCGGCGCCCAGGCTCTCGGAGAAGAGCATGAAGATGGTCAGCCCCGAGAAGATGTAGATGCCGAAGTTCGGCACGCCCTTCGCTGCGCCGAGCACCTGACCGAGGATCAGGAAGTAGGTCATCAGAAGGACGATCGGCCGGATCAGGGTCCACAGGAACCCCAGCGCGCTCCCGCGGTAGCGCACCTGGAGGTCGCGACGGGTCAGCAGCCAGAGAAGCTCCCTGTGTCGTAGGATCTCGCGCAGCCTGCTCGCCGGTGCCGGGGATCCGCCCAGGGGGCGCAATGGCAGTTCGGCCAGGCGCGCGTAGCGGTCGTCAGCCGTCATCTGACCTTCAGTCGTCATCTGACCGACTCAGTCCTGCCCTGTTCGAACGCACACCAAGAAATATACTTGAGACATCATGAGTGCTTCCCCAGAACCCTCCGCCGTCGTCGTGACCGGTGCCGCCGGTTACATCGGTCGCCACGTCGTGACCGCTCTGATCAATCGGGGCCACCGCGTCGTCGCCGTGGTCCGTCCGGGATCCCGCGATCGGGTCGATCCGGCGGCCGAGATCAGGGAAGCGGACATCCTCGCCCCGGAGTTCGACCCCGCCACCGTCGTCGACGCGTCCACCGCGGCGTTCGTCCACCTCGCCTGGCAGGACGGCTTCCGCCATGACGCGCCTTCGCACATGCTGGCGCTGTCCGCGCACTTCCGCCTCCTGACCGCGGTGGCCGAGCTCGGCGTGCCCCGACTCAGCGTCCTGGGGACGATGCACGAGATCGGCTACTGGGAGGGCGCGATCGACGAGACCACTCCGGCGCGCCCCCGATCCCTGTACGGCATCGCGAAGAACGCGCTGCGCACCGCCCTGGACGTCGCGATCCCGGCCACGACGGATGTCGCCTGGCTGCGCTGCTTCTACATCCTGGGGGACGACCGGAACAACAGCTCGATCTTCGCGAAGCTGCTCGACGCGGCCGACCGCGGGCAGACGACGTTCCCGTTCACCTCCGGACGCAACGAGTACGACTTCATCGACGTGCACGAGCTGGCCGACCAGATCGCCGTCGCATCGGTCACGGACGGCGTCACCGGAATCATCAACTGCGCCTCGGGCGAGCCCATGTCCCTGGGTGCTCGCGTCGAGCAGTTCATCGCCGACAACTCTCTGGCGATCACGCTGGAATACGGTGCGTTCCCCGACCGCGAGTACGACTCGCCGGGCGTGTGGGGGGACGCGACCCGGATCCGGCAGCTGATGGCGAGCGCCGCCCCGGCAGCGGCCGCGGGAACCGCACGCTAGGCTCCGTGGATATGCCTCTCGAATACGGTAAGCCTCTGGCCGCGCACTCCACGCCGATTCCCGGCATGCTCCTCATCGATCTGCCCGTCCACGGCGACAACCGGGGCTGGTTCAAGGAGAACTGGCAGCGCGAGAAGATGCTCGCGATCGGCCTGCCCGATTTCGGCCCGGTGCAGAACAACATCTCGTTCAACGACGCCGTCGGCACGACCCGCGGAATCCACGCGGAGCCCTGGGACAAATTCATCTCGATCGCCTTCGGCAGCGTGTTCGGGGCGTGGGTGGACCTTCGCCCCGACAACTTCGGGACGGTGTTCACGGCGGTGCTCGATCCGTCGACGGCCATCTACGTCCCCCGAGGCGTGGGCAACGCGTACCAGACGCTGGAGCCCAACACGGCGTACACCTACCTGGTGAACGACCACTGGAAGCCCGGTGCACAGGCGGAGTACACGTTCCTGAACCTCGCGGACGAAGAGGCCGCGATCGAGTGGCCCATCCCGCTGGAGCAGGCGGAGCTCTCCGACAAGGATCGTGCCCACCCGCGCCTGCGCGAGCTCCGGACGATGGATCAGGGCTGAGTCGATCGCGCGCTGCGCGGGCGTCGAGCGAATGCCGCATCGGACGCCGCAGACCCGCCTGAACTAGGATTGCGAACGATGAACGAAAGCTCCCCCTCCGCGTCGCCCACGCCTCACCGCGTCAGTGTCGTCATTCCCGTCTACCAGGGCGAGCGGACGCTGGGCCGGGTGGTTGAAGAACTCGTGGAGTACTCGGTCACGTCGGCTTCGCCTCAGGGCCGGCGGTTCGAGGTGACGGAGATCATCCCGGTCTACGACCACGGACCCGATGGTTCCGCTCGGGTGATCCGCGAGCTCGCCGAGCGACACGCGATCGTGCGGCCGGTCTGGTTGTCGAGGAACTTCGGCCAGCACCCGGCGACGATGGCCGGAATGGCCTCCTCCAGTGGTGACTGGATCGTCACGATGGACGAAGACGGGCAACAGGATCCGGCATTCATCGGCCGCCTCCTCGACGCCGCCGTCGAGGACCGCGCGGGTGTCGTCTACGGCGCCCCGACGAATCCTCCTCCGCACGGGGCGTTCCGCAACGCCGCCTCTCGCGCGTCGAAGCGCATCACATCGATGCTGATGGGATCGGACCAGGCCTCGAAGTACAACAGTTACCGGTTCCTGCTCGGAGAGGTCGGCAGGAGCGTCGCCGCCTACGCCGGGCCCGGCGTCTATCTCGACGTCGCGCTGGGTTGGATCGCGAACAAGACCTCGACCGCCCCTGTCGTGGCACGCCAGGAGGGCGACGACCGGCGTTCGGGATACCGGCTGCGGACCCTCCTCTCGCACTTCTGGCGCATGGTCGTCACCAGCGGTACCCGCGTGCTCCGCCTCGTGAGCCTTCTGGGTGCGCTCATCGCCCTCATCGGAGTCGTGCTCGCGGTCTGGATCGCGGTCGCGCATCTCGTCGGCGCGGGGACGAACATTCAGGGCTGGAGTTCCCTGATGGTGGTGATCCTCCTCTCCAGCGGCGCGATCCTCTTCGCGCTCGGGGTCCTGGCGGAGTACATCGGAGTCGCCGTGAACTCCGCCCTGGGGCGGCCGCTGTACGTGATCTCGTCCGATCCCCTTGCCGGCCCGCTCTACCGCGATTCCGTCGCTCAGGCTCCCCGGTCGCCGACGCAGTAACCCATGTCAGAGTCATACGCGCGACCTCATCGGTGGGTCATCGGCGCAGGAGGACTCCTCGGGGGTGCGATCTGTCGAGCAGCCGCCGAACGCGGCGAAGCGCCCTTCACGCATCGCGTGACGTGGGACAGCCGGGAGTCGGCTCTCGCGAGCCTGACCGCGGGGCTGCAAGGATTTCGAAGGATCCGGAACGGCCGGCGACTCGAGATCCTGTGGTGTGCGGGCTCCGGCGTGACGTCCAGCGGTCAGGCGCATCTCGAGCAGGAGATCTCCGTCCTGTCCGAGTTCCTCGAGTCGCTTGCGAACCACCTCTCTCCCGAGGAACTGGCGTCTCTCACGCTGTTCTACCCCTCGTCCGTCGGCGGCGTGTACGGGGGCAGCACCGACGCCCCGATCACCGAGGTCTCGGCGACCCAGGCGATCTCCCCCTATGGAGAGGCAAAGCTTCGCGCAGAGAACATCGTCCGGCGATTCGCGCACGCCCACAGCGTCCGGGTGTTCATCGGCCGACTGTCGAACCTGTACGGCGCCGGACAGGACATGCGCAAGGGACAGGGCCTCATCTCGGTCCTGCTGCAGAAGAACCTCGAACGCAACGCCACGACGATCTTCATGCCACTGGACACGTTGCGGGATTACATCTACGTCGACGACGCGGCCGCGCTCATCCTCGACTGCGTGGACAGATGCGCGACGGCATCCTCGTCCCAGACGGTGACGAAGATCATCGCCGCGAACTCCCCGACCTCGATCGCCTCGATCCTCGGCGCGGTCAGGACCGAACTCAAGCGACGGCCGCTCGTCGTGATGGCCTCGACGCCGCAGGCCAGCATGCAGGCCCGGAATCTGACGGTGCAGTCCGTCGTCTGGCCGGACCTCGACCAGCGTCACCTCACGTCGTTGCCCGTCGGCATCATGAAGATGCGCCGCACACTGCGGTCGTGACCCTGCTGCGGAGGTCTCAGGACTCCGACCGCGAGTCGTCGGCGCCCGCCGTCGCCGGCCGGAAGACGACGGTCTTGAACATCAGGAAGTTCCAGACGAGGGCGATGCCGATCGCCGCAGCCTTCGGGATCGCGATGCGAAGGATCTCGGTAGGGTGGAAGCCGGCGAGGACCGCTCCCACGCCCCAGATCACGAGAGGTTGGATGATCCACAACCCGACACCCGTGACGACGATGAACTTGGCCAGCTGGACGGCCGCCGAACGCCGCCCCGTCGGGTGGACCTTGAACGTGAAGTACCGGTTCCCGAAATAGCTCGTCAGGAGGCCGCAGCTCGTCGAGATGAGATTGGCGATGAACGGGGGAACACCGGCCCACGCGAGCACGAGGTAGACGAAGAAGTCGACGAGCGTGTTGACCACGCCGACGAGGCTGAAGCGCAGAACGTGCTGGGCGTGCTTCCTCACGCCGCGAGCTCGGATTCGCGTCGGCGCGTCAGGCGCACAGCCAGGCAGAACCAGAGCACGGCGACGACCCACTGGATTCCCAGAAGTTCTCCGTTGGTCTGGACGTACGGGGTGTTCGGCACGACCGGAGTGGCGAGGACGATCCGCGACACCGTGACGGCCAGCGTCAGGATCAGGAAGACCGAAGCGATCATCACGGGCCACCGGGGCGTGGATCCCTGGTCGAGGACGCCCGTGAAGACGCGGGAGTCCGCATGTACGGGTGCCGTCGGGTCCCTCAGGACGACGGCGGCCACGGGAAGGGCCGCGACGTAGTAGTACGTGAAGGTCGTCGGCACGGCGATCGCGGAGATCAGGAAGAGCATGGCGATCAGCAGGGCCGGGCTCATGCGGCGTCGCGCGAACCAGATGGCGGCGACGACGAGGACGACCGCGATCCCGGAGACCAGGGTGTCGTGCGCGGCGACGAAGGTGTGCTTGGCGTCCAGACCCAGCGCCTGTCGCGTCCAGAACTCGACGAGGTAGATCCCCTCCGCGATCGACGAGTTCGTCGGCGGGCCGACCCTCGTCAGCCCTGATGTCCCGCCGTTTCCGAAGAACAGGATGCCGTTGACGGCTTTGACGAGGGTCGACGGGAAGTGCGCCGGCCAGAGCAGGAACGCCGCGAGGTTCGAGACGATGACCGCGCCGATCGAGATGAAGAACCAGCGGTATCGAGCGACGATCAGGAACGCGAGGACGGCGAAGGCGAACTGCGGCTTGACCAATGCGGCGGCGGACAGGGCGATGACCGCGGTCGCGTTCGCCCCCCTGGCGAATGCGAAGACGGCGATCATGATCGCGGGAACCGCGAACGCGACGACATTGCCTCGGTCGAGAGCCATGAGCGTCGGCACGGACAGGATCCCGAAGGAGGACCAGATGACGATCCGCGCCGTCAACGGGCGGTAGCGTGCAGCCCAGTACGCGGGAAATGCGAGGCTGACCATCGCGGCGCCCAGATAGAGCAGGAGCCCGGCCTTGTCGGACCCGACGAGCTTGCCGATGGCGATGAAGATCAGCGACGGGATCATGCCGGATGCGGGATAGTTCCAGGTTCCCACTCCCGGGACATCCCAGGGATCGGCCGAGAAGACCACGAGGCGCATGACGCTGAAGTCGCCGAAGCAGTGATAGCCGATCGTCGGGACCCCCGGCCAGCACGGTTCCACGCCGGCATAGAGCACCGATGTGAAGACATCACGGGAGAAATAGTGGATGATGACGTAGGTGCTCAGCCAGAACAGGGTCGCGACGGCGACGACGGCGATCACGAGCAGGTTGCCGTAGCTGCCGATCGACACCTGCCACCACGAGCCACGGGAGGGAGTCGCGACGACTCCTTCTTCCGTCACGTCCGACATCTTCTGCAACTGATCTGCCCTCTCAATTCGTCGCCACCCCGGTGGCATCGGTCCGAGGGGATGGCATGTGCGCCCCCCTCGCGCCCGCGCGTTCGTCGTCATCGCGGCACAACCGCCGGCTCGACCAGCTACTACAGTAACGGGTCACCGAGGTGCCCCGTTCCGGCGTGGCTGTCGGCCCCGATGTCACGCGGGCCGGCGGGCGTGCTCACTTCAACAGCTTGCGCTCCGCCATCTCGGCGAGCGACTGCGCGTAGGAGTCCTCCTCGAGGGGCTCGGACCGGACCCACTCGACGAAGCGCTGGATGCCCTCGGTGAACGGCACCTGAGCGACGAAACCGAGCACGTCACGGGCACGGTTCACGTCCGCCACGTTGTGGCGGATGTCCCCGAGCCGGAAGTTGCCCGAGATGGAGACCGGGACGGTGGTGCCGAAGGCGATGAACAGGGTCGCGACGACCTCCGAGACCGTTGTGGCGACACCGGATCCGACGTTGATGATCGCGCCATTGGCGTCGGCGCAGAAGCAGGCGCGGAACGTGGCATCGACCACGTCGTCGATGTAGACGAAGTCCCGGCTCTCCTCGCCGTCCTCGAAGAGGTTGATCGCCTTGTTCTCGCGGATGAGCGTCGAGAAGATGGACAGGATGCCCGTGTAGGGGTTCTTGAGCGACTGTCCCGGGCCGTACACGTTCTGATAGCGCAGCGAGACCGACTCGATCCCGAGTGCCGGCGCCGTCGTCATGATGAGCGCCTCCTGCGACTGCTTGGTGATCCCGTAGACCGATGACGGGTGCAGGAGCGCCGTCTCGTGGGTCGCTATCGGGGTGAGAGGCCCGAAGCCGTCCATGTGGACCTGGAAATCGCCGGCCTCCATCGCCGCGGCGGAGCGGTGCGGGGGGAAGACGCATTCTCCGCCGTCCGTGCGGTACGCGCCCTCGCCGTAGATCGATCGCGACGAGGCGACGACGATCCGGCGCACCGAGTGCGGTTCGTTCGCCAGCAGGTTGAGGAGCTTGGCCGTGCCGCCGACGTTCACGCTCACATAGCGGTCGATCTCGTACATCGACTGACCGGTGCCGGTCTCGCTCGCGAGATGGACCACGATGGTCGCGTCCGCGAGCGCCCGGCGGAGATCATCCGTCGACGTCACGGTCCCGACGTGCACGTCCGCGATGCCGTTCAGCGAGCGCAGCAGCGGCGACGTCGTCGCCGGGTCGGCTCCGTGCACCTGTGCGATCAGCGCGTCGAGCACGGTGACGCGATGGCCCGCGTCGACCAGCCGCCGTGCGAGCGCCGACCCGATGAATCCGGCACCACCGGTGATGAGGATGCGTTCGGTCATTCGAAGATGCTCCTGAGGGTGAAGAAGCTCCTGAGGGGGAAGGCGTCGGCCCGGGACACGGGCGTGATCAGCGGAGCGCGTCCCGGGCCGACGACCGGAGTCAGCGCACCTCGGTCAGGGTCACTGACCCTTGGCGGCGTAGAAGGCCTCGACGCCGGCCTTCGCGGGTGCCCACCACTCCTCGTTCTGCGTGTACCAATGGATGGTCGCGGCGAGCCCTGCCTCGAAGTCCTGGAAGGCGGGCTTCCAGCCCAGCTCCGTCCGCAGCCGGGTCGCATCGATCGCGTAGCGCAGATCGTGACCGGCGCGGTCGGTGACGTGGTCGTAGGCGTCGGGGGACTGGCCCATCAGGCTCAGGATGAGCTCGATGACCTCCCGGTTGTTCTTCTCGCCCTCCGCGCCGATCAGATAGGTCTGCCCGATCTCGCCCTTCTCGAGGACGGTCAGCACCGCCGAGGAGTGGTCGTCCGCGTGGATCCAGTCGCGCACGTTCTCGCCCGCCCCGTAGAGCTTCGGACGGATGCCGCGGATCACGTTCGTGATCTGACGCGGGATGAACTTCTCGACGTGCTGGTACGGGCCGTAGTTGTTCGAGCAGTTCGAGATCGTCGCCTGCACGCCGAAGGAGCGCACCCAGGCCCGCACGAGCAGGTCCGACCCGGCCTTGGTCGACGAGTAGGGGGACGACGGGTTGTACGGGGTGGACTCGGTGAAGCGCTGCGGGTCGTCGAGCTCCAGATCGCCGTAGACCTCGTCGGTCGAGATGTGGTGGAACCGCGTCCCGTGCCGCCGGGCCGCCTCGAGCAGCGTGTAGGTGCCCACGATGTTCGTGTCGAGGAAGGGGCGGGGGTCGTGCAGCGAGTTGTCGTTGTGCGACTCGGCGGCGTAGTGCACGACCTGATCGACCTGCCCGAACAGCTCGTCGACCAGCTCCGCGTCGGCGATGTCGCCGACCACGAGGCGGACCCGGTTCGACGGCAGGTCGGCGAGCGATGCCGGGTTGCCCGCGTAGGTGAGCTTGTCGAGCACGGTCACTTCGTGATCGGTGTTCTCGACCACGTGGTGCACGAAATTCGATCCGATGAAACCGGCGCCGCCGGTGACCAGGAGGCGCGTCATCAAAGTCCTCGTTCCAGAATTTCCAACAGGTAGGTGCCGTAGCCCGACTTCGTGAGGTGCACCGCGCGTTCGCGCAGCTGCTCGTCCGTGATGAACCCCTGGCGCCAGGCCACCTCTTCGGGCACTCCGATCCGCATCCCGACGCGACGCTCCATCGTGCGCACGTAGTCCGCGGCGTCGGTCATCTGGTCGAACGTGCCGGTGTCGAGCCACGCGGTGCCGCGCGGCAGCACCTCGACGTCGAGTCGTCCCCGCTCGAGATAGATGCGGTTCACGTCGGTGATCTCGTACTCGCCTCGCGCGCTCGGCGTGAGGTTGCGGGCGATCTCGACGACGTCGTTGTCGTAGAAGTACAGACCGGGCACCGCGTAGTTGCTCTTCGGGTTCGCGGGCTTCTCCTCGAGGGAGACGGCACGACCCTGCTCGTCGAAGTCCACCACGCCGTAGGCCTGCGGATCCGCGACCCAGTACGCGAACACCCGCCCACCGACGATGTTCGTGTACTGCTTCATCCGCGTGCCGAGTCCGGGGCCGTAGAGCAGGTTGTCGCCGAGGACGAGGGCCACCGCGTCGTCGCCGATGAAGTCGGCGCCGATCACGAAGGCCTGGGCCAGTCCGTCCGGGGACGGCTGCTGGGCGAACGTGATCGAGATGCCGAACTGCGAGCCGTCGCCGAGGAGGCGCTCGAACGCCGGGGCATCGTGCGGGGTGGTGATCACGAGGATCTCCTGGATGCCCGCGAGCATGAGGGTCGACAGCGGGTAGTACACCATCGGCTTGTCGTACACGGGGATGAGCTGTTTCGATACGCCGAGGGTGACTGGATGCAGTCGCGTCCCGGAGCCGCCAGCAAGAATGATGCCCTTCACAATCGACCATCTTGCCAGATGCTGTCTGCGAGCCCGGAAGATCCGCGCTGATCGCGTGCGGGGCTGCGGCCGCGCCGGAGCGGGCGGAATGCGTGGTGATAGCCTTCGAAGATCGAAACCCCGGCAGCCACAGGAGTTCCTTTGCCCGAATCGTCCGTACGCGTGGGCATCGTCGTGAGGACCAAGGATCGGCCGGTTTTCCTCGAACGTGCGCTGCGCGACATCGCCGCGCAGACGTTCACGGACTGGTCCGTCGTCGTCGTGAACGACGGCGGGGATCCCGCTCCGGTCGATCGCCTGGTGGCGGAGCTCCCGGCCGGGATCCGCGCCAAGACGTCCGTGATCCATCGCACCGGCGGCCTGGGCCGCTCGGCGGCGGCGAACGCGGGCGTGCAGGCGCTGTCCACCGAGTTCCTGGTGCTGCACGACGACGACGACCTCTGGGCGCCGTTCTTCCTCGCCGACTCCGTGGCGTGGCTGGACGCCTCCCCGGCGGACGCGGGAGTCGTGAGCCGCACGGAGATCGTCTACGAACGGATCGACCAGGGCCGGATCGTCGAGACCGGGCGGGAGCCGTTCTGGGGCGCGATGTCGCGGATCACGTACGCGGACATGCTGCAGGTCAACCGGTTCGTCCCGATCGCCTACCTGTATCGCAGGGCTCTGCACGCCGAGGTCGGCCTGTATCGCGAGGACGTGCACGCCGCCGAGGACTGGGAGTTCAACCTGCGGGTGCTGCGGCTGCATCCGATCGGCTATCTCCGGGACCGCGTCGGCGCGTACTGGATGCAGCGCCGCGGGCAGGACGGCATCCTGGGCAACAGCATGTTCGTGCTGGCGGACGAGCACGACCGCTACGACCGGATGATCCGGGACGAGGCGCTGCGGGCTTTCGCGGCGACCCACGGCGACGGGCTCATGCTGTATCTCTCCCGCTTCGTCCAGGACGAGATCGAGCGCCAGCTCGCCGCGCGCAGGTCTCTCGGGCAGAGGGCGGTCGAGGTCGCCCGCCGCGGATGGCGCCGGTTCCGTGGCCGCTGAGCCCGGAGGCGTCGTCGCGCAGCGCCTCGTCTTCCCCCGGGACGGGATCGCCGCCGAGGCGCCCGCGCTGTACCTGCGCGGCGACGCAGTCGCCGAGGGCAGGAGCTCGTTCTCCGTGCCGCCCGGATCGCGGGGGTCGTTCGCGACGTACTTCAATGCGTTCCCCGCGGCGATCTGGGCGTCCGTCTCGGGCATCGACCGGGCGGCCCTGCACCTGCACGCCGAGGGGGAGGGGATCCACCGGCTGCGCGGCGTCACCGCCGACGGCGCGCCGTGCACGCTCGCCGAGGCGCGGGGCGCCGGGGAGCTGATCCTCTCGACCGGGTCCTTCCCGGACGGCCTCACCTGGGTGTGGCTCGAGACCGAGGCCGGAGCGGGCCCCGTCCGCGTGTCCGATGCCGAATGGCGCATCGATGCGACGACCCGGCCGGTGCGGATGGACGTGGCGATCACCACCATGAACCGGGTGGAGGACTGCGCGCTGCTGATCGGCGCCCTCGGCGACGACGAACTCGCCGACGTGCTGGCGCACGTGGTCGTCGTGGACCAGGGGACGGATCCGATCGCCCCGCACGCCCCCGCAGGAGACCTCCGCAACGGCGTGCCGGTGCGGGTGATCGCGCAGGACAATCTCGGCGGTTCCGGCGGATTCAGCCGGGGGATGATCGAGGCGCTCGACACGGACGCCACGCATGTGCTGCTGCTCGACGACGATGTGCGCATCGAGGCCGAGTCGATCCGGCGCCTGCACGCGCTCGCCGCGACGGCGATCGGCGAGCCCCTGCTCGGAGCGCAGATGCTGAGCATGCTCGATCCCACCGTGCTGCACTCCATGGGCGAGCAGATGGATCGCGCGACGATGTGGTGGCACTCCACCGAGCCGGAGCTCTCCGCCGCAGACCTCGCGACGCATCCGCTCGAGCTCACGCCGGGTCTGCGCCGATTCCGTCCGGTCGACTTCAACGGCTGGTGGATGTGCCTCGTCCCGACCGCGGCGATCCGCCGGGTGGGAGCGTCGCTGCCCTACTTCATCAAGTGGGACGACGCGGAGTACGGTCTGCGCGCCGCCGCGGCGGGACACCGGACCGTGACGATCCCCGGGGTCGCGCTCTGGCACGTGCCGTGGACCTCGAAGGACGACGGGCTGGACTGGCAGGCCTACTTCCAGCTCCGCAACCGGATCGTCACCGCCCTCGTGCACGAGCGCCGGCCGCGACGGGTGCTCTGGGCGACCTGGGCGCAGGACCTGAACCACATCCTGTGCCTGCAGTACGGATCCGGGCGCCTGCGGAACGTCGCGCTCCAGGACGTCCTGACGGGGCCGGAGCACCTGGCGGAGACCCTCCGCGGCGGGCGGACGAGGGCGCAGCGGATCCTCGCGGAGGCCGGCCAGGCGGTGCGTGCGGACGAGCTCGTACGGACCGGGACCGACACCGTCCCGGATCGGGCGGCCGAGTCGGCGCCGCGAGGGGCCGTGCGCCAAGCGCGGCGGCTCGCGCGTGTGCTCCTGCACCAGCTCGCCCCGGTGCGGCGGAGCACCGGCGGGCCGGAGTCGGTGAGCCGGAAGACGGGGAAGTGGTGGCGGCTGGGGCTGGCGGACGAGGTGCTTCTGCGCAGCGCGTCCGGCACGGGGCACTTCCTGCTCCGCCGATCCCGGGCCGAGGCGTTCTCGCTGCTGCGCCGCTCGGCCGGACTGCGCGTGCGCCTCTGGCTGGGCTGGCCGCGTCTCTCCCGCCGTTACCGCGACGCGGCGCCGGGCCTCGCCTCGAGCGACTTCTGGAGAGGCGTCTTCGTCCCCGCGCGCGAGGAGTGACGCCGGCGGGACGCGGACGGAACTCCGGGACGCCCCCGTATAGACTGGGCGTCTGTCTGCTGGCATCCCGAAGGAACGCATGGATCTCCTCATCGTCGGGTCGGGCTTCTTCGGCCTCACCATCGCCGAGCGCGCCGCGGCCGCGGGGCGCAAGGTCACCGTCATCGACCGCCGTCACCACATCGGCGGCAACGCCTACAGCGAGGACGAGCCGACCACCGGCATCGAGGTGCACCGGTACGGCGCGCACCTGTTCCACACCTCCAACGCGACGGTGTGGGAGTACGTGAACCGGTTCACGACGTTCACGAACTACGTGCACCGCGTGTACTCGACGCACAAGGGCGTCGTGTACCCGCTGCCGATCAACCTCGGCACGATCAACCAGTTCTTCCAGGCCGCGTACTCGCCCGACGAGGCGCGCGCCGTCATCGCCGAGCAGGCGGGGGAGTTCGACGCGAACGAGGCGACGAACCTCGAGGAGCGCGGGATCGGGCTCATCGGGCGCCCGCTGTTCGAGGCGTTCATCAAGGACTACACGGCCAAGCAGTGGCAGACCGACGCCCGGGAGCTGCCGGCGTCGATCATCAGCCGCCTGCCCGTGCGCTACAACTACGACAACCGGTACTTCAACGACACGTGGGAGGGCCTGCCCACCGACGGCTACACCGCGTGGCTCGAGCGGATGGCGGACCACCCGAACATCGACGTGAAGCTCGAGGTCGACTTCTTCGACGAGTCGCAGCCGCTGAACAAGAAGGCGACCGTGGGCCGGCTCCCCGTCGTCTACACCGGCCCGGTGGACCGCTACTTCGACTACGCGGAGGGCGAGCTCGGCTGGCGCACGATCGACCTCGAGCAGGAGGTCCTCGACGTGGGCGACTTCCAGGGCACGAGCGTCATGAACTACCCGGACGCGGACGTGCCGTTCACCCGGATCCACGAGTTCAAGCACTTCCACCCCGAGCGCGCCGACCGCTACCCGACGGACAAGACGGTCATCATGCGCGAGTTCTCGCGCTTCGCGGAGCGCGGCGACGAGCCGTACTACCCGGTCAACACCGCGGCCGACCGCGAGGGACTGCTGGCCTACCGCGAGCTCGCCAAGGGCGAGCAGGACGTGCTCTTCGGCGGACGCCTCGGCACGTACCAGTACCTGGACATGCACATGGCCATCGGGTCCGCCCTGTCGATGTGGAACAACCAGCTCGCGTGACCGACGCCACCTGGCTCGACCTCGTCCTGCCACTGCTCGCCGCGACGGCCCTGCTGCTCGTCCCCGGCGTCGTGGCGACCGCCGCGCTCCGGGTGGGCCTGGTCGCGCGGGTCGCCTTCGCGGGCGTGAGCGGGGTCGTGAGCATCGGCGTCGCCGGTGTTCTCGCGGCGCTCGTCGGCCTCCCCTTCGCGCCCTGGCAGCCGCTGCTGCCCGCCGCGGTGATCCTCGGCGTCTCGATGCTGCTCCGGCGCCGGCGTCCGCGGACGGATCTGCTTCCCCGCGAGCGCGTCCGCTGGTGGTGGCTCGTCGCGGTCGGGATCGCCTCGACGGCCGTCGTCGTGCTGGTCGCGTTCGCGCACGTGCCCGGCCCGGATCGGATCAGCCAGACCTACGACAACGTGTTCCACCTGTCCGCGATCGCGCACATCCTGCAGACGGGGGACGGCTCCTCGCTCGCCCTGCGCACGATGATCGAGACGACCCGGACGTTCTCGTACTATCCGGCGGCCTGGCACGACCTCGTCGCCCTCACCGTGCAGCTCAGCGGTGCTCCGATTCCGGTCGCGGTCAACGCGGCCTGGGTGGCCGTGTGCGCGGTGGCGTGGATCCCGGGCGCCGCCTGGCTGGCGCAGCTCGTGGCGCGATCCTCCGACGGCGGGATCGTCGCGCTCATCGCGATGCCGCTCGCCGCGTGCAGCGGCGCCATGCCGTTCGCCCTGCTCGGATGGGGCAGCCTGTATCCGACGTTCGTCGCCACGGCGGCGCTGCCGGTCGCGGTCGGCATTCCCTTCGCGGCATGGATCCACCGCCGTGACCGCCCGCGGGACGCGGGGACGATCATCGCCCTCGTCCTGGCATTCGGGACGGCCTGCGCGGCGGTCGCGCTCGGCCAGCCCCGGGTCCTCGCGACGCTCGCCGTGATCCTCGTCCCGTTCTTCGGAGCCGTCGCCGCCGTCGCGTTCCTCCGCGCCTGGCGCGCGGGAGGGCGCAGCCGCCGCCGCGCCGTCGTGGCCGTGGCGACCGGCTCAGGCGTCCTGGTCGCCGCGGTCGTCGTCGGCTTCCTCTACGCCGTGGTCCGTCTCGGACTCTTCTCCCGTCCGCTGGAGAGCCGGCTCGGCGGCGGCCAGGCACGGGCCACCCAGTCCGTCGCCGACGGGCTCATCCAGGTGCTCACCCAGACCTGGCTCACCGGCATCGGCACCGCCACCGCACCGGCGCTCCTGGTCGCCGTGGCGACGGCGGTCGGGCTCTTCGCCCTGGCGCGCACCCCCGGGTCGCGCTGGATCGTGGTGTCGTTCCTCGCGCTGGCGGTGCTCTTCGCGCTCGCGGCGGGCTCGGATGCGGTCGTCACGAAGCTCCTCACCGCCCTCTGGTACAAGGACCGGTATCGTCTGAGCTCCGGCCTGCCGGTGCTGGGCGTGGCACTCGCCACGGTCGGGATCCTGTTCCTGGCGCGCCTGATCGGCCGTCGCGCGGTGCGCTGGCGCCCGGCCATCGCCGCCGTCCTCGCCGTCGCGACGACGGCGACGGCGGTCCTCGCTCTCGGGGCGACGAGCGCGGCGACGGGGTTCGTGTTCCGGCTCCCGTCGGTGCACGCGGGGGACGCGGTGGTCTCGCGCACGGAGGCGGCGTTCTTCGCCCGTTCGTCCGGGATCATCCCCGCCGGCGAGCGCGTGCTCGGAGACCCCTGGGACGGGTCGGCCCTCTCCGCGGTCTTCGGCGGTCGTGAGCCGGTCTTCGCTCACGTGAACGGGCAGTTCGACGCGGACCGGCTCGTCCTGGCCTACAACCTGGACGAGATCGGGTCGAACCCGGCCGTCTGCCGGGCGCTCGACGCCCTCCGGGTGAGGTTCGTGCTCTACGACCCGCATCAGCTGGACGGCGGGGATCCGTCCGGCAATCACTTCCCGGCCGTCCATCGCGCGGTGGATCACGGGCTCTTCGAACGGGTCTCCCGAGCCGGGGACACGGTGCTCTACCGCATCGACCAGTGCGGTCCGCTGGCTGCACGGTGACCGGTTCTGCCGGGTCGGTCGGCGCCCTGCCCCTAGACTTGAGGTCGTGAGTCAACCCACGGCCGGCGCTATCGGCACGCCCCGGCGCTACGTCCACTCGCTGTGGCTGCTCTCGGCTCGCGATCTTCGCGTGCGCTACGCCACGAGCGTGCTCGGCTACCTGTGGTCGGTGCTCGATCCGCTGGTGATGAGCGCGATCTACTGGTTCGTGTTCACGGTCGTGTTCCATCGCAAGGTCGGCGCGGAGCCGTACATCGTCTTCCTGATCTCCGCCCTGCTCCCGTGGGTGTGGTTCAACACCGCGGTCGGCGAGTTCACCCGCGCGTTCCAGAAGGATGCGCGCCTGATCCGCTCGACGGCGATCCCGCGGTCGATCTGGATCGTCCGGGTGATCCTCACGAAGGGCATGGAGTTCACGTTCGCGATCCCCGTGCTCGTCCTGTTCGCCGTCTTCGGCGGCGCGAAGGCCGGGTGGGGACTGCTGCTGTTCCCCGTCGCGATGATCTGGCAGGCCGTGCTGCTGATCGGTCTCGGGCTGCTCATCGCCCCGCTGTGCGTGCTCTGGACGGATCTCGAGCGCACCACGGCGCTGATCCTGCGGGCGCTCTTCTACGTCTCGCCGATCATCTACGGCTTCCACGACCTCCCGCACGCCTTCCACATCGTCGGCGCGCTGAATCCGCTCTCGGGGATCTTCACGCTGTACCGGCTCGGATTCTTCCCCGGTCAGTGGCAGACGGAGCCGGTCGTGATCGGCGCGATCGTCACCCTCGTCTTCCTCGTCCTCGGTCTGTACACGTTCCGCTCCCTCGAGCGCAACGTGCTGAAGGAGCTGTGATGCCGGCGGAGCACGGACAGGCCGCGATCGACGTCGAAGGACTCGGCGTCCGCTTCCGGCTGGGCCGGCGAGGCCGGCGCAGCTTCAAGGACCTCTTCGCCGGATCCTCCCGGCGCACCAGGCCCGGCGAGTTCTGGGCGCTGCGGGAGGTGTCGTTCCGGGTGCGCCAGGGCGAGGCGATCGGCGTCGTGGGGCGCAACGGACAGGGCAAGTCCACGCTGCTCAAGCTCGTGGCGGGCGTGCTGCTGCCCGACGAGGGCCATGTCCGGGTGCACGGCGGTGTGGCGCCGCTGATCGAGCTCACCGGCGGCTTCGTGGGCGATCTGACCGTGCGCGAGAACGTCAAGCTGACCGCCGGCCTGCACGGCATGAGCCGGACGGCCGTCGCCGAGCGCTACGACGGGATCATCGACTTCGCAGAGCTGCAGAAGTTCCAGGACACGCCCTACAAGCACCTCTCCAACGGGATGAAGGTGCGTCTGGCGTTCTCGGTCGTGTCGCAGCTCGACGAGCCGATCCTCCTCGTCGACGAGGTCCTCGCGGTGGGGGACAAGGCGTTCCGGGACAAGTGCTACCGGCGGATCGACGAACTCCTCGCCGACAACCGCACGCTGTTCTTCGTGTCGCACAACGAGGGCGACCTCCGGCGGTTCTGCACCCGGGGGCTCTACCTCGACAAGGGCGGGCTGGTGCTCGACGCCGGGATCGGCGAGGTGCTGGACCGCTACAACGCCGACAACGCCTGAGCGTCGCCGGCGTGTGCGCTCAGGCTCTCAGAGTCCGACCAGCGCACGCAGGTTCCCGAGGGCCGCGCGCGCATCGGCCAGCGGGCCGGACGGGTCGGATCCGGCGCTGAGGGCGGAGCGCAGGGCCTGGAGCTTCGCGGAGTAGGCGTTCACGCCGTCGCCCCACGCCGCGCGGATCGAGTCGGGGGCCGACTGCTCGGCGAGGTTCTGCGCGTTGATCTGCAGCGAATCGACGATCTGCACGGCGTCGGCGCCCTGCTTCCCCTGCACCATGTCGAGGCCGGTCGAGCCGTCGTCGAGACGCGGCTGCACCTGCCCGCGGAACGGCGCGACGGACGGGTCCGGCGTCGGGGGCGGGGTGACCGGCGCCCCGGTCGGCGCGCCCGGGGGCGCCGCTGTCGGGGCGGTGCTCGGAGACGCCGTCGGCGCCGCGTCGTCGCGCGGGATCAGGAACAGGGCGAGGCCGGCGGCGACCACCACGACGAGGAGGACGAGACCGACGACCAGCGCGATCCGCGGCCCGCGGTTCTGGTTCGGCTCCTCCGGGAAGACCCAGACGGCCTCGCGCTGCTCGTCGCTCACTCAGTCCGCCAGCGGCGGCATCGGGCGCCACGAGCGGTCGCGGCCGATCCGGCCACCCTCGCGCAGCCCGCGGAACAGGTTGCTCGTGCCGCGCACGGTGCGCTCCACGAACACCAGGCGGATGAGCTCCTTCGCGAAGGTCATCGCCGTGCCGAGGCCGAACAGCACAGGGCTGTAGACCCCGTGGAACCGGTAATAGTGCTTCAGATACGCGCGGTTGCGCATGATGTAGAACCGGTACGCGTTGCTGGAGGCGTTCATGTGCCGGACGCCCATGTCCCACTGCTTGATCTCGCGGGTGCGGCGCAGCACGAACTCGTCCACGATCACCGCGGAGGTCTTCCGCGACGCCAGCCAGCCGTACATCTGGTCGTCCCAGTAGATGAAGAACCGGGGATCCGGCAGGCCGATCTCCTGGACGATCGACCGGTGGATGAACATCCCCTCGAAGCAGCCGCTGTTCATCGGCTTGAAGCCGGTGGCGTCGAAGTGCGCCGGCGCGAACGGGATCGGGATGCCCATCCGCTCGGCGATCCGGTACTGCCAGTAGAACGCGCTGCCGTCGTAGTCGTAGCGGCGCCCCTGGATGCTCTTGAACCGCGGCGCCCAGGCGCCCATCCGGGCGAGCCCGTCCGGCAGCACCTCGACGTCGTCGTCCATCATCCAGACCCACTCGGAGCCCAGCTCGTACGCGGTGCGCATGCCCTCGCTGAAGCCGCCCGATCCGCCCGTGTTCGTCTCGAGACGGCGGTACACGAGCTCGGCGCCCAGGGTCGCACGGTACGAGTCGACCACCTCGGTGGTGTCGTCGGAGGAGGCGTTGTCGATCACGACCACACGGCCGGGCTTCGGATCCATCCGCACGATGCTGTCCAGAAGCCCCTGGAGCAGGTGCGAGCGGTTGTAGGTGACGATGACGATCGTCGCGGAGGCCGGGTCGAAGCCGGCGGTGCCGTTCTGCGGGTCAGAGGTCACGAGGGAAAGCTCCAGAGGTGTGAGGGTGCGCCATCCAGCCTACCGTCGGCGCGCGGGGGTCCCTGCGTGCCGGCGGGCGCGCCGGGCGTCCGCTGCCGGTCAGCGACCCGGCAGGGTCGGCATGCTGCCGGTCTGCGCGGCGTCGATGTTCTCGCGCCAGGAGCGGGACTGCCCGGCGCGCAGCGCGCACAGCACGAGGAGGAACCAGCCCGCGCCCGTGAGCGTGAAGCTCTCGAACAGGGAGTCCACCGCGAGCGTGGTGAGGATCAGCGGCGTCCACGCGTACACGACCGACCGCCGTACGCTGGCGACCAGCCAGGACCGCACCAGCGCGATGCCGCCGAGCAGCACGAACAGCAGCATGCCGCCTCCGCCGACCTGCAGCAGGGCGTCGAAGAACGCGTTCAGCGCGCTGCCGTGGGCGCCGTTGGTGAAGTAGTTGATCGAGTTGTACGGGTACGCGTCCCGATCCCAGTACCCGAACCAGCCCCAGCCCTGCACCGGACGCTGCTGGGTGTACTCGAACATGACCCGCCACAGCTGGACCCGCATGTCGAAGTCGCTGCCCGCGTCCAGCACGGCGATGATCCGCTGGCGCAGGACGTACGCGGCGACCAGCGCGGCCACCACGACCACGCTGATCGACCACTGCAGCGCGGGGCGCCGCCGCGGCGGCGCCTGGCGCACCATCACGAGGGCGACACTCGCGACGCCGACGACGACGGCGAGCACGAGCACGGTCGGGGAGGCGGAGAAGAGCGCGAGGAAGCCGGCGAGCCCGATCGACGGGATCGCGACCGCGGCCGCCAGGGACTGCGAGCGCCACTCCACGACGAACGTGATGAGCGCGACGACGGCGATGAAGCCCAGCATGTTGCGCGTGCCGAACAGGCCCTGGATCGGTCCGCCGTGGGCGAGGTTGCCCTGGATGGCGAGGAACGGGAACGGCATGTCGAGCAGGATCCCCGACATGATCTCGGCGATCAGCGACGCGCTGAGCAGGATCCGCAGCACGTCGCCGAGCGCGCGCACCGTCTGCAGGGTGTCGCGGACATGCCCGATCACGACGGCGATGAGCGCGAATCCGGCCAGCGCGGACCAGGCCCGCAGGGACGGCTGCATGCTCGTCGACCAGAACACGCTGGCGAACGTCCAGGCGACGAAGGCCAGCACGGTCGACGGCACGATCCGCAGAGGCGACAGCTCGTCGCGCCGCGCGTAGAGGATGGCGGCGCCGATGAGGCACAGCACGGCGACGATCGTGGTCAGCGTCACGGTCGACGTGAAGGACGTGATCGCGAAGGATCCGAACATCGCCAGCAGCGCGCACAGCGTGTACGCCCGAGCCATCTCGACCGAGGCCAGCAGCCGGGCCAGCCGGCGCCGGGGGGTGTTCATGCCGCCCGCCGGCGCGCCTCGGGCGGAGCGCCCTCACCGGGACCGGTGCCGACGAACGGCGAGATCTTCATCTTGAACGAGAACAGGATCAGCAGCAGCCAGCCCCAGAGGATGATCGGCGTCGATTCGGCCAGGCCCAGCACCAGCATCATCGCGACGATCGCGAGGGGCAGCAGCGACAGCGCCGAGTACGGCCGGGTCTCGTCGAGGTCCCAGCGCGGCCGGTCGACGGCGAAGAACCACGCCCGCCACGCGAAAGCGAGGAAGGCGATCGCGATCAGCAGCACGCCGATCGCGCCGAGCTGCAGGAACGCGTCCAGCCACATCTCGTGGGCCATGAACACCGTGATCCGGTGGTCCAGGATCCAGTTGTGGAACGCCGGATCCCAGGGCACCCAGGGGGAGGAGAAGCCGTTGCCGAAGATCGGGTGCTGCACGGCGCGCGCGATCACCCTCCGCCAGATCTCCACGCGCCCGGTCAGGTCGGACGACTTCCCGAGCGCGCCGAAGATCTTGTCGCGCAGCAGCCACAGCCCTCCCGCGCCGACCACGGCCGCCGCGGCGAACAGCACGTAGAGGCGTGCGCGTCCGCGCGTCTCGCCGACGCGGCGCATCAGCAGGGCGGCGACGAGGACCGCCACGCCCCCCGCGAGCGAGGCGTAGGACGTCGCGGATCCGGCGCGGAGCAGCAGGTAGCCCGCGAGCAGGATCCACACCAGCAGCACGGAACGGCGCCGGGTGTGCTCCGCGTAGAGCAGGGCGAACACGACGAGTGCGAGCGCGCACAGGATCCCCAGCGTGTTCGAATTGCCGACGATCCCCTGGATCCGGCCCGTGCCGATCAGGTCGCCGCGCACCCAGTACCAGTGCGGGTCGACCTTGCCGGGCGGGAAGATGGCGAAGTTCGGGATCAGCGGGTGGTGCAGCACGAGCGCGACCCACGCCTCGAGCAGCACCGACAGGCCGAGGATCCACTTGAGCGCGGAGGCGAGCGCGCGCACGATCTCGTGCCAGCTCAGCGTGAAGGCGATGAACAGCGCCACCACCGTGATCGAGGCGTGCAGCACCCACGTCAGCAGGGTCGCCATCGGCCAGCGCGACCACAGCACGGACACCAGGGCGAGCGCGAGATAGACGAGCGCGGCCCACGGCATCCGCCGCCACGGGAACCGCGCGGGGCGTGCCATCGCGATGCGCGGGATCGCCAGCCCGAGCGTGGCGAGCAGCAGCACGCCCAGCACGACGGCGGCGCCGTCGATGCCGAAGAGGTTGAACACGGCCGTGTGCGCGAGCACGCCGAACAGCAGCAGTGCGATATGGGCGCGCAGCAGCAGATGCCGGGTCGACTCGCGGGCGGGAGCGCTCGGCGGAGGAGCCGTGGAGAGTCGGGAGTGCTGCGCCATCGTCGTTCAGGCTACCGTGCGCGCTCCTGCGGGGCCGGTGCGCGCGCCGTGCCGGCGTCGGGTGCGACACGCCGAAGGCGCTGCACGCGACACGCCGAAGCATGTGCGTCAACGTTCAACGAGTGATTGAGGGTTACGATCCGCGACTTGACCGCGGCGAATGACAAGAGTGTAATTAGTTCATGCAACGCGGCCCGCGGGGCACCCGGGGGGATAAAGGGAGAGGGCGATATGACGGCTTACCGATCGGACGTTCCCGAAGACTGGTTCATCGATCCGGTCCAGCTGGGAGTTCCGGGCGTCCGCCGCCCGACCGAGGACGACGAGAACGCCCTCGCCTGGCAGAGCGACGCGCTGTGCGCCCAGACGGATCCGGAGGCCTTCTTCCCGGAGAAGGGCGGATCCACCCGCGACGCGAAACGCATCTGCACCTCCTGCGACGTCCGAGGCGAATGCCTGGAGTACGCCCTGAAAAACGACGAGCGCTTCGGCATCTGGGGCGGCCTGTCCGAGCGCGAGCGTCGCAAGCTCAAGCGCCGCGCCAGCTGACGCCTCTCCGCAGGAGCGCGGCCGGCGGACGATCCGGCGACGCGCCCGCGCGAAACCCTCCGCCTCGGGGCGGCCCGCTTAGGCTGGCCCCGCCATGTCTGCCCGAGTTCACGCCGTTCTCGTCGCCCGTTCGGGCGCGACCTCCCTCGCGCGCCTGCTGCGCGCCCTCGACGCGATCGCCGCCCAGACGCGGCGCCCCGACGCGCTGACGATCGTCGCGTGCGGCCCGTCCTCGGCCGTGCGCACGAGCGCGCGTGTGGCCGCTGCCGCCGAGGCCGTGGTGGAGACGAAGTCGTCCACCACGCTCGCCGCCGCCGTCGCGCTCGCCGTGCCGCGCGTCGCCGACGGGTCCGCGCTGTGGATCCTCACCGAGGACTGCGTCCCCGACCCCGACGCGCTCGAGCACCTCGCGGGGGCGCTCGAGCGCTCCCCGTCGTCGGTCGCCGCCGCGCCGAAGCTCCTGAGCGAGGCCGACGACCGCCGGATCGTGTCGTTCGGGCAGAGCATGACCCGGTTCGGCCGGACGGTCGACCCTGCGCGCGGCGAACTCGATCAGGGCCAGCACGACGCGCAGGACGATGCGCTCGGGGCCGACGTCCGCGGACTGCTGCTGCGCGAGGCTCGCGCGGTGCTGCCCGATCCCGGGCTGAGCGGGCGCGACGAGGGCCTCGACATCGGCGTGCGGGCGCGGCTCGGCGGCGGACGCATCGTGCTCACCGCCGGCGCGCGGATCGCCGTGGACGAGCACGCCGAGGCCGCCGGCACCGCCGCGGACGCGTACGCGGTCCGCCGTGCGCAGCTGCACCGTCGGCTCTCCTACGCGCCGACGTTCGCCGTACCCCTGCACTGGCTCTCGTTGCTGCCGCTCGCGCTGTGGCGCTCGATCGCGCATCTCACCGGCAAGCGCCCTGCCGCCGTGCTGCCCGAGTGGGGTGCCGCGGCCGTGGCGATGGTGTCCGGATCCGCCGTCTCCCGATCGCGTCGGGGGATCCGCGCAGGGCGCGTCGCGAGCTGGTCGAGCATCGCACCGCTCCGCGTGACCCGCGCGCAGCTGCGCCAGCGTCTCGACGACGGGCACGGATCCGAGGCGGGCGTGCATGAGGAGCTCGGCTTCTTCTCCGGCGGCGGAGCCTGGGCGGTGCTCGCCGCGCTCGTGCTGGGCATCGGCCTGTTCACGTCGCTCCTGGCCTGGCCGGCCCTCGGCGGCGGAGCGCTGCTGCCCCTGCGTCAGACCGTCGCTGCGCTCTGGCGCGACGCCGCCTACGGGCAGCGGGGCTTCGGCGTGGACGTGGTCGGCCCCGCCGACCCGTTCTCGGGCGTCATCGCCGTGCTCGGCTCGCTCTGGCCGGGCGCGCCCTCGTACTCCCTCGTGCTGCTCTGGGTCGCGGCGCTCCCGCTCGCGATGCTGGGCGGCTGGTTCGCCGCGACCCGCATCACCGACAAGGCCGGCCTGCGGATCTTCGCGGGGACGGTCTGGGCGCTCGCGCCGACCTTCCTCATCGCGCTCGGGCAGGGCCGCCCCGCCGCGGTCCTGTTCCACCTGCTGCTGCCCTGGGTGCTGCACGCCGCCCTCGTCGCACACCGGTCGTGGGGGGCGGCGGGCGCCGCGTCCCTGCTCACCGTCGCCGCGCTCGCCTGCGCACCGTCGCTCGCGCCCGCGTTCGCGCTGCTCTGGCTCGTCGCGATCGTCTGGCTGCTCGCGCGCCGCGCGTTCCGCGGTGCCGTGCGCATGGTCTGGGTGCTCGTCCCCGCCGTCGTCCTGTTCGCGCCGCTCGCGATCTGGCAGCTCGCGCACGGCGATCTCCTCGCCCTCTTCTCGGATCCCGGTGCGATCGTCGCGGCGCCGCAGGCGACGGCCGACGCGGCGGGGCGGCTCTCCCTGCTCGCGGGCCTGCCGACCATGGAGCAGGCGGGCTGGCCGACCCTGCTCCAGTCGGTGCTGCCCGGTGTGCACGAGACGCCCTGGGCACTCTGGCTCGCCGCACCCCTGGCCGTCCTCGCGCTCATCTCGACGATCTCGCCGCGCTGGAGCGTCGGGATCGGATCCGTCGTCGTCGCCGCGACCGGGCTCGCCACGGCCTTCGCCGCGGTGGGGATCTCAGTGGCGTTCGCGCAGTCGACCGCCGTCCCGATCTGGCCGGGCGCCGCGCTGAGCCTCACCGGGATCGGCGTGCTGGGCGGCGCGCTCGTGACCCTGGACGGCGTCCTGCCGCTGCCGGCACTGCGCACCGCGGCCGCGCTGATCGCTGCCGCCGCGGTCGCCGTCGCCGCCGTGCCGTCGGGGGTCGCCCTGGTGAACGGCGATGCCGCGATCCATCGCGGCGAGCTCAGTACCCTTCCCGCCTACGTCACCGCGCAGGCGCGCGACGACCGCGATCTCGGCACGCTGGTGCTCACCGTCCAGGCGAACGGCGGGCTCGCCACGACCGTGGTCTGGGGTGCGAGCGCCACGCTCGGCGCGCAGGCCACGATCCTGACCACCGCGACCGCTCCGCGCGGGCACGACCTCGCCGGCCTCTCGGTCGACCTCGTCTCGGCGCGGCAGTTCGACGCTCCCGCCGCGCTCGGCACGCTCGGCGTGCGCTACGTGCTGCTGCAGGCCGGGACGCCGAAGGAGAGCGACGCCGAGCGCGCGCTGCGCCTGCAGTCGGCGACCGCTCTCGACCAGCGCGCGGGCTTCGTGCGGGTCGGTGAGACCGCCCGCGGCGTGCTCTGGAGGATGGAGGCCGTCCCCGCGGCGCGCGCCTCGCTGACCGACGCCCAGGGCGCCACGTCGCGGGTGGTCACCGCGATCGAGCTGATCGTGCTGCTGGCCGCCCTGCTGCTCGCGCTGCCGACCCGCGCCTCGCGCCGGGCCGCGCACGCCGTCCCGCGTGCGATCGGCGTCCTTCCGGAGCGTGCGCCCCGTGCGCCCCGCCCGCCGAAGGAGCCGCGCGCGCCGCGTGCGCGCCGCGGGCCGAAGGCCGCCCCGCAGACGGCCTCGGTCGTGATCCCGGGCGAGCCGATCATTGCCGAACGCGTCCTCGACGCCGACGCCGCCCCTGACCTCGCCGAGCCCGCCCCCGGAACTACGTCCGCCCCCGAGGCCGGCCTCGGGGAGGCGGAGACCGCGACGACGGATCCGGAGGCCGCGGATCCGGAAGCCGCGGATCCGGAGGCCGCGGATCTGGAAGCCGAGGATCCGGAAGCCGCGGATCCGGAAGCCGAGGATCCGGAAACCGAGGATCCGAAGGGCGAGGATCCGGGGACCGAGACGGCCGACGAGGACGCAGCGGCCCGCCCGGATCCGGCTTCCGATGAGCCGGAGCCGGGTCGCGAGCCGAGCCTCCAGTCCGAGGCCGCCGACGCCGACCATCCCCACCCGGAACCCGCGCCCGCGAAGGAGGCCGCCGAATGACCAGGCAGAACGCCCTCCGCATCGCCACGACCGGTGCCCGTCTCGTCGCCGGCGCCGTCGTCTCGGCGGCCTGCGTCGTCGCGGCCGTCGTCGCCGTCCCCGCGGCCTGGCCGACTGTCGAACGTGCTCCCGCGCACACGACGGTCAAGCCCGTCGCCGGCGACACCCTGCTCACCTGCGCGGGCCCGTTCCGCGCGCTCGGACGCGACGCGTCGCGCGCCACGGAGCTCAGCACGGCCGGCACGCCCAGCGTCGTGAGCGGTGCCGCGCCCGGATCCCGCCTCGCCCAGAAGAGCATCGCCATCGCCGGCGTGCCCGACGCGCGCCAGGCGCCGATGTTCACCGCCGCGCCGAACGGCCAGGACCCGGCCGAGGTCGCCGCCGCGGAGTCCCTGTCGATCGCGGCGGAGGACCTCGCCGGCTTCGCGGCCTCCGCCTGCCGCCCGCCGAGCATGGAGTCCTGGATCGTGGGCGGCGCCGGCACCACCGGATCCAATGACATCCTGCTGATCGCGAACCCCGGGGCCGTCACCGCGACCGTGACGTTCACCGAGTACGGCTCCCAGGGCGGCGGCATGCACACGACCGAGGTCGTGGTGCCGGCCGGCACCCAGTCGTCGATCCCGCTCGCCGCCGGCGCCGCGGGGGAGGCGACGCCCGTGGTCCGGGTCACCTCGAGCGGAGCGGCGGTGCGCGCCGCCCTGCAGTCGAGCCTCATCCGCACCCTGGACCCGGTCGGCATCGACGTGCAGGACGCGATCGCCCGCCCGTCGAAGGCGCAGTCCCTGCTCGGGGTGCGTGCCGTCGTCCAGTCCGACGACGACGACAACCCGAGCACCGCTGTGCGGCTGCTCGCGCCGAGCACGGACGCGATCGTGATGCTGCAGCCGCGCAACGCGGCCGACGGAACCCCCGCGGGAGCCGCGAAGAAGGTGCAGCTCACCGCGGGACAGGTCGGCTCGGTCGACTTCTCCGCGCTCAAGGCCGGGCTGTACTCGATCGACGTGACCTCCACGGCGCCCGTGGTCGCCGCCGCGTGGGAGACGACGGGCCTCGGCAAGGGCTCCGACTTCGCCTGGATGACCCCCGCCCCCGACATCACCGGCAGCACGGCGTTCGCCGTCGCCGACGGCCCCGCGCCGCTGCTGCACCTGCAGAACGCCTCGACCTCCGCCGCGACCGTGGAGTTCACCCCGGTGCGCGGGGGCGCGACGCAGCGGATCACCCTGGCGGCCGGCGGCGCGGCGACGGTCCCGGTCGCCGCGCGCGCGGTGTACGCGCTGTCCTCGCCGACCGCGGTGCGGGCCGCCGTCAGCTACTACGCGGAGGGGAAGCTCGCCGGGTACCCGGTGTGGCCGACCGACGCCGTGGCGGCGCCGATCGCGGTCTACCAGTAGGGCCGATCGCGGTCCACCGGCGACAGGGTGCGCCCGATGGCGGCCGCGCTCAGTCCTCGGGGTGGTGCGGGTCCATCTCCCACGGCTCACGCCCGATGTACTGGGCGGCGGCGCGGAACACCGCTCCCTCGATCGCGACCCGGCGGTGCGCGGAGTCGTCGTGGCCCGGCTCCATGAGCCGTTCGATCGGCACGCGGTACAGCACGATCCGCTGGCCCTCGCGGTCGACCAGCCAGCGCGGAAGGCCGTCCGGATCCGCGTGCGCGGGCATCGCTGCGATCTCGATCCTGACGGGGCGCAGGTCCGGCCACATCGAACGCAGCAGCTCCACCGCGGACCCGACGTGCAGGTCGAACGTGTCCAACCGGCCGTCCAGCGGAGGCAGGGGAGGGCGGACGACCGAGCTGCGGCCCAGCCGGCCGTGCCTGCCGTGCCGGTCGCCGCGCCGGGGCGCGGCCGCGCGGGAGGATCGGGTGCGGCGCATGCGGCCAGTCTAGGCGCACCCGTTCGGGCCACGGATCGGTCGCGCGCCGCGCGGCGTGCCGGCGATGCGCGGCGCACGGTCGTACGCTGATCCCGATGTACGGACGACTCTGCTCGAAGGTGGGCTGCGCACGCGAGGCCGTGGCGACCCTCACCTACGACTACGGGGACCAGATGGCGGCCCTGGGCCCGCTGGGCGCCGAGAACGATCCGCACGCGCACGACCTGTGCGCCATCCATGCCGACCGGCTGTCGGTGCCCGCGGGCTGGATCGTCGTCCGGCACGAGACGCTGCGCGCCTGAGCGTTTCCGCGGCCCGGTCTCCGGCCCGTCCGGATCAGGATCCGGTCAGACCTGCACCCGTACGCCGCTGAGCCGCTCCACGCGCTCGTCGGCGAGGGCGAGGCTGCGCCGCTCCCGGTCGCGGCGGAGCACGGTGGCGGCGATGAGCACGACCTCGGCCGGCGCGGCGGGGACCGGCGAGATGTACGCCGCCGCCTCGGCGAGCAGCTCCTGCGCGACGCGGGCGCGGGAGGCGGGGAGCATCTGCGGCGCGCTGCCCAGGAACTGCGAGATGCGCCGGGCGAGGCGATCCGGCATCCGTGCGACGTCGGCGATCGCGGCCCAGGACTCCAGACCCGGCGGCAGAACCGGTGTCCGGAACGGCAGCGGGGGCGTGCGCACCCGCTGGCTGTAGGTCCCGGCGACGAGGTCTCCCAGGCGCTGCGAGCGCCCGCTGAAGGCCGCCACCAGGAAGGCCACCGCGCCGAGGGTCCCGTAGATCTCCAGCACGCCGAGCATCGCCCGGATGAACGCGTGCCGGAAGCCCGCTGCGCCTCCGTCGGCGCGGACGATCCGCCCGCCGACGGCGAGCCTGCCGAGGCTGCGGCCGTGGGTGAGGGTCTCCACCGTGCAGGGCACCACGACGAACGCGGTGACGAGGGCCAGCACGTTCAGGATCCGATCCAGCGCGGGGTCGCCGGTGGCCTGCATCATCCAGTACCGCACGGCGAGATAGCCGAAGAAGAGCGTCATCGACAGCGCGACGTCGATGGCCGCTCCGAGGGTGCGCAGGAACAGGCCCACCGGCTGCACCTCGATCGCGACGGCCTCGCCGGAGAGCAGCACCTCGTCGCCGGGCGCCTCGACGGCGGGCACGGCGTCCGGGGGCGGCGGCACGGACATGGGTACAGTAAACCAGGTGGACGCCGATGCTCTCGCCGATGCCAGGAACCGCGAATGGTCGCGCCTGGACGAGCTCAGCCGGCAGCGCCTGGACGGCGCCGGCGTCGACGAGCTGATCACCCGCTACCGGGCCGCGTCGGCCGACCTGGCCGACCTCACCACGTCGATCGGCAGCTCCCCGCAGAGCGCCTACGTCTCCACGATCCTCGCCCGGGCACGCCTGCGTCTGACCGGCACGGACGAGAACGTGCTGCGCCAGACCGGGCGGTTCTTCGCCCGGCAGCTGCCCGCCGCCCTGTACCGGCTGCGCTGGACGACGCTCGCCATCGCTCTGGGCAGCCTCGCGGTGATCGCGGTCGTCGCCGCCTGGATCTCCTCGGATCCTGCGGTCGTCGCCTCCCTCGGATCCAAGGCGGATCTCGCGTACTACGCCAATCACGCGTTCACCGACTACTACACCGAGAACCCCGCCGCAGAGTTCGCCGGCATGGTCTGGACCAACAACGCCTGGATCGCCGCCCAGTGCGTGCTGTTCGGCGTCACCGGCATCTGGCCGATCATGATGCTCGTGCAGAACGCGGTGGGGATCGGGATCGCCGTCGGGGTCATGTTCGCGATGGGGCGCGGCGACGTCGTCGTTCTGCACCTGCTGCCGCACGGCATGCTCGAGCTCACCTGCGTCTTCGTGGCGGCGGCCGCCGGGCTGCACATCTTCTGGGCCTGGCTGGTGCCGGGGGAGCGCGGACGAGGGGCCGCCCTCGCCGCGGCCGGGCGGTCGCTGGGGGCGGTCGCGCTCGGGCTCGTGTTCGCGCTCGCCCTCTCCGGTGCCGTGGAGGGGTTCGTCACCGGCTGGGGGCTGCCCTGGCCGGTGAAGATCGGGATCGGCGCGCTCGCCCTCGGGGTCTTCCTCGCATACATGCTCGTGCTCGGCCGGCGCGCCCAGCGCCACGGCGAGACCGGGGATCTCACCGAGTTCGAGGCGGGGACGCCGACGCTCGTCGTGGGCTGAACCGGATTCGGCCAGGCGCGGGGCCCGGCCGGGCCGGTTGACCGCGAGACCGAACCCGCGTCGCGAGACCGCGCCTGATTCCCGCTGTCTCGCGACGGAGTTTCGGTCTCGCGGGCAGAAGGTCTCGCGGGCAGCGGGGGCGCGGGGGCCCGGGGCGATTAGGCGCGGGCCGGGGCGTCGAACAGTGCGCGGTAGGTGAAGCCGGCGATCAGGGCGCCGAGGATCGGGAAGACGACGAACACCCAGAGCTGGGTGAGCGGGCCGACGCCGCCGTAGATCGCGGTCGCCAGCGATCGGGCCGGGTTCAGCGACGCGTTGTCGACCGGCAGGGTCGCCAGCACGCCCAGGGTCAGGGTGAGCCCGATCGCGACGCCCGCGAACGGCGTGCCGCGCTCGGGATGTGTGACGCCGAGGATCACGAGCAGGAACAGCGCCGTGAAGACCACCTCCGCGACGATCGCCGCCCACATCCCGAAGCCGCCGGGGGAGAGCGTGCCCCAGCCGTTGCTCGCGAAGCCCGCGTCCTGCGCCCGGGCGAGCCAGCCGTCCGGGCCGAACGTGCCGATCAGGGTGAGCACGGTCGACGCGACCACGCCGCCGACCGCCTGCGCGACGACGTACGGCAGGGCGTCCCGCCACGGGATCCGGCCCGCGGCCGCGGCGCCCAGCGTCACGGCGGGGTTGAAGTGCCCGCCGGAGACCGGGCCGAAGGCGTAGAAGCCGACCAGCACGGCGATGCCGACCGCGAGCGCCACCGCGACGGAGATCGCCGACTGCGCGCCCGGGTCGGTGAAGTGCGCAGAGGAGAACAGCGCCGTGCCGATCGCGCCGGCGACGAGGAGGAACGTGCCGAGGGCCTCGGCGACGAGGCGGGAGGGCAGGGCCGCCGTCGGCGCGACCGACGGTGCCGAGGGGGTTCCGGTGGAGGACATCTCGCTCCTTGCTGCGCCGTGCGGACCGGCACGGCTCCGTGAGCGAGACTAGCCGCGTCGGCGGCCCGGGAGGACGCGGCGGGCCGTGATCGCGCCGATCCGACGGGAACGGCCCGCCCCCGGACGGGGACGGGCCGCTCTGCCCTCCGGCAGTCTCAGGACCGGGTCAGCGCACGTCGAAGCGGTCGAGCTCGGCGACCTTGACCCACGCGGCCACGAAGTCGTCCACGAACTTCGCGCTCGCGTCGTCGCTCGCGTACACCTCGGCGAGGGCCCGCAGCTCCGAGTTCGAGCCGAACACGAGGTCGGCGCGAGTGCCGATCCAGGTCCGCTCTCCGGTCACGTCGTCGATGGCCTGGAACGCGTGCGATCCCGGATCCAGCGGCTTCCACGTCGTGTTCAGGTCGAGCACGTTGACGAAGAAGTCGTTCGTGAGCGCGCCCGGGGTCCGGGTGAACACGCCGTACGGCGAGGCGTCCCAGTTCGCGCCGAGCACACGCAGACCGCCGACGAGCACGGTCATCTCCGGCGCCGACAGCGTGAGCAGGTTCGCGCGGTCGACGAGCAGGTGCTCGGCGGGGATCGCGCGGGCCACGTCGCTGACGTAGTTGCGGAAGCCGTCCGCCTGCGGGTTCAGGTACTGGAACGACTCGATGTCGGTCTGCTCCTGCGTCGCGTCCGTGCGGCCCGGGGTGAACGGGATCTCCACGACCCGGCCCGCGGCGGCCGCCGCCTGCGTCACGCCGACGTTTCCGGCGAGGACGACGAGGTCGGCGAAGGACACCTGTGCGCCGCCGGCGGCGTTGAACTCCGCCTGCACGGCCTCGAGGGCCTCGATCACGCGGCCCAGCTCGGCGGGCCGGTTCACCTCCCAGCTGCGCTGCGGCTCGAGGCGGATCCGTCCGCCGTTCGCGCCGCCGCGCTTGTCGCTGCCGCGGAAGGAGGCCGCAGCGGCCCAGGCGGTCGAGACGAGGTCGGAGACGCTGAGCCCGGTCGCGGCGATCCGCTCCTCGAGCGCGGCGACGTCGGCCGCGTCGATGAGCGCGCCGGTCTGCGCGGGCACCGGGTCCTGCCAGAGGAGGTCCTCGGCGGGCACCTCGGGGCCGAGGTAGCGGGACTTCGGGCCGAGGTCGCGGTGCGTCAGCTTGAACCAGGCGCGGCTGTACGCGTCGGTGAAGGCGGCCTGGTCGTCGCGGAACCGCAGCGCGATCTCGCGGTAGACCGGGTCCTCGCGCAGCGCCAGGTCGGTCGTCAGCATGCGCGGCTCGCGACGGCCCTCGCCCTGCGCCTCGGGGACCATGTCGTTTCCGGCGCCGTTCTTCGGCTTCCAGTGCTTGCCGCCGCCGGGGCCGGTGGTCAGCTCCCAGTCGTAGGCGAACAGGATGTGGAAGAACTCGTTGTCCCAGCGGGTGGGGTGGTAGGTCCAGGTGACCTCGAGGCCGGATCCGATCGTGTCGTTGCCATGCCCGGCGCCATGGCTGTTCTTCCAGCCCAGGCCCATCTGCTCCATCGGCGCGCCCTCGGGCGACTCGCCCACGTTGCCGGCCTCGGGGGCGGCTCCGTGCGTCTTGCCGAAGGTGTGGCCGCCGGCGATGAGCGCGAGGGTCTCCTCGTCGTCCATAGCCATGCGCGCGAAGGTCTCGCGGATGTCCTTCGCCGCGAGCAGCGGGTCGGGGTTGCCCTCCGGGCCCTCCGGGTTGACGTAGATGAGGCCCATCATGGTCGCCGCGAGCGGCTTCTCCAGGGAGCGCTCGCCGGCGTCGTCGGTGCTGATCCGGTCGGTGCTGTCGAGCCAGATCTTCTCCGAGCCCCAGTACACGTCGTCGTCCGGCTCCCACACGTCCGGGCGGCCGCCGGCGAAGCCGAACGTGGGCATGCCCATCTGCTCGTGCGCGACGTTGCCGGCGAGGATCATCAGGTCGCCCCAGCTCAGCGCCTTGCCGTAGGTCTTCTTGACCGGCCAGAGCAGGCGGCGGGCCTTGTCCAGGCCGACGTTGTCGGGCCAGCTGTTCAGCGGGGCGAAGCGCTGCTGGCCGGTGCCGCCGCCGCCGCGGCCGTCGAAGACGCGGTAGGTGCCGGCGGAGTGCCAGGCCATCCGGATCATCAGCGGGCCGTAGTTGCCGAAGTCAGCGGGCCACCACGGCTGCGACTCGGTGAGCAGGGCGGCGATGTCCTTCTTCACGGCGTCGAGGTCGAGGGCTTCGAACGCGGCGCGGTAGTCGAAGTCCTCGCCGTGCGGGTCGCCGACGGCCGGGTTCTTCGCGAGCTGGCGGAGGTTCAGCCGCTCCGGCCACCAGTCGGTGTTGCCGGTGCGGGAGGGACGTGCGAAGGCGGAGGCGTGGCCGTCCGGGGCCGCGCCCGCGTGGTCGATCGGGCAGGTGAGTTGGTCAGTCATTGCTGATCCTTTCCTGTTCTTTCGTGGGGATCCGGGGCGCGTCGGCCGGTGCGCTGTCGCACTCGCGGCAGATCGCGCGGTAGGTGACGGACGCCTCGAGCAGACGCATGCCGTGATCCTCGGCGGGGTGCAGGCACGGTGCGGCGCCGACCGTGCACGACACGACCTCCAGCCGCCCGCAGCGCACGCACTGCATGTGGTGGTGGTTGTCGTCGGGTTCGACCTCGAACAGCGCCCGGTCCGCATCGGGCAGGCTCACCCGGCGGATGATGCCGGCCGAGGCGAGGTCGCCGAGGATCGCGTGCACGGTGGGCAGCGCGATGCCGCCGCCGCTGACGGCGGTGTGGATCCGATCGGCCGAGGTGTGCGGCGCGAGGGCGAGCGCCTGCAGCACCGCGATGCGCTGAACCGTGACGCGCAGCCCCGCGCCGCGGAGGATCGCTGAGGTGTCCATTCGGCCACCGTAGCTTGTTCTGAATGATTCAGGAAAACGGAGGCGGCGTGTTTCCGGATCCGGTTCGGAAATCGCCGGGACCGCACGGCGTGTCGCGGGCTTCTCTCGCGTCCTCGCCCCCTCACAGCGTCGTCGCCCCCTCGCAGGCACGTCGTTCACAGGGGGCGCCGACGCTCAGAGGGGGCGCCGACGTTCAGAGGACGTTCAGAGGGTACGCCCGCACGCGGTGCGACGGGGTTCGAGCCGCGGCCGGGTCAGAGGCGCCCGGCGGCCTTGAGCTCCAGGTACCGGTCGGCGATCCGCGGCGGAAGGTCGTCGGGGTCCGCGGTCAGCGGCTCGCCGCCCGCCCGCCGGATGGCGTCGGCGACGAGCGCGGCGTCGTGCAGGGTCCGCTCGGCTGCGGCGGCGAGGTAGACGTCCTCGCGGGATCCGCGCGCGCGGGCGAGCTCCTCGATCGAGGCGTCGGTGGCGGAGCCGACGAGGATCGTCGTCGCACGGGAGGTGCGCGGGAACGCGCCGAGGAACGAGCGGGCGCTCTCCACGGCATCCTGCGCGGTCAGCACGACGATGAGCGACGGACGGGTGGTCACCGTGCGGATCGCGGCGAACGCGGCGCCCCAGTCGGTGTCGACGAGGCGGGCGTGCACGGGCGCCATCGCGTCCGACAGCGCCGGCAGCAGCCCCGGGCCGTCCACGCCGCTGACCCGGCCGCGCACCGCACGGTCGACCAGCAGCAGGTGCACGTGGTCGCCGGCGCGCTGGGCGAGGGCGGCGAGCAGCAGCGCGGACTCGTACGCCGCGTCCAGCCGGGTGCCGTCGCCCACGCGCGCCGCGGCGGTGCGGCCCGTGTCGATCAGGATCACGACCTGCCGGTCGCGCTCGGGGCGCCAGGTGCGCAGCATCGTCGTGCCGGCGCGGGCGGTCGCGCGCCAGTCGATCGAGCGCACGTCGTCGCCGCGCACGTATTCGCGCAGCGAGTCGAACTCGGTGCCCTGCCCGCGTACCTGCACACTCGTGTTGCCGTCCAGCTCGCGCAGGCGCGCGAGGCGGGAGGGCAGATGCCGGCGCGACGTGAACGGCGGCAGGATCCGGATCGCGCCGCGCACCCGATGCCGTCCCTGCCGGCCTGCCAGTCCCAGCGGGCCGGTCGAGCGGATCGCGACGAACTCGCTGACGAGCTCACCCCGCCGGCGGGGGAGCAGCCCGATCGCGATCCGGCGCCGCTCCCCGGCGGGGAGGTCCAGCCTCGCCCGGCTGCGCTCCGCGGCGCCCGCGGTGGGCTGCCAGCCGTCGCGCAGCAGGCCGCGCAGGCGCCGCGCGCCGAGGTTCTGCACGATCACGGTCGCGGTGACCGCCTCGTGCTGCCGGCCGCGGCTCGGCACGTCCCGGGAGATCCGCAGACCGCCCACCGATGCGGCCGCGAGCACGTCGACGGCCACGAGCACGGCGCACAGCACGAGCCAGCCCGCGAGGGACAGCCACGGCGGGACCCGCGCCGCATCGAGCAGCACGAGCGGGACGACGCCGAACGCGGCGACGATCACGAGACGACCGGTGAGGAACACGATGGTGACGCCTAGATCGGCACCCGGGTTTGCTGCACCACGGAGGTGAGCACGGCATCGGCCGACACGCCCTCCATCTCCGCGTCGGGGCGCAGCTGCAGGCGATGCCGCCAGACCGGGATGAGCATGGTCTGCACGTGGTCGGGGGTGACCGCGGTCGATCCGTTCAGCCAGGCCCACGCCTTCGCGGCGGCGAGCAGAGCGGTGGACGCGCGAGGGCTCGCGCCGAGCTGCACCGAGGGCGACTGCCGGGTGGCTCTGGCGAGGTCGACGACGTAGCCGAGCACGTCGTCGGTCACCTCCACCCGGCCCGCGGCCTCCTGTGCGGCGAGGATCTCCTCCCCGGAGACCACCGGGCGCAGGTCCGTGAGCTCTCGCGGGGAGAAGCCGTCGGCGTGCCGGCGCAGCACCGAGACCTCGGCGTCGCGCTCGGGGATCCCGACCACGAGCTTCATCAGGAAGCGGTCCAGCTGCGCCTCGGGGAGCGAGTAGGTGCCTTCGTGCTCGATCGGGTTCTGCGTCGCGGCGACGAGGAACGGATCCGGCAGCGTCAGGCTCGCGCCGTCCGACGACACCTGCCGTTCCTCCATCGCCTCGAGCAGGGCCGCCTGGGTCTTCGGCGGGGTGCGGTTGATCTCGTCCGCGAGCAGGATGTGAGTGAACACGGGCCCGCGGCGGAACTCGAACTCACCCGAGCGGGCGTCGTAGACGAGGGATCCGGTGACGTCGCCCGGCATCAGGTCGGGGGTGAACTGCACGCGCTTCGTGTCCAGGCCCAGCGCGCGCGAGAACGAGCGCACCACGAGCGTCTTCGCCACACCGGGCACGCCCTCGAGGAGCACGTGCCCACGGGCGAGCAGGGCGACGAGCAGTCCGGTGACCGTGCCGGCCTGGCCGACCACGGCCTTGTCCACCTCCGCGCGCACCCGCTGCATCGCCTGGCGGAGCGCGGTGTCGTCGGCGACCCCGGCGGCGGGCGCGACGGAGGAGGAGACGGACGGGGCGAACAGGTGGCCCTGCGGGACCCCCTGCGCTGTGGAGGGCTGGTCGGTCACGGCGTGTTCCTTTCGATGCGGACCGCGTGCTCGACGGCGGTCTCGAGGTCGGAGAGGCTTCGGGCGAACGGGACGAGCTCGGCGTCCGTGGCGGGCAGCGGGCCGGTCAGCAGCGCCCGGCAGCCGGCGCGGTCGGCGCGGATCCGGTCGGCCGCGGCGTCGGCGACGGCTCCGGGGTCGGCACGAGCGGCCAGCCCCAGCCGGAGCGCGAGCCGGGCGGTGGTCCCCGCGCGCAAGGCGTCCGCGGCGTGCGCGGAGTCCGCCGCCCTCGCGGTGAGCCGGGCGCGGCCGTGCATGGTCTCCGAGGCGCGCACGGTGACCGGCAGGGTCTCGGCGACGAGCGGGCCGAAGCGCCGCCCTCGCCAGACCGCGGCGAGCAGGGCGACGATCATCAGCAGCGCGATCGCCGGGGTCACCCACCCCGGCGTGAGGTCGGCGAGACGCTTCGGCGCGTCGGCGTCGGTGCGGTCGGTGTCGTCGTACGACGGCACGTACCAGACCACGTGCGGCTGCGCGCCGAGCAGGGCGAGCCCGAGGGCGGCGTTGCCGTTCTCGGCGAGGTGCTCGTTCGTGAACAGGTCGGTGCCGTCGACGATCGCGCGTCGCGCGCCGTGATCCGAGATCAGCACGGCCCCGTCTCCCGTGCCGGCGCCGAAGCAGGCCGTCACCGCAGGGCCGGGGGCGAAGAGCTGCCCGGGCCGGATCGTGCCGACGTGGGCGAACGCCGGGACATCGCAGTCGGCCTCCGCGCGGGAGGGGGAGACGTCGGATCCGTAGCGGCCGAGCTCGAGGATCCGGAGCATGCGCGCGCTCGCGCTGAGGAGCACCACGTCGTGCGCGTCGCGGACGAGGGCGGAGGCCGCGGCGTCGCTGAGCGTGTAGGGGTCGCTCATCACGAGGGTGGTGCGGTCGTCGAGTGCGCGCTCCGCATCGGCGCGGCTGCGCACGACGTCCACCGTGACGCCCTGCCCGCGGAGGATCTCGGCGAGCGCCTTCGTGCCACCGGGGCCGGCGAGCTCCGGGTCGTAGCTGTCGCGCCGCTGCGCCGCCGGCACGGTCAGCAGCAGCCCCGCGCCGGCGACGACGAGCACGAGGACGACGACGAGCGCCCAGCCGGCCAGACGGCGCAGCCGCCGCGGATCGCGGATCAGCGTGTCGGACCCCGGGGCGGTGCGTCCGGGCGCCGGATCGGTGCCGGCGGGGGAAGGGGCGGTGGCGGACGTCATGCCGGCGCCCCCTGACGCTGCTCCGCCGGATCCGCTGCAGGACGCTGGTCGCGGAGCCGCTCGTCCGTGTCGGCGACGGTGCGGTAGAGATCGGCGTCGCCCGGGTGTCCGAGGTAGCGGACGTCGTCGAACGCGACGGCGGCGGCGTGCAGGGCCTCCGCCTCGGCGGGGAACGGCGCCGCGGCCTCGCGGGCGATCGTCTGCGCGGTGGCGCCCGGGGCGGGGGCGATCAGGTCGCGCTCCATCAGGGCCCGTGCGATGGCCCGGTAGCGCAGCACGATCGCGCCGGCCCAGTCCTCCTCGCGGGCGGCGCGTGCGGCCTCGACGCGCAGCTGCGCGGCGGTGCGGTCGTCGACGGCGCCGAGGAGCACGGACGCGGCGGACCGGGCCCGGGAGCGCCGCGGCCGTCCCCAGATCACCAGCACCGCGAGCAGCACCGCGGCCAGCACGATCGCGATCACGATCGCCGCCCACGGCCCGAGATCCACCGCGTGCTGCGGCGTGAAGAGGTTCCGCAGGAAGTCGACGATCGCCCGCGCCCACTCGTCGATCAGGGTCGGCTCGGCCGCCCGGTACTCGGCCTTGGCGAGCTCCTGCTCCGCGAGCCTGCGCGCGGAGTCCCCGTCGGGGATCAGGGGGATCGCCGAGAGCCGGACGAGCGTCGACGCGAGGGTCATCGGGCGGAGGAGGATCCGGGTGCCGCCCACGGGTCGTCGTCCTGCGGCCGCACCCCCGGGCTCTGCGGAGCCGGCGGGAGGGGTGCCGGCGCGGGGGGCGCCGATGACGCGGTCGCCCGCGGCGCAGGCGGGGGCGGCGGCGGGGCGGCCGGCATCGCCGGCGCGGGCCGAGGCGGAACGGGCGTGTAGTACCCCTGCGGCTGCGGCGCCGGGAAGGACGAGGGAGGTGTGTACCCCTGCGGCGGCTGAGGGCCCGCCGGCGCCGGATGACCGGCCGGGGCGGTGTATCCGGGCGGGTACGGGTAGGGGACCGGCGCGGGCGCCGGGCGGAAGCCGGGGCCGACCGCCCGGGCGGGATCCACCCGGAACGGATCCGATCCGTCGTCCCGGCCGGCGGCGCGGCGCTCGACCGTCGCCATCAGATCCTGATCCAGCCCCTCGTACCGCATCCGGCAGTCGACATAGACGAGCACGCCCGCCGTCGACTGGACGACCGCGCTGATGGCCTGCAGCACGACGACCACGAGCTCGGTGATCGCGAAGGAGACGATCGTGCCCGCCGTGTACGCACTGAGGGTCTGGCCGGTCGGGTCCAGCACGGGGCCGAACAGCGAGGTGACCAGGCCGCCGATCAGGCCGATGGCCTGTGCAGCGAGCCACGTGGCCACCACGATGACGACCATGATCCCGAAGGCGAACCACCACCGGCGGCGGGTCAGTCGCCAGGAGCGCGCGATCGCCGTGCGGATGCCCGTGCCCTCGAGCACGAGGATCGACGGCACCAGCATCAGCTTGATGCCGATCCAGATCGCGAGCCCGATCACGATGAACAGCCCGGGGATCATGGCGAGCACCGCGAAGCCGACGCCGGCGCTGCGGAATCCGGTCGGCGCGGCGATCGCGCCGAACGCGACGGCGACCACGAGCAGCACCGCGAGCACGCCGGCGGCGCCGTACAGCAGGGTGTAGCCGATGAGCCGCCAGGCGGCGGGCTTCACTCGCGCCCAGAGCCGGGGCAGCACCGCGGACTCGCGCAGCACCGCCGCACGCACGTCGGCCGCGACGATGCCCTGCACGATCGCGCTGAACGCGACGGAGAGGAGGCCGAGCAGCAGTCCGGTCAGTCCGACGATCGCTGCGGAGCCGACCATCAGCGTGACGTACTCGTCGCTCGCGGGCGACACGGTCTGCAGCCGGGAGAACGCGGCGAACGCGACGGCGCCGATGACGACCGCCGTGACGACCATCACGACCAACTGCACGACGACCGCGAAGCCGAACAGCACCTTGGGATTGTGCCGCAGCGCGGCGAACGCCTTGCCCAGGATCGTGCCGAACCCGAGCGGGCGCAGCGGGATCAGGCCGGGCTTCGGCGCGGGCGTCCACCCCTGATCGGGCAGCCTCTGTTCGGTCACGGGTCCTCCGGTTCGCGGTCCTGGCTCCATCGTGGCACAGGCCGCCGACGCGCAGGCGGAGCCCTCCGCGGCGTGCGCAGGGGCCGCCTCCGCGAATATGGCAGACGGGTGAAGTAACCTGGACGGACGTGGGGGCGCCCGGACGCGCCCGCACGCATCGACGAAAGACGACTGGGCACAATGACCTCACGCATCCTCGTGGTCGACGACGACACGGCGCTCGCCGAGATGATCGGCATCGTGCTGCGCACGGAAGGCTTCGAGCCGGTGTTCTGCGCGGACGGCGCCAAGGCCGTCGACGAGTGGCGCACCCAGCGGCCCGATCTGGTGCTGCTGGACCTCATGCTGCCGGGCATGGACGGCATCGAGATCTGCACGCGGATCCGCGCCGAGTCCGGCGTGCCGATCATCATGCTCACCGCGCGCACCGACACCGCCGACGTCGTCCGCGGGCTCGAGGTCGGCGCCGACGACTACATCGTCAAGCCGTTCAACCCGAAGGAGCTGGTCGCGCGGATCCGCACCCGGCTGCGTCCCACGCCGCAGTCCACCACCGAGGTGCACCGGATCGGCGACCTCACGATCGACGTCGACGCGCACGAGGTGCGCCGCGGCGGCGAGCCGATCGCGCTGACGCCCCTCGAGTTCCAGCTGCTCGTCGCCCTCGCCACCAAGCCGCAGCAGGTCTTCTCCCGGGAGATGCTGCTCGAGCAGGTGTGGGGCTACCACTACAAGGCGGACACGCGCCTGGTGAACGTGCACGTGCAGCGACTGCGCGCCAAGGTCGAGGTCGATCCGGACAGCCCGCGGATCGTCACGACGGTGCGCGGCGTCGGATACCGGGCCGGAGGCGTGGCCTGACCCTGATGCGGGCCGCGGGCGGGTCGATGTCGCAGAGCGCGATCGTGCGCGGCGCTCGCCGTGGCGCCCGCCGCCTGGCACTGCTGTGGCGCCGTTCGCTGCGGTTCCGCACCCTCGTCGTCACCCTCGCCTTCACGTCCGTCGCGGTCCTCGTCACGTGTGTGGCGATGGCCCTCGCCGTGCAGAACAACCTCTGGGAGGCGCGCAAGGATCAGGCCCTGCACGACGCGCAGCGCGCGGTCAACTCCGTGCAGGCGGCCGTCTACGCCGCCGACACCCAGGGCAACCGCACGGCGCTCACGGGCCTCATCCGCGACGTCCACGACAAGCTCAGCGCGGCGTCCGTCGCGCCGATGTCGGCGGCGTACCCGATCGACAACGGATCGGCGCAGGCGGCCCCGCCCGGGTTCCGCTCCGTCGGCTTCACCGAGGACCTGCTCTCCGCGCAGCTGCGCCAGAGGGTCGTGAAGGACGCCACCAAGCAGTGGTGGCAGCCGGTGGCCCTGCACGACGCCGACGGCTCGACGCACGCCGGCATCGTCGTCGGCCAGCAGCTGCAGGTCCCCGAGGCGGGCGCCTACGAGCTGTACACGGCCTACGACCTGTCCGACACCGAGCAGACCCTCCTCCTGGTGCAGAGCAGCCTGTGGATCGCGGGCACCGTCCTGGTCGCCCTCATCGGCGTCATCGCGTGGCTGTCGCTGCGCTCGGTGGTGCAGCCGATCACCGAGGCGGCCGAGACCAGCGCCCGCCTGGCCGGCGGCGACTTCGACGTGCGCCTGCCGGTGCGCGGCAAGGACGAGCTCGCCACGCTCGGCCGCTCGTTCAACGCGATGGCCGACAGCATCGAGGCGCAGATCAAGGAGCTCGGCGAGCTCTCCCTCGTGCAGCAGCGCTTCGTGTCGGATGTCTCGCACGAGCTGCGCACGCCGCTCACCACGATCCGGCTCGCCGCCGAGATGCTCAACGACCGCCGGGAGGAGTTCGACCCGACCACGGCGCGCACCGCCGAGCTGCTGCAGACGCAGGTGCACCGCTTCGAGACCCTGCTCTCCGATCTGCTGGAGATCAGCCGGTACGACGCCGGATCCGTGCAGCTGGAGACCGAGGTGACGAGCCTCGCGCACCTCGCCGAGGAGCTCGTCGACGACATGCGGCCGCTCGCGGAGGCGCACGACACCGAGCTGCGCTTCGTCGCGCCCGGGGGGCACACGCCGGTGGACCTCGACCCGCGCCGAGTGCGCCGGATCCTGCGCAACCTGGTCGGCAACGCGATCGAGCACGGCGAGGGCCGGCCGATCGTGATCACCGTCGACAGCAACCAGAACGCCGTCGCGGTCGGCGTGCGCGACTTCGGCATGGGCATGTCGGCCGAGGACGCGGAGCGCGTGTTCGACCGGTTCTGGCGGGCGGACCCGTCCCGTCAGCGCACCATCGGCGGCACAGGGCTCGGCCTGTCCATCGCGCTCGGCGACGCACGGCTGCACCGGGGCACGCTCGCGGTGTGGTCGGAGCGGGGGAGCGGGACCAACTTCGTGCTCACCCTGCCGCGCGGGACGGGCCCCCTCGACGGCGCATCGCCGATCCCGCTCGAGGCGGCGGAGCCGATCGCGGAGATCGGGGCGGTCACGGCGCCGATCGCGCAGCTGCGGGAGGCCGCGGCGGCCGAGCGCAGCGCTGCGGCATCGGCGGAGGATCCGGAGGAGGGGTCATGAGACTCGGGCGGATCATCCGGGGCGCGGCGGTCATCGCGGCGGCGCTGAGCCTCGCGGCGTGCGCGTCGCTGCCGATGACCGGGGACGTGCGTCCCGGTCTCGCCGTGGGCCAGAGCGACAGCGGCTCCGACATCGCGTTCGTGGCGCGGGGCCCGTCCGACGGGATGGATCCGGAGCAGATCGTGCGCGGCTTCATCGACGCCGCCTCCAGCCCGGCGGACAGCTGGAGCATCGCCCGGCAGTTCCTCACCCCTGCCGCGGCTCAGACGTGGAAGCCCGATTCCGGGGTCACGATCGACACGGCGCTGACGGACCGCCGCTACGACGTCCCCGACGTGCAGAAGCAGGCGACGACGGCGACGGTGCGGCTCAGCCTGCAGCAGACCGCGAGCGTGGACGAGAACGGCGCCTACGCGAGCAAGGCGGTGAACGGAACCGCCGATCTCGGTTTCTCGCTCGCGAAGAACGCCGACGGGCAGTGGCGGATCTCCGCGGCCCCGGACGGCGTCGTCCTGGACGCGCAGTCCTTCGCGGACGCCGGCGTGTTCGCGCCGTACTCGCTGGAGTACTTCGACCCGACCTGGACCTACCTCGTCCCCGACGTGCGCTGGTTCCCGAAGCGGAAGAACACCGCCAGCCGCATCGTGCAGTCCCTCGTGGGCGGAAAGCCCAGCGCGTGGCTCACGAACGGCGTGCGCACGGCCTTCACCGGGGACATCGCCCTCGCGCACGACGCCATCGCGGTGGACTCGCAGGTCGCCGAGGTCTCGCTCACCGACGCCGCGCTCAGTGCGGACAGCGCGACGATGTCGCGCATGCGCACGCAGCTGGAGCGCAGCCTCATCGGCGTCGGGGTGCTGCAGGTGAAGCTCATGGCGGGCGGCCGCGACCTCAACGCGGGCACCGCGTCCGTCGCCTCGACCGTGGTGGACTCCCGGCCGCTGGTGCTCACCGACAAGGGCTTCGGCTACCTGTCCGGTGGAGGGATCGCCCCGATACCGGGCGTGTCCACCGAGGTGGCCGCGTTCTCCAAGCCGATCACGGCGATCAGCGCGGCCAGCGGAGCCCAGCGCGTGGTGGCGCAGGCCTCGGACGGCATCGTCTACGCGATCGCGGACGGCAAGGTGGATCAGATCGACGGGCGGGCGGGTCTCGCGCCGCCCACGCTGGACCCGTTCGGCTACGTCTGGACGGTGCCGCAGGGCGCGCCCGCGAGCGCTCTCATCGCCTGGTCGACGACGGTCTCGCCGCGGCCGATCGCGGCGCAGCCGGACGGTTCGCAGGTCTCCGGGATCGCGATCAGCCGGGACGGATCGCGCCTCGCGCTGGCGGTGACGGCGAGCGGGCTCGTCCGCGTCGAGGTGGCCGCGGTCAGCCGCGACGACCGCGGGGCACCGACCGGGATCGGTCCGCTCCGCGAGGTCGCCTGGCCGGCCGGTCCGGTGATGGACCTCACCTGGCTGGACGACACCACGCTGGGCGTGCTCACGAGCGACGCCGGCAGGACCGTGCTGCTGGAGCAGTCGGTGGGCGGCCCGCAGAAGTCCGCGGACGCGCCGGACGTGGCCCGCGTCGTCGCACCGTCCTCGCCCGCCTCGAACATCCAGCTGCTCGGCAGCAGCGGCGTCATGTGGGTGCGCAGCGTCACGACCTGGCAGCTGCAGAGTTCGAACGTGAAGGTCCTGGCGACCCAGCTCGGCGGCTGATCCGGATCCGGGATCCTTCGTCCTGCACAGCACGGCATGCCCGGGCGCTGCGCACGGAGTCCGGACGAGCCCGCCCGAGCCGGAACGGTCGCGGTCAGGATCGGGGCATGACGACCGAGCGCCTGCGCCGCCTGATCCGGGAGATCGCCGATCTCGCGTTCGCCTCCGCCTGCGCCGGCTGCGGTGCCGCGGGCACGGCCCTGTGCCCGGCCTGCGAGAGGCGGCTCGCGCCCCGGCCGGTGCGTCCGCCCTCCGAGGCGCTCGTGCTGCGCGCCGGTCTCGCGTTCGACGGCGTGGCGGCCCGGGTGATCCGTGCCATCAAGGAGGACGGCCAGACCTCCTTGGTGCGGAAGCTGGATCCGGCGCTCGCCGCGGCGATCGCCGATCTGCCGGGCGGACCGGGGGACGGCGTCGGGGGTGGGCGGCGCATCGACGTCGTGGTACCGGTGCCGACGTCGCGGGCCGCGTTCCGGCGCCGCGGCTTCCGGGTTCCGGAACTGCTCGCCCGGCGCACCGGGTTCCCGATGGTGCGCGCGCTGCGGCACACCCGCCGGGTGCAGGACCAGCGGGCCCTGACCGTCGAGGAACGGCGGCGCAACACCGCCGGCAGTCTGCGCGCCGTCGTCCGCGGCGAGGGCGCGGTGGCGCTCCTCGTCGACGACGTCATCACGACCGGCGCGACCTGCGCGGAGGCCACGAGGGCGTTGCGCGAGGCCGGCTTCGAGGTCGCCGGAGCGATCGCCGCGGCGGCCACGGAACGGCGCCGCGCGGGGGTCGCGGGCGCACCCTGGCAGGACTCGGAGCGAATGCCTACGACACACAGGTGAATAGTGGATGACAGGGCCGTGTCGCCCGACTACGGTAGGGATTCACAAAGGCGACCACGGTCCGCCCTTGGCCGGGCGGACCGGAACAAGGAGGTCAGGATGGAAACGAACATCGTCGGTGTCGGAGTCGGCATCAGCGATCGATTCCGTGGGGTGGTCGAAGAGAAGACCGCACGGATCGCGACACTCGCGACGAAGGCTCAGCGCCTGGACGTGAAGGTCACCCATCGTTCCTATCGCGGCGGTCATGTGGAGGACGAGACCGTCGAACTCACTCTCGTCGGACGAGGTCCGCTGGTGCGTGCGGAGGCGCGCGACGGTGACAAGTTCGTGGCGCTGGACCTCGCCGTGGACAAGCTCATGGAGCAGGTCCGGCGCGCCAAGGAGCGCCGGATCGACGGACGCCACCATCCGCGCGGTGCGCACCTGGAGAAGAGCACCGGCGAGCTGGCCGGGATCGACGTGCACCCCGTGTCGGTCGACACGCTGCACGCGGTCTCCACCGGCGCGATCCCGACGATCGAGGTCGAGGAGGAGTACTCCCCGGTCGTCATCCGCACCAAGAACTTCGACCCGGAGTGGATGACCGTCGAGGAGGCCGTCGACCGGATGGAGCTCGTCGGCCACGACTTCTTCCTCTTCGTGGACGCCCGCAGCGACCACCCGAGCGTCGTGTACCGGCGCAAGGGCTGGGACTACGGCGTGATCGCGCTGACGACCCAGGCGGCCCCCGTGGAGGTTCTCGTCGGCTGACGCCCCGACTGTTCCAAGAACGCGGCCCGAGGCTCACGCCCGGGCCGCGTTCTCGTGTCTGCACGTCATGGCCGCGCCCGGTCCGGTGGTCAGGTCCGGTCCGACAGGATCCGGTCCCTGAGCCCGTCGAAGGGACGTCACCGTGGGCGATCGAGGTGGCGGGTCGCCTCAGTCGAAGATGTCGCCGAGCAGCCCGCCGATGACGAGGCCGCCGAGCACGCCGGTGACGATGTCGCCGCCGCCGGATCCGCGGCCGCCTCCGCCCCAGCCGTTGCCTCCGCCCCAGCCCTGGTCGGGGCGGGAGGAGTCGATGTCGCGCTGAGCGAGCTGCAGCGCCTCGGCGGCGAGCTGCGCGACGCGGCGGGCGCCGGACATCGCCTGCTCGCGGGTGTCCTCGGCGGGCAGCAGCGAGGGCACATCGACACGCAGGCGCTCCGCCTCGGCGAGGCGGGTCCGCGCGTCGGCGCCGATCCACCCGCGGTGCCCCTCGATGAGGCCGCGGGCCACGCCCAGCTGGCGGTCCGCGTCGTCGAGCGCGTGCTGCACCGCGTCGAGCGTGGGCAGGGGGTGCTCGGCGCGGTAGCGCGCGGCGGCGACCGCGGCGTCCAGCGCCGTGTTCGCGGCGCGCAGCCGGGTGAGCTCGCCGAACGGATCGGAGGGGGTGCCGGCGGGGGTCAGGGAGTCGAGGGCCTGCTGCAGCGCGGTCGCCGCCGCGGCCACGGCCGGGGCGTCCGCCGCGGGCGGGAGCATCGCGAGGTCGCCGCGGGAGTCCGCCACGACCTCGGCGAGCGTGGACTCGGCGCGCAGCGCCTCGATCTCGAAGTCGTCGACGGCGTCGAGCAGAGCGGTCGCCCGCCGGGTGGCCTCGGTCGCGGTCTCCAGGGCGAGCACGGCCTCCTGGTTGCGTCCGGCCTCGCGACGCCGCTGCGACACCTCGGCGCCGTGCGTGGCGAACGCGATGAGCTGGGCGGCCTCGTCCGCGCTCTTCGCGATCCGCTGCATCGCGGCGTCGGAGTAGCGGGTGGCCAGACGGCCGACCGCGTCGCGGGCCTGCGGGATCCGGGCCTCGAGCGCGGCGGCGTCGGCCTGCACCTTGGCCGCCACCTCGGGCGCGTGCCGGACGGCGTTCACGGAGTCGGCGATCGCCGCCGACTTCTCGTCGATGAGCTCCTCGGCCCACTGGCACAGCTGCGCGATGCGGGCGTTGCGGGTGCGCAGCTCCTCGGCCGTGTCCGGGATCTCGTCGTGGTTCAGCTGGTGCAGCTGGAAGGCCTCGCCCATGTGCGCGCGCACGGCATCGAGGGCGGCGCGGAAGTCCGCCGTCATGTCCTCGCCGAGCTCGGCGGTCGCGAACGCGAGCTCGTCGCCCGCGGTTCGGATCCGCTCGTCGGCGGCGACGATCGCCTGCTCGGCGCGGCGAGCGAGATCCTCGTCCTGCGCCTGCTCTTCACGTTTGCGTCTGCCCCAGAAACCGGCCATGCGCCGATCCTATGATCCCGTGCCGTGGACGGGCTGTGCATCGATTGCGCCCTCGGCGATCAGGGCGGTCCGGGGCAGGGGATTCGGGGATCAGGCGGGCACGGCGGCGCGTGCGGGCCGTCCGCGCTTGGGGCGCTCGGCCGAGAGCTCGAGCGCCAGGGCGTGCTGCGGGTGCTGCGCGAGCCGCTGCTCGACGTGGTCGAGCCAGCGCAGCTCGGCCTCCGCGGCGCAGACCATGGCGTCGATCACGAGCATCCGGGCCAGTTCCACCGGGCCCACCGGTTCGGTGCCGGCGGGCGTCGCGTCCTGCAGGGTCTGCAGCTGCGCCAGCGAGGCCCGACGCTGCGTCCGGATGACGGCGGCGACGTCGACGCCGGGCAGCGTCGCGGCGACGGCGAGCTTGACCGCCAGCTCGTCGCGGGTGCCCTGGTTCCGCGCGACGGGGGACGACAGCCATCCCGCCACCTCCGCGGATCCCGCCTCGGTGATGCTCCAGTACACGTGCCCTTGGTCGTCGGCGTCGCCGCGGGCGACGAGCCCGTCGCGCTCGAGGCGCTCCAGGGTGTTGTAGATCTGGCCGACGTTGAGCGGCCACGTCGAACCCGTGCGGCGGTCGAACTCCGCCCGCAGCTGATAGCCGTAGCACGGGCCCTGATCGAGGATGGCGAGGAGGCTCTGACGGACGGACATCGGTTCCCTTCCGGAATCTGGTTCCGAGCATATGCATACCCGGAAACCCCGGGGAGGGATCCGTGCGCGGCGTGTCCTGTCGCTCGCCGGTCGCGAATCGTCGCCAAAGGGGCGGAATGAGGGCGTATCGCGACCAGCGAGCAGGGGTGAGGGGAGGGCGGATCGGATCAGTCCGCGGCGAGCCAGATCGTCATGCGCAGGCCGTCCTCGGGCAGGTAGAGCACCTCGTGGCGGCGGGGGAGGACCTCGCCGGTCCCGGTCCGGACATGCTTGACGGAGGTGCGCCGACGCTCGACGATGTGCTCGGTCCACCACTCCTCGAACAGCGGGCTCTCGGAGCGGAGCTCGGCGACGAACCGCTGCAGCGCCGGATCCTGCAGATCGTCGACGTTGGCCGCGCGCAGATGCGCGACGGCGCCGCGCGCGATCTCCTCCCACTCGACGAACATCTCCCGCGCGCGCGGATCCGTCATCAGATAGCGGCAGGTGTTGCGCCGTTCGCGGGGGAGCTCGGCGAAGCCCGGATAGAGGGCGAGACCCTCCGGGTTCGCCGCGATCATGCCGCCGAGCCGGTCCAGGACGTACGCGGGATTGGGGCGCACGGCCTCGACGAGGGCGTCCATCCGCTCGCGGGCGGAGGGATCCTCGGGGGCGCGCACGGGCGCGGGACCGGAGGATCCGCGCAGGCGGGACAGGTGCTCCCTGGCATCGGGGCCCAGCCGCAGGACGCGGGCGAGCGCGTCGAGGACGGCGTCGCTCGGGTGGGTCTCGCGTCCCTGCTCGAGACGGGTGTAGTAGTCGGCGCTGATGCCGGACGCCGCGGCCACCTCCTCCCGTCGCAGCCCCGTCACCCGCCGGCGTCGGGGGGAGCCGGCGTTCGGGGGCTCCAGACCCGCATCCGTCCGTCGGGCACGCAGGAAGTCGCCGAGCTCGTTGGGCATACGACGACTCTCGCAGAAAACGGTCCCTGCCGCAGGGGTGCGCGTCTCGTCGGAGCATCACGGTCTCGTCCTGCCGATTCGTCGCGCGCGGAGGGCCGCGTCGCCCGGAATCGGCGCGACGCACCGCGGATCTGCCCAGAGGATCGACAGGTCACGGGCCGGTAACATGGGTCCGTATGCCGTGCGCGCGTCTGCACGCGGGCACAGAACCACTAGGGAGATGGAATCCGTGGCGAATCCTCTTGAGAAGCTTCTCCGCGCGGGCGAGGGGCGGATCCTCCGTCGTCTCGGCGGTGTCGTCAAGGCCGTGAACGCGCTCGAGGACGACTTCGCCAAGCTCAGCGACGAGGACCTCCGCAACGAGACGGCCGAGCTGCGCGCGCGATTCGAGAAGGGCGAGACGCTCGACCAGCTCATGCCCGAGGCGTTCGCCGCCGTCCGCGAGGCCGCCAAGCGCACCCTGGGCATGCGCGCCTACGACGTGCAGATCATGGGCGGCGCCGCCCTGCACGACGGCAACATCGCGGAGATGAAGACCGGTGAGGGCAAGACCCTCGTGGCGACGTTCCCGTCGTACCTGAACGCGATCGCCGGCAAGGGCGTGCACATCATCACGGTGAACGACTTCCTCGCGAGCTACCAGTCCGAGCTCATGGGGCGCGTCTACCGCGCGCTCGGCATGACCACGGGCGTGATCATCTCCGGGCAGACGCCCGAGGTCCGCCGCGAGCAGTACGCCGCCGACATCACCTACGGCACGAACAACGAGTTCGGCTTCGACTACCTGCGCGACAACATGGCCTGGCGCAGCGAGGACCTCGTCCAGCGCGGCCACTACTACGCGATCGTCGACGAGGTCGACTCGATCCTCATCGACGAGGCCCGCACCCCGCTGATCATCTCCGGCCCGTCGTCGGGGGAGGCGAACCGCTGGTTCACCGAGTTCGCGAAGATCGCGCGGACCCTCGAGGCCGACGAGGACTACGAGGTCGACGAGAAGAAGCGCACCGTCGGCGTGCTCGAGCCGGGCATCGAGAAGGTCGAGGACTACCTCGGCATCGACAACCTGTACGAGTCCGCGAACACCCCGCTGATCTCCTTCCTGAACAACTCGATCAAGGCGCTCGCCCTGTTCAAGCGCGACACCGACTACGTCGTGATGAACGACGAGGTCATGATCGTCGACGAGCACACCGGCCGCATCCTGGTCGGCCGCCGCTACAACGAGGGCATCCACCAGGCGATCGAGGCCAAGGAGGGCGTGCCGGTCAAGGCCGAGAACCAGACCCTCGCTACCGTCACGCTGCAGAACTACTTCCGCCTCTACGAGAAGCTCGCCGGCATGACCGGTACCGCCGACACCGAGGCCGCCGAGTTCATGTCGACGTACAAGCTCGGAGTCGTGCCGATCCCGACGAACAGGCCGATGATCCGCCAGGACAAGCCGGATCTCGTCTACAAGAACGAGACCGCGAAGTTCGCGCAGGTCGTCGAGGACATCGCCTCCCGGCACGCGAACGGGCAGCCCGTCCTGGTCGGCACGGTGAGCGTCGAGAAGAGCGAGTACCTCTCCCGGCTGCTCGCGAAGAAGGGCATCAAGCACGAGGTCCTGAACGCGAAGAACCACGCCCGAGAGGCCGAGATCGTCGCCCGTGCCGGTCGCCTCGGCGCCGTGACCGTCGCCACCAACATGGCCGGCCGCGGCACCGACATCATGCTGGGCGGCAACGCCGAGTTCCTCGCGGTGCAGGAGCTGAAGGCCAAGGGGCTGGACCCGCACGAGACGCCCGACGAGTACGAGCAGGCCTGGGACGAGGCCTACGAGGCCATGAAGGCCAAGGTCGAGACCGAGGGTGCGAAGGTCGTCGAGGCCGGCGGCCTGTACGTGCTGGGCACCGAGCGGCACGAGTCGCGCCGCATCGACAACCAGCTGCGCGGACGCTCCGGCCGTCAGGGCGACCCGGGGGAGAGCCGCTTCTACCTCAGCCTCACCGACGACCTCATGCGGCTGTTCCAGCAGGGCGCCGCCGAGGCGATCCTGGCCCGCACGAACTTCCCCGAGGACATGCCCATCGAGTCGGGCCTCGTCACCCGGGCGATCCGCAGCGCGCAGAGCCAGGTCGAGGCGCGCAACGCCGAGATGCGCAAGAACGTGCTCAAGTACGACGACGTGCTGAACCGTCAGCGCGAGGCGATCTACGCCGACCGCCGGCACATCCTGGAGGGCGACGACATCGCCGACCGGGTCCAGCACTTCGTCGAGGACGCGATCGGCGCGATCGTGGACGACCACACCAGCGAGGGGCACACCGAGAGCTGGGACTTCGACCACCTGTGGACCGAGCTGAAGACGCTGTACCCGGTGGACGTGACGATCGACGAGGTCGTCGCCGAGGCGGGCGGCCGCAAGGGCGGGATCACCGCGGAGGGCCTCAAGCGCGAGCTGATCTCCGACGCCATGGTCGCGTACGAGAAGCGCGAGGAGGGGCTCGGCGACGCCGCGACCCGCGAGCTGGAGCGGCGCGTGGTGCTGCAGGTGCTCGACCGCCGCTGGCGCGACCACCTCTACGAGATGGACTACCTCAAGGACGGCATCGGCCTGCGCGCGATGGCGCAGCGCGACCCGCTGGTCGAGTACCAGCGCGAGGGCTACGCGATGTTCCAGGCGATGATGGGCCAGATCAAGGAGGAGTCGGTCGGCTACCTCTACAACCTCGAGGTCGAGGTGCGCCGGGCCGGCGAGGAGGGCATCACCGAGGTCGAGGCCAAGGGCCTGGCCGCGTCCGCCGGCGACCAGCGCCTGGAGTACTCGGCGCCCAACGACGCCGGCGACGTCGAGGTGCGCAACGACCGCGGCCAGGTGCAGCAGGCGGCCACCGACCGCCTCCGCCAGGCGGCGGCCCGCGCCCAGGCGGAGACCGCCGAGCAGCACGAGCCCGCCGCCCGCGGCGCCTTCGGGCAGCGCGTCGACGGCGAGGCTCCGGCGAACCGCGCCGAGCGCCGGGCGCAGAGCAAGCGCAAGTAACGAGCGACACGAAGAAGGCCGGTACCCGAGCGGGTACCGGCCTTCTTCGTTGCGGCGGCGTCAGCCGTTGAGGCGCTGGAACTCGGTCCAGATCGACGCGCAGTCCTCGCGGCCGCTGTCGAGGTGGATCATGTCGAGCGTGGAGGTGTCGCTGCCGTCCAGGTAGCGGCGCAGGTGCATGTCGCTGAAGCCGTTGTCGCCGGCGTCGACGTGCGTGGAGGCGTAGTAGCAGGTGGTGATCCCGGCCCACATCATCACGGCGACGCACATCGGGCACGGCTCGCACGTCGCGTACATGACGTGACCCGACAGGTCGAGCGTGTCCAGCTTCTTGCAGGCCTCGCGGACGGCGACCATCTCGGCGTGGCCGGAGATGTCCGTCTCGCGCAGCACGGTGTTGCCGACGGCGACGACGATCTCGCCCTCGGGGTCGACCAGCGTGGCGCCGAACGGGCCGCCGTCGCCGGCGCGCAGCCCGGAGAGGGTGACCTCGACGGCGGGGCCGAAGTAGCTGTCCAGCACGTCGGCCGAGGGAGTGGTGTTGCTCATGGTTGTCTCCTTGGGGGTGATGCGGTCAGGCGCGGTCGCGGCGGCCGGCCAGGGCGAGGATGGTGTAGCCGAAGAATCCGATGATGAGGCCGGAGAAGAACGCCAGGTTGTTGACCTGCGCCAGGAAGTCCACCGACGAGATGCCGGGGATCCGGCCGATCATGGTGATCACGAAGCTCGCGATCAGCACGCCGAGCGCCCGCCAGTTGTAGGCCGGCAGCGATCCCTTCTGGCCGGCCTTGTAGTCGGCGTAGATGCCCTCGACGTCGAGGGTCTTCTTGCGCTCGACGAAGTACGAGGCCAGCATGATGCCGGCGATCGGGCCGAACATCGATCCGATGAGCGAGTAGAACAGGAACAGCGCGTCGGTGTTCGCCACGAACTGCCACGGCAGGATCAGGGTGCCGATGACGGCGGCCAGGATCGCGCCGCGCTTGAGCGTGAACAGCTTCGGCAGCTGAGCGGTCAGCTGGAGCCCCGCCGGGAGCATGTTGCCGAACACGACGAAGGCGACGGCGCCGACGTTCATCGCGAGGATGAGCAGGACGACGACGATCGGGTTGCCGACGCCGTGGTTGATGGCGTCGATGAACACGCCGGGGCGGTTGATGTCGATCTTGCCGCCGCTGACGACCTGCAGCGCAGCCACGAACGAGACCGTGACGAGGGCGAACAGGATGTACGAGCCGATCACGCCGATGGGGAAGCCGACGGTCGGCGCCTTCATCGAGGTCGCGTTGCGGGTGTAGTCGCCGGTGTTGACGATCGGGCCCGCCCAGTTCGACACCAGGATCGAGACGCAGGTGATGAAGATCAGCGGGGTGACCGGCGAGTCCACCACGCGGGTGGAGAAGACCGCGCCGAGGCCGCCGGCGTTGATGACGGCCAGCACGACGGCGATCACGACGAGCACGAACACGGCCGGGTTGGCCCAGTTGCTGAACCTGCCGAGGAACTTCTGTCCGCCGAGGAACAGCGCGACCGTGAGGATCCAGGTGATCAGGTACGAGATCGCGGTCGGGATCGGCAGACCGAGGATGCTCGCGCCGCCGCCGAGGTGCGCGTAGCCGGGCCAGATGGTCTGGAAGACCACGTCGAAGGCCTGCGCCGAGGAGACGCTGGTGATGCCGAAGAACATGAAGCCGGCGATGATGCCGCGCACCCAGGTCGGGACGAGCGCGCCCTTGTGACCGAAGGCCTCGCGCAGCTGCATCGCGAACGGCACGCCGTACTTCGCCGCGGCCTGGCCGTTGAGGATGTAGCCGATGGACACGATCACGGCGGCGGTCATGATCGCCGCGACGACCTGCCAGGCGTTCAGGCCCAGGGCGAAGAACGTCATGACCGTGAAGTAGGACAGGATGTTGTGGATCGGCCCCATCCAGACGGTGATGAACTGCGGGGTCTTCCAGCTGCGATCCTGCGGGCGGATGGGGAGGACGTCCTCCGCGTAGCCGCGGGACGCGTAGAGCGCGACCTTGTCCGCGCCGGGATCGACGAGGGCGGGGTCTGTGGTGGGAGTGGACATGGCCTGCCGTTCTCTCTGCACCGGAATGAGGTGTGGGGGTAGCGATATGGCCGGGAGCGGTGCACTCCCGGCCATATCGTGATGTCACTGCGTGACGAGCGTCGCGACGTCCTCCGAATGCCTCATCGGGACGCCGGCGCCGGCCGTCATGTCAGGCGATCTTCTCCGAAAGGGCGACGAGGGCCTGCTGGAAGGCCTCGACGGGCGGGTGCGTGATGCCCGCGCCGATCATGCCGATGCCCGGGTCCTTGTGCGCGATGGCGGTGTTGATGATCGGGAGGATCCCGGTCTCCATCACCTTGCGCACGTCGATGCCGGTGGGCACGCCCATGAAGTCCAGGGACGGGATCGTGATGTTCGGGTTGTTGCCGGTCGTGATCGCGTTCATGGTGCGGGAGTAGCCCATCGCCTCGTCGACGGTGCCGCCGACCAGGGCGACGATCGCCGGGGCCGCCGCCATGGCGAAGCCGCCGATGCCGAAGGTCTCCGTGATGGCCGAGTCGCCCATGTCCAGGCCGGAGTCGGCCGGGGTGTAGCCGGCGAACATCGGGCCGATGACCTCCTGCGCGGGGCCGGTGAACCACTGGCCGCCGGTGCCGGAGACGCGGATGCCGAAGTCGACGCCGTTGCGGGCCATCGTGGTGACCACGGTGGAGTTCTCGATGCCGTTGGCGGCGTCGAGGGACGCCTTCGCCGTGACCATCCAGGTCGGACCGGAGAAGTAGTCGGACGAGGCGACGAAGTCGAACACCTCGCGCTTCTCCTTGGTGGTGAAGTCCGTCTCCAGGATGTACGGGGCGAGCGCCTGGATGAGCAGGGTCGTGCCGGCCACGTTGCGGTTGTGCGCCTCGTCGCCCATGTGCAGGGCCTGGGACAGCATCAGACGCAGGTCGAGACCGTCGGTGTTCAGGGCCATGGCGCCGGAGAGCACGGGGCCGAACACGTCGCGCATCCAGTTCAGGCGGTCGATGACCGACTGGTCGTTCGCGCCGAAACGCAGGATCTTGGAGAGCTGCTCGGACAGGTTGGTGAAGGCATAGTTGCCGTGCGTGCGGTTGCGGACCTTGTGCACCCACATGCTGGCGCTGGTGACACCGGCCATCGAGCCGACGGACTGGTGCTCGTGGCACGGGGAGAAGATGATCTCGCCCGAGGACGCGAGCTCGAAGGCCTCGTCGAGGTCCTTCGCCAGGCCCTCGAAGACGAGCGCGCCGGTGACGGCGCCTTTCATCGGGCCCGACATCCGGGGGAACTCGATGGGCGGACCCGAGTGCAGGATGGTGTTCTTGGTCATCCCGGGGACGGTGTCCAGCGCCTGGCCGAAGCCCTCGAGGAAGGGCTGCGCGGCGAGGATGCGGGTGAGCGCCTCCTGGTTCGCGGCGTCGATCTTCTCGGCCACGGCCGGGTCCTCGAGACGGCTGAGCGCCGCGATGACCTCGGGGTCGCCGCCGCCCGGCGGGGTCCAGTCCATCAGGACCGGCTCGACGCCCTGGGTCTTCAGATCGTCGGCGAACATGTCGAGGCCGAGGTTGACCGGCTTCAGGTCGGTGGAGAACAGATCGTTCACACTCATCAGTTGTCACCCTTCGCGACGAATTCACGGGCCAGCAGCCCGAGGTTGGTGGAGGAGGAGGCGATGGTCACGCCGGCGGCCTCGAGCTTCGCGACCTGCTCGGCGAAGGCCGGGGTGTCCAGGTCCGTGCCGAGCACGTAGCCGAGGATCTCGAGGTGCTGACCGCGCGCGGTCGCCTTCGCCTTGGCCTCGGTGATGGCGGGGATGGTGACGCCCACCGGGTCCTCGTGCGCGCCGAAGCCGAGCACGAAGTCCATCGCGATGACGCCGACGGAGGGGTCGTCGGCCTCCTGGACGAGGCGCTGCAGACGCAGCGACGGGTCGATCATCGGGTGCGGACGGCCGTTGGTGAAGTCGTCGTCGCCCATGTCGAGAAAGGTGTGCTCGCGCGAGGAGTCCATCGCGCCCAGCTTGTAGGCCGGGTTCTTCTGGATGTTCGAGTACACGTTCTCGTACTTGTCGAGAGCCGAGAACATCGACTCGTCGCACAGGGTGCCGCCGCAGAACAGGCCGCGGATGTACTTCTGCTCCGGGGCGAGCTTGGCGCGCACCTCCTCGACCAGCGGGATGTTCAGGGGGTGCTTGTCGAGCGTCGACTCGTCGATGCCGCTGGCGACCACGGCGGCGATGGCGAGGGGCTTGGTGCCCGCGGTGACCATGGTCACGTTGTCGTAGCCCGACTCGGTGCGGTCGGAGCCCAGGAAGGTCACGTAGACCGGCTTGGACGCGGCGCCGGCGACGGCGAGCACCTTCGAGGCGACCTCCTCCGCCGGGGGCTTGGAGACGATCACGATGACCTTGGTCTCGGGGTCGGCGTCGAGGGCGTTGATGCCGTCGATCATCGAGATGCCGCCGATCTCGGTCGAGAGGTCGCGACCGCCCGTGCCGATCAGCTGCGAGACGCCGCCGCCGAAGTCGTGGATGCGGACGGAGACCTCCTGGCTGCCGGTGCCCGAGGCGCCGACGATGCCGATGCTGCCGCGGCGGACCGCGTTGGAGAAGGCGAGGCCCACGCCGTTGATGATCGCGGTGCCGCAGTCCGGGCCCATCACGATCAGGCCCTTCTCGTGGGCGAGGTTCTTCAGCGCGAGCTCGTCCTCGACGGGCACGTTGTCGGAGAAGATCATCACGTTCTTGCCGGCGTTGAGGGCCTTGCGCGCCTCACGGGCCGCGAACGCGCCGTTCACGGAGATCAGCACGAAGTTGCTGTCCGGGACCTCCTCGAAGGCGCCGTCCAGGGTGCGGTAGCGCACCTCGGATGCCTCTCCGGCCTTCTTGTCCTTGCGGGCGAGGATGTCGTTGACGGCCTCGATCGCCGCCTCGATGGTGTCGTCGGAGGCGTCGATCACGATCATCAGATCGCTGGGCTTGGCCTCGTCGATGGCGGGGTCGACCACGCCGACGTTGAGGAGCACCTCCTTGTTCATCGGGGTCGCCATGCCGAGCAGCGCCTGGGTGACGCCGTCGACCGCGTTCGCCTTCGTGCTCATCGACATGAGCGACACGGAGTCGAGGTAGGTGTTCTTCCTGATTTCGATGTGCCTGGTCATCGTTGTCCTTTCCGGGAGGTCTTTATGCCTGGTGGCTCTCGAGGATGCCGACGATCTCGGTGTAGCCGCGCTCGCGCGCGAGCTCCACCGGCGGCACGCCCCACGGGTCGGGCATGCCGGGCTTCGCGCCGTGGGCCAGGAGCAGCTCGACGATCTGCTGACGGACCGGGCCGCCGTCCCCGAGGATGATCGTCTCGATGAGAGCCGTCCAGCCCAGGTTGTTGGTGAGGTTGACGTTGATGCGGGTGTTCTCCAGGAGGTAGCGGACGACCTCCAGGTGACCCTTCTCCGCTGCCGGGGTGAGCCCGTTTCCGCCCATGCGGGTGAGCCGCTTGAGGTCGGCGCCGGCCTCGGCCGCGATCGTCACGAGCTCGAGGTCGTCGTTGATGCAGCCGAACAGGAACGGGTTCGCGCAGGTCTGGTCCTGCGCGTCGATGTCGACACCCTCGGCGACGAGAGCGCGCACCACGTCGAGGTGACCCGCGCGGGCCGCGAGCAGGACGGCGGTGGCCTCTTCGCGGTCGACCGTGTTCTTGTCCGCGCCGTCCACGAGGGCGGCGCGCACGCCGTCCAGGTCGCCGGCCGAAGCGGCGGCGAGGTAGCGCTCGTCTGCGGTGCTCATCGAGTGGTCTCCTTCGCGTAGGCGAACTGCTCCAGCACGAGGTAGGCGACGGTTCCGACGACGAGGCCGACGACCGCGTCGGAGAGCACCGGGGTGAAGAAGTGCGTGACCAGCGCCGCGCCGGCGCCGATCGCCCAGGCGGCCAGCGCGGTCCAGCGGACGCGTTGCTCGGGACGGCCGGCGTTGCGCTTGGCCAGGATGATCTGGTCGGCGATGAGCACCGCGCCGAGCGGCGGCACGAGCACGCCGAGCAGGACCAGCCAGTTCACGAAGTAGTGCCACGCGCCGAGCACGGCGACCAGAGTGCCGATCACGCCGAGGATCAGGGTGAGCACGCGGATCTTCGAGCGGGTCAGGTGCGACCAGCCCAGGGCGCCGTTGTAGAGGCAGTGCGTGCAGACGGAGCCGAGGTTGATCACGACGAACGCGAACAGGAAGATGTCCAGCAGCACGTTGTGCGTGCCGGTGAGCAGCGGGGCGAAGTTGCCGCCGTTGGCCGCCGGGTCCGCGATCGCGCCGGCCGCGACGAACAGCGCGCCGCTGAGCTGGGCGACCAGGCTCGCCACGGGGAAGGCCGTGAAGGTGGCCGCGACGGCCTGCTTGCCGGTGCGCGCCCAGCGGGTGAAGTCGGCGGTCATCGTGCCGGAGTCGGCGAAGGTCGCCATGATCGCGGTCACCGCGACGCCGAACGACATCGCGCCGCCCCCGACGCCCTTGTAGCCGAACACGGCCGAGAAGTTGTGGCTCTGCGCGGCGAGCGAGATCGCGATGATCACGGCCGCGATGAACAGCGGTGCGGCGATCGCGCCGAGCACCGACAGGGCGCGGATGCCGAGGTAGGTGACGACGATGAAGACGAGCCCCGCGAGCGCGGCGACCAGCGTCTCGTTCCAGCCGAACGCGCCGCTCAGGCTCGCACCGGTGGCGCCGGTGTTGAAGGCGAACCAGCCCACCACGACGGTGGCGAGGAAGCCGGACGCGATCGCGTATCCCGCGGTGCCGAAGGTCTCGGTCGCCTGCAGCGCGAAGCTCTTGCCGGTGCGGCCGGCGCGCCAGCTGAGCAGGCTCACGTAGACGAACATGATCGCGTTCGCGGTGAGGATCGCGCCCACGCCGGGCCAGAACCCGAGCATGGCCACGACGAGGCCGCCCGGCACCGCATTGGTGAGGATCATCGGGAAGCCGAACCACACCGCGGAGACGGTGAAGAGCGACTTACGGTGGCTGAGGGGGACCGGTTCGTGTTCGAACTCGGAGGTGGCGGTGTCGGCCGGCGTGGCGGTCTGCGTCATCGCCCGGCTCCCTTCTCATCGGACCCTGGCGTCGGTGCCGTGGGTACATCGGGGGAGGCGGCGCGCAGCGCCGCCTCAGTGCGCAGGGCGAGCCGGACTCCGGTGAGGATGTCCGTGCCCGAGGTGTGCCCGATCTCCGCGATCCGGGCGGCGGCCTCGTCGATCGCCGCGACGTCGTCGTCGCCGATCGCGTGGACGAGGTCGTGCAGGCTCTGCCTGGCCCGCGCGCGGAGCGCGTGCCGGGCGGTGACGGTGCTGAGCAGGGTGGTGCGCTCGGATCCGTCCTCGATCGCGGCGGAGAGCGGCTCGAGCGCCGTGCGGAGCCGCATGCCGGGCTGGGCGGCGAGGAAGGAGAGGCCGGTGAGGACGTCGTCGCCGGACGGGGTGAGGCCCTCGCCGAGTCCGAGCAGGAGGGTCGCGGCCGCGGTGATGCCGTCGGGGTCGCGGTCCCGCAGCGCCTCGCCGAGTCCGTCGATGCGCGCGGCGAGCATCCCGGCGGCGATCCGGCCGAACGCGGTCTGCTCGGCGGGGGCGGGGACGGCGGCGATCCTCTCCTCGGCGCCGAGGAGCCGGTCGGCGGAGAGCCCGCACAGACACGAGACCGACGGCGTCCACGGCTCGGCGGCGGAGAGCAGGATCGCGATCGGGCCGTGCGTGGTCTCGATCCGGAGGCCGTCCTCGCCGATCAGGGCGGGATCGCCGGGGCGGACGTCGAACGCGGTCCAGTCCGGGACGGGGACCCGCACCGTGGCGGGGGCGTCGTCGAGTTCCGGCGAGACCAGCGCGATGAGCTCGTCGTCGATGCGGAGGTTCAGGGTGCGGCGGTGCACGGAGTGCACGGACACCGGCGTCGACGCGAGCGCGGCGTCGGAGGAGGGGGTACGGGAGAGGACCGACCGGGGGGTCGGGAAGGCGGCATCGACCGCGCGTGAGAGCGTCTCCTCAAGCGCGGCATCCCAAGTGATCGCGCGAACGGAGATCGGGGTTGCGACGGGGGTCATCGTCTTCTCTCGAAGGCCTCCGGGATTCGTGGGGGTGACGGTCCGCGGAGGGCTGTAAAAGTGTTCCTCTCAGGTATACCATCGATACGAATGGAATACCATTTCCGTACACACTTCATCGGGCCGCCCTCTGCGGCCACACTACTTAGGAGAACACCACATGCGCGTCGTAGTGGCACTGGGGGGCAACGCCCTCGCTCGCCGGGGCGAGCCGATGACGGCCGAGTTCCTTCGGGCCAACGTCAAGTCCACCTGTGAGGCTCTCGCGAACCTCGGTCGCGACAACGAGATGGTCATCACCCACGGCAACGGCCCGCAGGTCGGTCTGCTGGCTCTGCAGAACCTCGCCTACCAGGACGTCGCGGCGTACCCGCTCGACATCCTCGGCGCCGAGACCCAGGGCATGATCGGCTACGTCGTCCAGCAGGAGCTCTCCAACGCGCTCGCCGGTGAGCGCGAGGTCGCGGGCATCATCACGACCACGGTCGTCGACGAGGCCGACCCGGCCTTCGCCCGCCCGACCAAGCTCATCGGCCCGACGTACTCGGCACACGACGCCGCCGAGGCCGCGGCCGAGTACCGCTGGACCATCGCGAAGGACGGCAACGCCTTCCGCCGCGTCGTGCCCTCGCCCGTCCCCGTCTCGATCGTGCAGGCGCCGCTGATCCGGCGCCTCCTCGAGGCCGGCAGCCTCGCCGTCTGCGTGGGCGGCGGCGGCGTGCCCGTCCGCGAGGACTCGAAGGGCCGCCACATCGGCGTCCAGGCCGTGGTCGACAAGGACCTCGCCAGCGCGGCCCTCGCCGCCGAGATCGGCGCCGACACGCTGATCATGCTCACCGACGGCGATTACGTCAGCGAGAACTGGGGCACCCCGGAGCAGCGCGACATCCACACCGCCTCGGCCGACGCCGTCGCCGCGATGAAGTTCGCGGAGGGCTCGATGCAGCCGAAGATCGACGCCGCGATCCGTGTCGCGCGCGCCGGCGGCCGCGCCCTGATCGGCCCGCTGGACCGTCTGGACGACCTGCTCGCCCGCAAGATCGGCACCGAGATCGTGCCGACCCTCAAGGAGGGCATCCGCTGGGTCGAGCCGGCGAAGGCCTGACCTCACCGGGACAAGCGCCACTCGATGGGAGAATGAACGCCGTGACAACAGCGGAAGAACGCCTCCCCGAGTCCACCAGGATCGCGTCGTGGTTGCGCGACGCGATCCTGGATGGCGAACGTGCCCCCGGCAGCCGTCTCATCGAACGCGACCTCGCGTCCGAGTTCGGCGTGAGCCGGGTCCCGGTGCGAGAAGCACTGAAGGTCCTCGTCGCCGAGGGACTGGTCGAACTGCGCCCGCACACGTGGGCGATCGTGCGCGAGTTCACCGAGGCCGATCTGGCCGACCTGGACGAGGTGCGCACGGTGCTCGAACCGCTCGCCTTCCGCCTCGCCGCGGAGCGCCATCGGCGCGACGGCCTGGCCCGGCTGCAGGAGTCGCTCGAGCTCGAGCAGTCCAGCGCCCTCGCCGGAGAAGGGGTCGCGGCTCGCCGGGCCGCCGCGGACTTCCACGAGATCGTGACCGATCTCACCGAGAACATGCTGCTCGGCGACATGATGCGCGCCATCCGCAGCCGCCTGCGCTGGGCGCTGTCGCAGCACGACGACCTCCAGCACGTCAGCGCGGAGCACGTCGAGCTGTTCGACGCGATCCGTCTCCGGGACGGCGACCGGGCGGCCGAGCTCGCCGCGGCGCACGTGGACAGCAGCCGGCTCGAGCGCATCGCCCACGTCGAGGCGCAGCGCACCGGCGCGGTCCGCACGACGGCCTTGGACGGACCGGATCCGATCGACCGGTAATCTGGCTCGATGGCACCGAGAACCTTCGATCAGTCGTCCAAGCTGAAGAACGTCCTGTACGAGATCCGCGGAAACGCGCTCGCGGAGGCGGCTCGGCTGGAGGCGGCAGGTCACGCGGTGCTGAAGCTGAACACCGGCAACCCGGCGATCTTCGGATTCGAGGCGCCGCAGCAGATCGTGCGCGACATGCTGGAGACGCTCCCGAGCGCGCACGGCTACAGCGAGAGCAAGGGCATCATCTCCGCCCGGCGCGCCGTGGTCAGCCGGTACGAGGAGGTCGAGGGCTTCCCGCCGGTCGACCCCGAGGACGTCTATCTCGGCAACGGCGTGTCCGAGCTCATCACGATGGTCATGCAGGCTCTGCTCGACGAGGGCGACGAGGTCCTCATCCCCGCGCCCGACTACCCGCTGTGGACCGCCATGACGAGCCTGGCCGGCGGCACCCCCGTGCACTACCTGTGCGACGAGGAGAACGGCTGGAACCCGGACCTCGAGGACATCCGCGCCAAGGTGACCCCGCGCACCAAGGCGATCGTCATCATCAACCCGAACAACCCCACCGGCGCGGTGTACTCCCGCGAGGTGCTCGAGGGGATCGTCCAGATCGCGCGGGAGAACGATCTGCTGCTGCTCAGCGACGAGATCTACGACCGGATCCTGTTCGACGACGCGCAGCACATCCCCACCGCGACCCTCGCCCCGGATCTGCTCTGCCTGACCTTCAACGGCCTGTCCAAGACGTACCGCGTCGCGGGCTACCGCTCCGGCTGGATGGTCATCACCGGGCCGAAGCAGCACGCGAAGGGGTTCCTCGAGGGGATCACGCTGCTCGCCTCCACCCGGCTGTGCCCGAACGTCCCGGCGCAGCACGCCGTGCAGGCCGCCCTCTCCGGCGTGCAGTCGATCGAGTCGCTCGTCGCCCCGCTCGGCCGCCTGCACCTGCAGCGCGACGCCGCCTGGGAGGGACTCATCGCGATCCCCGGCGTCTCCTGCGTCAAGCCGGCCGGCGCGCTGTACGCGTTCCCGCGGCTGGACCCCGAGGTGCACGAGATCCACGACGACGCGAAGCTCATCTACGATCTGCTCGTCGCGGAGCACATCCTGCTCGTGCAGGGCACCGGTTTCAACTGGCCGACGCCCGACCACCTGCGCGTGGTCACGCTGCCCGAGCCCCGCGTCATCACCGAGGCCATCGAGCGTCTCGGCAACTTCCTGTCCAGCTACCGCCAGTAGCCGTCAGGCGTCGGCGGGCACCCGGCCGCGGCGTGCGCGGCGCGTCGCGGCCGGAGCCGTCTCGTCGCGCAGGAGCGAGCTCGCCAGGGCGCGCACGGCGGTCGTGAACGGCGAACGGCCGGACACGTCGGACACCGGGCGCGCGTACAGGGCCGCCGCGTCGAGGGCGCGCTGGTCGTGCGGCAGGAAGTGCACGTCGCGGATCCCGGAGAACCGGTCGAGGGCGCGGCGGATCTGCCCGCGCGCGTCAATGCCGAGCGGTCCGGGGCGGACCCGGTTCACGGCGACGGTCACCGGAGTGTCTCCGATCTCGGCCCGCAGCTCGGCGTAGCCGCGCACGAACCGGGCGATACCGAGCGGATCCGCGCTCGCGACCGCGACGATCCGGTCGACCGCGGCGAGCGCGGCGAGGGCGGCGGCGTTGCGTCGAGGCCCGTCCAGATCGCTCACGATCTCCTCATCGGTCTCCAGGGATGCGGCGACGTCGACGATCGTGACCGCGCTCCACTCCCGGCAGGCCTCCAGCGCCGAGCGCACACGAGGACCGGAGAGCTCCGGCCAGCGGGCGGGGCGGTTGATCCCGACCAGGACGTCCACGCTTCCGCCGGCGGTCTCCACGGGGCTGGCCAGGCGGCTGAGCTCGGCCGGGTCGAGCAGCCCGAGCTCGGCCCTGCGGCAGGCGGCGGCGATGCCGGGGCCGTCGTCGGTGAGCCCCAGCAGGAGGGCGAGCGCCGGCGCGTGCGTGTCGGCGTCGACCAGGGCGACGCCGCGGCTCGGCGAGGCCAGGGCCGCCGCGAGCTGCACCGCGACCGTGCTCCGGCCGGGGGAGCCGTGCGGGCCCCATACCGCGATGAGGCTGCTGCGCGCCGGTTCGGGCCCGGGGCCGGGGTCCGGTGCCGCCTGCAGCGCATCGGCGATGTCCCAGCCGTTCGCGGAGAGCGGCAGCGGCGCGGACAGGCCGTGCCGCTGCGCCAGACGGGTGGCGGCGGGGCCGTCGCCGAGGGCCAGGATCCGCACGCCGGAACGGTCGCAGGCGCTGCGCAGGGCGGCGCTGAGCACGGTGCGCTCGGCGGGGACCACGAGGGCGTCCGCGGCGCGCAGCTCCTCCGCATGCGCGGACAGCCGTGCGGCGTCCGCCGGGGCCAGGCGCGCGACGACCTCGCATCCGGCCAGCGCGAGCTCCTCGGCGAGCTCTACGGCGCGCTCTTCCGGCAGCGCGAGCACGATGCCAGTCACGAGCGGGCTCCGACCGGCACGACCGACAGCGAGGATCCCGCCGTGATCGCTCCGAGCACCTCGCCCACGCGCGCCCGCTCCACGACGAGTTCGAGGGTCGTGCTCTTCGCCGAGAGCGGGCCGCTGTCCCGTTCGACCCAGGCCACCGTCGCCTCCGACAGCAGGATGCGCGGCTCCTCGAACCCCTTGCCCTGCCCGGCGGGCGCCGCGGCCCACACTTCGACGACGGCGCCCTTCGCGACCGCGGCGGGCACCCGTACGGTGCTCTGCACGACGACGGACGTCGTCCGGCCCGCATCGGCGTCGGAGGCGGCGGCGGCCGGGACGAGCTCGCCCTCCGTGATCGTGCGCGTGGCGATGAGGCCCGGCTCGAGGGTGGCCGGGGTGAGGTAGCCCGGGCCGACCGCGCCCAGGGCGACGTCGACCACGCGCACGTCCGCGGAGGTCAGCGGTTCGCCGGGGACGATCGTCCGCACGGCCTGGAGCGCCGGGGTCGTCTGCTTCGCGGCCCCCACGACCAGCCACACGCCGACGACGGACACGACGATGAGGCCGAGGCCGATGAAGAAGCGCAGATCGGTCCAGGGCCGGCGGGCGGCGCGTGCGGTGCTCATGCCCACATGGTCACAGAGTCGCGCCCTCCGCCCGGAAAGTTATCCACAGGCGGGGCGCTGACGGTCGAGTCCGCCCTCCGGGGAGGACAATGGGTCGCATGCCCGACGCATCCACGCCCGCCCTGCGGTACCTCGCACCGGCTCAGGTCGCCGAGCTCCTCGGCGTGCGCGTGGACGAGGTCGTGGCGCTGATCCTCGAGGGGCGTCTGCGCGGCGCGCGGCTCGGTCTCCCGGCCGCCTGGCGGGTGGAGGAGCCGAGCATCGCCGAGTACTTGGCCGAGCAGGCCGAGGAGGCACGCCGGATGGCGCTCTGGCGGCAGGCCGACGCCGCGAGCTTCCCGGAGCTCTGGGGGCCGCCGGTCCGCCTGAGCGACTGACCGCGGCACCTCCGGCTCCGGTTGCCCGACCCGGCCGGAGCTGCACGGCCGCGACGCACGGGCCTCAGTCCGCGATGGCGGGCGCCGGTCCGTCGGTGGTGATCGACAGCACCGACGCGAACGGCACGAGGCGGAACCCGGTCACGGCCCGCGCCCGGCGCGGCGCCCCGGCGTCGTGCAGAGCGAGGTCGAGGTGATCGGCCCCGGCGCGGTCGATCGTGCCGGTCAGGAGCGCACCGGAGCACGTCTGCACGGTGACGCCCGAGCGCCGGCGTGCGATGTCCCGCACCACGAAGCCGAACGTCATCCGCTCCCGCAGCGGCGAGAGCGGTTCGCTTCCGGCCCCGCTGGAGAGCATCGCGCCGTGGTCCACCGCCCAGAGCTCCACGGCGTGGGAGGGCAGCAGGACGAGGCCGCGGGCGTCGTGCGGCTGCAGGGCGCTCCAGTCCGCGCCGACGGCGCGCAGTCGCCCGCTCAGCCGGGTGGAATCGGTCAGCACGGCCGACACGGCGGCGCCGTCCGCGGCGAGGGCGCCGAGGCGCGTGCGCAGGTCGAGACGCGCGATCCGCAGCCGCTCGGCCTCGGCGTCCAGGGCGGCGCGCTCCGCCTCCCAGCCGGACGCGATCTGGTCCTCGAGGTCCTCGAACAGCCGGTCCCATTCCATGCCGTCGAGGCTACGGGACGGCGAGGACCGATATACGGGTTATCCACATTCCTCGTCGGATCGTCCCCGCGCGCCGCGCGGATGTGATCTGATGCCGATCAGACACGCCACGAATCGCGAACCGGGGGGAACGCCGATGATGACGCTGGAAGACTTCGCCCGGCAGCCGACGCCGACTGCCGAGCTGCCCGATCCGACCCCGCTCCTGGAGAGCCTCACGCGTGGCGTGCTCGAGGTGCTGGCGGGTGTGCGGGAGGTCGACCAGCTGGCCCGGTGGTTCACCGAGGACGCGTTCCGAGTGCTCATCGCTCGGGCGAACCTGTCCTCCCGCGCCCGCAGCGCCCGCGGGGTGGCGCCGTCCCGCCCGGTGTACCGGATCCTCTCCACGCACGCCTCGTCGCCCGCGGACGGCGTCGTCGAGGCCACCGTGATCGTGGAGAGCCCCGGCCGGACCAGGGCCGTCGCGATCCGGCTCGAGGGCATGGACCGGCGGTGGCGCGCGACCTCGCTCGCGGTGCTCTGAGCGGGTGCCGCCGCCTGGTGCCGGAGCGCGTGCGACGGCTCGCACGGCTCCCTCTAGGCTGTGAGGGTGTCGACTCTCAGTGACCTCGCCCAGGCTCAGGGCCGCCTCGCCGACGAAGACGTGGAGTGGCTGCACCGCCTCGCCGGCGACGGCCAGCTCCTCGCGGATCTCGCCTCCGCCGACATCGTGATCTGGATCGCGACGTCCGACGGATCCTTCGTCGCCGTGGCGCACACCCGCCCGAGCGGCGCCGCGACGCTCTTCTACCGCGACATCGTGGGGGAGCGGGTGCGGCCGCAGTGGCGCACCCAGGTGCAGGTCGCGTTCGACGAGGCGCAGATCGTGGACTCCTCGAACCCGGACTGGTTCGAGGAGACGCCGACCCGCGTCCGAGCGGTGCCGATCGTGCGCGCTCACCCCAAGGGCGAGGAGGCGCCGCGGCCGATCGGCGTGGTCACCCGGCACACGAACCTGGGCGAGGCGCGCACGCCGTCGCGCCAGCAGATCACGTTCAACGAGGCCGCGGACGACCTGTTCGGGATGATCGGCGCCGGCGCGTTCCCCGACCTCGCGGCCCCCACCTCGCCGCGGCGCGGCGCGCCCCGGGCCTCCGACGGCCTGATCCGCATCGACGTCGACGGCGTCGTGACGTTCGCGAGCCCGAACGCGCTGTCCGCATTCAACCGGATGGGCTTCGACGAGGAGCTCGAGGGGGAGTCGCTGGTCGAGGTGACCACCCGGATCGTGCCGCCCTCACGGCAGGTCGACGAATCGCTCCCGGTGGTCGTCACCGGGCGCGCGCCCTGGCGGACGGATGTGGAGGCGCGCGGCGTGACCGTGTCGCTCCGCGCGATCCCGCTCAAGGACCACGGCACCCGGATCGGCGCCATCGTGCTGTGCCGGGACGTCTCCGAGCTGCGCCACCAGGAGCAGGAGCTCATCACCAAGGACGCGACGATCCGCGAGATCCACCACCGCGTCAAGAACAACCTGCAGACGGTCGCCTCGCTGCTGCGGATCCAGGCGCGGCGCACGCACTCCGAGGAGGCGCGCGACGCGCTCACCCAGGCCATGCGCCGGGTGGAGTCGATCGCGGTCGTGCACGACACCCTCGCCGGGGGACTGGCGCAGAAGGTCGACTTCGACGAGGTGTTCGCGCGGGTGCTCAAGCTCGTCGCGGAGGTCGCCTCGGCGCCGAACACGCGCGCCCGCACGCAGTCGACGGGCCGGTTCGGCGTGCTGCCCAGCGAGTACGCGACGCCGCTCGCACTCGCCCTCACCGAGGTCGTCACGAACGCCGTGGAGCACGGCCTCGCGGGTCAGGAGGGCGTGGTCACGATCGAGGCGCAGCGCACCGACGAGAACCTGCGCGTGATCGTCAGCGACACCGGGCACGGCCTCGTCGAGGGCCGGATCGGCCAGGGCCTGGGCACGCAGATCATCCGCACCCTCATCCAGGGCGAGCTCAGCGGCACGATCGCGTGGCAGGGCTCCGAGGGCGAGGGCACGGTGGTGACCATCGACATCCCGATGCGCTGGATGAAGGCCTGAGCCGGACGACGAACGGATCCGGCTCCGTGACGAGGCCGGATCCGTTGCGATGCCGGGGGATCAGCCGGCGCGGCGGGCGCGCGCGGCGCGGCGCTTCAGCGCGCGGCGCTCGTCCTCGCTGAGACCGCCCCACACACCCGAGTCCTGGCTGGTCTCCAGGGCGTACTGCAGGCAGATCTCGGTGACGGTGCACCGGGCGCACACGGCCTTCGCCTTCTCGATCTGGTCGACGGCCGGACCGGTGTTCCCGACGGGGAAGAACAGTTCGGGGTCGACGGTGAGGCAGGCGGCCTTGTCGCGCCAATCCATGGGGGCTCCTCGGTGTGGAAATATCGTGAGCGCGCGAATTTCGCGGGCTCGATGGTCAGGGCGGCGTTCGGGGGTCGTCGTCCTTCGGTGATGCGAGCGGATGCTCGCCCCACGCCGCTGTGGGAGCACATGGCTGTGATCTATTCTCTTACATGAATCGTCAACGATCAAGGGTTTTCTGTACCGCGGGTGAATCGGCGCGGAACCGCAGCCCACGAGCAGACCAACCGGGAGTGCCATGCGGGCGTCCAGACTGACCATCGCGGCGGCGTCGCTGCTCGCCCTCGAGGCGGTCGCGCTGCTCGTGCTCGCGCTCGTCGAGGTGTTCGGCCTGAGCGAGGGGGATGCCGCCTCGCTGCCGTCCGCTCTCGCCCTGATCGCGCTGACCGCCGTCGGCGCGGTCGGGCTGGGCGCGCTCGCGTTCGCGGTGCTGCGCCGACGGTCGTTCGGCCGCAGCGGCGGGCTGGTGGTGCAGGTGATCGCGATCCTCATCGCGCTGAGCGCACTCGGCGTCCGTCCGTTCCCGGCCCTGTTCGTGGGCGCGCTCGGGATCCCCGGCCTGATCGGAGCGGTGCTGCTGCTCGTGCTCGCGCGGCGCGAGGGCGCCGAGGCCCGCCGCCGCGCGGACGTGGAGAAGCCCGAGAAGGAGTAGGCCGGCGCGGCTCAGGCGGCGAGGCCGACGAGCTTGCGGATCCGCGCCACGTGCCCGGTGGCCTTGACGTTGTAGAGAGCGTGCTCGACGACGCCCTGCTCGTCGAGCACGAAGGTCGAGCGGATCACGCCTTCGATGACCTTGCCGTAGTTCTTCTTCTCGCCCCACACGCCGTAGGCGTTGTGCACCACCAGATCGGCGTCGCTCAGCAGCGGGAAGGTCAGCCCGTCGCGCTCGGCGAACTGCTTCAGCTTCGCGGGCTCGTCCTTGGAGACGCCGACGACGGCGTAGCCGGCGCCCTGCAGCGAGGACAGGCTGTCGCGGAAGTCGCAGGCCTCGGTCGTGCAGCCCGGCGTCATCGCGGCGGGGTAGAAGTACACGATCGTCTTGCGCCCTCGCAGATCGGCGAGCGGGAAGGGCTTGCCGTCCTGGTCCAGGAGGGTGAAGTCGGGGGCGGTGGTACCGGGTTCGAGGCGCTGCGCAGTCACGGATTCAGCCTAGCGGCGGGCAGCCCAGCGCCGGCCGCCCGACCGGATCCGCCTCAGAACTTGTCGGAGAACGTCGCGAGGAGGCGCTGCAGCGACTCCAGCCGGGCCAGCCCCGCCTCGCCGAGCTCGCCCGCGACGGCCGCCTCGTTCAGGGCGCAGTCCTCGGCATCGGCGCGGTGCGTGCAGCCGCGCGGGCAGTCCTCCGCGATCGCGGCGAGCTCGGTGAACGCGGCGAGGATGTTCGCCGGATCCACGTGCCCCAGGCCGAAGGAGCGCACCCCGGGGGTGTCGATGACCCACCCGGATCCGCTGCCGCCGGGCGCGACGTAGCGCAGCGACACGGTGGAGGACGAGGTGTGCCGGCCGCGGCCGGTGACCTCGTTCACGTGCCCGGTCGCGCGGCCCGCGCCCGGCACGAGCGCGTTCACCAGGGTCGACTTCCCGACACCGGAGTGGCCGACGAACACGGTGGAGTGCCCGACGAGCGCGGCGCCGATCTCGTCGACCGGCATCCGGCCGCGTGCGCTCGTGAACACCCGCAGGTCGAGGCCCTCGAAATGGCGGAGGAACTCGGACGGATCGGTCAGGTCGGTCTTCGTGACGACGAGCAGCGGCCGGATCCCCGCGTCCAGCGCCGCCACCAGGTAGCGGTCCACGAGGCGCTCCCGGGGCTCGGGATCCGCGGCGGCGACCACGATGAGCATCTGGTCGGCGTTCGCCACGATCACCCGCTCCACCTGGTCGGTGTCGTCCGCGCTGCGGCGCAGCAGCGAGGTGCGCTCGACGATGCCCACGATGCGGCCGAGCGTGCCCCCGTCCCCGGAGGTGTCGCCGACCACGCGCGCGGCGTCGCCGGTCACGATCGGCGTGCGGCGCAGCTCGCGGGCGCGGGCGGCGGTGATGGTCCGCTCGTCGTCGGTTCCTTCGCCGATCAGGACCGAGTAGCGGCCGCGGTCGACGCCGAGCACGCGGCCGATCGTCGCGTCGGCGTGCGCGGGGCGCCGTTTCGTGCGCGGGCGGTTGGCCTTCGGATTCGGGCGGGTGCGGATCTGGGACTCGTCGAAGTCGTCCAGCTCGTCGTCATCGCCGTCGTCGTCGAGCCAGCTCACGCGAGTGCGCTCCCGGCGGTCGGGGAGACGCCGGTGGACGGCGCGGCGGCGAGCATCCGCTCCCACAGCTGCGTGAACTCGGGGAGGGTCTTCGCGGTGGTGCCGATGTCGTCGATCTCGATGCCGGGGACCCGCAGACCGATCAGGGCGCCGGTGGTCGCCATGCGGTGGTCGTGGTGCGCGGCCCAGGATCCGCCGTGCAGCGGGGCGGGGGAGATCCGGATGCCGTCCTCGAGCTCCTCCACCTCGCCGCCGAGGGCGCGCAGGTTTCCGGCGAGCGCCGCGATCCGGTCCGTCTCGTGCAGCCGGATGTGGCCGATGCCGGTGATCGTCGTCGGGCCCTCGGCGAGGGCGGCGAGCCCCACGAACGTCGGCGCGAGCTCGCCCGCCGCCGACAGGTCGAGGTCGGCGCCGCGGACGCGGCCCGTGCCGCGCACGGTGAGCACCCCGCCGGCCAGACGCGCGTCGGCGCCGAGCGGCGCCAGCAGCCGGGGCAGCAGCGCCCCGGGCTGGGTGGAGCGGGTCGGCCAGCCGCCGATCGACACCTCCCCGCCGGCGACGAGCGCCGCCGCGAGGAACGGGGCCGCGTTGGACAGGTCGGGCTCGATGGCCGCGGTGATGGCGCGGGGATGACCGCCCTGGACCAGCCATTCGCCCGGGGCGGGGCGCTCGACCTTGATGCCGCGGTGCGTGAGCGCCTCGACCGTCATGTCGATGTGCGGCATGCTCGGCAGCCGTTCGCCGGTGTGCACGAGGTGCAGGCCGACGTCGAAGCGCGGGGCGGCCAGCAGCAGCCCCGACACGAACTGGCTCGACGCGGATGCGTCGATCTCGATCCGCCCGCCGCGGATGTGCCCGCGGCCTCGGATCGTGAACGGCAGCGACCAGCTGCCCCCGTCCTCGATGTCGACGCCGAGGTCGCGCAGCGCGTGGATCATCGTGCCCATCGGCCGGTGCAGCGCGGTCTCGTGTGCGGTGATCAGCACCTCGCCGTCGGCGAGCCCGGCGAGCGGCGCGATGAAGCGCATCACCGTCCCGGCCTGCCCGCAGTCCACGGTCGCGTCGCCGCGCAGCCGGCCGGGCGTGATCCGCAGGTCGGGACCGAAGTCGCCGGACCCTGGCTGCTCCTCGACGCCGATGCCGAGGGCGCGCAGCGCGTCGACCATGCGCGCGGAGTCGTCCGAGTGCAGGGGAGCGGTGACCAGGCCGGGGCCGTCCGCGATCGCCGCGAGCACGAGCTCGCGGTTCGTGAGCGACTTCGATCCGGGGACTCGCAGTTCGGCACGCAGAGGGCCCGCGGAGACCGGGGCGGACCAGCGGCCGCGCGGTGCGGGGGAATACGTCGTGTCGCTCATCGGTTCCTACCCTACTGAAGGCCTCCGACAGGGGACCGCGGGAAAGACAGAAGGACGCCCATGCTCGCGACGCTCGATCCGGTGACGGTCGACATCGACGGCCTAGAATGGCTGGCGATGAACGATCAGGCACCGATGGACGCTTCGCCCGACGCGGAGGAGAATTCCGCGCGTCGCGAATTCGAGGAGCAGGCGATCCCCTTCATGGATCAGCTGTACGCGGCTGCCATGCGCATGACCCGCAACCCCGCCGACGCAGCCGATCTCGTGCAGGAGACGTTCGTGAAAGCGTACGCGTCCTGGGCGAGCTTCACGCAGGGGACGAACCTCAAGGCGTGGCTGTACCGGATCCTGACGAACACCTACATCAACATCTATCGCAAGCGTCAGCGCGAGCCCTACCAGGGCACGATCGACGAGCTCGAGGACTGGCAGCTCGGCGGCGCCGAGTCGACCACGGCCTCGCACAGCCGGTCGGCGGAGGCCGAGGCGATCGATCGGATGCCGGCTTCGGTCGTCAAGGAGGCGCTGCAGGCGGTGCCGGAGGACTTCCGACTGGCGGTGTATCTCGCGGACGTCGAGGGCTTCGCCTATCAGGAGATCGCCGACATCATGAAGACCCCCATCGGCACCGTCATGAGCCGCCTGCACCGCGGGCGTCGCATGCTGCGGGAGCTGCTGGCGGACTATGCCGCGGAGCGAGGGATCGCCACGGCGGGCACGAGGAGCACGAAATGACCGACTGCGGATGCGCCAAGGCGCGGCAGGACCTGGAGGAGTACCTCCGCAACGAGATGTGCAAGACGGAGCACTCCGACATCCGCGAGCACCTCGAGCACTGCCCCTCGTGCGCGGAGGAGGCCCTGATCGCCACCACGCTGACCGAGGTCGTCTCGCGCGCGTGCAAGGAGACCGCCCCGGAGGCGCTCCGGGATCAGGTGCTCGCTCGGCTGCGCGCCGTGCAGGCCACCGCGCACTGACGAGGGCGGCGTCCCCGGCTGTCGCTACGCTGGGGCCATGACCCTGATCGACGCGCGGGAGATCGCCGCGGACCCGCTGTCCACCGCGAGACTGGGCGAGGCGGGCCTCGACTACCGTGTGATCGACATGGCCGACGACCTCGCTGCGGCCGCCTTCGCGCGCGCCGGTGAGCGGGGCTTCCTGAACCCGGATCCCGCGCCCGAAGCGGTCGCGGAGATCCGCGAGGCGTTCGCCGCGCGCCGCAACATCGGCGTGTTCGACCCGGCATCCACCGGGCTGAAGGGCGTGCCGGTCGCGACCGTGAACTCGTTCGTGACCCCGTTGACCGTCCCCGGCGGGACGCTGGACATGTGGGCGGTCAGCGCGGTCACCGTGAACGGCACGCACCGGCGTCGCGGCATCGCGCGCAACCTCCTCGAGGGGGAGCTGCGCTCGGCCGTCGCCGCGGGCGCGGCGATCGCGGGTCTCACCGTCACCGAGGCCACCCTCTACGGCCGGTACGGGTTCGGGCCCGCCGTGCCCGTCTCGACGTTCACCGTCGACGCGCGTCGCGCCGGCTGGGCCGCTGTGCCGTCGCCGGGGCGTCTCGAGACGATCGAGCGGGAGCAGCTCGCCGAGGCCCTCGCCGAGCTGCACGAGCGCACGCGCGTCGCGCGGGCCGGGCAGATCCCGGGCTGGAACCGTCGCTGGCGGCAGCTGGCCGGGCTCGCCGCGGCCGACGAGCGCGGCCGGAACGTGCGCGGCGTCCGCTACCTCGACGAGGACGGCGTCATGCAGGGCGTGATGGCGTACACGCTCGAGCCGCTGACCGGGGCGTTCGGAGCCGACCTCGTCGTCCGGCACGTCATCGGCACGACGCCCGAGGGGATGCGCGCCGTGTGGGGCTTCGCCGTGAACCACGACCTGGTCCGGACGGTGACCGCGGCGCTGCGCCCCGCCGACGATCCGCTGCCGCTGCTCGTCGCCGACCAGCGCGCGGTGCAGAACGTCGTGCACGATCACGGCTGGCTGCGGATCCTCGACGTGCCCGCGGCACTGACCGCGCGCACCTACCGCGCGCCGCTGGACATCGTGATCGCGGTCACGGATCCCTACGGGTACGCGAGCGGATCCTGGCGGCTGCGGATCGGGCAGGACGGCACGGCCGCGGTCGCGGAGGACGCCGGCGTGCCGGACGTCGAGATGGGCGTCGCCGCCCTGTCGACGCTGTATCTGGGCGGCGTGCGGGCCACGGCGCTGCGGGTCGCGGGCCTGCTGCGCACGGCGTCGAAGGAGGCGGCGGTCGAGATCGACGACGCGTTCCGTTCGATCACGGCGCCCGCGCTCACGATCTGGTACTGAATGTCCGGGGCCCCGGCTAGCCTGTCGGCGTGACCTCGTCCGTTCCTGCGCTCGACCGCACGGTCCCGGCCGGCCTCGGTCTCGCCCAGGGCATCGCACTGTACCTCGCGTCCGTTCTCGGCACGGGGCTGCTGGTTCTGCCGGGACTCGCGGCGAAGACCGCGGGTCCGGCGAGCCTCGTCGCGGTCGCGGTCATCACCGCGCTCGCGATCCCTCTCGCCGGCGCGTTCGCCGCGCTCGCCGCACGCCACCCGGATCCGGGCGGCGTGGCCAGCTACGCGCGCCGTGCGCTCGGGCCCACCGCCGCGCGGGCGACCGGCTACTGGTTCCTCTTCGGCGTGGCGGCGGGAGGGCCCGTCGTCGCTGTGCTCGGCGCCCGATACATCGCCACCGCCGTCGGCATCGACACGGCCGGCATCCCGTGGCTGGCCCTGGCGTTCCTCGTCGCACCGCTCGCCGCCAACATGTTCGGCGTGCGGCTCACGGGTTGGCTGCAGCTCGCGCTCACCGGGCTGCTGCTCGCGGTCGTCGTGGTGGTCGTCGCCCTCGCCGCGCCCGCCGCGCGGCCGGAGAACCTCACCCCGTTCCTCCCGCACGGCTGGGGCGGAGTGGGCACCGCGATCGTGATGTTCGTGTGGGCGTTCGCCGGCTGGGAGGTGGGCACCCACATCTCCGGGGAGTTCGCGCGCCCGCGCCGCACGATCCCGCTCGCGACCGCGGTCACCCTGATCCTCGCGGGGGCCTGCTATCTCGCGCTGCAGCTGGTCACGGTCGGGGCGCTGGGAGCGCGTGCGGGGAAGGGCGACGTCGTGCTGCTCGATCTCGCCGAGGCGGGAGGGATCCGCGCCGCGCCGACCCTCATCGGGGTGGTGTCCGCGGTCGTCGCGCTCGGCGTGCTGAACGTGTACCTCGCCGCCTTCGGCAAGCTGGGCGCGTCGCTCGCCGTCAACGGCGACCTGCCGCTCTGGTTCGCGAAGGGCGTCGGATCCGGGGCGGTGCCGCGCCGTGCGCTCCTGCTGTCCGGCGGGCTGGTGGGGATCTACTTCGTCATCGCGGCGGCGACCGGGTTCGACCTGCAGCCGTTCATCCTCGTCCACACCGCCAGCATGGTGGCGGTCTACACGATCGGCATGGTCGCTGCGATCCGGATCTTGCCCCGGCGAACGGCCGGCTGGTGGATGGCGGTCGTCGCGGCGGTGTGCACGGCCGGCCTGCTGGTGCTCGCCGGGGCAGCGCTCGCGGTCCCCGCGGCGGTCGCGATCCTCGCGCTCGCCGTCACCGGCGTGCGCCGCGCCGGAAGACGACGACGCGGTGCCCCGGAAGCCCGGGACACCGCGTCGATCGGCGATTCGACCTAGAGGGTGAGTGCCCGCGCGAGCAGGTCGGCCTGCTCCGCGGCGTGCACCTTCGAGGATCCGGTGGACGGCGCCGCCGAGGCCGGGCGCGTGATCGGGTGGACCGGGCGCGCACCGGGGACGGTCTGGAAGTGCAGCGCGAGGAACGGCCAGGCGCCCTGGTTCTCCGGCTCCTCCTGCACCCACACGATCTCCGCGTTCGGGTAGGTGTCGGCGATCGTCTTGAGCTGGCGCAGCGGGATCGGGTAGAGCTGCTCGACGCGCACCAGGGCGATCTGGGGGTTCGGGTTCTTCTCGAGCTCGGCGAGCAGATCCCAGTGCACCTTGCCGGAGTGGAAGATCACGCGCTTGACAGCGGCGCGGTCCAGCTCGCGGGTGTCGTCGATCACCGGCTCGAAGCGGCCCTGGGTGAACTCCTCCACCTGGCTCGTCGCGCCGCGCAGACGCAGCATCGCCTTCGGGGTGAACACGATCAGCGGCTTGCGCGGGCGCGCGTACGCCTGACGGCGCAGCAGGTGGAAGTACGACGCCGGGGTGGACGGGCGCGCCACGGTCATGTTGTCCTGCGCGCACAGCTGCAGGAACCGCTCCATGCGCGCGGACGAGTGGTCCGGGCCCTGGCCCTCGTAGCCGTGCGGCAGCAGCATGACCACGCTGGACTGCTGGCCCCACTTCTGCTCGGCCGCGGAGATGTACTCGTCAATGACCGACTGGGCGCCGTTGACGAAGTCGCCGAACTGCGCCTCCCACAGCACGAGCGCCTCGGGACGCTCCACCGAGTAGCCGTACTCGAACCCGAGCGCGGCGTACTCGCTGAGCAGGGAGTCGTACACGAAGAAGCGGGCCTGGTTGTCGGACAGGTTCGCGAGCGGCAGCCACTCCTGGCCGTTGGCCCGGTCGTGCAGCGCGGCGTGGCGCGACACGAACGTGCCACGCCGGGAGTCCTGACCAGCGAGGCGCACCGGGGTGCCCTCGACGAGCAGGGATCCGAACGCGAGCAGCTCGCCGAAGCCCCAGTCGATGGAGCCGCTGCGGCTCATCTCGACGCGCTTGTCCATCGCCTGCTGCAGCTTCGGGTGCACCGTGAAGCCCTCGGGCTTGTTGGCGTGCGCGTCGCCGATGAGGTGGATCACCTCGAGCGGGACGCCGGTGACCTCGGGGGAGCCGATCTGGTCGTCGACCGGGCCGACGCCGTTCACGGGCGCGATCGGCGTGGCGCCGGTCTCGGCGGCGTGGGTCTCCGCGAACGCGATCTCCAGGCGGTTCTGGAAGTCCGCCTTGGCCTGGTCGTACTCCTCCTGGGTGATGTCGCCGCGGCCGACGAGCGAGTCGGTGTACAGGCTGCGCACCGACCGCTTCGCCTGGATGAGGTCGGTCATCAGCGGCTGCGTCATCGACGGGTCGTCGCCCTCATTGTGCCCGCGCCGGCGGTAGCAGACGAGGTCGATCACGATGTCGCGGTGGAACCGCTCGCGGTACTCGAAGGCGAGCTGGGCGACGTGGATCACGGCCTCGGGGTCGTCACCGTTCACGTGCAGGATCGGGGCCTGGATCGTCTTCGCGACGTCCGTGGCGTACACCGAGGTGCGCGAGTCGATCGGCAGGGTCGTGAAGCCGACCTGGTTGTTCACGACCACGTGGATCGTGCCGCCCGTGCGGTAGCCGCGCAGCTGCGACATCTGCAGCGTCTCCACGACGACGCCCTGGCCGGCGAAGGCCGCGTCGCCGTGCACGAGGATCGGCAGCCAGGTGAACGTGCCGATCGGCTTGCGGTCCTGCTTGGCGCGGGCGATGCCCTCGAGCACGCCGTCCACGGTCTCCAGGTGCGAGGGGTTCGCGGCGAGGAGGATCGGCAGCTCGGCGCCGTCGTCCGAGACGAAGGTCCCCTCGGTGCCGAGGTGGTACTTCACGTCACCGGATCCGCGCTGGTTGCCCGGCAGGGTGGATCCCTCGAACTCGCGGAACACCTGGCCGTACGTCTTGCCGGCGATGTTCGTGAGCACGTTCAGGCGGCCGCGGTGCGCCATGGCGATCGCCGCGCCGTCCAGGCCGGAGCCGGCAGCGCCCTGCAGGATCTCGTCGAGCAGCGGGATGAGCGACTCGCCGCCCTCGAGGGAGAAGCGCTTCTGACCGACGTACTTCGTCTGCAGGAACGTCTCGAAGGCCTCGGCCTCGTTCAGCTTGCTGAGCACGCGCAGCTGCTCGTCGTGACCCGGCTTGACGTAGGGGATCTCGACCTTCTCCTGGAACCACAGGCGCTGGGCCGGGTCCTGGATGTGCATGTACTCGATGCCGACCGTGCGGCAGTACGAGTCGCGCAGCACGCCGAGGATGTCGCGGAGCTTCATCTGGCGCTTGCCGCCGAAGCCGTTCGTGACGAAATCGCGCTCGAGGTCCCAGAAGGTCAGGCCGTGGGTCTCGATCTCGAGGTCGGGGTGCGAGCGCTGCACGTACTCCAGCGGGTCGATGTCGGCCATCAGGTGGCCGCGCACGCGGTACGAGTTGATCAGCTCCTGCACGCGGGCGGTCTTGTCGACGCGCTCGGACAGGTCCACCGCGATGTCGCTGGCCCAGTGGATCGGCGCGTACGGGATGCGCAGCGCACGGAAGATGCTCTCGTAGAAGCCGCGCTGGCCGAGCAGCAGCTCGTGCACCTTCTTCAGGAATTCGCCGGATCCGGCGCCCTGGATGACGCGGTGGTCATAGGTGCTGGTCAGCGTGATCGTCTTGCCGATGCCGAGGGCGTCCAGCGTCTTCTGGCTGGATCCCTGGAACTCGGCCGGGTACTCCAGGGCACCGGCGCCGATGATGCAGCCCTGGCCCTTCATCAGACGGGGCACCGAGTGCACCGTGCCGATGCCGCCCGGGTTCGTCAGCGAGAGCGTCGTGCCCTGGAAGTCGGCGGCGGTGAGCTTGTTGCCGCGGGCGCGGACGATGAGGTCCTCGTACGCGGACAGGTACTCGCTGAAGGTCAGCGTGTCGGCGCGCTTGATCGACGGGACGAGCAGGGCGCGGGTGCCGTCGGGCTTCGGGATGTCGATCGCGATGCCGAGGTTGATGTGCGCGGGGGCGATGACGCTGGGCTTGCCGTCGACCTCGGCGTAGTAGACGTTCTGGCTGGGGAACTCCTTGAGCGCCTGGATCAGCGCCCAGCCGATGAGGTGCGTGAAGGAGACCTTGCCGCCGCGGGTGCGGGACATGTGGTTGTTGATGACGATGCGGTTGTCGATCATCAGCTTCGCCGGCACGGTGCGGACGCTGGTCGCGGTCGGGACGGTCAGCGACTCGTCCATGTTCGCGGCGAGGGTCTTCGGCAGGCCGCGCAGCGGCGTGACGACGTCCTCGTGGTGCTCGTGCGGACCGTCGGCGGCGCGGTCCTGCGCCTGCGCCGGGATCGGCGCCTGCCGGGCGGGCTTGGTCGTGGTCCGCGCCACCGGCGTCTGGCCGATCACCGGGATCGGCGCCGTGACGGGGTGCGCCTCGACGGCGGGAGCGGTCTGCGCCGCGGGAGCGGCTGCGGCGGAATCGGACGGGTGATAGTTCTCGAGGACCGGCCACCACTCCTTGTCGACGGAGTTGCGGTCGACCTTGAACTGTTCGTACAGCTCGTCGACGAGCCAGGAATTGGCCCCGAACTCCCCATCTCCCGAAGTCCCGACGCCGGTCACCTGGCTCGACACGCTCGATCGCCCTCTTTCATCGATGAAACAAGCGGTGGGATCCGCCCCGGGCATCTCCCGGGTATGGCCACGCTCCGGGTGACAAGCCTAGCCCGTCGACGGAGTCGAAAGGGCTCGGTGACACGGTTCCGAGCAGGTGTGCAGCGCATCCGTGATGGCTACCCTGGGGAGATGCAGTTCTCCGGTGAGCGCCCGATGGTGGATCTGACCTACTCGGACGTGTTCCTCGTGCCCCGCCATTCCACTGTCACGAGCCGCCTGCAGGTGGATCTGGCGCCCGAGGACGGCACTCCCGCGACGATCCCGCTGGTGTCGTCGAACATGAACTCGGTGACCGGTCCGCGCCTGGCCGCGACCCTTGCCCGGCGCGGCGGGATCGGCGTGCTGCCGCAGGACATGCCGCTGCAGGAGCTCGACGAGGCGATCCGCTGGGTGAAGCGCCAGCCCGTCGCCTGGGACACGCCGCTCGTGCTGCCCCCGTACGCGACCGTCGAGACCGCGCTGCGCCTGCTGCCCGCGACGGAGGGGCACGGGATCGTCGTCGCCGACGGGAGCGGGGAGATCCTCTCCAGCGCGATCCACGGCATCCTGCCCGCGCGGCGTCTCGCGACGGCGCTGCGCGACGCGCAGATCGGCGATCTGGTGCGCCCCGACTCGCCGGCGCTCGACGCGGAGGACGTCGCCGACCCGCGCACCGCGTTCGACGCGATCACCGCCGCCGACGCGGAGATGATGTGCGTGCTCCGGCACGGGCACCTCGTCGGCACGCAGACCGCACGCGGCGCGCTGCGCTCGACCCTGTACCGACCCGCGGTCGACGCCTCGGGCCGCCTCGCCGTCGCCGCGGCCGTGGGCATCAACGGCGACGTCGCCGCCAAGGCGAAGGCGCTCGCCGGCGCCGGCGTCGACGTGCTCGTCGTCGACACCGCGCACGGCCATCAGGACGGCATGCTGCAGGCGCTGCGTACCGTGGCGGCCCTGGAGCTCGGGATCCCGATCGTGGCGGGCAACGTCGTCACCGCGGAAGGCGCGCGCGATCTCGTCGACGCCGGCGCATCGATCCTCAAGGTCGGCGTCGGCCCCGGCGCGATGTGCACGACCCGCATGATGACCGCGGTCGGCCGACCGCAGTTCTCCGCGGTGCTGGAGACCGCCGAGGCCGCGCGGGCGCTGGGCGCGCACGTGTGGGCGGACGGGGGCGTGCGGTATCCGCGCGACGTGGCGCTCGCGCTCGCCGCGGGGGCCGCCTCCGTGATGATCGGATCCTGGTTCGCCGGCACGATCGAGGCGCCGGGCGAGCTGCAGACCGACGACGCGGGCCGGCTCTACAAGGAGTCCTGGGGGATGGCCTCGACCAAGGCCGTGCAGGCGCGCTTCGGCCGCCTCGACGCGTACGAGCGGGCGCGCAAGGAGCTCTTCGCCGAGGGCATCTCGTCGTCCCGGATCTACCTCGATCCGCTCCGCCCCGGCGTCGAGGACCTCCTCGACATGATCACCTCGGGCGTGCGCTCCTCCTTCACGTACGCCGGTGCCGCCACCGTGCCCGAGTTCCACGAGCGCGCCCTGGTCGGCCTGCAGTCCGCCGCCGGCTACGAGGAGGGCAAGGCGCTCCCGGTCAGCTGGTGAGCGGGCCCGGCCCCGCCCTTGTGACGGTGGTCGCGCTCTCGCGCTGCCCTTCCCTGTGCGAGCTGCTTCTCCCCGACTGTCGATCCGGTCGCGCGGCTCTTTCCTGCGAGCGCTCTCGAAATCGGGGCTGTTATGTCTCAGGACATCGGTGACGGTTCTGTATCAGGACATCGGTGACAGTTCTGGGGGTCTTGGTGGTGACACTTCTCGGCTCAGATTGAGCGGTGTCGAAGAATGAACCTGTTGATGCGCGTGTCCGTCTCGCGATCTCTCGTTGGCCTGCGGATGCTCCGCGTGGGGCGGTGACGTCGTTTTGTCGAGAGCACGAGATCTCGCGGAAGACGTTCTATGTGCTGCTCGCTCGTGCGCGGGAGAAGGGCCCGGCGGCGGTGCTGGAGCCGCAGTCTCGTCGTCCGTCCGCGTCGCCGGCGAAGATCGGCGAGGAGGTGAAGCGGAGCGCGCTGGACGTGCGGGCAGCGCTGGAGCGATCCGGGCTCGACTACGGGCCGATCAGCGTGCACGACAAGATGACATCGATGGGATTCACGACCCCGTCGATCGCCTCACTCGCACGGATCTTCCGCGAAGCGGGCGTCGCCCGGGTGGAGCCAAAGAAGAAGCCGCGGTCCGCGTTCCGACGGTTCGTGTATCCCGCTCCGAACGCGTGCTGGCAACTCGATGCGACCGAGTACGTCCTCGCGGGCGGACGGACCTGCGTGATCTTCCAGCTCACCGATGATCATGCTCGTCTCGCGGTCGCGTCGCATGTCGCGAGGGCGGAGACGAGCAAGGGCGCGGTCACGGTGATGGAGAAGGGGATCGCCCGGCATGGGGTCCCGCAGCGGCTCCTCACGGATAACGGTGCCGCATTGAACCCGCACCGCCGCGGCATCGTCAGTCAGCTCGTCGCCTACGTGAGCACGCTCGGCGTCGTCGCGATCACCGGGAAGCCCGGGCACCCCATGACCCAGGGCAAGAACGAGCGATTCCACCAGACCCTGTTCCGATGGTTGGACAAGCAGCCCCTCGCCGGGACGATCGAGGAACTCCAACATCTCGTGGACCGGTTCGACGTGATCTACAACACCGAGCGCCCGCACCAGGCGCTTCCCGGTCGGAGCACCCCGCAACAGGCCTGGGACGCGACACCGAAAGCTCCCGCGCCAGAGCCAGACCCTGACGCTGCCACCCATCCCGGGGCGACTGGAGATGCCGTCCGGATCGTCCGCACGCACGGCGACATCAGCATCCGCGGCACCACATTCCAACTCGGGAACGAGTTCGCCGGCACTCAAGTCCACGCGATCTGGAACCCCGCCCTGATCATGATCTTCGACGAGCGCGGCACCCTCATCATCGAACACCCCTGGCCACAACCCGGCACCCGCTACGTCGGCAACGGCAGACCCCGAGGATCGGCCCCCAGAAGACGCCCACTGTCACCGATGTCCTGAGACACCAACTGTCACCGATGTCCTGA
>NZ_JAVFCB010000011.1 GCF_030865425.1 Microbacterium capsulatum
GGTGTCTGGGTTCAGGACATCGTGAACGGCTGTCTCGGGACATCGTGAACGGCCCGCGCGTGTGGCGGCGGATGTCTCAGGACATCGTGAACGGTGGCCAAGTACGAAGTGCTGATCAAAGCCGTCACCGTCCAGAAGCTGTCCTACGGCGAGGTCGCCCGCCGTTACGGGGTCTCCAAGACCCTCGTGCATAAGCTGCACCACCGGTGGCTCGAGGAAGGAGACGGCGCGTTCGAGCCGAGATCGCGGCGCCCGCACGCCAGCCCGAACCGCACCGCCCCCACCGTGCGGGAGCGGATCCTCGCCCTGCGCGATCAGCTCGCCGCCGCTGGACTGGACAACGGCGCGGACACGATCGCGGAACTGCTCGCCCGGGAACGGGTCACCGTCTCCCGGGCAACGGTCTGGCGGATCCTCACCGCGGCCGGCCGGGTCAGCCCGCAGCCGCAGAAGCGGCCCCGCTCGTCCTGGCGCCGGTTCACCGCGGACCGCCCCAACGAGCTCTGGCAATCCGACTTCACCCACGTGACCCTCACCACCGGGCAAGAGGTCGAGGTCATCGGCTGGCTCGATGACCACTCCCGCTACCTGCTGCACCTGACCGCGCACCGCCGCGTCACCGGCCGCACCGTGACCGACACGTTCACCACCACCGCGACCGAACACGGCTACCCGGCCGCCACACTGACCGACAACGGCATGGTCTACACCACCCGCCTCGCCCGCGGCGGCCGAGGCCGCGGCGACGGCGGCGGGAACGGATTCGAGACCCTGCTCGCCACCCTGGGCATCACCCAGAAGAACGGGAAGCCGTTCAAACCCACCACGCAAGGCAAGATCGAAAGGTTCTGGCAGACGCTGAAGAAGCACCTCGCCACCCGACCAGCTCGGTCCCTGCTCGAGCTGCAGGCCACCCTCGACGCGTTCCGCGACCACTACAACCACGCCCGCCCACACCGCGCCATCGGCCGTCACACCCCCGCGTTCGCCTACCAGCTGATCCCGAAAGCGACCCCGACCGCGCCCGAGGACCCCGGCATCTGGCGCGTCCGCTACGACACCATCGACAACGACGGGAAGATCACCCTCCGCCACACCGGCCGCCTCTTGCACCTCGGCATCGGCAGAGCACACACCCGCGTCGAGATCATCTGCCTCGTCCACAACGACAACGCCACGATCATCGCCACGGCCACCGGCGAAATCCTCGCCGACTTCACCCTCGACCCCACCCGCAGCTACCAACGCAAAAACGGATGAACCCCCGAAACCGGGGGTTCATCCGTTCACGATGTCCTGAGACATCACAATGGCGGTGACGGTGGGATTTGAACCCACGGTAGGGGGTTACCCTACACAACTTTTCGAGAGTTGCACCTTCGGCCGCTCGGACACGTCACCGCGGACAAGCTTACGCGACGGCGGGACCGAGTGCGAATCGAGCCGATGCGCCCGGGCGCGCCGCCGACGCGCTGAACCTCACCAGCCCTGCGCGACCTCGGCGTGCGTGCGCAGGATGCCCTCGGTCGACCCCGCGGGGGCGCGGCCGATGCCGCACTCGGTGGCGACGCCGAACGCGGACGCGTGCGGGGAGGCGGCGGCGATGCGGCGGGTCGCGCCCTCGGCGCCGTCCTCGCGGTGGACGAGGCCGAGGTAGAGCTCGGTGCCCTCCCCCAGCGCGAGGGCGTCGAGCGGGGCGAAGTACGCGTCGTCGTCGCGCTCGATCGGGACGGGAAGGTGAAGCCAGGTCAGCGGGCGCTCGGCCGCGGCGGTCACGGCATTGGCATAGCGGACCAGGGTGCCGGCGTCGGCCGGATCGAAGAAGTGCTTCTCCGCGGCATCGCCGTAGCAGAGGTGCACGCCGGCCTCGACGTCCGCGGGCACGGCGTCGATCAGCGCGGCGAGACGCGAGACGAGCCCGTCGAAGGGATCGCCGGGCCACCAGGCCTCCATGACTTTGCCATAGCCGGCGGCGCGCTCGATGATGCCCATCTCGCTGGCGACGTCCCACTGGATCGCGAGGTCGTCGTGCGGGATCGCGGCGAGGATCTCGTCCAGCTCGCCGAGGATCGCGGCCGTGTAGACGGGCTCGATCGCGGCGCGGTCGTCGCCGGAGAAGAACGAGGAGATCACGGCGAGCGGCGTGGGCAGCGACACCTGGAAGCGCACGCCCTCGGCGATCGCGCCCTCCTCGCGCAGACGGCGGAAGATCTCGTACGACGCGCGCGCCGCGGCCGCGTAGCCGAGCGGCGGCAGCGCGATCGCGGCGGCGTCGACGCCGTCGGCGATCCGCAGCCCGCGGGCGTCGAGACCGGCGCCGAAGGGGATCCGCTCCGCACCGACCCGCTCGATCCCGTCCGCCTCGCCCAGCACGTCGGGCTGGAACATGATCCAGTGGAACCGCTTGCCCACCTCGCCGTCCGGGATCCGCCGGAGCTGCGCCCCGAGGATGTCGGCGGCCGTGCGCATCGTGGTCTCGGCGTCGTCGTAATTGACGCTGCCGACCAGCAGCGCCCCGCGGGGATTCGTCATGGGATCCAGCGTAACGACGCGGGATTATGCACGGCCGCGTTCCGTCCCCGTGTGACGGCGCGGAGTTAGGATGCCCTAAGCAGCCCTCGGGGGAAGGAGCCCGCCGCGATGTCGCACATCCACTCGCCGGCACTGGAGAAGACCGGATACGTCGTGCTGGACCGGCACGATCAGGCGGCGGATCCGGCCGAATGGCTCGATCTCGCCTACGTGCCGTGGCGCTCGTCCGGGGTGACCCGGTTCGCGCCGCTCGCCAGCTACTCCGGCGAGCCGGAGTGCAACGGCTTCTGGAACCACACCCCGCCGCGCACCGACAAGGACGGCGTCTGGGTCGCCGAGCAGGCCACGCGCGCACCCACCCTGGTCCGCCGCGCGCAGGAGGCCGGGGCCAACGTCGGCCGCTGCCGGGTCGTCGAGCTGCAGCCGAACACGTACGCCGACGCGATCTACAACCTGCATCAGGACGACAACAACCGGCTCAACCCCGACGGCACGGGCTGGGTGGTCCGCGGCTTCTACAACCTCACCGACGACCCCGACTCGCTGCTCATCCTCCGCGAGGACCGGTTCGACCCGAACACCGAGGTGCGCCTGCCGCTGCCGGCCGGATCCCGGATCATCGTCGACACCCAGCGGTTCTGGCACGCGGTGTGGCATCGCGGATCCGCCCCGCGCTACGCGCTGATCACGTCATGGACGTCGGGCCCGGAGCTCGACGCGCACCTCGCGGCCGAGCACGCGCAGAGCGATGTCGCCTCGGTGCCGCTGGATCCGGCGCTGATCGAGGACGCTCAGCGTGAGCTGCACCGCCGGATCGAGGAGCGCCGCCGCGCGTTCGAGGCGCTCGGCGAGGTGCTCGAGCCCACGGATCCGCTCTGGCCGTGAGCCGACGAGGCCCCTCCGCCAGGCTCCGGGAAAGGAATCGGCGCGCTCACGGGCCGGGCTGATCTCCGCGCCCCGCGACGTACTCGGCGAGGTTGCGCAGCGAGGCGGTGATGCCGGTGCGATGGTCGGCGGCGGCGATGCCCGACGGGACGTTCTCGGCGACGACTGTGACGAAGGATCCGCCCTCGGCCGGCTCGACGGCCCAGGTGATCCGCATGGTGCCCGCGTAGTCGGGGTCGCCCGACGGGAACATGACGTCCTGCACGATCCGCACTCCGTCGACGACCTCGACGAAGACGCCCTCGACGATGTCCCTGTCCGCGCTGCTCTTGCCGTGTGTCGCGGCCGGATCCGTGAGGGTCAGGATCATCCGGTACCGTCCGCCGGGACGCGGGTCGAACTCGGTGACGCGCCCGGTCATCCCGTCCGGCGGCAACCAGCATTCGAGGGCCGCCCGATCGGTGAACGCGGCGTAGACCTGCACGGTCGTCGCAGCGACGTGCATGCCGACCTGATCCGTTCGCCCCATACCGCCACGCTACGTCCGCCGTGGACGGAAAGATACCCTCAGCGGATCCTGCCGGCCGCGATCCGGCCGCCCTCGAGCCGCCCTCCCTCGAGGCGCCCTCCCTCGAGCCGCCCGCCCTCGAGCCGCACCGTACGGTCGACCGTGCCGGCCGGCGGTTCGACGTGCGAGATGAGGATCACGGTCTGCGCCCCCGCGGCTCCCAGGAGGTCGCGCAGGAGGGCATCGGAGGCGTCCGGATCCACCCCCGCCGTCGGCTCGTCGAGCACGAGGATCGGGAAGCCGCGCAGGATCGCGCGGGCCAGGGCGATCCGCTGCGCCTGCCCTCCGGAGACGAGCGCGCCGCGCTCCCCCACCCGGGCGTCGAGGCCGCCGCGCTCGCGAGTCCATCCGCCGAGCCCGACCCTGTCGAGCACGGCGAGCAGCTCGGCGTCGGTCGCGGTGTCCCGGGCGAAGAGCAGGTTCTGCCGGATGTCCTCGTCGAAGAGCATCGGATCCTGTTCGCACAGCCCGATCCGGCGGCGCAGCTCCGGCCCGGCCACGCGCCCCGCGTCGGAGCCGCCGATCCGGTACGAGCCTCCGAAGCGCAGGAAGCCGACGAGCACCGCAGCGAGCGTGGACTTGCCCGCGCCGCTGGATCCGGTGACGAGGATCCGCTCGCCGGGAGCGATGTCGAGGTCGAGATCCTGCAGGGCGGGGGCTGCGGATCCGGGCCAGGCGGCGGTGACGCCGCGCAGACGCAGCGCGCCGCCGTCGATCGCGCCTTCGCCCGCGTCGCCGCGCACCGCGGGCGGGAGTGCGGCGGGCAGCAGCGTGCGGATCCGCTCGGCGCTCGCACGCACGCCGCGCCAGGCGGAGGCCGCCTGCGGCACCGCGGCGAACACGTCGAACACGGCCATCGGCAGCAGCACCGCGACGGCGAACCAGGGGGCGTCGGCGGCTCCGCCGGGCAGGCCGGGCGCGGCGACGGCGAGCGCCCAGATCGACGCGGCCCCGGCGGCGAGGGAGACGACCGCCGACGACAGCGCCTGGGCGAGTGCGGCGCGGGTGACCGTGCGGCGGAGGCGCTCGTCGGCGTCCCGGACCCTCGCTCGGGCCACGGACTCGGCGCCGTAGGCCTGGAGCACGTCGAGGGCCGTCAGCTCGTCGACGAGCGCGCCGGCGAGGCACGCGCGGTCGCGGCTGAGGGCGCGTTCGGCCCGGCCGCCGGCGATACCGCCGAGCAGGACGGCGCCCGTGACGGCGATGACGAGGCAGACGGCGAGCGCGACGGCGGCGGCCGGCGAGACGAGGGCCAGGACGCCGATGGACAGGACCGCGACGACGCCGCCGGTGAGCAGCGGCTGCACGACCCGCAGCGGCAGGTTCTGCAGGTTCTCGACATCGTCGACGAGGGCGGAGAGGACGGATCCGCGATCCGTGGTTCCGAGCCCGGCGGGCGACAGCGGGGTGAGCCGGCGCACGACCGCGGCGCGCAGGTCGGCGAGGCGGCGCAGAGCGGCGTCGTGCCCGGCGAGCCGCTCCAGGTAGCGGATCGCCGCCCGGGTGACGGCGAAGAAGCGGACGCCGACGATCGCGACGGAGAGCGGCACGAGGTCGTCGACGAGCGACGCGCTGACGATGAGCCAGCCGCTCACGAGCAGCAGCCCGACCGCGGCGGCGGCGGAGGCGATGCCGGCGAGGACCGCCGGCAGGAACCGGCGGGCGCTCGGCATGGCGAGGCGCAGGATCCCGCGGGTCGAGGCGGGGAGGTCGGGGATGGGCTCCCCCTCCCGGTCGTTGAGCGAGGAGGCCGCAGGCGACCGAGACGAAACGGGGTTCCCTGCGGAATGCGCCGTTTCGTCTCGGTCGTCCGCTGCGCGGTCGTCCTCGCTCAACGACCCTGACGGCACGCACACCGTGATCCGCACGATCTGATCCGCGATCACGCGGGCGGAGGGGCGATGCGAGATCAGCAGCACGGTCGCGCCGGCGTCGGCGGTGCGGCGGATCGCCCGCCACAGCCGTTCCTCGGTCGCGGCGTCCAGGGCGCTGGAGGGCTCGTCGAGCGCGAGCACGCGGGCACCGGATCCCAGCCGGTACAGCGCCCGGGCGACGGCGACCCGCTGCGTCTGCCCGCCCGACAGGCCGGCGCCCTGCACGCCGAGCTCCTGATCCGGGTCGAGCTCGGCCGCGGCCGCGTCGGCCAGTGCCACCCGCACCCGGTCCGGGTCCGGGGCGGGGTCGCCGAGCGCGACGTTCGCGGCGATCGTTCCGCGGATGAGCTCCGGCCGCTGCCCGGCCCAGGCCAGCCAGCACGTCGGATCCGGATCCGCGACGCCGTCGACGGCGATCGTGCCGTCGTGCGCGGCCACGCCGCGGAGGGCGGCGAGCAGGCTCGACTTGCCGGACCCGCTCGGCCCTTCGATGAGCGTGACGGTGCCCGGATCCGCGATGAACGAGACAGGAGGCAGCGCCCGTTCGCCATGCCGTACCGCGACGTCGCTCAGCTCCAACCGGGCCCCCACCCCGGCTTCGATGTGCGCAAATCGCTGCATCCGGGCCGAAGTTGCAGCCATTTGCGCGCTTCGAACGGTCGAGGGGATCGGGTCCGCCGCCTCCAGGATCTCGAAGACGTCCTCGGTCGCGGCGACGCCCTCGGCGGCGGCGTGGAATTGCACGCCGACCTGGCGCAGCGGCAGGAAGGCCTCGGGCGCGAGGAGCAGCACGAACAGTCCGACGCCGAGGCCGAGCTCGCCGCCGAGCAGCCGCAGGCCGACCGACACGGCGATGATCGCGACCGCGAGCGACGACAGCAGTTCGAGCGCGAAGCCGGAGAGGAAGGAGTACCGCAGCACGCGCATGGTCTCGCGGCGGTACTGGTCGGCGGTGTCGCGCATGCGGGCGGCGGCGCGGCGCTCGCGCCCGAACAGCCGCAGGGTCGCGAGGCCCTGCACGGTGTCGGCGAAGCGCGCGGCGAGGGTCTGCAGCACGCGCAGCTGCCGGCGCTGCACACCGCGGGTCGCGATGCCGATGAGGATGAGGAACAGCGGGATCAGCGGCAGCGTGACGAGGGCCGCGACGCCGCTGGGCCAGTCCTGCCCCCACATCACGACGACGATGACCGGCGTCGCGATCGCCGTGAGCACGAGCTGCGGGATGTAGCGGGCGAAGTACGGATCCAGGGCGTCGAGCCCGTGACCGGCGGTCACCGCGATCGCGGCCCGGTTGCGTCGGCCGAGCCAGGCCGGGCCGCGGCGCGCGATCGCGTCGAGCAGGGCGGCGCGGAGCTGCCGACCGGTCTGGGCCGCGGCGCGGGCGCCCCACGCCTCGGCGACCCAGAGCAGCCCCGCGCGCACGATCACGACGAGCGCGAGCCACGGCACGACCGCGAGCGGCGACCGCCCCGCCGCGACGTCGGTGATCCCCGCGGCGAGCAGCCCCGCGAAGGCGATCGTCACCGCGGTCTGCGCGACCGCGACGACCGCCGACACCGCGAGGTACGCCCGCGCCGCCGGCGCCCACCGCAGCAGCCGCGGGTCGATGGGCTTCATGCGTGGACCGGGGCGGCCTCGATCGAGGACCGGCGGACCCGCTTGCGGAACACCCAGTACGTCCACGCCTGATAGGCGAGCACGAGGGGCATCGCGACGAGCGCCGTCCAGCTCATGATCTGCAGCGTGTACGGCGTGCTCGACGCGTTGCGGATCGTGAGCGAGTTCGCAGGATCCACCGTCGACGGCAGCACGTTCGGGAACAGGGCCGAGAAGAGCATGAGCACCGCGCTGAGGATCACGACGACCCCGGCCGCGAACGCCCAGCCGTCGAGTCCGCGCAGCGAGAACACGAGCGAGACGATCAGGAACACGGCCGCCACCGCGCCGAACCCGATCACACCCCACAGCAGCGAGGGCCGCCCCGCCGCGATCGCGATCGTCCAGACCACGGTGCCGGCCGCCGCCACCAGCGTCGGCGCGAACGCGAAGCGCGCCACGCGGCGAGCGCGCTCATGCACGACGCCGTCGGTCTTGAGCGCCACGAAGTACAGCCCGTGCAGGAAGAACAGCAGCAGCGTCGTCACGCCGACGAGCAGGCCGTACGGGTTCAGCAGATCGAACACGGATCCGCGGAACACGTGCTTCGCGTCCAGCGCGACGCCCTGCACGATGTTCCCGAACGCGACGCCCCAGAGCAGCGCGGGCACCGCGGATCCGATCACGATCATGGTGTCGAAGCGCCGCTTCCAGCGCGGATCCTCCCGCTGGTGCCGGTATTCGAACGACACCCCGCGCAGGATCAGCGCGAGCAGGATCACCAGCAGCGGCAGGTAGAAGCCGCTGAACAGCGACGCGTACCACTCCGGGAACGACGCGAACAGGCAGGCGCCCGCGACGATGACCCAGGTCTCGTTGAGGTCCCAGATCGGGCCGATCGTGTTGATGACCTGACGGCGCGACACGTCGTCACGGCCGAGGAACGGCAGCGACATGCCGACGCCGAAGTCGAAGCCGTCGAGCACGAAGTAGCCGACGAAGAACGCGGCGACGATCCAGAACCACCCCAGGGCGAGATCCATGTCCTTCTCCTTCCTCAGTACACGACCGACGGGACGGGCGCGTCCTCGTCGTGCGTCTCGGTGGTGTCCGGGCCCTTCTTGGCCGCCCGGACGATGAGCCCGATCTCGACCACGGCGAGCGCGGCGTAGATCGCCGTGAACGCGATCAGCGAGATCAGCACCTCGACCCCGGAGACCCCCGGCGAGACGCCGTTCCTCGTCGTCATCAGGCCGAACACGATCCACGGCTGCCGGCCCATCTCGGTGAACACCCAGCCGACGATGTTGGCGCCGAGCGACAGCGGGAACGACCAGATCGCGATCTTCCACATCCACTGCGCGGGCGGCTTCTTGGCGCCCCTGCGCGTGATCCACAGCCCGACGAGAGCGATGAACGCGTGCAGCATGCCGAGGCCGATCATCCAGCGGAACGCCCAGTACGTGATCCACAGCACCGGGTTGAACTGGGTGAGCCCGGTCGAGGCGAACTGCTGCGCGTACTGCGCGTTGAGGTCGTTGATGCCCTCGACGCAGCCGCTGAGATCGTGGGTCGAGAGGAACGCGAGCAGGTACGGCACCCGCAGCGACCAGATCTCGCCGGTGCCGTCGGGAGTGCCGATCGAGAACAGCGAGAACGACGCATCGGGCCCGCAAGCGGAGTTGAACATCGCCTCCGCGGCCGCCATCTTCATCGGCTGCGTGCTCACCATCGCGAGGCCGAGCTGATCGCCGGAGAGCACGACGCCGGCGGTCGCGACGAGGATCGCCCAGAGGCCGAATTTCAGCGACTTCCGCATCGTCTCCACGTGCTGCCCGCGTGACACGTGCCACGCCGACACCGAGATGACCACACCGCACGCCAGCATGAACGCGCCGAAGATCGTGTGCGGGAACGCGGCGAGCGCGACCTTGTTCGTCAGCAGAGCCCAGAAGTCGGTGAGCTCAGCTCGGTTCGTGGCCGCGTTGTAGGTGTACCCGACCGGGTGCTGCATGAACGCGTTCGCGGCGATGATGAAGTACGCCGAGAGGATCGTGCCGATGGCGACGCCCCAGATCGTGGCGAGGTGCACCTTCTTCGGCAGCCTGTCCCAGCCGAAGATCCACAGGCCGATGAACGTCGCCTCGAGGAAGAACGCGAGCAGCCCCTCGAACGCGAGCGGGGCGCCGAACACGTCACCTACGAAGCGCGAGTAGTCCGACCAGTTCATGCCGAACTGGAACTCCTGCACGATGCCGGTCACCACGCCCATCGCGAAGTTGATCAGGAAGATCTTCGCGAAGAACCGGGTCAGATGCAGGTACTCGATCCTGCCGGTGCGCACCCACACCGTCTGGAAGATCGCGGTGACGGTGGCCATGCCGATCGTCAGCGGCACGAACAGGTAGTGGTAGACGGTCGTCAGTCCGAACTGCCAACGGGACAGGATGAGCGGGTCGAGCCAATCCACGAGCGGTCCTCCTCAGGTGGCGTCTGTCAGAGACAGAGTTCGACGGTGCATTCCTCCGGGAGCCGGGAGGAGCGCACGCAGCGTGCGGACAGGGGGCCGCCGGCCTCGGCGAGCACACCCTGCATGAGGCCGAGATGCACCTGGCAGAGCACCGGGCGGTGCTCGGGCCGGGCGGCCGCATGCGGGCAGGGAGTCAGCTCGACCGTGAGCTGCTCCTCGTCGACGACCGGCTCGAAGCCGCTCTCCTCGAGATGCTCGACGAGCGCGTCGAGCTGGTAGGTGGCCTGCTGTCCGAGCCCGGACGCCTCGGTGCGCATCACGCGCCGCAGCAGATCGCCGCGGCGGGCTGCCGCCGCGGCCTTCTCACGGGCGACAGGGCTGGACGCCTCGGGGGATCCGGTCGCGGCGCTGTACAGCACGCGCGGACGTCCGCGGGTGGTGCGCTTCTCGATGGTCGCGATCACGTAGCCGCCCTCGATGAGGCGTTGCAGGTGCTCGCGCACGGTGTTCGCGTGCAGCTTCGTGGCCTCGCACAGCTCGCCGATCGTGCGCTCCGCGCGGGACTGCGAGGTGCCGGCTTCAAAAAGCAGGTGCAGGATCCGCACGCGCGAATAGCTGGAGATCGGCCCGCAGATGGGCCCGGCGCTGGCCATGGCTCCATACTCGCATCGGCCTGAGGCGCTTTCGGGGCCGTGGGCCGTGAATAATGCCGTTCGCGATAGGACCTTCGGATGGTGTCCATGCGGGGAGCGGATCGGGGACCCTTCGACGGGCTCAGGGACCGGGGCGGGGGCTCAGGATCCCGGCTCTGCGGGGGGCGTCTCGTGGCCGAGGGCGAGTTCGGTGATCGCGGCGACCGCCTCGCGGACATCCTCCGGGGAGCCGCCGGCGCGCCCCGCGGCCAGGCCCGCGACGAAGGCGCTGAGCGGGGCCGCCGGTCGGGCGACGCCGTTCGCGACATCGCGGGCGAGGTCGAGGATCAGCGCGATGGGCACATCCTCCGCCACGAGATCGAAGCGCTCTCGCAGCACGGCGGCCCAGTCGTCGAGGGCCTCGGGCGGCAGGGAACGGTTCTTGTCGGTCATGAGATCTCCTCCATCTGCGCGTCCGCGCGGGCGCGGTCCAGGTCCTCCGGGGTGTCGATGTCGCCCGTGCAGCCGTCCTCGTCCAGGATCCGGTGCAGGGCGAGTCCGCCGAGAAGGGCACGGCACGGCACGCCCTCCGGTGCGTCGAGCTCGGCGAGCGCAGCCCGCAGGCTCCCGACCCGGTAGAGCGCGGCGAGCCACTGCGGCTGCTCGCCCGCCCGGAACACGACGCCGTCGTACTCCGCCGTGCGCGGCGCGGCGAGCAGCCGCCGCACCACGGCCTCCGGGTGCACCAGATCGCCGGCCAGCACGAGCACCCACTCGGTCGCCGCGAGCGCGCCGTGCGCGAGGGCGGCAGCGATCGCCGCGACCGGTCCGCCGAACGGCGGATCCTCCCGCACCCAGACGACATCGGACTCGTCCAGCCGCGGCCCCACCGCGACGACGGGATCCGCCCCCGCATGCGCGAGCGCGCGCAGGGCGCGGGTCAGCAGCGGGGCCCCGCCGACCGACAGCAGCGGCTTGACCGCGCCGTCCATCCGCCGGGCACGACCGCCCACGAGCAGGATCGCGCCGAGGCCGGTCACGGATCCCGGATCCGGCTCGGTGCCCGGATCCACCCCGGCGCCGCTCACTCCAGCTCCACGATGTCGACCGGATCCCCGATCCGCACCTGCGCGATCTCGGCGGGGACGATCGCGTAGGCGGTCGCGGCGGCGAGCGCCACCGACAGGTGCGATCCGGATCCGCCGCGGGTCGCGGGGACGACGCGTCCGTCCGCGTCGACGACGGCGGGCAGGTACTGCCGGCGCCCGGCCGGGGTGCGCCAGTCGGCCCCGGCGGGCAGAGTCCGCACCGGGCGGTGGATCCGGATCCGTCCCTGCAGGCGCAGCAGCGCGGGACGCACGAACACCTCGAACGACACCGCCGCGCTGACCGGGTTGCCGGGCAGGCCGAACAGCAGCATCCCCGCGGCGGCCCCGAAGCCCTGCGGTTTGCCGGGCTGCATCGCGACGGAGACGAACTCCATCGTGCCGCCGAGCGACTGCCGCACGGGCTCGTAGGCACCGGCGCTGACGCCTCCGGAGAAGACGACGACATCGGCACGGAGCGCGGCGGCCCCGGCGACGGCCGCGGCGGGCCCGTCGCCGCTGTCGCCGACGACCTCGCGGAGCACGATCTCGGCGCCGGCCTCGGCCGCGAGCCCGGCCAGCAGCAGCCCGTTGGACTCGGGGATCTGCCCGCGGGAGAGCGGTTCGCCGGGCGCGACCAGCTCCGATCCGGTCGACACGATCGCCACCCGCGGGCGCGGAGCGACGGCGACCTCGGCGACCCCGACCGAGGCGAGCGCGGAGAGCTGCCTCGGTCCGAGCAGGGCGCCGGCCTGCAGCACGACCGCGCCGGCCGCGGCATCGGCGCCCGCGCGGCGCACGTGCGCTCCGACGGCGGCCGGGGCGCGCCGCACGACCGCCTGCGCGAGCGAGTCGGCGAGGCCGCCCTCGGTGTCCTCGAACGGCACGATCGTGTCGGCGTCGGTCGGCAGCGCGGCACCGGTCATGATGCGCACCGCGCAGCCGGGGGCGAGGGGCGGATCCTCCGGGCTCCCCGCCGGCACGTCGGCGGTCACGCGCAGGATCGCGGGTGTCGACTCGGTCGCCGCGGCGACGTCGGCGAAGCGGACCGCGAAGCCGTCCATGGCCGAGTTGTCGAACGCCGGCACCGCGTTCACCGCCCGGGCGTCCTCGGCGAGCGTCGATCCGTCGGCCTCGGCGAGCGGCAGGGTCACCGCGGGCCGCGCACGCACCGCCGCGAGCACCCGCTCGAGCTGCTCCTCGACGGTGCGGTAGGTCGCGGCGTGACTCATCGCGTGCTCTCTCTGCCCATGCTCCGAGGCTACCCGCGCGGATCCCGGGTCATCGCTCCCGTTTCCCCCACGTCCGCTCCTCCTACCGCTGCTCGCTGGTCGCGAATCGTCGCCAAATCCGTGAAATGAGGGCGTGTCGCGACCAGCGAGCAGGGGCGGTCGGGAGCGCGGAGCAGGGGTGGTCGGAAGCGCCGAGCAGGGGTGGTCGGAGGCGTGGAGCAGGGGTGGTCGGAAGCGCCGAGCAGGGGTGGGCGGAGGCGCCGAGCAGGGGCGGTCGGAAGCGCCGAGCAGGGGTGGGCGGGAGTGCGGAGCGGGGGCGATCGGGAGTGCCGAGCAGGGGTGGGCGGGAGTGCGGCGCCGGGGTGGTCGGGAGTGTCGGCGGCCGCGGCTAGCCTGATCCCATGGCCTCCCGACGACCCTCCGCCCCCGCCTACGTCTGCACAGAGTGCGGCTGGACGACGGCGAAGTGGGTCGGCCGGTGCGGAGAGTGCCAGCAGTGGGGCACGGTCGCCGAGCAGGCGGCGCCGACCGGGATCGTGCGGCAGGTGACGGCCACCGCCCCGGCGGCGGGCCGGGCGGCGCGGCCGATCACGTCGCTGACCTCGCAGGAGTCCCCGCGCCGTTCGAGCGGGGTGGCCGAGTTCGACCGCGTGCTCGGAGGCGGCATCGTGCCGGGCGCTGCGATCCTGCTGAGCGGCGAGCCCGGCGTCGGCAAGTCCACGCTGCTGCTCGAGGTCGCCGCGGCCGGCGCCCGCTCGGGCCGGCGCGTGCTCTACGCGAGCGGCGAGGAGTCCACCGCGCAGGTCCGACTGCGGGCCGAGCGCACCGGGGCGCTGCACGACGAGCTGTATCTCGCGGCCGAGACCGACCTCGGCACGATACTCGGGCACATCGACGAGGTCTCCCCCGAGCTCGTGATCGTCGACTCGGTGCAGACGGTCGCCTCCTCGCTGTCCGAGGGTGCGGCCGGGCAGCCCGCGCAGGTGCGCGAGGTCGCATCCGCGCTGATCCGCGTCGCGAAGGAGCGGAACCTGCCGATCGTCATCGTCGGCCACGTCACCAAGGACGGCCAGGTCGCCGGCCCCCGTGTGCTCGAGCACCTCGTCGACGTCGTGTGCCACTTCGAGGGCGACCGGCAGACGTCGCTGCGGTTCGTCCGCGCGCTGAAGAACCGCTTCGGCCCGACCGACGAGGTGGGCTGCTTCGAGATGACCGGATCCGGGATCGCCGAGGTGCCGGATCCGTCGAGTCTGTTCCTGTCCCGCGGCCGCCCCGAGCCGGGCACGTGCGTGGCGATCGCGCTCGAGGGCCGCCGGGCGATGCCGGTCGAGGTGCAGGCCCTCACGATCCCGACCCAGGCGCCGAACCCGCGGCGGGTGGTGAACGGGTTGGACGCGTCGCGCGTCGCGATGGTGCTCGCCGTGCTGGAGCGTCGGGCCGGGATCAAGACGAGCGATCAGGACGTGTACGTCTCGACCGTCGGCGGGGTGCGCTTCACCGAGCCCGCGGCGGATCTCGCGATCGCGATCGCGGTGGCCGGATCCCTCACCAACAACGCCGTGCCGCGCACGCTCGCCGCGGTCGGCGAGCTGAGCCTGGCCGGCGAGGTGCGCCCGGTGACGCAGGCCGGGCAGCGCCGGTCGGAAGCGGCACGCCTGGGCTACGGGCACGTCGTGGACGACCGCTCGGCGACCCTCCGCGGAGCGCTCGGCGACGTCCGTGCGCACGCGGCGCCGCGGCGTCTCGAGGAGGAGATCCCGGCGTTCTGAGTCTCGGTCGCCACGAGCAGGAAGCGGCACGAGCAGGAAGCGGCACGACGGATCCGAGGATGCCCCGTCGTCCGGCTCGGGGACCGGAGAGCCGACTACGGCTCAGGCCTCCAACGCGCGGAGCAGTTCGTCCGGCGGGGCCTGCATGGGGTGCGGGCCCGCGATGTCGAGGAACACCGTCGTGATCACCTCGCGATGCGCGGCGAGGAACGCGCGGAGCCAGACCGGCGAGTAGATGCCGACACCCGGCGGCAGATTCGCGGGCTTGTGCGTCGCGTCGCTGAACAGCAGGAGCGCGACCTCGCCGGTCTGCGGGTCGCGGTACGTCCACACCTCGCCGCCGTCGAGCGGATTGTCGCGGGCGCCGGGGCGGATCAGCGGGACGACCGTGTTGCCGTTGCGCAGCGCGAGAGCGACAGCGGCCATGTCCTGCTTCTCGAGCGCCTGCGCGAGCGCCTCGGAGCGGAAATCCTGAGCGGCCGGAGCCTTCTTCTTCGCCTTCTTCACGGCCATCGCTCCAGCATAGAAGAGGGCCTCCTCGGTCATCGCTTGGGGACAGATGAGCGGGAGGCCCTCATGGTCTCCGACGACGGACGACTATGCGCTGGGGACGCTGGGATGTCGAAGCCACTGGGGATGGCAATCCGTCTGAGATCTCGAAGACCTTTTCTATGGTATCCCAAACACCCCGGATAGGGGGAAAATTCCGACGATTGCCTCGAAGACCTTCTTACTGGAGCAGGAACTGGACCGGCGTCGCGCTGTCGAAGCCGCCGATCGAGACCTTCAGCTGATAGGCCGCGCCGCCGCCCGGCGCGCGCTGCCGATCGGTCGCCGCGCAGGTGGCGACGCTCGAGCGGGTGCGGTCCCAGACGATCGGCGCCGAGCTCGACACGGTCGCTCCGGCCTTGATCGTCTGGATCGCGTCGCTCGGGTTCTGCTGGCAGTCCGTCGAGCGCCACCAGGTGTCCGAACCGCTCGTGATCGTGAACGACTGCTTCGCCGTCCCCACGTTCATCGTGCAGTCCTTGCTTCCCGTGTTCGTCAGCGAGATGGACAGCCGTGGGCTCTGATCCGCCGAGTACGAGTCGTGGTCGGTGACGGCCTTGACCTTCACGTCCGCGTTCGTGCAAGGGACGGGGCCTGCCGCGACCGTGCTCGTCGGCGCCGGCGTCGGCGCGGCCGTCCCGCTCGGCGACGGCGACGGGGTGGCGGCGGGAGTCGTCCGCGTGGGGGACGGCGATGCGGACGTCACGGTCGGCTTCGGCGCGGGGCCCGCGGATCCCCGGGCGACCATCGCCCACACGACCGCGACCAGCGCGACCAGCAGGAGGAGGACGGCCCCGAGGACCACGATCCGGCGACGACGATAGACGGCGGCGGAATGGCGAGGGGTCATGCCTCCAGGCTACGGGGCGCCGTTCGGGCCCGCCTGGAGACTCCCCGCCGGACGGCTCGCGAGACTCAGAGCCGCTTGAGCATGCGCGTGTTGCCGAGCGTGTTCGGCTTCACATGCGCGAGGTCGAGGAACTCGGCCACGCCCTCGTCGCCGCTGCGCAGGAGCTGCGTGTAGACGTCCGGATCCACGACCTGCTCGCCGATCGGCGAGAACCCGCGTCGCGCGAAGAACTCGACCTCGAAGGTGAGGCAGAACAGCCGGCTGAGCCCGAGCACCCTGGCGTGGTCCTCGAGCTGCTCGACGATCGCGCGGCCGATGCCGTGGTGCTTCCGGTCCTCCCGCACGAGCAGGGTGCGCACCTCGCCGAGGTCCTCCCACATCACGTGCAGGGCGCCGCAGCCGACCAGCACGCCGTCGGCCTCCGCGACCACGAACTCCTGCACCGCGCCGTAGAGCACGGCGAGGTCCTTGCCGAGCAGGATCCTTCTCTCCACGAGCGGCTCCAGCAGCGCGAAGATGCCCTGGACGTCGCCCGCGCGTGCGGGCCGGACGAGATAGTCGCTCACGCATCCAGCCTACGGCTGCACGGTGTTCACACCGTGACGATCACGTCGCCCGCATCGACCCGAACCGGAATCGGACGCAGTCCGACGCGCTGATCCGCGGGGTGCTTGCCGGTGAGGACGTCGAATTCGAAGCCATGCCAGGGGCAGACGATGTTCCGGTCTGTCGGATGGAATCCGGGCCCGCCGCTCTTCAGACCACCCTCGCCGCGCACGAGCTGCACAGTACGCGGCATGACCTTGCCCTGGCACACCGGACCGCCCTGATGGGGGCAGACGTTGTACCAGGCCCGCACCTCGCCGGCGTGGAAGTAGAGCCCGAGCTCGGTCCCGTCGACGTCGACGACGATCCGCTCCCGTTCCTGCAGGTCCGCGAGGCTCGCGACGACGACGTCGCGGCGGACGACCTGTGCGCTCATTCGGCCCTCCGGTACCAGATCGCCATGTCGAACAGGTTCACATCGGCGGCGTCCAGCAGCGCCGTGACGAGGACGACGGTCTCCGTCGCGTTCAGGGCGTCCTCGCGGATCGGCCACGCGATCTTGCCGACGCGGTCGGTCTTGGCGGAGAACAGCCGGGCGGCGGCGTAGAGCACGTCGGCGATCTGCTCGTCGGAGACGTCGGCACCGCGCTCGGTGTCGGACACGTGCTGCACGAGCTCGCCCAGCCGTGCGACGACGGCGGAGAGCTCGGCGATCTCGGTGGCGGTGGTGAGAGTGGTGTTGTCGGTCATGTCAGGAGATCCCGGGTCGTTCCTGGAGCACGTGCTCCGCGGAGGGCTTCTTGCGGTCGGTGGGGAGGTTGAACACGCGCGCGGCGTTCAGTCCGAGGATGTTGCGCTTGGCCTGTTCGGACAGGAACGGCAGACGGGTGATGGTGGACGGTGCGTCCCAGTCCCAGTGCGGCCAGTCCGAGGAGTACAGCAGCTGCGTCTCGGCGTTGAACGACTTCATGGTCGCCTCGAGCAGCTCCATGTTGGTGCGCTCCATGGGCTGGGTCGTGTACCACATCTCCTTCATGTACTCGCTCGGCAGACGCTTCAGGCCCGGCGCCTCGCTCGGGCGCATGAGCACCTCGTGGTCGAGTCGCTGCATGAGGAACGGGATCCAGGCGAGACCGCTCTCGACCCAGACCATCTTGAGCTTCGGGAAGCGCTCCGGCATGGCGTTGATGATCCAGTTCGTCACGTGGATCTGGTTGTAGTGCGTGAACGACAGGGCGTGCATCGACAGGAAACGGTTCAGCTGCGCGAAGGACGGGTCGCCCCAGTGGTAGCCGGAGTGGAACGCGAGCGGCTTGCCGCTGTCCTCGATGAGCTTGTAGAGGCGCGTGTAGACGTCGGAATGCACCGGGTTGTTGCGCGTCGAGCACACCGTGTAGCCGATGATGCCGTCGTTGTCGGCGTACTTCTCGACGAGCTCCTCGCACACCTCGGGGGTGTTGTACGGCAGGTAGAGCATGCCCTTCAGGCGCGGGTTCGGCGGCAGGATCACCTCGGTGAGCCAGCGGTTGAAGGCTCGTCCGAGCACGACCTCCACCTCATCCTGCGGGTGCATTCCGAGCAGCAGCATGGCGCTCGGGAACACGACCTGGTAGTCGAGGCCCATGGCGTCCATTCCGCGGCGTGCGGCCGTCACGAACGGGTGACCCTCGGTGCCCTCGACCGGCTCCTTGCGGCCCTGATGCCCGATGCGGCCGCCGACGCTCTGGTGCGACATGCCGGGCTGGATGTTCAGCAGCGCGTTGTTGCCGGCGAAACCGGCGTACTGGCTCATGCCCAGGTCGCGCCAGACGTCGTTGTCGATGAGGTCGAGCACCTCGCCCCAGAAGTGGTCCTCCGAGACGTGGGCGTCGATGTCGACGATGAAGTAGTCGTCGTAGTCGTCACGCGCCTGCTTGGTCGCGTGGGCGAGCACGTCGCGGGTGTCGGAGCGACCGCCGATCTCCGCGAGCTCGCGGATCCGCGGCGCGTCGGAACGGGGTGTGGGCAGGGAACTCATCGGGCTTTCCTCTCAGGCGTCGATCGTTCTCGGGTCGATCGCTCAGTGCGCGGCGACGATCGCGTCGGTCATGGTGGTCAGGTAGTCGTCCTCGGACGGGGTGGCGGCCGCACGATGCGGGATGACCACGGCCCGGGCGGGGTTGACCGCGAAGCCGAGGGCGTCGCCCGCACGGGGCACGGCATCGGCCGCCATCTCCCCCGTCTCGACGCGCACGCGCAGCGGGAGGCGGTCCGCACGCACGAGCAGGTTCACGGCGCTGCCGAGGTAGGTGGTGCGCTCGACCGTCGCGCCGAACCGGCCGGCTCCCGGCGCGAGATCGTCGACGTGCATCATCCGCGCGTGCGCGGCCCGGAAGGCCACGTCGGCACGCTCGCCGGCTGCGGCCTCGCCCGTCACGGTGCCGGCGATCACGAGAGAGGTGCCGTCGACCTGGACGTCCGCGATCCCGTCGCGGACGTCGCGGATCGTGCCGGGGAGGATGTTCTGGAACCCCATGAAGTCCGCGACGTACGCCGAGTGGGGGCGGTCGTACAGCTCGCTCGGCGTGCCGTCCTGCACGATCGCGCCCTCGCTCATCACGACGATGCGATCGGAGAGCGTGATCGCCTCCTCCTGGTCGTGCGTGACGTAGACGGACGTCGTCTCGAACTGGTTGTGCAGCGCCCGCACCTGCTGGCCCATCTGATAGCGCAGCTTGGAGTCGAGGTTCGAGAGCGGCTCGTCGTAGAAGATGATGCCCGGCCGGGCGGCCAGAGCGCGGGCGAGAGCCACCCGCTGCTGCTGGCCGCCCGACAGGGCGGTGACCGGTCGCTTCTCGAAGTCCGCGAGTCCCACCGCGGAGAGCATGTCTGTGACGCGGGATCGGCGCTCGGCGGCGCCGATCCGCGCGACCTTGAGCGGGTACGCGACGTTCTCCGCCACGCTCATGTGCGGCCAGAGCGCGTAGCTCTGGAACACCATGCCCACTCGCCGCTTGTCGGCCGGCACGAACGTGCGCCGGTCTGTGTCGACGACGATGCGATCGCCCATGCTGATCCGTCCGCCAGACGGCCGCTCCAGGCCGGCCAGGCACCGCAGGGTGGTCGTCTTGCCGCAGCCGGAGGGGCCGAGCAGCGTGACGAACTCCCCGGAACGGATCGTCAGATCCAATCCGTGCAGAGCGGTCTTCCCGCCGTAGCGCTTGGTCAGTCCGGAAACCTGGACCTTGGTCATGCCGATCACTGCTCTCTCGTGGGGGGACTGCGGAGTCGAGACGCCTACTTCTTGAAGTTCGCGTTGATGAAGTCGAAGTAGGGCTGGTTGAAGGCGGGGTCGGGGTTGGAGAACGGAAGGCGGCCGAGCTTGCCGAGAGCCGGCGCCCCCGACGGTCCGGGCGCGTCCGGTGTCCAGCCGTAGGACTTGTTCTTCTCGGCGAGCGCCTTCTGGCCCTCCGGGGAGTACAGCCAGTTGATGTACAGCTGCGCGGCGTCCGCGTGGGGCGCCTTGTTCACGACGCACATGCCGGTGCGGGACATGAAGTTGCCGCCGTCGTCGAGCGGGAAGACCGCCGCGATCGGGCCGCCCTTCGCCTTCACGTCCTCGTAGAAGCCCTGGTACACGGCGATGCCGATCGGGAACCGGCCGCTGGCAACGTCCGAGGGGACGTTCGGCTCGGACTGGGCGAACTGCACGTCCTGCTTGCCGAGCGCCTCGACATAGGACTTGCCCCACTTGGACGCGCTGTCCGGCACCATGAGCGAGGTGAGGATGTAGCGGATGCCGCCCGGAACGGTCGGGTCGCCGACCGTGATCTTGCCCTTCCACTTCGGGTCGAGCAGATCCTTCCAGTTCTTCGGAGCGTCGTCCTTCTTCACCATGTCGGTGTTGTAGACGAAGACGAAGTAGCGCATCGCGTAGTAGGTGAGGCGACCGTCGTAGTTCGTCGGAATCTCGAATCCGTCCGGTGCGGTCTGAACGTCGGCCTTGGTGCACAGGTCGGGCTTGGCGGCCACCTGCGGGGACTCGCCGCCGTCGTAGATGTCGGCGATGCGGTTGCCGCTCTGCGCCTCGGTCTCGATCTTCGTGATGCTCTGCGCATCCGGCTGGTCCTGCTGCACGATCTTGATGCCGGGGAAGCGGTCGGTGAAGACCTTGAACAGGGCCTTCTGCGACGAGACGCTGGGCCCGTAGACCACCAGGTCGGTCTTCTTGTCCGCGACCGCCTTCTTGTAGAGGTCGTCCATGTGGGCGTTGCCCTTGGCGCTCGCGCCGGGCACCTCGATCGGCTTGTCCGACTGAGCGGCAGCGCCGCCGGAGGAGCACGCGGTCAGGGCGGCGAGCGCGCCGATGGCCAGTGCCGCCGTCGTCAGTCGCAGGGTGTTGCGGGAGAACGTCATCATTCTTCCTCTCGGGTGTGTCAGGGGGTGATCCGGGTGAGGGGGACTGAGGGGGCGCGGCTGGGGCGCCCTGCGCGGGCGCGCAGCACCGCGGCGGTCTTCATCGCGGCCGCGGCGAGCGCGAGCACGGCCATGGCGGCGACGAGGACGATCATGAACAGGGCCGCGCCCTGCGACATGTTGCCCTGCAGGAACTGCTGGAACGCGGTCAGGGAGACGGGCTGCAGTCCAGGCGGGGCGAGCAGCATCGGCACTGACAGATTGCCGGCGATGAACAGTGCGGACAGGAACCACCCCGACAGGAAGCTCGGCACGACGAGACGCAGCACGATCGTGAGCAGCACACGCCAGGATCCGGCACCCGACGTGCGGCCCGCCTCCTCCAACTCGGGCGAGAGCTGCGCGAGGGCTCCCTCCGCGATCCGGCTGGACACCGGGATCGTGGCGACGATGAGCACGAGCGTCATCAGGAAAGCGGTGCCGTAGAGCCCGCGGAAGGCGGGGACGTAGAGCACCGCGAACATGTACGCGAGCGCGAGCACGATGCCGGGCAGCGCCCACGGGATCCACACCGAGAACGAGGTGTACGAACGGATGAATCCGGTGCGGCGCGCCGTCACGTATGTCGTCAGCAGTGCGACCGCGATCGAGCCGAAGCCGCCGATGACGGCGAGCCATGCGGTCAGACCGAGGCTCGAGCTGAAGTCCGGGTCGGTGAGCATCTGCACGTAGTTGTCGAACGTGAGCCCGGTGCTCATGACGCCGAAGATCGGCTGCAGGCTGCCGAGGATCATCGCGAACAGCGGCAGGATCAGGTTCAGCAGCAGGAACAGGACGATGAGCGCGGAGAACACCCAGCGCACCGGCCCGAGCTCCTGCGGCTCGCGGCGGGAGGTCTTGCCGGTGAGGGTGGTGAAGCTGCGTCCGCGCAGGAGCCAGCGCTGGGCGAGGAAGAGCAGCAGCACGAGCGCGATCAGCACGAGCGACAGGGCGAAGGCCTTGGTGTACTCGGCCGGCGCCTGGTCGCGGACGTAGTGGAAGATCTGCGTCGAGAACACGAAGATGTTCGCCTGACGACCGATCAGCTGCGGGCTGTCGAAAGCCTGGAACACGAGCACGGCGATGAGGATCGCGGCTCCGGTGATCGCCGGGCCCACCGAGGGCACCGTGATCGTGAAGAACGTGCGTACGGCGCCGGCCCCGCTGATCGCGGCCGCCTCGTCGAGCGATTGGTCACGGTTCTTGAACGCGCCGAGCATGAGCAGGTAGGCGAAGGGCATGTAGCCGAGCGACATGAGCAGGAACAGGCCGCCCCAGCTCTGGATGTTCAGGATCGGGCCGTGTGCGCCGAGCATGCGGCCGAGCTGGTTCAGCAGGCCGTTCTGCGGGTTGCCGAGCATGATCCAGCCGAGCGTGTGGAACAGCGGCGGAACGAACAGGTTCACCGCCATGAGCGGCGTGAGAAGCCGGCGGCCGGGGACGTTGGTATTGGCTGCGATCCAGGCGAACAGCCCGCCGCCGGCGACGGAGATCGTGCCGCAGACGACGACGAGCAGCAGCGAGTTCCCCATCGTCTTCCAGGTCTCCGGGTCCTGGAACGCCGCGATGAGACCACCGACCGTGAAGGGCAGGTTGTCGGACGGCAGGCCGTTGCGGAAGGCACCGATCACGATCATCGACACCGGATAGATGAGCACGAGGGTCAGGGCGGCGAGGAAGACCGTCCAGCCGAACCCGCCGGTCAGCGAGCGCCGGATCGATGCTCGCCGGTCGCGTTCGAAGTCGCTATCCGTCACTGCCTCTTCTTCCGTTCACGGGGGCGGATCCGAGATCCCGGTCGCCCGGGCCCAGACCGCCCCGTCTGTCGTGTTGCCAGCGTAGGAACCGCGCCACCGGCCCTCATCCGGCCCTGATCCGAAGTCCTCTCCGGGGGATCCGACACGGTGTCGGAAGCCCGGCTGACGGCGATGCGATCAGCTCGCGCGGCGGTTCCCGGTGCGTGATCGCCGCGCGCCGGGAACCGCGGGGAACATCAGAGCAGGGCCGCGAGGACCGCATCGTTCTCGGCCGGGAGGCCGATCGTCACGCGCGCACCGCCGGCGTTCGGGAACGGGCGCGCCAACACGCCCTGAGCCTCGAACCGCGCCATGAGCGCGGCTGTGTCCCCGGGGAGGAACAGGAAGTTCGACTGGCTCGGCAGCACCGGCACACCGGCCTCGCCGAGAGTCCGCACGACCCGATCGCGCTCGGCGACGATCGTCGAGACGCGCTCCTCGGCGATGGCCGCGCCCTCCGGGCTGAAGGCCGCGATGAGAGCCGCCTCGGCGATGCCGTTCAGGGCGAAGCCGACCGAGGTGCGCCGCAGCGCCTCCGCGATCCGGGGTGCTCCGACCGCGTATCCGGCGCGGACGCCCGCCAGTCCATGCGACTTCGACAGGGTGCGGAGGATCACGAGGTTGTCGAACTCGTCCAGCAGCGCGGCGGTGGCGTCGACGGGCTCATCGGTGACGAACTCGCGGTAGGCCTCGTCGAGGACGACGATCACCGATGCGGGCACGCGGCGGAGGAAGTCCCTGAGCCCCTCGACCCCGATCAGACCGCCCGTGGGGTTGTTCGGGTTGCAGAGGTAGACGATGCGCGTCTCGGGCGCGATCGCCGCGGCCATGGCCGCCATGTCCATCGCGCCGTCCTCGGCGAGCCCGACCGCCGTGGTGTCCGCACCGGCGAGCGAGAGCGCCGCGTTGTACGCCTCGAACGAGGGCGACGGGAAGACGCCGTGCACACCGGGCTCGCAGACGAGACGGGCGAGTCCGTGCAGGAGCGAGCCGGATCCGTTGTCGACGGCGACGCGGTCGGGGTCGACGCCCAGGGCGGCGCCGATTGCCTCCCGGGCCGCCGCACGGTGGTAGTCGGGATAACGGTGGGCCATGCCGATGGCCGCGGTCATCGCGGCGACGATCGGCGCGGACGGCGCCCACGGCATCTCGTTCTGCGACAGCCGGATCGGCGGCGGCGTCTGCCGCGCCGGGCGGTTCGGGGTCTGCAGCATCTCGTCGACGACGCCTCGGAACGCGAGCGACATGGGTCCTCCTCGGACAGAGTGCTAATTCTTAATAATGAATATGAACATTATCGAAGACCGCTCGTCCCGCTGTCAACCCATCCGATGTTTTCGTGCCGGCAGTTCTCAGGAGAGCAGACGGGCCACCGAGGAGTGCCGGTGCCGCTCCGCCGCCGAGCTCGCGAGCGCGTGGCTGCGCTCCGCGACGGCCGCCGCGAAGTCGAGGTGCGTGCGCAGCCGCTCGGGCGTGCTCGGGGCCGTCGCACCCTCAAGCTGCTCGGCGATGATGTAATCGACGAGGTTCGTGTAGAGACTGCGCAGCAGCTCGTTGGGTGTGATCTCGGCGATGCGCGCGTGCAGCGCCCAGATCGCGGTGGCCGCTCCCTCCGTGTCCCATGCGGCCCTCAGACGCTCCGCCAGCGAGACGATCTCGACGATGTCGGCGTCGGTCGCGTGCTCGATCGCGTCATGCAGGACGAGGCCGTCCAGCGCGTCCAGCACGCGCAGGCAGTCGCTGGCGGTCGCCTTGCCCTCGCGCAGCTGCAGCAGCTGATCGCTGAGCTGCATGAACGGCGAGCGCGCCGCGACGAAGATCCCGCCGCCGGGGCCGGGCTTGGCATCGACGACGCCGCGCGAGCGCAGCAGCTGGATCGCCTCGCCCAGCGTCGCCGGGGCGACCCCGAACCGGGACGCGAGCTCCTGCCGGCGGCCGATGAAGTGCCCCGCCTTCCACCCCTCGGCGACGATCTCATCCTCGAGGGACTTCGCCACTCTCACGGCGATGGCGGCATTGGTGATCTGCGTCATGGGGCTCCCCCGGCTCGTCCCTTCCGGTGACCCTGGCCCGGTCACGCGTGTGTACAGAGTATGAGGCGGCTCGACCCCGCGCACCCTTTATTGCGTGTATTGATCATAGGCAATGCGGAAGGGCCGCCCCCGCGCATGAGGTCAGTGCTTCTCGTGGATGAGCGACCACGGCGACGGGAAGACGTCGACCTTCACGCGGATGATCGCCGGCCTGCGGGCCACGATCGCGCGCTCGATGCCGGCGCGCACCCCGTCAGCGTCGGCGGCATCGGCGAAGTCGATCCCGAACGCCTGCGCGAGCGCGGCGAAATCAGGGTTGACCAGGTCGGATCCGATGAAGCGCCCGCCGTACGTGTCGCGCTGGATGCGCCACACGTTGCCGAACCGGCCGTCCTCGAAGAGCACGGTGATGAGAGGGATCCCGTACCGCTTCGCGGTCGCGAACTCCTGCAGCGACCAGCCGAGTCCTCCGTCGCCCGTCACCGCGACGACAGGGCGCCCGCCGGAACCGACCGCGGCGCCGAGCGCCGTGGGCATCGCGTAGCCGAGCGTGCCCTGGTAGCCGGGCCAGACGTACGACCGCGGCGCGTGCACGGGGAACCCGTAGCTCGAGACGTAGCCGATCTGGGTGAGCTCGTTGACGTAGACGCCGTCCTCCGGGAGGGCGCCGCGGATCGCGTCGACGAAGGCCATCTGCGGCGCGACACGCTCCCTGATCCGCTCCTCGCACTCCGCGCGCAACCGGCGCAGCTCCTCGCCCCAGCCCTGGCGTGCGGGCACCTCGGCGACGATCGCCTCGAGCACGGCGGTGGCGTCCGCGGCGATCGCCAGATCGGGGCGCCGGGGCGCGCCGAGATCGGCGGGATCGACGTTGACGAGAGCGATCTTCGCCCGGCCGGCGTTCAGCTGCTGACCGAACGGGGTGAGGAAGCGGCTTCCGAAGGAGACCACGAGGTCGGCCGTCGCGCGCAGATCCCAGAGCGCGAAAGCGGGAAGCGCATGTGGATCCCGGGCGTCGATCGCGCCGCGCCCGTTCTCGCTCATCACGACCGGGGCGTCGAGGCGGTCGGCGAGGGCCGCGAGCAGGTCGAACGCGTGCTGTCCCCGCGCGCCGCCGCCGACGTGGATCACCGGACGCTCGCTCGCAGCGATCATCCGCAGCAGCTCGGCGACCTCGGCCTTGGGCGCGACCGGGGCGTCGACTGTGAACGGCTCGCCCACCTCGACATCGATCTCGGCGTGCAGCAGGTCGGGTCCGAGCTCGAGCGCCACGGGACGCGGCCGCCCCGAACGCATCTGCCGGAAGCCCTCGTGCACGAGCTCGGGTATCTCCTCCGCGCGCGTCGGCCGGAGCGACCACTTGGTGAGCCCCTCGATCGTCTCGGTCTGCCGCGGGATCTCGTGCAGCGCACCCAGCCCGGATCCGACCAGCTTCGACGGGATCGTGCCGGCCAGCAGCATCACCTGCGAGGAGCACGCATACGCGGTCGCCATGCCGGCCCCGGCGTTGAGCACACCCGGCCCGGGGACGACCATCGCGACGCCGGGCTTGCCGGAGGCGCGGTGGTATCCGTCCGCCATGTAGGTCGTGCTCTGCTCATGCCGCGGCACCATCAGGTCGATCTCGTCCCGCTTGCGGTACATGCCGTCGGTGAGCCCGTCGAGCTGCACTCCGGGGATCCCGAAGACGGTCTCCACGCCCTCGCTGAGCAGGGCCTGGGTGAGTGCGTCGCCGCCTGTCATCTTTGCCATCGCATCGCCTCTCGTAAAAGAATATAATGAATATAGATCAATTTTCAGAAGCAGCGCAACGCGACGGTCGATGAGGTGGGAACCGCGAGGGTGCGACGACGCCCTACACTCGGTCGGACGCGCAGCGCAGCACGGAGGCGAGCAATGAATCTCGAAGCACAGGTCCAGGCGTACGCCGACCGCCTCGGCCGGCCGATCATCGTGTTCGACGTCGAGTTCACCGTGATCGCGTTCAGCGTGCACGACGGCGACGTCGACCACGCCAGGCTGGCGATCATCCTCGCCCACCGTGGGTCCTCCCGGGCGCGCGAGTCGATCAAGGAGTACCGCGTCGGCCACGCCGACGGGCCGGTCCTCATCCCCGCGATCGAGGGCGGACAGACCAGGCTCGTCGCCCCGATCCGGCACGACGGCCATCTGGTGGGCTATGTGTCCTCCACACTCCCGGATGGACACCCTGCAGCGGAGGACGACGACGTGCTGCGCGCGGGACGGGAGCAGCTGGGCGTCATCCTCGCGGCAATGGCCCTGGGTCACCGCCAGGACGAGGACCGTGCACTGCGCCTGCTCAGCGGGCTCTTCGAGGGAGAGGCCGAGCAGCGCGCCCGCGCCGCCGACGAGCTGCTCACGAGCGGACTGCTCTCCCCCGCGCCGCACTACACCGCGATCTCGATCGCCGCCCCGCCCGGCGCCGCGACGAGCGCGGCAACCCTGCGCCTGATGCTCGATCGGGCCCTCGCCAGCATCCCGGTCTTCCCCACCCTCCGAGCCGTCGGAGCGGTGGTCGACGGGGAGGCGGTGCTCGCTGTCCCCTATGAGATCGACGCGGAACGCCTGACCGCCCTGCTCGCCCAGCCCGCCTTCTCGATCCTGCGGGCAGGGATCGGCGGGGCCCATGCCCCGCTGGCCGCGGCCCACCGGTCGCTGCGCGAGGCGCGGATCGCCCAGCGCGCCGTCGTCGTGGACGTCGCCCGCAGCAGCGTCGCGCACTGGGCCGACCTGGGCCTCGATCGCGTGCTGCTGCAGCTCCCGCTCGAGGATCTCGCGCTGACGGATCTGCCGGAGGCCGTGCAACGCATCCTCGCCGCCCAGTCCGGCCCCGATCTCGCGCACACGCTCGAGGCCTACCTCGACTGCGGCTGCGATGCGCAGCGCACCGCGCAGGAGCTGCACGTGCACCGCAGCACGCTCTACTACAGGCTGGATCGGATCCGCGCCATCGCCGACGTGGATCTCGCCGACGGCGGCGTGCGCCGGGAACTCCACACGGCTCTGCGCGTTGCCACCCTGGCGTCGCTGCGCTGAGACGCGCGGGCCCCCACGGCCCGGCGACGGCCCGGTGGACACAGTCGCATAATTGACTATATTGATTGTTGATGATTATGCGGCCGCGCGGTCGCATGAGATGCCGCCGCACGCGAGGGAGCCTGCCATGAACGCACTGCTGACGTCCGTCTCCGATCCCGCCGGCCGGCCGATCCTGGACGCGGCGACCCGCGAGGAGGTCGGCCGCGCGCCGGTTCGCACGGTCGAGGACCTGGACCGTGCGATCGCCGCCGCCCGCGAAGCCCAGCCGGCCTGGGCCGCGTTCGGTCACGCCGAACGCTCCCGGCTACTGCGGCTCGTCGCTGACGACCTCGACGCGCACGCCGACGAGCTCGGCCGGATCGTGACCGCGGAGCAGGGCAAGATCGACGGCGCCGGCGAGGTGCACGGCGCCGCACACTGGCTGCGCGCCGCGGCCGACACGGTGCTCGAACCACAGGTGCTCCGCGAGGACGGATCCTCCCGCACCGAGCTGCACTACCTTCCTCTCGGCGTGGTCGCGTCGATCGGACCATGGAACTTCCCGGTGATGATCTCGGTTTGGCACATCGCGCCGGCGCTGCGGATGGGCAACGCCGTGGTGATGAAGCCCTCCGAGAACACACCGCTGAGCGTGCTCGCGCTGGCCGAGATCTTCCGCCGGCACCTTCCTGACGATGTGGTGACCGCGGTCTCCGGCGACCGGGAGGTGGGCGCCGCCCTCGCCGGGCATCCTGACGTGGCGAAGATCGTCTTCACCGGGTCCACGCCGACCGGGCGTCGCATCGTGGAGAGCTCGGCGAACAACCTCGCCCGGCTCACCCTCGAGCTCGGCGGCAACGACGCCGGCATCGTGCTGCCGGGGACCGACGTCGCCGCCGTCGCCGACAAGCTCTTCTGGGGAGCGTTCATGAACACCGGGCAGGTGTGCGCCGCGCTCAAGCGCCTGTATGTGCACGACTCCGTGTACGACGAGGTGGTCGACGCCCTCGCCGAACGCGCCGCCGCCGCGCCGATGGGATCCGGGCACGACAAGACCAACCGGCTCGGACCTGTGCAGAACCCGGCGCAGTTCGAGATCGTGTCGCGGCTCGTCGAGGACGCCCGCGCCCGCGGCGGACGGATCGTCGTGGGCGGCGAGCCCGCGGCCGAGCTCGGCCCGCTGTTCTACCGCGCCACGATCGTCGCCGACGTCTCGGACGGTGCGGCGGTGGTCGACGAGGAGCAGTTCGGACCCGTGCTGCCGGTCGTGCGCTACGCCGACGTCGACGACGCCGTGCGCCGCGCCAACGGCACCGAGCAGGGCCTGGGCGCCTCGGTCTGGGGCCCGGACCCCGACGAGGCGGCAGCCGTCGCGCAGCGCCTCGAGGCCGGTACGGTGTGGATCAACCAGCACGGCGGCGTGGACCCGTCGATCCCGTTCGGCGGCACGAAGGCCTCGGGCTACGGCCTCGAGTTCGGTGTGGAGGGACTCAAGGCGATGGCCGCGACGAAGGTCATCCGACGCTGATCGGCCCGTGCGGCGTTCCTCGACAGGAACGCGTTTCGTCGCGCTCCGGCTCCGCCGGTGCTCGCTCAACGACCTGGGGAGGGCGGGCGGGCTCAGGCCGCGCCCCGCAGCAGCTCCCACAGCGCGGCCGCCTCGTCCGCAGCGGGCGCATGGCCCCGCCAGACCACGGTCTGGTCCTGTCGCACGAGAGTGACGGGCCGCGTGTACTCGGCCGGCAGCAGCCCGGCGTCGACCTCGACGACCGCGAAGGGGATCCCCCGCGCCGCGGCGCCCTCGGCGAGCGCGGCGGTGTCCGAACCCGGGGTGCAGACGACCGTGAAGCCCGCCGACAGCCGGTCGTAGAGCGAGGTGCCGTCGGCGAGGCGGAAGTGCGGGGCGCGGCAGCCTGGCACCGTCGACGGTGTGTACGCACCCATCGTGTAGCCCGGCGCGGTCTCGCCGTCGTAGCGGATGATCGGCGACGCGTCGTAGCTGTAGCCGTAGTTCAGGCCCGCGGCGGCGAACTGTGGCTCGTTGAGGTCGTGCACGGCGGCGCCGAACACGCGGCGCGCCTCGTCGCCCTCCGGCCCCTCGTCCTCGATGGCGGCGGGCAGGTCCGGCTTGGCGAGCTTCTGCTGGTGGCTCATCGCGAACTGCGAGACCTGCTCGGTGATCGGCCGGCGCTCGGCCTGGTACGCGTCCAGGATCCGCTCGTCCGCCCATCCGGCGAGGCGGGCGCCCAGCAGCCAGGTGAGGTTCAGCACGTCCGCGATCCCGGCGTTCATCCCGAACCCGGCGAACGGCACCCAGAGGTGGCAGGCGTCCCCGGCGATGAAGACGCGGTCGTCGCGGAACCGGTCGGCGAGCAGCCGCCGGGCGACCCAGTCCTCCTTCGAGACGACCTCGTAGGAGAAGTCGTCGTCGACGCCGAGGATCGCGCAGATTGCGGCATCCCGGTCGACGGATCCCGGGTTCTCCGCCTCCTCGGGCGACAGGTAGGTGTGCACGAGGAACGTCCCGGTGCCGTCGATCGCGTAGACGTGGCCGACGCGGCGGGGGTTGAACGTGTAGTAGCCCCAGGCGCGCGGCTCATCGGCCGACATCTCGGCGTACAGGTGCGGGGCGCGGATGCAGGTGGACTGCACATGCTGCAGCACCGGATCGCCGCTGAGCTTCGCGCCGATCAGCTTCCGCACCGCTGAGCGTCCTCCGTCGGCGCCGATGAGGTAGCGGCCCCGCACTGTGCGCTCGTTCCCGCCGTCCAGGTCGCTGATCGTCGCCGTGACACCGTCGGCGTCCTGCACGAAGGAGTGGAACCGGGTGCGGTTGAGGAGCCTGACCCCGGGCGCCGCGGCGGTGTGCCGCACGAGGATCGGCTCGAGGAAGGTCTGGTTGATCCGGTGCGGCGGCTCGGGCGTCGCCCACGACGTGTCGGGCCCGACCGTCGCGGTGTACCGCTCCCCGCTCGCCGGGATCGGGATACGCGACAGCTCGATCCCGGTGAGCGAGGTGCGAAACGCGACGTCCTGGGGGTGATTCGAGGGCAGGCCCGACGAGCGGACCTCGGCGGCGATCCCGAGTCGGCGCAGGCTCTCCATGGTGCGCGAGGCGACGTGGTTGCACTTCACATTCGGTGGCTCGAGATAGTCGCGTGTCTCGACGACGATCGCGGACACGCCACGGGACGAGAGGTCGAGGGCCGCGAGCAGGCCGACCGGGCCTGCTCCGATGATGAGGACGTCGGCGTCCAGGGTGCCGGTCATCGTGCTCCGATGCTGTCGGCCGCGTCCCGGATCGGATCCCCGAGGCGGCGGAAGTCGTACAGGTCGAGGGTCAGCTCGCCCTCACGGAGACGAGCCATGTAGGCGTCCTCCTTCGTGGCACGGGCGCGGGACGCCTCCAGGATCCGGTCCACGTCGCCGACCGGCAGGATCGCGACGCCGTCGCGGTCGGCGACGACGAGGTCACCCGCGTGCACGACGCGGCCACGCAGGGTGATCGGGACGCCGATCGTCCCTGGCCACTGCTTGACGGTGCCGCGGATCGAGATCGAGGTGCTGAACGCGCCGAAGCCGAGATCCCTCAGCTGCGCGGTGTCGCGCACGCCTCCGTCGATCACAAGACCGGCGATGCCGCGGGCCTGGGCGGCGACGGCCATCACCTCGCCCCAGTACCCGAACGGCGCTCCCCCGCCGTCCACGACGAGCACGTCACCCCGGCCCGCCGCCTCCAGACCGTGATGCAGCGCGAGGTTGTCGCCCAGCTGCGCCGTCACGGGCACCGCGCGACCGACGATCGCCGCCCCCTCCCACGCCGGGCGGAACGCCGGATCGAGGAAGCAGTCGAGCCCCGACGCCTCGTACAGGGTCGCGCTGCCGAGCTGCAGCAGCTCGGCGACGTCGAGCCCGTCCAGGCCGCTCACGCCTCGGCTCGCTGCAGGTCGTGGTATCCGTACCGGGCGCGAGCCTCGGCGATCGAGGCCCCGCCGAGCGCCGCGTCCAGGATCGACTCCTCGCGCGCGTGGATCATCTCGGCGATCTCCAGCACCCGCTCCTCGCAGTCCTGCGGGATCGCGACGACGCCATCCGAGTCGCCGAGAAGGATGTCGCCCGGTCGCACCGTGACGCCGCCGATCGTGACGGGCCCCTGCTCCTCGGCGACCTCGACGCGATCCTTGCCCGTGCGCATGAAGCGCCCGCGGGAGTAGATCGGATAGCCGATCGAGAGGGCGCGGTGCGTGTCGCGGCAGACGCCCTCGATGACCGTGCCCGCGATCCCGCGGTGGTGCGCGACGGCGGTGAGGATGTCGCCCCATACGGTGCAGTCGACACGGCCGTCGTTGTCGAGCACGACCACCTGGCCCGGCTCGACCTGGTCGATGAAGTCGCCGACCGTGCCGGCGGGCACCTGGGCGCTCACGTAGCGCACGGTGAACGCCCGGCCGGCCATCCGCTGGCCATCGGCGAGCGGCGCCAGGCCGAGGAGGCTGCCCTGCCGATGGAGCTTGTCCAGCGCGTCCGAGACGGTCGCGGTGCCGAGCGCGCCGAAGCGCTCGAGGAGGGTGTCGCTCATGATGTCGCTCCGCTCAGGTGGTGATGTCGGCGGTGACCGCCGGGAACTGGGAGTCGTGCATGACCTCGCTCACGTCGCGGCCCGCGCGCACGGCGTCCGCCATCCGCGCCTCCCGCTCGGCGATGCGCTGCGCGAGCTCGACCACGCGCTCGGCCTGGTCGGCGGCGACGAAGACGACGCCATTCACGTCGGCGATGACGTAGTCGTACGACGCGACGGAGACGCCGGCGACCTGGATCCGCTCGTCCATGGCCTGCTGCACGATCCGACCGCGCGCGCTGACCGGCACTGCCGCGCGGGCGAACACGGGCAGGCCCAGCGCCGCGCTCTCCTGGACGTCGCGGCAAGCGCCGTCGACGATCACACCGGAGACTCCGCGCTGCACAGCGGCCTCGGCGAGCAGGCCGCCCCAGCACGACACGTCCGTTCGGCCGTGATTGTCGATCACGACCACGTCGTCGCTCTCGGCGATCGCGACGAGCGGCGTCGCGATGTGCGTCGCGGGGCCGGCCGTGGCCTTGGGCGCCGCCGTGACGGTGCGGACGCGCCCGGCGAGCACCGCGCCCGAGTCCCACCGCGGCGGCAGTGCCGTCACCGCTCCGGGCAGGCCCAGGGTGTCCAGGGCGTCCGACACCGCGCAGCTGTCCAGCTCGCGCAACGCGGCGACGATCGGAGCGGTCATCGGGCGGTCCGCTCCCAGGTGACGAAGCCCATCGCGTTACCGGTGCCCGCCTCCGTGCGGTAGCAGGGCTCGTAGTCGACGTTCGCGACGGTCAGCCCCACCTCGTCGGCGATGCCGGCGACGGCGATCCAGTTGCGCAGTTCGGAGGCCCCGGACGTCATCTCGCCCGCGGGCACCGAGGAGAGGTAGTCGGCGTCGTGGTCCCTCATCGCCTGGATGAACTCGGAGTCGAGCTTCTCGTCGATGACGAAATGGCTGAGCCCGCCGGAGGCGACGACGCCGACGCGGAGGTCGCCGGGGAAGGACTGGATCGCGCGGCCGACGGCGCGGCCGAAGTCGTAGCAGCGCTTGGCACTCGGCGGGTTCGGTTCCCAGAACGTGTTGATGAAGATCGGCACCATCGGGACGGTGGACTCCTCGCCCATGAAGCGCTGGTAGATGAACCCGAAGCCGTGCGGAATGGAGTTGTTCTCGTAGCGGCCGGCGGGGACGATCTCGGTCGCACCGGTGTCGAAGTCCTCCGCCTGGGTGGACTGGATGATGTGCTTGCCGAGCGCCCGATGCGTTGGCCGCACGATCGTGCGGTCCGGGACATCGCCCAGGGCCGCTTCGGCCAGTCCGGGCGCCATCTCGTCGAGCTGCGCCTGGGTGAACGGCACGTGCGCGACCTCGTCGCCCCAGAACACCGAGAACGGCGCGAGCCACTCGTCGCCGTAGGTCTCCTTGTGGTCGCTCGAGACGATGACGAGCACGTCGACATCCTGCGCGGCGATGAACGTCGACAGGGCGTCCATCGAGGCCTGGCAGCTGTCCCAGCGGCGCTGCATGACGTCGTGCGTGATCTCGTGCGAGAAGTCCTCGCGGAGCGCCTTGAGCTCGTCGAAGGAGTAGGTGCCGCCGCGGAACTTCAGGCCCTTGCTGCCGCGATCGGCGACGCCGCGGGTCTCCCAGGCGGCAGGCGGAGCGGCCTTGAGCTGCGGTCCGTGCGAGGTGCCGAATCCGGCGACGATCTCGGTCATGGGTGGGTCCTTTCGGTACAGCGGTCAGAGCCGGAAGAGAGCGCGGGCGTTGTTCTCGAGCACGTCGGCGCGGCTGTCCGCGTCGAGCCATTCGATGTCGTCGATGAGCAGATGGATGTCGTCGAACCAGCGACCGGTCGCGGGATCGATCTGGGATCCGGTGCCCGGCTTCTCGGATCCGAACAGCACGCGATCCGTACCGACCGCCTTCATCAGCAGTTCGAGGCTGTCCTGCGTGTACAGGCAGGAATCGAAATGGAAGTTGCGCAGCTTGTCGAGGTAGGAGACGCCGGTTCGCACGACCGAGGGCAGGAAGCGGCCCATCTGGTATGGGATCGCGCCGCCGCCGTGCGCGACGACGACCTTGAGGTCGGGGAAGTCGGCAAACACGTTCGACTGGATCATGCTCCAGACCGAGACGGTCTCCTCCTGGATGAAGTGCAGGCTGTACGGCTCCCGGGACGGGAACTTGCAGCCCGCCGAGTGCAGCAGCATCGGCACGTCGAGCTCGCAGAGCGCCTCGTACAGCGGGTACCAGTACGGCTCGCCCATCGCCGGCGGCACCTCGGTGCCCTCGTAGGGGTCGGAGTTCACCATCGCGCCGACGAAGCCGAGCTCGGTGACCGCTCGGCGCAGCTCCGGCAGCCACTGCTCGACGCTGAGATACGGGCTCTGCGGGATGCCGGCGACGCCCTTGAACCGGCCGGGGAAGAGCTCGGTGGCGCGTTGGATCAGGTTGTTCGTCTCGACGGTGAACCACTCGACGATCTTCGTCGGGCGCTCGGAGTGCATGGCGTGGAACGGACGCGGCGAGAGCAACTGCAGGTCGATCCCGGCACCGTCGATGTGGTCGAGGTGCGAGATGTTGCCGAAGCTCGGATGCGGGGCGTTGTACGAGGCGATGAGCGCGTCGTCGCTGATCCCCGGCGGCTTGCCGCCGTGCGATCCGCGCGCGGCGAGCAGCGAGGCCTTCCACGCGTAGTACGCATCCGGTGCGGACATGTGGCCGTGGACATCGATGATCACGGGGGGCTCCTTCTGATTTCTCTGCGCTCCGGCGGGCCGGGCTTCCTCGCTGTCTCGACGCTACGAGGGCCCGGTTCGGAGAGGATCGGCGGGGTGCGGGAATCTGACCCGAGGCGATCCGACACGGTGTCCGAATCGCCCGCCGATCGTGCGGTCGGGACGCTACTGCACGAGCACGCTCGCGGCGGCCCGGATCCGTCTCAGGAACGGCTCCGCCGGGTCCTCGGCCGGGGCGTCGCCGCCGCGGACGATCACCGCGAGCGCGTCGTCGAGCACCATCGACGGATCCCCGGGCAGCGCGGCGGACCGCCAGGCCACCTTGCGGTCGGGCCGCACGAGCAGCGCGCCGTCGGCGCCGATCTCGCGCACGGACGTCCAGGCCGCGTCGCCGTCGGCGATCGGGACGACGGCGACCGGGAGCACACCGGCGACGAGGTCGAGCGCCTCCTGCCAGCGCGGCGCGGCGGACGCCGAGGTCAGCAGCGTGAGCCCGGCCGGCACCACGAGGTCGTGCGAGGACAGCGGCGATCCGTCCTCGCCGGTCCGGCTGTCCAGCCAGACGTGCGGCAGATGGTGACCGGGACGGGAGGTCGCGTGGAATGCGACCGGATCCGACGGGTCGCCCGGGACCGGCGTGCCGTCGGGAACGAGTGCTCCCGCCGAGTAGTGGAACCCGGCCTCGACCCCGAGCTGGCTGTAGTCGTGCGCGTTGTGCGCCACCTCGGCCTCGACGCGGGCGCGCATCGCATCGCCCTCGGGGGTGTCGCTCACGAACACCCCGAGGTTGCGGAAACCCTCCTCCTCGTCCTCACCGAAACCGAGCGCGGCGGCGATCGGAGGGTGCCGGTTCGCGTTCTCCAGGGAGTGCGCGGTGTACCAGGCGACGATCGGGCGGCGTTCAGCCTGGTAGCTGTCCAGCAGCGCGTCCGGCGCGTGTCCGTCAAGCACCGCGGCGAGCTTCCAGCACAGGTTCTGCGCGTCCTGGATGCCGCTGTTCAGGCCGAGACCGCCGGTCGGCGGGTGCTTGTGCGCAGCGTCGCCGGCGAGGAACACCCGCCCGGAGCGGAACCGCTTCGCGACCAGGCCGTTGTACGACCAGCGCGTCATCGAGTGCATCGTGATCGCGTGGTCCTCGGCGAGCCCGAGCATGCGGCGGATCGAGTCGAACAGTGCCTTCTCGTCATCGGGATCCCCCTCGACCATCCAGCCCGCCACCGAGACCAGCCACTCCTCGGAGTCGCGATCGTAGTGGGTGGGGCCGAGCGCCTGGATCGTGCCGCGACGGCGCGCGCCGCCCCCGGGATGCAGGAAGTGAGCAAGCAGGGCGTCGGGCTCCGACCAGGCGGAGAGGTCGAGGCTGACGTGGTAGTTGACGACCTCGCGCATGTCGCGGGGGCCCTCGAGTTCGACGCCGAGGAGCGCGGCGCTGTCGCGTCCGCCGTCCGCGGCGATCACGTACCCGGCGCGCACCTCACGGATCGTATCGGTCGCGACGTCGCGGATCGAGACGGTCGCGGCATCCTCATCCTGGCGGATCCCGACGACCTCCTGCCGCGCGCGGATGCGCCCGGGGGCGGCGGCAACCGCGTGCCGGTGGATAAGCGGATCGAGGCGCAGCTGCGGCATGTTCGCGAACGCCCGCGGGCTCGAAGCCCGGTACCGATCGGCGTCGGGACCGCCGCCCCAGGCGGGCACCTCGCCGATCTTCAGGCCGTCGTAGCGGCCGGGGCCGGTCGCCGTCGTGTACCAGACGGCTTTGCGCCAGCGGTCGTGCGTGGGGGTGGCCGCGTAGATGTCCGCCGCGACGCCGATGTCGTGGAAGGCCTCCATCGTGCGCGGGTTGAGCAGGTGCGCTCGCGGGAACCGGAAGACGAAGTCGCGCCGTTCGACGAGCAGCACGTCGATCCCGCGCTGGGCGAGCATGATCGCGCACGTCATCCCGACCGGTCCTCCGCCCATCACGAGGACCTCGACGGTGTCGGGCCATTCGTCCTCGCCGAGCGGCGGCAGCGGAGCGCGGGGGCTCTTCACGGATACGGTCACGGACTCCTCCTCGAATGCAGGAATCCCAGGCTAGGGACGGCCCGGATCCGACCGATACGTGAGCATCGTGCGAAAGTTCGGCCGGCATTCCGACACGATGTCGCAGTACCGCGAGGCGCGCGGACACGACGAAGGAGGACGTGCCGTCCCCCTCGGAGCAGCGCGCCCTCTTCGCCCGCGGGCCGGATCTCAGCCCGAGATGGTGGGGACGGTCACCCACTGCCAGTAGGTGAACTCGTCCAGGTTCCAGTGGCCGCCGTGGCGTCCGCCGTTGCCCGAGGCGCCGATGCCGCCCATCGGGATGTGCGCGGCGTCGTAGATGGTCTGCCCGTTCACGGCGACCATCCCGGCGCGCAGCCGGGACGCGAAGCCGAGCGCCCGGGCGACGTCTCGGGTGTGGATCGCTGCGGTGAGGCCGTAGTCGCTGGCGTTGGCGAGCGCGAGGGCCTCGTCCTCGGTACGGAACCGGGTGACCGGCGCCACCGGGCCGAAGATCTCGGAACGGAACGCCGCGTTGTCCTCGTCCACCCCGTCCAGAACGGTCGGCTCGTAGAAGAGACCGTCATGCGATCCGCCGTGAACGATCCGGGCACCGCCCACGACCGCCTCCTGCACGATGCCGTGCACGCGTTCGGTCTGGGCGCGGGTGATGAGCGGACCCAGGGTCGTGCCAGGAGTGAGCGGATCACCCGGCACGAAGGCTTGGGCGGCGACCCGCAGCCGCTCCACGTATTCGTCCGCGACGCTCTCGTGCACGAGGTGGCGTCCGGTGGCCATGCAGATCTGCCCCTGGTGCCGGAAAGATCCGCCGACGCCGGCGGCGACCGCCCTGTCCAGATCCGCGTCCGCCATCACGATGAACGCGTTGTTGCCGCCGAGCTCCAGCACGACCCGTTTGAGCAGCCCGCCGGCCAGCTCGCCGACCCGGCGGCCCGCCGCGGAGGATCCGGTGAAGGAGATCACATTCGTGTGCGGCGAGCGCACCACGGCTTCGCCGGTCGCGGGCCCACCGGGCAGCACGTGCAGCACTCCATCCGGGAGACCCGCACGGCGGAAGATCTCGGCGATCGCCGCACCGCCCGAGAACGCCGTCTTGACGTCGGGCTTGAGCAGCACGGCGTTGCCGAGGGCGATCGCGGGTGCGACCGAGCGGATCGCGAGCATGAGCGGGGCGTTCCAGGGCGAGATCACGCCGACGACGCCGACCGGGATGCGCCGCGCCATGCCGATCGTCGCCGGATCCTCCACCGGCAGAAGATCGCCCTGCGACATCGTGACCAGACCGGCCGCGGCGACGAGCTCGTCGATCGCCTTGTCGATCTCGTGCCGGGCCTTGCCGGGCAGCGATCCGCTCTCCCGGATCAGGACGTGCGCGACGTCCCCGCGGATCTCCCGGAGCGCCTGCGCCGCGCCCATGAGCACATCGGCCCTGGTGCGGTAGGAGGTGCGGCCCCAGTCGGCCTGCGCCGCGACCGCGCTGCGGCCCGCGCGCTCCACATCCGACTCGTCGGCGATCCCCGCGTGAGCGACGAGGCCGCCGTCACCGGGAGATGTGATCGGCTCGACGCCGCCCGACCCGGGCCGCCAGCCGTCGGAGAAGATCAGCCCGTCGATGCCCTCGATGTCCCACCGCGCCATCGCAGCCTCCGTCCTCATCGTCGAGCGATACCACGGCGATGCTAATCGACCGCACCGAGGCGTCTCCCCGTCGCGGCGGCGCAACGCGAGGCACCGGTGTCCGACACCGTGTCGCGACGGCGGCGCCAGCGCTCTGGATGCGGGATACCGTCAGCGGTGGGATGCGCCTACGCTCGGCTTCTGCTAGGGTGGGCGATTCCGCGCACAGCCTGCCGACGTCTCTTCGGCGCAGCGCGAACCCCCTCGGCCGGAGACCTCTCCTGCGAACCGCATCGACGCGCGCCCGCACACCCGGCCGGATCCTTCACGGCGGATCAGTCCGCCCCGAACGTCTGAGCATCACCATGAACAACCTGACCTGGCGACAGGCCGACCACGACGTGTTCGTCGCGACCCGGGACGGCGAGTACGCCGGCTTCGTGGCCGTCGACGGCACCACCCATGTCCTGCACGACCGGCACAGCCGCCGGCTCGGCAGCTACCCGTCCCTGTCCGCCGCGCGCACCGCCCTGGAGTCCGCTCCGGCCGGATCCGTCCTGCCCGCGGGCACCGGATCCGCCTCCGCCCGTCGCCGCCGGTCACGCACGTCGCACGACCGCCGCCCGGCCACGAGGAGCACCTCCCGGGGTCGCTGAGCCGCGCCCCTTCTCGGGGTCGTTGAGCGAGGACGGCGAAGCCGACCGAGACGAAACGCAGTCCTCCCCGGGATCGGCGCGTTTCGTCTCCCGGAGACCAGCGCTCAACGACCTGAGTACGCCGAAGGGGGCGGGTGCCGAAGCACTCCGCCCCTTCGGGACTACGAGCAGACCGTGCGAGCAGACCGTGCCGGTCAGACCGGACGGATCAGGCCGTCCCGCCCGCCGCGAGATCCGGCGTGGTCGGGATCGTGCCCTGCGTGTTGACGCCGAGCGAGACCTTCTCGCCGCGCGGACCCGTCGTGAAGACGAACTTGCCGTCCACCGCGTCCACGTGCACGTGGTCGCCGGGGTTGAGCTCGCCGTGCAGGATCTTCTCCGACAGCTGGTCCTCGACCTCGCGCTGCATCGCACGACGCAGCGGCCGGGCGCCGAGCGTCGGGTCGAAGCCCAGGTCGATGAGGCGGTCCTTCGCGGCGTCCGTCAGCTCCACCGTCATGTCGCGGTCGAGCAGGCGGTCGCTCAGGCGCTTCGTGAACAGGCCCACGATCTGACGCAGCTCGTCCTTGTTCAGCTGCGGGAAGACGATCACGTCGTCCAGGCGGTTCAGGAACTCGGGCTTGAAGTTGCGCTTGAGCTCCTCGTCGACCTTGCCCTTCATCCGCTCGTAGGTGCTCTGCGCGTTGCCCTCGATCTGGAAGCCGACCGGGCCACCCGCGATCGCCGACGAGCCGAGGTTCGTCGTCATGATGATCACGGTGTTCTTGAAGTCGATCACGCGGCCCTGGCCGTCGGTGAGGCGGCCTTCCTCGAGGATCTGCAGCAGCGAGTTGAAGATGTCCGGGTGGGCCTTCTCGATCTCGTCGAAGAGCACGACCGAGAACGGCTTGCGGCGCACCTTCTCGGTGAGCTGGCCGCCCTCCTCGAAGCCGACGAAGCCCGGAGGGGCGCCGAACAACCGGGAGACGGTGTGCTTCTCGCCGAACTCGCTCATGTCCAGCGAGATCAGGGCGCCCTCGTCGTCGAACAGGAACTCCGCGAGCGCCTTGGCCAGCTCGGTCTTGCCGACGCCGGTGGGGCCGGCGAAGATGAACGAGCCGCTGGGGCGCTTCGGGTCCTTCAGGCCCGCACGCTGACGACGGATCGTCTTCGACAGGGCGGCGATCGCCTCCTCCTGGCCGATGACGCGCTGGTGCAGCGCCTTCTCCATGAAGACGAGGCGGCTGGACTCCTCCTCGGTGAGCTTGAACACCGGGATGCCCGTGGCCTGGGCCAGGACCTCGGCGATCAGGCCCTCGTCGACGACCGCGTTGGTCGCGACGTCGCCCGAACGCCACTGCTTCTCGAGGCGCAGGCGCTCGGCGAGCAGCTCCTTCTCCTGGTCGCGCAGGGCCGCGGCCTTCTCGAAGTCCTGCTCCTCGCTGGCCAGCTCCTTCTCCTCGCGGACCTTGGCGATCTTGTCGTCGAACTCGCGCAGCTCCGGCGGGGAGGACAGGATCGACAGACGCAGGCGCGCCCCGGCCTCGTCGATCAGGTCGATCGCCTTGTCCGGAAGGAACCGGTCGGCCACGTAGCGGTCGGCGAGGTTCGCCGCGGCGACGAGCGCGCCGTCGGTGATCTGCACCTTGTGGTGCGCTTCGTAGCGGTCGCGCAGACCCTTCAGGATGTTGATCGTGTGCGGCAGGCTCGGCTCCTGCACCTGGATCGGCTGGAACCGGCGCTCCAGGGCCGCGTCCTTCTCGAAGTGCTTGCGGTACTCGTCGAGCGTGGTCGCGCCGATCGTCTGCAGCTCGCCGCGGGCGAGCAGCGGCTTCAGGATGCTCGCCGCGTCGATGGCGCCCTCGGCGGCGCCCGCACCCACGAGGGTGTGGATCTCGTCGATGAAGACGATGATGTCGCCGCGCGTGCGGATCTCCTTGGTGACCTTCTTCAGGCGCTCCTCGAAGTCGCCGCGGTAGCGGGATCCGGCGATGAGGGATCCGAGGTCGAGCGAGTAGAGCTGCTTGTCCTTCAGCGTCTCGGGGACGTCGCCCTTCACGATCGCCTGGGCCAGGCCCTCGACGACGGCGGTCTTGCCGACGCCGGGCTCGCCGATCAGCACCGGGTTGTTCTTGGAGCGGCGGGAGAGGATCTGCATGACCCGCTCGATCTCCTTCTCGCGCCCGATGACCGGGTCGAGCTTGCCGTCGCGCGCGGCCTGCGTCAGGTTGCGGCCGAACTGGTCGAGCACCTGCGAGCCGCCCTGGGCCTGCTGCTGGGGGTCGTGCGACGCCCCGGAGACGGCGGCGGGCTCGCGGCCCGGGGATCCGGACAGCATCTGGATGACCTGCTGGCGCACCTTGTTCAGGTCTGCGCCGAGCTTGACGAGCACCTGAGCCGCCACTCCCTCGCCCTCGCGGATGAGGCCGAGGAGGATGTGCTCGGTGCCGATGTAGTTGTGGCCGAGCTGCAGCGCCTCGCGCAGGCTCAGCTCGAGGACCTTCTTGGCGCGCGGGGTGAACGGGATGTGTCCGGTCGGCTGCTGCTGGCCCTGCCCGATGATGTCCTGCACCTGCTCGCGGACGGCGTCGAGGGAGATGCCCAGCGACTCCAGCGCCTTGGCCGCGGCTCCCTCGCCCTCGTGGATGAGGCCGAGGAGGATGTGCTCGGTGCCGATGTAGTTGTGGTTGAGCATCTTCGCCTCTTCCTGGGCGAGGACGACGACACGACGGGCTCGGTCGGTGAATCTCTCGAACATGTCACTCCTTGTTCGTTGCCCTCTCGGGCGAAGGCCCGTTTCGGCGGTGGCGCCGCCGGGCGATGGCACGCTCCGTGCCGGATACATCGAGAGTAACGACCGGGCAAGCGCCGCATGCCCGTGTTCGCCGTCGGCATAGCCGTGCGACGCCGGGTTGCGGGGCCGGTCGGATCGGTCCCCGAGCCCGTCGAAGGGACCGTTCCGTCAGCCGACCGCTCCGTGGTCCCCGAGCCCGTCGAAGGGACCCCGCTGGATCCGGGCGCATCGAAGCCGCAGCCGCCGGATCCCCTCCTTCTCAGGCCGCGGGCGCGGATCCGTCGAGCGGCTCGATCACCACCGCGGTGCCGTACGCGCACACCTCGGTGAAGCTGCCGAGCGCGCCGGTGTCGAAGCGCATCGCGATCACGGCGTTGCCGCCGCGCTGGGTGGCCTCGGCCCAGAGCCGGTTCATCACCTCGTAGCGCGACTCGTACATCACCTGGGTGTATTCCGGGATCTCGCCGCCGCCGATGGCGCGGAATCCCGCGGTGAAGCCCTGCCCGAAGTTCATCGAGCGGACGGTGAGGCCCATGACCTCGCCGAGCACCTGCGTGACCCGGTAGCCGGGCACGTCGTTCGTCGTCACCATGAACATGGGCTCATCGTGGCACGGTGCACGTCCGGGGGCTAGAGGCGCCGCTCCCGGATAGCGCACAGGTGGACCCTCCAGGATCGACGAGGCCCCTGCCCGCCGACAGGAACGGATCCGTATGACCTCGCGCACGCCCGAGCAGATCGCCGCTCGCCGACGCATGTTCCGGCGACGCCGGATCGTCTTCGGCATCAGCGCCGCCGTCGTGCTCATCCTGATCGCGGCCATCGCGTTCGCCGTCACGACGTACGTCGACGCGAACAACGGGATCCACCGCTCCTCCATCGCCGACAACGGACCGGCGCAGAACACGGGCGAATCGAACTTCCTGATCATGGGGCTGGACAGCCGGGTGGACGAGAACGGCAATCCGTTCCCGCAGGCGATCTACGACCAGATCCACGCGGAGGATTCGTCGGTCGGCGGGTACAACACGAACGTGCTGATGCTGATCCACATCCCGGCCGGCGGCGGCAAGGCCGTCGGGATCTCGATCCCGCGCGACGACTACGTCGACTTCGTCGGCTCCCCGGGCGGGGTGAACAAGGGAAAGATCAAGGAGGCGTACGGCGACGCGTTCGAGTCCACGATCGAGAAGCTCGTGAACAAGGGCGTCGCACACGCCGACGCGTACCAGCAGGCGCGCACAGCGGCGCGGCAGAGCACGATCAAGACGGTGTCGGCGTTCCTCGGCGGAGTGCGGATCGATCACTTCGTCGAGGTGACGATGGCCGCGTTCTACGAGGTCGCGCAGGCGGTTCAGCCGGTGACGGTGTGCCTGAACCACGCGACCGCGGACACGTTCTCGGGGGCGAACTTCCCCGCCGGGGTGCAGCAGCTGAACGCGTCGCAGGCGATGGCGTTCGTACGGCAGCGCCGCGACACGACCACGAGCGACTTCGACATGACGGATCTGGACCGCACGCGCCGCCAGCAGGCGTTCATGGTGTCGCTGGCCGTGAAGCTCAAGCAGGCGTCGACGTTCACCGACTTCGGCAAGCTGCAGAAGCTCATCGACGTCGCGAAGAAGGACGTCGCCCTCGACGACAACCTCGACCTGCTGTCGTTCGCGCAACAGGCGCAGAGCCTGGCCGGCGGCAACATCTCGTTCGTCACCCTGCCCGTCAAGGAGTTCGGCACTCGCAACGGCCAGAGCGTGAACATCGTCGACGTCGACGCGATCCGGGCTCAGGTGAAGGATCTGCTGAACCCGCCGACGCCGACGGCGGCGCCCACCTCCTCGGCCGCACCGTCGAAGTCTTCGGGGCCTTCGAAGTCTTCGGGATCTTCGGGCTCGTCCGGTTCGTCGGGCGCCTCGACTCCGGCGCCGCACCCGGTGTACACGGACTCGTCGACGCCCCTGCAGTCGGGGAACGTGCCCTGCGTGAACTGAGCGGGGCGCGCCGCGGTCGTTGAGCGAGCGGAGCGAGACGTGCCGCATCGCCCGGCACCGCTCGTTGAGCGAGCGGGGCGAGACGCACTCCTCATCCGGTCGTTGAGCGAGCGGGGCGAGACGGAACGTCGTGAGCTGCCGGCACATGCTGCTGTCGCGCAACGCATCCCCCGTTTGGCCTCGCCCCTCGCCTTGCTCGGCGCTGCGCACGGGGCGCTCGACGACTTGGGGCGCTCGATGACCCGGAGAAGGCACCCCGGTTGCGCCTGACGCGCTCCCTCACCGGGACGGGTTCAGGCGGCGGGGCGGAATCGTCTCGGCGGCGGATCGATGTCGCCCCACAAGTACCGCAGCGGTAGGCGTTCCCGCAGCACACGCACACGCACAGCGGAATCATGCAGGACGAAGTCGCCGGGCCCGCACCCCGGAGTCCTCGCAGAGCGCGTGATCGTCCATCCGCCATGGTGAAGTTCCATGTGGTGGAATCTGCACAGCAGGATCCCTCGGTCGATGTCCGTGCGCCCCTGGTCGCGATGCCACTCGTCGATGTGATGCGCCTCGCAATATGACGCCGGCCGGTCGCAGCCGGTCCACCGGCACCCACCATCCCGGATCGCGAGCGCGACCCGCTGCCGAGCAGTGAACAGCCGCGACTCACGCCCCACGTCCAGTGGATTCCCGCATCCGTCGACGGTCACGGCCACCACACCGGTCTCGCACATTCGTCGCTCGGCAACGGCTGCGGGAAGCGCGGTCAGCCCGTCCTCCGTGAAGGCGACCGGGCCAGGAACGTCATCCGATGCGTCCACCCGCACGAGACGGAGCCCTGCCTGTCGCGTGCCGAAGACGGCTTCCGGCTCCGCGAGGGTTCCGGCGCGAACGACGTCCAGCAGCAGGTCATACGCGAGCTGCTCATTCGTGCGCGGATCTTCCGCCAGTCCCATCGCGAGGGTCTTCTCGTCCGGGTCGACGAATCGGGGGCCTCCCCTCCGCGGACGCAGCGCGGCGGCGAAGATCGACTCCACGAACGCGCCGCCCTCGTCATCGAACGCGATCGACGCCCGCCGCATCCCGTCGTGATCGAGGAACGTGCGGAACGATCGCCTCTCGAACCGGGCGAGGAACCTCTCCTCCGCGCCATGAGGATCCAGCAGATCCCGGATGGTCCGCGCCTGCGCCAGGAGCTCTTCCACGGTCCTACCCGCAGCTTCGTCGGTCAGCTGCAGCGCAGCGTGCTCCCACGCCTCGCTCGCACCGTCGGGCGGATCTCCGAGCCCTCGTCGTATCGCGTCGAACTGCGCCGACGACAACCTCTCCTCCCGCAGAGCGACGCTGAGGCAGGTGTACCACGGCGCCGCAGTCTCGTCCTGCCCGACCGCCACCTCTTCCGAAGGCTCACCCTGCACCGGCGCGGCGACGAGGGCCTCCCCGACGCGCACCTGCCTCGCGGCATCACCCTTCGTCACTCCCCCGAGCTCCTGCAGCAACGACACCGCGGACCGATGCCCCAGGCGCTGTGCGAGCCCCGAATGTCCGGACTCGCGATACGAGCGCTGGGCGATCACGCCCGCGCTGATGAGCTGGATCTGCTCGATCAGGCGCCCGACCTCGCCCGCCTCCCGCCGCACCGCGACCGCCTCCTCGTCGCCGAGGTTCTCGATCACCACTTGCACATCGGATGCGGACGCACCCGCGCCGACCCGCCCCGCGAGGGTCGGGATCAGCGCCGTGATCGCATCGAAGGAAGCCATACCCCATGGTCTCAGCCACCGCCGACATTCGAAGATCTGTTCGCAGGTTTGACCCTCGAAATCATGTCACAGAACGGTAACAACCGGTGAGCTGACCGACCACGGCGGCATTTCCACAGGCAGTCTGACGCGTCTCGCGCCGACGCCCTACGCTGGCGGAGTGACCGACCCGTTCGATGATCTCGATCCCCGCGAACATCAGCCGCGCAGCCCTGGAGGATCCGCCTTCCCTGCAGGGTCCGCCTCCACTGCCGGATCGGCGCCCCCGGGAGGATCCGCCTTCGGCCCCGCCGCCGACCCCGGGTACGTGCCGCCGTCGAGCCAGCCGCATTTCGCGCCGTCCGCCACCGGCTTCGCCACCTGGCTCGTGCACCAGCCCGATGTCACGCCCGAGCTCTTCGAAGAGATGATGAGCACGTTCGAGGGGCTGCTCGTGGTCATGCGCGACGAGGGCCTGCGCCCGGATGTCCCGCAGCATGTGGAGAGGCTCATCGAACTGCTGATCGCCGACGACGACGCGGCAGAGTCTGATCCGGATCTCTTCGACGACGCACTGTCGGCGCTCGACGGCTATCTGCACTTCCGCATCGAGAACTCCCGCGATCCGGAGGAGTGGGAGGACGTGCACGACGCCCTCGAGGAGGCGATGGCGGCGCACGACGACGCGGGGTTCGACGACGCCCTGAACGAACTGCTGACCGAAGAGGATCCGGTTCCCGACGACGTCAAGCTGCGCGCGTACGCGGAGCTTCCGATCCTCCGCGCCATTCCCGACCTGCTGATGTGGATCGGCCGCGGACTGACGGTGACGGCGACCGGCGCGCTGCGTCGAGCCGACATCGAGTACGTCGAGGGCCTGCTGGGGCTTCGGGCTCATGGAACGAACGAGCCGTGGTCGCCGCGCAGCGCCTCCGATCCCGACGCTCCGATCGCGGCGCGATCGATGCGCGACGTGCCGCTGCTCGAGGCGTGGTGGGAGTCGTTGCAGACGGCGCGCGTCATCGAACGCGACCGGTCGCAGATGCGCCCAGGGCCTGCGACGGAACGTGCGTCGACGGCGCTGACGCTCGAGGTGGCAGAAGAGGTGATCGGCTACTTCCTCGCGAACGCTGTCAGCGGATCCGGCTGGTTCAGCCCCGTGGCCGCCGAGGTCGCGGTCGAGATCATCGCGATGCTGATGTCGGCGATCGCTCCCGACCGGATCGCGCGGAATGCGGACCCCGACGAGCCGGCATCGATGCGTGACGAGGTGGTGGAGGGGCTCGCCGAGACGCGACTCCGGGACCTCGCTTCGATGGGCCTGGTGGTTGCGGCGGCCGACGGAGGCTGGAGTGTCCCCGATGAGCTGCGCCACGTCGTCGCGCGCGCGACGGTCCTCGCGGCGACGCTGGTGATGGCCGGCGACGAATACGACGACAGGGAAGACTGACCCGGAACCAGCCCCTGAGCCCGTAGGCCGAGTCCTTGAGCCCTCAACTGCTGCGCCATCGCGTCGAAGGAGGCCGTACCCGATGGTGTCAGCGCGCCATCGACATTCAAACGAGTATCCGTAATCCGCGGAGGAAGAGGAGGGTCACGGGGCGATAGCAGCCTGCTCCTCGTCGCCATCGATGCGCGCCGACACGACACGTTCTGCTGCGAGCCCCTCCCGAACCCGATCCACGACGCCGGGCTCAAGCGACCAGCGGGATCCCGATCCGGGCTGATCCTCCGCGACACCCCGCCCTTCAGCCGCTCCGTCTGGCCCGGGCTCCGGCCCACCATCGGCTTGCGATTCTCCCCGCTCATCGCCGCTGTCTTCCTCGACCGGGAGCCCGATGAGCGCGCGCAACCGATCCGGAGCGAGCCGTCGTGAAGGATCCGCGCGCCCTTCCTTGTCGAAGGACAGCCCCTCGAGCTGCAGCACCTCGATCACGGGGGCGCCGGCGTGCGAGCTGCCCGATGGCCACACGAACCCGGAGCTCGCCTCCCCCGTCCACCGCAGCACGCGCCAGGCCCCTTCAGGCGCAGCCTTCGCGAGACGCTGGCCCACGGCGACCGCGTGGCTGCCGATGACCGTCGCCGCCTCGTAGTAGGTCGTCCAATAGCCCGGTGGGATCGCCGCCGTCAGCTCGGCGAGCAGCGCCCAGCGGCGCTCGACATCGGTGGGATCGTCGTCGATGACGACGGGTCCGCGCCAACGGTCGATCACCCGATTCGCGAGGTGGTCGGCGCGTTCCCGAATCTGCGCAGCACCCCAGGTCGCCTTGCGCGCGATCTCCTGGTTATCTGGGATCGAGCTGTTCGACAATTCCAGGCGCTTCTCCGCGAACGGCCGATTGCTCAGCTCAGAGTTGTAGCCAGTGAGAGTCAGGTTGCCCAGCGTGTGCACCAGACCCTCATAGACGAGGTCGAGGTCCTCGCCAGGTTCGAGCGACGCCCCGAACTCCTCGCGCCACACGTCGGTGAGAGTCTGCGGCAGCACGTGCTCGATCGTCGTGCCGTCGAAGATCGCCGATTCCTTGCGCCCGTGGAGCTCAAGGATCCACTCCAGAATCGTCCGCCTCTGCGCTGCGCGCCCGACCCAGTAGAAGTTGCGCGTCGCGATCGCCGTGCGCACCTGCTCATCGGACGCGAAGCGCCGGCGGCCGGTCGACAGGAACCGCAGCAGGAACACGGCCGGATCCGGCTCATCCACGATGCGGTGCGCAGCATCGTTGAGGATGTCGCCCAGGCCCGATGCGGTGGCGCCGACGAGGAACCGGCGCACGAGGTACCCCTCCAGCGCGTCGAGGGCGTCGGCCACCTGGCTCGGCGTGAACGTCTTGCGCTGCCCCTCATCGAGGATCCGCACGATGAGCGCCTCCGCTCCCGCAGCGCCCCATCGCGCCGAGCGCCGCAGCAGCCGACGCACCACGGGATCGGGTTCCGCGCTCGGATTGCGGACGACCCGCAGGGAGCGCGCGGCGCGCTCGATGCGACGGAGGAATTCCTCGACCCGCGTCGCATCCATTCCGACGATGCGCGCCTTCTGCGCGTCGAAGGTATCGGCGCGGCGCGTGGTCGGATCCTGCCAGAGCAGGTCGTACCAGAACAGATTGACCAGGTCATCAGGGGAAAGACCATCCTGCAGGGGCTGCCAGATGGAGTCGTAGACCGCCTCCCCTCTGTCGCCGAGTCGCATGAAGACGAGGTTGCGGATGAGGTCGGCCTGCGTGAGCGGCAGACCGGTGTTGTTGAGCGACTCGAAGATCCGGTAGACGTTGTCGTCGTCCTGCGTCGTGATCGTGACGAAATGGAGTCCGTTGAGCACAGCCTGCTGGATCTCGCTGGCGTCCGGATCCCCGCCATCGAGCCTGCCCAGCGCCCTGGCGAAGAAGCGGTACGCGTCGTCGAGGCGCGAATCCGGATCGTCGCGGTGCACTCCGCCCAGCATTCCGAGATAGAGCTGGCGATCGGCCTGCGTCGGCAGAAGCTTCCACTGCGCGTCGCCGCTCTGGAATCGGTTGGTCAGATAGGTCTCGTGGACCTCTGCGCGGCGCTGCGGATCGTCGATCGAATCCCAATGATCGCGGAGCGCGAGCAACAGAACACTAAGCGTCGTGAGCCGTTGCTGGCCGTCGACAACGGTGAACGTCGTCATCCCGCCCGGATCCGGCAGTCCTGCGGCAAGGACGAGTGACCCGGTGAAGTGCCCGTGGTTCGGCGCTGTGCGGCGCCGACGGGCAGTGTCGACGACGTCGTCCCATAGCTGTTCGTAGTGCACGTTCTCCCACGAGTACCGGCGCTGGTACAGCGGGATCAGGTAGCGGTTCCGACCCTCGAGCACGCGGCCGAGCGAGTATTCCTTGACGTCCACGAGAGCGAGTCTGGCAGACTGGGCGGACATTCGCGGTGGGGCTGTCCGGGCTGTGCGGCCGGCTATCCGTCGACGGCCACCACGGTGTCGTACAGCCCGTAGTGCCGCAGGCCGTCATGAGATTCGATACCGGTGTAAGACAGGGAGGCGTCCTCGTACCGGCGGAATGCGAACACGGCCTGGTTCATATGACTGGCATTGAACACGCCCAACCCGACAAGCAGGTCGAAATCGGCTACGGTCAAGCCTGTCACTGACTGGAACAGCTCAGGCTCGATCTTGGTGATGACGTCGTAAAGCGTGTTCTCGCGGAAGTCGGTGAGGTACATGAACGCGGGGATCCGAGTGGCGAACTTGATCAACTTCTCCTGGATCTGCTTCCGCTTGCTCTTGTACTCGTTCTCCTCCGCCGTGAGCTCCTTCTTCTCCGAAGGAGTGACATCGTCGCCCTTTTCGGCCTTGGTCTTCGACACGGCCTCGCTCTTGTTGACGACGGTCTCGAAGACTTTGTCACCGAGTGCGCGGAAGCCCTCGATCTTCATCACGGCTGCCATGGCGGCCTCCGATCCCATGATCTTCTTCAAGGTGCCGTTGTCGACGTTCACGAGGACCGCCGACTCCCACTTGCGTGCGAGGAGGGTTGCAGATGTCCCCGACATCGCGATGTCGAGAATCCCGCCGGCGTCGACCTGGGTCATGTTCGACCCGTCATAGGCGAGGACCGGCAGGAAGCCGATGAGCTCCTCCACCGCCTTTTCGGGGTTGCGCGCCTCTGGGTTGAGCCCCCGGCCGTAGTCGCCGATTTGGCGAAGCGCTCGGGTCGGCGCGAAGTCGAAGACGAAGCAGATCGGCTTGAGGATCTGCTCCTCGTTCGGGTCGTCCCCTTCGGGATTTCGGATCGTCCATGGTGACTGGACGCGGAACGCCGCTTGGAAGTACGACTCCGGTGATTCGAGGTTGCGCAACATGAGGATCGATGACCACTGCGGCACTGTGACGCCGGTCGTCAGCTTGCCGACCGTCAACGTGATCGTTTTGGTGTCGAATCCGGATCCGATCGCATCTCGGACGGGCGGCAGAGCATCAAGACCCACTCCCACCCCGGAGGCCGAGACGTTCACCACCGTGTAGTCGTGCCAGAAGACGTTCTGCGGTTCCGCGAGAAGATTCGCCATCGCGGCACACGAAGATGTGCGCGGTAGCATCCACAGCGAGTGCTGCAGGTAGGGAAGTAGACGCACGTCTGAGTATGGGAACGGCGGCCTTGTCCCAGCTTTGAGCGCGTCGACTTGGGTCGGCAGATAAGAGCCGCGGATGATGTCCAGCCATTTCTGCACGTCTTGCTTGTGCACGAACTCGGCGTCCACCCCCGAGCCGGTCGCCTCGAAGAAGGCATTCAGATCGAACTCGTCGAACTCCCCCTGGCTGGCGATCGCGATCAGCTCGTCAGGCACTTGATACGTCAGGAGCCGCATCTCGGGGAGGGCGGCGTAAGGATTGGGTTCTCCCGGATGCTCAGCCGCGAACGCCACCTTCGCCTGCTGCTCGTCGGTGTATGTCCAGTTGAAGATCTGCTCCTCGATGAAGGACCCGCCGGCGAGCGCCTTGAATGGGGTTCCTGACAGATAGAGGTAGGCATTCGCGCGGATCGGAACGAATGCGTCTTCGTCGGCGTCGTTCTCTTCGAGTTCCGTCGTGAAGGTTTCCTGCGCGTCACTGAACTCGATCGCAAGTTCCTTCTTGCGCGTGCTGTCGTCTTCGCCGTCGAAGAGCTCCCTCGCTGCGTCCCGCCAGGCTCCGAAGTGGTACTCGTCGAACACCACGAGATCCCAAGCGAGCTCGGTGAGCCAAAGGTGCTTCGCTTTGAACCCGCCCGCCTTGTCGCGGCCAAGAAGGTCTTGAAACGAGCCGAAGAACACCAGCGGCATGTCTGGGTCCACCGAGGAAGGGTCACCGCCCGTCTTCCGCGAGAGGTACTGCCATCCTTCGAAGTCGACGTGCGTGCGCAAGTCGGTGTCCCAAGCGTCCTCGACCGCAGGCTTGAAGGTCACGACGAGCACGCGCCTCGCGCCCATCCTCTTCGCGAGCTGGTAGGTCGTGAATGTCTTCCCGAAACGCATCTTCGCGTTCCAGAGGAACTCTGGCGCTTTGTCAGGGTCGTCGTCCCAGATCGACCGGAAATACGCGAAGGTCTGCTCGACCGCATCCTGCTGCTCAGCCCGCATGGGGAATGTCGCGTGATGCGTCCCGGAGATTGCCTTGCCGCTGCGGATCTCCTCGAGCGCGGTCAAGATATCGTCCACGCCGCAGCGCATCCACTCGAGTTTGGGGTTCGTAAAGCCCTTCTTCTTCAGCCTCGCGCGCACCTCGAAGTCGGTGATGACGGTCCCGTCAACGCGATCTGCAGGCTCATCGAGCACGACCGTGTAGTTCTCGATCGCCGCGGTCTTGAGTTGCTGCGCGACTCGAGTCTTTACGTTCTGCGTCGTCTGGCCAATCTTCAGTTGGCCCTCGTGCTCGGGATCGTGGATGGCGTACGCATAGATCCGCGGGCGCGCCTCGAGTTTCGGGTGAAATAGCTCAACCTCCGCGATACTCACTTAAACGCTCCAGCCCAGGCGACTGGTTTGACAAACCGCGCCACGAACGCCTGATCTTCCGCAGTCAGCCCGTACTTTGTCGCAAGGTCCTCATCTGTCAGGATCTGCGAGAAATCCTGCAACGGGACAAATTGATAGACCCCACGCGTCACATTGATCGAGACCCGCAAGAGCGACACCATGAACCGAAAGAAGGTCGTACTCATGTACTCAGCGGCAGCCCTTGCAGCGTTCTCGTCCGCGAACGGACCGACGGCAACATAGGTATCCGTTGCAGCGGAGCCAGGGCCAGCAACGATCGGCTTCGACAGCACCAAATGCGGGTAGTCGTCCGAGCCCGGACTGGCACGAGAGACGAAAAGCTTCCAAGAGTCGATGAGCTCGCCTCCCAGAGGCACTTCGTTCGGCGACGCGAAGCAAACGCCGCCGTTGCGGTAGACAGTGACGCCGCCTCCTCTCGGACGGCCTTCTCCCTTGAAACTCGTCGGAAGACCAAATGGATTCCGAGAACTGACAAGATTCGAGAATCTGCGGTCGGTGGGAAGTGTCAGGTGACCCGTGACATCGGATCCCTCAACGGCAATCACCTTACGAAGGATTCTCACGCCTTCGTTGAACCGGAGGAAGGCGTCGTGCCCCGGCTCGATTAGCGGGCGAGACGCGATCGAGGTGGCGACGCCCTTCTCGTGGGTCACGACCGTCGCGTCGCCTCGGAATCCGTTCTCCCACAGGAAGTAGCAGATCCCACCACGGTTGTTAACACCGGGGAAAACGTCATTCGTGTCGGGGAAATCATGAAGCGCTCTGATTCCTCCGGAATGCAGCATCGACTCTCGGAAATCATTTAGACCTTTTCCACCTGCATACCAACGCGCGGGGATGACCATGGTCAACAATCTCGGATCCAGCGTCTTCGCCTGATCCACGAAGCGATCATAGATCGGTGCAGCACTTGCCCCATTTCCACCGTCGTCCAACTGGTATGGAGGGTTCCCGATTATGACGTCGAACTGCATGTCAGCTCCGAACAGCTCGGCAATTCGAGCCTTGATGTTGTCGGTGTGGATGAAGGCATATGCGTGGGACTCGAGAGATTCATCGCGCCCGTAATCGGTCTCGGCAGCCCCGCAAAAGCGGCAGCGTCGGTTGCTGAAGACCACGACTTCCTCGCCCGTAAGCGAATCGACAGCGAACGAGCGTCTGCCGCCGGCCCAGGTATGTTCGGTTCGCTCGAACCAGATGTTGCCCCAGTCGCGGTCGAAGCTCGTGGCGATCGAGTGCTCGCCCGTCGCGTCCTTCGAGCAGTAGACGCTGCGCCTTGCGAGCAACGCGGTAAGTTGTGTGATTCCGATGCCGAAGACTTGCCGCGTCAGGATGTGGTCGACGCGCTCCTCCAGATCGGGAATCTGATCCGCAAGGCCGTCGACCAGCCGCTTCGTGATCTCTCTCAGAAAGACCCCGGATTTCGTGAATGGGTCAAGGAACGTCACGCTTGGATCCGCCCAGACTGTGGCTCCGCCGTTACGGTCTGCCCACGCGCGCTCGAGGGCGTCGAGCATCTGATTCGCAAGTTCGGGAGGCGTGAACACTTCGTCATTCGAGAGGTTCGCGATGCAGGTCAGCACGTCGGGGTTGTGTCCGACGCGCAACGCAAACGACGCCTTGCCTGCGATCATCGTGCCGCTCATGCCGCCAGCTCCTTGACGGTCATGACCGGGAAGGTCCGCACGGGTGTGAAAATCTCGTGCTCCTCGAAGTGCGCGAACAGGCCCTCCGATGCGGACGCACGCTGAGTGAGGTTGTCGAAGCGGAAGTCACGGCGCTGGTACCGCCCCTTGCCGAGGTAGCCCCATTCGGGAAAGACGATGGGGTCACCGGTCGATGTCGTCATTGCGAGCGCATCACCGCGGACGATGTTGACGGCGAGTACCGCCCGTGCGGCTCGGTCCAATTCCTCGCCGGCCCTGACGCCAAGAGACCGGGTGAAAGTACCCGCCAGATTGTCGCGACATTCGGCGGCATTGTCCGCGAGCAGCTCGATGCCGTACACGCACATGAGAGCGAAGAGCGCATAGTGCCGCGTCTCGAAGTCGCTGCGCCCGTGCCGCGCCTTCACCGCCGTGAGCTTGCGTTCCAGGATCGGAACAAGGAAGTTCCCGGATCCGCACGCCGGCTCCAAGAAGCGGGAGTCAATCCGCTCGGTCTCACTCTTGACCAGGTCGAGCATGTCGTCGACCAGCCAGCACGGCGTGAAGACCTCCCCATGATCAGCCACCCGCTTTCGTGATTTGACTAGCCGCTCATCAGCCACAGCACCCGCCTCCCGGTTCCCCAAACCCGGATCGGTACTAGTACCCGGGTGCGTTAACCCTGGCACAAGTCACCGACAATCCCGACGCTTGATGAGTGCCTCGAGTCCCGTCCGCTGCCGCAGCCCATATCGGGGCTCGGATCCGGACGGCGCGGGAGTCGTCGACGATGACGCAGGACCAGCTCGCCGTGCGCAGCGACATCGATTCGTCGAACATCCGCGCCTACGAGACGGGACGCTCGCTGCCGAACCTGCAGACGCTCGTGCGGATCGCCGACGCGCTGCGGACTCCGGCGGGCTACTTCCTCGAGGGCGTCACCGTCGAGATGTTCCCGGTGGCCGCGTCCGACGGACGCCGTCGCGGACGCTGAGGCTCAGCGACCGCGCGCCTTCGACAGGCCCAGGGACCGGACGTCTCTCGGCAGGACCCGGCTCGGCCGCGTTTCGTCTCGCTGCGCTCGCTCAACGACCCCCGGGGGGGCGGCCGGACCCGCCCGCCCGTCATCGTTCGTCACGTTTCACAGCGGAATATCAGCTCGCCCATAGCGTTGAAACCATCCGGCGCCCCGCGCGTCGACCTTCTTCAGCGCCCCACGCTGATCCGCATCCGGCACGTCCACCGCGTGCCTCCGTCAGGAGACTCCATGAGCACCACCACCCCGGCCGCCCGGCGCCCCAAGGCGCCGGATACGCGCGGTCCCGTTCGCAAGCTGCTGACCTCGTTCGGCTTCCAGATCATCGCCGCGCTCGTGCTCGGCATCGCCGCGGGCCTCATCGGCCGCCAGCTCGGCGCGACGCACGACAACCCGACGGTGCTCTCCGACACGCTCAAGACCATCGGCAACTCGTACGTCACGCTGCTGCGCGCCGCCGTCGTGCCGCTCATCTTCACCGCGATCGTCGCGAGCATCTCGAACCTGCGCCGCGTGCAGAACGCCGCCCGCCTCGCCGGCCAGACGATCCTCTGGTTCGCGATCACCGCGTTCATCGCCGTGTCGATCGGCATCGTGCTCGGCATCACGATCCAGCCCGGCGCGCACGCCGGAACCGGCCTCGCCAAGGGCGCCCCGCCCACGGTCGGCACCTGGTGGAACTTCCTGCTCGGCCTGATCCCGCAGAACTTCCTCGGTCTCGGCGTGACCACGGCCGCCGACCCGAAGACGGGGACCCTGACCTCGGCGGTCGGCTTCAACGTGCTGCAGGTCATCGTCGTCGCCGCGGTCGTCGGGATCGCCGCGCTCAAGGCCGGCCGCAAGGCCGAGCCCTTCCTCGTCTTCACCGAGTCGCTGCTGAAGGTCATCCAGCGCGTGCTGTGGTGGATCATCCGGATCGCCCCGATCGGCACCTTCGGCCTCATCGGATCCGCCGTGATCCAGTACGGCTGGGACAAGCTCACCGCGCTCGCCTGGTTCACCGGCGCGATCTACCTCGGCCTCGCGCTCGTGCTGTTCGTGGTCTACCCGATCCTCGTGAAGACGCACGGCCTGTCGATCAAGCAGTACTTCACGGGCGTCTGGCCCGCCGTGCAGCTGGGCTTCGTCAGCCGCTCCTCGATCGGCACCCTGCCGCTCACCGAGCGCGTCACCGAGCGCAACCTCGGTGTGCCCCGCAGCTACGCCTCGTTCGCCGTGCCGCTCGGCGCCACCACCAAGATGGACGGCTGCGCCGCGATCTACCCGGCTCTGGCCGCGATCTTCGTCGCACAGTTCTTCCACATCGACCTGAGCATCGTGCAGTACCTGCTGATCGTGATCGTCTCGGTGGTCGGATCCGCCGCGACCGCCGGCACCACCGGCGCGATCGTCATGCTGACGCTGACCCTATCGACCCTGGGCCTGCCGCTCGAGGGCGTCGGCCTGCTGCTCGCGATCGACCCGATCCTCGACATGGGCCGCACCGCGGTCAACGTCGCGGGCCAGGCCCTCGTGCCGACGCTCGTCGCGAAGCGCGAGGGGATCCTCGACCTCGACCTCTACAACGCCCCTCGCAACGGCCTGCCGTTCGCGGATGACGCCGAGGACGAGGCGCCCGAGTCGGTCGAGTCCCCCGCCGACGAGGCCGCGGTCGGATCCGCCGACGCGGAGGAGTCCGCTTCGGTGCGCTGATGCGCTGAGCGGTGAGGCCCTCGGATCCGTTCTGGATCCGAGGGCCTCACTGCGTTCGCGCGGGCTGCGGCTGCGCGCGAGGTCGCGTCGGAGATGGAATTCGCCTGTCCCTCGCTGTTTGGAGCGGCGTTTTCCATCTTTGCGCGCGAGGAACCCGAGCGGAGAGATGGAAAAGGCCGCCGCCACGGCGATATCCGCGGCGAAATCCATCTCCAACGCCGAGCCGCGCGGGCCCGGTGGTCGGTGCCGGTGGGGTGGACCCGTCGACAGGCGCAGGGACCGGCGACCGCTGGACGGCAGGTTGCCGCGCGGGATCGCGGGGAGGATGGATTTCGCCGCTCCGAGCGCGCCTAGAGCGGCGATTTCCATCTCCTCGCGCGGGGGACGCCGTGGCAGAGATGGAAAAGGGCGCCCGCGAGGCACTCTCGGCGGCGAAATCCATCTCCGGCGCCGGGACGATCCGGGGCGGGCGGGTCCCGGATCCGGACTCGGGGACCGGGCAGGACCGGATCCGGGCTCCGTATCGGGGAGGACTCGTTCCGGGCCGGGTATCCGGGGAGGACCGGATCCGGGCTCAGCGTTCCGCGGGGCCCGTCGCGAGGCGGGTGTCGAGGGCGAGCTCCTCGGCGTCCATGGCGGTGATGAGGTCGCGCATGACCTCCTCGTTCAGCTCGCCGGCGTCGCGCTCGCGGATGAGCACGTCGCGGCGCACCTGCAGCCAGCCCTTCGTCAGACCCACGAGCTCGCCACGGCTCGGGCGGGGCGCCCTGTCCTCGTCCCGCGCCTGCGCGGTATCCCGTTCGACCCGGGTGAACCGCTGCGCGAACCGGTCGAAGCCGGCGACCGCCTCCTCCCCGCGCGTGCGCACCCACGCCGCGCGCTTCTCGTCGAGGAACGCGCGACCGGCCTCACCGGTCCGTGTGCGCACGTGGGCGAGCTGGCGGCGGTCCTCGGCCTCCTCCCCCTCGTCGTCGGCGACGCCGAGGCGGCGGATCAGGATCGGCAGGGTGAGCCCCTGCAACAGGAGAGTCCCGACCGTGACGAGGAACGCGACCACGACGATGGCGTGCGCGGCCGCCTCGTGCAGCCCGGCCAGATCCGCCGCAGCGAGCGCTGTCGCCAGAGTCACCACGCCCCGCATGCCCGCCCAGGAGATCACGGCGTTGTCGCGCCAGCTCAGCTGCGACTCCCGGAGGCGCTCGCGCAGCTGCTCCTCCGTCGGCCTGCGCCCCTGCCGCCCCGCCCGCCGCTGCTTCTCCGCCACGGCTTCGACGCGCCGCTCGAACCGGCCGGACGCGACCGATCGCTCGAAGCCGCGCAGCCTCAGCCCGGACAGGAAGCGCCCCCACGCCGACGCCGGATAGACGAACAGCGGCCGCACGACCATCACCGCGACGAGGACGGCGGCCGCCAGCCACAGCACGCCGCTGACCTGCGTGGCGCCGAGTTCGGCGATGACCGGCGGCAGCTGCAGGCCGATGTACGCGAACACGAACGACTCCAGCAGGAAGTCGGCCGAAAGCCAGAGCGGCGTCTCCTGCATGCGCGTCGCGTAGCTCGTGCGCGGGGCGTTGTGGCCGACGACGAGACCCATCGCGACGACCGCGAGAACGCCGGATCCCTGCAGATGCTCCGCGATCGCGTACACCCCGAACGGGGCGAGCAGCCCGAACGTGCCGATGACGACCGGATCCGAGATCCGCATGCGCAGCCGATGCATGCCGAAGCCGGCGAACACGCCGATCCCGACCCCGACGACCACGGCGAGCACGAACTGCCAGATCCCGCCGCCGAGGCCGACTGTGGCTCCCGCCAGGATCGCGGCGAACACGCGGTAGAGCGTGAGCGAGGTGGCGTCGTTGATCAGGCTCTCGCCCGAGAGCACGGTCATCACGCGGCGCGGCAGGCCGAGCCTGCGCCCGATCGCGGCGGCCGAGACGGCGTCGGGCGGCGCGACGATCGCGCCGAGCAGCAGCGCTCCGGGCAGGGGGAGCGAGTGCATGATCCACCACGCCACGAGCCCGACGACGGCGGTCGTGACGACGACGAGGCCGATTCCGAGACGGCGGATCTGCGGCATGCTGCGGCGGAAGCTGACGAACGACACGTCCAGCGAGGCCGAGTACAGCAGCGGCGGCAGCACGAGGTTCAGCAGCACGTGCCCGTCGATGCGCAGGTTCGGCACGGCCGGGATGAACGACACGGCGAGGGCCACGACCGTCACGAGCAGTGGAGCGGGCCACCCCTTCCGACGGGCGAACGCGGCGACGACGACCGACCCGACCAGCACGTAGAAGATCTCGGGATCCATGCGGCCAGGGTAGCGAGGGCGCGGCGCCGACCGCCGATCGAGACCGTTCCTACCGGTCGTTGAGCGAGCACCGAGCGGAGCGAGGAGCGAGACGAAACGGGGTGACTCGACGAGCACGGGCGATCGCCGCGTTTCGTCTCGGTCGCGCTGCGCGCGTCCTCGCTCAACGACCGGATGGAACGGCCGCGCTGCCTCGGTCAGCGACCGGGGACGAGCAGCCGGATCACCTCCTCGTCGGAGGTCTGCCGGAAGTCGACGTAGTGCATGCCCACGGCCATGAATCCGGCCGGGGCGCTCAGGCAGAGGATGTCGTCGGCGTCCGGGTGCGCCCCGCCGACGAGCTCCTCGAGGGCCTCGGGCGGGGCGACGGGCACCGCGACCAGGATCCACGCGGCGCCTCGGGCGCGTGCGATCCGGCAGGCGGTGCGCATGGTCGCGCCGGTCGCGATCCCGTCGTCGACGATGAGCGCGGTCCGTCCGGCCAGGGGCACGGGCGGACGCTCGCCGCGGAACAGCTGCGCCCGTCGTTCGACCTCGATCCGCTGCTTCCGCTCCGCGGCCCGCAGCGTCTGGGCGTCGACCCGTGCGGCGCGCACCACGTCGGGGTTGCGCACGGAGGCGCCCTCCTCGCCGACCGCGGCCATCGCGACCTCCTCCTGCCAGGGCACGCCGACCTTGCGCACGACGAGCACGTCGAGCGGCGCGCCGAGCGCCCGCGCCACCTCGGCCGCGACCGGGACGCCGCCGCGGGGCAGGCCGAGGACCACCGGATCCTCCGGCGGATCCTCCACGAGCCGCTCCGCGAGCTGCCGCCCGGCGTCGGCCCGATCCAGGAAGCTGCGCATGCCTCCGGCCTACGCCGGTGCGGCGCAGGGGTCAAGGGGCGGCGGGGCGGCGGGTTCCGGAATGCCGCGCGCCCGGCGGCGGTTGCCTTTGACGATGTCCTCTCTCGCGCTCTCCGTCCTCGACCTCGTCCCGGTGCGCACCGGGCAGACCAGCGCTCAGGCGGTGGGCGCCTCGCTCGGCCTCGTGCAGCGCGCCGACGACCTCGGCTACCGGCGGTACTGGTTCGCCGAGCACCACAACATGCCCGCCGTCGCGTCGACCGCGCCGCCCGTGCTGATCGCGGCCGCGGCTGCACGCACGCAGCGGATCCGGGTCGGATCCGGCGGGGTCATGCTCCCGAACCACGCGCCCCTCATCGTCGCGGAGCAGTTCGCCGCGCTCGAGGCGATCGCCCCGGGTCGGATCGACCTCGGGATCGGCCGCGCGCCGGGCAGCGATCCGGTGATCACGCAGCTGCTGCGGGCATCGGGCACCGCCGGCGAGGTCGAGCGCTTCCCCGATCACGTGCAGGACATCGCGCTCATGCTGCAGTCCTCCGGCGCGACGGTGCAGTTCACCTCCGGCGGTTCGTACACGGTGCACGCGACGCCGGCCGCCGCCGGCGCACCCGCGGTGTGGCTACTCGGATCCAGCGACTACTCCGCACAGCTCGCGGCCTCCCTCGGGCTGCCGTACGTGTTCGCGAACCACTTCTCCGGGCAGGGGCTGGACCGCGCTCTGTCGCTGTACCGCTCGGGCTACCGGCCGAGCGAGGCGCACCCCGAGCCGCGCACGTTCCTCACCGCGAACGTCGTCGCCGCGCCCACCGCCGAGGAGGCCGACGACCGCGCACTCCCGCAGCTGCGGATGACGGCGCGGCTGCGGCTGAACCGTCCCCTCGTTCCCCTCGAGACGGTCGAGCAGGCGCGGGACGCCCTCGCCGCCGCGCCGGATCCGCAGGAGGAGCAGATCCACGCCGCCGCGAAGGCGAACTGGTTCGTCGGCGACGCAGCGGCCGTGCGCGCGTCGCTCGCCGCCTTCGCGGAACGGCACGGCGTCGACGAGATCATGATCTCCCCGGTCGCCGGATCCTTCGCCGCCGAGGACCCGACCGTCACGCCGGGCCGGACGCAGACGCTGGAGCTGCTCGCACACTGAGCCGTTCGAGGCGGCAGCGGCGTGGACGGAACCGTCGCCCCGGGCCGCCTCGACGCGCCTCGGCCGATCGGCCGCCCGCCGCCAGAGATGGAAACCGCCTCCCCGAGCCACGCCGGAGCATCGCGATCCATCCCCACCCCGCACCGCGCCGCCAGAGATGGAATCCGCCTCCCCGAGCCCCACCGGAGCATCGCAATCCACCCCCACGCCGCACCGCGCCGCTCCCGCCCCGCCCGGCCCGCCTCGCCGCCAGAGATGGAAACCACCTCCCCAAGCCCCACCAGAGCAGCGCGATCCATCCCCACGCCCAACCGCCCCAGCCCGCCCCGGCCCGCCCCGGCCCGCCCCAGCCCAGCCCGCCCCAGCCCGCCCCGGCAGCACCCGGTGACACCGCCCTCCCGCGGGCAGGACCGCCAGCAGTTAGAGTGCGAGCGTGCAGGAACTGGATGAGGCCGTCGTCGACCGCGCGGTCGCGCTCGCGCAGCGGGCGGATCGCGTCGTGCTCGGGATCGTCGGGGAGCCCGGTGCCGGCAAGACCACTCTGACCACGGCCCTGATCGCGGCGCTCGAGGGGCGGGGCGTGCCCGTCGCGTGGCTGCCCATGGACGGCTTCCACCTCGGCGACGGCAGCCTCGACGCCCTCGGGCTGCGGGACCGCAAGGGCGCGATCGAGACGTTCGACGGCTGGGGGTACCTCGCGACCCTCCGGCGCGTGCTCGTCGAGGTCGACCACCCCGTGTACGTGCCGGGGTTCGAGCGCACGCTCGAGCAGCCGATCGCGGCCGACCGGGTCATCGCGCCCGGGCCGGCGCTCGTGCTGACCGAGGGCAACTATCTGCTCGACGCGGCCGCACCGTGGTCGCTCGTCCGCGAGGTCGCCGCGGAGGTCTGGTACGCCGATGTCCCGCAGGGGATCCGGATCGGCCGCCTCGTCGAGCGGCACGTCGCGTTCGGGAAGACCCGCGCGAAGGCCGAGGCGTGGGTCGCCGCGGTCGACGAGCCGAACGCGGAACGGATCCGCTCCCGCAGAGAGCACGCCGACCTGATCGTTCCGATCGGCTGAGGCACGTCGCGCCCCGACGGCACCCCGACCGCGCGCCCCGCACGAGCCCGAGCCCGGCGAAACGACCCCGCTACCCGGCCGGCGGGCCCGTCGACGTCCGCACGTGCAGCGTCGTCGGGAGGGTCTTCGCCTGTGCCGGGCCGGGGCGTCCGCCGGACAGTCGCTCGTCGATCCGCGCCATCAGCAGCCGCCCGGCGACGGCGCCCTTGGCCTGCAGCGGCTGCTCGATCGTGGTGAGACCGGCGGGGCCTGCCCGCTCGATGTCGTCGACGCCGACGATGCTCACCCGGCCGGGCACATCGATGCCCATCTCGGCCGCCCGTCCCAGCGCGCCGAGCGCGAGCTCATCGGACAGGCAGAAGACCGCGGTGAGCGCGGGGTGGCGCACCATCAGCGCCTCGAAGCCCGCAGCCCCGCCCCGTTCACCGGATATCGTGCGCTCCTCGACCGGGATCTCGAGCAGTTCCGCGTCCCGCGCACGACCGCCCGATCCGGAACGAGCGAGCCCCTCCCGCAGCCCAGCGATCCGCGAGCGCAGCACCGCATAGTCCGGAACGTCTCCGGCCATGACCGGACCGTTGCGCCGCTGCCGGCTCAGCCGCGGGGCGACGACACCGACCCGGCGGTGCCCGAGCCGCGCGAGGTGCTCCCCCACGGCGAACCCGACGGCGCGGTCGTCGATGCCGACCCAGTCCCAGGCCGGATCGGCATGCGGCTGGTCGACGACGACGATCGGGAGCCGGCGCGCCTTCGCGGCCGCGAGCAGCGGCTCCCGATCCCCCACCGAGTAGACGATCACCCCGTCGATCGCGACCGTCCCGAGCGACGGCACGGAGCCGCCCGCGGACGATCCGCCACCGCCCGCGGACGACGTCCCCGACGGCAGCATCACGAGGCTGCGCCCGCTCTCCTCGCAAGCCTGCGCGACCCCGGCGAGGAAGCCGACGGCGGCGTGGTCCTCGAATGCGAACGGCAGCTCGTCCGTGAGCACGAGACCGACCGCGTCGGCACGTCCGCGGCGCAGCTGCCGGGCGGCCGGATCCGGCCCGGCGTAGCCGATCCGGTCGGCCTCGGCGAGGATCCGCGCGAGCGTCGCGGCGCCCACCCGCTCGGGCCGGTTGAAGGCGTTCGAGACGGTCGCGGTGGAGAGCTCGAGAGCCCGGGCGAGGGAGAGCAGCGATGCGTCGGACGCGGGTCGGGGCATGCTGACGATTCCTCCAACGGTTAACCATTCACACGACAGAAGGATCCTAGATCGTTGAATCCATGAGGATATAGACCGGAGGATTCATTCGTTACACAGCAGCGAGAGGATCCTCTGATGAACATCACGGCCGACTGCGTCGTCATCGGATCGGGCATGGGCGGCGGCATGACCGCGCTCGCGCTGGCCCGCCGAGGGCTCGACGTGCTGCTCGTCGAACGCGGCGAGCGCCTCCGCCGCGAGCCGCAGAACTGGTCGCCCGAGGCCGTGTTCCTGAAGCGCCGGTACAAGCCCGCGGAGACCTGGCTCGACGGCCGTGGGCGGGAGTACAAGCCGGGCGTGCACTACGTCGTCGGCGGCAGCACGAAGGTCTACGGTGCGAGCCTGCCCCGGTTCCGCGAGAGCGACTTCGAGGCGACCGAGCACGACGACGGACTCTCGCCCGCGTGGCCCTTCCGCTACGCCGACCTCGAGCCGTACTACGCGGCGGCGGAGGCGCAGCTGAACGTGCACGGCACGACGGGCCAGGATCCCACCGAGCCGTGGCGGAGCGGCCCCTACCCCTTCCCCGCGATGGAGCACGAGCCGTACGTCGCCGACCTCGCCGAGCGGCTGCGCGCCCAGGGCGTCTCGCCCGCCGCGAACGCGATGGGCGTCGACCTGCGCCCGGGCGGGCTGTGCATCCGCTGCGGCACGTGCGACGGCTTCCCGTGCCTGCTCGGCGCGAAGAGCGACGCCGAGACCTGCGCGGTGGATCCGGCTCTCGCGACCGGCAACCTGCGCCTGCTCACGGGCGTGCGGATCGACCGGCTCGAGACGGATCCGTCCGGCGCCCGGGTCGTCGCCGCCGTCGGCGTCGGCGACGAGGGCGAGGTCAGGATCACCGCGGCGAAGTTCGTCGTCTCGGCGGGCGCGGTGAACTCCGCCGCGCTGCTGCTGCGCTCGGCGGACGGGAAGCACCCGGCGGGGCTGGCCAACTCGTCCGGCCGGGTCGGGCGGAACTACATGATGCACAACAACGCGCACATCGCCGCCTTCGACGCCACCCGGCGCAACGACGTCGTGTTCCAGAAGACGCTCTCCGTCAACGACTGGTACCACGACGGGGGCGACGGCAAGCCGGGCGGGGTGATGCAGCTGGTCGGCAAGGTGCAGGGTTCGATGATGAGGCTCGAGGCGCCGTACGCCCCGCGGTTCGCGCTCGACGGGTTCGCCGCGCGCAGCGTCGAATGGCTCGTGATGAGCGAGGATCTGCCCTCGCCCGACAACCGGGTGACGCTCGACGCGAGCGGACGGATCGTCACGCAGCGCACCGCGCTCGGGGTCGCCGCGCACCGTCGCACGATGAGGACCGCCAAGCGCCTGCTGCACCGGGTCGGCTACCAGATCATCGGCACACAGTGGTTCGGCATCGAGATGAACAGCCACATGTGCGGCACGGTCGTGGCGGGCGAGGACCCATCACGCTCCGTCCTGGACGGCCACTGCCGCGCGCACGACGTCGAGAACCTCTGGGTGATCGACGGCGGGTTCTTCCCGTCCAGCGCCGCGATGAACCCCGCGCTCACGATCGCGGCTCAGGCTCTGCGCGTGGTCGCCGAGTCGGACCTCGCGGCCTGAGCCGACAGCGCACCCGGCCGATCCGTCCACCCGGCGGCACGATCCCGATCCGGCGGCTGATCCGCCCACCCCCCGAAACCGCAAAGGAGCAGACCATGCCCGAGCCCTCCCCCCTGCAGCCGGCGCTGACCGGATCCTTCTCCTCCCCCGCGGGAGGCAACCCGACCGGCGCGATGGTCGAGGCGGCCTTCGCCCACCACGGCGTGCCGGCCCGGTACGTGAACTGCGACGTGCCGCCCCCGCGTCTGCCCGATGCCGTGCGCGGCGCGGTCGCGATGGGCTGGACCGGGTTCAACCTGTCGCTGCCGAACAAGCAGGCGGTCATCCCGCTGCTCGACGGTCTCGCGCCGTCCGCGGCCCTGATCGGCGCGGTGAACTGCGTGCAGGTGACCGACCGGGGCCTGATCGGCCACAACACCGACGGGGAGGGCTTCGTGCAGGCGCTGCGGGAACGCCGGGATCCACGGGGACTGCACGCCGTGGTGTTCGGTGCGGGCGGGGCGGCGCGGGCGATCGCGGTCGAGCTCGCCCTGGCCGGCGTCGCCCGGTTGACGATCGTGAACCGCCGCGTCGAGCGGGCAGAGGAGATCGTCCGGATCGTGCAGGACAGTTCGGCGACGAGCGCCGCGGCGGTCGCGTGGGCCGGATCCTTCGCGCTCCCGGCCGACACCGACGTCGTCGTCAACGGCACCTCGATCGGCCTCGCGCCGGACGTCGATGCGCGGGTCGACGTCGTCGCGGACACGATCCTGCCGGGCATGCTCGTGTGCGACGTGATCCCGAACCCTCCCGACACCGTGCTGCTGCGCGAGGCGCGCACGCACGGCGCCGAGACCCTGGATGGGCGCTCGATGCTGGTGAACCAGGCTGCGATCAACCTCGGCCTGTGGATGGGACTGGATCCGGATCGCGCCGTCATGCGTGCGGCCCTCGACACCGCGATCGGGGACGGGCGGCACCCGACGTCGTGACGGGGTTCCGCCGCCGGCCGATCGCGGTCCCCGTGCCCGAGCGTTACGGCCGTGATCGAGGCGCTCCCGCCCCCTGCGCTACGGCTGGGTCGGCCGGATCTCCCCGGATCCGCGCGGCACGAGGTCGACCGGCACGACGATCGGCGCGGGGTCGAGCCGGTGCCCGGCGTCGAGGGACGCGAACAGGCGTTCCGCGGCGAGCCGGCCGAGCACCTTCGGGCGCTGCGCCACGACGCTGAGCCCCGGATCCATCAGGTCGGCGAGCTCCACGTCGTCGAAGCCGATCAGCGCCACATCGTGGTGCCGGCCGAGCTTGCGCAGCGCATGCACCGCGCCGACCGTGATCAGGTTCTGCCCGCTCACGATCGCGGTGGGCGCGTCGGGTGCACTGAGCAGGGTCGTCACCGCGCGTTCGGCGGCATGCTGACCGGACAGGTCCGCGACGATCGTCGCCGTCTCGGCGGGCACGCCGAACTCCGCGAGCGCGGCGAGGAAGCCCCGTTCGCGCTCCCGGGCCGTCCAGATGTCGCGCCGGTCGATGAGCAGCGCGAGCCGGCGATGCCCGAAGCCCAGCAGATGCCGCGTCGCGAGCCTGGCCCCCTCGACGTTGTCCGAGAGCACGGTGTCGGCCACATACCCGGACGCCTCGCGGTCGATGAAGACGACCGGCATCTCGGGCGGCACGAGCTCGGCCAGGTAGGCCTGACTCTCGGCGACGCAGGTCAGGATCAGGCCGTCGACCTTGCGGCGCACGAACGCCTCGACCGCGGCGACCTCGCGCTCCGGGTCGTCGTCGAGGCTCGAGGCGAAGACGGCGACGTCACGGTGCACGGCGATGTCTTCGACGGCGCGGTGGATCGTGGCCGAGAAGGGGTTCGCGACGCTGCCGAGCAGGAGTCCGACGGATCGCGTCCGGGTGGTGGTCCGGCGGAGGTTCGCCGCATGCGCGTCCGGCTCCCAGCGCAGCTCCTCGATCGAGGCGCGCACCCGCGCGGCCGTCGCGGGTGCGACGTTCGGCTCGTTGTTGACCACGCGTGACACCGTCTTGATGCCGACCCCGGCATGCTGCGCGACCTCGCGGATCGTGACGCGAGCCGGCTTTGATAACGATGTCATTTCTTCCCATCCCATTCGACAAAGGCTCTTGCGCGTCCGGATCGAATGGGTTAAACATACATCTGACACCGTTGTCAGTCGTCACTCCCGTGACGCAGGGTGTTCCGACGAAGTGACCCCCGAGCAAAGGAACGCAAAGATGCCCCTCTCCCTGACCCGCCGGACGAAGGCGATCGCCGCAGCTTCGCTGGCCGCCGTCGCCGCGCTCTCCCTCGCCGCCTGCTCCTCAGGCGGATCCGCGGGCTCGACGGCGGGCCCGAACGACAAGGTCGGCGTGACCCTGATCGTGAAGACCACGACCAACCCGTACTTCGTCTCGATGGAGGACGCCGCCAAGGCCGACGCCGCGAAGGCGAACGTCTCCCTCACCCTCGCCGCCGGCAAGAAGGACGGCGACACCGACAGCCAGATCCAGGCCATCGAGAACGCGATCTCCCGCGGCGACAAGGGCATCCTGATCACCCCCAACGGGACGGCGGTGAACAACGAGATCGCCAAGGCCCGCAAGGCCGGTCTCTACGTGATCGCGCTCGACACCGTCCCCGACCCGGCCAAGACGGTCGACATCACCTTCGCGACCGACAACTTCGCGGCGGGCGAGCTGATCGGCAAGTGGACGGCGGCGAAGCTCGACGGCAAGAAGGCCACGATCGCGATGCTCGACCTGTTCAGCGACCAGATCGTCTCGGTCGACACGAACCGCGACCAGGGCTTCCTGAAGGGCATGGGCATCGCCGTCCCCGACAAGAGCAAGAACGGATCCGAGGCCGCGAGCGGCACCTACTCCGGCGGCAAGGGCGGCGAGTACACGGTCGTCGGGCACCAGCCGACCCAGGGCGCCGAGGACGGCGGTCGCTCGGCGATGGAGACGCTGCTCTCGAAGAACTCCGACATCAACGTCGTCTACACGATCAACGAGCCCGCGGCCTACGGCGCCTACCAGGCCCTCAAGGCGGCCGGCAAGGAGAAGAGCGTCCTGATCGTCTCGATCGACGGCGGCTGCGCGGGCGTCGGCTACGTGAAGCAGGGCATCATCGGCGCGACCTCCCAGCAGTACCCGTCGAAGATGGCGTCGCTCGGCATGGAGGCCATCGCGAAGATCGCCCGCGGCGGCGAGAAGCCCCAGCCCACCGACGGTCTGGACTTCTTCAGCACCGGCCAGACGCTCGTCACCGACCAGGCGATGAGCGGCATCGACGGCGTCACCTCGGACGCCGCGACCAGCACCTGCTGGGGCAAGTGATCCCCGGGGCGCCGGCATCGCCGCCGGCGCCCCTCCCCCTTTCCCCTCCGACTCCGGGAGAACCCATGTCAGACACCACCTCCACCGCACCGTCGGGACCGCCGACCTCGGCCCTCCATCTGGCCGACGAGTTCATCAACCGCCGGACGCCCACCCAGCGCGTGCGCGCGATCCTGTACCGCTACCCCGCGATCAGCCCGGCCATCGTGCTCGTCGTCGCGGTCGTCGTCTTCGGCGTGATCAACTCGCGCTTCCTCGCGCCGAACAACCTGTCCCTGATCACGCAGCAGGTCGCCGTGATCGGCACGCTCGGCGTCGCGCAGACGCTCGTGATCCTCACCGCCGGCATCGACCTCTCGGTCGGCGCCGCCATGGTGCTGAGCTCCATCGTCATCGGCAACGCCGCCGCGGGCGTCGGCCTGCCCGGCATCCTCGCCCTCGTCGTCGGGCTGATCGCCGGCATCCTCACCGGTGTGATCAACGGCCTGCTCGTCACTCGGCTGAACCTGCCGCCGTTCATCGTCACCCTCGGCACGCTGAGCATCTTCACCGCGCTCACCCTGCTGATCTCGAACGGCGCGACCGTGCAGGGCATCAAGCTGCCGGACGTGATCACCTGGACCGGGAGCACGTTCCACCTCGGCGTCGACGTCACCTACGGCGTGCTGATGATGATCCTGCTCTACGTCGTGCTCGCGTTCGCACTCGGACGCACCGCCTGGGGCCGGCACGTGTACGCGGTCGGCGACGACAAGGAGGCCGCCCGCCTGAGCGGCATCCGGGTCAACCGCGTCCTGCTGAGCGTGTACGTGGTCGCCGGCGCCGTGGTCGCCCTCGCCGCCTGGATCCAGATCGGCCGTGACTTCGGCTCCAGCCCGAACGCCGCGGTCGACGCGAACCTGAACGCGATCACCGCTGTCGTGATCGGCGGAACGAGCCTCTTCGGCGGCCGCGGCAACGTGTGGGGCACCCTGCTCGGGGCGCTCATCGTCGGCGTGTTCCGCAACGGCCTGGCCCTCGCCGGCCTGGACGTGCTCTACCAGACCCTGGCCGTCGGCATCCTCGTGATCGTCGCGGTCTCCATCGATCAGTGGATTCGGAAGGTGCGCAAGTGAACGCTGCAGCCTCGGACACCCGCACGCCGGTCCTCTCGGCCAAGCGGCTCGTCAAGACCTACGGTCACGTCATCGGCCTCGACGGCGTCAGCCTCGACCTCTACGCCGGCGAGGTGCTCGCCATCATCGGCGACAACGGCGCCGGCAAGACCACTCTCATCAAGTGCCTCACGGGCGCGGAGCTCCCGGACGAGGGCGAGCTGTTCCTGGACGGCGAGCCCGTGCGCTTCCACCGCCCGCAGGACGCCCGTGACGCCGGGATCGAGACCGTCTACCAGTCCCTCGCGGTCTCGCCCGCGCTCGACGTCGCCGCGAACATGTACCTCGGCCGCGAGGTGCGACGCCCCGGATTCCTCGGATCCACCCTGCGCATGCTCGACACCAAGGCCATGCGCAAGAACGCCCGCGACGAGCTCACCCGCCTGGGCATCTCGACCCTGCAGGACGTCACGGTCCCGATCGAGAACCTTTCCGGAGGCCAGCGCCAGGCGGTCGCCGTCGCCCGCGCCGCGGCGTTCGGCTCCAAGGTCGTCGTCCTCGACGAGCCGACCGCGGCGCTGGGCGTGCGGGAGGGCAACCAGGTGCTCGAGCTCATCAAGCGGCTGCGGGACACCGGCGTGCCGGTGATCCTGATCAGCCACAACATGCCCCACGTGTTCGAGGTCGCCGACCGGATCCACATCCAGCGCCTCGGCAAGCGGGCCGGCACGATCACGCCGCAATCGCACACGATGGGCGAGGCCGTGGCGATCATGACGGGCGCGCAGACGCTGTGAGCCCGACGCACCTGTACGCCGAGTTCCGGGCGGTCCCCGGGGCGGGGGACGCGGTCGCGTCCCTCGTCGCGGGGTACCGCCGGGACGTCACGGCCGAGCCGGGGAACGTGCGCTTCGACGCGCACCGGCTGCGCGACGAATGGGACCGCTTCTTCGTCTACGAGGAGTACTCCGATGACGCGGCCTTCGAAGCCCACGTGGCGTCGGCCCACTGCGCCCGATTCAACGAGGAGCTCGCCCCCCTCGTCGTCGGTGGCGGCTCGACTCTGACCCGGCTCGAGCCGGTGCCCGCATGAGTCCGCATTTCCTCGTCATCGGCGAGGCGCTCATCGACATCGTCGACCGTGACGGCGAGCGCTCGCATCATGTCGGCGGCAGCCCGCTCAACGTCGCGTTCGGCCTCGGCCGCCTGGGCGTCCGCACGGTCTTCGCGACCGAGTTCGGCGATGACGCCGACGGCACCGCGATCGCGACGCACCTCGCCTCTGCCGGCGTCGCGATCGAGCGGACCGACGACGTGTCCCGCCGCACCTCTACCTCGCTCGCGCGGATCGGCGCCGACGGATCCGCCTCGTACGACTTCCATGTCGCGTGGGCCTTCCGCACGCCGCCGCCCGTCGGCGACGCGCAGGCGGTGCACGTGGGATCGATCGGCGCGTTCCTCGCGCCCGGTGGCCCGCGGGTGCTCGAGCTGATCGAATCGCTCCCCGCCGAGGTGCTCGTCAGCTTCGATCCCAACATCCGCCCCGCTTTCGTGCCGTCCCGCGAGGAGACACGAGAGCTCGTCGAGCGCTACGCGGCACGCGCCACGATCGTGAAGCTGAGCGACGAGGACGCCGAGTGGCTCTACCCCGGGCGGGCGGATGACGTCGCCGGGATCCTGCTGGGGCAGGGCGCGCGCCTGGTCGCCATCACCCGCGGCGCGGAAGGGAGCACGTTGTACGCTCCCGGTGCGACGGTGCAGGTTCCCGCACGTCCGACGCGCGCGGTCGACACGATCGGCGCCGGCGACGCCTACATGTCGGGCCTGCTGGCCGCGATCGCCGCCCCCTCGGGCATGGTGGCGGCGTTGCAGGATCTCAGCGCGGCCGATCTTGCCGCGATCGGCCGCATCGCCGCCGAGTCCGCCGCCATCACGGTCGGGCGCGCCGGGGCGATGCCGCCCACGGCGGAGGAGCTCGAGCGCGCCGGTCGCGCACCCGTCGGCGACGTGGCACCCACCGCCTGAGTCCGGAGGGGCCGCCACCGACGGCGACCCCTCCGGATCCCCGCCGCGCGTTCCACTCGCTGCGTTTCGTCTCGGTCGCGCTACGCGCGTCCTCGCTCAACGACCCCGAGCAGGCCCGAGCTCGCCCGATCGCCGCGTTTCGTCTCGGTCGCGCTACGCGCGTCCTCGCTCAACGACCCCGAGCAGGCCCAGCCCTACGCCTCGGGCTCGCCGGCGATCAGGCCGCGGATCCAGTCCCGCGCCTCGACGAAGACGTCGTCGGCGTAGCGCTCCGGGTACTGCACGATGCGGCGGTCGGCCCGGGGGTACGAGCCGAGGTAGACCACGCGGGGGCTGAACCGGCGGATGCCGAGCAGTGCGTCGGCCATGCGCTCGTCCTGGATGTGGCCGTCCGCGTCGAGCACGAACCGGTACCGACCGAGCTCGTCCCCGATCGGGCGGGACTGCAGCAGCGACAGGTTGATGCCGCGGGTCGAGAACTGTTCGAGCAGTTCGAGCAGGGCGCCGGCGTGATCCTCGGGCAGCTCGACGATGAGCGACGTCTTGTCCGCGCCGGTCGGCGGGGCGGGGGCCGTGGTGCGCGCGACGAGCACGAACCGGGTCACGGCGTTGTCGTTGTCGCCGATGTCGTCGGCCAGGAGCTCGAGGTCGTGGTGTTGCACGATGCCGGGGGCCGCGATCGCCGCGTCGGCGGGGAGGGATCCGTCCAGGATCCCCAGCGCCGAGGCCACGTTGCTCGCCGCGGGCACGTGCTGGTGGTTCGGGATGTGCTCCCCGAGCCAGCCGTAGCACTGCGCGTAGGCGACGGGGTGCGCGGCGATGACCCGGACGTCCTCGATCCGGGTTCCGGGAGGCGCGACGAGCACGAAGTCGACCTTGACCAGGTACTCGCCGACGATCCGCAGGCCGGGGAGGGTGGCCAGGGCGTCGAGGGTCGTGGTGACGCCGCCCTCGACCGAGTTCTCGATCGCGATCATGGCGGCGTCGCTGCGTCCGCTCAGCACGTCGGACAGCGCCTCGCCCACGTTGTGCACCGGGCGCCAGTCGTGGCCGCGCGCCTCGGGCACCTGCTCGAGCGCGGCCTCGGTGAACGTCCCCGCAGGGCCGAGATAGCTGTAGGTGCGGCGGATGGGGGCGGCGTCGGTCACGGCATTCAGCCTAGTCGTCGCCGTGCGGAGGCCTTCCTCTCTGTGACCCCGGGCGTCCTCCGATTCGAAGATGCGAACGTCCCCGCGACGGGGCAGACTATCCGCATGACGAGCCGTGCCGGCCTCCCCGCGGAGGAAAGCGACCTGATCGACGTCGACGAGCTGATCGCCGCCTACTACGACCGGATCCCCGATCCGAGGATCTCCACGGAACGGGTGGTGTTCGGCACGAGCGGCCACCGCGGATCCTCGCTGTCCGGCAGCTTCAACGAGCAGCACATCCTCGCGACGACCCAGGCGATCGTCGACTACCGGGGCGCCCAGGGCATCACCGGCCCCCTGTTCCTCGGCCGCGACACGCACGCGCTGTCCCGCCCCGCGGAGCGCAGCGCCATCGAGGTCCTCGTCGCGAACGGCGTCGACGTGCGCGTCGACGCACGCGACGCGTGGGTGCCGACACCCGCGCTCAGCCACGCGATCCTCTCCTACAACCGGGGCCGCGCCGCGAACGACCCGGCCCGCGCCGACGGCATCGTGGTCACCCCCTCGCACAACCCGCCCCGCGACGGCGGCTTCAAGTACAACCCCCCGCACGGCGGCCCCGCCGACACCGACGCGACCGGCTGGATCGCGAACCGCGCGAACGAGCTGATCGAGAACGGCCTCACCGAGGTGAAGCGCACCCGCATCGCCGACATCGACATCGACTCGCTCGGCTCCTACGACTTCCGCGACGCGTACGTCCGCGACCTGCCGTCGATCATCGACGTCGAGGCGATCAAGCGCGCGGGCGTGCGGATCGGAGCGGATCCGCTGGGCGGCGCCTCGGTCGAGTACTGGGCGCTCATCGCCGAGATGCACGGCCTCGACCTCACCGTCGTGAACCCCGAGGTCGACCCGACCTGGCGCTTCATGACGCTGGACTGGGACGAGAAGATCCGGATGGATCCGTCCTCCCCGTCGGCGATGGCGTCGCTGGTCGCGAAGAAGGGCGACTACGACGTGCTCACCGGCAATGACGCCGACGCCGACCGGCACGGCATAGTCACCCCCGACGCCGGCCTGATGAACCCGAACCACTACCTGGCGGTCGCGATCGACTACCTGTTCTCGCACCGCGAGGGGTGGGCGCGCGACGCGGCGATCGGCAAGACCCTGGTGTCGTCGATGATCATCGACCGGGTCGCGGAGTCGCTCGGCCGGCGCCTGCTCGAGGTGCCCGTCGGGTTCAAGTGGTTCGTGCCGGGGCTGCTGGACGGATCCGTCGCGTTCGGCGGCGAGGAGTCGGCCGGCGCCTCCTTCCTGCGCCGGGACGGATCCGTGTGGTCAACAGACAAGGACGGGATCCTGCTGTGCCTGCTCGCCGCGGAGATCATCGCGGTGACCGGCAAGAGCCCGTCCGAGCGGTACCGCGAGCTCGAGGACGCGTTCGGCGCCTCGGCCTATCAGCGGGTGGACGCCCCGGCGACGCCGGAGCAGAAGGCGACGCTCGGCAGACTGTCTCCCGAGTCGGTCTCGGCCACCGAGCTCGCCGACGAGGCGATCACGGCGAAGCTCTCGCACGCCCCGGGCAACGGCGCCGCGATCGGCGGCCTCAAGGTGCAGACCGAGCACGCCTGGTTCGCGGCGCGCCCCTCCGGCACGGAGGACGTCTACAAGCTGTACGCCGAGTCGCTGCTGGGCCCGGAGCACCTCGCCCAGGTGCAGGAGGAGGCCCGAGCGGTCGTCAGCGCCGCCCTGGGCGGCTGACCCCTCGGGGTCGTTGAGCGAGCGCAGCGAGACGAAACGCGGTGACCCCACGGGGGGGTCACCGGGATCACCCCCGACCATGTCCCACTTCTGACCCACCGTGTCCCCCTTTCTGACCCGCCGTGTCCCACTTTCTGCTCCAGAACCAGCGGTTTAGAGCAGAAAGTGGGACACGGGCAGGGGGGATCCGGGCACGGGCGGGTCCGGGTTCGGGCGCGCCTGGGATTCAGACAGGCCCGGGATTCGGACAGGCCCGGGCACTGAATCGCCCGGGCTCAGCGCCCGGGGGTGCTGTCGCGGACGACGACCTCGACGGGCAGCGGGTCCTGCTGCCAGTCCTCGTCGACGATCGCGCGGAAGGCCTGGTAGCCGGCGTCGTTCAGCGGGATCCGCACGGTGGTGAGCGACGGCGTCACGTCGCTGCTGGCGGGCACGTCGTCGAAGCCGCACACCGCGATGTCGGATCCGACCTCCCGCCCCGCCGCGCGGATCGCCGAGATCGCGCCGAGCGCGACGACGTCGCTCATCCCGAACACGAGCGTCCCGGGCTCGACGCCCTCGGCGAGCGCCCCGGCCATGGCCGCAGCGCCCGATTCGCGGCGGAAGTCCGCGCGGACGATCCGCTCGACCCGACCGCCGCCGGAGGCGAACCCGCGGGTGAAGCCGTCCAGGCGGTCGTCGGAGGTGCGCACGCCCGCGGCGGCGGCGATCCCGATCGCCGTCCGGTAGCCGAGCGCGGCCATGCGCCGGCCGAGCTCCTCCGCACCGCCGGCGTTGTCGATCACGACCGAGCGCTCCGCGCCGTCGTCGCCGTGCCGTTCGCCGAAGGCGACGACCCGGCCGCCGAAGCGCTCGAACGCCTCGAGCTCGGATCCGGCCTCCGCGCCGTCGGGGTGCTCCGCCCGCGACGCGGCGAGGATCAGCCCCATCGGGCGCTGGCCGCGCAGGGCGCGCACGATGCGGTTCTCCCGCTCCGGATCGCGCTCGGTGATCGCGATCGTGACGACGAGGCCGCGCTCGTCGGCGCCGCGGGCGACCCCGGCTGCGATCTGGCCGAAGTAGGGGTCGGCGATGTCGGCGACGAGCAGCGCGATGACCGGCGAACGCCCGCGTGCGGTCGCCTGCGCCGACACGTTCGGGGTGTAGCCGAGGGCCTCGGCCGCGCGCTCCACGCGCTCGCGGAACGCCTCGGCGACCTTGCGCTCGGATCCGTTCAGCACCCGGGACGCGGTCGCGAGCGAGACGCCGGCCTCGCGCGCGACGTCGTGCAGCGTGGCCGCGTGCGGGAGCGTGCGCGGCGACGCGTCAGGGGTGCGGGCGATGCCGTCCTGCGTCACAGGGAAAGGCTTTCCGAGCTCATGCCCCTGAGCCTAGCGTCCGAGGCGCGTCATCGCCCGGGCCGGACGGCTCACGCCAGGTACGCGATCAGTGCCGCGGCCTCGGCGGCGAGCGCCTCGGGGGCGTCGTCGGGCACGAACTCGAGCAGCGCATCGCGCGGCGGTGCCGGCGCGGCGGCGGCGCGGGCGAAGAACCCGCGCCAGAGCTCGTCCCGGCCGGTCAGCGGCAGCCGCTGGGCCACGGGCCACCACGAGAAGACGTGCACGGCCGAGACGCGATCCGCGAGCCGGTCGTACTCGGCGAGCGCGATCTCGTCGGGGGCGGACACGGTGGGCTGCCAGTACGTCGAGAGGTGCGGGCTGCCGACCTCGGCGAGCACGCGCAGGGTGGCGTCCGGGCCGTCGGCGAGGGTGCGGCCGTGGAACTCGAGCGCGAGGGCGATGCCGCGCTCGGCCGCCTGCGCCGTCGCGGCGGCGAGGGAGTCGATCACGGCCGCGTGCTCCTGCGGGGTCGCGGAGGCGGATCCGATCGAGCCGGCCCACACGCGGATCCGGTCCGCGCCGAGCGCCTCGGCGGAGTCCAGGATCGGGGCGATCTCCTCACCCGGGCCTGCGCGGAAGTACGACCCGTACGAGCAGACCTCGAGCCCCGCGTCGGCGGTGATCCGGGCGACCTCGGCCGCGCGCGCGGCGTCGCCCGGGGGCACGTGCACGTCGCCGCCCCACTCGATCACGCGCAGCCCGGCGGCGGCGGCGAGTGCCGCGACCCCCGCGGGATCCCGCTGCCGGAAGGTCACGGAGCACAGGCCGGGTCGGATGCTCATGGGGTCAGCCTTTCATGGTGTGCGCGATTGACCGCGAGACCGAACCTGAGTCGCGAGACGGGCGAAGATTCGCGCGGTCTCGCGACGCAGGTTCGGTCTCGCGGACAGGGGGTCAGGCCAGGTGCGGCGAGACGGCCGCCCCGAAGGTCTCGGCCGTGCGGCGGACGACCTCGACCGGATCCTGGGCCCAGATGTCGGCGTTGAAGATCTCCACTTCGATGTCGCGGTCGTAGCCGGTGGCGACGACCGCCCGGGTGAGGGATCCGAAGTCGATGATCCCGTCGCCGGTGTAGTGCCGGCTCAGCAGCACGTCGGCGGGCAGCGGGGTCTTCCAGTCGCACACCTGGTAGGTCGCGATCCGGCCCTCGCGCCCGGCGCGCGCGATCTGGTCCAGCACCTGCGGATCCCACCAGATGTGGAAGGTGTCGACCGCGGCGCCGACCACGGCGGGGTCGAAGTCGGCGGCGATGTCGAGCGCCTGCCCGAGCGTCGAGACGACGCAGCGGTCGGATCCGAACATCGGGTGCAGCGGCTCGATCGCGAGCGTCACGCCGGCCGCCGCGGCGTCGGCGGAGAGCTCGCCGATCGCGTCGCGCACGCGCGCGCGGGCGCCGATCAGGTCGCGGGATCCCTCCGGCAGGCCCCCGGCGACGAGGACGAGCACGGCCGTGGATCCCGCAGCCCCGGCGGCGGCGAGCGTCGCGGTCTCCTCGATCGCCCGGCGGTTGTCGTCGAGCGCCGCCTCGCGCTCCGGCCCGGCGGGCAGCGTGAAGAACCCGCCGCGGCAGTGCGTCGTGAACCGAAGACCCGAGTCGGCGAGCATCTGCGCGGCCGTGTCGAGCCCGACCTCGTTCACGGGCTCGCGCCACAGGCCGATGCCCTGCACCCCGGCCTCGGCCGTGACGCGCAGCGCGGTGGCGAGATCGGCGTACTTGATCGTGGCCTGATTGATCGACAGGCGCGGGTCGACTTCGATCATGCGCCGACCCCGTTCAGGGCCAGCATGCCGTGCCAGCGCTCGCGGGCGAGCTCCGGATCCTCGAACGCGAGCGAGGCGTTCGCGAGCTCGACGATGCGGCTGAGGTGCGGCAGGCTGCGCGCGGAGTGCAGGCCGCCGACCATCTGGAACGCGGGCTGGTGGCCGTTGAGCCAGGCGAGGAACGCGACACCGGTCTTGTAGAAGAAGGTCGGCGCGGCGAAGACCTGGCGGCTGAGCTCCTCGGTGGGGCCGAGGATCTCGAGGTACCGGGCGGGATCGCCCGCGTCGAGCGCCTGGATCGCGGCGGAGGCGACCGGGGTGATCGCGGCGAACGCGCCGAGCAGGGCGTCGGAGCGACCTTCCCCCTGCCCGACGGTGCCGCCGCCGATCAGCCCGACGTAGTTGAAGTCGTCACCGGTGAACATCCGCACGCCCTCGGGCAGCTGCGACCGCACAGTCACCTCGGACTCGGCGTTCAGCAGGCTCATCTTCACGCCCGCCACCTTGCCCGGGTTCGTGCCGATGATCTCGAGCAGCGTCCGCGACGCCGTCTGCCAGTCCGAGGCGCCGAAGTACCCCTCGAGCTGCGGGTCGAACGCGGTGCCGAGCCAGTGCAGCACGACCGGGGTCGTCGCCTTCGACAGCACGGCGTCGTAGACGCGGCGGTAGTCCTCCGCCGACTCCGCGGCGCGGGCGAGGTGGCGGGAGGCCATCAGCACGGGGCCGGCGCCCTGCTCCTCGGTGAAGTGCAGCTGCTCGGTGTACGCGTCGATGATCTGCGCGAGCGGGATCCGCTCCTCGTCGACGTGGTCGGTGTTGACGCCGACGACGACGGATCCGCCCTCCTCGCGGGCGACCTCCGCGCTGCGGGCGATGAGCTCGCGGGTGGCCGCGGCGTCCAGGCCCATGTTGCGCTGCGCAGTGTCCATGGCGTCGGCGACGCCGAGGCCCCACGAGTAGACATTGCGGCGGAACGAGAGCGTGGCGTCCCAGTCGATGTCGGCGGGCCGGCCCGGGGTGTTCTCGGCGTGCGCCTTCGGCACCACATGCGCGGCAGCGTAGGCGACGCGGCTCTGCAGCGGCGCGGCCGGGCGGGCGTACGCGCCGGAGCCGTTGAGCTCGACCTCGGTGGTGCCGCCGTCGGCGGCGAGGAGGCGGATCGTCGTCATCGCGGGCCTCAGTCCAGGCTCAGCGCGGGCAGCGCGATCTTGCGGCCCTCGGCGCTGGACGCCAGGCCGGCCTCGGCGAGCTGCACGCCGCGGGCGCCGGCGAGCAGGTCGAAGTCGTATTCCGTTCCGAGCACATACGACTCGAGGAACTCCTCCCACTGCTGGCGGAACCCGTTCAGGAACACGTCGTTCACGGGCACCTCGGCCCAGTCCGCGTCGTAGTCGTGGGAGTCGGCGAGGTCGGGGTTCCACACCGGCTTCGGGGTGGCGTTGCGGTGCTGGATCTTCGCGCCGAACAGGCCCACGACCGCGGACCCGTGCGTGCCGTCGACCTGGAACTCGACCAGCTCGTCGCGGTTCACGCGCACGGTCCAGCTGGAGTTGATCTCGGCCACGATCCCGCCGGAGAGTTCGAAGATGCCGTACGCGGCATCCTCGGCGGTCGCGGTGTAGTGCTCGCCCTTCTCGTCCCAGCGGTCGGCGATGTGTACGGCGGCCTGCGCGTAGACGCTCTTGACCTCGCCGAACAGGTTCTCCATGACGTAGTTCCAGTGCGGGAACATGTCGGAGATGATGCCGCCGCCGTCCTCGGTGCGGTAGTTCCAGCTGGGGCGCTGAGCGGGCTGCCAGTCGCCCTCGAACACCCAGTAGCCGAACTCGCCGCGCACGCAGAGGATCCGTCCGAAGAAGCCGGAGTCGATGAGGCGCTTGAGCTTCTGCAGCCCGGGCAGGTAGAGCTTGTCGTGCACGACGCCGGTCTTGACGCCGGCGGTGCGGGCGAGGCGGGCGAGCTCGAGGGCCTCGTCGAGCGACTCGGCCGTCGGCTTCTCGGTGTAGATCGCCTTGCCCGCGGCGATGGCCTTGCGGATCGCGGTCGCGCGGGCCTTGGTCACGAGGAAGTCGGCGTAGATCTCCCACTGCGGGTCGGCGAGCGCCGCGTCGAGGTCGGTCGTCCAGTCGGCGATGCCGTGCTTCGCGGCGAGCTCAGCGAGCTTCTGCTCGCTGCGGCCGACGAGGATCGGCTTGACCGTGACGCGGGTGCCGTCGGGCAGCTCGATGCCGCCCTGCTCGCGGATCGTCAGGATCGAGCGCACCAGGTGCTGGCGGTAGCCCATGCGCCCGGAGACGCCGTTCATGATGATGCCGATCTCGCGGGTGGTCGTCTCTGCCACGGTGCCTCCTTCGCTCGTGCTTCCCCCGGTTCCGAACGGCGGGTAAGCGCTTTCCAGTTGATCCATGGTGGCATGGGGATGCGCTTTCCGCAAGTGCGGCTGGCGGATCATCGGGGCGGAGCCGGGGCTGTCAGACTCGGGGCGGAGGTGGGGCTGGTGGAGGGGACGGGGGGCGGGCGTGGAGATGGATTTCGCTTCCCGCGCGGGCTCAGCAGCGGCGAAATCCATCCCCGGGGTCGACCGAGACCTCTGCAGGTGTCGCCGAAGATGGATATCGCATCTCGCGCGCGCTCGACAGAGGCGAATTCCATCTCTGATGCCGGACCGGAGCACCCGGGCGGGCGTGGAGATGGATATCGCTTCCCGCGCCGGCCCGACAGAAGCGATTTCCATCTCTGGGGCCGGACCGGGGCACCCCGAGTCCGCCGGAGATGGATTTCGCGTCCCACACGGGCTCAGCAGCTGCGAATTCCATCCCCCGGGGGGACCGGTGCTCCCGGGGCAGCGCGGGAGATGGATTTCGCTTCCTGCGCGGGTCTCTCAGACGCGAATTCCATCCAGGGGAGGTCGGATCCGCGTGCCGGAATCCGCTCAGGAGCTGACCCGCACCACCAGCTTCGGCACGAGCAGCGCTGCACCGGGTGCGTCCTGGCCGCCCTCGACCCGGCCCACGACCAGTCCGACCGCCTGTTCGCCGAGCGCGCCGAAGTCCTGCCGGACGGTGGTCAGCGGCGGGCGGAACTCGGCCGCATCGGCGATGTCGTCGAAGCCGACGACCGCGACGTCGTCCGGGATCCGGCGGCCGGCGTCGGCGAGGGCGCGGAGCACCCCGAGCGCCATCTGGTCGTTGGCGGCGAAGATCGCGGTGACGGACGGATCCGCCGCGAGACGGGCTCCGACCTCATGACCGGATGCCGCGCTCCAGTCGCCGCGGATCGGATCCGGGATCGCGATCCCGCGGGCGGCGAGCTCCTCGCGCCAGCCGCGCTCGCGCTCGGCTGCGGCGAAGGATCCGGCCGGGCCGGCGAGGTGGTGGACGACCGCCCGCCCGCGGTCGACCAGGTGGGCGGTCGCGGCCCGCGCGCCGGCCGCGTGATCGGTGCCGATCACGGCGAAGCGGGGATCGTCGGGAGAGTCCACGACGACGAGGGCGAGGCCGGCCGGATCCGCGTCGCGGGCGAGCACGGACGCCTCGTTCAACACGATCGCGCCGTCGACGCCCTGCTCGTGCAGCCGGTCGAAGGCCTCGCCGATCCGCCCGGCGGAGCCCAGGGTGACGACGGCCAGCGCGTACCCGCGAGTCTCGGCGGCCTCGGCGACGGCCTGAAGCAGCGCTGAATTGCCGACCGTGGCGAGGGTCTGCGCGACCACGCCGATCGTGCGCGAGCGCCCCGTGCGCAACGCGCGGGCGGCAAGATGCGGGCGGTAGCCGAGCTCGGCCATCGCCGCTTCGACCCTGGCCCGGGTGCCCGGATCCACACGCGGGCTGTCGTTGACGACGCGCGACACGGTCTGCCCGGAGACTCCCGCACGCGCCGCGACCATCGCCATGGACACGCGGCCGCTCGGCCGGGGGCCGCGGCGCGCAGGGGCCGGGGTGCCGGCGTCGATGCCTCGGAGTTCGCGCAACTCGTCGTCGTACTTCGCCATGTCCGCCTCTCCGTCCCGATCGCACCCACTCGGCTTCCCTGCCGGAGCACCCCGTGTCGGCCGATCGCGACTCCGGATCCGCCGGGGGTCACCGGATCCGCTCCCGCTCCGATCCGCCTCGCGCTCAACGCAGGAGTGTTGACGCTATCACGCTCCATATCGTACCGTGTTTACGTGAACATGGAACTGGATCCTGAGTTCGACACGCCCGCCGAGGCCGCGAACGGAGCCACCGCGAACGGAGCCACCGTGAACGGCACCGCGCCGAACGGAGCCACCGTGAACGGCACCGCGCCGAAAGGGGCCTCCCCCACGCCCGGCACGGCGACCACCGGCGCGAACGACACCGCATCCGCCGCCGAAGTCCCGGCGAGCACGGATGTCGCCGGCACCCCCGAACTCCTGGGCGCCGGCGTCGTCAAGCGCGCCACCCGCCTCGCCGACGGGCGCGAGCTCGTCTACTACGACGACCCCGGCACCACGCTGCCCGCGGAGCGCTCGATCGACGCGCGCGCCCTCGACCCCCGCCCCGAAACCGCGATGATGCGGCAGGACGTGCTCACCGGCGACTGGATCACGTTCGCCACCAAGCGGCAGAACCGGGTGATGATGCCGAGCGCCGACGCCGACCCGCTCGCGCCGCAGACCCCGACGAACCCCTCCGAGGTGCCGGCGCTGTACGACGTCGCCGTCTTCGAGAACCGCTCGCCGTCGTTCGGCCCTGCCCTCGCCGAGGCGTTCGGCGGTGCACCAGAGGGCCGCAACGCCCCGCACGGCCTGGACGACCTCGAGGCGATCGGCATCGCCCGCACCCGCACGAGCGTCGGCCGGTGCGAGGTCGTCTGCTTCAGCCCGGAGCACGCCGGATCCTTCGGCACCCAGTCCGTCACCCGCGCCCGCACCGTGATCGAGGCCTGGGCGGATCGCACCGCAGCCCTGTCGGCCCTGCCCGGGATCGAGCAGGTGTTCCCGTTCGAGAACCGCGGCGAGGCGATCGGCGTCACCCTGCCGCACCCGCACGGCCAGATCTACGCCTACCCGTACGTCACGCCGCGCACGCAGCGGCTGCGCGAGAGCATCGACCGCACGGACAAGAGCCTGTTCGCGCGGATCCTGGAGAGCGAACAGCGCTCGGACCGGGTCGTGCTGCAGGGCGAGCACTGGACCGCGTACGTGCCGTTCGCGGCGCGCTGGCCGCTCGAGGTGCAGCTGCTGCCGCACCGCCACGTGCCCGACTTCTCGGAGCTGTCCAGCCAGGAGCGCGACGAGCTCGCCCCGCTCTACCTGCATCTGCTTCGCGGCGTCGACGCCCTGTACGAGACCCCGACCCCGTACATCGCGGCCTGGCACCAGGCGCCCGTGCACGTCGCGCGCGACACCATCCGGATGCGGCTCGAGCTCACCAGCCCCCGCCGTGCCGCCGACAAGCTGAAGTTCCTCGCCGGATCCGAGGCCGCCATGTCCGCCTGGACCGCCGAGATCCTCCCCGAGGACGCCGCCGCACGCCTCCGCGAGGCGATCGCGTCGGTGCCGGCCCCCGTCTGATCCCCCTCCCCTCCGTACCGTGTCCCACCTTCTGCGCCCGAATCGCCCTTTCGGCAGCGGGAAGTGGGACATCACCCACCGAAAGTGGGACACGGACAGCACTCACCCTCCGAGGAGACCCGATGACCGACGCTGAACCCGCGGCCCCGGCAGCCCCGGCCCCGGCACCCGCAGCCCCGGCAACCGCAGCCTCGGCAACCGCAGACCCGGCCACCGCAGCAGCCACCGCAGCCGCAGCCGCAGCCCCCGCAGACCCGGCAACCGCAGACCCGGCAGCCCCGGCCCCGGCACCCGCAGCCCCGGCACCCGCAGACCCGGCCACCGCAGCAGCCACCGCGTCCGCCGACCTGTTCCGCGCGCTGACCGGATCCGCGCCCACCGGCGTCTGGTCGGCGCCGGGCAGGGCGAACCTCATCGGCGAGCACACCGACTACAACGACGGGTTCGTGCTGCCGTTCGCGATCCAGCACCGCACGTACGCGGCGGCGCGGCTGCGCACCGACGGCCGGATCCGCGTCGCCTCGACCTTCGCCGACGCGCCGGTCGAGGTCGCCCTCGCGGATCTGGACACGCTGTTCCCGTCCGACGGCGCCCCGCGCGTCCCGGAGTGGTCCGCCTACCCGCTCGGCGTGGCGTGGGCGCTCCGGGCCCTTCGACAGGCTCAGGGACCGGCAGCCGGAACCCTCCCCGGCGTCGACCTCGCGATCGCCTCGGACGTGCCGGTCGGGGCGGGCCTGTCCTCCTCCGCCGCGATCGAAGGAGCGGCCGGATCCGCCCTGAACGAGCTCTGGGGCCTGGGACTGGATCCCGTGACGCTCGCGCAGGCGGGCCGCCGCGCCGAGAACGAGGCCGTCGGCGCCCCGACCGGGATCATGGACCAGATGGCGTCGATGCTCGGCGTCGCCGACGCCGCGACGTTCCTGGACTGCCGCTCGCTCGAGACCGCGTCGATTCCGCTCGGCTTCGCGGAGGCCGGGCTCGAGGTGCTCGTGATCGACACGGGCGTGAAGCACGCCCATTCCACGGGCGGCTACCGCGAGCGTCGGGAGTCCTGCGAGCGCGGCGCCGCGGCCCTCGGCGTGCCGGCCCTGCGCGACGTGCGGGTCGAGGATCTGCCACGGGCGGCCGAACTGCTCGACGACATAGACTTCCGCCGGGTGCGGCACGTCGTGACCGAGGACCGGCGCGTGCTCGACACCGTGGCCGTGCTCGCGGAGCGCGGCCCGCGCGGGATCGGCGAGCTGCTCGTCGCCTCGCACGCCTCGATGCGGGACGACTTCGAGATCTCGATCCCCGAGCTCGACACCGCGGTCGACACCGCCCTCGCGCACGGCGCGGTCGGCGCGCGGATGACCGGCGGCGGCTTCGGCGGCGCAGCGATCGCCCTCGTCGACCACGCCCTCGTCGAGCCCGTCTCCGCCGCCGTGCGCGCTGCCTTCGCCGCCGCCGGCTTCGCCGAGCCGCACCTGTTCACGGTGGCCCCGTCGGCCGGCCCCCGCCGCGACGCCTGACCTACCAGATCCGCCCCTGCTGACCGCGAGACCGATCCTGCGTCGCGAAACCCCGCGTATGAACGTCGGTCTCGAACCCCGGATTCGGTCTCGCGGTCACCAGGGCCGGCCGGGCCCCTGGAAGAATGGGCGGGCGGATCCCGACACCCGAACGATCGAAGGAGACCCATGTCCTGGCTTGTCACCGGCGGCGCCGGCTACATCGGATCGCACGTCGTCCGCGCTCTCGCGGGAGCCGGGCTGACCCCGGTCGTCCTCGACGACCTCTCCAGCGGACGGCCGTCGTTCGTGCCCGAGGGCGTCGCTCTCGTCGAGGGCAGCATCCTCGACCGCGAGCTCGTCAAGCGCACCCTCGTCGAGCACGGCGTGCAGGGCGTGATCCACGTCGCCGGCTTCAAATACGCGGGAGTCTCGATGCAGCGCCCGCTGCACACCTACGCCCAGAACGTCGAGGGCACCCGCGTCATCCTCGAGGCCATGGCGGCCACAGGCGTCACGAACATCGTGTTCTCGTCGAGCGCCGCCGTGTACGGCACCCCCGACGTCCCGCTCGTCGTCGAGAGCACCGAGAAGCGCCCGGCGAGCCCGTACGGCGAGTCCAAGCTCATCGGCGAGTGGCTGCTGCGCGACGAGGCGGTCGCGACGGCCGGGTCCGAGCGCCCGCTCGTGCACACGTCGCTGCGGTACTTCAACGTCGTCGGATCCGCGGACCCGACCGTCTTCGACGTCAGCCCGCACAACCTCTTCCCGATCGTCTTCGAGAAGCTGCTCGCGGGCGAGACCCCGCGCATCAACGGAGACGACTACGCCACCGAAGACGGCACGAACGTGCGCGACTACGTGCACGTCGGCGACATCGCGCTCGCCCACGTCGCCGCCGCGCAGCGCATGATCGCCGGCGAGCCGCTCGAGGCGGCCTACAACCTGGGCTCCGGCGACGGCCTCTCGGTCCGCCAGATCATGGACGCGATGGTCCGGGTGACCGGCATCGAGTTCACGCCCGAGGTCGGCCCGCGCCGCCCCGGCGACCCCGACCGGATCGTCGCGACCGGCGAACTCGCCGCGCGCGACCTGGACTGGCGGATGCGGCACACCGTCGACGAGATGGTCCGCTCCGGTTGGGAAGCCCGCCGGAACGCCGGCTGAGCGGATCCGGATCCGTTCCCGGATCGTCCACGGCGGGCCTCCCGGACACGATCAGATCAGCGGCCGTACCGACGCGTACAGGTCGGACAGCTCCCGGGTCGGGGTGTCGTAGACGCGCCCCCGGCGGCCGTGCTCGTCGTGGCGCGACCAGCCCGGATCCCGGCCCGCGATGAACGCGACGGCGGCGGCGTGCAGCTCGTCGGCGAGGGCCTGCGGCGGGTTCGGCCCGGCGAGCGGCTCCATCGCCGGCCCGTCCAGGCAGTCGAAGAAGAACGGCACGTCGAGGCAGTGCTCGGCGAACCCGAAATGCCCGGACGGCCACGCGAACCGGTACACCCAGGTGGGTGCGGATCCGCGATCCGCGACGATCCTCAGGATCGCGGCGCGGAACATCCGGTCGGTCAGCACGCGGCCGGCGAGGCGCGCCTTGCCCTTCGCGCGCACGTCGGCGTTCGCGGCCAGGTAGGCGGAACGCGCCGCCTTCGGAACGCCGAGCCTGCCGAGCAGCATCCCGGTCGGCACCCAGCGCATGATCCTGCCCGCGTCGGCGGTCGCCATCGAGAACTCGTCGTCGGTCGCGCCGAGCACGAGCGGCTTGTCGGATCCGACCCCCGCACGGAACGACTCCGGCGTGGGGCGAAGGATCAGCTCGCCGTCCACGGACGGGCCCAGCGGCAGCCCGTTCTCGATGATGTCGCTCATGTCGCCGCCGTCGAAGGCGGTGAGCTTCTTCTGCGCCTCGAGGATGCGCTCCTCGCTCAGCGCGCCGAGCCCCGCCCGCGTCGGTGCGGCGCCGAGCTCCGCGGCGAGCGCCCGCCCGAACGCCTCCGAACGCTCCGCCGACACGTCGGCCAGGGCGCCCGAGATCGCGTAGACGCCGTGGAAGAGGTGCTGTGCGGCCTCCATGCCGAGCAGGGTCATCACGGCCCCGCCACCCGCGGACTGGCCCGCGATCGTGACCCGCGACGGATCCCCGCCGAAGGCCGCGATGTTCTCCTGCACCCACTCGAGGGCGAGCAGCCAGTCCCGCACGCCGCGGTTGGCGGGGGCGTCCTCGATCCAGCCGAAGCCGTCGAAGCCCAGCCGGTACGAGATCGTCACGGTCACGACGCCGTCGCGGTTGAAGTTGCGACCGTCGTACCAGGGGCTGGCCGGGGAGCCGGCGAAGTACCCGCCGCCGTGGATCCAGACCAGCACGGGCAGCCCCGCGCCCTCCGCCGGTTCCGCGGGAGACGGCGTGAACACGTTCACGTTCAGTGTCGACTGCCCGGGCACGCTGGGCTCGGGGATGAGCGTCACGCCCGGGTCGCCCCGCTGCGCCGTCGGTCCGAACGCCGCGGCGTCGAACACCCCGTGCCACGGAGCCTGCGGAACGGGCGCCCGGAACCGTCGCTCCCCCACCGGCGCCTCCGCGAACGGGATCCCCAGGAACGCGGCGGAGCGCAGCGCGCCGCGTTCGCCGGATCCGGGCGCGGTGGTGGCGCGCCAGCGCCCGCGCACGACGCCGGCGGCGGTGCGCACCTCGGGGTGGGCATCGGCCGTGGCGACGGCGCCGGGTTCGGTCTGGGTGCTCTCCATGGGGTTCCCTTCGGAGGGTTCGGGCGTCACTTGACGCCGCGGATCGGGGCGGTGGCGACGGCGGCGAGGATCGCGAACACGATCGCGAAGACGAAGAGCATCGGGTACCCGCCGAAGGATCCGATGATCATCGCCGCGATCGGCGCGCTGAGCGCCTGCGGGATGTTGGTGGCAACGTTGAGGATGCCGAGGTCCTTGCCCGCCGAGGCGCCCTCGTCCGGCAGCACCTCGGTCATCAAGGCCGCGTCCACCGACATGTACAGACCGAAGCCGATGCCGTTGACGATGCTCATCGCGATCATGCCGGTCAGGTTCGGCATGATCAGGGGCATCGCGAGGCCCGCGACCATGATCACGGTGGCGCCGTAGATGAACACCTTGCGGCGACCGACCCTGTCGCTCCACCAGCCGGAGAGCGCGATCGCGGCGAGGGTCGGGAGGAAGGCCACCAGGGTCAGCGTGACGACCGCGCCCTGGGCCTGCTGCAGCGGCATCCTGATGTAGTCGGTGAGGATGTAGAGCTGGTATGCGGTGACGACGAAGTAGCCCAGGATCAGCAGGAACCGGGCCGCGAACGCCCAGGCGAAGTCGGGGTGCTTGCGGGGGTTGATCCAGAAGCCCCGGAAGAACGCGCCCCAGCGGAACGGCTCGACCGAGGCGTCCTTCGAGGACCAGTCCCGGTTGAGGAGCACGAACAGCACCGTCACGACGATCACGGCGCCGCCGAAGATCGCGTAGCCGACGCCGATCTGGGCCGCGAGCGAGCCCGCCAGCATGACGCCGACGGTCATGCCGAGCTGGGTGCCGAGTCCGATCATGGCGCTCGCCCCGCCGCGCTTCGAGCGAGGGAATCGGTCGGCGGTGATCGTCGTGAGCGGTGCCTGCAGGAAGTTCAGGGCGACCTGGATGACGACCCAGAAGACCGTGATCCAGAGGATGTCGGTGAGCGACCCGAGGCCGAACAGCATGATGCCGCCGACGATCGCGCCGACGACCATCCACGGCGCGCGCCGGCCGAAGCGGGAGCGGGTGCGGTCGCTGAAGACGCCGGCGAGAGGCTGCGCGAAGAGGGTGAACACGAACGACGTGGTGGTGACGATCGCGAGGTTCTGCACCTTGTGCGCCTCGTCGAGCAGGGCGATCTGCGAGGGCAGCAGGATCGCGATGAGGCCGCCGTAGGTCGCGAACAGCGTGAGCGAGGCGGCGAGCAGGCTGGGCAGCAGGCGCCGGTTCGCGGGCGGGCTCGCGGCGGGTCGCCCGGCGGCGGGCGGCTCGGTGGAGATGACGCCGGTCGGGGCGATCCCGGCGGCAGGATCCTGCGGGGTGATGGTCATGGCTGCTCCTCGTCGAGCGCGGTCAGGTGCGTGCAATCCCGAACACTGTTCGGCTTTTTGCTGCAGACACTCTCGCACGCGCGCGGCCGACGCGCAAGAGATTGCCGAACGTTGTTCGGTTTTGTTTCCCAGGCGTTACGCTGGCACGCATGAGCCCAGGGGGATCCGCGAAGACGACACGCCGCGGGAGCGGATCCACCCCGCGGGCGCCCCGGGCCGGCGTCTACGCGAAGGGGGTCGCCAAGCGCGAGGAGATCCTCGCCACCGCCCTGACACTCGTCGCCGAGCGCGGCTACCGCAGCGCATCGGTGCGCGACATCGCCGACGCCGTCGGACTGAGCCCCGCGGGCCTGCTGCACTACTTCGGAACCAAGGAGGATCTGTTCCTCGCGATCCTGCAGGCGCGCGACGAGCGCGACAGCGGCACCATCGGCGACCGCGACTTCCTGGAGGCGTTCGTCGAGCTGGTCCGGCACAACGCAGAGGTGCCGGGGCTCGTGGCGCTCTACACCCAGCTGCAGGCCGAGGCGGCGGATCCGGTCCACCCCGCGCGCGCGTTCTTCGCCGACCGCACCGCCCGCCTCGAGGCCGGCACGCGCGATGCGATCGTCGCCGCGCAGGAGGCCGGCGAGCTGCGCGCCGACCTCGACCCGGCCTGGATCATGCGCGCATCCCACGCCCTCGCCGACGGTCTGCAGAGCGCCTGGATGCTGGATCCGACGATCGACATGGCCGCCGACCTCGAGGCCTTCATCGCCCTGCTGCGCCCCGCACCCTGACTCCTTCCCCCGGTTGCGCTCGAAAACCTTAACTGCCATGGTTTTCAGCAACCCGGCCTGCGTGCCGGTCTTCGGTCAAAGGAGACGGAATGAAGAACCCCATCCCGCGCCTCGCGTTCGCGACGGCCGTAGTCCTGGCGACCACCGCCCTCGGCGGCTGGGCGGCGGCGGCCCCGCACGACACGGTCGCGAAGAGCGGCAAGGGCGATGACAGCACCGTCACCGTCTACCTCACCCGGCACGGACAGACGATCCTGAACACCCTCGAGCGCGTGCAGGGCTGGAGCGACGCACCGCTCGTCGTCGGGAAGAACCCGGACGGATCCGTGCTCGACGGCCGGATCCTGCCGGTCACGGTCGGCGCGAACCTCCGGGCCCGCGACGGCGCGTTCGACGCGGCGTACTCCGCCGACCAGAAGCGGCACTTCCAGACCGCGACGCTCCTCCTGCAGGGCGCCGGACAGCAGAAACTCGCCGTCACGCAGGACGAGCGACTGCGCGAGATCGACTTCGGCCGCTACGAGGGCGCCGAGGGGAAGGAGATGTGGACCGACATCGTCGAGGCGATGGGCTACACGGTCGACCACGCCGCGGCCCCCACCGCGCCGGCCGACGCGACCGGCCAGAACGGCGGCTGGCAGACCATGCAGCTGAGGGCGATCACCGAGAAGGGCCTCGTCCCGATGATGGCGACCATGAAGCGGCTCGCCGAGGAGCCCGAGGAGAACGGCGTCGCCCTGCCCGCCGAGGACTGCGGCGACGTCAGCGCGCGCATGCTCGCCGCGATGACCGAGGCCGCGCAGAAGGCCGTCAGGGGCCACGACACGCGCGTGCTCATGGTCTCCAGCGGTCTGTCGATCACCTGCGCGGTCGACGCGCTCGGCACGACCGTGACCAAGGGCATCTCGAACGTGGCGGTCTCGAAGCTCGAGTACCGCGGTGGCGTCTGGACGGTGAAGTCCGTCGGCGACGCCAGCTACCGGCACTAGGCCGGGGCTCCTCCGATGAGCCGGGGACCGCGGATCCGGTCCCGCTCTCCCCGGCTTGTCGCGGGCTACGCTGACGGGATGATCACGCCCGGCTCCGCAGACACCGTCCCGGCGGAGGGCGCCGCCGCGGCTCCCGTCGTCGCCACGACCGCCGGCCTCGTCCGCGGGTTCTGGCGCGGGCGCCCTGGCGGCCCTGACGCGTCGGCCGCCTTCCTCGGGATCCCGTTCGCCGCGGCCCCGGTGGGCGCGCTGCGTTTCGCGGCCCCGCAGGACCCGGATCCGTGGACCGGGGTGCGCGACGCGACCACGTACGGCCCGACCCCGCAGCGCGGAGACAAGGGCGAGACGCTCATCCCCGAGCCGTCGATCCCCGGCGACGCGACCCTCAACGTCAACGTGTTCACTCCGGCGGTCCCCGGGCCCGACGCGACCGGACCCGACCTGCCCGTGCTCGTGTGGATCCACGGCGGCGGGTACGTGGACGGCTCCCCCGCGAGCCCCTGGTACGACGGCGGCACGTTCAACCGCGACGGCGTCGTGTTCGTGGCGCTCTCGTACCGGCTCGGCTTCGACGGCTTCGGCCTCGTCGACGGCGCCCCCGCGAACCGCGGGGTGCTGGACTGGATCGCGGGCCTGGAGTGGGTCCGGCGCAACATCGCGGCCTTCGGCGGGGATCCGTCCCGGGTCACGATCGCAGGGCAGTCCGCCGGCGGCGGCGGCGTGCTCACCCTGCTCGGTCTGGAGCGCGCGCAGCACCTGTTCCACTCCGTCCTCGCAGCCTCCCCCGCACTCGCCGACGTCGACGCAGACACGGCCCGGGGCCGCACGTCCCGCCTCGCCGAGATGCTCGGCTGCGCGCCGACCGCCGACGGCTTCCGCACCATCCCGGAGCGCCAGGTGATGCGCGCCCAGCCCAAGGCGGCCCTGCGCGGCGCGACCGGGCTGCGCGCTGTGCTCGATCCCCTCGTCTCCGGCCTGCCCTGGGGGCCGGTCGTCGACGGCGACGTGGTCCCGCGGCCGACCGTCGAGGCCCTGCGCGCCGGCATCGGATCCGGCAAGGCCCTGCTGCTCGGCGCGACCGACGACGAGTACACGCCCGTCCTGGATCACGCCCCTCGGGCGCTGCGGTTCGTGCCGGCCGCCCTGGCCCTGCGCCTGCTGTGCCGCGACCGCGTCGTGCGCCGCGCCTACCTCGCCGCGAACCTGCCTCAGCGCCGCCGCGGGACGGCGGCCCTGCTCGGCCGGTTCGTGTCGGACCGGGTGTTCCGGTCGCTCGTCGTGCAGGCCGCGGAGGCCCGCGGCGCCGCTCCGACCTGGACCTACCGGTTCGCCTGGGTCTCCCCCGCGAAGGGCTGGTCGAGCCACTGCGTCGACGTGCCGTTCTGGTTCGACGTGCTCGCCGAGCCGCACGTGCCCGCCCTCACCGGGCCGACCCCGCCGCAGCGCCTCGCCACCGAGATGCACGCGGTCGCCGCCGCATTCGTGCGCGACGGCGATCCGGGCTGGCCCGCCTGGCGGACGGATCCGGGGATCTCCCGCGTCTTCGGCGGCGGCCCCGCCGAAGAGGTCCTGTCGACCACCGCGTTCGACGGCGCGCTGCCGCTGGTCTGAGCCCGCTGGCCTGATCCGGCTGGCCCGACCCGGCCGGTCTGAGCCGGCTGGAAAACGGAGAGCTCGTCGGCGCGCCGCACCCGCGCCACGCCGGACGCGCCGTGTTCGGACGACTCTCTCTCCGTTTTCCGGCGGGCGACGCAGCCGCAGCCCGCGCCCGCCCCTACTTGCCCATGCCGAGCGTGAGCCCCTCGGTGAGTCGCCGGCCCAGCCACAGGTAGATCGCGAGCATCGGCAGCACGACGATGCAGAGGCCGGCGAAGAGCCCGCCCCAGTCCGCGCCCGAGTAGGTCTGCTGCTGGATGAACGAGATCAGCGCGACGGGAAGCGTGTACTTGTCGGTCGACTGCAGCAGCGTCAGAGCGAGCAGCGTCTCGTTCCAGTGCGAGATCACCTGGAGCACGAACGCGGTGAGGATCCCGCCCTTCGCGAGCGGCAGGGTGATCCGCCAGAACGTGCCGAACGCGGTCGTGCCGTCGAGGGCGGCCGCCTCCTCGAGCTCCTGCGGCAGCGACCGGAAGAACGCGATCAGCAGGAACACCGTGAACGGCAACGAGACGCCGATGTAGACGAGGTTGAGCCCGACGAGGCTGTCGGTCAGATAGACCTCGTTGAGCATCACGAACAGCGGGATCAGGATGACCTGGGCCGGGATCCCCAGCCCGAGCACGAAGTACATCGTCAGCGAACCGGTCAGCCGGTTCTCGACGCGGCCGAGGTAGTACGCGGCGGGGGCGGCGATCGCGACGGTGAGCAGCGACGAGATGAGCGTCGTGCTGACGCTGTTGAGCGTCGCCGTGGCGAAGTCGCCGACGGTCCAGGCCGTCACGAAGTTCTTCGGGTCCAGCGAGGTCGGCATGCCCCATGGATCCGTGAGGATCGACCGGGTGTCGCGGAACGCCTGCAGCACCATCCACACCATCCAGACGATGTTCAGCGCCACGAAGGCCCACAGCAGCACCAGGCCGATCCCGCGCAGCACGCTCCTCTCGCGGCCGATCGCGGCACCCCGCCGCCGGCCGCGGGGGCTCTTCGGTGCCACCAGCGCTCGGGTCGTGGTCTCCTCGACGAGCAGTTCTGCAGAGGTCATGGGCACTCCTAGAGTTCGATCGCGTCGCGCTTCATCACGCGACGGAGCAGGACGACGAGGACCGACACGAGCGCGAGCGACAGGATCGCGGAGGCGCTCGCCATGCCGTAGGCGGGCACGGACTCGCCGGAGAAGGCCGTGACGTAGGTGTACACGGCGGTGCTCCAGGTCTGGGTGGGCGGGATCCCCTGACCGGTGGATCCGCCGAAGATCCAGATGATCTCGAAGATCTTCACCGAGGAGATCGTCCAGAGCACGGCGCAGGTGCCGAACACATCCCAGGTGAGCGGGAGCACGACGTAGCGCAGCCGCTGGAAGGCGTTCGCGCCGGCCAGCGCGCAGTCCTCGTAGTAGTACGGCGGGATCCGGTCGACGCCGGCCATCAGGATCGTCGTGTAGTAGCCGGTGGTGATCCAGGTGAGCATCACCATGATCAGCGGGAACAGGTTGTCCTGCGCGAGCCAGGCCGGCGGCGTGGTCACGCCGAGGCCGCCCAGCAGCTTGTTGACCAGCCCGCCCGGGTTCAGCACGAACCCGGCCAGCACGCCGAAGATCATCGCGTTCACGAGGTGCGGGAAGAAGATCACCGACCGGGCGATCTTGCGCCCCGTCATGTCGCGCAGCACGAGGGTGAGGCCGAACGAGACGAGGAAGATCGCCGCGCCGACCACGAACAGCAGCAGCAGGGTGTTGCCGAACGAGCGCAGGAACAGCTTGTCCGAGAACAGCCGGATGTAGTTGCCGAAGCCGACGAACTCCATCGGGCCCGCACCGGCCCACTTGTTGAAGCTGATCCAGACGGCATAGACCGCGGGCCCGACGAAGAGCGCCGTGTACAGCAGCAGAGCCGGCCCGACGAACGGGACGAAGAGCCGCCTGCGCGCGCGGTCGATGGCGTTGCCGCCGGACCGGGGCGCCGTGCGGGCGCCCCGGTCCGAGGGGGCAGGAGCCGTGGCGGCCGCCTGCGTCACGAGTTCTGCTTCCAGTAGTCGATCTGCCCGGCTTTCATGTTCGCGACGAACTGCTCGGCGGTGGTCTTGCCGAGGACCAGCTGGTCCAGCGCCGGCCAGAGCAGCTTCTCGGCGTAGCCCGGGGAGGTGATCCCGTCGTTCTGCACGTAGAACGAGTGGGTCGAGTCGAGTGCGGCCTTGACGGTGGACATCTCGCTGCTGGTTGCGGCGTCGGAGCGGACCGGCAGGATCTTCGCGTCGGTGCCGAGCGCGTCCTGGTACTTCTTCTTCAGGAAGAACGAGGCGAACTTCTGCGCGTTCGCGGAGTTCTTCGCCTTGGCCGGCACCGCGAAGCCGATGAAGTCGGCGCGGGCGACCTTCTTGCCGTTGCTGCCGACGGTCGGGAACGGGAACGAGGAGTACTGGAACCCCTTCGCGGCATAGGGCTGGGTCTCGGTGGGGATCCAGGTGCCGTTGAAGATCAGGGCCGCCTTGTTGTCGGCCCACGCCTGCTGCTGGGCCGGCCACTTGCTCGCGTTGTAGCCGGAGATGAAGTAGCCGCCCGCGGCGAGCTGCTGCACCATCTGCGCGGCCTTCAGCGCCTCGGGCTTGTCCCAGGCCTTGCCGGTCTTGTCGTCGGAGATCTTCTTGAGCGAGCCGGGACCGGCGAGGTGCACGATCGCGGCGGTGTACCAATACGCGTTGTAGCCCGAGACGTCGCCGTCGATCGCGATCGGCACCTCGTTCGCCGCCTTGAGCTTGTCGAGCTCGGCGACGAAGCCGTTCCAGTCGGACGGGGCCTTCGCGGTCAGCTCGGGGTGCGTCGCGGCGTTGAACCAGATCGCGTCGCTGGTCAGCGAGTACGGCAGCATCCAGGGTGCGGACTCGCCCTTGCGGGTGATGACGTCGTTCGCGAGATACGCCTTGGGGATCAGGCTGCCGGCCTTCTTGCCGTCGACGGTCGCCCCGTAGGCGTCGGTCAGCGCCTTGGCCTGGCCGGTGCCGGCGAGGACCGGGGCGAGCTTGGCGAACGAGCTGTCGATGAGGTCGGGGACCTTGTTCGTGTTCAGCGTCGGGACGACCTTCTTCACACTGTCGCGGCCCTGCCACTGGACGTCAACCGTGATGCCGGTCTCCTTCGTGAAGTCGGCGATGGCGGAGGCGAGGACCTTCTGCTGCGCCTCGCCCTCCTTCCACATCGACCAGTAGGTGAGCGTGCCGCCCTTGCCGCTGCTCGCGCCGCCGCTCGGGGCACCCTGTGCGGACGCGCATCCCGCCACGGACAGCGCGAGCGCACCGGCAATGGCGAGTGCGGCGAGCTTTCGGATCTTCGCCATCGGAATTCCCTTCCCTTCGCGAACGGCCGCGTCGCCGTTCCGAGGCTCGACTCTGGCAAGCCAGGAAAGGAGCAATCAAGGAGTATTCCGAAGAATCCTCACCCTCCCCGCGCCAACGGTCCCCCATTCTCAGTATCTGAACCAGAGGAATCGGGATCCATCCGCGAAATCCCTCTTTATTCCTCTCTTTTCCGGCAGAAGAATGGGAGGACTGCCACGAGAGGAGGCGCCATGTCGGATCGACGAGGATCGACGGTGCGCGATGCGGACGCGAAGGGTCTCAAGTTCGAGATCCTCGCCGATCAGCTGCGGCGGGGCATCCTCGCGGGCACCTGGACCGCCGGCGAGAAGCTGCCCACCGAGCAGCAGCTCGCGATCGAGACCGGCCTCTCCCTGACCACGGTCCGCCGGGCGTTCGACGAGCTCGTCGCCGAGCGCATCGTGGTGCGGCGGCAGGGCGCGGGCAGCTTCGTCGCGCACGTCCGTCCGCGCGACGAGAAGGCGCGCCGCCGGATCGGCGTGCTCCTGCCCGACACCCAGCTCTACTACCCGCGCGTGCTGCAGGGCATCGACGAGTCCCTGTCCGCCGCCGGCGCCACGCTGCAGCTCTCCACCTACCGCTACCAGCCCGAGCGCGAGGACGGCGCGATCCAGACCCTGCTCGAGGCCGACGTCGACGGGCTGCTCATCGCGCCGACCCTCACCGGGATCGCCGATCCGGGCGCCCGCGCGCGCGAGCTGATGACGCTGCCCGTGCCGGTGGTCCTCGTGGAGCGGAGTCTGCCCGACCTGGGACCGGCCGACACCACGGAGCACGTCTGCTCCGACCACCGCGGCGGCGCGTACGATGCCGTGCAGCACCTCGCCGGCCTCGGCCACACCCGGATCGCGCTGCTCACCCGCGAGCGCAATCCCACCGAGGCCGGGGTCGTGCACGGCTACCGGCACGCGATCGCGGATCTGGGTCTTCCCGGATCGCTCGAGTTCGCGCAGTCGAAGTCCGCCTGGGAGGCCGACTCCGCCGAGTCCGCGCTGCGGCACCTCCGCGACGGCGAGGCGACCGCGGCCCTGGTCTTCGGCGACCGGGAGGCGACGCTGCTGGAAGGGGCGATCCGCCGCGGCGGCCTGCGCGTCCCGGACGACATCGCCCTGGTGTCCTACGACGACGAGGTCGCCGACCTCGCGGAGGTCCCGCTCACCGCGGTCGCCCCGCCCAAGTACCGGATCGGCCGGATGGCCGCCGACGTGCTGCTGCGGCGGCTCATCGAGGGCGACGACTGCCCCCTGCATCAGATCAAGCTCCGCCCCCGGATCGTCGTCCGCCGCTCCTGCGGCGCGCGCGAGGCCTGACCGGCGGACGCCACGGACGAAGGAGAACAATGCGCATCGGTCTGATCGGGGCGGGCGCCGTCGCGCCGTTCCACGTGCGGGCGGCCGCCGAGCTCGCCGGAGCGGAGCTGACCGCGGTCTGCGACATCGACGAGGCCTCCGCCCGCCGCGCCGCCGACCTCGCCCCGGGGGCGCGCGTCTTCACGGACCACCGCCGGATGATCGACGCGCACGCGGTCGACGCCGTGATCGTGAACACCCCGCACGCGCTGCATCCGCCGATGGCCGTGGACGCCGCCCAGGCCGGTCTGCACGTGCTCGTGGAGAAGCCGATGGCCACCTCGGTCGAGGATTGCGACCGCATCGCCGCGGCCTGCGCCGCCGCCGGGGTCGCCCTCGCGGTCGGGCACATCCAGCACCACCTGCCGGACAAGGTCGCCGCGCACGAGCTGATCGCCTCGGGCGAGCTCGGGGCGGTGCGCCTGATCCGCGACAACCGCAGCACGGACTACCGGCCGGGCACCCGCTCGCCCTGGTTCTTCTCGCGCGAGGTCGCGGGCGGCGGGGCGCTCTTCAACATCGGCGCGCACTGCCTGGACCGTTCGCTGTGGTTCGGTGGAGCGAGGGCCCTCGAGGTCTCCGCCTCCGTCGCGAACCGCTTCGGCTCGCCGGTCGAGACCGACGGGATCGTGCGCTTGCGGCTCGAGAACGGGGTCGGCGTCGCGATCGCGATCGTCAGCGACCCGCCCACCCGCGCCGACACCCTCGCCGTCGTCTGCGAACGCGGGACGGTCGAGGCGGATCCGCGCGCCGGAACCCTCGTGCGGATCGACGGGGCGACCCGCATGGTCCGCGAGCCGTCGCCGGACGACATCCAGATCGGCTTCACCGCACAGCTCGCCGACTTCCTCGACGTCGTCCACGGCGGGACGCCGGCGGTGCCGCTCGAGCACGCCCGGCACGTCGTGGAGCTCATCCTGGCGAGCTACCGCTCGGCGCAGGCCGGGGCGGCGACGGCGGTCTCGCCGATCCCGGCGGCGACGCGATGACCGGCGACGCCGGGCGCGGACGCCCGAACATCATCGTCTTCCTCAGCGACGACCAGGGGCCGTGGGCGCTGGGCGCCGCCGGCAATCCGGAGATCCGCACCCCGGTGCTGGACGCCCTCGCCGCCCGCGGTGCCAGGGCCGGACGGTTCTTCTGCACCTCCCCGGTGTGCTCGCCGGCCCGCGCCTCGCTGCTGACCGGCCGGATCCCCTCCGCGCACGGTGTGCACGACTATCTCGACGGACCGCACGCGGGCCCGGAGAGCGTGGACCACCTCGACGGCGTCCCGGCGTTCACGGACGCCCTGGCCGATGCCGGGTACCGCCTCGGTCTCTCCGGCAAGTGGCATCTCGGCGCGAGCGACGTGCCCCGACGCGGCTTCGTGCACTGGTACGCCCTGCACGGCGGCGGCAGCCCGTACCACGACGCGCCGATGTACCGCGGCTCGACACCCGAGACGGCGACCGGGTATCTCACCGATGCGATCGCCGACGACGCGATCGCGTTCCTCGAGGCCGAGGCGCGGGAACCGGATCCGTTCTTCCTCGCGGTGAACTTCACCGCCCCGCACAAGCCGTTCGCCGGCCAGCACCCCGACGAGTTCACCGAGCTCTACCGCGACTGCGCGTTCGAGTCCTGCCCGCAGGAGGAGCCGCACCCGTGGCTGCAGCACCTGCACGGCGGCCCGATCGGCGGCGAGCCCGACGCCCGCGAGGCGCTGATCGGCTACTTCGCCGCGGTCACCGCGATGGACGCCGCGATCGGGCGCGTGCTCGACCGGCTCGGGGGCCTCGGTCTCGCGCAGGACACGATCGTGGTGTTCCTCAGCGACAACGGCTTCAACGCCGGCCACCACGGCATCTGGGGCAAGGGCAACGGCACGTTCCCGATGAACATGTACGACGAGTCGGTGATGGTGCCGTTCATCGTCGCGGCCCCGGGGCGCGTCGCCGAGGGGCTCGTCGTGGACGACCTGCTCAGCGCCTACGACTTCCCCGCCACCCTGCTCGAGCTCGCGGGCCTCGACGGCTCCGCGTTCGAGAGCGGACCCGGTCGCAGCTTCGCCGCGCGGCTGGGGTCGGCCGCGGACGGGCGGGCGCCCGAGGACCGGGCCGTCGTGGTGCACAGCGAGTACGGCCCGGTGCGGATGATCCGCACGCACGGCCGCAAGTACGTGCACCGGTTCCCGTACGGGCCGCACGAGTTCTACGACCTGGAGGCGGATCCCGGTGAGCGGGTGAATCTCGTGGACGATCCGGGCCGGGGCGCCGAGGTGCAGGCGCTGCGGCACCGGATGCACGGCTGGTTCGCCGAGCACGCCGAGCGGGCTCTTGACGGCGCGGTGCTCCCGGTGTTCGGCGCCGGCCAGCTCGCGCCGCTCGGCGACGACCCGCTGTCGGCGTTCGCGGCGCCCGGGTGGGACGGGGCAGGCCCGGCGGCCGTCTGAACGCCCGGCGCGCTCGGCCGGGGCGGGGCAGTCCGACGGGATCGGCCCCGAGCTGGGCAGCCCGACGGGATCAGCCCCGGAGGGATCACCCGGCCGCGTACGCCCGCAGGTCCGCGGATCCCGCCCAGGCATCGCCCTCGGATCCGAGCGCGTCGACGAGGCGCCGGGCGAGGCGGCGCGCCTCCGCGGTGTCGGGGCGGCTGTCGAGCTCGTACGGATCCGTCCTCAGGTCGAAGTACTCGACGGTCAGCCCCCGCTCGGGATCCGAGACGGCGACGACCTTCTCCGCCGGCGTCCGCAGCCCGCGCGCGCTGGACGGGTCGGCGCGGGAGGCGTAGCGGTAGTAGACGACGCCGTCGTCGGCGCGGCCGTCCTCGACCGCGGTGCCGCGGAGCTGAGCCGAACGGTCGCAGCCCGGCAGCCCCGCCGCGTCCTCCGCGAACCCGGCCAGGCCGAGGATCGTCGGCGCGAAGTCCAGCGACGAGACGACCGCCTCGCTGACCCCGGGCTCGACGACGCCCGGCGCGTGCACGATCAGCGGCAGCCGCATCGACTCCTCGTAGCCGACGTTCTTGTACAACAGCCCGTGACTGCCGAGCTGCATCCCATGGTCCGACGTGAACAGCAGCACCGTGGGCCGTCCCGATGTCGAGGTCAGCGCGGCGACGGCGTCCGCGAGCCGGCCGATCTGCTCGTCGACGCCCGTGATCGCGGCGAAGTAGTCGCGGGCGATCTGCGCGGCCTCGTCGGCGACCGCGGTGCCGCGCGGGACGTTCGGCCGTACGAGCAGCTCGTCCTCGCCGAGACCCGAGTACAGCGTCCGGTACTCGTCCGGAACCTGGTCGAACGGCTGATGCGGCGGGTTCAGCGACACCATCAGCGCGAACGGCTCGTCGTGGTGCGCAGCGAGGAAGTCGATCGCGACGTCGACCTCGTGCGCGGCCGACCAGCGGTCGACGTCGGTGCGCTCCTCCCGCCCGGCGTCGGTCGTCCAGTAGTGCGGGGCCAGGTGCCGGTCGGCGGCGCCGTAGGAATGCCAGAAGTCGAACCCGAACCGCCGCTCCGGCGGCGACCACGCGTCCCACACCTTGCCCTCGTCGCGACGTCCTTCCCCGTACAGCTCGTCGTCGGCGACCGGGGGCTCGAGGTGCCACTTGCCGACATAGCCGGTGCGGTGGCCGCGGTCGCGCAGGATGCTCGCCCACGTCGGCAGGCCGTCGCGCAGCCCGACGCCGTCCTGCGCGGACTCGGAGTGCACGTTCAGCGTCACGCCGTTCTCGTCCGGCCGCCGCCCGGTGAGGAACATCGCCCGGTGCGGGCTGCACACCGGGTACGAGCTGACCGCCTGCCGGACCAGGCGCCCCTCCGCGGCGAGCCGGTCGAGATGCGGCGTCGCGACGGGATCCCCGCCCACGGGGTCGATCGCCGCCGCCCGGAACTGGTCGGCCATCACGACGAGGATGTTCGGACGGGTCGTCACGGGTTCCTCTCCCGCCCGCCGAGGTCGGCGAGCATCCCCGCCAGTCAACGCGGAGGGGAAACGAGGAATCAACGTTGATTCCTCGTTTCCCCTCCTCTTAGCGTCGCTGGCACCGACCGAAGGAGATCGCATGTTCACCCCCACCCGCCGCACCGTGCTTCAGCTCGGCGGCCTCGCCGCCGCGACGGCGGTGTTCGCCGGCGCGTCCCCGCTGTCCGCCCTGGCCTCGGTCCGCCCGCTCGCGGTGGGCGTGCCCGAGCTCGAGACCCTCCGCACGCGCTGGGTGGAGACCCTGACCGGCCGGACGATCATCGCCGCGGCGCCGTCCGTGTTCGCCTCGGCCATCGCCCGCCAGGATGCGCAGACCGACGGGCTTCTCGCGAAAGTGAGCCCCACCGCGACCCGCTACTTCTCCGATCAGGACTGGGCGATCGGCGCGACCGACATCGCGAAGTCGAACTCCCTGCGGATGAACTACGTCGGGATCCAGACGCTCGCCATCTCCTGGGCGACGCCGGGATCGAGGCACGAGGGATCCGCGACCGTCCTCGACGCCGCCCTGCGCGGGCTCGCGCACATGCACGACCGGGTCTACAACCCCGACACCACGTGGTGGGGCAACTGGTGGTCGTGGAACATCGGCGCGCCGCAGCCGCTGGCGAACGCGATGGCGATCCTGCACGACGAGCTGGCGCAGTCCGAGATCGACGCGTACTGCGCCGCGATCGACCACTTCCTGCCGAACCGCGATCCGCGCATGCAGCAGCACCCCACCGGGCCGAAGCCCTCCGACGGCGCGAACCGCGTGGACATCTGCCAGGGGATCATCGTCCGCTCGATCGTGCAGCCCGACGCCGCCCTGCTGCACAGCGCGGTCTCGGCGCTCAGCGACACCTGGCAGTACGTGGCCGAGGGCAACGGCTTCTTCCGGGACGGATCCTTCATCCAGCACTCCACGATCGGCTACACGGGCACCTACGGGCTCGTCCTGCTCGGCGGCCTCGCGAAGCTGTTCGCCCTGCTCGCCGGGACATCCTTCGACATCACCGACCCCACCCGGAGCAACATCACCGGCGTGGTCGAGGGCTCGTTCGCGCCGCTGATGTTCCGCGGCCAGATGATGGACGCGGTCCGCGGCCGGGCGGTGTCGCGGTTCGCGGAGCGGAGCATCGACGACGGCAACGACCTCATCGAGAACACGCTCCGGCTCGCGCAGTCCGCCGACCCGCAGACCGCGCTGCGCTGGCGGGGCCTCTGCCGGCAGTGGATCGAGCAGAACCCGGCCGCGACGATCACCTCGACGACGAACATCGTGCGGCTCTCGCTCGTCACCGAGCTGCTGAACTCGACCACTCCGGTGGTCGCGGATCCGACCGGGCCGCGGTTCTTCCCGGCGATGGACCGGCTCGTGCACCGCTCCGCGGACGGCGCCTGGGCGCTCTGCGTCGCGATGTGCTCGAACCGGATCGCCTGGCACGAGGGCACCGACGCGGAGAACTTCGAGGGCGTCAAGACCAGCCAGGGGATGACCTACCTGTACCTGCGCGGCGACGAGAAGGACTTCGACGACGAGTTCTGGTCCACGTCCGACCTCGCCGCCCCTCCCGGGACGACCGTCGACCTCACCCCCCTGCCGCGCAACCCCGAGGGCCAGTGGGGCGAGCGGACGCCGGCGAACGAGTGGACCGGAGGAGTCACCTTCGAGGACACCGCGCTGGCGGCGATGCACCTCGTCGCGCCGGGCGGGACGGGGCTCGTGGCCCGCAAGGCGTGGTTCGCGCTGGCCGACGCGATCGTCGCCCTCGGCACCGGCATCTCGACCGGCAGCGTCGGCGAGGTGCGCACGGTGGTCGAGCATCGCAACCTCGGCCCCTCCGCGCGGTCCCTCGTCGTGGACGGGCAGGAGGTGACCGCACAGGCCACGCTGACCGGAGCGCACTGGGCGCACCTGGACGGCGTCGGCGGATACGTCTTCCTCGACCGGACGGCGCCGCTCCTGGCCGGAGTCGCCACCCGCGAGGGCACCTGGCAGCGCAACAACACCGGCGCCGCGTCCGGGACCGCCGTGGTGCAGCGGCGCTCCTACGGCACGCTCAGCCTCTCGCACGGGACCGGGGCGGACGCGGGCGGCGGCTACGCCTACGTCGTACTCCCCGGGGCCGACGCCGCCGCGACCGCCGCGTCGGCCGCGGCGCCGGCGGTCTCGGTGCTCCGCAACGACGACGTGGCCCAGGCGATCCGGCACTCCGCCCGCGTCGTCGCCGCGGCGTTCTGGAAGCCCGGGACCGTCGAGGACATCACGGTGGATCGGGCCGCCTGCGTGATCGCGCGCAAGACCCCTGGCATGGTGCGGATGTCGGTGAGCGACCCGACGCAGAAGGCCGCGCGCCTCATCGTCGACGTGGCCGACGCCGCGGTGACCCGGGTGAAGGGCGCCGACGCGGGGCGGGTGACCCTCGCGCCGCAGGGCGACGGCGTCCGACTGACGATCGACGTCTCGGGTACGGCCGGCACCACGCTCGAGTTCTCGCTGCAGTCCTGACCCGTCCGCGTTCCCCGACAGGTGCCCCGGCGTCCCCCGGATGCCGGGGCACCGCGTCATCCCCGCCGCACCCTTCCACTCCGCGGAAAAACCCCGCGCCAGGCGCCAAAATCGCGATCGCGTCGATCATTGTCGACCGCGCGGGGCAGGCCTATGCTCCGAGGTATACCACCCGGGCTCCCCTACCCGGATGGGGCAGTCAGTGGGCCACAAGCCCGCAGCACACGATGCCGACCGCAATGGAGCGGACCGGCCCATCCGAAAGGAAGGCAGTGATGACGGATCAATTCGTGCACGACGTCAGCAACGAGGAGTTGCACGCGCAGGACCCGGACGGGCGCCTGTACAACGAGGATCTCGCCCCCGCGCAGCCCTCGCACCGCAAATGGAACGCGTACCAGTTGTTCTCCCTCTGGATGAACGACGCCCACAACGCCGGCAACTACACCTGGGCCGCCGGCCTCTTCGTCGGACTCGGAATGAGCGCCTTCGACGTCACCCTGGGCATTTTCCTCGGCTCGATCATCATCCTGATCGGCTGCACCCTGTCGGGCTTCATGGGCCACGCCACAGGCACCCCGTATCCGGTCATCAGCCGGATCACCTGGGGCGTGTGGGGCGCGAACATCCCCGCACTGGTCCGCGGCGTCGTCGCGATCGCCTGGTACGGCGTGCAGACCTACCTCGCCTCGATCGCGCTGAACGCGCTGCTCTCCCGCGCGATCCCCGCGTTCCGCGACCTGAGCACGACCAGCGCCCCGAGCATCCTGGGCCTGTCCGTCGGCGGCTGGATCTGCTTCCTGATCCTGTCGCTCATCCAGCTGATCATCGTGCGCAACGGCATGGAGGCCGTGCGCCACTTCCAGGGCCTGGCCGGCCCGATCATCTGGATCGTCATGCTGACCCTGATGTTCTACTTCCTCGGCAAGGCGGGCTGGGGCTTCGACTGGTTCTCCGGCCCGAAGGGCCAGACGGTCACCGGCGGCGCACAGGCGCGCAACATCCTCATCGCGATGGCGCAGACCGTCGGCACGCTCGCGACCCTGATGCTGAACTTCGCCGACTTCGCGCGCTACTCCCCCAGCCGTAAGGCGGTCGTCGTCGGCAACCTGTGGGGCCTGCCGATCAACTGGACGGCGTTCGCGGTCACCTCGGTGATCACCACGGCCGCCGCCGCCAAGGTGCTGCACGCCGACATGAACGAGATCAAGGATCCCGGCATCCTGATCTCGCACGTGGACAACTCGGTGATGTTCTACATCTTCACCGGCGCCTTCGTGTTCGCCACGATCGGCGTGAACATCGTCGCGAACTTCGTGTCGGCCGCGTTCGACATCTCGAACGTCAATCCGAAGCGGATCAGCTTCCGCACCGGCGGCCTCATCACCGCGATCGCCGCGATCGTGGTGACGCCCTGGAACTACTTCAACAACCCGATCGTCGTCGGCTACTTCCTGGGAAGCCTCGGCGCCCTGCTCGGCCCGTTCTTCGGCATCCTGATCGTCGACTTCTTCCTCGTCCGCAAGCAGAAGTTCTCGATCCGGCACATGTACCTGCCGAGTCCGAAGTCGATCTACTACTACAACAAGGGCGTGAGCCGGTACGCGCTGTACGCGCTCATCCCGTCCGCGATCGTGGCGCTGAGCATCGCACTGGTGCCCTGGTTCGCCGCGATCCAGGACTTCGGCTGGTTCATCGGCGCCCCGCTCGCCGGCATCATCTACTACCTCATCGCCAACAACCGGGTGATCGTGCTGCCGCACGACACCGCGGAGGAGTCGGAACCCGCCACCGCCTGATCCGCCCCGCCGGAAACCCCGCCGGACCCGCCGGACCCGCCGGACCCGCCGGAAACCCCGCCGGACCCGCCTGACCCGCCGGATACCCCGGCCTGCATCCCCGGAAAACGGAGAGCCCGCCGGCGCGCCGCACCCGCGTCACGCCGGACACGCCGTCCTCGAACGGCACGCTCTCCGTTTTTCCGACGGCTGGATGGACGAAGAACCCGCCGCCCCGGAAGGGACGGCGGGTTCTTCGTGCGATCGGGATCAGGCGATCGTGATCAGGCGATCGGGTCGAGCACCGGGATGTCGTAGCGGTGCGGTGTGCCGAAGCGATGCGCGGTGACCGAGACGGCCTGCTCGCGCAGGAAGGTCAGGATCTCCACCCGGCCGGCCGAGACCACCGGGTTCGCGTAGATCGCGAGGCTCGGGGATCCGTCCACGGCCTCCGCGGTCGCCGCGGCCGGGGCGCCGATGAGGCGCACGCGGCCGTCGCGGGCGGCGAGGCGCGCGGCGTGCGCGGCCCAGGCGGCGGCGTCCTCGACGGCGACCGTCACGTCCTGCGTGCCGAGCCAGCTGGCCAGCGCCTGCGGCAGGGCGGTCGCGCTGCTCACGGTGACGCGAGCGCGGGCGCGGCGGCCGGCGGCGACGACGCGGATCAGCTCCGCGACGCGCGAGCCCTCGAAGCGCACCGTGACCGGGACGGCCTGGTAGCGCAGCGCGTTCTGCTCGGTGGTGAGACCGGTCGCATCGCGGACCACGCCGAACTCCGACGCCCAGGCGTCGATGTCGGTGGCGAGGGCGGCGCGCAGCCAGGCGATGTCCGCGTCGGCGTCGCCGCTCGCGGCCAGCGCGCCGACCGCGGCGGTGCCGAGGGCGTCGAGCTCGGTCGCGGAGGCGACGGGGGCGTCGGTCCACTCGGCGAGGCCAACGAGGTAGTTCGGGCCGCCGGCCTTCGAGCCCGCGCCGACCGCGGCCTTCTTCCAGCCGCCGAACGGCTGGCGCTGCACGATGGCGCCGGTGGTGCCGCGGTTCACGTAGACGTTGCCGGCCTGGATCGCGGCGAGCCACGTCTGGATCTCGTCCTCGTCGAGCGAGTGCAGACCCGAGGTGAGGCCGTAGTCGATGTCGTTGACGACGTCGATCGCCTCGTCGAGCGAGTCGGCGGTCATGACGCCGAGCACCGGGCCGAAGTACTCCACCTTGTGGAACTCGGATCCGCGCTTCACGCCGTCGCGGATGCCCGGGCGCCACAGCTGGCCGGCGTCGTCGAGCTTCTCGGGCTGCAGCAGCCAGCTCTCACCGGCGTGCAGGGTGGTGAGCGCACCGAGGAGCTTGCCCTCGGCCGGGCCGATCAGCGGGCCGATCCGGGTGGATCCGTCCTCCGGGGTGCCCACGTCGTAGGCGCGCACGGCGTCGACGAGCTGGCGGCGGAACCGCTCCGAGGTCGCGGCCGAGCCGACGAGCACGACGAGCGACGCGGCGGAGCACTTCTGCCCGGCGTGACCGAACGCGGCGTAGGCGACGTCCTTCGCGGCGAGGTCGAGGTCGGCGGACGGGGTGACGATGATGGCGTTCTTGCCGCTCGTCTCGGCGAGCAGCGGCAGGTCCTTGCGGAAGCCGCGGAACAGCTCCGCGGTCTCGTAGCCGCCGGTGAGGATGACACGGCCGACGGCGGGGTCGCTCACGAGCTGCGTGCCGAGGTCGCGGCCGTCGAGCTGCACGTACTGCAGCACCTCGCGCGGCACGCCGGCCTCCCACAGCGCCTCGACCATGACCGCGCCGGAGCGGCGGGCCTGACGGGCGGGCTTGATGATGACCGGGGATCCCGTGGCGAGCGCCGACAGGGTGGATCCGGCGGGGATCGCGACGGGGAAGTTCCACGGCGGGGTCACCACGGTGAGCCCGACCGGCTGCATGACGGCGCCGTCCACGTCGGCGAGGGCGCGGGCGCTCTCGGCGTAGTAGTGCGCGAAGTCGATCGCCTCGGAGACCTCCGGGTCGCCCTGCTCGATGACCTTGCCGGCCTCGGATCCCATGACCTCGAGCAGTTCGGCGCGGCGCGCCTCGAGCACGTCACCGGCGCGGTGCAGGATCGCAGCCCGCCCCTCGGCGCCGAGCGCGCGCCAGGCCTCGCCCGCCGCGACGGCGGTGGCGATGGCGTCGTCGACCTGCGCGGCCGTCGTGAGCGTGTTCGCGGCGACGGTGTCGTTCCCGAGAGCGGAGTCCTTCATGCGCGAGCGGATCGCGTCGCCCCAGGCCCGGTTCGCCGCGAGCGACGGGTCGGTGTCAGGGGTGTTCAGGAAGCCCTCGGTGAGGCCGGCCGCGGCAGGCGCGGTACGGTCCTGCACGCGGTTCGCGCCGGGGACCTCGGCCGGGACGCTGCGGATCGAGGCGAGGAAGCGCTCCTTCTCGCGCTCGAACAGGGCGGCGTTCGCGTCGAGGTCGAAGACCGCCGACATGAAGTTCTCCTGCGACGCGCCCTCCTCGAGACGGCGGATCAGGTACGCGATCGCGACGTCGAACTCGTCCGGGTGCACGACCGGCGTGTAGAGCAGGAGCGAGCCGACGGTGCGCTTGACGACCGTGGCCTGCGCCGACGCCATGCCGAGCAGCATCTCGAACTCGATGCCCTCCGTGACTCCGCGCTTCTCCGCGAGCAGCCAGGCGAGCGCGATGTCGAAGAGGTTGTGGCCGGCGACGCCGATCCGCAGGTTCTTCACGTGCTCCGGGCGCAGGGCGTACTCGAGCACGGCCTTGTACGAGGAGTCGGACCCCTGCTTCGACGACCAGGTCGCGAGCGGCCAGCCGTGCGACTCGGCGTCGACGGTCTCCATCGGCAGGTTCGCGCCCTTCACGACGCGGACCTTGATCGGCGCCCCACCGTTCGCGACGCGGGCCGCGGCCCACTCCTGCAGGCGAATCATGGCGCCGAGCGCGTCGGGCAGGTAGGCCTGCAGCACGATGCCGGCCTCGAGGTTCCGGAACTCCTCTCGGTCGAGGATGGAGGTGAAGACCGCGATCGTGAGGTCGAGGTCCTTGTACTCCTCCATGTCCAGGTTGATGAACTTGGGGCCGGTCGGGCCGCCCTTGACGGCGATCCGGTACAGCGGCAGCAGCGCCTCGGCGGCGTGCGCGACGGCCTCGTCGAAGGCCCACGGGCTGTGCGGGGCGACGGTCGAGGACACCTTGATCGAGACGTAGTCGACGTCGTCGCGCTGCAGCAGGCGGCGGGTGCCCTCCAGGCGCCGGGCCGCCTCCTCGCGGCCGAGGATGGCCTCGCCGAGGAGGTTGACGTTCAGGCGCACGTCCTGCTTCTCGCGGATCTGCTTGATCGCGGAGCCGAGCTTCTCGTCGCGGGCGTCGACGATGAGGTGGCGGACCATGCCGCGCAGCACTCGGCGGCTGATCGGCACGACGATGCCCGGGAAGGCGGGCGCGAAGGCGCCGCCGAGGGCGATCGCGCCGCGCAGCGGGGCGGGGAGGAACTTCGGGGTCAGCGGCACGAGCTCCTTGAGCTTGGCCGCGGCGACCTTGGTGTCCTCGGGGCGCACGACGCCGTCGACGAAGCCGACGGTGAAGTCGAGGCCGTTCGGGTCGCGCAGCACGCCGGCGAGGCGCTGGGCTGCGGTGTCGACCGGGATCTCGCGGCTCTCCACGAGCCAGCGGCGGACGAGCGCGACGGCGTCGTCGGCGAGGGCGGAGAGGTCCGCGGCGGAGGTGGTGCCGACGGAGGCGGATTCAGTGGCGGTCATGATTCCTCGGGGTCAGGTCTTCGCGCACGCGCGTGGGGATCCTTCTCAGTGTGGATCCCCTTTCCCTGCAGGAAAAGCGATCATTCATGACGGATAATGTTCGGTATTCCCAAACAATCCCCTCTCCGTCACCCCTCCTCTATCCGCGAAACCGAAACTGCGTAACGAGACCGCAGGAATTTACGTCGGTCTCGAGCCGCAGGTTCGGTCTCGCGGACACGAGGGAGGAAGGCAGGCCCCGATGTTCGAACTGCGCCGGCTGCGGCTGCTGCACGAGTTCGCGCTGCGCGGCACGGTCGCCGAGGTCGCCCAGTCGCTGTCGTACAGCCCGTCCACGGTGTCGCAGCAGCTCGCCCTGCTCGAGCGGGAGGCCGGGGTCGCCCTGCTCGAGCCGGACGGGCGGCGGATCCGGCTGACGCCCGAGGGCCGCGTCCTCGCCGAGCACGCGGCACGCGCGCTCGAACTCGACGAGCAGGCCAGGCAGGCGCTCGCGCACGCACCGGCCGAGCCGGTCCGGATCAGCGCGATGCCCACCGCGGCGGAGACGATCGTGCCCGCCGCGCTCACGGCCCTCGCCGCGGCGCACCCGCTGCTGCGCGTCGAGATGACCGAGGCACCGCCCGAGGAGGGCCTGTTCGAGCTCACCGCCCGCCGGTTCGACCTGGTCATCGCCGAGCAGTACCCCGGCCACACCCGGGAACGCCGCGACGGCACCGAGCACGACCTCATCGGCGAGGATCCGATCCGCCTGATCCTGCCTCCCGGCGAGAGCACCGTCCCGCTCACGGACCTGCGCGATCGGCCCTGGGTCATGGAGCCGGTCGGATCCGCGGCCCGCCAATGGGCCGTGCAGCAGTGCCGCGCCGCCGGATTCGAGCCCGACGTGCGGTTCGAGGCCGCCGATCTGACCGCGCACGTCCGGCTCATCGAGGCCGGGCTCGCGGTGGGGATGCTGCCCGACCTCATCTGGGGAGACGCCCTGGCCCCCGTCGTGCTGACCGAGCTGCCCGGGTCGCCCGTGCGCGAGATCTTCACCGCGGTGCGCACGGCCGCCCGCTCGTCGGAGGGCATCGGCCTGGTCCGCGACGCCCTCGCCGAGGCGTTCGCCCAGCACCGGCGGCCGCTCCGCTGAGTCGGCGGTCACCGGTCCCGAAGGCCCGCCCGATCGATCCACACCCCACCGTGTCCCACTTCTGCCCGACCGTGTCCCGAAAACCGCTGTTCTCGGACCCTCAGAGCGACAGATTGTGGGACACGGTCACCGTTGCGTGCGGGATCCGCTCCCGCATCACCCGCACCGCCTCCGGGCTGACGTCGACGAGCAGCGCGTCGCGGCCGAGCGCGGAGGCGACCGCGCCGGTCGTGCCGGATCCGGCGAAGAGGTCGAGCACCCGGTCGCCGGGCCGGCTGGACGCCTGCACGATGCGGCGCAGGATCCCCTCGGGCTTCTGCGTCGGATAGCCCGTCTTCTCCCGTCCGGTGGTCGGCACGATCGTGTGCCACCACACGTCGGTGGGCAGCTTGCCGCGCTCGCGCTTCTCCGCGCTGACCAGGCTCGGCGCCATGTACGGCTCGCGCTCGACGTCGTCGACGTTGAACACGTGCCGGCCCGGCGTCTTCACGTAGACGAGGATCGTGTCGTGCTTGGTGGGCCAGCGGGTGCGGGGCTTGGCGCCGTAGTCGTAGGCCCAGATGATCTCGTTCAGGAAGCACTCGCGCCCGAACACGGCGTCGAGCATGACCTTGGCGTAGTGCGCTTCGCGGTAGTCGAGGTGCAGGTAGAGCGTGCCGTCGTCGGCGAGCAGCCGCCAGGCCTCCTCGAGCCGCGGCATGAGGAAGTCGCCGTAGTCGTCGAACCGGTCGTCGTAGGCGTGCAGCAGCTCGCGCACCCGCTCGTAGCGGTGCCCGTGGAAGCCGTGGTTCACCTCGCGCGCTCGTTCCGGACTCAGTCGATCCGGATCGGGCTCTGGACTGCTCCCCCGTATTTCTGGGGAATCCGCGACGGGCTCCTCCCGAATCGACTGAGTTCGGGACGCAGGCGGGTCCGCGCGGCGGGTCGAGACGGCGTGCCGCTCCTGGGTGCGGCCGGTGTTGAACGGCGGATCCAGGTAGACGAGCGTGAAGGATCCGTCCGGCAGGGTGCGGGCGACGTCGAGCGCCTCCCCGTGCACGATCTCGACGGATCCGGGACCGGCGGGCGTCTCGTCTCGCGGAGACTCGCACTGCGCGAGCGCCGGCGAGTCGAAGTGTCGCTCGACGACCGGTTCCGATGAGCCGTTCACGGGACCCGGTGCAGCCACGCCTCGGTGGCGAACTTCGTCCGCACGAGTTCTTCCGCCGCGGCGTACTCCTCGTCCGCGATCGAGCCGTCCTCGGCGCCGGTGATCCCGCGGAACGTCGCCATGAAGCGCTCGATGATCTCGTCGCGGCTGAGGCCCGTCTGTCTGCGCAGCGGATCCACCCGCTTCGCCGCCGAGGCGGTGCCCTTGTCGCTGAGCTTCTCGCGGCCGATCCGCAGCACCTCGGTCATCATCTTGCCGTCGATGTCGTACGACAGGGTCGCGTGGTGCAGCACGCCGCCGTTGGCGAGGCGCTTCTGCGCCGCGCCGCCGATCTTGCCGCTGGGGCCGGTGATGTCGTTGAGCGGCTGGTACGTCGCGTCGATGCCGAGCGAGCGCAGCGCCTGCAGCACCCAGTCGTCGAGGAAGGCGTACGAGTCGGCGAAGGTCATGCCCTGGACGAGCGAGGCCGGCACATACAGCGAGTAGGTGATGATCTGGCCCGCGGCCATCATCATCGCGCCGCCGCCGGAGATCCGCCGGACCACGTCGAAGCCGTGTCGCGCGGCTCCGGCCGGGTCGATCTCGTTGCGGTACGACTGGAAGGATCCGATCACCACCGCGGACTCGTCCCACTCCCAGATCCGCAGGGTCGGGCGGCGCAGGCCGGCGCCGACGCGCGTGGTGAGCACCTCGTCGAGGGCGAGGTTCATCCGCGGGGAGACCGCCTTCTCATGCAGGATCTCCCAGTCGAAGTCGCGCCAGCCGGGCGCGGTCACGAGGGCGCGGCGCACCGCGGTGCCGACCGCTTCCGGAGTGAGGCCGAGCAGCTGCGCACCCTCGGGGAGCGCGGCGCGCACCGCCGCGGCGATCCCCGCCACATCGGTCTCGGCGGGCAGGCCCGTGATCGCGGCGTTGATGCTGTCGAGCGCGTCGTCGGGCTCGAGGAAGAAGTCCCCCGCCAGCCGGAACTCGGCGATCGCGCCGTCGCTCACCTCGAAGTCGACGACGACGAGCTTGCCGCCAGGAACCTTATACTCACCGTGCACCGCTCCAGCCTACGCGGGCACCGGATGCCGGGCGGTCTCGGCCGCCCTCGACGGCCGGCTCAGTCGCGGCGGGGGATCCGCTGGTCGAGCCAGGCGAGCAGGTCGGCCCGGACCTCCTGCTGCTGCAGCTCGTTGAAGATCTCGTGCCGGGCGTCCGGGTAGACGAGGGTGGTCACGTCGGTGAGGCCCGAGCGCGACCGGTAGTCGTCGGCGAGGCGGTGCACGCTGCGCGGGCCGCCGACCGGGTCGTCCCGTCCGACCATGAGCAGCACCGGCACGCCGGCCGGGTAGTCCTTCGCCGGGCGCCCGTAGAGCCGCAGCGCGTCGACGACGCCGAAGAGCTTGAGCAGCGGCTCCTCCGTCGTGAGCGGGTCCCGGCGGAACTCCTCCCACACCGCCGGATCCCGCGACAGCCATTCCAGGCCGGTCGCCTCCGGCCCCTTCCACCGTGCGTTGAGCGGCATCGAGTTGAGGTCGCGGACGGTGCGGTGCGCGGATCCGGACAGGATCACGGCGTCGTACGCATCGGGGTGCTGATCGAGCACCATCTGCGCGAGGAACGATCCCCACGAGTGGCCGAGCAGCACGAGCGGAAGGCCGGGGTTCTCCGCCCGGATCAGTTCGGTGAGCTGCCACACGTCGGCGACGACGGCGGGCAGCCCTCCCGGCCCGAGGTGCCCGAGCCTCGCCGCATCGCCGTGCTGCTTCATGCCGGTGCGCCCGTGGCCGCGGTGGTCGTCGGCGTAGACCGCGAAGCCGGCGGCGGTGAGGGCGGCGATCAGGGCGACGTAGCGCCCGGCGTGCTCGCCGACGCCGTGCATCAGCTGCACGACGCCCCGGGGGGTCACGCCGTCGGCGACCGGATGGACGTCGTAGACGATCGCGATGCCGTGGTCGTCCGTGAACTCGGCGGTGCGGGGCTCAGCCATGCCCCGAGTCTACGGATCCTCGTGCCGGTCGCGCGTGCCGCCACAGCCCACTGCCCGCGAAACCGATGCTGCGGTGCGAAACAGCGTCCGAAATCGTCGGTCTCGCGCCGCAGTTTCGGTCTCGCGGACCGGAGGGCGAGGAGGAACCAGGGCGGGTCAGAAGCCGAGGGCGGCGCGCACGGCGCGCGCCTCGGCGAGGTCGGTCACCTCGTGTCCGCCGCCGCCGTCGGCCGCGGATCCCATCCGCACCTCGCCGCCGGCGGAGACCATGCGCTTGGCGGAGAAGTGCAGCGCGTCGACCCCGGTCGCGGCGAGCGCGGCCGCGTTCCCGGCGGTCACGCCGCTGCCGGCCATCACCTGGATCCGCCCCGCGGCCGCCGCGATCAGGGCGCGCAGCACGTCCAGGCCGTCCATCACGACCGAGGCGCCGCCCGAGGTCAGCACGCGGGTGAAGCCGAGCTCACGCGCGGTCTCGAGTGCGGCGAGCGGATCCGGTGTCACGTCGATCGCGCGGTGCAGGGTGACCTCGGCGTCGTCGCGCACGGATCGGGCCGCATCCCGCAGCCGGACGAGCGCCGGCACGTCGAGCTCGCCCGACGCGGTCTGCGCCCCGACGACCACGCCGGCCGCGCCGTGCGCGAGCATCCAGCGCACGTCGCGCACGCTCGCCTCGATCTCCTCGGCGTCGTAGTGGAAGCCGCCCGCGCGCGGCCGTACGAGCACGTGCACGCCGGGTCCGTCCTCCCCCGACGCCTCGACCGCGAGCTCGAGGGTCGCGGGCGACGGCGTCACCCCGCCGAGCGCCAGGCCGTGGGTGAGCTCGACGCGGGCGGCGCCGATCTCTTTCGCGACGCGGACTCCGGCCGCATCCTGGACGGCGACTTCAAGCGCGGGGGAGATCATCCGACCATTCTGACCCGAGCCCCTTCCGTTCGTCGAAATACTTAGTTAGGCTATCTAAGCAATGAACGACAACAGCTCTCTCCACACCACCGCGACAGAGCTGCGCCTCGCCACGTTCCGCCTCGCCCGGCGGCTGCGATCGGTCCGCGCCCTGGACAGCATGAGCGACGCGCAGCTGGCCGTGCTCGCCGCCCTCCGCGCGCACGGACGCCACTCCGTCACCGCCCTCGCCGACCGCGAGCGGGTCACCGCGCCCACGATGAGCGCCGTCGTGACCGGCCTCGAGGAGCAGGGCTTCGTGATCCGGATCCCGGACGACGAGGATCGCCGGCGCGTGCAGGTCGAGATCACCGCGCGGGGCGTGGAGATCGTCGATGACACGGTCGAGCGGCGCACGCAGCTGCTGATGACCGAGATCACCGAGCTCGGTCTCAGCGACGACCAGCTCAGGACTCTGCTCGAGGCGAGCACGCTGATGCGGAAGCTGGCCGAGCTGTGAGCCAGATGTTCCGCTCCTTCGGGACCTTCAACTACCGCGTCTGGTCGGCCGGCGCGCTCGTGTCGAACGTCGGCGGCTGGATGCAGTCCACCGCGCAGGACTGGGTCGTGCTGACCGAGCTCACCCACAACGACGCCACCGCGATGGGCGCGACGATGGCGCTGCAGTTCGGCCCGCCGCTCGTGCTCGTCGGCCTCACCGGCTGGGTCGCCGACCGGTTCGATCGGCGGCGGATCCTCTTCGTCACGCAGTCGACGCTGATGATCCTCGCGCTCTGCGTGGCCACCCTGCTCCTCACGCACGTGATGACGCTGCCGCTCATGTTCGTCTTCGCCGCCTGCTTCGGCGTGACCAACGCCTTCGACGCGCCGGCGCGGCAGTCGTTCGTGTCGGACATGGTGTCGGCCGAGAACACGTCGAACGCGGTCGCGCTGAACTCCGCGTCGTTCAACATGGCGCGCCTGATCGGCCCGGCAGCGGGCGGTCTCGCGATCGTCGGATTCGGATCCGGCTGGGTGTTCGTGGTGAATGCGGGGACGTTCCTTGCGATGATCGTCGCGCTCGTGCTCATGCGCACTCGGGAGCTGTTCCCGCGGCCGAAGAGCCATCACTCCGGCGGGCTCGCGGTGGGGCTCCGCTACGTGTGGAGCCGCCCCGACCTCTCCGTGGTGTTCATCATGGTGTTCCTGATCGGGGCGTTCGGCATGAACTTCCCGATCTTCGCCTCGACCATGGCGCTCGAGTTCCACCGCCAGGCGGACGGCTACGGCCTGCTCAGCTCGGTGCTCGCGATCGGATCCCTCACCGGCGCCCTGCTCTCGGCCCGCCGGGATCGCGCGCGGGTGCGGGTGCTGCTCATCGCCGCGGGCGGGTTCGGCGTCACGATGCTCATCTCGTCCCTCATGCCGACCTACCTGTTCTACGCGGTGACGCTCGTGTTCGTCGGGTTCTCGCTCGTGACCATGCTCACCACCGCGAACGGCTACGTGCAGACGACGACGGATCCGGGGCTGCGCGGGCGGGTGCTCGCGCTCTACATGGCGGTGAACATGGGCGCGACGCCGATCGGCGCCCCCATCATCGGCTGGGTGGCCAACACGTTCGGGCCGCGGGTGGCGATCACGGTCGGCGGGGTCGCCGCCCTCGCGGCGTTCGGGGTCGGCGCCGGCTGGCTGCTCCGCACCGGTCGCCTGCACCGCCGGGAGAACGCCCGGTTCCTGCTCCAGCTCGACGAGACCCGGCCGATCTCGGTCGTCGAGGCCATGGAGGCGCTGGAGGCCGCCGCCGCGCTCTTCGACGAGCCCGCCGCCGCCCTCGACCGCTCCCGGTCGGCGCCGGTGCTGCCGGTCGAGGAGCCGTTCACCCGGGAGATCACCCCGATCCGCATCGAGCCGCACGGGTCCGAGACCGGGGCGGACGGCGGCGAGCGCGGCGGGGCGGACAGCCCGGCCCTCGAATCGGGCCACGCCGAGCCGTCCGAGTCCCGCCCGTCCGAGCGCCATCGGGTCGATCCGCGGCGCGTCGTCCCCGGCCGGGTCGAGCAGCGCCGAGCCGAGACGTGCCTGACCGAGCCGCGCGGGGCCGAGGCCTGCCGATCCGATCCCGGACCGGACGCGGAGTGACCACCCGCACCGCTCCCCCGGCCGGGACCCGCCGCTCGCTGCTGCCGGCGCTGGGCGCGCTGTCCGCGTTCGGGCCGATCTCGATCGACGGGTACCTGCCGTCGATGCCGGCCCTGGCCGCGGATCTGCACACCTCCGACGCGCTCGCGCAGTTCACGATGAGCGCGTGCATGATCGGCATGGCGGTCGGCACGCTGCTGTGGGGGTCGATCAGCGACCGGTACGGCCGGCGCCGGCCGCTCATGTGGGGCGTCGCAGGCTTCGCGCTCACCGCCGTGCTGTGCGCGCTCGCCCCCTCGATCGAGGCGCTCATCGCGGTCCGTTTCGTGCAGGGGTTGTGCGGGGCGGCGGGGATCGTGATCGCCCGCGCGGTCGTGCACGACCTCTTCACCGGGGCCGACGCCGTGGCCGGCTTCTCCTCGCTCGCGGCGATCGCCGGGGCCGCCCCGGTGCTCGCGCCGCTCATGGGCGGTGCGCTGCTGACGTTCACCGACTGGCGCGGGGTGTTCGTCGCCCTCGCCGTGATCGGCGTGCTGCTGCTGGTCACCGCGATGCTTTTCGTGCCCGAGACGCACCCCCGCGAGGAGCGCACGACCGGCGGCATGGCGAACGACTTCCGCGGGTTCGGCGCCGCCCTCGGCAACCGCGGGTTCATGATCTCCGCGGTCACCCTCGGCATCGCGTCGGTGTCGCTGTTCAGCTACCTGCAGATGTCGTCGTTCGTGCTGCAGAGCGAGTACGGGGTCAGCGCGCAGGGATACGCACTCATCTTCGCCTCGAACGCAGTCGGGATCGTGCTCGCCGCGCGGCTCAACCGGCGGCTCTCCCGGCGCATGACCGGCGCGCGGATCGGCGCATGGTCGCTGAGCATCGGCACCGTCGCGACCGCCGCGATCCTGCTGTCCGCCCTGCTGCACTCGGCACTGCCGTGGCTGCTCGTCCCGCTGTTCCTCGCCGTCGCGGTGCAGGGCGTCAACAATCCGGCGTTCACCGCGCTCGCGCTCGGCGAGATCACCCGCGGTGCCGGCTCCGCCTCGGCCGTGCTCGGCACTTTGTCGATGCTGCTCGGCGCCCTCATTCCGCCGTTGGTCTCGAGCGCCGGGGTCTCGGCGCCGGTGATGGGCGCGTCGATGTGCGCGGCCTTCGCCTGCGCGCTGCTGGTGCGCACCGGCACGTCCCTGGCCCGGCGACGCTCAGGATCCTGAAGCGCCGCCGCGGCGCGACGTCGTTTCGGGGCGCTCTCCTCCGGTTTGGGGCGCGGCAGAGCCGAAATACGGGGCATGCGGCGCCCCGAACCGCCAGCACGCGCCCCGAATGCGACTCCAACTGTGAGGTTCTTACGACTTCGTGATCACCCTGCCGCCGGATCCCCGGGGTTCCTACTCTGAGAACGTGACCGGATCCGCGCAAGGACGCAGGCTGAGGGCCGCAGTGGCGGGCGCCGCGGCGGCGCTGCTCGGAGTCGGGGCCGGCGAGCTCGCGGCGACGCTACTGGCGCCCGCGTCCAGCCCGTTCGCCGTGGTCGGCGGCGCGCTCATCGACGCCGCACCCCGCTGGGCCAAGGACACCGCGATCGCGCTGTTCGGCACCGGAGACAAGGCCGCGCTGCTCACCGGCGTCGCGATCGTGCTGCTCGTCCTGGCCGCGCTGCTGGGCGTCGCCGAACTCCGCTGGCGGCGGTCCGGGGTCGTCGGCCTGATCGTGGTCGGCGCGGTCGTCGCCCTCCTCGCACCGACCAGGGCGGACGCGACGACGCTGTCCTGGCTGCCCGCCCTGCTGGCGGGCGTCATCGCGGCAGCCATGCTGAACTACCTGGCCGGCCTGCTGCGCCTGGACGCGGTGCGGGCCGCGGCCCGACCGACCGCCGCGCCGCCGCCCGCCCCCGCGCCGCCGCCGTCCGCCGCGCCGCC
>NZ_JAVFCB010000012.1 GCF_030865425.1 Microbacterium capsulatum
TCAGGACATCGGTGACAGTTGGTGTCTCAGGACATCGGTGACAGTGGGCGTCTTCTGGGGGCCGATCCTCGGGGTCTGCCGTTGCCGACGTAGCGGGTGCCGGGTTGTGGCCAGGGGTGTTCGATGATGAGGGTGCCGCGCTCGTCGAAGATCATGATCAGGGCGGGGTTCCAGATCGCGTGGACTTGAGTGCCGGCGAACTCGTTCCCGAGTTGGAATGTGGTGCCGCGGATGCTGATGTCGCCGTGCGTGCGGACGATCCGGACGGCATCTCCAGTCGCCCCGGGATGGGTGGCAGCGTCAGGGTCTGGCTCTGGCGCGGGAGCTTTCGGTGTCGCGTCCCAGGCCTGTTGCGGGGTGCTCCGACCGGGAAGCGCCTGGTGCGGGCGCTCGGTGTTGTAGATCACGTCGAACCGGTCCACGAGATGTTGGAGTTCCTCGATCGTCCCGGCGAGGGGCTGCTTGTCCAACCATCGGAACAGGGTCTGGTGGAATCGCTCGTTCTTGCCCTGGGTCATGGGGTGCCCGGGCTTCCCGGTGATCGCGACGACGCCGAGCGTGCTCACGTAGGCGACGAGCTGACTGACGATGCCGCGGCGGTGCGGGTTCAATGCGGCACCGTTATCCGTGAGGAGCCGCTGCGGGACCCCATGCCGGGCGATCCCCTTCTCCATCACCGTGACCGCGCCCTTGCTCGTCTCCGCCCTCGCGACATGCGACGCGACCGCGAGACGAGCATGATCATCGGTGAGCTGGAAGATCACGCAGGTCCGTCCGCCCGCGAGGACGTACTCGGTCGCATCGAGTTGCCAGCACGCGTTCGGAGCGGGATACACGAACCGTCGGAACGCGGACCGCGGCTTCTTCTTTGGCTCCACCCGGGCGACGCCCGCTTCGCGGAAGATCCGTGCGAGTGAGGCGATCGACGGGGTCGTGAATCCCATCGATGTCATCTTGTCGTGCACGCTGATCGGCCCGTAGTCGAGCCCGGATCGCTCCAGCGCTGCCCGCACGTCCAGCGCGCTCCGCTTCACCTCCTCGCCGATCTTCGCCGGCGACGCGGACGGACGACGAGACTGCGGCTCCAGCACCGCCGCCGGGCCCTTCTCCCGCGCACGAGCGAGCAGCACATAGAACGTCTTCCGCGAGATCTCGTGCTCTCGACAAAACGACGTCACCGCCCCACGCGGAGCATCCGCAGGCCAACGAGAGATCGCGAGACGGACACGCGCATCAACAGGTTCATTCTTCGACACCGCTCAATCTGAGCCGAGAAGTGTCACCACCAAGACCCCCAGAACTGTCACCGATGTCCTGATACAGAACCGTCACCGATGTCCTGAGACATAACAGCGGACAACTGCGCAGCCGATTCAGGAATCGACAGCGCGAGCGCGAAGGTCGAACCGGGAGGCCCGGCTGGGCCGCCGAACCGAGCGGTCGGCCGGCGGGTGGGAGGAGCCCGGCCTCAGCTCCGGGCGAGCACCGGCACGTACGCGGGCTCCTCGTCGCGGTCCGCACCCACGAGGTGGGCGAAGGCGCTGAGCCGCGCGACGCCCTCGGGCGTCCACGGCAGGTCGTCGAGCAGGGCCGGCGAGTGGATGAGGAACGCTGCGACCTTGGCGCGCGAGATCGCCACGTTGAGCCGGTTCTGCAGCAGCAGGAACTCCGGCCCGCGCGGGGCGTCCCGCCCGCTCGACGCGGCGAGCGAGGTGATCGAGACGACGGCCTCCTTGCCCTGGAAGTTGTCCACCGTGCCTACCGCGACATCGCCGAGACCGACCGCGGCAAGTCCGTCGTGAATGAGCTGCTTCTGCGCGTTGTACGGCGCGACGACGATGACGTCCGCCGGCTCGAGCGGCCGCGCGGCCTCGTCCTGCATGCCGTCCACGTACTCCCGTCCGAGGAGGTCGCGCACGATCCGGACGACCTCCGCGGCCTCCTCGGGTGACTGCGTGGCGTTGCCGCGGTGTCGGATCGGGCGCACGTGCAGGCCCGGCTCGACGCCGTCGATCCGGCGCAGCTCCGACCCGTCCGCCGAGGCGAGCTGCCCCGCGTAGGCGAGGCGTGACACGGGTGCGGCGACCGCGGGGTGCATCCGCCAGGACCGTGCGAGGAAGGATCCGTGCGCCGGGTCGATGACCGCGCGATCGTGCATGACCCAGCCGAGCGCCGAGGTGTCGACGGGCTCAGGGTGCGCGCCCTGGCTCACCTGCGGCAGCTGCTGCGGATCCCCGAGCAGCAGCAGGTTCTTCGCCGCGGCCGCGACCGCGATCGTGGAGGCGAGGGAGAACTGCCCCGCCTCGTCGATCACGAGCAGGTCGAGCTCGCCGCGCTGCACGCGCCGGGTGTTGCTGAAGTCCCACGCCGTGCCGCCGACGACGCAGCCGCGACCGGCGGCCGTCTGCTCGGCGAAGTACGCGGCCATGCCGTCCTTGCGGATGGCGGTGAAGACCGGATCGGCGCCGTCCGGATCCTTCGGCGCCTTCGCCACCTGCGCGGCCGGCACACCGGCATCGACGACCCGGTCGAGGAGGTTCTCCACGATCGCGTGCGACTGCGCGACGACGCCGATGCGGTAGCCGTGCTCGTTCACGAGCCGCGCGATCACGTGCGACCCGGTGTACGTCTTGCCCGTTCCGGGCGGGCCCTGCACGGCGAGGTAGCTGCGGTCGAGGTCGAGCACGCCGCGCACGATGGCGTCGGCCGTGTCACCGTCGGCGACGGGGATCGGATCCCCGGACCGGGTGCGCGGCACGGCCCGCCGGAGGATGTCGGTGGCCGCGTCCTCGGGGAATGCCGGGGCGGCGGAGAGCACGGATCCGGCCCACTCCTCGATCGCGCCCTGCAGCGAGACCACCCGCGGGGGCGCGGCCGGGGTCAGCGCGAGCGGCAGCTCGTCCCAGGTCTGCCCGCCGATCGAGCGCTCGCGGATCCGGTAGCCGTCTTCGAGCACCTCGACGACCGCGACCTCGTGCGGCACGTGGATCACGCGCGAAGGGAACTCGCCGAAGAAGGGCGGCGGCGCGTCGTAGAGCGCGAACGGACCGCCGCCGACGCCGAGCGTGCTGCCGGGCGCGACCTCGCCGTGCAGGTCGACGAGGCGGGACACCGTGCGGGCGCCCTCCTCCGTCCCCCAGTCCTCGGCGACGGCGGAGCGATCCGGATCCACCCGGAGCACGTCGCGGGTGGACTCCCAGAGCGTGACCGGCTCACGCAGCCGCTGGAAGTGCGAGAGCCAGAAGCTCTTCGCCTCCCGCGGGAAGTAGTCGATGGCAGCCGCCGCGACCCGGTGGGTCTGCCCGTCGCCGCCGTCGCCCTGCACGCGCTGGGCCTCGGCCTGCAGCGCGAGCGACAGCGGCGCCGGCTCATAGGCGCGGGTCTCCGGCTCGTCCGGCGGAGCGGGACGGACGCCGGCCTCGCGGGCGAGACCCACCAGCCAATCCCGCAGCCGTCGGGTGGAGACGCAGTCGTAGCGGTTGTAATCGGCGAGGTCGGCGAGGATCGCGTCGGCCTCGGCCGTGCGCCCGTCGGCGGCGAGCCCGCGCGCCTCGACGTAGCGGACGATCGAGTCGTCGCCCTTCTGCACGTCGCTCGTGCGCACCTCGGCGCCCATGTACAGCGGCTCGAGCTTCTTGATCGAGTACGAGCGCGAGCCGACCCGCACGGTGCGCAGCACGAGCGGGTACAGGTCGACGAACACGCCGTCGCGCAGCAGCCGGTCGACCTCGGCCTCGCCGACGCCGTGCCGGGCCGCCATGTTCTGCAGATGCGAGGTCTCGTAGGGCGCGTAGTGGTAGATGTGCATGTCGGGATGCGCGGCCCGGCGGGCGGTCACGAAGTCGAGGAAGTCGAGCAGCGCCTGCTTCTCGTCGGCGAAGGCGTGCGCCCAGAGCGCGGAGTACTGCTCGGCGTCGTCGACCCAGCCGAACAGGTAGTCGAGCCCCCAGGGCCGCCCCTCGCCGGGCTCGGTGTAGAGCGGATCGCCCTCGAAGTCGAAGAACAGGTCGCCGCGGCTCGGCCGCGGCATCAAGCCGACCGCGGCGGCGGAGACGACCTCGAACGGCGGGATCGCGGCAGCGTCCGTCGTCGCTGCGGCGGTCGCGGCTCCGAGCTGCAGCCGGGCCTGGGAGCGCAGCGTCTGGAAGGTCTCGGTGCTCATCCCCTCCGGCCCCTCCGCAGCGGCGGCGAGCTCGTCGATCGTGTCGATCCCGGCCGCGCGGAGCTTCGCCCGCTGCACGGGCCGCATCCGTGCGACGAGCAGCAGGTCCCGGTGCGCCTCGACCTCGATCTCGCACGTCGCGCAGCGCCCGCACGCGACGATCTGCAGATCCCCGCGGTCGTCGCCCCAGGCGAGCGGCGCGCCGGAGGCGCCCAGATCGATCCGTCGGTCCGCGATGAGCGCGCGCAGCCGGGCCCGGCGCACGTGGAAGAGCGGCAGCAGGTCGCTGACGGCGTGCGTGCTCACGCTGCGATCGCCGAGGATCAGGTCGACCTCGTCGGAGCGCGGGATGCCGAGACGGTCGAGCTGGTCGACGTATGCCGCCAACTGCATGAGAGCCGTGACCCGGGCGCTGCGGGCGAGCTTGGTGTCCTGCACGCGCCAGCGGCCGTCCGAGTCGCGCAGCAGGAAGTCGGCGAACCCGACGAACTCCGGCGTGGAGAAGGCCGCCTGGTAGATCACGGTGGCCTCCGACCGCAGCGCCCGCTCGGTGTCCGCGACCACCTCCGCGAGCGCCGCGGCGTCGGTCGACGAGACCTTCGGCAGCTCGACGACGCCTGGCCCACCCTCGTCTGCACGTCCGTAGGTGGAGATGTAGTCCTGCAGCACGACCTGCTCGTGCACGTCGCCCATCGCGGCCGCGCGCGCGAGCGTCGCGTCCTCCGGATCCTCGACCGCCTCGACGCGGCCGAGCTTGGCGTCGAGCGCCCGCGCCCAGGCGAACTCGCACTCCGCCGCGAGCTTCAGGTCGGTCGCGCTCCAGATCACGGTCCGCTCCCCCGCGCCGGAGGCGACGGTCCGGTCGGATCCGGAGGGGGTGATCACGCGCACGAGGGCTCCTGTCGTTCGGGCGACCGTTCAGGCCGTCGCTTCGACCCTAGACGGGGCGTCGGACATCGCCGCCCGAGCGCCGGGCGCGGCTCAGCGCCACCAGGTGTCGTCGGGCGTGACCGGCTGGCGGCGCTTGTGCGACGTGGCCAGGTACCGCGCCCCCAGCTGTTCGGCCACCTCGGCCGGGACAGCGCGCCCCTCGAGGAAGTCGTCGATCTGCTCGTAGGTCAGGCCGAGTTCGTCCTCGTCCGTGCGACCGGGGATGGCGTCGAGCAGGTCGGCCGTGGGGATCTTGTGCGCGAGCGCGTACGGGGCCTCGAGGTGCAGGAGCAGCGCGCGGCCCTGACGCTTGCTGAGCCCGGCGAGCGGGGTCACATCGCACGCGCCGTCGCCGAACTTCGTGAAGAACCCGGTGACCGCCTCGGCGGCGTGGTCGGTTCCGATGACGAGCATCCCGCGGTGCCCGGCGATCGCGTACTGCGTCACCATGCGCATCCGCGCCTTGATGTTGCCTCGGTTGAAGTCGGTGACCTCGCCGAGGCCGGCGGCCTCCAGATCCGCCTCGAGCCCGTCCACGCTGTGCTCGATGTTGATCTCGACGCTCTCATCCGCCCGGAGGAAGGCCATCGCCGCGGACGCGTCCTCGGCGTCGTGCTGCACCCGGTACGGCAGCCGCACGGCGATGAACACCGCCTCGCCGCCCTCGGCGCGCACCCGCTCGACGGCGAGCTGCGCGAGCCGCCCGGCCAGCGTCGAGTCCTGCCCGCCGGAGATCCCGAGCACGTACCCCTGGGCGCCGGTGTACCGCAGGTAGTCGGCGAGGAAGCCGACCCGACGGTCGATCTCGGCGACGGGGTCGATCTCGGGCCGCACGCCGAGCGCGGTGGCGATGTCCTGCTGCAGGGTCATGGTTCTCCTTCGGTGCCGGATCCAGTATCCGCCCCCGATCGTTACGGGCATGTGAACGTGCGAGAGGATGGCGGGGTGAGACTCCTCGTCGCCGCTCTGGCCTCCGAACTGCAAGCCTTCCCCGAGACGCTCCCCGGCTTCGACCGGCTCGTGACCGGGCCCGGCAAGCTCAAGGCCGCGTACGGCCTGACCCGCGCGCTCGACGCGACCGCGTACGAGGAGGTCGTCGTCGTCGGCACCGCGGGCGGCGTGGATCCGGATCTCCCCGGCGGCGTGTACGAGGTGACCGCCGCGATCCAGCACGACGTGCAGGACCTCGACGGCGTGATCGGCCAGCACGTGTCGCTGCCGCCGCGTGTCGTGACCGGACGGGACGGCCTCGTCATCGCGACCGGCGACATCTTCGTGGACGACGCGGTGGCCGTCGAGCGGATCCGCGGCCTCGGCGGCGTGCTCGTCGACATGGAGACCTTCGCGTACGTCTGGGTCGCCGATCAGTTCGGCGTGCCGATCCGCGTGCTCCGGGCGATCTCCGACACCGCGCAGGACGGCGCGACCACCGTCTGGGACGAGACCGTCGCCGCCTGCAGCGTGCAGCTGCGCGACCGGATCCGCGACGAGTACGGGGTCTGACGCGCGCCACCCGGCCCGCTCCGCTCGGCCCGCTTCGCCCGGCCCGCCTCCCCACCTTCGCTCCACCTTCGCTCGCTGGTCGCGACACGCCCTCATTCCGGCGGAATGGCGACGATTCGCGACCAGCGAGCAGATGGGGCGGCCCACCCGGGCGTGGACATTTCAGTTAACGCTCGCTAATCTAAACGGGAAGCCGCCCAAGGGAGGGTCCCGTGCCGATGTCATCCGCGCCGAGCGCGTCCGCGCCGACGTACCGGGAGCTCGTCGACGAGTTGCGCGTGCGCCGCGCCGAGGCCGCCCTGGGCGGACCCGAGAAGGCGCGGATCCGCCACACCGAGCGCGGCAAGCTGCTCGCCCGCGACCGGGTCGACCACCTGCTCGATCCGGGAAGCCCGTTCCTCGAGGTCGCACCGCTCGCCGGCTACGGGCTCTACGGCGGCGACGCGCCCTCCGCCGGGGTCGTCGCCGGGATCGGGCTCATCCACGGCCGGCACGTCATGGTGGTCGCGAACGACGCCACCGTCAAGGGCGGCACCTACTACCCGATCACGGTCAAGAAGCACCTCCGCGCGCAGGAGATCGCGGCGGAGAACCGGCTGCCCTGCGTGTACCTCGTCGACTCCGGCGGCGCGTTCCTGCCGATGCAGGACGAGGTCTTCCCCGACCGCGACCACTTCGGCCGGATCTTCTACAACCAGGCGCGGATGTCCCGCGACGGGATCCCGCAGATCGCCGCGGTGCTCGGCTCCTCGACGGCGGGTGGCGCCTACGTCCCCGCGATGAGCGACGAGACCGTGATCGTGCGGAACCAGGGCACGATCTTCCTCGGCGGGCCGCCGCTCGTGAAGGCCGCGACGGGCGAGGTCGTCACCGCGGAGGAGCTCGGCGGCGGCGAGGTGCACACCCGCGTCTCGGGCGTCGCCGACCACCTCGCCGAGAACGACGAGCACGCGCTGCGGATCGTCCGCGACATCGTGGCGACCCTGCCGCCGTCGCCGCCGCTCGCGGATCCGCCCGCGGCCGTCACGGATCCGGATCCCGTCGATCTGTTGCAGGCCGTCCCCGTCGAGCTCACCGTCCCCTACAACGCCCGCGAGATCGTCCGCGCGATCGTCGACGGCGGAGACTTCACCGAGTTCAAGCCCGAGTACGGCACGACCCTCGTGACCGGGTTCGCGCGGATCCACGGCCACCGGGTCGGGATCATCGCGAACAACGGCGTGCTGTTCGGGGAGTCCGCGCTCAAGGGCGCGCACTTCATCCAGCTCTGCGAGCAGCGCCGCACGCCGCTCCTGTTCCTGCAGAACATCACCGGCTTCATGGTCGGCCGCGAGTACGAGGCGTCCGGCATCGCGAAGCACGGCGCGAAGATGGTGAACGCGGTCGCGACGACCTCGGTGCCGAAGCTCACGGTCGTCGTCGGCGGATCCTTCGGCGCCGGCACGTACTCGATGTGCGGCCGGGCGTACTCGCCGCGGTTCCTCTGGCTCTGGCCGGGCGCGCGCGTCTCGGTGATGGGCGGCCCGCAGGCCGCGTCGGTGCTGTCGACCGTGCGCCGCGACCAGATCGAGGCCGCCGGGGGGACCTGGTCGACCGAGGAGGAGGCCGAGTTCCAGGCCCCGATCCGCGCCGCCTACGAGGAGCAGGGCAGCCCGTACTACTCCACCGCGCGCCTGTGGGACGACGGGATCATCGAGCCCGGACAGACCCGCGACGTGCTCGGCCTCGCGCTCGACGTCGTCCTCCGCGCCCCCTCGACCGATACGCCAGCCACCAGCGCAGCGGCAAGCCGGCAATTCGGCGTCTTCCGGATGTGATGCGCGTGTCCGAGACCACCATGTTCCACACCGTCCTCATCGCCAACCGCGGCGAGATCGCCTGCCGCGTCATCGCGACGCTGGGCCGCCTCGGGATCCGCTCCGTCGCGGTCTACAGCGACGCCGACGCCGGATCCCGCCACGTCGCCCTCGCCGACGAGGCCGTGCGGATCGGCCCCGCCCCCGCCGCGCAGAGCTACCTCTCGATCGACGCCGTGATCGCCGCCGCCCGTGCCACCGGCGCTCAGGCGATCCACCCCGGTTACGGCTTCCTCGCCGAGAACGCCGCGTTCGCGCAGGCCTGCGCCGACGCCGGCATCGTGTTCATCGGCCCGTCCGCCACGGCGATCCGGACGATGGGCGACAAGATCACGGCCAAGCTCGCGGTCGCCGAACGGCACGTGCCGACCGTGCCCGGCGTCGCCCGCCCGCATCTCACGGATGCGGACCTGATCGCGGCGGCGCCCGGGATCGGGTATCCGCTGCTCATCAAGCCGTCCGCGGGCGGCGGCGGCAAGGGCATGCACGTCGTGCAGGACGAGGCGCACCTCGCCGGGGCGATCGCCGCGGCCCGGCGCGAGGCCGCCGCGAGCTTCGGCGACGACGCCCTCTTCCTCGAGCGCTACCTGACGACGCCGCGGCACATCGAGGTGCAGATCCTCGCCGACGCGCACGGGAACGTGGTCCACCTCGGCGAGCGCGAGTGCTCGCTGCAGCGCCGGCACCAGAAGGTCATCGAGGAGGCGCCGTCCCCCCTGCTCGATGAGGCGACGCGCGCCGCGATCGGCGCGGCCGCCTGCGAGACCGCGCGCAGCGTCGACTACCGCGGCGCCGGCACGGTCGAGTTCATCGTCGAGGCGACGCGACCGGATGAGTTCTTCTTCATGGAGATGAACACGCGTCTGCAGGTCGAGCACCCCGTCACCGAGGAGATCACCGGCCTCGACCTCGTCGAGCAGCAGCTGCGGATCGCCGCGGGGCTTCCGCTCGCGTTCGGGCAGGACGACGTCGTGCTCCGCGGACACTCCATCGAGGCGCGCGTGTACGCGGAGGATCCGGCGACGGACTTCCTGCCGACCGGCGGGCGGGTCGAGCGCGTGATCCACCCGACGGGCGACGGGATCCGCGTCGACACGGCGATCGCGGACGGCCTGGACGTCTCGATCGACTACGACCCGATGCTCGCGAAGATCATCGCCACGGGCGCCGACCGCGACGAGGCCCGGCGCCGGCTCGTGCGGGCGCTCGGCGGCACCGCCGTGTTCGGCTTCCCCACGAACATCGAGTTCGTGCGGGCCCTGCTCGAGCTGCCGGAGGTCGTGGCCGGCGATCTGGACACGGGGCTCATCGCCCGGCGCATCGACGACATCGCGTTCGCCGCGGCGGACGAGCGGACGTTCGCGGAGGCAGCACTGCTGCGGGACGGCGGCCGGGCCCCTGAGGTCGGCGGTCTCACCGGCCCGTGGACCCGCCACGACGGCTGGCGCCTCGGCACCCCCGCACCCCGCCGGTACGCCCTGGTCTGCGGCGAGCGCCGCGCCGAGGTCCTCGTCTCCGGATCCGGATCGTCGCTCACCGTCGCGGTCGACGGATCCGATCCCGTGCCCGCACACGTGCGCGCGGAGGATCCGCTCCGTCGCACGATCACGATCGACGGGGTGACGCGGACGATCGCCGCGCTGATCTCCGGATCCGACCGGGTCGCGGTCGCGTACGCGGGTGCGGTGTTCGAGGTCGCGGAGGAAGAGGTCGTGCACGGCGGCGGGTCCGCGGCGGCGAGCGTGCCGCACCTGGACTCCCCCATGCCGGGCACGGTCGTGCTCGTTCACGTGGCGGACGGCGCGCACGTCGAGGAGGGCGACCCGGTGCTCGTCGTCGAGGCGATGAAGATGGAGCATGTGCTGCGCGCCGGGGTCGCCGGCACCGTCGCGCTGCACACGGCGCAGGGCGACACCGTCGCGCGCGGCCAGACCCTGGCAATGATCACTCCGGAGGAGGCCTCATGACCGAGAAGCGCATCGAGCAGCGCGGGCTCTACTTCGAGGAGTTCGAGGAGGGCGCGGTCTACCTGCACCGCCCCGGCCGCACCGTCACCGAGGCCGACAACGTGCTCTTCACGACCCTCACCATGAACACGCAGGCCCTGCACCTGGACGCCGCGTGGAGCGCGGGCACCGAGTTCGGCGAACGCCTCGTGAACAGCATGTTCACGCTCTCCACCCTCGTCGGGCTCTCCGTCGCGCAGCTCACGATGGGCACGATCGTCGCGAACCTCGGCTTCACCGAGATCTCGTTCCCCGCCCCGGTCCGGGTCGGCGACACCCTCTACGCCGAGACGCGGATCGTGTCGAAACGGCTGTCGTCGTCGCGCCCGGGCCAGGGCATCGTGACGTTCGCGCACACCATGCGCAACCAGCGCGACGAGGTGGTCGCCCTCGCCACGCGGTCCACGCTCATGCAGTGCCTGCCGGCGGAGGATCCGCGATGACCGGCGCCGGGCCGTTCGACCGTCTCGGGGACCGTCGCCTCGCGGGCCCGGCCCTGCTCTTCTGCCCCGCCGACCGCGACGACCGGTACGAGAAGGCCCTCGCCGCCGCCGATTCCGTGATCCTCGACCTCGAGGACGCGGTCGCGCCCGCCGACAAGCCCGCCGCCCGCGCGCGCGTCGCCGCGTCGACCCTGGATCCGGGGCGCACGATCGTGCGCGTCAATCCGGCCGCCACGGCGGACCACGCGCTCGACCTCGCCGCCCTCGAAGGCACCGCCTACCGCACGGTCATGCTCGCCAAGGCCGAGGGCTCCGCCGACCTCGACGCCCTGCACGCCGCCGAGCACCGCGTGCTCGCCCTGTGCGAGACCGCGCGCGGGGTCGTCCGCGCCGAGGAGATCGCCGCCCACCCCGCCGTGATCGGGCTCATGTGGGGCGCCGAGGACCTCGTCGCGAGCATGGCGGGCCGCTCGAGCAGGTTCGAGGACGGCCGGTACCGCGATGCCGCCCGGCATGCCCGCTCGCGCGTGCTGCTCGCGGCGAAGGCGTTCGGCAAGGCCGCGATCGACGCCGTGCACCTCGACATCGCCGACCTCGACGGGCTGCGCGCGGAGGCTTTCGACGCGGCCGCGAGCGGCTTCGACGCCACCGCGTGCATCCACCCGAGCCAGGTCGCCGTGATCCACGAGGGCTACGCGTCGACCCCGGCCGAGATCGAGTGGGCCGAGCGCGTGCTCGCCGCCGCCTCGACTCAGCCCGGCGTGTTCCGGTTCGAGGGTCGGATGGTCGACGAGCCCGTGCTCCGCCAGGCCCGCGCGATCCTCGGCCGGTAGCCGCACCCCGACCCCGTGCGCCGGGTCCTGGCAGGTGTGGGCCGGTCACGCCCCCGGCTCGGCGCCCTCCGCCGCGAGGTGCCGCTCGGCCTCCGCGGCGAGCTCGCCGAGCACGAGCTCGCCGGTGTCGGCGTCGTAGTCGTACAGCTCGCCGTAGCGTCCCCAGTCGATCGCGATGTCGAGCTGCTTGCGGGCGTCCTCGGCGGTGTAGCCGCGGCGCAGCAGGTCGAGGAAGAAGTCGTCGCGCAGCGCTCCGTCGTCGCTGTTCTCCAGCGCCTTCACGATCGTGCGGATGAGCGGGACGCTCTGCACCGCACGAGCCGCGAACAGCTCCTTGCTGGACTGGATGTCGGCGGTCAGCCACTCCCGGCCACGGTCGTTGAGGAACGCCTGCGCCCCCTCGACCTCGAGCAGCCCGAGCAGCTGCGCCGCGTCGACGAGCGGGAGCAGGTCGTCGACCTCGAACGACAGCTCGTCGGCGAGATCGGGCAGATCCGTCTGCCCGTTGTGGGCGTGCACGATCTCGATGAGGCCGGCGAGACCGCCGACCGTGATGTCGGGGAGGGGGTGGCTGAGCGGGGTCGGTGCGGGCGCGACCGTCGAGGCGGACGCGCGCTCCGTGTCGGTCAGCATCGCGTACAGCGTGTCGATCGTGGACTCGAAGGTGGGGCTGCGGCGGTCACGTGGGCGGGGCAGCAGGATCGGCACCTCGCCCTTGATGTGGCCGGGGTTGGATCCGAGCACGATCACTCGGTCGGCGAGCAGCACCGCCTCCTCGATGTTGTGCGTGACGATGCAGATGGCCGAGGTCGGGAAGTCGGGCTGGGCCCACAGCGACATGATCTCGCCGCGGAGGTTCTCCGCGGTCAGCACGTCGAGGGCCGAGAACGGCTCGTCCATGAGCAGCGCATCCGGGCGCAGCACGAGGGCGCGCGCGAAGCCGACGCGCTGCCGCATCCCGCCGGAGAGCTCGCGCGGATAGGCGGACTCGAACCCGTCCAGGCCGATCACGTCGATCGCGGCGAGGGCGCGCTCCCGCCGCTCCGCCGCGGGGACGCCGCGGGCCTCGAGCCCCAGCTCGACGTTCGCCTGCACGGTCAGCCACGGCATCAGCGCGAACGACTGGAACACCATCCCGACGCCGGGGTTGGCGCCGTCGAGACGCTCGCCACGGTAGCGCACCTCGCCGGTCGTGGGGGCGATCAGGCCCGCCATCGTGCGCAGCAGGGTGGACTTGCCGGATCCGGACTTGCCGAGCAGCGCCACGATCTCGCCCTTGCGCAGGGTGAGCGACACCTCGGACAGCACGTTCAGGGTGGTGCCGTCGGCGGACGGGAACGACTTCGTCACGCGGTCGATGTCGATCAGCGGCGCTCCGATCGGGAGCGTGGCGGGCGTGCGTGCGGTCTTCAGTGCCATGGGGCACCTCCTTCGGCGAGGATCGGTCGGGTCGGGTCGGGTCAGGTCAGGGAGAAGCGGTTCTCGGCGAGCCGGTACAGGCGGCGCCAGAAGAGCCGGTTGATGCCGACGACGAACAGGGTCATCACGATCACGCCGACGAACGTGCGGGCGAAGTCGCCCGCCGCCGTGGCGTTCGCGATGTAGGCGCCGAGGCCGGTCGCGGTGAGGGTGGTGTGGCCGTAGCCGACCACCTCCGACACGATCGACGCGTTCCAGGCGCCGCCGGCCGCGGTGATCCCCCCGGTGACCCACGACGAGAAGACGGCGGGCAGGATGAGCGCCTTCCAGCGCAGCCACCGGGTGATGCCGAGGTTCACGGACGCCTCACGCAGGTCGGCCGGGATGGCCGACGCCCCGGCGATGACGTTGAACAGGATGTACCACTGCGCGCCGAGCGCCATCAGGAAGACGCCGCCGATGTCCAGGCTGACGCCGGTCCGGATGAGCAGCAGTGTCACGAACGGGAACAGGAAGTTCGCCGGGAAGCTGGCGAGCACCTGCACGATCGGCTGCGCGAACCGGGTGACGCGCGGGTTCATCCCGATCCACACCCCGACCGGCACCCAGATCAGCGTCGCGACGAGGATCAGCACGATCACGCGGGCGAAGGTCGCGAGTCCCAGCAGGACCGCCCTGCCGAACTCGACGAGCCCGACGGATCCCTGGATGTAGACGAGCATCTCGACCGCGCCCCAGGCGACGAGCAGCCCCACCACGACGGCGAACACGATGTCGCCTGCGCGACGCCGCCCGGGGTTCACGAGCAGCGGCCGGTCCGCGAGCCCGAACGGGCGGGTCGCGAGGTCGAGGCCGCGCCCGATCGGACGGAACGCCATGCCGAGGTAGCGCGGGATTCCGGAGTGCCGGAGCACGTCGAGGGTCACGCTGCGCTGGGCGACCTGCGCGGTCGTGTCGCCCATGCGGAACTTCTCCGCCCAGGCGGTCAGCGGCCGCCAGAACAGGGTGTTCACGCCGATCACCATGAGCACCATCACGCCGATCGCGAGCAGGATCGCCGGGATGTTCTGCTGATCCGTCGCGGCGGCGACGAAGGACCCGATACCCGGCAGGGCATACGTGTGGTTGTTGACCGAGATCACCTCGGAGGCGACGAGGAAGAACCATCCGCCGCCGAAGCTCATCATGCCGTTCCAGACCAGCGGGATCATGCCGCTCGGCACGTCGAGCTTCCAGAACCGCTCCCACTTCGTCAGCCGCAGCAGGCGCGCGGCCTCGTCGAGATCCCGCGGCTGCGTGGTCAGGGAGCTGTAGAACGAGAAGGTCATGTTCCACGCCTGGCTGGTGAAGATCGCGAACACCGAGGCGCATTCCAGTCCGAGCATGGATCCGGGGAACAGCACGAGCCAGATCGTCAGCGTGACCGAGAGGAAGGCGAGCACGGGCACGGACTGCAGGATGTCGAGCAGGGGGATGAGGATCTTCTCCGCCCGCCGGGAGCGGGCCGCGGCGGTCGCGTACACGAACGTGAACAGCAGCGAGGCGAGCAGCGCGACGAACATGCGCAGCAGGGAACGCAGCGCGTAGTACGGCAGGTCGGCCGGGTCGGTGGACACGCTCGATGCCGCGGTCGACGGGTTGAACGGAGCGCCGACCCCCTCCGCGAGGCGGATCAGCAGGAACAGCAGCACGGCGAACGCGACGAGCACGATCGCGTCGGCGGCGAGGCGCGTGCGCGAGCGGACGCCGACGGAGGTGCTGCCGGCGAAGGGGCGGAGGATCGTCATGGCGGGCTCCATGAGACGAGCGCGGGCGCCGTGGGATCAGCGGATGTCGGGATCAGCCGGCGAGCGCGCGGGGGAAGAGGGGACGGGATCGATCGTCAGGATGACTCACCGTCATCACCTCCTCGGCTCGCGGGCGGACGGCCCGTGCGCCGGGCCACGGAGTACGTTAGTCTCATTCAACCGGTTGCGCAAATGAATGGGTGAGGGGGCACGGGTGGACGAGGACGGGCAGGGCCGCAGGGCCGCCACGCCGGAGCGGCTTTCCGCCGCCGCAGGCACCTTCGATCTGCTCTCCGTGCCCGGCCGCCTGCACATCGTGTGGCTGCTCGCCTCCGGCGAGAGCGATGTGACGACCCTCGCCGAGCGCACCGGTGCGACGATCCCCGCCACCAGTCAGCAGCTCGCGAAGCTGCGCGCCGCGGGCGTCGTGTCCGCCCGGCGCGAGGGCCGCCGCCAGCTCTACCGCGTCGACGACCCGCACATCGTCACGCTCGTCGAGACGGTCTTCGAGCACATCGCGCCCGACGGCACCATCGCCCAGGAGCCGGATCTGCGCCGTCCGCCCCGACGGCCGCGCTTCCAGAGCGTCGGCTGATCGCGCGTGCGCTCCCGGTGAGCCCGTCGCCGGGTGCGGCGCCGCTCAACCCAGCAGGACCCGCAGCGCGGCGACCGTGAGGATCCCGCGTTCGTCGGCGCTGGCCGCCACGTCCGTGTTGTGCGCGGTGGAGTTCAGCAGACCGAACACCGCGTGCATGGCGACCTGCCGATTCGCCGCGGACACGTCCGGCCGCATCCGTGCGACGACCTCGGCCCACAGGTCGAGGTACTGCCGCTGCAGCTTGCGCACCTGCCGGTTCGCGGCCTTCGCGAGCGTGCCGAGCTCGCGATCCTGCACACGGATCACATCGCGGTGCGTGAGCGCGAACGTGAGATGGAAGTCGATCAGGGCGTCCAGGAGCGCCGCATCGTCGGCGTGCTCCGCGGCCACGATCCGCTGACCGCCCTGCAGCAGGTACTCGCTCGTGCCGATGAGGATCTCCTCGAGCATCGCGTCCTTGCTCGCGAAGTGCCGGTACAGCGCGGGGCCGCTCACGCCGACCGCGGCGCCGAGCTCGCCGATCGACACGGCGTGGAAGCCGCGGTCGGCGAACAGCCGCGCGGCAGCGTCGAGGAACAGCTGGCGCGTGCGCGCCTTCCCCTCGGCCCGTGCGGTGGTCATCCGGACAGGATAGCCGTCCTGGACACCCGAGTGAATCGGCGCTAACCTGAATCTCAGTTATCGATCGTTCACTGAGGAGCCGATCCATGCCCGAGACGATCCCTTCCGAACTCCCCGAGGAGTACCGCGAGCTCGCGGCCACGGTCCGCGACTTCGCCGAGCAGGTGGTGGCGCCGGTCTCCGCGCGGCATGACAAGGAGCACAGCTTCCCCTACGAGGTCGTCGCCGGCATGGCCGAGATGGGCCTGTTCGGCCTGCCGTTCCCCGAGGAGTACGGCGGCATGGGCGGCGACTACTTCGCGCTCTGCCTCGCCCTCGAGGAGCTCGCGAAGGTCGACCAGAGCGTCGCGATCACCCTCGAGGCGGGCGTCTCTCTCGGCGCCATGCCGATCCACCGCTTCGGCACCGAGGAGCAGAAGCAGCGCTGGCTGCCCTCCCTCGCCGCGGGCGAGACGCTCGGCGCATTCGGCCTCACCGAACCCGACGCCGGCAGCGACGCCGGTCGCACCCGCACGACCGCCCGGCTCGACGGCGACGAGTGGGTGATCAACGGCGCGAAGCAGTTCATCACGAACTCCGGCACCGACATCACCGCGTTCGTCACCGTCACGGCCGTGACCGGCGAGAACGAGCGCGGCAAGGAGATCTCCACGATCATCGTGCCGTCCGGAACCCCCGGGTTCACGGTGCAGCCGCCGTACGACAAGGTCGGCTGGAACGCCTCCGACACGCACCCGCTGTCCTTCGACGACGTGCGGGTGCCGGCGTCGAACCTCCTCGGCGAGCGCGGCCGCGGCTACGCGAACTTTCTGCGCACGCTCGATGAGGGCCGGATCGCGATCGCGGCCCTCGCCGTCGGTGCCGCGCAGGGATGCGTCGACGACGCCGTGCGCTACGCGAAGGAGCGGCAGGCGTTCGGCACGCACATCGGCGGCCATCAGGCGATCGCGTTCAAGATCGCCCGGATGGAGGCGCGCGCCCTGGTCGCCCGTCGCGCGTACTACCATGCGGCCGCACTCATGCTGGCGGGCAAGCCGTTCAAGAAGGAGGCGGCGATCGCCAAGCTCACGGCGAGCGACGCCGCGATGGACAACGCCCGGGACGCGACCCAGGTGTTCGGCGGCAACGGCTTCATGAACGAGTACCGGGTCGCCCGGCACTACCGCGACTCGAAGATCCTCGAGGTCGGCGAGGGCACCAGCGAGGTGCAGCTCATGCTGATCGCCCGCAGCCTCGGACTCTGAGTCGCCGGTTTCCTCTCGGGGTCGTTGAGCGAGGACGCGCAGCGACCGAGACGAAACGCGGTCTTCACGGGTTCACCGCGTTTCGACTCGCTCCGGCTTCGCCGGCGCTCGCTCAACGACCCCGGACGAGAGGGACAATAGCCCCATGAGCAGAGACGCGGTCATCGTCGCCGCACGCCGCACCGCGGTCGGGATCGGCAAGCCGGACCGGGGGGTCTTCGCCGGGATCCATCCGGTCGACTTCTCCGCGCATCCGATCCGCGCTGTGCTCGCCGACACCGGCGTGGATCCGGCGCTCGTGGACGACGTGCTGTGGGGCTGCGTGTCGCAGGTCGGCGAGCAGTCGTTCAACATCGCGCGCAATGCGGCTCTCGCCGCGGGTCTGCCCGAATCGGTCCCCGGCATGACGATCGACCGGCAGTGCGGGTCGTCTCAGCAGGCGATCCAGAGCGCGGCCGCCGCGATCATCGCGGGCCAGGCCGACATCGTCGTCGCGGGCGGCGTCGAGGTCATGTCGCGCGTTCCGATGTTCTCCAACGTCATCGGGAAGGATCCGTACGGATCCCGCATGCACGAGCGCTTCCCCGACCTCGGCGATCAGGGCGTGGGCGCCGAGCTGATCGCGCGGAAGTGGGGGCTCAGCCGCACGGAGCTCGACGAGTTCTCCGTGCGCTCCCACGAGCGGGCCGCCGCGGCCACCGCCGGCGGGCTCTTCGAGGACGAGATCGTGACGGTCGAGACGGACGCCGGCCCGGTCCGGGCGGATCAGGGGATCCGCCCGGGCGGCACGGTCGAGAAGCTCGCGACTCTGCCGACCCCGTTCCTCGAGGGCGGCGTGGTGACGGCGGGCAACGCCTCGCAGATCTCGGACGGCGCCGCCGCGACGCTCTTGATGACGAGCGAGAAGGCCGCGGAACTCGGGCTCGCGCCGATCGCGCGCGTGCACAGCGTGGCCGTCGTCGGCTCGGATCCGATCCTCATGCTCATCGGCCCGATCCCCGCGACCGCGAAGGTGCTCGCGCGGGCCGGCCTCGGCATCGGCGACATCGGCGCATTCGAGGTGAACGAGGCGTTCGCGTCGGTCGTCGTCGCCTGGCTGCGCGAGACCGGGGCGGATCCGGCCCTCGTCAACCCGCGCGGCGGGGCGATCGCGCTGGGGCACCCGCTGGGCGGATCCGGCGCGCGCCTGACCGCGACGCTGCTGCATCACATGCGGCAGAACGGCATCCGGTACGGGCTGCAGACGATGTGCGAGGGCGGCGGCATGGCCAACGCCACGGTGTACGAGCTGCTCTGATCACGCCTCGATGACGCTCGGCCCGTCGGGCGTCGTCCGGACCGTGATCTGTGCGGGGATCTGCTCCTGCATGGCCTCGACGTGACTGATCACGCCGACCGTGCGGCCGCCCGAGCGCAGCTCGTCGAGGGTGCGCATCGCGACCTCGAGCGTCTCGGCGTCGAGGGATCCGAACCCCTCGTCGATGAACAGGGTGTCGAGGCGGATCCCGCCGGCTCGGGCGGTGACGACCTCGGCGAGCCCCAGCGCGAGGGCGAGGGATCCGAGGAAGGTCTCCCCGCCGGAGAGGGACTGCGCGGGTCTGGTCTGGCCGGTGAAGGCGTCGAACACGACGATGCCGAGCCCGGAAGCGGCGCCGCGCGCGGCGAGCGCGTCGGAGTGGCGGAGCTGGTAGCGGCCGGCGGACATGTCGCCCAGGCGCACGTTGGCCGCGGTCACGATCTCCTCGAGCTCGGCGGCGAGAACGAAGGTCTCCAGGTTCATCTTGTGCGTGTTCGCGCCGCGCCCGGCGAGGGTGTCCGCGAGGCCGCGCAGCACCTCGAACTCGGCCTGGTCCTCGGCGGAGGCGGCGTGCTCGGTCTCGGCCGCGGCGATCAGCCCGCCGAGGGCCTGCGCGGTCTGGGCGGCGCGGTTCGCGCCGTCGACCGCGCGCATCCAGCCGGCGCGCGCCTCGACCGACGCCTGCTCGTGCGGCGCGAGATCGATCGGCTCCTCCGGGAGCGTGCGCAGCTCGAGCTCGAGGAGGATCGCCCGCTCCTTCTCGCGCTGCACGGCATGGGCGGTCAGCCGGTCCTCCAGCGCGGCGAGGGCGGCCGGCGGGACCAGAGCGGACTCGGCGTCCGCGGTGTCGTCGAACGCGGATCCGCGCAGCGCCTCGTCGCGCTCGGCGACGGCCTCGGCGGCCGCCGTGGTGCGGGCGGACAGCTCGTCCGCGGCGTCGGCGGCCGCGGTCGCGGCGGCGATCTGCGCGGCGACGCGGGCGAGTCGGTCGGCGACGCGGGCGTCCTCGCCGCGGGCTTCCGCGATGACCCGGTCCGCTTCGCTGGTGCGCTGCTCGCAGCGGACGAGCTCCTCACGCACGGCGGCGACGTGATCGGCGGCAGCGGCCCGCTGGGCGTCGCTGTCGGCGGAGCGCTGCACCGCCTGGGCGAGCAGGGCGTCGTGCTCCTGGGCGCGGGCGGCCGCGTCACGGGCGGCGGTGTGCGCGTCCCGGGCGGCGGCGAGTTCGGCATCGGCCTGCTCCGCCGTACGCCCGTCGGCGCGGGCGGTCGCGGCCGCGAGTTCGGCGCCCACGGCCGCCTCCGCCGAGGCGGCGGCGCGCTCGCGGGCCGCAGCCTCATCGCGGATCCGTTCGGCGTCGGCCACATCGTCGGCGGAGACGGGATCCGCGCGCGCGGCAGGGTGCGGGTGCTCGATCGCGCCGCAGACCGCGCAGGGCTCGCCCGCGACGAGCGCGGCGGCGAGTTCGCCCGCGTAGCCGTCCAGGCGGCGCTGCCGCAGGGTCGCCACCGCGGCCTGCGCCTGTGCATGGGCCACGGCGGCCTCGGCGGTGCGACGCTCGGCCTCGGCGCGGGAGACGGCGAGCCGCTCCCCGTCGGCGGCCGCCGCACGGCGCGCATCGGCGTCCGCCTCGGCGCGGGCGAGGTCCTCGACGCGGTCGCCTTCGCGGCGGGCGGCATCGCGGAGCCCGGTCAGCTCGGCCACGAGGGCCGGCAGCTCCGCGCGCTCGCGGTCGACCTCGGCGAGGGCGGCGACGGCCCGATCGACGGCGTCCTGGCTCGTCGCCAGCTCCTGCGCCCGCTCCGGCGCGGTGCGCTCGAGCTCGGCCGCGCGCTGCCAGGCACCGCTCTCCCGGGTCCGCGCCGTGACCCACTCCCGGAGCGGACCGGCGTCGATCCCGTGCCCGGCCCAGGCGGCGCGCGCGGTGGCCTGGGCGGCCGCCGCCGCGTCCCGGGCGGTCTCGGCCCGGGCCGCGGCGGCGATGACCGCGCGCAGCGCCTCCGCGGCACGACCCCGGTCGAGCCGGACCCGCGACGCCGCGATCTCCTCCGCCTCGGCATCCAGCGCGGCCAGCGCCGCCCGCGCCCGGTCCCGGTCGGCCTGCGCCTGGCGCTGCTCCCGCAGCTCCCCGAGCCTCACGTCGGCCTCGGACAGCGTCCTCTCCGCGGCGTCCCGTTCGGCGCCGAGCCGCTCCGCCCGGTACTCGCCACGGGCCAACGCCCGGCGCAGGGCCTCGATCCGCTCGTCCGCCCCTCCCGGCGCCTCGGCCTCGGCAACGGCCCCGTCCCCGCCCAGCTCCGCGTCGGCGACGAGCCGATCGGCCTCCGCCAGCGTGGCCTCGACCGTGGCTCGGCGCCCGCCCAGCGTCTGCTCGGCGGCGCGGCGGCGCTCGTCGAACCGGGACTGGTAGTCCTCGAAGCGCTCCGTGCCGAACAGGCGGCGGAGCAGCTTCTGCCGGTCGCGGCTGTCGGCGAGCAGGAACTCGGAGAACCGGTTCTGCGCGAGCAGGATCACCTGCAGGAACTGCTCCTGGGTCAGCTGCAGGATCTCGGCCAGCTCGTTCGCGACGTCGACGGCGCGCGCCGCCCGCCCGATCCAGCCGGCGTCCGTCCACTCCTCGAGCGCCACCGCCGGGGCCTGCTTGGTGAGTCCGCCCCCGCGCTTCGCCGGGCGCAGATACTCCGGCGACCGGGTGACCCGGAACCGCCCGGCGACGGTGCTGAACTCGACGACGACCTCGGTGCGGTCCTCGGGGTCGCTGTGGTCGCTGCGCAGGCGCTTCTCGCCGCCGTCGTACCGGGGTACGCCGCCGTAGAGGCCGAAGCACACCGCGTCGAGGATGCTGGACTTGCCCGCGCCGGTGCGCCCGCCGATGAGGAAGATGCCGTCGTCCGCGAAGGCGTCGAAGTCGACGACCTGGCGCGCCCGGAACGGTCCGAAGCCCTCGATCTCGAGGCGGTGCAGCCGCACTAGACGAGCACCTCGGCCAGGGCGCGGTCGTCGAGCACCTCGCGGATCAGCTCCTGCTCCCGCGAGGTGGGCCCCTGCCCTGCGCGCACGTGGGCGAGGAAGGCGTCGATCCGGTCGGTGTCGGTGACGGCGGTGCGCAGGCGCGCGGCGTAAGAGCGCTCGGTCGCCGCGACGGTCACGGCCGGCTCGTGCTGCACGAGGGCGCAGAACGGGTACCTCTCGCGCAGCCGGCGCATCGGCTCGGTCTGCGGCAGGTCGTCGGTGTAGATCGCACACACCCAGTCGTCGGCGTGCGCGGCGACGTTCTCGGGCGACAGGATCTCGTCGAAGGATCCGGTCAGCGTCACGAGGCGGCGCGGCACCGGCAGGGCGAGCCACCGGGCGTCGACGGATCCGTCCGCGCCGAGGTCGACCAGCCAGGATCCGCGCTCCTTGTGCTGCTCGCCGAAGCTGTAGTGCAGGGGAGCGCCGGCGTAGCGCACCCGCTCGGTGAGCTGCTGCCGGCCGTGGATGTGCCCGAGCGCGACGTAGTCGGCGCCGTCGAAGACGCCGACCGGGACCACGTCGATCCCGCCCTGACGGATCTCGCGCTCGAGCCCGGCGGTCGCGTCGACGCCCGCGGCGAAGCAGTGCGCGATCACGACGGACCGCCCCGGGTTCTCCGTCATCCCGGCGCGGACCAGGCCCATGGCGTGCGCGAGGGTCTGCGCCTGGGTGCGCAGCGGCTGCCCGCTCGCGTCGGCGGGCCAGTACTGCCGCACGATCGCGGGCTCGAGATAGGGGACCCCGAAGAAGCGGACCGGGCCGTCGGCATCCTCGATGGTGATCGGCTCGCCGACCGTGCGCGGATCCGTCACAACGTGGATCCCGTCGCGCAGCAGACGCGAATGGAACCCGAGACGGGCCGCCGAGTCGTGGTTGCCGCTGGTCATCACGACCTGCGCACCGGTCTCGTGCAGAGCCGCGAGCGCATCGTCCAGCAGCACATAGCAAGAGGCGGCCGGCGTGGCCGAGTCGAACACGTCTCCCGCGACGATCACCACGTCGACGGCGTTGTCCCGCACCTGCGCGACGAGCGCGTCGAGCACCTCGGCGAGCGCGTCGAGCGTCGAGTGCCCGTGGAACGCGCGGCCGATGTGCCAGTCGGAGGTGTGCAGGATCCTCATGCCCACCACGCTACGGAGGGGCTCCGACATTGCCGCCGAGGCGTGCCGGGAGCCGTCAGGAGTGGGCCGACGCAGCATCTGCACCCGGTCCAGGAATCACGGAGTCGTAACGTAACACTCCGTCACACGGGAAAGCGCTATCGTGCGCGCAGCAGATCCGCCCGCTCCGGGTGCAGCTCGAACCAGTCCGAGACGTACCAGCAGACGGGGTCGATGACCCGCCCGCCGCGCTCCGCGATGTCGTCGACGGCGCGCTCCACGAGCACCCCGGCGTACCCGGATCCGCGGAAAGTCGGGATCGTGAAGGCCCGGGTGAGCGCCATCGTGCGCCCGTCGTCGCGGTAGTCGAGCACGCTCACGAGCACGCCGTCATGGGTCAGCGTGTACCGCGAGGCGTCGTCCTCGCGGGTCATCCGGAAACGGTCGGAAGGGGTCGTATTCGCCACGCCGTCACGTTACGCCCGGCTGGGAGTACGGGGACTCCTTTTGACATTTCTGGTCACGGTCCGACATAATCGGCCCCATGACCACCAACGCACGCCCCATGTCCGCCCAGGAGGCGAACGGGACTACCGGGATGATGATGCCCGGTCGCGTTGGCATGTGTTGCCGAATGTGTCGCTGAACGAACAGCTGCTCCGCCTGACCAGCTCGTCGTGATCTTCACGGGCTGAGTCTCCGAGTACCCACCCTGTGCTCGTCTCTCCGGCTCGCCGGTCACTTCGCAACACACCTCGAGTCGTCGACCGACTCCCTCCTTCCAAGGACCCCATCATCATGTCGAACACCCTTCTCCTCGAGCGTCCCGCCACCGTCGCCCCCCGACTGCACGCGGTGCCCCGCACTCAGATCGACGCCCCCGCTCCTGCGACCACGGACGCCCCGCCGGCCCGCTCGCCCCGCGGCTTCGCCCTCTACGTCGGTCTCGACGAGCTGAAGGCCGCGACCAACGGCGTGAGCCTGCCGCTCCTCGTCGACGCCCTGCGCCGCACGCTCGCCGAGCTGGCCCCCGACGCCGAGACACACGCCACCGTCGCCCTCGCGCCGCTGAACGCCGGCGGCCGCGACCTCGACGTCGTCCGCCTCGCCCTGCACGAGCCCGGTGCGATCGCCCGCTCCAAGGCCGAGGCCGAGGAGCGCGAGCCCGAGGACGGCGGCGGCGTCGTCGTCGACATCTCCCGCAAGCGCGTGCTCATCGACGGCGAGTCGGCGGCGTTCACCTACAAGGAGTTCGAGCTGCTGCAGTACCTCGTGCTGCGCGAGGGCTCGACGATCGAGCGCAGCGAGCTCGTGTCGGCGCTGTGGCAGACCTCCGACGAGGAGGCGCCCGGTGAGCGCACGATCGACGTGCACGTGCGCCGTCTGCGCGCCAAGCTCGGCCGCTACGAGGACATCGTCCGCACCGTCCGCGGCGTCGGCTACCGCTTCGACCGCCACGCCGACGTCGTGATCCGCTACGGCGTGGGCACCCCCTCCCCCGACCGCCTCTGAGCCCTGCGTCCGGTCCGCACGGGCGGATCGGAGAGAGCACGCACCCTCAGGCCGTTGTCGGCGACCCGATCTAGGGTGTTCCCATGACCCTCACCGCGGACCCGGCGCCTCGCACGTCGCCGCGCGAGAGCGTCTACCGACCGCGACGGCCGCTGGATCTGATGGCCACGGTCGGCGTGCTGCAGCGCGGTCGCCGCGACCCGACCATGGCGGTCGACGGATCAGTGATCTGGATGGCCCTGCGCACCGAGGCGGGCGTCGCGACGCTGGCGTTGCGCACCGCCCCGGGAGAGGTCAGGGCCACTGCCTGGGGCCCCGGGGCCGCGGAGGCCCTGGCGCGCGTGCCACGGATCTGCGGCGCCGACGACGACCCCACCGGCTTCGACCCGTCCTCCCACCCTCTCCTCGCCGCCACGGCGCGCCGATGCCCCGGCCTGCGTCTCACCCGCACCGATGCCGTGTTCGAGGCCCTGGCAGGCGCGATCATCGAGCAGAAGGTCACCGGCATGCAGGCGTACGGCGCCTGGCGCCTGCTCGTCGCCCGGTACGGCGCACCCGCTCCCGGGCCTGTTCCGCGACCGCTTTTCGCCGCCCCCGCCGCCGAGGAATGGCGGCGCATCCCGTCCTGGGCCTGGCAGCGCGCCGGCGTGCAGCCGCCGCAGTCGCGCACCGTCGTCCGCGTGGCGGAGCGCGCGCCGAGCATCGTACGCGCCGTGCTCGCCGCCGGAGACGGCGCTTCCCGCGAGGCGGCGCTCACCAGCCTGCCCGGAATCGGACCGTGGACGTCCGCGGAGACGAGGATCCGCGCCCTCGGCGACCCCGATGCGGTGAGCGCCGGCGACTACCACCTCGCGCACGAGGTCGGCTACGCGCTGACCGGATCGCGCACCGACGACGCCGGCATGCTCGAGCTGCTCGCACCGTGGGCGGGGCACCGCCAGCGCGTCGTCCGGCTCATCCGCGCCAGCGGCGCCGTCGAGCCGCGGCGCGGGCCCCGGCTCGCGCCGGAGGACCACCGCGACCGCTGACCCGCATCGTGGCCCGTGGTCCGGCGCCATGCTCCGCCGCCCGGTACGACGGCATCGGACTCTGAGCCGGCCCGCCGTCGGGCAGACTGGCCCCATGCCCCTGTTCGATCATCTCGGCCTGACCGTCGGCGATCTCGATCGCGCTCTCGCCCAGTGGAACCCCGTCCTCACGGCTCTCGGCTGCACCCTCGAGGACGGCGAGATGGAGGGCGGGATCGCCTGGTGGCGCGAGGGCGAGCCGGAGCTGATCCTGTACCGCGCCCCCGAGCCCGGCGGCGCACCGCACCGGTACGGACGCATCGGCTGGCAGCATCTCGCGTTCGCGGTGGACTCGCGCGCCGAGGTCGAGCGGCTGCACGCCATCGCGCTCGACGCGGGGTGGACGACCGTGCGGGATCCGAAGCCCTTCCCGCGCTTCAACGAGCGCTACTACGCGTCGTTCGTCGAGGACGACGACGGCATCCGGATCGAGTTCATGCACAACCCGCCGCGCGAAAGCTGACAGGCTCGCATCATGGCCGCCCTCGATCACCTCGGCATCACCGTCGCCGACGTCCCCTCCGCCTCCGCGCAGTTCCACCCGGTGCTCACAGCGCTGGGCTACACCCGCGCCTACGACGCGCCCGATCACGCCTACTGGCGCCAGGACGGGCAGGCCGAGATCCTGCTCTACCCGGCGCGCGAGGACGAGGGCGACGCGCCGCACCGGCACGGTCGCGTCGGCTGGCAGCATCTCGCGTTCGCCGTGGACTCCCGGGAGGAGGTCGACCGTCTGCACCGGATCGCGCTCGACGCCGGCTGGTCCGCCGTGCGCGAGCCGAAGGAGTACCCGCGGTTCACGGCTCGCTACTACGCCTCGTTCGTCGAGGACGACAACGGCATCCGGCTCGAGGTCCTGCACAATCCGCCGCGGGAGGGCGCCGCGGGCTGATCCACGACACACCGTTGCCGATGTCGGAGGCCGGGCTCAGACTGATCCTGCGCACATCCCGCGCACCTCATCCGAGTTCCGACGGAGGACATCCATGACCATCCTCAACCCGTATCTCTCGTTCCGCGACAACGCCCGCGAGGCGATGGAATTCTACCAGCAGGCGCTCGGCGGCGACCTGCAGGTGATGACGTTCGGCGACATGCCGGGCATGGTCGAGGACGAGGCCGAGAACGCCCTCGTCATGCACTCGATGCTGACCACCCCCGACGGCCTCGTGCTCATGGGCTCGGACACTCCGGCGCACATGGAGTATCAGGCGCCGCAGGGCGTCTCCGTCTCGCTGAGCGGCTCCGGATCCGACGAGTCCTCCCTGCGCGGCGTCTGGGACAAGCTCGCCGACGGCGCGACGATCACGATGCCGTTCGGCCCGGCCCCGTGGGGCGACCAGTTCGGCATGCTCGTGGACCGCTTCGGCGTCTCCTGGATGTTCTCGGCCGGCGACAGCCAGGCCTGAGCACCGGCGTCGACCGTCGGGGCCCTCGCGCGGCTACGGCTCGCGGGGGCCCTGTCGGTCGGTGAACGCCTGCTTCGGCACGAACAGCAGCAGGACGGCGGCCGCGAGCGCGGTCACGCCGCAGACGACCCACACGGTCACGTAGCCGGGGAAGGATCCGGCGGTGCCGGTGCCGGCCGCGTCGGCGCCGGCCGCGACGGAGTGCATGAGCGCGACCCCGAACACGCAGGAGGCGATCGCCCCGCCGACGGTCTTCACCGAGTTGGTCAGGCCGGTGGCGACTCCCGTCTGCGTCGACGGCGCGGCCGAGGCGGCGGCCGCCGGAAGGGCGGCGACGAGCGCGCCGGATCCGATCCCGACGATGACCATGTTCGCGATGACCTGCCCGTAGGCGCCGTGCAGCGGCAGGAACAGCAGGAACCCGAGCGCGACGAGCAGCGAGGCCCCGATGAGCGTGATCCGCGGGGTCGCGAGCCGCGCGACGACAGGGAAGACGAGCGCGCCCGCGATCATCGCGATGAGGTAGATCCCGATGATGAGCGACGTCTGGAAGCCGGTGGTGCCGAGGCCGTAGCCGTAGACGTGCGGATCGGTGCGCGCGAACGTCGACAGCGGCGCCTGCGCGCCGAGCACGCTCACCCCGAACAGGCCCGCCGTGAGGAACACCGGGCCGAGCGCGGGGCTGCGGAACATCCGCACATCGATGAGCGGATCCTGCTGCCGCAGCTCCCACAGCGAGAACGGCACGATGAGGGCGACGCCGATCGCGATCACGATCCACGACAGCGGGTTCACGACGCCGCCCGGCAGCCGCAGCAGGCTCAGACCGCCGGTGAGCCCGATCAGGGACAGCGAGACGAGCACGAGCCCGACCGTGTCGAACGCGCCGCCGGTCTTCTCGGGCGACTCCTTCACCCCGAACAGGATCACGAAGAAGCACGTCGCCACCAGGAACGCGGGCACGCTCAGCACCACGGGCAGCGGCAGCGCGTCGATGAGCGCTCCGCCGGCGAGGGCGCCGATGATCGCGCCACCCTCGAGCGCGGCGACGAGGATCCCCGCGGCCCGCGCGGTGATCACGGAGCTGCCCTCCATCCGCCGGGCGCGAGACCAGATCAGCGCGATCTCCAGCGGCAGCCACACGACGTAGAAGCCCATCATCGCCCACGCGACGAGGTACACCCCGAACGTCGTCGTGAACGGCAGCACGAAGGCGGCCGCCGCGGTGATCGCCGTCGAGATGAGCAGCATGCGCTTGCGCCCGACCATGTCGCCGAGCTTCGCGAACGCCGGCACGACGAGCGCCGACAGCATCAGCTGGGCGCCCTCGAACCAGTTCACGTCGGCGTCATGGATGTGCAGGTGCCGCGCGATGTCGGTGAGCATGGGGGTGTAGTAGCCCTGCAGCACACCGCTCGTGAACTCCACGAAGGCGAGGAGCCCGACGACGGCGACCAGGGCACCGAGCGTGGCGGTGCGGGTCGTGGCGGTGCGCGTCATCGCGCCTCCTCGAGTGTCTCGCGGTCGGGTCAGCTCACTGTAGCCGCTCGAGGAGCGTGCGGTGGAAGCGCTCCCCGCGCTCGAGCGAGGCGATCTCGACGCTCTCGCCGACCCCGTGGATGGCGGCCCGCTGCGCGACCGACATCTCCAGCGGGGCGAAGCGGTACACCGCGGGTGAGAAGCGGTGGAAGTGCCGCGAGTCGGTGGCCGCGAGCATCACGTACGGGATCGCGGGGATCCCGGGATGCGAGACGGCGAGCGCGTCGGCGAGGAGCGCGAACTGGGCGTTGTCGGTGGGCGACTCGGGCGACGGGTCGTCGCCGCCGAGGACTTCGATGTCGACCTTCGGATCCGCGATGCGCCGGCGCACGCGCGCAACGGTGGTCGCGACGCTCTCGCCGAGGGCGATGCGCAGATTGATCGTCGCGGTCGCCTGAGACGGCAGCACGTTCGCGGCGGTCCCGCCGGACTGCATGGTCGGCGCGACGGTCGTCCGCACGACCGCGGCGGAGTCGCCGCCGAGCGCGGCCAGCACACGCGCGGTGACCGGGGGCAGGGCGCCCAGGGTGCGCAGCAGGATCCGGGTCGGCCGGGGCGCGCCGTCGGCGAGCAGCGTGAGCATCCGGGCGATCGCCTTCGGCGTGCGCGGCCGGAACGTGCCGGGGCCGAGCCGGTGCACGGCGCGGGCGATCCGGCGCACGGCCGTCATCGACGGCGGGGCGGAGGCGTGCCCGCCCTCCCCCTGCGCGGAGAGGCGGATCGTCAGCGTGCCCTTCTCGCCGACGCCGATCATCGCGGCGGGGTGCGGTGCGAGCGGCAGCGGCTCGTCGGTGACGGCGCCGCCCTCGTCCAGGACGAGCCACGGCACGATCCCGCGCTCGCGCAGCACGGTCGCGATCGCCGCGGCCCCGCCGCCGGAGGTCTCCTCGTCGCCGCCGAACGACAGGTACACGTCACGCGCGGGCGTGAAGCCCTCGGCGAGCAGGTTCTCCACCGCCTCGAGGATCACGATGAGCGGGCCCTTGTCGTCGAGGGCGCCGCGCCCGTGCACGGATCCGTCCGCGATCGCGCCCGCGAACGGCGGGTGGGGCCAGGCATCGCTCTCGTCCACCGGGACGACGTCGTAGTGCGCCATCAGCACGAGCGGTCCTTCGGGCGCAGCGCGACGGCCGACCCAGTGGAACAGCAGCCCGAAGTCCGTGTGCCGCTCGAGGGTGAGCGCCGCGTGCACGCGCGGATAGAGCTCGGCGATGAGGGCGACGAAGTCCTCGAACGGCGCGGATCCGCGCGCATCGAGCTCGGCGGACACGGTGGGGAGCTGGATCATCCGGGACAGCCGCTCGGCGATCCCCGGCACATCGGCGTTCATCGTGGCCATGCTAGCCACGATCACGGCCCCTCCTCCGGCGCGTCAGGCAGAGGGAGGGGCCGATCCGCGCTCAGGGCCGGTCGGCGCGCTCCTGCGCCCGCTGCACCTTCGCGCCCATCTCGGACACCGCGGCGTCCCCGAGCTCGGCGGTGCCTACCGCGGCCTTCTCGCCGCCCGTCGTCGCCTGACCGGCGCCGCCGTGCCCCACGCCGTCCAGCATGGCCTCGTCGAACGGGAGCTCGCCCGCGAGCACCGCCCGCACCCGCTGATGGTCGACCTGCTTCGTCCAGGTTCCGATGAGCAGCGTGGCGACCGCGTTGCCGGTGAAGTTGGTGAGGGCGCGGCCCTCCGACATGAAGCGGTCGATGCCGACGATGACGCCGACCCCGTGCACGAGGTCCGGACGGTAGGCCTGCAGCCCTCCGGCGAGGGTCGCCAGCCCGGCGCCGGTCACCCCAGCCGCTCCCTTGCTGGCGATGATCATGAAAACGAGCAGACCGATCTGCTCGCCGATCGACATCGGCTGCCCCATGCTCGTCGCGATGAACAGCGACGCCATGGTCAGGTAGATCGCGGTGCCGTCGAGATTGAAGGAGTAGCCGGTCGGGACGGTGATGCCGACGACGGGCTTGGAGACGCCGAGGTGCTCCATCTTCGCGATGAGGCGCGGCAGCGCCGACTCCGAGGACGAGGTGCCCAGGATGAGCAGGTACTCGCGACCGAGGTAGGCCATCAGCCGGAAGATGTTCACTCGGGCGACGAGGAGGAGCACCGTGCCGAGGACGACGGCGATGAACAGGATGCAGGTGATGTAGAAGGCCACCATCAGCAGGCCGAGCCCCCAGATCGCCGAGATCCCCGTCTTGCCGACCACCGCGGCGATCGCGCCGAACGCGCCAACCGGTGCGAGCCAGAGGATCATCCCGAGGATCCGGAACACGAGCGCCTGCAGATGCCGGACGAAGCCCATGATCGGCGCGCCCTTCTCGCCGAGACCCTGCAGCGCGAAGCCGACGAGCAGGGCGATGAAGAGCACCTGCAGAACGCTCTCGCCGGTGAACGCCCCGAAGAACGTGGTGGGGATGATGCCCAGGATGAAGTCTGTCGTGCTCTTCGCCTCGGTGCCGGAGGCGCTGTAGGTCACCCCGTTCAGGTGCAGGCCCTCGCCGGGGTGGATCAGGTTCCCGACGACCAGGCCGATCGCGAGCGCGACCGTGGACATCGCCATGAAGTAGACGAGCGCGAGACCGCCGATCCTGCCGACCGTCGCCGCCTTCGCGATGGATCCGACCCCGATCACGATCGTGCAGAAGATGATCGGGGCGATCATCATCTTGATCAGCGCGACGAACGCCTTGCCGAGAGGCTCGAGCGCCTGCCCGACCTCCGGCCAGACGAGGCCGACCAGGGCTCCCAGGACGACGGCGACGAGCACCGACAGGTAGAGCCAGGTGTGCCGGTCCCAGGACCGCTTCCCCCGGCGCCAGTCGTGGCGCGGGAGTGTGAAACCTTCGGTGAGAGCCATCTTCGCCTCCGCTGAGCAGATCGTCGTTCCGGCGGCTCGTCGGTGAGCCGGCCGCGGATCCATGGTCGGGAACGGGCGATGCGCGCCGCGAGTTCTGGTCGTATTGATCAGGACGATCCGCGTCCGCGAGAGTATGCACCCGGCGGCACGCGCACATACTGGAAGGCGGATGGGAGAGCGCCGATGACGTCGAGGACGAGGGAGCGGCCGCGCAGCGCGGCGTCGCGCGTCTTCCTCGTGCTGCTCGCCGCGGTGCTCGCGATCGGCGGGGTGACCGCGGCCTTCCTCGCCTGGGAGACCCAGCTCACCGTGCGCCAGGAGTCCGAGCGCATCACGAGGTCGATCGCGCGCAGCCTGGCCGACGCTCCCGTCGTGCTCGACGCGCTGGCATCCGGTCGTCCCGGATCGGCCACGAGCCCGCTGCAGCGCTACGTCGAGGAGGTGCGCACCGGGGCGGAGCTCGACTTCATCACGGTCATGGACGTCGACCGGGTCCGTCTGACCCACCCCGATCCGGCGCGCATCGGTCAGACCTATGTCGGCACCGTGCCGGGCGACGGCAAGGAACTCACAGAGGAGTTCGCGGGCACGCTCGGTCCGTCGATCCGGACCATCGTCCCGGTGCGGGATGCTGCCGGGACCGTGCGCGGCTGGGTGGCGGCGGGGGTCACGATCGAGTCCATCTCGACGACGATCGCACGGCGGCTGCCGCTCGCGCTCGGATTCGCGATCGTCCTCGTCGCGCTCGGGAGCATCGGCGCGATGTTCGCGCGCCGGGTCACCCGGAGGATCGCGGGAGACCTTCCCGCGGGCTCGGTGCGCGATGCCGTCGCGGCCTACGAGTCGGTCCGCACGCTCGGCGAGGCGCTGCGGGCGCAGACCCACGAGCACGGGAACCGCCTGCACACCGCGATCTCCCTGCTCGAGCTCGACCGCAAGGACGAGGCGATCGCCCTGCTGGCCGAGTCGTCGGCGCAGAGCCAGTCCGTGATCGATCAGATGACGCTGCGGGACGGTGATCCGGTGCTCGGCGCGCTTCTGCTCGGCAAGTCGTCGCAGGCGAAGGAGCGCGGGATCCGCTGGCGCGTGCACCTCGCGCCGGACGCACCGCCCCTGCCGCTCGCGCCTGTGGACGCGGTCGCCGTGGTGGGAAACCTCATCGACAACGCGCTGGACGCGGCCGGCCAGAGCGACGAGCGCTGGGTCGCCGTGGACCTGCTCCCGGGCGGGGAGGGAGCCACCGTGCTGACCGTCTCCGACAGCGGGCCCGGGGTGCCGGAGCACCTGATCCCACAGATCTTCGAGCACGGCTTCTCGACCAAGCCCGCCGAGGCGACGGGCCGCGGGGTGGGCCTCTCGCTGGTGCGCTCGATCGTCGTCTCGGCCGGCGGGACCGTCTCCGTCTCCACCGCCCCGAGCGTCTTCCAGGTGACGCTCCCCGCGCGGTCCGTGAGGAGGAGCGGATGATCGGCGTGCTGATCGTGGAGGACGACCCGCTCACCCTGGAGCTCCACGAGGCGTACGTCGAGCGGATCGACGGGTTCGAGACGGTCGGATCCTGCACCGGTGCGCGAGCGGCGCTGAACGCCCTGACCGCTGCGGGCAGTGCGATCGACCTCGTGCTGCTCGACATGACGCTGCCGGACGGGTCGGGGCTGGACGTGCTGCGCCGGGCCCGGTCGCTCGACCTGCCGGTCGACGTGATCGCGGTCACCAGCGTGAGAGACGTCGACACCGTGCGACGCATGGCCACGCTCGGCGTGACCCAGTATCTGGTGAAGCCCTTCACGTTCGCGGTCTTCCGGGAGCGGATGGAACAGTACCGGAGTCGCCGCGAGCACTCCCGGGCCCTCGAAGGCGCGGCGAGCCAGGCCGAGATCGATGCGCTGATCGGCGGGGCGTCCACCGGGACGATCGGCCTGCCGAAGGGTCTCACCGCCACGACGCTCAACGAGATCACGCAGGCGCTGACCAGGGCTGTCGAGCTGTCCGCCTCCGAGACGGCGGAGGCCGCCGGCGTGTCGCGCGTCACGGCGCGTCGCTATCTGGAGCACCTGACCGAGCTCGGCGTCGCGGTCCGGGCCGCGCGCTACGGCAAACCGGGTCGGCCGGAGACGGTCTACCGTCGCGCCGGATGAGCTCGCCCGTCGCTGTCTGCGTGATCCGTCTTAGGCTGGCCGCATGAGTGCACAGGAGCCGCAGCGTCACGAATCCGCCCGCCCGCAGGCCGTCGTCAGCGGCGGCGGGACCGGCATCGGCCTGGCGTCCGCATCGCGGCTCGCCCGTGACGGCTTCGACCTCGTGATCATCGGCCGCCGCGAGGGCGTGCTGCAGGAGGCCGCCGCGCAGATCGTGCGGGAGACGCCCGCGGCGACGGTCCGCACGATCGTCGCCGACCTGCAGGATCCTGCGGACGTCGAACGCGCCGCGGGCGAGATCGAGGGCCCGGTCGATGTGCTCCTGAACAACGCGGGCGGCAACGTCCTCGACCGGGGCGAGGGCGTCGCCGGGCTCGCCGCGCACTTCGAGGCCAACTTCCGTCTCAACGTGCTGACCGCGGTGCTGCTCACCGAGACCCTGCTGCCGCGGATCACCCGGCCCGGCGGCCGGATCATCTCGATCACCTCGATCGCGGCGCTGCGCGGCGCGAACGGGTACGGCGCCGCGAAGGCCGCGATCCACGGCTGGATGATGGGGCTCGCCGAGCAGATCGCCGGAGACGGCGTGACCGTCAACGCGGTCGCGCCGGGCTACGTGCCCGACACCGGCTTCTGGGAGGGACGCCGCACGCCCGAGATCCGCGCCTCCCGCCTCGTCGGGGTGCTGATGAACCGCCCTGGCACGCCGGACGAGGTCGCCGGCGCCGTGTCGTACCTCGCCGGCCCCGAGGCCGGCTGGACAACCGGTCAGATCCTGCAGGTCAACGGCGGCGCGCTGTTCGGCCGGGGCTGAGCCCCACGCCACGACGACGTCAGAACAGCGCGGCGGGCAGGGCGCCCTCGTGCTCGAGCAGCCAGCGCTTCGTGACGAGTCCCTCCCCCGGCGCGCCTCCGGAGTAACCGCCGAGGCCGTCGCTCGCGACGACCCGGTGGCACGGCACGATGATCGGGATCGGGTTCGCACCCATGATGGATCCGATCCCGCGGGCCGGCACCGCCGTGCCGCTGCGTTCGGCGAGCTCGCCGTAGGTCACCGTCTCGCCGTGCCCGACCGTGTCGTACAGGGCCATCAGCACGGCGCGGGTCACCTCGGTCTGCGGGCCCAGATCGAGCGGCAGATCGAACTCGGTCCGCTCGCCGGAGAAATACTCGCGCAGCTGTCGCAGAGCTTCCGCGAGCAGCGGATCCGCCCGTCCTCCGCGCTCCGGCGCAGGCACGACCGGCCAGCCCACCCGCCGGATCGCGGCGCCGTCGCTCTGCACCGCGAGCACGCCGACGGGCGTCGCGACCGAGCCGGTGAAGATCATGACGCGACCCTACCCGGAGGGTCCGACATCCGAACGGTCGAAGCGATGTCACAGTTCCGCCGCCGGATCCGACATCTTCCGTGAGAGCCGATCCCGGCCCGGCGAGATCCGCCGAGGCGCGACGGCTCCGGAGGGAACGACGATGACCAGGATCGACATGGCCCGCACCAACAAGCTCGGCTACGCCGCGGTGCTCGGCCTGGAGGGGTACTCGCGCAAGAGCGTCGAGCCCCGCCTGTACGAACTGATCAAACTGCGGGCCTCGATCCTGAACGGGTGCGGCTTCTGCGTCGACATGCACGCGACCGACGGAGCGAAGCGCGGCATCCCGCAGCGCACGCTGCACGCGGTCGGCGCCTGGCAGCACGCGAGGGGACTCTTCGAGCAGCGCGAGCTCGCGGCGCTCGCGCTGACCGACGCGCTCACGCGGCTCGGCCCCGACACGGTCACGGACGAGATCTGGGACGCCGCGGCGCAGCATTTCGACGACGGCGAGCTCGGCGGTCTGGTGCTCGCCATCTGCACGATCAACGTGTGGAACCGCGTGGCGATCGCGACCGAGATGGAGCCGCCGATCGACGACAAGCGTCCCGTCGTGTGAGGCCGGGACGCGGCGGGCGGGGTGCGCAGTAGCGTGGAGGGCATGACCCTCGCCACGCCCGCCGCGCGCGCCTGGGAGCAGGAGCGGGGCCGGCTGATCGGCATCGCCTACCGGATGCTCGGCGACTTCGGGCACGCGGAGGACGTCGTGTCCGAGGTCGCGATCGACGCCCTGCACGAGGAGCGCACCGCCGCCGGACGGGTGCGCTCCTGGCCCGCCTGGCTGACGACCGTGTGCGTGCGGCGGTCGATCGACCGGGTCCGCGCGCTCGCCGCGCAGCGCGAGGAGTACACGGGGCACTGGCTGCCCGAACCCGTCGCCACCGCCCGCCTGCCGGAGGACGCGCTGGCCGATCGCGAGATGCTCTCGCTCGCGCTGCTGCACCTCGCCGAGCAGCTGCCGCCCGATGCCCGGGCCGCCGTCGTGCTGCACCGCGCCTACGGGATGCCCGCGACGGAGATCGGCGAGATCCTGGAGAAGAAGCCCGCGGCGGTGCGGCAGCTGATCTCACGGGCCGAGCGGCGACTGCGCCTGGCGGACGACGCCGAGGTTCCCCGCGCCGCCGACCCCGCCGCGCTCGAGGCACTGGTCGCGGCCTTCGAGCACGGCGACGTCTCCGCCGTGCTCTCCCTGCTCGCGGACGACGCGATCCTGTGGAGTGACGGCGGCGGACGGGTGCGCGCCGCACTGAACCCGATCTTCGGCGCTGAGCGGGTGCGCCGCTTCCTCCTCGGCGTCCTCGGGAAGGCGACGGCGTTCGACCCGGCGCACCCGTTCGCGATCGCCGTGCTCGACGTGAACGGCGGGCCCGCGTTCGCCCTCACGCACTCGGGGCGGACCGACCTGCTCACGGTCGAGCTCGGGCGCGACGGGCTGATTCACGGGCTCCGTCAGGTGTGCAATCCGGACAAGCTGCGGTTCGCACTCTGAGGCCGTTCCGTCGCGCAGGTGCCGGATCGGGCGACCGGGCTCGTCGAACCGCGATCCGAGCCGCTGGACATCCCCGGGCCGTCGATTTGTTAGTATCTGCGTATGAGTGCAGATAAGCGAGCATGCGGATACACCCCGGACAGTCCCTACGTGGAGCTGGCCGTGGAGGTGTTCTCGATGCTCGCCGATGCCACCCGGGTGCGCGTCGTGATGGCCCTCGGCGAGCACGGCGAACTGTCCGTGAACCACCTCGCCGACATCGTCGACAAGTCGCCCGCGGCGGTCTCGCAGCACCTCGCGAAGCTGCGGCTCGCGCGCATCGTGTCGACCCGGCAGGAGGGCCAGCGGGTCTTCTACCGCCTGGAGAACGAGCATGCGTCGCGCCTCGTCGCCGACGCGATCTTCCAGGCCGAGCACTCGCTCGGCGGCATCCCCCGCCACCACCACGCCGATCAGGACCCCCGATGAGCAAGCACGCGCACGCGCACCACACGCACGACGAGCACACGCACGACGAGCACAAGCACGACGACCACGACCACGACCACGACCACGACCACGACGGTCATTCGCACGACGATCGCGGTCGCTCCCACGGCCATTCCCACGGCCATGGCCACTCCCACGGTCATGGCCACTCCCACTCCCACGGCGAGCACGGGCACGAGCACCCGACGGGTTTCAAGGGCTTCCTCTACGGCCTGTTCGTGCCGCACTCCCACGACGCCGCCGACGCGATCGACGACGCCATGGAGGCATCGAGCGCCGGCGTCCGGGCCCTCAAGATCAGCATGGTCATCCTGCTCGTCACGACGTTCCTGCAGGCCGCGGTCTTCTTCGTCAGCGGATCCGTCGCACTGCTCGCCGACACCGTGCACAACTTCTCCGACGCGCTCACGGCGATCCCGCTGTGGGTGGCGTTCGTGCTCGGCCGCCGCGCGGCCACCCGGCGCTACACGTACGGCTACGGCCGGGCGGAGGACCTCGCCGGGCTGTTCATCGTCTTCGTCGTGCTGCTGTCCGCGATCGTCGCGGCGTGGCAGTCGGTCGAGCGGCTCCTGAACCCGCAGCCGCTGCAGAACGTCGGCTGGGTGATCGCGGCCGGCGTCATCGGCTTCGCGGGCAACGAGCTGGTCGCGATCTACCGGATCCGCGTCGGCCGCCGGATCGGATCCGCCGCGCTGGTCGCCGATGGCGTGCACGCCCGCACCGACGGGTTCACGTCACTCGCGGTCGTTCTCGGCGGGCTCGGCGTGCTCGCCGGGTTCCCCCTCGCCGATCCGATCGTCGGCGTACTCATCTCGATCGCGATCTTCGTCCTGCTCATCGGCACGGTGCGCAGCATCGGCCGCCGCCTGCTCGACGGCATCGAGCCCGAGCTCATCGATCGGGTGGAGCACGCACTCGCGCACGTCGACGGGATCGCCGAGGTCGAGCGGGTCCGGCTGCGCTGGGTCGGGCACCGGCTCGAGGGCGACGCCGTCCTCACGGCCACCGGCGATGCGACCGCCGTCGGCGCCCGGGCCGAGGCCAGCGTCCGCGATCATCTGCCCAACGTCGACGAGTTCCTCGTCAGCGTCCGCGCGATCCCGCACGCCTGACCGCCCCCGGCGGTGTCTCGAGCGGGGGTAGCCTGTGCACGTGTCCACGCCGCCCCGCGCCCCCGCCGAGGCACCGAGCACACTCGGCGGCCGGCTGGACGATGCGATCCGCGAGCTCACGCCGGGGTACTTCGCGGTGGTCATGGCCACGGGGATCCTGTCGATCGCCATGCGCACGGACGGGTGGGAGATCGGGTCGGCGGTGCTGCTCGCGATTGCGGCGGTCGCCTTCGTGGTGCTCTGCGCGCTGAACACGGTGCGGCTGGTGCGGCATCGCAGCACCGTGGCGGCCGACTTCGCCGACCCGGCGCGGGGTTTCGGATTCTTCACCTTCGTCGCCGCCACGTGCGTGCTGGGCACCCGGATCAGCACCGACGGAATGCAGACGGCGGCCCTCGTGCTGCTCGCGATCGGATTCCTCGCGTGGATCGCCCTCGGATACACCGTGCCTTGGACGGCGGTGCTCGGCCGGCGCGTGGTCCCGGCGCTGAGTGCGGCGAACGGCACCTGGTTCGTCTGGGCGGTGGCGAGCCAGTCCATCGCGGTGCTCGCGGCGGGGCTTGAACCATCGACCCCGGTCGCGGTCCGGCCGACGATGGCGCTGCTCGCCGTGTTCTCCTGGTCGGTCGGCACGTTCCTCTACGGCGCGGTGGGCGTCTTCGTCGGTGTGCGGATGCTGGCCCATCCGGTCCGTCCCGCGGACCTCACCCCGCCGTTCTGGGTGGCCATGGGAGCGACGGCGATCACGGTCGTCGCCGGGGCGCGCATCGTGGAGATGGCGGATGCGCCCATGGTCGATGCGACCCGCGGGCTCATCGCGGGGGCAGCCGTGTTCTTCTGGGCGTTCGGCACCTGGCTCATCCCGCCGCTGGTCGTGGCCGGCGTGTGGCGGCACGTGCGCCACCGCGTCCCGCTGCGCTACGAGCCGTCGCTGTGGAGCATCGTGTTCCCGCTCGGGATGTACAGCGTCGGATCCCAGCTGCTCGGCGACGTCGACCGGCTCCCGCTCGTGCACGCGATCGGATTCTGGGAGAGCTGGATCGCGCTGGCCGCGTGGACGCTGACCTTCCTCGCGATGCTGCGCGCGATCTGGCGCACGGTGCGCGGGCCGGCCCGGCGAAGCGGCGCACGACCGGGGCCCGCGGTCAGGTGAACATGACGCGGCGGGGTGCGGGGTCGGGATAGGAGCGGCCGAGCGGGCTGGTCCATTCCACGGTGCCGTCGGGGCGTTGCCTGGCCTGCCACCGGACGATCTCGTCGAGGTCCGGGTGCTTCAGCGCGTGGTGCGCCCGGCAGAAGCAGGCGAGATTGTCGATGCTGGTGGGGCCACCGCGGGCGTGATCGTGGTTGTGGTCGATGTCGCAGCGGGTCGCGGGGGTGTGGCAGCCGGGGAACCGGCAGCGCTGGTCGCGGGCGCGGAGGTGACGCTTCATCGCCTCGGTCGGCGTGTACCGGTCGGTGCGGGTGATCATGCCGTCACCGTCGAGGAACAGCCGGTTCCAGCCGGACGCCCGGCCGGCGAGGTCTCGGGCGAGGTCGGGGTGGAGCGGGCCGTGCCCGTCGAGTTCGGCGAGCCGGTCGTCGTCGCCGGCGAGGGTGGTTCCGCGGACGGTGACCTGGAGGGTGGCGGTGATGCGGTCGAGCCCGGTGCCGAGCGCCTCGGACGGGTCGGAGGCGAGCAGCAGGTCGATGAAAGCGTCGGCCTCGATCTGCCGGCGGGTGCGGCCGTCTCCTGCGACGAACTCGGGCCGGGCGTCGGGTCCGACCCTCGTCGCGAGGCAGGTGTCTGCGGCGGGGTCGTGCAGGTCGTGCTCCGGGTCGAGAGCGTAGGTAGTGCCGGAGGCGATCCGTTCGAAAGCGTCGAGGCGCGGGTCATCCGGGGCCAGGTCCGCGGCGTCGACCTCCGGGGGGAAGAGCTGGCCGTCGGCGGTCGGGTCGCTGAACGCGATCCCGACAGCGGCCTCGGTCTGCGAGCGCGTGCCGGTGGCGATCGCGCCGGCGAGCCGGGTCAGGCGGTCCTTGATCGCGACGGCGTAGATCTCGGGCAGCACGGCGGTCAGCAGCGCCATCCCGTCCTCCATCGGGCGCACCGTGATGCTCCGCTCCGCGGTCGCGCGTGCGTGCCGTTCCCTCAGCGTCTCTCCGGCGAGGGTCGCCGCGATCTGCCGGGCGTGCACCCGGGTGCGGGCGGGGGAGTCCTGCTCCGCGACGACCAGGGCCGCGTTCTCGTACAGCGCGAGCGCGTCCGCGGGAAGCCGCTCGTTGCGCACCGCGTCGCGCACGGGCTCCGCCGCGGCGACCAGGGCGCGCACATGCTGCACGGTGATGGCGCCCGCCCGCAGGGCGTCATGGATGGCCGGGAAGTGCGCCGCGACGGCCTCCGCATCCGCGAACGCCGCCTCCACCGTTCCGCGGCCCACCCGCCCCGCGGCGGCGTACTCCGCCGCCATCGATCGACGGGCCGCGTCGCGATGCTGCGGGAACTCCGCAGCATCCGCATCGAACACCGCCGCCCGCGCGGCGAGCAGCTCCGTCGCGCGGGCCTCCAGCCGAGCGATCTCCCGCCGCACCTCGACCCACTCGTCCAGCAGCGCGCCGCGATCGGCAACGGGTGGAAGTGGGAGCCTTGACATGCCCCCAGTCTAGAACATATCTTCGAAGAAAGGAAGGGGTGTCGTGAACCTTCTCGCGAACCGGAGAGGCCCATCCTCTCGCGATCCCCCGGCATCCGGCGGCGGCTGACCCCTTTGCCGGCCCGGACGTCGCTGACAGGATGGCGGCATGCGCGCGATCGTCATCGAATCAGCCCGGGGCCGCACCGCGGTCGGATCCGTCCCGGAACCGGTCGCTCCCGCCGACGGCGTCGTCGTGCGGGTGATGGCGACCGGGTTGTGCCGCAGCGACTGGCACGCGTGGGCCGGTCACGACAGCGACGTGGTGTTCCCGCACGTGCCAGGCCACGAGCTCGCCGGGATCGTCGTCGAGACGGGTCCCGACGTCCGGGACTGGAAGCCCGGGGATCGCGTCACGGTGCCGTTCGTGTGCGGCTGCGGCCGCTGCGAGTGGTGCCGGTCGGGGAACGCGCAGGTCTGCCCCGACCAGCAGCAGCCGGGGTTCACCCACGCCGGCTCGTTCGCCGAGTACGTGGCGCTGCATGCGGCCGATGCGAACCTCGTCGCGATCCCCGACGGCGTGGAATTCGCCACCGCCGCGAGCCTCGGCTGCCGATTCGCCACCGCCTATCGCGCCCTGGCCGCGCGCGCCCGCGTGCAGGAGGGAGAGTGGGTCACCGTCATCGGCGCCGGCGGCGTCGGACTCAGCGCGGTGATGATCGCCCGTGCGATCGGGGCGCGCACGATCGCCGTCGATCGCAACCCCGAGGCCCTGGCCGTCGCCGAGGAGATCGGCGCCGAGCACACCCTGCTCGCCGGGGACGGCATCGACATCCCGACGGCGGTCTCCGCGCTGACCGGCGGCGGCAGCCACGTCTCCGTCGACGCGGTCGGCAGCGAGCAGACCAGCGCCGACGGCGTGCTGAGTCTGCGCCGCCGCGGCCGGCATGTGCAGATCGGCCTGCTCCCCGCCGTCGAGGGCCGACCGCGGGTGCCGATGGACCGGGTCATCGCCTGGGAGCTGGACGTGCTCGGCAGCCATGGCATGTCCGCGCGCGACTATCCGCCCCTGATGGCCTTCGTCGAGCAGGGCGCGCTCCAGCCGCAGCTTCTGATCCAGCGCACGATCGGCCTGGCCGAGGCTGCGGAACTGCTGCCCCGCTTCGACACCGCCACGGTCGCCGGCATGACGATGATCGATCCGGCGCGCTGATCGGCACGGCGGACCCCGGCCTCAGACCTCCGACGGGTCCGGCTCGAAGTACAGGTGCGCGTGCAGCGCGCAGCCGGGGTTGAACGGGGCCGCGCAGTGCGGGCAGGCCTTCACGGCGACGTACTCCGCGATCGTCAGCTCGGTCCCGCACACGCCGCAGAGCACCGCCTTGGTGTCCCGCGCGTCGTACGGCCACTGCCGCGCGACGTGTCCGGCAGCCTCCTCGTGGCAGAGATGGCACGGGTAGTACTCGCCGCAGCAGGCGAAGCGGATCGCGATGACGTCGAGGCTCGTGCGGTAGTGCACGCAGCGGGTCTGCTCGTCGACGGTGGGCCCGCGGACGACGGGGCGCTCAGGCACCGCGGACCGGGTGGAAGACGCGCATCGGCCGCACCGTCACGTCGCGCCACACGTCGCCGGTGACGTACGGCTCCGCGTCGTACCAGGCGCGGAACGCGGCCTCGTCGGCGAAGGAGACATGCATCGAGGATCCGATCATGCGCCCCTGATCGTCGAGGATCGCGCCGCCGCTGAGAAGCTCCCCGCGATCCGCCAGCACCTGCGCTCCCGCGAGGTGCGCGTCGCGCACTGCGAGCCGCCGCGGGAGCGCCTCGGCATCGGATCCGTCCATCGCGATGACGAGGTATTCGAGACGTTCCATGCTCATGGAGACAGCCTACGGCGCGCACGATCGCGCACACCGGCGGCGTGATCACGAGTGCGGGCATCGTGCTCGCCGCCGTGTTCGCGGCCCTCGGCGTCCTCCCCCTGGTCACGCTCGGTCAGCTCGGCCTCATCGTGGGCGTCGGCGTCATCGTCGACACGCTCGTCGTGCGCACCGTGATCGTCCCTGCGGTCTTCGGCCTGGTGGGCGACCGGATCTGGTGGCCGGGGACGCCGCGGCGGGCGGATCGGACAGCGGCGAGCGCACCGCCCGCCCTCGTCGACGCGGAGACGCGGGACTGACGCCTCGGCGGTATCCCGGACCCGCATCCGGGGTACCGCCGCGCCCGGTCGTTCAGGCCTTCGGGAGTGCTCCGCCATACTTGGTATGCCATATGGCGTCATCTGAGCGGGAAGACGCGTTCAGTATCCGCATCTTGGATTATGTTTTTCATATCTCGATAAGCCAACGTCGGCGAACGGCCCGTCCTGCGGGCAGCAGAAGGGATCCACATGAGTGGCGATGGAGCCTCCCTGGCGGTTGACGCGTTCCGCGTGACCATGGACCATACCCGCGACGCCTCCGGGCTGAGCGAGCTCGTCAAGGACGGACGTCTGAACCCGGACGACATCATCGCGGTCACCGGCAAGACCGGCGGCTTCGACGACACCTACAACTCCAGCCGCGTCGACGCCGATCAGGCGGTCCGCCGGTTCCTGCTCGATCACGGCACCCGCCCCGCGGACGTCGTCGAGGAGATCCCGATGGCGTTCAGCGCCGGCGTCGGCACGATCATGACGCCGCACCTCGTGGTGTTCACGCGCACCGAGTCGGAGCCCGCCGCCGACGGCCTGCCCCGGCTCGCGTTCGGCAGCGCGAGCTCCGAGACGATCCTGCCCGAGTGGATCGGCTCGACCCGGCACGTCGAGGCCAACGCGCAGGCCGTGCGCGACGCCGCCGCGGACGGCGCGATGGATCCGTCCGACGTCGAGTTCGTGATCGGCAAGTCGTACTACCCGGCGCTCGACGAGATCGACGCCGCGCGCACCGCCGGTGCGTCGATCCCCGAGATGACGCCGCAGGAGATCTTCTACTTCTCCAGCGGCAGCGCGGCGAACGGGGTCCGCGTGGCCGTCGACGGCGCACCCATGCCCCGGGCCGAGGAGATCGGCACGAACCCGGCCCTCTGGTCCGACAAGGTCGCCGTGTCGTCGAACGCCTGGGAGGGCGTCGGCGGGGAGAGCCCGAGTTCGCACCTGCTCGCCCTGGGCAACCGCCAGGGCGCGGGCGGGCGTCTGCGCATCGGACGCGCCGTGTTCGAGGATCTGCTCGACATCGGCGCCGTCACCCGCGCCGTGCGCAACGCAGGGCTCGAGGTGGGCGACGGACCGCTCCCGCCTGAGATCTCGTCGCGGATCGTCGCGTCGTACATCAAGTACGGCGAGCCGGTCGACGGGCTCTTCCGCGGCCGCCGTCTCGTCACCGAGGACCCGTCCTACGTGAAGAACCTGAAGACGGTCGTTGCGAGCGCCTTCTCCGCCATGCTGCAGGACAACATGATCTGGATCTCCGCCGGCGGCAAGCAGCAGGGCCCTCCCGGCGGCGGCACACTGGCGATCGTCCTCGACGTGAGCTGAGCCGGAGGGATCCGATACCGAATCCCCCCTCCCCGCGTCAACCCCGTCGCGCTCGCCGCCCCGGCGTGCGATCGTGACCGTTCCAGACACGGGAGGAGGCTCTCGCATGAGCGCCAAGGATCACGCCAAGCACGCCGCCGACAAGGCGCGCGGCAAGATCAAGGAAGGCCTCGGCAAGGCCACGAACGACGAGAAGCTCGAGAACGAGGGGCGGCTGGATCAGGCGAAGGCCGATCTGGGGAAGGCCGCCGAGCATGTCAAGGACGCCTTCAAGGAGTGACCTGGACGTCAAGAGGGGCGGCGGGTCGCACACCCGCCGCCCCTCTTCTGCGTTCTCTGTCACCGACGCCCCGACGATGCCGTCGGGAATCCGCGCGTCAGGGCGCCCGGCGACCGGACATCGACCGGATCAGCCAGGAGATGACCGCGAGGACCAGCAGGATCAGGCCCACCCAGAGCAGGAAGTTCAGGGACTGCACGAACCCGCCCGTGATGGCCAGGAGGATGGCGATCACCGCGATGACGATGAAGAGGATGTTCATGACGGACTCCTTCCACGGACCGCAGCTGCGGTCTCGGGACAGACATTAGGAAGCAGAACGCCGTTGGACCAGGGGGTTGACGGCGACGCCCTCCTGATGGCATGCCGACGCGGTCATGGCCTCGGCGCCGACCCCTCCCCGTCGCGCGGATGCGCATGCTGCACGGTCTCCAGGACGTCCGCCACCGTGGCGTATCGGCACCGCGTCGAGACGGGACGCAGCCAGACGACCTCGACCTGATCCTCGGTCACGCGACTGACGCAGGCGACGGTGCGCCGCGCATCGTGGGGGCCGAAGTCCTCGTCCAGGATCAGCCACTCGTGCTCCGTGAGCCGGCGCATCTCGAATCGGGCCCTCATCAGCATCGACATGCTTCTCCCATCGCTTGTCGCCACGATGCCCCCGGTGGCCGGTGCAGTCACGCCCCTTGACAGGCAGCTCCGAGCGAGCTATCGCACGCGATCCGACACGCCTAAGCCGTTCCGGGAGCGACGTCAAGCCCCTCCTCCGGAACGCACCGCGGGCCTAGCCTGCCCTCATGAGCCGCACGATGACCGATCCGCGGACGAAGTACCCGCCGCTCCGCGACCCGCCGGATCCGAGCAACGACCAGCTGGGGCTGCTCGGCGAGACCGCGCTGCGACCGGACCATGGGGAGCACAGCTATCAAGGGTCCGGACGGCTGCCGGGTCGGCACGCGCTGATCACGGGCGGCGACTCGGGGATCGGACGCGCAGTGGCCATCGCCTACGCACGCGAGGGCGCCGATGTGGCGCTCAGTTATCTGCCGGAGGATCAGCAGGACGCGGAGGAGACCGCGCGCTGGGTGCGGGATGCGGGCGTGCAGGCCGTCCTGCTGCCCGGCGACCTCACCGAGGAGCAGCTCTGCGAGGACGTCGTGGCCGACGCGGCCGAGAGCCTCGGCGGCCTCGACCTCGTCGTCCTGAACGCGGGCTGTCGGCGCGACAGGGGTGAGGCGGAGCAGATCCCGACCGAGGAGTTCGACAGGGTGCTGTACACGAACCTGTATGCGTTGTTCTGGGTCGCCAAGGCGGCGCTGCCGCACCTGCCGCCGGGCTCGTCGATCATCGTCACGACGTCGATCCAGGGATACGACCCCTCCCCCGGGCTGTTCGACCACGTCCTGACCAGGGCGGGACTGATCGCGTTCGTGCAGATGCTCGCGGAGGAGCAGGGACCGCACGGCATCCGCGTCAACGGAGTCGCACCGGGCCCGATCTGGACGCCGCCGATCCCGGCCGCGGGGTGGCCGGAGAAGCTTCCGAGGTTCGGCGAGGACACGCCCCTCGGGCGCGCCGGCCAGCCGGCCGAGCTCGCCGGCGCCTACGTGTTCCTCGCCTCGGAGGACGCTTCGTACGTGTCGGGCGGGATCCTGCCCGTCACCGGCGGACAGCACCTCTGACGACGAAGGAGACGGCACCTCTGACGGCGAAGGCGAGGGCGATGGCGGGCCGACCGGCGGGCGGAGCGCGACTAGTCGACGGCTTCGCGCTGGGTGCGGATGAACGTGCGGTCGCCGTCGCTGAGCCGTGCCAGCGGGTCGACGCCCGTGCCGACGATCTGTTCGATCTCGGCGCGCACGTCATCCGGCACGTGACCGTCGGGGTCCTCCTCGAGCTTGCTCTTGGAGGGTGCCGAGAGGTGCGGCCACCACAGGTGGACCTCGGGCAGCAGGTGGATCTCGGGAAGAGACATGATTCCTTCTTTCTGGCCGTCGTGCCGGTTCAGGGCGGCGGGATCGGCGGCTCGACGGCGTCGGTGCCCTCGACGCCGTGCGAGAACCGCGCACCCGGAGGCCCGAGACGTGTCATCATGGCTCCGCAAGGGCGTGGGTCCCGCCGCTCGCACTCAGGACGTGCTCGCGCTTGAGTGCGATGCCGCCGGACGTGTTGGCGGAGTTGGCGAGGTCGTTGATCAGCTCGGGATCGAGTTCCGGCGGCTCCGGCTCGTCGAAGACGAAGCGCAGCGGGATCGCCGGGTTCAGCCAGATCGTGGTCCGGCCGGTCGGCTCGTCCTGCCCGTGCTGGAAGGAGAGCGTGAAGCTCTCGTTCCTGCGGAGCTTGGTGGCGATGACGACCTTGAGGTGTGCGAGCACGCGGTCGTCGATGTGGATCGGCGACTCGGCGCCGCCGTAGTACACGATTCCCATCTCGGTCTCCTGTTCCGACCTGCCTGTGGCCAGACTCTCGCACGGAATGCGGGAGGATCCTCCCGGGGCGACGGTCCGCGAGGGCCGCCGATCCCGGGCATGATGATGTCGAGGGGGACGTTACTCGGGGAACGATGAAGGAGGCTGTGAAGAGATGGGAAGGTTCACCTACGAGGGGCAAACCCACGCCGACCTCGACGATCGCGCACTCGCTCACCTGCAGATGGTGATCTCGAACAAGCTGCGCCGTGGCGAGCCCTTCTATTTCACGTGGAAGGACGACCCGAGCGTCGGCCACGGCCGGACGGCGGTCTGGGTGCATCCCGCCTGCAACATGGTCTTCAGCTACCACGGCAGTCGACGTCCGCCGCTGAACCGGCTCTGGATCGACGCACTCAGCCAGCTCGCGAACACACCCGCCGGTCTCCGGCTGGTGCCCGAGCCGACGACCACGGTCGAGATGCAGATCGACGGCGACGGCGTCGGACAGTAACCCCGGCGGCGGGAGCCCGCAGCAGTCCCTGCGGTCGCGGAACCGGATCGGCCGGATCGGAGCCGCGCCCGGCCGGAACGGAGACAATGGAAGACTCTGGATCCCCGGAGTCTCCGTTGCCCGCCGCCCTCCGAGGCTGCCCCGCTCCGAAGGATGCCCATGCCCGAGATCGTCCGATTCCACTCGCGCGACCGTGCGACGGTGGAGAGCACGTGGTCGCAGTTCGCGCCGTCCGCGCGACTGCACCGGGTGGATCCCGACCTCCGCTTCGACTGGCGCTCCGCCGCCCTCGACCGGGTGTCGATCGTCGAGTACCGCCTGACCGCCGCCGTCCGCTCGTCCATCCGGCCCGAGGGGCAGCTGTTCGCGTGCGCCGTGGGCTTCCTCCACGGCTCCCTCCGCAGCGGCCGCCAGGAGCTCGACGCCGGCCGGCCGTGGATCAGCGACGGCCGCGAGGTCGTGGCCGACCGAGAGGGCGCCGCGAATGTGAAAGCCCTCGTGTTCGACCCGGGCTGGGCGCAGGAGACCGCGCGGCGGATCACCGGCGACGATCGCCTGCGGCTGCAGGTCACCGACTCGGCGCCGAGCGACCTGGCGGCGGCCGCGCACTGGTCTCGGGCCGTCACCCATCTGGGTGCGGAGGCCGCCGCGACGGGAGGGAACCCGCTCATCGAGGCCGAGCTGGCTCGGCACGCCCTGATGACGACGCTCGCCGTGTTCCCCACCACGGTGCACGGTCGCGATGACCGCACGCCGCAGACCTCGGCCGCACCCGTCACGGTGCGTCGGGCGATCGCGTTCATGGAGGAGCACGCCCACGAGCCGATCACGATCGACGACGTCGCCCACGCGGTGCACATCTCGACCCGCGGCCTGCAGTACGCGTTCCGGCGCGCGCTCGGGATCACGCCCAGGCAGCATCTGGCGAGGGTTCGGCTGGACGGGGCGCACCGCGATCTGCTGCGCGCGGATCCGGGCGAGACCGTCGCCGGCATCGCTCGGCGCTGGGGGTTCTCGCATCCGTCGCGGTTCACCGCCGAGTACCGTCGGGTCCACGGCTGCCCGCCCGGACAGGCGCTGCGCAGCCGGTGACGGCCGCCGGCTGTGACAGTTCCCGCACAATCGGTTCGGCTGGTGTCCTCGCGCCGCCCGTCACGCGTCCCCGCCATTCACGCGCGACGTACGGTCATCGGGAGCAGAGGACGGACACGGATGGGACTCATCTACTACGGCGCGGGATCCGATCCGATCCGCATCGAGGATCGCACGCTGGCGCACCTGAAGGTCGTGATCGCGACCAAGCTGCGGCGGAACGAGAGCTTCACCCTGTCCTGGCGGCACGAGGAGGGACAGGAGCGCGGGCGGGAGACGCTGTGGCTGCATCCGTCGATCCCGCTGCGGTTCGTGTTCGACGAGCCGGAACCGCCGGAGCTCAGCGGCGAATGGCTGCGCGCCCTCGCCGGCTCCGCGAACAGCACCGGCGGGATCCAGCTGCTGCCCGAGCACATGAGTGCGCGGGACGCGGAGGACGCGGCCGAGGGTGACGAGGAACCTTCCCTCGTGCTGTGACAGGCCCCCGACGTCGACCCTATGAGTCCCCTAAAGACCGTGACCTAAACGTTGCATTCGTTACCCGGCCGTTATACAGTGATCGCACGGTGAAAGTTTTGCTGTGGCTTTCACCGCATGTGATTGCAGGACACTCTTGGTGCAAGGGACAAAGGCCGGTCGGGAGCCTCTCCGACCGGCCTTTACTGTGTGTTGCGGCCGTCGGCGCCCGGATGGATAGTCTGGTGCGATGAGCGATCGGAAGCTGGCCCTGGCGGCCTGGGAGAGCCTCTTCCGCGCACAGCACGAGATCTTCACGGAGATGTCCGAGGACTTCGACAGCACCGCACTATCCACCGCCGAGTACGACGTGCTGCTCACCGTGACGCGCTTCGAGAGCCGCACCGCGCGCCTGCGCGACGTCACCGCGAACATGCTCATCAGCCAGCCGAGCGTGTCCCGGCTCGTCGACCGCATGGTCGCGCGCGGGCTGCTCGAGAAGTGCCAGGATCCCGAGGACGGACGCGGATCCCTGGTCCACGCCACGGAGGCGGGCACACGGGCGTTCCGGCAGATCGCGACCGTGCACGGCCGCTCGATCGCCGTGCGGATGTCGCGCCTGAGCGACGACGAGCTGCGACAGCTGACCGCACTCACGGAGAAGCTGCGCAAGAGCAGCTGACACCGAGCCTCTTCGGATATATATCCGAAGAGGCGGTCATCCCCATTCGATCCGCACATCAGCGAACCTCGCGGTTGTTCTCACCAAATTAGAACAAATCATCGAATCTATCGACCATTCGGGGTAGACTGCTGCCATGGCCGAACATCTCACACCACTGCACGAGGCGATCGCGCGCCTCGACGAGGTGTGGGAGGGTGCGACGGGTGCGACCGCCCTCTCCCGGGCACAGCTGATCGCCGCGAACGACGCGATCGGCCTGCTCCGCCGCCGCGTCGAAGCGCTGCACGCCGAGGTGGCGGCCGGCATCGCGAGCGAATCCCGCCCCGAACTGGGCGCCGACTCGCTCGCCAAGCAGCAGGGCTTTCGCACTCCGGCGCAGCTCATCGCGACGACGACGGGAGGATCCGTCGGGGACGCCACGCGTCTCGTCGCAGTGGGTACCGCGACGGCGTCGCGGACGAATCTCCTCGGCGAGCCCCGTCCGCCGAAGTATCCCGCCGTCCAGCGCGCACTGACCATCGGCGACCTGAGCGCTCCGGTCGCCGCCACCCTGCTCGCGCTTCTCGAGCGCATGGCGCTGAAGATCGACCCCGACCGCATCCTGGAGGTCGAGGAGCTGCTGGTCGCCCAGTCGGCCGGGCTCTCCCTCGACGAGGTGCGCCGGCTCGTGACGCGCGCCGAGGCCTGGCTGGATCCGGACGGGACGGCGCCGCGGGAGGAGCAGCTGCGCGCCCGGCGTTCGCTGTCGATCTACGAGCGCGACGGGATGATCCACCTCGACGGCGCCTTCGACGCAGCCACCGGAGCCCCGATCGTCGCGGCCGTGAACGGCTACGTGACGGCGATGTTCGCCGCCCGGAAGAATGCGCTCGCCCCCGATGCAGCAGATGCCGACCATCGCACCGTCGCGACGCTTCGTGCCGATGCTCTCAGCGCTCTCTGCGCGCACGCTCTCGGTTGCGACACTGAGGCACCGGCGCTGGCCGGCGCGACCGTGGTCGTGCGCGTCGACCTCAAGGACCTCACCGAGGGCACCGGGTATGCGAGCGTCGACGGATCCGACCTCCCGATCAGCGTCAGCAGTGCACGGCGACTGGCCGCGAGCGGCGGGACCATTCCCTGTGTGCTCGGCACCGACCGGGAGATCCTCGACTGGGGGCGCGAGCAGCGCTTCTTCACCAGAGCCCAACGCCTGGCGCTGGTCGAACGCGACGGCGGCTGCGCGATGTGCGGACTTCCCCCGAGCATGACCCGAGCGCATCACATCCGATGGTGGAAACGCGATGCCGGCCCGACGGATCTGGCCAACGGAATCCTGCTCTGCGAGAGCTGCCACCATCGGATCCACGACAACGACTGGGAGATCCGCATCGAAGGCCGTGGCAGGCACAGCCGGGTGTGGTTCATCCCACCGCCCGGGGTCGATCCCGACCGCACACCGCGACTCGGCGGCAGAGCCCGCTACGACCTCGCGGCCTGAGACCTCAGGGCGTGCGGCGCCGGAGCGTCAGCGGGGCGAGGATCAGGAACGCCACCGCGAACGCGGCGATGAAGAGCACCGGGCGCCACAGGTCCCAGCCGCTCGTGCCGGAGGTGACCGCCTGGAGCGCGTCGATCGCGTGGCTCAGCGGCAGCCAGTCCGAGATCGACCGCAGCACGTCCGGCATCGTGTCGCGCGGCATGAACAGGCCGCCGAGGATGATCTGCGGGAAAACCAGCACCGGCATGAACTGCACCGCCTGGAACTCGGTCTGCGCGAACGCGCTCGCGAGCAGTCCGAGCGAGGTGCCCAGCAGAGCGTCCACGACCGCGACGAGGCCGAGCTGCCAGAGCGGTCCGTCGACCTTCAGGCCGCACACGTACACGGCGAACGCCACCGTGATCACCGCCTGCAGCACCGCCATCAGACCGAACGCCAAGGCATAGCCGAGCACGAAGTCGGCCTTGCCGAGCGGCGTCGTCATCAGCCGCTCCAGCGTGCCCGAGCGGCGCTCGCGAAGCGTCGTGATCGACGTCACCAGGAACATCACGATGAACGGGAACAGGGCCAGGATCGCGCCGCCGAACTTGTTGAAGACGCCGGTGGAGTCGGTGAACAGCCACGCGAACAGGCCGACCAGCAGGCTCGGCGCGACGACCATCAGCGCGATCGAGCGCGGATCGTGCCTCAGCTGGGCGAGCACCCGGCCCGTGGTCGCGAACAGCCGCCGCGGGTTCATGACGCCGCCTCCGCCCGGAGAGCACGACGGGTATGGGCATGAGCCGACTCGTCGCGCGCGATGATCTCCAGGAACGCCTGCTCCGGATCCGTCTTCCCCGTGTTCGCGAGGAGCTCGGCGGGGGTCGTGTCGGCGACGATCCGCCCGTCCCGCATGAGCAGCAGACGGTCGCAGCGCAGCGCCTCGTCCATCACGTGGCTGGAGACGAGCATGGTCGTTCCGCCCTCCGCGATCCGCCGGAACAGGTCCCAGAGCTCCACGCGCAGGACCGGATCCAGGCCGACCGTCGGCTCATCGAGCACGACGAGCTCGGGGGCGCCGAGCAGCGCGACCCCGAGAGAGACCCGGTTCACCTCGCCGCCGCTGAGATCGGCGACGATCTCCCCGGCGTGCGGGGTCAGCCCCACCTGCTCGATGACGCGGTCCGCCTCGGCGCGGCCGACGCCGAGCACCGACGCGAAGTAGCGCAGGTTCTGCCGCACGGTGAGGTCGGCGTAGACCGCTGCCCCCTGCGTGCTGTACGAGACCCGGTGCCGGAGGGCGGCGGATCCGGCCGGCTCGCCCAGCACGGACACCTGCCCCGCACGCACCTTCTGCACGCCGACGATCGCGCGCATGAGCGTCGTCTTGCCGCACCCGGACGGGCCGAGCAGACCCGTCACCTCACCGCGCGGGATGGTCAGCGCCAGGCCGTCGAACACGTCGTGCCGCCCGCGCCGCACCCGCAGCCCCTCGATCGCGACCGCGTTATTCATCATGTGATGAATTATGGATCCACGGGGTGCGGCGGTCAAGAGAAGCCCCGTCCCCCGTTCGGAAAACGGAGAGCGGATGACGTCAGGACGGCGTGTCGAGGGTGGCGGAGGGACGCCACGCCGAGGGGCTCTCCGTTTTCCAGCGGTGTCGGGCGCGCCGGGGCGCAGCGACCGGCAGCACCGCCGGCTCACTCGAACAGGTACCGCTGCAGCGTCGGGCCGACCCGGGCCACCAGCTCGTCGATCGGGGCGTCGGCGATCGGCGGCAGCCGCACCACGTACCGAGTCATCAGCAGGCCCGCCATCTGCGAGGCGGCGAGGGTGGCGCGCAGCGCCGCATCGGGCGTGCCGAGCGTGCCGGCGATGCGGCCGATCAGCTCCCGGGAGAGGAACCCGATGAGCGGCTGCGACATGACCTTCGACCCGACGGCGACCCGGATCACGGTGACGCCGCGGCGGCGCACCTCGGGCCGTTCGAACGCCTCGAGCACGTACCGCACCAGGCGTTCGCCGACCTGATCGCGCGGACCCTGCAGGATCGCCGGCACGTCGATGTCCGGGCGCAGCGGGATCCCGATGACCTCGGCGAACAGATCAGCCTTCGCGCCGAAGTAGTGGTGCACGAGCGCGGAGTCGACCCCCGCCCGCGACGCGATCGCCCGGATCGTCGCACCGTCGTAGCCGTGCTCGCCGAACTCGTGCTCGGCCGCGGCGACGATGAGGTCCCGGGATCCGGACTCCCCCTTCGGGCGCCCGCGGCGGCGTGCGGTGGTCATGGCCTCAGCATTCGATGACGTTGACGGCGAGACCGCCCTCGCTCGTCTCCTTGTACTTCGTCGACATGTCCAGGCCCGTCTGCCGCATGGTCTCGACGACCGCGTCGAGGGAGACGTAGTGCTGGCCGTCGCCGCGCAGCGCGAGCCGGGCGGCGGTCACCGCGGTCGACGCGGCGATCGCGTTGCGCTCGATGCACGGGATCTGCACGAGTCCGCCGATCGGGTCGCAGGTGAGGCCGAGGTGGTGCTCCATCGCGATCTCCGCGGCGTTCTCGATCTGCCGGTTCGTGCCGCCCATGACCGCGGTGAGGCCGCCGGCTGCCATCGCGCACGCGGATCCGACCTCGGCCTGACAGCCGCCCTCGGCGCCCGAGATCGACGCGTTCGCCTTGAACAGGGATCCGAGCGCGGTCGCGGTGAGCAGGAACCGGCGGATGCCGCGGCGACGGTTCGCCTCGGCAAGCTCTTCGGGGTCTTCGAGCGCGCCGACCGCGACGAGCGAGGCCTCCGCCCCGAATCCCAGCAGCGCGCTGCCGACGAGCTCGCCGTACGGGGTGACCGCGTTGCCGGCGCCAAGACCGGAGTCGGCGAGGAAGCGCCACCAGTACATCGCGACGGCCGGGAGGATCCCGGCGGCGCCGTTCGTGGGCGCGGTGACGACGCGGCCGCCCGCGGCGTTCTCCTCGTTCACGGCGAGTGCGAAGGCGCCGAGCCACTCGCCGGGGACGGCGGGGTGTCCTTCCGCCTCGACCTCGTCGAGCTGGGCGCGGATCGCGCCGGCGCGGCGCTTGACCTTGAGGATGCCGGGCAGGGTGCCCTCGGCGTTCAGACCCGCTTCGACGCAGGCGGACATCGCGTTCCAGATCGCGTCGAGCCCGGCGGCGACCTCCTCCTCGCTGCGCAGCGCGGTCTCGTTGCGGCGGGCGAGCTCGGCGATCGTGAGGCCGTTCTCGTCGCACAGCTCGAGCATCGAGGCGGCGTCCCGGTAGGCGAAGGGGAACGAGGCGGCCCCGCCCTTCGACGAGCTCAGGGACCGGTCGTTCTCCTCGCCGTCGCGGCGGATGAAGCCGCCGCCGATCGAGTAGTAGGTCTCCTGTGCGAGGTGGATCCCGTCGGCGTCGAGGGCGCGCAGGGTCATCGCGTTGGGGTGGCCGGGCAGGCGGGTGCGCGGCTCGAAGGTGATGTCGTCCTTGACGAAGACGATGTCGTGCTCGCCGTTCAGCGGGAGCGAGGATCCGTCGGTCCAGTCCGACCAGGCACGGCGCACGTCGTCCGGGTCGCAGGACTCGGGCGCGAGGCCGCGCAGGCCCGCGACCACCGCGTCCGGCGTGCCGTGGCCGAGGCCGGTGGCGCCGAGGGATCCGTACAGCGAGCAGGTGACCCGGGCGACCCGGTCGAGCAGGCCCGCGGCGGCGATCCGGGCCGCGAAGTCGTGCCCGGCGCGCATCGGACCGACGGTATGGGAGCTCGAGGGCCCCACGCCGATGGAGAAGAGGTCGAAGGCCGAGACGTACGCTGTCACTCGTCCAGCGTAGTCCGCGCGGAGGGGCTCCGGCTCGGCTCCGTGGAGGCGAGGGGCAGGGTCACCACGAACGTCGCACCGGCGCCGGATTCCGCGGCGATCGTGCCGCCGTGCGCCTCGACCACGGCGCGCGCGATCGCCAGGCCCAGCCCGGTGCCGCCGCCCTCGCCGCGGGAGCGCGAGGCGTCGCCGCGTGCGAACCGCTCGAAGACGGTCTCGCGCAGTCCGTCGGGCAGGCCGGGGCCGTCGTCCGCGACGACGAGGCGCGCGGATCCGGTGCCGTCCGCGGACGTCCCGTGTTCCACCTTCGCCCGCACGGTCGTGCCGGCGGGGGTGTGCAGCCGCGCGTTCGCGAGCAGGTTGTCGACGACGCGGCGGAGGTCGGCGGCGTCGCCGCGCACGAGGGCCGGATCCTCCCCGAGCTCCAGGATCCAGGCGTGGTCGGGCCCGGCGAGGCGCGCGGCGCCGACCGCCTCGGCGACGAGGAGCTGCAGATCGACGTCCTCCTGCGCCAGCTCGGGCAGCGCGTCGAGCCGGGCGAGCAGGAGCAGCTGGTCGATGAGGGCGGCCATGCGCACGCCCTCGTGGTCGATGCGGACGGCGTTGCCGCGGATCTCCGCCGCCTCGGCGTCCGGCCGGCCGGAGAGCTGCGCGTAGGCCCGGATCGTGGCGAGCGGGGTGCGCAGCTCGTGGCTGGCGTCGGCGACGAACCGCCGCACCGTCGACTCGCTCTCCTCGCGCAGCGCGAGCGCCCGCTCGACGTGGTCGAGGAGGTCGTTGAGGGCCGTGCCGACCTGCCCGACCTCGGCGGTGGACGCGATGTCGCGCGGATCCACCCGCTCGGCGAGCGTGACCTCGCCGCGATCCAGCGGCACGGAGGTCACCGCCGCGGCGGTGCTCGCGACCCGGCGCAGGGGTCGCAGCGCCCGCCCCATGGCCAGCGCCGCGGCGACGATCGCGAGCAGTACGCTGCCGACGCCGACCAGGACGACCACGAGCTCGAGCTGGTCGATGATCCCCCGCACGGAGTCCATCGGGAGCCCGGTGACCACGACCGCGGGACCACCTGCGCCGGCGGGACCGATCACCCCGGAGCGCGCCGCGATCCGGTACCTCCCGAGGGATCCGCCGAGATCGACCGTGACGGGCGCGGCATCGGCGGGGACAGCGGCGAGTGCACCCTGCTGCTCCGCGGTGAGGTCGTGGCGGGTTCCGGTCGCGTCCACCCAGCCGCCGACGAGGAACGTCTCTCCCTGGAAGATGCCGGTGACGGTGCCCGGCCGCTGGCCCGGCGCGCCGACGACGGCGTCGCGGTTCGGCGGGGTGGACCCGATCACGGGGCTGGGCGCGGTCAGGATGGGCTGACGCCCGAAGGCGGTGAGCTCGACGGCGTGCCGCGCGGCGACCGTGAGCTGGCGGTCGAGCTGATCGACGAGGTAGCCGTTCAGGGAGACCAGGGCGACGGCGCCGATGACGATGCTCACCGCCGCGGCCAGGGCCGAGGCGATGAGCACGACGTGCAGGCGCAGACTCCGGGCGTGCCTCATCCACCGCCCCCGCGGGCCGCGTCGGCCAGGTCGTCGGCGGGCGCCGAGGCGGTGTCGCGATCGGGGTCGTCGACGCGCAGCGCGTAGCCGACGAGACGGATCGTCTCGAGCCGGAGGGATCCGCTCGCAGCGAGCTTGCGGCGCAGGCTCGACACGTACACCTCGACGAGGTTCGACTCGGTGCCGTAGTCGTAGCCCCAGACGGCCTCGAGGATCTGCGGGCGGCGCAGCACTCGCCCGGCGTTGTTGGCGAGCAGGAGCAGCAGCTCGAACTCGGTCGGCGTGAGATCGAGCTGCGCGCCGCCCAGCGCGGCCGTGCCGGCCGCCTTGTCCAGGACGACGTCGCCGACGCGGAGCACGGCCTCCGCGGGCTGCGCGATCGCCGCCGCGGTGCGGGCGAGCACCCGGACCCTGGCCTGCAGCTCGGCCACCGCGAACGGCTTGGTGAGGTAGTCGTCGCCGCCCGCGTGCAGGCCGGCGATCCGATCGTCGTGGCCGTCGAGGGCGGTGAGGAAGAGGACCCGGATCTCAGGCCGGATCGCCCGGATCCGGTCGAGGGTCTCGAGGCCGTCGATGTCGGGCATCATGATGTCGAGCACGACGACGTCGGGCTGGAACTCGCGGACGGCGATGAGCGCGTTGCGGCCGCGATGCTCGACCCGGACCTCCCAGCCGTCGGTGCGGAGGGATCCGCCCACCGCCTCGGCGAGCGCCTGCTCGTCGTCGACCACGAGCGCGCGGGCGGGGGTGCCGTCCGCACGGACGAGCGGGGGCAGGCCGAGCGGCCCCACGGCCGGTGCGGCCTGTTGCGCTGCCTGCGACGCGTCGTCCGTCATGATGGACCCCCTCGGAGTCAATTCTGCGCCGTCAGGTCGTACAGAGTCACGCCGTCCACGGTCCGCGCCGTGAAGTGCGCGGTGACCCACTGCGTGATCTGCGAGGAGACGTCGCTGCCGCCGTTGGCCCGGCCGATGCGTCCTCCGCCGATGAAGTAGTGGATCCTCCCTGCCGCGACGTCGGCCTGGAACTGCGCGAGCGTCGGCGACGGGTCGCTGCCGTTGAAGCCGCCGATCGGCATCACCGCACCGCCCGTGCCGAGCTGGTAGCCGGCGGCGGTCTGGGATCCGATCGACGCGGCGACCCAGGTGTAGTGCGATGCGTTCGCCTGCAGCAACGCCTTCAGCTGCGCGCTCACGGTGGAGGCGTTGAGCAGACCGCCCGCGCCGCCGCGCCCGCCGAACCGGTTGGGCCGGGTGCCGTTCTGGGTTCCGGTTCCGCCCTGGGTTCCGGTCCCGCCCTGCGCACCGGTGCCGCCGTTCCCGCGCCCGCCGAAGCCGCCGCCCGGTCCGGGGAACCCGCCGGCGCCGCCCTGAGCCGCGCCCGGGAACCCGCCCGCCGCGCCGGGGGCTCCGCCCGGGAATCCGCCGCGGAACCCGCCGAATCCGGCCCCCGCGACCGCCGGCCCGGCCGACACGATGGATCCGGAGTGCGCCGTGCCGATCGTCTGCAGCGTGTACGCGGCAGGGCCCAGCAGCGCCCCGACCAGCAGCGTCGACACGGCCGAGGCGGTGACGATCCGCGAGCGCGGCGGGAGCAGCACGAGCACGGCGCCGGCGAGCAGCGCGACGAGCACGACGATCTTGAGCCAGGGCAGCCAGGTCGCGGAGCGGTCCAGGAGCACCCAGGCCCACACGGCCGTGGCGACCGCGGTCGCGGCCAGCACGATCCGCACCCAGAGCCGGTCGCGGTGGCCGAACAGCACCGCGCCGCCGGTTCCGACCAGACCCGCCACCGGTGCGGCGAGGGCGACCGTGTAGTACGGGTGGAAGATTCCCGCCATGAAGCTGAAGGCGATCATCGAAACGAGCAGCCAGCCCGCGAACGCAACGATCAGGATCCGCCGGGGATCCCGCCGCGGGGCGCGACCGATGAGCACCAGCGCCGCCGTCGCCAGGATCAGCGCGGCCGGGATGAGCCACGAGATCTGACCGCCGACGTCGCTCTGGAACATCCGGAGCAGTCCGGTCACGCCCCACGCGCCGCCACCGCCGCCGGCCCGCCCGCCGCCGGTCACGCTGCCGGTCTCCTGACCGGTGATGCGGCCGAGGCCGTTGTAGCCGAAGGTCAGCTCGAGGAAGTTGTTCGACTGGGATCCGCCGATGAACGGGCGGGCCGAGGCCGGCACGAGCTCGACGATCGCGACCCACCAGCCCGCCGAGACGACGACGGCGCCGAGCGCGGCGAAGAGGTGCCCGATCCGCTTCGGGATCGTGGTGCGGGCGAACGCGAAGTACAGCCCGGCGAGCGCGGGCAGCACGAGGAACGCCTGCAGCTGCTTGGTGAGGAACCCGAACCCGACGGCGACCCCGGCGAGCAGCAGCCAGCGCAGCTGCTCCTTGTCGATGGCCCGCACGGTGAGCGCGACCGAGGCGGTGAGCAGCAGCAGCAGGAGCGCGTCCGGGTTGTTGAACCGGAACATCAGCGCCGCGACCGGGGTGAGCGCGAACGCCGCCGTCGTGACGAGGGCCGCGGCGGCGCCGAAGCGGCGGCGCACGGTGAACAGCAGGATCGCCGCGGTCGCGACGCCCATCAGCGCCTCCGGCACGAGGATGCTCCACGAGTTCAGCCCGAAGATCCGGGCGGAGAGCTCCATCGCCCACAGGCTCGCCGGGGGCTTGTCGACCGTGATCGAGTTGCCGGCGTCGCTGGAGCCGTAGAAGAAGGCGACCCAGTTCTGCGTGCCGGCCTGGACCGCGGCGGAGTAGAACGCGTTCGCCCAGCCGCTCGCGGCGAGGTTCCACACGTAGAGCACCCCGGTCAGCAGCAGCACGCCGGCGGAGGCGGGAGCCTCCCAGCGGGCGCGGGCCCTCGTCTCGACCGTGTCGTGGGATCCGGTCGTGGGGCCTCCGGAGGCCGGATCGCCGATGGGCGGGTGGGTCGGGAGAGCCGTTCCGACAGCCAGTGACGCGTTCATGAGCGGTTCGCCTCCTGAGCGAGGGTGGTGAGGTGATGCCGGGTGGAGAGCGGTTCCGGGTGGTCGGCGGGAGCACGGTCGCGGAACACCCACACCCGCAGCAGGACGAAGCGCAGCAGGGTCGCCACGAGGTTGGCGACCGTCAGCACGCCGACCTCGACGAAGGCTCCCGGATGCGGATCCGTGGCGTGCAGCAGCACGAGGGATCCCGACGTCAGCAGCCACGCCATCCCGAAGACGACGAGACCCTGCAGGTGGTGCGCGGCGGCGCCGCTCCGGCCGCGGATGCCGAACGTGAACCGGCGGTTCGCGGCGGTGTTCGCGATCGCGGTGACCAGCAGCGCGAGGAAGTTCGCCGCCTGCGCGGGCATCGCGAGCTGGAACAGCAGGTACGCGAGCGCATAGGCGACCGTGGACAGCACGCCGATCACGCCGAACCGCACGAGCTGGGCGAACAGCGGGACGGTCGGCTGCGCATACGGGTGCCGGCCGATCTCGCGGTAGATGTCGTCCACGGGGATCCGGCCGCGGACCAGATCTGCGCCGACGCGCACCATGCCCCTGAGGTCCGCGATCGCGGTCGGGACGATGTCGACCGAGCTGTGCGGGTCGTCGATCCAGTCGACCGGGACCTCGTGGATCCGCAGTCCGGAGCGCTCGGCGAGGAGCAGCAGCTCGGTGTCGAAGAACCAGGCGTCGTCCTCGACGTACGGCAGCAGCCGGTGCGCCGCCTCCGCGCGGATGGCCTTGAATCCGCACTGCGCGTCGCTGAAGCGGACGCCGAACGCGCCCCGCAGCAGCAGGTTGTACGAGCGCGAGACGAACTCGCGCTTACCGCCGCGCACGATCCGCGAGGCGCGGGAGAGCCGGGATCCGATCGCGAGGTCGGAGTGCCCGGACAGCAGCGGCGCGACGAGCGGCCGCAGCGCCCGCAGATCCGTGGAGAGGTCCTCGTCGACGTACACGAGCACCCGGGCCGGGGAGGCGGACCAGACCGCCCGCAGCGCCCGGCCGCGCCCCTTCTCCGGCAGGTGAACGGCGACGACGCCCTCGAAGCGGGCCGCGAGCTCGTCGGCGATCCGCGCCGTGTCGTCGGTGCTGGCGTTGTCGGCGATCGTGATCCGCCAGCTCGCGAACCCGTCGCCGCCGAGGTGCTCGTGCAGCAGCGCGATGCTCTGCTCGAGCGTGTCCTGCTCGTTGTGCACGGGGACGACGACATCGAGGTCGAGGTCGAGCGGCGGCTGATCGGTCATGGATCCATGGTCGGGATCGCTCCGGCGGAGCCGCTGTGTCCGGCCTATGGGTGGGGTAAGGACGTCCGGTGCAGAGATCGAGCCTCTGCACCGGAGTCCTCGGGGACGGGGCTCCGCCTCAGACCGGGATCGGGTCGACCACCGCACCGCCCTGGACGACCCGCCGTCGGGCATCCGGCTCCCACAGCGCGGCGGGATCCTCGAGCGGATCCCCGTCGAGGACGACGACGTCGCCGTACGCTCCCCGGCCCAGATGCCCGAGCGCGGAATCGCCGAGGATCTCCGCGTTTCCGGCGGTCATCGAGTGCAGGGCCTCCTCCGCGCCGATCGCCTCGACCTGCAGCCGGACGCCGCGCAGCTGATCGTCCTCCATGTCGCCCATGAGATCGGTGCCGAAGCCGAGCCGCACGCCGGCGGCGAGCGCGAGCGCCGCGGCGTCCTTGCCCCGATCCAGCACCTCCGCGTTCTTTGCGAGGGAGATCTCGTTGAGGCCGAGCTCGGCGCCGCGCCGGCCCATGGCGTCGTACGTCGCCAGGGTCGGGACGAGGAACACGCCCCGCCGCGCCATCTCCTCCGCCGCCGCGGACTCGATCAGGTTGCCGTGCTCGATGCACCGCACGCCGTTCTCTATCGAGTGCAGCACGGATTCCGACGAGTACGAGTGCGCGGTCACGTAGCTGCCCCGACGGGCGGCCTCGTCGCACACGGCCCGCAGTTCCTCTGCGGAGTACTGCGGCACCCGCACCGGATCCGTCAAGGAGAAGACGCCCCCCGAGGTCATCACCTTGATCGCATGCGCGCCCGTGCGCAGACGGTCGCGCACCGCGACCCGCAGTGCATCCACCCCGTCGACGACGTCGCACATGTGACCGTGCCCGAAGCAGACGTCGACGTGCGCGGAGCGCGGATCGCCGTGCCCGCCGGTCTGACTCAGCGCCGGTCCGGTGAAGAGGTAGCGGGGGGAGGCGAACACGCCGTCGTCCACGGCGCGTCTCAGACCGATGTCTCCCCCGGCCACGTCGCGCACCGTCGTGAAGCCGCGCTGCTGCGCGGCGCCGAGGCGCCGCGCTCCCTTCAGCGCCGCGTAGCTCAGCGGCCCGCGCTCGTTCTCGAACTGATCGACCCCCAGCCCGTAGGCGTGGAAGTGGGCGTCGATGAGGCCGGGGACGACCCAGGCACCCGCGCCGTCCATCACGGGGACGCCGTCCGGGGCGCGCTCGGCGATCCTGCCGTCGACGATCACCAGATCGCGCCGCGCGAACCCCCTTCCGCGTCCTTGCCAGACCTGGGCGCCGACGATCACCAGCGAGCTGCTCCGCACCATCGCACTCTCCTCTCGACGACGTCCGCTACCGGCTCCGCAGCGCCGCGGTCGCTGCGGCGTCGACCCGGAAGTCCTCGTCGATGACGACGCGGTACCCCTGCTCCGCGGCCTCGCGCGTCACGAATCCGTTGCGCACGTCCCGCGCGATCGCGTCGTGGTCGCGCTCCAGCGGGTCGCCGTATCCGCCGCCTCCGCCGGTCGCGTTCACGAGCACTTCACCGGCCTCGAGGCGGTTGTAGCTGCCTCCCTGCCAGACCTCCTGCGGCGTTCCCGGGTTCAGGATCACGGCGTTCGGAACTCCTTCGCCGCCGCCCGCGATGGGCCACGGCTTCGTCTGCGTCTTGTACGCGATCATGATGCCGGTGCCCGGTGCGGTGAACCGGTATGCGCGGGAGATGCCGACGCCACCGCGATGCTTGCCGACGCCGCCGCTGTCCGGACGGTATCCGTAGTGCTCGAGGAACAACGGGGTGCGCATCTCGAACACCTCGACCGGGGTGTTCCGGCAACCCGGCTCGGAGAGGTGCATGATGCCGTCCTGGCCGTCATGCGTCGCGGTGCCGCCGAACCCCACGGCCTCGTTGCTGCCGTCCTGCCAGAGCTCCCCCGTGCGGGGATGCGTCCCGAGTCCGATGAACGCCCCGACGTCGCCGCCGGAGCAGGCCGGGATGAGATCCGGCATCCCCTGGGCGAGCGCCTTCAGGACGACTTCGCCCGCCAGGATGCCGGTCCACAGAGTGAAGGTGGGCATGGGCGGCAGCGCGTGCACGACCGAGCCCGGTTCCGTCACCACGCGCATCGGCGCGAAATTGCCGGCCACGACCGGGGAGTCGGGCGTGGTGAGCGACTTGAAGATCAGGCAGCACGCCGCCTCGGTCATGCCGAGCGGCACGTTGACCGGCCCCTTCACGCCCTTCGCGCTGCCGGTCCAGTCGATCACCATCTCCTCGTCGGTGACGGTGACGGTGCATTGCAGCTTCACCAGCTCGCCGACGTCGACGCCGTCCTCGTCCACGTAGTCGACCGCGGTCCACGTGCCCTTCGGCAGCTTCGCGACCGCGAGCCGGGCCAGGCGCTCGCCGTGCTCGTTGATCGCCGCCATCGCCGCGGTGAGCGTCCCCGCGCCGTACTTCTCGGCGAGCTCGCGGGTGCGCTTGACGCCGGTGAAGCACGCCGAGACCTGCGACTGGATGTCGCCGAGCGTGGCGCGAGGCCGGCGGCTGTTGAACTTGATGATGTTGATGACGTCGTCGTTCTGCACCCCCCTGCGATACAGCTTCGACACCGGGAGGATGAGACCCTCCTGCGAGAGGTCGGTCGAGTCGAGCACGTAGCCCGGGTCCTTCTGGTTCAGGTCGACGACATGCACGCGGCAGGTGACGAAGCCGATGAGCTCCTCCCCGTGGTGCACGGGCGCGAAGACGAGCGGATCGAGCACGTGCGCGCTGGACCAGTAGGGGTAGTTGACGATGAAGACATCGCCGGGATCCATCGCGTCCTTGCCGAGGAAGTCGATCGAGTGCTTCAGCCCCGAGTCGTTGCCGCGGGTGAAGACGGCGACGCCGGGGGTGTCCGCGACGACGTTCCCGTCCGCGTCGTGGATCCCGATGCCGTAGTCGTGCACCTCGTAGACGACCGTGTTGTAGGCCGTGCGGCAGAGGTTGCGGGCGATCTCCTCGGCCGCGGCGAGCAGGCCGTGCCGGATGATCTCGGTGGTAATCGCGTCGACCATGATCAGGCGCCTTTCGCTGCGGTGCGGACGGAGATGACGAGTTCGCCGTAGCGGCCGACCTCGAGCCGGTCGCCGTGATGGAGCACGGTGGTGGCGGTGTGCTCGGTGACCACGGCGGGGCCCTCGAGCACGTCGCCGGCGAGCATGTCCTCACGAGCGACGAGCGCGTACTCGACGAGCTCGTCGCCCGGCAGGACGACCGTGCGGGTGCGGCGCGCGAACGCGCTGCCGTCCTCGCGGAACGCCATGCCGGGAAGGTCCGGCTTGTCGACGACGCCGACGGCGGTCAGGCGGAGCGTCGTGACCTCCACCGCGTCGTCCATGACATGCCCGTACTGCCGTTCGTGCAGCTCGTCGAAGTCCGCGCGGATCGCCGCCCGCGGATCGCCACCGCCACGGTAGGCGACGGCGACCGAGTGCTCCTGACCCTGGTAGCGCACGTCGAGCGCCCGGTGGAACAGCCGGGATCCCGGGGCGAACCCTTCCGACTCCAGCAGCTGCGCGGCCTCGCGCTCCATCTCCGAGAAGACGGCGTCCGCGGTCGCCGGGTCCATGCTGTCCAGCAGCTGGACGTTGGTCCTCGCGAAGTCGTGCTGCACGTCGGCCATCAGCATGCCCAGCGCGGAGAACGCGCCCTGCCCGGGCGGCACGATGACCTCCGGGATGCCGAGTTCGCGCGCCACGTCGACCGCGACGAGGCCGCCGCCGCCGCCGAAGGAGAGCAGCGAGAAGTCCTTGGGGTCGTGGCCGAGCTCGATCGAGATCGCGCGCACCGCCCCCATGATCTTCGTGTTCGAGATCTGCACCATCCCGCGCGCCAACTGCGTGACCGAGAGGCCGAGCTCGTCGGCGATCGGGGTGAGCGACGCCACGGACTTGTCGCGATCGAGCGTCAGCTCGCCGCCGAGCGGGGTGTCGGTGCCCAGGTAGCCGATGGCCAGGGCGGCGTCGGTGAACGTCGGTTCCGTGCCGCCGCGACCGTAGGCCGCCGGGCCCGGCAGCGCGCCCGCGCTCTTCGGACCGACCTGGAGCGCTCCGCCCGCGTCGAGGTAGCCGAGGGATCCGCCACCCGCGCCGATCGTGTGGATGTAGAGCGAAGGGGTGTTGATCGGCAGGCCCTCGAACTCGGCCCCGTGGTAGAGCACGGGCGATCCGTCCAGGACGAGGGAGGCGTCGAGGCTCGTCCCGCCCATGTCGATCGTGATCAGGTTGGGCCGGTCGATGAGCTTGGAGAACCCGGCCGCACCCACCACGCCTCCGGCCGGCCCGGAGAGGATGAGGTTGACGGGCTGCTCGCGTGCGGCGGAGGCGGTCATCGCCCCGCCGCCCGAACGCGACATGAGGAAGCGCCCGTCGAATCCGCGCCGCTCCAGCTCGCCTTCGAGCGCCTTGAGGTAGCTCCGCATGATCGGCTTGATGTACGAGTCGAGGACGGCCGTGCTCGTGCGCTCGTACTCGCGGTACTCCCGGGACAGCTCGTGCGAGAGGGTGACCTCGACGCCCGGAGCCTCCTCGTTGAGGATCTCGCGCATGCGCTGCTCGTGCGCGGGCGCGACATAGGAGTGCAGGAAGGCCACGGCCACCGCGGCGTAGCCGCGGCTCGCGATCTCGCGCGCCACGGAGCGGGCGTCCGCCTCGTCGAGAGCCGTGAGGACGCTGCCGTCGAAGTAGCTGCGCTCGGTCACCTCGAACGTGTCGTAGCGCTCGAGCAGCGCGGCCGGCTTCCGGTAGGCGATGTCGTACATCGCCTTCCGATCGGTACGGCCGAGCAGGTAGACATCGCGGAAACCGCGTGTCGCGATCGTCGCGATGCGAGCGCCGGTCCGCGTGAGCAGGGCGTTGAGACCCAGCGTGCTGCCGTGGTTGAACATCGACACCTGCGCGGGATCGGCCTCCGCCTTGTCGAAGGCGGCGAGGACGCCTCTGGTGGGTTCCTGGGGCGTCGTCGGCACCTTCTCGAAGCGCAGCTCCCCGGTGCCGGGGACCAGCTTGACGACGTCGGTGAACGTGCCGCCGACGTCGATGGCGACGCGAACGTTGTCTGACATGGGTTCTTCCTCTGGGATCTCTTGGGTGGACGGAGACGGACCGTCAGCCCCGGGTGATTCTCTGGTCGACGCGGTAGACCCGCCCGACGCCGATCTCCGCGTCCGCCAGAAGCTCGGCGAGCTCCGGTGCGGTGCGCGAGCGGAGGGGGTGGTCGAGCCACTCCTGGTAACCGTTCTCGTCCGGCCACTCGGCCGTGACGACGACCTCCCCGGAGCCGTCGGCGGCGACGGCGATGTCCGAGCTGACCTGCCGGGTGAGGTTCATCGACTCCTGCAGGATCTGCTCCCGCCGGTAGAGCTCGAGGATGCGCTCGACCTGGTCGGGGGTGGCGCGGAGGGTGAGAACTGAGCGATACATGGGATCTGGAACTCCTCGAAAGGGTGTCTGTGCAGCCGAACGTGCTCGACTGCTGCGACGGTATCCCTCGGTTCGCGCGCGCCGTTATGCAAGGTGCACAGCCGGAGCGGCCGTGCGGGTGCCCTTCGGCGGTCGATGCGCCTATTCCGTGGTGCGGCGGCTCGCCAGCGCGGCCAGCAGCATGTGCAGCGGCAGCACTTCCTCCGGAGTCGACAGAGCGAGCCCCAGCTCTTCCGCCCGTCGGATGCGCGCTTGCACGGTGTTGCGGTGCACACCCAGCATCTTGGCCGCGCCCGACACCGACCCGCGGCAGGAGAGGAAGGCCACCACGGCCTCGATCACCTCATCCGCGCCGGGATCCGCGAGCAGCTGCGGCACCATCACGCCGGCGAGCTGCTCCGCCAGGTCGACGGGCAGCAGCCGGCCGAGAAGACGCGAAGGGATCTCGCCGAAGACGAGCAGCCCGCTCGCCGCGTCCGCGCGCCCCGGTGCGGCCTGTTCTCCGGCCAGACGTGCCGCGAGCCAGGCCTCTCGCACGCTGTCGACGACCTTCTCCGGGCTGCGGTACCGCCGGGACGCACCGGCCCTGACTCCGAGACCGCGCAGCGCGTCGAACTCGGTCCGGAGCTCGGCGATCGAACGCTTCTTCGCGCCGCCCTTGGTCTGGGCGAACGCGAGCCAGCCGTCGGCGACCCTGGCCAGCGGCATCCCCGGGAATCTGCTCTGCCAGATCTGGTGCACCGCCGGACCGAGCCGCTCGGCGTCGTCGGCGAGGATGCACACGGCGGTGTACGGCCCGTCCAGCGGCCACCGGACCAGCCGCTCGAGCGCGAGCCGGCTCGGATCGTCGATCGACCCCACCCGCGGCGATCCCGTCAGCGCCGCGACGGTGAGGGGCGGCAGGGACTCGAGGACGGACTCGAGGCGCGACGCGTTCAGCAGCGCTCGCACCGAGGGCACCGCCGCCTGGAGCACCTGTGCGGCGTAGTCGCTCTCGTGCTCCGCCGCGTCCACGGTGAGCCGGTCCGGGCTCCTGTCGCCGAGGGAGATGGGGGCCGAGACCCGATGCGACGACCCGGAGGCCGGCGCATCGCCGTCGGCCCGGGTGACGCGGAAGGTGACCGTCCCTGCGGACTCGATCCGCACATCGCGCCCGCCGAGTTCGCGCGAGATCGTCTCCAGCGCGGACTCCAGCGTCTCCGCACGCGCCACACGCTCGGTGAAGGCCTGGACCCGCGCGATGGATCCCGCCCGCGCGAGCCCGATCTGCAGGCCCACGTCCAGGGCGAGCCGGGTCGCGTCCTGGCGCATGCCCAGCAGCGACACGTCCAGCCGGCGCGCGAGCTCGACCGCGGTGTCGGTGATCGAGGGCTCCGGCACGATCAGCGCGCTGGCCCGGCGCTCCCACGCATACCGCAGCGCCGCGGAGATCATCCACCCGCCCATGGCTGCACGGTCCGAGAGCACGATCACGGTGTCGGGTCCGACCTGGGTGATGTCCTCGATGTCGGCGATGAGTGCGAGATCCTGGACCCGCACGGTGGTCTCGGAGAGGTGGAGGACGTCGAGACTACGCAGGCTGCGCGCCTCCAGCACATCCCGCAGCTCCACCGGTCCGTTGAGTTCGCGGTTCATGTCGTCCTCCGCCCTGCCCCGCCCGCCCCGAACAGGTTCAACGCCGTCGGCCCGCCCAGGCGCAGCCCCTCGGGGGTGTACCACGGCGTCGCGGCCGGCATCACCACGATGTCGACCACGTTGCCCGTCCACAGGTCGTCGAGGGTGGCGACGCCCCCATCGAGAGGCCGCATCATCGTGATGATGTCCGGTACGACCGCGCGCACGGCACCGTCGACCATCATCATCAGCATCTCGTTCTTCACCTCGAGCTGGACGAGTCTGCCCTGGGACTCCTCGACCAGAACCACGCTGGCGGGTCGTTCGATCTCCCCCGGCGTGGCCGGCCGGGCGAGCCAGGCCCCGTCTCCGACGCGCGCCCGGAGGATCTGCTTCACGCCGACCGCCCGGCGCAGCGCGTCGTGCTTCTGCTCCGTTTCCAGCGGCGAATCGAGGATCTGTCCCATCCTGATCAGCCGGGTGATGCTGCCGAGCACCCCGGTGCGGGCGAGCGTGCTCGCCGCCATGGGATACGTCGCGGTGGCCGCCCAGCCGCCGTACTCTCCGGCGAGCGCCCGCAGGATCCGCTCCGCGCGCAGCGGATCCGACACGTTGACCACCGCCGACTCGCCCGTCGCTCCTGCCGCGGCCACCGGTCCGACCGGAAGACCCGCGAGCGTGAACACGGTCTGGTTGACGAGCGGGAAGATGCGCCCCATCGGATCGGCATCGACGATGGGCAGATCGGTCTGCATGCCCACCAGCAGAGGGATGAGCGCGTTGGCGCTGCCGGCCGCCAGCGGGAAGATCCCCTGGACCGGCCTGCCGAGAGACTCCTCGAGGACCCGGAGCGCCGCGACGAACTCGTCGCCGACCGGCCGCAGATCCGACATCGGGATCCCGTTGTTCACGAACCCGACGGACACGACGAGGGCGTCGTCGTCGAGGTCGCCCACGTCGCACAGCTCCGGACCGGTGTCGTAGGCCTCCATGTGGGCGAGCACCCGCTGGGTCTCCTCGGCGCACCAGTCGGGATCCGCGGTGCAGGAGTTGAAGATCGACCCCGTCTTCAGGTGCAGGATGTCGTCAGTCGTGAGGCGCACGGCGCTCACCGCCCCGTAGCCCGTCATCGACGGCGCCGGCCACGCCGCGCACCCGCACCGACACCACGCGCGGATCCTGGTACGTCGATGCGACGACCCGCGAGTCGATGATGCGGACCTGAGAGGGAGACGCCCCGAACGACACCAGCCGGGTCCGCACCCGGGCCTCCGCCGCCGACAGCGCCTGGCGGATGTCGTCGGCGTCGGCGATGATCACGGAGCGATCCGCCCACTCCGCCAGCGGGCTGACGGCCGCGCCGAGCGCGCACAGGTCGACCTCCGCCCGGTGCGCCCCCGGGAGGTCCTCGCCGTACCCGGGGGCCGCGACGACCGGATACGCCGGCGCCCGGCCCGGCGCGACGGCGGGCACGGGCATCACATGGGCGGCCTTGCTCGCCAGCATCCCGCCCGCGTCCTGGAACTTCGCCCGCACGGCGGGCACGCCGTCGATCATGTCGCCGAGGAAGCTCCCGGCGGAGCCGACCACGGCGAGACGGCCGGAGTCGATGCCGCTGAGCGCCGCCGCCCCGACGAGCTCACCGGCACGGGCCGCCGCCATGGAGTGCACCGGCGTCACGGTGAGCCGCGTGAGCGGCACGCAGCCGCCGTCGTTCGACGCGGCGTAGAGCCGGGCGTGCGGGAGCCGCACGCTCGCCGCCAGCGCCAGCGACGTCGCAAGCGACTCCGCGACGGGGATCAGCGAGCTGTTGATCACGGCCGTGCGCTCCCGGGTCCCGAAGGATCCGCTCTCGAAATAGTGCGAGTATCCGACGCTCGCGGGAACCGCGTTCTCCAGCAGGATCCGCCCCGCCTCGATCTCATGCGACGAATTGACGAGCGATCCCACGCTCGTCACCACGTAGCGGCCGCCGGGTCGGGAGTTCGCGGCGATGTCGCGCAGCGCCGCCGCGTCGAACGGGACGAGTTCCTCACCGAGGTTGGTGTGGCCGCCGGAGACGTGCACGATGCGCGCCTTCGAGAGGCTGCTCTCGCCTTCTCTGAGCTCGTGCGCGCGGTCGACCGGCGGTCGCGGCGCGATGCGAACGACGGTGACGGGCTCCGGCCCCGACCGCAGCACCGCGCTGACGTCGACGGTGAGCGAGACGACCGCCTCGCCGTCCGCCTCGGGCCCCTGCACACCCGGTGGGCGATCCGCATCGCCGGCGAATTCGGCCAGCAGCCGGTCGAAGGCGGCGGAGATCCCGTCCGCGCCGACCGGGACCTCCCGCATCCGGTATGAGCCGTCCGACCGGACGGAGACGCCGGAGATCAGCGCGTCCGTGATACGAAGCCCGAGCCGGATGATGCCCTCCGATCCCTTCCCGGCGGGAACCCCCGCGGCGGAGACAGGATGCGGCGGCGTCACTTCCGCCGCAGTCGCTGCAGCAGCAGACTATCGGCCGCGACCGCGAGAAGGATCAGGGCTCCCGTCACGACCTGCTGGTAGGTCGTGTCCCAGCCCATCAGGTTGAATCCGTTCGCGATCACGGTCAGGATCATCACCCCGACGGCCGTGCGCCACACGGCGCCGGCACCGCCCATGATGCTGGTGCCGCCGATGACGACCGCGGCGATTGCGGTCAGTTCGATGCCCGTCGCCATCGCGGGCTGCGCGGAGCCGGCACGGGAGGCGAGCACCATCCCCGCGGCAGCCGCGCAGAAGCCGCTGATCGCGAACGCCGAGATGTGGATGAGCGGGGTGCGCACGCCGCTGAGACGCGCCGCCTCCGCGTTGCCGCCGACCGCGTAGATGCGACGGCCGAAGGTGGTCCTCCCCAGCACGACGCCGAAGATCACGATGGCGAGCACGAACAGCAGCGTCCCCGCCGTGACACCGAGGAAGAGCGGCTGGGTCCAGACGCGGAACCCGGTCAGCTGCGTCGCGGCCGGCGACACGATGGCTCCCCCGGTGAGCACCACGGCGATGCCGCGGTAGATGATGCTCATCGCCAGGGACCCGATGAAGGAGTGCACCCGCGTGACGACGATCATGAGGCCCGTGATCGCGCCGAGGACGGTCCCGGTGAGCAGCGCCAGGACGAAGCCGATCGCGACCCCGAACGCCTGGGTGAAGTACACACCCGCGATCGCCGACATGGCGAGGTTCGCGCTGGCGGAGAGGTCGAAGACCCCGCTGATGATGCAGATCGTGGCGCCCACCGCGATCAGGCCCACCACGACGGTCTGGTCGAGGAGGTTGACGATGTTGCCGGGGGTGAGGAATGTGCTCGTCGCCAGGCTGAGGTAGATCACGATGACGATCAGGCCGGCGAGAACGCCGAAATCCTTGAAGTCGACGCGCAGGCGGAGCTTCGGGACGGGTGCCGGTGCGACGGCGAGGGTCTCGGTCTTCATGGTGGTTCAGTTCTCCTTAGAGGAATGCGGCGGTCATGACCTCGTCGGCCGAGGCCGTGCGGTCGAACTCGGCGACGATCCGGCCCTTCTTCATCACCACGACCCGATGCGAGAGCGAGAGCACCTCCTCGAGCTCCGAGCTCGCGACGATCACCGCGGTGCCCGCCGCGGCGAGCTCGAGGATCAGACGGTGGATGTTGGCCTTGGCGGCGACGTCGACGCCGCGCGTCGGCTCGTCGATGAGGAACACGGCGGGCGGATCGACCAGCCACTTCGCGAAGAGGACCTTCTGCTGGTTCCCGCCGGAGAGGGCTCCGACCGAGACGTTCTGCACCCGTCCGCGGATGTCGACGGCCTGGATCGCGCTGTCCACGATGGCGCGCTCGCGCACGGCCCCGATGAAGCCGGCGCGCTGCCTCCTGCCGAGCGACGGCAGAGCGATGTTGTCGGATGCCGACCGCCCGAGCACGAGCCCCTGGTCCTTGCGCGATTCGGGGACGAGGGCGATGCGACTCCGGATCCCGGCCCTGACCGAGTTGCGGCGCACCTTGCGTCCCTCGACCCAGACCTCGCCCGAAGTGACCCGGTCGCCGCCGAACACCGCGTTCAGCGTTTCGCTCCGGCCGCTGCCCATGAGGCCCGCGAGGCCCAGGATCTCGCCCCTGCGCACCTCGAACGAGATGTCCGAGATGCGGTGGTTGCCGAGTCCGCTGACCCGGATCGCGACCTCCGCATCCGCCGCCACCGGCTCCGGGCTGCGTTCGAGCGCCTCCATCTGCCGGCCCACCATGAGGCTGACGAGGCTGTCGGCCGTGTAGCCCGCGGCGTCGTCGGTGATGATCTGATCGCCGTCGCGGAGCACCGTGATCCGGTCGGCGAGGCCGAGGATCTCGTCGAGGAAGTGGGAGACGATGATGATCGTGGTCCCGCGCGCGGCAAGCTGGCGCAGCACGCGCAGGAGGTTCTCGGTGTCCTGCTCGCCGAGCGCCGCCGTCGGCTCGTCCAGGCAGAGCACTTGGGAGCCGCGCGCCAGCGCCTTCACGATCTCGACCTGCTGCGCCTGCCCGAGCGACAGGCTCGACACCGGCGCGTCCAGATCGAGGGCGAAGCCGACGTCGCGGATCAGTCTCTCGGCGTGCGCGCGATCGGCTCCGGTGCGCGCGAAGCCCGCCGTGTTCCGCCACCGGCCGAGGAAGATGTTCTCGAGGACCGAGCGCTGCGGCACGAGCGCGAGCTCCTGGGCGATCAGCGAGACGCCCAGATCGATCGCGTCCCGCGGGCTGCCGATGCGCACCCGCTCCCCGTCGAACGAGACGGATCCGGCGTCGGCGACGACCGCGCCGCCCAGGATCTTGAGGAGCGTGGACTTGCCCGCTCCGTTCTCGCCCAGGAGCCCGTGGATCTCCCCGGGGACGATGGTGAGCGAGACGTCCCGCAGCACCGAGGTGCTGCCGTAGCTCTTGCCCACGTTGTCGAGCACCACCGTGGGCGCGGTCACCCGGGCCGCGGGGGCGTCGGTTGTCGATGTCATGGTCGGCTCTTCTCCGTTGAGGACGCCATCCGGGTGGGGCTGCACGGCCCCACCCGGAGGAGGAAGGGTTTACTCGTCGTACCCCGACACGAAGGCGAGCTTCTTCAGCGCGTCCTGGGTGCCCATCGCCTTGTTCGGCGCGAGCTCGCGCTCGTCGGTCGCCGTCGGGACGGTCTTGCCCTGGAAGTGCTCGATCCCGTACTTGGCGGCGGTCTCGCCGCTCTTCGAACCGTCGATGGCCCAGATCGCGTACCACTCGCCGTTGACCACGTGCTGGACCGCGGACTCCGGGCTGCCGTTGCCGATGAACTTGATCTTGGTCTTGTCGCCGCCGGCGAGCCAGGCACCGGCGATCGCCTGAGTCGAGCCGATGACGACGTTCACCTTGGGGTTGGACTGCGTGATGTTCTGGTACGCGGTGCGCCCCTGGTCCTGCGTGTACCCGCCGGTCACCGTCGGCAGGACCTTGACGTTCCCGCCGAGCGCCTTCAGACCGCCGACGACCGCGTCCGTGCGGGCCTTGTCGAGCGGAAGCGACGGCGCGCCCTCCATGTAGGCGACCTGGCATTCGCCGGAGACGTCCTTGCAGGCCATGCCGGCGAGCTTCGCGAGGTCCTGACCGTTCGCGACCGGCGAGTACACGACGCTGATCGCGCCCTGGACCTGCGGGTCGATCTTGGTGAAGTCCGGGCCCACGGGGGTCGACTCGACGACCACGGTGATGCCCGCCTTGACCGCCCGCTCCAGCGGCTCCTGCACGGCGAGGTTGTCGTTCGCCGTGATGATGATCACATCGAACTGCTTCGAGGTGATCGCGTCGTTGATCTGCTGCACCTGGGCCTGGCCGTCGAACTGACCGTCGACCAGGGTGGCCGTGCCGCCCATCGCCTCGGTCTCCTTCTTGACGCCCTTGAAGATCCCCTGGGTGTAGGAGTTCGACGCGGCGTATCCGAAGAAGCCGACCTTGACCGGGTGGCCTCCGGCGGCGCCCGAAGGCTGGGCCGCCCCACTCGAGGCCGAGCAGCCGCTCAGCGCGAGAAGGCCGAGGGCGCCGGCGACGATGCCGGCGCGGACGCGCCGCGAGACGTGAAGTTTCATGCTGATACTCATTTCGGTTGGGGGTGTTCGGGTCTGCACGCGAGGTGCGCTCAGCCGGGGTAGCCGTAGTGCGTGCGGGCGTGCTCCGCAGAGATGTATCCGTTGTCGACGTCGTAGCGGACGGCCTGTGGATCGCGGTCGGACGGGTCGCCGTAGCCGCCGCCCCCGCTCGCCGTGAGGCGCACGATGTCGCCCTTCTTCACCGGCAGGTTGTTCGCCTTCAGCATCCGGCGCTCGTCGGGGCGGCCGGGGTTGATGACGACCTCCGGTCCGCCGCCGGAGTGTCCGCCGAAGAGGCCCCACGGCGGGGTCTTCGAGCGCTCGAACCAGAGTCCGATCGAGCAGTCGGTGAGGAACTCGTACTCCCGCATCGCGCCGTTCCCCCCGCGCCACCGTCCCGGTGCGCCCGAGTCCTGCGCGATCCGGTACTGCGTGATCCGGAACGGGAACTTCGTCTCGACCATCTCGATCGGCAGATCCTTGATCGAGCCGTTGACGCTGTTGATGAGAGCCGATTCGCCGTCGGATCCCTCCCATGCGCCCCACCCGCCGAGAGTCGCCTCCTGCGACACCCAGTTGCGGCCGTAGCGCGGGTCGAAGCCGAAGGTGTTGATGACCATGGAGTCCCCGTGCGACGCGGCCACGACCCGATCCGGCATCGCCGGAGCGAGCGCCCTGGAGACCATGTCGATCAGCAGTCCCAGGTGGGAGAAGTACCACTGGCAGGCGGCCGGTGCGACGGCGCCCAGCACCGATCCTTCGCGCACCTTCGTGCGGAGCGGTCGGAAGGATCCGCCGTTCGAGTTCGTGTCAGGGCTGACCAGCAGCTTGTACGCGACGCGCAGGGCCGAGACGGTCTGCGCGACGCCGCAGTTCACGGGTCCGCGGGTCTGATCGGCCGACCCCGTGACGTCGAACTCGATCGAGCCGTCGGCGACGGTGATCTTCAGTGTGATCGGGATCGGGGTGTCGAGATCGATGCCGTCGTTGTCGAGCAGCCCCTCGGCCTCGTAGACGCCGTCCGGGATGCCCGCGACCGTCGCCCGCTCGAGCTCCTCGGTCTGCCGGAAGATCTCGTCGCGCGCAGCTTCGACCGCGTCGATCCCGTAGCGGGTCACGATCTCCTGCATGCGGATGCCGCCCATGCGCATCGCCGCGACCATCGCGTTCATATCGCCGATGGTCTGGTACGGGAAGCGCACGTTGGTCTTGATGAGATCGACGACCAGGGTCTCCTCCCCGGCCTCGCGCAGGCGCACGGGGCCCATCCGGAACCCCTCCTGGAAGATGTCCACCGAGTCCATCGACCCTCCGACGTCCTTGGAGCCCATGTCCATCCAGTGGGCCCGGGTGGCCGAGAAGCCGACCAGCTCGTCGGCGACGAAGATGGGCGCGAAGATCGTGACGTCGTTCAGATGGGTGCCGCCGAGGTAGGAGTCGTTGAGGATCCAGACGTCGCCCTCCTTCCACACGTCGCGGCCGTACTTCTCCTCGACTGCCAGCGAGCAGGTCTCGAGGTTGCCGAGGAACAACGGCAGGCCGGCGGACTGCCCGAGCACCTGGTGGTGGGCGTCCAGCAGCGCCACGACGCAGTCGCCGCCCTCGTAGAGGATCGGGGAGAAGGCCGAGCGGATGAGGGTGGCGTTCATGTCGTCCGCGGCGCTCGTGAGGGCGTTGCGGATGATCTCGACGACGACCGGATCGATCCGGTTCCGGGTTGCGATGGGCATGTCAGGCGGCCCCTTCGATCTCGAGGTTGCGGATGATGAGCGCGCCGTGCGGATCGACCGTCACCGTGAAGCCGGGCGGGACGACCGTGGTGGCGGTCGCCTCGAGCACGATCGCGGGGCCAGGGAACGTGTGTCCGGCCGCCAGCTCCTCGCGCTCGACGATGAGGGCGTCCTGCGGCACCCCGTCGAAGACGACAGGGCGGATCTCGGAGGGGAAGTCGCTCGACCGGGCGACGGCGATCCGGGCCGCGTCGGTGCTGTCGAGCTCCCCCGTCACTCGTGTGCGCAGCGTCACCACTTCGATCTGAGCGCCGTAGTTCGCGTGTCCGTAGCGCTCCTCGTACTGGGTGGCGAAGCGGCGGGCGAGCGCGTCCAGGAAACCGGGCTCGAGCGGCTCGGCGGCGGAGGCCAGCGGGACCGTGAGGAAGAACTCCTGCGACTGGTAGCGCACGTCGACGGAATGCTCGGCAACGCGGCGATCCGCCGGGATGCCCTCCTGCTCGAGCGAGTCGACCGCGCCCTGCTCCATCTCGCGCAGCGTCCGGCTCATGTCCGCGAGGTCCAGATCCTCGTCCAGGAAGAAGTAGGGCTCCGTGAAGTCCTTGCGCACGTTGCTCTGCAGCATGCCCCAGGCGGAGAACGCACCGGGGAAGCGCGGCACCACGGTCTCGGCGATGCCCAGCTCCTTGGCGAGGAAGACGGCGTGCATCGCGCCCGCGCCGCCGAAGGCGACGAGGGCGAAGTCGCGCGGTTCGATGCCGCGGGAGATCGTGATGGTGCGGATGGCCTGCGCCATCTGCGAGTTGGCCACGGCGCAGATGCCCTCAGCGATCTCGATCAGCCCGAGGCCGAGACGGTCGCCGACCGACGCGAGCGCGGCTTCGGCCGCGGCCCGGTCGAGGACCATCTGCCCGCCGGCGAAGTTGTCGGCGTCGACCCGGCCCAGCACGAGATTGGCGTCCGTGACGGTGGGCTCGACACCGCCGCGCCCGTAGCACGCGGGCCCGGGATCAGCCCCGGCCGAGCGGGGCCCCACCCGCAGGCCGCCCGCTTCGATCCAGGCCACGGACCCGCCGCCGGCTCCGATGGTGTGGATGTTCACGACGCTCATCAGCATCGGCTGCCCCTCGAGCGTCGCCTCCGTGGAGACGTCAGGCACGCCGTCGATGATGAGCGAGACGTCGAACGAGGTGCCGCCCATGTCGACCCCGATGAGGTTGCGGGTCGAGAGGGTCTCGGTCAGCTTCTCGCAGCCGATCGCGCCGCCGACCGGGCCGGAGAGCAGGGTCTGCAGCGGCCGCTCGCGCGCGGAGCGCGCCGTGAGCACTCCCCCGGAGGACTGCATGATGTGCAGGGGGACGTCGACGCCGCGGCCGGCGAGCTGCTCCTCGAGATCGACGAGGTAGTTGCGGACGACGGGTCCCGTGTACGCCTCGACGACCGCCGAGGAGGTGCGCTCATACTCTCGCCATTCCTTGGCGGATTCGTGCGACAGGGACACCGTGAAGTCCTCGCCGAGCACCTCGCGCAGGATCTCGCGTGCGCGCAGTTCGTGCGCCGGGTTCTTGTAGCTGAACAGGAAGGCGACGGCGACCGCGCCGTATCCGCCTTCCCGTGCCCGCCGGCCGGCCGCGCGGACCGCGTCCTCGTCGAGCGGGGTCAGCTCGCTGCCGTCGTACTGCAGACGACCGGGGATCCCGATCACGTCCTTGCGCTCGATCAGCGGCCGCGGCTTGCGGTACTGGGCGTTGTACAGCTCGTAACGGGGCCCGCGCGCGATGTGATAGCTGTCCTGCACGCCATCGGTGGCGAGGAGCAGGACGTCGACCCCCCGTCGTTCGAGGAAGGCGTTCAGGCCCTGGGTCGTGCCGTGCACGATGAAGTCGATCTCCGACAGATCGCCGACGAGCGATCCCATCCCCGCGAGAACTCCTCGGCTCAGTTCACCGGGGGTGGTCGACGCCTTCGTCGCCCGGTATCGCGCAGTCTCCTCGTCGTACGTCACGATGTCGGTGAAGGTCCCGCCGATGTCCATCGACACCCTGTAACTGCTCACGCGCTGCCTCCTTTGGCACTCGGGTAAGAAGCACCCTAGGAGGGCCTCGATCGCAGATTCGGGCATTTTGAACAATCTCATCTCCCCCAGTCATGCGCTCTGCACAAGAAGGTCGTCGAAACCGACTTACCGTGAGACCCATGACTGCAGAACCGAACCTCGGCACCTACGGATCCGCCCGCGTCGCGAACGGAATCGTCTTCACCTCGGGCAAGATCGGCCTGGACGAAGACGGCCGGCGACCGGAGGAGTTCTCGGACGAGGTCCGTGCCGCGATCGCCGACCTCGACAAGACCCTCCGCGAGCACGGATCCGACCTGACCGCCCTGCTGCAGGTGCACTGCATCCTGAGCGACATGGACCGCTTCGCGGAGTTCGACGCCGTCTACCGCGAGCTGATCCCCGCCCCGGTGCCGCCGCGTTTCACCCACGGCGGAGACCTCGTGCAGGACTTCCGCTTCGAGATCGTCGCCGTCGCCGCTGTGCGCAGCTGACGCGGATGATCGCCGTGGAGATCCCTCCCCGCATCGCGGACGACCGCGCGGGCGCCGTGCAGCGCGGCGTCGATCTCGCCGTGGCGTTGACGGACGCCCGCGCGAATCAGCTCGACCCCGACGGATTCGCGCAGCTCGCCCGCAGTCTCGCGACCGAGCTCGGGCTCGGCATCCGCATCACCGCGGGAGATCGGCTCGCCGCCGAGGGCTTCGGCGGGATCGTCGCGATCGGGGCCGGTTCGTCGCATCGCCCTGCACTGGTGGAGCTGTGGTGGGCCGGCGCGGCCACCGACCCTCAGGCGCCTCCGCGCGGGGCGATCGCGCTGGCGGGCAAGGGGATCACCTTCGACAGCGGCGGCCTGTCGATGAAGGACCCGGCGGCGATGTACGGCATGCACACCGACTGCGCGGGAGCGGCGGCCGTGCTCGGCGCGATCGTCGCACTGGCCGAGCTCGGCTGCGACACCCCGGTGTACGCGGCGCTGCCCCTCGCCGAGAACATGCCGGGCCCCGGTGCGGTCCGTCCCGGTGACGTCGTCCGGATGCGCAACGGCATCGGGCTCGAAATCGTGGACACGGACTTCGAGGGCAGGGTGGTCCTGGCGGACGCGCTGGCGCTGCTTCAGGAGTCCCGCCCCCGGGCGGTGATCAGCCTGGCGACCCTCACCCTTCAGGCCGTCATCGCCCTCGGGCCCGAGATCGCCGCGCTCATCGGTCGCGATGACGCGCTCGCCGGGCGCGTGCTGGCCGCCGCCGCACGCGCGGAGGAACCGATGTGGGCGTTGCCCTGGGCCGAGCGCTACGCGTCGCAGATCCGGTCGATCGCCCCCGGCGCGACGTATCGCAACCATCCGCGGGCGGACTCCGGTCGGGCGATCACCGCGGCCCTGCTCCTCGGGGCGTTCCTGCCCCCCGAGACGCCCTTCGTCCACGTCGACTTCGCCGGCCCGGCGGTCACGATGCGCGACGGCGCACCCACGGCCACCGGCTACGGCGTCCGCACCCTCATCGAACTCGTGACAGAGTGGCCGGGGCTCGACTGAGCCGCATCGACCGGGCCCTGCCGGCCCCCGAATCCAGAGAGCACCCGAAGATGCCCGCATTCCCCGTGTCGCGGATCCGCGCCCAGTTCCCCTCCCTCCGTGAGGGGAGCGCGTTCTTCGACGGGCCCGGAGGAACGCAGACCCCGGAGTGCGTGGCGGCGGCGATCCGCGACGCGCTCGTCGCCGCGGTGTCGCAGCGCGGACGGAACTCCCATTTCGCCCGCGGCGCGGACCGGATCGTGAACGCGGCGCGGGCGGCCATGGGCGACTTCCTCCACGTGTCTCCCGAGGCGGTGGTGTTCGGCCGCAGCGCCACCCAGCTGACATTCGACTTCTCCGCCGCGATCGGCGAGCTCCTCGACTCCGGCGACGAGATCGCGCTCAGCCGGCTCGACCACGACGCCAACGTCGCGCCGTGGCTTGCGGTCGCGGAGGCGAAGGGCCTGCAGGTCCGGTGGATCGACTTCGACCGGACGACCGGGGAGATCTCCCTCGACGACGCCGCCCGTGCCATCACGCCGCGGACGAGACTCGTCGCGATCGCTGCCGCGTCCAACCTCCTGGGCACCACACCCGACATCGCCGCGATCGCCGGGATGGCGCACGAGGTCGGTGCACTGGTCTACGTCGACGCGGTGGCCTACGCCGCGCACGAGCTCATCGACCTGGACCGGATGGGTGCCGATTTCGTGGTGTGCTCGAGCTACAAGTTCTGCGGGCCGCACCTCGGGATCCTCGGGTCCCGCCCGGAGACGCTCCAGCGTCTGCACACCCGGAAGCTGCGGCCGTCCACGGAGCAGGTGCCGGAGCGCTTCGAGCTCGGCACCCTCCCCTACGAGCTGCTGGCGGGGGTGACGGCGACGGTCGAGTTCCTCGCCGGCCTCGTGCCCGCCGACCGGTCGCGTCGCGAGCGTCTCGAGGCGTCCTACCGGGCGATGCAGCACCACGAGGACGCACTGCGCGATCGCCTGCTCACGGGGCTGGACGCGATCCCCGGCGTGACGCGGATCGGCGTGCCGCCGGCGGCGACGCCGACCGTCCTGTTCGCGATCGACGGTGTTCCCGTCGACGAGGCGTGCCGCGTGCTGGGCGATCGGGAGATCATCGTCGGCGGCGGGACCTTCTACGCGTACGAGGCCGCCCGGTGGGCCGACCTCGGCGACGGCGGGATCCGTGCCGGGATCTCCCTCTACACCACCGTCGACGACATCGATCGTCTCCTCAGCGGCGTCCGCGACCTGGCCTCCCGGCGCCCCTGAACCGACCGACGCGGATCCCGCTCACCCGACCACGAGGAGCACCCGCGCGTCCACCGAGTCGACCGTCAATCGCTCCGCGCCGGATCGGGGCAGGATCAGGGCGTCCATCGCATGGGCGGTGAGGCCGTCTGCGCTCACACTGCCGGATCGGACCACCACCGCCTGCACATCCTCCGGAAGCGATCCCCTGCCGTCCAGGTCCGCGAACGCGAGGATCGGCGTCGCGGCTGCGCGGACGCGGGAGAGCACCAGGATCCGGCTGAGCTCCGCACGCAGCGTCGGGCGCCGGAACTCGAGGTGCGCCCCGGTCCGATGCAGGACCCGCTCCTTGCGCAGTCCCACCGGCGGAGCGGATCCGATCTCCACCTGCGGGCCGCCGATCCCGGCGATCATGTGCACCGCGTGGGGGCCGAGGCTCATGGTCCCGACCGGTCCGCGGAACTCGACCAGCTGGAGCACCCACGCGCCCCGGCCGTCTGTCCCCTCCGAGCCGCAGATCTCGCGCACCTGCCCGCCTCCCGCGACGAGGGAACGTCGCGGGAGGTGGCGCAGATGCGACAGCCGCGATGCGGCCGGCGCCGGCGCGAGGGGCAGTGACCGCATCGGATCAGACCCGGGCGCCGATGAGGACATAGCCCTCCTCGCCGTGCACGACCGCGTCGATCCCGGCGATCTCGTCCTGGTCCTTGATGCGGAACCCGAGCGCCTTGTCGACGACCCAGCCGATGACGAGGGCGAGGGTGAAGGAGTACACCAGCACCGAGCCGGCCGCGATCGCCTGCGCCGCGAGCTGGGCGAGGCTGCCGCTGAAGATCAGGCCGGTGCCGTTGGCGAAGATGCCCAGGTACAGCGTCCCGAGGATGCCGCCGATCAGGTGGATGCCCACCACGTCGAGCGAGTCGTCGAAGCCGAGCTTGAACTTCAGGTCGATCGCGAGCTGGCAGACCGCGCCGGCCAGGAGGCCGAGCACGACCGCCCAGATCGGAGTCAGCGCGGCGCACGCGGGAGTGATCGCGACGAGGCCCGCCACGGCGCCGGATGCGGCGCCGACCGAGGTGGGCTTGCCGTTGCGGATCTTCTCCATCACCAGCCAGCTGAGCAGGGCCGCCGCCGGGGCGGCGAGGGTGTTCACGAACGCGATCGAGGCGGTGCCGTCGGCGCCGAGCTCGGAGCCGGCGTTGAAGCCGAACCAGCCGAACCACAGCAGGCCGGCGCCCAGCAGCACGAACGGCGGGTTGTGCGGCACGTCGGCGCCCTTCTGGAAGCCGATGCGACGGCCGAGCACCAGAGCGAGGGCGAGCCCCGCCGCACCGGCGTTGATGTGCACCGCGGTGCCGCCCGCGAAGTCGATCGCGCCGACGCCGAGCAGGTCGTGCAGTCCCTTCGTGACCCAGCCGCCGTAGGCGTAGCTCCCGTCCTTGTTGAGACCGAAGTTGAAGACCCAGCTCGCGACGGGGAAGTAGACGACGGTCGCCCAGATGCCGGCGAACACCATCCAGGAGCCGAACTTGGCCCGGTCGGCGATCGAGCCGGAGACGAGCGCGACGGTGATGATCGCGAACGTCGCCTGGAACGCGACGAACGCGAGCGGCGGGTAGGCGGCGCCCTTGGGCACCTCGAGCAGGCTGTTCAGGCCGATCGCCGAGCCGTCGATGGTCCAGGGTGCGATCAGGCCCTTGCCGCTGGGGAACGCGATCGCGTACCCGTAGACGACCCACAGCACGCCGATCAGGCCGATCGCGCCGAAGCTCATCATCATCATGCTGATCACGCTCTTGGCCTTCACGAGGCCGCCGTAGAAGAAGGCCAGACCGGGCGTCATCAGCAGCACGAGCGCCGCCGAGATCAGCACGAAGGCCGTGTTTCCTTGATCCATGTCAACCGTTCCTTCGGGTGAGGACGCGCATTCCGCGTCGGTTGGCGTCAGCCTGTCACCCGCACGTTGCGCCTTCCGACGCACTGTGTTTCGGATCGGTTTCGTGAGTGGCCGCCGCCGTGAACAGGTTGTTACGGCGGGCCGGATGCCCGGGATCGCCTGCCGGTCAGGCCCTGACGGCGACGGGGCGGCGCGAACGGCCGCGCACCGTGAGGACGACCACGACGACGAGCGCGACGAGCGCGGGCACGCCGCCCGCGAGCAGGAACGTGAGCTCGCCGCCGAGCGCGTGCACGGACCACCCCGTGGCGAGCGCGCCGGCCGCCTGCGCCCCGGTCATGCACATGACGTACAGCGACACCACGCGCCCGCGGATCGCGCCGTTCGTGGAGAGCTGGGTGAGCGAGTCGTTGCCGACCATGAACGCGGTCCGCATCAGCATCGCCGCGACCAGCCCCACGACGAAGAGCGCGGCGACCGGCGCGAGCCCGGAGCACGCCCAGACCAGCCCTGAGCCGGCGAGCAGCAGTGCGGTGTCGCGCAGCCGAAGCTCGCGCCGCCGCGCGGCGAGCAGGCTGCCCAGCAGGGCGCCGACCGCCGACGCGGTCTGGAACAGGGTGTAACCCACCGTGCCGAGGCCGTAGCGCTCCTTCGCGGACCACGCCATCAGGATCGACGCGGTCAGCGCGAAGAACGCCAGGAACGTGATCAGCAGCAGTGCGGTGCGGATCTCGGGCTTGCGGCGCACGTACCGGACCGCCTCGAGGATCTGCCCGCGCCGGGCTGCGACCTTGATCGCCGGGTGCAGCGCGGAGCGCCGGATCCCGAGCAGCATCACGATGCCCGCGAGGGGTCCGAGGGGAGCTGCGACGAGAGCCCATCCCGGTCCGATGATCGCGACCAGGCCGGCCGTGAGCAGAGCACCGAGGATCCCGGCCAGCTGCTGGACCGCCGCGTTCAGGCTCATCGCGTTCGGCAGTGCACGGGTTCCGACGACCTGCACCAGCAGGACGGCGCGGGCCGGTGCCTCGAACGCCGCCGAGACGCCGAGCACGAGCGAGGACGCGACGATCAGCGGCACGCCCGCCGTGCCGAGGATGGCCGGCACGCCGAGGCAGAGCGCGGACAGGATCACGAGCAGCTGGGTCAGCACGACCATCTGCCGGGGCGCGAAGCGGTCGCTGAGCACGCCGCCCCAGGGAGCCAGAACGAGGGAGGGAACGAGCTGGAACGCCACCACGAGGGACACGAGGCCGACGTCTCCGGTGAGCTCGATCATCAGCGAGTCGGTGGCGAGCCGCGCCAGCCACCCGGACGCGGAGGTCGCGGCGAGGCCGGCGAAGTAGAGCCGGAAGTTCGCCACACGCAGGGCGGCGAACGTGGCACGGAAGGTCGGTCGGGCCTCGAGCACCGGCAGCGGCTCGGTGATCGGATGAACCACCCCCGACACAGAAGACATGACTTCAACGGTACGGAGGATCACGCGATCATTCACAATAATGATCGGCATAACAGTTATTGGATCTGTGAATGAGCAGGATCCGGGCAGGGAGGAGCGGGCGTGTACGAGCCGGATCTGCTGCGCTGCTTCGTCGCCGTGACGGAGAACCACAGCTTCTCGGAGGCCGGGCGCCAGCTCGGAATCAGCCAGCCGACGGTCAGCCAGCGGGTCCGCCGGCTCGAGGAGCAGACCGGCCGCTCGCTCATCGCCAGGGACACCCATAGCGTCGGCCTCACCGATGCCGGCGAGGCGATGCTCGCGTTCGCACGCCGCGCCCTTGCCGTGCTCGACGAGGCCCAGGCGTACTTCTCCGGCCCGGCCGAGCGCGCCCGGATCCGCTTCGGCACGGCCGACGATCTCGCACTCACCCACCTGCCGGGGATCCTCCGCGACTTCCGCCGGAAGAACCCGCGCGTCGACGTCGAGATCACGGTCGGCCAGTCCGCGGCGGTGGCCCGGCGCCTGCAGGCCGGCGCGCTCGACCTCGTCTACGTGCGGCAGGAGCCGGGGATCGCCGAGGGCCGGGTGGTCCGGCGCGAGCAGCTGATCTGGGCCGCGCACCCCACGCTGCGACTCGATCCGGGCGATGTGGTCCCGCTGGTCACCTACCCGCGGCCGAGTCACTCCCGCGCCGCCGCGGTCGCCGCGCTCGAATCCGCCGGGCGCCGCTGGAAGGCGACCTGCACGGTCCGTGACATCACCGGGATCCTCGCCGGCGTCCGCGCGGGCCTGGGCGTCGCCGTCTTCCCCGGCGGGATGATGCCCCCGGATCTGGTCCGCGCGGATGCGGCGCTCGGTCTGCCCCGGCTCGGCACGCTCGACTTCGCCCTCATCGACGACCCCGCCGCGCCGCGCGCCCCGATCGAGGCGCTGAGCACCGCGATCATCGACTCCCACACCGCCGAGGCCCGCCAGCTCCCCGGCACGCGGCCGAAGGGCGAGTAGCGACGAGGCCTGAGTCGGCCCACGGGACTGCTGCACGGATAGGTGACACCCGATCTGTGGTGCCCCAGAAAGGGCAAGGAGCTATTCCTCAACGGTGAGCATCTCTTCGAGGCACTGATTTCCAGCTTCGATCTGCGCACCACCGCGGTGCGGTCTGTTCGATCGGGAACGCCTGTACCCGAGAAGCGGAACACCCCGCACGCCGAGCCTCAACCGGCTTTTGCCGCAAGGAGAACGGCTAGTGATGCCAGGGTGGCCGCCCCGGAAATGGCCGCAATCAATGCACTGACACCCAGGCTCGACGCATAGCGGGCCACTCGTGCTCCCTTCCGACGGCGAGAGATTTCGCGAAGGAACAGAAGGCCTGCGCTGAGCAACTGAAGGATACCCAACACGGCCGTTGACCACACGGAGAACGCACTAGCCGGAACACTCATCCTGAAGAAGATGACAGTTATTGCCACCGTGCCCATGGAGACGGATGTGACCGAGAGGAATATCATCCGACGCGGCGTAGCGGCATCCGCCGCCCGCCCCGTAGCCCTCCTGCCGTAAAGGAAAGATAGGGACTTGATCGACGCAGCATTTCGTGCGGCAATTGCCTCCCTATTGACCAAGAGGAGGAATCCGCAACAGATCGTCAACGATGCCAGGAAGAGCATCATCGGTGAATCTACAACTTCAGGCATCATTACCGACTGACTCCATTTCGGACCATGATCGCGCAGCCAAACTCTGTACCAGGATCATATCCAGCACCAATCGGGTGTGATCAACCACTCGCGACACCCGCTTCAACACAGGCTCCGATCTCCCCTGCACTCGCCGTACCGCGAGCCGATTGCGACAATCCACTGCCGCCAAATGCGCTGACGCCCGCCTGCACAGGTGACGTTCATCGCCACATACACATTGCGCCACGGAGTCCATCCGCAGCCCTGATGAATGGGTTCGTGATGGAGCCGAACAAGCGGGCTACGCTGACACGCAACCCCGCGCGATCAGGTTGAATCCCGACCTCTGAAGGCACGTTGGGGCACGCCCACTTTTCGCAAACACGAGTGAAGCCCCGACCAGCTCGAGTGCGTGCTCCAGCTGCCCGGGAACGACGAAGGCCCCGACTCGCGTCAGGGCCTTCGTCTACTGTCTCAACACAGTGCGCGCCTGGAGGGACTCGAACCCCCAACCTTCTGATCCGTAGTCAGATGCTCTATCCATTGAGCTACAGGCGCATCCGGTCTTTCACAAGACCGCCCGCTCTCGCGGGCCTCGTCAACAATACCCCAGACTCGGTGCGCAACGCGAATCGAGCGGATCCGAGGCCGTCAGCCCACGTTTCGGGCGGCGCGCTTCTCCTCGCGAACCGCCTCTTTCGCGGCAGCCCGATCGGCCTTCTCCTGTGCCTTGTCGGCCTTCTCCTGGCGCTTGCGGCGGGCGCGCTGCTCGGAGGCGAGCTCCTGCAGATCGACGAGGCGGAGCGCCTGCATGCGCGCGGCGCGCATGGTCTCGTAGTCCGGATCCTCGTCCGGCCGCATGGCCTCGACGCGGAGCCGGCCCTGCAGGTTGCTCGCGACGTCGCCCCAGGCCGCTGCCCGGGCGGCCTCGACGAGGAACCGCAGCGTCTCGGGATCGTCGGCCATCTCGCGCAGCCGGTCCGCGACGGCCACGCCCTGCTTGGCGCGACGCTTCAGATTGCGCACGTCGCGCTCGCGGTAGTCGTGCGTGCCGTGCGGATCCGAGTGGCGTCCGTGCGCCCTCTTCCTCAGCGAGACGGTGCGCTCGGCCTCCTCCTCGGACTCGGCGGCGAGGAGGAGCAGCGCCTCGCGCGCGTCGTTCGAGTACTTCGCGACGTCGAAGGATCCGCCCTGCGCGATCGTGCCCACGAGAATGTGGTTCTTCACCACCAGGCGGGCCGCTGAAGTGGCGATGGCAACGCCTTCTGCGATGACGTCCGCGGTCTTTCCCACTCCGACCTCCCCTCCGTGACGAGCGTACCGGTTCCACGCCTCCGGAGCATGGGGTGGCGGCGGTGAGAAGCACCGTCGCCCGCCCCTCCGGCGGCCGTTCCGTGCGCCGGCCCATGGACGTCGACCTGTGGGCACCGGGTCGATCACCCGGATCGCGCCGCCCGAGCCGCGATCCGCTTCACTTCCGGGCGACGCGAGACGTCTCGATCCGCCGCGCGGGTTCCACGGCGCGGGGCACCTCGACCGCCTCGGACGGTCCCGCATCCTCGGCCATCAGCTCGCCGACGGTCGCGAGCGCGGCCGCAGCCTCCGCCGCCGCCGCAGCCTCCGCACGGATCCGGGCCGTCTCGGCCGTGTCGTCGGCGAGCTTCTGCACCGCGTTCGTCGCGCCCGCCCGCAGATGCCGCTGCACCCTCAGCCGCAGCGTCGGCAGATCGCGGTGCGCGAGCGACTCGTAGATGCGGGCATGCTCCTCCGCCATCGCGAGCAGGTCGTCATGGTCCTTGAAGAGCCAGAGCAGACGCGCCTTCAGCATCCGCAGGATCTCGTTCACGGTCGCGTTGCCCGCGAGCTCCGCCATGAGCAGGTGGAACTCCGCCCCCGCCTCGTGCGCCTCGGCGACGGCCCCGGTCCTGGCGGCCTCGAACTCGCGGTCGAGCACCGCCTTGACGCGGGCGAGCCCCTCGTCGGTGCAGCGCCGCGCGGCGAGCTCGAACACGAGCACCTCCATGACGTCGCGCACCTCGGCGATGTCCTGCACGTCCTGTTCGGTGAACTGGCGCACCACTGCCCAGGAGCGAGGACGGGAGACGAGCAGACCCTCGTTCGTCAGCTGCCGGATGGCCTCCCGCACGGGCAACCGGCTCACCTCGAGCTCGTCCGCGATCTCGCGTTCGATCAGCCGATCCCCCGGCCTGCGCTGCCCCGACAGGATCGAGTCGCGCAGTTGTCTCACGACCCGTCCCGATTCGAGCTCGACCCCCCTCGGGTCCCCCGCGTTGCCCATTTGGCCATTGTGGCACCGAGACGGCGTTCCGGATCTTGTCGGACTGAGTCCATCTATTAAGAGAATCCCTGCTCACACGCGAACGCCCACCGCGGAACCGGATCCGCGGTGGGGCGAGTCGTACCGGGGTCAGACGGGGTCGGCCGCCTGGTGCGTCCGGAGCCAGTCGAGCACCCGCTCCGCGGCGTCGCCCACGGGCAGATTGGCGTCCACGACGAAGCCCTGCTCGTCGGCGTCGAGGGGCTCGAGCGTCTCCAGCTGCGAGTCCAGCAGGGACGCCGGCATGAAATGCCCGAGCCGGCGCCCGAGCCGCTCCGCGAACTCGGCGCGGGTGCCGTCCAGGTGCACGAACTCGACACCCGGCCGAACCAGGACGTCGCGATAGCTGCGGCGCAGGGCCGAGCAGGTGACGATCCCCGACTCGCCCGCGTCCTGCCGCGCGACGATCCACTCCCGGATCAGCTCCAGCCACGGCCGCCGGTCCTCGTCGGTGAGCGGGATCCCCGCCTCCATCTTGGCCACGTTGGCGGCCGGGTGAAGGTCGTCGCCCTCCTGCAGTGCCCAGTCGAGGCGGCCGGCGAGCACGCCCGCGAGGGTGCTCTTCCCGGATCCGGACACGCCCATCACCACGAGGACCGTCGGGATCTTCTGCGTCGTCATCGTCGGCTCCGTCCGGTCAGCCCACGAACGGGCTGATCACGAGGACTCCGCCGAGGCCGACGACGGAGATGAGGCACTCCATGACCGTCCACGACTTCAGCGTCTGCGAGATGCTCAGGCCGAAGTACTCCTTGATCAGCCAGAACCCTGCATCGTTCACGTGCGAGAGGAACAGCGAGCCGGCGCCGATCGCCAGCACGAGCAGCGCGGAGGCGCCGGTCGACAGGCCGAGGTCGTGCACGAGCGGCTGCAGGATCCCGGCGGCCGTGATGGTCGCGACCGTCGCGGATCCGGTGGCCACGCGGATCAGCACCGCGATGAGCCAGGCGAAGAACAGCACGATCGTGAGCGCCCCGCCGATGTGCGAGATCGCGTGCGCGATCACGGTGCCGATCGTGGAGTCGACGAGCACCTGCTTGAACCCGCCGCCCGCGCCGACGATGAGCAGGATCCCGGCGATCGCGGGGAGGGAGGACGAGACGGATGCGCCGATCTGCTTCGAGCTCATCGCGCCGCCGCGGCCGAGCACGACCATGCCGACGATCACGGCGATGAGCAGTGCGATCACGGGCTTGCCGAGGAAGTCGATGACCGCCTTGGCCGCCGAGGCGTCGGTCGGCGCGGCCACGTCGAGGATCGCGGCGAGGAGCATGAGCACGACCGGGAGCAGGATGCTGAACAGGGTCGCACCGAACGACGGGCGCTTGCGTGCCTGGATCGCGGCGGTCTCGCCGGGAGCGGCGGTGTCCTCCGCCGTCTGGAACAGCGCCGGCACGGGCACGTCGACCCAGCGGGCGACGAGCTTGCCGAACAGCGGACCCGACACGATCACGGTCGGGATCGCGACGAGCACGCCGAACGCGAGGGTGACGCCGAGGTTCGCGCCGATGAGGCTGATCGCCGCGAGCGGGCCCGGGTGCGGCGGCACGAGGCCGTGCATCGCGGAGAGGCCGGCGAGGGTCGGGATCGCGATCTTCATCAGCGATACGCCGGAGCGGCGGGCCACGAGGATGATGACCGGGACGAGCAGCACCAGGCCGACCTCGAAGAACATCGGCAGGCCGATCAGCGCACCGACGAGGCCCATCACCCAGGGCAGGGCCGCAGCACTCGCCCGGGAGACGAGCGTGTCGACGATCCGGTCGGCGCCGCCGGAGTCGGCGAGCAGCTTGCCGTAGATCGAGCCGAGGGCGATCAGCACGCCCACACCTCCCGCGGTCGCTCCGAACCCGTTCGTGAAGCTCGTGACCGTCTGCGTGGCCGACATCCCGGCGACGAGGCCGGTGACGAGGCTGCCGATGACGAGGGAGAGGAACGGATGCAGCTTGACTGCGGTGATCAGGACGACGATGACCGCGATGCCGAGCAGGGCTGCGACGATCAGCAGCCATTCCGGAGCGGTGGTCGTGGGCGGAACAGCCGCGGCCGCGTGGGTGAGGGTCGCGGGCAGCGCGGTGGCGGACGCGAGAAGAGGCGTTGACATGGCCATGAGCTTCCTTGGTCTGGCGGATGATTTCGCCTCAGGCTAGAGGATAAGTAGGACTTAATCAAGAGCCGATCTAATTTATGCCTGGTTTTCTGGCGTTGCTCGTGGGTGTTGCCCGGCAATCGTCATAATGGGGGCATGGACGACGGCACCCGCGAGGGATCCTCCGCGCAGCACCGGCGCCTGCTCGACACGATCGGCATGCGGATCGTGGAGGGCGAGCTGCCCGCGGGCGCACGGCTGCTGACCGCCGACGTCGCGACCGAGCTCGGCGCGTCCCGCTCCGCGATGCGCGAGGTCGTGCGCGTGCTGGAGACCATGGGCATGGTCGACGTGCGCCGCCGCGCCGGCGTGGAGATCCTTCCCGACGACCGATGGAGCCCGTACGCGCCCGAGCTGATCCGCTGGCGCCTGGACGGATCCGACCGGCTCCGCGTGCTGCACGAGCTGTCGCAGCTGCGTTCCGCCGTCGAGCCCCTGGCCGCCCGCCTCGCCGCGGCCAACGCCGGCCCCGAGGACCGCACCGACCTGGTGAAGGCGGTGCTGGGCATGGTGGAGCACGGCTCGCGCGCCGACGAACCCGCCTACCTCGCCCACGACATCGCCTTCCACACCGCAGTGCTGCGCGGCTCGGGGAACCCGTACCTCGCCGGTCTCGCCGACGTCGTCACCGCGCTGCTGCACGGACGCACCTCGCACGCCCTGATGCCCCAGCACGCCGACGAGACGGCGCTGCGGTTGCACCAGGAGGTCGCGGCGGCGATCACCGCCCGCGACCCCGAGGCGGCCGCGGCCGCGATGGCCGCGATCGTCGAGGAGGCCGACGACGCAGTCGCCGCGATGACCGAGCCGGCCCCCGAGCCCCTCGAAGCGCCGGGATCCACGGCGCCGGAATCCGCGGCCCCGGAAGCCGCCGATCCCTTATCCGCCTGATAGACAGCGGCCAGCTTCCGCCAACCGACCGCCCCGCATAATCGAGGCATGACGACGACGGCAGCACCGAAGGCAGGACGGGGGACCCGCGCACCGAGCGCGCTGCCCCGACTGCTCGCCGTGCCCGTCAGGGGTGTACGACGCGTACGACGACACGCGACCGCCACCTCGCCCGCCTTCGATCTCGCCTACGTGCGCAGCGGGCGGCGAGCACGGATCCCGATCGTGATCATCCCGGGCGGGCCTGGCCTGGGATCCGTGCTCCCCTACCGTGGACTGCGGCGCACCGCCGCCTCGCGCGGGCTCGACGTCATCATGATGGAGCACCGCGGCGTCGGGCTGTCCCGCGCCGATCTGGCCGGCCGCAGCCTGCCGCTCTCGGCGATGCGGCTGACCGACGTGGTCGACGATCTCGCGGCCGTGCTCGACCACGCGGGCGTCTCCCGCGCCTACATCTCCGGCTCCTCGTACGGCAGCTACGTCGCGGCGGCGTTCGGCGCCCGACACCCCGAGCGGGTGGCCGGGATGCTGCTCGACTCGACCCTGCAGTCGGTCGCCGACCGCAGCGCCGAGCGCGCGCTCATCCGCCGGCTGTTCGTCGACGCGGACAGCCGGATCGCGGCCTCCGTGCGCGCCCTGCTGCACGACGGATCCGATCCGCGCACCCTGCTCGGCGTTCTCCGCACGGCGTACGAGTTCGGCGGGGAGAAGCTCCTCGGCCCGCTGCTGGAGCACCGCCTGCACGGTGTGCACAGCCCGACCTGGTCGGCGCTCGAGGCGTTCGCCAGCCGTGCCGACTCGGACCTGAACGTGCCCGGGTTCTTCGAGTTCGATCTCGTCGGTGCGATCGCGTTCCGCGAGCTCGGCTTCGGCCCGGACCCGGACGGCTCGCCGCTCGACCCGACGCTCACCTACGTCGACATCGCCGACCGCTACCCGCGCTTCGCCGGAGAGCCGTTCGACCTGCCCGCCGCCACGGCCGGGTTCGCCTGGCCGACCGTGTTCCTCACCGGATCCCGGGACCTGCGCACCCCGGCCGCCGTCGCCCGCGACGCCGCCGCGACCGTGTCTGACTCGGTGCTCGTCGAGATCGAGAACGGGCACAGCGCCCTCGAGTCGCACCCGCTCGCGCTGCTGCACGCGCTCGAGCGGCTCTCGCGCGGCGAGCAGCGGCGCCTGCCCGACGAGACGTCGATCATGAACCGCCTGCCCCGCCGCGGGCTCATCGCCGGGCTGCCCCGCCTGCTCGCCACGGGCGCCCGCTGGGAGTCCGCGCTGCGGGTGTGATCGCCTCTGCGCACGGGCGTCGGGGAATGGATCCCGGATCCATTCGGTTGCATAGATGGTGACCGCCGCCAGCCCTGACGTCCTCGCCGCCGACACCGCGATGGGTGCGGTGACGCTGTTCGTCGCCGACCTCGACGCGATGACCGCGTACTACCGCGACGCGGTGACGCTGCGGGTGCTGTCCGCCGAGGGCGACCGCGTGACGCTCGGCCGCGGCACGACGCCGGTCGTGATCCTGCAGCACAGCCCTGAGCTGCGGCACGCCGCGCCCCGATCGGCAGGACTCTTCCATACGGCGATCCTGTTCGAGACGCAGACGGCGCTCGCGGCCGCGCTGTACTCCGTCGCCCAGCATGCGCCGGGGACGTTCACGGGCAGCGCGGACCACCTGGTCAGCCAGGCGTTCTACTTCACCGACCCCGAGGGCAACGGCGTCGAGCTGTACTGGGACCGCAACCGCACCGAGTGGAGCTGGACGCACGGCCGGATCGAGATGGACACGCTGTTCCTCGACCCGAACGCGTTCCTCCGCGAGCACCTCACCGAGTCCGCGACGGCGGAGCCGGTGATCGGCGGCGCGGTCGTCGGCCACGTGCACCTCTCCGTCGGCGATGTGGAGTCGGCCCGGGAGTTCTACGTGCGCCGGCTCGGCTTCGAGACCACGGCCGAGCTCGGCGGATCCGCCCTGTTCGTGAGCGCCGGCGGCTACCACCACCACATGGCGATGAACACCTGGAACAGCGCGGGCGCCGGCCGCCGCAGCCCGGCACTGGGGCTCGGGCGGGTGGACATCGTGCTGCCCTCGTCGGACGACCTCGGATCGGTCGCCGAGCGGATGGCGCACTTCGGGGTCGGCGTCCGCGACGACGGCCGCACGCTCGCGTTCGAGGATCCCTGGGCGAACGCGATCCGGCTCACCGCGGCGGGCTGAGCGGCGGCGCGGGCTGAGCGGCGGCGCGGGCCGAGCGGCGGCGCGGGCTGAGCGGACGCGCGGGCTGAGCGGCGGCGCGAGCTGAGCGGACGGGCCGCCGGGCAGCCGGATCCTGATCGCGTCCAACGGAGGAGATGGATTTCGCGTTTCCGGATCCGTCGGAAGCAGCGCTTTCCATCTTCGAGCAGTCGCCCAGGCCGTGGGGAGATGGATTTCGTCGCCCCGGCTGGATCGGGAGCACCGTTTCCATCTTTGGGCGAGGGCCCTGGGCGATGGGGAGATGGCTATGGCACCCCGAGGCGGCGCGAAGCGACGTTTCCATCTTCGAGCGATCACCCAGCTCTGGGGAGATGGATTTCGTGGCTGCGGCCACCCGGGAAGCGACGTTTTCCATCTTTGGGTGATGACCCGGGCGCTGGAGAGATGGAATTCGCTTCCGCGGACACCCGGGAAGCAGCGTTTTCCATCTTCGAGTGATGACCCGGGGCGATGGGGATGGATTCCGCCGCCCCGGCTGGACCGCGAGCGACGTTTTCCATCTCTGACGGCGGACCGCCCGGGATCTGCCGAGCCGCATGACGCTCGCGCACCGCCCGTGCTCGGCCGAGCCACGCCGCTCTCGGCCGAGCCACGCCGCGATCAGCCGAGCCATCCCGCGCTCGGCCGAGCCGCATGGCGCTCGCGCCGCCCGCCTCAGCCGAGCCGCACCGTGCTCACGGCGCCGTCGGGCCACGTCGTCTCGAGCACGACGGTGCCGTCGCCCGTCGGAAGCGCGACCGCCGACGGGGCCGGCTCGCTCCCCCGGCCGAGCCGGACCGCGGCGATGACGACATCTCCCACCGCCACCGCGTCGAACTCGAGCCGAGGGATCGACGTCGTCTCGCCGATCGGCGACGTGCCCGACTCCGTGTGCGCCGAGGCCGCCGCCGCCCCCGACAGCGCCCGCAGCTCGGAGCGGAGGCCGTCGAGGTCCAGCACGACGCCGCCCCCCACGACGCCGCCCCCCGCGAGATCGGCCGCCGCAGCCTCGGCCCCGGTCAGCGGCCAGCCGCTCACCCGCAGCCGGACCGGATCCTCCGACACGCCTTCGCGCGGGAGCCGCAGCGTGGCGCGCACCTCCCACGCGCCGCGGACGACCGAGGCCGTCGCGAGGCGCGGGCCGTCCGTCACGAGACCCTCCCGACCGGATCCGTGATCGTAGGCGGGGCCGCCGATACTCGAGTCGACCCAGTGCGCGTCGGCGGTCGAGGTCGCGAACGCCGCGGTGCCGTCGTCGCCGATCGCGCCGCGCGCGAATCCGGTGCGGTGCGTCGACCTCCCCTGCGCGTCGAGCGCGCCGACCATGTTGTCGGCCGGGTCGTCGATCGTGGCCCCCGTCGCCGGCGGCAGTGTCGCCGACGAGTAGCCGAACCGGGCGTACAGGGTCGAGTCGCCCGTGCGGTCGCCCTCGACGGCGTGGTCCGCTCCGTGGTTGAACACCCGCACGATGCCGTCCGAGGCGGTGCCGCTGACCAGCCAGCCCGCGGGCCTGATCACCCGGCGCACGTCGCCGCGCTCGACCGGCAGCGGCTCCTCCACGGCCGTCCACGCCTCGTGATCGGCGGGAAGCAGCAAGCCGAGAAAGCCCTTCGACGCCCAGTACGGGGATCCCGCGCCGGAGTACGTCTGCGCCATCGCCGGCCACTCGCCGTACAGGCCGACCGAGAGCAGCCCGCGGGCGTCGATCGCACCTCGGTCGAGGAACGCGCGGAGGGATCCGGACGCCGCCCGGCGCAGCGTCCCGGGCGAGAGCCGGGAGGCGCCGGTCATCGCGCCCATCCAGAACGGCGCGGCGGTCGCGAACCGGTAGATGAGGCTGCGGCCCTGCAGCACGGGCAGGCCGTCCGCACCGACGAGGGCGGCGTAGTCGTCGAGGAAGTCGGCGAGCCGGCCGCGGAACACGGGCGCGAGCGCGCCGGATCCGAACGTCTCGGCGCCCTCCGATCCGGCCCAGAGCAGCGGGTAGAGGTGCATCGCCCAGCCGCAGTAGTAGTCGTAGTTGCGGAACGCGCCGTCGGCGTACCAGCCGTCGGTCTGGTAGTAGTCCTCGATCCGGGCGAGATCGGCGGCGACCCGTGCGGGGTCGTGCGGACCACCGACCGAGGCGAGGAAGGTCTCCACCGTGATCCGGAACCACAGCCAGTTGTTGTCCGGGTAGCGGCTCGGCGGGCTCAGCGCGAGCCAGTCCACGATCCGCTGCTGCGCGGCGGCGTCGAGCGTGTCCCAGAGCCAGGGCCGGGTGAGCTGCAGCCCGAGCGCGATCGAAGCGGCCTCGACCTGCACCTGCGGCTGCTCGTCGGGCCGCAGCCAGCGCTCCGGGTTCGCCGGATCCGTGCCCGCGACCAGGCCGTCGCGGTACCAGTCGGTGAAGCCGAGCGGATCCGTCCCGTGCTCGCCCCCGGTGCGGAACGCGTACAGCAGGAAGGAGCGCGCGAACGCCTCCAGCCCGTCGCTGGAGGCGCCGCTGCTGCTCACGGTGCCGGGCAGCCGCACCTGGCTCCGCGTGGGCGTGAAGAAGGGTTTCAGCGACAGCAGCAGGTGGTCGGCGACGGCGGCCCAATGCTCGCGCGTCCAGCCCGTGTGCGGTGAGCGCACCCTGTCCTCAGGCGGCAGGAGGAGGCGGGCGGGGTCGAACACGGTCACGGGATCTCCTCTGCGGCGAGTCGGCGGCTCGCCTCTCCGGGCGGTCGCACAGAGCCAGGGTATACGCTTTCCCGCATGCGGGAGAAGGGATCGCGGACCGATCTGCGGCCCGCTCGCTCTCTGCTCGCCAGGGCGCGACGAATGCCGATGCCCCGCGGAGACCGCGGGGCATCGGCGTTGGTCGTCGTGCGGTGGATCGTCAGCGCACGAACGCGGCGGCGACGCCGGAGTCGACGGGGATGTGCAGGCCCGTGGTGCGGCTGAGTTCGGGGCCGGTGAGCACGTAGACCGCATCGGCGACGTTCTCCGGGACGACCTCGCGTTTGAGGAGGGTGCGGTTCGCGTAGTACTGGCCGAGGTCTTCCTCGGCGACGCCGTAGGTCGCGGCACGGTTGGCCCCCCAACCGGAGGCGAAGATCCCGGATCCGCGCACGACGCCGTCGGGGTTGATGCCGTTCACGCGCACGCCGTGTTCGCCGAGTTCGACGGCGAGCAGGCGCACCTGGTGGGCCTGGTCGGCCTTGGTGGCGGAGTAGGCGATGTTGTTGGGGCCGGCGAAGACGCTGTTCTTGGAGGAGATGTAGATGATGTCTCCGCCGAGCTTCTGGTCGATGAGGATGCGTGCTGCGGCCTTGGATACGAGGAAGGATCCCTTCGCCATCACGTCGTGCTGCAGGTCCCAGTCCTTCTCCGTGGTCTCCAGGAGCGGTTTGGACAGTGACAGGCCGGCGTTGTTGACGATCAGGTCGACGCCGCCGAACGCGAGCATGGCGTCGTTCAGCGCGGCCTGCACCTGGGCGGCGTCGGCGACGTTCGCGGCCACGCCGATCGCGACGTCGGTGCCGCCGAGTTCCGCCGCCGCGGCGCGGGCCTTGTCCAGGTCCAGGTCGGCGACCACGACGCACGCCCCTTCGGCGGCGAGCCGGGTGGCGATGGCTTTGCCGATGCCGCTCGCGGCGCCCGTGACGAACGCGATCCGTCCCTGGTGGCTCGCAGGCCGCGGCATCCGCTGCAGCTTGGCTTCCTCGAGTGCCCAGTACTCGATGCGGAACTTTTCGGCGTCGGAGATCGGCGCGTAGGTCGACAGGGCCTCGGCGCCGCGCATCACGTTGATCGCGTTGACGTAGAACTCGCCCGCGACACGCGCGGTCTGCTTGTTCGCACCGTAGGAGAACATGCCGACACCGGGGACGAGCACGATGAGCGGGTCGGCGCCGCGGATTGCGGGGCTGTCGGCGGTCGCGTGCGCGTCGTAGTAGGCCTGGTAGTCGGTCCGATACGAGGAGTGCAGCTCGTGCAGGCGCGCGATCTGCTCCTCGGCGGTGGCGGTCGCGGGCAGGTCGAGGATCAGCGGCTTGACTTTGGTGCGCAGGAAATGGTCGGGGCAGGACGTGCCCAGGGCGGCGAGCGCCGGCGCCTTCGTCGACGCGAGGAAGTCGAGCACGACGTCCGCGTCGGTGAAATGGCCGACCATGGGCCTCTCGGTCGAAGCGATCCCGCGGATCGTGGCCGCGAGGGCGGCTGCGCGCTCCCGCCGCTCGGCCCCGGGGAGCGCCTCGAACCCTGCGCGGACGCCACCGAACGGGTCCGTCTTGCCGTGCTCGGCGATGTGGGCGGCGGCGGTCTCGATGATCCACAGCGAGTTCGCCTCCGCCTCCTCGGACGTGTCGCCCCACGCGGTGATCCCGTGCCCGCCCAGGATGCAGCCCACCGCGTCGGGGTTCTCCGCCTTGATCGCGGCGATGTCGAGACCCAGCTGGAACCCCGGGCGCCGCCACGGCACCCACACGACCTTGCCACCGAAGATCCGGGCCGTGAGCGCCTCGCCGTCGGCGGCGGTCGCGATCGCGATGCCACTGTCGGGGTGCAGGTGATCGACGTGTGCGGCGTCGACGAGGCCGTGCATCGCCGTGTCGATCGACGGGGCGGCCCCGCCCTTGCCGTGCAGGCAGTAGTCGAACGCGGCGACCATCTCGTCCTCGCGGTCGAGACCCGGGTA
>NZ_JAVFCB010000013.1 GCF_030865425.1 Microbacterium capsulatum
TCGGTGACGGTTCTGTATCAGGACATCGGTGACAGTTCTGGGGGTCTTGGTGGTGACACTTCTCGGCTCAGATTGAGCGGTGTCGAAGAATGAACCTGTTGATGCGCGTGTCCGTCTCGCGATCTCTCGTTGGCCTGCGGATGCTCCGCGTGGGGCGGTGACGTCGTTTTGTCGAGAGCACGAGATCTCGCGGAAGACGTTCTATGTGCTGCTCGCTCGTGCGCGGGAGAAGGGCCCGGCGGCGGTGCTGGAGCCGCAGTCTCGTCGTCCGTCCGCGTCGCCGGCGAAGATCGGCGAGGAGGTGAAGCGGAGCGCGCTGGACGTGCGGGCAGCGCTGGAGCGATCCGGGCTCGACTACGGGCCGATCAGCGTGCACGACAAGATGACATCGATGGGATTCACGACCCCGTCGATCGCCTCACTCGCACGGATCTTCCGCGAAGCGGGCGTCGCCCGGGTGGAGCCAAAGAAGAAGCCGCGGTCCGCGTTCCGACGGTTCGTGTATCCCGCTCCGAACGCGTGCTGGCAACTCGATGCGACCGAGTACGTCCTCGCGGGCGGACGGACCTGCGTGATCTTCCAGCTCACCGATGATCATGCTCGTCTCGCGGTCGCGTCGCATGTCGCGAGGGCGGAGACGAGCAAGGGCGCGGTCACGGTGATGGAGAAGGGGATCGCCCGGCATGGGGTCCCGCAGCGGCTCCTCACGGATAACGGTGCCGCATTGAACCCGCACCGCCGCGGCATCGTCAGTCAGCTCGTCGCCTACGTGAGCACGCTCGGCGTCGTCGCGATCACCGGGAAGCCCGGGCACCCCATGACCCAGGGCAAGAACGAGCGATTCCACCAGACCCTGTTCCGATGGTTGGACAAGCAGCCCCTCGCCGGGACGATCGAGGAACTCCAACATCTCGTGGACCGGTTCGACGTGATCTACAACACCGAGCGCCCGCACCAGGCGCTTCCCGGTCGGAGCACCCCGCAACAGGCCTGGGACGCGACACCGAAAGCTCCCGCGCCAGAGCCAGACCCTGACGCTGCCACCCATCCCGGGGCGACTGGAGATGCCGTCCGGATCGTCCGCACGCACGGCGACATCAGCATCCGCGGCACCACATTCCAACTCGGGAACGAGTTCGCCGGCACTCAAGTCCACGCGATCTGGAACCCCGCCCTGATCATGATCTTCGACGAGCGCGGCACCCTCATCATCGAACACCCCTGGCCACAACCCGGCACCCGCTACGTCGGCAACGGCAGACCCCGAGGATCGGCCCCCAGAAGACGCCCACTGTCACCGATGTCCTGAGACACCAACTGTCACCGATGTCCTGATACAGAACCGTCACCGAAGTCCTGAGACATCACAGCGCAGTTGTCCGCAGCGGATCCAGGAAAGAGCAGCGCGAGCGGATCCGGTCTCAGGAATCGACCGCGTCTTCAGGAAATGACAGCGCGAGCGTGGGCCGGGCCGGCTCCGGGCCGACCCGGATGACCCGAGCTCAGACCGTGCCGTACAGGCGGTCGCCGGCGTCGCCGAGGCCGGGCACGATGTAGCCCTTCTCGTTCAGGCGCTCGTCGAGGGCGCCCAGCACGAGGGTGACGTTGCGGTCGCCGACGAGCTTCTCGATCGTCGCGACGCCCTCGGGGGTGCCGAGCAGGCAGATCGCGGTCACGTCGTCCGCGCCGCGGTCGAAGAGGAACTGGATCGCGGCGGCGAGGGATCCGCCGGTCGCGAGCATCGGGTCGATCGCGAAGCACTGGCGCCCGGCGAGGTCGGCGGGCAGCCGCTCGGCGTAGGTGGTCGGCTCGAAGGTCTCCTCGTCGCGCACCATGCCGAGGAATCCGACCTCTGCCGTGGGCAGCAGCTTCACGAGGCCCTCGAGCATGCCGAGGCCGGCGCGCAGGATCGGGACGACGATCGGACGCGGTTCGGAGATCTTCACGCCCATCGTCGTCGTCACCGGGGTGGTGATCTCGATCGGGGTGACCCGCACGTTGCGCGTCGCCTCGTAGGCGAGCAGCGTCACGAGCTCCTCGGTGAGCTGGCGGAACACCGGCGACGGGGTGCGCGCGTCGCGCAGCACCGACAGCTTGTGGGTGACGAGGGGGTGGTCGGCGACGTGCACACGCATAGGTACAGGCTAGTGCGCCGGATCGGTCCGTCACAGCGTCGCGCCGGCGAGGAAGTGCCAGCCCAGCCACCACCAGATCACCACCACCGCGATCCGCACGGCGGGGTCGTCGAGCAGACGGTCGAACAGCTCGGTCACCGTGGCGTCCGGATGCCGCAACTCGAGCCGCCGGCTCATCACCATGAGCACGGCCGCGCACAGGGCGAAGAAGCCGATGCTGACGAACGTCATCGCCGGCCACCCCCTCGCAGCAGGAACATCCCGCCCGCCAGCCACACCGCGACGAACCCGATCCTGCCTGGGGCGCCGTCGAGCAGCGGGTCGAGCAGGTTGCTGAGCGCGTACGACGGATCGGCCGGATGGATCACGCTGACGATGAACTGCACGAGCTCCCACACGCAGCCGGCGATCACCAGCGCGGCCCAGACCGCGCCCAGCCGGCGCAGTCCCGCCGTCCACGGCCGGGGGCCGGCGGAGGTTCCGGGCCACGCGAGGGCGACCGCGGCGACGCCGATCGCGACGACCGCGGAGTCCATGCCGCCACTGTGCCGTGGCAGCAGGCTGACGACGACTCCTGCGGCGACGGCCCCGGCGGCGACCGCCCGCAGCGGCACGCGGCGCGCGGCGCGCGGAGGCAGCCACCGGATCGCCACGACGAGCGCCGCCGCGCCGAAGAACACCGCCGTGTCGAACCACTGCGCGCGCACGATCTGCACGATTCCGATGAGCAGCAGCACGGCGGTCCAGCACGCGACCGGCCAGGGCAGCACGGGGGAGCGCTCCGCTGCCGCTCCCGGGTTCATCTGCGCGTTCATCGCAACCCCTCTTCTCGAATGCTACCCACGCGCACGGCGGCTAGGCTCGACCAGCGAAAGGCAGGACACGTGCACCCCGCAGCAACCCCCGCAGACGACGCCGCGATGCAGCGCGCGCTCGTGCTCGCCGCGGAGGCCTCCGAAGCCTCGGAGATCCCGGTCGGGGCCGTCGTCCTCGACGCCGATGGCCTCATCGTCGGCGAGGGGCGCAACAACCGCGAGGAGACCGCGGATCCGACCGGCCACGCCGAGGTCGTCGCGCTGCGCCGGGCCGCGGCTGCGGCCGGATCCTGGAACCTCGAGGGCTGCACGCTCGTCGTCACGATGGAGCCCTGCGTGATGTGCGCGGGCGCCATCCTGCAGTCGCGGATCGGCCGCGTGGTGTTCGGCGCGTGGGACGACAAGGCGGGCGCCGCCGGATCCCTCTACGACGTGCTGCGCGACCGCCGCCTGCCGTACCGGGCCGAGGTGGTCGGCGGGGTCCGCGAGGCGGAGGCCGTCGCCCAGCTGCGGGCGTTCTTCGCCGCGCGGCGCTGAGCCGCGCCGCCCGGTCTAGCGACCGTGCGGCGCGGGCTGCACCGCCAGTCCGGCGAGGTGCTCGACCGCGAACAGGTACGCCTGCGCCTGCGGGTCGAAGTAGCCGCGGTGCAGCACGCCGTGCTCGTCCACGCCGCTGCGCGAGGCGTGCCCCTCGGTCGCCTTGCCGGGGGAGTCGAGGCCGGGCACCGGGCCGCCGTCCGAGCCGTACAGGATCGCGCCGGCGATGTCGCGCGGGTCGACGGGGTGCGGTCCGAGCCTCCCGAGCGGCGCGGTCGTGTCGGTGCTCGACTCCGTGACGTAGAAGGCGAAGGATCCGTCGGCGATGCCCTCGGCCACGGCGTCCGCGGCCATGTGCGTCATCCCCGCCGAGGCGATCGAGAACGCCACGGACACGGGACCCGCTCCCTCCATCAGCACGAGCTCGCCGAACAGGGTCGACGAGTACGAATAGGCCAGCAGTGCGATCCGCGCCCGCGGGTGGCGGTGCCGCATCCGGACGAGGTCGCCGGCGAGCCGCGCCGCCCCGACCGTCGCGTGCTTGGTCGCGAGCGCCGACAGGTGCGTGCCCGAGTCGTACCCGAACCACGCGACCGTCGCGATGCGCGGCGATCCGCCGTGCAGGGCCGCCGCACGGATCGTGTCGGCGCACAGACGGCGGGCCACCGCGGCCCAGCTCGGGAAGTCGTCCAGATCGGTGTCGATCCCGTGCAGCACGACGGCGATCACGTCCGCGGCGTCGAAGTCGCCGAACGCGACCGACGCCCGGGGCTCCTCGCCCTCGAAGAACAGCGACAGCAGCCGCGCCTGCGGATCCGCGCGCAGCACGCCCTGCACGTTGCGCAGCTTCTGCCGCGCCTCGTCCGACAGCGTGGGGTCAGCGAGCGCTTCGGCGAGCGGGTCGACCATCGGGCCGTCAGTCGGAGGCGCGCAAGACGAACGCGTCGGTCGACGGGGACGGATCCTGCGCCGGACGGTAGATGTCGGGCTCGAGGTAGATGATCCGGGCGATCGGCACGGCGGCGCGGATCCGCTTCTCGATCTCGTCGATGTCGTCGGCGGCGGCGCGCACGGTCTTGTCCGAGGGAAGCGCGATCTTCGCGGCGACCATGAGCTCGTCCGGGCCGAGGTAGAGGGTCTTGATGTGGATGAGCTTCTCCACCTCGGGGCCGTCGCAGATCGCATCCACGATCCGGTCGAAGTCGGCGTCGCTCGCGCCCTCGCCGACGAGCAGGCTCTTCGTCTCGACGCCCAGCACGATCGCGATGAGCACGAGCAGGAGGCCGATCATGAGGGTGCCGAGCGCGTCGAACACCGGGTTGCCGGTGATCACCGTGAGGCCGACGCCCAGCAGGGCGAAGACGAGGCCGGTGAGGGCGCCGGTGTCCTCCAGGAGCACGATCGGGAGCTCCGGCGCCTTCGCTCGCCGGATGAACGACACCCAGGACTGGTCCTTCCGCTTGACCTGGTTGCTCTCCTGGATCGCGGTGCGCAGCGAGAACGACTCGAGCACGATCGAGACCACGAGCACGGCGATCGGCAGCCACCACCACGTCTTGTCCAGCGCGTGCGGGTGGATCAGCTTCTGCACGCCCTCGTACACGGCGAACAGGCCGCCGACCGTGAACAGGATGATCGAGACGACGAACGCCGACACGAACCGCTCGCGGCCGTAGCCGAACGGGTGTTCGCGGTCGGCGCGGCGCCGGGACCTGCGACCGCCGAGCATGAGCAGCAGCTGGTTGCCGGAGTCGGCGACCGAGTGGATCGCCTCGGCGAGCATCGACGCGGATCCGGAGAGCAGCCAGGCGATGAGCTTCGCGAGCGCGATGCCCAGATTCGCCAGGAACGCCGCCACGATCGCCTTGCCGCCACCGGTTGCACTCATGCCCTGAGTCTATGTCGCCGGTCCTCCGCTCCCGGGGCATGAGTCGGGGCGTTCCCCGGTGCCGCACGGGCGGCGGATCGTAGGATGGCGGCATGGTCGATGCCCTTCCCTCTGTCGCGTTCATCGGTGCCGGTTCGATGGGAGGGGCGATCCTGCAGGGCCTCGTCGCCAGCGGCATCCCCGTCGACGGCGGCATCACCGCCACCAACCGCACCGCGGCGAAGGCGGCCGAGCTTGCCGGCCTGCCCGGCGTGCGCTCGATCGCGCTCGAGGAGCAGCCGGACGGCAACGCGATCGCGGCCGGATCCCGCATCGTCGTCGTCGGCGTGAAGCCCGCGATGGTGCCCGACCTGCTCGTCGAGATCGCCCCGCAGCTGCGCGACGACGCGATCGTCGTCAGCATCGCCGCCGGTGTCACCCTGGCCACGTTCGCGGCGAACCTCGGAGAGGGCGTCAGCGTGCTCCGGTCGATGCCGAACACCCCGGCCACGGTCGGTCGGGCCGTGACCGGCCTTGCGGCGGGCGCCGGCGTGACCGACGAGGAGCGCGCCCTCGTCCGCCGCCTGTTCGAGACCGTCGGATCCGTCATCGACGTCCCGGAGGAGCAGATCGATCCGCTCTCCACGATCTCCGGATCCGGCCCGGCCTACGTCTTCCTGCTGATCGAGGAGTTCACGAAGGCCGCGATCGGCAAGGGCTTCGCCGAGGCCGAGGCGCGGCTGATGGCCGAGCAGACCTTCATCGGCGCGACCCGGCTGCTCGAGGCGTCGGGCGAGGACCCGGCCGAGCTCCGCCGCCGCGTGACGAGCCCCAAGGGCACCACCGAACGTGCGATCGCCGTGCTGCAGGGCGCCGAGCTGGACGGGCTGTTCGCCCGCGCCACCGACGCCGCGCTCGCCCGCGCCCGCGAGCTCGCCGCGGGGGTCTGAGCCCCCTCAGCGGTCCAGCGTCGCGAACCGTTCGATGTCGCTGTTCGTGCCCGACACGATGATGAGGTCGTGGTTGGTGACGACCGTCTCGGCCTCGGCGTAGTGGAACGGCTTGCCCGGGCTCTTCACGCCGACCACGGTCACGTTGTACCTGCTGCGCACCCCGGACTGGTTCAGGGGCACCCCGCGGATGAACTTCGGCGGGTACATCTTCGCGAGCGCGAAGTCGTCGTCGAAGCGGATGAAGTCGAGCATGCGGCCGGAGACGAGGTGGGCGACGCGCTCGCCGGCCTCCCGCTCGGGGTAGATGACGTGGTTCGCGCCGACGCGGGCGAGGATCTTGCCGTGCGACTGCGAGACCGCCTTCGCCCAGATCTGCGGCACCTTGAGGTCGACGAGGTTCGCGGTGATGAGCACCGACGCCTCGATGAGGGATCCGACCGCGACCACGGCGACCTGGAAGTCCTGCGCGCCGACCTGCCGCAGCGCGTCGATGTTGCGGGCGTCGGCCTGGACGGCGTGGGTGACCCGCTCCGACCACTTCTGCACGAGATCCATGCTGTCGTCGACGGCGAGCACCTCGCGGTCGAGGCGGTCCAGCTCGCCGGCGCACGCGGCGCCGAAACGGCCGAGTCCGATCACCAGCACCGGGGCGTCGCTGCGCAGGACTTCAACCAACGATCGGCCTTTCGACGGGCAGCGAGTACAGCTGCGTGCGGGAGGTCGCGGCCACCGCGGCGGCCAGGGTCACTGTACCAACGCGCCCCATGAAGATGGTCGCCGCGAGCACGTAGGTCGCGGGATCCGGCAGCCGCTCGGTGACGCCGGTGGACAGGCCGACAGTGCCGAACGCCGAGACCACGTCGAAGAGCACGTCGACCGCGTCGTACTTGGTGATCTGGCAGATCGCGATCGTGGCGACCGCGACCACCGTGGCGCCCCAGGCGACGACGCTGAGCGCGACGCGCTGCACGTCGGAGGGGATCCGCCGTCCGAAGGCCTGCACGGCCGGGCGGCCCTTCGCCTCGCTGATCACGGCGAGGGCGAGCACCGCGAGCGTGGTCACCTTGATGCCGCCGGCGGTCGACGCGGATCCGCCGCCGACGAACATGAGCATGGATCCGACCAGCAGCGAGGAGCCGTTCATGGATCCGACGTCGATCACGCTGAACCCGCCGGAGCGGGTCTGCCCGGACAGGAAGAACGCCTGGAACGTGGTGTCTGCGGCGTCCATGGATCCGAAGGTCTTCGGGTTGTCGAACTCGAGCAGGAGGAACACGGCCGCACCGGCGACGAACAGCAGGAGCGTGGTGATCATCGTCAGCTTCGCGTGCAGCGACCACCGCCGCAGGTGCCAGCGGTGCCGCGCGAGCGTGTAGATCACGGGGAAGCCGAGGCTGCCGAGGAACACCCCGAGCATGAGCACCGTGAGTACGTAGTAGTTGCTCGCGTACGGGGCGAGGCCGCCGGGGTTCGGCGTGAAGCCGGTGTTCGTGAACGCCATCGCCGCGTAGAACGGCGCCTCCCAGAGTGCGGTGAGCGGATCCATGCCGTCCAGCAGGAACGCCGGGAGAAGCAGCACCATGATCCCGGCCTCGATCGCGAACGCCGAGATCGCGACCGTGCGCAGCAGCGAGCCGACCTCGCCGAGCCGCACGGTCTGGCTCTCGTTCACCGGGCCGCCGTGCGCGCGCATCGGGTTCGTGTCGCCGGCCGCGATCAGTTTCGCGCGCAGGCCGAGCCGCTTGGAGATGACGAGACCCATGATGCTCGCGAGCGTGAGCACGCCGAGGCCGCCGATGTTCACGCCGGCGAAGATCACCGCGCGCCCGAAGCCGGACCAGTGCGTGGCCATGTCGACGGTGGCGAGGCCCGTCACGCAGATCGTCGACATCGCCGTGAACAGCGCATCGGCGAGCGGGGTGACGCGGTGATCGGCGCTCGCGACCGGCAGTGAGAGCAGTGCCGTCGTGATCAGGATCAGGGCCGAGAACACGACGATCGCGAACCGTGAGGGCGACGAGGTGGTGATCGTCCTGCCGACGCGGATCGTGCGTCGGACGATCTCGGCGAAGGATCGCGCGGCGTGGGTGCGCGGCATGTCCAGGGTCCTCCGATCCTCCGCTCGCAGGGCGCTCGTCATGGTACTCCGCCCCCGGCGCGGCTACTGTGAAGGCATGACCGACATCTTCGACGTGATCGCGGACGGCACGAGGCGGGACATCCTTCAGCTCCTGCGCCAGCGGTCCGCGGACGGGGATGCGGGCACCAGCGTGACCCAGATCGTCAGCGAGCTCGGGATCAGCCAGCCCACCGTGTCCAAGCACCTCAAGGTGCTCCGCGAGGCCGAGCTGGTCACGGTCCGCGAGGACGGCCAGCGCCGTTTCTACAGCATCGAGCCCGCGCCCCTCGAGGTCGTGGACGACTGGCTCGTCCCGTTCCTCGCCGACGCCTACGGCGACTCCGCCCCCGACATCCCCGGCCTCGCCGGCGTGGTTCCGCCGCTGCCCGACGGCGCCGCGCACGCGGCCGAGGTCGTCGGCCGCGCGGCGGCGAGCGCGAAGCACGTCGTGCAGACCGCGCTCAAGCGCCTCGGGGCCTGAGCATCGTTCGGTGACCGGAGAGATCGGGACGCAGCGACCACCTTTCGTGGACGCGAGGAACGACATGCGATTCCTTCGCGGATCAGCGCGTGGTGCACGCGTGGGCGGCGGAATCTGGGCGGTGGGACTCCTCCTGTTGGCGGCATATTCCGCGGTCGCCGGATTCGGTGGTGCGCGGATCGTCGTCGACGGATCATTTGTCGATGACACCGTCGGCCTTCCGCTGTTGCTGGGGCTCGCGTTCGGCGCGGTGTGCGCAGCAGCCTATTTCGCGATCCGTCCGTGGTTTCTCGGGGTCTTTCTCGCCGACGGCCTCATCGTCTGCAGGAACTGGATCCGGACCTACTCGTTCGACGTTCACGAGGTCACCGGGATCAGACTCGATTCGGCCACCACCGCTTTCACAGGCATCGGCAGCAGATTCATCCTGTTCGTCGGTCGGATCCGGACGATCGAGATCCGCGAGCGCAACGGTGATCAGGAGAGGGCCATCTCGCTCACCTGCACTCTCGGCCGGTTCAAGACCGTTCAGGCCGTCGCCGATGAGATGCGAGCGCATGCGCACATCCGGCCGCTGCTGCCCGACGGCTGATCGAGTCTCGACCGCGCTCAAGCGCCTCGGGGCCTGACAGATCCCATTCGTCACACCGATCACACGGGTTTACACGCATCCCAGCCAGCCCCTACAGTTGTCGCAACCCGCGGCGCACGGTGCGCGTGCGGGAGAGGGGGTAAGTGGGGATGCCCGAGCAGCTTCCGGACGTGAAGTTCCTGACGGTCGCCGAAGTGGCGGCGATCATGCGCGTGTCCAAGATGACCGTGTACCGGCTGGTGCACTCCGGGGAGCTCCCCGCGATCCGGTTCGGGCGCAGCTATCGCGTCCCGGAATCGGCGGTCACGGCCGCGCTGCAGAAGCCGATCGCCGACGCCGGCTGAGCGCCGCGGAGAGCACGAGTCAGCCGAACCGGCCGCGTACGCTAGACTGATCCGAGGCATTTTTCCGTGCCCGATCCCGGTCGCCGTCCTGTATCGGCGCCCAGCCCCTGACTTAGTGAGGTTTCCGTGGGTTCTGTCATCAAGAAGCGCCGCAAGCGCATGGCGAAGAAGAAGCACCGCAAGCTGCTTCGCAAGACTCGCCACCAGCGTCGCAACAAGAAGTAAGCGACCGCGCAAGCGAGCAAAGCCACTGAGCGCCCCCGATCGTTCCGATCGCCGGGGCGCTTCGTGCATCCGGCGTGGCGCCCCCTCGGCGGCCCTGCGGCGCCTCAGGCTCCGCGAGAAACCAGATCCAGCATGAGACATGCCCGCAGAACGTGGGTCTCGTGCGGAAAGTGGTTTCTCGCGGCTGGCGCTCCGGCCGTCTGGAAGAATCGAAGCCATGAAGTCGATCACCGTCGCCCAGCTCGCCGAACGCTCCGAGACGCCCCTCATCGACGTGCGCGAGCGCGAAGAGTTCGCCGCGGGGCACGTGCCCGGCGCGGTGAACCTGCCGATGTCCGAGATCGGCGACCTCCTGCACGAACTCCCGGACGGCGCCTTCGACGTGATCTGCCAGCTCGGCGGCCGGTCGGCGCGCGTCGTCGAGGCCCTCGAGGCGCGCGGCTACGACGTCACGAACGTCGAGGGAGGCACCGCGGAATGGATCGCGGAGGGCCGCGAGGTCGAGATCCCCGCGTGATCTCGCTGACGCTGATCGGCAAGCCGGACTGCCATCTCTGCGCGGTGGCCTCCGACGTCGTCGACGCGGTCGTCGCCGAGCTGCCGGACGCGCTCGCGGAGGACATCGAGATCACCGAGCTGTCGATCCTCGACGACCCCGACCTGTACGAGAAGTACTGGGAGAAGATCCCGGTGCTGCTCATCGACGACGAGCTGCACGGGCACTGGCGGATCTCGCCGGACCGCCTGCGCGAGGCGCTCGCGGCGAAGGCCGCGCCGTAGGACCCTGCCGCCGAAGCGGCGCAGAACGACCCTGCCGCGAAGGCGGCGTATCGAGGAGCCGCGCATGCGGCGGAAGGAGCGCGGGATGGCCCTGCGGCACGTGGTGACCTGGAAGATGGCGGCGGAGGACCCGAAGGAGCGCGCCGAGCATGCGGCGGGCGTCGCATCGCGGCTGCAGGCGCTGGTCGGCGTCGTCCCGTCCATCCGCTCCCTGTCCACCGGGGTGAACTCGCTCGCGATCGACGGCAACTGGGACGTCACGCTCGTCGCCGACTTCGACGACGCCGAGGGCCTCGACGCCTACCAGGTGCACCCGGCGCACCAGGAGGTCGTGGCGTACGTGCGCTCCGTCGTCGGCGGCCGCTCCGCGGTCGACTTCGAGGTCTGATCGGACGGCCCCGAACGACGGATCGGGGCGTTCCGCAAACCCTTGTCTTGTATCTCAGACGTTCGGATCGGTGCCGTCGGGCCGTGAGGCCCGGGATTCCGCGGGAGGAGGGGCGCCGATACCGAACCGAGATCTGCCGGGAGCCCCACCCGTCACGTCGCGGTAACTGGCCCGTGTTTAGATGGTCCGCAACCCGCACACGGACACAGCGTCCACGACACAGGAGTCGTCCATGGAACGTCGCTCGAAGATCGCCTACGGTATCGCCCTCGCGGCGACCGCAACCCTCGCCCTCGCCGGCTGCTCCGGCGGGAGCGGCTCGGGATCGGGCTCCGGCTCCTCCGCCAAGGACTACGGCCTGATCAACGCCGGCACGCTCACGGTGTGCTCGGATGTGCCCTACCCGCCGTTCGAGCAGGAGGACAAGAGCAGCCCCTCGGGCTTCTCCGGCTTCGACGTCGACCTGGTCACCGCGATCGCGAAGAAGCTCGACCTGAAGATCTCGATCCAGGTCACCAACTTCGACTCGCTGCAGTCGGGCACCGCGCTCGTCGCCGGCCAGTGCGACATGGGCGCGTCGGCCATGACCATCACCGACGCGCGCAAGAAGAACATCGACTTCTCCGACCCGTACTACGACTCGCTGCAGTCGCTGCTGGTGAAGACCGACTCCGGCATCAAGGACATCAACGGCCTGTCCGGCAAGAACGTCGGCGTGCAGCAGGGCACCACCGGCGAGAACTACGCGAAGCAGCACGCCAAGGGCGCGAACCTCGTGCAGTACCCCTCGGACGGCGAGCTGTGGCCGGCGATGCAGGCCGGCCAGATCGACGCGATCCTGCAGGACCAGCCGGTCAACCTCGTGCACGAGAAGGCCGACAGCAAGTACAAGATCGTCGAGACCTACAACACCAACGAGTCCTACGGCTTCGCCTTCGCGAAGGGCGAGAAGGACGCGCTGCGCAAGGACGTCGACGCGCAGCTGAAGGCGCTCAAGGACAGCGGCGACTACAAGAAGCTGTACGACAAGTACTTCACCGCGAAGTGACGCGGGCTCTGACGCACTGACATGGCACTTCGCAAACGGACCCGGGGACGCATCTACCGGTTCTCCATCTACGCCCTCTTCGTCGCGGCGATCCTCGCGCTCATCTTCGCCACGAACTGGCCTCGCATCACGAGGCAGTTCCTGGATCTCGAGCTGGTCGCGAAGATGTGGCCCGACATCATCACCACGGGTCTGCGCAACACGCTGCTGTTCACGCTGATCGCCTTCACCGGCGGCCTCCTGCTCGGCATCGCGCTCGCCCTGATGAAGCTCTCCTCGGTCGGCCCGTTCAAGTGGTTCGCCACGGCGTGGGTCGAGCTGTTCCGGGGCCTGCCGGCGCTGCTCACCATCTTCGCGATGGCGTTCATGATCCCGATCGGCCTCGGCTGGCGGCTGCCCGGCGGTCCCGTCGGCGCCGGTCTCATCGGCCTCATCCTGGTCGCCTCCGCCTACATGGCGGAGACGATCCGGGCCGGCCTGCAGGCCGTGCCGAAGGGGCAGACCGAGGCGGCCCGGTCGCTGGGCATGTCCTCGATCAAGACGATGATCTTCATCGTGATCCCGCAGGGCTTCCGTATCGTGATCCCGCCGCTCACGAACGAGTTCGTGCTGCTGCTCAAGGACACCTCGCTGCTGTTCATCGCCGGCGCCTTCGTCTGGTCGAAGGACCTGACGATGTTCGCCCGCGACGCCGCCACGCAGAACGCGAACTCCACGCCGCTCGTGGTCGCGGCGATCCTGTACCTGATCGTGACGATCCCGCTCACGCGGTTCGTCGCATGGCTCGAGCGCCGGATGGCGAGGGAACGATGATCACCGACCTGATTCAGACCCACGCCCCGGCGATCGACATCCAGGGGCTGGTCAAGCACTACGGCGACAACGAGGTGCTCAAGGGCATCGACCTGACCGTGCGCGCCGGCGAGGTCGTCTGCGTGATCGGCCCCTCCGGATCCGGGAAGTCGACGCTGCTGCGCTCGGTGAACCTGCTGGAGGAGCCGACCGGCGGCAAAGTCGTCATCGAGGGGATCGACATCACCGATCCGGACACCGACATCGACCGGGTGCGCACCCGGATCGGCATGGTGTTCCAGAGCTTCAACCTCTTCCCGCACATGACCGTGCTCGGCAACCTCACCATCGCGCAGCGCCAGGTGAAGAAGCGCGGCAAGGCGGAGGCGGCGAAGATCGCCAAGGAGATGCTGGAGCGCGTGGGCATGGGCCACAAGGCCGACGCCTACCCGAGCCACCTCTCCGGCGGGCAGCAGCAGCGCGTCGCGATCGCGCGGGCGCTGTGCATGAACCCCGACATGATGCTCTTCGACGAGCCGACCTCGGCGCTCGACCCCGAGCTCGTTGGCGAGGTGCTGCAGGTCATGCGCACGCTCGCCGACGAGGGCATGACGATGATGGTCGTGACGCACGAGATGGGCTTCGCCCGGGAGGTCGGCTCGCGCCTGATCTTCATGGACGGCGGGCACATCCTCGAGGAGGGCGACCCCCGCGAGGTGCTCGCCAACCCGCAGCATCAGCGCACGAAGGACTTCCTCGCGCGCGTGCTCTGACGGGAGCCACGCCGGGCGCGGATCGGGGCCTTCCGGCTCCGATCCGCGCTTTTCGTCGTGCGGCGGCGAATGTCATAGGATCCTCCAAGCCGCCGCCTGGGCCGCTCATCGTTTTCGTCCAACGCACACCGACTACGATGGGTGGTCGCCTCTATCCGTAGGCGGGAGAGGACCCCATGCTGCACTGGTTGCTGACGCTCAACCTGGTCTCCGGCCCGGTGCCGCTGATCATCTGGGGCGTCGCACTCGCCAGCGCGCTCGCACTCCTGATCCGGCCGCTCAAGAAGACGTGGGTGATCCGTGCCGCGATCGGCATCGTCGCGGGGGTCGCCGCCGGCTACCTCCTGGTCTCCTACGTCAACGCCGCGAACGTCTTCGGCGTTCCGATGCCGCAGGGGGTCCAGCCCTGGGTGATGGCCGGGATCGGCCTGCTCGGGCTGGCGATCGTGAGCCTGTGGGGCTCCCGGTGGTGGCGCAAGGTCGTCGCTGTGGTCGCGGTCATCTCCTCGCTGCTGGTCATGACGATCGGCATCAACACGGCCTTCGGCCTCACCCGCACGCCGGGCGAGATCCTCGGCATCAACACGCTGCCCGGCGTCGGGAACCTCCCCAGGCCCACGGGCGGCCCGCTGCCCACCAGGCCGCTCTACGAGACGTGGAAGGCTCCGGCCGACATGCCCGCCAAGGGTGAGGTGCGCGCCCTCATCGGAGCGGAGCGGATCCCGTCCTCGGGGGGCTTCACGCCGCGGGACGCGAGCATCTACCTGCCGCCGGCCGCGCTCGTGAAGGATCCGCCCGCGCTTCCGGTGATGGTCCTGATGATGGGCCTGCCCGGCGCACCGAACCCGAGCGCCGTGCAGACCGCCCTGAACGCCATGACGGCGAAGCACCACGGGCTCGGCCCGATCGTGATCGTCGCCGACCAGCTCGGCGCCCAGCTGCAGAATCCGGGCTGCGTCGACTCGAAGAAGTACGGCGGCGTGGAGACGTATCTCAACGTCGACGTCCCGAACTACATCCGCGCGCACCTGCGCGTGCTGCCGGATGCGAAGGACTGGACGATCGCCGGCTACTCGAACGGCGGCGCCTGCGCGTTCATGTACGCGGCGCGGTATCCGCAGATCTGGGGCAACGTCGCGACGGCCTCCGGCGAGCCCTGGGCGGGATATGCGGACCCGGCCTCGGTGCTGGGTGTCGTGTACGGCGGTGACCGCACGGCGTACGATGCGAACAAGCCCGAGGCGATCCTGACGGCGCACCCCGGCGCATACTCCGACCACTACGCGGTGCTCTCCGCCGGCGCCCTGGACAACAAGTACGGCCCGCTCAACAAGCAGACGGCGGGGCTCTTCGAGGCGGCGGGTTTCCACACGACGTTCTACCTCGTGCCGAACGCGACCCACACCGGGATCGGTCTTGCCGGGGGGCTCACCGAGGCGTTCTCGGTACTCTATCCGCGGTGGGGATTGGCGGCGGAATGACCCTGGTTCGGACGACCACGACTGCCGTGGTCTCGCGCGTCGCGGAGTACCTGCGACGCCATCCGTTCGCGGTCGGACTCGCGGTCCTGTTCATCGTGGCCGGGCTCGGCTTCGGCACGCTCTGGGGCCAGCGTCCCGAGGGGCTCGGCGCGAGCCCGCTGACGCTCAGCCGGGACCGCCAGTGGTGGACGCCGCTCACCGCGCTGCTGCTGCCCGACTCGTGGACCGAGCTGCTCATCTCGGTCCTGCTCGCGCTCACGCTGCTCGCCTACGCGGAGCGGCTGATGGGGGCCCTGCGCACCGTGTTCTCGTTCGTCGTGTCCGGCGTGCTGGGCGTGCTGTTCGGCGTGGGGATCCAGACCCTGGCGTGGTCGTGGGGGCAGATCTGGGCGCGCGTGGACGCACGCGGCCAGATCTTCGATCCGTCGATCGGGGTCGTCGGGGCGGTGATGGCGGGCAGTGCCTACGCCCCTGCGCTGTACCGCCGGCGGATCCGCCTGATCGGCTTCTCGCTCCTGCTCACGTTCACGCTGTACGGCGGCGACTCCGACAGCGTGTACCGGCTCATCGCCGCGCTGGTCGGCCTCGTGCTCGGGGTGATCCTGACGAACGGCCGTGCCAAGGCCGCCTGGCACCGCAGTTCTTACGGCGAGACCCGCACCCTGGTCGCGGCGATGGTCGCCGTCACCGGGCTCGGCCCGCTGATCGTGCTGGTGACCGGCGTGGGCACGGGGCCGCTGGCCCCGGTGGTGGCGGGTCTGCGCGGCGTCGACATCTCCGGCATCATCGCGCGCTGCTCGAAGGCGGCGACCGCGCACTGCGTGACCGATCTGTCGGCCGCGCTCGCCACCGGGACCGGCGTGGTGCTGATGAGCCTCGTGCCGCTCGTGCTCAGCCTGGTCGCCGCGTGGGGCCTCCGCTCCGGCCGGAGGGCGGCCTGGCTGCTCGCGATGGGCGTGAACGCCGTGATGGCGGCCCTGACCGGCATCTCCGTGGCCGTGCGCGAGCTCAACCACCCGTCCGACGTCGCGACGATCGACCGGCAGTTCCCCGGGTTCTCGATCCTCGCGATCCTGATCCCGGTCGGGATGTGCATGCTCCTCGCCATCACGCATCGCCGATTCGCCGTGCGCGCCTCGCGCAGGGCGGTGCGGCGGTTCGTGCTCATCATCGCGGCCGCATTCATCGTGCTCGTCGCCGCGGACATGGCTCTCGTGCTGAACGCCACGCCCGCCGGCTTCTGGGGCACGTTCGGCGACACGCTGCGCCGCTTCCTGCCCACCGCGATCGGGCACCCCGGATCCCGCACGACCCTGGTCGGCCTGCCCCGCGCCCTGCACCGCGACGTCGGCGGCCTGTACTGGATGATCTTCGGCGCGGCGATGCTCGGCCTGCTGCGCGGGCGCTCCGTGGAGACCGCCGACGAGGTCGACCGCTTCCGGGCGCAGCTGCGCGCGACCGACGGCGGCACGCTCGGGTTCATGGGCACCTGGGAGGGCAACGAGCACTGGTTCACCCGGGACGGCCGCGGCGCGGTCGCCTACCGCGTCGTCTCCGGCATCGCGATCGCGGTCGGCGACCCGGTGTGCGCGCCCGAGGACGCCGGCGCGACGATCCGCGGCTTCCTGGACTTCTGCGACACCAAGGCCTGGACACCGGTGTTCTACAGCACGCACGAGGAGTTCGTTCCGACGTTCCGCAGCCTCGGCTGGCGGCGCATCTCCGTCGCCGAGGAGACGGTCGTCCCACTGGACCGCTTCGAGCTCACCGGCAAGGTGTGGACCAAGGTCCGCCAGCCGTACAACCGGGGTCAGCGCGACGGGCTCACCACGCTGTGGACGACGTGGGAGAAGCTCCCCGCGGGCCTGCTCGCCCAGCTCGACGCCCTGAGCGAGCAGTGGATCGCGGAGAAGGCGCTGCCCGAGATGCGGTTCACCCTCGGCGGCCTCGAGGAGCTGAAGGATCCGGACGTCGCGATCCTGCTCGCCGTCGGCCCCGCGGGCGAGCTGCAGGCGGTCACCAGCTGGATGCCGGTGTGGCGCGACGGCGTGCTGATCGGCCGCACCCTCGACTTCATGCGCCGCGCGGACGGCGCGATGCCCGGCGTGATGGAGTTCGCGATCGCCTCCGCCGCCCTGCACATGAAGGATCAGGGGCTGCAGGTGATGAGCCTGTCCGGGGCGCCGCTCGCGCAGACCGCGGACAGCAACGACGACGACGCGGAGCCGGACTCGATCAAGCTGCTGCTCGGCTGGCTGAGCCGGGTGCTCGAGCCCGCCTACGGGTTCGCCTCGTTGCTGCGCTACAAGGGCAAGTTCAACCCCGACTACCGGCCGATGTACCTGTTCTACCGCGACACCGGGCAGCTGCCGTCGGTCGGTCTCGCGATCGGGAGGGCCTACCTTCCGAACGCCTCCCCGTCGGAGTACATGGCGCTGGTCCGCTCCCTCGCCGGCTGAGCGACTTCTGCGTCTGCTGCGGGTCCAGGCCGCGCGCCGGACAGGGCGGTTAGCATGGGGGCTCAGGTGCGCAGGGAGCGGGGGTGACCATGCCTTCTCGGTCGTCGAGCGCCCGGATCCTGGTCGGCGGGGTGGTCGGGCTGCTCCTCATCGGGCTGGCCGGCTTCGCGGCGGCGCCGCGTGCGGACGGGCCGGAGCAGGCTGCCGCGATCCTGCCCGACAACCCGCTCTACGACTCCTGGCATGCGCCGGCCGGCATGCCCGCCCACGGCGAGGTCACGCTGCTCGCCGGGGACGATCGGATCCCCTCCTCCGCCGGGTTCGAGCCGCGTGACGCCTCGCTGTACCTGCCGCCCGCCGCTCTCGTGACGGATCCGCCGGATCTCCCGCTCGTGGTGTTCATGATGGGGCAGCCCGGGGATCCGGATCCGGAGCCGATCAGCACCGCGATGGACGAGCTCGCCGCCCAGCACGACGGGCTCGCCCCGATCGTGATCGTCGCCGACCAGCTCGGCGATCCGTCGAACAACCCGGCGTGCGTCGACTCCGGGACGTTCGGCGGGGTCGAGACGTACTTCACGAAGGACATCCCGGCCTGGGCGCGGGAGCACCTGCACGTCGCCGCGGATCCGTCGCAGTGGACGATCGCGGGGTTCTCGAACGGCGGGGGCTGCGCGCTGGACTGGGCTCTGGGGCACCCCGGGCTGTGGGGGAACGTGGTCAGCCTGTCCGGGGAGTCGTATCAGGGCACCGAGTTCCCGGACGAGATGCTGCAGCAAGTCTTCGACGGGGACCAGGCGGCCTACGAGGCGGCGAAGCCGGCGGCCAGGGCCGAGAAGCACGCGGGGCAGTTCACCGGGCACCTGGCGATCTTCGCGGCGGGCGCCGACGACGCGGAGTTCTCCGCGCAGGCGCAGCTCTCCCGGCAGATCGCCAAGGACGCGGGCTTCGACACCCGGTTCTTCTCCATCCCGGGGGAGGACCACGTGGGCGCCCTCCCCGGCGGCCTGCTGGTCGGCTTCGAGGCGCTGTTCCCGCGCCTCGGGCTCGGCCCGCCCTCCCATTGACGCGTCGCTGCCGCCGTGGCGGGTCGCGGGCTGGTTGGATCGGAGCATGAGCTCCCTTCCCGATTCGATCGACATCGACGGCGTCGTGCTGACCCGGATCGAGGCGCCGGACGAGATCGCCTGCTGGACGGCCGGGATCGACGGTGGCGACGGCGGCTGGACGGTGAGCATCGTCGCCGAGCCCGCCGAGGAGCCCACGACCGAGGCGCTCGAGGCCGCGCGCGGCGTGATCGCCGACTTCGCGGCGCTCAGCGAAGCCGGCATCCGCTTCCTCGTCGAGGAGCTCGCCGGGCCCGCCGGCACGCGGTCGACGGGTGCTCTGTCGGCGGAGGACCGCGCGCGGCTGGGCGCGGAGGAGGCGCCGTTCGGTGCGCCCGAGGCCGTCATCTGGCAGGACGGCACCTGGATGATGCGCTTCGCCGAGACCAGCCTCGCGATCGCCGGGGACTACGGGATCGGCGTGATGTTCGCCGGCGCCACTCCCGTGGCCGTGGAGGACCTCTCCGACCCCGACGAGGACTGAAAACCCTCTCCCGGTCGTCGTGCGAGGGCCGTCGCGGGTCAGTCCCGGGGCACGCGGAACTTGAAGCCGCGGTGCGAGCCGACGAAGCCGAGCCGCTCGTAGAAGCGGTGGGCGTCGACGCGCCGGGCGTCCGAGGTGAGCTGCACCATCGACGTGCCGAGCGCGGGGGCCGCGACGTCCGTCGTCCAGCGCATGAGCGCTGATCCGATCCCCGCCGAGCGCAGATCCGAGCGCACCCGCACCGCCTCGACGAGGAGCCGGGTGGCGCCGCGGCGCGACATCCCGGGGATCCGGGTGAGCTGGAACGTGCCGACGATCCGCCCGTCGTGCTCGGCGACGAGCAGGTCGTTCGACGCGTCCGCGAGCACCGACTCCAGGCCGGCCGTGTAGGCCGGCAGATCCGCCTCGGCGGCCACGTCTCCGCGGGACGCGCTGACCGGGTCATCCGCGAGCAGCGCGATGATCGCCGCGGCGTCGCCGGATCGCGCGCGGCGCAGCGTGACGGCGCCGATCCGGGTCTCGAGGGGAACGGGCAGGACGAGATCGGCGAGCATGCTCCGATCCTGTCACGCGCCCGCGCCGTCTTCGTGCGTGCGCTTCGCGCGGAGAAGAGCACTTCGCTCGGACGGAATCACGGAATCCGTCCGAGCGAAGCGTACATCTCCGATCGTGGCGATCGGAGGCGGAGAGGGGGATCAGGCCTGCACGGGCTCGGGTGCCTCGACGGGCTTCGCGACGGCGTCCACCCCGGCCTCCTTGCGCTGCTCCGCGGTGATCGGAGCGGGCGCGGCGGTGAGCGGGTCGAAGCCGTTGCCGGTCTTCGGGAAGGCGATGACCTCGCGGATCGACTCGGTCTTGGTCAGGTGCTGGAGCACGCGGTCCATGCCGAGCGCGATGCCGCCGTGCGGGGGAGCGCCGAACTTGAACGCGTCGAGCAGGAAGCCGAACTGGCTGGCGGCCTGCTCCTCGCTGATGCCCATGACGGCGAGGACGCGCTTCTGGATGTCCTCGCGGTGGATGCGGATGGATCCGCCGCCGAGCTCGGAGCCGTTGCAGACGATGTCGTACGCGTAGGAGAGGGCGGAACCGGGATCCGTGTCGAAGGTGTCCTCGAACTCCGGCTTCGGCCCGGTGAAGGCGTGGTGCACCGCGGTCCAGGCGCCCGCGCCGACGGCGACGTCGCCCGAGGCGACCGCGTCGGCGGCCGGCTCGAACATGGGCGCGTCGAGAACCCAGGTGAAGGCGAACACGTCGGGGTCGAGCAGGCCCAGACGGCGGCCGATCTCGACGCGCGCGGCCCCGAGCAGCGCGCGGGACTCCTTCGCGGATCCGGCGGCGAAGAACGCGCAGTCGCCGGGGGCGGCGCCCACGAGCGCGGCGAGGCCCGCCTGCTCGGTCTCGCTGAGGTTCTTCGCGACGGGGCCGCCGAGCGTGCCGTCCTCGTTGAAGAGGACGTAGGCGAGGCCGCGGGCGCCGCGCTGCTTGGCCCAGTCCTGCCACGCGTCGAGCGTCTTGCGGGGCTGCGAGGCGCCGCCGGGCATGACGACCGCGCCGACGTAGTCGGCCTGGAACACGCGGAACGTGGTCTCGGAGAAGTAGTCCTTCGCCTCGACGAGCTCGAGGCCGAAGCGCAGGTCGGGCTTGTCGGAGCCGTACTTCGCCATCGCGTCGGCGTAGGTCATCCGCGGCAGCGGGGTCTGCACCTCGACGCCGATCGTGGCCCACATCGCCCGGACGACGTCCTCCATCATCTCGATGACGTCCTCCTGGTCCACGAAGCTCATCTCGATGTCGAGCTGGGTGAACTCCGGCTGGCGGTCGGCGCGGAAGTCCTCGTCGCGGTAGCACCGCGCGATCTGGAAGTACTTCTCCACGCCGCCGACCATGAGCAGCTGCTTGAACAGCTGCGGGCTCTGCGGCAGGGCGTACCAGCTGCCCGGGTGCAGGCGCGCGGGTACGACGAAGTCGCGGGCGCCCTCCGGCGTGGAGCGGGTGAGGGTCGGGGTCTCCACCTCGACGAACTCGCGCTCGTGCAGCACGTCGCGCAGCGCCTTGTAGACCTTCGAGCGCAGCTGCAGCGCGGACGCGGCGGCCGGGCGGCGCAGGTCGAGGTAGCGGTGCTTGAAGCGCACGTCCTCGCCGACCGGGTCGGTCTCGGCGAGCCCCGACGACACCGGGAACGGGAGCGGCGCGGATTCGTTGAGCACGACGACGTCCTGCGCGACGATCTCGATCTCGCCCGAGGGCAGGTTCGGGTTCTCGTTGCCGGCGGGGCGGCGGGAGACCTCGCCGGTGACCTGCAGCACGAACTCGCTGCGCAGCGGGTGCGCGATCTCCTCGTCCCGGATCACGACCTGGGCGATGCCCGAGGCGTCGCGCAGATCGATGAAGGCCACTCCTCCGTGGTCACGACGGCGATCGACCCACCCGGCGAGGGTGACGGTCTGACCGATGTGCTCGGCGCGCAGAGCGCCGGCCGTGTGGGTGCGAAGCACGGAGGATCCTCCTGATCGGGGAGAGGGACAACCCGGCTATTCTACGGGGGCCCGCGAATGCCTCTCCGGAGAGGGCCCTCTCACTAGACTCGCGGCAGCAGGCGAACCCGCCGGCGCATCGAGAAAGGCGTGTCCCGTGACCCTTGCATCCGCACTCGCTCTCGTCCCTGCCGCGAACGCGACCGACACCGTCAACAACGTCTGGGGGGCGGTCTTCTCCGGCACCGGGGGGATCCTCGGCCTGATCTTCTACGTCCTCTTCGCGATCGCGATGTGGCGGATCTTCACGAAGGCCGGCTACGCGGGGATCCTCGCGATCATCCCCATCGTGAACATCGTCTTCCTGGTGAAGATCGCCGGGATGTCCGGCTGGTTCGCGCTGCTCTACCTCATCCCGATCGTCAACGTCATCTTCAACATCGTCGTGGCGATCCGCCTCGGCAGGAACTTCGGCAAGGGCGGGGCGTTCTCGTTCTTCCTGCTGTGGCTGTTCTCGATCATCGGGTACTTCATCCTGGGCTTCGGCTCGGCCCAGTACCGCCGCGTCTGACCCGGATGCCCGCGGAACGCCTTCACCTCGTCCGGCACGGCGAGGTCCACAACCCCGATCACATCCTGTACGGACGGCTGCCCGGCTATCACCTCAGCGAGGCCGGGCGGGTGATGGCCCAGGCGGCGGCGGATCACGTCGCCGGCCTCGGCCGTCCGGTCTCCGCGCTGCGCTGCTCGCCGCTCGAGCGCACCCAGGAGTCGGCCGAGCCGTTCACCGCGGTGTTCGACCTGACTCCGCGGCTGGACGAGCGGATCATCGAGCCGACGAACGTGTTCGAGGGCACCCGGATGCGCCGTGCGCTGATGAACCCGTGGAACTGGCGGCATCTGCGTCGCCCGTCGCTGCCGAGCTGGGGCGAGCCGTACGCGTCGATCGCGGGGCGGATGCGGGCCGCGATGGACGAGGCGTGGGATGCGGCCGGAGGCGGCGACGTCGTGTTCGTCTCGCACCAGGCGCCGATCTGGATCGCGCACCTGGCGATCGCGGGCCACCGGCTCCGGCACGACCCGCGGAGCCGGCGCTGCGCGCTGTCGAGCGTCACGTCGTTCGAGCGCGACGGCGGCACCTGGCGTGAGGTCGCCTATGCGGCCCCTGCCGCGGCCGGCATCGATCTCGGCGCGGTCTGAAGCGCTCGTCGGGCGGACCGAGCCCGTTCCGCAGGTCAGCGGCGGTCAGGAGATGCGCGCGGCCACGGCCGGCTCGATGTCGAACGGATCCGCGTCGCGGGCGGGGAGCAGGAACCGGCGCTCGACCGTCGCGGCGACGGGCACGAGCGTGCGGATCAGCGCCGCGCCGGTGATCCCGGCCTCGCGCAGCGCCGCGATCTCGGCGGGGTTCAGGTCGACCGGCAGGTCGCCGTTGCCGAGATCCGTGCCGTAGCGGACCGTGCCGCCGTGCGCGTGGAAGCGCCGCACGTTGTCGATCGCGATCTCCCGGGCCTCGCCCTCGTGGATCGCGAGCGTCGAGATCCAGGCGATCCGCCCCGCCTGCGCGGAGACCTCCGCATCGCTCAGCCGCTCGGTGAACGGGGCGTGCGCGAGCGCCCGTACGCCCAGGGCGGGCATGCGCTGCGCCTGCCCGGCGCCCTCCGCGTGCGCGACGACCGGCAGGCCCAAGCGGTCCGCGATCCTCACGATCGCGTGGATCAGCTCGTCGGCGAACACCGGGCCGGCGTCGTGGTTGCTCGCGATCTTGATCACCGAGGCCCCGGCCGCCGACATCTCGGCCACGGCGGTCTCGGCGTCCTCCCGGTCGGCGACCTCCCGGACGGATCCCGCGGGCGCCCACGCGCGATCCGAGGGGTACCCGCCCGGAGGGGTCAGGAACGCGCCCGCGTAGGAGATCGAGATGCCGGGTGGATCCGCGGCCAGCCGGGCGATCGCGTCCGGCTCGGATCCGAGGTCCAGCACCCGGCCGAGGCGGCTGTCGGCGAGCCCCGCAGGGTCGGCGAGCTGCAGGTGGACGTGGTGGTCGGTGAAACCGCCGATGAAGGTGCCCTCTGCCACCGCGGTCACTGTCCGATCTCGGTGCGCACGGCGTACAGCTCGGGGAAGAAGGTCAGATCGAGCGCGCGCTGCAGGAAGTCCACGCCGCTGGATCCGCCCGTGCCGACCTTGCGGCCGATCGTGCGGGTCACCGTGCGCAGGTGCCGGAACCGCCAGAACTGGAAGTTGTCCTCGACGTCGACGAGCTCCTCGCACGCCTCGTAGAGGTCCCAGTGCGCGTGCGGGTCCTCGTAGATCTCCTGGATCACCGGCACGAGCGACTCGTGCATCCGGTACGGCTCGCGCACGTCGCGGTCGAGGATCTCCCTCGGCACGGGCAGGCCGCGCCGGGCGGCGAAGCGCAGGAACTGGTCGTACAGCGTCGGCCGCTCCCACTCCGCGGTCAGCATCGCGAGGTTCTCCGGATGCGAGCGGAACACGCCCAGCATCCGCTCGTTCTTGTTGCCGAGCGCGAACTCGACGGCGCGGTACTGCACGGACTGGAACCCGGAGGAGCTGCCCAGGGAGCCGCGGAACTGCGCGTACTCGGTGGGCGTGAGCGTCGCCAGCACCGACCACTGCTGGATGAGCACCTCCTGGATGTGCTTCACCCGCGCGATGTGCTTGAGGGCGGCGCGCAGATCGTCCTCGGCGAGGCGGTCGCGCGCGGTGCCCAGCTCGTGCAGCACGAGCTTGAGCCAGAGCTCCGTGGTCTGGTGCTGGATGATGAACAGCATCTCGTCGTGGTGCTCGGGGACGCTCACCGGATGCTGGGCGCCGAGCAGGCGGTCGAGGTCGAGGTAGGACCCGTAGGACATGCGGTCCCGGAGGTCGGTGACGATGCCCTCTTCGAGCGCTCGCTCGTTCTCTGCCACGCTCAGTCCTCCTCGTCGCGGATCCGCTTCCAGTATCCCATCCGGTCCTTTGGGGGAGCCGGGCGGGGGCCGGATCGGAGGGCGGGGCGGCCCTGCGGCGGCAGATGTTCACGTAGGCGGCGCGGGGGTAAACAGTCGGCGAACAGTGCCCGGGTCAGCCCGTTTCCCGGTGTCGCGCTTGAGAGAGTCTTCCGGAGCGCTTCCCCGCCGAACGCGGGCGAAGGCGCTCCTGAGGCCTCGGGGCGAGGCCTTCCGAGGACAGGGAGGACGGCGATGACCGCTCGTTTCGACGTGGCCGTGGTCGGATCCGGGATCGTCGGCCTCGGCGCCGCCTACGCGGCCGTGCGCCGCGGGAAGAGCGTGGTCGTGATCGACCGGACCGAGCGCCCGGTCGGATCCACGATCCGCAACTTCGGGCACCTCTGCATCGGCGCGCAGAGCGGCGCCGCCCGCACCTACGCCGACGCCTCCCGGCCGATCTGGCTGCGCCTCGCGCAGGACGCCGGGTTCTGGCTCCGCGAGTCGGGCACGCTCGTGGTCGCCCGCGAGCACGACGAGCTCGCGCTGCTCGATGAGGCCGCTGCGGACGACGAGGGGATCCGCCTGCTCGACCAGGCCCGGGTGCGCGAGCTGGCCCCCGTGCGCGACGGCGTCGCCCGCGGCGGCGCGCTCGTCGGTGTCGACCTCCAGGTCAACCCGCGCGAGGCCGCCGCAGCGATCGTGCGGCATCTCACGTCGCTCGGCGTCGAGTTCCGGTACCGCACCGCCGTCACCGACGTCGAGTCCGGCCGGGTGCGCACGACCCGCGGTGTCGTCGACGCCGACGAGGTCGTCGTCGCGGTGAACCACGACATCGATCAGCTCCTGCCCGAGATCGCCGACCGCGCCGGCGTGATCCGCTGCGCGCTCGACATGATGCGCGTCGCCGTGGACCTCCCCGCCCCACTCGCCGCCCCGGTGCTCACCGGCTGGTCGCTCGTCCGCTATCGCCGGTTCGCCGGGCTCGGATCCGCGGCCGCCCTGCGCGAGCGCCTGCATTCCGAGCGGCCCGCGCTCGCCGCGCTCGATCTGAACCAGATGTACACCCAGCTCCCGGACGGCACGATGCTGCTCGGCGACTCGCACCACAAGGGCGTGCAGCCGGGGCCGTTCCAGCCCGAGGCCGCGTTCGACGCGTTCGTCGACGAGGCGCACGCCCTCTTCGACATCCGCAGGCTCCGCGTGCTCGAACGCTGGCAGGGCGTGTACGCCGCGGCCCGCGAGGAGCTCCTCGTCGAGGAGGTCGCCCCGCGCGTGCTCGCGCTCGCGGCGACCACCGGCATCGGCATGACCACCGGTCTCGGACTCGCCGAGACCGAGACGACCCGCGCGTTCGGCTGGGAGCCGGCCGACGCGGACGGATCCGTCCCGGATCCCGCCGCTTCCCCCGTCCCAGCGTCCCGGGGCGGGGAAGGGAACACGCTCGCAGAGGCCGCCATCGTCGGCGGCCGCGCACAGGAGGAGAACGCATGAGCACCCACCGCACCCCGATCGAACTGGTCGTCCTGGACATGGCGGGCACGACCGTGCTCGACGACGGCATCGTGGAGCAGGCGTTCCAGCGCGCCGCCGAGCGCACCGGCGTCGCGGGGCGGATGGGCTGGGACGCGGCGCTGCGGTACGTGCGCGACACCATGGGGCAGTCGAAGATCGACGTGTTCACCCACCTCGCCGGCGGCGACGTCGCCGCCGCCGAGCGCGCCACCGCGCAGTTCGAGTCCGCTTACGCCGAGATCGTGGCGGAGCACGGCGCGACCGAGATCCCCGGGGCGGCCGAGACCATCGCCGAGCTGCGCGCCGCCGGCGTGAAGGTGTGGCTGACCACCGGCTTCGCCCCGGTGACCCGGGACGCCCTCCTCGACGCGCTCGGCTGGCAGGGCCTCGTCGACGGCGTGCTCTCGCCCGTCGACGCGGGCCGCGGCCGCCCCGCCCCCGACCTCGTGCTCACCGCGCTGATGCGCGCCGGCGCCTCCTCGGTGCGGGCGGTCGCCGTCCTCGGGGACACGATCAGCGACGTGCAGTCCGGCCGCCGGGCCGGGGCCGGGTTCGTCGCCGGCGTGCTCAGCGGGGCCCACGACCGGGCCGCGCTGGAGACCGCCGCGCCGGACGCGATCCTGGCCGATGTCACGGGCCTCGCCGCCGCGCTCGTCGAGCGCGGTCTGCTCGAGGCTCCCGTCTCCGCCGCGGCCGTCTGACGTGCGCGCGGCACTCATCCCTCCCGCGCACCCCGTCCACCGCCATGACGTGCCGCTGCGCCCCGCCGCGACGGCGATGGCGTGGCTCGGCGCGGGCATGCCGCACCAGGCGCTGGCCGTGCCCGGCGTCGCGCTGGCGCCGAAGGACGTGCTCGTCGCCGTCGAGATGTCGACGATCTGCGGATCCGACATCCACACCGTGCAAGGGCGCCGGCACGCGCCCACGCCCCTCGTCCTCGGCCACGAGAGCGTGGGCCGGATCATCGCGATCGGCGACGACGGCGCCGGCGCGGTGGACGGGTCCGAGCTGCACGTGGGCGACCGCGTCGTCTGGTCGGTGACCGTGTCGTGCGGCGACTGCGACCGCTGCCGCGCGGGCCTCACCCAGAAGTGCCGGACGCTCGCGAAATACGGGCATGCCCGGATCGAGCCGCGCTGGGAGCTGACCGGCGGCTTCGCCGGGCACGTGCACCTGCGCGGCGGCACGGCGATCGTGCGGGTGCCCGAGGCGCTGCCCGCCGCGGCCCTCGCCCCCGTCTCCTGCGCCACCGCGACCGCGTGGGCGGCCGTGGTGCGCGCGGCGGCGCTGCGCGGACGCCTGCTGTCGCAGCCGACGGCGCTGGCCGGGGAACGGGTGGTCGTGTTCGGCGCCGGGCTGGTCGGCCTGACCGCCGCCGCGATCGCGGCCTCGCACGGCGCCACGGCGGTCGTCGCCGACCCGAACCAGGGCCGCCGCGCGTTCGCCGCGCGCTTCGGGCTCACCGCCGTCGACCCCGATGCGGTCGCCACGGAGTCCGCGGACATCGTCGTCGAGGCCTCCGGGCACGCCGTCCCGGCCGCGCTCGATGCGGCCGACGTCGGGGGAGCGGCGATCCTCGTCGGCAGCGTGTTCCCCGCGGACCCCGTCCCGCTCGACGCCGAGCGGATCGTCCGCAGGCTCATCGCCGTGGCCGGGGTGCACAACTACACCGGGGCCCAGCTGCACGCGGCCGCGGCGTTCATGGCCGGGTCCGGACGGGCCTACCCGTTCGCGGACGCGGTCGGCGCGGTGCACCCGCTCGCGCAGGTGGACGCCGCGCTGGCGGAGGCCTCCGGGCCCGACGCGCCGCTGCGGGTGGGGCTCACGCCCCGCTGAGCGGGGACGGCTCGAGCGCTCCCGTCGCGTTTTCTGTCGCCATCGGCGCGCCAGAGCGACAGAAATCGCGACGGGAGCGGATCGGCGATCCGCGAATCGGATCCGGGATCGAAATGGTATGCCATTCGAATCTAGAATGGACGCATGTCCGACGCCCCCGCCCCGCCCCGCGGCGTCGGCGTCGGGGTCCTGCTCGTCGTCGGATCCTGCATGTCGTTGCCGTTCGGCGCCGCGGTCGCGACGACCATCTTCCCCGCGCTCGGATCCTGGGGCGTCACCGGCATCCGCGTGCTCATCGCCGCGCTCGTGGTGCTCCTGATCGCGCGCCCGCGGGTCACCCGCTGGGACCGGAAGAAGTGGATCGCCGCGGCCCTGTTCGGCGTCGCGATGGCGTTCATGAACGGCACGTACTACGCCGCGCTCGACCGGATCCCGATCGGAGCCGCGGTCGCGATCGAGTTCCTCGGGCCGCTCGTGCTCGCGGCCGTGCTCACCCGCCGGCTCCTCGACGCGGTCTGGGTCGGCGTCGCACTGCTCGGCATGGCCCTGCTCGGCGTCGACGCCCTCATCGGATCCGCCGCGCTCGACCCGATCGGCGTGCTGTTCGCGCTCGCCGCCGCCGCCTTCTGGGTCTTCTACATCCGCATGGGCGCCCGGGTCAGTGCGCTGCTGCCCGGCACCGAGGGGCTCGCGATGTCGCTCGCCGTCGCCGCGGTGCTGCTGCTGCCGTTCGGCATCCCGGCGACGGCGAAGGCGGTGCAGGATCCGGACATCCTCCTGCTCGCGCTCGTCACCGCCGTGCTCGCCTCGGTCATCCCGTACACGCTCGAGCTCGCGGCCCTGCGCCGCCTGCCGCAGCGGCTGTTCGGCATCCTGCTCAGCCTCGAACCGGTGTTCGCCACGATCGCCGGCGTGCTCGTGCTGCACCAGTCGACGACGCCGCTGCGGCTCGCCGCGGTCGCCCTCGTCGTGATCGCCAGTATCGGCGTCACCGCCGGCAGCCGTCCGCGCCGGGGCGCCGGCGGGCAGGAGCTGCCGCCGCCGATGACGGGCGGCATCTCGGTCATCCCGGACTGACGGCGGCCGTTCGTCAAACGGGCGACGGGCCGATGGCCCGGGCGTAGCCTCGGGAGTATGAGCGACCTCCTCGGCACCCGGATCCCGATCGTCCTCGCCCCGTTCGGAGGACTGAGTTCGATCCGCCTCGTCGCCGCGGTGAGCGAGGCCGGCGGGCTCGGCTCGTACGGGCTGTACGGCTATGACGGCGACCGGATCCGCGAGACCGTCGCCGCGATCCGCGCCGCGACCGGCAGGCCGTTCGCCGTGAACATCTGGCTGCCGACCGGCGACGAGGTCGCGCCGGGGCCGGAGCACGACGCCTACGCGGCGGTGCTCTCACCGTTCTTCGCCGAGGTCGGCGCCGAGGTCCCCGCCCGCCCCGATCGTTATCTCCCGCCGGTCGAGGAGCAGCTCGACGCGATCTGGGAGTCGGCGCCGGCCGTGCTCAGCGTCGTGTTCGGCGTGCCGTCGCCGGAGGTCGTCGAGGAGGCGCACCGCCGCGGGATCCGCGTGGTCGGCGCCGCGACGACGGTCGCCGAGGCCGTCGCGCTCGCGGACGGCGGCGTGGACGCGGTCGTCGCGACCGGATCCGAGGCGGCGGGGCACCGGGTGTCGTTCCTGGAGCCCGCCGAGGAATCGCTCGTCGGGCTGTTCTCGCTGCTGCCGCAGGTCGTGGACGCGGTGTCCGTGCCGGTGATCGCGGCCGGCGGGATCTCGGACCGGCGCGGAGTCGCCGCCGCCTTCGCGCTCGGCGCCGCCGGTGTGCAGGTCGGGACGGCCTTCCTCGCGACGGCCGAGTCCGCGGCGAACGACGCACACCGCGCCGCGATCCGCTCCACCGCCGCCGACCGCACCGTGCTCACCCGGGCGATGAGCGGGCGCCTCTCCCGCGGCGCGCGCAACCGCGCTGTCGCCGAGATCGAGGCCGGCGGATCCATCGCCCCGTTCCCGGCGCAGAACTGGATCACCGGACGCTTCCGCGCCGCGGCCGGAGCCCAGGGCAGGGGCGAGCTGCAGTCGCTGTGGATGGGTCAGTCCGCCCCGCTCGCCCGCTACACGACCGCGGACGAGGCGTTCGCCGAGCTCGCGGCGGGGATTCCCGCGGTCTGAGGCCCTCGGCCCACGCGGTTGTCGCTCGCTGCGCGCGTGGTCCGGCAGTGATTCGTCCCTCGGGCAGGAGATGGAAAACGCTGCTGCGATGCTCCGGCAAGGCGCGAAATCCACCTCTGAGGACGGCGGGTGAAGGACTTCTGGCGTGTAAGGGGGGAAATCGCTGCTCAGGGGGAGCCGCGAAGAGCGGAATCCATCTCCGATGACGGGTCGCCGGATCCTGGGTCGCGGGCGCCGGAGCCCCGCGGGTCGGGCCTCAGAGGATCACGGTCGAGCGGCCGTGCACGATCACGCGGTCCTCGGCGTGCCACTGCACGGCGCGGGCGAGCACGAGGCGCTCGACGTCGGCGCCGCGGCTCTGCAGCTCGGCCGCGGACTCGGAGTGCGTCACCCGGGTGACGTCCTGTTCGATGATGGGGCCCTCGTCGAGGTCCGCGGTGGCGTAGTGGGCGGTCGCGCCGATGAGCTTGACGCCGCGCTCCTTCGCGCGGGCGTAGGGGTTCGCGCCGATGAAGGCGGGCAGGAAGGAGTGGTGGATGTTGATGACCGGGGCGTCGAGCGCCTCGATGAAGGCGTCGGTGAGGATCTGCATGTAGCGGGCGAGCACGACGAGATCGACGTTGCCCTGCAGCAGCTCGAGCTGGCGGCGCTCCATCTCGGCCTTGTCGCCGGCCGGGATGTGCACGAACGGCACCCCGAACGACCGCACCGCCTCGGCGAGATCCGGATGGTTCGAGATCACCATCGTGACGTCGATGTCGAGCTGCCCGCGCTGGGTGCGCCAGAGCAGCTCCATCAGGCAGTGGTCGTACTTGGAGACGAAGATCGCCACACGCTTGCGCTTGGAAGCGTCGTGCAGCGACCACTGCATCCCGAAGCGCTCCGCGATCCCGGCGAGGTCCGCCTCCAGGGCCGGCCGGTGCGCGGCGAGGCCCTCGCGGTGGAACACCGTGCGCTGGAAGAACCGGCCGCCCTCCGCGTCGGTGGAGTGCTGGTCGAGCGAGATGATGTTGGCGCCGTGCGCGGCGAGGAGGCCGGCGACCGCGGCGACGATACCGGGCTGGTCGTCGCAGGCGATGAGCAGACGGGCGGTGTCAGGCTGCGCCATGGCGTCTCCTAGCGGGAAGCGGGTGTGCGTCGATTCTGCCGTGGGTCCGTCCCCCGAGGCGAATCGCCCCTCGCCGCGGCCCACGGATCCGCCGCCGCGGCCCGGCGGATCCCCCGCCGCGGCCCACGGATCCCCCGCCTCCGCTCGCTGGTCGCGACACGCCCTCAAACGCCGCGGATGGCGGCGTGTCGCGACCAGCGAGCGGAGTGGAGGGGAGGATCTAGCCTGGAGGCATGAGCACCGAGGACCCGGAATCCCTGCACGCGGTCTTCGCGCGGGCTCGGGACGCGCTCGCCGGACTGCCCCAGGAGGCGCTCGGCCGGGAGAAGCGCTCGCGCTGGCGGGCGCCGCGGATCGTGCGGGCCGGATCCGCGTGGCACGTGGGGGTGCTGCTCGTCGCCGACGACGCCGTGTACGCGACCGCCGAGGTGCTCCGCGCCGCCGAGGAGGTGCGCCGCGGCTACACGGCCGAGTCGGCGCGGGCGAGGGCCGACCGTCGCGCCGAGGCGTCCCGCGGCGGCTTCGCGAACGGCGAGACCGTGCACGTCGGCTGGACGCCGATCGACCTCGACGCGGTCGCGGCGGGCGGATCCTCCGGGCCGGTCGCGCTGGTCGACGGCATCCCGTCCGTACGCTGGTCGGCCGCGGGCGGCTTCCTGCCGCTCGAGGCGTACCTGCGGGAGCGGATCGCGCTGCTCGCCTCCGGTTCCTGAGCGAGCGCGGCGAGACCAAGGGCGCTCAACGACCGGAGCCGAGCACGCCCGGGAACCGCGCGAGCAGGTCGGCGCCGTCCACGTCGGAGGAGAGCACCATCGACTCGGTCGCCGCGTAATGGGCCGGGTCGAAGTACCCCGATGCGCGGTACACGGCCATCCGATCGGCGAAGTCGCGCGGCGACGCCTCGGGGTGGAACTGCGTGGCGTACAGCCGGGATCCGACCCGGTAGGCCTGCACCGGGCACGCCTCGTTCGTGGCGAGCAGCACCGCGCCGGGCGGGACGGTCGCCGCCGACTCCTTGTGCGCGGTGAACACCGACAGGCCAGGGGCGCTCGCGCCGAACAGCGGATCCTGCAGGCCTTCCTCGGTGAGGCGCACCTCGGCGGCCTGCACCCGCTCCGGATGGGCCAGCGTCACCTCGCCGCCGAGCATGCGGGTGACCACGCCGATGCCGTAGCAGGTGAACAGGGCCGTCGCGGCGCCGGAGAGCGCGTGCGCGGCGAGGCGCTCGAGATCCCGCTCGACCGCGAGCTGCGCCTCGCCCTTGCGCTCCTCGGTGACGTTGAACGGCGATCCTCCGACGACGAACCCGGCGTAGTCGCGCCAGGGCACGGCGTCGAGCGGGGTGTGCAGCAGGTCGATCCGGTCGAGCGACGGCACGCCGAGGTCGCGTCGGAACGAGCGGTGCTCGGCATCGGCCGCGCTCCGCTCCGGCCGCGCGCACACGTACAGCACCGAGGACATGCGCCGAGTCTATTCGGGCCCCGGACCGGCGCACGGGAATACCCGGCACGGCCCGACGTTGAAGTTGATAGCACTACGCTCAAGTTTGAGAGGAAGCGAAATGCCCAACGACTTCACCGACGCGGGTTCGGGCTCGTTCGACGATTTCCTCGCCCGCTATCTGGCGGGCGAGCAGGCTCGCGAAGCGCGCTCGATCGACCTCAGCCGGTTCCTGACCGTGCGCACGCAGCGGATCCTGCAGCGCGCCGGCCGGTTCGCGCTCGAGCGCGGCCAGACCGAGCTCGACGCGCTGCACGTGCTGCGCGTGATCGTCGAGGACGACGCCGTCGCCCAGGCGATCCGGCACATCGGCGTGACCCCGCAGTCGATCGTCGACGCCGTGGAGGCGCGCCTGCCGCTGCCGGGCGCCGCTTCCGACGTGGCGGCGACCATCACGCCCAGTGCGAGCCGCGCGCTGTTCCACGCCTACCAGGTGGCCCGCTCCTCGGGATCCACCTACATCGACCCCGAGCACGTGTTCTTCGCACTCGTGCTCGGCCAGGACGTGCCCGCGGGCCAGATCCTCGCCCAGGCCGGCGTCACCGCCGAGGCGCTCACGCAGAGCCTGCGCGAGCCCGTGTCGACCGGCGTCGAGACCGAGCAGGCGTCCGCCGAGGCGCCCTCGGAGACCCCGATGCTCGACCAGTACGGCCTCGACCTCACCGCGCGCGCCCGCGCCGGCGAGCTCGACCCCGTGATCGGGCGCGCCGGCGAGATCGAGCAGACCATCGAGATCCTCAGTCGGCGCACCAAGAACAACCCGGTGCTCATCGGCGAAGCCGGCGTCGGCAAGACCGCGATCGTGGAGGGCCTGGCCCGAGCGATCGTCGACGACGCCGTGCCCGCGCAGCTCAAGGACCGCCGCGTCGTGGCGCTCGACCTGCCGGCCATGCTCTCCGGCACCCGGTACCGCGGCGACTTCGAGGAGCGCCTCACCAAGACCATGGACGAGATCGCCGCGCACAGGGGCGAGATCATCGTGTTCGTCGACGAGCTGCACACCGTCGTCGGCGCCGGCGGCTCGGGCGACGGCGGCGGCATGGACGCGGGCAACATCCTCAAGCCGCGCCTGGCCCGGGGCGATCTGCACCTCGTGGGTGCGACCACGCTCGGCGAGTACCGTCGCATCGAGAAGGATCCGGCGCTCGAGCGCCGGTTCCAGCCGGTGCGTGTCGCCGAGCCCTCGATCGAGGACGCGGTGCGGATCCTGGAGGGGCTCAAGCCCGCCTACGAGCAGCACCACACCGTGACCTACACCGACGACGCGATCCGCGCCGCCGTCGAGCTCAGCGCCCGCTACCTTCCCGACCGGGTGCTGCCCGACAAGGCCATCGACCTGATCGACCAGGCCGGCGCGCGGCTGCGCCTGCGGCTCGGCGTCGTCACCGACGTCGGGACGCTGTTCGCCGAACTCGCCGATCTCGAGGCGCGCAAGAACGCCGCCGTCGGGGCGGAGCACTACGAGGAGGCGTCCCGGATCCGCGACGAGATCGCGTCCGTGCAGCGCCGGATCGACGAGGCCGGCCGGACCGCCGTCCCCGCGACGGGGGATGCCGCGGTCGTCGACGAGGCGGAGATCGCCGCGGTGATCTCGCGCGCCACCGGCATCCCGGTGAGCCGGGTCTCGGAGAGCGAGCGCGAACGACTGAGCGACCTGGAATCCGACCTGCACGCCCGCGTGATCGGTCAGGACGACGCCGTCGCCGCGGTGGCGCGCGCCGTGCGCCGCAGCCGCACCGGCATGGGCGACGCCCGCCGGCCGGTCGGATCCTTCCTGTTCCTCGGCCCCACCGGCGTCGGCAAGACCGAGCTCGCGAAGGCTCTCGCCGACCGCCTCTTCGACGACGAGACCGCCGTGATCCGCTTCGACATGAGCGAGTTCGGAGAGCGGCACACCGTGTCCCGGCTCGTCGGCGCCCCTCCGGGATATGTCGGCTACGACGAGGCGGGGCAGCTCACCGAGCGCGTGCGGCGCAACCCGTACTCGATCGTGCTGTTCGACGAGATCGAGAAGGCGCACCCCGACGTGTTCAACCTGCTGCTGCAGGTGCTCGACGACGGCCGCCTGACCGACGGCCAGGGCCGCACGGTCGACTTCCGCAACACGGTGATCGTGATGACCTCGAACGTCGGATCCGAGTTCCTCGCCTCGCGGTCGGGGGCGCTCGGGTTCGTGGCCTCGCAGGACGCCTCGGCGAACGGCTTCGCCTCGCAGGAGGACCTGCGCGCCCGGGTCATGGGCAAGCTGCGCGAGGCCATGCGGCCGGAGTTCCTCAACCGCATCGACGAGATCGTGCTGTTCCAGAAGCTCTCGCGCCCCGAGCTCGGCGAGATCGTCCGGCTGCTGCTGCAGGCGACCGCGAAGCGTCTGGCCGGCCGCGAGGTGGCGCTCGACGTGACCGAGGCCGCGGTGGCCTGGCTCGGCGAGCACGGCTACGAGCCGGAGTTCGGCGCCCGGCCGCTGCGCCGGCTGATCCAGCGCGAGGTCGACGACCGGATCGCGGACCTGTTCGTGTCGGGCGGGCTGGCCGACGGCGGGCGCGTGCGGGTCGACGCGGTCGGTGACGTGCTGAGCGTCACGAGCGACGTGGATCTGGCCCAGGCGGCCTGACGGTCCCCCCCACCCGTTCGACGCGCGCAAATGGCTCTATCTGGACGTCGGATCGAGCGAAGTGCGCACTTCGAAACCAGGATCCCGGGCCGGACTCAGCGCGACGAGTTCGCGGTGCGGCCGCGCACGATCCCGACGAACGCCTCGACGTCGGGCGTGGTCGCATCGGCCGGCCAGGCCAGGAGCACCGGCGAGAGCGGCGCGCCGCGGAGGATCCGGTACTCGACGTCCTTGCGGTGGTGCAGGCGGGCGAGCGACATCGGGGCGACGACGATCCCGACGCCCGCGGCGGCCGTCGCGATCGCGTCCGCGACGGTGCCGAGCGGGGGGATCCGTGCGGGCGAGACGGGCAGGTCGAGTTCGCCGAGCGCGTCCTCGGCGCTCGTCAGCAGGGTCTCGCCCTCGAGGTCGGCGGGCGCCAGCTCGTCGGCCGCGAGCAGGTGCGACTCGGCGGAGGCGATGACGACGGCGAGCTCCTCGTAGAGCGGGATCGCGTGCATGCCCTCCGCGTCGAACGGGCCGCGGACGAGGGCGAGGTCGACGGATCCGTCGGTCAGCGCCGTGCGCTGGTCTGCGAACGCGAGCGGCACCAGCTCCAGCGCCACGTGCGGCATGCGGTCCTTCCAGGCGTCGATCCACCGGCCCGGGGTCGCGCCGGGGACGGCGCCGACGCGCAGAGTGCGGGGCTCCTCCGCCACGGCGGGCGGGGCGTCGAAGACGACCTTCTCGGTCTTCTTCCCGGGCCGCTGCGCGGTGCCCTTCCCGGGGTTCTTTCCCGTGCTCTTCCCCGTGCTCTTCCTGCCGGCGCCGGACGGGCCGCCGGCGGTGCTGCGGGCGCCGCCCTTGGCGGAGCGCACTGCGGGCTTGCGTCCGCCGGATGCGCCTCGTCTGCTCATGCCCTCAGCGTACCGGCGGGTCCTCCCGCATCGCCTGCGCGTGCACGACCACGCAGCAGCGTCCGTCCGCGGGCAGCAGCTCGGCGTCCAACGCCTGGCAGCCGAGGCCCTCGACGACGCCCTCCACGTAGGCGTGGTTCATCCCGCAGACGAGATCGGTGTGCGCGCGGGCGAGGGCGTCGAACGGGCAGTTCGCGAGCAGCAGGACGTCGTCGCTCTCCCGGGGCTCGTAGCCCTGGCCGGCCAGGGCGCGCCCCAGCGCGCCGAGCTCCGCCTGCGCCGGCACGGGATCCTCGCCCTCGGCGGCCGGTTCCGATGCTTCCGGTATTGCGGCGGCGCGGCTCGAGACGCCGAACTCGACGCCCTCCTCGAAGGCGACGTCGCGGAGGGCGTCCGCGACCGGAGAACCGTCCCCGGAGCGCTCGATCGCGCGGGCGAGCAGGTGCCCGGCGAGGTCGAACCGGCGCTCCGGCAGCGACACCGAGATCGTCTCCGCCGCGCGGCGGTAGAGCTTGGACGGGCGGCCCGCCCCGGGGCCCGTGCGACCGCTCAGGCGGCGGAACTCCACCTCGAGCAGGCCGAGGGCGACGAGCCGGTCCAGCTGGAAGCGCACGACGTGCGCGGGAAGGCCGAGAGCCTCGGCCGCGGACTCGCGGGAGATCGGATCCGGCTGAGCCGACACGAGTTCGTACAACTCTCGGCGGACGGGATCCGCGAGTCCCCCGATGCCGGCCGCCTGCTCCGCGATGCTCATGTCTGGATTCTAACTGAAGACTCTCTTGTTTTTAGAGGGGACGAGGTCTAAATTGTAGATTGTCAGCTTTTAGAAAGGCGTCGCCATGCACACGAAAACCCTGACCGAGACCCGGCGTCCGCTCCTGCAGGACGGAAACCGACAGGCGTTCCTGCTGCTGCGCTCGGTCTACACCGTCGCCCCGATCCTGTTCGGACTGGACAAGTTCGTGCGTGTGCTGAAGCCGCACTGGGAGGCCTATCTCGCCCCCTGGATGAACGGCATGATCGGCATGGACGCGCACACCTTCATGTACATCGTCGGCGCCGTCGAGATCGTGGCGGGCGTCCTCGTCGCGCTCCTCCCGCGGATCGGCGGCTACGTGGTCGCCCTCTGGCTGGTCGGCATCATCGTCAGTCTGGTCAGTGTCGGCGGATACCTGGACATCGCACTGCGCGACTTCGGTCTCCTCGTCGGAGCGCTGGCCCTGTCGAGCCTGGCCTCCGCACGGCCGCACACGCGTCGCGCGCGCAGCTGAACCCGGCGCCGGGAATAGTACGGGGCCTTTCCGGGTTGCATTTGTATCCGGGAAAAGTCCCGGGCACGGGAGGTTTTCGTGGGCAAGAACTACGTCGACATCGAGGACGGTCACGGCGGCACGCTGCGCTACCGCAAGCACGCCAACGGCCGCGGCCTCATCGCGCACGGTGCCAAGGTGCACCCGCAGGCGGTCGTGGAAGCGGGCGCCTACGTCGAACCGGGCGCGAAGGTCGGAGCCGGAGCGCACGTCGCGCGCGGCGCCTGGATCGAGCCCGACGCGATCGTGGGCGTGAACGCCCGGATCGAGGCCCACGCCCACATCGGACAGGGGGCGGTGGTGGGCGACGGCGCCAGCATCGGCGTCCGCACGGACATCGGCCCCGGTGCGCGGATCGCGCGCGGCGCCCGTATCGGCGACGACGAGACGGTCGCCGCCGGCATGGTGGTGGACACCGATCGCAAGGGCCTCTGGCTGGCCGCCTGATCGCGAGACGCAGGGGGCCCGGGCGGGACGGATCCGCCCGGGCCCCTTTTCATGTCTGCCTACCGTCCCCGCCTACCGTCTGCCCCCGTCCCCGCCACCGTCCAGATCCGCACCGTCCTACTTCGCTCGCTGGTCGCGACACGCCCTCATTCCGGCAGTTTGGCGACGATTCGCGACCAGCGAGCAGGGAAAGGGATCGCCCGGGGGCGGGGAGACAGCGAGCAGAGGGGGCAGCGTGCACGGGGTACGGCGGGGTTCGGGATCGCGGGCTCAGGCCTGGCAGCGCGGGCACCAGAACGTGCGGCGCTCCTCGGTCGGGTCCGCACCGAGCTCGCCGGTCTCGATGAGCGTGCCGCAGCGACGGCAGGGCCGGCGGGCGCGGCCGTACACCCAGGTCGTCTGGCCGCGGCGATTCACTCCGGTGAAGGTGCGGTCGACCCGGTCCCGGTTGGCCTGGATCGTCCGGGCGCCGAGCTCGAGCAGCGCCGCGGCGTCGACCTCGGTCGCCGGCCGGGTCGGCGGCACGCCCCGCAGGAACAGCAGCTCGGCGGCGTACTCGTTCCCGAACCCGGCGACGTTGCGCTGGTCGAGCAGGGCGACGTGGATCGGCCTCGGATCGGATCCCACCCGGTGCGCGGCCTCGGCCGGATCCCAGTCCGACCCCAGCGGGTCCGGTCCGAGGTGCCCGACGAGCTCGGCCTCCGCCGTGGTCGGCACGACGGCGAGCATCGACACGTCGAAGCCCACCGCCTCCGCCTCGGCGGTGGCGACGATCGCGCGAGCCTTGAACGCGGGTGCGCGCCAGCGCTCGCCGGGGCGGTAGAGGTGCCACGCGCCGTCCATCCGCAGGTGCGAGCGGAGCGTGCGGTCGCCGATCCGCATGAGGATGTGCTTGCCGCGCGGCACGACCTCGTGCACGACGGATCCCGTGAGGTCGACCGTGCCCAGCTCCGGCACGCGCAGGTCGAACCGGGTGACGACGCCGCCCCGCAGCGCCCGGTCGAGGCGCCGCGCCACCTGGTAGACGGTGTCGCCCTCGGGCATCGCTCAGACCGCCTTGCGCACAGGCGCCGCCGCGCCGCGGAAGAGACGGTCGGTGATCTGCGTCTCGGGCATCGCTCAGACCGCCTTGCGCAGGGTGTAGCCGCGCGGGGTGGCCACGAACCCGGCCTCCTGCAGCAGCCGGCCGAGGGCGGCGCTGCGCCCGTGCCCGTCGGCGCCGCGCTCGTACATGCCCTCGCCGTTGACCTTCTCGACCGTGAGGGTCTCCAGCCGCCGGGCGCGCGCGGTCGCGGCGAGGTCGGCCGTCGCGGCGCGCAGCTCCTCCTCGTCGCGGGTGAAGGCGAGCACGGTGCGGCCACCGCGTTCGAGGTACAGGGCGGGGGAGCCGTCGACGAGCACGACGAGCGCACCCGCCTTGCGCCCCGGCCGGTGCGGGACCTCGTCCAGGCGCGGCCAGCCGAGCGCGGCGCCGTAGGGGTTGGCCGGATCTGTCGCGGCCAGGGTGCGGGCGATCCGCGGCGGCGGATCCGCGAGCCCCGCGAACGTGCGCAGCCGGTCGATCGTGGCGGAGGCGGCGAACTGCGCCGCCCCGAGCCTCTCGATCACGTAGCCGCGGCGGCAGTGCCCGGCCTCCTCGAAGCCGGCGAGCACCCGGTACGCCTGCGCGAAGCCGCCGGGCAGCCCCTCGGACTGCACGGATCCGCGGGTGACGACCCCGTAGCGATCCAGTAGGAGGCCGGCCGAGACGGTGGCGCGGCGGGCCGGATCCGTCTCCGCCGCAGGCAGCAGCGACCAGCGTCCGCCGACGCTCAGCGGGCGCGCGGCCGCGGCCGGACGGGCGAGCGAGATGCCGCGGAACGTGCGCGTGCGCGGGGCGCGCCGGGTGACCTTGTGCGCCTGGCTGCCGCCGGAGAGCAGGGAGCGGATCGGCGCGAACGTGTCGTTCGTGACGTGCCCGGACCAGGCGAGGTTCCACAGCGCATCGACGACCGACGCCTCGTTCTCGGCCCCGGTCGCCTCCCTCAGCTGCGCCGCGAAGTACGCGCCGCCCGAGGCGAGGGCGGCGAGCAGCTGCGCCTCGAGGGAACCGTCCTCCGGGTTCTCGTCGGCGAACGGCACGGTGAACGGCGCGAGGTCGGCCGGGTGCAGCGACACCCAGCCGTCGCGGCCGGGGAGTGCGCCGTGCCCGGCCCAGACGACCTCGCCGGCACTGGTCAGCTCGTCGAGCATCGCCGGGGAGTAGTCGCGCACCCGCTGCGGCAGCACGAGCGACTCCCAGGCGCTGGCCGGGATCGGCACACCGGCGAGCTGCTCGATCACGGTCGCGACGCCGTCGATGCCCTCGAGCGGCCGCGCGAGGTGCTGCCACTCGGGCAGGAACCGTGCGAACGCCGTCGGCGGGACCGGCTCGACGCTGCCCCGGATCGCCGCGAGCGAGCGCATCCGCAGCCGGCGCAGCACCTCGGTGTCGCACCACTCGGTCTCGTCGGCCGCTGAGCCCGGGGAAGGGGCCTCGGGCAGGAAGTAGCCGCTCGTGACGCGCCCTTCGGACTCCAGCCGTTGCAGCGTCTGCCGCACGACGGCCGGGCCGATCCCGAATCGGGCCGCGACGGCGGATCCGAGGAACGGGCCGTGCGTGCGCGCGTGCCGGGCGACGAGGTCGCCGAGCGGATCCGCCACGGGCTCGAGGAAGGCGACCGGGATCCCGACGGGCAGCGGTACGCCGAGGGCGTCGCGCAGGCGGCCGGCGTCCTCGATCGCGGCGACCCGGCGGACCCCGCCGATCGTCACCTCGATCGCGCGGCGCGCGCCGATCAGGACGGCGAGGTGGGCGGCGGCCTCGGGTGCGGTCGCTGAGCGAGTGGAGCGAGACGAAACGTGGTTCTCCGCAGGGGACCGCGTTTCGTCTCGGTCGGCTCCGCCGTCCTCGCTCAACGACCCCGGGGAGGGGTCGGCTCCGCCGTCCTCTCTCAACGACCCCGGGGAGGGGTCGGCTCCGCCGTCCTCGCTCAACGACCCTGGGGAGGGGTCGGCTCCGCCGTCCTCGCTCAACGACCTCGGGGAGGGGTCGGCTCCGCCGTCCTCGCTCAACGACCCCTCAGGGTCCGGATCGAGCCGGGCCGCGGCCTCCGCCGCGTCCAACGGCCCGAGGATGCGCAGCAGATCGGCGACGCCCTCCACGCCCCGCGCGCGACGGGACGGATCCAGCCGCTGCGCCTCGCGTTCGAACTGCGCGATCACGTCCGGGTCGAGCAGTTCGCGCAGCTCGACCGTGCCGAGCAGCTCGCCGAGCAGCGCCGGGTCGACCGAGAGGGCGGCGGCGCGGCGCTCGGCGAGCGGGGAGTCGCCCTCGTACATGAACGCGCCGACGTAGCCGAACAGCAGGTCGCGCGCGAACGGCGAGGGCTGCGGGGTCTGCACCTCGACGAGCCGGATCCGCCGCTCCGCGATCCCGGTGGCCAGGCGTCGCAGGGACGGCAGGTCGTAGACGTCCTGCAGGACCTCGCGCAGCGTCTCCAGGATGATCGGGAAGGTCGGATGCTTGCGGGCCACCTCGAGCAGCTGCGCCGACCGCTGCCGCTGCTGCCAGAGCGGCGTGCGGCGGTTCGGGTTCGTCCGCGGCATGAGCAGCGCGCGGGCCGCGCACTCCCGGAACCGCGCGGCGAACAGGGCGGATCCGCCGACCTCGTCGGTGACGATCCGCTCGAGCTCATCGGGGTCGAAGACGAACAGCTCGGCCCCGGGCGGCTCCGCGTCGGCGTCGGGAACCCGCACGATGATGCCGTCGTCGCTCGCGACCGCGGAGCCCTCGACCCCCAGCCGCTCGCGGATCCGGGCGTTGACCGCGAGCGCCCACGGCGCGTGCACGGTCTGCCCGTACGGGGAGTGCAGGATCACCCGCCAGTCGCCGATCTCGTCGCGGCCGCGCTCGACGGTGAGCGCGCGATCGGTGGGCAGCGTGCCCGTGGACTCCTTCTGCTCGTTCAGGTGCGCGAGCAGGTTCGCCTGGGCGCGGTCGTCGAGACCGGCGGCGGTCAGGCGCTCGCGGGCCTGCTCGGGCGTGGCGCCGTGCACCTCGCGGTTGAAGCGGCCGAGCGCCTCGCCGAGCTCGAACGGGCGGCCGAGGCCGTCGCCGTGCCAGAACGGCACCTTGCCGGGCTGCCCGTACGCGGGGATGACGTTCACCCGGTCGTGCGTGATCTCGGCGATCCGCCAGCTCGTCGTGCCGAGGGTGAACACGTCGCCCACGCGCGACTCGTAGACCATCTCCTCGTCGAGCTCGCCGACGCGGGCGCCGGTCGTCTCGCCCGCGACGAAGACGCCGAAGAGTCCGCGATCGGGGATCGTGCCGCCGCTCGTGACCGCGATCCGCTGCGCGCCGGGTCGGCCGGTGAGGGTGCCCGCGTCGCGGTCCCAGACGAGCCGGGGGCGCAGCTCGGCGAACTCGTCGGACGGGAAGCGCCCGGCGAGCAGGTCGAGAGTCGCTTCGTACGCCGAGCGGGGGAGCGCCGCGAAGGGCGCGCTGCGCCGGACCGTGTCGAACCACCCCTCCACGTCGAGCGGATCCAGGGCGCAGGCCGCGACGGTCTGCTGCGCCAGGATGTCGAGGGGGTTGCGCGGCACGGAGATCGCCTCGATCTGACCGGCCAGCATCCGCTCGGTGACGATCGCGGTGTGCAGCACGTCGCCGCGGTGCTTCGGGAAGAGCGAGGCGCGGCTGATCTCGCCGACCTGGTGCCCGGCGCGGCCCACGCGCTGCAGCCCCGACGCGGCCGACGGGGGAGCCTCGACCTGGATGACGAGGTCGACCGCGCCCATGTCGATGCCGAGCTCGAGGCTGCTCGTCGCGACGACGCAGCGCAGCACACCCGACTTCAGCTCCTCCTCGACGAGCGCCCGCTGCTCCTTCGAGACCGAGCCGTGGTGCGCCTTCGCGAGAACGGGGTCCGCGCCACCGCTCGTTGAGCGAGCGGCGCGAGACGGAACGCCCTCCGCCCCGGACTGCGTCTCGTCTCGGTCGGCTTCGCCGCCCTCGCTCGACGACCGGGATTCGTAGATCTCGTTCAGCCGCCCGGTGAGCCGTTCGGCGAGGCGCCGCGAGTTGGCGAACACGATCGTGGACCGGTTCTCCAGGATGCGGTCCACGATCGCCTCCTCCACGTGCGGCCACACGGATCCGGTCATCTCGGTGTTCTCGCCGAACGCGTCGGCCCCGAAGTCCTCGGAGCGCTCAGCCCCCGGCGGCCGCGGCGTCTCGGCCGTGCCCGGCGGGGGTGGCGGGTTGAGCATGTCCTCGATCGGCACGACGACCTGCAGATCGAACGTCTTCGACGCGCGCGGGGCCACGATCTCCACGGGCTGCGCGCCGCCGAGGAACCGGGCCACCTCGTCGATCGGCCGGACGGTGGCGGACAGGCCGATCCGCTGCACGGGGCGGAAGTCCGCCGGATCCGGGGCGGCGGCGCGGCGCAGCTGATCCAGCCGCTCGAGGCTCACCGCGAGGTGCGCGCCGCGTTTGGTCGCCGCCACGGCGTGCACCTCGTCGACGATCACGGTGTGCACGTCGCGCAGGGTCTCCCCGGCGCGACTGGTGAGCATGAGGTAGAGCGACTCGGGCGTCGTGATGAGGATGTCCGGCGGATCCGCGACGAGCCTGCGCCGGTCGGACGCCGTCGTGTCGCCGGAGCGCACGCCCACCGTGACCGAGGGGGCGGGGATCCCGAGCCGCCGGGCGGACTGGCCGATCCCGGTCAGCGGCGAGCGCAGGTTGCGCTCCACGTCGACGCCGAGCGCCTTGAGCGGGGAGATGTAGAGGATGTGCGTGCGCCCCGGTCGTTCCTCGCCGCGGCCCTTGCCCTTCCGTGGCGGCTCGGGCGCGGCCGCTGCCTCCGTGCGCTCCCGGAACACCCGGTCGATCGCCCAGAGGAACGCCGAGAGCGTCTTCCCGGATCCGGTCGGGGCGACCACGAGCGCGTGCCTGCCCGCCGAGATCGCCTCCCACGCCCCCGCCTGCGCCGGGGTGGGCGCGGTGAACGCCCCGCGGAACCAGTCCCGGGTCGCGGGGGTGAAACGGTCGAGCACGCGGTGTGCTGAGCCTGTCGAAGTATCGTGCGCCTGCTCGGTCGAGGGCATGGATCCATCTTCGCGGTCGCCAGGGACATTCGGGCCCGCCAACCTGTCGCGGATCTCCAAGCCCGGTGTCGGCGGGCGGTGCGACGATGAAGACATGGCCGAGCACACGACGAACTACACGAGCACGTTCATCGAGGTGGCCGAGGACTGCCCGACCGACCATGCGCAGGAGCCGCCCGCGGGTGAGAGCCCCACGATCGCGGCGCTGCACTACCGGCTGATCGCCGAGCACCGCGGCCGCACCTCCGACGACGTCATCTTCACGACCTGGGCGCTGCGCCGGGGCACGGATCCGGCCGACGCCGCAACGCGGGAGCAGTTCTTCTCGAAGGGACAGGCCTGCCTGCGGTCCTCGCCCCTCGGCAAGCGCTACGGCTGGGGGATCCTGCACGACGCCGACGGACGCGTCTCGCTCGTGCCGCGGGAGTCGGAGGAGTACGCGCGACTCGCCGCGGACCCGGCCCTCGGTCACACCCGGGCGATGCGCGCCCGGCGCGCCCCGCGCGCCTGACTCACCCGCGCGCCTGACTCACCCGGCCCCCACCTCCGTGAGCGCGCCCTCGGCGTCGAGCTCGAGGGTCAGGTCGAGGTCCAGCCGGCCGAGGAACGCGTCGTCGTGGCTCACCACGAGCACGGCGCCGCGGTAGGCGCGCAGCGCCTGCACGACCTGGTCGACCGTGTCGAGGTCGAGGTTGTTCGTCGGCTCGTCCAGCACCACGAGGTGCGGTGCCGGATCCGCCAGCAGCAGCGCCGCCAGGGCGACCCGGAAGCGCTCGCCGCCGGACAGGGATCCGACCCGCCGATCCATCGCCGCGCCGCGGATGAGGAACCTCGCGAGCCGGTTGCGCAGCTCCTTCTCCGGGATCTCCGGCGCCCGTGCGGCGATGTTCTCGACGACGGTCGCCGACTCGTCCAGCCCGTCCATCCGCTGCGGCAGGTAGCCGATGCGATCGGTGTGCCGTGCCGAACTCAGTCGATCCCGCACCGGAGCGGACCCGTCCTCGTCCGATGCCCCCGATCCGACGGAGTCCGGCGCATCGGCGTGCACGAGCCGCCGCAGCAGCGTCGTCTTGCCGACCCCGTTGCGGCCGATCAGGGCGACCCGTTCCGGCCCCTGGATCGTCCAGGACCGCTCCGCATCGCCGAGCGTCGCGATCCGGCGGGCCCGCGAGACCTCCGGATCCGGCAGTTCGATCTTCATCGTCGCGTCGTCCCGCACCCGGCGGCCCGCCTCGGCGAGAGCGGTGCGGGCTGCTCCCTCCTTCTCGGCGACCTCGGTGCGGAGCTTCCCCGCGGACACCTCCGCGGCCATCCGACGACCGTGCGCGACGATCTTCGGCACGCGCTTCTCGTGCTCGGCCCTGTTCGCCGTCCGCGCCCGATGCGCGAGCTTGGTCTGCGCCTCGATCCGCTGCCGCTTCTGGATCTTCAGGACCTGGGCGGCGTCCCGCTCGGCCTGCTTTGCGGAGCTCTGCTCGGCGTCCAGCCAGGCGCGCCAGGCCGAATACGGCCCGCCGAACACGCTCAGCTCGCGGCCGTACAGCTCGGCGGTGTCGTCCATGAGCTCGAGCAGCGCGACGTCGTGGCTGACCACGACGAGCGTGCCCCGCCACGAGCGGACCATGTCGGCGAGGCGGGCCCGCGCGTCGCGGTCGAGGTTGTTCGTCGGCTCGTCGAGGAGCGTGATCGGGGCGCGGCGCGCGCGGATCCCCGCGATCGCGACGAGCACCGCCTCGCCGCCGGAGAGCTCCCCGACGGTGCGGTCGAGGAAGGACGGATCGCCCTCGTCCGCCATGAGGCCCGCCTCGGCCAGCGCGGCCTCGGCGCGGGCCTCGACGTCCCAGTCGTCGCCAACCTCGTCGAATCGGGCGGGGTCGACGTCGCCGGCCGCGATCGCACGGACGGCGTCGAGGGCCCGGGCGACGCCGAGCAGCTCGGCCACGCGGGCGTGCGTGTCGAGGGTGAGGCGCTGCGGCAGGTAGGCGACGTCGCCCATGGCGGACACGTGTCCCGACGTGGGCGCGAGTTCTCCGGCGATGAGCCGGAGCAGCGTCGACTTGCCGGATCCGTTGCGGCCGACGAGGCCCGTGCGGCCGGTGCCGAACGTGCCGGAGACGGCGTCCAGCGCGACGGCTCCGTCGGGCCAGACGACCGTGGCGCGGTCGAGGACGACGGCGGAGGAAGGGGTGAGCGATGACATGGGCGACTCCCGGGGTGTGCGGGTGCGCTGATGCCGGATCCGGTCGCGGGACGTCACGAAGAGGACGGTGCTCGAAAGGCTCGGCAACCGGGACCGGAGGTGCCTGGGCGGCAGGAAGGATCGTCGGATCAGCGCGTGGATGGAACGCGGAGGCGACGACTCAGATCAACGGACTTCCCTACACGGCGGACAGGACGCAGATGACGATACCGACGGGCAGCGGTTCGTGCAACCCGGGCGTGTCGTGGGCAGCCGGAAGGCCCATGTCCCGAATTCCGCTGCGATACGACCGGATCGGCAGCAGAAATCGGGACACGGTGGGACGGAGAGCGAGACGCGGATCCATCGCGCGGCGGATGCCGGCGGCCTCCCCGATTCCGTACGGTGGAGGCATGACGGACGATCGGAGGGGCTCGGGCGAGATGCTCCGGCGGGTGGGGATGGGCGCCGGCCTGGCGATCGGCATGGGCGTCGGCGTGGCCCTGGGCGTCGCGCTGGACAACATGGGCGCCGGAATCGCCCTCGGTGTGGGGATCGGCATCGCCGTGATGAGCGCGTTCCTCGTGGCGGGATCGCGGATGGAGCGCGAGGCGGCGCAGCGGGCGGCCGAGGAGCGGGCGGCGGAGGAGCGCGGGTCCGACCTCGACGGTGAGGACGACGCGGGTCCCGGCAGCGACGCGGATCCGGGATCCGATCCGGATCCCGGATCCGATCCGGATCAGCCCTCGGCCTGAGCGTCTTCCAGCCAGCGCTCCAGGAACCGGCGCACGTCGGCCAGCTCGTCCTCCGAGACGCTGTGCGTGAGCCCCTGGTAGACGCGTCCGGAGAGCTCCGCGTGCTCGGGCAGCCACTGCGCGGTGTGCTCGACGAGCTCGGGCGGGATGACGTCGTCGTTCGTGCCGCGGCCCCAGAACACCGGCGTACGGCGCTCGCGCAGTCCGGGATCGTTCGGCAGGTCGCCGGGCGAGGCGTAGCCGCTGAGATTGACCACCGCGGAGATCCGCTCCGGATCCCGGCGCATCGTCTGGATCGCGACCGAGGCCCCCTGCGAGAACCCGAGCAGCGCGATCGACGGCGCATCGGCCGTCTCGGCGTCCAGCCAGCGCAGCACGGCGTCGGCGGCCGCGGTCACGGTGGCCGGGTCCCGGCGCTCCAGCTCCTGGATCGGGTACCAGGACCGCCCGGGCATCGGCCACGGCGCGCCCAGCGGCGCAGGCAGCGACGCCACAGCCACGCCCTCGGGCAGGAACGGCACGAGCGCGAACAGGTCCTTCTCGTCCGAGCCGTAGCCGTGCAGCAGCACGAGGAGCGGAAGCCCCTCGCCCCGTCGCGCCCAGTGCACGGCGTCGCGATCGATCTGCACGGTCACCTGTTCTTCCATACGACCATCCTGCCGCAGCCCCGCCGTGATCCCGGTGCCGGAGTCGGCACGGATCCGGGGCATCGCTGGTAGAAAAGGAGCATGGCGGTACGCACACCCGACCCCGATCCGGCCGACAACGGCGACGACCTCCCGGACGCGCTCTCCGGAGCGCTGTCGGACGGGCTCGCCGGCCTCGGCGCGTCGGGCGGGGCGAACCCCGGTTGGCTGACCGACTTCGAGCTCGCGAACGCGCGCCGCCGGCTGCCGATCCTGTACGTCGAGGCCGTTCCGGTGCGCACGGACGGATCCGGTCAGGTGACCGATATCGGGATCCTGCTGCGGGCGACGCCGCTCGGCGAGATCACCCGCACGATCGTCTCGGGCCGGGTGCGCTACGGCGAGACCGTGCGCGACGCGCTGTTCCGGCACCTGGAGAACGACCTCGGTCCGATGGCGTTCCCGATGCTGCCGCCGTCGCCGACCCCGTTCACGGTCGCCGAGTACTTCCCGATCCCCGGCGTCAGCGCCTACAACGACGACCGGCAGCATGCCGTGTCGCTCGCGTTCGTCGTGCCGGTCACGGGCACGTGCGAGCCCCGTCAGGACGCGCTCGAGGTGACCTGGTTCAGCCCGGAGGAGGCGGCCAGCGACGCGCTCGCCGCCGAGATGGAGGGCGGCCGCGGCACGCTGATCCGTCAGGCCCTCGCCCACCTCGGCCTGCTGCGCTGAGGCCCGCCCTGCCCCGGCGGCGGGGCTGCGCCGCCTGTGCTGACGACCGTGTCCCACGTCCGACGGGCCGTGTCCCACTTTCTGCTGCAGATCCCGCCGGATCACCGCCGAAAGTGGGACACGATCCCGGTGAACGGTCTCAGCGGCTGGTCTCCTGCGCGACGAGCGCGACGAGCGCGTCGATGTCGGCCTCGGTCGTGTCGAAGCTGCTCATCAGGCGCACCTCGTTGCGGGACGCGTCCCAGTCGTAGAAGCGGAAGCTCTCGCGCAGCCGGTCGGCGACGCCGTCGGGCAGCGTCGCGAAGACGCCGTTCGACTGGGTCGGCTGGGTGAAGCCGACGCCCTGGATCGATCCGTCGGCGATGCCCGCCTCGAGCGAGGTCCGCAGACGCTGCGCCATCGCGTTCGAGTGCCGGGCGTTGCGCAGCCACAGGTCGCCCTCGAGCAGCGCGATGAGCTGTGCCGAGACGAAGCGCATCTTCGAGGCGAGCTGCATGTTGAACTTGCGCGAGAACGTCAGACCGTCGGCCGCGCCAGGGGTCAGCACGACGATCGCCTCGCCGAGCATGGCGCCGTTCTTCGTGCCGCCGAAGCTCAGCACGTCGATACCGGCGTCGCGGGTGAACGCGCGCAGCGGCAGGTCGAGCGCGGCCGCCGCGTTCGAGATGCGGGCGCCGTCGAGGTGCAGCTTCATGCCGCGCGAGTGCGCGTGGTCGGCCAGAGCCCGGATCTCCTCGGCCGTGTAGAGCGTGCCGACCTCGGTGGACTGGGTGATCGAGACGACGAGCGGCTGGGCGCGGTGCTCGTCGCCCCAGCCCCAGGCCTCGCGGTCGACGAGCTCGGGGGTGAGCTTGCCGTCCGCGGTCGGGACGGAGAGGATCTTGAACCCGCCGATCCGCTCCGGCGCGCCGCCCTCGTCGACGTTGATGTGCGCGGTCGCGGCCGAGATCACGGCGCCCCAGCGCGGCAGCATCGCCTGCAGGCCGGTGACGTTGGCGCCGGTGCCGTTGAAGACGGGGAAGGCCTCGACGTCCTCGCCGAAGTGGTGCCGGAAGACCTCCTGCAGCCGCTCGGTGTACTGATCCTCGCCGTACGCGATCTGATGGCCGTCGTTGGCCCGTGCGATCGCGGCGAGCACCTCGGGGTGGATGCCGGAATAGTTGTCGGATGCGAAGCCGCGCAGGGCGGTGTCGTGCAGAACGCTCACCGCCCAAGTCTATCGAGTGCGCGTTCCGACCCTTCGCCGGTCTTGACCGGATCCGCGCGGGTACGGGAGCATTCGGGGGTGAGCCAGGCGCCGGAGGATCCGCAGACCCCCGCCTCCGCAGAGGCGCTCGCGGAGGCGCCTCTGCTGCTGTCGACCGAGCGGCTCAAGGCCTTCATCGACGCGGTGGTCGCGATCGCGATGACCCTGCTCATCCTGCCGCTCATGGAGAGCGTCACCGAGTTCGGGCACGAGGGCAAGGACGTCCTCGCCTACCTGCAGGAGGACTACGGGCAGCTCCTCAGCTTCGTGCTGAGCTTCCTGCTCGTCGCGAACTTCTGGATCACCCACCACCGGGTGTTCGCCCGCGTGGAGCGCGCGACATCGGTCCTGATCTGGCTGCAGGTCGCGTGGATGTTCACGATCGTGTGGCTTCCGGTGCCGACCGCGATGCTCGGCGCGATGGAGTCGGACGCCCTGCAGAAGACGCTGTACATCGGCTCGCTGCTGGTGACGGCGCTGCTGATGCTGGTGACGCGGCTGTACCTGCGCCGGCATCCGGAGCTGCACTCGATCGCCGCCGCGGCGCTGCGGCGCGGCATCGCGGTCGAGATCATCCTGTGCTCGCTCTACGCGCTCGCGCTGGTCGTCGCGGTCCTGGTGCCCGCGATCGGCTACTTCGCGATGTTCCTGATGGTGCTGTCCGGGCCGGCACAGGCGATCGTCGGCCGCAGGGCGGCACGGTCCGCGGCCGCCGGCTGAATCCGTTCAGGCCACGTCGATGATGCGGTCGTTGAGCTCCGCGGCGTCGGCGTCCCAGAGCGCCACGATCCGCGCGGCGACCTGGTCGATCACCTCGTCGAGGCTGCGCACCCGCAGCACGACCGCGGCGGCGTGCAGCGGCTGCTCCGCGTCGCGGGCGGCCTTCGCATAGCCCTGCGCGACCGCCCGCGTCCACGCCTCGCTCGCGGCCTTGACCGCGGCGTAGTTCGCGCCGCCCGCGAGCGGGCGGGCGACGGCGGTGGAGGACAGGATCGCGAACCGCCCCGCCTCCGAGGAGCGCAGGGCGGCGTCGAACGCGCGGCTCACCACGCGCACCGTCGTGAAGGACCCCTCGAGCGCGCGGTAGTCCTCCTCGGACTGGCCGGCGAGCCCGCCGCCGCCGCGCCATCCGCCGACCAGCGGCACGACGCCGTCGATCCGTTCGTCGTCGTCCGCGAGCCGAGCGGCGAGGTCGGCGACCTCGGCCTCGTCCGTGAGCGAGGCCTGCTCGACCCGGATGGCGTCGGATCCGATCGCGGCGGCGAGGGCGTCGAGCCTGCCCCGATCCCGGCCGACGCCGATCACCCGGGCACCCGCGGCGACCAGGGCCTGGGCGATGGTGAGACCCGAGGGGCTCGTGGCTCCGGCGAGAAGGACGGCGCGGCCTGCGACGTTCATCGGATGACTCCTTCGGTGGTCCTGGTGCTCCGGTCCCACGTTACGACGCGAGACCCCACGGCGGAACGTGGGGTCTCGCGTGCGGTCGGTCGCGGTCAGTCGTCGGTTCCGCGGATCCCCACGGTCGACTCGATCACGGGCTTCATCTTCTTGTCCAGCGTCTCGAAGAACATCGACAGCGGGAACTCGTCGTCCATCACCGCATCGGTGTAGCCCTTGGGTGCGCCGGCGAGGATCTCGTCGGACAGGCCCCGGGCCCACTGCGAGGCCGGGTGCGGCGTGAGCGTGCCGCGGACCAGCTCGTAGGCCGCCAGCCAGTGCGCGGTCTTCGGGCGGTCGATCGAGTGCCAGTACAGGTCGTCGATCGCGTCGCCGAGCGCGACGACCGCGTCGGGAACGTTCTCCCAGTCGAAGGCGAGGGCGGTGTCGGTCCAGTGCAGCACGCCCCGCCGGTGCAGCCACGCGAACAGCAGCTGGCCGCCCACGGCGTCGTAGTTGCGGGTGCGGTTGCCGGTGATCGCGAACCGGAAGATGCGGTCGAAGATCACCGCGTACTGCACGAGGTGCGCGTAGTCGTGCGTCTCCTGCTCGGCCGCGGTGAGCTGCTCGCCGGCGGCGATGCGGGCGTCGAAGGCGCGCTCGATCCGCACCGACTCGCGGAACGCCGTCATGTCGCAGCGCATCTCCTCGAGCGAGTACAGGAAGAACGGCATGCGCTGCTTGATCATGAACGGGTCGAACGGCAGGTCGCCGCGCATGTGCGTGCGGTCGTGGACGAGATCCCACATCACGAACGTCTTCTCGGCGAGCTCCTGGTCGTCGAGCATCGCGGCCGCGCGCTCGGGGAGCTCGAGGTTCGTGATCTCGCTCGCGGCGCGGACGACGCGGCGGTAGCGGGCCGCCTCGCGGTCCTGGAAGATCGCACCCCAGGTGAAGGACGGGATCTCGCGCATCGCTACCGTCTCCGGGAAGAGCACCGCGGAGTTCGTGTCGTAGCCGGGGGTGAAGTCGACCAGGCGCAGCGAGACGAAGAGCTTGTTGCCGTAGTGGCCGGCCTCGAGGTCGGCGATGAACTCCGGCCAGATGGTCTCGACGATGAGCGCCTCGACGAGGCGGTCGCTCGATCCGTTCTGGGTGTACATCGGGAACACGACGAGGTGGCGGATCCCGTCGACGCGGTGCTGCTGCGGCTGGAACGCGACGAGCGAGTCGAGGAAGTCGGGCACGCCGAAGCCCTCGTCGGCCCAGCGCTGGAAGTCGACGACGCTCGCCGCGAGGTAGGCGGCGTCATGCGGGAAGGCGGGGGCGAGGGCGCGGATGCCGGCGATGATCGCGGCGACGTGCGCGCGGGCGGCCTCATGATCCTCGGAGTCCGCGATGGATCCGTCCTGCGCCTGTAGCGGGCGGAGCGCGATGGCGGCATCCTTGAGGAGCCGCCACGCCGCACTGGTCTCCGCGATCGACGCGTCCTCGACGACCTCGGGCTCGCCGATGAGAGCGTTGCTGTGGGTGGTGGTGAGGGACATCGGGACCTCCGATCGTATGAATTGCCGGAAAATTTCCTGCAGTTTGGACTTCTTTCCGATATTATTCCACGTATGGACGATCCTGTCGACCTCGCGATCCTCGGTGCCATCTCCCGGGACGGGCGCGCCACGCTCGCCCAGCTCTCGGAGGCGGTGGGCCTGTCCGTGTCGGCCGTGCAGTCGCGTCTGCGCCGGCTGGAGGCGCGCGGCGTCATCGCCGGGTACCGCGCGGTCGTCGACGCCGAGGCGATCGGCAAGCCGCTCTCGGCGTTCATCGAGATCACCCCGCTCGACCCCGCCCAGCCCGACACCGCGCCCGAGCTGCTCGAGCACCTGGACGCGATCGAGGCCTGCCACTCGATCGCCGGGGACGCGAGCTACATGCTGTTCGTGCGCGTGCCCACGCCGCGCGCGCTCGAGCAGCTCGTCCGGGACATCCGGCTGGCGGCCAACGTGAGCACCCGCACCACCGTGGTGCTGCAGACCTTCTACGAGCACCGGCCGATCGTTCCGCCCGCCGCGGGCTGACCGCGTCGCGCCGCGACGCCGCGCGGGTCAGGGAGCCGGAGCGTCGGCGCCGGGGCGGACCCGGATCGTCTCGAGCAGGCTGCCGGAGCGGCCCTGCAGCCGGAGCCGGATCGAGGCCGCGATCCGGCCCGCCTGATCCTTGGCGACGTCGGCCACCGGGCCCTGGTACAGCTCGTCCACGGTGGCGGTCCACAGCGCCAGCCAGCGGTCGAAGTGCTCCGGCGTGAGCGGACTCCTCGCGTTCAGCGCGGTGTGCAGCGCGAGGGCGTTGCGGCGGTATCGGCCGGCCTGGAACAGCACGCTCTCCCAGAAGTCGCCCATGATCGGCAGGTGGTGCTCGAGGTCCATGTGCGCGATGTCGGTGAAGATCGGCCCGATCAGCGGATCCTCGAACGCGGCGCCGTAGAACGTCCGCACCAGGTGCAGGATGTCGTCGCGATCGCGGATGTCGGGCATGTCTCCAGGCTAGGGCGGGCCGGCGCCGGCGAGGGCCGGGACGACCGTGGATATCCCGGCCGGGCCGGCGTGCGCGGCAGGGCCGCGGCGCGTGGCCCTGCCCATAGGCTGAGTCCGTGGCGGACAGGGTGATCCAGGGCAGCACGGCGAACGAGATCGCCGATTCGATCCGCGCCCTGATCGGGGCGGGCGCGCTCGTGCCGGGCGAGGCCCTGCCGACCGTTCGCGGGCTCGCGGAGACGCTCGGCGTGAACCGCAACACCGTGGCCGCCGCCTACCGCGCCCTCGCCCGTGCCGGCGCCGTCGCCAGCCGCGGCCGGGGCGGCACCGTGGTCGCCGAGCCGTTCCGGGCCGAGGAGGAGGGGTTCGCGAGCTCGACCGTGCTGCGCGACCTCGGCAGCGGCAACCCGGATCCCGATCTGCTGCCGCTCCCGGTGCTCGCCGAGGTCGACCTGCGCACTCCGGCGCTGTACGGCGACGCGCTCATCGACGAGGGGCTGCGCACGTGGGCGACGGCCTGGCTCGCCGAGGCCCTGCACCGGCCGTTCGAGCTGTCGGTGACCTCGGGCGCGGTCGACGCGCTGGAGCGCCTGCTCGTCGCCTCGCTCGCGCACGGCGATGTCGTCGGGCTCGAGGATCCGTGCTTCCTGTCCAGCATCAACGTCGTCAAGCTCGGCGGCTACCGCCCGGTCGGCATCCCGCTCGACGACGAGGGCATGACCGCCGACGGCCTGCGCGCCGCGATCGACGCGGGTGCCCGCACGATCGTCAGCACGCCCCGCGCGCACAACCCGACCGGCATCAGCCTCAGCGAGCGGCGCGCCGCCGAGCTGCGCGCGGTGCTCGCCGAGGCGCCGCACGTGCTCGTGATCGAGGACGACCACTACTCGCTGCTGTCCCGCCGGCCGTACCACTCGGTCATCCCGGAGGGGCATCCGCGCTGGGCGCTCGTCCGTTCGATGTCGAAGTTCCTCGGGCCGGATCTGCGGCTCGCCCTGCTCGCGTCGGATCCGGAGACGGCGGCGCAGCTGCGTACCCGGCTCTCGCCCGGCAAGACCTGGGTGAGCCGGATCCTGCAGAGGGTCGCCGTCGGCATGCTCGACCACCCGGACACCGCCGCCGCCCTGGAGCGCGCCGGTGCGCACTACGCAGAGCGCAACGACGCCCTGCGCGCGCTGCTGCGCGAGCGCGGGATCACGGTGCGCGGCGACGACGGCCTGAACGTCTGGGTGGAGTGCGGCGTGGACGCGCGGGCCGTGTCGGAGGCGATGATGCGCCGCGGCTGGCTCGTCCGCACGGGCGGCGGTTTCCACCTCGAGGCGGACGAGGCGTCCCCGCAGATCCGGCTCACCGCGCACACCCTCGACGACACCGAGCTGCACACGCTCGCCGACGATCTCGGTGCCGCGATCGCCGACGCCCGCCGCCGCTGACGGCCCCGACGCCTGACCGCGAGACCGAATCCACGTCGCGAGACCGCGGTCAGGATCGTCGGTCTCGCGACGGAGTTTCGGTCTCGCGGTCATGAGCGGGGGCGGGGGCGGGGCGCTCGTCAGAAACCGCGCGGCTAGGATTCCTGCGTGGCGAACCGCAAGAACACGGCCAAGAACACCCCTCCGTCCCGTCCGGGGACGCACTCGCGCTCGGGCAATCCGGCCAAGCGCCCGCTCGAAGCCCTGCCCCCGGTGACGGTCGGCGACTGGGTCGGGGCGGCCCGCCCGCGCACGCTGCCGCTCGCGATCGCCCCCGTGCTCGTGGGCACCGGCGCTGCGCAGCTGAGCAGTCCGCACTTCCACGGGATCATCGCCCTCGCCTGCCTCGCGGTCGCCGTGTGCCTGCAGATCGGCGTGAACTTCACGAACGACTACAGCGATGGCGTCCGCGGCACCGACGCGCACCGCGTCGGCCCGGCCAGGCTCACCGCCTCCGGCCGGGTGTCGCCGCGGAGCGTTCTCATCACCGGCCTGGCCTTCTTCGCGCTCGCCGCGGTCGCCGGGCTCGGGATCGTGATCCGCACCCAGCAGTGGTGGATGCTCGCCGTCGGCGCCGCCTGCATCGTCGCCGCCTGGTTCTACACCGGCGGCAAGCGCCCCTACGGCTACAACGCGCTCGGCGAGGTGTTCGTGTTCGTCTTCTTCGGGCTCGTCGCAACCCTCGGCACCACCTGGGTGCAGGCGGACCGGCTCCCGCAGGAGTCCTGGATCGGCGCGATCGCCGTCGGCCTGTTCGCCTGCGCGGTGCTGCTCGCGAACAACCTGCGCGACATCGACCAGGACCGCAAGGTCGGCAAGCGCACCCTGACCGTGCTGATCGGCAAGCGCGCCACGCAGGTCGTCTACACCCTGTTCGTCGTCCTGCCGTTCGTCGCGCTGGTGCTCCTGGCGCTGTTCTACCCGATCGCCTGGGTCGGGCTGCTGGCCCTTCTGGCCGTACTGCCGGCCGTGGTCATCGTGTGGGCGTACAGAGCGCCGAGGGAGCTCGTGATCGCCCTCGCGCTCACCTCGCTCGGCACCCTCGCGTACGCGGGCGCCCTGTTCTGGGCGTTCATCACGCCCTCGGTCTGAGCACGCGGCCGCGCCGCCCGGCCCCGGCCGGGCACCCGCATCCAGGCCCTGTGCACCCGACCCATAGACCGCTTCCGTAGAATCCTCCGCATGCCCTCACGTTCGTCGCGCCCGGATCGCGGCGCCGGACGACCCCGCACGGCCCGGCTGATCGCCGCCGTCCTGGGGGTCGCGCTCGCCGCCGGTCTCGCCGCCTGCTCGAGCGATCCGGTCGCCTCTCAGTACCGCAACGGCGACAACAAGGGCTACATCGGATCCGACGGCCTGCGCGTCGACGAGATCAAGACGGCCGACCGCACGAAGCCCGTGTCCTTCGCCGGCACCCTGGAGGACGGGTCGAAGTTCACGAGCTCCGAGGTGAAGGGCGACGTGGTCGTCGTGAACTTCTGGTACGCCGCGTGCGGCCCGTGCCGGGTCGAGGCGAAGGATCTGCAGTCCGTCTGGGCGAAGTACGACGGCAAGGGCGTCTCCTTCGTCGGCGTGAACACCTACGACCAGGCCGGCACCGCCACCTCGTTCAACGAGAAGTACGGCATCACCTACCCCAGCATCATCGACGTGAACACGGGCGCCGCGAAGCTCGCGTTCGCCGAGTCCACGTCGATCCAGGCCACCCCCACGACCCTCGTCCTCGACAAGCAGGGCAGGGTCGCCGCGCGCGTGATCGGCCCGATCGGATCCGCGTCGATCCTGGACTCGCTGATCCAGAGCGCCCTCGCGGAGAAGGCGTGACGCCCGCGTGAACGTCGACGCCATCGTCGGATCCGGCGCGCTCTGGCTGGCCATCCCGGTCGCCATGCTCGCCGGGCTCCTGTCCTTCCTGTCGCCGTGCGTGCTGCCGCTCGTGCCCGGCTACCTCGGTTTCCTCGGCGGGGCGGTGTCCGGATCCGGATCCGCCGACGGCGCCCTCGCGGCCCCGCGCCGCGGCCGGCTGCTGCTGGGCGTGCTGCTGTTCGTGCTCGGCTTCACCCTCGTCTTCGTCGTGCTCACCGTGATCGGCGGCACCGCGGGGCTGTTCTTCCTGCGCTGGGGCGACCTGATCACCCGGATCCTCGGCGCGGTCATCGTCGGGATGGGCCTCGTGTTCGTGGGCGTGTTCGGCTTCGCGCAGCGCACCGTGCGGATGAACCTCACGGGGCGTGCCGGCCTCATCGGAGCGCCGCTGCTCGGCATCGCGCTCGGCATCGGCTGGAGCCCGTGCCTGGGCCCGACGCTCGCCGCGATCCTCGCCGTGTCGATCAACCTCGGCGACCCCGGCCGGGCGGTCGCGCTCGGCGTCGCCTACTCGCTCGGCCTGGGCATCCCGTTCGTGCTCGCCGCGCTCGGGTTCGGCTGGGCGACGCGCTCGATCGCGTTCCTGCGCCGGCACGTGCGCGCTGTGAACATCGTCGGCGGCGCGCTGCTGATCGTGCTGGGCCTGCTGATGGTCACGGGCGTCTGGACCATGGTCATGTCGAGCCTGGGGGCGGTGATGAGCAGTGTCGAACTCCCGCTCTGAGACGGCCGCTCCGAAGAAGAAGGACGACCGGTCGACGGATCCGCTGCGTCCTAGCGACCACGTCGACGGATCCGGTCCGGACATCGAGTCCCCGCGGCTCGGCGTCGTCGGCTGGCTGCGCTGGGGCTGGCGCCAGCTGACCTCGATGCGCACCGCGCTCGTGCTGCTGCTCATCCTCGCGATCGCGGCGATCCCCGGATCGATCTTCCCGCAGCGGATGGCGGATCCGAACGGGGTCACGCAGTGGAAGGCGGATCACCCGGACCTCTTCCCGATCCTCGACTCGATGCAGCTGTTCGACGTCTATCTGTCGGCCTGGTTCTCGGCGATCTACCTGCTGCTGTTCCTCTCGCTCGTCGGCTGCGTGATCCCGCGGATCAAGCACCACGCGAAGGCGCTGCGCTCCCTGCCCCCGCGCACCCCGGTGCGGCTGCAGCGGCTCGACGACCACCGCGAGAGCACCCGCACGGTGACCGGATCCGACCCGCGTGCGGCCGCCGAGCAGGCCGTCGCGATCGCGCAGAAGCAGCTGCGCGCGCTGCGCTACCGGGTCGAGCGCTACGACGACGCCCGCGGCTTCTCCGTGTCGGCCGAACGCGGCTACGCCCGCGAGACCGGCAATCTGATCTTCCACCTCGCCCTGCTCGGCGTGCTCGTCTCGGTCGGCGTGGGCGGCAGCTTCGCCTACACCGGGCAGCGCGTCGTCGTCGAGGGGACGACGTTCGTGAACACCCTGCTGGACTACTCGTCGATGAACCGCGGCCGGTTCGTCTCCGACGACGCCCTCGCGCCGTACCGGATGACGCTGGACTCCTTCGATGTCACCTACCAGCCGTACGACCCGGGCAAGGCGTCGTCGGGCCAGGCCGGTGACTTCTCGGCGAACGTGACAGCGTCCGCCCCGGGGGAAGAAGCGCACAAAGCAGCGGTGGTGGTCAACCACCCGCTCGGGATCGCCGGCGACCGGGTCTACCTGCTCGGCAACGGCTACGCGCCCACGATCACGGTCCGCAACGCGAAGGGCGACGTCGTCTTCCACGACTCCGTGCCCTTCCTGCCGCAGAACAACGCCACGATGACCTCGCTCGGCGTCGTGAAGGTGCCGGACGGGCTGCCCAAGCAGCTCGGCATGGTCGGCTTCTTCTACCCGACCGCGGCGGCGCTCAGCACGGGGGCGTTCACCTCCGCCTACCCCGACCTGATCAACCCGCTGCTCACGCTCAACGTGTACGCGGGCGATCTAGGCATCGACGACGGCACACCGCGCTCGGTGTACGTCCTGGATCCGACCAGGATGACCCAGCTCACCGGCGGCAAGACGGGCGTGAAGTCGCTCGAGCTCGCGCCGGGCGAGACCGCGCAGCTGCCGGACGGCATGGGCTCGGTCACCTTCGACAACGAGGCGCCGCAGAGCGCGAAGGACTACCGCGAGTCCGTCAAGCGGTACGTGTCGCTGCAGATCCACCACGACCCGTCCGAGCAATGGGTGCTCGTGTTCGCGGGGCTCGCCGTGCTCGGCCTCGTGCTCGCGCTGTTCGTGCCGCGCCGACGGATGTGGGTCAAGGCGAGCGTCGTCGACGGCGCCGTGCGGCTCGAGTACGCCGGGCTCGCGCGCGGAGAGGATCCGACCCTCGCCGCCGCCGTGGACGACCTGCTCGCCGGACACGCGCGCCTGCTCGACGCCGACGGAGGGACGGCGGCGGTCCCTGAGCCCGAGCCCTCGGTCGCTGAGCCCGTCCCAGGGAACTCACCCGAGGCCGCTCCGACATCCGAAGACGAGCCCGATGACAGCGGACGCTTCGACACGCTCGGCGACCGATAGCGGAAGTAGGCTGACAGCATGAATTTCGACTCGATGTCGATCCTGACGATCTGGACCGCGATCGCGATCTACGCCGGCGCGTTCATCGCGTACGCGCTGGATCTCGGCAAGCGCTCGCAGGTGGCCTCCGACGCGAAGTTCGGCACCGCCGACGTCCTCGAGCGCGAACTGGTCGGCGCCGGCGTGGGCGGATCGTCGTCCGTCGTGCGCGGGGCCGGATCCGCGGGCTCCGACGCCGCGACGACCGAGGCGGCGCCGCGCTTCGTGATGGCGCGGATCGGCACGGCCCTGGCCACGCTCGGCTTCCTGTTCCATCTCGCGGGCGAGGTGCTGCGCGGCATCGCCGCGGGACGCGTGCCGTGGTCGAACATGTACGAGTTCGCGATGACCGGCACGCTGCTCATCATCGCGGTCTACCTCGCCGTGAACATCTGGTTCGACCTGAAGTTCCTCGGCACGTTCATCCTCGGCCTCGTCGTCGTGCTGCTCGGCGGAGCGGCCACCGGCTTCTACGTGCAGGTCGTGCCGCTGTCCGACCCCCTGAAGAGCGTGTGGCTCGTCATCCACGTCTTCGTGGCCTCGCTCGGCACGGCGTTCTTCGCGCTGGCCTTCGCGCTCAGCGTGTTCCAGCTGCTGCAGGCCCGCCGCGAGGCGAAGATCCTGGCGAAGGCCGAGAAGACCGGGCCGCGCTTCCTCGGGACCCTGCCCGGCTCGGAGCGGCTCGAGGGACTCGCCTACCGCTTCGCGACCATCGGCTTCATCTTCTGGACGTTCACGCTCATCGCCGGCGCCATCTGGGCGAACGATGCCTGGGGCCGGTACTGGGGCTTCGACACCAAGGAGACCTGGACCTTCATCATCTGGGTGCTCTACGCCGGCTACATCCACGCCCGCGCGACGCGCGGCTGGCGCGGATCCCGGTCGGCCTGGCTCTCGATCGTCGGCTTCAGCGCCGTGCTGTTCAACTTCACGATCGTGAACATGTTCTTCAAGGGCCTGCACGTCTACTCGGGCCTGAGCTGATCCGCGCGCCACGCGGGGCCCGCCGCCCGCGCCGGGGCGCCGCCCGTCTTGTGCCGGTGAGCCGCCCGTCCGCGGCGGTGCGCCGCCCGTCGGCGGCGGTGCGCCGCCCGTCGGCGGCGGCGAGAAACCACTTCCTGCACGAGAAACACCGTCGTGCGTGGTGTCTCGTGCAGGATGTGGTTTATCGCGGCGGCAACGCGAGGTCGGCGCGCCGGAGCGAGCACGGCACGTGCCGAGGATTGGTCGGGTGAGCGCCGCGCGCCGGCTGAGCCCCGGGGGTGTGCTGGTCCTCGTCCTCCTCGCGCTTGCCGTGGTCCTCGTCGCCACAGGGATGCTCCCCGGTCACGATGCGGGAGCGCTGGCCGCGCGCACCGCCCCGGTGCTCGGCTTCGTGGTCGCGATCACGATCGTCGCGGAGCTCGCGCGCGATGCCGCGGTCTTCGACGTGATCGCGCAGCACCTGGGGCGCTGGGGCGGTGGCCGGGTGCTCGCCCTGTGGGGCGCCGTGATCCTGCTCGCCGTGCTCAGTACCGTCTTCCTCTCCCTGGACACGACCGCGGTGATCGTCACCCCGGTCGTCGTGCTCCTCGCCCAGGGCGTCGGCGTCTCGCCCCTGCCCTTCGCCTTCGCGACCGTGTGGCTCGCGAACACGGCGTCCCTGCTGCTGCCGGTGTCGAATCTGACGAATCTGCTCGCGGCGCCGACGATGGGGGAGAACCCGCTCGCGTTCGTCGCCCTGAGCGGTGCTCCGGCACTCGCCGGTATCCTCGTGCCCGTCGTGATCCTGACGCTCGTCCACCGGCGCACGCTGCTCGGGCGCTACACGGCTCCGCCGCCGACGACGCCGGGTGATCGGATCCTGTTCCTCGTCTCGGCGGTCGTGCTCGTCGTGCTGCTGCCGCTGCTGGCCGTCGTGCACGACGTGTGGATCCCCGCGACCGCGGCCGCGCTGATCCTCATCGTCCTCTTCGCGATCCGGCGCCGGCGGGCGCTGCGACTCTCGCTGGTGCCATGGCAGGCCCTGGGCCTCGCCGCGTCGCTGTTCGTGATCGTCGAGACGGCCCACGCCCGCGGGCTCGCTGCGCTGCTCGCTCCGCTGGCGGCCCACGGCCACGACCTCGGCGAGCTGCTGCGTGTCGCGGGCATCGGCGCGCTCGGCGCGAACGGCATCGACAACCTGCCCGCCTATCTGGTGCTCGAACCGGTCGCCTCGGGCGATCCCGTCGTGCTGATGGCACTGCTCATCGGCGTGAACCTCGGGCCCCTGGTGACGCCGTGGGCTTCGCTCGCGACCCTCCTCTGGCATCACCGGATCACGGCCCTCGGGGTGACGATCCGCTGGCGCACCCTCATGCTGTGGGGTCTCGTGACGGCCGGGCTGACCGTCGGCGTCGCGGTCCTCGCGCTCGCTCTCGTCGCGGGCTGAGGCCACGGCGCTGCGGTCCTCGCGCTCGCCCCCTGCCGGTGAGAAACCAGTTCCTGCGCGAGAAACACCGTCGTGCGTGGTGTCTCGTGCAGGAAATGGTTTCTCGCGGCGGCGGCGGCGACGGCGACAGCGGCGGCGGGCGACGGCGACGGCGGCGAGGTCAGGCCGCGGCGAGCACCACGCGGGCCGAGGTCGTGCGGCGGGCCGCGACGGCCAGTGTGGTCGCGACGAGCGAGAGCACGCCCCAGACGACGAGCGCCGCGATCGCGGCGCCCACGCCGGTGTCGCCGAGGAGGGCGGTCGCGGCGGGGGAGACGGGCAGGAACCCGCCGATCCCCGCCAGCCAGCCGGGCAGCGTCGAGATGATCCCGGCGGCAAGGGCGGCCACGCCGACGACCGCGCCGATCCACCGTCCGGCTCCGCCCAGCACCGCGACGAGCGCCTGGTTCACGGCGGCGAAGACCACGCCGGCGAGCACCGCGACCCCCGCGAAGCCCCACCAGCGCGCCGGGTCGTAGCCGGCGACGATCTGCACGACGATCGAGACGAGCAGGCCCTGCACGGCGCCGATCGCGGCCGCGGGGGCGAACCCGCGCAGGGCGAGCGAGGCCGAGGACCGGCGCGAGGTGAGCGTCCGCGCGGTGACGGCCCGCATCGCGATGAACGACGCGAGCCCGCCGAACCAGAGCACGACCGCGGCGAGCAGCGGCACCGCGGTGGGCCCGAACATGCCGCCCGAGGTATCGGCCGTCACGGGCTTCGCAACGACCGAGGCGAGCGACGACGCCTGCGCGTCGGTGCGCTTCGGCATCGCATCCGCGGCCTGATGCAGGCCGGAGGCGAGGCCGCTCGTGCCGGTCGCGAGCGATCCGACGCCGGTGCTCAGCGACTGCGCGCCGTCGGCGAGCTGGGCCGCCCCGGACTGCAGTCCGGTGGCGCCCGTCGCCAGGCCGTTCGCGGCGGACGCGCTCTGCGCCGTGCCGTCCGCGAGTCGGCCGAGGCCGGCGGAGAGCTGGTCGATGCCGTCGGCGGCGGTGCGGAACTGACTCGCGAGCGCGGCCGATCCGGCGGAGTCGAACGCGGAGAGCGCCTTCACGGTGCCGTCGGCATAGCCGCTCGCGGTGCCCGCCGCCGTCGCCGCCGTCACGGCGTCCTGAGCAGCGCCTCCCACCCGGGCGCAGAAGGCGGCCGGCACGGTGGGATCCTTCGCGCACTCCTGGGCGAGCGCGCCGAGCGTCTTCGCGAGCGCGGCGGTGTCGCCCGCCGCCGTCTGGGCATTTCCGGCGGTCGTCCCTGCGACGCCGCTGACCTGCGCGGGGACGATCCCCTGCGCCACGAGCGTGTCCGCGCCCTGGGTGAGCCCGGTCGCGGCCTGGCCCGCGCCGGTCTGCGCGCCGGCGATGCCCTGCGAGATCGTGGTCAGGCCCGAGCCGAGCCGGCTTGCGCCGTCGGCGAGCTGTCCCGCGCCGTCCGCGAGGTTCGTCGCGCCGCCGGGCAGCGCGGCGGCGCCCGTCGCGGCGGACTGCGCGCCGGCGGCGAGCCGGTCGGCGCCGTCCGCGGCCTCGCCGATCTTGTCGCCGATCGTGCCGAAGCCGACGAGCACGTTCTGCAGGGTGCTCTTCGAGATCGTCGAGCCCATGGTGGCGGCCGCCGTGTCGGCGATCTGGTTCGCGATGAGACCGTCGGCGGCGCGCGCCTGCGGGGCGGTGGTCACCGCGATCGTCGCCTGCGTCGCCGAGGCGGACGAATCCTGGATCGCCTTGCCGCCGGAGACCGCGGCCGCGGAGAAGCCCCGGGGGATCCGCACGACCGCCTGGTAGTCGCCGTCCTTCAGGCCCTGCGCGGCGTCCTTCTCGTTCGAGATGACCCAGGTGAGGTTCTGGCTCTTCTTGCCGGTGCCGTCCACGAGCCCGGCGGCGAGCTGCCGGCCGAGCGGCGCGAGCTGCCCGTTCACGGTGACCGGCTCGTCGTCGTTCACGATCGCGGCGGTCATCGAGTCGAGCCGCTGCGTCGGATCCTGCAGGGCCGCGACGAGCACGCCGCCGAGGATCGCCGGCAGCAGCAGCACGCCCACGAGGGTGAGGGCCGTCACCGGCTTGTGCGAACGCGCGCGCTCGATCAGCGCGGACAGTCGGGAGTTCATGCGGTCACCTCGTCGAGGTCGGTGAGGGAGAGGGGAGCAGCTGCAGCGGTCGTCGAGCGAGCCCCGACGACGACGGAGCGAGACGAAACGTCGTCGGAGGGCGGGGTGCGTGTCGTCTCGGGCGCGCTCCGCGCGTCCTCGCTCAACGACCGGATGGACGGATCCGCCCAGCCGGCGTCGGCGAGCAGGGTCGCGGCGGCCGTCGCATCATCGGCCGTCGCGAGCACCGCGAGCGGGCCGCGGGAGGCGGCGTCGCGCAGCATCGCCGCGGCCTGCTCGGACTGCGCGAGACTCAGCCGGTCGGCGCCGTCGATCACCACGAGCGGGGTGCGGCCGCGCAGGGCATCGCGGAGCTCGCGCAGCGGATCCTCCGCGCCCGGCGCGCCGGATCCGTCCACGAGGACGCAGCCGATCCGCGCACGCACCCAGGCCGCGCGTGCGGGCATCAGGTGCCCGGCGACGCGCAGGCGCCCCGCCGACGGCACGCGGGCGGCGACGGCCAGGGCGACGGCCCGCCGCTCGGTATCGTCGCGCCCGGTGAGCACGAGCGCCGCGCCCGGGGCCAGTCGCAGGTCGAGGCCCTCGACCGCGCCGGCGACGGTGAGCCCGTCCGCGGCGAGCACGGAGTCGTCGCCGGGCCACCCCGCCAGGTGGCGCTCGCGCTCGACGGCCTCGCCCTCGATGTCGACGTGCGGCAGGATCTTCGCGAGCCGGCCCGGGATCCGCCAGGCGTGGTCGCCGAGGATCGCCATGAGCGCGGGGATCAGCGTCATCCGCACGAGGAACGCGTCGATCGCGATGCCGGCCGCGAGGCCCAGCGCGATCGGCTTGAGCGAGGAGTCGCCCTCGGGCACGAACGCGACGAACACGGCGAACATGATCACCGCCGCGGCGGTCACCACGCGCGCCGAGCCGACGAAGCCGCTGCGGACGGCCCGGATCGCCGCGGCGCGCGCCGTCGCGCGATCCTTCGACGCGGGGTCGTGCACGTAGTCCTCGCGCATGCGGGAGACGAGGAACACCTGGTAGTCCATCGCGAGGCCGAAGAGCACGCCCATGAGCACGATCGGCATGAAGCTGATGATCGGCCCGGTGCGCGCGACGTGCAGGGCATCGGCGAACCACCCCCAGTCGAACACGGCGGAGACCACGCCGAACGCGGCGACGATCGACAGCAGGTAGCCGAGCGCCGCCGTGATCGGCACCCAGATCGAGCGGAACACGATCGTCAGCAGCACGAGCGACAGCCCGATCACGAAGATGCCGAAGGGCAGCAGGGCGGCGCCCAGCTGATCCGAGATGTCGATCGCGACCGCGGTGAACCCGGTCACCTTGAGGTCGACGCCGTACTCCTTCAGCCACTGGTCGTGGTGGGAGCGCAGCGCGCGCACGAGGTCGGCGGTCGCCGGGGCGTCGGGCGCGGTGGTCGGCACGACCTGCACGATTCCGGTGTCGGCGGTCTGGTTCGGGGTCGCGAGCGCGACCTCGGCCACACCCGGGACCTTCGCGACCGCGTCGCCGAGCTCCTTCATCAGCCCGACCGGATCCTTCGACGTGACGATCGTGCCAGTGAGGATGAGCGGGCCGTTGAAGCCGGGGCCGAAGTGCTCCGCGGTGAGGTCGTAGGTCTCCCGCGCCTCGGATCCCTTCGGCAGCACACCCGCGTTCGGCAGCGCCAGCGCGAGGCTCGTGGCGGGGACCGCGACGACGCCGAGGCCGATGATCACCGTGAGGGCGACGAGGATCGGGTGCTTCGTGACCCCGCCGACCCAGCGCTCGGAGAACCCCCGGCGCGGCGTCGTGCGGCCCTTCTTCGGTGCGCGCTGCGCCCGCCCGGCGACGCGGCCCTTGAGGAAGCCGAGGACGGCCGGGGTCAGCGTCACGGCGATGAGCACGGCGATCGCGACGGCGACCGAGGCGGCGATGCCCATCGTGGTGAGGAACGGGATGCCGGCGAAGCCGAGGCCGATGAGCGCGATGAGCACGGTGACGCCGGCGAACACGACGGCGGATCCGGCGGTGCCGGTCGCGCGCGCCGCCGACTCCTCGGGGTCCACGCCGGCCCTGACCTGATCCTGATGCCGGGCGAGGATGAACAGCGCGTAGTCGATCCCGACCGCGAGGCCCAGCATGAGCGCCAGCAGCGGCGTGGTGGCCGACACGGTGGCGAACGCCGTGGCCGCGAAGATCGCCGCCATCGAGATGCCGACGCCGAGGATCGCGGTCAGCAGGGGCATGCCCGCGACGACGAACGAGCGGAACGTCACGATCAGCACGAGCAGGGCGATCACGAGACCCACCGCCTCGGTGATCGAGAGCGTCGGCATCGAGGTCGCGAAGAGGTCGCCGCCGAGCACGGCCCGGGACCCGGCCGGCAGCTCCTTCTGCAGATCGGCGACCTCGTGGCGCAGCGCGCTCTTCGTGCCGTCGCCGATCGTCGAGGACTGCCCCTGGAACTGCAGCCGCACGATCGCGGCGGATCTGTCCTTGCTCACCATGCCGCTCACGTGCTCGTCATACGGGGATGTCGCGGCCAGCACGCCGCGGATGCCGGCGAGATCCTTCACGGTCCTCTCGATCGGATCCCGGTACGCGGCCTCGGAGACGTCGTCGCCCTTCGCCGCCACGACGATGAACTGCGCGCTCGTGCCACTGACCTGGGGGAAGGTGCGCTCGAGCTGCTGCAGGCCCGCCTGCGACTCGGTGCCGGGGATCGAGAACGTGTTGTCGGTGCCCTTGCCGAGGGCGAGGGCCGCGCCGCCGGCGATGCCGAGCACGAGCAGCCACGCCACGAGCACCCGCCACGGGTGGCGGAACGACCAGCGTCCGAGGGACGAGAGAAGCGTGGACACGATGTTCCTCCGGCGATGCGGTCGTGGTCGGGATTTCGATACACTCGTGTATTCGATACGTGAATGTATCGTAAGCCGGAGGCGGCGGGATAATCTGTGCGCGGGGTGTGAATCACGCAGAGGTGCGGGGCTGCGCGGTGCAGCCCGCGGGAGGTGCGAATGACGAGCGGTGGAACCAGGAGCCGGGAGAACACGCGGGCGCGGCTGCTCGAGGCGGCGGCGCAGGTGTTCGCCGAGGTCGGCCTGGACGGCGCGACCGTCGAGGCCGTCTGCGAGCGCGCCGGCTTCACCCGTGGCGCGTTCTACTCGAACTTCGAGTCCAAGGACGAGCTCTTCCTCGAGCTCGCCGGCACCGTGTCGGCGGAGCGACTCGGCGCCGTGCGCGCCCGGGTCGCGGAGCTCGCCGCGGCGGGCGCGATCGCCCAGGACTGCGATGCCACCACGCTCGTGCAGCAGGTCATGGACACCGGCAGCGATGACCGGCTCGGCGTCATGCTGCTCAGTGAGATCCGGCTCCGCGCGCTGCGCGACCACGCTTGGGGGAAGGCCTACCTGAAGCAGGAGCAGGAGATGGTCGACGGCATCGCCCGGATCATCGACGACATCGTCGCCACCGGCACGATGACCCTGCGGGTCGAGTCGGGCATCGCGGCCCGCATGCTGCTCGTGATCTGGGAGGGCATGACCGTGCGCGGCGCCATGGCCGGTCAGGACGAGGCGCAGCTGCGCCGCACCGGCAGCGAGGAGCTCGGCCGGCTGGTGAGCCTTCTGCTCGGCTGACGGGCTCGCTCAGCGGTCGCCGGCCGCCAGCAGGGCGTGGCAGCGGGTGAGGCGGTCGAGCCACCATTCACGGCGGTCCGCCGGCGCCTCCAGGCGCGCGAGGGCGGACGGATCCGGGATCACCCGGGCCGCCGAGACGAGGCCGCCTCGCGGGCGGGCGTCGGCGACGTCGTCGGCGAAGAGCGACGCCGTGCCCAGGCCGCAGTCGTAGTCGAGGGCGGGGAGCGCGGCGGCCAGCGCGGCGCCGAGGGACAGGCCGACGGCCGTGTCGAGCGCGCTGGACACCACGACCGGGAGCCCCGCCTCGGCCACGATCCGCAGCGCCCGCTCGGCACCGCCCAGGGGCTGCGCCTTGATCACGAGCAGGTCGGCGGCGCCCGCGCGGGCGACCGCGAGCGGGTCGTCCGCCTTGCGGACGCTCTCGTCCGCCGCGATCGGGATGTCGAGGTAGCGGATCCGCTCGCGCAGCTCGGCGAGCTCGTCGACCGTCGCGCAGGGCTGCTCGGCGTACTCCAGGTCGAAGGGGGCGAGGGCGTGGATCGCGCGCTCCGCCTCGTCGACGTTCCAGCCCGCGTTCGCGTCGATCCTGATCCGTCCCTCGGGTCCCATCTCGGCCCGCACCGCGCGCACCCGGGCGACGTCGTCGGCGAGGGACTGGCCGGCTTCGGCGACCTTGACCTTGGCGGTGCGGCAGCCGTCGAAGCGCGCGAGCACCTCCGCCACGCGGCCGGCGGCGACCGCCGGTACGGTCGCATTCACCCGGATCCCGTCGCGCACCGCCGCGGGCCGCGGGTGCCACGCGTCGGCGATCCCGGCGGCGAGCCAGGTCGCGGCCTCGGCGTCGGCGTACTCGGTGAAGGGGGAGAACTCGGCCCAGCCCTGCGGGCCCTCGAAGAGCAGCGCCTCCCGCACGTCCACCCCGCGGAACCGGGTGTTCATCGGCAGGGCGACGACGCGGGCGGAGGCGAGGATCTCGGCGAGGGCGGGGACCATGCCCCCATCATGCCCCGGTGACGGCCGCGGACGGGGTTCGCGGGGGATCGCGCCGCGCATCCCGCGTGGGAAAACGGAGAGCCTCGCGGCGTGTCCTGCGGATGGAGCTGTGGACACGCCGGATCTCGCGGGACCGCTCTCCGTTTTCCGCGCCCGGATCCGGTGCTGCGAACGAAGCATTGATGTTCCGTTGACAATAGTGTGTGTCACACAATATAGTGTTGAACATGGACGACGGGGAATTCGACGGACACCTGCAGGAGCTGCGGCGCGGCACGATCGTGCTCGCCAGCCTCCGCCTGCTGCGCGAACCGGGCTACGGTTACGGCCTGCTCGAGCAGTTGAGCGCCGCCGGGTTCCCCACCGACGCGAACACGCTGTACCCGCTGCTGCGCCGCCTCGAGAAGCAGGGGTGCCTCGTGAGCGAGTGGAACACCGACGAGGCCCGGCCGCGCAAGTTCTACCGCACCTCCGAGGCCGGGATCCGCCTGGCCGACACCCTCCTCCGCGACGCGCTGGCGATCGCCGAGGCCGCGAAGAAGCTTCCCTGACACTCCGAAGGAGCACCCTCATGGACACGAACCTCTCCCTCTCCGAGCGCTACGTCACCGCGGTCGCCCGCTCCGTCCCCGCCGCCGACCGCGACGAGATCTCCGCCGAGCTGCGTGCCTCGATCGCCGACCAGCTCGACGGCCGGGTCGAGGCCGGCCAGGCGCCGGAGGCCGCCGAGTACGCCGTCGTCGCCGAGCTCGGCGATCCGATCGCCTACGCCGCATCGCTCTCCGGCCGCCCGCTGCTGCTCATCGGCCCGCGCTACTACACCGCCTGGCTGCGGCTGCTGCGCCTGCTGCTGCTCATGGTCGTGCCCACCGCCACGCTCGCCACCGGGCTCGTCCACGCGATCGGCGGCGGCGACACCGGCGCCGTGATCGGCGCGATGATCCCGGTGCTCATCACCTCGACCGTGCACGTCGGGTTCTGGACCACGCTCGCGTTCGCCGCGCTCGAGCGCGCAGGGAAGGTCGGCGACATCGGGCTGGACTGGACGCCCGACAAGCTCCCGCGCCGCGCGATCCCGACCGCCCGGCTCGCCGACTTCGCCGGCACGGCCGTCCTGTTCGCGATCCTGATCGGATCCGTCGTCTGGGATCGCACGATCGGCTGGGGGCAGGATCACGTGCGCCTGCTGTCGGCCGATCTCTGGCCCGGCACGATGATCGTCTGGTTCGCGCTGCTCGCTCTCGGTCTCGCCGTCGAGGTGACCGTCGTCGTGCGCGGACGGTGGAACGTCCCGCTGGCGCTCGCGAACACGGCGATCGCGCTCGTCGCGCTGATCGGCGCGATCGCGCTGGTCTGGCAGGACCGCGTGCTCGACCACGACCTGATGGCGCACATGCGGGCGGCGAGCACGCCGACCACCGACGTCGTGCAGATCGTGAACATCGTGCTGACGGTCGTGCTCGCCGGGATCCTCGTCGGCCTCGTCATGGACCTGTCCCGCAAGCTCGGCCTCGCCCGCGCGGTGTGACCGGGCGGAATAGGCTGGATCCGTGACCGAGTCCCACGTCTCCGACCTGTTCGACCCCGCGGAATGGGTGCTCGCGCCCGGCGCGGACGCGTACACCGACATCACCGCGCACGTCTCGAACGACGGGCGGATCGCGCGGATCGCGTTCGACCGCCCGGAGGTGCGCAACGCGTTCCGCCCGCACACCGTCGACGAGCTCTACCGCGCGCTGGACATCGCCCGGATGGATCCGCGGATCGGCGTCGTGCTGCTCACCGGCAACGGCCCGAGCCCCAAGGACGGCGGCTGGGCGTTCTGCTCCGGCGGCGACCAGCGCATCCGCGGCCGCGACGGGTACAAGTACTCGGACGACGAGACCGCCGTGCACGACCCGGCCCGCGCCGGCCGGCTGCACATCCTCGAGGTGCAGCGGCTCATCCGGTTCATGCCGAAGGTCGTCATCGCGGTGGTCCCGGGCTGGGCGGCCGGCGGCGGGCACTCCCTGCACGTGATCTGCGACCTCACGATCGCCTCCGCCGAGCACGGCCGGTTCAAGCAGACCGACGCCGACGTGGGCTCCTTCGACGCCGGCTACGGATCCGCGTACATGGCGCGGCAGACCGGGCAGAAGTTCGCCCGCGAGGTGTTCTTCCTCGCCGAGGAGTACTCCGCCGAGCGTGCGATGCAGGCCGGCGCGGTGAACCGGGTCGTGCCGCACGCGTCTCTGGAGAAGGAGGCGATCGCGATGGCGCGGACGGTCCTGACCAAGTCGCCGACCGCGATCCGGATGCTGAAGTTCGCGTTCAACGCCGTCGACGACGGGCTCGTCGGCCAGCAGGTGTTCGCCGGCGAGGCCACCCGCCTCGCCTACGGCGGCGACGAGGCCGTCGAGGGCCGCGACTCGTTCCTGGAGAAGCGCGAGCCCGACTGGTCGCCGTACCCCTGGCACTTCTGAGCGGCATGCGCGCCCTCGCCACGGTCGACCCCGCGGATCCGGTCGCGTTCCGCGCGGCGGTCGAGCGCGCGCTGGACGGGGCGGATCCGCTCGCGCTCGGCTTCGAGCCCGGTGCGCAGGACCGGGTGCCCGACGGGACCGCCGTGGTCATCGCGACGTCCGGCTCGACCGGGGTGCCCAAGCGCGTCGTGCTGAGCGCCGCGGCCCTGCGGGCGTCGGCGGCGGCGACGGCGGAGCGGATCGGATCCGGGTCGTGGCTGCTCGCCCTGCCCGCCGGGTACGTCGCGGGTCTGCAGGTCGTGGTGCGCTCGGTGCTCGCCGCCACGACGCCCGCGGTGCTGCGGGGGAGCTTCCGGCCCGAGGCGTTCGCGGAGCTCGCGGCGGCCCTGCCCGCCGACGGCGCCCGGCTGACCTCGCTCGTGCCGGCGCAGCTGCTCGCACTCGTCGAGCGGGCTGAGCAGGATCGGGCGGTGCGTGACGCCCTGGGGGTGTTCGACGCACTGCTCATCGGCGGGCAGGCGCTGCCCGTGCCGCTGCGGGAGCGCGCGGCGGCGCTCGGCGCGCGCGTCGTGCGCACGTACGGCTCGAGCGAGACCGCCGGCGGCTGCGTCTACGACGGCGTGCCGCTCGCCGGGGTTCGTGCGTCGACGGACGAGGCGGGCGAGCTGCGGATCGGCGGACCGACCCTCGCGGACGGCTACCTCGGCGACGAGGCGCTCACCGCGGACCGGTTCGTGGCGGACGACGGCGGGCGCTGGTACCGCACCGGGGATCTCGGCGAGGTCGTGGACGGCGTGGTGCGGGTGACCGGCCGGGCCGACAACGTGATCGTGTCCGGCGGGGTCAACGTCTCCCTGGACCGGGTCGAGCGGGCGGTGCGATCCGTCCCGGGGCTCGAGGGCGCGGTCGTCGTCCCGGTCCCGGACGAGCGCTGGGGCCAGGGATCCGCGATCGTCGCACCGGCGGCGGGGATCGCCGAGTCCGCGCTGCTCGCCGCGGCCCGTGAGCAGGTGACGGGGGAGGTCGGTGCGCCGGCCCGCCCCGGCCGGATCCTCCTCGTCGACGCGCTGCCGATGCTGTCCTCCGGCAAGCCGGACCGCCGGGCGATCGCGGAGCTCGCGGATCCCCGCTGAACGCCGCACCGGAAACAGGATGCGGGGGCGGGACGAGGTCGGGCCCGCTGGGTGAACTCACAGCAACTCAGACTGTCTATGCATCGACAGTCTAGGTAAAGTCGACGCATGGCAGATGACCGACTCCGAGGCAACCTCGAGATGCTGATCCTGGCGACCCTGGCGCGCGGATCCGCCCACGGCTACGCGCTCGCCGAGGCGCTGCGCACCGCCAGCCGCGGCGAGTTCGATGTGCCGGAGGGCTCGCTGTATCCGGCGCTGCACCGTCTCGAACGGGCCGGCGCCATCACCAGCGAATGGGTGCACGACGGGCGCCGCCGCCGCGTCTACGCGATCACCGCGGCGGGCGCGACGCAGCTGCAGCACGAGCGCAGTGCCTGGCAGCGGTTCGCCGACGGCGTCGCGAGCACGCTCGCCGCGCCCGCGATCCGCCCGGCCGTGCAGGGGGTGTGACATGACCGATGCGATCGATCGTTACCTGGAGCAGCTCGCCGACCGGCTGGGCGCGGGCCAGGACACCTGGCGCCTGCTCGCCGAGACCGACGGGCACCTGCGCGACGCTCAGGCCGCACTGCAGGAGAAGGGCATGACCAAGGACGAGGCGGCGGAGACCGCCGTGCAGCGCTTCGGGGATCCGGCGACCGTCGCCCGGGCGCGCTCGCCGCGGCGCCGGGTCCTGGGCCTGTTCAGCGGACTGTGGCTCGTGGTGGCCCTGGGCTTCGTCGTGGTCGGGGTGAGCGGACTCGTGTCCTGGGCGATGGAGGCCATCGCCGGTCCCGCGTTCCTCGCCGGCGACACGAACGGCGTGACCTACACCGCCGCGCGCTGCGGCGACTTCCTCGGCTTCTTCCCGCAGGCGGGCAGCTGCGCGGCCGCCGCGGCGATGCACCACTCCGACGAGATCGTGTCGGAGCGGCTCGCCGCCGGCGTCCTCGGGCTCCTCCTGCTGCTCGGGTGGCTGCTCGTGCGCAGGATCCGCGGCGCGCGCCCGATCGCCCGCGAGGACCGGCGGATGCTGCTCATCGCGAGCGCGGTCGCCTACCTCGGCGTCGGTCTCGTCGGTTTCGGCTCCGGAGCGCTCTCGGTGCTCCTCGACATCGTGCGGGGCCTGGCCATCGCCGGCGTCGGCGTACGGCTCAGCGACGGCGCGATCGCGCTGCTCGCCGGCGTCGTCGCGATCATCCTGCTCGCGCGCTTCCTCCGGCGCGGCGTGGCGGCGTCGGCGGGCATGGCCTGAGCGGCATACCCGCCGACGGCCTCAGCTCCAGCGCCGGGCGAGTCGGCGGATCCGCCATCCCCGCCATTGCCACGTCGCCCACAGCGCCGGCCAGAGCGCGAGCAGCGAGGGCAGGGTCGTGATCGGTCCGCCGAACACGAGCCGGTCGCGCCAGAGCGTGCCGCCGCCGGGCAGGGCGGACACGGCCATGCGGTGGTCCCAGACGTCGAGGACCGACATCGGACCGGTCAGCGGGATGCCGCTGTCGCGCAGGATCCGCACGGGCCGGCCGTCGTGCTCGCGCACCTCGTCGTAGGCGCCGATGAGCTGGGTGCCGAGGGTGATCCGGCCGAACAGCCGCAGCCGGACCGCGGCGTTCAGCCCGGTCTCGTGGCTGTCCAGAGGCTCGAGCGCGATGATCGGGCCGTACAGGGCCGCGAGCACGGCAGGGGAGTGCAGCGCGGCCCAGGCGGCGTCGGGCTCGGCCCGGATCTGGAACTTCAGCTGGACGTGCAGGAGGACGGTCATCGCGGCGCCACCGCCGCTCGCCGGTCGGCCGCGGTGATCTCGCGACGGGTCCAGATCAGGGCGAAGCGCTCGTCGTAGCGGCGCGAGCAGCGCGCGCACGACGAGGCGCGCACGGGCCGCCGGTGCCGGTAGGTCACGTGCCCGGACGGGCACCGGCCCACCCACGGCGCGAGCTCGGTCGCGGTCTCGCCGTGATGCGTGGTGCCGCCGATGTAGCCGAGGGTGCGCGCGGTCCGCTTCCACGACGCCCCGTGCGCGGCCTCATGCCCGGCCAGGGCGTGCGCGACCTCGTGCAGCAGCACCTGGTGGATCTCGTCGTCGTCGAACCGCGCCGCGAGATAGCGGGAGACCGTGATCCGCTTGTCGCGGTAGTTGCAGGCGCCCGCGCGGCGCTTGGCGTTGTCGAAGCCGAACGACCACGACGGATCCAGATGCATGCCGATCAGCGCCTCGCCCCAGATCCGCACCCGCTCCAATTCGGCCATGGTTCCACGGTAGCGGTGGCCGGCGACGTTCAGCCGTTGACGGCCACGGGGTCGCGGTGGCGCTCGACGGTCTCGATCGCGAGCAGTGCCGCCTCGAGCGCGGAGTCGTCCGCCCCGGCCTCGCGGCGCAGGAAAAGGGTGCGCTTGAAGCTCTCCCTGGCCTGCTCGTAGTCGCCCGCCTCGAACGCGTTGCGGCCGCGGTGCTGATGCGCGAAGGCGGCGATCGGCACCCAGCCCTGCCCCTCGGCCTCGGCGACGCACGTGGAGAGCTCGTGATCGGCGGCGCCGTACGCGCCGCGGTACTGCAGCACGGTCGCGTGCAGCACCCGGGCGCGAATGAGGTCCTTGCGGGTGCCCGCCATCCGGGCCTGGCGCACGGCCTCGTCGGCGAGCACGAGCGCCTCGTCGAGGTCGCCGAGCACCTTCTGCAGCCACACCCGCTCGAGCATCGACGGCAGGCTGCGCTGGTCGGAGATCTGCGCGAGACGACCCTCGCACTCGGCGGGGTCCACGAGTTCGCGCAGAGAGTTCGGGTCGTATCCCTTGATGAAGCCCACGCGACCGTCCTCCCGTTCCGCGTTCCGTGTCGAACCAGTCTGCCCTCCGTATACCGGCATTCCCGAAGGGCGGCGGGCGTGCCGCCGAACTGCCCGCGCAGAAAGGCGCAGGCACCCGGCGACCGGGGCTCAGCGCAGGAAGATCCCCGCGTCGGGCCGCGGCGAGGCGACGGCGGTCGCGTCGGTGACGATCGCGGCGTCCTTCGCGAAGGCCGCGACCTCGGCGCCGTGCGCGAGTTTGGCGGGGTGCGGGCCGGCGGCGAGGATCCGCGGCAGCGCGTCCGCGGGCAGCGGCGCCTTCGACGCGGCGAGCACGAGGTTGCCGAACCGGCGGCCCTTGAGGATCTGCGCGTCGGCGAGGATGGCGACCTCCGGCAGGACCGCGCCGATCGTCGCGACCTGGCGCCGGGCGAAGGCGAGGCCGGGGCCGTCAGCGACGTTCACGAGCAGCACCCCGGCCGGGGCGAGGAGCGCGGCGAGCTCGCCGTAGAACTCGACGCTGGTGAGGTGCGCAGGGGTCTGCGCGCCCGAGTAGACGTCGGCGACGACGAGGTCGGCGTTCCCGGTGAGGGCCGGGGGCAGGCGCCGGACGCCCTCGCGCGCATCGCCGACCCGGATCCGGATCGCGGCGCCGCGGGGCAGCGGCAGGTGTTCGCGGACGAGGTCGACGAGCGGCGCCTCCAGCTCGATCACCTGCTGCCGGGAGCCCGGCCGGGTGGCGGCGATGTAGCGGGGGATCGTCATCGCGCCCGCGCCCAGATGCACGGCGGTGATCGCCTCACCGGGGGAGCGGAGCTGGTCGATGAGTGCGCCCATCCGCACGATGTACTCGAAGTGCAGATGGGTGGGATCGGCGAGATCGACGTGCGACTGCGGGGTCTCGTCGATGAGGAGCTCGAATCCGCCGCCGAACTCCGCGGGGACCACCCGTGCGATCCCGCCGGATCCGAGCCGGACCGACGGGGGAACGGAATCCTTCACGCGCGATCGCCCCATGGATCCGAGCCTAGGCCGGAACAGAAGTTTCACGGAACGATCACGGGCGTGGAAGCGACTTGCAATCCGCTCCCCGACGGACGACACTGCTGGCCAGGCGCGACGGCGGACGCGCGCCCCGATCGAGGAGGACCTGCGGTGACGGTCGACGTCGAACGACTCGCGAACGGCGTGCTCTGGCCCGGATTCCTCGGCACGGAGCCGCCCGCCTGGCTCGACCGCGAACTGCGGGCGGGGCTCGCCGGCGTCGTGTACTTCGCGCAGAACATCGGGCCGCACCCGCCGGCCCTGAGCGCCGCGATCCGCACGGCGAACCCCCGGGCGCTGATCGGCGTCGACGAGGAGGGCGGCAGCGTCACCCGGCTCGAGGCCGCGACCGGATCCACGGCCCCCGGCGCCGCGCAGCTCGGCGCGGTCGACGACGTCGCCGCCACCCGGGGGACGGGGGCCGAGCTCGGGCGTCGGGTCCGCGCCGCCGGGGCCGACGTCCTGCTCGGACCGGTCGCCGATGTGAACACGGATCCGCGCAACCCGGTCATCGGCGTGCGCGCGTTCGGCGCCGATGCCGATCTCGTCTCCCGGCACACGGCGGCCGAGGTCGAGGGGATCCAGTCCGCCGGCGTCGCCGCGTGCGTGAAGCACTTCCCGGGTCACGGCGACACGCACGTCGACTCGCACCACGGCCTGCCGCGGGTCGAGCTCGATCCGTCCGAGATCGACCGGGTGCATCTCGCGCCGTTCCGCGCCGCGATCGCCGCCGGCGTGCTCTCGGTGATGACCGCGCACATCGTCGTCCCGGCGTGGGGCACCGAGCCCGCCACGCTGAACCCGCGCGTGCTCGGCCTGCTGCGGGCGGAGGGCTTCGACGGCGTCATCGTGACGGACGCGCTGGACATGGCGGCGATCCGGGAATCGGTGGGGATCGGCGGCGGCGCGGTGCGCGCGCTCGCCGCGGGCGCCGACCTGCTCTGCATCGGCAACCCGACGAACCCGGGCGACGCCGCGGCCGCGGATCAGGACGAGCAGGACTTCCGTGCCGCGCGGGACGCGATCGTCGCGGCGCTGCAGGACGGCACGCTCGCCGTGGACCGCGTCGCCGAGGCCGGCGCGCGCGTCGCCCGGCTCGCCGGGATCCTCGCTGCCGCCCGCTCCGAACCGCTTCCGGCGCCGGCCGGGTACGACGCCGCGGCGATCGTGCGCCGCTCGCTCGGGGTGCACGGCGACCTCGGCGCCCCGGCACGAGGCCTGGTCGTGCTGGACGCCCGCCGCCGGGCCACGCTCGCGGTGGACAGCGCCGGGGCCTACGTCGTCGACGCCCTCGCCGGGGACGGGTGGTCGCGGCGCGTCGACACCACCCGCGTCTCGGCCCAGGAGGCCGCGGCCCTCATCGCCGCCGCCGGTGCCGCCGCCGCGGAGAGCGGATCCCGGATCGTCGTGCTCGTGGACCGTCTCGACACCGACGGCACCCAGCGCGCGTTCGTCGACGCGGTCGCCGCCGTCGAGCCCGGCGCGGTCGTCGTCAACGCCGGCCTCGATGCGGGATCGGCTACGCTTCCGGTCGTCGAGGTGCGCGCGAGCAGCCGGATCGGCGCCGAGGCCGCGCGCGAGCTGCTGGCGGGCGGCTGAGCGGACGGCGTCGCGAACCGGAGACGAGCAGGGCTGCGAACGGCAGGAGGAGAACCGTGGATGTGGACGTCGTCGAGGCGGTGCGCGCCGCGCTGCCCGGACTGCGGGCGGCCGAGGCGCGCGTGGCCGAACGGGTCATCGCGGATCCGACCCTCGTCGTCGACCTGACCATCTCCGACCTCGCGCGACTGTGCGACACGTCGCTCGCGACGGTCGCCCGATTCGCCCAGGCGGTCGGTTTCAGCGGCTACCGGGAGCTGCGGGTCGCGTTCGCCGGATCCGTCGCGCGGGCGCAGGCCGAGCGGGTGCGCTTCGGCCTCGACGACTCCCTGATCGACCTCGCCGACCCGCTCGACCAGGTGGCGGCGAAGATCGCGGCCCGGGAGGTCGGCGCGATCGAGCAGACCGTCGCCGCGCTCGATCTCGCCGCGCTCGACCGGGTCGCGGAGGCGATCGTGAAGGCCGGCACCGTGCAGCTGTTCGGGCATGCGGCGTCCTCCCTCACGGCGCAGGACCTGCGGCTCAAGCTCGCCCGGATCGGCATCGTCGCCGTGCACTCCGGCGACCCGCACATCGCACTGCCCGCCGCGGCGCTGCTGCACGAGGGCGACGTCGCGATCGCGATCTCGCACGACGGCGACACCGCCGAGACGATCCGCTGCGCCGAGGTCGCCCGCGGCGCCGGGGCGCTCGCGGTCGCCGTGACCAACGCGCACGGATCGCCGCTCAGCCGCGTCGTCGACGTCGTGCTGGAGACCCGGGCGAAGGAGTCGCCGCTGCGGCTCGCGGCCATGTCGTCGCGGATCGCCCAGCTCGCGCTGCTCGACGTGCTGTTCGTGCGTGTCGTGCAGCACCGCGGCGGCACCGTGACCGAGCCGATCCGGGCCACCCGCCGCGCGGTCACCGGGGGCTGAGCACGCTCACCTCACCGCGCGGGATATACCCCACCCGGGGCAGAAGGTCAAGAATCGTACTGGACATGTCGCGCAATCGGTCCTATAGTTGACATTTGCGCCTCGCTCCATCCTGCCCTCATATGGTGGTCGGCAGACTCCGTACGTCCTCGCTCCTCTCACAGAGCGCCTTCGGCGTGCGGCCGCGAGACGCGGCGCACTCCACCTGACGACGAGGAATCGAGACGCCCTTCGGGGCTCACGGAGGTTATTCCCTTGGCTGCTGCTCGCAACGCATCCACTCCCACCACCACCAAGAACGGACGCGGCCACTCCCGCCTCTCGTTCGCCAAGATCTCCGACACGCTGACGGTCCCCGACCTTCTCGCCCTGCAGACCGAGTCCTTCGACTGGCTCGTGGGCAACGAGGCGTGGCGCAAGCGCGTCGCGGAGGCCGAGAAGGCCGGACGCAAGGACGTCGCCGCCACCAGCGGCCTCGAGGAGATCTTCGAGGAGATCTCCCCGATCGAGGACCTGAGCGAGACCATGCAGCTCTCGTTCACGAACCCGTACCTCGAGCCGGAGAAGTACTCCATCGAGGAGTGCAAGGAGCGCGGCAAGACGTACGCCGCGCCGCTCTACGTCGAGGCCGAGTTCATGAACCACCAGACCGGTGAGATCAAGACGCAGACGGTCTTCATGGGCGACTTCCCGCTGCAGACCGCCAAGGGCACGTTCATCATCAACGGCACCGAGCGCGTCGTCGTCTCGCAGCTGGTCCGCTCCCCGGGCGTCTACTTCGACAAGACCGCCGACAAGACCAGTGACAAGGACATCGTCTCCGCACGCGTCATCCCGTCCCGCGGCGCCTGGCTCGAGTTCGAGATCGACAAGCGCGACCAGGTCGGCGTGCGCATCGACCGCAAGCGCAAGCAGTCCGTCACCGTCTTCCTCAAGGCCCTCGGCCTGACCAGCGAGGAGATCCTCGCCGAGTTCGCCGGCTTCGCCTCCATCGAGGAGACCCTCGCGAAGGACACGATCCTCACCAAGGAGGACGCGCTCCGCGACATCTACCGCAAGCTCCGTCCGGGCGAGCAGGTCGCCGCCGAGGCCGCCCGCGCGCTGCTGGACAACTTCTACTTCAACGCCAAGCGCTACGACCTGGCCAAGGTGGGTCGCTACAAGATCAACCAGAAGCTCGGCCTCGACCTGCCGCTGGACGAGTCCGTCCTCACGGTCAAGGACATCGTCGAGACGATCAAGTACCTGGTGCGCATCCACGCCGGCGTCGAGACCTTCGAGGGGATCCGCGGCGGCAAGAACACCGAGATCCGCCTCGCGACCGACGACATCGACAACTTCGGCAACCGTCGCATCCGCGCCGTCGGCGAGCTCATCCAGAACCAGGTCCGCACCGGCCTGTCCCGCATGGAGCGCGTCGTCCGCGAGCGCATGACCACGCAGGACATCGAGGCGATCACCCCGCAGACCCTGATCAACGTGCGCCCCGTCGTCGCCGCGATCAAGGAGTTCTTCGGCACCTCGCAGCTGTCGCAGTTCATGGACCAGAACAACCCGCTCGCGGGTCTGACCCACAAGCGCCGCCTCTCGGCCCTCGGCCCCGGTGGTCTGAGCCGCGACCGCGCCGGCGTCGAGGTCCGCGACGTGCACCCCTCGCACTACGGCCGCATGTGCCCGATCGAGACCCCGGAAGGCCCGAACATCGGCCTGATCGGCTCGCTCGCCACGTTCGCGCGGATCAACTCCTTCGGCTTCATCGAGACCCCGTACCGCAAGGTCGAGGGTGGCCGGGTCACCGAGCACATCGACTACCTGACCGCCGCCGAGGAGGTCGACTTCAACATCGCGCAGGCGAACGCTCCGCTCGACAAGGACGGCCGCTTCACCGAGGCGCACGTCCTGGCGCGCCCCAAGGGCGGATCCGGCGAGGTCGACATGTTCGTCCCCGAGGAGATCGGCTACATCGACGTCTCCCCGCGCCAGATGGTGTCGGTCGCGACCTCGCTCGTGCCGTTCCTCGAGCACGACGACGCGCAGCGCGCGCTCATGGGCGCCAACATGCAGCGTCAGGCCGTTCCGCTGCTCCGCTCCGAGTCGCCGTACGTCGGCACCGGTATGGAGGGCTACGCCGCGATCGACGCCGGTGACGTGATCACCGCGACGAAGGCCGGCGTGGTCTCCGAGGTCTCCGCCGACCGCGTGGTCGTCATGCTCGACGAGGGCGGCACGCAGGAGTACTACCTGCGCAAGTTCGACCGCTCGAACCACGGCACGTCCTACAACCAGAAGGTCGTCGTCTCGGCCGGTGAGCGCGTCGAGGTCGGCGAGGTCATCGCGGACGGCCCCGCCACCGAGAACGGCGAGCTCGCACTCGGCAAGAACCTTCTCGTCGCCTTCATGACGTGGGAGGGTCACAACTTCGAGGACGCGATCATCCTCAGCCAGGACCTGGTGAAGGACGACACCCTCTCCTCGATCCACATCGAGGAGTACGAGGTCGACTCGCGCGACACGAAGCTCGGCAAGGAGGAGATCACCCGTGACCTCCCCAACGTCAGCCCGGAGCTCCTGAAGGACCTGGACGAGCGCGGCATCATCCGCATCGGCGCCGAGGTCCGCCCCGGCGACATCCTCGTCGGCAAGGTCACCCCGAAGGGCGAGACCGAGCTGAGCGCCGAGGAGCGTCTGCTCCGCGCGATCTTCAACGAGAAGAGCCGCGAGGTCCGCGACACCTCCCTGAAGGTGCCGCACGGCGAGCAGGGCACCGTCATCGCGGTCAAGGAGTTCAACGCCGAGGACGGCGACGACGAGCTCGGCTCGGGCGTCAACCGCCGCGTCGTGGTCTTCATCGCCCAGAAGCGCAAGATCACCGAGGGCGACAAGCTCGCCGGCCGCCACGGCAACAAGGGTGTCATCGCGAAGATCCTGCCCGTCGAGGACATGCCGTTCCTCGCCGACGGCACCCCGGTCGACGTGATCCTGAACCCGCTCGGCATCCCGGGTCGAATGAACTTCGGCCAGGTCCTGGAGACCCACCTCGGGTGGATCGCCGCGCAGGGCTGGAAGGTCGAGGGCAACCCGGAGTGGGCCGCGCGCCTGCCCCAGGAGGCGTTCGACGTCGCCCCGGGCACCAAGGTCGCGACCCCGGTGTTCGACGGCGCCAGCGAGGAGGAGATCTCAGGGCTCCTCGACTCGACGCTGCCGACCCGTGACGGCGTGCGCCTGATCGACTCGTCCGGCAAGACGACCCTGTTCGACGGCCGCTCCGGCGAGCCGTTCCCGGGCCAGATCTCCGTGGGCTACATGTACATCCTGAAGCTCCACCACCTCGTCGACGACAAGATCCACGCGCGCTCGACGGGCCCCTACTCGATGATCACCCAGCAGCCGCTCGGCGGTAAGGCCCAGTTCGGTGGCCAGCGCTTCGGTGAGATGGAGGTGTGGGCGCTCGAGGCCTACGGCGCCGCGTACGCGCTGCAGGAGCTCCTCACGATCAAGTCCGACGACATCCTCGGCCGCGTCAAGGTGTACGAGGCGATCGTCAAGGGCGAGAACATCCAGGAGCCGGGCATCCCGGAGTCGTTCAAGGTGCTCATGAAGGAGATGCAGTCGCTCTGCCTGAACGTCGAGGTCCTCTCGGCCGACGGCACCGCGGTCAACCTCCGCGACACCGACGACGAGGCCTTCCGCGCCGCCGAGGAGCTGGGGATCAACATCTCCAGCCGCTTCGAGTCCGCGTCCATCGACGAGATCTGACCCTTCGACAGGCTCAGGGACCCGCGCGGTTGCTGAGCCTGTCGAAGCACCGATTTTTTCTTAAAAGAATTTCGACACAGGAGAACTAGTGCTCGACGCAACAACGTTCGATGAGCTTCGCATCGGCCTCGCGACCGCCGACGACATCCGCAAGTGGTCCTACGGTGAGGTCAAGAAGCCCGAGACCATCAACTACCGCACGCTGAAGCCGGAGAAGGACGGCCTCTTCGGCGAGCAGATCTTCGGCCCCTCCCGCGACTGGGAGTGCGCCTGCGGCAAGTACAAGCGCGTCCGCTTCAAGGGCATCGTCTGCGAGCGCTGCGGCGTGGAGGTCACCAAGAGCTCCGTCCGCCGTGAGCGCATGGGCCACATCGAGCTCGCCGCCCCGGTCACCCACATCTGGTACTTCAAGGGCGTGCCCTCGCGCCTCGGCTACCTGCTGGACATGGCGCCGAAGGACCTCGAGAAGGTCATCTACTTCGCCGCGTACATGGTCATCTCGGTCGACGAGGACGCGCGCCACCGCGACCTGGCGACCCAGGAGAACAACATCCGCCTCGAGCTGAAGACGCTCGGCGACCGCCGCGACGCCAAGATCGCGGAGCGCCTGGCCAAGCTGGAGGAGGAGCTCGCGGCCCTCGAGGCCGAGGGCGCCAAGGCCGACGCGAAGAAGAAGGTCAAGGACGCCGCGGAGAAGGAGATGGCTCTGCTGCGCAAGGGCGCGGACGAGGCGATCACCAAGCTCGAGCGCGTGTGGGAGGACTTCCGCACCCTCGAGGTCGGCGCCCTGCGCCCGGAGGACGACGTCTTCCACGAGCTGCAGGACCGCTTCGGCCAGTACTTCGAGGCGCACATGGGCGCCGAGGCCATCCAGCGCCGCCTCGCGGCGTTCGACCTGGCCGGCGAGTCCGAGAAGCTGCACCTGCAGATCTCGGAGGGCAAGGGCCAGCGCAAGATCCGTGCGATCAAGCGCCTCAAGGTCGTGAACTCCTTCCTGGAGACCGGCATGAGCCCGGCCGCCATGGTGCTCGACGTCGTCCCGGTGATCCCGCCGGAGCTGCGCCCGATGGTGCAGCTGGACGGTGGCCGCTTCGCGACCAGCGACCTGAACGACCTGTACCGCCGCGTGATCAACCGCAACAACCGTCTTCGTCGTCTGATCGACCTCGGCGCCCCCGAGATCATCGTCAACAACGAGAAGCGCATGCTGCAGGAGGCCGTCGACGCGCTGTTCGACAACGGCCGCCGCGGTCGTCCCGTCACGGGCACCGGCAACCGCGCCCTGAAGTCCCTCAGCGACATGCTGAAGGGAAAGCAGGGTCGCTTCCGCCAGAACCTGCTCGGCAAGCGCGTGGACTACTCGGGCCGTTCGGTCATCATCGTCGGCCCGCAGCTGAAGCTGCACCAGTGCGGTCTGCCCAAGCAGATGGCCCTGGAGCTCTTCAAGCCGTTCGTGATCAAGCGCCTGATCGACCTCGGTCACTCGCAGAACATCAAGGCCGCCAAGCGCGCCGTCGAGCGCACCCGTCCCGAGGTCTGGGACGTGCTCGAGGAGATCATCCGCGAGCGCCCGGTGCTCCTGAACCGCGCCCCCACCCTGCACCGTCTGGGCATCCAGGCCTTCGAGCCGCAGCTCGTCGAGGGCAAGGCGATCCAGCTGCACCCGCTCGTCTGCGCCGCCTTCAACGCCGACTTCGACGGCGACCAGATGGCCGTGCACCTGCCGCTGTCGGTCGAGGCCCAGGCCGAGGCCCGCGTGCTGATGCTCGCGTCGAACAACATCCTGAAGCCGTCGGACGGCCGCCCGGTGACCCTGCCCTCGCAGGACATGATCATCGGTCTGCACCACCTGACCACGGTCAAGGAGGGCGCGACCGGTGAGGGCCGTGCGTTCGGCTCCGTCGGCGAGGCGATCCTGGCGAAGGACGAGGGCACCCTCGACCTGCAGGCGAAGGTCCGCATCCGCATCCCGGGTCTGACCTTCCTCGAGGGCGAGGCCCCGGAGGGCTACGAGCGCCACGGCCTCGTGGACGCCTCGCTCGGCCAGGCGATCTTCAACGACGCGCTGCCGAAGGGCTACCCGTTCGTGCGCGAGGTCGCCGACAAGGGCAAGCTGTCGCAGATCGTCAACAAGCTCGCCGAGGAGTACCCCAAGGTCGAGACCGCCGCGTCGCTGGACCGCATCAAGGACGCCGGCTTCTACTGGGCCACGCGTTCCGGTGTGACCGTCGCGCTGAGCGACATCCTCACCCCGCCGAACAAGGCCGAGATCGTCGCCGGCTACGAGAAGCAGGCCGAGAAGGTCCAGGCCCAGTACGAGAAGGGTCTCACGACCGACGCCGAGCGTCGTCAGGAGCTCATCAAGATCTGGACCGAGGCGACCGACGAGGTCCAGGCCGCGATGAAGGCGAACTTCCCCGTCGACAACACCATCAACCGCATGGTGTCCTCGGGCGCCCGTGGTAACTGGCTGCAGATCCGCAACATCGCGGGTATGCGAGGCCTGGTGAACAACCCCAAGGGTGAGATCATCCCGCGTCCGATCATCTCCTCGTACCGCGAGGGCCTGTCGGTGGCGGAGTACTTCATCGCCACGCACGGTACCCGTAAGGGTCTCGCCGACACTGCTCTGCGTACCGCCGACTCGGGTTACCTGACCCGTCGTCTGGTGGACGTCTCGCAGGACGTCATCATCCGCGAGGACGACTGCGGTACGTCGAAGGGCCTCGAGCTCCCGATCGCCGCGCCGAACTCGGCCGGCGAGCTGGTGCGCGACGCGAACGTCGAGAACTCGGTGTTCGCCCGCACGCTCGCGTCGGACGTCGTGAACGAGGCCGGCGAGGTTCTCGCCACGGCCGGTGAGGACGTCGGCGACGTGCTCATCGACAAGCTCGTCGCGCTCGGCGTGGAGTCCATCAAGGTCCGCTCCGTGCTGACCTGCGACTCGGCCGTCGGTGTCTGCGCGCAGTGCTACGGCCGCTCGCTGGCCACCGGCAAGACGGTGGACATCGGCGAGGCCGTCGGCATCATCGCGGCCCAGTCGATCGGTGAGCCCGGTACCCAGCTGACGATGCGTACCTTCCACACCGGTGGATCCGCCTCGGCCGACGACATCACCCAGGGTCTGCCGCGCGTCCAGGAGCTCTTCGAGGCCCGCACCCCGAAGGGCGCCTCCCCGATCGCCGAGGCCGACGGCCGCATCACGATCGAGGAGACCGAGAAGAGCAAGAAGGTCATCCTCACGCCCGACAACGGCGACGAGGAAGTGGTCTACCCGGTGCTGAAGCGTGCGACGCTCCTCGTCGAGGACGGCCAGCACGTCGTCGTCGGCGAGCCGCTCCAGGTCGGAACGCTCGACCCCAAGGAGGTCATGCGCGTGCAGGGTGCCCGCGAGGTGCAGAAGTACCTCGTCGGCGGCGTGCAGGGCGTGTACCGCTCGCAGGGTGTGCCGATCCACGACAAGCACATCGAGGTCATCGTGCGCCAGATGCTGCGCAAGGTCACCGTCGTCGACCACGGCGACACGACCCTGCTGCCCGGTGAGATGGTGGACAGCCGTCGCTACCAGGACATCAACCGCGAGGCCGTCGCGTCGGGCAAGCGTCCCGCGTCCGGTCGCCCGGAGCTGATGGGTATCACCAAGGCGTCGCTCGCGACCGAGTCGTGGCTGTCGGCCGCGTCCTTCCAGGAGACGACCCGCGTGCTCACGCAGGCCGCCATGGAGGGCAAGAGCGACCCGCTGGTCGGCCTCAAGGAGAACGTCATCATCGGAAAGCTCATCCCCGCCGGGACGGGCCTGCGCCGCTACCGCGACATCACGGTGGAGGCGACCGAGGAGGCCAAGAGCGAGCGCTACCCGAACCGGATCTTCGCATCCGACGGGGCGTACGCCGACGGCGACTTCGGCTACGTCGACTTCGACGCGTTCTCGACCGACGACATCACGCCCGGCACGTACAACTGATTGAGGCGAGAGCCGAGCGAGCTTGCTCGCTCGGCCGAGCCGATTGAAGTCGCGACACAACTGAGCCTGATCGTCTGAATCGGAAGGGCCCCGGATCCTCGGATCCGGGGCCCTTCCGCGTTCCCGCTGGCAGTCGGGGTCGTTGAGCGAGGACGCCGAAGGCGACCGAGACGAAACGGAGTGCCTTCCGCCGACCGGGGTCGTTGAGCGAGGACGCCGAAGGCGACCGAGACGAAACGGCGTGCCTCCCGCTGACCGGGGTCGTTGAGCGAGGACGCCGAAGGCGACCGAGACGAAACGGCGTGCCTTCCGCCGGTGCGAGTCAGTGGAAGATGCTCGCGATGATGCTCGAGGTGTAGCCGTTCGGGGCGAGATTCGAATAGCCGGTGTCGATGAGCACGTCGTCGCGCCAGAACAGCGTGCGACCGTCGGTGATCGGATACTTCGGATCCTGCCACTGCTTCTCGCAGCGAGTGCCCTTGTCGGGGGTGTAACAGCTGAAGCCGTCGGTCTTCACGAGGCCGTTCAGCATGTCCAGCGCCTCGCCGCGGTACTTGCGGGAGATCTTCGTGGTGATGCCCGTGGCGTCGGCCTTCGGATCCGCCCAGATGCAGATCAGGGTGCCGTCGGACTGCACCCCGCTCGGTCCGTACGCGGGCGAGTTCAGCGGCGTCGAGCCGAGCTGCGCGAGCACATCGGCCGACAGGATCGCACGGCAGTCCGTGGGGAGCGCGGCGGACGTCGAGGTCGGCGACGGCGTCGGGCTCGGTCCGGGGGTCGCGGACGGGCCGGGTGGGGCACTACGGGTCGGCGTGGCGGTCGCCGAGGACGTGGGGCCGCTGTTCGTCGGCGAGGCGCTCGAGGACGGGCCGGAGAGCGGTGCGCAGGCCGCGAGAGCGCCGGCGAGGGACAGGGCGGCGAGGACGACCGCGACGCTGCGAGTCTTCATGGCGCCAGGATAGGGCCTGTCCGCGGCCTCGCGCGGGAGGTCGCGGAGTAGCCTGGGGAGACTCAGCCAGAAGGGGCCGCATGCTCGAACGCCACGTGACGATCCTCGGTGAGGCGCGCGTCGACGAGATCCGCGACCCCGGCGGCGTCCGCGAGAGCGTGACCGGCGACGCCGTCGAGCTGGCGCACGCCCTGCGCGGTCACGGGCTGCTGCTCACGGTCGTCGCCCCCGTCGCGGACGATCCCGACGGCGAGCGGATCCGGTCCGTCCTGCAGGATCGGGGGATCCGGCTCATCGCGCTGCCGGCGCCCGACGGCACGCCTCGGCGCTCGCTCGTACGCGACCGGACGGGCGTACACGCCGAGCGTCAGCGCGGCGGGGGCGGTCCCGCCGAGACTCGGCGCTCGCTGGCGGCGCAGGCCGAGGCCGACGTGATCGTCGACCTGCGGGACCGCGACATGCGCACGCTCTACGAGGAGCGCGATGACGTTCTGCACGCGCTCGGGCTCACCGCTGCGGAGGAGGAGCCGAGCGGATCCGTCGTGTCCGCGGAGACCGAGGACGCGCCCGCCGTCGCCGGCATCGCTGCAGAGAAGCCCTCACCTCTGTCGCCCGAGCACCCGGACGACGCCGCACCGGTGCCCGCGCGCGTCGGGCCGTCGCGCGTGCTGCTGCCCGGTCCGGTCGTGGCAGGCACCGTCCGGCACACCCCGGTCAGACTGCTGCCCGACCCGCCCGCTGCGCATGAGCCGGTCGCGGACTGGTTCGGCCTCGAGGTGCGGCTGGCGCGCATCGCCACCTGACGCTCGCACCCCGCGCCGGTGCGCCCACGCGGTCGGCAGGATCCACGGGGCAGCGGAGGGTTCGGCCCGCTCGTGGCGCGGGGCTGATCATTCCCGCGGCGTGTAGCGCACGGGCGGGTGCGTACGCAGGACCAGCTCTCGTAGCCGCTCGAGCGAGGCGTCCGCGCCGAAGGAACCGGCCGCCCGGGCCTGCACGAGCACGTTGCCCAGGGCCGTGGCCTCCACGGGCCCTGCCAGCACGGGCAGTCCGGAACGGTCGGCGGTCGCCTGGCAGAGGAGCCGGTTCAGGGATCCGCCGCCGATGAGGTCGATGGCGTCGACGGTCCGTCCGGCCAGCGCTGCGGCGGTTGCGACGGCGTCCGCGAAGGCCTGGGCGATCGACTCGACGATCATGCGGACGAACCCGGCACGGGTCACCGCAGGCTCGCCACCGGTGGCCCGGACCACGGCCGCGATACGCGCGGGCATGTCACCGGGTGTACTCAGCGACGGATCGTTCGCGTCGAACACAGGCACGGGGCGATCTGCGGCGGTGGCCTGGGCGACGAGCCCGGGCAGATCGATCGGTGCGCCGTCCTCGCCCTCCCAGGCGCGCAGGGTCTCGTTGAGCAGCCACAGCCCCGTGACGTTGTGCAAGAAACGGATCCGCCCGTCCACGCCGAGCTCGTGCGTGAAGCCGGCGTCGCGGGCGGCATCGGTGAGCACGGGCTCGGTGAGCTCGAGGCCGACCAGGCCCCAGGTGCCGCAGGAGATGTAAGCCGTCGCGGGGGAGGAGAGAGGCGCGGCCACGACCGCCGATGCCGTGTCGTGGGAGCCGACCGCGACGACCGGCAGCTCCGCGCCGATGCGTGCGGCGAGGGCCGGGAGCAGGCGCCCGATCGGTTCGCCGGGATCGACCAGCCGTGGCAGCAGGCGGGCGTCGATCCCGATCCGCTCCGCGAGCGCGCGATCCCACTCCCGATCGTGTACGCCGAGCAGACCCGTGGTCGAGGCGTTCGTGCGCTCGGCGACGGCGGCGCCCGTGAGGCGGTGGGCAACGAGGTCGGGCATGAGCAGCGCGGTGCGGGCCGCGGGCGCCAGGTCGTCGGCGGCGAGCTGGTACAGCGTCGTGAAGGGCAGGAACTGCAGACCGTTGCGGGCGTAGAGCTCCGCGAACCGCACCCGCGCGTGCACGCGCTCCACGCCGCGGGCGCCGCGTTCGTCGCGATAGTGGAACGGTTCCGCCAGAAGCGCGTCGTCGCGCAGCAGTCCGTAGTCGACCGCCCAGGTGTCGATGCCGATGCTCTCGATCGACGGTTCCCGGAGCACCGCCTCGGCGAGACCCGCGACGACCTGCTCCACGAGCTCCTCGAAGTCCCAGTGCAGACCGTCCGGGCGCTGTACGGGTCCGTTCGGGAACCGCGCGACCTGCTCGAGTTCGAGCACGTCCGCGCCGACGCGGCCGATCATCACGCGCCCGCTGGTGGCGCCGAGATCGACGGCGGCGAATGCGCGGGTGCGTCCCGGTGCGCTCATCGGGCCGGCCTCTGCGCGGGCCGTGCCGTCGTCATCGCTGGAAGGCGGCGGCGACGCCGGAGTCGACGGGGATGTGCAGGCCGGTGGTGCGGCTGAGTTCGGGGCCGGTGAGGACGTAGACCGCATCGGCGACGTTCTCCGGGACGACCTCGCGCTTGAGGATGGTGCGGTTCGCGTAGTACTGGCCGAGGTCTTCTTCGGCGACGCCGTAGGTCGCGGCCCGGTTGGCCCCCCAGCCGGAGGCGAAGATCCCGGATCCGCGCACGACGCCGTCGGGGTTGATGCCGTTCACGCGCACGCCGTGTTCGCCGAGTTCGACGGCGAGCAGGCGCACCTGGTGGGCCTGGTCGGCCTTGGTGGCGGAGTAGGCGATGTTGTTGGGGCCGGCGAAGACGCTGTTCTTGGAGGAGATGTAGATGATGTCTCCGCCGAGCTTCTGGTCGATGAGGATGCGTGCTGCGGCCTTGGATACGAGGAAGGATCCCTTCGCCATCACGTCGTGCTGCAGGTCCCAGTCCTTCTCCGTGGTCTCCAGGAGCGGTTTGGACAGTGACAGGCCGGCGTTGTTGACGATCAGGTCGACGCCGCCGAACGCGAGCATGGCGTCGTTCAGCGCGGCCTGCACCTGGGCGGCGTCGGCGACGTTCGCGGCCACGCCGATCGCGACGTCGGTGCCGCCGAGTTCCGCCGCCGCGGCGCGGGCCTTGTCCAGGTCCAGGTCGGCGACCACGACGCACGCCCCTTCGGCGGCGAGCCGGGTGGCGATGGCTTTGCCGATGCCGCTCGCGGCGCCCGTGACGAACGCGATCCGTCCCTGGTGGCTCGCAGGCCGCGGCATCCGCTGCAGCTTGGCTTCCTCGAGTGCCCAGTACTCGATGCGGAACTTTTCGGCGTCGGAGATCGGCGCGTAGGTCGACAGGGCCTCGGCGCCGCGCATCACGTTGATCGCGTTGACGTAGAACTCGCCCGCGACACGCGCGGTCTGCTTGTTCGCACCGTAGGAGAACATGCCGACACCGGGGACGAGCACGATGAGCGGGTCGGCGCCGCGGATTGCGGGGCTGTCGGCGGTCGCGTGCGCGTCGTAGTAGGCCTGGTAGTCGGTCCGATACGAGGAGTGCAGCTCGTGCAGGCGCGCGATCTGCTCCTCGGCGGTGGCGGTCGCGGGCAGGTCGAGGATCAGCGGCTTGACTTTGGTGCGCAGGAAATGGTCGGGGCAGGACGTGCCCAGGGCGGCGAGCGCCGGCGCCTTCGTCGACGCGAGGAAGTCGAGCACGACGTCCGCGTCGGTGAAATGGCCGACCATGGGCCTCTCGGTCGAAGCGATCCCGCGGATCGTGGCCGCGAGGGCGGCTGCGCGCTCCCGCCGCTCGGCCCCGGGGAGCGCCTCGAACCCTGCGCGGACGCCACCGAACGGGTCCGTCTTGCCGTGCTCGGCGATGTGGGCGGCGGCGGTCTCGATGATCCACAGCGAGTTCGCCTCCGCCTCCTCGGACGTGTCGCCCCACGCGGTGATCCCGTGCCCGCCCAGGATGCAGCCCACCGCGTCGGGGTTCTCCGCCTTGATCGCGGCGATGTCGAGACCCAGCTGGAACCCCGGGCGCCGCCACGGCACCCACACGACCTTGCCACCGAAGATCCGGGCCGTGAGCGCCTCGCCGTCGGCGGCGGTCGCGATCGCGATGCCACTGTCGGGGTGCAGGTGATCGACGTGTGCGGCGTCGACGAGGCCGTGCATCGCCGTGTCGATCGACGGGGCGGCCCCGCCCTTGCCGTGCAGGCAGTAGTCGAACGCGGCGACCATCTCGTCCTCGCGGTCGAGACCCGGGTA
>NZ_JAVFCB010000014.1 GCF_030865425.1 Microbacterium capsulatum
GCCGCCGCCCGCCGCCACGCCGCCGCCCGCTGCCGCGCCGCCGCCCGCCGCCACGCCGCCGCCCGCTGCCGCGCCGCCGCTGTCCGGCCCGTTGCCCTCCGGCCCGTTGCCCTCCGAGCCTCCGCCGCTCTCGTCGACCCGGCAGTCCGCCGCACCGGCCCCGTCCGGGCCGTCGCGCCGCCGCTTCCTCGCCTGGGCCGCCGCGAGCGCGGTCATCGGCGTGCTCGCGACCGGTTTCGCCGCCGCAGGTCGGGCCGGATCCGTCGCCGCCGGGGCCGCGCGCCGGGCGCTGCGACTGCCGTCCCCGGCCACCCCGGCTCCGGCGATCCCGGCAGGCGCGTCGCTGAGCGGCGCACCGGGCCTCACACCCGTGATCACGCCGAACGCCGACTTCTACCGCATCGACACCGCACTCGTCGTGCCGTCGATCGATCCGTCCTCGTGGCGGCTGCGCATCCATGGCATGGTCGAGAACGAGGTCACGCTGACCTGGGACCAGCTGCTCGCGCTGCCGCTCGTCGAGGCCGCCGCGACCCTGTCCTGCGTGTCGAACGAGGTCGGCGGAGACCTCGTGGGCAATGCGGTCTGGCTGGGCTACCCGATCCGCGAGCTGCTCGCGCAGGCGCACCCGTCCGCCGACGCCGACATGGTGCTGTCCACCTCCGTCGACGGCTTCACCGCGGGCACCCCGCTGGAGACGCTCACCGACGACCGGAACGCCCTGCTCGCGATCGGCATGAACGGCCTGCCCCTCCCCGAGGAGCACGGCTTCCCGGTCCGGATGGTGGTGCCCGGGCTCTACGGCTACGTCTCGGCGACCAAGTGGGTCACGGATCTCGAGGTCACCCGGTTCGACAAGGCGACCGCCTACTGGACGTCGCGGGGCTGGTCCGCGCGCGGTCCGATCAAGCTCGAGTCCCGGATCGACGTGCCGGGCGGGAACCGGTCCGTGACCGCCGGCGACACGATCATCGCCGGCGTCGCGTGGCAGCCGCACGTCGGGGTCTCGGCCGTCGAGGTCCAGGTCGACAACGGACCGTGGCAGGCCGCCGAGCTTGCGGCGGCGATCTCCGACGACACCTGGGTGCAGTGGCGGCTGCCCTGGCACGCCACCGCCGGCCATCACCAGATCCGCTGCCGGGCGATCGGCAAGGACGGCACGACCCAGACCGGCACCGTCGCCCCGCCGGCCCCGGACGGGGCGACCGGCTGGCACACGATCACCGTGACCGTCGGGGCCTGATCCGCCCTCACTCTCCCGGCGCTGCCCGGTTTCGAGGCGCAGTTCGATGTTTTGGGGCGCGCCCCGGCAGGAATTCGGCACATCTGACGCCCCAAAACGACAGAAGGCGCCCCAAAGCGACAAGAAGGTCTCCTCACGGGATCCTCACGGAACCCATGCGCTTCACTTACTTCACGAATTTGTGAAATCGGCGTAGCATCGCCGCCATGAACACGATCATCCGCACCGACGGCCTCACCAAGCACTACGGCCGCGTGCATGCGCTCGACGGGCTTGACCTCCGTGTCGACGCGGGTCAGGTGCACGGCTTCCTGGGCCCGAACGGCGCCGGCAAGTCCACCACCATCCGGATCCTGCTGGGGCTCGCCCGCAAGACCGGCGGCTCGGCCACGGTCTTCGGCGAGGAGCCCTGGCACTCCGCCGTGCAGATCCACCGCCGCGTCGCCTACGTGCCCGGCGACGTCAGCGTCTGGCCCAACCTCTCCGGCGGGGAGTCGATCGACTTCCTCGCGCGCCTGCGCGGGGCGAAGACGAAGGATCCCGCCTACCGCGCCGAGCGGGAGCGGCTGATGGCCGCCTTCCAGTTCGATCCGCGCAAGAAGGGCCGCGCCTACTCGAAGGGCAACCGGCAGAAGGTCGCCCTCATCGCCGCGTTCGCCGTCCCCGCCGACCTCTACATCCTCGACGAGCCGACGAGCGGCCTCGACCCGCTCATGGAGGTGGTGTTCCGCGACGAGATCCAGCGGCTGCGTCGTGACGGCGCGACCGTCCTGCTGTCCAGCCACATCCTCTCCGAGGTCGAGCTCCTCTGCGACCGGGTGAGCATCATCCGCGCCGGGCGGATCGTCGAGTCCGGCACGCTCGCGGAGCTGCGCCACCTCACCCGCACCGAGGTGTCGTTCGAGGCGACCGACGGCTCCGTGCTCGCCGGGATCCCCGAGGCGCACGACGGGTCGATCGACGAGGGCCGCGCCCGGTTCACCGTCGACAGCGACGCGATCCCCTCCGTGCTCCCGGTCCTCGCCCAGCGCAACGTGTCGGGCCTGCGGATCGAGCCGCCCTCGCTCGAGGAGCTGTTCCTGCGGCACTACGGCGACGACCTCGCCGCCCTCCGCGCCGCCGAGGAGGAAGGCGACACCCGCGCGTCGCGGCGCGTCGCCGTGAAGGAGTCGAGATGAGCGTCCTGCTCCGCCAGCGCCTGCGGCGCGACTGGCTGCAGGTGCTCCTGTGGATCCTCGCGACCGTGCTCATGGCCTACGCCGGCTACGCGGGCGTGACCCAGTCCTACGCGACGACCACCGACCGCGTCCAGGTCCTCGCCGCGGTCATGGCGAACCCCGTCATCATGATGTTCCGCGGGCTCCCGTCCGGCGCCTCGGAGGGGCAGTTCCTGTCGTTCGAGATCCTGCCCTGGCTGACGATGCTCGCCGGTCTGATGAGCACGTTCCTCGCCGTCCGGCACACCCGCGGCGACGAGGAGGCCGGGCGGTCCGAGCTCGTCGCAGCCACGCCCGCCGGGCGCGCACTCCCCACCGTCGCGACGATCATCCACGGCGTGGGCGCCAACGTGATCCTGGGTGTGCTCGTGGCACTGGCTCTGATCGGATCGAAGCTCGACCCCGCCGGATCCTGGCTGATGGGCGCGACCTCCGCGACGACCGGCATCGCGTTCCTCGGAATCGGCCTGATCGCCGCACAGCTCATGCGCACCTCGCGCGGGGCCAACGCGCTCACCGTCTGGATCCTCGTCGGCACGTTCCTCGTCAACGGGATCGGCAACGTCGCGGGCACCCCGAGCAACGACCTCACCCGGATCACGAGCTCGGGGCTCGTCTGGCTCTCGCCGTTCGGCTGGGCCGAGCAGGCGCGCCCGTACGACGCGAACGACGCCGGACCCGCCCTGCTCGGGCTCGTCTTCGGGCTGGTCCTCGCGGTCGCCGCGGTGGCCCTGCAGTCGGTGCGCGACATCGGCGAGGGCTTCATCCCCGCCCGCCCCGGACGGACCCATGCACGGCCGGCGCTCTCCTCGCCGCACGCGCTCGTGTGGCGGCTGACGAACGGCGCCATCATCGGCTGGGCCGTGGGCGGGGCGCTCACCGGCGTCCTCGCGACCAAGCTCTCGGGGCTCGCCGGGCAGATCTCCGGGCAGAACCCCGCGGTCCAGCAGATCCTCGACAAGATCGGCAAGGCGGGCAACCTCGAGGAGACGGTCGTGTCGGTGTTCTTCACGATGATGGGGATCCTCGCCGCGTGCGCCGCGGTGCAGATCCTCGCGCGGGCGCGTCAGGAGGAGGCGCACGGCACGGCGGAGAACGTGCTGTCGCGTCCGGTCGGCCGGGTGCGCTGGCTGCTCGACTACCTGCTCGTCGCGACCTTCGCGATCGCGATCATCGTGGCCGCCGCGATGCTCGCCGCACTCGGCGGGCTCTCCGGGAACGCGCACGCGTCGTCCCTGTCGAAGGTCGTGATGGTGGTCGGGCTCGGACAGGGGCTCGCCGCGTGCGTGTTCACGGTCGTGACCGCGCTCGTGTTCGTGCTGATCCCCCGCGGGACCATCGCCGTCGCCTGGTCGCTCCTGCTCCTGGCCACGATGTTCGGCCTCTTCGGCCCGCTGTTCGGGCTGCCGGAGTGGACGACGCGGTTCTCGCCGTTCGCGGTCACCCCGATCGTGTCCAACGGGACCGCGGACCTGCGCGGAACGTGGTGGCTCGTGCTCGTGGTCGCGGTGGGTGCCGTGGCATCGCTCGTGCTGATGCGTCGCCGGCAGCTGCAGACGTCGTCCTGACCGGGTGCGCGGGATGGCCGCCCGGATCCGCGAGAAACCACTCCCGGCGCGAGACACCATCACAGGGCAGGTGTCTCGCACGGCAAATGGTTTCTCGCGGGAACCCGGCGGTGTCTCTGTGAGGGGCGGCAGTGGCGAAGCCGCGATGATGGAACAGGAAGGATGGCCGATGACGAAGGATCCGGATCCCGTGCCGCGTCCGCATCGCGGCATCGACGCCGCGGAGGAAGCCGCCGCGATGATCGCGGGCGTCGGGTTCCCCCGCATGCCCGGTCGCGTGCTGATGGCGCTCATCGCCGCCCCCGCGGACGGCTACTCCGCCGCGGAGCTCGCCGAGCGGCTCGGGATCAGCCCCGCCGCCGTCTCGGGCGCGGTGCGCTACCTGCAGACGATCCAGGTGATCCGCCGGGTCGCCCGGCCCGATCGCCGACGCGACCACTACCTCATCGTCCCGGACACGTGGTACGGCCTGATGACGAACAACGGCCCGATCTACGACAGCCTGGCCGCGCACATCGAGGCGATCGGTGCCGAGCACTCGGACGACGACGCCGCCCGCGCCCGCGCCACCGAGATGGCTGACTTCTTCCGCTTCATGGCCCGCCGCATGCCGCAGCTGGTCGAGGAGTGGGAGGCGCACCGCGCGGGGCTCGACGCACTCTGACGCCTGCCCTCCGCTCTCGCCTCCCCCCCTCTCCCCCAACGCGAGAAACCACTTCCTGCGTGAGAAACACCGCCGGGCCTGGTTTCTCGCGCGGGAACTGGTTTCTCGCGGAGGAACTGGTTTCTCGCGGAGGGCGGAGACGGATCCCGTCAGCCCCCGAGCACGTGCCGGAGCTGCTCCAGCGCCCAGTCCAGCTCGGTCGCGCGCACCACGATGGGCGGCGCGATCCGGATGGTCTGACCGTGCGTGTCCTTCGCGAGGACGCCGCGCTCGAGCAGCCGCTCCGCGATCTCGCGCCCGGTCCCGCGGGCCGGGTCGATGTCGATGCCGGCCCAGAGTCCGGCCACGCGGACCGCGGTCACCCCGTGGCCGAGGAAGGCCTCGAGGCCCTCGCGCAGATGCGCGCCGAGCGCCTTCGCGCGCTCCTGGAACTCGCCCGACTCCAGCATCTCGACCGCGCGCAGTCCGACGGCCGCGGCGAGCGGGTTGCCGCCGAACGTGGATCCGTGCTCACCGGGACGGATGACCCCGAGCACGTCCTCGTTCCCGACGACCGCGGAGACGGGCAGGAGCCCGCCGCCGAGCGCCTTGCCGAGCAGGTACAGGTCGGGCACGACGCCCTCCCGGTCGCAGGCGAAGGTCTCGCCGACGCGGCCGAGGCCGGACTGGATCTCGTCGGCGAGGAACAGCACGTTGTTCTCGGTGCAGATCTCGCGGATCCGGCGCAGGTAGCCCTCCGGCGGGATGATGACCCCGCCCTCGCCCTGGATCGGCTCGACGAGCACGGCGACCGTGTCGTCCGTGATCGCCGCGGCGATCGCATCGGCGTCGCCGTACGGGACCGGGTCGAAGCCGGGCGTGAACGGGCCGAACCCGTCGCGGGCCGACTCGTCGTCGCTGAAGCCGACGATCGTGGTGGTCCGGCCGTGGAAGTTGCCCTGCGCGACGACGATGCGCGCGGCGTTCGGGGTGACGCCCTTGACCCGGTAGCCCCAGGCGCGGGCGACCTTGATGCCGGTCTCGACGGCCTCGGCGCCGGTGTTCATCGGCAGGACCAGATCCTTGCCGCACAGCCGCGCGAGCGCGGCGGCGAACGGCTCGAGGCGGTCGCTGCGGAACGCGCGGCTGGTCAGCGCGACCCGGCCGAGCTGCTCCTCGAGCGCGGCGACGAGCGCCGGGTGGCGGTGACCGAAGTTCACCGCGGAGTACGCCGCCAGCAGGTCGAGGTAGCGCTTGCCCTCGACGTCGGTGACCCAGGACCCCTCGGCGCGGGCGATCGTGACGGGCAGCGGGTGGTAGTTGCGGGCGACGTGCGGCTCGACGTCGGCCCGCTCCGGTCCCTGGGCCTGTCGAAGGACGGCCGTCACTTCGCGCCCCGCAGTTCGAGGGTGCAGCACTTGATGCCGCCGCCGCCGAGCAGCAGCTCGCTGAGGTCGACCGTGATCGGGTTGTAGCCGCGCTCGCGCAGCTGCTTCTCGAAGCCCTTCGCGCGCGGCGAGATGATCACGTTGTAGCCGTCGCTCGCGGAGTTCAGGCCGAACACGGCGCCGTCCTCGTCCGAGACGAGGATCGCGTCGGGGAAGCGCTCGGCGAGGATCCGCTGCGAGGCCTCGTCGAAGGCGTGCGGCAGGTAGGCGATGTTCGCCGCGGCCGGTCCGCCGTTCTCCACGCCGACGACCGGGTCGAGCACGGCGAGCGCGGTGTCCAGGTGGTAGAAGCGCGGGTCGACGAGGGTCAGCGAGACGACCTCGCGGCCGAACACCTCGCCCACCTCGCGGTGGCTGTCGCCCGTGGAGCGGAATCCGGTCCCGGCGAGGATCACGTCGCCCGCGAGCAGGAAGTCGCCCTCGCCCTCGTTGACCTCCTCCGGCATGACGGTGTCGAAGCCGTTCGCGCGGAACCAGTCGGCGAACGCGGGCGCCTCGCCCTGGCGCTCTACGAAGCGGAACTCCGGGACGTACGCGCGGCCGTCGATCACGAAGCCGCCGTTGGCGGTGTAGACCATGTCGGGGTAGCCGTCGAGCGGGTCGATGAGCTCGACCTCGTGGCCCAGCTCCAGGTACAGGTCGTACAGCTTCTGCCACTGCGCGAGGGCCTTCGCGGTGTCGGTGGGGTTCGCCGGCTCCATCCACGGGTTGATGCTGTAGTTCACCGTGAAGTGCTCGGGGCGGCACATCAGGTAACGGCGGTGGTGGGCGGTCCGGGCCGGGACGGTCACGGTGGCGGTCTCGGGCGTCGACATGGGTGGCTCCTCGAAAGGCAGGTGCGGCGGACGCTGTCCTCGGGCCCGGCGGTCCTTCGATCCGGGCATCGGGGATGCGGGGAGAAGATGCGACACGGGCACGCCGATATCCATTCTCTCATCCGAGGCCGAACAGTGCCAGGATCAGCGCGATCGGGCGACGACACCCCGGCGCCGCGGCGTCCGTCGAAGATGGTTTTCGTCGCCGCGCGCGTCCTCCGCGCAACGTTTTCCATCCGCCCGGATCCGGCCGCGCACGTCGGAGATGCTTTTCGCCTCCCGGTGCGTCCCGCGCGCAGCGTTTTCCATCTCTGACGTGCGCGCCGCTCAGATCACCTCCGCGCTCCAGTCGTCCGGGTTGCCGTATCGGTGCGCCGTGATCGCGATCGCCTGCTCGTGCAGGAACGGGAGCAGCTCGATCCGGCCGACGGTGGTCACCTCGCCGGCGTGGATCGCGAGGTCCGGATCGCCGTGCACCGCCTCGGCGAGCGCGAGATGCAGGGTGGCGACGTCGTCCGCGGTTCCGACGATGCGCACCCGGTTCGGCCGCGGCGGGGCCTCCTGGGCTGGCTCGTCCGCGCCGTCGGCGTCCTCCGTGGTGCGGGGCGTGAAGCGCTGGATCCACTCCGCGTCGCTCTCCACGAACACCGGGATCTCCGTCTCGCCGAGCACGCGCCGCACCGCCGCCGGAAGCCCGGTCGACGTCGACAGCATGAACTCGCCGCCGGCGCGGATCGCGGCGATCGCGACCCGCAGCAGCTCCCGCAGCGGCGCCTCGCCCGTGGCCCGCACCGCGACCGGGACCGATCGGTAGCGGAAGAGATTGCGCTCGATGCCGAGCCGCGACACATCGCGCACCCGGCCGAACTCCTTGTCCCAGGCGAGGGCGTCGGAGAGCGCGGCGCGGCGCAGCCACTCGAACGCGGTGTAGTCGAGCGAGGGCTGGGCCGCCTCGATGAGCGAGGTGATCCGGGTGTCGAGGCCGCGCAGGTGCAGCGTGGTCGATCCGCCGGCACCGCCGGTGCTCCGCCACGACCCGAGCCCGACGAGGTAGTTCGGGCCGCCGGCCTTCGTGCCCGTGCCGACCGAGGAGCGCTTCCAGCCGCCGAACGGCTGCCGCTGCACGATCGCGCCGGTGATCCCGCGGTTCACGTAGAGGTTGCCCGCCTGCACGCGCTGCAGCCACAGCGCGAGGTCGGCCGGATCCTGCGTGTGCAGCCCCGCGGTGAGCCCGTAGTCGACGCCGTTCTGCAGCTCGATCGCCCGGGCGAGGGACGGCGCGTGCATGATGCCGAGCACCGGCCCGAAGAACTCCTCGCGGTGGAACCGGGATCCGGCCTGCACGCCGGTGCGGATCCCCGGTGTCCACAGCCGCCCGTCCGGCCCCTCGAGCGGCTGCGGCTCGAGCAACCACTTCTCGTCGCGGTCGAGCTCGGTGAGCGCCCAGCGCAGCTTGCCCTGCGGGGGTTCGATCACCGGCCCCATCTCGGAGAGCGGATCCGCCGGCCAGCCGACCTTCATCGACCGGGTCGCGTCGACGAGCTGCCGGGCGAAGCGGTGCGATCGGGCGACCGGGCCGACGAGGATCGCGAGCGACGCCGCCGAGCACTTCTGCCCGGCGTGCCCGAAGGCGCTCTTCACGAGGTCGGCGACGGCGAGATCGAGATCCGCCGAGGGCGTGACGATGAGGGCGTTCTTGCCGCTCGTCTCGGCGAGCAGCGGCAGGTCGGGGCGCCAGCCGCGGAACATCGCCGCGGTGTCCCAGGATCCGGTGAGGATCACCCGGTCCACGTCCGGGTGCGCGATGAGCTCACGACCGAGATCCCCCTCGAGCTGGACGAGGGCGAGCAGGTCGCGCGGGATCCCGGCGTCCCAGAGGGCGGCGGCGATCACGGCGCCCGAGCGGCGCGCCTGATGCGCGGGCTTGAACACGACCCCGGACCCCGCGGCGAGCGCGGCGAGCACCCCGCCGGCCGGGATCGAGATCGGGAAGTTCCACGGCGGCGTGACCACGGTCAGCCGCGACGGCACGAACGCGGCACCGGGCACGGCGTCGAGCTCGCGGGCCTTCGCGGCGTAGTACCGCGCGAAGTCGACGGCCTCGCTCACCTCCACGTCGCCCTCCGCGACGACCTTGCCGGTCTCGGCGGCGGCGACCTCGATGAGGTCGGCGCGGCGCGACTCCAGCACGGTGGCGGCGCGCAGCAGCACCTCGGCGCGCTCCGCGGCGGGCCGCGCACCCCAGAGCGCGGCGGCCGCGCGCACCCGGGAGATCGCCTTGTGCAGCGCCTCGGGATCCTCGATCCGCGCGGTCTGCAGGATCCCCTCCCCCGCGACGGATCCGGGGATCTTGGCGAGGATCCCGCGCGCCCACTCCCGGTTCGCGGGCAGCGCCGGGTCGGTGTCCTCGGCGTTTCGGAAGCCGGGCGCCCCGACGGCGACCTCGGACTCGTCCTCACGGATGGCGAACACGGCGGTCTCGACGTAGGTGTCGTCCTGGTGCCCGGGCCCGGAGATGCCGAGCACCGCCTGGGTGAGCGCGCCGTCGGCGTCGTCGGGGTCGGCGCGCAGCGCGGCGGACTCGTGCACCGGGGCGAGCCGGTTCTGGCGGCGGCGCGGTGACCGGCGCAGCGACGGATCCGCGGAGCGCTCGAGAGAGGAGGCGAACCGCCCGACCTCGCGGTCGAGCAGATCCGGGTCGTCGTGCAGCCGGAACGCGGCGGACAGGTAGTTCTCGCTCGACGCGTTCTCCTCGAGCCGGCGCACGAGGTAGCTGATCGCGACGTCGAACTCGGCGGGCCGGACCACGGGCACGTAGAGCAGCACGTGCCCGACCGCGCGGCTCACCGCCTCGACCTGGCCCTGCGCCATGCCGAGCAGCATCTCGAACTCGATCGGCGACGACGCGTCGGGCGATCCCGCCTCGGGCCGCACCCCGCGGTCCCCGGCGAGCAGCCAGGCGTAGGCGATGTCGAAGAGGTTGTGCCCGGCGATGCCGATCCGCACCGCGCGGATCGCCTCGGGCTGCAGCGCCTCGTTCAGGCAGCGCAGGTAGTTCGCGTCGGTGTCGACCTTGGCGTCGTAGGGCGCCGGGGTCCAGCCGTGCATGGCCGCCTCGACCCGCTCCATCCCGAGGTTGGCGCCCTTCACCATGCGCACCTTGATCGGGGCGCCGCCGCGGTCGACGCGGTCGCGCGCCCAGGCGGTGAGCTCGCGCAACGCGGGCAGCGCGTCGGGCAGGTAGGCCTGCAGCACGATCCCGGCCTCGAGGTGCTCGAGCCGCGGATCCTCCAGGATCCGGGTGAACACCGCGATCGTGAGGTCGAGGTCGCGGTACTCCTCCATGTCGAGGTTGATGAACGTTCCGCCCCCCGAGCCGGCCGAAGGGCCGGCCGCCGTCAGATACAGCGGCAGCAGCCGTTCGGCGACCTTCGCCACGACCTCGTCGAAGGCCCACATCGAGATGCGGCTGACGACGGCGGAGACCTTGACCGAGACGTAGTCGACGTCGTCGCGACGGATGAGCTCGTGGATCCCGTCGAGCCGACGCAGCGCCTCGGCCTCGCCGAGCACCGCCTCGCCGAGCAGGTTGAGGTTCAGACGCGCGCCGCCCTCGCGGAGCTTCGCGATCGTCGGGCCCAGCTTGGCCGGCCGGGCGTCGGCGACGAGGTGTCCGACCATCTCCCGCAGCACCCTCCGCGCGATCGGCACGGTCGGGGTGGGCAGGCCGGGGGCGACGACGCCGCCTGCGCGCACGGCGGCGCGGAGATACCAGGGCAGGAAGCCGGGAACGAGAGGAGCGACGCGGTTGAGGCTGGCGGCCGCCGCGCCCAGGCTCTCCGGCCGCATCACGCCGTCGACGAAGCCGAGGGTGAACGGCAGCCCGTCCGGATCCTGCAGCACGGCGGCGAGACGTTCGGCCGCGGGATCCGCGTGCGCCTCGGCGGCCTCCTCAATCCAGCGCTGGGCGAGGTCGACGGCCCTGCGGGCCCGTTCGGTCTCCTCGTCGGTCAGCCACTGCGGCATCGGCATCGCCTCTCTGCTGCGCCCGTCGGGTCGGGCGTGGAATCCACCTCCTCCCAGCATGCCGTCGTCTGCCGAGCAGGGCTCCGTGCCACGCCCTTCACGGGCCTCAGCGACAGCCTCTGCGGGGCTCGCCCGCCCCGCTCAGTCCGACCAGACGCTCGGTGCGGGGGCCTTCGTCGGCGGGAGGGCCGAGGCCGCGGCCCAGTCGTGGATCCAGTCCTCGACGCCGGGCACGTCGCCCGGGTGCCCCAGCGCGCCGAAGAACTCCTCATGCGAGACCCGCCCGCCGGAACGTCGCAGGATCCGCGCCCGCACGATCACCTTCGCGTACACCTCGCCGTCCACGACCGCGCGGTGCTCCATGAACATCGCCTTGTGGTCGTGCCCGGTGAAGCGCGACTCGACGTCGAAGCGCTGCCACAGCTCGAGGGACTTGCGGAACGTGACCGTCTCGCTGGACACCACCGCGTACCAGCCCCGCTCCTTCATCGCGTCGAACAGGCCGGTGCGGATGAGCAGATCCCAGCGTCCGAGATCGAACAGGGACAGGTACCGTCCGTTGTTCATGTGCCACAGGATGTCGAGATCGGTGGGCAGCGTCGTCAGCCGGATCGTGCTCACGGCGGTCTGATCGAGGCCCTGTCCGCGACGGAGCCGACGGCGGGCGGAGAGGATCACGAGGATGGTGCGCCAGATCACATTCACACCGGGGAGCGTAATGAATCCGGCACGGGAGACGCGGATCGATTGTCGGATCCGCACAGGTACGGCACGACGTGTCAGGCCCGGAACGAGGCCGGTGACGCTCGATTTCTCCTCAGCGCACCTCACGCGTAGAGTCGCGAACATGAGCGCCGATGCCCTTCTCAACGTCACCGTCCGACCCGTTCGCGATGTGGACGCCGAAGCGCTCGGCCGTGTGCACGCGAAGTGCTGGCACGAGACCTACGACCACCTCATCAGCACCGCGGTGCTCGAGGCGGTCTCCCCCCGGCGCCTCGCCGAGCTGTGGACGCACTGGGCCTCCCAGGGCGAGGAGTACCGCATGAGCGCGGCTCTCGTGGACGGCGAGATCGTCGGCTTCGTCGGATCGGGCCCTGCCCGCGACGAGAACCCGCCGGCGGAGCGCGAGCTCTACTTCATCTACCTGCTGGACGCCTGGCACGGCACCGGCATCGGCCAGCGCCTCTTCGACGCGGCCGTCGCCACGGACGAGGCCTGCTACCTCTGGGTCGCCGAGGACAACCCCCGTGCGCACCGCTTCTACGTCCGCAACGGCTTCACCCTCGACGGCACCTCGCAGCAGGAGCCGTTCCTCGGCGAGACCATCGAAGAGGTCCGCTTCGTCCGCTGAGCCGGACCCCTCCCGTCGAGGCCCCCTCTGAGCGTCCGCGCCCCCTCCTGGTGACGCTGCTCAGAGGGGGCCTCGACGTTGCGAGGGGGCGTCGACGGGTCTCTCGGCGGCAGGATCCGTCAGCGGCCGGAGACCTTGCCGAACAGCCTGGCGATCGGGGCGAGCACGAGCGGGCGGGCCGCGATCCAGCCGACGGCGACCACGACCATCGCGAGCACGAACACCCAGAACCCGGTCCAGGTGACGGCATCCTGCGAGGCGAACATGTGGTTCAGGTTGCGGAGCATGCCGGTCAGGAACACGAGCGCGACGTGCACGACGATGAACGCAGAGAAGAACAGCATCGTCGGGAAGTGCACCGCACGCGCCCACTCGACCGGGTAGGCCTTCGAGAGGCTCTCCGCCTTCTTCGGCCACACGCTCGACATCCGGAAGCCGGTCACGATCGCCACGGGCGCGGCGAGGAACACGATCGTGAAGTAGGCGAGCTGCTGCAGGCTGTTGTAGTTCACCCAGCCGTTCTCGGTCGGCCAGTCGAACGAGACGTACTGCAGCAGGGCCGAGAGGGCGTTCGGGAACACCTCCCAGCTCGTCGGCACGATCCGCACCCACTGGCCGGTCGCGAACAGCAGCACGACGAAGATCGCGCCGTTCACGATCCAGAGCAGGTCGAGCGCCTGGTGGAACCACAGCGTCAGGCTGATCTTGCCCTTGGCCACCTTGTGCGGGGTCCAGAACACGGTCGGCCGCTTCTGCGTGCGCACCTGCAGGCCGGATCGGATGATCAGCGTCATCAGGAAGATGTTGAAGAAGTGCTGCCAGCCGATCCAGCCCGGGATGCCGACCGCGGTGCCGGCCGGCAGGCGGTACTCGCCCGGGAACGCGGCGAGGAAGTCGTGCATGAACGGCAGGCTGAGGAACGCGCGCACCAGCGCGACCCCGGCGCCGGCGAGGATCGCGAGCCCGGCCGCGGCGAAGAGCCCGCTCAGGGCCTGCGGCCAGGTCGGGCGCAGGCGGGACGGCGCGGGCGCGACGGCAGCGGCGTGCCGCGGCGCGACGCCCTGCCACACCGTGCGCGTGAACGGCAGCGGGGCGGAGACATCGGGGCGGGGCGCGACGGCGGATCCGGGGGGCGTCGCCGCGGCGGTGGCGGTCGCGGCACTCGTCACGAGCTGGGTGTCGTCCCGCTCCGCTCGGTCGACCACCGGGACGGTCGGTACTGCGGCGGCGGTCCCGGCCGGGGGCCACGGGTCTCCCCCGGCGACGCGCGGCAGGCCGCGGCGCAGGGCGGATCCGGGTGCTGCGGCGGCTGCGCCGGACGGCGCGGTCGCGGTCGCGGTGGCCGGGGCCGCGTCGAGCACCTGCGCCGTCTGCGGGATCATCCCTTCGACGGGCTCGGAGACCGGAGCGGGGGCCGCAGCGGTGATCGCGGGCGCGGCGGCTGCCCCGGCCGGGGGCCAGGGTTCGCCGCCGGCGACGCGGGGCAGGCCGCGGCGGAGGACGGATCCGGATCGGGATCGTCCGGGGTCGTTGAGCGACGCCGCCGCAGCCGACGGCGACGAAACGCCGTCACCGACGGGCGACACCGACACCTCGCCCGCAAGGGACCGCGTTTCGTCTCGCTCCGGCTCCGCCGGGGCTCGCTCAACGACCCCGGCCGCGGCACCGGCCTCGATGACCCCGGCGGGGGGCCAGGGGTCGCCGCCTGGGGTGCGGGGCAGTCCCCGTCGCAACGTGACCACGCTCAGGCCTTCCGGGCGCGCAGCTGTTCGATCAGCTGCGGCACGACCGTGAACAGGTCCCCGACGATCCCGAAGTCCGCGACGTCGAAGATCGGCGAGTCCGGGTCCTTGTTGATCGCGACGATCGTCTTCGCCGTCTGCATCCCCGCACGATGCTGGATCGCCCCCGAGATCCCCACCGCGACATACAGCTGCGGCGACACCGACACCCCGGTCTGCCCCACCTGATGCGCGTACGGGATGAACCCGGCATCGACCGCCGCCCGGGACGCGCCGACCGCACCACCGAGCACGTCGGCGAGGTCCTCCACCAGGGAGAAGCTCTCCTTCGATCCCAGACCCCGCCCCCCGGACACGACGACCTTCGCACCCCGCAGCTCCGGACGCGACGACGTCGCCTCCACGGCCTCGACCGGCTCACCGGTCGCCGCCGGGGCACCGGACGCAGTCACCTCCAGCGGCTCCACCCGCGCATCGACGGCGTCGGCGCGCGCGTCGATCGCGCCCTGCCGCACCGTGATCACCGGGACACCGAACGTCGGCGCCGAATCCGTCAGAAACGCACCCCCGAACACCGAGTGATGCGCCACAACACCCTGGTCGTCCCGGGACACACCCACCGCGTCGACCGACAGGGCCAGGCGCTCCCGCACCGCGAGCCGGCCGGCGACATCACGCCCCGCGATCGAGTTCGACACCAGCACCGCATCCGGGCGCACCACCCGGAACGCGGCCTGCAGTGCGTCCACGACCGGGACCGTGACCGGCCCGCCGTCGACGTCCGCGGTCAGCACGACCTGCGCCCCCGCGGCCGCGGCCGCATCCACCGCCGCCTGCGCCGTCCCGGCAGGCGCGGCGACCACCGCGACCGGGGACCCCAGCAGCGCCGCCGCACCGATCAGGCCCGCCGTCGACGGCGCCGCGGACCCCGTCGGGGTGACATCGACGAGGACGAGGATCGGGTTCACCGGGTACGCCATGTCACACCAGCCTGTTCTGCGCGAGGAACTCGACCAACTGCCCGGCCGCGTCCCCCTCGTCCGTGATCTTCACACCCGCCGCCCGCGGCGGCTTCTCCGACACCGCCGTCAGAATCGACTGCGGCACCCCGCCCGGATCGACATCCACCCCCAGATCGGAGAGGGACAGCACCTCCAACGGCTTCTTCTTCGCCGCCATGATGCCCTTGAAGTTGGGGAACCGCGCGTCCGGCAGCGCCTCCGTGATCGACACCACCGCCGGCAACGGCACCGTCACCCGCTGCGACCCGAAATCCGTCACCCGACTGCCCGCGACCTCGGTCTCCCCGATCGTGACACTGCTCATCGCACTCGCCAGCGCGAACCCGAGATGCTCCGCAAGCATCGCCGGCATCATGCCGCCGGAGCCGTCCGTGGAGAGATTGCCCGTGATCACCAGGTCCGGCTCGCCGCGACGGATGGCCGCCGCGAGCACCGCAGCGGTGAGCCCGAGATCCGCCCCGCGCAGCGCCTCGTCGGAGACGTGCACCGCCGACCCCGCCCCGATCGCGAGCGCCCGACGGATCGACGCGGTCGCCGACTCGGGTGCCATCGACAGCACCACGACCTCCGTGCCGGGGTGTGCGTCGGCGTGGCTCAGAGCGACCTCGAGGGCACGCTCCGTGATCTCGTCCAACACGACCTCACCCGCGCCGCGGTCGGCGAGACCCGTCACCAGGTCGAGCTTGCGGTCCCCGTAGGTGTCGGGCACCTCTTTCACCAGGACGAAGATCTTCATCGAGCCTCCTCACGCGAGGGTCCGTGCGGCCGCACGACCGCACAGGCGTCGCCCGGTTACCGGGCGATAACGTGGTGCCAGCGTACCTCAGCGCGGGCCTCCGAGCCGACCGTCCGGTCGTCCGCGAACGGCTCGTGACGCCACCCTCCCACCGCGGTCCGACGGCTAGCGGAGAGCCACGGCGCCGTCGCCTTCCACCGCGCAGACGCGGTCCCGTTCCGCGGATCCTGTCCCGTTCCGCCGAGGAATCCGCCGCATCGGTCAGCGGATCGGGACATCGGCGGCGGATCGGGGCGGAGAGGGCGCGGATCGGGACGGAACCGCCCGGCAGGCCGCACCGGGAGAGCCGCGATCCGATCGGTAACGTAGGGGAATGGTCCGACCGCATCCGCTGCCCGTCGATCCGCTCGCCGAGGCGAAGCGGCAGTGGCTCGCGCACGGCTGGACCCACGCCGCCGACGGCATGTCGGTCGTCACCTCGGTCATGCGCGCCCAGCAGCTCCTGCTCGCCCGTGTGGACGCCGCCCTGCGCCCGTTCGCGCTCTCCTTCGCCCGGTACGAGGTGCTGCGCCTGCTCGCGTTCAGCCGCACCGGGACCCTGCCGCTGTCCAGCGTCGTCGCCCGCCTGCAGGTGCACGCGACGAGCGTCTCCAGCACCGCCGACCGGCTCGTGCGCGACGGCCTGATCGCCCGGCACCGGGATCCGCACGACGGCCGCGCCGCCCTGCTCGAACTGACCGAGACCGGCCGGGCGCTTGTCGAGAGCGCGACGGACGCCCTGAACGACGAGGTGTTCACGGATCCGGGGATCGACAGCTCGGACGCCGCCGATCTCGTCGCGATCGTGGCGCGCATGCGCAAGGCGGCCGGCGACTTCGCCGATCCGCGCCCGCAGCCGGATCCGCTCTGATGCCGGCGTTCGCGCTGGAGCGGCTCATCCCCGCTCCGGTCGAGCGCGTGTTCGCGCTGTCGCTGGACGTCGCCGTGCATGTGGAGTCGATGACGGCGCACGACGAGCGGATCGTCGGAGGCGTCGGCTCCGGCCTGATGCGCGAGGGCGACACGGTGACCTGGGACGCCCGGCACTTCGGTGTCCGGTTCCGGATGACCTCGCTCGTGTTCGACGTGGACCCGCCGCACGGCTTCTCGGACCGGCAGCTCCGCGGGCCGTTCGCCGAGTTCCGGCACCGGCACACGTTCACGCCGAGCGGGGACGGCACGCTCCTACGGGATGAGATCGAGTTCCGCTCGCCGTTCGGCCTGCTCGGCCGGATCGTCGACGCGCTCGTGATGCGCCGGCACCTGATCCGCCTGATCGAGCAGCGCAACGACACCCTGGAGCGGCGGTCCACCCGCCCGTAGGCTGACGGGATGAGTGAACTCCGGATCCGCACCGCCCTCGAGCCCATGGGACCGGCGGGCGCGATCGTCCTCACCGACGAGCAGGTCGCCGCGCTGAGCACGGCCAAGGCGTTCCCGGTCGCCGTGACGATCGGCGCGAGCACGGCCCGCCTGCGGCTGGCGCGCATGGGCGGCAAGAACCTCATCGGCTTCAGCAAGGCGAACCGCTCGGCGATGGGCGTGGAACTCGGCGCCGAGTTCGACGCGGTGATCGTCGCCGACACCGCCGAACGCACGGTCGAGGTGCCTGAGGCACTCGCCGCGGCTCTCGCCGACGCCGGCCTCACCGCGGTCTACGAGGGGCTCAGCTTCACCCGGCGCAAGGAGATCGCGGTCGCGGTCGCCGACGCGAAGCAGGAGACCACCCGCGACCGCCGGATCGCGAAGGCCGTGGACGAGCTGCGCGGCTGAGGCCCGGCCGTCCCCCGGTCGTTGAGCGAGCGCAGCGAGACGAATCGGCGTTCTCCGACGAACCGACCGCAGCCGCGCGTCGGGTCACCCCGTTTCGTCTCGCTCCTCGCTGCGCTCGGTGCTCGCTCAACGACCGGAACGACGGCGCTCAGTCCCCGTCGTACACGTAGGTGTCGAAGCGGGCGGGGATGTGCATGCGCTGCCAGGCGAGCTCCTCGTCGCGGCGCGAGCGGTCGCCCGGGAAGGCCCGGGCGGTGTGCCGCGGCACCTGACGGCTGTGCCCGGCGAGGTGCGCGACCGCGACCGCCTGACCGCACACGCGCGCGGCGGCGACGGCGTTCGGATCCTTCGCCTCGCGTGCGGCCTCGTGGCAGGCGAACGCCTTCTCCCTGACGGCGTCGATGTCGATCTCGCCGCGCAGGAACGCCTCGGCTGCGGCGAGCGCCTCACGCGGACGGTCGTCGTCGGGGCGCTCCTCCTGGAACAGCGGCAGCAGCCGCTCGGCGCAGGCGATCGTCCAGCCGACGAGCTCGCGCCGGTCCTCCTCGGACAGGCGCAGATCCGTGACATCGGGAAGGCCGTCGTCGCCGGGCTCGATGAGCGACGGTTCGACGGGACGCATGTCGACCATGACCGTCACCGGTTCACGAACTGCGGCGGACGCTTCTCGCGGAAGGCGGCCATGCCCTCCTTCTGGTCCGCGGTGTCGAACAGCGCGGCGAACGCCTCCCGCTCCACGTCGAGGCCGACGGCGAGGGTCGTCTCCAGGGCGGCGTCCAGCGTCGCCTTGGCCGAGATGATCGAGGGCAGCGACTTCGCGGCGATGGACTCGGCGAGCGTCGAGGCCTCGGCGAGCAGGTCGGCGGCGGGCACGATGCGGGACACGAGCCCCGCGCGCTCCGCCTCCTCGGCACCCATGATCCGCCCGGACAGGATGAGCTCGGCGGCCTTGTAGTAGCCGACCGCGCGGATGAGCCGCTGCGTGCCGCCCATGCCGGGGATCACGCCGAGGTTGACCTCGGGCTGGCCGAACTTGGCCGTGTCGGCGGCGAGGATGATGTCGCACATCATGGCGAGCTCGCAGCCGCCGCCGAGGGCGAAGCCGGAGACCGCGGCGATGACGGGCGTGCGCACGGCGGCGAAGTCGCGCCAGGCGCCGAAGTGGTCGGTCGCGGTCATCTCCGCGGCGGACATCGCCTCCATCTCCTTGATGTCGGCACCGGCGGCGAAGGCCTTCTCGGATCCGGTGACCACGATCGCGCCGATCCCCTCGTCGACGTCGAAGGCGGTGGCCGCGGCGGTGACCTCCGCGGCGACCTGGGAGTTCAGTGCGTTGAGCGCCTGGGGCCGGTTCAGGGTGATCCAGCCGACGCGTCCTCGCTGCTCCGTCAGGATCGTCTCGTACTCGGCCATATGCTTCCCTTCACCGCTTCGTCGTGGCCTCTCCAGTATCCCCCGGATCCTCGGAGGGGTTCGTCCCCCTGGGGATGGATCCCTCGCGCCGGCTCACCCCGTCACTGGCCGTGAGACCGAACCGGGGGCGCGAGACCGAGGAAATGACGCACGGTCTCGCGACGCAGGTTCGGTCTCGCGGTCAGCAGCGGCGGGGCGGATCCGGCTCGGTCAGGACGCGTCGCGGATGTCGGTGATGATCCCGGAGAAGTCGCGCGCGGCGCCGGGGCCGTCGGCGAATGCGGAGTAGATCTCCTGCGCGAGCCGGCCCATCCGGGCGTCGGTGCCGGTGCCCTCGATCGCCTGCACCGCGAGGCCGAGGTCCTTGGCCATGAGCGCGCCCGCGAAGCCGGGCTGGTAGTCGCGGTTGGCCGGGCTCGTCGGCACGGGGCCGGGCACGGGGCAGTTCGTGGTGAGCGACCAGCACTGGCCGGATGCCTGCGACACCACGTCGTACATCGCCTGGTGCTCCAGACCGAGCCGCTCGGCCAGCACGAACGCCTCCGCGACGACGATCTGCGAGACGCCGAGGATCATGTTGTTGCAGATCTTCGCGGCCTGCCCGAGACCGGGTCCGCCGCAGTGCACGATCCGCTTGCCCATCGCCTCGAGCAGCGGCAGCGCCTCGGCGAAGTCCTCGTCGGATCCGCCCACCATGAACGCGAGCGTCGCGTTCTCGGCGCCCACGACGCCGCCGGAGACGGGGGCGTCGACGCTGCGATGTCCGGCCTCGATCGCCAGGGCATGCGCGGTGCGCGCCTCGTCGACCGCGATCGTGGAGGACTCGATGAACAGCGTGCCGGGCTCGGCCGCGGCCAGCAGCCCGTCCTGATAGGCGGCGATCACATGCTTCCCGGCGGGGAACATCGTGATGACGACCTCCGCGCCGGCCACGGCGTCCACGCCGAACGACGCGACGGGGATCCCGGCAGCACCAGCGGCCTCGACCGCGGCGGGCACCAGGTCGAAGCCGACCACGTCGTGCCCCGCGGCGATGAGATTCTTCGCCATGGGCAGGCCCATGTGCCCGAGCCCGAGGAACCCGATCCGCGTCATGACGCGCCCCGCATCGAGGCGGATCCGGAGGGGCGCAGCATCTCGCGTCCGACGATGAGTCTCATGATCTCGTTCGTCCCTTCCAGGATCTGATGCACCCGCAGATCACGGACGACCTTCTCGATCCCGTAGTCCTGAAGGTACCCGTACCCGCCGTGCAACTGAAGAGCCCTGTTCGCGACGTCGAAGCCGGCGTCCGTCGCGAACCGCTTGGCCATCGCGCAGCGCATCGTGGCGTCCGGCGCCTTCTCGTCGACGGCCTGCGCACCGTCGTGCACCATGAGGCGCGCGGCCTGCAGATCCGTGCGCATGTCGGCGACCGCGAACAGGATGGACTGCTTCTCGGCGAGGGGCTCGCCGAACGCTTCGCGCTCGTGCACGTACTGCACGGCCCGGTCGAGCGCCCACTGCGCGCCGCCGATCGAGCAGGCGGCGATGTTCAGCCGGCCGCCGTTGAGCGCGCTCATGGCGATCGCGAAGCCCTGCCCTTCGGATCCGAGCAGGCTCGTCGCGGGCACCCGCACCCCGTCGAGGATCACCTGGCGGGTGGGCTGGGCGTGCCAGCCCATCTTCTTCTCCGGGGCGCCGAAGCTCAGCCCCGCGGCGTCGCCGGGGACGAGGAAGGCGGAGATGCCCTTCGCGCCGGGGGCCCCCGTGCGGGCCATGACGATGTAGACGGCGGCCTCGCCGGCGCCGGAGATGAACTGCTTGACCCCGGTGAGCACGTACTCGTCGCCCTCACGGGTCGCACTGGTGGCGAGCGCCGCGGCGTCGGATCCGGCCCCCGGCTCGGTGAGGCAGTAGGAGCCGAGACCCTCCATCGACGTCAGCTCGGGCATCCAGCGCTCGAGCTGGGCGTCGGTGGCGTAGGTGTCGATCATCCAGACGACCATGTTGTGGATCGAGATGTAGGCGGCGACGGTCGGATCGCCCTTCGCGAGTTCCTCGAAGATGGCGACGGTGTCGACGCGGCGCAGGCCCGTGCCGCCCCAGTCCTCGCGGACGTAGATGCCGCCGAGGCCGAGCTCGCCGGCGCGGTGCAGGGTGTCGCGGGGGAAGATGTGCTTCTCGTCGCGCTCGGCGGCGAACGGGGCGAGCTCGGTCTCGGCGAACTCGCGGACGGCGCCGAGGATCGCGGCGCGCTCCTCCGTGGTGGTGGTGACGGTGGTCATGGGGTTCTCCTCGTGGGATCCGGTCGGTGAAGATGCGTCGACTCGCCGCGTTTCGTCTCGGTCGCTGCGCGTCCTCGCTCAACGACCGGAAGAACGGTCAGTGCATCGTGGGGATGACGAAGCTGGCGCCTTCGCGGATCCCGCTGGGCCACCGGCTGGTCACGGTCTTGGTCTTCGTGTAGAAGCGGAACGCGTCGGCGCCGTGCTGGTTGAGGTCGCCGAAGCCGCTGCGCTTCCAGCCGCCGAACGTGTAGTACGCGATCGGCACGGGGATCGGCACGTTCACACCGACCATGCCGACGTTGACGCGCTCGACGAAGTCGCGGGCGGCGTCGCCGTCGCGGGTGAAGATGCCCACGCCGTTGCCGTACTCGTGCTCGGACGCCATCCGCAGCGCCTCCTCGTAGTCCTTCGCGCGTGCGACGACGAGAACCGGGCCGAAGATCTCCTCGAGGTAGATCGACATGTCGGTGGTGACCCGATCGAACAGGGTCGGGCCGAGGTAGAAGCCGGACTCGTGACCGGGCACGGTGAAGCCGCGGCCGTCGACGACGAGCTCGGCGCCCGCGTCGATGCCCGCCTCGATGTACCCCGTCACGCGGTCGACGGCCGCGCGGTTCACGAGCGGGCCGTAGTCCATGCCGGGCTCGAGCGACGGACCGACCTTGAGCTTCGCGATCCGCTCCACGAGCTTCGCGGTGAGCGCGTCCGCGGTCTCCTCGCCGACGGGGACGGCGACCGAGATCGCCATGCAGCGCTCCCCCGCCGAACCGTAGCCGGCGCCGATGAGGGCGTCCGCGGCCTGGTCGAGGTCGGCGTCGGGCATGACGACGAGGTGGTTCTTGGCGCCGCCGAAGCACTGCGCGCGCTTGCCGTGCGCGTTCGCGGTGCTGTAGATGTACTCGGCGATCGGGGTGGATCCGACGAAGCCGATCGCGCGCACGCGCGGGTCGGTGAGCAGGGTGTCCACGGCCTCCTTGTCGCCGTGCACGACGTTGAGGACACCGGCGGGCAGGCCGGCCTCGAGGAACAGCTCGGCGATCCGGACCCCGACGGAGGGGTCGCGCTCGCTGGGCTTGAGGATGAACGCGTTGCCCGAGGCGAGCGCGGGGCCCATCTGCCAGAGCGGGATCATCGCGGGGAAGTTGAAGGGCGTGATGCCGGCGACCACGCCGAGCGGCTGGCGCAGCGAGTAGACGTCGATGCCGGTGCCGACGCCGGTGGAGTATTCGCCCTTGAGCAGGTGCGGGGCGCCGATGCAGAACTCGATCACCTCGACGCCGCGCTGGATGTCTCCGCGGGCGTCGTCGAGGGTCTTGCCGTGCTCCTGCGAGAGCAGGGTGGCGAGGTCGTCCATCTCGTCGCGGATCAGCTCGAGGAAGCGCATGAACACCCGGGCGCGCTTCTGCGGGTTGGTCGCGGCCCAGCCGGGCTGCGCGGCCTCGGCGTTCGCGATCGCGGCGCGCACCTCGTCTGCGGAGGCGAGCGGGACCCGCGCCTGCACGGATCCGGTGGAGGGATCGAAGACGTCCCCCCAGCGCTCGGACGTCCCGGGGGTCGGGGTTCCCCCGATGAAGTGGGTGATGTCACGGACCATCGTGTGCTCCTTCTTCGGCGTCGTCGTCGACGCTGCTTCCAGATTACGTGGCCATCCATTTAGTTACTAGGACTTCCATGTACTTCATCGGCAATTCACGGCCCGGATGCGTTTCGAAGAGCGCAAAGTGCTGCATCCGCGCGTCGCGGACAGCACTTTGCGCTCTTCGAAACGGGAAGGAGCAGGGCTCTCGCGACTACGGCGTCGGCACGTGCCGCTCGTCGACGCCGACGTAGGCCGACAGCGGGCGGATCAGGGCGTTCGCCGCCGCCTGCTCCATGATGTGCGCGGTCCAGCCGGTGACGCGCGACGCCACGAACAGCGGCGTGAAGGTGAGCGTGTCGAAGCCGATGAGGTTGTACGTCGGGCCGGACGGGTAGTCGAGGTTCGGGTAGATCCCCTTGCGCGCCACGAACTCCCTCTCCAGCGTCGCGTACAACTCGGCGACGTCGGGACGGTCGTAGTGCTCGACGAGCGTGTCGAGCGCGGCCTTCATGGTCGGAACGCGGGAGTCGCCGTGCTTGTAGACCCGGTGTCCGAAACCCATGATCTTGCGCTTGGACGCGAGGGCCTCGTCCAGCCACGGGACGACCTGATCCGCCGTGCCGATCTCGTCGAAGATGTGCAGCACGGCCTCGTTCGCACCGCCGTGCAGCGGCCCCTTGAGCGCGCCGATCGCACCCACGACCGCCGAGTACAGGTCGCTGAGGGTCGAGGTGATCACGCGCGCGGCGAAGGTCGAGGCGTTGAAGGAGTGCTCGGCGTACAGGATCATCGACCGGTTGAACGCGTCGACGACGACCGGATCCGGCTCCTCGCCGAAGGTCATCCAGAGGAAGTTCGCCGAGTAGTCCAGGTCGTCGCGCGGCGGGACGATGTCCAGGCCGTGACGGCGGCGCTGACCGTACGCGACGATCGCGGGCAGCGCCGCGAACAGCCGGACGCTGCGGTCCAGGTTCTCCTCGGGGCTGCCGCTCGCGTCGAGGACGGATCCGGCTCCGGTGAGGTCGTCGGAGCCGAGGAGGCTGACGGCGCTGCGCACCTCGTCCATCGGGTGCGCCTCGCGCGGCGTGAGGTCGATCACGGCCTTGACGTTGTCGGCGAGCGCGCGGTACCTGCGCTCCGTCGCCCGGAGCGCGGCGAGCTGCTCGGCGGTCGGGAGCTCGCCGTTCCAGAGCAGGTATGCGACGGCCTCGAACGGCTGGGTCGCGGCGAGCTCCTGCACGGGGTAGCCGCGGTAGAGCAGGCTGTTCGTGTCCGGGTTGACCTTCGAGATCGCCGTCGTGTCGACGACCACGCCGGCGAGGCCCTTCTTGATGTCGGGGTCGCTCATGTCGTTCTCCTTCTGCAATGCCGTGGTCGTTGAGCGAGGAGCGAAGCACCGAGACGAAACGCGCGCGTTTCGTCTCGCTCCGCTCGCTCAACGACCGGAGGTGTCGATGGTGAAGTTGAAGATGCTCGTGTCGAAGCGGTTGTACGCCTCGTAGTCGATGAGGTCGTACAGGTCGGCGCGGTGCTGCATCTCGCCGAGTTTCGAGGTGAGATGCCCCTCGTCGTTCAGCGTATCCAGCGCGCGCGAGGTCGCACCCATCGCGATCCGGAGCATCGACACCGGCCAGATCACGATCTGCACGCCCGCGCTGCGCAGCTGCTCGGTGGTGAACAGCTCGCTCTTGCCGAACTCGGTCATGTTCGCGAGGATCGGCACGTCGAGCGCGGAGGCCATCCGCTCGAACTCGTCGAGGGTGCGCATAGCCTCGGGGAAGATCGCGTCGGCGCCGGCGTCGACGAGCGCCTTGGCCCGGCCGACCGCGGCGTCCATGCCCGCCACGGCGCGGATGTCGGTGCGCGCCATGATGAGGAAGTTGGGATCGCGCCGGGCATCGACCGCGGCACGGATCCGCTGCGCGGCGGTGAACTCGTCGACCACCTCCTTGCCGTCGAGGTGGCCGCAGCGCTTCGGGTTGACCTGGTCCTCGATGTGGGTGCCGGCGAGCCCGGCGTCCTCGAGGGTCTGGATCGTTCGGGCGACGTTCATCGGCTCACCGAAGCCGGTGTCGGCGTCGATGATCGCGGGCAGCTCCGTCATCCGGGCGATCTGCTGGCCGCGCCCGGCGACCTCGGTGAGCGTGGTCAGGCCGATGTCGGGCAGGCCCAGGTCGGCGGACAGGACCGCGCCGGAGATGTAGACCCCGTCGAAGCCCTTCCGCTCGATGAGCCGGGCGGACAGCGGGTTGAACGCGCCGGGGAAGCGCAGCAGCTCCCCCGCGGCGAGCCGCTCCCGCAGGATCCGCCGCTTCTCCGCGGCCGGAGTGGTGGCGTACAGCATCAGTTCCTCCTCAGCTCCTCACCGTGTCCCACTTTCGGCTCTCGAAACCCTGGTCTCGGAGCAGAAAGTGGGACATGCGATGCGGAAATCGGGACACGGTCGGTCAGAACAGGCCCTTGGGGGCCGGGGCCGTGGCGAGCACGCCGGGGGCGGCGACGATCGACAGCGCGGCGACCTCCTCCGCGGTGAGCTCGGGCAGGCGCTGCACGAGCTCGAGGAAGCGCTCGATCTCGGCCTCCTCCAGCACGGGCTCCGCGAGCGTGCGGAACTTGCGGATGTAGTCGGCGCGGGCGAACGGCCGGGCGCCGAGCGGGTGCGCGTCGGCGACGGCGATCTCGTCGACCACGGTCTCGCCGTTCGTCAGGGTGATCTCCACGCGGCCGCCGAACGCCTTCTCCGCGGGGTCGATCGAGTGGTAGCGGCGGGTCCACTCCGCGTCCTCGGCCGTGGTGATCTTGTGCCACAGCGCCACGGTGTCCTCGCGCTGCGCGCGCTCGGGCGCGTAGGAGTCGACGTGGTGCCAGGCGCCGTCCTGCAGGGCGACCGCGAAGATGTACGGGATCGAGTGGTCGAGGGTCTCGCGGGACGCCTGCGGGTCGTACTTCTGCGGGTCGTTCGCGCCGGATCCGATCACGTAGTGCGTGTGGTGGCTGGTGTGGATCACGATGCTGTCGATGTTCGCCGGGTCGGCGAGCTCGGGACGCTCGTCGTGCAGCTTGCGGGCCAGGTCGATGAGCGCCTGCGCCTGGTACTCGGCGGAGTGCTCCTTCGTGTACGAGTCGAGGATCGCGCGCTTGGGCTCGCCGGCGACGGGCAGCGGCACCTCGTAGGAGGCGTCGGGGCCGTCGAGCATCCAGGCGATGACGCCGTCCTCGCCCTCGTAGATCGGGCTCGGAGAGGTCTCGCCGCGCATCGCCCGGTCGACGGCCTCGATCGCCGCCTTGCCGGCGAACGCGGGGGCGTACGCCTTCCACGTGGAGATCTCGCCCTTGCGGCTCTGCCGGGTGGCGGTCGTCGTGTGCAGCGCCTGGCCGACGGCCTGGTAGATCGTCGGCACGTCGAGGCCGAGCAGCGTTCCGATGCCGGCGGCCGCGGACGGGCCGAGGTGGGCGACGTGGTCGATCTTGTGCGCGTGCAGGCTGATCGCCTTGACCAGGTCGATCTGGATCTCGTACCCCGTCGCGAGCGCGCGGGTGAGCGCACGGCCGTCGGATCCGACGTGCTGGGCGACCGCGAGGATCGGCGGGATGTTGTCGCCCGGGTGCGAGTACTCCGCGGCGAGGAAGGTGTCGTGGTAGTCGAGCTCGCGCACGGCGACGCCGTTCGCCCACGCCGCCCACTCCGGGCTGGTGCGGCGTTCGAGTGCGCAGCCGAAGATCGTGGATCCGGATCCGTCGACCGACACGGGGTGGTCGAGGGCCTGCTGCCGGGCCGCGCTGACGGGGGCGCGGGTGAGCGAGGCGGCCGCGACGGAGGCGTTGTCGATGATCCGGTTGATGATCATGTCGACGACGTCGGCGTCGACCTCGACCTCGTCGGCGGCGATCTCGGCGATCCGCCAGGCGAGCTGCCCCTCGCGGGGGAGCTCCTCGTCGCTGCGGTGCACGCGGAGGTGGTGGTTGACGGTCATGCTCTGGCCTTTCCTTCGGTCGTTGAGCGAGCGCCGGCGGAGCCGGAGCGAGACGAAACGGGGGCATCCGACGCACTCAGCGAATCGAGGATGCTCGCAAGCGCGTTGTGCAGGTGGACGTGGGTGGCGTGCGCGGCCAGATCGCCGTCGCCGGATCCGATCGCCTCGGCGATGAGGCGATGCTCGTTTACGGAGGCGACGAGCCGGGCCGGATTGTCCCGGGCCATGCGGCGCACGCGGACGAGGTGCGTGCGCACCGTGCGCAGCGCCGCGGTGAGGTAGTCGTTTCCGACGGCGGCGTCGAGGGCCTCGTCGAAGCGGGCGATGAGGGCGTAGTACCGGGCCCGCCCGGCATCATCGTCGAGCGTGCGGGCCGCGGCGGCGAAGGCGGCGGCGAGCACGGCGAACTCCGCCCGGTCGGAGGCCGCGGCGGCGGTGCGCGCCGTCGTCTCCTCGAGCGCCCGCCGCAGCGCGAACAGGTCGCGGATGTCGCCGGCGTCGATCCGGGCGACCACGGTGACCCGGGGCGACACCTGCTCGACGAGCCCGTCAGCGGCCAGCCGGCGCAGCGCCTCGCGCAGCGGCGTGCGGCTCACGCCGATCCGTTCGGCCTGCTCGACCTCGGCGAGCACGGTGCCGGCGGCGAGGGATCCGGACTGGATCTCCTCGAGCAGCGTGAGGTACGCGAGCTCCCCCGCCCGCATGCCCTCCCCGACCATGGTCATGGGGTTAGTGTATGCACAAAACGAGGCCATGGGCCAGTCTCCCGCGAAAGTACGGCGGTTCGTATACATTGGTTCGCCGTCCGGACAGATCCCCGGACCCGGTCCGCCTCGCGCCCGAACCACCGCGCACCCGATCCGCCGGCATTGTCCCGATCCGCGGACCTCTCCGCCGCGATCCTCGGCGGATCGGGACCGGATCGGCGGAACGGGACCGGTCAGACGGGCGAGACCGGCTCTGTCACGGGCTCGGGCGTCGCGGCGAACTCCTCGGCCACTGCGGGCTCGCCGAGCTTGACCAGCACGACGCCCGCGAGCACGAGCAGCCCGCCGCACGCCTGGAGCAGATCCGGCAGCTGACCGAGGAAGATCCACCCGAACAGCAGCGCGGCGATCACCTCGGAGAGCGCGACGAACGAGGCGACGCGGGACCCGAGCTTGCGCGTCGACACGATGCCGAGCGTGTAGGCGAGGGCGGTGGCGACGACGCCGATCGCGAGCACCGGGACGAACCACGGCACGCTGCCGAAGCGGTAGACGACGTCATGCGTGTTCCACGCCATCGGCAGGATCCCGACGGCACCGGCCACGGTGAGGCCGAGCGCGCCGACGAGCAGGCCGAGCCCGGCGAGGGCGATCGGCGGCAGCCCGGTGTCGCTGCGCGCGGAGAGCAGGAAGTACGTCGCGGCGCCGACCATGGCTCCGAGCGCCCATCCGATTCCGCCGAGATCGACCCTCGCGCCGGTGACGATGTCGAGCATGAGCACGAGCCCGACGAGCGCGACGACGGCGCCGATCATTCCGCGGGCGCCGGGGCGTTCTCCGCGCCGGGCCCAGAGCCAGAGGACGACGGCGATCGGCGCCGTGTACTCGATGAGCAGCGCGATCCCGACGTCCATGACCGCCACGGCCTGGAAGAAGCACAGCTGGGCGGCCGTGACGGCGAGCAGACCGTAGGCGAGGATCATGCCGGCGTTCTTGCGCACCGCGGTCCAGCGGCCGCGCAGCGCGAGCAGTGTCGGTACGAGCAGCACGAGCGCGGCGACCCACATGCGGGCCGTGACCGCGGCGCCCGGTGTCCAGCCGGCATCCATGAGCCCCCGGGCCCAGGCGCCGCTCATCCCGAACGAGAGCGCGGCGCCGAGCGCGAAGACGAGGCCGAAACGTGCGGTGCTCCCGCGCCTGTCATTGACCACACTGCTCATGACATGTGACGCTACTCGCGGCGGATGTAAGATGTCAATATGACCTTCGCCGATGACACCCAGGAGGCGCTGCGCTCCGCGGTCTGGCTCGTGAACTCGGCGGAGGATCCGGAGACGCTCGCGACCCTGGACGACGAGGCCGCGTTCCTGCGCGAGTTCCCGTACACCGGTCGGATGGACCGGGACGAGGCCGAGCTGCAGGCGCTGCGTGCGCTGCGCCCCCGGCTGCGCGCGATGCTGCTCGCCCCGCGCGACGAGATGGCGGCGCTCGTGAACGACGCCCTCGCCTCGATCCCGCTGGCTCCTCGCCTCGCCCGGCACGACGCGGCGGACTGGCACCTGCACGCCGTCGACGACGACAGCCCGCTCGCCGGGCGGATCCTCGTCGAGACCGCGATGGCGCTCGTCGACGTCATCCGCGCGCACGAGGGATCCCGCATCTCGATCTGCGCCGACGACACCTGCGAGGCGCTCGCGCTCGACCTCTCCCGCAACCGCTCGAAGCGCTACTGCTCGACCGTGTGCGCGAACCGCAACGCGGTCGCCGCGTACCGGGCGCGCCGCGCGGAGGGCTGAGGACGAGGCCGGTCCGTCTCCGGTTGCCCCCGGCCCGGCTCAGGCCGACGCGTGCCCGACGACGCCCTTGCGCAACAGCGCGTTGCCGTACTTGCGCGTCTCGCCCGTGCGGACCATGACGTACGCGGCCTTCGCCACGTCGTAGTAGGCGAACCGCTCGACGAACCGAGTGGTGCGCTCGGTGGTTCCGGCGGCGGCCATCAGCTCGCGCTGCACGTCGAGGACGGATCCGTCGGCCGAGGTCATGAGGTCGATGCCGGGGGCGTCGTCAAGGGGCAGGACCGATCGGATCGCGGCGACGACCTCGGGGGTCGTCGTGCCGGGCAGGTCGATCACGCGGGCGCCGAGCGCCCACGCGGGGAAGTGCGCATCGGCGACGACGACCGCGTCGGAGTGCCCCATCCGGTCGAGGTGCAGCAGCAGCTCGCCGGTGAGCAGCGGGTTGATTCCTTCGAGCACGGGGTCTCCTTCGGGTGTGCGGGGTCAGGATCCATCGTGTCCAGAATTCTGTCGCGATCCGGCCGGGATCCGGACAGAATTCGGGACACGGTCCTCGGGTTTCGGGACACGGTCGGCGGAATCCGGACCCGATCCTCGGTACTGGGCAGTCAGGCCGGGATGAGCCCCTCGGCGGCGAGCTCGCGCCAGAGGTCGGCGGGGATCTCGAGGGCGGCGAGCTCGGCGTTCTGCCGGAGCTGCTCCGGGCGGCTGCCGCCCACGACGACCGACTCCACGACCGGCGACTGCAGCGGGTACTGGATCGCGGCAGCGGGCAGCGGCACGTCGTGCTCGCGGCAGACGTCGGCGATCCGCACCAGGCGCTGCCACAGCTCCTCGGGGAGGGCGCCGTACTCGTAACGCCCGTCGCGGCGCGGCTCGCTCTGCGCGAGAAGACCGGAGTTGAAGACCGACGCCGCCACGATGCGCGTGCCCCGCTCGGCGCAGGCGGGGATGACCTCGGCCGCGGCCGGCTGCTCGAGCAGGGTGTACCGGCCGGCGACCATGATCGTGTCGAGGTCGGCGGAGCGGACGGCGGCGGTGAGCGCATCGACGGTCATCGATCCGATCCCGATCCGGCCGACCCGGCCCTCGGCGCGCAGCTCCTCGAGCGCGGGGAAGCCTTCGGCGAGCGCGAGATCGAGGTCGTAGCGCTCGGGGTCGTGCAGGTAGAGGATGTCGATCCGCTCGATGCCGAGCCGCTCGCGGGACTCGTCGAGGCTCGCCCCGATCCCGGCAGCCGAGAAGTCGCCGACCCGCAGCAGATCGTCCGGCACATGGAAGTCGTTGGCCGTGTCGAGGCCGCCCGCGACGTGATCCGGGTTCGGCCGGAGCAGGCGCCCGGCCTTCGTGGAGAGCACGTACTCGTCGCGCGGCTTGGTCTGCAGGAAGGCGCCGAGGCGGCGCTCGGACAGGCCGAGGCCGTAGTGCGGCGCGGTGTCGTAGTGCCGGATGCCGCTCTCCCACGCGGCGTCGAGCACCGCCCAGGCCTCGTCGTCGGTGAGCGCACGGAACAGGTTGCCGAGGTTCGCTGCCCCATAGCCGAGGGCCGGGATCGCCGGCCGCGGCGCGGAATCGACCTGCGTCGGCACGCGCCCCCGCTCAGACATGCGCGTCCGCCCCGCGGTGCTCGCCGGTCCAGGCGTATGCGGCGCGGCTGGCGTCCTTCATCTCCATGCCGTTGCCCGGGGCCGTGGGCGCCATGTACGAGCCGCCGCGGATGTCGGTCGGCACGACGAAGTGCTCGTGCAGGTGGTCGACGTACTCGATCATCCGGCCTTCGCGGCTGCCCGAGACCGCCACGAAGTCGAACATCGACAGATGCTGCACGGCCTCGCACAGGCCCACCCCGCCGGCGTGCGGGCAGACCGGCACGCCGAACTTCGCCGCGAGCAGCAGGTTGGCGATGTTCTCGTTCACGCCCGCGACGCGGACCGCGTCGATCTGCATGACCTGGATCGCCTCGGCCTGCAGCAGCTGCTTGAAGATCACCCGGTTCTGCGCGTGCTCGCCGGTCGCGACCCGGATCGGGGCGACGCCGCGGGCGATCTCGGCGTGCCCGAGCACGTCGTCGGGGCTGGTCGGCTCCTCGATCCACGCCGGGTGGAACTCGGCGAGGGCGTTCACCCATTCGATCGCCTCCGACACCTCCCAGCGCTGGTTCGCGTCGATCGCGATCGCGAAGTCGGGCCCGCACACCTCGCGCGCCTTGCGGAACCGGCGGATGTCGTCCTCCAGGTCGGCGCCGACCTTGAGCTTGATCTGGGTGAAGCCGTCGGCCATGGCCTCACGGGCGAGCCGCTCGAGCTTCTCGTCGCTGTAACCCAGCCAGCCGGGGCTCGTCGTGTAGCCGGGGTAGCCGGTGGCGAGGAGCTCCTGCTCGCGCTCGGCGCGGCCCGGGACGGCGGCGCGGAGGATCTCCCCCGCGTCCTCTCGGGTGAGCGCGTTGGTGAGGTAGCGGAAGTCGACGAGATCGACGATCTCCTCGGGCGTCATCCGGGCCAGCAGCTGCCAGAGCGGAAGCCCCGCGCGCTTGGCCTTGATGTCCCAGAGCGCGTTGATCACGGCGCCGATGGCCATGTGCATGACGCCCTTCTCCGGGCCGAGCCAGCGCAGCTGCGAGTCGCCGATGAGCTCGCGGAAGGTGCCGCCCATGTCGTCGAGCAGCGGTTCGAGCTCGCGGCCGACGAGATGCCCGGCGAGGGTGTCGATGCCGGCGACCTGCACGTCGTTACCGCGGCCGATCGTGAACACGAAGGCGTGCCCGGAGATGCCGTCCTCGGCGTCGGTGCGCACGATCACGTACGCCGCCGAGTAGTCGGGATCGGGGTTCATCGCGTCCGAGCCGTCGAGGCTGAGCGAGGTGGGGAAGCGGATGTCGCTGGTCTCCAGCGCGACGATGCGGCTCACGGTTCTCCTGTTCTGGGGCGGCCGGGCTGCGCAGAGCGATCGCGCCCGGCCGTCCGCCGCGGACAGTTGGAGTGTAAACATCCGATGTCTATACTGTCAACGCGGGTCCTCTGCGACGCACCCTGCGCGCGAGGATCCTCCCCGCATCCGCGAGAAGGCAGGAGAACCATGAAGTTCGCGCGTCTGGGCGAGTCCGGATCCGAGATCCCCGTCGTCATCGAAGAGGGCCGCACCTACGATCTGCGCCCCGTGACGTCCGATGTGGACGGCCCTTTCCTCGCCTCCGACCCCGCCGCACGCACGCGCGCCGCGCTCGACGCGGGTGCGCTCGCCGAACTCGACGGCGCCGACGCGCTGCGGATCGGATCCCCGATCGTACGGCCCGGTGCGGTCGTCTGCATCGGACAGAACTACGCGGCGCATGCCCGTGAGTCCGGATCCGAGCCGCCCACGGTCCCGATCATGTTCCTGAAGACGCCGAACACGGTCGTCGGCCCGAACGACACCGTGACCATCCCGCGCGGCAGCGAGAAGACCGACTGGGAGGTGGAGCTCGGCGTCGTGATCGGCGCGCGCACCGCCTACCTCGACTCCCCCGCCGAGGCCGCCGCGCACATCGCCGGTTACGTCCTGTGCAACGACGTCTCCGAGCGCACGTTCCAGCTGGAGATCTCCGGCGGGCAGTGGTCGAAGGGCAAGATCGCGTTCGGCTTCAACCCGACCGGCCCGTGGCTGGTCACCCCCGACGAGATCGACACGGAGACGCTGCGCCTGCGCAGCTTCGTGAACGGCGAGCCCCGGCAGGACTCGTCCACCGACGACATGGTCTTCACGGTCCCCGAGCTCGTGCATCACCTGTCGCAGGTCATGACGCTCGAGCCAGGGGACCTGATCCTCACCGGCACCCCGCAGGGCGTCGCGCTCAGCGGCCGGTTCCCGTACCTGAAGCCCGGCGACGTCGTCGAGGTCGACATCGACGGGTTGGGCAGCCAGCGTCAGGAGTTCGTCGCATGGGAGGCGCAGAGATGAGCGGTCAGGTCGAGGGTCTCGTCGCGATCGTCACGGGCGGGGCGGCCGGGATCGGCGCCGCGATCGCCGCGCAGCTGCACGCGCAGGGCGCGCAGGTGGCGGTGCTGGATCGGGATGCCTCGGGAGCGGATCCGCGTTTCGCCGCGTACACCGCCGACATCTCCGACCGGGCGAGCGTGGACGAGGCGGTCGCCGCGATCGCGGAGCGTTTCGGCCGGATCGACATCGTCGTCAACAACGCCGGGATCGGCGCGCAGGGCGACGTCGCCGCCAACGACGACGACGAGTGGGCACGGGTGCTCTCGGTCAATGTCACCGGCATCGCCCGGGTGACCTCGGCCGCGCTGCCGTGGCTGCGGAAGTCCCCGGCCGCCGCGATCTGCAACACGGCCTCGATCGCCTCGACCACGGGCCTGCCGCAGCGGGCGCTCTACAGCGCGTCGAAGGGCGCCGTCTCGGCCCTCACCCGGGCGATGGCCGCCGATCACCTCCGCGAGGGGATCCGGGTGAACGCGGTCAACCCGGGCACCGCGGACACCCCCTGGGTGGGCCGTCTGCTCGACTCCGCCGCCGACCCCGAGGCCGAGCGCGCCGCGTTGAACGCCCGTCAGCCGCACGGCCGCCTGGTCTCGCCGGACGAGGTCGCCGGCGCCGTGCTCTATCTCGTCAGCCCCGCGTCCGGATCCACGACCGGCACGTTCATCGAGGTCGACGGCGGTATGGCGCAGCTGCGCCTGCGACCGGAGTAGGCCGGCCGGGCGTTCCGCACTCAGCCGATCCGCGACCTGCCCGCACTGACGCGCGCGAACACGGGCGGATCGACTGAGTTCGACACGGCCTGGACCTCACCCGCGCCGTCCGCCGTGCTCAATCGTCGAGGGCGGCGAGGAGCACGGCCGACGGGGCGAAGAACACGGATCCGGTCTTCGCGGTGGACACGTCGAGGATCCGGTCGTGCAGGCCCTCGGGGACGCCGACGAACATGCGCTCGAGCATCCGCTCGATGATCTGCAGCCGGCGGGCGTAACCGATGAAATACGTGCCGTACTCGCCCGCGCCGGGGCGGCCGAACGGCATGTTGTCACGCAGGATGTCGTGCTCGCCCTCGGAATCCTCGATCGTGGCGAGCGTCTTGTGTGCGCGCTGCCCGCTCTCCGCGTCGGCGAGTTCGACGTTGTCCGCCTTGGTGCGGCCGATCACCGCCTCCTGCTCCTCGGTGCTCAGCCGCGCCCACGCGTCGAGGTCGTGCAGGTACTTCTGCACGACGACGTAGCTGCCGCCGGCGAAGGCCGGATCCTCGTCGCCGACGAGCGTGGAGGCGGGCAGGTCGGGGCCGATCGGGTTCGCGGTGCCGTCCACGAAGCCGAGGAGGTCGCGGGCGTCGAAATAGCGGAAGCCCGACACCTCGTCCTCGACCGCGACGGCGTCGCCGAGGGAGGCGAGCAGCAGCCGCTCGAACTCGAAGCACAGGTCCTGCCGGTCGGAGCGGATGTGGAACAGCAGATCACCGGGCGTGGAGACGGCGGTGTGCGTCGCGCCGGCGATCTCGCGGAACGGGTGCAGCTCGGCGGGCAGCGCACGTCCCGTCAGCGCCGGCCAGATCCGGGCGCCGATCCCGACCGTGCAGGTCAGGTGCGCGTCGAGGTCGCGGAAGCCGACCGTCTTGACGAGATCCTCGAGGCCGGCGGTCGCCGTCCGCGCCCGGTCGACCCGGTCATCACGCACGGTCACGACGAGGAAGACCGCCGATCCGGTGAGCGGCGCGTCGATGCTCTGCACCGCCAGGGGAACCCGTTCCGAAGCCATGCGCGCCTCCCGTCCGGCGCCAGGCTACACCGGCGGCCGGCTCCGCTCCTCAGGCCTGGGCGGCCTGGCGCAGCCAGCGTTCGACGCCGGCGATGTGCGCGGTCGCGAGTGAGGTCGCCAGGGCCGGATCGTGCTGGGCGATCGCATCGGCGATGGCCCGGTGCTCGGACAGCGTCCGCTCGACCGCGCCCTCCTCGGTGAGCCCGCGCCAGATCCGCGCGCGCACGGTCTGGCTGCTCAGGCTGTCGATGAGGCTGGCCAGGTAGCCGTTGCCGGTCATCCGCGCGATCTCGTGGTGGAAGCGCATGTCGTGCGCCACGAGGTCGTCGAGCGAGACGTCGGCGTCGACGGCGTCGATCTCCTGCTGCAGCTCGGCGATCGCCGCCTCGTCGCCGTGCGTGGCGGCGAGCCCAGTGGCCTGCGACTCCAGCATCCGCCGCACCGCGAAAAGCTCCAGCAGCGAGTCGTCGTCGTGCATGTCGACGACGAAGCTGATCGCCTCCAGCAGCAGGTGCGGCTCGAGGCTCGTGACGTACGTGCCGTCGCCGCGGCGTACGTCGAGGACCCGGATCACCTCGAGCGCCTTCACCGCCTCGCGCATGGAGTTGCGGGAGAGCCCGAGTCGCTCGGCGAGCTCCTTCTCCGGCGGGAGCCGGTCGCCCGGGCCGAGCTCACCGGACACGATCATCGCCTTGATCTTCTCGATCGCCTCGTCGGTGACTGCCATAGCGCACATCCTCGCAGATTCATCGGATGTCTGCACCCGCTCTCGGCGGACCTGAGAGAGGATGTCGTCATGCGCGTGCTCGACTCCCATCTGCATCTGTGGGATCCGTCCCGTCTCGACTACCCCTGGCTGGAGGGTCCGCTCGCCGCGCGGTTCGCCGGGGCCGAACTCGCGGAGACGGATACGGCCGGCGCCGCGGTCTTCGTGCAGGCCGAGTGCCTGGAGGCGCAGTTCCTCGACGAGGTGCGCTGGGTGGCCGAGTCCGCGCCCGCCACGGGCGTCGTCGGGATCGTCGCGGGTGCCCGGCTCGACCGTGGTGCGGAGACTGAGGCGCATCTCGTCGCCCTGGCGGAACTGGCGCTCGCCTCCGGAGCGCGGATCGTCGGCGTGCGCCACCTGCTGCAGGGCGAGCCGGACGGCACCGCCACGTCCGAGGCGTTCCTCGCCGGCGCGGCGTCCGTAGCCGCCCGCGGCTGGGCGTTCGATGCCTGCGTCCGCCCCCCGCAGCTGCCCGACGTCACGGCCCTCGCCGCGGCCCTGCCGGAGCTGCGGATCGTGCTCGACCACCTCGGCAAGCCCGCGGTCGGCACCGCGCCCGTCCCGCTCGTTCCCGACGCCGCATGGATCCGGGACATCGGGGATCTCGCGGTCCACGGGAACGTCGCGGTCAAGCTGTCCGGCCTGCCCGCGGAAGCGGGCGGATCCTGGGACGCCACGCAGGTGGCGCCGTTCCTCGACGTCGTCGCCGACGCCTTCGGACCGGACCGCCTGCTCTGGGGCAGCGACTGGCCCGTCTCCGCGGTCGGCCCGGAGGGGTACCGCGCGGGCGACCGCACCGCCTGGCTCGACGCCGTCGCGGGCTGGGCCGAGGATCGAGGGCTCGACGTCGACGCGGTCCTCTGGCGCAACGCCGCCCGGGTCTACGGCCTGGCCTGAACACCGCCGTCCGGCGGACAGGCGGATCCCTCCGTTCGACGTGCGCAACCGGCCGGATCCGACCCGGGAACCGAGACAGTTGAGCGCTTCGAACAGAACACCGCGCCGGTACCCTCGGTACATGACCGCCGACTGGACCGGATCCGCCATCGCCATGCTCGAGGCGGATGCGAACCGCAGCGCCGACACGCATCTGCACGTCTTCCCGCTCCCGGCGGAGTGGGGCATCGACCTGTACCTCAAGGACGAGTCGGTGCACCCGACCGGATCCCTCAAGCACCGCCTCGCGCGCTCGCTGATCCTGTACGCGCTGGTGAACGGGCGGATCCACGACGGCTCCACGCTCGTCGAGGCCTCGAGCGGCTCGACGGCGGTGTCCGAGGCGTACTTCGCGCGCATGCTCGGGCTGTCGTTCGTGACGGTCGTGCCGCGCTCGACGAGCCAGGAGAAGATCGACCTCATCGAGTTCTACGGCGGGCGCTGCCACTTCGTCGACGCCGCGTCCGACATGTACGCCGAGGCGGAGCGGCTCGCCGCCGAGTGCGGCGGGCACTACCTCGACCAGTTCACCTACGCCGAGCGCGCGACGGACTGGCGCGGCAACAACAACATCGCCGAGAGCGTGTTCAGCCAGCTGAGCCGCGAGCGGCACCCGATCCCGAGCTGGATCGTCGTCGGCGCCGGCACCGGCGGCACGAGCGCCACGTTCGGCCGGTACGTGCGCTACCGCCGGCACGACACCCGGATCGCGGTCGTCGACCCGGAGGGCTCGGCCTTCTACGGCGGCTGGGCGAACCAGGACCCGTCGTTCACCACCGGCACTCCGAGCAGGATCGAGGGCATCGGCCGCCCGCGCGTCGAGCCGTCGTTCGTGCCGGGGATCATCGACGAGATGATCCCGGTGCCCGACGCCGCGTCGATCGCCGCGATCCGGCTGCTCAAGCAGCGCACGCTGCACTGGGCCGGCGGATCGACCGGCACGAACCTGGTCGGCGCGTTCCAGCTCATCGCGCGGATGCTCCGGGACGGCGAGCGCGGCAGCGTGGTCACGCTCATCTGCGACGGCGGCGCGCGCTACCTCGACACGTACTACTCCGACGACTGGGTGGCGGAGCGGGGCTGGGACCTCGCCCCTCACCGCGCGCGGATGGAGCACTTCCTCAGCAGCGGGGAGTGGCGCGAGGAGTGAGATCCTCGGTCCGGCGTTTTCCGTGACCGCGGCGGCCGCGCTCGCTACGCTGGCGGCATGACCACGCTCATCCTCACCGTCGTCGGATCCGATCGTCCGGGCCTCGTCGCCACCGTCGCCGACGTCGTCGACGCGCACGGCGGGAACTGGGAGAACAGCCGTCTCGCCGAGCTCGCGGGCACGTTCGCCGGGGTGATCGAGGTGTCCGTTCCGGCCGAGCGCGTGGACGCCCTGCGCGGCGAGCTCTCCGGCCTCGACGGACTGCTCACGATCGCGGTGCAGCCCGGCACGGCGGCGTCCGAGGACGCGTCGCCCGTGCGGCTCACCGTGCACGTGCTCGGCAACGACCGCCCGGGCATCGTGCGCGAGGTGTCCGGCGCGCTCACCGCGCACGCGCTGACGATCGGCAGCATGACGAGCGAGGTGCGCGACGCGGCGATGGCCGGCGGGCGCCTGTTCGAGGCGACCGTGGTCGCGACCGTGCCCGCGTCGGCGGACCCCGATGCGCTGCGCGCGACCCTGGAGCGGATCGCGAACGACCTGCAGGTCGACATCACGATCAACTGAGGCATCGCCGCCAGCGGGGTCGTTGAGCGAGGACGCCGCGTTTCGTCTCGCTTCGCTCGCTCAACGACCCCGAACGGGCTCAGACCAGGCGGTGCTTCGGCGACACCTCGTACGTGTCGGCCGGGTCGGAGTGCACGACCGAACCCAGCGCCGCGTCGATCGCGGCGAGGGTGTCGGCGTCCAGCACGACGCCGGAGGCCTTGACCGTGTCGGCGAGCTGCTCCGGGCGGGAGGCGCCGACCAGCGCGGCGGCGACGTTCGGGTTCTGCAGCACCCACGCGATCGCGAGCTGCGGCATCGTCAGACCCGCCTCGGCGGCGATCGGCTTCAGCCGCTGCACGGCCTCGAGGATGTCGTCCTGCAGGAGTTCCCGGATGAAGTGCGCCCCGGAATGCGGATCCGTCGCGCGCGAGCCCTCCGGAACCGGCTGACCGGGCAGGTACTTGCCGCTCAGCACGCCCTGCGCCATCGGCGACCAGACGATCTGCGAGATCCCCAGCTCCTCCGACGCGGGGACGACCTTGCCCTCGATCACGCGGTGCAGCATCGAGTACTGCGGCTGGTTCGAGATGAGCTGCACGCCCAGCTGCTTCGCCAGCGCGTGGCCCTCGCGGAGCTGCTCCGCGGTCCACTCGGAGACGCCGATGTACAGCGCCTTGCCCTGACGGACGACGTCGGCGAACGCCTGGAACGTCTCCTCGAGCGGGGTCTCGTAGTCGAAGCGGTGCGCCTGGTACAGGTCGACGTAGTCGGTGCCGAGGCGCTGCAGGGATCCGTTGATCGACTCGAAGATGTGCTTGCGGCTGAGGCCGGTGTCGTTCGGGCCCTTCGGGCCGGTCGGGAAGTAGACCTTCGTGAAGATCTCCAGGCTCTCCCGGCGCTGGCCGGCGAGCGCCTTGCCGAGCACGACCTCGGCGGCGGTGTTCGCGTAGGTGTCCGCGGTGTCGAACGTGGTGATGCCGGCGTCGAGCGCGGCCTGCACCGTCTTGATCGCGGCGTCGTCCTCGACCTGCGAGGCGTGGGTGACCCAGTTGCCGTAGGTGATCTCGGAGACCTTCAGACCGCTGTTGCCCAGGTATCGATAGTTGACCATGGCTCCAGGCTAGGGCCGGCCGGCGACGTCGGGGGCCACGGCCTCCTCGGCCATCTGCTTGCGCAGCCAGTACTCGGTCTGCGCGACGTGGCCCGCGGCGGCCGCAGAGGCCGCTGCCGGATCCCGGGCGACGAGTCCCCGCGCTATTGCGCGGTGCCCGGCGTCCGAGAGATCCTTCAGCTGCGCGGCGTCCTCGTCGTCGAAGATCCGGTACTGCCGGGTCCGTGAACGCAGCACCTGCAGGAGGCTGGTGAGCGCGGCGTTGCCGGCGAGGTCCGCGATGCGCATGTGGAACTCGTGATCGAGCCGGGAGGCCTCGTCGTCGTCCGTGCAGTCCGCGATCCGCTCCACGAGCTCGGTGAGCCCCGCCAGGGTCTCGTCGTCCGCGCGGGCCGCGGCGATCGCGGCCGCGTGCGCCTCGAGCGGGCGACGGATCTCGACGAGTTCCAGGATCGCGTCGAGCGGCAGCAGGTCGACGGTCAGCGAGAGCCCCTGGATGAGATCCGCGGGCCGCAGGGTGCTCACGTAGCTGCCGGATCCGTGCCGGGTCTCCAGGACGCCGAGCGCGGCGAGCATCCGGATCGCCTCGCGCACCGAGCCGCGGGAGACGCCGAGCTGATCGCACAGCTCGCCCTCGCTGGGGAGCTTGTCGCCCGGGCGCAGCGCGCCGTCGGCGATCAGCGCACGCAGCCCGTGCAGTGCGGTGTCGAGTGCGCTCATGCTCCTCCTCCTGCGCCATCCCCTCCGAGTGTGGGGCACCAGGCCCGTCCGACGATAGTTGTATAACGACTCGGCACGCAAAAGCCGAAAAGATGGCCATTTGCTTCCTTGTGTGGCAAAGTTGTGCGACAAGTCAGACATCACTCCCTGAACTCTCGAGGATGAGCACGCCCATGGACGACCCCCGCACGGCCGCCCGCACCGCCCCGGTGCGCCTGGAGTCCTACGACCGGGCCCGCAACGCCTGGCCGCTCGACCCGACGATCGTGCACTTGAACCACGGGTCCTTCGGCGCGGTGCCCAGCGAGGTCGTCGCCGTCCAGGACCGGCTGCGGCGCGAGGCCGACCTCGGCCCGATCGGCTGGTTCCCGCGGATCGCTGAGAAGGTGGCCGAGGCGCGCGCGCTCACCGCCCCGTTCGTCGGCGCCGCCCCGCAGGACTCCGTCTTCGTGCCCAACGCCTCCGCCGCCGCGACCGTCGTCTACAACGCGCTGCGCCTCGACGCCGACGACGAGATCCTCGTGACCGACCACGGCTACGGCGCGGTCACCATGGGCGCGGCACGGCTCGCGCGGCGCTTCGGCGCCCGCGTGCGCACGGTAGGGCTCGGCCTCTTCGACGACGAGGACGCCGTCCTCGCCCGGTTCGCCGAGGCGATCGGCCCGCGTACCCGCCTCATCGTCGTCGATCAGATCACCTCCCCCACGGCCCGGCGCCTCCCCACCGCCGAGATCACCGCGCTCGCGCACGCCAGGGGCGTCCGCGTGCTCGTCGACGGCGCGCACGCGCCGGGGCTCGTCCCGGACGCCGCGCTGGCCGGCGGCGGGGACTGGTGGTTCGGCAACCTGCACAAGTGGCCCTGCGCGCCGCGCGGATCCGCCCTCCTCGTCACCCGCGCCGAGGATCGCGACGAGCTCTGGCCGCTGATCGACTCGTGGGCCGCGCACGAGGCCTACCCCGCCCGCTTCGACACCCAGGGCACGATCGACGCGACGGCGTACCTCGCCACGCCCGCCGCGATCGCCTTCGTGGAGCGGGAGTACGGCTGGGAACGCACCCGTGCCACGCTTTCGGAGATCGCCGACGCCGGCGCCCGGATCATCGCCGACGCCTTCGAGGCGCAGGCGGACGAGCCGGCGCTCGTGGACCTCCCGATGCCCGTGCCCTCCATGCGCCTGGTGCGCCTGCCCCGCGGCATCGGCCGCGGCCGCGAAGAGGCGGACGACCTGCGCATGCGGCTGTTCGACGAGCTGCGTGTGGAGACCGCGTTCACGAGCTTCGCGGGGACAGGGTACTTCCGCCTCTCCGCGCATCTGTACACCGAGGCCGCCGACTTCGAGGCGTTCGCCGAGCGCTGCGTCCCGCGGATCCTCGAACTCGCCCGATCCTGATCCCTTGCATCATCCCCCTGCAGTATCCACACAACGAAAGGAAGCCCCATGGTGAAGCGCACCCGACTCACCGCGATCGCCGGGGTGGGCACTGTCGCCCTCCTCGCGCTCACGGCATGCTCCGGCGGAGCGACGACCGGCAGCGGCTCGAACGGCAAGGTCACCCTCCAGATGGTGGAGAGCCTGACCAACCCCGACCGCACCAAGCTCATCCGCGGCTTGCTGGACGATTTCCAGAAGGCCAACCCGGACATCACCGTGAAGCTGGTCTCGCCGCCGACCGAACAGGCCGACACCACGATCCAGCAGATGCTGCAGTCGGGTAAGGGCATCGACGTGCTCGAGGTGCGCGACATCACCGTCGGCCCGTTCTCGAACAACCACTGGCTGTACGACATGTCCGGCGACCTGAAGAGCTGGGACGGCTGGAAGGAGCTCACCGACAACGCCAAGTCCGCGGCCGACTCGAAGGGCAAGAGCTGGTTCGTGCCGTACGGCTTCTACGGGCTGTCGCTGTTCTACCGCACGGACCTCGTCAAGCAGGCCGGCTTCTCCGCACCCCCGCACTCCTGGACCGATCTGCTCGAGCAGGCGTCGAAGATCCAGGATCCCGCCAAGAACCAGTTCGGCTACGCGTTCCGCGGCGGCAAGAACGCCAACTCGAACGTCGTCGCCGCGATCGAGGCCTACACGATCGACGACCTCGACGTGAAGAACGCCTTCAACCTCAAGGACGGCAAGACGATCTTCTCGTCGCCCGCGGCGCAGAAGGCGGTCGACGACTACTTCGCCCTGTTCAAGAAGGCCTCCCCGCCGTCCGCCGTTTCCTGGGGGTACCCGGAGATGGTCGCCGGCTTCACGAACGGCACGACCGGCTTCCTGCTGCAGGACCCCGAGGTGATCGCCACGGTGTCCGCCTCGAGCCTGAAGCAGGACCAGTGGAACACCGCGCCGCTGCTCGTCGGACCGTCCGGCAAGGCCGCGCAGCCGCTCGCGGTCGCCGGCTGGGGCGTCGCGCAGTCCAGCGCCCACAAGCAGGCCGCGGTCAAGCTCGTCGAGTACCTGTCGTCGGCGAAGCCTGCCACGACGTTCGCGCAGAAGAACAGCCTCGTGCCGATCATCGCGGCCGCCGCGAAGGACCCGTTCTACTCGACCGGGCCGTGGAGCAGCTACGTGACGATGACCCAGCACCCGGACACCTACGTCAACGTGCAGCAGCCGCGCGGCGTCAGCTGGTGGACCGAGTGGATCCAGAAGTCCGACCAGGACGTGCAGAGCGTGCTGCTCGGCAACATGAGCACCAAGGATCTGCTGAAGTCCTGGGACCAGTACTGGACCGACAAGCAGAAGAAGGGCTGATGTCGTGACCTCGACCTCCGCCCCCGAGCGCCCGGCCGGCACCGCCGGCCGGGCCGCTCCGGCGCGCCGCCCCGCTGCCGGCGGCGCGCCCCGGACGTCCGCCGGCGGGCGTCGACGCACGACGTTCCGCTCCCGGCACGCGCTCACGATCCTGGCCTTCCTGGCTCCCGCGATCGTGTTCGTGTGCTGGTTCACCTATTTCCCGATGCTCCAGGGCGCGCGCATGGCGTTCCTGGACTACAACCTGTGGGACCTCACCTCCACGCCGTTCGTCGGCGTCGACAACTTCGCGAAGGTCCTCTCCGATCCGGTCTTCCCGACGGTCGCCGTCAACACCGTGCTGTGGGTCGTCGGCTCGCTCGTGCCGCAGTTCGTGATCGGGTTCCTGATCGCTCTCGCGCTGCGCCGGCGGTTCCGTTTCCGCGGCGTGTACCAGGCCCTCGTCTTCTTCCCCTGGGCCGTGTCGGGCTTCCTCATCGGGATGCTGTTCCGCTGGATGTTCAACGCCGAGTTCGGGGTCGTGAACGACCTGCTGATGAAGGCGCACCTGATCTCCGCGCCGCTGCCCTGGCTGGCCGATCCGAAACTGGCCATGTTCGCCGTGATCGTCGCCAACGTCTGGTACGGCGTGACGTTCTTCGCGATCATGATCCTCGCGGCGCTTCAGTCCGTGCCGGACGAGGTCCTCGAGGCGGCGAGCCTCGATGGCGCCGGCAAGGCGCGGCAGCTGTTCTCGATCGTCATCCCGTACATCTCCACCACGCTGTTCCTCACGGTGCTGCTGCGGGTGATCTGGATCTTCAACTTCCCGGACATCATCTGGGCGATGACCGGCGGCGGCCCGGCGAACCGGACGCACATCATCACCACGTGGATGATCAACTTCACCCAGCAGGGCAACTACGGCACCGCGAGCGCGATCGGCCTCATCGTCGTGGCCGTCCTGTTCGTGTTCTGCGCGTTCTACCTCTTCGCGATGCGGAAGGCCACCCGATGACCGCGACGATGACCCTCACGACCGGGCGGACCGGATCCTCCCGCCCCGTCCGCCCCGCGCGCTCGCGCGTCAGCGCCGGCGGGGTCACGAAGGCGATCGGCCTGGCGCTCTGGCTGGTGATCACCCTGTTCCCGCTGTACTGGATCGTGCTGACCTCGTTCAAGTCGCCGCAGACGGTGAACCGGTTCCCGATCGACTACTGGCCCTCCCAGCCGTCGGTGCAGAACTACGCGAAGCTCTTCGAGGACGCGAACTTCGGGGTGTTCCTGGCGAATTCCGCGACCGTCTCGCTGCTGGCCGGGGCGACGTCGACGCTGATCGCGCTGCTGAGCTCGTACGTCATCTCGCGGTTCGAGTTCCGCGGCAAGGGGGCGGTGCTCATCGCGTTCCTGCTCACGCAGATGATCCCCGCGTTCATCGCGCTGGGACCGCTGTACACGATGATGACCGACCTGGGTCTCGTGGACAACCGGTTCGGCCTGATCCTCGTCTACGTGGCCGTGTGCATCCCGTTCTCCACGGTGATGCTGCGCGGATTCTTCGAGAACGTGCCCGACGCGCTCGAGGAGTCGGCGATGATCGACGGGTGCTCCCGGCTCGGCGCGCTGTTCCGGATCCTCGTGCCGGTGATGACCCCGGGCATCATCGCGGCGTTCATCTTCAACTTCGTGAACTGCTGGAACGAGCTCTTCCTCTCCGTCGTGCTCATGCAGTCCGAGGAGAACCGGACCGTCCCGGCCGCGCTGAACGGCTTCATCTCGACGTTCAACGTCGACTGGGGCTCGATGTCGGCCGCGGCCGTGCTCACGATCCTGCCGACGATGGTCCTGTTCGCCGTCGCCAGCCGCTGGATCGTGGCGGGCCTCACCGCGGGGTCGGTGAAGGAGTAGACCACCCTCCGCGATGCCCGTACGACAGCGCCCCCTCCGGCCACGAGCCGGAGGGGGCGCTGTTCTGCGGTCAGACCCGAGCGGTCCCGGGCCGGGCGGGCACGCGGCCCGGGTGCGCGGACGACGGGGCGGGATGCGCGGATCCGACGCCGGGATGCGCCGGCACGGGCCACGACGGGGCGGGCGGCGCCGGGGCGAACGCCGGCGCGTGCGGCGCGTCCGCGGCCGGAGCAGCCTCCGCCGCCGCGACCGGCAGGACCGTCGTGGGCGCCTCGGGAACCGGATCCGGGTTCACCGCAGCACGACCGGCGGCGATGTCCGCGTCGTGCGCGTCGGCGAAGGCGCGGTCGCGGGCCTCGGCGGCGATGATCGCCGCGCGGTCGCGGTAACCCTTGGAGGTGACGCGGTCGAGCTCGACCTGCTTGGCGATCGCCTCGGCCTTCTCGTACAGCGACGGGTCGCCCCAGCTCGTGAGCACCTTCACGATCACCGGCAGCAGCTCGATCATGAAGAACAGCGCGGCGATGAGCCAGTGCGCGAAGCCGAGAATGGGCTCCTTGGCCGAGAGCCGGTCGAGCGCCGTGATCTGGCTGAGCAGGCCGACCGCATTCGCGTTCGTGCCGGCGACGGACGCCGCCCGGGCGTTGTACGCGTCGAGGGCGGACTTGTAGGCCTGCTGGGCGGCGGGCAGCTGGTCCTTGGCCTGCTGGCGGTTCTGCGCCTCGGTCGCCATGGTCGCGGTCTTCGAGGAGGCGTCGGCCTTGTCGAGGTCGGTGTTCGCCTGGCGCAGCTGCGCGGCGAGCGCGTCGTAGGTCTGCTGCGCCTGATCGAGCTGCGCCTTCGCCGCGTCGGAGCTCGCGCCGGATCCCTGCACGCCCGTGCAGCCGGGCACGGTGCCCGCGCCCTGGCCGGTCAGCTCGCACTGGTAGAGCGCGCGGGCGGAGTCGATGACCTTCTGCTGGTCGGCCATCTGGCCGGTGACCTTGGTGACGGTGTCCTGGGCGGCCTTCTGCGAGGCGGAGTCGCTGGACGTGCCCTTGACGATGCCCGTGGACTCCTGGTTCTGCAGGTCGGCGAGACGCGCGGAGGCGGCATCGAGCGCCTTCTTCTCCGGCCCGTCGGCGACGGCCTTCTGGTCGCCCTGCGCCTGGGTCAGGTTGGTCGTGGTGACCTCGCGCGCGATGTCGTTGTGGAACGCCTGCAGCACGATCGGCTCGGCGACGACGAAGCCGATGATCGCGGCCATCAGGATCCGCGGGATCGCGAGGCCGATGAGCCGGCCGACCTTGCGCGTCGAGCGCATGGTCGAGGTGAGGAAGCGGTCGAGGTTGAAGATCAGCAGGGCCCACACGATCGCGAGCGGCGCGGCGATCCAGGCGAGCACCTGCACACCCGTGGTGAGCGCGAAGAACATCGACAGCGCCGAGACCAGCGCGGTGCCCGCGAGCACGAAGAACATCTGCACGAAGCGCGGCTGCTCGCTCGGCACGCGGTCCAGGATCAGGCCGTCGGCGCCGCCCAGCACCGCGAGGCGGCGCAGGAACCACCCTTCGGGGCGCGGCTGCTTCCGGGGCTTCGACGCACGGGGCTGCTTCGGAGCGCGGCGCGGGAGCGGGGCGGGCTCGGGGAGCGCCACCGGTTCGGGCAGCGCCTCGGTCACGGCGGGCTCGGGCTCGGCTTCGGCCACCGCGGGCTCGGGCTCGGCTTCGGCCACGGCGGGCTCGGGCTCGGCTTCGGCCACGGCGGGCTCCGGCACCGGCGGGCGCGGCGGCACGACCGGGGCGACCGGCGCGGTCGGCGCGGTCGCGGTCTCGTGGATGAAGGGCTCGTCGATCGGCAGGGTCTCCGCGGATCCACCGCCCTCGGGCGTGTAGTCGCGGACGAAGTAGAGAGGCTCCTCGACCGGGGTCTCGGGGTCGTTCTGTCCGTCGACGTCGAAGGAGATCCGGCCCTGGGAATCCATGCGGCCGGGTCTGTGGGCGGAGTAGGACATCCCTCAAATCTACGAAAACCCGCCTGTAAGACCCGTGCACGATCCCTGGACGCGACCCCAGGAGAACATGGGCGCCGGCTATGGACGCGTCCACGACCGCCGGCGAGCGCACCGCGCCTTCGACGCCCCCTCCCCTCGTCGACGCCCCCTCGCAACCGCGTCACCCCGAGGGGGCGCGGGCGCGGGGAGGGGGCCTCGACGAGTCCGCCGCGTCGTGACAGGCTGAGCGCCATGAAGACGCTGCTGCTGGCCCGCCACGCGAAGTCCGACTGGGACGTCGACGGTCTGCACGACCACGACCGGCCGCTGAACGCCCGCGGCCGCCGCGACGCGCCCGCGATGGCCCGGCGCCTGGCCGGCGAAGATCTCGGCGTACAGCGGATCGTGTCCAGCACCGCCACCCGCGCCCGCAGCACGGCCGCCGCCTACGCCGCGGCGCTCGAACTGCCGGTGATCGAGGATCCCGCGCTCTACGCGGCGTCCGCGCGCACGATCCTGCACGTCGCCGCCGCCCTCCCCGACGGCGTCGACGTCGCGATGCTGGTCGGCCACAACCCCGGGATGACGGACGCCCTGGCCGAACTCACCGGCTCGTACGCGGAGTTCCCCACCTGCGCGGTCGCCGAGTGCGCGGTCGACGTCGGCTCCTGGGCGGAGCTGGTCGAGGGATCCGGCCGGCTGCTGCGGCTGCGCACTCCGGGCGACTGAGGATCCGGGTCGGCGGCGGAGGCTCAGGCCATCGCGGCGGCGGCCGCCTCGTCCTCGGTCGTGGCGACGAGCTGACCGCAGGCGCCGTCGATCTCCTTGCCGCGGGTGTCGCGGAGGGTCGTCGGGATGCCTGCGTCGTTCAGGCGGCGGACGAACTCGTCCTGCACGGACTTGTCCGAGGCGGTCCAGATCGACCCGGGCGTCGGGTTCAGCGGGATCGGGTTCACGTGCACCCAGCCGCGGCCGCGGGCGTTGAGCTTCTCCGCGAGCAGGTCGGCACGCCAGGCGTGGTCGTTCATGTCCTTGATGAGCGCGTACTCGATCGAGACGCGGCGGCCGGTCTTCTCGAAGTACTCGCGGGCGGCGTCGAGAGCCTCGTCGACCTTCCACCGGGAGTTGACCGGGATGAGCTCGTCGCGCAGGTGGTCGTCCGGCGCGTGCAGCGAGAGCGCGAAGGTGACCGGGATGTTCTCGTCGGCGAGCTTGTGGATCGCCGGGACCAGGCCCACGGTCGAGACCGTGATGCCCCGCGCGCTCATGCCGAGGCCGTCGGGCTGCGCCGCGACCATGATCCGCACCGCGTCCATCACGCGCTTGTAGTTCGCGAGCGGTTCGCCCATCCCCATGAACACGATGTTCGAGACGCGCTCCATCGAGTGGTCGTCGGCCTTCTTCCCGCCGAGGCCGCCCTCCGCGATGAGACGGTTCGCGCGCACGATCTGGTCGACGATCTCCGCCGTCGACATGTTGCGGGTGAGACCGGCCTGGCCGGTGGCGCAGAACGGGCAGTTCATGCCGCAGCCCGCCTGGCTCGACACGCACAGGGTGATCCGGCCCGGATAGCGCATGAGCACCGACTCGACGAGCGCGCCGTCGTGCAGACGCCAGAGGAACTTGATCGTGTCGCCGCGGTCGGTCTCCAGCCGGCGCACCTCGGTGAGCAGCGGCGGCAGCATGCCGGCGACGAGCTCATCGCGCTGCGCGGCGGGCAGATCCGTCATGTGCGCGGGATCCGACGTGTAGTGCGTGAAGTAGTGCGTGGCCAGCTGCTTGGCGCGGAAGCCGGGCAGGCCCAGCTCCTTCACCTTCTCGACGCGCTCGGCGGGCGTGAGGTCGGCGAGGTGCACCGGGGGCTTGCCGCGGCGAGGGCTGGCGAACTGCAGGAGCGGGCGCCCCTCGGCGTCCTTCTTCTGCGTCCAGCCTTCAGTGGCGGGGCGCACCTGGGCGCGCTTCGTGGGCGCGCCGGAGCGGGCGGACGCAGGAGTCTCGGACATGGTTCCAGGGTAGGGCCTCGCAGGTGCGAACAGCCTGGACGGATCCCGCGCGACCCGCGGCCGCCGCCGGCCCGGGAACAGCGCCGTTCCGGGGCCCGGGGCCGTGCACAATGGGAGCAATCCCCGATCCGAAGGAGCCCCATGAGCGACCGCCTCGCCCGCACCCGATCCACCGGAGTCCTCGCCGTGCTCCGCGCCCCCTCCCCCGAGGCGGCGCTGCAGACCGCCGAGGCGCTCATCCGCGGCGGCGTCACCGGGATCGAGGTCACCTACTCCACCCCCGACGCCCCCGCCGTGATCCGCGAGCTCATCGCCCGCCACGGTGACGCCGCGTACGTCGGCGCGGGCACCGTCACCACGGACGCCGAGGCACACGCCGCAGCCGAGGCCGGCGCCGCGTTCCTCGTGAGCCCGGGCACACTGCCCGACCTCACCCGCACGATGCAGGACACCGGCGCGGTCGTGATGACCGGGGCGCTCACCCCGACCGAAGTGATGACGGCCCTGCGGCTCGGGGTCGACGTGGTGAAGATCTTCCCGGCATCGCTCGGCGGGCCGTCGTACCTGGGCGCGCTGCGCGGGCCGTTCCCGTCCGCGCCGCTCATGCCGACCGGCGGGGTCACCCCGGGCAACCTCGCGGACTGGTTCGCGGCGGGAGCCGTCGCGGTCGGCGCCGGCGGGGACCTCGCCCACAGCGCGTCGATCACGGCCGAGGACTGGGCCGACATCGAGGCCCGCGCCACGCGGTTCTCCGCCGCGCTCGCAGACCTGCGGAAATGAGGAATCCGGATCCCCTACGCCCAGGGGATCCGGATTCTGAAATGGTATACCAATTTCGGGACCTCTCGCCACTCCGATTTCGTCGGGCGAGCGCTCCCCCGTCGAGCCGCCCGGCGACCGCGCCGCGTTCCGCTGAACCCACTCCCACCAGAACGGATGCCGAAATGACCGCCCTCAACTCCCGCCTCTACGACGCCGCGGTCACCGGCGACGCCGCCGCGATCCGCGCCGCGATCGCGGAGGGCGCCGACATCGAGTCGCGCGGCGCCGGCGGGATGACCCCGCTCCTCGCCGCGACCAAGGGCAACAGGGTCGAGGCCGCACTGGCCCTCATCGACGCCGGGGCCGACGTGAACGCCAAGGACGACATCGTCGACTCGACCTACCTCTACGCCGGGGCCCGCGGCCACAACGAGATCCTCCAGGCGGCGCTCGCGCACGGCGCCGACCTGCGCAGCACCAACCGCTACGGCGGCACGGCGCTGATCCCCGCCTCCGAGCGCGGTCACCTGAGCACCGTGAAGATCCTGCTCGAAGCCGGCGTGGACCCGAACCACATCAACAACCTGAACTGGACCGCGCTGCACGAGGCGATCGTGCTGGGCGACGGTTCGCAGAGGTACGCCGACATCGTGCGCGAGCTCATCCGGGGCGGCGCCGACATCACGATCCGCGACGGCGACGGTGTGCTGCCGCGCGACCTCGCGTCCTCCCGGGGCTACGCCGCGATCGTCGCCGAGATCGACAAGGCCTGACGAAGAAGCGGGGCCGCGACCCTCCCGTCACGGCCCCGCAGTCGATGGATCCCCGATCGGGGATCAGTCCCGGACGATCAGTCCAGGAAGATGTCCGGGTACATCCGGTCGTCCGGGGTGCCGGGCACGGCCGCGTAACCGGAGAAGTCGGTGACGCCCTCGGCCTCGAGCACGTCCTCCACCACGAGGGTCTGCCCGGTCAGCTCGCGGGCGGACTTCGTGATCACCGCGTAGGCGGCGTCGGCGTAGATCGCCGGGGTGCGGCTCACGGCCATCAGCCGGTCGCCGCCGATCACGTTCTGCACGGCCGCGGTCGCGATGGTCGTGCGCGGCCAGAGCGTGTTGGCGGCGATGCCGTCCTTGCCGAACTCGGCCGCCATCCCGAGCGTCGCCATCGTCATACCGTATTTCGCGAGCGTGTAGCCGGTGTGCGCGCCGAGCCAGCGCGGGGTGACGTTCAGCGGCGGCGAGAGCGACAGGATGTGCGGGTTCGGGGAGTCCTTCAGGACCGGGACCGCCGCGCGCGACAGCATGAACGTGCCGCGCACGTTGACGTCCTGCATGAGGTCGTACTTCTTCGCCGCGAGGTCGAGGGATCCGGACAGGTCGATCACGCTCGCGTTGTTGACGACGATGTCGATCCCGCCGAACTCGCCCTGCGTCTTCAGCACGGCCTCGGTGATGCTCTCGTCGTCGCGCACGTCGCCGAGGATCGGCAGAGCCCGTCCGCCCGCCGCCCGGATCTGCTCCGCGGCGGTGTGGATCGTGCCCTCGAGCCTCGGGTGCGGGGTGTCGGTCTTCGCGAGCAGGGCGACGTTCGCGCCGTCGGCGGCGGCGCGCAGTGCGATCGCGAGGCCGATGCCGCGGCTGCCGCCCGACATCAGCATGGTCTTGCCCGCGAGGGGCTTGTTCTCGGTCATGGGATCCTCGGTTCTCACAGGTGTGTCTCACTGCTCCCGTCGCGTTTCCTGTCGCCATCCGCCCGTCAGAGCGACAGATTTCGCGACGGGAATGGGAGTGGCTCGGGGCGAAGCGCGTCTGGTCGTCGCGGGCGGATCAGGTCAGCGCGGCGCCATGCGGATCGCGCCATCGAGGCGGATCGTCTCGCCGTTCAGGTAGCCGTTCTCGACGATCTGCTGCACGAGCGAGGCGTACTCGTCGGGGCGGCCGAGCCGAGCCGGGTAGGGCACCTGCTCGCCGAGCGAGTCCTGCGCCGCCTGCGGCAGGCCCGCGAGCATCGGGGTCTCCATGATGCCCGGGGCGATCGTGCACACCCGGATCCCGTACCGGGCGAGCTCGCGCGCGATCGGCAGCGTCATCGCGTGCACGCCGCCCTTCGACGCGGAGTACGCGGGCTGGCCGATCTGGCCGTCGAACGCCGCGACGCTCGCCGTACTCACGATCACGCCGCGGTCTCCGCTCTCCGATGGGTCGTTCGCGGCGATCACGGCCGACGCCTGCGAGATGACGTTGAACGTGCCGACCAGGTTGATCCGGATGATCCGCTCGAACGCGGCGAGGTCCGTGGGGTTGCCGTCGCGGTCGAGCACCTTCGCGGGCGGGGCGATGCCCGCGCAGTTCACGACGATGCGCAGCGGGGCGGCGGCCTGCGCGGCGGCGACCGCGGCGGCCACCTCGTCGGGGCTGGTCACGTCGGCCGGGGCGAAGACGCCGCCCAGCTCGGCGGCGAGCTCGGCACCCTTCGAGGAGGGCAGGTCGACGATCGTCACGGTCGCGCCCGCGGCGGCGAGGCGTCGCGCGGTGGCGAGGCCGAGCCCCGAGGCGCCGCCCGTGACGAGGGCACCCGATCCTTGGATCTGCATGCTGTTCTCCTTCGAAACCTGCAACCGAGTCTCAGCCTACGTGACGCTGCGTCTCAACGCGTCCGAAAAGTCGGAGCCGGAGATGCGGATCGGGTGTTTGCTGGAGACATGGATCTTCGTCGCAAGCGAGCCTATGACACCGCCACCGCGGACGACGGCTTCCGAGTGCTGGTGGACCGCCTCTGGCCGCGCGGCGTCTCGAAGCAGAACGCCGCGATCGACCTGTGGGCGAAGGACACCGCTCCCTCCCCCGAACTGCGCCGGGACTGGCACCATGCGCCGCCCGGCGACTGGGGACTGTACTCGGACCGCTACCGAGCCGAGCTCGCCCACGAGAGCGGCCCGGCCCTCGCTGCGCTCGCCGACGAGCTGCGCCCTCATCCGGTCGTCACGCTCGTCTACGCCGCGCACGATCCGGTGCACAACCACGCGGTCGTGCTGGAGCAGGCGCTCCGCGCCCGGCTCGGCGCCTGATCCCGATCCGGATCCCTCGGTTTCTCCCCTCCACTCCGCTCGCTGGTCGCGAATCGTCGCATGGAGGCCCGAATGAGGGCGTGTCGCGACCAGCGAGCAGTGGTGGATCACCCCGGGTGGCGAGGATGCTGGAGGTCAGGAGGCGATGATGCACGCGACGACGCGACGGAGGATCGCCCGCGTCGCGGCCGGCCTGGTCCTGGCCGCGCTCGCGCTCACCGCCTGCACGCCGTCGACGGCCCCGCGGCCGAGCACCCCTGCGCCCATGATATCGCCGTCGACCGCCCCGGCCGCTCCCACCGTGCTCGCAAGCGGTCTCGCCGCGCCGTGGTCGATCGTGCCGATCGGGACCGGCGCCCTGATCTCGCAGCGCGACGACGCACGCGTGCTCGAATGGACGCCGGGCGGCGGCCTGCACGAGGTCGGCGTCGTGCCCGATGTCGTCTCGGGCGGCGAGGCCGGGCTGAACGGTCTCGCCGTGCGCGACGACGCCGGAACCCGCTGGCTCTACGCCTACCACGCGACCGCGGACGACAACCGGGTGGTGCGGGTCCCGTTGACCGGAAGCCCCGGAGCGCTGCGGTTCGATCGCCGTGCCGTCGAGGTCGTGTTCCGCGGGATCCCCCGGGCCCGGTTCCACGACGGCGGTCGGATCGCGTTCGGCCCGGACGGCATGCTGTACGTGGGCACCGGGGACGCCGAGCAGCGCGACAGGGCGGGGGATCGGAACGACCTGGGCGGCAAGATCCTGCGGCTCACCCCCGAGGGACGGCCCGCTCCGGGCAACCCGTTCGGCACCGCCGTGTACAGCCTCGGGCACCGCAACGTCGAGGGCCTCGCCTGGGACGGCGCGGGACGGCTGTGGGCGAGCGAGTTCGGACAGGACACCTGGGACGAGCTGAACCTGATCCGGCCGGGCGGGGACTACGGCTGGCCCGAGCACGAGGGCAAGGCCGGCGACCCCCGCACGATCGATCCGGTGGTGCAGTGGCGTCCGGCCGACGCCAGTCCGAGCGGCATCGCGATCGTCCACGACGTCGTCTACCTCGCGGCCCTGCGCGGGGAGCGGCTCTGGGCGGTCGACATCGGGGCGGCGGATCCGACGCCCCGAGACGCGTACGTCGGAGAGTTCGGGCGGCTGCGCGACGTCGTCGCCGCGCCGAACGGCACGCTCTGGGTGCTCACGAACAACACCGACGGCCGCGGCTCGCCGCGCCAGGGCGACGACCGGCTGCTGCAGCTGCCGGTGCCGCGCGGCTGACCGCGGCTCAGTCCGGCGCGCTCTCCCCCGGCGCGCGGAAGACGGCGCGGACCCGCCCCATCGCGGCCATGGCGCGCGGCCAGCCCGTGTAGAACGCGAGGTGCGTGATCGCCTCGACGAGCTCCTCCTCAGTGGCGCCGTTGTCGCGGGCGAACGCGAGGTGGAAATCGAGCTGCTCGACCGCGCCGAGCGTCACGAGCGCGGCGACGGTGACGAGGCTGCGATCCCGCTTCGCGAGCGCGGGACGCTCCCACACCTCGTCGAAGAGCACCGCGTCGGTGTAGTGCGCGAGCGCCGGGGCGATGTCGCCCACCGAGCGCTGTCCGCCGGTCCAACCGGTCATGCTCCCGCCCTGCCCTCGTACTCGGCGTCGGTGACGTGCTCTTTCCAGACCGTGGTCGTTGCAGGATCGTCGCCGGCCTCGAGCATCGCGAGGTGCTCCATGAAACAGCCGGGGGCGGCGGCGTGCCAGTGCTCCTGGCCGGGCGGTGTGTACAGGGTCTCGCCGGGATGCACCTCGATGATGTTGCCCTCCCGGTCGCCGAAGCGGGCGACGCCCTGCGTCACACGCAGGTACTGCCCGCGCGCGTGCGAGTGCCAGGCCGTGCGCGCGCCCGGTGCGAAGCGCACCAGGGCGACCGTCATGCGCTGATCCGCGTCGTGCGGGGCCGCGATGCGGTCGAGCCAGACGTCGCCGTGGAACTGCTCGGGCGGGTTCTTGACCGTGGGGGCGGCCGGTTCGATGTTCATGATGATCCCTTTCTCCTGATGCGTCCGGTGGTGATCTCAGTCGGTGGTGAGCAGCACCTTGACCGCACGGCGCTCGTCCATCGCGCGATATCCCTCGGCCGCCTCCTCGAGCGGCAGGGTGAGGTCGAAGACCGCACCGGGGTCGATCCTCCGCTCCCAGATCAGGTCGATCAGCTCGGGCAGGAAACGGCGCACGGGCGCCGGTCCGCCGTGCAGGTGCACGCTCGAGAAGAACAGCTCGCGCCCCTCGAGCGCCACATCGTGGGAGACGCCCACGAACCCGACGTGGCCGCCGGGACGCGTGGCGCGGATCGCCTGATCCATCGACTCCTGCGTGCCGACGGCCTCGATCGTGCAGTGCGCGCCGAGGCCGTCGGTGAGCTCCTTGATCCGGTCCACGCCCTCCGCACCGCGCTCCTCGACGACGTCTGTCGCGCCGAAGCTCCGGGCGAGCGCCTGACGGTCCGCGTGCCGCGACATCACGATGATCCGCGCCGCGCCGAGCTGCCGTGCGGCGAGCACGCCGAGCAGTCCGACCGCACCGTCGCCGACCACGGCGACGGCCTTGCCCGGCCCGGCTTCGGCGGCCACCGCGGCGAACCAGCCCGTGCCGAGCACGTCGGAGGCGGCCAGCAGCGACGGCACGAGATCGGCCGGCGGCTTCCCCGGCAGCGCGACGAGTGTGCCGTCCGCGAGTGGGATCCGCGCGTACTGCGCCTGGGTGCCGACGGACCCCATCATGACCTGGTGCACGCAGCGCGACTGATAGCCGGCCGCGCAGATCTCGCAGGTGTTGTCCGAGGCGACGAAGGATCCGACGACGTGATCGCCGGGGCGGATCCCGGTGACCTCGGCGCCGACCGATTCGACGACCCCGAGGTACTCGTGCCCCATCCGCCGGCCGCCGGGGCGCAACGGCTCGGCACCGCGGTACGGCCACAGGTCGGATCCGCAGATGCAGGTCGCGGTGACGCGGATGATCGCGTCGGTGGGCTCGAGGATGGCCGGCATCTCGAGCTCCTCGGTCCGGACATCGCCCGGCGCGTGCATGACGACTCCACGCATGGTGTTCTCCTCAGCGGGTGGTGGTGACGGCGGAGACAGCGGTCGTGTCACCGCGACGGGGGCGGAGCGAAGCGGCGAGCGCCGCGGACAGCAGCAGCACTGCGGCGCTGGTCAGGAAGGTGACGAGATGGCCGAGATGATCGAAGATCACGCCGCCGACGGTGGATCCGAGCGCGATCGACAGCTGGATCACCGCCACCTGGAGCCCGCCCCCGGCCTCGGGGTCCTCGGTCAGGGTGTGCGCGACCCAGCTGGCCCAGCCCACCGGAGCCGAGGTGCCCAGCAGACCCCACAGCGCCAGCAGCACGGCGACCGGGGCGAGCCAGGATCCGGCCGGCACGAGCGCCGCCGCGATGAGCGCCATGAGCACCGGGATCACGACGAGCGCCGCGTGCGACCCGTGCCGGAGCACCCGCTCGATCAGAACGGTTCCGAGCAGGCCGCCGATCCCGACGATGAGCAGGACGAGCGCGACGGCCGTCGGATCGAGGCGGGTGACGCGCTCGAGGAACGGCCGGACGTAGGTGAACAACAGGAACTGCCCGGCGAAGAAGGCACCGCAGGCGGCCATTCCCCGCGCGACCGTCCGCGACCGGAGCGCACCGAACACGTGCGCAGCGGAGCGCGGCGGCGGCGGCATGGACGGCAGGCTGATCCACTGCCAGACGAGTGCGAGCACCGACACCGGGACCAGGCACCAGAACGCCCCCTGCCAGCCGATCACGGCACCCAGGAAGCTGCCGATCGGAGCGGCGACGACGGCCGCGAGGGCGTTCCCGCCGTTGAAGATCGCCAGCGCCCTGGGCACGTGGTGATCGGGGACGAGCCGCATCGCCGCGGAGATCGACATCGACCAGAACCCGCCGATCACCACGCCGATCATCGCCCGTCCGACCAGGTAGACGAGGTACGTCGGCGCCACCGCGATGAGCGCGCTGGACAGCGTCATCACCGCGGTGAGCACGAGCAGCAGCGTCTTGCGATCCATCCGGCCTGCGAGTCGTGAGATCGACAGGCTCGTGATCACGGCGAACAGGCCCGAGATCGCGATCCCCTGCCCAGCCGCCCCCTCGGTGACCTCCAGGCCGGCCGCGATCGGGGTGAGCAGACTCACCGGCATGAACTCCGCGGCGATCAGCGCGAAGACGCAGAGGCTCATGGCGAGCACGCCGCTCCAGTGCGCGGTGCGGCTCGTGTCGGAAGCGGTCATGGGCTCCACTCTCCCCCTGCCGCGGCGCGCGCGGGAGGCCCTGCCGGAGCGTGTACCGGCAGGGCACCCCTCGACGGCGGGGATCGGAATAGCCTGCTGTCCATGGACAACAAGGCCGAGGTGCGCGAGTTCCTGATGACGCGCCGCGCACGCGTCGCGCCCGAGGAGGCGGGGCTCAGCGCGGGGCCGAACCGCCGGGTCGCCGGGCTGCGCCGCAGCGAGGTGGCCGCCCTGGCCGGCGTGAGCGTGGAGTACTACGCCAAGCTCGAGCGCGGAGCCATCGCCGGGGCGTCGGCCTCGGTGCTCGATGCCGTCTCCCGCGCCCTGCGGCTGGACGATGCCGAGCGCGCGCATCTGCTCGACCTCGCCCGCGCGGCCGACGGGATCCCGGCGAGCGGTCGTGCCCGGCGCCGAAGCGCACGGCCGGGCGCGCTCCGCCCGAGCCTGCAGTGGGCGCTGTCCTCGATCACCGACGGCGTCGCGTTCGTCCGCGATCCCCGGCAGAACCTGCTCGCCGTCAACGCGCTGGGCCGCGCCTTCTACTCGCCGCTGATCGGCGACGCAGGACGCACTCCGAACCTCGCCCGGTTCCAGTTCCTGGATCCGGGCGCGCGCGACTTCTATCCGGACTGGGACCTGTTCGCGAGCATGTGCGTCGGGGTCATGCGCGCGGAAGCGGGCCGGGATCCGCACGACAAGGAGCTGCAGGACCTCGTCGGCGAGCTCTCCACCCGCAGCGAGGTGTTCCGCCGGCTGTGGGCGGCGCACGACGTGCGCACGCACGGCGCCGGCACCAAGCGCTTCCACCATCCGGTGGTCGGCGAGGTCACTCTCGCGTACGAGGAACTCGCGCTCACGGCGGAACCGGGCAACGTCATGCTGGTCTACACGGCCGAGCCGGGCTCGCCCTCGGCGGAGCGGCTGCGCCTGCTCGCCTCCTGGGCGGCGACCCAGAAGGCGGACCGCCCCGCCGTCTCACCGGCGACGGACGGCTGACGCGCCCCGCGCGATCCGGATCCCGCACCGCGAGGTGCCTCCACTCCCGCTCGCTGGTCGCGAATCGTCGCTTCGCGGCCCGAATGAGGGCGTGTCGCGACCAGCGAGCAGGGATGGACCGGGAATCGGGATGGACCGGGGGCAGGGATGGACCGGGAGCAGGGATGGACCGGGAGTCGGGACGATCCGGCCGACGACCCGGGGGCGTCAGGCCGGGCCGAGGATGAGGTGCCAGGTGCCGCCGGCCACGGCGACGGCGATCGCGACGGCGGGGATGATCGCGCTCAGCAGGACGAGCGCGGTGTCGGCGCCGGTCCACGGGGCCGGGCGGGCCCAGGTCCGCGGCGGCAGGTCGCGCGCGCCGAAGCCGCGCGCCTCCATCGCCATCGCGAGGGACGATCCGCGCCGCACCGCCAGCACGAACAGAGCGAACGCCATGCCGATCCCGCGCCTGATCCGCCCCTGATCCGCGACGCCGCGCGCCCGCCGGGCGAGGGCGAGCGAGCGCCAGTCCTCGGCGAGCAGTCCGAGCATGCGCATCCCCGCGAGTGCGCCGATCACGAACCGCGCCGGCAGCCGCAGCCGCTGCGCGAGACCGTCGGCGAGGTCGGTCGGATCCACCGTCGCGAACAGGGCGATCGCAGGCAGTCCGATGGTGAGCACGCGCAGCGCCGTCGCGACGGCGAGCGAAACCGACCCCTCCGTGACGTGCACGACGAACCAGGAGAACAGCACCGCACCGCTCGACTGCCCGTACAGCGCGATCGTGACGGCGCTGAGCGGCGCCGCGATCCAGAGCACCGCGGTGCGCAGCCAGAATTCGCGCGGCTTCAGCCCGGAGCACAGCAGGACGGGGACCGAGAGCACGAGCGCGGTGAACGCCGAGAGCACGTCGACGGACAGGATCAGCGGCAGGCTGATGATGAGCGCTGCGGCGAGCTTCGCCAGGGCGCTGCGCGGCGCGATCGGGCCCGAGCGCACCGGGCGCACGTCCGGCAGGGCGCCCCTCGTCTCGCTGCGCTCGCCCGGGAACGGGGTCATGCACCGACCTCCAGCCGCCGCGCGTCCAGGGCGCGCAGCACATCCTCGTCGTGCGAGATCGCGATCACGGCGGTGCCGGCATCGCGGACCTCGGCGATGATCGCGACGAGCTCGGTCCAGGTGCGGGCGTCCTGTCCGAACGTCGGCTCATCGAGCACGAGCACCCGTGGCCGCGTGGCGAGCGCGGCGGCGACGGTCAGCCGGCGCTTCTCGCCGCCCGAGAGCGTGTACGGGTTCGCTGCGGCGAGCGCATCCAGGCGCAGCCGGCGCAGCAGGTCGTCCACACGGGCCTCGATCTCGTCCTCCGGGAGCCGCAGCGCGCGGGGTCCGACGCACAGCTCGTCGCGCACGGTCTTCGCGAGCAGCTGGTGCTCGGGGCTCTGCAGCACGGTGCCGATGCGGGTGAGCAGCGCGCGCGAGGACCAGGCGAACGGATCCGTCCCCGTCGCCTCGGCGTGCAGCGCCGCGGTCGCGCGCACCCGGCCGGCGTGCCCGGGCAGGAGACCGGCGAGCGTGAGACCGAGCGTCGACTTGCCGGCGCCGTTCGGCCCGGTGATCCCGAGCACCTCCCCCGCGTGCAGGGACAGGTCGACCGGGCCCGCGACGGGGATCCCCTTGGCCCGGGCCACGACGAGTCCCTCGGCGACGAGGAGCGCCTCGCCGGGACGGACGGATCCCCCGGCGGGGGACTCGACCACGGTCCGGCCCGCCGGCGCGCGCTCCTCCGCGGACGCGGTGAGGGCGCGCGCACGCGCGGCGACGTCGACGCCGGGAACCCAGACGCCCATGGCGGAGAGCTCCGCGGCGCGGTTCTCGAGCACGGCGCGCGGGTCGCCGTCGGCGATCACCACGGTGCCCTCCTCCGTCGCCCCGAGCACGACGACCCGGTCGACGAGCCCCAGCCAGGCCTCGATCCGGTGCTCGATCACGATCAGGGTCGCCCCCGTCGCGTCCAGCGCGGCACCGACGGCGGTGCGCACTTCGGCGACACCGGCGGGATCCAGGTTCGCGGTCGGCTCGTCGAGCAGGATCGCCCCTGGCCGCATCGCGAGCACCCCGGCCAGAGCCAGGCGCTGCTTCTGACCGCCGGAGAGCGCGGCCGTGGGACGGTCCCACGGCAGGTCCAGTCCGGCGGCGGCCAGGGCGGTGTCCACGCGCGGCCAGATCTCCGCGCGCGGCACGCCCAGGTTCTCGCAGCCGAAGGCCACGTCGTCGCCGACCCGGGCGAGGATCGTCTGGGTGTCCGGATCCTGCAGCACCATCCCGACGCGCCCACGGGTGCGATCCGCGGCGACGCCGTCGACGAGCAGGGACCCTTCGGCCTCGCCCTCGTCGGCACCGCCGAGCACGCCGCCGAGACCCTGCAGCAGGGTGGACTTGCCGGATCCTGAGGCGCCCAGCAGCAGCACGCGCTCGCCGGGCTCGATCGTCAGCGACGCGCCGCGGATCGCCCACCGCTTGCGGGTGGCGTACCGCCAGCCCCAGCCGTGGGCCTCGAGCCGTGCGGGAGTGCCGGTCCCGGCCGCGCTCACACCCGCGCTGCCGCGCTGCGCCCGGAGGCGAAGCGGCTGAGCGCGCCGGTCGCCGCCAGGCCGCGCGTGATCGCCCAGCCGCCGAGGCCGGCGATGACGGCGCCCGACACGGTCGCCGAGATCAGCGCGATCGTGATGAAGAGCGCGCTGGATCCGGGGTAGGAGAGCACGAGGTCGTTGATCCCGCAGGCGAGGCCGGCCGCCGCGCCGGCCAGCAGCGCGACCGGGAGTCGCCAGGCGGCGTAGGCGAAGACGAGGAAGACGAGCTCGGCGCCGATGCCCTGCACGAGCCCGGACACGATCGTGAGCGGGCCCCACTGACTGCCGACCAGGGCCTCGATCGTGCCCGCGACGAGCTCGGCGTACAGTGCGGCGCCGGGCTTGCGGATGATGAGCCCGCCGAGCACGCCGGCGAGCAGCCAGGGGCCGGCGAGCAGCTCCTGCAGGCCGGGCAGCAGCGGCGTGAGCAGGGCGCTCGGGCCGGTCGACACGATGTCCCAGAGCAGGAACACGCCGCCGCAGGCGACCGCGATCACACTGGCGACGACGATGTCGACGACGCGCCAGCGCCAGAGCCCCGGACGGCGGAGGCCGCGGGCTCCGGTGGTGTCTGCGTTCGTCTCGGTCGCGCGGACGGATGTGTGCATCATCGTTACTCCTCCCTGCGCCGGCATGATCCGGATCAGGTTCGACGGTCGAAGCGCGGGTCGCTTCCTCTCAGCCCGGCCTCGCCGGACTCCCGTGGTGATCGGGTCATCCTATCGCGGCGGAGGGGTTGCCGCGAGCGCCGGGACCCGATATGACGGGCGCGGGCGATACGGTAGGACGGTGAACACCGACGACCGCTCTGGGGCCGAGGCGGGCGACGCGGACAACGTCGATCCGCACGCCCCGGAATCCGCCGACGGCGTCGCCTCGGCGACCGCCGTGCTGGAGGATCCGGCACCGGAGCATCCGGTGGAGCTCCCCGAGCTCACCGAGATGCTGTTCCCCACGTCGACGCCCGCGGAGGCGGGTCCGGTGCTCGCCGCGCCCGTCGAGGACGACGCGCTGGGTGCGCTCACCGCCGTGGAGGCCGAGGGGCTGCCGAGCGCTCTCGCGGTCGTGGATCCGAGCCCGGTGCCGGTGGGCATCGCGCGCGAGGCCCTCGCCGTGGATTCCGGATCGGCGGCCCTCGCCCCCGCGGCGGAGACCTCGGCTCCCGCATCCGCCGGCGACGTTCCCGCCGTCGCAGCGCCGGACGCACCCGCACGCAGGGGCCGTTCCCGGAGGCGCACCGATCCGACGCCGACCGACGCGCTCTCCTGGCTGGACATCGCCGCGTTCGGCTCCGCCGTCGAGGAGCCGGCCCCGCAACCCGCCCCCGCGCCGCGCGCGCTGCTCGCGGACGCGCCGCATCGCTCCCTGCTCCGGCCCGGGGTGCTGGTCCCGACCACCGCGTTGCTGCTCGTGGCCGTGGCGTACGGCGCGACCGCTGCGTCGTGGCCGCTCAGCTCCGTCCCGCCCGCCGCCTCCGCGGTGACGTTCCAGCCGGCGGCCGCCCCCTCGGCGGCCGTGACCTGGCCGACGACGGGCAGCGCCGCGGTCGCGATCGACGGCATCGGCACGATCGCCTCGAACGAGCAGAAGGTGCCGATGGCGAGCATCACCAAGCTCGTCACCGTGCTCGCGTCGTTCGACAAGCTGCCGCTGAAGGTCGGCGAGCAGGGCAAGAGCTTCGATTTCACGCGGGCCGACCACAGCACCTACCAGCGTTACCTGCGCAACGACGAGTCCGCGCTGGACGTGCCCGTCGGCGGATCCCTCACGCAGTACCAGCTGCTCGAGGGGATCCTGCTCGGATCCGCGAACAACTACGCCGACCGGCTCTCCCACGACGTCTGGGGCTCCGACGACGACTACGCCGCGGCCGCCAACCGGTGGTTGCAGCAGCACGACCTCGGCGGGATCACGGTCGTCAACCCGTCCGGCTTCGAGTTCGGCAACGTCGCCTCTCCGCGCGCGCTGATCCAGCTCGGGCAGCTCGCCGAGCAGAACCCGGTGATCGCCGAGATCGTGCGGAAGAAGAGCGTGGACCTGCCCGGCGCCGGCGTCGTGGAGAACACGAACGGCCTCATCGACGACACCGGGATCGTCGGCATCAAGACCGGCACCATCGGGGACGGTGCGGGCACCGAGTACAACCTGCTCACCGCCAAGGACGTCTCCGACGGCAGCACGACCGTGCGGATCTACGTGACCGCGCTGGGTCAGCCCTCGAGCCAGAGCCGCGTGGACGTCTCCCGCAAGCTGTACGCCGACGTCGAGGCGGCGCTGAAGGACCAGCCGCCGACAGTGATCAAGGGCGAGACGCTCGGCAGGGTCGACACCGCCTGGGGCGAGACCACCGAGGTCGTCGCCGCGGCCGACGCCCGCGTCGTGCTGTGGAACGGCGCCGCCGCCGGCGCGACCACCCAGTTCGCGCTCGGCAAGACGTGGAGGGCCGGCGACAAGGCCGGAACCCTCGCGCTGAAGGGCCCGCTCGACTCCGCGACCGTGCCGCTCGCGCTGCGCACCACGCTCAACGGCCCGGACTTCTGGTGGCGGATCACGCATCCCCTGCAGCTGCTCGGCCTGACGAGGTGAGCGAGAAGCGCCGCCACCCGCGGAGGGGTGACGGCGCTTCGAATCCGTGGTGACGAGCGGGTCAGACCGGGTCGTCCTCGAAATCGATCGACGGCATGCTCGACCGTTCCGACTCCTCGGCGGTCTCCCGCACGCGCTCGGCCACGGCGACCGGCGCGGTGCCGGATCCGATGACCGCGGCGGCGCCCGCCTCGACCTCGGAGACCAGCGATCCGTCGGAGCGCCCTGCCCCGTCGACGGGCACGGCGACCGTGCCGGTGACGAGCGCGGCGTCCGCGTCGGTGTCGCTCGCGGCCTGCTCGAACTGCGACTGGTACAGCCGCCAGTACGCGCCCTGCGCCGCGATGAGCTCCTCGTGGTTGCCCTTCTCGACGATGTCGCCGTGCTCCATCACGAGGATGAGGTCGGCGTCGCGGATCGTGGACAGGCGGTGCGCGATCACGAACGAGGTGCGCCCGTGCCGCAGCGCCGCCATCGCGTGCTGCAGCAGCAGCTCGGTGCGGGTGTCGACCGCACTCGTGGCCTCGTCGAGGATCAGGATCGACGGCTGGGCGACGAACGCGCGCGCGATCGTGATGAGCTGGCGCTCACCGGCCGACACGTTCGAGGCGTCCTCGTCGAGCTTCGTCTCGTAGCCCTCGGGGAGGGCGTGCACGAAGCGGTCCACGTAGGTCGCCTTGGCGGCGTCGATGATCTCGTCGTCGGTCGCGGTCGACTTGCCGTAGCGGATGTTCTCCCGGATCGTCCCGGCGAACAGCCACGGATCCTGCAGCACCATGCCGGTGCGCGCGCGCAGGTCGGCCCGCTCCATGTCCGCGATGTCCTGACCGTCGAGAAGGATCCGCCCGGCGCTCAGCTCGTAGAACCGCATGATGAGGTTCACCAGCGTGGTCTTGCCCGCCCCGGTCGGTCCGACGATCGCGACCGTCTGCCCCGGCTCGACCCGGAACGACAGATCGGTGATCAGCGGCCGGTCCTCGGTGTAGGAGAACGCCACGTGCTCGAACTCGATCACACCCTGGCCGTCGGTGACCGTGGGCGCGTCCACCGCGTCGGGGTCCTGCTCGTCGGCGTCCAGCAGCTCGAACACGCGCTCGGCCGACGCGGTGCCGGACTGCACGACCGCGGCCATGCCGCCCAGCTCGCTGAGCGGCTGGGTGAACTGCTGCGAGTACTGGATGAACGCCTGCACGTCGCCGAGGCGGAGCTGACCGCTCGCGACCATGAGCCCGCCGAGGACCGCGAGGCCCACGTAGGTCAGGCTGCCGATGAAGGTCATCGCGGGCATGATGATGCCGGACAGGAACTGCGCCTTGAACGCGGCCTGGTAGAGCTCCTCGTTCTCGGCCTGGAACTTCTCCAGCGCGTCGTGCTCCCGGCCGAACACCTTGACCAGCGCGTGGCCCGAGAAGGCCTCCTCGACGCGCGCGTTCAGACGGCCGACCTTCTTCCACTGGATCCCGAACGCCTTCTGCGAGCGCGGGCCGATGACGCCGAAGATCACGCCCATGAGCGGCAGCGCGACGAGCGCGACGAGGGCGAGCTGCCACGAGATCGAGAACATCATGATGAGCACGCCGACCACGGTGAGCACCGAAGTGACCGCCCCGGACAGCGATTGCTGCATCGTCTGCGTGATGTTGTCGATGTCGTTCGTGACGCGGGAGATCAGTTCGCCGCGCTGCACCTTGTCGAAGTAGGACAGCGGCAGGCGGTTGATCTTCGCCTCGACGTCCTCACGGAGGCGCCACATCGTGCGCACCATGATCACGTTGATGACGTAGCCCTGGATCCAGCTGAGCAGGGCGGATCCGACGTAGATCGCCAGCACGCCGGTGATGACCCAGCGCAGGCTCTCGAAGTCGAGTCCGTCGCCCACCCGGAACGGGCTGAACGCCGCGACCATATCGGCGAACTGGTTCTGGTGCGCCTGACGCAGCGCGCTGACCACCTCGGCCTGGCTCGTCCCCTTCGGGAACCCGGGGAAGCCGTTCTGGCCCTTGCCCAGGGTGAGCGAGATCACGCCCTCGTAGATGAGGTTGGTCGCACTGCCGAGCACCTTGGGCGCCGCCACCGCGAGCACGACGCCGATCGCGCCGAGGAACGAGACCAGCACGAACCACACCGCGCTGGGCTTCAGCAGCCCGATCATGCGCTTGAAGCTCGGCCCGAACCGGTTGGCCTTGCCGGGGGCGGGGCCGTCGAACATGCCGCCGCCGTGCTGGCGCGCCTTCTCGGCCTGCTCGGCCTCGATCCGCTCCTCCTCGGTCATCTCGGAGGGCTGCGGGCCGGCGTACTTCGCGCGGCGGGCGGCCATGCGCTCGGCGCGCGCGGCCTTCTTGTCCACGCTCCCGATCCTCTCGGTCCCTGAGCCTGTCGAAGGGTTCATGCGTCCACCCCCAGCTGCGACTCGACGATCTCCCGGTAGGTGTCGTTCGTCACCAGCAGCTGCTCGTGCGTGCCGACCCCGACCATGGTGCCGCCCTCGAGGACGACGATCCGGTCCGCGTCGGTGATGGTCGAGACGCGCTGCGCGACGACGATCTTGGTGACATGCGGCAGCTCCCGCCAGAGCGCCTGGCGGAGCCGGGCGTCGGTGGTGAGGTCGAGCGCCGAGAACGAGTCGTCGAAGACGAGGATCTCGGGCTGATGGATGATCGCGCGCGCGATCGCGAGCCGCTGGCGCTGGCCGCCGGAGACGTTCGTGCCGCCCTGGGCGATCATCGAGTCCAGCCCGTCCGGCATCTCCGCGACGAAGTCCCTCGCCTGCGCGATCTCGAGCGCGGCCCACAGCTCCTCGTCGGTCGCCTCCTCGCGGCCGTACCGGAGGTTCGAGGCGATCGTGCCGGTGAACAGGAACGGCCGCTGCGGCACCAGCCCGATGCCCTTCCACAGCGCGTCCACGTCGGCCCGGCGCACGTCGACGCCGCCGACCGAGGCGGAGCCGCCGGTCACGTCGAACAGGCGCGGGATCAGCGAGATCAGCGTCGTCTTGCCGGCGCCGGTGGATCCGACGATCGCGACCGTCTCGCCCGGCTCGGCGGCGAAGCTGATGCCGCTCAGCACCGGCGAGTCGGCACCCGGGTAGGTGAACTCGACGTCGTCGAAGGCGACGGATCCCGGAGCCGGGAACGCCTTCACGCCGTCCGTCGGGCGGGTCATGCTCTGCTCGGCGTCCAGCACCTCGCCGACGCGCTCGGCCGAGACCGCGGCGCGCGGGATCATCATCGCCATGAAGCTCGACATGATGATGCCCATCATGATCTGGCCGATGTACTGCATGAACGCGAACAGGGTGCCGACCTGGACGTTGCCGTTGTCGACCTCGATGCCGCCGAACCAGATCACGCCCACGATCGTGACGTTGAGGATCAGCATGAACAGCGGAAAGAGCAGCACGAAGAGGGATCCGACGTTGCGGCCGACGACCATGATGTCGGTGTTCGCACCGCGGAAGCGCTCCTCCTCGATGCGCTCGCGCACGAACGCGCGCACCACGCGGACGCCGGTGAGCTGCTCGCGCATGATGCGGTTGACGTTGTCGAGCTTGCCCTGGTAGCTGCGGAACAGCGGGACCATGCGACCGATGATGAGACCGGCGACGATGAGCAGCGCGGGCACCGATACGGCGATGACCCAGCTCAGCTCGAGGCTGGTCTGCAGGGCGTAGATGATGCCGCCGATCGCGAGCAGCGGCGCGGTGACGAACATCGTCGAGCCCATCATCGCGAGCATCTGCACCTGCTGCACGTCGTTCGTGTTGCGGGTGATCAGGGATCCGGCGCCGAAGTGCGAGACCTCGCGCTCGGAGAACCCGCTGACGCGCGCGAACACGTCGCCGCGGAGGTCGCGGCCCATGCTCATGGCCGCGCGGGCGGCGAAGAAGGTCGCGATGACGGAGGCGACGATCTGGCCGAGCGAGACGGCGAGCATGAACGCGCCGTGCGACCAGATGTAGCCGGTGTCGGCGTTCGCGACGCCCTTGTCGATGATGTCGGCGTTCAGGCGCGGCAGGGACAGCGAGGCGTAGGCGCTGGCGAACTGGAACACCAGCACGCCGAGCAGCAGCCACTTGTACCGCTTCAGATAGCGGAAGAGGATCTTTCCGAGCACGGGCAGACTTCCTTGTGGGATCGGATTCCCCGCGAGTGGGGGGACGGACCGGGAACCGGCCACGAAACACCCTGCCACGGGGCGCCGACATTCACATCCCCCTTTGGAAGGATCCTTTCCGATCTTCGCTGACGGCGAAACGAATCCCCGTCCCAGCTGGGATTTCAGGACTCAGGCGAAGAATTCGGAGGGCGTGCGGGGGCTCGTCGGCTCAGCTCCAGAGCGGCACCGCGGGGACGTAGTCCCGCGCCTCGGCGGTCGCGTCGGGGGCCAGGTCGGCGAGGGTCTGCGGATCCCAGCGCGGGTTGCGGTCCTTGTCCACGAGCTGCGCGCGGATCCCCTCGACGAGGTCGGGGTGGTTGTTCACGAACCAGAGCACCCGGCGGTACTCCCCCGCGAGCGCATCGCGCAGCGAATCCATGGCGCGGGCTTCGCGCACGGCCTCGAGCGTGACGGCGAGCCCGGTGGGGGCGAGCGACTCGAGCAGGTCGGCGGTGGCGGCCGGGGTCGGCCCTTCGACGCTCTCGCCGTCCGGCATCGCGCGCAGCCGCGCCACGATCTCCTGCACCGTGTCGGCGGAGAACGCCTCGTCGATCCAGGCGCGCTGCGCGGGCAGCGCCGAAGGCTCGGGGGTCTCGTCGAAGAGCATGACGATCTCGCTCGGCCCGGTCGGATCCGCCCGGTTCGCGAGCGCGTCGCGCACCGCGTCGATCCGGTCGGAGGGCACGAAGAAGTCGGCGAACCCCGCGTAGAGGGCGTCGGATCCGTCCATGCTCCCGCCGGTCAGGCCGAAGAACTCGCCGAGGCGGCCGGGCATGCGGCCGAGCAGCCAGGTGCCGCCGACGTCGGGGGTGAAGCCGATCCGGGTCTCCGGCATGGCGAGCTGCGAGCGCTCGGTGACGAGGCGGATCGCGGCGTGCCCTGCGACGCCGACGCCGCCGCCCATCGTGATCCCGTCGGCGATCGCCACGATCGGCTTCGGATACTCCGCGATGGCCGCGTTCATCGCGTACTCCTCGCGGAAGAACTCGATCGCCTCGGCCCCGCGCCCGGAGGTGATCTGCGCATGCAGCTCGCGCACGTCGCCGCCCGCGCACAGGCCGCGATCGCCGGCGCCGTCGATGAACACGATCTCGATGTCGGAGTCGTGGCGCCACGCGTCCAGCGCCGCGTGCACGAGGCGGATCATGCCGACGCTCAGCGCGTTCAGCGCGCGCGGGCGGTTCAGCGTGATGCGTCCGAGGGACCCCTCGGCGCGCACGAGCACCTCGGGCTCGGCCTCGACGGCGGCGGTGCGGTCTGCGGGTCCCTGGGTGTCCTCGGCGATGGTCACGGGTGCCAGGTTACCCCGCCGTCGCCCCGCGCGCGGCGGGCGCGGGCGCGCGGAATACACCGGGTCTGCACGCGTTTCCAGGCTTTCTCCGACAAGATAGGAGAGACCTGCCAATCGACGAGAGGCCGCGGATGACCGACGGACAAGTGCTCGAGTTCTCTCACGCGACGAAACGCTTCGGCGCCGTGACGGCCGTCGACGACCTCTCCGCGCGGATCGAACCGGGTGCGGTGACCGCGTTCCTCGGCCCGAACGGAGCCGGCAAGACGACGTCTCTGCGGTTGCTGACCGGTCAGCTCCGCCCCACGTCCGGCACCGCCACGATCGGCGGCGTCCCGCACGCCGAGATCCGCCACCCGCTGCGCACGATCGGATCCGTCCTCGAGGAGGCGGTGTACCGCCCGCGCCGCACCGCGCCCCGCCAGCTCGCGATCGCGGCGAAGGCGAACGGCATCCCGCTGTCCCGCGTCGACGAGGTGCTCGCCCTGGTCGGCCTGCAGAACGACGCGGAGACCCGCATCGGCACCTACTCCCTCGGCATGCGCCAGCGGCTCAGCGTCGCCGGCGCCCTGCTCGGCGACCCGGGCGCGCTCGTGCTCGACGAGCCGGCGAACGGCCTCGACCCCGAGGGCATCCGCTGGATGCGCCTGCTCATGCGTCGCCTCGCCGACGAGGGCCGCACGATCCTGGTCTCCTCGCACGTGCTGAGCGAGATCGAGCAGATCGCCGACAACGTGCTCGTGCTCTCGAAGGGCCGCCTGGTCTACGCCGACAGCATCAGCAAGCTCTCGGACCCGACGACCGGGTCCGTCGTCGTCGACGCCGAGGACCGCGACGCCCTCGCCGCCGCGCTCGAGGCCGCGGGGATGAGCTACGACGTGCTGCGCTCGGGCCTGACCGTGCAGAACACCGACGCCGCCGCCGTCGGCACGCTCGCCGCGTCCGCCGGCATCGCCCTGACCACGCTGCAGCAGCGCGGCCCGAGCCTGGAGGAGGTCTTCCTCGACCTCGTGCACGGCCGCCGCGACCCGATGTCTGGCGCGATCCCGGTGATCGCCGCGGCGCCGGTCGCGAGTGAGGACGCGGAGGGTTCCGACGCGACGGAGGAGACCGTCGCGGGCGTTCCCCTCCCGACCGCTCCCGGCGTCCCTGCGGCGGGCGCCGGTCTGCCCGGTGCTGCCGCGGTTCCGGCCGCCGCCGCCGCGGCGGGCGCGGGCCTGGCCGGGCTCTTCGCCGGCGCGGCGGCCGCGGACGGGGAGGACGCCGCCGAGGGCGAGCGCGTCCCGATGACCCGCCGGGAGGCCGCGGAGTTCGCCGCGCAGAACAGCGAGCAGGAGTCCGCGGGCGAGACGGACACCGAGGACCACGCCGAGGACCACGCCGAGGACCACGCCGAGGACCACGCCGAGGAGACGGGCGTCGAGGAGACGGGCGTCTCGGCGGCGGACGACGACGAGGACGCCACCGAGGCGCTGTTCGGCGAGGACGACGAGCGGGCCGAGACGGACGCGGAGAACGACGACGCCGCGGGCGAGACGGACGAGGGGCCCGCCGACGAGGCCGAGGGCGAGCCCGCCGCGGAGTCGCACGACGAGGATGGATCGGACGAGGACGGATCCGACGAGGACGGATCCGACGAGGGCGAGCCCGCCGCCGAGCAGGAGCACACGGACGAGCACCGCGCCGAGGAGGGCGACGACCGCGAGGAGGAGCCCGCCGAGTCCGAGCCGCGCGACGCCCTGGACGAGGGCGCCGCGATCGCGGCCGGCGTCGCGCTCACCGCGCCGATCGACGCCCCCGGCTACACGCCGGGCGAGGCGCACCACGACGCCGAGCACCACGATGCCGAGCCCCACGGCGACGAGCAGGACGGCGGCGAGGAGCCCCCGATCATGCACGCCCCCGCCGGCGACCCGTCGGGCGAAGCGCTCGGATCCTTCGAGACCGGGGCGCTGATCATCCCTTCCGCGACCCCGTCGATCTCCTTCGACGAGCTCATCACGGGGGTCCCGTCGGCGGGCGAGGCCGGGCAGCCCGGCCAGGACGAGCACGCCGAGCAGCCCTCCGAGGACCGTTCCGACGATCAGCAGTACGGTGACGCGCCGACGGCCCTGCTCGACACGGCACCCAGCGCTGCGGAGCAGGACGACGAGCCCGCGTTCACCGCGCCGGAGCCCAGCACCGAGACCACCGAGATCGCCGGTATCGAGATCTTCGCCGCGCTGGCCGACGGGCGCACGCAGGAGATCCAGGTCATCCTCGACGAGTCGCACGACGACGACGACCTCGCCGGCGAGGACGTGACGGCGGGCGAGATCCACCACGACACCGACCCGCGGGCCGCCGCGGTGAGCGCGTCGCTGGCCGCGGCCGCGCGGGCGTTCTACGACGACGAGGCGCCGTCGTACGCCGCCGCCCCGGCCGAGGACCAGCAGGAGGAGCGCCCCGAGGAGCACCACGAGGGGCACGCCGTCGAGCAGTCCGAGCAGCAGCAGGACGGCGAGAACCACGACGGCGCCGAGCAGAACGGCGAGCACCACCACCACGACGGTGGCGAGCAGCACGGCGAGCACCACCACCACGACGGTGGCGAGCAGCACGGCGAGCACCACCACCACGACGGTGGCGAGCAGCACGGCGAGCACCACCACCACCACGAGGGCTGACCGGCGCACAGACCCGAACGGAGCGGCGATCGTCTGAGGACGGTCGCCGCTCCGGCGTTTCCGGACGCGCCGGAGGGCGCCGCCCGGCGGATCAGGCCGGGCGGGCGGCAGGCTTCCCCTTGCCCTTGCGAGCGGGAGCCGGCCGGCGCACGGGCGTCCGGACCGGGATCGACGCGGTCGCAGCGATGTCCGACACCTCGGCGAGCTCGGACGAGACGTCCAGGCGCAGCGCCTGGGCGAGCGCGAGCCCGTGCCGGGTGGTCAGGATGAGCCGCTGGAAGTCGGCGCCCTCGAGGTCGATCACGACGCTCGGCTTGTGCCGGCGGATGAGCACGAAGTCGTCGCCGCCGGCGGACTTCCAGGTTCCCGCGGCGAGCACGAGCGGCACGTGCGTACCGGGGCTGCCGACTCCGCGGAGCCAGGTCCAGGCGTCGTCGGTGAGCTGCACCTTCACGATCGCGGAGCGCTCGATGTGCAGGTTCTCCTTGCGGAACGAGATGGCGCGCTCGATCGGGGACAGCTCCACCTCGAGGCGGGTCCGATCCAGCAGCAGCGTCACCATCGTTCCAGTCTGCCAGCGCCTGCTGAGGATCCGCTCGGGTTGGATCTCACAGGACGGCAACGATCGGTCTGGCGGGATTCCACAATTGCGATCCGCGATCGCGCCCGCCCCACGGATCCGCTCACGCGGCTCTTTCCTGCGCGTGCGGCACGGATATCGGCTGTGATGTCTCAGGACTTCGGTGACGGTTCTGTATCAGGACATCGGTGACAGTTGGTGTCTCAGGACATCGGTGACAGTTGGTGTCTCAGGACATCGGTGACAGTGGGCGTCTTCTGGGGGCCGATCCTCGGGGTCTGCCGTTGCCGACGTAGCGGGTGCCGGGTTGTGGCCAGGGGTGTTCGATGATGAGGGTGCCGCGCTCGTCGAAGATCATGATCAGGGCGGGGTTCCAGATCGCGTGGACTTGAGTGCCGGCGAACTCGTTCCCGAGTTGGAATGTGGTGCCGCGGATGCTGATGTCGCCGTGCGTGCGGACGATCCGGACGGCATCTCCAGTCGCCCCGGGATGGGTGGCAGCGTCAGGGTCTGGCTCTGGCGCGGGAGCTTTCGGTGTCGCGTCCCAGGCCTGTTGCGGGGTGCTCCGACCGGGAAGCGCCTGGTGCGGGCGCTCGGTGTTGTAGATCACGTCGAACCGGTCCACGAGATGTTGGAGTTCCTCGATCGTCCCGGCGAGGGGCTGCTTGTCCAACCATCGGAACAGGGTCTGGTGGAATCGCTCGTTCTTGCCCTGGGTCATGGGGTGCCCGGGCTTCCCGGTGATCGCGACGACGCCGAGCGTGCTCACGTAGGCGACGAGCTGACTGACGATGCCGCGGCGGTGCGGGTTCAATGCGGCACCGTTATCCGTGAGGAGCCGCTGCGGGACCCCATGCCGGGCGATCCCCTTCTCCATCACCGTGACCGCGCCCTTGCTCGTCTCCGCCCTCGCGACATGCGACGCGACCGCGAGACGAGCATGATCATCGGTGAGCTGGAAGATCACGCAGGTCCGTCCGCCCGCGAGGACGTACTCGGTCGCATCGAGTTGCCAGCACGCGTTCGGAGCGGGATACACGAACCGTCGGAACGCGGACCGCGGCTTCTTCTTTGGCTCCACCCGGGCGACGCCCGCTTCGCGGAAGATCCGTGCGAGTGAGGCGATCGACGGGGTCGTGAATCCCATCGATGTCATCTTGTCGTGCACGCTGATCGGCCCGTAGTCGAGCCCGGATCGCTCCAGCGCTGCCCGCACGTCCAGCGCGCTCCGCTTCACCTCCTCGCCGATCTTCGCCGGCGACGCGGACGGACGACGAGACTGCGGCTCCAGCACCGCCGCCGGGCCCTTCTCCCGCGCACGAGCGAGCAGCACATAGAACGTCTTCCGCGAGATCTCGTGCTCTCGACAAAACGACGTCACCGCCCCACGCGGAGCATCCGCAGGCCAACGAGAGATCGCGAGACGGACACGCGCATCAACAGGTTCATTCTTCGACACCGCTCAATCTGAGCCGAGAAGTGTCACCACCAAGACCCCCAGAACTGTCACCGATGTCCTGATACAGAACCGTCACCGA
>NZ_JAVFCB010000015.1 GCF_030865425.1 Microbacterium capsulatum
TCAGGACATCGGTGACAGTTGGTGTCTCAGGACATCGGTGACAGTGGGCGTCTTCTGGGGGCCGATCCTCGGGGTCTGCCGTTGCCGACGTAGCGGGTGCCGGGTTGTGGCCAGGGGTGTTCGATGATGAGGGTGCCGCGCTCGTCGAAGATCATGATCAGGGCGGGGTTCCAGATCGCGTGGACTTGAGTGCCGGCGAACTCGTTCCCGAGTTGGAATGTGGTGCCGCGGATGCTGATGTCGCCGTGCGTGCGGACGATCCGGACGGCATCTCCAGTCGCCCCGGGATGGGTGGCAGCGTCAGGGTCTGGCTCTGGCGCGGGAGCTTTCGGTGTCGCGTCCCAGGCCTGTTGCGGGGTGCTCCGACCGGGAAGCGCCTGGTGCGGGCGCTCGGTGTTGTAGATCACGTCGAACCGGTCCACGAGATGTTGGAGTTCCTCGATCGTCCCGGCGAGGGGCTGCTTGTCCAACCATCGGAACAGGGTCTGGTGGAATCGCTCGTTCTTGCCCTGGGTCATGGGGTGCCCGGGCTTCCCGGTGATCGCGACGACGCCGAGCGTGCTCACGTAGGCGACGAGCTGACTGACGATGCCGCGGCGGTGCGGGTTCAATGCGGCACCGTTATCCGTGAGGAGCCGCTGCGGGACCCCATGCCGGGCGATCCCCTTCTCCATCACCGTGACCGCGCCCTTGCTCGTCTCCGCCCTCGCGACATGCGACGCGACCGCGAGACGAGCATGATCATCGGTGAGCTGGAAGATCACGCAGGTCCGTCCGCCCGCGAGGACGTACTCGGTCGCATCGAGTTGCCAGCACGCGTTCGGAGCGGGATACACGAACCGTCGGAACGCGGACCGCGGCTTCTTCTTTGGCTCCACCCGGGCGACGCCCGCTTCGCGGAAGATCCGTGCGAGTGAGGCGATCGACGGGGTCGTGAATCCCATCGATGTCATCTTGTCGTGCACGCTGATCGGCCCGTAGTCGAGCCCGGATCGCTCCAGCGCTGCCCGCACGTCCAGCGCGCTCCGCTTCACCTCCTCGCCGATCTTCGCCGGCGACGCGGACGGACGACGAGACTGCGGCTCCAGCACCGCCGCCGGGCCCTTCTCCCGCGCACGAGCGAGCAGCACATAGAACGTCTTCCGCGAGATCTCGTGCTCTCGACAAAACGACGTCACCGCCCCACGCGGAGCATCCGCAGGCCAACGAGAGATCGCGAGACGGACACGCGCATCAACAGGTTCATTCTTCGACACCGCTCAATCTGAGCCGAGAAGTGTCACCACCAAGACCCCCAGAACTGTCACCGATGTCCTGATACAGAACCGTCACCGATGTCCTGAGACATAACAGCACCGCTTTCCGGCGCGCGGTCGGGGAAGGACAGCGCGAGCGATTCCGGGTCCGTGAAACGGCAGCGCCGACAGGAATAGACAGCGCGAGCGAACCCGGATCCGAGAAGAGAGGGTCGGGAGGGAAGCGCGACCTCAGCCGCGCGCCCAGAGCTCCGCGACCGGGCCGGCGTGCCGGTCCAGGATCTCCGGGATCGGCACCGCGCCGAGCCCGGGCGAGGTCGGCACGGCGACGGTGCCGGCGTCGAGCACGATCGGCTCGGTGATGTCCTCGGCGTAGAACCGGCCGGACGCGGAGACGTCGCCGGGCAGGGTGAAGCCGTCGAGCGCGGCGAGGCCGGCGTTCGCGGCGCGGCCGAGCCCCGTCTCGAGCATTCCGCCGCACCACACGGCGACGCCGTGCGCCCGAGCGAGGTCGTGGATCCGCCGCGCCTCAAGGTACCCGCCGACCCGGCCCGGCTTGATGTTGAGCACCGAGGCGGCGCCGAGTGCGATCGCGTCGGCGGCGTCCTTGGCGGACTCGATCGACTCGTCCAGGCACATCGGAGTCTGCATGAGCGTCGCGAGCGTCGCGTGCTGCAGCAGGTCGTCCTCGGCGAGCGGCTGCTCGATGAGCAGCAGGCCGAACTCGTCGAGCCGGCGCAACTGACGCGAGTCGACGAGCGTGTAGGCGGCGTTCGCGTCGACCTGCAGCGGCACGTCGTCGCCGAACGCGCGTCGCATGGCCGCGACCGGCTCGACATCCCAGCCAGGCCGGATCTTCAGCTTGATCCGCACGTACCCCTCGTCCAGGTACCCGCCGACGACGCGGAGCAGATCCTCGATCGAGTCCTGGATCCCGACCGAGACGCCCGAGGGGATCGCGGTCCGGGTGGCGCCCAGGTACTCGGCGAAGGAGACCCCGTGCGCGCGCAGCTGCGCGTCGAGCACCGCCATCTCGACGGCGGCCTTGGCCATCCGGTGCCCGACGAAGTGCTCGAGGCGCGCGGCGACGGTCTCGGCGGTGATCTCGGTCCCCGATTCCTGCACGGCGCGCAGCGCCGGGATCAGGTACCGCTCGGTCACGGCCCGGGCGCCGGCGAGGTACTCCGACGAGTAGACCGGGTCGGCCAGGGCGACGCACTCGCCCCAGCCCACGGTCGGCACGGCGCCCGCGGCGGTCTGCACGGTGCCGGCGATGCGGAGCAGATAGGTCTGCTTGCGGGTCTGCGTGCCGAACGAGGTGGTGAACGGGGCGACGAGCGGCAGGGAGAGCTCGCGCAGCTGGACCGACTCGATGATCATGCGGACCTCCGGGAGAAGACGTAGCGGTCGGCGGCGTCGAAGCCGACCGGGATCCAGTCGGCGGATCCGACGACGACGGAGAGGGCGTCGCGCAGGGCGAGACGCCAGGAGCGGGCGAGGGCGGGCGCATCGAGGCGCATCCGCTCGATGTCGGACGGGATCCGCGCGGACACCCGATCGGCGAGCAGCGCCGAGGTGTCGACGACGGGGCGGCCGTCGGCGGTCGCGTCCAGGAGCGGAGCGGCGTCGTCGGCGAGGAAGGGCGGGCGGCGCTCCGCGTCCGCGACCGCCCACGCGACCGTGAGCCGGTCGCTCTCGTCACCCGCGTTGATCCCGTCGCTCATCACCCCGTAGTAGTTCGCGGCGAACGCGTACGGCACCGCGCCCAGCGAGCTGAGGTTGAAGTGCGCGTTGCGGGCGATGAGCGGATCGAACGTCCACCGGATCGTGTCGATGCCGCGATCGCGGCACCACTCGCGCTGGTGCTGTTTGAGCGCGCGCCCGACCCCGGCGGACGCGTACGCGGGCAGCACGCCGGCGATGTGCGAGTGCAGCGTGCGACCGAGTGGCTCGACGTGGAAGCCGATGCAGCCGCCGACCAGTTCGTCGCCGACGAACGCCCCCGACACGAAGTGTCCGCCGCCGCGCAGCGCGACGAGGGTGGGCAGGTCGAGCATCGTGCGGCCGGGGCCCGTACCCCAGATCCGATCGAAGACGCGGATGAGGGCGGCGAGATCGGCCTGGTCGTCGAGCATGCGGATCGTCACCCCGGTCGGGACCGCGGTCGGAGCGCCGGCCGCGCTCATCGGGGCCCCTCCTCGCCGAGGAGGTCGGCCACGAGCGCCGTCAGCAGCGCGAGGCGAGGCCCGAGCCCCGCCACGACCGCGTGCTCGTCCTCGGCATGCGCGCCGCCGCCCCACGCACCGAGCCCGTCGAGCGTGGGCACGCCGATCCCGGCGGTGAAGTTGCCGTCGGATCCGCCGCCGACCGCGATCGGGCGCAGCTCGTCCATCCCGTGCGCCGCCGCGAGGCGCTGAGCGCGGGCGAACAGGCCCGCGCTCGCCGCGGCCTCGAGCGGGGCGCGGTTCGGGCCGCCCTCGACGAGCAGCTCGGCGCCGGGCAGGTCGATCGCGATCGCCCGGATCGCGGCGTCGCAGCGCAACTGCGCGGCGACGGTGCTTGCGCGCGCGTCGACGTCGACATGGGCCTCGGCGGGCACGGTGTTCGTCGTGGTGCCGCCGGAGATCACGGTCGGCACGACGCTGAGCCCGGGCTCGGAGGCGTGCAGCGCGGCGACCGCGAGCACGGCCTGAGCGAGGCCGACGGTCGCATTGATCCCGGCGTCGGGAGCGAGACCGGCGTGCGAGGCGCGGCCCCGCACCGTGAGCCGGTACATCGCCGTTCCCTTGCGCTCGGTCTTCACCTCGCCGGCGTCGCCGCCCGCCTCCAGCACGAGCGCGGCGGCCGCGCCGCGGGCCGTCTCCTCGATGAGGGCGCGGGAGGACGGGGATCCGAGCTCCTCGTCGCCGGTGACGAGCAGGGTCGTGCCGTCGAGGTCGACGCCGTGCTCGCGGAGGATCCGCAGCGCGTGCACGCCCAGCACGAGGCCGGTCTTCATGTCGACGGATCCGGGACCGCGCAGCGCGCCGTCGACGACCCGCGCGGGCAGCCGGTCGAGCGTGCCGTGCGGCCACACCGTGTCGTGATGCGCGAGGAGCACCACCCGGGTCGGGCCCGATCCGAACCGCAGCCGCACGTGGCTGACGCCGTCGATCGTGATCCGCTCGGGCTCGGCGCCCAGGACGTCGGCCAGGTACGCGGCGACCGCGTCCGCGCTCACCGCGACCGCTGCGTGGTCGGCGGACGGCGACTCGATCCGCATCAGGGCGATCGCGTCGGCGGTGACGGCGTCGACGCGCTCCTCGGCGAGGCGGACGAGATCAGCGAGACGCGGATCCTGAACCGTCATGCCGACCCCCGCCTCTCGTTCGGATGCGCTCCGCGCTCAGTCGGTCCCGGCGTCGAAGGCGGCGCCCTCGCTCGCGGCGTCGACCGCGTCGGCCAGTGCCTCCTCGGTCTCGGCGAGGGTGGTGCCCTCGACCGCGCCCGAGATCTCGTTCGCCTCGCCCGCGGTCACGCGGCCGACGAGCTCGCCGGTGGCGCCGCCGACGAGGCCGAGGCCCGCGTACTGCTCCAGGCGGGCGCGCGAGTCGGCGATGTCGAGGTTGCGCATCGTGAGCTGGCCGATCCGGTCGACCGGGCCGAACGCGGCGTCGCCGACTCGCTCCATGGAGAGCTTCTCCGGGCTGTAGGACAGGTTCGGGGAGACGGTGTCGAGGATCGTCCAGTCGTCGCCGCGGCGCAGGCGGATCGTGACGGTGCCGGAGATCGTGGATCCGACCCAGCGCTGGATCGACTCGCGCAGCATGAGCGACTGCGGCTCGAGCCAGCGCCCCTCGTACATGAGGCGGCCCAGGCGCCGGCCCTGCTCGTGGTAGGTCGCGAGGGTGTCCTCGTTGAGGATGCCGTTGACGAGGCGCTCGTAGGCGATGAACAGCAGCGCCATGCCCGGGGCCTCGTAGATGCCGCGCGACTTCGCCTCGATGATGCGGTTCTCGATCTGGTCGCTCATGCCGAGGCCGTGCCGGCCGCCGATGCGGTTCGCCTCGAACACGAGCTCGACCGGGTCCGCGAACGCGACGCCGTTGAGCGCGACGGGGCGGCCGGCCTCGAACGTGACGGTGACGTCCTCGGCGTCGATCGCGACGGACGGATCCCAGTACTTCACGCCCATGATCGGGTCGACGGTCTCGAGCGAGACGTTCAGGTGCTCGAGGGTCTTCGCCTCGTGCGTCGCGCCCCAGATGTTGGCGTCGGTCGAGTACGCCTTCTCGGCGGAGTCGCGGTAGGGGAAGCCGTGCGCGACGAGCCACTCGCTCATCTCCTGGCGCCCGCCGAGCTCGGTGACGAAGTCGGCGTCGAGCCACGGCTTGTAGATGCGCAGGCGCGGGTTGGCGAGCAGGCCGTAGCGGTAGAACCGCTCGATGTCGTTGCCCTTGTAGGTGGATCCGTCGCCCCAGATGTCGACGCCGTCCTCCTTCATGGCGCGCACGAGCAGCGTGCCCGTGACGGCGCGGCCGATCGGGGTCGTGTTGAAGTAGGTCTTGCCGCCGGAGCGGATGTGGAATGCGCCGCAGGCGAGGGCGACGAAGCCCTCCTCGACGAGCGCGGTCTTGCAGTCGATGAGGCGCGAGTCCTCGGCGCCGTACTCGAGCGCGCGGCCGGGGATCGACGCGATGTCGTCCTCGTCGGGCTGCCCGAGGTCGCCGGTGTAGGTGTACGGCACGGCGCCCTTGTCGCGCATCCACGCGACGGCCACGGAGGTGTCGAGCCCTCCCGAGAAAGCGATGCCGACGCGCTCGCCGACGGGCAGGGACTGGAGGACCTTGGACATGGGATCCAGTGTATCGGCGGCGTTTCGCGGGTTTCGACGGGTCATCGGTGCGGGCCGGTGGCGGCGCCCGGGTCATGTGGCGGGCGGGGATACGTGTGGCGGGAGATCGGGGTCGGGATCCACCGCCAGCCGTCCTAGCTCCCGCCGGATGTCCGGCCCGGGCGCCTCGCGGCTCAGACGAGGCGGACGTCGACGCCGAGGGCCGCGTAGGTCGGCATGGCACGCCGGTCGCAGGACAGCAGGGGGATCCCGGCGGCGCGCGCGGCGAGCCCGACCAGGCCGTCGTAGACGGCTCCGCCGGCGATGCCCGCTTCGCTGAGCATCGTCACGGCGTCGAGCGCGATGTCCGGTGGGAGCGCGACGGATGCGGGGAAGGCGCGCGCGATCAGCTGCCGGGCGAGGCCGCGATCGACGCGGGCCTCGCCCGGCAGGCGCGTCATGACGGAGTAGGTTTCGAAAAGCGCATGTCCCGCGAGGCCCCGGGTCAGACCGTGGGTGATGGCGAGGACCTCTTCGTGAGCGGGGTTCGTGTCGTGCAGGAGCGCGAGAGATGCGCTGGTGTCCAGGAGCAGGTCAGCGCTGATCGGCAAGACGCAACTCCCTGATGTCATCGGCGGTGAGCGTGGGACCGCCGGTGATCACCAGGATCCCGTCCTTCTCGACGACGTTGGCGTGCGTCTCGATCTCGATCCGGATCCCGTCGCCGTCGATGATCAGATCCACGGGACCCGGAACCATGCCCAGGCGCTCGCGGATGACCGCGGGGATCACGATCCGCCCTGCCTTGTCCATGGTCGCCTTCATGCCATCAGAATACCATTCCGATGGCATGCGGCCCCAGGTCGATGGCTACGACCCGCGCTTGCGCGAGGCCCAGACCACGCCGGTGCCGGCCACGATGATCACGACGGCGATGCCGGCGATGTATGCGGCGACGCCCGCGTAGCCGCCGACGTTCGCCGGGTCGAGGAACGGGTACGGGTACCAGCTGTGCGCGCCGGTGCGCGGGTTGATCACGAGGTTCGCGCGCACGAGCGTGTAGACCGCCCACAGGATCGGGAACGCCGCGATGACGCCGACGATGCCCCAGCCGAGGCATCGCCGGCGCGGGGCGAACAGCACGTCGGCGAGCATGAGCAGCGGGGCGACGACGTGCATCATCTCGTTCGCCCACGCCACGGTCGTGCCCTGCGGCAGCTCGATGTTGCGCAGCAGGGTGTTGTAGACGACGCCGGTGACGATCATGTACGTGGCCGTGCAGGCGAGCGGGATCGCGAGCCAGCGCGGCTCCGGGCCGGCGCCGCGCGAGCGCAGGCCCCAGATCGCGGCGAGGATCAGCACGATCGCGGTGCCGAGATTCGACTCGATCGTGAAGAAGCTGAGGAAGTTCGCGATCACGGTCGGCACGTGCGACCCGTACGGCGTGGTCGCCTGCAGCGCGTTGCCGACCGTCACGACGAGCTGATTCGCGATCGCGGCGAGGATCGCGAGCGCTCCGACCAGGCGCACGATCGACCAGACCGTCGGGTAGACCAGGGCGCGGGACGTCGGCGGCGCGACGGAGGCCGGGGCGGGCATCTGCATGTCTTGAACCTAGCGCCCGGACGCGCGGATCGCGGGATCGCGGAAGTCCGATACATCGGCTCCAGAAATCGCCGGCGCGATAGATTTGCGTTTCTCTGGCTCCCCTCAGCAATCATGGGCGCTGTGGGCTCCACCGGCACCGAGCCGGCCTCCTAGCGCGAGGAACCACGGCCGACGAAGGATGGATTGGTGAGGCAAAAGCGCCTGATGGTTCTTGACGGACCTGCCATGGGCATTGCGAAGTTGTTCTTAGGGAGTGTCCTCGCGGCTGGTTCCGCCCTCTATGCGGTTGCGATCATTCTGAGGTCGGCCTCGGGACCCGCCGTCATCAGTAGCGTGCTGGCGGGCCTCTTGTTCCTCGCTGCACTTCTCCAGGGATGGGGGCTGTTTCCGGTGGCGATGAACGCACGCGGGCATGCGCGACGAACCGCCGCGTCGGACTGGGTCATCGTTCGACAGGTGCGATGTGCCGTGGGCGACGAGACGCTCTGGGCGACCGGACCTGGCTGGATCCTCTGGCACGGTGCGACGGCCCGGATCGAGGAGCCCAGGTCTCAATTCGCTTTCCATTCCAGAGCAAGAACCGTGCTCGAGATCGGACACGACAGTGTCCTCGCCGCCGACATCCGGAAACCGTTCCGAGGACGCTATGCGCACGTCTTCTTGACGATGCACGACGGCCGGCTCCTCGAGATCGACGTGGCTCCCCGAAGCGGGAGTACCGGCTGGGGCGTCCGGCGCGGGCGGCTCCTCGAGGTCGCGGACAAGCTCAGGGGTACTTCGTCAGGGCATTCTTGAACGCGTCGACCTTGCTGGTGCTGAGCATGTACCGGCCCACGACCGCGAGCTGCAGCCCCTCGAGCGGCTCCCCGGTGCGCTGCGAGGTCTGCTCCCTCGAGGTGCGGTACGCGCCGGTGCTGTCGTTGGCGAGGTCGACCGTCGTGGCGTAGAACCAGCCCGGATCCGGCTGCTCGTCGCTGAACCACTCCCACTGCACCTGCGTCTGCGGGGCGGATCCGCCGTACATCTTCGGCAGCACGCTCGGGTCGATGCCGCTGGCCGGGTCGTTGAACGCGATCATGCCGCGCCAGCCGTGCGCCTTGATCACCGTCTCGATCGTGCGCATCACGGCGAGCTTGTGCGCGTATCCCGTCACCGGCTGCCTGGTCGCCCACACCGGAGCGCTGTAGCGGACCAGCATCGACTCGCCGCCGTAGCCGTTGCGCTCGGGCCGAGCCTGGCCGTCGTCGACCTTCACCCAGGTGAGGCCGTACTTCGCGGTCAGCTGGGCGCGGACGTCGGTGAGCGTCTCGTCGGCGAGGGCCTGCAGACCCTCGAGCGACTGCTGGGCGACGAAGCCGTTCGGATCCTTGCCCTTGATGCCCGGATACGCCTCCCAGAGCTTCTGCGTCTCGGTCTTGTGGCCCGCAGCGGATCCGGTCGCGGCGGCCCGGACGGCTCCCAGCGCCCCCATCGTTCCGATGTTCAGCACGAGAGCGACCGTGAGGGCCGCGGCGCCCAGGATCCGGCCGCCGCGGGTCGCGAGGGCGGCCACGACGAGTCCGAGCACCACGAGCTGCAGCACGAGCATCGTCGCACCGAAGAACGCTTCTGCATCGCCGATCGCCGCGAGGATCACCAGGAAGACGGCGAAGAGGATCGCGCCGGAGAGGGCGATCCAGCCGAGGACGGTCTTCCCCCGGCCCGGGGTCGTTGAGCGAGCACCGGCGAAGCCGGAGGGAGACGAAACGGGGTTCGTGGCAGGCGGCGTTTCGTCTCGCCGCACTCGCTCGACGACTGCCGAGGGCACGCGCCGCGCACCTCGATACCCGCCGGGCGGAGGGAGGGGCGGAGCGCCGGTCGAATCGGCGACGTACCGGGGCTGATCGCTGCGGTTTACCATGGCTTGTCCGTCCCGGTGCTGCCGCCGTCGGTGCCGTTCTTCTGGTTCTGCTGGCGATCCTGCTCGCCCTGCTGCAGCTGCTTCTGCAGGTCGTCGAGCTTCTGCGGGTCGGGCGACTGCGGCTGCGGGGGCGGCGGCGGGGTCCGGCCCTGATCCGGGTTCTGCTGTTGCTGATCCTGCTGCTTCTGCTTCAGCCGCTCCTGCTGATCCTTGTTCGACTGCCCGATGTCGCGCTGCGGATCCGGCGACTGCTGCTGCGCCTGCGGGCTGTCGCACTCCTTCGGCCGGTCCGCGTTCACCTGCAGCGCCTTCGCGTAGAACTCCGCCGCCGCCACGTGGTCCTTCCGGTCGGCGGCCGCGTCGCCCTCCCGCTCCAGCACGATCGCGAGGTTGAACCGCACCGCGCACACCTCGAGCCCGTGCGCGAGCTTCAGCGACTCGGTGAACTTCTTCTCGCCCGCAGCGAGCTCGCCGGACTCGGCCAGCCCGACACCCTGGTCGTACGGCGCCTTGTAGGGCTCGAACCAGTTGGCCGGGTCGAGGCCGTGGGCGGCGCTCACGGATCCGGAGTAGTCCCCGGCCGCATATGCGCTGATCGACTGGGAGGCGAAGGCGTACAGGCTGATCACCTTGCCGACGAAGAGTGCGGCGACGAGCAGCAGAGGAACCGAGCCCCCTGCGATCCAGCGCCGGGCGAGGCGGCGCCGCCGGTTCGCGGCGAGGAGCGCGTGCGCGGCCGACGGATCCTGCTCCGGGGTCCCTTCGAGAGCGTCAGGGACCGGGGGTGACATCGTCATGCGTCGCCTCCCGGGGTCTGCGGCCGGATCGACAGCCCGCGCATGCGCACGACCAGGGTCGTCGCCCGGGCGATCTCGACGCAGAGCAGCGCCACGATCACGAGCGCCACGATCCAGGACAGGTCGGTGGGCTGGGTGAGCGGATCGTTCTCCCGGTACGCATCGGTCGAGGTCGGCGCGGGCGGGAACGCCGCCTTCTTCTGCGCGGTGCGGTGCTGGTAGGTCACGCCGAGGTCGGACGCGATCCTCTGCAGGTTCTTCTCGTCGATCCTGCTCAGCGCGTTCGCGCCTTGGTACTGGATGTAGGCGCCCGCGCCGCCGAACGCGCCGGTGGTCTCCCGCATCGGGCCGCCGGCCGCCGTGCCGTAGCCGAGCACCCCGCCGCCGGAGACGTACTGCTTGGCCCCGCTGAACGACTCCGGGCTCGACGTCACGGTCTGCTCGCCGTCGCCGAGATAGAAGAACAGCCGGGCGCGATCCGGCGACGCCTTCTGCGCGCTCTGCAGGGTCTGCGCGACGAGCCGGTTCGCGATCCCGATCGAGCTGCCCTTCGACTGCCGGGTCACCTCGGGCTGCAGCACGTCGACCGCGGAGACGAGCGCGCCGCTGTCGGTCGTCAGCGGCAGGCGCAGGATCGGGTTCGCGTCGAACGTGAGGAGCGCGAACCGCGCGCCCGGGTAGGCGGCGACGAGGGCCCGCACGTCCGCGCGGATGCCGGCGAGGCGCTGCTCCTTGCCGTTCCAGTCCTCGGCGACCATGCTCGCGGTGGTGTCCACGGCGATCACCACGTCGGTGGCGGAGGCGAGCGTGCGCACCTGCCCGCCCGGGATCCCGGGGCGCAGCAGCAGGACACCGCAGGCGAGCACGAGCAGGATCCGGAGGGCCCAGATCGTTACTCCTCCGGTCGTTGAGCGAGGACGCGCGAAGCGCGACCGAGACGAAACGCCGTCCGCGACGAGCCGCGTTTCGTTTCGCTTCGCTCGCTCAACGACCGGGATGGAGCGCACGAGCATCCACACCGCCGCGGCCAGCACGGGCAGCACGAGCAGGATCGCCAGGAGCGGCGCGATCACGGGCTGGAGGATCACAGGCGCACCCTCCACAGCAGCACGACGAAGCCGAGCGCGATGACGAGCAGGGCGGCGATCCCCAGCTGAGGCACGTCGGCCCAGATGACCGTCGACTGCCCCTTGAGCTGCGACGCCTCCTGCTTCTGCACCTCGTCGATGATGTCGCCGACCGTGGTCGTCTCGCGGAGGGCGTACGCCTTGCCGCCGGTCGTCGTCGCGGCGGCCGCGAGGTCCGTGCTGTTGGGCACGTCGACGCCGACGACGGGGTTGATCGTGTAGATCCTGATCTTCTTCGAGGCGGCGTAGTCGGCGGCCTCCTTCAGCGACACGATCGGGGATCCGTTCAGCTCGTTGTCGGTGGCGAGGATGATCGAGCGGGCGCGCTGCTCGTCGGCGTGGTCGAAGCGCAGCGCGCACGAGGCGAGCCCGTCGCCGATGAGCGAGGCGCCGACCCCGTTCATCGTGCCGACCCACTGCTCCGGCACCTCGGTGGTGTAGTCGAAGCCTTTCATCAGGCTGCGCAGGTGCTCCTGGATGAAGGAGTAGTCGTCGGTGAGCGGGAAGACCTGCACGGCCGAGCTGTTGAAGATCGTCAGCCCGATCCGCTCCCCCTTGAAGCCGTTCGCCAGCCGGTCGAAGATCGACGCGATCTCCTTGTCGACGTCGGTCATGGATCCCGAGACGTCCAGGCACAGCATGATGTCGCGGTTCGTGGACACCGGCTGCACCGTCCGCTGCGCGATCGGGCGCGCCGCGACGACCCCGCCGAGCACGACCGCGAGGACTCCCAGCGCGACCACCCCGGCCAGCGCCGCCTGCCGTCGCCGCACCGCGCGTCGGAACGCGGGGAGGGTGCGGATCCGCTCGGCGCGGGACACCGGCACGCCGGATGCCGCCGCGCCGCGCCCGCCGCGCAGCCCGAGCAGCACGCCGAGCGCGATCGCGAGGAGCAGGGCGCCGACGACGGCGAGCAGCATCCAGGGGTTGGCTAGTACCACGTCGTCACCACCTGACGGGCGGCCTCGATCCCCGCGAGCGGGTCGATCGGCGCCGTGCGCCGGAAGATGCTCGGGTAGTAGTTGCGCCCGATCGCGTCGATGAGTGAGGGGTGCACGCCCATGCGCACGAGGTCGTCGAGGGCCAGCACGGGCGCCTCGATGCCGCTGTACTCGTTCACGAAGCCGCGCACCACGCGGCTGAGGTCGAGGTTGGCGCGGCGGGCGTCGCTGGAGCCAGCGCGGTAGTCGGCCTCGATCTGCGCGATCGCGCCGAGATACTCCTGGCGCAGCACGGTGGCGACGTCGGCGGTGAGGCCGGGCAACGGCGCGGGGCCGGCGGCGACCGCGACCGCGCGGCGCGGACGGGTCAGCACGACGACGAGCCAGCCCGCCGCCGCGATCACGACGAGCACGCCGATCGCGAGCAGGATCCAGCCCCCGCCGTACTGCGCGGGCGGGTACAGCTCATCCGTGCCGGACATGCGACCTCGCATCCAGCATCGTCAGCAGCGCTCCCACGGCCTCGTCCTGCGCGGAGAGGGCGACATGGGTGATCGCGAGGCTGCGCAGCAGCGACTCGCGGTGCGCCTCCTCGACGGCGTCGGCGGCGTGCAGTTCGGCGGCCAGCTCGGCGTCGCCGTGCAGGAACTCCGGCACGCCCCAGTGCGAGCCGACGTCGCGGCGGTGTCGCAGCGCGCCGGTCCCCGAGCCCGTCGAATCCAGGATCGGCTCGGCGTCGCGCAGCGTGATCCAGAGCACGTCGTGCTGCACGCGGAGCCGTCGCAGCAGCCGTTCGGTCTCCTCTCCGAGCGGGGTGTCGTCGGTGAGGACGACGACGATCATCCGCCGCGCGATCGTGCGGGCGATGTACGACAGCAGCGCGTCCCGGTCGCTCGGCGCCTCGGCCGCGTCGACGGCCCGGTCGATCGTGCGCAGGGCGTGCTCGAGCGCGGCCTCGCTGCGGCCGATCTCACGCCGCCTGACCGCGGTGGAATCGCCGCTGACCAGGCAGAAGTCGTCGCCGTGTCGGAGCGCGAGCAGCCCCAGCACGCCCACGGCGAGGATCGCCAGATCCTTCTTCGGCGTGTCGTCGTGCGCGAGCGCGGTCATCGACAGCCCGGTGTCGACGGCGAACAGCACCGTGTGCATGCGGGTCGCGAGCGAGCGCCGCACCACGGGGGAGCCGTGCCGGGCGGTCGCCTTCCAGTCGATGTCGCGGATCTGGTCGCCGTACTCGTACGCGCGCAGGTCGTCGAAGTCGAGACTGTGCCCGCGCAGCAGCGACGCGTACGCGCCGTCGAGCGCGTGCGTCGACTTTCGCGACGAGTGGATGAAGAGCTTCCCCTTCACCGGCGTCAGCAGGCTGGCCATGGTGTCCTTCGTGTGAGGCGCGATCCGGTCGCAGATGGAGAACGTCGCTTCGATCCGTCTCGCAGGAGCGAAATCCATCCGCGAGCCGGCCGTCCGGCGGACCGAAGATGGAAAACGCCGCCGCGAAGCGCCTCGGGGAAGCGAAATCCATCTCCGAGCCGGACGATGCAGCCGACGTGAGTCATGGTCAGGGGGTGGGCACGGCGCCGAAGACGGCGTCGATGACGTCCTCGCTGCGCACGTCCTCGGCCTCCGCCTCGAACGTGAGCAGCACGCGGTGGCGGAGCACGAGGTGGCGGAGGTTCCGCACGTCCTCGGGGATCACGTACGACCGCCCGGAGAGCAGCGCGAGCGCCCGCGACGCCTGCAGGAACGCGATGGATCCGCGCGGGCTGGATCCGTATTTGATGTACCCGCCGAGCGTCTCGCCGATGTAGGGCACCGGGTTCCGGGTGACGTAGACGAGGGAGACGATGTAGTTGCGGATCGCTGGATCCACGTAGACGCGCGACGCGATGTCCTGCAGCTTCTCGACCTCGGTGAGGCTGATCGTCGTCTGCGCGTGCCGGTCCGGGTCGAGGGCCCCGGAGTCGATCCGGGCGAGCACCTCGAGCTCGTCGGCCGGGCTCGGGTACTCCACGATCTCCTTGAGCAGGAAGCGGTCCATCTGCGCCTCGGGCAGCTCGTACGTGCCCTCCTGCTCGATCGGGTTCTGCGTCGCGATGACGAGGAACGGCCGCGGCACCCGGTGGATCTCGCCGCCGATCGTGGTCTGCCGCTCCTGCATCGCCTCGAGCATCGCCGACTGCGTCTTCGCGCTCGAGCGGTTGATCTCGTCGAGCAGCACGAAGTTCGCGTGCACGGGTCCGAGCACGGTGCGGAAGGATCCGCTCGCCGCGTCGTAGATCTGCGTGCCGGTGATGTCGCTCGGCAGCAGGTCGGGGGTGCACTGGATCCGCTTGAAGTCGGCCTTGACGGTGTCGGCGAGGGTGCTCGCCGCGGTCGTCTTGGCGAGGCCGGGCACGGACTCGAGGAGGATGTGCCCGCCGGCCATGAGCGCGAGCAGCAGGCTGGTGCGCAGCCGGTCCTGCCCGACCATGCGCTGGGAGTACGCCTCGGTGACGATGCCCAGGATCCGCCGGGCCTCGGCCATCTCGGCGTCGGTCGGTGCGGGCTTGGTCCCTGCTGCCGGGGGGACGGTCCCGGCCGGAGGAGCGGGCGGCGTCTGCACCCCGGGAGCACCGGCGTACTGCGGCGAGGCGTCGTTCATCTGGCTCACGTGAGGATCCCCCTGGTTCTGTCCGCGCGTGCAACGGCCTCTGCCAGGGTAACCGCCGGTCCTGACAGCGCCAGGCCGAGGGGGGAGTGCTCCCCACCGCGACCGGCCGAACACGGTCCGGAGGCGCAGGCCGTGGGCGCGGGCCTGCCCCCACTAGGCTCACCGCATGAGAACAGCGCCGTTCCTCGACCTCTCCGACCCCGCCTTCGACGTCAACTCCGAGGAGGTGCACGCCGCCCGCGACGGCGGCTGGTACGCCGAGACGCCGTACGGCTGGGCGGTGCTGCGGTACGAGGAGGGCACCGCGCTGCTCAAGGACCGGCGGTTCCAGCAGGGCAACGCGCGCTGGCCGGCGCAGAACGGCATCCACGAGGGCCCCTGGCAGCAGTGGTGGGCTGAGACCCTGCTCAGCATCGAGGGCGCCGACCACCTGCGGATGCGCAAGCTCCTCGGCCCGGCGTTCCGGAACAAGACGATCGAGGCGATGCGGCCGCAGTTCCAGGCGCTCGCGGACGACCTCATCGACGCCTTCGCGCCCCGCGGATCCGTCGAGTTCGTGAGCGAGTTCGCCGAGCCGTACGCGTCGCGGATCCTGTGCCTGCTGCTCGGCCTGCCGGACGACGAGTGGCCGCAGGTCGCGCACTGGGCCGACGACCTCGGCAAGTCCTTCGGCATCAACGTGCGTCACGACCTGCCGCGCATCGAGGCCGCGCTCGAGGGCCTCACGGGCTACATCGAGGCGGTCGTGGCCGACCGGATGGCGCACCCGCGCGGCGATCTCGTGACGACGCTCGTGCAGGCGCACGAGGACGGCGATGCGCTGAGCCGCCGCGAGCTCTCCGTCGCCCTCGTCTTCCTCGCGTTCGCCGGAATGGAGACGACGCGCAACCAGCTCGGGCTCGCGCTGCAGACCTTCCTCGCTCACCCGGACCAGTGGGCGCTGCTCGCCGAGCGCCCCGACCTCGGCGCTCGCGCGGTCGAGGAGGTCATGCGCGTCAACCCGACCGTCACCTGGGTCACCCGCGAGGCGCTCGAGGACGTGGACCTGAACGGCCTGCAGGTGCCGAAGGGCGGGATCGTGCAGGTGCTCTCGCACGCGATCGGCACGGATCCGTCGAGGATGGGCGAGGATCCCGGTTTCGACCTGCGCGTCGAGGACCGCCCGCTGCACTCCGGCTTCGGCGGCGGGATCCACCACTGCCTCGGCCACTTCGTCGCCCGCACCGACATGTCGGTCGCACTGCCCCTGCTCGCCCGCCGGATGCCCGACGCGGTGCCGGACGGTCCCGGCGAGTGGCTCCCGGTGTCCGGCAACACGGGGCCTGTGCGATTCCCGATCCGGTTCACGCCCGGCGCCTAGCCGGGCCGCGCCGGTCCCTCCACTCGGAACGAGCACGTTCAGAGCGAGCTGCGGCGGGCCTCGATCGGGGCGCCGGGGGTGCCGTCGGAGTAGGCGACGCGGATCAGCGGATCGTCGGTGCCGAGATCGACGAGGGAACGGCCGAGGGTGATCGACGCGTGGCCGGCGCCGTCGAAGCGGACGGATCCGGCGCGCGAGGACCCGTAGGTCACGGTCGCGGTCGCGCCCGGCTGGCCCGACAGCGAGAGGGTGTAGCCGTTCGCGATGCGGATGCCGAACAGCCCTGCCGTCGAGTTCTCGGTCAGCCCGAGGAACGCGAGCGGCGCCGGAGCCGGTGCGGCGGGTGCCGTGGGCGCCGGCGCGGCCGGGGCGGCCGGGGCTGCGGGTGTGGAGGGCGGTGCCGGGGCGACCGGTGCCGGGGCGGGTGAGGACGGATCCGAAGGCGTGGACGGTGCGGCCGGATCGACCGGCGGCGGGGTGGGCTCGTCCCAGGGCGTGGGGGTCGGGATCGTCGGGGTCGGCAGCGCGGGACCGCCCGGCCCTCCTCCGCCCTCGCCGGCCAGCCCGTTGATCGGGTTGCCGTGGCCGCCCGCCTGGGCCGAGACGTCGGATCCGGTCGAGGCGTCGACGGGGGCGTGCCGCAGGAGCACGAAGCCCAGGACGACGGCGTTCGCGCAGGCCAGCACCACGACCGCGATCCCGAGCAGCACGATCGCCCGCCGCCGGCGCGACGCGGACCCGGTGGGCATCACGCGCGGGGTCGCCCAGCTGGGTTCCGTCGCGTGCGTCATGACCTGGTCGTTCCGTTCCGCGCGACGCGTGTCGCCGCGCGTCCGCCTCACGATACCCGCCCGTTCCTGGAAGGCAACCCCTCCCGGCCGCCGCGTCGGTGCCCTCCGATAGGATGAAGCCGCCCGATCGGGCCAGCTCATCGGCCGGTGCAAACCCGGCGAAAAGCACGGCGGCCACCGGCCGCACCCAAGGGGGATGCACCCATGCCAGGAATCGTGATCGTCGGCGTCCAGTGGGGCGACGAGGGCAAGGGCAAGGCCACCGACCTGCTCGGCGAGCGCACCGACTGGGTCGTCAAGTTCAACGGCGGCAACAACGCCGGGCACACGGTCGTCGTCGGCGACGAGAAGTACGCGCTGCACCTGCTCCCCTCCGGGATCCTGTCCCCCGGCGTGAACCCGGTCATCGGCAACGGCGTCGTGATCGACCTCGAGGTGCTGTTCAGCGAGCTCGAGGCGCTCGGATCCCGCGGCATCGACACGTCCCGCCTGAAGGTGAGCGCCAACGCGCACATCATCACGCAGTACCACCGCACGCTCGACAAGGTCACCGAGCGCTTCCTCGGCAAGCGCATGATCGGCACGACCGGCCGCGGCATCGGCCCGGCCTACGCCGACAAGATCAACCGTGTCGGGATCCGCGTGCAGGACCTCTTCGACGAGAACATCCTGCGGCAGAAGGTGGAGGGCGCCCTCGACCAGAAGAACCACCTGCTCGTGAAGGTGTTCAACCGCCGCGCGATCACGTGCGACGAGATCATCGAGGATCTGCTCTCCTACGCCGAGCGGCTGCGCCCCATGGTCGCCGACACGAGCCACCTGCTCGACGACGCGCTGAGTCGCGGCGAGGTCGTCGTGTTCGAGGGCGGCCAGGCCACCATGCTCGACGTCGACCACGGCACCTACCCGTTCGTCACCTCCTCCTCCGCGACGGCGGGCGGGGCGGCGACCGGATCCGGGGTGGGCCCCGGCCGCCTCGACCGCATCGTAGGCATCGTCAAGGCCTACACGACCCGCGTCGGATCGGGTCCGTTCCCCACCGAGCTCTTCGACGAGCAGGGCGAATGGCTGCGCGCCCGCGGTTTCGAGTTCGGCACCACGACCGGCCGCCCGCGCCGGGTGGGCTGGTACGACGCCCCGATCACGCGCTACGCGACCCGGGTCAACGGCATCACCGACCTCGTGCTGACCAAGCTCGACATCCTCGACGGTCTCGAGCAGATCCCCGTCTGCGTCGCCTACGACGTCGACGGCGTGCGCTTCGACGACGTGCCGGTGAACCAGAGTGACTTCCACCACGCGAAGCCGATCCTGGAGTACTTCCCGGGCTGGAGCGAGGACATCTCCTCGGCCCGCACCTTCGAGGATCTGCCGAAGAACGCGCAGGACTACGTGCTCGCCCTGGAGAAGATGTCCGGCACGCGCATCTCGGTGATCGGCGTCGGCCCGGAGCGCGACGAGGTCATCGTCCGGCACGACCTGCTCGACTGACGTGACCCGATTCTGGGTCGGCGGGTACGGCCCCGACATGGACGGCCAGGCCGCCGGGATCGGGCTGCTCGCCGGATCCGATGGCCGTGTGCCGACGACCCTCGCGTACCGCGGGGCGGTCGCGTCGGCCGTGTCGCCGTCCTGGCTCGCCGCGCATCCGACCCACGACGTCGTCTACGCGGCGCTGGAGGGATCCGGGGGCGTCGCGGCCTTCGCGCGCTCCGGTGAGAGCGCACTGACTCCGCTCGGCGCCCCGGTCTCCGCGGGTGCCGCGGTCTGCCACCTGGCCGTGTCCCCCGACGCGCGGTTCCTCGTCGCGAGCTGCTACGGCGACGGCCGGGTCGTGCGGATCGGCCTGGGTGCGGACGGCACGCTCGTCCCCGGCGGACGCGACAGGGCGGCCGAGGTGCGTGCCGCGCTGTTCGGCGAGGAGCCGCCGACCCAGGGCGAGGATCCGCAGGCGGCGACGGATCCCCACGCGTCGGATCCGCACCGTCTCGATCCCCACGGGAACCCGCGCGTCTCGCACGCGCACGCCGCCGCCTTCCTGCCGGACGGCCGGATCGCGACGACCGACCTCGGCTTCGATCTCGTGCGCATCTGGCGCTCGGGCGTGACCGGGCTGGTGCGCGATCACGAGGTCGTGCTACCGCGTGGATCCGGCCCGCGGCACATGGTCGTGCATCCGAGCGGGCACCTGCACGTCGTGACCGAGTACTCCTGCGAGCTGTTCACTCTCGCCGCCGACCGGGAGGGCCGCTGGGGCCTCGTCGCCGGCACCGTCGTCTCGGCGATCGCGACCCCCGGTCACGACTACCCGGCCGAGCTCAGCCGCTCCCGCGACGGCGCGACCCTGTACGCCGGGGTGCGCGGCAGCAACACCATCGCGGCTCTGCGCGTGCGCGGATCCGGCGAACGGGTCGAGCCGCTCGCGCTCGCCGACGCCGGCGTCGACTGGCCTCGCCACCACGTCGTGCACGACGGCGCCGTGCTGGTCTCCGGCCAGCGCTCGGACGAGATCAGCGTGCTCGACATCGACGACCGCACCGGCGCCCCCGGCCGCGTCCGCCACCGCACTCCCGCGCCGACGCCGACGCACCTGCTGCTCGTGCGCTGAGCCCGGAACGGCGACGCCTGCACGATCGGGCGACGTCTGCACAATCGGGCGACGTCTGCACGATCGCATCGGCGGAACGATCGTGCATTCGTCGCAGGATCGTGCGGTCGTCGCGCCGCCCGCACCGCGGGATCAGCCCCGCGGCCGCACCCCGCGGACGCGAAGATGCCCCGGAGCAGGATGGCGCCTGCTCCGGGGCATCCCGCCGCTTACAGGCCGGCGGCGTCCAGCTCGACGATCGCGGCCTCGACCTCCGCGCGCAGGGCGGCGCGCTCCGGGTCGGGCAGCCACGAGGCGTCGACGGCCCGCAGGGCCATCCGGCTCAGCTGCTCACGGGTCGCACCGATCTGCTCGTTGAGGATCGTGTACTCGTTCGTCAGCGAGGTGGGGAACATGCCCGGGTCGTCGGAGCAGGGAATGACGTTCAGACCCGCCTCGAGCATCGCCCCGATGGACGCGCGCCGCCACGGACGCCAGGAGCGCCGCGAGGTGGTGGACCCGACCGTGAAGGCGACACGCTCGTCGCGGACGCGCGCCACAACGTCCGGATCCTCCAGCACGTAGTACCCGTGATCGATGCGGTCGCAGCCGAGCAGGTCGAGGCACGTGATGGTGTTCTGCGCGCTGGGGGCGTGCTCCGAGGAGTGCGCCGTCCGCTTCAGACCCGCCTGGCCCGCCAGCCGATACGCGTCCGCGAAGCGCTCCGGGGGGCCGGCGGTCTCGAGGTTGTCCAGGCCGATGCCCACGACGTACTCGTTCGGGTTGTCGACGACCTCCCGCACACCGGCCAGAGCCTCCTCGCCGCTCTTGGACCGGTCGACGCCCTTGATGAGCCGCCCCGTCATCCCGAAGTCGCGCTCCGCCATCCGGATGCCCTCGGCGTACGCGGCCACGCTCCCGGCGTAGCCGAGCGACGCGAGGTGCTCCGGCACGTCGTCGAAGAACAGCTCCAGGTGCCGCACCCCGCTCTGCCGGTGGGCGTCCTCGAACGCCTCGTAGACGATCCGGGTGAGATCGTCCGCCTCGCGCAGCGACTGGATGACCCAGGTGGAGGCCTGGAACAGCGAGTAGGAGACCTCGGGTTCGTCTGCCGACCGGCCCTGCGGGACGGGGATCACGGTGTTCTCGTACAGCGCGGGGTCCGGCGGCAGCGAGTTGATGTCGGCGAAGATGCGCTCGGGCTCGTCCGGGAGGTCGAGGCCGGAGCGCCGGGCCAGCTCGGCGAAGGTCGTCGCGCGCACCGCACCGATGAGGTGGCAGTGCAGCTCGACCTTCGGGAGCCCCCGGATCCATTCGCCGGTGACGGCGGGCGTCACTTCGCGGTCACTTCGCGGGCGAAGCGGTCGACCCACTGGCTGCGGGTGGGGACGAGCTTCGACGGGTCGAGCGTCTTGTAGCCCGCGGCCATCGGGTCCTTCCCGATGTCGCCGACGACGGCCTGGATCTCCTTCGGGATCGTCGCGCCCGGGTTCACCGGCAGGTCGCCGACGAGCTTCGCGGAGGCGGTCTGCGCCTCGACGCCGAGGAGGTACTGGATGAACTTGTACGCGGCGTCGGTGTGGGCGGCGCCCTTCGGGATCATCGCGCGGTTGGTCGCCATGTAGGCGCCCTTGGACGGCGCGGTCCAGGCGATCGGCTCGCCGGAGGCGACGAGCTTCGTGGCGAAGCCGTTGAGCGCGTCGGCCGCCACGATCTCCTTCTGGGTGATCAGGTTGGTCACCTCGGTCGACGAGCTGTAGAACTGCAGGACGTTCGGAGCCCAGCCGTGCATGGTCTTGAACGCGCTGTCGACGTCGTAGGGGCCCTTGCCGTACGCGGTGCCGACGCCGCTGATGGTCAGCTGTCCGGCGGTCACGGCGATGTCGGGCAGGGCGAGCTTGCCCGCGTAGGCCTTGTTGCCGTACAGGCTCCAATCGGCCGCCTGCTTCTTGTCGAGCGCGTCCGTGCGGTAGAGCGTGCCGTTGAGCTGGTAGCTGTACGCGGGACCGTCGTAGGCGCTCTCCTTGGCGAACGAGGCGATGTCCTTCAGCGCCGGTACCTTCGACGCGTCGACCTTCTGGAACAGGTCGTCCTTCTGGCCGAGCGCGGCGTAGAAGTCGCTGATCATCATCACGTCCACGCCCGGGTCGACGCCTGCCGCGAGCTGCAGCTTGGAGATCCGGTCGGAGTTCGACCCGGTGTCGATCTGGACGGTGATGCCGGTCGCCTTGGTGAACGGGTCGATCACGGCCTGCTTGAGCTGATCGACGCCGAACGGGAAGGTGCTCACCACGAGGGTCTTGGACTCGGGGGCGGCGGAGGTGGCGCTCGGCGCGGCGGCCGGAGCGGCGGAGCTGCAGCCGGCGAGGGCGATGGCGGATGCCGTGAGGCCGGCGACGAGCGCGACGGCGCGGAGGCGGCGGATCTTCATGGGTGTTCCTTTCGGGATCGGTCGGGACGAGCTCGGGGTCAGTCGGACAGGGCGATGAGGTGGGAGGCGGAGGCGGACACCGTCACGGCGTCGCCGGGGACGACGCGGGGCGCGCCGTCGGCCCGCACGTGCGAGCGCAGGGTGACCGTGTCGGAACGGTCGTTCGCGTCGACCGTGATCAGCAGGTCCACGCCGCGGTAGGCGACATCGCGCACGGTCGCCGGCAGCGACCATCCGGCGGTGCGGGAGGAATCGCCCGGCTCGACGACGACGTGCTCGGGCCGGACGGTCACCAGGCCGTCGGCGGTCTGCACGAAGTTCTCGTAGCCGAGGAAGTCGGCGACGAAGCGGTTGGCGGGGGATCCGAAGACGTCCGCCGGAGCGCCCTGCTGCATGATCCTGCCGGCGCGCATGAGCACCATCTCGTCGCTCATCTCGAGCGCCTCGTCCTGGTCGTGCGTGACGAGCACGACCGTGAGTCCGGTCTCGTGCTGGATGCGCCGGATCTCCGCGCGCATCTGCACCCGGAGGCGCGCGTCGAGGTTCGACAGCGGCTCGTCGAGGAGCAGCAGCCTGGGCCGGATCGCGATCGCGCGGGCGAGGGCGACCCGCTGCTGCTGCCCGCCGGACAGGGCGCGCGGCTTGCGGGCGGCGAGGTGGACGAGGCCGACGAGTTCGAGGCTCTCGGCGACGCGCGCGTCGCGCTCGCGCCGCCCGACACGGCGCAGCTTGAGACCGTAGGCGACGTTCTCGGCGACGGTCATGTGCGGGAACAGCGCGTACGACTGGAACACCATGCCGAGACCGCGCTTCTCGGGCGGCGTGCGGGTGGCGTCGGCGCCGTCGATCAGGATCCGTCCGCTGGTCGGGCGGGTGTACCCGGCCAGCATCCGGAGGGACGTGGTCTTGCCGCATCCGGAGGGCCCGAGCAGCGTCGTGAGCTTGCCCGCGGGGATGCTGAGGTCGATGCCGTCGACGGCGGTGAAGTCGCCGAAGACCTGGCTGACGGATTCGAACTGCGCTGCTGCGTTCATCGGTTGATGCCTCCGAAGATCTTGGCGAAGCCGACGGTCTTCTCGGCGATGACGGCGATGACGATCGTGGCGGCGAGGATGAGGGTCGATGCGGCCGCGACCATGGGGTCGTAGCTCTGCTGCACGTAGTCGAGCATCGTGACGGGCAGCGTGCGGGTCGTGCGGCTCTGCAGCAGGAGCGAGAGCGGCACGTTGTTGAACGAGGTGATGAAGCTCAGCAGTGCGGCCGAGAAGATGCCCGGCCGCAGGATGGGCAGCGTGATCGTCCAGAACGTGCGCCACGGCGAGGCGCCGAGTCCGCGGGCGGCCTCCTCCAGGAACGGATCCGCGCCGATGACGGCGGCACCGGTCACGCGCACGGCGTAGGGCAGCAGGAGCGCCGTGTGCCCGACGAGCAGCACGAACCAGTTGTCGATCCGGAACGAGACGATCAGCTGCTGGAACAGGGCCAGTCCGACGACGAGCTCCGGGACGATCAGCGGAGAGAGGAAGAGGCCTTCCACGATGCCCTTGCCGGGGAGCCGGCCGCGGTGGATCGCGAGCGTCGTCGGCACGCCGACGAGGAGCGCGAGGAGCGTCGCCAGCAGGGCGATCTCGACGCTGGTCACGAGCGAGCCGATGAACGGCTGGTACTTCAGAGCCGCGTCGAACCACTGCAGGGAGAAGCCCTGGGGTGGGAACTTCAGCGTCGGGCTTCGAGTGAACGAGACGGCGACGACGAACAGGATCGGCACGATCATCACGATGTAGCCGGCGACGGCGAAGGCCGTGGCGACCGGGCGTGCGGTCTTCACGAGGTGGCTCCCTTCCGTCCGATCGCCGACGAGAGCGCGGAGACGGCGAACACGAGGACCGTCATGATGAGGGCGGTCGCGGAGGCGCCGGCCCAGTCGATCGTGACGCTGGCGTAGTTGAACAGCTGGGTGGACAGCACCCGGTTCGCGGAGCCGCCGAGCAGGTACGGCGTGGTGTACGCGGTCACGGATCCGGCGAACACGAGCGTGGATGCGACCACGATGCCCGGCAGGGACAGCGGCAGCACGACATCCCAGAAGGTGCGCGTCCGGGACGCCCCGAGCCCGCGGGCCGCGTCGTCGAGGCCCGGGTCGACCTGCGAGACGGCGGAGTAGCAGGTGATGATCGCCAGCGGCAGGAAGAGCTGCGTCAGACCGAGCACGATCGCGAGCGGCGTGTAGAGCAGCTGCGGCGCCTTGTCGACGATCCCGAGTCCGGTAAGGAGCTGCCCGATCGCGCCGTTCGAGCCGAGCACGACCAGCCAGCCGAACGTGCGGACGACGTTGCTCAGCAGCAGCGGGAAGATCGCCAGCGCGAGTAGGACGCCCGACCAGCGCGACGTGGACCGGGCGAGGAGGTAGGCGATCGGGAAGCCGAGCACCACGCACACGACCGTGACGATCGACGCCAGCAGGACCGTCCGTCCGATGATCGTCAGATCGTACGGGTCCGTCAGCATCATGCCCACCCGGGCGAAGATGTCGGTCGTCTTCGTCCGCGGCGGCGCGAGCAGCATCGTGACGGACGGTATGAGGAACCCGACGAGCAGGAACACGAGTCCCGGAAGCAACAGCAGCGTCGGCGTGAGCCTGCTCCGCATCACCATCTCCTCTGATCGTTTGGTCCAGAGTAACCGGTTTCATTCAAAGTGCAAGATCTGATGCTTCTCCTTGTTTCACAGACGATCTCAGGCTGTTCAGCACAGAAACAACCGGTTACATATTGATGCCAGGATAGGCTGAGCGGAATTAAGGAGCCTGCATGGTCACGATCGCCGATGTGGCGAAGCTCGCCGGAGTCTCGAAGGCGACGGCTTCGCGGGCGTTCTCACGCCCGGAGGTGGTCTCCACGGAGACCGCCCAACGCGTGCACAGCGCCGCCGAGAAGCTCGGATTCGTGGTGAACACCGCGGCGCGGCTGCTCGCCGGGGGGAAGAGCGGCATCCTCGCGCTCGTCGTGCCCACGCTCGACAACAGCTTCTTCACCCCGATCATCGCCGGGGCGCAGGAGAGCACGGACGCCGACGGCTATCAGCTGACGGTCGTCGTCCATCCGCTGGAGACGGCCGCCGAGCTCCCCTCGTTCGAGCGCCTCCGGCGTCAGGTCGACGGCCTCATCGTCCTCGCCCCGCGCGGATCCGACGAGTTCATCCGGGCCGCGCTCGGCAGCACCCCGACCGTCCTCGTCGATCGCGAGATCGACGGGATCCCCTCCGTCATCGCCGACTCCGCCACGGCGTTCGGAGCGCTCGTGGAGAGCCTGATCGCCGGCGGGCACCGGCGCATCGTCTACCTCGGCGGCCCGGCCGGATCCTGGCAGGACCGCCAGCGCACGGCGGCGGCGCAGGCCGCGGCCGTGGGCTCCGACGCGCAGGTGACCGTCGTCGGGCCGTACGATTCGACGTTCGCGGCGGGCATCGAGGCCTCCGCGGCGGTGCGCGAGAGCGCGCCGACCGCCGTCGTGCCGTATGCGACCGCGCTGGGTCTGGGCGTGCAGTTCGCCTATCTCGTGGAGGGCGATCGCCCTCCGGTGGTCAGTTCCGAGCGCGCCATCGTGGAGGCGCTGGGCAGCGTGGACGTGCCTGCGATCGACGTGGACGGTCAGGGGCTGGGGCGCACCGCCGCGGAGATGCTCCTGCGGCGCATCGCGGCCCCGGACGAGCCGGCGGCGCGGGTGCGGCTGGACGTCGGGCTCGTCCTCGGCCCGATGCGGTCGGGCGCGGGCGGCGCCGCCGAGGAGCCGACGAGGCCCTGAGCGGGCACCCGCCGGGGAGTCCACCGCGCTCAGGGCGCGCCGGGCGCGCCCGCCCGACTCACGCCGCCTGCAGTGCCCGCCCGACTCACGCCGCCTGCAGCGCCCGCATCGCGGGGAACAGCTGCTCCACGACGTATTCCGCGTCCCGCCCCATGCCCATCAGGGTCGGCGACGCGATCGAGTACTGGAACGGCAGCCCGACGAACGCCAGGCCGGGGACGGTCGTCGAGATCCCGCGGTCGTGCCGGACCCCTTCGCGGTCCGCGAAACCCGGGATGTCGATCCAGCCCAGCACCGGACGGGATCCCGTGCACCAGACGATCGTCGCCGGATCCAGGCGCTCGCCGTCTTCGAGGGTCGGAAGGCCGTCGTCGACGGCCACCACGCGTCCGACCTGCCGGATCCCCGCCTTGATCAGATCGGAGACGTGGTTGCGGACCAGGTTGACGCCGTGCCCTTTCCGCTCGTCCCACATCCGCCGCCCCTTCTCGGTGTCGGAGGTGGCGTTGCGCAGGCGCCGGATGAAGATGCTGCTGATCAGGTTGCCGACCGGGGTGTCGATGTGCCCCGGGATCTGCCCGGGGTTGCGCCCGGCGATCGTGGTGCGGTGCCCCGCGGCGGCGGCCTCGAGGGCGATGTCCGTGCCCGAGTTCGCGGCGCCGACGACCAGCACCGCCCCGGCCGCGAGATCCTCCGGGCCGTGGTAGTCGAGCGAGTGCACCTGCCGGATCGTCGGATCGATCTCCGCCGCGAGGGCGGGCACGATCGGCCGGTGGTGCGCGCCCGCCGCGACGACGACGCGCTCCGCGAGGACTTCTTCGCCGTCCGGCAGCTCGAGGCGGAACAGGCCCGACGGATCGAGCGAGAGCCGCTGCACGGGCGTGCTCGTGCGGACCGGGATCTCGAACGTCGCCGCGTACCGCTCCAGGTAGTCGGCGAGCTGCATGCCGGTGGCGTACTCGAAGTACCCGATGTCGAGCCCCAGCCCGGGCAGCTCCGCCCAGCGCCGCGGGGTGAACAGGCGCAGCGAGCGGTAGCGCTCGCGCCAGGTGTCGCCGATGCGCGCGTGCGCGTCGAACACCTCGAACGTCGCGCCGTGCTGCTGCGCCCGCCGGGCGGTGTGCAGGCCGGCCGCTCCCGCGCCGATGATGGCCAGGTCGAGTGCTGCAGTGGACATGAGAGCCTCCTTCTCCGTCTTTCCTGCACGCTAGGGCGGGGCGGGAGGGGCCGGCATCGGCAGAAATGACCAATTCCGGGCACGGATCGGCGCTCCGGCAGCCTCAGTGGCCGTGGCAGCCTCAGCGCCTGTGGTGCTGCGCGCCGGGGTCAGACCGCGCTGACGAGCCCGTGCGCGAAGGCGTAGGCGGTCGCGGCGGAGCGGCTGGGGACGTCGAGCTTGCTCAGGATGCTGCCGACGTGGCGGGCCACGGTGCGGTCGCTGAGGAACAGCCGCTCGGCGATGTGCCGGTTCGACCAGCCCCGTGCGACGAGTTCGAGCACCTCGCGTTCGCGGCGGCTGAGGCCGGGATCCGCGGGCTCGCGCCGGGTCGTCGCGGCGAGCCGTTCCAGCCGGGCGAGATCCGGCACCGCCCCCAGCCCTTCCAGCACGGCGCGCGCGGCGTCGAACTCGAGCAGCGCACCCTCCTCGTCCCCGGCGGCGCGGGCGGCCGATCCGATCGCCACCCGGACCAGGGCGGCCTGATGCGGGGCGTCGAGGTGCCGCCAGTCCAGCCACGCCGCCCGCAGCTTCGCCAGGGCCTCGGCCGGCCGGCCCTCCCGGAGCGCGATCTCGCCCTGCGCCTGGGCGGCGAGGGCGCGCATCGAGAGCGAGTCGAAGGATTCCGCGCAGCCGGCGAGCTCCTCGGCTGCGGTGTGCGCGTCGGCGATCCTGCCGCGGTCCAGCGCGACGGCGACGACCGCAGCGAGCACCTCCGCCCGCTCGGCCGGGCCGAGCAGGGACGACCGGGCGCGGGAGAGGCCCGCCCACGCGGTCTCCAGCTCGCCGGCGTCGCGGTGCAGCAGGGCGAGCCCCGGCTGCACCTCGCGTCCCAGCGCGGCCGCCTGGCGGAACGCGTCGCGGGCCGCGGCGGCACGGCCGGCGACGCGGTGCAGTTCCGCCGCGCGGTACCAGGCGTTCGCGATCGTCTCCACGCGCTTGTCCGAGCGGCAGACCTGGTCGGCGGCCTTCGCCGCGGCCTTCCACTCCCCGCCCAGCTGCATGACCGTGGCGCGGTGCAGGGTGCACTCGCCGCGGAACGGCTCGAGGCCGTGCTGCGAGTCGCACCAGTCCCCGAGATCACGGGTCCAGACCCTGGCCCGCTCGAGGTCGCCGCGGGCGAGGAGTCCCGCCACCACGGCGCAGAACGCCGGCCCGGCGGCGCGGTCGCTCACCCGCCCGCTGCCGATCATGAGCATCACCCGGTCCAGGCTCGCGAAACCCTCCTCCACCCGGCCGAGCTTCACGAGCGAGTGGCCGAGGCCCATCGTGGCGAGGGCGTCGAGGTCGCCGTCCCCCACCGCTGCGGCGAGGTCCGCCGCCGCGCGGTAGAGCCGGACGGATCCGTCCATGTCGCCCTCCGCGAACCGGACGACCGCGTCGCACAGCCCGCGGAACGCATCGGTGCGCCGATCCGCGTCCGGCCGCGCGCAGAGCTCGTACAGCCGGCCCATCCAGGTCCGCGAGAGGACCTCCTGCCCCTGCTCGCTGAGCGTGAATCCGAGCCAGAACACGCAGCGCACCGCCGCGGGGAGGTCGCCGGCGTCGAGATAGGCGAGGTGCGCGCGCTCCCACGCGCGGGCGCTGACGTCGTCGCGGCCGATGAACCAGGCCGCCTGGCCGAGGTCGTCCAGCTCGCCGGGCGCGAGGGCGGTCTCGCGCGCGGCGAGTTCCTCGAATCGGCCCGTCCAGTCCACGACGGGCGCGCCCCGGATCGCCATGCGCACAGTATCTGCCCCCGCCGCACGGGGGACAAGGGCGCCGGGCGGATCCGATCGTTCTCCGATCCCGAGGAGCGATGTCCGTCCTCGAAACCCGGGGACGAGCGCGGACATCGCTCCCCGAAACGACGGGAGACAGGCACCCGGCCTGCGGATCCGTGAGGAATCCGGGCGGCGTGACGGGCGTTCTGGGAGGGTGGAACGGGTCCCACGGGGCCGCGGCGACGGGAGGCGGAGATGACCGACGAATACGACCTGATCGTGCTGGGCGGGGGACCGGTCGGCGAGAACGTGGCGGATCGCGCCGTGCAGGGCGGCCTCACCGCCGTGATCGTGGAGAGCGAGCTCGTCGGCGGCGAGTGCTCCTACTGGGCCTGCATCCCGTCGAAGGCGCTGCTGCGCTCGCCGCAGGCGCTGCGCGCGGCACAGCACGTCGGCGGTGCGGCGGAGGCGATGACCGGATCCCTCGACGTCGCGGCGACGCTCGCGCGGCGCGACGGGTTCACCCATCACTGGACCGACGACGGCCAGGTCCGCTGGCTCGCGTCGGCGCACATCGAGCTCGTCCGCGGGCACGGCCGGCTGAGCGGCGAGCGGCGGGTGACCGTCACCACGCCCGACGGTTCCGAGCGTGTGCTCACCGCCCGTCACGCGGTCGCGGTCAGCACGGGATCCGACGCCGCGGTCCCGCCGATCCCCGGCCTGCGCGAGGCGGATCCGTGGACCAGCCGGGACGCGACGAGCGCCGAGGAGATCCCCGCGTCCCTCGTCGTGATCGGCGGCGGTGTGGTCGCCGTGGAGATGGCCACGGCCTACGCCTCGCTGGGCGCGGTCGTGACGGTGCTCGCCCGCAGCGGACTGCTCGGCACGGTCGAACCCTTCGCCGGCGAGCTCGTCGCCGACGGGCTGCGCGAGCTCGGCGTCGACGTCCGCACCGGGGTCGCGACGCTCTCGGTCGCCCGCGATGCCGAAGGCGTCACGGTGCGGACCGACGGCGGGGAGGTGCGCGCCGCGGAGGTCCTCGTCGCGACGGGCCGCACACCCCGCAGCGGCGACATCGGCCTGGAGACGGTCGGTCTCGAACCGGGGCGCTCGATCGCCGTGGACGAGACCCTGCGCGTCCCCGGATCCGATTGGCTGTACGCGGTCGGCGACGTGAACGGGCGCGTGCTGCTCACGCACCAGGGCAAGTACCAGGCACGCGCCGCCGGCGACGTGATCGCGGCCCGTGCGCGCGGCGAGGAGGTGGACGACGCCGCGTGGGGGCGGCACGCCGCGACGGCGGATCATGCGGCCGTCCCGCAGGTCGTGTTCTCCGCGCCGGAGGTGGCGGCGGTGGGCCTCACCGAGGCGGCGGCGCAGAGGGCCGGGCACCGGGTCCGCGCGGTCGACGTGGAGTTCTCCTCGGTGTCCGGCGCCTCGTTGCACGCGGACGGCTACCGGGGCCGCGCCCGCATGGTCGTCGACGAGGATCGCCAGGTGCTGCTCGGCGTCACGCTGGCCGGGCCCGACGTCGCGGAGCTGATCCACGCGGGCGCGATCGCGGTGGCCGGCGAGGTGCCGCTGACCCGGCTCTGGCACGCGGTGCCGTCGTACCCGACGATGAGCGAGGTGTGGTTGCGCCTGCTCGAGGCGTACGGCCGCCGATCGGCCTGACCCCCCTGTTCCGCTCCTCGAAATCAGGGGATCCGGGAATCCCGACACCGGCCCGCCTGTTTCCGTTGTCGGAGGTGCCGCGTACTGTCTAGAGGGCACAGCCTGTCGAAGGCGCGGCGCCGGAACAACCCGAGGGAGGGTCGAGCATGCAGGCAGTATTCGACGGAGCCGTCGTCGCCGAGGCCGATGAGGCGGATGTGGTGATCATCGAGGGCAACCGGTACTTCCCGCCCACCGCGGTCACCGAGGGCGTGCTGCAGACCAGCCCCACCCCGTACACGTGCCCGTGGAAGGGCGAGTGCCAGTACTACTCGGTCCGGGTCGACGACGTGACCCACCCGGATCTGGCGTGGGCGTACCCGCGTCCCTACGAGAGCGCGATCGAGCGCGTCGGGGTCGACTTCGCGGGCTATGTCGCCTTCGATCCGCGCGTGAAGGTGTCCCTCTGAGGCGCCCATGATCGAGTTCCGATCCGTCTCCAAGACCTTCCCCGACGGCACTCACGCCGTCGAGGACTTCAGCCTGGTGATCCCGGCGCGCGAGACGACGGTGCTCGTCGGATCCTCGGGGTCCGGCAAGACGACGCTGCTGCGCATGATCAACCGCATGGTCGAGCCGACCGGCGGCACGGTCGAGATCGACGGCGAGAGCGTGCGCGACAAGGATCCGGTGGCCCTGCGCCGCGGGATCGGCTACGTGATGCAGAACTCCGGCCTGATGCCGCATTTCACGGTGATCGACAACGTCGCGACCGTGCTGCGCCTGAACGGCGTCGCCCGGCGGGACGCGCATGTCCGCGCCAGGGCGCTGCTCGACACCGTCGGGCTCGACCAGCGGCTCGCCGACCGCTACCCGATCCAGCTGTCCGGCGGGCAGCAGCAGCGCGTCGGCGTCGCACGCGGGCTCGCGGCGGATCCGAACATCCTGCTCATGGACGAGCCCTTCGGCGCGGTCGACCCGATCGTGCGCACCGAGCTGCAGCAGGAGCTGCTGCGGCTGCAGCGCGAGCTCGACAAGACCGTCGTCTTCGTCACGCACGACATCGACGAGGCGTTCCTGCTCGGCGACCGGATCGTGATCCTCGACAGGGCCGCCCGGATCGTGCAGCAGGGCACCCCGGAGGAGATCCTCGCGGCGCCCGCAGACGACTTCGTCGCGGCGTTCGTCGGCGCCGACCGGGGCAGGCGCTCGCTGCACCTGAAGCAGACCCCGCACGGCACCGTCGTCGTCGACGCCGACGGGCGGGCGCAGGGCACGCTCGTGCAGACTCCCGCAGACGCGGTCGCGATCGACGCGGGGACGGCCGGCTGACGTGTCCTGGACCATCGACAACCTCGGGCTGATCCTCGGCCTCGCCGCGGTGCATCTGCGGCAGAGCCTGATCGCGCTCGTGCTCGGGGTCGTCGTCTCGGTGCCGCTCGGATGGGTCGCCTGGCGGTACGGCCTGGTGCGCGGTCCCGTCATCGTGCTCACCGGCCTGCTCTACACGATCCCGTCGCTGGCGCTGCTCATGCTCATGCCGGCGCTCTTCGGCTATTCCGCGATCAGCGAGTCCAACCTCGTGATCGCCCTCACGATCTACAACGTCGCGATCCTGGTCCGCTCGGTCGCCGACGGGCTCGACTCCGTCGACGCCGACATACGCCGGGCCGCGACCGCGATGGGCTACGGATCCGGCCGCCGGTTCTGGACCGTGGAGCTGCCGCTCGCGGGTCCGGTGATCCTCGCCGGCGTCCGCGTCGCCGCGGTGAGCACGATCGCGCTCGCCACCGTCGGCATCCTCATCGGAGTGACCAACCTGGGCTACCTCTTCACGAACGGGCTCGACCGCCGGTTCATCGAGGAGGTCTTCGCCGGCGTCCTCGCCGTGGTCATCCTCGCGCTCCTCATCGACGGGCTCCTCGTGGTGCTCGGGCGGGTGCTGATGCCGTGGAACCGCGCCACGAAGTCGCGGGCACGGCGGTCGGGCTCCGCCGTCGCGGCAGGAGGTGCCGCATGAACCTCTTCCTCGACGCGATCCGCTGGATCCTCGCCCCCGCGCAGTGGACCGGCACCTACGCCCTGCCGACGCTGCTCGCGCAGCATCTGCTCTACACGGTCGCGTCCGTCCTCGTCGCGGCGCTGATCGCCGTCCCCGCCGGATGGCTCATCGGGCACACCGGGCGCGGGCGCGAGGTCGCCGTGGCGATCTCGGGCGCGGCACGGGCGATCCCGTCCTTCGGCCTGCTGATCCTGCTCGTGCTGCTCTTCGGTGTGCTGCAGGTGCCCGCCGCGGGGCTCGTCACGTTCGTGCTGCTCGCGATCCCCTCGCTGCTCGCCGGTGCCTACACCGGGATCGAGGCGATCGAGCCGCGGGTGATCGACGCCGCCCGGGCCATGGGCATGACGCCGTGGCAGGTGTTCTGGAAGGTCGAGTTCCCGCTCGGACTGCCGCTGCTCGTCGGGGGTCTGCGCGCCGGGACCCTGCAGGTGATCGCGACCGTCACGATCGCCGGCTGGGTGAACCTCGGCGGCCTCGGCTTCCCGATCATCCAGGGCATCCAGTTGAACCGGTTCGACCAGGTGCTCGCCGGAGCCCTGCTGGTCGCCGTGCTCGCCCTCATCGTCGACCTGCTGTTCGCGATCGCCCAGCGCGCCGCCGTTCCCGCCGGGGTGCGCGCTGCGGGCGGCGGCCGCACCGAGACCGAAGCCCGTCCCCGCGCCTTGCGCCCGGCACGCACCTGATCCGGCGCCTCCCGACTTTCCCGCACCCCAGTCCGCCCCAGAGAGGAACACCATGTTCACCGCTCGCATCACCCGCATCGCTGCCGCAGCAACGGCCGCGGTCGCCGTCGCGCTGGCCCTCAGCGCATGCAGCTCCAGCAACCCGCTCGCCCAGCCGACGGCGACCGGGGGATCCGGCTCGTCCGGCACGATCGTGGTCGGCTCGCAGGCCTACTACTCGAACGAGATCATCGCCGAGATCTACGCGCAGGCGCTCGAGAAGGCCGGCATGACCGTCAAGCGCCAGTTCAACATCGGTCAGCGCGACGCGTACATGCCCGAGGTGAAGTCGGGGGCGATCAACCTGTTCCCCGAGTACACCGGGAACCTGCTCGAGTACCTCGGCGGAAAGGCCGGCACGAACAGCCCCGACGACGTCTACGCGGCCCTGAAGAAGGCGCTGCCGTCGAGCCTCACGGCCCTCGACTACGCCAAGGCCGCCGACCAGGACACCTACACCGTGACCAAGGCCAACGCCGACAAGTACGGTCTGTCCTCGATCGCCGACCTGAACAAGATGCCCGGAACGGTGACGGTCGGCGCCGCCCCCGAGTTCGAGAAGCGCCCCTACGGCCCCGCCGCCGCGAAGACGGTCTACGGCGTGAACCTGGCGTTCTCCGCGACCGGGCAGACGACGCTCGAGGCCCTGCAGGCCGGCACCGTGCAGGTCGCCGACATCTACACGGCCGACCCCGCGTTCGAGAAGGGCGACCTCGTGGCGTTGAAGGATCCGAAGAACCTGATCCTGTCGTCGAACGTCGTCCCGATCGCGAGCGCGAACATCGCCGACAAGATCTCGAAGACGATCAACGCGGTCAGCGCCAAGCTCACCACGGCCGAGCTCGTGAAGCTCAACGTGCAGAGCACGGTCGACAAGAAGCAGCCCGCCGACATCGCCAAGGCCTGGCTGAAGGCCCAGGGGCTCAGCTGAGGTCGGATCGGGGTCGTTGAGCGAGGACGCCGGAGGCGACCGAGACGAAACGCGGTGACGGGCGGGCGACCGCGTTTCGTCTCGCTCCTCGCTGCGCTCGGGGCTCGCTCAACGGCCCGGGGATGGCGGCCTATCCGAGGTGCCGCGCGAAGAACCGCCCGGCGTCCTCGCCACTCGGCTGTCCCCTATCGGGGTCGTTGAGCGAGGACGCCGGAGGCGACCGAGACGAAACGCGGTGACCTGTGGGCGACCGCGTTCGTCTCGCTCCTCGCTGCGCTCGTGGCTCGCTCAACGACCCCGGGGATGGCGGCCTATCCGAGGTGCCGCGCGAAGAACCGCCCGGCGTCCTCGCCGGCCCACACCGGGACACCGGTGTGTCCGCCTAGGTTGGCCTGCAGGGTCTTCTCCGCGGATCCGAACGCGTCGAACACGTCGAGCGCCCGCTGCCGGTCGTTGCCCTCGTCGTCCCACTGCAGCAGGACGTGCACCGGGATCGTGACCCGCCGGGCCTCGTCGAACATGCGCAGCGGCACGTAGCTGCCGGCGAAGAGCCCGGCCGCCACGATGCGCGGTTCGATCGCCGCGAGCCGGATCCCGATCGCGAGCACCCCGCCGGAGTAGGCGACCGGGCCGCCGATCTCGGGCAGCGCGAGCACCGCGTCCAGGGCCGTCCGCCACTCCGGGACCGCCCTGTCGACGAGCGGCAGCACCAGTCGATCGATGACGTCCTCGTCCGGACGAAGGCCGGCATCCAGCGCCTGCCAGAGCTCCGCCCTGGCGCTCTCGAGGTCGGGCAGCGCCGGCCGGGCGCCGTTGCCCGGCAGCTCGATCGCGACGGAGGCGAAGCCGAGTTCGGCCGCGGCGCGGGCGCGCCCGTCGAGTCGGGGGCGCATCCGGGCGAGCCCTGGCCCGCTCGGATGGCCGAGCAGGATCAGCGGGACGGGTGCGGATGCGGAGGCGGATCCGGGCGTCCAGAGGATGCCGGGGATCTCACCGAGGAGGAAGTCGCGCTCGACGATGCCGTCGTCGCGATGCGTGGTGGAGGTGATGTTCATGGTCGTGCCTTTCGGGAGTACGCAATCACGGCGCTCCCGGGCGACCTATCGCCCGACCGTGACCTCGCTGAGGAGCACCCACGTCGTTTCGTTCACGGGGACCACCTCCTCTTCCTGCCACACGGCGTAGGCGACCGTAGCACTTCCCGGTGGTGTCGTCGAGCGCCATCCCGCGGCGGCAGCGATGCGCGACCGGATCCGGTTCGGGATGGATCGCCCTGGATGTGCTTCCAGAGATGGATTCCGCTGCTCCGAGCGCGCTGGGCGCGGCGAAATCCATCTCCGTGCCCAGGGCGCTGCGTCGGGAGATGGAAAACGCTGCTCGGTCGGCGGCCCGAGCAGCGAAACCCATCCCCCACCCGGGTGTGCGAGCCGCGCAGTTCGATGCTGCGGTCGGGCCTTTCGATGGTACGGGACGGGTCGGCGGCGCTGACCCCGGCCGTGCCGCCTCAGTCCAGCGCGCTCATCACGTGCTTGATGCGGGTGTAGTCGTCGAAGCCGTACTGTGACAGATCCTTGCCGTAGCCGGAGTGCTTGAACCCGCCGTGCGGCATGTCCGAGACGAACGGGATGTGCGTGTTGATCCACACGCAGCCGAAGTCGAGGTCGCGGGAGAACCGCAGCGAGCGGGCGTGGTCCTTCGTCCACACCGATGCCGCCAGGGCGTAGGGCACGCCGTTCGCGTAGCCGAGGGCCTCGTCGTCGTCCTCGAACGACTGCACCGTGAGGACCGGGCCGAAGATCTCGCTCTGCACGGCCTCGTCGTGCTGCCGCATGCCCGAGACGATCGTCGGCTCGAAGAAGTACCCGACCTCGCCCTGGCGGCGGCCGCCGGTCTCGATCCGCGCGTGCGCGGGCAGCCGGTCCACGAAGCCCTGCACCTGAGCGAGCTGTGCGGCGCTCGACAGCGGACCGTAGAACACGCCCTCCTCGCGGGGGCCGCCGGTGCGGGCGTGGGTGCGCACCCGCTCGACCAGCGCGCGGATCAGCTTGTCGTGCACCGAGGCGTGCACGATCACCCGGGTCGCGGCCGTGCAGTCCTGGCCGGCGTTGAAGAACGCACCGGTCACGATGCCCGCCGCGGCCTTCTCGATCGACGCGTCGGGGAACACGATCGCGGGGGCCTTGCCGCCGAGCTCGAGGTGCACGCGCTTCACATCGGAGGCGGCCGACTCCGCCACCGCCATGCCGGCGCGGACGGATCCCGTGATCGCGACCATCTGCGGTGTCCGGTGCGCGACCAGGGCCGCGCCCGTCTCCCGATCGCCGAGGACCACGTTGAGCGTGCCGGCGGGGGTGTGCTCGGCCACGATCTCCGCGAGCAGCAGGGTGGTCAGCGGCGTCGCCTCGGCCGGCTTCAGCACGATCGTGTTGCCGGCGGCCAGCGCCGGGGCGATCTTCCACACGGCCATGTTGAGCGGGTAGTTCCACGGCGTGACCTGGCCGATCACGCCGACCGGCTCGCGGCGCACGTACGAGGTGTGCCCGGCCATGTACTCCGCGGCCGCGCGGCCCTCGAGGCTGCGGGCGGCGCCGGCGAAGAAGCGCAGCTGGTCGACGGACTGGTCGATCTCGTCGGCCACGAGGCTCGCCCGGGGCTTGCCGGTGTCCTGCGATTCGAGGTCCGCGAACTCGTCGGCGCGGGCGGCCATCGCGTCGGCGATCCGGAACAGCGCGAGCTGCCGCTCGGCGGGCGTCGTGTCGCGCCAGAGCGGGAAGGCCGTGGCAGCGGCGGCGTAGGCGGCGTCGACGTCGCTCCGATCCGAGATCGGCGCCTGGCCGTACACCTGCTCGGTGGCCGGGTCGACGAGGTCCATGCGGCCCTCGCCGCGGGCGGCGACGTACCGGCCGCCGATGAAGTTCTGCAACAGCGTGGTCTGCATGCGGAACAACCTACGTGAGATCCCACGAAATCGAAAGAAATGTGGATCCGAATCTGCGAAATCAGTTGCAGAGGATAGTTGATGGTGTCAGGATCGTCGCATGAGCGAGAAGCCCAAGGCGCCGGTGCTGGACGATGTCTCGAAGCGGATCATCGAGCTGCTGCAGGAGGACGGTCGCCGTCCCTACGCCGAGATCGGTCGCGCGGTCGGCCTCAGCGAGGCCGCCGTGCGTCAGCGCGTGCAGCGCCTCACCGACAGTGGCATCGTGCAGATCGTCGCCGTGACCGATCCGCGCCAGCTCGGCTTCTCCCGCATGGCCATGCTCGGGATCCGCGTCGAGGGGGATCCGCGGATCGTCGCCGAGGAGATCGCGCGCATCCCCGCCATCGCCTACGTCAACGTGACGCTGGGATCCTTCGACATCCTCGCCGAGGCGATCTGCGAGAGCGACGAGGAACTGCTCGATCTGGTCGCGACGCGGATCCGCCCGATCCCCGGCGTCAAGCACACCGAGTACTTCCTCTACGCGGGTCAGCACAAGGACTTCTACAACTGGGGCACCCGCTGATCCGGAGCCCCGGCACCCCCGCCGCCCGGGCTCGCTGACCGCCCTGGCCCGCCGAACACCGTCGCCGCGGCGACCCCGGCGCGCTGCGCCGAGCCCGGAACCGAACCTCTCCCACCGCACCGGACAAGGAAGTCGCCATGGGAACAACCGTCTTCGAACGACGGCAGCCGAGCGCCTCGGTCATCGAGCGCTCCCTCGAGAGCACGGCGCACGCGCCGTTCTGGCTCGACGACGTCGAGCGCACCGCGTATCCGGCGCTCGCAGGCGGCGTCCGCGCCGACCTCGCGATCGTCGGCGGCGGTTACGCCGGACTCTGGACCGCGATCCGCGCCAAGGAGCGCGACCCGCAGCGCACGGTCGTGCTGCTCGAGGCGAACCGGGTCGGCTGGGCCGCGTCCGGTCGCAACGGCGGCTTCTGCGAGGCGAGCCTGACTCACGGCGAGGAGAACGGTCAGAACCGCTGGCCCGCCGAGATGGAGGCGCTCGAGCGGCTGGGCCTGGAGAATCTCGACGGCATCGAGCAGAGCGTGCAGCGCTACGGCATGGACGTGGACTGGGAGCGAACCGGCCAGCTCGCTCTCGCGGTCGAACCGCACCAGATCGAGTGGATGGCGGGCGAGAACTTCCTCGACCAGGCGGCCGTGCAGGCCGAGGTCGCCTCGCCCACCTACCTCGCCGGATCCTGGAACCGCACGGGCTGCGCGATGGTGCACCCCGCGAAGCTCGCGTTCGAGCTCGCCCGGGTCGCGACCGAGCTCGGCGTGCAGATCTTCGAGCGCACCAGGGTCACGGGGATCCGCGGCAAGGGCCTCCAGACCGTCACGGCGGAGAACGGATCCGTCGTCACGGACCAGGTCGTGCTCGCGACGAACGTGTTCCCGTCGCTGCTCAAGCGCAACCGCCTGATGACCGTCCCCGTCTACGACTACGCGCTGATGACCGAGCCGCTCACGGCCGAGCAGTACGACGCGATCGGCTGGAAGAACCGGCAGGGTCTCGCGGACAGCGCGAACCAGTTCCACTACTACCGGTTGAGCGCCGACAACCGGATCCTGTTCGGCGGCTACGACGCGATCTACCACTTCGGCGGCAAGGTGCGCGAGGAGTACGAGGAGCGCCCGGAGACGTTCCGTACGCTCGCCTCGCACTTCTTCACCACGTTCCCGCAGCTCGAGGGCCTGCAGTTCACGCACCGCTGGGCGGGCGCGATCGACTCGTGCAGCCGGTTCTGCGCCTTCTTCGGCACCGCGCGCGGCGGGCGCGTCGCCTACGCGGCCGGTTTCACCGGGCTCGGCGTCGGCGCCACCCGGTTCGCCGCGGACGTCATGCTCGACGAGCTCGCGGGGCTCACGACCGAGCGCACCCAGCTGGAGATGGTGCGCACGAAGCCGATCCCGTTCCCGCCGGAGCCGGCGGCCTCGATCGGCGTCGGTCTCGTGCGCGCGGCCATGGATCGGGCCGACCACAACGGCGGTCGCCGCAACCTGTTCCTGAAGACGCTCGACGCCGTCGGCATGGGGTTCGACTCGTGACCGCGCTGCCCCTCGCCGGGACGGCCGTGGCCGGCCTCGACCTCGCTCACGCGCCGCTGCCGGCTTCCGACGTGGTCGCGGGCGCGCCGACGACCGCTGTCGCGGTGCTCGACGACACGGGAGACCGTGAGATCGGGATCTGGGAGATGACGCCCGGCACGGCCCGCGACACCGAGGCCGACGAGCTGTTCGTCGTGCTGTCGGGCCGCGCGACGATCGCGTTCGAGGATCCGGCGCTGGCGTCGTTGGAGGTGGGGCCGGGCTCCGTCGTCCGGCTCGCCGAGGGGATGCGCACGGCGTGGACCGTGACCGAGACGCTGCGCAAGGTCTACATCACGTGAGCGTGAGTCGGCAATCGCATCCCGCGCGGGCACGACGGTGACCGTCGCCCGGCTAGCCTCAGGGGATGACCTTCTATGCGTACGACGCGGCCGTCGACAGTGACGGGATCCGCCGCGAGCTCCTCCCGATTGACCGGTTCGGTGATGCGGCACCATCGTCCGCCGGCACAGCGGGGGAGGCTGCCGCGTGAGCGTGCACCTCATCGGCGGCGGTGCGACGACGACCGCGGACGCCGCTCTCCATGCACCGTTCGTCACTGAAGCGCTGGTGCGCGCGTCCCACACGGGCCGCGCCCGGCCGCGCATCGCCGTGATCTCGCTGCACCCCGAGGCCGAGGAGAAGGCGGCGGCGCTCGGCGAGCTCCTGACCGAGGCCGGAACAGGACAAGCCCTCGAGCTGCACCTCACCGCGGGGCGGCCGGGCGAGCCGATCGGGCTCGATGCGATCGCCGACGTCGACGGCATCGCGGTGGGCGGCGGCAACGTCGAGACCGTGCGCGCCGGGCTCGAGCCGGTGTTCGACGAGGTGCGCCGGCTGGTCGCCGACGGTGTGCCCTACCTCGGTGTCTCGGCCGGCGCGATGATCGCGGCGGAGGGCTCGCTCGGCAGCGGCGCCCGTATCGGTGGCGTGGCGGTCTCCCCCGAGGATCCCGCGGAGCCGGGCGATGAGCTGGAGATCGAGGTCGGCATCGGCCTCGTCGACGTGGCCATCGAGGTGCATGTGGCCCAGCGGGGCGTGCTGTCCCGCCTGGTCGCCGCCGTCGAGTCCGGGCTGATCGCCGGTGCGCTCGGCATCGACGAGCGCACGGCCCTGATCGTGGACGATGGCGCGCTCCGGGTCGAGGGCACGGGCAGTGTCTGGCGGGTGCTTCCGGCCGAGGGCGGCGTGCTGGTCTCGACGATCGGCACGTGAGAGCGCCCGCGAAGTCCTGCGACCTCGCGCGAGCCGTGCCGGGAGTTCTTCAGCGCCCGTGCGCGAGCAGGGCCAGGTGCAGGGCCGACAGGGTCTCGCCGTCGTCGAGGTCGGCGCCGAGCAGGTCCGCGATGACGGTGAGGCGCTGGTAGAAGACCGAGCGCGACAGATGCGAGGCGCTCGCCGCCGCGGTGCGATTGCCGGGGTGGGCGACCACGGCGTGCAGCACCCGGATGAGGTCGCCGCCGGTCGCGTCGTCGTGCCGGATCAGAGGTGCGAGCAGCCGCGCGCTGTGCTCCTGCAGGCGGTGGTCGCCGCTGAGCTCCGCGGCGAGGCGCGCGAGCGGGCGATCCGCGACGCGCAGCAGCTCACCCGGACCGGCCTGCCGTGCCAGGCGGCGGACGGCCGGCAGCGCCGCGAGCAGCTCGGCGACAGTCTCGGCGGGATCGCTGACCGCGCCGGATCCGAGGTCCGCGACGAGAGGATCGGGGAGGGGGGATCCGGCGGGAACGGACGCGAGCAGGATCCGCTCCGTGTCGATGGTCGCGGAAAGGATCCGGGTCTCGCCGATCGGCAGGGGGAGGGATCCGACCCGGGTCGCTGAGGCTGTCGAAGCGCCCGGACGGCGCGGGGTCCCTTCGACGGGCTCAGGGACCGAAGAGCCCACCGCCGCGTACAGCGCGCGCCCGTGCACGGGGAAGCCCGACGCCTCCAGGCGCGCCTCGATGTCGGCCACCGCGACGAACCGCTCGCCGATCACCGCGGCGACCAGCCCGTCGGCGCGCAGCCGGGCCCAGGCGCCGTCGCCGTCGGCCAGGCGTGACAGCGCGAGCGCGGTTGCGGCCTGCTCGAGCACGGTCGCGCGTCCCCCAGGATGCGGCGGCCCGGGCAATGCCACGAGCTCTCCCCAGCGCGAGCCCCGGGCCGCGACCGGGACTCGGGTCCAGGTCTCCGGCAGGCGCCGCGACCGCCGCGTCCAGTCCGCGAGCACCTCGGCCTCGGCGGCGTCGAAGGTGTCGGCCACCACGACTTCGTGCGCGAGGTCCTCGAGCACGACTGGCGCCCGCAGCGCCCGCGCCGTCTCCCGGACGACCACCTCGATCGGGGCGCCGCGCAGGCTCAGTCCGGTGAACAGGTCGTGAAGCCGCTGTCGTTCCTGCAGTGCCTCGACCTGCCCGGCGATGATCCGGCGGTGCACCTCCTCGGTCACCGCGACGAACTTCACCTCGCGGTCCAGCGTCACCAGCGCGAGGTCCCGCGCGCGGCAGGCGGCCAGGAGCGCGGGCGGGGCCACCGTGAACCGCGTGCCGAGCTCGAGCACGATCCCGGCGACGCCGGCGTCGGCCAACTCGTCGACGAGCCGCGTCAGGGGGTCCGCCGCCCCGGGCCAGCTCGCGCCGGTCGTGAGCAGCAGCTCGCCGCCGTTCAGCAGCGGCGCCACGCGGTCGCTGTCCGAGACGTGCACCCACCGCACCGGGACGTCCACGGATCCGGCGAGCAGTTCTGGCAGGCCGGCCTGCAGCGAAGCCACCCCGAGGGCGTCGGCGACGGTCGGCAGGCCGGGTTCATACGCGTCCGGACGATCTGTCCGGTCACTGGTGAAGTCCAGACGATCTGAGGGCACGGATCCATCCTCTCCTTTGCCAGCATGGGAGGGCAAGCGTGCGGACACCTCCGATCAGAGTGTCCGGATCCCCGTCGTAAGTCCGTGAGAAACCCTTTTCGACATGAGACACCACGCCTGGGTTGGTGCCTCATGCAGGATCTGGTTTCTCGCGGACTGCTCAGCCACCAGAACCAGCACCACGACCCGAGGAGCATCACGTGACCGTGATCCGTCACTTCATCAACGGCGCAGACGCCGGCGAGACCGAGCGCACCGCGCCCGTCTACAACCCCGCCACGGGCGAGGCCCACCGGCAGGTCGCCCTGGCCTCTGCCGCCGAGACTGGGCAGGCCGTCGCCGCGGCCGCCGCCGCCCTGCCCGCCTGGCGGGAGACGAGCCTGATCAAGCGCGCCGACGTGTTCTTCCGCCTGCGTCAGATCCTCGCCGAGCGCACCCCGGAGATCGCGGCCCTCGTCACGAGCGAGCACGGAAAGGTGCTCTCCGACGCGGCGGGCGAGGTCTCCCGCGGCATCGAGAACGTCGAGTTCGCCGCCGGCCTCGTGCACCTGCTCAAGGGCGAGCACGCCGAGCAGGTCGCGCGCGGCGTCGACGTGCACTCTGTCAAGCAGCCGGTCGGCGTCGTCGCCTGCATCACCCCGTTCAACTTCCCGGTGATGGTGCCGCTGTGGATGGTCGCCTCCGCGATCGCGTGCGGCAACACCGTCGTGCTCAAGCCGAGCGAGAAGGATCCGTCCGCGGCGATCTGGCTCGCGAAGGCGTTCCAGGAGGCGGGCCTGCCGGACGGCGTGCTCAACGTCGTCAACGGCGACAAGGTCGCGGTCGACGCCCTGCTCGACGCGCCCCAGGTCAAGGCCGTGAGCTTCGTCGGATCCACCCCGATCGCCCAGGCGATCTACGAGCGCGCCTCCGCCAACGGCAAGCGCGTGCAGGCCCTCGGCGGCGCGAAGAACCACATGGTCGTCATGCCCGACGCCGACATCGACGGGGCCGCGGCGGCCGCTGTCTCCGCCGCCTACGGCTCCGCGGGCGAACGCTGCATGGCCGTCTCGGTCCTCGTCGCCGTGGGCGATGTCGCCGATCCCCTCATCGCCTCGATCACGGAGAAGGTCGCGGGTCTGCGCATCGGCGCCGGCACCGACGCCGCGAGCGAGATGGGCCCGCTGGTCACCCGCGAGCACCGCGACCGCGTCGAGTCGTATGTGACGGGTGCTGCGGCCGAGGGCGCCACGGTGCTCATCGACGGCACGCGCAGGATCGCGGCGGGAGAACGTCTCGATGAGAACGGCTTCTTCACCGGGATCAGCCTGATCGACGACGTCAAGCCCGGCATGAAGTTGTACGAGGACGAGATCTTCGGCCCGGTGCTGTCGGTCGTCCGCGTCGACAGCTACGCCGAGGCGGTCGACCTGATCAACGCGCACCAGTTCGGCAACGGCACCGCGATCTTCACCCGCGACGGCGGTACCGCCCGCCAGTTCGAGTTCGACATCGAGGTCGGCATGGTCGGCGTGAACGTGCCGATCCCCGTGCCGATCGGGGCGTTCTCGTTCGGCGGCTGGAAGGCCAGCCTGTTCGGCGACTCGCACATCTACGGCCCCGAGTCGATCCACTTCTACACGCGCTCGAAGGTCGTCACCACCCGCTGGCCCGACCACACCCCGGCGCAGGTCGACCTCGGCTTCCCGAGCAACCACTGACACCGAAGGGACCGAAGATCATGACCGTCGCCACCGACGCCGCCGCTCTCACCGATCGCCAGGGGCTCATCGATCGGTTCGGCACCGTGCACGCGCTCCCGGCCCCCGAGGCCGAGGCGCAGGTGCGCGCCGACGACCGCGGGCACGTGTTCCACTCGTGGAGTGCGCAGGCCCTCATCGACCCGATGCCGATCGCCGCGGGCGAGGGCTCCACGTTCTGGGACTACCAGGGCAACGCCTATCTGGACTTCTCCAGCCAGCTGGTGAACCTCAACCTCGGGCATCAGCAGCCCGACCTCGTCGCCGCGATCCAGCAGCAGGCCGGACGTCTCGCGACGATCCAGCCGTCGATCGCGAACGACGTGCGCGGCGAGCTCGCCCGGCTCATCGCCGAGGTCTCGCCCGAAGGCATGGAGAAGGTGTTCTTCACGAACGGCGGTGCCGACGCCAACGAGAACGCGGTGCGCATGGCGCGCTCCGTCACCGGGCGCCGCAAGGTGCTGTCGATGTACCGCAGCTATCACGGCTCCACGGCGACGGCGATCTCGATGACCGGCGACCCGCGGCGCTGGGCGAACGACGCCGTCGACACCGGCACGGTGCGCTTCTTCGGGCCGTACCTGTACCGCTCGGCGTTCCACTCGACGACCCTCGCCGAGGAGTCGCAGCGCGCGCTCGCGCACCTCGAGCAGGTGATCCAGCTCGAGGGCCCGTCGACGATCGCCGCGATCATCATCGAGACCGTCGTCGGCACGAACGGCGTGCTCGTGCCGCCGCCCGGCTACCTGCAGGGCGTGCGCGAGCTGTGCGACCGGTACGGCATCGTCTACATCGCCGACGAGGTCATGGTCGGCTTCGGCCGGCTGGGCGAGTGGTTCGGCATCGACGCGTTCGACGCGAAGCCCGACCTGATCACCTTCGCGAAGGGCGTGAACTCGGGGTATGTGCCGCTCGGCGGCGTCGTCATCTCCGACCGGATCGCGCACGCGTTCGACACCGTCCCGTTCGCCGGCGGGCTCACCTACTCGGGGCACCCGCTCGCGTGCGCCGCGGGCGTCGCGACGTTCGAGGTGTTCCGCCGCGACGGGATCCTGGAGCACGTGCGCGACCTCGGATCCCGGATCGTCTCGCCGACCCTGCAGGGCTGGCTCGAGAAGCACCCGAGCGTCGGAGAGGTGCGCGGGCAGGGCCTGTTCTGGGCGGTCGAGCTCGTGCGTTCGGCCGAGACGCGGGAGCCGCTCGTGCCGTTCAATGCGGCCGGCGCCGAGGCTGCGCCGATGGGCGCGTTCGTCGCGGCGGCGAAGAAGGGCGGCGTCTGGCCGTTCGTGCACTTCAACCGCACGCACATCGCCCCGCCGCTCGTGATCACCGAGGACGAGCTCGTCCGTGGCCTCGCCGCGATCGACGTCGCTCTGAGCGTGGCGGACGAGTACACCGACTGAGGCCTGTCGCTGGGACGCACGACGCGGGTCCCGCACCGGACTCGTTCCGGGCGGGCCCCGCTGCCGTGGGCTGCGCTCTCCCGTTCGCGCTGCGCTCTCCCGTTCGCGCTGCGCTCTCCCGTTCGCGCTGCGCTCTCCCGTTCGCGCTGCGCTCTCCCGGACGCGCTGCTGAATCCCGGACGCGCTGTGGATAGTGGTGGTGTTATGTCTCAGGACATCGGTGACGGTTCTGTATCAGGACATCGGTGACAGTTCTGGGGGTCTTGGTGGTGACACTTCTCGGCTCAGATTGAGCGGTGTCGAAGAATGAACCTGTTGATGCGCGTGTCCGTCTCGCGATCTCTCGTTGGCCTGCGGATGCTCCGCGTGGGGCGGTGACGTCGTTTTGTCGAGAGCACGAGATCTCGCGGAAGACGTTCTATGTGCTGCTCGCTCGTGCGCGGGAGAAGGGCCCGGCGGCGGTGCTGGAGCCGCAGTCTCGTCGTCCGTCCGCGTCGCCGGCGAAGATCGGCGAGGAGGTGAAGCGGAGCGCGCTGGACGTGCGGGCAGCGCTGGAGCGATCCGGGCTCGACTACGGGCCGATCAGCGTGCACGACAAGATGACATCGATGGGATTCACGACCCCGTCGATCGCCTCACTCGCACGGATCTTCCGCGAAGCGGGCGTCGCCCGGGTGGAGCCAAAGAAGAAGCCGCGGTCCGCGTTCCGACGGTTCGTGTATCCCGCTCCGAACGCGTGCTGGCAACTCGATGCGACCGAGTACGTCCTCGCGGGCGGACGGACCTGCGTGATCTTCCAGCTCACCGATGATCATGCTCGTCTCGCGGTCGCGTCGCATGTCGCGAGGGCGGAGACGAGCAAGGGCGCGGTCACGGTGATGGAGAAGGGGATCGCCCGGCATGGGGTCCCGCAGCGGCTCCTCACGGATAACGGTGCCGCATTGAACCCGCACCGCCGCGGCATCGTCAGTCAGCTCGTCGCCTACGTGAGCACGCTCGGCGTCGTCGCGATCACCGGGAAGCCCGGGCACCCCATGACCCAGGGCAAGAACGAGCGATTCCACCAGACCCTGTTCCGATGGTTGGACAAGCAGCCCCTCGCCGGGACGATCGAGGAACTCCAACATCTCGTGGACCGGTTCGACGTGATCTACAACACCGAGCGCCCGCACCAGGCGCTTCCCGGTCGGAGCACCCCGCAACAGGCCTGGGACGCGACACCGAAAGCTCCCGCGCCAGAGCCAGACCCTGACGCTGCCACCCATCCCGGGGCGACTGGAGATGCCGTCCGGATCGTCCGCACGCACGGCGACATCAGCATCCGCGGCACCACATTCCAACTCGGGAACGAGTTCGCCGGCACTCAAGTCCACGCGATCTGGAACCCCGCCCTGATCATGATCTTCGACGAGCGCGGCACCCTCATCATCGAACACCCCTGGCCACAACCCGGCACCCGCTACGTCGGCAACGGCAGACCCCGAGGATCGGCCCCCAGAAGACGCCCACTGTCACCGATGTCCTGAGACACCAACTGTCACCGATGTCCTGA
>NZ_JAVFCB010000016.1 GCF_030865425.1 Microbacterium capsulatum
CCGGAGGCGAAGATCCCGGATCCGCGCACGACGCCGTCGGGGTTGATGCCGTTCACGCGCACGCCGTGTTCGCCGAGTTCGACGGCGAGCAGGCGCACCTGGTGGGCCTGGTCGGCCTTGGTGGCGGAGTAGGCGATGTTGTTGGGGCCGGCGAAGACGCTGTTCTTGGAGGAGATGTAGATGATGTCTCCGCCGAGCTTCTGGTCGATGAGGATGCGTGCTGCGGCCTTGGATACGAGGAAGGATCCCTTCGCCATCACGTCGTGCTGCAGGTCCCAGTCCTTCTCCGTGGTCTCCAGGAGCGGTTTGGACAGTGACAGGCCGGCGTTGTTGACGATCAGGTCGACGCCGCCGAACGCGAGCATGGCGTCGTTCAGCGCGGCCTGCACCTGGGCGGCGTCGGCGACGTTCGCGGCCACGCCGATCGCGACGTCGGTGCCGCCGAGTTCCGCCGCCGCGGCGCGGGCCTTGTCCAGGTCCAGGTCGGCGACCACGACGCACGCCCCTTCGGCGGCGAGCCGGGTGGCGATGGCTTTGCCGATGCCGCTCGCGGCGCCCGTGACGAACGCGATCCGTCCCTGGTGGCTCGCAGGCCGCGGCATCCGCTGCAGCTTGGCTTCCTCGAGTGCCCAGTACTCGATGCGGAACTTTTCGGCGTCGGAGATCGGCGCGTAGGTCGACAGGGCCTCGGCGCCGCGCATCACGTTGATCGCGTTGACGTAGAACTCGCCCGCGACACGCGCGGTCTGCTTGTTCGCACCGTAGGAGAACATGCCGACACCGGGGACGAGCACGATGAGCGGGTCGGCGCCGCGGATTGCGGGGCTGTCGGCGGTCGCGTGCGCGTCGTAGTAGGCCTGGTAGTCGGTCCGATACGAGGAGTGCAGCTCGTGCAGGCGCGCGATCTGCTCCTCGGCGGTGGCGGTCGCGGGCAGGTCGAGGATCAGCGGCTTGACTTTGGTGCGCAGGAAATGGTCGGGGCAGGACGTGCCCAGGGCGGCGAGCGCCGGCGCCTTCGTCGACGCGAGGAAGTCGAGCACGACGTCCGCGTCGGTGAAATGGCCGACCATGGGCCTCTCGGTCGAAGCGATCCCGCGGATCGTGGCCGCGAGGGCGGCTGCGCGCTCCCGCCGCTCGGCCCCGGGGAGCGCCTCGAACCCTGCGCGGACGCCACCGAACGGGTCCGTCTTGCCGTGCTCGGCGATGTGGGCGGCGGCGGTCTCGATGATCCACAGCGAGTTCGCCTCCGCCTCCTCGGACGTGTCGCCCCACGCGGTGATCCCGTGCCCGCCCAGGATGCAGCCCACCGCGTCGGGGTTCTCCGCCTTGATCGCGGCGATGTCGAGACCCAGCTGGAACCCCGGGCGCCGCCACGGCACCCACACGACCTTGCCACCGAAGATCCGGGCCGTGAGCGCCTCGCCGTCGGCGGCGGTCGCGATCGCGATGCCACTGTCGGGGTGCAGGTGATCGACGTGTGCGGCGTCGACGAGGCCGTGCATCGCCGTGTCGATCGACGGGGCGGCCCCGCCCTTGCCGTGCAGGCAGTAGTCGAACGCGGCGACCATCTCGTCCTCGCGGTCGAGACCCGGGTAGACGTCGACGAGCGCGCGCATCCGGTCCAGCCGAAGGACCGCCAGGCCCTGTTCGGTCAGGGTGCCGAGGTCGCCACCGGAGCCCTTGACCCAGAGCAGCTCGACGGGCCCACCCGTGACGGGATCGGTCTCGGTGCCCTTGGCGGATGTGTTGCCGCCCGCATAGTTCGTGTTCTTCGGATCCGCGCCCAGCCGGTTGCTGCGGGCCAGAAGAGAAGCGGCAGTCGGGTTCGTCATCGATGCTCCCAGTGCGTGGACGCGCGGCGTAGCCGGCGCGTGGGTGTGAAATTATGTGAAAGATAACATGATCTGACACGCGTGGGAAGTGAGATCCGTCGCACTACCATGGGCCTCGTGAAGTCCCTAGCCGCCGAGGAGCGCTGGACGTGGCTGCTGGAGCAGCTCAAGGAGTCCAAGGCCATCTCCCTCACCGACGCCGCCGAAGCGCTCGGCGTGAGCGAGATGACCGTGCGCCGCGACCTCAGCGGCATGGAGGAGCGCGGGATCGCCCGACGCGTCCGCGGTGGCGCCGTCTACAGCGGGCCGGTGAGCTTCCAGGGCCGCGAGCGCTCGCACGCCGAGGAGAAGGCCGCGATCGCACAGAAGCTGCTCCCCTTCGTTCCCACCTCCGGCGTGATCGCGATGGACTCCTCCACGACGATCAACCGGCTCGCCCTCGCCCTGCCGCCGGTAAGCGATCTCACCGTCGTCACCAACGGGCTCTCGACCTTCCAGACCTTGCAGGACCGCCCCGGCGTGACAGCGATCCTCACGGGCGGCGCGGGCGACAAGCGCTCCGACTCGCTGATCGGCCCGGTCGCGACCGCGTTCCTCGACAGCATCCGGTTCAGCGCGTTCTTCGCCTCGGCGGCAGCGCTCGACGAGCGCATGCTCTACGAGGACACCCTCGAGGAGGCCGAGGTCAAGAGGGCCTTCGCACGCTCCTCGGTCCGGATCCTGATCGGTGCGCACGCCGAGAAGCTCGACGACGTCGCGACCGCGACCGCGATCCCGCTCGACCGCGTCAGCGTGCTCGCCACGGAGCTCGCGCCGGATCAGCCCGAGCTCGCCCCGTACGCACGGGTCGTCGGCACGATCCTCTGACCCCGGCCGCTCCCCCGCCCCGCTGAGCCGCGGGGGCGTCACCCGTGCCCTGCAGCACCGTCGGCGCCTCCGCTCCTGCGCCACGCCTCAAATTTCGAACATGACTTGACAAGATTGAACATGATCTAACACACTGTGATCCACAGCCGACACGAAGGAGTGCATCCGGATGTCATGTCGACGAGCAGAGCAGCCGCGCACGGAAGGAGTCCCACGGTGAACGCAGCAGCACAGGAGCAGCGCGAGCAGGATCCTCCGATCGCTCCCACCATCGGTTCCGCAGTCACCGGACTCTCCGTCCAGCTGGACGGGATCACCAAGCACTACCCGGGTGTCGCCGCTCTGAAAGATGTCTCCCTCGACCTGCGGCCCGGCGAGGTCCATGCGATCGTCGGGGAGAACGGCGCGGGAAAGTCCACGCTCATCAAGGTCCTCGCCGGGGCCGTCGAGCCCACCGCGGGCGGCATCGTCGTCGACGGCGTCGCGCACGCCCAGCTCACCCCTGCGACCGCCCAGGAGCTCGGCATCGCCGTCATCTACCAGGAGTTCACTCTCGTGCCCACGCTGAACGCGGCCGAGAACGTGTTCCTCGGGCACTACATCCGCCGGGGACCGGTCCTCGACCGCAAGCGCATGTACGCCGAGGCCCGCCGCCTCTTCGCCCGCCTCGGCGTCGACCTCGACCCGCGCGTACTCGTGGGCGAGCTCACCACCGGGTTCCAGCAGATCGTCGAGATCGCCAAGGCTCTGTCCCGCGACGCGCGCCTGCTCATCATGGACGAGCCCTCCGCACCGCTCACGGCCGCCGAGGTCGAGGCCATGTTCCGCGTCGTCGACGCCCTCAAAGCCGAGGGGATGACGATCGTCTACATCTCCCACCGGATGGACGAGATCTTCCGCTTGTCCGACCGGGTCACCACCCTCCGTGACGGGCAGCACATCGCCACCCAGGAGACGTCGTCGACGTCGCGCGGTGAGCTCATCCGCCTCATGGTCGGCCGCGAGCTCACCGAGGGCTATCCGCAGCGCGAGACCGTCCCCGGCGAGGTGTCGCTGCGCGTGGACGGGTTGACCGGCAACGGCGTCTCCGACATCTCCTTCGAGGCCCGCCGCGGCGAGATCGTCGGCTTCGCCGGACTCATCGGAGCCGGTCGCACGGAGCTGATGGAGCTGCTCTTCGGGGCGAAGCGGGTCGAGGCCGGCGAGGTGTCGCTGCACGGCCGCTCGGTCGTGTCCCGCTCCCCGATCCAGGCGATCGGCCACCGGGTCGCACTCGTCCCGGAGGATCGCAAACGGCACGGGCTCGTGCTGGAGTTCTCCATCCTGCAGAACATCACGCTCCCTCTGCTGCGCTCGATGTCTCCTGGCACGGTGGTGAACCGCCGTCAGGAACGCGATCTCGCCGCCGAGTACATGGCGGATCTGCGGATCAAGGCGCCTTCCTCCGCCGAGATCGTCGGGAACCTCTCGGGCGGCAATCAGCAGAAAGTCGTGCTCGCGAAGTGGCTGGCCACGCGGCCCGAGGTGATCATCTTCGACGAGCCGACCCGTGGCATCGACGTCGGCGCCCGCGCCGAGATCTACCAGATCATGAACCGCCTCGCCGCGGAGGGCAGGACCATCCTCATGATCTCCTCCGACATGGAGGAGCTCATCGGCATGGCCGACCGGATCGTCGTGCTGCGTGAGGGGTTGCAGCAGGGGGTCCTGACAAAGAACGAAATCACCCAGGAGGCCGTGATGGCCCTGGCCGCTCAAGGAGAGCTCGAATGAAGTCCACCGTCCTGTCCCGAGTCAGGAACCTCGGGATCCTTCTCGTCTTCATCGTCCTGGTGATCGCCTTCAGCCTGCTCACCCCTCAGTTCCTGGAGCCGGGCAACATCTTCAACATCGCTCGTCAGATCGCCACCCTCGGCATCTGCGCGGTCGGGTTCTCGTTCGTCCTGATCACGGGCGGCATCGACCTTTCCGTCGGGTACCAGATCTCTCTCAACGTCGTCGTGACCGGCATGCTCATGGCCACGTTCGGCGTGCCGTGGTACCTCGCCTGCCTCATCGCGCTCGCACTCGGCACGCTGATCGGCGTCGTCAACGGCCTCATCATCACCTACACCGGGGTGGCGCCGTTGATCGTGACCCTGTCGATTATGATGGTCCTCAACGGCCTCAGCTACCTGATCTCCAAGGGCCTGCCGATCTTCGGCTTCCCCAAGGAGTTCTCGATGCTCGGACAGGGCGCGATCTTCGGGATCATCCCGGTCTCGCTGATCTTCCTCCTCGCGATCTGGGCGATCGGCCTGTTCATCCTGAACAAGACCTACATCGGCCGCTACTTCTACGCGATCGGCAACAACGCCGAGGCAGCCCGCCTCTCCGGCGTGAACACCAAGCGCACGCTGATCCTCGTATACGCGCTCTGCGGCTTCTTCACCTCGATCGGCGCGGTCCTGCTGCTCTCGCGCCTGAACTCGGCGCAGTCCGCGACCGGCGCCGGCTTCGAGTTCAGCGTGCTGACCGCTTGCGTGCTCGGCGGCATCAGCGTCATGGGCGGCCGCGGCAGCCTGTTCGGGGCGTTCATCGGCGTACTCATCGTCGGCGTCCTCGACAACGGCCTCGTCCTGATGAACGTGAGCGCCTACGTGCAGCTCGTCATCAAGGGCTGCATCCTGCTCGCCGCCGTGATCTACGACGCCATGTCGAAGGGATCCCGCGGTAGGGCCAAGCAGATCGGCGGGGTCGCGCTCAAGACCCCGGCCACGGCGTCCGCCTGATCCGTTCCTCGTACCCGCACCACCCCGCATCACCCCCTCCCCGAAAGGAACCATCGTGAAGAAGAGATTCGGCCTCGCCGCTGCGGCCGCCGCGGTCGTCGCGCTGCTGTTGTCCGGCTGCACCACCGTCCCCGATGCCGGAGCAGCCGCGTCCGGCGGCGGAGCGAAGGGCGACGGAAAGACCGTCGGCATCACATTCTCCGATCTGAGCAACCCCGTGTGGTCAGAGCTCGTGCAGGAGGCGCAGACGTACGGCAAGGACAAGGGCCTGTCCGTCAACTACGTGGACGCGCACAACGACGCCGCCACGCAGGTCACCCAGATCGAGAACTTCATCCAGCAAGGCGTCTCCGCGATCATCATCTGCGCGGTCGACGCCAACGCCCTCAAGGACGTCACCGCCAAGGCGCAGAAGGCCGGGATCAAGGTGGTCGGCTACACCCAGGTGCTGACGAACTACGACTCCCAGTACCTCGTCGACGCGTACAAGACCGGATACGCCAACGGCGAGGCCGCCGGCAAGTGGATCCAGAAGAACTACGGCGACAAGGCCGTCGAGTGGGGCCTGATGGACCTGCCGCGCTTCCCGGAGATCATCGAGCGGGCGAAGGGCATCAAGGACGCGGTCGCGAAGGTCGCCCCCAACGCCAAGCTCGTCGCCACCGCCCCTGCCCTCACCAGCGAGGACGGGGTCGCGAACGCGGAGAACTTCCTCCAGGCGCACCCAAACATCAAGATGATCGCCACGATCGGCGGCGGCGGCGCGGTCGGCGGCAACGAGGGCGTCAAGTCCGCGGGCGTCACCGACTTCAAGACGTTCGGTCTGTTCGGGATCGACGCGACCCAGCAGGAGATCCAGAACATCATGAAGGGCGACCCGGAGAAGTCGACCATCAGCCTCGGCGGCGGGAAGGCGCACGGCCGCACGCTGATCGACATCACCAAGGAGCTGCTGGACGGCAAGAAGGTCGAGAAGGACCAGTACATGCCGATCAAGGCCATCGACTCGTCGAACGCGAAGGCGTACTACGACGAGGTGTTCGGCGGCAAGTAAGCAGGTCCCGTCCGGCCGCCGACCACGGCGGCCGGACGACCTCCTCCACGAAGGGAATCCACGCTCATGATCCGAGTGCTCGCCGCAGGCGACCGCTTCATCCGCTCGTCGCTGCTGCGCGACTGCGTCCTCGAGGCCGTCGGAGACGACGTCGAGGTCGACGTCCGCGAGATCGAGTTCGGCTGGCCGGACGTGCCGTTCGGCCGCGTCGGCGACGTCGACGAGGCCTCCGGGACCGAGGACGAGCTCATCGAGGCCCTCGAAGGCGTCGACGCGATCGTCACCCAGCTCGCCCCGCTGACCGCGCGGGTCATGGACGCCCGCCCCGAGCTGCGGCTCATCGCCGTCTCCCGAGGCGGCCCCACGAACGTCGACGTCGAGGCGGCGCGCGAACGAGGCATCCGGGTCGCCAACGTCCCCGGCCGCAACGGCATCGCGACCGCCGAGATGACGATCGGCCTCGCGCTGGCGATGCTGCGCCGGATCCCGCTCGCGCACGGCAGCATGCTCGCCGACGAGTGGCGCGGCGACCTGTACCGCTCCGACGCGGTCGGCCGCGAGGTGTCCGGATCCGTCATCGGCCTGCTCGGCGCAGGAGCCGTCGGCGCGCACGTCGCCCGCGTCTTCGCCGCGATGGGCGCGCAGGTGCTCGTGTTCGACCCGTACCTGCCCGCGGGTGCGCTGGACGGCGTCGTCGAGCTCGTCTCCGACGTCGACGAGCTGTTCCGCCGCAGCGACCTCGTCTCGGTGCACGCGCGGCTGACCGCCGAGACCCGGCACCTCGTCGACGCGGCTAGGATCGCGCTCATGCCCCGCGGATCCCTGCTCGTCAACGCGGCCCGCGGCGGCCTGGTGGACTACGACGCCGTCGCCGCCTCGATCGCCGACGGCCACCTCGGCGGTGCGGCGTTCGACGTGTACCCCGAGGAGCCGGTCGACTTCGCACACCCCCTGTTCACCCTGGCCCGCGAGGGCGAGGACGTCGTGGTCACCCCGCACATCGCCGGGGCCAGCCGCGAGACCGCGTTGCGCGCCGCGCGCGGTGTCGCCGAGGAGCTGCGCCGCTTCATCACCGGCGAGCCCGCGTTGAACCCCCTCGTCGAGGGCACGGCGGTGGCTCCCGCGTGAGCGGCGAGACGCGCGTGCACGATGCCGAGCGGCGCGGAGACGCGCTGCTCGGCATCGACGTGGGGACGAGCTCGGCGAAGGTCGTGGCGACGGATCTGCGCGGCAACCGCCTCGCGGACAAGTCGGTCCCCTACCCGACCCGGACCGACGGATCCGGCGCCGAGCAGGACGCCCGGGACTGGTGGCGCGCCGTCGCCGAAGCCACGACCGCCGTCACCCTGGGCCTCACCGTGCGCGCCGTCGCCGTCACATCCCAGGCCCCGACGTTCGTGCCGGTCGACGCTCTGGGCGAACCGACCGGACCGGCGCTGACCTGGCTCGATCGTCGCGCCGCCGTCGAGGCGCAGGAGATCCTCGCTCTCGCGCCCGGTTCCCGCAACGGCGCCGACCCCTTCTTCGGCACCGCCAAGTTCGCGTGGCTCTCGCGCCACCGCCCTGCCGAGCTCGAGGCCGCAGAGAGCGTCCTCGCGACGAACGGCTACATCGTCCGCCGGCTCACCGGCGTCTCGGTGCTCGACGACACCACCGCCTCGCTCATGCAGGGCTTCGACGAGGCCGTCGGCGACTTCTCCGCCCCCATCCGCGCCGCCGTGCCCGCGCTCGCACTGCTCCCCACGATCGTGCCCGCCGGCGCGATCGTGGGCGCCGTCAGCGCTGAAGCCTCCGCCGCGACAGGGATCCCCGCCGGTACGCCCGTCGCCGCCGGCGGCATCGACGCCATCGGATCCGCCCTCGAGGCCGGCGCACTCGCGCCCGGAGATCCGCTCGTCGACATGACCGGCTTCTCCAGCGTGACCATGCTCGCCGTCCCGCGCGGCACGGCGATCCCCGGCTTCATCCACTCCCGGCACTGTCTGCCCGACGTCGACCTGCTGATCACCGCGCAGGTCACCGCGGGCGCGACGATCGATTGGGTGAACTCCCTCGACCACGGACGCGACCTGCGCCAGGCGGATCAGATCCTCGCCCGCCCGCGTCCCGGACGGCTCACCATGGTGCCGAGCCTTGCCGGCGAGCGCACCCCCACCTGGAATGCAGCCGCACGCGGCATCGTCTCCGGAATCGATCTCACCGTCGACGGTATCGACCTCATGCTCGCCGCGATGGAGGGCAACGCCCTCGCACTCGCCCGCGACGTCGACGCGATGCGTGCGGCGGGGTTCGGGATCGACCGGCTGATCTCGACCGGTGGCGGGGCGTCTTCCGACGCTTGGCTGCAGATCAAGGCGGACGTGCTCGGCATCCCCGTGCTGCGTCCCGCGAGCGGACACGGCGCGGCCCAGGGTGCTGCGGGGCTCGCCGGCCTTGCGACGGGGCTCGTCGCGTCGATCGAAGGGCTCACCGGACTCGCCACCGAGATCGAAGCGGAGTTCGTCCCTGATCAGACCCGGCACACCGCCTACGCCGGGGCACGGAAGCGCTTCGAGGCCCTCGCCGCGTTCGAGGGCTGAGCCCGCCGATCCTCGCAGCAGGCTGATTCAAACCCAAGCCCGGGGTCTCCTCTGCGGCGAGTCGTCGCGCTCGCCTCTCCGAGCGGTCGCACAGAGCCAGGGTATACGCTTTCCCACATGCGGGAGAAGGGATCGCGGACCGATCTGCCGCCCGGATCCGCTGCGCTGTCAGCGCCGCGACGCCCACGGGGTCGCGGCGGGAGCGGCGGCCGACTCGCGCACGACGACCCGGGTGCCGATGATGATCTCGCCGTCCGCGTGCCGGCCGAACGCGTCGTCGTCCTGGCTGAGCGCGAGGCGCACGCTCTCCCGGCCCATCTCCTCGAGCGGCACGTGCACGGTGGTCAGCTTGGGCGTGAGCTCGCTGGACTGCGGGATGTCGTCGTAGCCGACGAGGGAGATGTCCTCCGGCACGCGCACGCCCGCCGCGGTCATCGCGTCCAGCGCACCGGCGGCGACCAGATCGTTCGCGGCGAACACCGCGGTGACATCGAGCTTCGAGGCGAGGATCTCGCTCATCTCGGCGTGACCGAACCGGCGGCCGAACGCGCCCTGCCGGACGAGCTCCGTCGGCACGTCGAGGCCGCGCGACTGCATGGCGCGGCGGTAGCCGGCCAGGCGCGCGACGCTCGTGGACAGACCGACCGGGCCGCCGAGGTACAGGATCCGCCGGTGCCCCAGCGAGATGAGGTGCTCGGTGACCGCGAACGCGCCGCCCTCGTTGTCGTATCCGACGATCTTGGTCGGCGCCTTGTCCCCCACCGAGGGCCGGCCGCAGAGCACGAGGGTGGATCCGATCCCGGCCAGGGCACGGGCGCGCTCGGCCATCCGGCGGCGGGCCCCGGCGTCGTCGTAGGCGCCACCGACCACGATCACCGCGTCGGTGCGCTGGCTGATCATCCGGTCGATGAGCTCGATCTCGCGATCGACGTCGCCCTGCGAGGCGGCCACGATGCAGAGCCGGCCGGTCGTGGACGCCTCCTGCTCGACGCCGCGAACGATGTAGGAGAAGAACGGATCCACGAGGTCGTTGACGATGATCCCCACGCTGTGCGTGGCCGAGCTGGCCAGCGCCCTGGCGTGCGCGTTGGCCGTGTAGCCGAGGTCGTCGATGGCCCGCTTCACGGCGTCCTTGGTCGCCTGCGCGACGGGGTAGTTGCCGTTCAGCACGCGGGACACGGTGGCGGTGGACACCCCGGCGCGCTCGGCGACGTCGGTCATCGTCACGCTGTGACCGCCGCGCATCGTCGCACGCTCGCTCTGCGTCGTCATCGGGTCCTCCCCTTCCTCGGCTCGCAGCCCCGGCCGCGACTGCGCGTCATGCCCGGCTCGGGCGGTGTGATCAGGCGGTGTACGCCAGCTCGTCGGCGAGCAGTTCGTGCACCAGCATCCCTCGACCAACGTAGTGCTCCACCTCGCGCACGGCCGAGTCGCCCAGCCGGTGGATCTCGTTGCCGAGGGCGCCGGCGATGTGCGGGGTCAGCACCACGTTCGGCAGCGAGTACAGCGGCGAGTCGGCCGGCAGCGGCTCCGGATCCGTCACGTCGAGGTAGGCGTCCAGTCGCCCCGTCACGAGTTCCGCCGCAAGCGCGTCGGTGTCGATGAGGGCGCCGCGTGCCGTGTTGATCACCACCGCGCCGTCGTGCAGCAGGGCGAGCTCGCGGGCCGAGACGATGTGCCGGGTGTCGGGCGTGCTCGGGGCGTGCAGGCTGAGCACGTCGCTGCGCCGGCAGAGCTCCTCGAGCGACACGTGCTCGACGCCGAGGGCCGCGGCCTGGGCCGACGTGAGATACGGATCGGCGACGAGGATCCGCGCCTGCAGCAGGGAGATCATCCGGATCACCTCGCGGCCGACCTTGGACGCGCCGAGGATGCCGATCGTGATGCCGTTCGTGCCGAGCGGCGGGAGACCGGCGACCGTGCGGTGGCGGCGGGTGGTGCGCAGCTGGTCGGCGAAGCGGCTGGCCCGCTTGAGGCCGAACACGATCGCGGCGAACGTGAACTCGGCGACCGGGGTCGCGTTCGCGGCGGCGGCGGTGCTGACCCGGATGCCGCGGCGGAACGCCTCCGCGTCGAGGAAGGTCTTCACCGTGCCCGCGGTGTGCACGAGCGCCTTCAGCTGCGGGGCGAGATCGAGCACGTCGGCGTCGATGCGCGGCGCCCCCCAGCCGGTCACCATGACTGCGGCCTCGCGCAGGGCCTCGCGGGCCCCCGGCGCGTCGAAACCCGTGATCGGCACAGGACCGACGATGTCGACCACGCGGTGCAGACGGGCCAGCCCCTCCTCGGTGAACACCTCGGCGAACGACTCGTCCGACATCACGACCACTGCGCGCGGGCGGGGCGAAGGCAGCTCCATGTTCACGGCGATCCTTTCAGTTCTCACATCGCATAGTAAGCGCATACTACGACCGGTGTCCAGCGACAAACATCCGACCTCCAAGGAAATATGGCGTGAAATCAAGGGATGATGAGAATGGGATCGAGCGTTGACAGCCCTGGAGACGTGTTGTACGGTCGGACGAGTAGCAAGCGCTTACTAGCACTTGCCCCCCACGAACCGATGACGCTTCCCTCTCGCGTCGCATGCCGAGGTCAACGATGAGCAGCTACAGCGAAGCCACCGCGCACCGCGCGCCGACACGGGTCGACGACGCCCCGAGCGCCGAAGCGCCGTCGAAGCCGCTGGCGGACGTCACCGTGCCGAGCGCCGATCCCGTACCCGCGAAGAGGAAGCGCAGCCTCTGGGCGCGGATCAAGCGCGACCGCATGATGCTGCTGCTGATCGCTCCGGGCTTCCTCTACTTCGTGGTCTTCCACTGGCTGCCGCTGCCCGGCAACATCGTCGCCTTCGAGGACTACCAGCCCTATCTCGGCTTCATCGACAGCGCGTGGGTCGGCCTCGACAACTTCGTGAAGATCTTCGGGGATCCCACGTTCTGGCAGGCGCTGCGCAACACGCTCGTGATCACGGGCCTGCAGCTGGTGCTCTTCTTCCCGATCCCGATCGTCCTCGCGCTGCTGCTGAACAGCATCATGTCGGGCCGGATCCGCAAGTTCGTGCAGAGCGTCGTCTACCTGCCGCACTTCCTCGGCTGGGTCATCATCGTCTCGATCTTCGGGCAGGTGCTCGGCGCGACCGGCGTCGTGCCGCACCTCATGCAGGCGCTCGGGATGCAGCCGTTCCAGGCGATGACCACCCCGTGGTTCTTCCCGTTCCTGGTCTCGATCCAGTCCGCCTGGAAGGACGCGGGCTGGGGGACGATCATCTTCCTCGCGGCCCTGATGAACATCGACCAGGAGCTGTACGAGGCCGCCGCCGTCGACGGCGCAGGGCCGTGGCAGCGCATGCGGAAGATCACGATCCCCGGCATCATGCCCGTGATCATCCTGCTGCTGATCCTGAACCTCGGCAGCATCCTCTCCGTCGGGTTCGAGCAGATCGTCCTGCAGCGCGACAACGTCGGCGCCGGCGCGGGCGAGGTGCTCGACACCTGGGTCTACTTCAACGGCATCCAGAACGGACAGTGGGGCCCCGCCGCCGCGGTCGGCCTGGTCAAGGGCGTCGTCGGGCTCGCGCTCGTCCTCGGCGCCAACAAGGTCGCTCATCTGTTCGGCCAGGAAGGCGTGTACTCCAGTGACAACAACAAGTGACCTCGAGCTGACCACCCGCGCGGTGAGCATGCCCAGGAGCAGGCGTCAGGCGCGCCGGGTCGAGTCCCTCCGCCCCGCCTGGATGGAGAAGCCCACCCCGCTCAGCCGGGCCGGCAAGGCGATCGTGATCACGATCATCTGCATCCTGACGATCTATCCGTTCCTCACGGTGCTCTCCACGAGCCTGTCCGACAGCACCGACATCGCCAACGCGAACGGCCTGGTGCTGTTCCCCCTGCACCCGACCTTCGCCGCCTACGAGACGATCTTCGCGGGCGGGGTGGTCACCGCCGCCCTGGTCCGCAGCATCCTGATCACCGCGATCGGCACGCTGTGCTCCCTCGCCGCGACCGTGGGCATGGCGTACGGGCTCTCCCGCCGCGACCTCGCCTTCGGCAAGTTCATCCTGCTCACCGCGCTGTTCACGATGCTGTTCACCCCCGGCATCATCCCGAGCTTCCTCATGGTCAAGCAGCTCGGCCTGCTCGGCAGCTACGCGGCTCTGGTGCTGCCCACCCTCATCTCGGCGTTCAACCTGGTCGTGGTCCGCTCGTTCTTCATGGGCCTGCCGCAGGAGCTCTTCGAGGCGGCCAGGATCGACGGGGCCGGCGACTTCCGGATCCTCGTGAAGATCGTGCTCCCGCTCTCCAAGGGCGTGCTCGCCGTCGTCGGGCTCTTCTACGCCGTCGCGTACTGGAACGCGTTCTTCAACGCGATGCTCTACCTCAAGGCCGAGCAGTGGCCGCTGTCGATGATCCTGCGCCAGTACGTGCTGCTCGGGTCGCCCCTCGACACCGCCTCGGCCGGAGAGATCTCGGCACCGTCGCAGGCCATCCAGATGGCGGTCGTCGTGATCAGCGTCGTGCCGATCCTGCTCGTCTACCCGTTCCTGCAGAAGTACTTCACCAAGGGCGTCCTCACCGGCGCCGTCAAGGGCTGACCGCCCGCTCCCCCGCACCACCAATCCACCCACAGAAAGGAGCCCATCGTGGCTCTTGAGACGAACCGGCGGACCTTCCTGTCCTACGCCGCCCTCAGCGCACTGGCCGTCGTGGCCACCGGCACCCTGGCCGGCTGCGGCACGCAGACCAAGCTGACGGCGTCGGCGGCCTCCACCTCGGTGCTGCCGAAGTTCACCGCGATCAAGGGGGTCGCCGCCGACCTCCCCGGCACCGCCGACGGCGTGCCCGCGGCGTTCTTCAACTACCCGGCCAAGCCGTTCCGCTCGGTGCCGTCCCCGTTCATGAACGGGAAGAAGGTCACCGCGATCACCAACATCTTCGGCCCGCCGCCCACCGCGGCCGACTCCAACCCGGCCACCCAGGCGATCTTCAAGCGCCTCGGCGGCACGGTCGACATCACCGCCGTGTCCAGCGACGACTTCGACACCAAGCTGAACACCGTGATCGCGGGCGGCGACCTGCCCGACCTCATGCTCAACGACGGTGCGGCGATCGCCGACATCATCGGCTTCCTGCAGTCCTCCTGCCAGGACCTCACGCCCTTCCTCGCCGGCGACAAGGTCAAGGACTACCCGAACCTCGCGAACATCCCGCAGGCGTTCTGGAAGCCGGCCGTGCAGAACGGCAAGCTCTACGGCATCCCGATCCCGCGCGGCATGACCGGCGGATCCGGCTTCATCAACCAGACGTTCTTCGAGGCCGCGGGCGTCAAGGACACGTCGACGATCAAGAGCTCCGACGATTACCTCGCCCTCGCCAAGCAGCTCACCGGCGGCAACCGCTGGGCCCTCGGCAGCACCAAGTTCGGCCTCATCCCGTTCCACCACATCTTCCACGTGCCGTACAACTGGACCCAGAAGAACGGCAAGCTGGTCAAGGACATCGAGACCCCCGAGTACCTCGAGGCGATCAGCTTCGTGCAGAAGCTGTACGCCGCCGGCTGCTACGCGCCGGGCAGCGAGGGCTGGACCAAGTCCCAGATGTCGAACGCGTTCATCTCCGGCCAGGTCGCGCAGATCTACGACGGGCTGCCGGCCTTCGGCAAGCCGGGCGGCTACCAGCAGACGGTTCCCGCGGCGAACCCCGCCAACAAGGTGACGCCGTTCATCCCGTTCAGCGCCACGGGCGGCAAGGCGTCGGTGTGGCTCGACAACATCGACTTCGCGTGGACCATGGTGAAGAAGGGCAGCGCCGACCACATCAAGCTCGTGCTGCAGGTCGCCAACTTCATGGCCGCCCCGTTCGGCAGCGAGGAGTACCTGCTGATGAACTACGGTGCCGCCGACGCCGACTACAAGCTCGACGGCAAGGGCAACCCGATCCCGACGCCGCAGGCCGCGCTCGACACCGCGACGCCGTGGAAGTACCTGGCCGCCGGCCCCAACACGCTCTACTCGCCGCAGTTCCCGGACGCGATCAAGGTGCTGCACGACGCGTATCTGAAGCTCGTCCCGCTCGGCGTGGCCGATCCGACGCAGGGCATGTTCAGCCCGACGAACGCGAAGCAGGGCCTCACGATCATGAAGCCCGTGAGCGATGCGGTGACCAACTTCATCGCCGGACGCGGTTCGCTGAACGACGTGAGGAGCGCGATCACCAACTGGAAGAGCGCGGGCGGCGACGCCATCCGTGCCGAGTACCAGAAGGCGCTCAGCGGCGCGACGCCGAGCCCATCCCCGTCCGCCTGACGACACCGGAGAACAAGAACGTGGGAGAGCTCATGACGACTGCCGTCGCCCCGGATCCGGTCCTCTCCCCGTTCACCGGGTGGGGCAGGGCGCACTGGGAGGCCGTGGCGGACGACTGGCTCGGCCAGATCCGCCGCTACGACAGCCCCGGTGGCGGCCTGCCCCGCCTCCCCGGCCGGGTCACCGGCGACGGCGAGCGCCGCGAGAGCATGGAGACGGTCGGCCGGTCCTTCCTGCTCGGCTCCGCGCGCATCGCCGGAGCGGCGGACCCTGGCGCACCGGAGGTGCAGGCCCACCTGGACTGGTACTCGCGGGCGCTGCTCGCGGGCACCCGTCCGGGTGGCGCCGAGGAGTGGCCGCGCGGCGTCACCTGCCGGCTCCCCCTCACCGGCATCACGAACTCGATCGTGGAGTCGGCGAACATCGGGTTCAGCCTGTACGTCTGCCGCGACCGGCTGTGGGCCGGGCTCACCCGCCCCGAGCAGCAGCAGATCGCGGACTGGCTGCGCCACCACGCCCGCTGCGAGGTGTGGCAGAACAACTGGCAGCTCTTCCCGGCGATGGCCGAGGGCTTCCTCCGCTCCGTCGGCGAGGAGGTCACCGGCACCACCTCGCACCGCAACGTCGCCCGGGTCGAGTCCTGGTACCTCGGCGACGGCTGGTACACCGACGGCCCCGAGCACGCGATCGACTACTACAACGCGTGGGCGATCCACCCGTACCTCTGGGCCTGGTACCGGATGACCGACACCGTGCAGACGCCGGAGGGGCAGCGCCACCTCGAACGGCTGCGCGATTTCACCGCGTCGCAGGCGCACATGTTCGCGTCGGACGGATCCGTGCTGCACCAGGGCCGTTCGCTCACGTATCGCACCGCCCTGCTCGCCGCGCTGTGGTGCGCGGACGAGTCCGGCGTCAGCGCGCTCACGCCCGGCCAGACCCGCCGGATCGCCTCGGGCGTGCTCTCCCGCTTCACCGCGCAGGGCGTCGGCGTCGGCGGCCCGCTCTCGCTCGGCTGGTACCACGAGTTCGAGCCGGTGCTGCAGGACTACAGCGGCTTCGGCTCCCCCTATCTGGCCGGGATCGGGTTCCTCGGGCTCGCCCAGCCGGCCTCGGCGCCGGTGTGGACCGCGCCCGAGGAGGCGCAGCCGTCCGACGGCGGCCCGTTCGTGCGGCCGATCGAGCCGGCAGGGTGGGTGCTCCGGGCCGCATCCGACGGCATCGTCCGGATGGCGAACCACGGCTCGGACCACGCGACGCTCCCCGTCGGCGAGGACGTCGACCGGGACGACCCGCACTACGCCAAGTTCGGCTACACGACCCACACCGCGCCCGGCACCGGGCCGGCCTGGGCGGACGCGATCGACGCGCACTTCGCGCTGGTCGACGCCGAGGGCAACGGCAGCCGCCGCAGCGCGCTGAGGGCGACCCGCGTGGAGGGCGCGCTGTCCGGATCCGTGCACGTGCCGCAGTTCGACCGGCGTGCGCTGCCCGGCTGCGCGGTGACGACCGTGACCGCCTCCGACGACGTGTACGAGGTGCGCGCGCACCTCGTCGAGACGGACCGGCCGTGGACCATGCGCGAGGGCGGCTACGCCGTCGCCGACGACGTGGAGCCCACCGGCGGGACGTTCGACGGCGGCGCGTGGGTGCGCGGCCGGGACGGTTTGCTATCGGCGGTCGTCGGCCTGCACGGCTGGGACACGGTCCCGGTCCCCGAGTCCGCCCCGTCCCCGGTCCCTGAGCCCGTCGAAGGGTCGTCGGCCCGCATCTTCGCCTACCGCGACGCGAACGCGATGGGCCCTCACTCCGCCACCCCGGCCGTGTTCGGCACGACGGGCACCGGCCGGACCGTGGTGGTCACGCTGCACGTGCTCGAGCGCGGCGGCCCGGCGGATCCGCGGCATTGGCGTGACCAGGTCGCGCTGCGCGTCGACGGGACCCGGATCCACCTCACCTGGGCGTCGGGCGGAGTCGACGAGTTCGATCTCGCGACGTTCCTGCCCTGGGACGGGCACGCGGGGCTCACCGGCCCGCGCGGGGAAGCCCGATGATCGCGCTGCGGTACGGCGCAGGCCCGCAGGAGCTCCGCCAGGATCCGGCCATGCGCGCCTTCCGCGCCGACCGGTTCGGGCAGTTCGTGCACTGGGGCCTCTACGCCCTCCCCGCGGGCACCTGGCACGGGCGGACCATCGAGTTCGCCGCCGAGTTCCTCATGCATTCGGCGAAGGTCAGCCGGGAGGACTGGGCCGCCCTCGCCCGCGACTTCACGCTCGACGGGTTCGACCCCGCGGCCTGGGCGCGCACCGCGAAGGCGATGGGCGCCCGCTACGTGACCGTGACGACCAAGCACCACGACGGGTTCTGCCTGTGGCCGAGCGCGCACAGCGACTTCACCGTCGCGGCGACGCCCTCGGGCCGGGACGTGCTCGGCGAGATCCTCGCCGCCTATCAGGCCGAGGGGCTGGCGACGCACCTGTACTACTCGGTGCTGGACTGGCACCATCCCGATTGGCGGTACCGGCTCGACACCGACGAGGACCGCGCCGCGTTCGACCGCTACCTCGACTTCGCCGCGAACCAGCTCGTCGAGCTCGCCGAGCGCTACCCGCAGGTGCGCGGGTTCTGGTTCGACGGCACCTGGGACGAGTCGGTCAAGGCGAACGGCCGCTGGACGCACGAGATCGAGCGGATCCTCAAGGAGCGGATCCCCGGGGCGATCGTGAACAGCCGGCTCCGCGCCGACGACCTCGGCGCGCGGCATTTCGACTCCAACGGCGATCTCATGGGCGACTACGAGAGCGGCTACGAGCGGCGCCTGCCCGCGCCGTGGGACCGGTCGGTGACGGCCCACGACTGGGAGGCGTGCGCGACGATCACGCAGGCCACCTGGGGCTTCCACGACTCCGCGTGGGCGGACCGTGGCCGCAAGACCCCCGCGCAGATCATCGAGCAGCTCGCGCAGACGGTGAGCCTCGGCGGCAACCTGCTGCTGAACTTCGGGCCGCGCGGCGACGGATCCCTCGTCCCGGCCGAGGTCGACCTCGCCCGCGAGGTCGGCGCATGGATGCACGCGAACGGCGCCGCCGTGCACGGCTCCGGCCCGGCCGAAAGGTGGGAGTACCCGGGCTGGGGCTTCTACACGGCGCCGCTCGACGCGGCGGGCGCCGAGACCGGGCTCGTGCACGCGATCGTCACCCGGATCCCGGTGTCCGGGATCCTCACGGTCGAGGTCCCCGCGGGCCTCGAGGTACGGGCGATCCGCGCCCTCGCCGACGGCGCGAATGTGCCGTTCACCGTCCTGGACGGGCATTCCCTCCGCTTCCCGGCCCCCGCCTCCACGGGCATGCCGGTCGTGTTCGCCCTCGAGACGGGGCCGGCCGGAGAGGATCCGGCCCTGCGCGAACCGAACCCCGACGTCGCGCTCGTGTGACAGATGCATGAGCGGGCGCCTTCCCGTTCCGCGCTTGCGACGGAGGAACGGGAAGGACAGCACCCCATCCCACCGCTTCGAAGACGAACAGGAAAGGGCATCACCATGAAACAACACCGCACCGCGCACCGCAACGTGCGCGCAGTCCGATGGCGGCGGCTGACGCCGGCGCTCGCGATCGGGGCCGTCGCGGCCCTCACCGTGCCGGCCGCCGCGAACGCCGACACGACCATCGCGCCGCCGCAGTACACGGCCGCCGCGACCGGGAAGATCAGCGGCTCGCTGCTGAGCGACATCGCCGGCTCCGCCTTCGTCGACAAGGACGGCCAGTTCCACTGGACCAACGCTGACGCCCCGTACGACTCGAACCCCGCGCACCACTGGGCGCGCACGTTCACGAACTCCGACATGGGCGCGGTCACCGCCGGCGTCGGAACGTCGACGCAGCTGAACCAGGCGCCCGCGTACTACGCGGACCCGAACACCATCTGCTATCAGCTCGACAAGGATCCGACCTTCCCGATCCCGTCGCCGCAGCAGGACGACCACTGCGACGTCATCGGCGTGTGGGTGGACCCGCAGGGCGTCTGGCACGCTCTGCTCAACGACGAGTTCCAGTTCGACCCGTGGCAGACCAAGGGGCCCGACGCAACGGTCGCGCAGAAGATCGCCAGCGCGCACCACAACAACCGGATCCTGCTCGCGACGTCCCAGGACAAGGGCGCCTCGTGGCAGTACAGGGGACCGGCGCTCACCTCGGCCTGGGATGACGACCAGGTCATCGACAGCGCCGCCTCCCCCGGCAAGTCCTACCCGTTCGGCAACTCGGGCTGCCGGCTCTTCATCGATTACTCGACCGGCTACTTCTACATCACGTACAACGTGAAGATCTACAAGAAGCCCGCATCGTCCACCCTCGCCAGCTGGACCGAGATGGCCCGCTCGCCCATCAGCGAAGGCATGGCCAGCGGCACCTGGCAGAAGTGGTACAACGGCTCCTGGTCGCAGCCGGGCATCGGCGGCATCGACGGCAACGTCAACTCCGTCGGCGGCCTGAACGTGTCCTACGACCCGGCCACGGACCGGATCGCGTGGAACGGATCCGGGGCGAACGCCTCGGCCTCGTACCAGGGCAACACCGTCAAGGCCGACCACCTGATCAGCCTCGCCGACGGCACCGGCGCCACGTACACCGCCAACACGCTCGCGCACACGATCATCGACGACGCGACCGGCACGAGCGCGCCGAACCGCACGATCGGCTACACCGATCCCGTGACCGGCATGAACGTGACGATCAAGGCCGTCGACGACAAGTACGAGAACGGCGTCAAGGTCGTCACCGGCGGGATCTACGTCACCCAGACCGACCCGAAAACGGGCGTCTCCGCGACGGTCGACCTGATCACCAACAGCGCGTTCTACCAGGACCCGATGTCGAAGTTCATCTACCAGCCAGCCGTGAACAACGAGTCCGCGATCTCGTACAACGCATTCGCGGGCCAGTACCGGATCGTCGGCTACGACGGCAACGTGTACGAGACGGCCGACCTCGGCGACCCGAACTCGTGGAAGGTCGTCGGGCTCATGCCCGCGGGATCCAACGGCGGCTACCTGACGTCGCTCGACAACGGCAGCCTGACGAACCAGAACGTCACCGGCCGCTCGTTCCTGACGATCTCCGACCTGAACGGCAAGGTGGTCGACATCGCGCAGACGCCGGGCTCCGGCAATGCGATCGTCAGCTCCGAGTACGTGCCGCAGGACACCGCGGGCAACCCGGTGAGCCAGGACGCGTCGTACATCCTCCGCGTCGGCGGCAAGGCCGTCACCTCGAACCACGGCCCCGGCCTGGACGGCGGAGACGGCAAGGCCACGAGCGCCTCGACGTGGAAGCTCGTCCCGGTGAAGGACCCGCGTTCGACCACCGGCGAGAACAGCGGCTTCTACCGCCTCGTCGACCCGTCGACGAACAAGACCCTGCAGGTCTCCGGCAGCACTCCCGAGGGGAAGCGCGCGGTCGATGCGGTCGTCACCGTCGGCGCCCAGGAGGCCGACGCCACACCGATGACCTCGACGAGCCTGGGCACCCCGGGCGGGAGCGACCAGTGGTACCTGCAGCGCGTCGCCACGAGCGGCACCTCGCTGGACGGCTCCACGACGTACCGCCTCGTCAACCGCAACAGCGGGCTGGCTCTGCAGTACGTGAACGACCGGATGCGGCTCGAGCAGCAGGCACCGGGCGACGCCTCGCAGTACGTCACCGCGACGGTGCGCTGAGCGGCACGTGAGGACAGCGGAGCCGGGTCGATGGCCATCCCCTCGGCCCGGCTTCGTCGTGTCCGGCGCTTCTCCTGCATCGGGCCCTGGACGCGCGCCGCCGACCGGCGCAAGCTGGACGCATGACGGCATTCCAGACCACCCACGCGTTCAGCGGCTTCAGCGTCGACGACATCGACGCCGCCCGCACCTTCTACGGCGACACCCTCGGCTTGGAGGTCTCCACCAATCCGATGGGCTTCCTCGACATCCGCCTGCCGCAGGGCGGATCCGTCCTCGTCTACGCGAAGCCGAACCACGTCCCGGCGAGCTTCACGATCATGAACTTCCCGGTCGACGACGTCGAGGCGGCGGTGGACGACCTCAACGCCCGCGGCGTCGTCACCAAGATCTACACCGACCCGGACTTCGGCACCGACGCGAAGGGCATCGCGCACGGCGGACCCGGCCGCGGCCCGACGATCGCCTGGTTCACGGATCCCGCGGGCAACGTGCTGGCCGTGCTGTCGGCGGGCTGATCCGATGGAGCTCGCCACCCTCGGCGCCCTGTCCGTCGGGCGCCTCGGTCTCGGCTGCATGGGGATGTCGGCGTACTACTCCGGCGCGAACTCCGACGAGGCGGAGTCGATCCGCACCATCCACCGCGCGCTCGAGCTCGGCGTCACGATGCTCGACACGGCCGAGACGTACGGGCCGCACACGAACGAGGAGCTCGTCGGACGCGCCCTGGCCGGCCGGCGCGACGGCGTCGTGATCGCCACGAAGTTCGGCGTCCACCCGCGGAGCGAGGGCGGCCGGACGCTCGACGGCACTCCGGAGAACGTGCGGCGCTCGGTCGAGGGATCGCTGCAGCGCCTGGGCACGGACCGGATCGACCTCTACTACCAGCACCGGATGGATCCGGCGACGCCGATCGAGGACACCGTCGGCGCCCTGGCCGAGCTCATCGCGGAGGGGAAGATCCTGCACTACGGGCTCTCCGAGGCCGGCGAGGAGACGCTCCGCCGCGCGCACGCCGTGCATCCGGTCACCGCGCTGCAGACCGAGTACTCGTTGTGGACACGGGAGCCCGCCGAGCGGATGCTGCCCGTGCTGCGCGAGCTCGGCATCGGTCTCGTGCCCTACTCGCCGCTCGGGCGCGGGTTCCTCACCGGCGCGATCCGGTCCGCCGACGCGCTCGACCCCGGCGACTTCCGCCGCAGCAACCCGCGCTTCGCAGACGACAATCTCGCCGCGAACCTGCGGATCCTCGACGCCGTCGAGATCGTCGCCGCCGACCTCGACGCGATGCCCGCGCAGGTCGCGCTCGCGTGGGTGCTCGCGCAGGGCGACGACATCGCGCCGATCCCGGGAACGAAGCGGGTCGTGCGCCTCGAGGAGAACATCGGCGCCGACACGCTCCGGCTCACCCCCGACCAGCTCGCGGCTCTCGACGCGCTCCCGCCGGCGGCCGGCGACCGGTACGCCGACATGTCGGGCGTCGGGCGCTGACGAGCGTCCGCTCGCGCCCGCCCGTGCGGCGCCGGTTCGCGTTCAGTCCGAGAACCGGCGCTGCACCTCGGCGTACGGGATCGCGCCGTCGAGGAACCCCAGTGTGCCGGTCTCGAGCAGCTCGCGCCCGGCCCGCTCCAGGGCGGTCAGGGCCGCCCTGGCCAGGCTGCCGCCGAGGCTGATCCGCTTCACGCCGAGCTCGAACAGCCGCGGCGCCGGAATGATGTTCGACGCCAGCCCCGCGACGATGTTGAGCGGGGCCGGGATCTCATCGGCCAGCCGGCGGATCGTGTCCTCGTCGTTCACGCCGGGCACGAACACGCAGTCCGCACCGGCGTCGACATAGCGATGCGCGCGGGCGACGGTCTCGGCGAACGGATCCGCCACCCCGCCGAAGAAGTACGCATCGGTGCGGGCGTTCAGCACGAAGGATCCGCGCGGAGCGGCATCCCGCGCGGCGGCGATCCGATCCGTCGCCTCGTCGACGCCGAAGAGTTCACCGTGCGCGGTGTCCTCCAGGTTGCCGCCGACCACGCCGCGCTCGACCGCACGCGCGATCGTGCGTCCGACGCCCTCCGCCGTGTCGGAGTAGCCCGCCTCGAGGTCGGCCGTCACCGGCACGTCGACCACGGCGACGATCCGCTCGATGTGGTCGAGCATCGTGTCCGCGTCCACCCCGCCGCCGTCGGGCACGCCGAGGGCCCAGGCGATCCCCGCGCTGGTCGTCGCGACGGCCGGGAATCCGAGCTGGGCGAGGATGCGCGCGGATCCCGGATCCCACGCGTTGGGCAGCACGAACCCGCTGCCGTGGTGCAGGGCCAGGAACGCGGCGGCGGATTCGGTCGACACGGGTTCACCTCCGGGGCGGGATCTGATCCGTGCCTACTCCGCCCGGCATGGCCGGTCAAGGGCGCGCCGGTCGCCGAGGAGGATCCTGCTCGGCCGGATGCCGATGTATCAGGGCGGCGACAGGCGCCTCCTCCCGTGCACCAGCGAAAGGAGTCCGGACATGGACATCGTCGTCAACACCGTCAACAAATACTGGCTCGGGCTGCAACGGGCCTCGACGCAGCTCATCTCGATCCCGCGCAGTCGCGTGCTCGGCGAGGCCGCGCTCACTGCCGTGTGGGGATCGCCCGCGTGGGTGCGGATCGCCGACGCGCGTGGCTCGGCCTGGTTGACCGAGGCGCCGTTCGGCGGGCAGACAGTGCTGCGCGCGACGACGGATCTGGTCGTGCTGCAGGTCTGGGCCGATCAGGATGTGAAGGCCGCTGCAGTCGGAACACTGTTCCTCTCATCGCCCTATCTCGCCCAGATCGACGGACGCGAGGTGCTGACGCAGGCCAGCGCTGCGCACGCCGTCGGCCTTCATCCTGTGGAGGAGACGACCTGGGTCGGGTACGCGCCCGACGGCGAGGTGAGCGGCGCGCACTCGGTCGTCCGATACGACGGCGCCGCGCCCCTGGGAGACGAAGAGATCCGACGCCTTCTCACGGCCACGTCGGACGCGCCCGAGGAGACCGAGTTCACGCCGGTCGACACGACCGGTCTGCTCGCCACCAGGCGGATCCGGATCGACACCCGTACCCGCAGACTCCTCGCCGACTGACCCAAGCCGGAACCGTACGAGCGCAGCCGGTCGGGCCTCGCCCCCTCCGGGCCCGATGCACGGCAGCTCCGCGGAGAGATCATGCCGCTGCCTGCGCGACACCGGTGTCGACGAACATCACGCGCGGCGGTGGGGTGTCGGTGTACTCGATCCCGGCCGGCGTCGTCCAGGTGATCACGCCGCCGGGGCCCTGCCGGGCCGTCCATCGCCATCGCGGATCGACGTCGGGGTGCTTGATCGCGTGATGCGTCGCGCAGAAGCAGCTCAGGTTGCCCACGTCGGTCGGCCCGCCTCGGGCATGGTCGTGGTTGTGGTCGATCTGGCACCGTCTCGCGGGTTGCCGGCATCCGGGGAATCGGCAGGTACGGTCCCTCGCCCGGAGGAACCGCCGCATCCCCTCAGTCGGCTGGTAGGCGCTGGTGCGGGTGAGCATCCCGGTCTCATCGATGAAGAGCCGTTCCCAGGCCGTCGCGGACGCGGCGAACAGCCGGGCGACGTCGGGATCGATCGGCCCGCGCCCGTCGAGTTCCGCCATCCGTCCGTCGGCGCCGATGAGCGTGCCGGCGGCGATCGTGACCTGAACCGTGGCGCGGATCCCGGCCACGATGTCGGCGTCCGCGTCGACGGTCCCGGTGAGCAGGCGCAGCAGGGCGCGGTCGAACCGCACCTGATCCTGCCTGCGCTCGTCCACGACGCCGTCAGGATCCGCACCGGCGCGCTTCGCCGAGGCGAGGATCGCCCGCCCCTCCTGCGTCAGCAGGTCGAACGCCGCATGGATGAGCACGGACGGACCGGTCAGGTGCAGCGTCGAGCACCCCGAGCCCTCGTCGGTGACCGTCACCGTGCGATCGTCGTGCGCCTTCTGCTGCTTCTCGGTCAGCGGCACCGGCGCGACCGCCGCCACCACGGATTCCGCGAAGGTCTTCGTCCGGGTTCGGGTCTCGCGGACCGCGTAGGGCACGACCAGCGCCTCGAACGCCTGGAGAGCGTCGGCGTCGTCCACGGGAATGTCCCGCGCGACCTCCGCGATCACATCCACGTGCGCGACCGTGAGATCGCCCGCGTCGAACGCCTCCCGCGTCAGCGGCAGCCGGTCGTGCACGGTGTGGGCGTTGGCGAGAGCCCTCGCCGCCGCGAACCGCGTCTCGTTCAGCCCGGCCGAGACCTCGCAGATCATCGACCGCTCCGCCTGATCGAACCCGGCCGCACCGGGGGTCACCTCGCCGAGCAGCAGCTCCACCCTCTCGGCGAGCAGCGCCGCCTTCTCGGCCTGCAGCCGGGCGATCGCGCGATCCCGATCGGCGCACAGCTCCACGATCTCCGCACTGCGGCGGAGGTAGTGATCGGGAGAGGTGCTCATGCTCCGAGTCTAGAACAGATCACCGACATTCAACCGCGAGGACGGCGGCTTGTTGATGGATTGATTCGAATCTTTGGACGAGAAGAGCCGGCCGCCTACCCGCAGGGCCGGTAGAGCGCCAGCAGCGCGCCGAGCGACGCGTAGTCCTGCCCGGCGCTCGAGGTCGAGCCCGGCCTGCTCTGCCGGCATCCGGCCAGGTCCTTCGCGGCCAGGCTCAGTCGGGAGTCGGTGAAACCGGACAGAGTCCAGCCGAGCGGCAGCGACACTGCGGGCGAGGTGGCGATCGACGCGAGCGCGATCCCGCCTGGAACCCTGGCCTGCACCGATGCGACCCCCTTCGCGCACCCGTCCGCACCGGGGGGAGTCGAGGACGCCGCGGGCGGGCAGATGTCGCCCGCCCCCAGCTGGCCGCTCAACCGGCTCAGCCAGGCCGCCGGCGCCATCTGCGCCCCTTTCACCTGCTGCAGGGTGACGAGCGGCGCCACCCACTCCGGCCGCGCGTTGCCGCTCACCGCGAGGACATCGGCCGCCGTCCCGTTCGAGATCCACAGCACGACCGGAACCACCACGGCGGCACTCGCCTCCGCGTTGTGCGCCCGGGTCCAGGCCAGGATCGTCGGCAGCAGGTCGGAGAGCGTCCCCAGCGCGCTGTTGTCGAGCAGCCCCCCGTCGAGGAGCTGCATGTTCCACCCGGTCGCGCAGCGCGGGTCGGAGAACAGCTCGTCGTCGACCCGTCCGGACGGGCTCACGAACGGGAACCGCGCCGACAGGAAGGATGCGGTCGACCAGCGCAGGCCCAGGGGGCAGTCGCTCCCGAACTGGCTGAGCAGATCGACGGAATGGCTCAGGGTTGCGTCCGGTCCGGTGCACCGGGGGGCGTCCTGCCCATCCCCGCCCGGAAGCCGCATCTGGCTCACGACCACCTTGCAGTTGGACACCGAGTCGGTCGAGTTGAACATGGCGTAGCCGGTTCCCGGGCGGTACGTGCTGTCGAACCTCGTGCCGAGCGCACTGCTCGCGTCCGCCTCCCAGGCGATCTCCTGCAGCCGGGCCCGATCCCGCGCCTGGAGCCCTTCTCGGCCGTCGACACTGGGGAGACGGATCCCGGTGAAGCCGGCGACGAGGTCGCTCGAGACCATCGCGGAGAGGTCGGTGCCGAGGGCGCCCGGACGACTGAGCGTGGAGATGTCCACGGCGGCCTTGTCCGCCGTGGTCGCGTTCGCGAACATCGCGAGCCCCATGCTCCCGCCGCTCGCCCCGCTCGACGCGAAGACCGATGTCGACGGCGAACAGCCGGATCCCGACGGGAACAGCTTGCCGAGGACGTCGACGGTCCAGGTCGCGGCGCGGATCCCTCCGCCCTCCGCGGCGACCATCACGAGCGGCTTGATGCGCGTCCCGTCGACCTCGATCTCGCAGGCTTGAGCGTTCCAGTGATCGAGCGCCGTCGCGACCGACGGTCTGTTCAGATGCCCGGCCTCGGGAACGAAGGTGACGGCATGCGGGAAGGGCAGGGGGTTGATCGTCGCGAGGATCATCGGCAGGACGAGCGCGAGCGAGATCACCGGCGTGGAGCGCAGCCGGAGGAACGCGAACAGCTCGGGCGGCCGACGCCGCCCCAACTCGAGCACCACCCAGCCGATGCCGCCCGTGATCACGCCGAGCATGCCCACGGTCACCGCGAGGGGGCCGATCCACTGGCCGATCCAGAGCGGGACGATCGCGAGGATGAGGAACAGCAGGAGCGCTCCGGCGACGGAGACGCGCTCCACGATCCGGAGCCGCCGCGCCGCCTCCGGGCTGGGGGATCCGATGGCGAGCGCCGCGCGCAGGTAACCCGAGACCCGATCGGAATCCGCCTCGACGGTCGGCCGCAACGGGCCCCGCAGCATCGACCAGGTCGCGGCGGCGGCGGCGATCCCCAGCCCGAGCAGGAGGATCGCGGCGCCCGCGAGGAACCCGCCGTCGCCTTCGAACACGGTGCCGCGGAACTCGCCGAGCGGGTAGAGCACGAGGACCGGGATCAACGCGGCGAAAGGGCCGAGGAAGGTGACGGCGACCCACGCGCTCGACACGATGTCGCCCACCAGGAAGACCGGTTCGACGGGTTCCTCGGCCGGCAGCACGGGCTCGCCGACCAGATCGCGGTGGCGCCGCAGCCACAGGGAGCCGCCCGCGATCACGAGCAGCGCCAGCACCAGCCAGAGGGTGGTGGGCGGGTGGAAGCCGTTGCGGAACCAGAGCGCCGGAGGCGAGTCGAGGGCGCCGAAGCCCGCCGCCACCCCACCGCAGACGGCGATCACGATCGCGGCGAGAACCCAGGGCCAGAGCCGGGCGCTCTCGGTCGGGGATCCTTCCCGGCGGGTGCGGCCGCGTTGGCGCCCGAAGTAGACCAGCAGGACCGCGACGACCCCGCCGGCGACGAGAACGCTGGCGAACTGCACGATCGCCGCCCCGAGCTGCCCGCCCGAGAGGTCGCGGGGCGCACTGAGCAGCCCGCGGTAGATGTCCGGCACCTGCGCTGCGAGCTCACCCGACCCGAACAGAGTGAGGAACGCCATTGCGACGACGACGAGAACCCCGAGCCGTTGGGCGTAGACACCGATCCAGGCCCGGCGCAGTCCCGGCCTCAGCATGTCCCCGATCGCACGGCCGAGCAGCGCGGAGACGAGCAGTCCCACGGCGAGCAGCACCTTCACGGATGTCGCGAGCATCTCGATCCAGAGCATGGACGGCCCGATGAGGCGCCCGGCCGCCAGCAGCAGGGTGACGTCCTCCAGGACGGCGGCACCCAGGAGGACGCCGATCCAGACCAGCCACTTGCGCCGGTTGGAGGAGGTGAGCGAGGAGATCGAGCGCAGAGCGAGGACGAGCACGGTCGTGCCGCAGGCGATGAAGACGAGGTCGATGACCGTGTACACGCCGACGAAGAGCGGCGCCCGGCCCTTGTCGTCGGACCACCAGGCCGCCCACGCGGCGTCGGTGGAGAACGGGGCGAGGCCGAGCACATCGGCGAGACGATGCACGTCGCGCTTCGGCCCGAGGACGTCGCCGAGCAGGCCGTCGACCTGCGACATCGCGACCAGGCACGCGAAGGCGAGCGCGACGAGGGACGCGATCCATGGCCGCCGACGCCGGGCCACGGCTTCGGCGGAGACGACTTCTTCAGCACCGTTCACGGCCGCCCCCACGAGAAGAGTTGGCCACACATTAGCGCTCCGGCACCGCGGCGGCTACTGGTTTCGAGCAGAGGCGCCCGGTCGCGCTCGTCAGCGCGTCGCGCGCCCCGCCGACCGCGGATGCACGAGCCCCGATGCCGCACCCAGCACCGCCCCGATCAGGGTGTCGACGACGCGCTCGAGGATCAGCCCCAGCGGCAGCCCGCCGCCGGGCCCGGCGGCGCTCGAGATGATGAACAGCACGAGCGGGGTGATGAACACGAGCGCCAGCGCGTAGTTGCGGACGACGAAGATCTCGATCGCGAACTGCAGCCCGCCGAGCAGGAACGGCAGCACCAGGACCGGGATCGGGATGAACGCGAGCAGCGCGAACAGGCCCGCCCCGACGACCGTGCCGACGAACCGCTGACTCCCCCGGATGAACGCGACCCGTCGCCCGACGTTCACGCCGATCACGGCGAGGCCCGCGCACACGGTCCAGTACGCGCGCTGCGGATCGACGAACAGCATGCTGAGCAGGGTGCCGACGACGGCGACCAGGGCCACCCGGAGCAGCAGCGCCCGCGCATCCCGGTCCAGCCGCGGGATCCGCGCGATCTGGGTGGCGCCGCCCGACGTCCCGCGCCCGCGCATCCGCCGGATCAGGAACGCGGCGACCGCGACGGCGTAGGCGATGACGACGCCCGCGGCGAGCGCGCCGAGGAAGACGAGCGGATCCACGAGCCGGTGTCCGCCGACCAGCCCGGTCAGATGCGTGGACAGCCCGTAGACGAGCACGAAGAAGACCGGTCCGGGCGGACCGAGCCGGAAGCCGTAGTGCAGCGCGGCAGCCAGGATCGCGATCACGACCAGTCCGATCGCGGCGGAGACGGGGAACGGCGCGAGGAGCGCTCCGATCCCCGCGCAGGCCAGGATCGCGAGGCCGATGACCGGCAGCAGCCGGATCCGCAGCGCCGGCGTCACGCCCACGAGGTAGATCGCGGTGAAGGCTCCGCTCGCGGCCATCATGCCGGCGCCCGGCTGTCCGAGCAGGGTGAACAGCGCGAGCGGGAGGAACATCGACAGTGCCGCCTGCAGGGCGATCGGCCAGCGGGGCACCCCCGCCGGGGCGAGCAGGAAGTGGCTGCGCACCCACACCCGGGTGAGCGCGGTCTGCGGGCGGGCCGGGTCCGGCTCGCTCCGGCTCATGGGTGCGCCGGGGCCGAGGTCATGCGTCAACGCTACCCCCGCCGCGATGCCGGTCCCGCCCTGGAATATCGGCATTGTCCCCTGCCGCGCGGAAGGTCGATACTGATCCTCGAACCAGGAGGAGCGCATGGCTGAATCCCCTGCAGCACCGCACCACCCGGCCGACGCGACACCCTCGGGCGTCCTCACGCCGACCGGATCCGCGATCCGCCTCGGATGGCAGCTGGCGACGGTCTACCTGGATCCCCCGCCGGCGCAGCCGGGCGACCCCGCACCGGCGCCGCCGCACCTGCCCGGCACCAGCGAGATCGGCGCCTACAGGCGAGGGAAGATGCTCGTCGGCGAGATCGAGCACGACCTCCAGGCCCTCACGACGTCCCTCGGGCTCGACCCGCAGAACCTCGCCACGGTCACCGCGCTCAAGGAGGAGGGCGTCGATCCGGCGACCACGCGCAGCGACGTCCTGACCGTGTACCAGAGCCTGCTCGTGGAACTGGCGGCGGTCGCGCCGCACCTGCAGGTGGCGCTCGGACTCGGGCGGATGCTCGCCGACACCACGCTGATGCCCGACCCCGCGCAGCCGGGCACGTACGAGGAGCACTTCGACCCCGCCCGCCTCGAGAACGCCTACGGCTGGCTGGGCGACCTGCACGAGGATCTGCCCGAGCACGCTGCGGGCGCGGTGTCCGGATCCTTGAAGGCGTGGGCGGGCTGGGTCGGGGATCCGGCGCATGCGACGGCGCTCACCGACAAGGCGACCCGGAGCGCCCTGCGCACCCAGGGCAAGCTCTGGCGGCAGCTCCTCTGCGGCGACAAGCAGGCGGCGGATCTGCTCCAGTCGGACGACTACGCCGAGGCCAGCTCGCGGATGATCGAGCAGTTCCGCGGCGTGCTGTTCCGGTTCTTCCGGCGCTGGTGGGCGCCGATCGCCGGCGTGGTCCTCGTCGCGGTGCTGGTGACGGTCCTCGGCATCTGGCTCCTCCCCGACGCCGCGCTCAAGGTCACGACCGTGCTCGTCGCGGCGGCGGGCGCGCTGGGCATCACGTGGAAGACGGTCTCGTCGACCGTCGGCCGCGCCCTGGCGACGTCGAGGGAGGAGCTGTGGAACGCCGAGGTCACGCGGGCGATCGTCGCCGCGGCGACCATCGGGCCGCCCGCGGCCGCGCCGACGGGGCGGCCGGCCGCCTGACCGTCCCGGGCACGCGACAGAGCGGGCGTCCCTGTGCTGCGCCCGCTCTGCGCGTCATGGATCCGGATTCAGCCCGCCATGCCGGCGCGCATCTTCCTCGCCATCTCCATCATCTCGGGTGCCGGCTCGCTGATCCCGATGATGTTGCCCTCGCTGTCGCTGAACCACGCGCCGCGTTCGCCTCCGAGATCGGCGACCCCGTCGACGGTCTTCAGCCCGGGGAGGTCGTAGTCGTGGAAGACGACCCCGTGGGTGCGCAGTCCCGTCATGTCGCGATCGAGGTGGTCGGTCATGAGGCTGAAGGCGGTGTTCTTCGCAGTGCCGGCGAAGTCGGTCCTGTACACGAGCACGACGCAGCCGCCGATGTCGTAGAACAGGTTGCCGCCCTCTGCGTCGGTGTACACCGGGTCGCGGCCCAGGACGTCGTGCCACCACTGCTGAGCGCGGTCGAGGTCCGTTGCCGGAAGAACGGCCGTTGCCATGAGATTCTCGAACATAATCATCCCAGTCCGGGGGCGTTGTCATCCGCGCACCGGCCCAGCGCATCGCCGGGGCGATTCGGGTGCGCTGATGTGGTCCCCGAGCGGAGTCTAATCCGGCGCCCGAGCCGGCGGAAGGGCACCGGCCGAGCCTGCATGCCGGCTGGGTGCGCGGGAAGATCCGGTCAGAGGCCGAGCCGGCTGCGCACGGCCGCGCGGGCGCGCGCGATGACGCCGAAGTCCTCGTGCAGGACGCTGAGGATGTTCGTGCCGGCGACGATCGCGCCGAGCTCGAAGGCGACCTGCGCGGGTTCGGATCCGTCCGGCAGCTCGCCCTGCTCGGCGGCGCGCTCCGCCTCGCGCAGGAGCAGATCCCGCCACTCCTGCTGCACGACGGCGACGCGATCGTGCAGGCGACCCGGCCGCGCGCCGACCTCCGCGGCGGCGCCGACGAAGAAGCAGCCGCCGGGGAACACCCGGTTCTCGACGTAGTCGAGGTAGCCGTCGCACAGCGCGAGGAGCCGGGGAGCGCCGGGATCGGCGGAGACGCGGGCGGGCAGCACGACCTCCGCGGTGAAGGTCGCCCGGGCGGCCTCGACCGTCGCGAGCTGGATCTCCTCCTTGGATCCGAACAGCTGGTAGACGCTGCTCTTGGGCATGCCGCTCGCCTCGGCGAGCCGTCCGACCGACAGGCCCTCGAGACCCTCCACCGTGGCGAGCTGCGCCGCGTGGTGGAGCACGCGACGCCGGGACCGCTCGCCGGGCGCCCGGGTGCGCCGCGGCCGCTCTTCTTCACTGTTCGACACGTTGACATCTTAAGCGCACGAGCGTACGTTCAAGCGTGAACGAACGATCGTCCGTTCAACGGGAAGGAGTCAGCGATGTCGACGAACTCCGAGGTCCGCGATCGCCAGCGCCCCCTGCGGATCCTCTACCGCGAGCATCCGGCCGAGGCGATCTCACGGAAATGGGCGGGCACGACGACGGCCGGCGCGCCCGCCGAGGATCCCTTCCACGGCGTGGTGCGGATCGGCCGCGGATACGGCATCAGCTTCCGCTACGGACTCGACCGCGGCGTGGGCGGCCTGCACGACCGCCCGAATCCGGGCGATATGCTGTGCGCCGCCCTCGCCGCCTGTCTCGACAGCTCGGTGCGGATGATCGCGAACTCGCTCGGGATCGAGCTGGCGGAACTGGCCGTCGAGGTGGACGGCGACGTCGACCTGCGCGGAACGCTCATGGTCGATCCGGACGTACCCGTCGGATTCCAGCACCTGGCCTGCACGATCCGCCTCCGGCCGGCCGCAGACCCGGACGAACGGAGGCTCGCCCGGCTGATCGAGCTCGCCGAGCAGTGCTGCGTCAACCTCAGCACGCTCCGCGCGGGCGTGGACGTCCAGACGCGCGTCGCCGGCGGATCCGATCTCGCCGCCGCACCGCGTTCAGCCTGACTGCATCCCATCGTCGCGGGGTCCTGGATTCGTTGGAACAGCCCTCTGACCGGGGCAATGAGGCGGAGACGGCGGGAGTTGGACTCAGGGTGTTTACAGCTTCGCGGCGGAGTTCTAACGTATGGGATACCAAATGCGCCCAATGGAGGTCGCCATGAGAAAGCGTCTGCAATGGATCCTGCCGCTCATTCCGGTGGTCATCGTGATCGCCGGAGTCCCGTTCTTCACCGGGCCGGGGCGCATCTGGATCCTTCCGGAGCTCGCGTTCTGGTTCGCGCTCTGGACGCTCATCACCCCCTTCTTCCTGCTCGCGGCTGACACCCTGCGCCGCCGTGACGCCGCCGCGACGGGGGCGGAGCAGTGAACGCCGCATCCGGCGTCATCATCGTCGTCATCCTCGCGGCGGTCGCCCTCGGGCTCTACGGGCGGCGGCGCACGAAGCGCGGCGATCTGGCCAGCTGGACGGTCGGCGGACGCTCCTACGGCGTCCTCCTGTTCTGGCTGCTGGCCGCCGGCGAGACCTACTCGACCGCGACCTTCCTGGGCGCCTCCGGCGGCGTCTACAGTCTCGGCGACGCCGCCCTGTGGACGCTCGGCTACGGCACGCTCGCGTACGCGTTCGGCTACCTGTACCTGCCCCGGCTGTGGGCGTACGCGAAGGACCACGACCTCGTCACGCAGGCGGACTACTTCGCGCACCGGTTCGGGAGCCGCTGGTTCGGGGCGCTGTTCGGGATCGTCGGCGTGGCGTTCATGATCCCGTACATCGAGGTGCAGCTGCTCGGCTTCGGGCAGATCGTGCAGGTCACGTCGGGCGGCGCCCTGCCGCGTGACGTCAGCATGCTGATCGCCTTCGCCATCGTCGCCCTGTTCGTGTCACTGGCCGGCATGAACGCGACCGCCATGGTGTCGATCCTCAAGGACATCCTGATGATCATCGGCATCGGCATCGTCGGCATCTACCTGCCGCTGCACTTCTTCGGGTCGTACACCAAGGTCGTGGACACCGTGATCGGCAAGTACCCCGACCTCTTCTCCTTGGCCGGCCATTCCCCGCAGCACACGCCGCTGTGGATGATGTCGACGCTCCTGGTCTCGAGCCTCGCGTTCTTCATGTTCCCGCACGCGACCGCGGCCATCTTCTCCGCCAAGTCGGCCGAGACGGTGCGACGCAACATGGTGTTCCTGCCGTTCTACGGCATCCTGCTGGCTCTTCCCGTCCTGGTCGGGATGACGGCCATGCTCGTGACGCCGGGTCTCACCGGCAGCGACACCAACGCCGCGCTGCTCGATCTGTCGGTCAAGGCGCTTCCCGGGTGGCTCGCCGGGGTCGTGGGGGCGGCAGGCGCGCTGTCGGCCATCGTGCCGGTGAGCCTTCTCGTGCTGATGTCGGCGACGCAGCTATCGAAGAACGTGTACCAGAACGCCTTCCGGCCGGACGCGAGCGAGCGCTCGGTGCTGTCCCTGTCGAAGATCATGGTGTTCGCGGTGATGGCGGTCTCGCTCGCCCTGGCTCTCACGGCGCCGACGCTGCTGGTCAACCTGCTGCAGGTCGGTCAGCAGGGCGTCTCGCAATTCGTGCCCGCGATCATCCTGGGCCTGTTCTGGAAGCGCCTCAACCGCGTGCCGATGCTGATCGGGATGCTGGTGGGCGTCGCCCTCGTCACGTGGGCCGTGATCACGGCGCACCCTGTCGTGCTCGGCATGAACGTGGGGCTCGTCGCGCTGGTGCTGAACGTCGTGATCACCGTCGGCGGGTCGCTGATCCGGCCGGGGACCGCCCCGGCCGTGGACGCCCGCACCAGGGCCGCCGAGGCCGCGGCATGACGCTCGTCGTCGACGACGTGCGCCTCGCCCACGCGCCCGACCGGCGCGTGAGCGTGGTGTGCGACGGCGGACGGATCGTCGCGATCGAGGCCGCCGGAACGGTGCCGGACGGCGGCGCCGACACGGAGCATCTCGACGGCCGGGGCGCGCTCGCGCTGCCGGGCCTCGTCGACGCGCACGCGCATGTCGACAAGACCCTGTACTCCGGGCCGTGGGTGCCGACCCCGAGCCTCGGCACCGTCTCCGAGCGCATCGCACGCGAACGGCGCGAACGGGAGAGGTTCGGCCTGCCCCGCGAGGAGTACATCTCCGCGCTGGTCGAGCGCATGGTCGCGAACGGCACGACGCGCATCCGCACGCACACGGATGTGGATCCGGGCGTGGGGCTGCGCGGCATCGAGACCGTCGCCCGGGTCGCGGAGCGCTACCGCGACGTCGTCACGATCGAGCAGGTCGCCTTCCCGCAGGGCGGGCTGATCTCGAACCCGGGCACTCTCGAGCTGCTCGAGCAGGCCGTCGCGCTCGGGGTGCCGACGATCGGCGGCATCGACCCCGCGGTCGTGGACCGCGCGCCGACCGTGCAGCTGGACGCCCTGTTCGACCTCGCCGCCCGCACCGGCTGCGGCATCGACATCCACCTGCACGAGGACGGATCGCTGGGGGCGTGGGAGTTCGAGGAGATCGCGACCCGCACGATCGCGTACGGGATGGCCGGTCGCGTCGTCATCAGCCACGCGTTCGGGATCGCGCATCCGCCGACGCAGGAGCGCCTCATCGCCCGGCTCGCCGAGGCCGGCGTGGCGCTGGCGACCGCGGCCGTCTACGACGTGCCCGTGCCGCCCCTGCTCGCGCTGGATGCCGCGGGTGTGCCGCTGGCGTGCGGGAGCGACGGCATCCGGGACCTGTGGGGACCGTTCGGCGACGGCGACATGCTGCGCCGCGCCATGCTCGTCGCCTACCGCAACTCGGTGCGCACCGATGAGGGCCTCGAGCTCGCCCTGCGGGCAGCGACGACGGGCGGCGCCGGGGTGCTCGGAGTGCAGGACCACGGCCTGGACGTCGGCTGCGTCGCCGACCTGGTGCTCGTGGATGCCCGCAACGCGGCCGAGGCGGTGGCGTCCGTGCCACCGCGCCGGGTGGTGGTCTCGCGCGGCCGCGTGGTCGCGATGGACGGCACGCTCACCGCGAAGGTGTGACCCGCACCCGTGGGGTCGGCGGACTCAGGCGATGCGCACGAACCGCGGGCCGCTGTAGCCGTCGCGCTCGACGTGCTCCTCGAACATCGCCAGCGGCCGCGCCCAGAAACTGTAGTCGTCGTAGAGCTTGCGGTAGAAGACCAGCTGCTCCTCGGTCTCGCTGTGCCGGCCGACCGCGACGACCTCGTACCGCGCGCCCTTGAAGTGCTGGTAGATACCCGGACTCACCGACATCCTGCGATCCTTCCGTCGTGGCAGCAAGAGGGACCGGATCCTCAGGAAGCAGGCTCCGATCAGGGATTCGTTGGGGGAACCCACCCTAGCAGGGTCGTGCCGCCTGAGTTCCGACGAAGCGGCGCCCCCCCGTTCGGAGTACCTTCGTGGAGGACGAGCACAACCCTGCGACGCCGGATTGGACGATGAGGTTCATGGGCAAGACGACCGGATCCGAAGCGATCGACGAGGCGATCGACGCACTGGACGCCGACCTGGGAGAGGGACTGCGTCGCATCATCGGCGGGCTCGACCCCGACGATGTCGCGGAGCGCGAACCCCGCGACATCGTGGGCGCCGCGGTCTCGCTGCGCTCCCTCGCGGAGCGTCGGGAGCGCGGGCAGACCCGGATCGCCGTGTTCACGCCCACGCTGAGCGAGCACGGCTGGACCTCGCGACGCACGATCGTGGACATCTGCACCGACGACGCGCCCTTCCTTGTCGACTCGGCGATCGCGGCGGTCGCCCGACAGGGCCTTGCGGTGCACCTGCTCGTGCACCCGATCGTCGAGGTGCGGCGGGGCTCCGACGGCGAGCTGCTCTCGGCCGTCGCGCACGGCGGCGAGCTCGAGTCGTGGATCCACCTCGAGGTGGACCGGGTGCCGACGAGCGAGGGCCGCGCCCAGCTCGAGGAGCGCCTGCAGTCGGTCATCGGCGACGTACACGCGGCCGTGGACGACTGGCCGGCCATGCGCCGCGCCTGCCTCGACGTGGTCACCGACCTGCGAACCGCACCCCCGGCGACCGCCGACCCGGCCACGATCCGTCCGGCCGTCGACTTCTTCAGCTGGCTCGCCGACGACAACTTCACCTTCCTCGGCTACCGCGAATACCGGCTCGAGACGGCGGAGGACGGCGAGGACGTGCTCGTCCCGCTGGCGCACACCGGCCTCGGCATCCTCCGCAAGGCCGCGGCCGAGGTCGCGCATCTGCGGCCGGAGGCGCAGCGGACCGCGCGCGAGCCACGGCTGCTCACGATCACCAAGGCCAACTCCCGGGCCACGGTGCATCGCGACGTCTATCTCGACTACATCGGCGCGCGCACGTTCGACGATGCCGGAAACGTCACGGGCGAGCGCCGCTTCCTCGGCATGTTCACGTCCGCCGCGTACGCCGCCTCCGTTTCGACGCTGCCGATCGCCTCCACCAAGGTGCGCAGCGTGCTCGAGGCCTCCGGCTTCCCGCCGATGTCGCATTCCGGGAAGGATCTGCTGCAGATCCTCGAGCAGTACCCGCGGGACGAGCTGTTCCAGGACACCCCCGAGCACCTGCTCGAGGTCGCCACCGAGGTCGGTCGGCTGCGGGATCGCCGCCGTGCCCGCGCGTTCCTCCGCAGCGACGAGTTCGGCCGGTTCGTGTCGGCCCTCGTGTATCTGCCGAAGGACCGGTACAACACCGCCGTGCGGCTGCGCATCGAGACCGTGCTGCGCGACGTGTTCCAGGCCGAGAGCGTCGATCATGCCACGTGGGTCGGGGATGCGCCGCTCGCGCAGCTGCACTTCGTGGTGCGCATGCCCCGAGGATCCTCCCTGCCCGACGTCGACGAGGCCACGTTGCAGGCGCGGCTCGCCGAGGCCGTGCGCGGCTGGGACGAGGGGCTCGTCGACGCGCTGCACCAGGCCTACGGCGAGGACGAGACCGCCCGGCTGCTGGGCCGCTACGGGGACGTGTTCCCGCTCGGGTACAAGGATTCGGTCACGCCCGAGGAGGCCATCGACGATATCGCCCTGCTCGAGAGCCTCGAGTCCGCGGAGTTCGCGGTCCGCCTCAACGTCCCGGAGCGGGACGATCCGGCCAAACGGGTGCTCACCGTCGTCTCGCACCGCGAGTATCCGCTCACGCAGGTGCTGCCGATCCTCACCGACCTCGGCACCGACGTCGTCGACGAGCGCCCGTACACGATCACGCTCCCCGGCGGCGAGGTGCGGTACATCTCCGACTTCGGGCTCACGGCTCCCGCGCCGGAGAGCGCCGCGCGCTGGAGCGACCCCGCCTGGGGCGCCGACTTCGAGGCGGCGTTCACGGCGGCCTGGACCGGCGCGGCCGAGAGCGACCGGCTCAACTCCCTCGTGCTGCTCGGCGGCGTCGAATGGCGCCGCATCGTCGTCCTCCGCGCGATCGCGATGTACCTGCGGCAGATCGGATCCGCGTTCTCGGTCGAGTACATCGAACGTGCGCTGGTCTCGCACCCGGGCCTCTCCGGCGACCTGGTCCGGCTGTTCGAGCTGCGCTTCGACCCGGCACTCGAGGGCGACCGGACCGCGCAGACGACGACCGCCGAGGCCGCGCTGCTCCAGGCGCTCGACGGCGTCTCGAGCCTCGACGACGACCGGATCCTGCGCTCCTTCATCGGGGTGATCGGGGCGACCTGGCGCACGAACTTCTACCAGCCGGCTGCCGACGGATCCCCGAAGCCGTGGGTGTCGATGAAGCTCGACTGCGCCCGCGTGCCCGGCCTGCCCAAGCCGCATCCGATGGCGGAGATCTGGGTCTACTCGCCCGAGGTCGAGGGCGTGCACCTGCGCTTCGGCAAGGTCGCCCGCGGCGGCCTGCGCTGGAGCGACCGCCGCGAGGACTTCCGCACCGAGGTGCTCGGCCTCGTCAAGGCGCAGATGGTCAAGAACGCCGTCATCGTGCCGACCGGATCCAAGGGCGGGTTCTTCGCGAAGCGCCTGCCCGCGCCGAGCGATCGGGCCGCATGGCTCGAGGGCGGCAAGGCCGCGTACCGCACGTTCATCCGGGCACTTCTCGACATCACCGACAACCGCGTCGGCAGCGAGATCGTGCCGCCCGCGCACGTGGTGCGCCACGACGGCGATGACTCCTATCTCGTGGTCGCGGCGGACAAGGGCACCGCCTCGTTCTCCGACATCGCGAACGGCATCTCCGAGGAGTACGGCTTCTGGCTCGCCGACGCCTTCGCATCGGGCGGATCGGCGGGCTACGACCACAAGGGCATGGGCATCACCGCCCGCGGCGCCTGGGAGTCGGTCAGGCGGCACTTCCGCGAGCTCGGCGTCGACACCCAGACCGAGGACTTCACCGTGGTCGGCGTCGGCGACATGTCGGGCGACGTGTTCGGCAACGGCATGCTGCGCTCCGAGCACATCAAGCTGATCGCGGCCTTCGACCACCGGCACGTGTTCGCGGATCCGGATCCGGATCCCGCCGCGTCGTTCACCGAGCGTCGGCGCCTGTTCGATCTGCCCGGATCCTCCTGGGACGACTACGACCGCGGCCTGCTCTCGGCGGGCGGCGGGGTGTTCCCGCTCTCGCTGAAGTCGATCCCGATCACTCCCGAGATGACCCGGGCCCTCGGCCTGGACCCCGCGGTGCAGACCCTGACCCCGCTCGAGCTCAAGCGCGCCGTGCTGCTCGCACCCGTCGACCTGTTCTGGAACGGCGGCATCGGCACCTACATCAAGGCGAGCGACGAGACGGATGCGGAGATCGGCGATCGCGGCAACGACGCGATCCGAGTGAACGGCGATCAGCTGCGCCTCCGCGTGGTCGGCGAGGGCGGCAACCTGGGTGTGAGCCAGCGCGGCCGGATCGAGGCCGCGCTGGCGGGGGTCAGCATCAACACCGACGCGATCGACAACTCGGCCGGCGTCGGCACCTCGGACCGGGAGGTGAACATCAAGATCCTGCTCGGGGCCGTGGAACGCGCCGGCCGGCTCGACCGGCCCGCGCGCGACGCCCTGCTGCGTTCGATGACCGACGAAGTCGCGGTGCAGGTGCTGCGCGACAACTACGAGCAGAACGTGCTGCTCGGCAACTCGCGCGCCAACGCCGCCGTCATGCTGCCCGTGCAGGAGCGTCTGATGGAGTTGCTCGAGGAGCGCGACGAGCTCGACCGCGAGCTGGAGTTCCTGCCGAGCGCCGCCGAGGTGACGACGCGCGCGTCCGACGGCCGCGGCCTCACCCGGCCCGAGTTCGCCGTGCTGGTCGCCTACGCGAAGCTCGCACTGAAGACCGACCTCACGGCGAGCGGACTGGCGCAGGATCCGTGGTTCCGGACGACCCTCGCCGAGTACTTCCCGGAGCCGATCCGGCACGCGTACGCGGGCGATCTCGACGCGCATCCGCTGCGCACCGAGATCATCGTCAACTCGGTCGCGAACTCCATGGTCAACCGGGGCGGGATCACGTTCGCCTCCCGCGCCGCGGACGAGACCGGGGCGTCGAGCGAGCACATCGCCCGCGCCTATGTCGCGGTACGAGAGATCTTCGACCTGCGCGGCTTCGTGATCGCGGTCGAGGCGACCGACAACCTCGTGCCGACCGCGGTGCAGACCGACCTGTACCTCACCTTCCGGCGACTGCTCGACCGGGCCACCCGGTGGTTCGTGCAGCATCGCGCGGACGGGCTCGACATCGGCCGGCAGATCGAGGACTTCCGCCCGCCGATCGCCCGGCTCTGGGCGGAGCTCGAGCAGGTGCTGCAGGGCGAGGATCTGGACCGGTTCCAGAGGCGCGTGACCGAGCTGGACGACGCCGGCGTCCCCACCGAGCTCGCCCGGCACGGCGCAGGGGTGCTGGACGCGTTCCCCCTGCTCGACATCGCCGAGTCCTCCCGGCTGCACGGCTGGGATCTGCGCGAACTCGCCGGCGTGTACTTCGCCCTGTCGGCGCAGCTGCGATTCGACGAGATGCTGTCCAAGGCGACGGCGCTGCCGCAGAGTGACCGCTGGGGCTCCATGGCCAGGGCGACGATGCGCGACGACCTCTACGCGGTGCTGATCGAACTCACCGCGTCGATCGCCCAGCACACCGCGCCCATGGACCCTGCCGCACGCATCGAGGCCTGGCTCGAGCAGGGCGGCCACTCGGCCCGCCGCCTTCTGGACGAGGCGATGGCCGCCGCCCACGCCCAAGACGGCTCGGGCCTCGCCACGCTGTCGGTGGCGGTGCGGAGGCTGCGCTCGCTCGTGCGGTGAGATCCCCCATCCGACGCGTTCATCCCTATGCAGTCACGTGCCGGCGAATCGCGTCCGCGGGAGCTTCGCATCTCAACGCGAACGCGCCATTGTAGGCGCGGACGATGTTGCGTCCTCGCCGTAGTCCCCTGCTACGTCTGCATTTCCGACGCTGCGACCGTGGGTCCGGACAGGCTGCCTTCACCCAGCCTTGGACTGGCAGCCTGCCCGGAGCTTGTCGCGAACCGATCAGGGTGCGTGGCTCGCGGGTCGAAATGGCCGGTGTCGACGTGGGCGCGGGGCATGCCGTCGAGGGCGAGTATGCGGCTGAGAGTCGCCGGTGTGATCTTCCGCGTCGATGATGCGCCGCCGGTGATGAGGTCCGCGATGGTGGTGCGGCCGCATCCCGTGAGGGCCGCTATGCGTCGCAGCGATAGGCCGCCCGCGGACAGCTCCCGCACTTTGGCTGCGGCGACCCGTGCGTCGACGCTCTCAACGCGGGGGGCGATTCCAGCGGCCCGTGCGCGTCCCTCACGGTAGCGCGCTCGTGCTTCCGAACAGGTGGTTCCGTCACCGTCGCCGGGGCAGGTCAGACGGTCGCGGCATCCGAGGAGGTAGCCGTTGGAGGTGCCGTGCTCGATAGGGGTGCCGCTGCCGGTGGCGCGTCGCGACGCGTATGCCTGCGTGTAGCGGCGGCGTGCTTCGGCGCAGGTCATCGCTCCTCGACGCCAGTGTGGGCACGCCCGCGCGTCGCGGCATCCCCTCGCGTAGCCCCACCGGGTGCCGTGGACCTCGCGGGTGGTCGGGGTCGGTGCCGGCTCTGCGATCGGCGCGTGCCGGGGTAGAGGCTGTTCGGCGGGGAGCCGGGAGAGCTGGTAGTCGCCGCGTCGTCGGACGACTGCTTCGGCGCAGGAGAGCAGCCAGGAGTCCGCGCTGCCGTGGGGGCACATCGCGCGGGTGCGGCAGCCGTGCTCGTATCCGGCGGGGCTGCCGTGCGGGGGTGTTCTCGCGGTCGTGTTCACGTTCATGCGTCGGCGCCGCCGTTCAGTGCGTGTCTTCGGCTTCGATCTCGGTGCGGTCGCCGGACCACTGGGTGTGGAAGGTGCCGGGCTTGTCGATGCGCTTGTAGGTGTGCGCGCCGAAGAAGTCGCGCTGGCCCTGCACGAGCGCGGCGGGCAGGCGGTCGGCACGGATCCCGTCGTAGTACGACAGCGAGGACGAGAACGCGGGGGAGGGGATCCCGGCCTGCGCGGCGGCGACGACGACGCGGCGCCACGCGGCCTGGGCGCGGGTGAACGCCTCGGCGAAGTACGGGGCCGTCATCAGCACCGGCAGATCCGGGGTCTCGGCGTAGGCGTCCGCGATCCGGTTCAGGAACTGGGCGCGGATGATGCAGCCGCCGCGCCAGATCTTGCTGATCGCGCCGAGGTCGATGTTCCAGCCGTACTCGGCCGCGCCCGCGCGGATCTCGTCGAAGCCCTGCGAGTACGCGACGATCTTCGACGCGTACAGCGCCAGGCGCACGTCCTCGATGAACGCGGCCTCATCCGCCACGACGAACTCCTCCGCCGGGCCGGGGAGGGACCCGGCGACCGCGCGCTGCTCCGGGTGCGAGCTCAGCGAGCGGGCGAAGGTGGCCTCGGCGATGCCGGAGACCGGCACGCCCAGGGACAGCGCGGTCTGCACGGTCCAGGCGCCGGTGCCCTTGGCGCCGGCCTGGTCCAGGATGACGTCGACGAGGGGCTTGCCGGTGGAAGCGTCGACCTGACGGAGCACCTCGGCGGTGATCTCGATCAGGTACGACTCCAGCTCGCCGCGGTTCCACTCCGCGAAGATCTCCGCGATCTCGGCCGGGCTCTTGCCCGTGCCGCGGCGGATCAGGTCGTACGCCTCGGCGATGAGCTGCATGTCGGCGTACTCGATGCCGTTGTGCACCATCTTCACGAAGTGCCCGGCGCCGTCGTGGCCGACGTGCGTGACGCACGGCTCGCCCTCGGCGATCGCTGCGATGGAGCGCAGGATCGGGCCGAGCGTGACCCAGGACTCGTCGGACCCGCCCGGCATGATCGACGGACCGGTCAGCGCGCCCTCCTCGCCGCCGGAGATCCCCGCGCCGACGAAGTTGATCCCGGTGGAGCGCACCGCCTTCTCGCGGCGGATCGTGTCCGGGAAGAACGCGTTGCCGCCGTCGACGATGATGTCGCCCGGCTCGAACACCTTGACGAGCTCGTCGATCACCGCGTCGGTGCCCGCACCGGCCTTGACCATGATGATCGCCGTGCGCGGCTTCGACAGGCTCGCCGCGAACTCCTCGTACGTCGCCGCGGGGATGAAACCGGCCTCCGGGTGCGCGTCGAGCACGCCCTGCGTCTTCTCGTAGGTGCGGTTGAAGATCGCCACGGTATTGCCCTCGCGGCTCGCGAGGTTGCGGGCGAGATTCGAACCCATGACAGCGAGTCCGACGACTCCGATATTGGC
>NZ_JAVFCB010000017.1 GCF_030865425.1 Microbacterium capsulatum
TTGTGATGTCTCAGGACATCGTGAACGGATGAACCCCCGGTTTCGGGGGTTCATCCGTTTTTGCGTTGGTAGCTGCGGGTGGGGTCGAGGGTGAAGTCGGCGAGGATTTCGCCGGTGGCCGTGGCGATGATCGTGGCGTTGTCGTTGTGGACGAGGCAGATGATCTCGACGCGGGTGTGTGCTCTGCCGATGCCGAGGTGCAAGAGGCGGCCGGTGTGGCGGAGGGTGATCTTCCCGTCGTTGTCGATGGTGTCGTAGCGGACGCGCCAGATGCCGGGGTCCTCGGGCGCGGTCGGGGTCGCTTTCGGGATCAGCTGGTAGGCGAACGCGGGGGTGTGACGGCCGATGGCGCGGTGTGGGCGGGCGTGGTTGTAGTGGTCGCGGAACGCGTCGAGGGTGGCCTGCAGCTCGAGCAGGGACCGAGCTGGTCGGGTGGCGAGGTGCTTCTTCAGCGTCTGCCAGAACCTTTCGATCTTGCCTTGCGTGGTGGGTTTGAACGGCTTCCCGTTCTTCTGGGTGATGCCCAGGGTGGCGAGCAGGGTCTCGAATCCGTTCCCGCCGCCGTCGCCGCGGCCTCGGCCGCCGCGGGCGAGGCGGGTGGTGTAGACCATGCCGTTGTCGGTCAGTGTGGCGGCCGGGTAGCCGTGTTCGGTCGCGGTGGTGGTGAACGTGTCGGTCACGGTGCGGCCGGTGACGCGGCGGTGCGCGGTCAGGTGCAGCAGGTAGCGGGAGTGGTCATCGAGCCAGCCGATGACCTCGACCTCTTGCCCGGTGGTGAGGGTCACGTGGGTGAAGTCGGATTGCCAGAGCTCGTTGGGGCGGTCCGCGGTGAACCGGCGCCAGGACGAGCGGGGCCGCTTCTGCGGCTGCGGGCTGACCCGGCCGGCCGCGGTGAGGATCCGCCAGACCGTTGCCCGGGAGACGGTGACCCGTTCCCGGGCGAGCAGTTCCGCGATCGTGTCCGCGCCGTTGTCCAGTCCAGCGGCGGCGAGCTGATCGCGCAGGGCGAGGATCCGCTCCCGCACGGTGGGGGCGGTGCGGTTCGGGCTGGCGTGCGGGCGCCGCGATCTCGGCTCGAACGCGCCGTCTCCTTCCTCGAGCCACCGGTGGTGCAGCTTATGCACGAGGGTCTTGGAGACCCCGTAACGGCGGGCGACCTCGCCGTAGGACAGCTTCTGGACGGTGACGGCTTTGATCAGCACTTCGTACTTGGCCACCGTTCACGATGTCCTGAGACATCCGCCGCCACACGCGCGGGCCGTTCACGATGTCCCGAGACAGCCGTTCACGATGTCCTGAACCCAGACACCACCGTCACCGCCATGAAAACCCCCGAGAAATCGGGGGTTTTCGCGTACTCGAGCGGTGCGTGGCGCGTCTGCCGCGCACTTCTCAAGCCACTCGTGAGCACGGGGAGTCGATGCTGGGTCCGAAGCACCGGGAACCGGTGCCCCGATTGGATCGGCTGATGAGCGCGGGGCACGCGGAGCGCTTTCTGATGGCGGAGGCCGAGGCGTCGTCGCAGTCCTTCTCGATCGCGTCTACGGCGCCATCATCGCCGTAGCTCCCGGGTATTGACGGCTGCGTTTCGTCGGCTCTTCGACCCACTCGAGGGCCGGCTCCTGCAGATCGGTCTCGACGCGAGGGCCGTCGCGCGACACCGTTGAGTCGGGCGAGCCGTGACACAGAGAACGCCCAGCCCGCCAGCGGTGATCCAGACTTAGACTCGCGGCAAGGGCAGCACCGCTGCCCGGGAGGTGCATCCGGATGCCGCTGCGCAAAGGCTGGATTCCCGCGATCGTCGCGCCGATCGTCGTCGTCGCAGGCGTGGTCGCCGTACCGGCGATCGCCGATGCGGGGTCGCCGCCGCCCACGAAGACCCCGGCTCAGGTGCTGACGCTCATCGCGGGCAGCCACGAAGCTCACTACTCCGGCACGGTCGAGCAGACCTCCGATCTCGGACTCCCTCAGCTGCCGACATCCATGTCGTCCCCGCGGTCGTCGAGCGGTTTCGACGCGTCGAGCGTCCTCGAGCTCGTGACCGGCTCGCACAAGGCGCAGGTGTACGTCGACGGCGCATCGAAGCAGCGGGTCCAGCTGCTCGACCCTCTCAGCGAACGCGATCTCATCCGCAACGGCACCTCGGTGTGGACCTACGATGCCTCTGCGCACACGGCGACGCACGTGACCGCATCCGGTCATGAGAAGAGCGGGATGCCGCAGACCACCACCCCCGCGACGCTCGCCGACCGGTTCATCTCCTCGATCACGCCCAGCACCGCTGTCACCGCCACGACCGGCACATATCTCGGTCACGGCGTGTACGACGTGAAGCTGGCGCCGCGCACCTCGGCGACGCTCGTCGGCGACGCCGTCATCACGGTCGATGCGAAGAGCGGCGTGCCGCTCGCCGTCCGGGTCGATGCACGGGGTCAAACGGCGCCCGCCATCAGCGTCGCGTTCCGCACGATCGACTTCTCGCAGCCGGGCGCTGATGTCTTCACGTTCACGCCGCCGAAGGGAACCACCGTCAAGGACCTCGCACTGCCGATCGCGGCCCCGCGCAGCATGCGGCCCGAGACGACCGGCGCGCCGAAGCCGACCGTGATCGGCTCGGGCTGGACGACGATCGTCAAGACGGATGCCGGGACCTCTGCATTCAGCGGGAAGAACGCGGCACTGTTCGAGGAACTCACGCAGAAGGTGGACGGCGGGCGGATGCTGCAGACCTCGCTGTTCACGGTCTACCTCCGTGACGACGGCACCGTGTACGCGGGCGCCGTCCCCGGATCCGCTCTGCTCGCCGCTGCGAAGTGAGCCCTCGGTGACGGCGGCCGCGACCGGCATCGCTCCTGCCCCGACCGCGACGGCGGTCGCCGACCCGGCGATCGTCACGCGCGGCCTGACGAAGCGCTTCCGCCGCTCCGGCGGGCGGGCTGCGGTCGACGGCCTGGATCTGGAGGTGCCGCGCGGCGCGGTGTTCGGGTTCCTCGGGCCGAACGGGTCGGGCAAGACGACGACGATCCGGATGATGCTGGGTCTCGCGTCGCCCACGGCCGGCGACATCCGGCTCCTCGGCGGTGACATGCCGCGCGCTGGAGCGACCGTGCTGCCCAGGGTCGGCGCACTCGTCGAGGGTCCGGCATTCGCGCCGTTCCTGTCCGGAGTCGCCAATCTCGCGCGCTTCGACGCGGCCGACCCGACCTCGTCACGGTCGACGCGCGCCGCCAGGGTCCATCGTGCGCTCGACCGAGTGGGGCTGGGGGCTGCCGCGGGTAAGAAGGCCGGCGCGTACTCGCTCGGCATGAAGCAGCGCCTGGGGCTGGCCGCGGCCCTTCTCGGCCCACGCGAGCTGCTCGTGCTCGACGAGCCGACCAACGGACTCGACCCGCAGGGGACCCGCGAGGTGCGCTCCCTCATCCGCTCGCTTGCGGACGACGGCACGACGGTGTTCCTGTCCAGCCATCTCCTGACGGAGGTCGAGCAGGTGTGCACGCATGTCGCCGTGATGCGCTCGGGCCGGCTCGTCACCAGCGGCACCCTTGACGCCCTGCGCGCGGCAGGCGCACCGCGCGTGCACGTGCGGACCCCGGATGCGGAGGCCGCCGCATCCACTCTTCGCCGACTCGGGGTGGATCCAGAGCGCACGAGCGCGGACGAGCTGGATGCCGTGCTCCCGGTCGATCTGGAGGTCGAGGCTGTCACCGCCGCCCTCGTCGGCGACGGGGTGCGCGTGCGCGGGATCGCGGTGACGGGTGCGAGCCTCGAGGAGCGGTTCGTCGAGCTGACCGGCGAGGGCTTCGATGTCGACGCGTGAGGTCATGACGGCGGGCCCCCGCCGGCGGCCGTTCGCGCTGCTCGGATCAGAGCTGCTGACGGTGTTCCGGCGCTGGCGCACGATCGTCATGCTCGTGGCGCTCGCTCTCGTCCCGGTCCTCATCGCCGTCGCGGTCAAGCTCACGGCCGCGGGCTCGCGCGGTCACGGGCCCGCGTTCCTCGGGAGCATCACCGACAACGGCCTATTCGTCGTCTTCACCGCGCTGACCGTCTCGATCCCCCTGTTTCTGCCCCTCACCGTGTCCGTCGTGGCCGGCGACACGATCGCGGGCGAGGCGAACTTCGGCACGCTGCGCTACCTGCTGATCGCGCCCGTCGGGCGCGTGCGACTCCTCGCGGTGAAGTTCACCTCGAGCGGCGTGTTCACGATCGCCGCGGTGCTCGCAATCGTGATCGGCGGTGTCGCTGCGGGCGCCGCGCTGTTCCCCATCGGACCCGTGACGCTGCTCTCCGGCGACACGGTCAGCCTCGCGGACGCGTTCGGCCGCGTGCTGCTGCTCGCCGGCTACGCGGCCATCTCGCTGCTCGGACTCTGCGCGATCGGACTGTTCATCTCGACGCTCACCTCGATGCCCGTCGGCGCGATGGCCGCGACCGTCGTCATCGCCGGGGTGTCGCAGGTGCTCGACCAGCTGCCCCAGTTCGACGCGATCCATCCGTACTTGCCGACCCACCTGTGGCTGAGCTTCGCCGATCTGCTGCGCAGCCCCATCCTGTTCGACTCGTACGCCCAGAACGCGTGGCTGCAGGCCGCCTACGTCGTGATCTTCGGTGCGCTCGCGATCGGCCGTTTCACCACGAAGGACATCCTGAGCTGACGGGTCGACGGCTCACAGGGCTGAGGCCTGCCCGCTGCAGCCTGGCCCTCGCGGCCCAAACCGAACTGTCGCCTGTTCCTTCAGCAGGCCCCTCCTCTGACGTGGACGCTAAGCCCTGACAGCACCCACGACGTTCCACGTTCCCGCGGTGCGGCGGTGCACTGGATCGAGGCCCTGTCCGCGGAGTACGTCGACCATGGCCTCCGGCGGGTGCGCGAACATCCGATACGGGTTCCCGGTGAGTCGTGAGAATGTGTTGATCGTCCCGATCACGACGCGTACTCCGAGGTCACGCGGAGGGTGGCTGAACACGACGGCTCGCCGTGCGCGTCCTGCGGCAGCGGTGAGCAGTCGCTCGTAGTCGGGGTAGCAGCAGACGACCCTGTGCAGCACGACGATGTCGGCGGGCGGGACCGCCGTGGGCGTGCGTGCGAGGTCGACGCCGAGGGTCCTGGTGACGCGATCGCGGAGGCCCGCGTCGTCGAGCAGGCGTCCCGCGTCGGGTTCGTAGGCGGGGGAGAGCTCTACGTTGCTGGTGTGCGCGGCACCGAGTTTCAGGGCTTCGAGTTGGATGTCGCCGATCCCGCCGCCGACCTCGAGGATCGTGGCACCGTCGAGACCGATGGACGAGGCGACCTCGAGGACGAGCTTCGCACTCGGCGTCAGGCCATTCCGGCGGTAGTTCTTCACGAGGCGTCGAGCGAAGCGCGCGTTGAACTCGCGATCGTATCCGTTCGGCACTCGCGGCACGCAGCACTCGTCCATGGCCCCAGTATCCCGTTGCGATCCCCGTGTGGTGTGCTCAGGGCGTATGCGCGACCCACTCGAACTGGCTCGTGCCGACCGTGGTCTCGCCGGCAGGCAGGCAGCTCAACTCGAAGACAGCGAAGTTGCCGTCGCACTGGACGGCGCTCATGATCACGGACTTCTGGACGGTGTGCACGCCCACGCTCAGCGGCCGCATGACGCCCAATGTCATTCCCTGGGCCCAGTCGTACTGGCTGTAGTCGCCGATCGACGGGTCGTACCCGGCGATGTCTCCGATCCAGAGCTTCGGGCTGTTGGGGAACTCGACGGAGAACTCTCGCGGCGTGCCGGCATCGACGACGTAGCGAATGCCCACGAACTTCTTGATGAAGTCCTCACGGGGGGTCGGCGCCGCCGGGACGTAGCCTGGGGGTACCTGGAGCCAGGACTTCGCGAAGTAGAAGCCGAAGATGCCCACCCACGGCGAACCTGCGGGGATCGACCCGCACGAGTAGTAGTTGCTGGCGATCGTCGCCTGTTCACCGAACAGGGCATTGATGTCCGTCCCGGCGGGCACGTCCACGCCGGCCGGCGCAACGCAGTGCGGCACGCGCGGCGACGCGGCCGACGCGGCGGGAGCTTGGATGCCGATGGCGCCGATCACGGTGACGAGGGAGACGAGGGCGATGAGTCCTCGCCGGTGAGGTGCGTGCATGGCGGTCATCCCTTCCGCAGATGACGGCTGGGTGACGGATCGGCTGCGACGGTTTGCCGAGTCGATGTGGGTCGAACGGCACTGCGCGGGAGACGTCCCCAGTGCGCGTCCCTCGAAGTCGCACCCGCTCCCCAGCGGGTGCTCGATGGCGGGAAAATACACCCGTTGGGGACTGGTGACAAGAGGTCGACGTGCCGCAGCTCTGTCTCGACGGGCAATGAGACCCCTGCATCAGGCGAGATCAGCCGCGCTCGTGCGAACCGGGTCCGGTTCCGGTCCTAGGGGTTCGGATCCGGCTCATGTCCCGGTCGCGGATCAGTGCTGATGCCGGCGGCGCCGCGCCACCCCGACCACGACCAGCACCGCTCCGACGACGAGCACGATCGGTCCGATCGTGGCCCACAGGGGCGATCCGCTCATGACCGATCCACCCAGCACGTCGAGGCCCTGCAGGGTCCAGATCAGGCCGACGGCGATCAGGACCACGCCGATGACGAGGAACGTCCAGAATGCCTTCATGGCCCGACCCTACGCGCGCTCGGACGGTGCCGTCATCGCTCTGGGTCGATCCATACCGATTTCGCAAACACACCTGCGCATTCAGCAGATCCTGTTCCCTTACATAGGGTTTTCACGGTAAAGGTGGTAGCGGTGCGCCTGACCGGTGCACGACATCGGCGCCGCCGAGAGACCTTCCCGGCGGCGCCTGGACGAACCGGAGAACCAATGAGTGAACAGACTGCTCGCACACGAAGGCGTGTGACGGCGACGGCCTCGGCATTCGTGCTCGCGGCCGCTGGAGTGGCGACGTTCGGCGCGGCGCCTGCGAGTGCCGCGCCCACGAGCGCCACCCCGTCGAATGCAGCATCGGCGATCGCCGCGCAGGCGGACGCGGGATCGTCGTCGGCGTCGAGGTCCGGCAGCGATGACCACTACATCAACTACGTGGCGCCGCGGGTGGAGGGCCTGTACGACGCGTCCGACGACGAAGCGGTCGCCGACGCGAAGGGCAACGCCAAGGGCCCGGTCGGCGGCAAGGCGCTCGAGCGCGCCAAGGAGAACGACCGCAAGCACTCGCAGGGCAACCCGAAGGCGGCGCGGCAGCTCGCCAAGACGGAGGCGAAGGCCGTCAAGACCGGCAAGAGCCCGAAGAACCTGAAGCAGTCCAAGGGAACGCAGCAGGCCAAGCTGCTCACGATCCTCGTCGAGTTCGACGGCACGGACGACTTCAGCAACCTCTGGGTGCCGACCGAGTTCGGTGCGACGGAGTGCAAGCCGGGCGGCGTCCAGGGCCCGACGCTGCACAACGGGATCCCCAACCCGGCGGACGCCTCGCACAAGGACAACAACTCGATGTGGGTGCCCGACTTCTCCAGCGAGCACTACAACAAGATGCTCTTCTCCGAGAAGGGGATCACGGATCGGGTCCGCACCGACCTCACCGGTCCGGACGGCAAGCCCGGCTTCGACATCTCCGGCTACACGATGAAGAACATGTACGAGGAGATGTCCCGCGGCGCCTACACCCTCACCGGGTCCGCGACCGCGTGGGTCAAGGTCCCGCACTCCGAGGCGTACTACGGCGCCACGGTGTGCCACCTCAACCCGGAGACCGGCGTCTACGAGGCCGGCGCGATGCAGGACATGCAGGGCCACCCCGACAACCCCCTCGGACCGGGCCAGCTGCCGATCGACGCGGTCGCCGCGCTCGCGCAGCAGAACCCGGACTTCCCGTGGGCCGACTACGACATCGAGGATCAGGGCGACGTCGACGGCGACGGCAACCTGCTCGAGCCGGACGGCATCATCGACCACGTCGTGCTCGTGCACGCCGGTGAGGACAAGTCCGGCGGCGGCGGTGCGCAGGGCACCTACGCCATCTGGGCGCACTCGTCCGACGTCGCAGGCGGTGCGCCGATCCCCGGCACGGACCGCAGGATCCAGAACTACATCGTGCAGCCCGAGGACTCCGGCGTCGGCGTCTTCGCGCACGAGTACGGTCACGATCTCGGCCTGCCCGACCTGTACGACACGTCGAACGCGGGCAACTCCGACATCGACTTCTGGGACCTGATGAGCTCCGGCTCGCACTCCGGCCCGATCTTCCAGTCGATGCCGACGCACATGGGCATCTGGGACAAGTGGGTGCTCGGCTGGGCGGATCCGAAGGTCGTGAACCCCGGCGACGCCGCCCAGACCGTCAAGGTCGGGCAGACGTCGCGTCCCGCGAAGGGCACCGAGGACGGCATCAAGATCAACCTGCCGGACAAGGTGGTGACCCTCGCCCAGCCGCACAGCGGTACCGAGATGTGGTGGAGCGGATCCGACCAGGCCTGGGCCGACGCGCGGCTGACCCGGTCGATCGACGACGTGCCCGCCGGCGCAGCCTTCTCGATGTGGAACAACTACGTCATCGAGCAGGACTGGGACATGGGCTTCGTCGAGGTGTCCACCGACGGCGGCTCGACCTGGACCGAGCAGAAGGTCTACGACGAGTCCGGCGCACTGGTCTCGACGAACGACGGCTACGCCGACCCGAACGGGCGGATGAAGGACTACGGCGGCAAGAAGTACGGCCTGACCGGATCCTCGAACGGCTGGCGTCACGACCACGTCGACCTGTCGTCGTACGCGGGCCAGAACATCCAGCTCCGTCTGCGTCAGGCGACCGACGCCGCCTTCCAGGAGCGCGGCTGGTTCGCCGACGACTTCGCGCTGACCGCCGCGGGCACCACCGTCTGGAGCGACGACGTCGAGTCGGGCGACAACGGCTGGACCGCGGTCGACTCGACCTTCACCGACACGACCGGCCCCGGCTGGACCCGTGACAGCGGCACGCAGGTCAAGGCGCAGTACTACCTGGTCGAGTGGCGCAGCCTCGACGGCTTCGACAACGGCCTGAGGTACGGCTACAACAGCGTCTACAACACCGACGCGTGGAAGGTCGAGAAGGTCGCGTACAACGCGCCCGGCGCCCTCATCTGGTACCGCGACACCACCTACGGCAGCTCGAACCAGGTCACCACGAACCTGACGAGCCTGCCGAGCTACGGCGCGAAGGGCGGCCTCCTGCTGGTGGACAGCCACTTCGACCCGCTGCGGCGCACGGGCGACGCGGCGGCGTTCGATCCGTCCGTGCTGAAGAACCTGCCGAGCCGTGCACAGTCGTCGAACGCCGCGTTCGGCGTGCAGCAGACGTACCCGTTCACCGAGTGCATCGCCGATGCCGCATATAAGGAGTACTGCACCAGGATCGATGCCCTCGCCCCGGTGAGCACCTTCACCGACGACAAGGGCTGGGTCGCCGGCCTCGAGCTGCGGGGCGGCAGCCTGTACAACCGCCTGCGCGACGGCTCCGCGGTCGTGCCCTCGGTCGGCAACGCGCCGTACACCACGCGCGTCGTCAACCCCGACGGCTCCCCGGCGACGGCCGCGTACGGCCTGAACCTCGGGTTCACGGTGCTCGGCACCGGCAACCCCGCCGACTCCGGCGTGGGCTACGGCACCGTGATCAGCGTGAAGAAGTCGATGCAGGACAACACGGCCGCCCTCATCGAGGTCACCGCGCCCCGCAAGGGCTGACTCGACCGGCTGCGCAGAACCCGGAGCGCCGGCCCTCTGACAGACGTCAGAGGGCCGGCGTTCCGAACCGCCCTTCCTTCCACCGTTCGATGGTGCTAGCGTTCGCGCCAGACGTGACCAACTAACTGGGGCTAGAAAAGGGAGTCATGTCAATGGAAGCATCAACGAAGATGACCGTACGCGCTGTCTTCTGCGCGCTCATCGCGACCGCTTCCGCCTTCGGCGGAGCGACATTCGCCGCGGCGGCACCGCCGCCGGGCGACGTCCATGTCGTCGTCTCGGGACTGGACAATCCGAGGGGACTCGCCTTCGGTCCCGGCGGGCAGCTGTACATCGCGGAAGCCGGGCACGGTGGACCGATGGCGCTCGGATCCGGTCCCGAAGGGCCGCTGTACGGTGGGCTCACCGGACGCCTCGGAGTCTGGGCGAACGGCACTCTTTCGCATCCGGTCACCGGTCTCTTCTCCGCCGCGAGCGGATCCGGCATCGGGGCCGAGGGCTTCGTGTCGGTCTCGTCGCAGGGGCAAGCCCTGACGGGGCAGTTCGCGGAGAATACGTCGATCACGGAGGGCGCCCCGAACGGGATCCCCATCGTCGACGCCGCGCGTGCGGAGCTGGGGCGGACAGTGATGATCAACGCCTCCGCGGGCACGTGGTCGTCGTTCGCCGCGACCGGTGACGCGGACTTCGCCTGGACGGCTGCCCACCAGAGTCTGAATCCGGACCAGTTCCCGGACGCCAACCCGAACACCGTGATCACCGTCGGCAGCACGCGCTACGTCGCCGATGCCGGCGCGAACCTGCTCGCTCGTGTCGATAAGAGCGGGGCGGTGTCGACGGTGGCGTACTTCGATGTGCCGCCGGGATCTCCCACCGACGCGGTCGCGACCTGCGTCGCGAACGCGCCGGACGGTTCGCTGTACGTCACCGAACTGCTCGGCGGGACGTTCGCTCCTGGGGGCGCGCGGGTCTGGCAGGTGTGGCCGAACGGCTCCGCCGCCGTCAAGTGGACGGGCTTCAGCACGATCCAGGGCTGCGGGTTCGACGGAAGCGGCAACTTCTACGTCACCGAATTTCAGACGAGCGGGCTGAACCCGAGCCCGACCGGCAACCCTGCCGGTGACGTCGTCCGGATCAGTCCGACCGGCGTGCGCACGGTGTTCGGCGCGGGAAGCCTGTTCTTCCCGTCCGGCTTCGCATTCCGCGGGGGAGCGGTGTACGTGTCGAACTGGTCGATCATGCCGGCCGACGGACCGCACGGTCTCAGCGGACAGGTGGTGCGCATCGACGTCGGTTGACGCGACTCACGACCGCCGTCGCCCGGCTTGGTCGACGGCGGTCGTCTGTCTGGTGCGGCCGTTCCCGGGGGAACAGGACGAGCACGGCGGCAGGCGGTCGGATCCGCCGCGTGAGGATTCCGTGAGGGTCACGAAATCTGGCGGAGTGCGCTCTAGGCTTCGGGTGTGAACAGCCTCGCGGCAGTCGTGTCGACCACCACCGGGCGCAGCCCTCTCCGGCTCGCGTTGATCGTCGGCGCGCTCGGCGTCGTGTTCGGCGACATCGGCACCAGCCCGATCTACACATTGCAGACCGTATTCGACCCGAGCGATCCGCATCCGGTTCCGCTGAACACCGAGAACCTCTACGGCGTGGTCTCGCTGATCGTGTGGTCGATCATCCTCATCGTGACGATCACCTACGTCTCGCTGGCGATGCGGATGGACAACGACGGGGAAGGCGGCATCATGGCGCTGCTCACCCTGCTGCGGCGATGGGCGCCGAAGGGGAAGAAGCGCACCGTCACGTTCCTGTCCGGCCTGGCGGTGCTGGGCGCCGCACTGTTCCTGGGTGACAGCATGATCACCCCGGCGATCTCGGTGCTGTCGGCCGTCGAGGGCCTGAAGGTGATCAACCCCGATCTCGGCGAGGTCGTGGTCCCGGCGACCGCGGCCATCCTGCTGATCCTGTTCCTGCTGCAGAAGTTCGGCAGCGCCGTGGTGGGACGGCTGTTCGGGCCCGTCATGGCGATCTGGTTCGTGATCGTCGCGCTGCTCGGGATCGGCGGCATCCTGCACAAGCCCGAGATCCTGCTGGCGCTGCTGCCCACCTACGCGATCGGCTTCATGGTGGGGCACTTCCAGATCGCGTTCTTCGCGCTCGCCGCGGTCGTGCTGTCGGTGACCGGAGCCGAGGCTCTGTACGCCGACATGGGCCACTTCGGCCGGAAGCCGATCACCATCGCCTGGCTGTTCCTCGTGTTCCCCGCCTGCGCCCTCAGCTACCTCGGCCAGGGGGCGCTGGTCCTGGAGGACAAGGGCAACATCACCGCCCCGTTCTTCCTGCTCGCGCCGACCTGGGGGCGGATCGCGTTCGTCATCCTTGCGACCGCCGCCACCGTGATCGCCTCGCAGTCCGTGATCTCCGGGGCCTTCTCGGTCGCGTCGCAGGCGTCCGGACTCGGCTACCTGCCGCGGCTGCGGGTGCTGCACACGTCGACGTCGACGCACGGGCAGATCTACGTGCCGTGGATCAACTGGCTGCTGGCCGTCTCGGTGGTCACGCTGGTGTTCGCGTTCCGCAGCTCCGCCGCGCTGGCCTTCGCGTACGGCATGGCCGTCACCGGTGCGATCACGACGACGACCATCCTCTTCTTCTATCTCGCCCGGCGGCGTTGGAAGACGCCGCCCTGGGTGCTCTGGGTCGGTGGCACGCTGCTGATCACCGTCGACCTGCTGTTCGTCGCGGTGAACCTCACCAAGTTCGTGCACGGCGCCTGGCTGCCGCTCGTGATCGGGCTCGTCGCGTTCACGGTCATGACGACGTGGGAGCGCGGTCGCGAGCTGATCACCGCCCGCCGCACCACGGCGGAGGGATCCCTGGCGGAGTTCGTGCAGAAGCTGCGCACGCACCCCTCGCTCGTCGACCGGGTCCCCGGTACGGCCATCTTCCTCAACCCGGGCGCCACGACCACTCCGCTCGCGCTGCGCGCCAACGTCGAGCACAACCATGTGCGCCATTCCCGGGTCATCATCCTGTCGGTCATCATCGACACCGTTCCGCGGATCAAGAAGGGCAAGCGCTTCACGATCGACGACCTCGGCGACCCGAACGACGGGATCCTGCAGATCTCCGCCCGATTCGGGTACGCGGAGAAGCCGGATCTGCCGAAGGCGCTGCGCACCCTGCCGCCGGAGAAGACGCAGGGCTTCCTCGACCTCGACAAGGCCAGCTACTTCCTGTCCAAGATCGAACTGCGCGAGGGGAACGTGAAGGGCATGGCCCGCTGGCGCAAGCGGCTGTTCCTCGCCGCATCCCACATCACCACCGACGCGAGCGACCACTTCGGCCTCCCGCGCGACCGCGTGATCGTGATGGGGTCGCAGATCGAGCTGTGACGCGGCCCGGGCCTGCCTGCCGCGCGCCGTCCCGTGGGGCGCCGAAGGAGGCGCTGGCGATCTGACAGGCGTCAGGCCGCGGCCCGCCCGGAACCCGGCCTACTGTCCACGAACATCACCCGCGGCGGTGGCGTGTCGGTGTATTCGACGCCGGCCGGGCTGATCCAGGTGATGACGCCGCCCGGCCCCTGGCGCGCCGTCCACCGCCACCGTGGATCGAGGTCGGGGTGCTTGATCGCGTGATGCCGCTCGCAGAAGCAGGCGAGGTTGCCGATCTCCGTCGGGCCGCCCCGGGCGTGGTCGTGGTTGTGGTCGATCTGACATCGCCGGGCAGGCTGCCGACAGCCGGGGAAGCGGCAGGTCCGATCCCTCGCGCGGAGGAACCGCCTCATCGACTCCGTCGGCTGGTAGCTGCTGGTTCTGGTGACCATGCCCCGCTCGTCGAGGAAGAGCCTTTCCCACGAGGATGCCGATGCGGCGAACAGCCGGGCGGTCGCAGGGTCCAGGGGTCCGTGCCCGTCGAGCTCGGCCATCCGCTCGTCGAAGCCGAGGAGGGCCGAGGCCGAGATCGTCACCTGCACGATCGGGCGGATCGCGGCGACGACGTCCGCATCGCCGTCGACGCGGCCCGTCAGCAGCCGCAGCATGATGCGGTCGAAGCGGACCTGATCCAGCCTCCGCTCGTCACTCGCGCCGCTCTCGTCCGGTCCGGCCTGCTTCGCCGCGGTCAGGATCGCCCGGCCCTCCTGCGTTGCCAGGTCGAACGCGGCGTGCACGAGCACAGAAGGCCCCGTCAGATGCAGGGCCGACATCCCCGCGCCCTCGTCCGTGACGGACACGGTCCGCTCGTCCTGCGCACGACGGTGCCGCTCCGCTACCGGCGCCGGCGCGACCGCCGCGACGACGCACTCCGCGAAGGCCTTGGTCCGCGCCCGGGTCTCGGCGGCGGCGTACGGCACCACCTGGGCCTCGAAGGCTGCGATCGCGGAGACGTCCGCCACGGGGATGTCGCGGGCGGCCGCCACGATGACGTCCACATGCGAACTCGAGATCTCGCCGACCTCGAACGCCGCCCGTGCCGCGGGCAGTCGATCGTGCAGGGTGTGCGCGTTCGCCAGGGCTTTCGCCGCCGCGAACTGCGTCACCCGCAGGCCGGCAGACACCTCGCAGATCATCGATCGCTCGGCCTGATCGAAGCCCGTCTCGCCAGGGCGCACGACCCCCAGCAGCAGCTCGACGCGCTCCGCCAGCCGGGCTGCCTTCCTCGCCTCGAGCCGGGCGATCTCCCGATCGAGCGCGGCGCACTCCTCCATGATCTCCGCCCCGCGGCGGAGGTAACGATCAAGAGGAATGCTCATGTTCCGACTCTAGAACCGATCACCGACATTCGAGAGTGAAGAAGAGGCTGAGCGTCGTTTTTATCTCCGAACCTCTGGTGATCTCACGGCGCTCCTCCGATAGATTTCCGTGATGACACTCGGACAGGCCGTCCTCTCCTTCGCGCTGGTGGTCGGGCTCCTCACGATCCTTCCCGGCCTCGACACCGCCCTCGTGATCCGCGGGACCGTCACCCGATCGCGCCGATACGGCTTCGCCGCGCTGCTGGGCATCCAGGTCGGCACACTCATCTGGGGCGCGGCGGCCGCAAGCGGCGCCGCCGCCCTGCTCGCCGCGAGCGAAGCCGCATACACGGTGCTCTGCTATGCCGGAGCGGCGTATCTGGCGGGGATGGGCATCGCGATGATCGTCAAGACCTTCCGGCGGGGCCAGGACCCCGAGGTCGTCGCCGTGCAGAGGGCGAACGGTCGCAGCGGTTTCCTTCTCGGGCTGGTCACCAACCTCACGAACCCCAAGGTCGGCGTCTTCTACATGGCGACCATCCCGCAGTTCGTGCCGGCGGGGCAGTCGCCGTTGTTCGTCGGGATGCTGCTCGCCGGCGTGCACTGTCTGCTCGGTCTGGTCTGGCTCGGACTGATCATCCTCGGTGCGAACCGGCTCGCGCCGAGGCTCCGCTCCGCGCGGGTCATCCGCTGGATCGACCGCGGCACCGGCGGCGTGCTCGTGCTCTTCGGAGCCCGCCTGGCGTTCGAGGTCCGATAGTCCGGGATCCTCCTGCGGCGGTCAGGCCCGCGGGAACGCCGCCGTCAGTCGCTTGTCGCCCGTCCCTGGCTCGACCGTCATGGCCCGACCGTACACCCACGCCGAAATCGCCCCCGGACCCGCTCTGACCCCCGTGGCCGAATCGGCGTACGCGCAACGCTTCTGATTGCCAAAGTCACATTCGGCAACGGATACAATGGCATACCATTTAAAATCCGCGTGATTCCGCGGTTTTCGGCCCGCGAGATCTCAGCCCGTCCATAGGCTTCGGAGAATTTCGGAACCAGCTCTAGGCGGAGGCGGATCCGCGGTGCTAGCGTCCCTCTGTCATCCCCCACACCCGACGATGAGACAGGGGAATTCATGGCCCAGGAAACACGCGAGACGGACACGTCTCTGCAGAGGGCGATCGAGTATCAGGAGCACGCGCTGCAGGCCGGCGGCGTGTCCAAGGCCGGCTCCACGCTGATGGCGGTCGCGGGCAGTGCGCCCGCCTACTCGATCGCGGCCAGCACCGCACTGCTGATCGGCGCCGCGGGCGTCGGAGCTCCCGCCGCACTGCTGTGGTGCGGCATCCCGATGCTCGGCATCGCGTTCGCGTTCAGCTACCTCGCCCGGGTGGACACCCACGCCGGCGCGTCCTTCTCGTGGGTCGCGCGCGGCCTGCACCCGATCCTCGGCTTCCTCGCCGGGTGGGCGGTGGTGATCTCCGCGACGATCTTCATGGTGGCGGGTGCGATCCCGGCGGGAGCGATGACCGTCGCGCTGTTCGCGCCCGACCAGGCGAACAACACCCTGCTCGTGACCCTCGTCGGAGCAGCGTGGTTCCTGGTGATGGCGGCCGCGGTGATCTTCGGCGTGCACACCACCGAACGTGCGCAGTGGATCATGTCGACCATCGAGGTGGGCATCCTCGTGGTGTTCGCCGTGATCGCGATCCCTCGTGCGATCACCACCTCCCATCGCGGCGAGACCTTCTCGTGGGACTGGTTCGGCTTCGGCCACCTGACCGGAGGCGGTGTCTTCGTGGCGGCGGCCCTGATCGCGGCCTTCTACTACTGGGGCTGGGACGTCACGGCCAACCTCGGCGAAGAGACCAAGAACGCGCACAAGACGACGGGTCTTGCCGGCATCGTCGGCATCGTCATCGTCTTCATCCTCTTCGAGGTCTACACGACGCTGACCCTGACGATGGTTCCGGGCAAGACGCTGCAGGAGAACGCGGCGAACGCGCTCGGCGTCCTCGGCGACGCGATCATGCCGGGCATCGGAGGCAAGATCATGATCGTCGCGGTCGCGCTGTCGACCATCGCGACGCTCGAGACCACGCTCGTGCAGGTCAGCAGGACGCTCTTCGCCATGGGGCGCGACCGCACCATCCCGTTCGCGTTCGGCCGCATCAACCGCCGTTGGAAGACGCCGGTGTTCGCGACTCTGACCGTCGTCGCTGTCTCGCTGGTGCTCTTCGTCCTGGCGAACCTCGGCGGCGACACGGTGGCGACGATCCTCGGCTGGGCGATCTCGTCGATCGGCCTGCAGATCGCGTTCTACTACTCGCTGGCCGGCTTCGCCGTGGTCATCGGGTTCCGCAAGGTGCTGTTCAAGTCCGTGAAGAACTTCCTGCTGATCGGCCTGTGGCCTTTCGTGGGGGCGGTCTTCATGCTGTCCATCTTCTTCGCGGCCATCCCGAACAACGAGCCCGTGGTGAACGGCCTGGGCCTGGGCCTGATCGTGATCGGCATCATCCCGCTGGCGATCTTCTACCCGAAGGCGAAGGCCGCGTATTACGCCCGTCGTCCGCTGGAGGTGCCGGAGGACTTCTCGGCGTAGCCGGCGACGCAGGTGGAGAGGGAGGATGGGCGCTGCCCGTCCTCCCTCTCCGTGCACGGGAGCGGCTGCGGTTATCGCGGTGTCGTTCTGCGGCAGGATCCGTCTTCCGACTGATGAATCCACAAACATAAGCTATTACCTTATATCTAAGGCTTCATAAGCGATATACTTATCGCATGGATGTGGCCGTGATCGCCGACATCGTCGGATCGCGCCGTCTCCCGGACCGTTCGGAGGCGCAGCGCACCTTCGAACGCGTCGTCGCGCAGGCGGAGTTCGACCTGCCCCTCGCCGTGGAGCCGCTGCAGGCCACGGCCGGCGACGAGCTGCAGGGCCGTTACGCCACCCTCGACGCCGCGCTCGCCTCGCTGCTGCTCGTGCAGCTCGCCCTGCCCGCCGGCCATGAGCTGCGCTTCGGGATCGGCGTCGGCGCGATCCGTGCGATCGACGGAGGCGGGTCCGGCGCCGCGCCGCGCCTGCAGGACGGCCCGGCCTGGTGGGCCGCCCGCGCCGCGATCGACACCGTGCACGCCCGTCAGCAGCGCGCCGTGCCGACCTCGCGGATCTGGATTGTCGGCGCCCCGGAGGAGGATGCCCGCATGCACACGACGATCGACGTCGCCAACGCGTACGCGCTCGCGCGCGACGAGCTCGTGATGCGGATGAGCCCGCGCGAACGCCGGCTCGTCTACGGTCGCAGCCTCGGCCGCACGCAGGCCGAGCTCGCCGGCGACGAGGGGATCAGCCAGTCCGCCGTCTCGCAGGCGCTCGCCAGCGCCGGAGCGGCGTCCGTCGTCCTCGGCTTCGAGGCGCTGCAAGGGAGGGCCCGCTCATGATCCTCGCCGGTTTCGTCCTGCTCTCGATCGGTCTCGCCGACATCCTGCGCCGGTTCCTGCGCGGTGCGGCGTTCTGGATCGGCGTCGCGATCGCCGCGCTGCTGCTGCTCGTCGTCGGAGTGCTCGGCGCCGCGTGCACGTACGCGGCCATCGGGATCGTCCTCGCCGTGCTGTGGGCGTGGCTGTTCCCGCTCGACGGACAGCCCCGGCTGTCGTTCTGGCCGGCGGTGCTGCTGGCCGTGCTGGTCGCGGCGTCGGTGGCGATCATGCCCGCCCGCGCGAGCACGGGCCTGTTCGACGGACGGTGGCTGGCGACCCCGGTCGGGCCGGTCGGCTTCGACCTGCTCGTGCTCGGCGTGGGCGTGTTCGCCGCCCTGCTGGAGACCGGCAACGTCATCGTGCGCGCCGCGCTGACCGAGGAGGAGGCATCGCTCCCGGCCGACGTCGTGCCCGCCGAGATCGCGATGGTGCAGCCGCCGGTGATCCTCGGGCCCGGGACGCCGACCGCGCCGACGCCGTCCTCGCACGTCCCGGTGGCGGATCCCGGTTTCCGCGGCGGACGGCTGATCGGCCCGCTCGAACGGGTGCTCGTGCTGCTGCTCACCCTCGTCGCGGCGTACGCACTGCTGGCGGCGATGCTCGCCGCCAAGGGCATCGTGCGCTTCCCGGAGATCTCCCGGGATGGGGCGAGCGGGGCCCGCGCCGAGTACTTCCTCGTCGGCAGCCTGGTGAGCTGGGTCGTCGCGCTGGGCGGCGCGATGCTGCTCTGGTGGGCGACGAGGGCCGCTTAGACGCGCGACTCGGGTCGTTGAGCGAGCGAAGCGAGACGAAACGCGGTGACCGACGAACTCGTCCGATCACCGCGTTTCGTCTCGGTCGCCTACGGCGTCCTCGCGCAACGATCTCGACTCAGGCCTGAGGGCTGCGCCCTCGGGCGAGCGCCCACGCGCCGACGCCCACCGCGACGAGCACGACCGCGCCGATCCCGAGCCCGAACCACAGCGTGCTGTCGTCGACCTCCATCGGCTCGGTGCGGGTGGCCGGCGTCGCATCCGCCCTCGGCCCGCACTTCGGGGTCGCGGATCCGGCTGCCGCGGGCGACGCGGAGCCGTCGGGTGCGTAGGCGAACGTGTAGTTGCCCGAGATCGGATGCCCGTCCGACGACACCACGCGCCACAGCACCTCGTACGTCCCCGCCGCGCCCAGCGCGACCGGCGAGGACACCGCGGGCCCGTTCAGGTCCGGGCAGCCGGTCTCGAAGTACTTCTTGTCCGGCCCGATCACCTGGATGATGTCGGTGCCGGCCGCGTTGAGGGGATCCCCGCTGAACGTGAGCGTCACGGCGTCGAGGTGCGTCACGGTCGCGTTCGCGGATGGATCCGACTGCTCGAGGGTGTCGTGCGCGCTGGCCGTCGAGGCTCCCGCCACCGCGAGCGCGAGGCCCGCGGCGACGGATGCGGCGAGCGCGACGAGACGGTTCCGGATCCTCATGCGCCCCTCCTCCGCCGCCCCAGCGCGAACGCGCCGAGAAGCGCGCCGCCGGCGGCGATCACGAGCGCGGCGATGCTGAGCCCGAGCGCGAGTCCGCCCCGCCCGTCGGAGGGCGCGGACGGTCCCGAGGCCGCGGGAGCAGCCGTCGCCCCGCCGTGGTGGTCGGCGGGCGGCGCGTCGTTCACCCAGAGCACCGGGGCGGGCTCGAGAGTGTCGTCCTTCGCGACCTGTTCCGGTGTGGCCGACCACTCCACGACCTTGCCGTCGGAGTACGTCTGCGTGGCAGCCATGACGATGTGCCCGGTGTCGGGGACCGGGCCCAGCGACAGGGTGAAGGCCTGGAACTGGCCCGGCGCGACGCCGCCCGCATCCGCGGTGAAGGTGACCGTCGTGACGGCGTCGCTGACGGTGTTGTCCTCGACCTTCACGGGCTTGGGCAGAGGGGTCTTCGCGGTGGCGCCGGTCCAGCCCGCGGTGGGCTGGTAGCTGACGCTCGTGAAGGGGGTGTCGGTCGGCAGGTGGATCTCGAGCTTGACGGTGCTGGCCGTGGCCGACTCGTTCGGCACCCGGAAGGTGACGTACGTCCAGGATCCGGCCTCCGCCTGGTTCGGGGTCGCGGTGACGTGGGCGGATGCCGCCAGCGGAGCGACGAGGGCGAGTGCGGCGCCGGCGGCGAGGCCGATGAGCGCGCGCTGAAGGGTGGTCTTTCGCATGGATGCGGTTCTTTCTGAGGTCGTCGGTGCACCGGCCCCGCGAGAGGCGGGGCGGAGCGGGAGAGGGGGGTCGTCACGCCGCGGGCGGCGGACCCCTCCTCAGCACCGAGACCACGGCGAACAGCAGCCGGGGCTCGGCGACCTCGGCGTGCGGCGCGGACGGCGTCCGGAACGGGGCGCTCGCCCGCCACGCGATCAGGCGGGCGGCCTCGTCCCAGCCGGTCAGGACGATGAGGGCGCGCACGGCCTGCTCGCCCCGGCCCAGGGCGAGCACGGTGAGCACCGCCGCGATCGCGTGCGCGATCCACATCCCGATACCGGAATGGTCGGGGTGCAGCGCGCCGGCCGGAAGCGCGGTCGCGCCGAGCGCCTTGACCATCTCGGCGCCGTGCAGGTGGCCGCCGGGTACGGAGGCGAGGGATCCGGATCCGGCCCCCACGCCGACGAGCATCAGGCCGTGGAACGCGAACTGGCTCAGCGCGACGGCGATCGAGAGCCGCGTCCAGGAGAGCCGGCGCCCGGCGAGGGCGACGCACACCGGCGCCGCGAACACGAGCGCGAGGACGACGCCCAGCAGAGGGGCCGGAGCGCCGTCCGCGAGGGCGTGCGAGACGGAGGCGACGAACGTCGCGACCAGGGCGGCGATGAGGCCCCGGAACGTGCGACCCGCGCGTGTTCCCGACACGGATCCAGCCTATCCGCCGTCGTTCCGGTGCGGAAAGGCGGCCGATCCGCGCTGATACCCTGATCCGGTGTCGAATCCAGATCTGACGACTGCGCAGCCGGCGATCGACCCCGCGTTCGAGAACGTGTGGGACGAGCTGGTCTGGCGCGGGCTCGTCCACGTGTCCACGGACCAGGAGGCGCTGCGCGCCCTTCTCGCGGGGCCCGCGATCACGTATTACTGCGGCTTCGACCCGACCGCGCCCAGCCTGCACCTCGGCAACCTCGTGCAGCTGCTCACCATGCGCCGCCTGCAGCTGGCCGGCCACAAGCCGCTCGGCCTCGTCGGCGGATCCACCGGCCTCGTCGGCGACCCCCGCCCGACGGCGGAGCGCACGCTGAACACGCGCGAGACCGTCGAGGAGTGGGTCGGCAAGCTGCGCGCCCAGGTCGAGCGCTTCCTCAGCTTCGACGGCGACAACGCCGCCCGGATCGTGAACAACCTCGACTGGACGGCGCCGCTGAGCGCGATCGACTTCCTCCGCGAGATCGGCAAGCACTACCGGGTCGGAACGATGCTGAAGAAGGACGCGGTCGCCGCGCGCCTGAACTCCGACGCCGGCATCAGCTACACCGAGTTCAGCTACCAGATCCTGCAGGGCCTGGACTACCTCGAACTGCACCGTCAGTACGACTGCGTGCTGCAGACCGGCGGAAGCGACCAGTGGGGCAACCTCACCAGCGGCACGGACCTCATCCACCGCGTCGAGGGCGCCTCGGTGCACGCGATCGGCACGCCGCTGATCACCAACAGCGACGGCACCAAGTTCGGCAAGAGCGAGGGAAACGCGATCTGGCTCGACGCCGACATGTGCAGCCCGTACCGGATGTACCAGTTCTGGCTCAGCACCGCCGACGCCGACGTGATCGACCGGCTCAAGGTCTTCACGTTCCTCCCGCGCGCCGAGATCGAGGAGTACGCCGCGCTCGTCGAGGCGGAGCCGTTCCGCCGCGCCGCGCAGAAGCGCCTCGCGCTCGAGGTCGTCGCAACCGTGCACGGGATCGAGGCGACCGCCGCGGTGATCGCCGCGTCCGAGGCGCTGTTCGGGCAGGGCGATCTGTCCGCGCTCGACGCGGGCACACTGCGCTCGGCGCTCGAGGAGCTCCCGAACGCGCAGGCATCCGCCGGATCCTCCGTCATCGACGCGCTCGTCGCCACCGGTCTCGTCTCGAGCGCCTCCGAGGCGCGGCGGGCGATCGCCCAGGGCGGCGTGTCCGTCGACGGCGCGAAGGTGGAGAGCGACGACGCGATTGTCCCGCTCGGCCTCCCGGGCGGTGTCTCGGTGCTCCGCCGCGGCAAGAAGACCCTCGCCGGTCTCCTGCCCGCCTGACAGCGCCGGAACCCGTTCCGCAGGCGCACCTTTTCCTGTTCGCTGGTCGCGCCACGCCCGCATTCGCGGGGTGGGACGGCGGGTGGGGACCAGCGGACAGCCCGGGGGGGGTCCCGTACATGGGCGGGAGGATCCGGGATCGCTTGCGCCACGTCCTCGGTAGCGTCGGGGCATGCCGTTCACGCCGAGTCATGCGATCGTGGCGCTGCCGTTCGTCCGGACGCCGCTCGTCCCGGCGGCGATCGCGGTGGGCGCGATGACCCCCGACCTGCCCCTGTTCACGCGGGGGATCGGCATCGACTACGGCACCACGCACGATCTGCGCGGGATCCCGCTGACGACGGCGATCGCCCTCGCGCTGCTGCTGGTGTGGCGGCTGCTGCTGCGCCCGGCCTGCCGCCCGCTCGCTCCCCTCGCTCTGGCCGCCCGGCTGCCGCAGGAGTGGGATCGCGGGGCGCGTGCCACCCTGCGCGAGACCTTCCCGTCCGCGGGACGCGGGATCCTGCTCCTCGTCGCGCTGGCTCTCGGCGTGGCCAGCCACATCCTCTGGGACGCGTTCACGCACGAGGGACGGCTCGGCAGCGTCCTCGTCCCCGCCCTTGGCGATCCCTGGGGGCCGCTGCCCGGGTACAAGTGGCTGCAGCACGGATCCAGCATCGGCGGCGTGCTCGTCCTTGCGATCACCGGGCTGCTCTGGCTGCGCGGGCGCGCGTCGGGACCGGTGGATCCGGAGCCCGCCGCAGTGCGCATCGTCTGGTGGCTCTCGCTGCCGGCGCTCCTCGTGCCGGCGATCCTCGCCGGCCTCGTCGTGTACGGACCGCCCACACCGGGGTTCACGGCGCAGCACCTCGCCTATCGCACCCTGCCCGTCGCCTGCGGGATCTGGGCCGCACTCACGATCGTGCTCGTGATCGTGCTGCGGATCCGTCGGGCTCAGCGCCAGACGGCCTGATCCCCGCCCCACGGTCGCGGCGGCGCGAACCGCGACGGCCCGCCGGTCCAGGCGACGGCCGGGACGACGGTGCGGACCTCGGTGCCGTCGACGTCGAAGGTCTGCGTCTCGGGATCCTCCGGGGGTGCGTCTCCGATCGGCTCGCCACTGCGGGGAAGGGCGAGGAGGTCCGCCGCCACACGGCGCAGGGACGTCTCGGCGATCCAGCCGCCGCCGTCGACCGCCCGTCGGCGCAGCGCGGTCGCGATCGCCGCGGCGAGCAGATAGCCCGCGGTGTGGTCGAGAGCCTGCGCCGGGAGGACGCCGGGCGTCGTGCCGTCGACGGACTCGATCCAGGCGATGCCCGACGCCGCCTGCACCAGACTGTCGAATCCGCGCCGGTCGGGTGCGCCCCACGCGGAGAGCTGCGCCACCACCAGACGCGGATGAGTGGCGAGCAGCCGCTCCGGCGTGAGCCCGAGCCGGGACAGACCGTCGGGACGGTAGCCGAGCACGACGACGTCGGCGTTCGCGAGCAGAGCGTCGAAGCGCGCACGGTCGTCGTCCTCCTCGAGATCGAGCAGAGCGGACCGCTTGCCGTGCCCGGTGTCGAGGTGCTGCCAGGCGAACTCGGGCAGGGCCGGCGGATCGATGCGCAGCACGTCGGCCCCGGCCAGCGCCAGGGTGCGCGTGCACACCGGTCCGGCGATGACGCGGGTGAGGTCGAGCACGCGCACTCCGACGAGCGGGGCGGCCGCCGTCGCCTCCGGCAGGCCCACGGGCTGTCCACGCCCGATCCGCTCGAGCCGGATGGGCGGATCCAGCCGCAGCGCTGCATCGACGGCGGGTCTCTCCTCGCGGGTGGGGACGCAGAGCCCGCCGTGCGCGGTGATCGCCGAGACGGCGGCGTCGACCCGCATCGCGGCGAGGCGTTCGGCGGCGGCCTCGGCGCTGGGCTCGGTCAGCCCGAGCGCCCCGCGCATCGCCTCGGCGTGCGCGGGGTAGTTGCCGTGCGTGCGGACCCAGCCGTCGGCCGCGTGCCAGAACCCCGACAGCGGGGACCACGCCCCGGGGGAGGAGCCGTCGATGCGCAGGTGGCGTTCGCTCCGGTAGGCGGCCGCGATCCGGGATCCGTCCAGGCGCACGGGATCGGCGCCCGAGATCCGGGCGAGAGCGAGGGACGCGGCCTGCACCCCGGCCCAGGCCAGGGCGTCGACAGGGAGACGGGCGGGAAGGGGGACCGGCACCGTGGCCAGATCCTCGACGTCGGAGGGATCCTCGCCGAGCGCCGCCTGGAATCCGGCCAGCGCAGCGCGCGCCGTCGCAGCTGTCATGACCGCATCGTACGCGGGGAAACCCCGGCGTCGAGAGCGTGAACGGTCGCGGAACAGCGTGCGACACGCCCGGGGTGGGGGCTGGATTTGCCGGGGGGTCTGGTTCCGCGTAACTTATTACTTGTTCGCCCCAAGCGGTAGAGCGAAGGGCCGGAAGGCCTGACTCCCCAAGTGGCGAACAACCACCCTCCTTCTTCGGTCTGGTTTCCTTGTGTTTCCGGGTTCTGGTTGGTTTCCTTGCTGTCGGTTCTTCCGGTGGTGGGGGTCGGACGCGTGCGTTCGAGTGGGTGGCCGTCCGTCGGGGTCGTTGATTTGACAGTTCGGCTGGGAGGGCTAAGCTAGAGAAGTTGCCTCGGAAACGAGGAAACGGATCTGGTTCCGGTCTTCACGGCGTGTCGATTTGACAGGCCGGGCGGGACGGATAAGATAGAGAAGTTGCCCCAAAGGGCCTCACCGGGTAGGTGGGGGGTTGGGAGCATCCGATCCTTGAGAACTCAACAGCGTGCACTTGTCAAATGCCAATTTATTCCTCGTCCAGTCTTCGGGCTGGTAGAGAAATTCCTTTGGATCAAAGACCAGCCCTTCCGGGGGCTGGCATTGGATGAAGTCAGTTGATTTTGTCTCTTTGGTCAGCATCAAACTCGCTGCGTTCCGGTTTTTCCCCGGTTCGTATGCATTTTTTCTTTACGGAGAGTTTGATCCTGGCTCAGGATGAACGCTGGCGGCGTGCTTAACACATGCAAGTCGAACGATGAAGGGGTGCTTGCACCTTGGATTAGTGGCGAACGGGTGAGTAACACGTGAGCAACCTGCCCCTCACTCTGGGATAAGCGCTGGAAACGGCGTCTAATACTGGATACGAGCAACGGCCGCATGGCCAGTTGCTGGAAAGATTTTTTGGTGGGGGATGGGCTCGCGGCCTATCAGCTTGTTGGTGAGGTAATGGCTCACCAAGGCGTCGACGGGTAGCCGGCCTGAGAGGGTGACCGGCCACACTGGGACTGAGACACGGCCCAGACTCCTACGGGAGGCAGCAGTGGGGAATATTGCACAATGGGCGGAAGCCTGATGCAGCAACGCCGCGTGAGGGATGACGGCCTTCGGGTTGTAAACCTCTTTTAGCAGGGAAGAAGCGAGAGTGACGGTACCTGCAGAAAAAGCGCCGGCTAACTACGTGCCAGCAGCCGCGGTAATACGTAGGGCGCAAGCGTTATCCGGAATTATTGGGCGTAAAGAGCTCGTAGGCGGTCTGTCGCGTCTGCTGTGAAATCCCGAGGCTCAACCTCGGGCCTGCAGTGGGTACGGGCAGACTAGAGTGCGGTAGGGGAGATTGGAATTCCTGGTGTAGCGGTGGAATGCGCAGATATCAGGAGGAACACCGATGGCGAAGGCAGATCTCTGGGCCGTAACTGACGCTGAGGAGCGAAAGGGTGGGGAGCAAACAGGCTTAGATACCCTGGTAGTCCACCCCGTAAACGTTGGGAACTAGTTGTGGGGTCCTTTCCACGGATTCCGTGACGCAGCTAACGCATTAAGTTCCCCGCCTGGGGAGTACGGCCGCAAGGCTAAAACTCAAAGGAATTGACGGGGACCCGCACAAGCGGCGGAGCATGCGGATTAATTCGATGCAACGCGAAGAACCTTACCAAGGCTTGACATACACGAGAACGGGCCAGAAATGGTCAACTCTTTGGACACTCGTGAACAGGTGGTGCATGGTTGTCGTCAGCTCGTGTCGTGAGATGTTGGGTTAAGTCCCGCAACGAGCGCAACCCTCGTTCTATGTTGCCAGCACGTAATGGTGGGAACTCATGGGATACTGCCGGGGTCAACTCGGAGGAAGGTGGGGATGACGTCAAATCATCATGCCCCTTATGTCTTGGGCTTCACGCATGCTACAATGGCCGGTACAAAGGGCTGCAATACCGTGAGGTGGAGCGAATCCCAAAAAGCCGGTCCCAGTTCGGATTGTAGTCTGCAACTCGACTACATGAAGTCGGAGTCGCTAGTAATCGCAGATCAGCAACGCTGCGGTGAATACGTTCCCGGGTCTTGTACACACCGCCCGTCAAGTCATGAAAGTCGGTAACACCTGAAGCCGGTGGCCTAACCCTTGTGGAGGGAGCCGTCGAAGGTGGGATCGGTAATTAGGACTAAGTCGTAACAAGGTAGCCGTACCGGAAGGTGCGGCTGGATCACCTCCTTTCTAAGGAGCATCTGACACCTCCGGGTGTCCAGAACCCAGATCGAAGACGAATGTTCTTCGCTGGGAGCTCATGGGTGGAACATTTGACATGGCATCAGAGCCAATGGTTTCTGCTAGTACGCACTTCGGTGTGGGAACGCGGGGGCCGGCGGGGCTGGTGCCTGCACGCTGTTGGGTCCTGAGGGACCGGATGTGGGAACACATGCGGTGCTTCTGGCCTTGTCGCTGCCAACGGGTGTTGGTGGGGATCGAGGACCGCCCGTACTTTGAGAACTACACAGTGGACGCGAGCATCTTCGAGACGATTTCGGTCGTCTCGGTTAGATGATCTTAAAGATCATTAGTCAATTTCGAGTCGGACTTCGGTCCGGCTTTCGATTCTTGATGAACTCATGTGATTTCAAGTCTTTAAGAGCAAACGGTGGATGCCTTGGCATCTGGAGCCGAAGAAGGACGTAGCAATCTGCGATAAGCCTCGGGGAACTGATAAGCGAGTTTTGATCCGAGGGTGTCCGAATGGGGAAACCCCGCTGGGCGGCGTGCCGACCCAGTGACTCCCGCCTGAATATATAGGGCGGGTAGAGGGAACGTGGGGAAGTGAAACATCTCAGTACCCACAGGAAGAGAAAACAACATGTGATTCCGTGAGTAGTGGCGAGCGAAAGCGGATGAGGCTAAACCGGGTGTGTGTGATAGCCGGCAGGCGTTGCATGCCCGGGGTTGTGGGACTTTTCTGATCATTCTGCCGAGTGGTCGACGTGACAAGGTGGTATAGGCGAACCGCATTGAAAGGCGGGTCATAGAGGGTGCCAACCCCGTAGCCGAAATGCCATGTCTTGGCGTGAAGAGTATCCCAAGTAGCACGGGGCCCGAGAAATCCCGTGTGAATCTGTCAGGACCACCTGATAAGCCTAAATACTCCCAGATGACCGATAGCGGACAAGTACCGTGAGGGAAAGGTGAAAAGTACCCCGGGAGGGGAGTGAAATAGTACCTGAAACCGTTTGCTTACAAACCGTTGGAGCCTCCCTAGCAGGGGTGACAGCGTGCCTTTTGAAGAATGAGCCTGCGAGTTAGCGATACGTGGCGAGGTTAACCCGTGTGGGGTAGCCGTAGCGAAAGCGAGTCTGAATAGGGCGATTCAGTCGCGTGTCCTAGACCCGAAGCGAAGTGATCTATCCATGGCCAGGCTGAAGCGACGGTAAGACGTCGTGGAGGGCCGAACCCACTTAGGTTGAAAACTGAGGGGATGAGCTGTGGATAGGGGTGAAAGGCCAATCAAACTTCGTGATAGCTGGTTCTCTCCGAAATGCATTTAGGTGCAGCGTTGCGTGTTTCTTGCCGGAGGTAGAGCTACTGGATGGCCGATGGGCCCTACAAGGTTACTGACGTCAGCCAAACTCCGAATGCCGGTAAGTGAGAGCGCAGCAGTGAGACTGTGGGGGATAAGCTTCATAGTCGAGAGGGAAACAACCCAGACCACCAACTAAGGTCCCTAAGCGCGTGCTAAGTGGGAAAGGATGTGGAGTTGCTGTGACAACCAGGAGGTTGGCTTAGAAGCAGCCACCCTTGAAAGAGTGCGTAATAGCTCACTGGTCAAGTGATTCCGCGCCGACAATGTAACGGGGCTCAAGCACGCCACCGAAGTTGTGGCATTGACATTTATGGTAGGCCTTCGTGGTCCAGCCGTGTTGATGGGTAGGAGAGCGTCGTGTGGCGAGTGAAGCGGCGGAGTGATCCAGCCGTGGACGCTACACGAGTGAGAATGCAGGCATGAGTAGCGAAAGACGTGTGAGAAACACGTCCTCCGGAAGACCAAGGGTTCCAGGGTCAAGCTAATCTTCCCTGGGTAAGTCGGGACCTAAGGCGAGGCCGACAGGCGTAGTCGATGGACAACGGGTTGATATTCCCGTACCGGCGAAGAACCGCCCCAGTCAATCCAGTGATGCTAAACGTCCGAACCAGTCCATCGGACCCTTCGGGGTTCACCGGGCTGGGGAGCACGTGACCCTATGCTGGTGCGGCTAGCGTATTAACAGGTGTGACGCAGGAAGGTAGCCCAAGCCAGGCGATGGTTGTCCTGGTGCAAGTGCGTAGGCCGAACCGTAGGCAAATCCGCGGTTCACACAGGCTGAGACACGATGCGGATAAAAAGTGGGTGATCCTATGCTGCCGAGAAAAGCATCGACGCGAGGTTCAAGCCGCCCGTACCCCAAACCGACTCAGGTGGTCAGGTAGAGAATACCAAGGAGATCGAGAGAATCGTGGTTAAGGAACTCGGCAAAATGCCCCCGTAACTTCGGGAGAAGGGGGGCCACCCGCTTATACGGACTTGCTCCGAAAAGGGCGTGGTGGCCGCAGAGACTAGTGGGTAGCGACTGTTTACTAAAAACACAGGTCCGTGCCAAGTCGCAAGACGATGTATACGGACTGACGCCTGCCCGGTGCTGGAAGGTTAAGAGGACCGGTTAGCCGCAAGGCGAAGCTGAGAATTTAAGCCCCAGTAAACGGCGGTGGTAACTATAACCATCCTAAGGTAGCGAAATTCCTTGTCGGGTAAGTTCCGACCTGCACGAATGGCGTAACGACTTCCCAACTGTCTCAACCGCGAACTCGGCGAAATTGCATTACGAGTAAAGATGCTCGTTACGCGCAGCAGGACGGAAAGACCCCGTGACCTTTACTACAGCTTGGTATTGGTGTTCGGTGTGGCTTGTGTAGGATAGGTGGGAGACTGTGAAGCGGTGACGCCAGTTACCGTGGAGTCATTGTTGAAATACCACTCTGGTCACTCTGGATATCTAACTTCGAACCGTGATCCGGTTCAGGGACAGTGCCTGGTGGGTAGTTTAACTGGGGCGGTTGCCTCCCAAAATGTAACGGAGGCGCCCAAAGGTTCCCTCAACCTGGTTGGCAATCAGGTGTCGAGTGTAAGTGCACAAGGGAGCTTGACTGTGAGACTGACAGGTCGAGCAGGGACGAAAGTCGGGACTAGTGATCCGGCAGTGGCTTGTGGAAGCGCTGTCGCTCAACGGATAAAAGGTACCTCGGGGATAACAGGCTGATCTTGCCCAAGAGTCCATATCGACGGCATGGTTTGGCACCTCGATGTCGGCTCGTCGCATCCTGGGGCTGGAGTAGGTCCCAAGGGTTGGGCTGTTCGCCCATTAAAGCGGTACGCGAGCTGGGTTTAGAACGTCGTGAGACAGTTCGGTCCCTATCCGCTGCGCGCGTAGGAAGTTTGAGAGGATCTGACCCTAGTACGAGAGGACCGGGTTGGACGAACCTCTGGTGTGCCAGTTGTCCTGCCAAGGGCACCGCTGGTTAGCTACGTTCGGGATGGATAACCGCTGAAAGCATCTAAGCGGGAAGCCGGCCTCAAGATGAGACTTCCATACCTTCGGGTGAGAGGCTCCCAGCCAGACTACTGGGTTGATAGGCCAGATGTGGAAGCACGGCAACGTGTGCAGCTGACTGGTACTAATAAGCCGATGACTTGATAACACACCATTCCTGGTGCTTGCGTCCACTTTGTGGTTCTCGACGTACGGTCGACAACCACGACAACACAATCGTTTTGTCTTGTCGTTACACGTCAATAGTGTTTCGGCGGCCATAGCGTGAGGGAAACGCCCGGTCACATTCCGAACCCGGAAGCTAAGCCTCACAGCGCCGATGGTACTGCAGGGGGGACCCTGTGGGAGAGTAGGACACCGCCGGACTTCTT
>NZ_JAVFCB010000002.1 GCF_030865425.1 Microbacterium capsulatum
CGCGTAACTTATTACTTGTTCGCCCCAAGCGGTAGAGCGAAGGGCCGGAAGGCCTGACTCCCCAAGTGGCGAACAACCACCCTCCTTCTTCGGTCTGGTTTCCTTGTGTTTCCGGGTTCTGGTTGGTTTCCTTGCTGTCGGTTCTTCCGGTGGTGGGGGTCGGACGCGTGCGTTCGAGTGGGTGGCCGTCCGTCGGGGTCGTTGATTTGACAGTTCGGCTGGGAGGGCTAAGCTAGAGAAGTTGCCTCGGAAACGAGGAAACGGATCTGGTTCCGGTCTTCACGGCGTGTCGATTTGACAGGCCGGGCGGGACGGATAAGATAGAGAAGTTGCCCCAAAGGGCCTCACCGGGTAGGTGGGGGGTTGGGAGCATCCGATCCTTGAGAACTCAACAGCGTGCACTTGTCAAATGCCAATTTATTCCTCGTCCAGTCTTCGGGCTGGTAGAGAAATTCCTTTGGATCAAAGACCAGCCCTTCCGGGGGCTGGCATTGGATGAAGTCAGTTGATTTTGTCTCTTTGGTCAGCATCAAACTCGCTGCGTTCCGGTTTTTCCCCGGTTCGTATGCATTTTTTCTTTACGGAGAGTTTGATCCTGGCTCAGGATGAACGCTGGCGGCGTGCTTAACACATGCAAGTCGAACGATGAAGGGGTGCTTGCACCTTGGATTAGTGGCGAACGGGTGAGTAACACGTGAGCAACCTGCCCCTCACTCTGGGATAAGCGCTGGAAACGGCGTCTAATACTGGATACGAGCAACGGCCGCATGGCCAGTTGCTGGAAAGATTTTTTGGTGGGGGATGGGCTCGCGGCCTATCAGCTTGTTGGTGAGGTAATGGCTCACCAAGGCGTCGACGGGTAGCCGGCCTGAGAGGGTGACCGGCCACACTGGGACTGAGACACGGCCCAGACTCCTACGGGAGGCAGCAGTGGGGAATATTGCACAATGGGCGGAAGCCTGATGCAGCAACGCCGCGTGAGGGATGACGGCCTTCGGGTTGTAAACCTCTTTTAGCAGGGAAGAAGCGAGAGTGACGGTACCTGCAGAAAAAGCGCCGGCTAACTACGTGCCAGCAGCCGCGGTAATACGTAGGGCGCAAGCGTTATCCGGAATTATTGGGCGTAAAGAGCTCGTAGGCGGTCTGTCGCGTCTGCTGTGAAATCCCGAGGCTCAACCTCGGGCCTGCAGTGGGTACGGGCAGACTAGAGTGCGGTAGGGGAGATTGGAATTCCTGGTGTAGCGGTGGAATGCGCAGATATCAGGAGGAACACCGATGGCGAAGGCAGATCTCTGGGCCGTAACTGACGCTGAGGAGCGAAAGGGTGGGGAGCAAACAGGCTTAGATACCCTGGTAGTCCACCCCGTAAACGTTGGGAACTAGTTGTGGGGTCCTTTCCACGGATTCCGTGACGCAGCTAACGCATTAAGTTCCCCGCCTGGGGAGTACGGCCGCAAGGCTAAAACTCAAAGGAATTGACGGGGACCCGCACAAGCGGCGGAGCATGCGGATTAATTCGATGCAACGCGAAGAACCTTACCAAGGCTTGACATACACGAGAACGGGCCAGAAATGGTCAACTCTTTGGACACTCGTGAACAGGTGGTGCATGGTTGTCGTCAGCTCGTGTCGTGAGATGTTGGGTTAAGTCCCGCAACGAGCGCAACCCTCGTTCTATGTTGCCAGCACGTAATGGTGGGAACTCATGGGATACTGCCGGGGTCAACTCGGAGGAAGGTGGGGATGACGTCAAATCATCATGCCCCTTATGTCTTGGGCTTCACGCATGCTACAATGGCCGGTACAAAGGGCTGCAATACCGTGAGGTGGAGCGAATCCCAAAAAGCCGGTCCCAGTTCGGATTGTAGTCTGCAACTCGACTACATGAAGTCGGAGTCGCTAGTAATCGCAGATCAGCAACGCTGCGGTGAATACGTTCCCGGGTCTTGTACACACCGCCCGTCAAGTCATGAAAGTCGGTAACACCTGAAGCCGGTGGCCTAACCCTTGTGGAGGGAGCCGTCGAAGGTGGGATCGGTAATTAGGACTAAGTCGTAACAAGGTAGCCGTACCGGAAGGTGCGGCTGGATCACCTCCTTTCTAAGGAGCATCTGACACCTCCGGGTGTCCAGAACCCAGATCGAAGACGAATGTTCTTCGCTGGGAGCTCATGGGTGGAACATTTGACATGGCATCAGAGCCAATGGTTTCTGCTAGTACGCACTTCGGTGTGGGAACGCGGGGGCCGGCGGGGCTGGTGCCTGCACGCTGTTGGGTCCTGAGGGACCGGATGTGGGAACACATGCGGTGCTTCTGGCCTTGTCGCTGCCAACGGGTGTTGGTGGGGATCGAGGACCGCCCGTACTTTGAGAACTACACAGTGGACGCGAGCATCTTCGAGACGATTTCGGTCGTCTCGGTTAGATGATCTTAAAGATCATTAGTCAATTTCGAGTCGGACTTCGGTCCGGCTTTCGATTCTTGATGAACTCATGTGATTTCAAGTCTTTAAGAGCAAACGGTGGATGCCTTGGCATCTGGAGCCGAAGAAGGACGTAGCAATCTGCGATAAGCCTCGGGGAACTGATAAGCGAGTTTTGATCCGAGGGTGTCCGAATGGGGAAACCCCGCTGGGCGGCGTGCCGACCCAGTGACTCCCGCCTGAATATATAGGGCGGGTAGAGGGAACGTGGGGAAGTGAAACATCTCAGTACCCACAGGAAGAGAAAACAACATGTGATTCCGTGAGTAGTGGCGAGCGAAAGCGGATGAGGCTAAACCGGGTGTGTGTGATAGCCGGCAGGCGTTGCATGCCCGGGGTTGTGGGACTTTTCTGATCATTCTGCCGAGTGGTCGACGTGACAAGGTGGTATAGGCGAACCGCATTGAAAGGCGGGTCATAGAGGGTGCCAACCCCGTAGCCGAAATGCCATGTCTTGGCGTGAAGAGTATCCCAAGTAGCACGGGGCCCGAGAAATCCCGTGTGAATCTGTCAGGACCACCTGATAAGCCTAAATACTCCCAGATGACCGATAGCGGACAAGTACCGTGAGGGAAAGGTGAAAAGTACCCCGGGAGGGGAGTGAAATAGTACCTGAAACCGTTTGCTTACAAACCGTTGGAGCCTCCCTAGCAGGGGTGACAGCGTGCCTTTTGAAGAATGAGCCTGCGAGTTAGCGATACGTGGCGAGGTTAACCCGTGTGGGGTAGCCGTAGCGAAAGCGAGTCTGAATAGGGCGATTCAGTCGCGTGTCCTAGACCCGAAGCGAAGTGATCTATCCATGGCCAGGCTGAAGCGACGGTAAGACGTCGTGGAGGGCCGAACCCACTTAGGTTGAAAACTGAGGGGATGAGCTGTGGATAGGGGTGAAAGGCCAATCAAACTTCGTGATAGCTGGTTCTCTCCGAAATGCATTTAGGTGCAGCGTTGCGTGTTTCTTGCCGGAGGTAGAGCTACTGGATGGCCGATGGGCCCTACAAGGTTACTGACGTCAGCCAAACTCCGAATGCCGGTAAGTGAGAGCGCAGCAGTGAGACTGTGGGGGATAAGCTTCATAGTCGAGAGGGAAACAACCCAGACCACCAACTAAGGTCCCTAAGCGCGTGCTAAGTGGGAAAGGATGTGGAGTTGCTGTGACAACCAGGAGGTTGGCTTAGAAGCAGCCACCCTTGAAAGAGTGCGTAATAGCTCACTGGTCAAGTGATTCCGCGCCGACAATGTAACGGGGCTCAAGCACGCCACCGAAGTTGTGGCATTGACATTTATGGTAGGCCTTCGTGGTCCAGCCGTGTTGATGGGTAGGAGAGCGTCGTGTGGCGAGTGAAGCGGCGGAGTGATCCAGCCGTGGACGCTACACGAGTGAGAATGCAGGCATGAGTAGCGAAAGACGTGTGAGAAACACGTCCTCCGGAAGACCAAGGGTTCCAGGGTCAAGCTAATCTTCCCTGGGTAAGTCGGGACCTAAGGCGAGGCCGACAGGCGTAGTCGATGGACAACGGGTTGATATTCCCGTACCGGCGAAGAACCGCCCCAGTCAATCCAGTGATGCTAAACGTCCGAACCAGTCCATCGGACCCTTCGGGGTTCACCGGGCTGGGGAGCACGTGACCCTATGCTGGTGCGGCTAGCGTATTAACAGGTGTGACGCAGGAAGGTAGCCCAAGCCAGGCGATGGTTGTCCTGGTGCAAGTGCGTAGGCCGAACCGTAGGCAAATCCGCGGTTCACACAGGCTGAGACACGATGCGGATAAAAAGTGGGTGATCCTATGCTGCCGAGAAAAGCATCGACGCGAGGTTCAAGCCGCCCGTACCCCAAACCGACTCAGGTGGTCAGGTAGAGAATACCAAGGAGATCGAGAGAATCGTGGTTAAGGAACTCGGCAAAATGCCCCCGTAACTTCGGGAGAAGGGGGGCCACCCGCTTATACGGACTTGCTCCGAAAAGGGCGTGGTGGCCGCAGAGACTAGTGGGTAGCGACTGTTTACTAAAAACACAGGTCCGTGCCAAGTCGCAAGACGATGTATACGGACTGACGCCTGCCCGGTGCTGGAAGGTTAAGAGGACCGGTTAGCCGCAAGGCGAAGCTGAGAATTTAAGCCCCAGTAAACGGCGGTGGTAACTATAACCATCCTAAGGTAGCGAAATTCCTTGTCGGGTAAGTTCCGACCTGCACGAATGGCGTAACGACTTCCCAACTGTCTCAACCGCGAACTCGGCGAAATTGCATTACGAGTAAAGATGCTCGTTACGCGCAGCAGGACGGAAAGACCCCGTGACCTTTACTACAGCTTGGTATTGGTGTTCGGTGTGGCTTGTGTAGGATAGGTGGGAGACTGTGAAGCGGTGACGCCAGTTACCGTGGAGTCATTGTTGAAATACCACTCTGGTCACTCTGGATATCTAACTTCGAACCGTGATCCGGTTCAGGGACAGTGCCTGGTGGGTAGTTTAACTGGGGCGGTTGCCTCCCAAAATGTAACGGAGGCGCCCAAAGGTTCCCTCAACCTGGTTGGCAATCAGGTGTCGAGTGTAAGTGCACAAGGGAGCTTGACTGTGAGACTGACAGGTCGAGCAGGGACGAAAGTCGGGACTAGTGATCCGGCAGTGGCTTGTGGAAGCGCTGTCGCTCAACGGATAAAAGGTACCTCGGGGATAACAGGCTGATCTTGCCCAAGAGTCCATATCGACGGCATGGTTTGGCACCTCGATGTCGGCTCGTCGCATCCTGGGGCTGGAGTAGGTCCCAAGGGTTGGGCTGTTCGCCCATTAAAGCGGTACGCGAGCTGGGTTTAGAACGTCGTGAGACAGTTCGGTCCCTATCCGCTGCGCGCGTAGGAAGTTTGAGAGGATCTGACCCTAGTACGAGAGGACCGGGTTGGACGAACCTCTGGTGTGCCAGTTGTCCTGCCAAGGGCACCGCTGGTTAGCTACGTTCGGGATGGATAACCGCTGAAAGCATCTAAGCGGGAAGCCGGCCTCAAGATGAGACTTCCATACCTTCGGGTGAGAGGCTCCCAGCCAGACTACTGGGTTGATAGGCCAGATGTGGAAGCACGGCAACGTGTGCAGCTGACTGGTACTAATAAGCCGATGACTTGATAACACACCATTCCTGGTGCTTGCGTCCACTTTGTGGTTCTCGACGTACGGTCGACAACCACGACAACACAATCGTTTTGTCTTGTCGTTACACGTCAATAGTGTTTCGGCGGCCATAGCGTGAGGGAAACGCCCGGTCACATTCCGAACCCGGAAGCTAAGCCTCACAGCGCCGATGGTACTGCAGGGGGGACCCTGTGGGAGAGTAGGACACCGCCGGACTTCTTTTACCAGAAAGGCCACCCATTGTCGGGTGGCCTTTCTGCGTTAACATGCTTTTGCGGAAGGAGTCATGTCATGGCTGAGGAAGAGGGGCGCCCGAGGGCGCCCAGGAACAACGGCTCTCAGGGCCCGCGTCGCTACGTCGACGGCGACCGCTCCTCGCGATCCTTCCGCGGTAATGACCGATCCGACCGGCCTCGTCGGGACGGAGACCGCCCGTTCCGCGGGAACGACGATCGTCCGCGCCGCGATGGCGACCGTCCCTGCCGGAGCAACGACGAGCGTCCCCGTCGTGACGGCGACCGTCCGTTCCGCAAGGAGGGGGATCGTCCGTACCGGAGCAACGACGAGCGTCCCCGTCGTGACGGCGACCGTCCGTTCCGCAAGGAGGGGGACCGACCCTACCGCAGCAACGACGAGCGTCCCCGTCGTGACGGCGACCGTCTCTACCGCAGCAACGACGACCGTCCGCGTCGTGACGGCGATCGTCCGTTCCGCAAGGACGGCGACCGTCCCTACCGGAGTAATGACGACCGTCCCCGTCGTGACGGAGATCGTCCGTTCCGCAAGGACGGCGACCGTCCCTACCGCAGCAACGACGACCGTCCCCGCCGGGACGGCGACCGTCCGTACCGCAGCAACGACGACCGCCCTCGCCGTGATGCTGACCGCCCGTTCCGTAAGGACGGCGACCGCCCCTACCGCAGCAATGACGACCGTCCCCATCGTGACGGGGACCGTCCGTTCCGCAAGGACGGCGACCGCTCGTACCGCAGCGATGATGACCATCCCCGCCGTGACGGCGACCGTCCGTTCCGTAAGGACGGCGACCGCCCGTACCGGAGCAGCGACGACCGTCCCCGCCGTGACGGCGACCGTCCCTTCCGTACCGACTCGCGTCCGCGCCGGGAGATGCGCGCGGGCGATCGGCCCCGCGATCCGGAGCTCCCCGACGACGTCACCGCTCGCGACCTGCATCCGTCCGCGCGTAATGAGCTGAAGACGCTGAGCAAGGAGAACGCCGAGTACGTCGCGCGTCACCTTGCCATGGCCGCCCAGCTCATCGACACGGATCCGGCCCTGGCGCACGAGCACGCGCTCGCGGCCTCGCGCCGTGCTGGCCGTGTCGCGGTCGTGCGCGAGTCCGTCGCCATCACCGCCTATGCGATGGGCGACTTCGCCCTCGCCCTGCGCGAGCTGCGCACCTACCGGCGCATCTCCGGCCGCGACGACCAGATCGCCCTCATCGTCGACAGCGAGCGCGGCATGGGGCGACCGGACCGCGCCCTCGAGGAGGCCCGCGCCGTCGACCGCGCGGCCCTGCCCACCGCGACCCGGGTCGCGCTTGCGATCGCGATGTCCGGCGCGCGCCTGGACCGCGGTGAGACCGAACTCGCCCTCGGCGAGCTGGAGATCCCCGAGCTGAACCCCGACGTCGCGTTCGAGTGGAGCCCTGCGCTCTTCTCGGCCCGTGCGGCTGTGCTCGAAGACCTCGGTCGCACCGAGGAGGCCGCCTACTGGCAGGAGCGCGCCGATGTCGCATCCGCCGCGCTCGGCCACGGCGAGGACGACGAGGTGATCATCGAGGACGTCTACGAGGATCTCCCCGCCGACGAGCCGGAAGACCGTCCCGAGGAGCCGGAAGACCTCGCGGATGCCGAGGAGCCCACCGAGTGAGTCTGTTCTCCCGTGAGCGGGCCATACCGCTCACCGACGTGGATGTGGTGCTCGCGGATCTCGACGGCGTGGTCTACGCCGGCCCCGGGGCGATCCCGTACGCGATCGAGAGCCTGCAGCAGGTCGAACGGACCCGCCGCCTCGGGTACATCACGAACAACGCCGCGCGCACCGACGCGTCCGTCGCGGCGCACCTGACCGATCTCGGACTGCGGGTGGCGCCCGACGAGGTCATCACCAGTCCGCAGGCAGCGATGCGCCTGCTCGGCGGACTCGTCCCCGCGGGTTCGACGATCCTCGTCGTCGGGGGAGAAGGACTCGTGGACGAGGCGCAGAAGGCCGGGTTCCGGGTCACGCGCAGCGCCGACGACGCCCCCGCCGCGGTCGTCCAGGGCTTCGCGCCCGAGGTCGCCTGGACCGACCTCGCCGAAGCGGCCTACGCTCTGCAGATTCCGGAGGACGAGGGCGGGATCCCCTGGATCGCGACGAACAACGACTGGACGATCCCGCAGGCCCGCGGGATCGCGCCGGGCAACGGCACGCTCGTGTCCGCCGTGCACACTGCGGTCGGACGTCTCGCGACGGTCGCAGGCAAGCCCGAGACGCCGATCTTCGAGGAGGCGGTCGCCCGGTTCGGCGCGCGCAAGCCGCTGTTCATCGGCGACCGGCTCGACACCGACATCGCCGGCGCCCACCGGGCCGGCATCGACTCGGTGCTCGTGCTCACCGGCATCGACCGCCCCAAGCACGTGCTCGCGGCGCCCGACGGCTCACGTCCGACCTACATCCTCGGCGACCTGCGCGAGCTGCACGAGCCCTACCCGCAGACGCGGGTCAAGGGCGACACGGTCACGGTCCGCGGCGCCTCGGTGCGCATCGACGGGCCGGACGTGATCATCCTCAGCGAAGGCGACCGGCCGATCGACCTGGTCCGCGCCGGCGCCGAGGCGATCTGGCGCACCGGACGGCAGATCTTCGGGTTCCGCGTGCCGGAGCGGCTGTACGCGGATCCGTTCCACCGCCCGTAGCGCGCCCGAGCCGGTCCACCGGAACGTCATCCGCCCGCCGTAGGGTGGAGTGGTGAGCGACAACAGCGAGAGCACGGTGCCCGCCGGCAGCGCGACGGAGCCCGCCGACGGACTGTGGAGCCGGCTGCGCCTGATCGAGGGCCAGCCCCTGGACTCCCGCGCCGGTGCGTACTCCGCGCTGCACGACGACCTCGCGCGGCGGCTGGAGAGCGCGCCGCGCGATCCGGCCGCGCCCCGTCCGGGTTCCGACCGCGGATGACGGCCCGTCTCGACGCGGCCCTCGCCGAACGCGGCCTCGCCCGGTCGCGCACGCACGCGGCTTCGCTCATCGACGCCGGCCTCGTCACCGTGAACGGGGCCGGGGTGATCAAGGCCTCGACCAAGGTCTCCGCCGACGACCTGCTCGAGGTCGCCGGGGCCGACCACTACGTGAGCCGCGGCGCGCACAAGCTCATCGCCGCGCTGGACGGATTCGGGATCGATCCGGCGGGCCGGCTCGCGCTCGACATGGGCGCCTCCACCGGCGGCTTCACCCAGGTGCTCCGCGAGCGCGGTGCACGCCGGGTGCTCGCGGTGGACGTCGGGCACGACCAGCTCGCGGCCGTCGTGCGCGAGGATCCGGGTGTCGTCGCGGTCGAGGGCTTCAACGTGCGGCACATGGACGCCGCCTCGCTCGCCGCGGCGACGGGGGAGGCGGACCGCCCCGGCCTCGTCGTCGGTGACCTCTCCTTCATCTCGCTCGCGCTCGTCGTCCCCGCGATCGCCGCGACCGCCGCGGACGACGCCGATGTCGTGCTGCTCATCAAGCCGCAGTTCGAGGTCGGCCGCACCGCCGTGCGCGGCGGACTGGTGACGAACCCGACCGTCCGCGCCGACGCCGTCGCCCGCACCCTGTGGAGCGCGTGGGACGCCGGATTCGGCGTGCTCGGGCTGCTTCCGTCGCCGATTCTCGGCACGCACGGCAACGCCGAATACCTTGTGCACATCGCCCGCGGGCGGGGGAGCAATCCGACAGAATGGTTGAGCACGATCGACCGGATGGCAGGAGGCCGATGAACGAGCGCAGCATCCTCGTCGTGGCGCACGCGCACCGCGGCGACACCGTGCGGGCCGCGTACCGGGTCGTCACCGCCCTGCGCGCCGCAGGCGCGACGCCCGTGCTCGCCACGGAGGACCGGCACGAGCTCACCTCGGCGGATCCGTTCTTCGAGGACGTCGCCGTGCTCGGCGCGGACGTCCCGGTCGATGCCATCGAGCTCGCCATCGTCCTCGGCGGCGACGGCACGATCCTGCGCGCGGCCGAGCTCGTCCGCGACGGGACCGCCCCGATCCTCGGGATCAACATGGGCCACGTCGGCTTCCTCGCCGAGATCGAACGCGACGACATGGACGCCGCCGTCGCACGCGTCATCGACCGCGACTACTCTGTCGAGGAGCGCATGGCGCTCGCGGTACGGGTGAAGGACACCGACGGCCGCGTCGTCTACAGCACCTGGGCACTCAACGAGGCGACCGTGGAGAAGGCCAGCAGAGAGCGCATGATCGAGGTCGTCGTCGAGATCGACGGGCGCCCGCTCACGAGCTTCGGCTGCGACGGCATGGTGGTCTCCACGCCCACCGGCGCCACCGCCTACAACTTCTCCGCCGGCGGTCCGGTCATCTGGCCCGGCGTCGAGGCGATCGCCGTCGTGCCGCTCTCCGCGCACGCGCTGTTCGCCCGCCCGCTCGTCGTGGCTCCCGGCGCCCCCGTCGCGATCGAGCTGCTCGACCGCACCGACGGCAATGCGATGCTCTGGTGCGACGGACGCCGCTCGCACGACCTGCCGCGCGGAGCCCGGGTCGTGGTGCGCCGCTCCTCGCGCCCCGTGCGCCTCGCGCGACTGCACCCCAGCGTGTTCACCGACCGGCTGGTGCGCAAGTTCCATCTGCCGGTCTCGGGCTGGCGGGGGGCGGACTCGTGATCGAGGAGATGCGGCTGCGCGACCTCGGCGTGATCGCCGAGGCGGTGCTCCCGATCGGCCCCGGCTTCACCGCCATCACGGGTGAGACCGGTGCGGGCAAGACCATGGTCGTGACCGGGCTCGGGCTGCTCCTCGGCGCCCGGGCCGACTCCGGCGCCGTGCGGGCGGGGGCGGCACAGGCCTCGGTCGCGGGCGTCTGGATCGTGCCGAGCTCGGGATCCGTGGCCGAGACCGTCGCGGACGCCGGTGGCGAGCTCGAACCCTACGACGACGAGCGCGGCGAGCTGTACGTCTCGCGCACGCTGACCGCGGAGGGCCGCAGCCGGGCGAGCGTCGGCGGCCGTGCGGCCCCGGCCGGCGTGCTTGCGGACCTCGCCGACGAACTCGTGGTCGTGCACGGCCAGTCCGAGCAGCTGCGCCTGCGCTCGGCCGCCGCGCAGCGTCACGCCCTGGACCGCTTCGGCGGGGCACGGATCCTGGACGCCCGCACCGCCTATGAGACGGCGTGGGAGCGCTGGCGCGCCCTGTCCGCCGAGGTCGAGGACATCACCGGGAACCAGGATCGGCGCCGCGCCGAGGCCGACGACCTGCGTGCGGCGCTCGCGCTCATCGAGGCGACGGATCCGCAGCCGGGGGAGGACGAGGCGCTGACCGAGCGCGCCGAGCGCCTCGCGAACGCCGAGGAGCTGCGTCAGGCCGCCGCGGTCGCGCATGCGGCGTTCTCGGACGAGGACGGCGGGGACGACATCTCGGCCCTCTTGGCCACCGCGCGCCGCGCGCTCGAGCGCGTGCACGACTCGGAGCTGACCGCGATCGCGGAGAGCATCGCCGAGCTCGGCTATCGCGCCACCGACATCGCGGGGCAGCTGTCCGGCTATCTCGCCGACCTCGACGACACCGGGCCGCACGAGCTCGCCGCGGTCGAGGAGCGCCGCTCGGCCCTGGCCGCCCTGGTGCGCGCGCACGGCTCTCTCGACGCGGCACTGGAGCTCTGGAACACGGGTTCGGCGCGGCTCGCCGAGCTCGACGACGACACCGACCGGATCGAGCGGCTGACGGCCGAGCGCGACGCCGCCCGGGCCGTGCTGGACGACGCGGCGGCGACCCTGACCGCCGCCCGCACCGAGGCCGCCGTCCGCCTCGGCGCCGCGGTCACCGAGGAGCTGCACGCCCTCGCGATGCCCGACGCGCGCCTGGAAGTGGCGGTGACAGCCGGGTCCGAGAGCGCACACGGCCGCGACGACGTCGCGATCCTGCTCGCGCCGCACCCCGGGGCCGAGCCGCGCTCGGTCGCCAAGAGTGCCTCCGGGGGAGAGCTGTCGCGGGTCATGCTCGCGATCGAGGTCGTCATCGCCGGCACCGATCCGGTCCCGACGTTCGTGTTCGACGAGGTGGACGCCGGCATCGGCGGTGCCGCCGCGATCGAGGTCGGCCGGCGCCTCGCCCGGCTCGCCCGTTCCTCGCAGGTGATCGCCGTGACGCACCTCGCGCAGGTCGCGGCGTTCGCGAACAACCACCTCAGCGTCGTGAAGGCGAACGACGGCCAGGTCACCGCCTCGAGCGTGCGGCGTCTGGACGGCGAGGACCGCGAGGCCGAGATGGCCCGGCTGCTGTCCGGGCTCACCGACTCCGGCGCTGCCCTGGAGCACGCCCGCGAGCTGCTGGCACTGCGAGAGGGCTGAGGCCCCGTGCTGCGCGGGACCGCGGTCGTCGGCGAGGCGCTCGTCGACCTCGTCGACGGCGGAGACGCTCATCCGGGCGGCTCGCCGCTCAACGTCGCCGTCGGGCTCGCCCGCCTCGGCGAGCCCGCGATCCTGCACACCCGGATCGGACGGGATCCGCACGGCGACCTGATCCGCACCCACCTCGCCGCCTCGGGGGTGGAGCTCGGCGACGCCTCCCTCGCGGAAGGGGAGACCTGGACCGCCACGGCCACGGTCGACGACGACGGCAGGGCGAGCTACACGTTCGACCTCGGCGGGACCATCGCGGTCCCGCCCCTGCAGGGGCTGCAGCTCGTGCACACCGGGTCGATCGGCGCCCTGCGCGCCGAGGAGGCGGAGGCCGTCCGGGCGGCGTTCCATGACACGGATCCGGGCACTCTGCGCAGTTTCGACCCGAACATCCGCGCGGACGTCATGGGCGAGGGCGCGCGCGAGCGCACCGGCGCGCTCGCCCGCGAATGCCACGTCGTCAAGCTGAGCGACGAGGACGCGCTCTGGCTGCACCCGGGCGAGGAGCTTCGCGAGATCCTGCCGCAGCTCGCCGCGCGCGGCGTGCGGTTCGCGGTCGTGACCCGCGGCGGCGACGGCTGCCTCGCCCTCGTCGACGGCGCCTGGTACGAGCGCCCGGCGCGCGCCGTCCTCGTCGCCGACACGATCGGCGCCGGCGACGCGTTCATGTCGGGCCTGCTGTTCGCCCTGCTCCGCGACGGCACGGACCGCCTGCTCGTCGCGGGAGAGCCCGTTCCGCCCGCCCTCGTCGAGGCCGCTCTCGACACCGCGCTGGCCTCGGCCTCGATCACCGTGTCGCGATCCGGGGCCAACCCGCCGCGCTCCTCCGAGCTCTCCGCCGTTCTCGACTGATAGGATAAAAGCCCGTGATGCAGACTTCAGCCGCGCGGACAGACAACGACACCACCAAGCACATCTTCGTGACGGGCGGTGTCGTTTCCTCGTTGGGCAAGGGCCTGACCGCGGCCAGCCTCGGCAACCTGCTGACCGCCCGCGGACTGCGCGTCGTGATGCAGAAGCTCGACCCGTATCTGAACGTCGACCCGGGCACGATGAACCCGTTCCAGCACGGCGAGGTGTTCGTCACCGATGACGGCGCGGAGACCGATCTCGACATCGGCCACTACGAGCGCTTCCTCGACATCGAGCTGAGCCAGGCCGCCAACGTCACCACCGGCCAGATCTACTCGCAGGTCATCGCCAAGGAGCGCCGCGGCGAGTACCTCGGCGACACCGTGCAGGTCATCCCGCACATCACCGACGAGATCAAGCGCCGCATGCGCCTGCAGGCCGACGAGACGCCCAAGCCCGACGTGATCATCACCGAGATCGGCGGCACGGTCGGCGACATCGAGTCGCAGCCGTTCATCGAGTCGGCGCGGCAGATCCGCCACGAGCTCGGCCGCAAGAACGTGTTCTTCGTGCACGTCTCCCTCGTGCCGTTCATGGGGGCGTCCGGCGAGCAGAAGACCAAGCCGACTCAGCACTCCGTCGCGGCGCTGCGCTCGATCGGCATCCAGCCGGACGCGCTCGTGCTGCGCAGCGACCGGCCCGTCACCGACTCGAACAAGCGCAAGATCGCGCTCATGTGCGACGTCGACGAGGACGCCGTCGTCAACGCCGTCGACGTGCCGAGCATCTACGACATCCCGACCATGCTGCACGACCAGGGCCTGGACGACTACATCGTCGAGGCGCTCGGCCTCGGCAAGGCCACGGACGTGGACTGGTCGCGCTGGCAGAAGGTTCTGCAGGCCGTGCACAACCCGCGTCACGAGGTCGTGATCGGCCTCGTCGGCAAGTACATCGACCTGCCCGACGCCTACCTCTCCGTGACGGAGGCCCTCAAGGCCGGCGGCTTCGCCCACGAGGCCGCCGTGAAGATCCGCTGGATCCCGTCCGACTCCTGCGAGACGCCGGAGGGCGCCGCCAAGGCCCTCGCCGACGTCGACGGCATCTGCGTGCCCGGCGGCTTCGGCATCCGCGGCATCGAGGGCAAGCTCGGCGCGCTCCGCTTCGCGCGCGAGCAGGGGATCCCCGCGCTCGGCCTCTGCCTCGGCCTGCAGTGCATGGTCATCGAGTACGCCCGCCATGTCGCCGGCATCGACGGCGCCTCGTCCAGCGAGTTCGACCCCGACACCGCCGAGCCGGTCATCGCGACCATGGCGGAACAGGTCGAGATCCTCGACGGTGGCGACCTCGGCGGCACCATGCGGCTCGGCCTGTACAAGGCGGCGCTCGGCGCGGACTCGCTCGCGGCCGAGCTGTACGGCGCGAACGAGGCGTCCGAACGGCACCGCCACCGCTACGAGGTGAACAACGCGTACCGCGGCCGTCTCGCCGACGCCGGTCTGGTGTTCTCCGGACTGAACCCCGAGCTCGACCTCGTCGAGTACGTGGAGCTGCCGCGCGACGTGCACCCGTTCTACATCGCGACCCAGGCCCACCCCGAGCTGCGCTCGCGCCCGACCGATCCGCACCCGCTGTTCCGGGGGCTCGTCGGCGCCTCGATCGAGCGGCACCGCTCGAGCGAGCTGTTCGACGACGAGGACTGAGATGGCGCAACTCCGCGACGAGCCGTTCGCGCCCGAGGTGCTCTCGAGCGCCGAGGTGTACCGCGGTTCGGTGTGGGGCGTCCTCGAGGACCGGGTGCGCTACGGCGACGGCGAGATCGTGCGCCAGTACATCGCGCACCCCGGCGCGGTGGCCGTGGTCGCGATGGACGAGGACGGGCGTGTGCTGCTGATCCAGCAGTACCGGCACCCGATCCGCGTCCGCGACTGGGAGCTGCCCGCAGGGCTGCTCGACGTGGAGGGGGAGGACCCCCGGGACGCGGGGCGCCGCGAGCTCGCCGAGGAGGCGGATCTCGTCGCGGCGGACTGGGAGCCGCTGGGCGCGATCTACTCGACCCCGGGCAGCAACTCCGAGCTCATCCACGTGTACCTGGCGACCGGGCTGAGTGCGGCGGACGAGACCTTCGCCCGCGAGGACGAGGAGGCCGACATCCGGCTCGCCTGGGTGCCGCTCTCGGAGGCTGCGGACGCGGTCGCCGAGGGGCGCATGCGCAACGGCATCCTCGCGTTCGCCATTCTTGCGGCTGAGAGAAGTTGCCTGGCGGCCGAACGGCGCCGGCGCGGGGCGTAGCGTGCAGCTCGACCGCGCTCTCGACGCGTACCTCCGGCATGTGACGATCGAGCGCGGTCTCGCCGAGCACACCCTCGCCGCGTACCGGCGCGACCTCGACGGCTACCTGCACTGGCTCGGCGAGCGGGGGATCGCCGCGACCGAGGAGATCACGCCCGAGATCGTCGCCGACTTCGCGGCCGAGCGCGCCTCGGCCGACCCGCCGCCGGCGGCGTCGAGCCTCGCCCGGCTGCAGTCCTCGGTGCGCGGCTGGCATCGCTTCCTCGCCCGCGAGGGCATCGCGGAGGCGGATCCGAGCTCCCGGCTGCGCCCGCCCAAGCAGGCCCGGCGACTGCCCAAGGCGCTGACCATCGACCAGGTCGAGCGGCTGCTCGCCGCACCGTCCGCGGACGAGCCGCTCGGCATCAGGGATCGCGCGCTGCTCGAACTGCTCTACGCGACCGGTGCGCGCGTCTCCGAGGCGATCTCGCTCGACGTCGACGACCTCGCGCACGGCGACGTGCTGCGGCTGCGCGGCAAGGGATCCAAGGAGCGTATCGTGCCGGTCGGATCCTTCGCCCGCGCCGCGGTGGACGCCTACCTCACGCGCGTGCGCCCCGCGCTCGCCGCGAAGGGGAGGGCCTCGGCCAGGCTGTTCCTCGGCGCTCGCGGTGCGCCGCTCAGCCGGCAGAGCGCCTGGCTCGTCATCCGCGCCGCCGCCGAGCGGGCCGACATCACGGCGGAGATCTCCCCGCACACCCTGCGGCACTCCTTCGCGACGCATCTGCTGCAGGGCGGCGCCGACGTGCGGGTGGTGCAGGAGCTCCTCGGCCATGCCTCGGTCGCCACGACGCAGATCTACACGCACGTCTCGGTCGACACCCTCCGCGACGTGTACGTCACCGCGCACCCGCGCGCCCGCTGAGTCGGCCGCTCCGGCGCGATCAGGTCTTGACGCTCGCTGAGGTGTGTTCTAACCTTAATTCACGACTTAACAAAGGAGTGAAGTGGCGAACGCATCCCGGCCCTCGGCCGACGTCAACCGCACGGCGATCCTCGCCCACCTCGGCGTGCACGGTCCGGCGTCCCGTGCCGACCTCGCCCGCAGCCTCCAGGTGTCCCCGCCGCTCATCACCCAGCTCACCCGCGACCTTCTCGCGGACGGCCTTCTCGAGGAGCTGTCCGAGTCCACGAGCCGCGGGGGCCGCCCCGCGAGAATGCTCGGCCTCGTGTCCACCGGGCTGTCGGCCGTGGGTGTGAAGATCGCACCCGATCATGTCGCCCTGGTCGAGGCTCGGATCGACGGATCCGTGCGCCGTTCCAGCTCCGTGCCCTTCGACGCGCGCACGCCTATCGCCATGGCGGTGCTCGGCGACCTGATCGCAGGGTTCATCCGCGACGGCGCTCCCGACGCCCTCGTCCTCGGAGTGGGCGTCGGGCTCCCCGGATCCATCGCCCACCAGGACGAGGGCGTGGTCGATTCCACGCAGCTCGGCTGGAATCAGGTCGCTCTCGGAGGCCTGCTGCGCCGTGCGCTCGGCCTGCCCGTCGTTCTGGAGAACAACGTCAACGCCCTCGCGATCGCGGACAAGCTGTTCGGCGAAGCGCAGGGCGTACGCGACGCCCTGATCGTCACGATCGGCGACGGCGTCGGGGCGGGGATCATCGCCGAGGGGGCGCTTGTCCGCGGGCGTGCAGGCGGTGCGGGCGACTTCGGCCACGTGCCGGTGCGCGAGGGAGGTCCGCTGTGCCAGTGCGGCAATCGGGGCTGTCTCGAAGCCGTGATCGGCCAGAACGCGCTCGTCAACGACGCCCGGTCGATCCGGCTCATCAGCGACGAGGAGGCGATCGACGAGGTGCGGGCTCTCGCCGATGCCGGCGACGCGGACGCCAAGGAGATCTTCGCCAACGCCGGGCGCGAACTCGGCCGGGCGCTCGCGGGCGTGATGAACGTGCTCGACCCGGAGCTCGTCGTCGTCCACGGCGAGGGCGTTCGGGCCTGGGCGCATTGGGCGCCCTCGTTCGAGCTCGCCGTCCGTGGCGCACTCGTGCCCGGCAAGCGGGGGATTCCGATCCATGTCGAGGACTGGGCGGACGAGCGCTGGGCCCTCGGAGCGGCGGCGCTCGTGCTGGCGACGCCGTTCGACGCCGACGGCGTCGCCGGCGAGCAGGGGCGCCTGGTCAGGGAGCGTCTCGTCGAGTCAACCGGGACCCACGCGTGACCAGTGCGGCCGCCACCCGCCGTCGCACGCGGCGCGGGCTCAGGTACTACGGTGTGATCGCCCTGTTCCTGCTGCCCAGCCTGGTGCCGCTGGTGGCCTTCTCGATCGCCCCCATGCTGTCCGCACTGTGGGCGAGTTTTCACCGATGGAATCTGATCGGCCCGATGACCTGGGTCGGGCTGGACAACTACGCGCACCTCTTCACCGACCCGAAGACCGGGGCCGTATTCCTGCACACGCTGCTCTACATCCTCGGTGTACTGCCGCTGACCTATGTCGGCGGTCTCGCGATCGCGCTCGCCCTGAACTCGAGGATGAAGGGGCGCGCGCTGCTGCGCGGTCTCTACTTCCTCCCTGTCATCACGAGCTGGGTGGTGGTCGCACTCGTCTGGCGCTGGCTGCTGAGCCCGGGCAACGGCGCCGTCAACGCGGCGCTCGCCTTCTTCGGGATCCACGGGCCGGGGTGGTGGGCGGATCCGGCCTGGTCGATTCCGTCAGTCATCCTCGCCTCGGCGTGGAAGGACGTCGGGTTCACCATGGTGATCCTGCTCGCGGGGCTCCAGGCAGTGAACCCGGATCTGTACGAAGCCGCAGCCCTGGACGGCGCGGGATGGTGGCGGCGCCTGTTCAGCGTGACTCTTCCGATGCTCTCCCCCTCCACGTTCTTCGTGGTGATCCTCGGTCTGATCAACGGATTCCAGGTCTTCGACCAGGTGTACGTGCTCACGGCCGGCGGCCCCAACGATTCCAGCCGGGTGGTGGTCCAGCAGGTCTACGACCTCACCTTTCGATACGGGCAGGCCGGAATGGCATCCGCGCTCAGCTGGATCCTTTTCGCCGTGATCCTGCTCGTCACCCTCGTCCAGTTCCTCGGCCAGAAACGCTGGGTGCACTATGCGTGAGTCCTCCGCAGCGCGCGTCAGGATGGCGATCCTGTGGGCCGTCATGGTGCTCGGCGCGTTGACGATGCTGTTCCCGTTCGTGTGGACGCTGGTCACCTCGATCTCGCCCGGCGCAAGCCTGACATCGACGCCGACGCTCGTCCCGGAGCATCCCTCGCTGTCGCCGTACGTCACGCTCTTCACCGGCGCGAACTTCACTATGGCGATCGGCAATTCGGTGCTGATCGCGGTCATCAGCACCGCGCTGCAGGTGATCACGAGCGCGATGGCGGCCTACGTGTTCTCCCGGATGCCGTTCCGCGGCCGCGGGGCCGTCTTCCTGCTGTATCTCGCGACGATGATGATCCCGTTCCAGGTGCTCATCGCCCCGCTGTTCGCGGAGATGAAGAGCCTCGGCCTGATCAATTCGTACCCGGGCGTGATCCTGCCCACGATCGCCAGTGCTTTCGGAGTGTTCCTGCTCCGCCAGTCGATGGCGTCGGTGCCGACGGATCTGGACCAGGCCGCGACGCTGGACGGCGCCGGTCACCTGCGGATCTTCGTCCAGATCGTGCTGCCTCTCGTGCGCCCGGCCCTCGCGACTGTCGCCGTGTTCGGGTTCCTGAACACGTGGAACAGCTTCCTCTGGCCGCTGATCATCCTGCGCGATCCGACCATGCAGACCCTCCCCGTGGCGCTCACCAGCCTGCAGGGGCAGCACTCGACGCAGTGGGACGTGCTGATGGCGGGATCCGTCGTCAGCATCCTCCCCATGCTCGCCCTCTACGTCTTCGCGCAGAAGTACATCGTGCAGGGCGTGGCCGGCGCGGGACTGAAATAGCCCGCCCGGATCGATCTCCTCCCGAATCCCGAACACCCCGATCCATCACAAGGAGCGAAACATGAAGAAGTCCCTGCTCGCGGCCGGAGCGGCGCTCGCCGTCGGCGCCCTCGTGCTCTCCGGCTGCTCGTCGTCCGGCAGCGCAGCCGCCGACAGCGGAAAGGTCACCATCACCTACTCGAACTTCATCGCCAACGGAGGCAACGAGAAGAACCTGCAGGCGATCGTCGACGCGTTCCACAAGGCGAACCCCGACATCACGGTCAAGATCACCACCACCGACTACGCGAACTACTTCACCAAGCTGCAGACCGACCTCTCGGCCGGCACCCAGGCCGACGTGTTCGACGTGGACGCCGGCTCGTTCCACACCTACGCCGATCAGGGCGTGCTCGCCCAGCTGAAGGACGTCAAGAGCGCCGCCTACCGCAAGAGCGTGCTCGACACCTATGCCGTCGACGGGAAGCAGTACGGTCTGCCCACCTCGTTCTCCGACGTCGTGCTGTTCTACAACAAGGACCTGTTCGACAAGGCCGGCGTCGCCGTGCCGACCGCGAACTGGACGTGGAAGGACGAGCAGGCCGCCGCGCAGAAGCTGACCGCGGCCGGCGTCTGGGGCGACTACCAGCCGGTGAGCTACTTCGAGTACTACAAGGCGGTCGCGCAGGCCGGCGGCAGCTTCCTGTCGAAGGACGGCAAGAAGAGCGCGTTCAACTCGCCGCAGGGCATCGCCGCGGCCGAGTGGCTGGCGGGCAAGTCCGGAAAGACCATGCCGACCGCGGCGGACGGCGCCGGCACCGCGGACTTCGACACGAACTTGTTCAAGAGCGGCAAGCTCGCGATGTGGCACAGCGGGATCTGGATGTTCAGCACGCTCGGCAAGCTCCCCTTCAACTGGGACGTCGCGGTCGAGCCGGGGGACACCAGCCATGCCAGCGCGATGTTCTCCAACGCCGCGGTCGTCTCCGCGAGCTCGAAGCACGCCGCGGCGGCGCAGAAGTTCGCCGAGTTCCTGACCACGTCCAAGGAGATGGTGCAGACCCGCCTCGACGCCGGTTGGGAGCTGCCCGCGGTGTCGGATGAGGCCGCGCTGAAGCCGTACCTCAGTCAGACTCCGCCGGCGAATCGCCCGGCCGTGTTCGACTCGCTCGAGAAGGTTGCGCTGAACCCGATCCTCGGCCCGAACGCGCAGCAGATCCAGGACGCGGTCTCGAACGCTCTCGGCGAGATCGCTGCCGGCCGACAGAAGGCTGCCGACGCGATCCCCGCCCTCGCGAAGACCGTCGACGGACTCCTCGCCCGGTAAGACCATCGGAGCGGAGCGGCCGCTCGTCACGGCCGCTCCGCTCCCGACACACGAAAGCATCCCGTGATCGCGAATCCTGTCATCGTCTCCGAAGAGCGCCTGCGCGCGCTCGCCGTGGAGAGCGTCCGGCTCATCAACGACCTGCAGACCGAGGAAGGGGCGTATCCCGCCAGCCCCCGCTTCTCCGCCTACGTGGGCTACTCCTGGCTCCGCGATGGGGCCTTCATCGCCGACGGCATGTCGGCGGTCGGCGAGGCCGCCTCGGCGGAGCGCTTCTTCGACTGGTGCGCCCGGGTGATCACCGCACGTCGCGCGCAGATCGAAGAGGTCGTCGCGCGCGCGCATGCGGGCACTCCGACCCCCGACGGCGAGATGCTCCCGACCCGCTTCACGTTCGCCGGCGGCGAGGGGGGCGACGACTGGTGGGACTTCCAGCTCGACGGCTACGGCACATGGATCTGGGCTCTCGGCGCGCATCTGGAGCGCGCTCCGCAGGACTCCGCCCGATGGCGCGAGGCCGTCGAGCTGACCGTCGATTACCTCACCTCTTCCTGGCAGCGGCCCTGTTACGACTGGTGGGAGGAGCATTCGCAGCACGTGCACGGGTCGACCCTCGCCGCCATCTCGGCCGGACTCCGCGCGGCTCTCGGAATGGCGGCGATCGACGGCGTCCGGGCGCGCGAGGCCCGGACGGCGATCGACGCGATCGCGGAGCGGATCCGTGTCGAGGGCGTCCACGAAGGGCATCTCGCGAAGTGGCTCGGCAGCACGGCGGTCGATGCATCGCTGGCATCCGCGCTCGCGCCGTTCGGGCTGGTCGACCCCGCGTCGGACATCGGGGCACGCACCCTGGACGTGCTCGACCGGCACCTCACCGTCGACGGCGGCACCCACCGCTACCTCGGCGACACCTTCTTCGGCGGCGGCCGGTGGCCGCTGCTGAGCTGCTTCCTCGGGCTTGCTCATCACCGAGCCGGGAACGCCGCGCGGGCGAGAGAGCTGTGGCTGTGGGCGGCCTCGACCGCGACCGATGCCCTCGAACTGCCCGAGCAGGTCGACGGGCACCTGCTGGCCCCCGGCATGCGGCAGGAGTGGATCGACCGCTGGGGGAGCGTGGCGACCCCGCTGCTGTGGAGCCACGCGATGTTCCTCCGTCTCGGCGCCGAGCTGGAAGGAGACGCGCGATGATCCGTCACAGGCCTCACGGTTCCGGCCACCCCTACTCGGTCGACACGGAACAACGATCGCCGGTCGTTCCCGAGGTCGGTCAACACGTCGTGCTCGGTGTGCGGGCCGACGCGCGAGCGATCGCGGTGCGCTGCGACCTCGAATTCCGCCCCGACGGCGGGGAAACGGACGTACAGGAGATCCCGCTGGCGAGGGTCGCGCAGACCTCGCGCGGTCGCACGGTCGACGGCGGGCACTTGGCCTCGGCGGCAGGCAGGCTCGCACGCAGCCAGGGCGGCTGGAGCGTCCGCATCGACGATCTGCGCGACGGCGGCGCGTACAGATACCGTTTCGTCGCGTCCCGGGAGGACGGATCCGAGGAGCGTACGGCCTGGCACGAGTTCTGTGCGGCCCGGTGGATCGCGGCGCCGGATGCGCTCGTCGTGCACGGCGCGTCCCGGCTCACCGCGGACGTCGCCGAGGTGCTTCACGACGGGGAGCGCGCATGGCGGGTGCGGTTCGGGCTGCGTCTGGAGGAAGGGGAGCGCGTCGCCGGGTTCGGCGAACGCTATGACCGGATCGATCAGCGCGGCACGGAACTGGACGCCGTCGTGTTCGAGCAGTACAAGAGCCAGGGCGCGGAGCGCAAGACCTACCTGCCCATGCCGTTCGCGCACGTGGTGGGCGGATCGGGGTGGGGCTTCCACGTCGACACCACCCGGCGCACCTGGTACGACGTCGGCGCGACCCCCGAGGGCGTGCTCGCGGTCGAGGCCGAGATCGGCCCGGACGGCCGGATCGTCGTCCGCTTCTTCGACGGCGACCCGACCGCCGTGCTGGGTGCCTTCCTCGACGGCGTCGGCCGGGCGACCGAGTTGCCGGACTGGGTCTTCCGGCTCTGGGCCAGCGGCAACGAGTGGAACACTCAGGCCGAGGTCATGCGGCAGATGAACCTGCACCGGGAGTACGGCATCCCGGTGGGATCCGTCGTCATCGAGGCCTGGAGCGACGAGCGCACCTTCACCGCGTTCCGCGACGCCCGGTACGAGATCACGGAGGACGGCGCGCCGCACCGTCTCGCCGACTTCACCTTCCCGGCCGACGGCGCCTGGCCGGACCCCAAGGGCATGGCGGACGAGCTGCACGCGCGCGACATCCGGCTGCACCTCTGGCAGATCCCGCTCATCAAGATGCGCCCGCACCCTCAGGGGCAGCTGGCCGCCGATGCACGGGGTGCGATCGAGGCGGATGTGCTGATCCGGGAGCCCGATCCGCGTGGGCGCCTGAGGCCGTATCGCAACCGCGGCTGGTGGTTCCCGCTGTCGCTCATGCCGGATCTCACCGACCCCCGCGCCGCGGCATGGTGGACCGAGAAGCGCCGCTACCTCGTCGAGGAGGTCGGCGTGGACGGATTCAAGACCGACGGCGGCGAGCATGCCTGGGGTCGTGAGCTGGTGTATCTGGACGGTCGGCGTGGCGATGAGAAGAACAACACGTTCCCGGTCGCGTACGCGAAGGCGTACGGTGATCTGCTCGAGTCCGCGGGGCGCGCCCCGGTGACGTTCAGCCGTGCCGGATTCACCGGATCCCAGGCGCACGGCGCGTTCTGGGCGGGGGACGAGAACTCGACGTGGGAGGCGTTCCGATGGTCGATGATCGCCGGTCTGAACGCCGCAGCGTCGGGCATCGTGTACTGGGGGTGGGACATCGCCGGCTTCTCGGGCGAGATCCCGGACGCTGAGTTGTACATCCGGGCGATGCAGGCGTCGGTGTTCGTGCCGATCATGCAGTATCACTCGGAGTTCAACCATCACAGGTCGCCGTCGCGCGACCGCACCCCGTGGAACATCGCCGAGCGGACCGGAGACGACCGGGTCCTGCCCCTGGTGCGCGCCGCCGTGGAGCTTCGCGAGAAGCTCGTGCCGTATCTGTCCGTCGCGGCGCGCGAGGCGGTGAGGACGGACCGGCCCCTCATGCGGCCGCTCTTCTTCGATGCGCCGCAGAATGCCGAGGTGTGGGACGCTCCGCTCTCCTGGCTGCTCGGCGACGACATCCTCGTCGTGCCGGTGCTCGAGCCGGGGGTCGAGAAGATCGACCTGCTGCTGCCCGTCGGGTCGTGGCTCGAGGTGCGCACCGGGACGGTGCACACCGGGGGAGGGCGGGTCTCCGTCGAGACCCCGATCGAGTCGATCCCCGTGTTCGTCCGCGAGGGCGCGACGGTGAGCGAGGCGCTGCGCTGACGCCGCGACGGTCCGCTCGGCCAGGAGCGCCCCGATCCTGCGACGCGGGGGAACACGGCGTCGGAGACCCGGCACGATGGGATCCCTAAATGGTTTGAAGTCAGACCATTGACATCTGATCTTCCGCATTGCGAGAATCGCTGCACACGCTCCCTCCACTGAAAGCAGGCAGCATTCCATGAGCGAAACGACAAAGGCGCCGGCATCGCACCCGATCGACGACGACGCCGCAGCCCTGGCCGCGCTGGGCTACAAGCAGGAACTGCACCGGGGGATGTCGGGGTTCAGCAACTTCGCCGTCTCCTTCTCGATCATCTCCATCCTCGCGGGGTGCATCACCTCGTACTCCATCGCGCTGAACTCCGGCGGCCCGTCCGCGATCACGATCGGCTGGCCGCTCGTCGGCGTGTTCGTGCTCATGGTCGCCCTGGCCATGGCCGAGGTGTGCTCGAAGTACCCGACGGCGGGCGGCCTGTACTTCTGGGCCGGCCGTCTGGCGAAGCGGAACAAGCGCCAGTGGGCCTGGACGGTCGGCTGGTTCAACTTCCTCGGCGAGGTCGCCGTGACCGCGGCGATCGACTTCGGGGCTGCGACGACCATGATGGCGTTCGCGAACCTGGTCTGGGGCGTCGAGCCCTCGGCGGCCAGCACGTTCGGACTCTTCGTCGTCCTGATCGTCGTCCACGGGCTGCTGAACACCTTCGGCGTCAGCATCGTCAGCCTGCTCTCCAACGTCTCGGCGTGGTGGCACATCATCGGCGTGCTGGTCATCGTCGGCGCGTTGTGGATCATGCCGACCCACCACCAGGAGGTCGGCTGGACCTTCACGCACTGGTACAACGGCACCGGCTGGTCGTTCGGCCCCTACGTCTTCCTCATGGGCCTGCTGATGGCCCAGTACACGTACACCGGCTACGACGCGTCCGCGCACGTCGCCGAGGAGACGAAGAACGCCTCGATCGCCGCCCCGAAGGGCATCGTGATGAGCGTCGTGATCTCGATCATCGGCGGATGGATCCTGCTGTTCTCGATCACCGCGGCCATCCAGGACGGCAGCGACAAGGGCATCGCGGGGCTCCTGACCTCGGCGACCGGCCTGCCGCCCGCGCAGATCTTCCTGGACGCGCTGAACAACCCCGTGATGGCGAAGTTCCTGCTGTTCATCGTGTGCGGCGCGCAGTTCTTCTGCGGCATGGCGTCGGTGACCGCGAACTCCCGGATGAGCTACGCGTTCTCCCGCGACAACGCGATCCCCGGATCCCGTCTCTGGGCCAAGGTGAACAAGCGCACCGGCACGCCGACGAACTCGATCTGGCTCTGCGTGGTGCTCTCGATCGTCCTGACCACGCCGGCGCTGTTCAACACGACCGCCTACCTCGCCGTCACCTCGGTCGCGGTGATCGGCCTGTACATCGCCTACGTGACCCCGGTGTTCCTGCGCCGGCTGGACAAGAGCTTCGTCCCCGGCCCGTGGAACCTCGGCCGGTGGAGCACGGTGGTCGGCTGGATCGCGGTGGCCTGGGTGATCCTGATCATCATCCTGTTCGTGCTGCCGCCGGTGACCCCGATCACGATCGACACGTTCAACTACGCGCCGATCGCCGTCGCCGTGGTCGCGGTCCTGTCGATCGTGCTGTGGTACGCCTATGGCAAGCGGGATTTCATGGCCTCGAGCGCGGAAGCCGAGCACCTCACCATGGCGCCCGAGAAGCTCCTGGAGGAATGACCACCGCATGACCGACACGATGGATTCCCCTCTGGTGGACGCGGCGCTGCACCCGGTCCGCGGGCACATGGCCTTCGAGAGCTGCGTGGAGCAGCTGGGATCGGCCATCCGGCTCGGGATCTTCCGGGTGGGGACGAAGCTCCCCGGCGAGCGTGAACTCGCCGAGAAGCTCACCGTCTCCCGCGCCACCCTCCGGGAAGCCATCAGCGCCCTCCGCGCCGCCGGGCTCGTCGCCACGACCCGGGGGCGCGGAGGGGGCACGGTCGTCCTCCCCGCGGCGGACCACTGGCCGGCCGCACCGGGCGGGGACCAGCCGCCGCGGCGGGCCGAGATCGACGACGTGATCGTGTTCCGCTCCGTCATCGAGCCGGGGGCCGCCTACCGGGCGGCGCTCACCCCGCTGGACGAGGCGCAGCGCAGGCTCCTCACCGACAGTCTCGCCGATCTCGCCGCCGCAGAGACCCCGGCCGACTACCGCCAGGCGGACGCCCGCCTGCACCTCGCCATCGCCACCGTCTGCGGATCGGACGAGCTCGCCCGGTCCTGCAGCGCGGTGCAGGTGCGGATCCATCAGCTCCTCGCCGAGATCCCGTTCCTGAAGACCAACATCGAACACTCCGAGACCGAGCACCGCGAGATCGTCGCGGCGATCCTGGAAGGCTCCGCCGACCGGGCCCGCGACATCATGACCGTGCACTGCGACGCCACCGCCGCACTCCTCAAGGGACTCCTGAAATGACAGACACCGTTGAAATGAGCGTTTCCCGCATGACCGCATCGACCTTCGACGTCCCCGTCCGCAACGACCGCATGCTCAGCGTCGAGCAGCTGCGCGGACGGATCCTGGACGGCTCCATCGACACCGTGATCCTCGCGTTCACCGACATGCAGGGGCGCCTGCAGGGCAAGCTCCTGCACGCGCGGTTCTTCCTCGACTCGGTGCTCGGGCACGGCACCGAGGGGTGCAACTACCTGCTCGCCGTCGACGTCGAGATGAACACCGTCGACGGCTACGCGCACGCCAGCTGGGCGGACGGATACGGCGACATGGAGTTCGTGCTCGACCTCGCCACGATCCGGCTCCTCCCGCACCGGCCCGGCAGCGCCATGATCCAGTGCGACCTCGCCGGGACGAACGGGCAGCCGGTGCGCGTCTCGCCGCGCGGGATGCTGCGCGCGCAGACCGAGCGCGCCGCGCTGCAGGGCTGGAAGGCCGTCGCCGGCACCGAGCTCGAATTCGTGATCTTCAACACGCCGTACGACAAGGCCTGGGACTCCGGCTACCGCGATCTCGAGCCGGCGAACCGGTACAACATCGACTACTCGATCCTCGGATCCACGCTCGTCGAGCCGCTGCTGCGCGACATCCGCAACACGATGTACGGCTCGGGGCTCACGGTCGAGTCGGCCAAGGGCGAGTGCAACTTCGGCCAGCACGAGATCGCGTTCCTCTACGACGACGTCATCGCCACGGCCGACAACCACGCGTACTACAAGACGGCGGCGAAGGACATCGCCCGCCAGCACGGTCAGTCGATCACGTTCATGGCGAAGCCGAACCAGCGCGAGGGCAACTCCTGCCACGTGCACATGTCGCTGCGCGGGCTGGATGACTCGCTGGTCTTCTGGGATGCCGAGCGCGGCACGCGTTCCGCCCTCTACGACCATTTCATCGCCGGCGTGCTCGCGACCATGCGCGACTTCACGCTGTTCTACGCGCCGAACATCAACTCGTACAAGCGGTTCGTGAAGGGATCCTTCGCACCCACCTCGGTCGCGTGGGGCGCGGACAACCGCACCACCGCGGTGCGCCTGGTCGGCCGGCGGGCGGGCGCCCGCATGGAGAACCGCCTGCCCGGGGGCGACATGAACCCGTACCTCGGGCTCGCCGCGATGCTCGCCGGCGGCCTGTACGGCATCGAGCACGAACTGCCGCTCGAACCGGAGACGAAGGGCAACGCCTACGAGTCGGGAGCGCCGGTCGTGCCGACGACCATGCACGAGGCACGGGAGGCGCTCGCGCAGTCCGCGATCGCGCACGAGGTGTTCGGCGAGGACGTTGTGCGCCACTACGTCAACTACGCCGACGTCGAGATCCAGGCGTTCGACGCCGCGGTCACCGACTGGGAGCTGCGTCGCGGATTCGAGAGGCTGTGAGTATGAGGATCCCTTCTTCCCGCTACGGCGCGGCCGGCGCCTTCACCGTCCTCAACCCCGCGACCGGGCGGCCCGTCGCCGACGTCGGCCTCGCGGACCTCGCCGAGACCGACGTCGCGATCGAGCGGGCGCACCGCGCCTACCCGTCCTGGCGGGCGATCGCGCCGGGGGAGCGCGCCCGGCTGCTGCGCTCCTTCGCGAGCGTCGTCGAGGCGCACATCGACGAGCTCGCCGCCCTCGAGGTCGCCAACGCAGGGCACACGATCGGCAACGCCCGCTGGGAGGCCGGCAACGTCCGCGACGTGCTGAACTACTACAGCGCGAGCCCCGAGCGGCACTTCGGCAGGCAGATCCCGGTGCCCGGCGGCATCGACGTCACCTTCCACGAGCCGCTGGGCGTGGTCGGGATCATCGTGCCGTGGAACTTCCCGATGCCGATCGCGGGCTGGGGCTTCGCGCCCGCGCTCGCCGCGGGCAACACGGTCGTCCTGAAACCGGCCGAGCTGACCCCGCTCACGGCGATGCGCCTGGGGGAGCTCGCCCTCGAGGCCGGCCTGCCGGAGGGCGTGTTCACGGTCATCACGGGCAAGGGTGGCGTGGTCGGCGACCGCTTCGTGACGAACCCGCTGGTGCGCAAGGTGTGCTTCACGGGATCCACCGAGGTGGGCAAGGGGATCATGCGCGGCTGTGCCGACCAGGTCAAGCGGGTCACGCTCGAGCTCGGCGGCAAGAACGCGAACATCGTCTTCGACGACGCCGACCTCGAGGCGGCGGCCGCGGCGGCGCCCGGCGGCGGCCTCGACAACGCCGGCCAGGACTGCTGCGCACGCTCGCGGATCCTGGTGCAGGACAGCGTGTACGAGCGGTTCCTGGAGCTGCTGCAGCCGGCGGTCGAGGCGTTCCGGGTGAAGGATCCGATGGCCTCGGACGCGGAGATGGGCCCGATGGTCTCGGCGAAGCAGCGCGATGCGGTCGCGGCGCACCTGGACGGCGCGGACATCGCCTTCCGCGGGCGGAGCGAGACGGGCGCCGAGCACGACGGCGGGTACTGGCTCGCCCCGGCGGTCGTCCTGCCGCGCAGTGCCGCCGATCCGGTGTGGTCGCAGGAGCTGTTCGGCCCGGTGCTCGCGGTCATGCCGTTCCGCGACGAGGCCGACGCGATCGCGAAGGCCAACGACACCGAGTACGGGCTGTCGGGTTCGATCTTCAGCCGTGACGTCGGCCGCGCCCTGCGCGTCGCCCGCGGCGTGGAGAGCGGCAACCTGTCGATCAACTCGCACTCCTCGGTGCGCTACTGGACCCCGTTCGGCGGGTTCAAGCAGTCCGGGCTCGGTCGCGAGCTCGGACCGGACGCGCCGGACTCCTTCTCCGAGGTGAAGAACGTCTTCATCTCGACCACCTACTGACTCTCTGAACCTCCAGCGAAAGGCGACACAGGAATGGGAAAGCTCGAAGGCAAGGTCGGTGTCATCACCGGCGGCTGCAGCGGCATCGGACTGGCGACGGCGAAGAAGTTCGTCGCCGAGGGGGCGAGGGTCGTCATCGGCGACCTCGACGAGGCCAACGGCCCGCGGATCGCCGAGGAGCTCGGCGGCGTGTTCGTGAAGGTGAACGTCACCGATCGGACCGAGGTGGAGAACCTCTTCGCGGTCGCCAAGGACGCGTACGGCCGGATCGACATCGCCTTCAACAACGCCGGCATCTCGCCCGCCTCGGACGACTCGATCCTGAAGACCGGGATCGACGCGTGGAACCTCGTGCAGGACGTCAACCTCACCAGCGTCTACCACTGCTGCAAGGCCGTGCTGCCGTACATGCTCGAGCAGGGCAGCGGATCCATCATCAACACGGCCTCGTTCGTCGCGATCATGGGCGCCGCGACCTCGCAGATCTCCTACACGGCGTCGAAGGGCGGCGTGCTCGCGATGACCCGCGAGCTCGGCGTGCAGTTCGCGCGCAAGGGGATCCGCGTCAACGCGCTCTGCCCGGGACCGGTGAACACCCCGCTGCTGCAGGAGCTGTTCGCGAAGGACCCGGAGCGCGCCGCCCGCCGTCTCGTGCACGTGCCGATGGGCCGCTTCGCCGAGCCCGAGGAGATCGCGAACGCGGTCGCCTTCCTCGGCAGCGACGAGTCCAGCTTCATCACCGCGATGGACTTCCTCGTCGACGGCGGCCTGTCGAACGCGTACGTGACGCCGCTGGAGAGCGACTTTGACTGACGCTCCCGTCATCGGGATCACGACCTACCGCCAGGCCGCCGACTGGGGCACCTGGCGGCAGGTCGAGGCCGACCTGCTGCCGAGCGACTACGCGCGCTCGATCGAGCGGGCCGGCGGCGTCCCGGTGCTGCTGCCGCCGATCGCGTCGGCCGGGGCGGCGGCGGCCGTGCTCGCCCGGCTGGACGGGATCCTCATCGCGGGCGGGGCCGACGTGAACCCCGCCCGCTACGGGCAGGATCCGGACCCGAGCGTGGTGCGCTGGTACGACGACCGCGACGCGTGGGAGCTCGCCCTCCTGGCCGAGGCGGAACGGATCCGGCTGCCGCTGCTCGGCGTCTGCCGGGGCATGCAGCTCATGGCGGTGGCTGCCGGCGGATCCCTCGTGCAGCACCTCCCCGACGTGGTCGGCCACGACCGGCACGGCGGCGGGCCGACCTCGTACGGCTCCGTCGAGGTGCGGGTGGACGCCGGCGGCCGGGTCGCCGGACTCGTCGCGCCCGCGCTCGCGGTTCCGGTGCACCACCATCAGGCGGTGGCGGAGCACCCCGGCTACCGTGCGGTCGCGCACGACGGGGACGGCGTGCTGCAGGCGATGGAGCAGGACGGCGAGCGCTTCGCGGTGGGCGTGCAGTGGCACCCCGAGACGGACGACGACCCGGCGCTCTTCGACGGGCTGGTCGCGGCGGCGAGGGAGCGGATGCGGGCCCGCTGAACGATCGCTCCCGAACGATCCCTCCGATCCGGCTCCCGCGGCGTGGGGGCCCGGTCCGGCCGCGCCCCGGCGGCTATGATCGAGCGAGCACGACGAAGCAGGAGAACTGGTGGCGAAGAAGACGAAGGACGACACACCGATCGGACCGACCGGGCGTCCCTATCAGGGCTTCGCCATCCCCGCACCGCTGAAGGCGCACGGCCCCGCGCGCATCATCGCGCTGTGCAACCAGAAGGGCGGCGTCGGCAAGACGACCACCTCGATCAACCTGGCCGCCGCCTTCGCGGAGTACGGGCGCAAGGTCCTCGCCGTCGACTTCGACCCGCAGGGCGCGCTGTCGGCGGGCCTCGGGATCCCGACCCACGACATCCCCACGGTCTACGACCTGCTCCTGGACACCAGGCGCGACGCGCATGACGCGATCGTGCACACGCACGTCGACGGCCTGGACCTCATCCCCGCGAACATCGACCTGTCCGCGGCCGAGGTCCACCTCGTCAACGAGGTCGCCCGCGAGACGATCCTCTCCCGCGTGCTGCGCCAGGTGGCGGGGGAGTACGACGTCATCCTCATCGACTGCCAGCCGTCCCTGGGGCTGCTCACGGTGAACGCCCTCACCGCCGCGCACGGCGTGCTGATCCCGCTCGAGTGCGAGTTCTTCGCGCTGCGCGGCGTCGCGCTGCTCATCGAGACCATCGACAAGGTGCGTGATCGCCTGAACCCGTCGATCACCCTCGACGGCCTGCTCGCCACGATGTACGACGCCCGCACCCTGCACTCCCGCGAGGTGCTCGAGCGTGTGGTCGAGGCGTTCGGCGACGACGTCCTGGAGACTGTGATCGGCCGCACCGTGAAGTTCCCCGACGCCTCCGTGTCGGGCGTGCCGATCACCGAGTTCGCGCCGGAGCACCCCGCCGCACAGGCGTATCTGCGACTGGCGCGGGAGCTGGTCGCCCGTGGCGCCGTCGCCTGAGGACCTCACCGAGCCGGTCGAGGGGCCCGAATCCGGGTTCCGGGTCTCCCTGTCGAACTTCGACGGACCGTTCGACCTCCTTCTGAACCTCATCTCGAAGCACGAGATGGACATCACCGAGGTGTCGCTGAGCAAGGTCACCGACGAGTTCATCACGTACCTCCGCGAGCTCGGCCCGGACGAGGACCTCGACGAGACGAGCGAGTTCCTCGTCGTCGCGGCGACGCTGCTCGACATGAAGGTCGCGGGGCTGCTGCCGCAGGGCGAGCTCGTCGACGCCGAGTCCGTGGCGCTGCTGGAGGCACGGGATCTGCTGTTCGCGCGGCTGCTGCAGTACCGCGCGTTCAAGGAGGTCTCCGCCTGGTTCGCGCGCTCTCTGCAGTACGAGGACCGGCGCCACGCGCGCGCCGCCCGCCTCGACGAGAAGCACCGCAGCCGCACGCCCGAGCTGGTCTGGACGCTCAGCGCAGGCGACTTCGCCACCCTCGCGCTCATGGCCTTCGCGCCGAAGGAGATCCCGACCGTCGGGCTCGACCACCTGCACGCGCCGCTCGTCAGCATCCGCGAGCAGGCCGCGATCGTGGTGTCGCTGCTGCGCAGCGCGGAATCCGTGACGTTCCGTGAGATCGTGGCGGGGGCTGTCGAGCCCGGGATCGTGGTGGCGCGCTTCCTCTCCGTGCTCGAGCTGTACCGGCATGCCGCGCTGTCCTTCGAGCAGCTCGAGCCGCTCGGGGAGCTCACCCTGCGCTGGTCCGCCGAGCACTGGTCCGACGAGATGCTGGCGACGTTGGGAGCCGACTATGACCGATGACACCACGACCACGGAACAGCCGCTCACCGAGCAGCTCGAGGCGATCCTGCTCATCATCGACGAGCCGCACAGTCTGGTCTCCCTCGCGGCAGCGGTCGGCGCCCCCGTGCCCGCCGTGCGCCAGGCGATCGAGTCGCTCGTCGAGGAGTACGACGGACGGGGCCGCGGGCCGCGGCGGGGCTTCGAGCTGCGCGAGGTCGGCGGCGGCTGGCGGCTGTACGTCCGCGACGAGTACGACGACCTCGTCGCCGAGTTCGTCGGCGGCCAGGCCCCGGCCCGGCTGTCGCAGGCCGCGCTCGAGACGCTCGCCGTGATCGCCTACAAGCAACCGGTCACCCGCAGCCAGGTCGCCTCGATCCGCGCCGTGAACGTCGACTCCGTCGTGCGGACGCTTCTCGGCCGCGGGCTCATCACCGAGCTCTTCCAGGACTCCGAGACCGGCGCGATCAACTACGGCACGACCGACGCGCTGCTGCAGAACCTCGGCATCAACTCGCTCGACGAGCTGCCGCCGATCTCCCCGCTGCTCGATGACGGCGCCGACGGCTTCGACGAGAGGACCGCCCGATGACACCCGCCCCTTCGACAGGCTCAGGGACCGAGCCCGCATCCGAGCCCGAGGGCGTGCGCCTGCAGAAGGTGCTCGCGAACGCGGGCGTCGCCTCCCGGCGCGTGATCGAGCAGTACATCGTGGAGGGACGGATCCGCGTGAACGGATCCGTCGTCACCGAGCTCGGCACCCGGATCGACCCCGAGACCGACCTCGTCGACGTCGACGGCACCGCGGTGCAGCTCGACACCGGCAAGCGCTACGTCATGCTGAACAAGCCCACCGGGGTCGTCAGTTCGATGAAGGACGAGAAGGGCCGGCCCGACCTGCGCCGGTTCACGAAGGACTACGAGGAGCGGCTCTACAACGTCGGGCGCCTGGACGCGGAGACGAGCGGGCTGCTCATCCTCACCAACGACGGCGACCTCGCGCACGTGCTCGCGCACCCGTCGTTCGGCGTGACCAAGGTGTACATCGCCAAGGTCGAGGGCACGGTCACGGCGCAGACGATCGCGAAGCTCACCAAGGGCGTCGAGCTCGAGGACGGGCCGATCGCCGCCGACAAGGCGCGGCTGCTGGACTCGTCCCGCGGGTCCAGCCTCGTCGAGCTCACCCTGCACTCCGGACGCAACCGGATCGTGCGCCGGATGCTGGCCGCGGTCGGGCACCCGGTCACCGAGCTCGTACGCCGGCAGTTCGGCCCGCTGCACCTGGGAACCCTCCCGGCGGGGAAGAGCCGCGAACTGACTAAAATCGAACTCGGCGCGCTTCTGACCCTGTCGCGCCAGGATTCGGCTGCTGACGGCGCGACCGATCGAGCCGGCCATCCAGACGCGCAGGAGAACGAGTGAGTGACACGAGCAGGACGCCGATCGAGCGTGCCGCGCGGCTGTCCGGGACGATCCGGATCGTCGGCGCGGGGCTTCTCGGCGCCAGTATCGGCCACGCGCTGACCGCGAAGGGCGTCGACGTCGCCCTCGCCGACACGTCCCCGGCGCAGCTGCGCCTGGCGGTCGACTACGGCGCCGGCCGGGCCGCACGCGACGACGACGCGCCCGCGCTCGTCGTGGTAGCGGTGCCACCGGACGTCACCGCCGCCGTCATCGAGGCCGAGCTCGACCGCTTCCCGGGCGCTGTCGTGACCGACGTCGCGAGCGTCAAGCTCGAGCCGCTGCGCGCCCTGCGCGAGCGCGGCGTCGACCTCACCCGCTACATCGGATCCCACCCCCTCGCCGGACGCGAGCGGGGCGGCGCGATCTCCGCCCGGGCGGACATCTTCATCGGCCGCCCCTGGGTGGTCTGCCGCGACGAGGAGACCCGCCCCGCGGACCTCGCCCTCGTCGAGGACCTCGCCCTGGACCTCGAGGCGATGCCGCTCGAGATGACCCCGGAGGAGCACGACCGCGCGGTCGCCCTCACCTCGCACGTGCCGCAGGTGGTCGCGAGCCTGCTCGCCGCCCGGCTCGCCGATGCGGACGACGGATCCCTGCGCCTCGCCGGCCAGGGCGTGCGCGACACCACCCGGATCGCGGCCTCCGCGCCCGAGCTGTGGGTGCAGATCCTCGGCGCCAACTCGGCGCCCGTCGTCTCCGTGCTCGACGCGCTCGCCGCGGACCTCGCCGAGGTCGCCGACGCGCTCCGCGAGCCCGACCGCGCCGGCTCCCGCCGCACGGTCGCCGAGGCGATCCGGCATGGCAACGAGGGCGTCGAGCGCCTCCCCGGCAAGCACGGGCAGAATCGCCGCTTCGACCAGTTCGTGGTCATGGTCGACGACACATCGGGCCAGCTCGGGCGACTGTTCGGCGACCTCGGCGAGCTCGACGTCAACGTCGAGGACCTGCGCCTGGAGCACTCGCCCGGGGCGCAGTTCGGCCTCGCCGAGATCAGCGTCGTCCCGGCCGCCGTGCGCGGCGCCGTCGAGGGCCTCGAGGCCAGAGGTTGGCGGATTGCGAGCATGCCCGATGACTGACCCTTCGACCGACGCCGCGCCCTTCATCGTCGCGATCGACGGCCCCGCCGGATCCGGCAAGTCCAGCGTCTCCAAGGCCGTCGCGCGCCGGCTCGGCTACGGCTACCTCGACACCGGCGCCGCCTACCGCGCCCTCGCCTGGCACGTGCTCGAGCGCGGCGCCGACACCGCCGACGAGGACGCCGTGCTCGCGGCCGCCGCCGACTTCCCGTTCGGCCAGGGGCTCGACCCGGACGACCGGCTCGTGCTCGTCGGCGACGTCGACGTGACCGCCGCGATCCGCGAACCCCGCGTCTCCGGCGCGGTCAGCGGCGTGGCCCGCGTGCCCGCGGTGCGGGTGCAGGTGAACGACGCGTTCCGGCGGATCGTGGCCGAGTCGGCCTATCCCGCCGTCGTCGTGGAGGGCCGCGACATCACGACCGTCGTCGCGCCCGACGCACCGGTGCGGATCCTGCTCACGGCGGCGCCCGAGGTGCGCGCGGCCCGCAGGGCGGGCGAGCTCGCCGGGCACGATGCCTCCGCCGTGGCGGCCGCGCTGCACAGGCGCGACGCGACGGACAGTGCGGTGGTGGACTTCCTCACCGCGGCCCCGGGTGTGGAGGTCGTCGACTCCTCCGACCTGGACTTCGACCAGACCATCGATGCCGTGCTCGCCGTGATCCGGCGCCTGGCATCGCCCCAGCAGCAAGGAACCCACAATGGCTGACGACGAATACGAGGGCGGCGAAGACCGCCTCGCCGAGAAGCTGGACGCGATGGACGAGGAGCTCGTCGAATCGCGCGCCGCGACCCTGCGTGCGGGCCTCGAGGACTACGACCTCGACGAGGACGACGCCGAGCTCCTCGCCGGCCTCGTCTCCGGCGAGGACGGCATCGAGTTCCTGCCGGCGCTGCCGGTGGTGGCGATCGTGGGCCGGCCGAACGTCGGCAAGTCCGCGCTCGTGAACCGGATCCTGGGCCGCCGCGAGGCGGTCGTCGAGGACACCCCCGGCGTCACCCGCGACCGGGTGACCTACAAGGCCGAGTGGCTGGACCGGAAGTTCACGCTCGTCGACACCGGCGGCTGGGAGCCCGACGCCAAGGGCATCGACCGCTCGGTCGCGGCGCAGGCCGAGGTCGCGATCGACCTGTCCGACGTCGTGCTGTTCGTCGTCGACGCGATGGTCGGCGCCACCTCGACCGACGAGTACGTCGTCAAGCTGCTGCGCAAGAGCGGCAAGCCCGTCTTCCTCGTCGCGAACAAGATCGACGACGCCCGGCAGGAGCCGGAGGCCGCAGCGCTCTGGAACCTCGGCCTCGGCGAGCCCTACCCGGTGTCGGCGATCCACGGCCGCGGCGTGGCCGACCTGCTCGACGCGATCATGGAGAAGCTGCCCGACGTGTCGGCGGTCGCGAAGGCCGAGATCGGCGGGCCGCGCCGCGTCGCGATCCTGGGCCGGCCGAACGTCGGCAAGTCGTCGCTGCTGAACAAGGCCGCGGGGGAGGAGCGGGTCGTCGTCAACGACCTCGCCGGCACCACCCGCGACCCGGTGGACGAGATCGTGGAGCTCGGCGGCAAGATGTGGCGCCTCGTCGACACCGCCGGCATCCGCCGCCGCGTGCACCTGCAGCAGGGCGCGGACTTCTACGCCTCGCTGCGCACCTCGGCCGCGCTGGAGAAGGCCGAGGTCGCGGTCGTCGTGCTCGACGTGAGCCAGTCGATCAGCGTGCAGGACCTGAACATCATCGACATGGTGCTCGAGTCCGGCCGCGCGCTCGTGCTCGCGTTCAACAAGTGGGACCGCCTGTTCGACGACGACATGGAGAACCAGGACCGTCGCCGCTACCTCGAGCGCGAGATCGAGCAGGACCTGGCGCACGTCGCCTGGGCGCCGCGCGTGAACATCTCCGCGAAGACCGGCCGCCACCTGGACAAGCTCGTCCCGGCGCTCGAGACCGCGCTGGCCAACTGGGACCGCCGCATCCCGACCGGCAAGTTCAACGCGTTCCTCACCGAGCTCGTCGCGGCACACCCGCACCCGCTGCGCGGAGGCAAGCAGCCGCGCATCCTGTTCGGCACCCAGGCGGCGACCCGTCCGCCGACATTCGTGCTGTTCACGACCGGTTTCCTGGACCCGGGCTACCGCCGGTTCATCCAGCGGCGCCTCCGCGAGCTGTACGAGTTCGAGGGCACGCCGATCGTGATCAACATGCGCGTCAGGGAGCGCCGCCAGCGCTGATCCGGTCTTCGCCTGGATCCGCGCTCTTCCGGGCCGGCCGGGGCAGAATGGAGGCGGATGCCGCAACGCCGTGGCATCCGCCGATTCCGCCCACAAGGCCTTCCGGAAGAGACTGCGATGACGCACACCCTGCCCCTGCCCGATTTCACGCACGAACGCGTGGAGGTGATCACCGGCCGGCGCAGCGGGCTCTTCATCGCCGTCGCGCTGCACTCCTCGGTGCTCGGATCCGCGCTCGGCGGCGCCCGGCTGTGGACGTATCCGCACTGGAGCGACGCGCTCGGCGACGCGCTGCGGCTGTCGGCCGCGATGACGCTGAAGAACGCGGCCGCGGGCCTGGATGCCGGTGGCGGCAAGTCGGTGATCCGGCTCGCGCCGGGCGAGACGCTCGACGCGGATCGCCGCCGCGCCGCGTTCCTCGACCTCGGCGACGCGGTCGAGCTGCTCGGCGGCGCCTACCGCACGGCGGAGGACGTGGGCTCGACGACCGACGACATGCTCACCGTGAGCGAGCGCACCGCGCACGTCGTCGGCCTGCCGTCGGCGGTGGGCGGCTCGGGCGAACCCGCAGGCCCGACCAGCCTGGGCGTGTACGAGTCGCTCAAGGCCGTCCTGGAGCGCACGACCGGATCCGCCGACACCGCAGGGCGCCGCGTGACGATCTCGGGTCTCGGCCAGGTCGGCGGTCGTCTCGCGCAGCGCCTCGCCGACGACGGCGCGGTGCTCACGGTCACCGACATCAACCCGGCGCGGCAGGCGTTCGCCGCCGGGCTCGGCGCGACCTGGGCCGAGCCGGGGGCGGAGCACCTCGTTCCCGCGGACGTGTTCGTTCCGGCCGGGATCGGCGGCCTGCTCACCGACGAGGTCATCGACGCGCTCGACGTGAAGGCCGTGTGCGGCCCGGCGAACAACCCTCTGGCGGATCACTCCGGCGCCGAGCGGCTCGCCGGCCGCGGGATCCTGTACGCGCCGGACTTCGTGGTGAACGCCGGCGGCGTCATCTACCTCGACCTGGAGGCCAAGCGGATCGGCACGACCGAGGAGATCATGGCCCGGGTGGCCGGGATCGGCGACACGGTCCGCCGGATCCTGCACGACGCCGAGGAGCGCGGGATCACCCCGCTCGCCGCCGCAGAGGAGCTCGCCGCGGCGCGGCTCCGCGCCGGGGCTGCCGCGGGCGTGCGCTGAGTCCGGGTCGGCCGGTGCGTGCGCGCGTCGCGTTCGCGCGCGACGGATCGCGACGTCGTGCGCGCCCGGCCGGGTGGGCTGTGGAAAGGTGGAGGGGTGACGATCGTTCCCCCTCCGTCCGGCGAGCCGCCGCCCCTCACCGGCCCGCGCAACAGTGGCGACGTCTGGGTGGTCGCGGGGACGGGTGAGCGCTACTGGGGCCGTTACGGCGCTGCGGGGCTGCTCGTGCACGATGCGGACCGGGGTGTGCTGCTGCAGCATCGCGTGGGATGGAGCCACTTCGGCGGCACCTGGGCGCTGCCGGGCGGTGCGCTGCACGACGGCGAGTCCCCGCGGGATGGCGCGATCCGGGAGGCGCAGGAGGAGGCGGGGGTTCCGCACGGATCCGTGCGCGCCCGGTTCGAGAGCGTGCTGGACCTGGAGATCTGGAGTTACACGACCGTCGTCGCGGACGTCGTCGTTCCGTTCGAGCCGGTGATCAGCGACCCGGAGAGCCTGGCCCTGGAGTGGGTCCCGGCGGACGAGGTGGCGTCGCGGCCTCTGCACCCGGGCTTCGCGGAGGCGTGGCCGATGCTGCACGCGCTGCTCGGCGTGCGACCCGTGGTCGTCGTGGATGCGGCGAACGTGGTGGGATCGGTCCCCGACGGCTGGTGGAAAGATCGCGCAGGAGCCGCGGCGAGACTGCGCGACCGCCTGGAGGCCTGGGCGCACGCCGGCACACCGGCGTCGAAGCTGGGTCTGGGCGCGACCCGTTGGCACCCGTGTGTGGTGCTGGTCGTGGAGGGCGAGGCCCGGGGCATCGATGACGTGCCGGAGACGGCCGTGGGGATCCGCCGGGCGCCGGGTGCCGGAGACGACGAGATCGTGCGCGTGGCCGAGGAGCGCGCGGCCGCGGGGGATCGGGTTCTCGTCGTGACGAGCGACCGCGGTCTGAGCGCCCGGATCGCGGCTCTTTCGCCGACCGGCGAGGTCGAGACGCGGCCGGTGCACTGGATGCTGGACCAGCTCGGCCAGGGGTGAGGGCGACGCCGTCGGCACGTGCGGTGCGTCGCGTGCGCTCTCGCCGGGCCGCGCTATGCCTGCGCCCCGTCAGACGAACATGACCCGGCGCGGAGCGCGGTCGAGGTGACTCCGCCCGAGTGGGCTGATCCAGTCCACGATCCCGCCTGGTCTGGTGAGAGCGGTCCAACGGTAGGCGTCATCGATGTCCGGGTGCTTCAGTGCGTGGTGGGCTCGGCAGAAGTGACTGAGATTGCCGATGTCCGTCGGCCCGCCGCGGGAGTGCTCGAGGTTGTGGTCGACGTCGCAGCGGGACGGCGGGACACCGCATCCGGGGAACCGGCATCGCTGATCCCGTGCGCGGAGGTACCGGCGCATCGACGCGGTCGGGGTGTAGCCGTCGGTCTCGGTGACCATCCCGGTCGGATCGAGGAAGAGCCGGCTCCATCCGCTGGCGCGCCCCGCGAGTTCGCGAGCGAGGTCGGGGTGCAGCGGACCGTGTCCGTCGAGCTCGGCCAGGCGATCGTCCGCACCGAGCAGCGTCGTCGCGGCGACCGTGACCTGCACGTGAGCGGTGATCCGGTCGAGACCCTCGCCGAGGCAGCTGCTGGGTGCCGCGGCGAGGAGCAGGTCGGCGAGGACGTCGGCGCGGACCTGATCCATCGTCCGCGGATCGGCTTCGGCAGGGGATCCGCTCGCCCCGCGGGCGAGATCGGGATCCGCAGGATCCGTCATGAACGCGCTCGCATCGTCGGGAATGCGGATGCCGAGCAGGGAGAGATCGTCCTTGGCGAACCAGCCGAGTTCATCGTCGACCGGGCCGAGAGGCTCAGGCACGAAATCGGGGCCCTCGAGCTGGGGGTGGTCGAGGTCAGCGGTCGCCTCACCATGGGCCGGAGCGGCCATCACGCTGCGCGCGAGCCGCGTGAGCCGGTCGTGGATCGCGACGGCGTAGACCTCCGGCAGCACCGCGGTGAGCAGGGCCAGCCCGTCTTCGAGCGGACGGATCGTGACGCAGCGTTCCTCCGCCGCACGCTCATGGCGTTCGCGAAGGGACTCCTGGGCCAGCGCCGCGGCGACCTGCCGTGCGTGCACGCGGGTGCGCGAGGGCGAGTCCTGCTCCGCGACGGTGAGCACCGCGGCCTCGTACAGGGCGAATGCCTCCTCGCCGAGCCGTCGGTTGACGACGGCATGCCGGACCGGCGCGGACGCGTTCACGACCTCACGGACATGCGCCGAGGAGACCCGGCCCTCGCGCAGCGCCGCGTGGAGTTCGGGGAAGCGCTCGGCCATCGCCTCGGCATCGGCGAAGGCCAGCTCCACGGTGCCCTTCGCGAGGTGCCCGGCCGCCGCGTATTCGGCGATCATCGACCGGCGGACCACGTCGCGATGATGGGGGTGCTCGCGCACGTCGTCATCGAACAGCGCCGACCGACGCCCGAGCAGATCCGCCGCGCGCCCCTCCAGTCGGGCGATCTCCGCCCTGGTCTGCACCCACTCGTCCAGCAGCGCATCGCGGTTCGCGAGCGGAGGAGGAGTGAGGTTCGACATGACTCCAGTTTAGAACATAAATACGAATCTGGGAAGGGGTGTGGACGACTCCCCAACCGAATTCCGTTCAGTCCCGCTCCCGACCCCTCAGTCGGTCGATGTCCCGGCGTTCGCGTTTCGTCGGCCGTCCCGCGCCCCGGTCGCGGAGACCCGCGGCGGCCATCGGATCCCTCGCCGGAGTGCGGTCCTCCGCGGCGACCGCCGCGAGCGGTGCGCCGACCCGCTTCACGAGCGTCTGGCGGACGATCAGGATCCGGTCGAAACCACTGATCCGGATCCGCAGCTCGTCGCCGATCTTCACGGTCTGCGCGGCCTTCACCCGCTCGCCGTTCAGGCGCACGTGCCCGGCGCGGCAGGCGGTCGTCGCCGCGGAGCGCGTCTTGAACACCCGGACCGCCCAGAGCCAGCTGTCGATGCGGACGGGGCCGCTCGCCCACGGGTCGGCGTTCATCGGCGGAAGATCCTCGGTCGGCGCAGCGCGATCAGGGCGCCGGCGACGATGAGCCCCTGCCCGATCGTGTATGTGACCATGACCATCGGGCTTGTCCAGTCGGGCATCGCGGCGGGTTCGAAGAGCCGGAACGCGAGGATCGAGTCGCTGGCGAGGAAGAACGCCCCGCCCCACGCGATCATCGGACGGCACCGGGCCGATGTGGCGGCGGTGCCGGCGAGGACGATCCCGTATGCCCCCACGGCGATCAGCAGCGATCCGGTGTGCGGTCCGAGGATGACCATCATCAGGATCCACCAGGCCGCGTACCCGAGCGTCCACAGCGGGTATCGCTGGACACGCAGATGCCGCAGGAACAGCACGATGTACGCGACGTGCGCGACGCCGAAGAAGCCGAGCATGAGCGGCAGCTCGGGCGCCGCCGGGAAGAACAGGCCGGCCTCGTCGCCCAGCCAGGAGAAGAACAGTGCGGCGAGCAGCAGGATCACCGCACGGCGCGGCCCGAGGCGCTTCCACGCCAGCAGCACCGGCAGGGCCAGCAGGGGCATGAGCAGCGCCTTCGTGGGCGTCGTGAGCGGCCCGTGCGTCGCGTTCGAGATCACGTGGATCACCGACACGACGATGTACGGGATGAACGGCCACAGGGCGCGAAGTCGGGTGCGGCTCTGCATCACCCCATCGTAGGATCCGGGCGGGCCGGCACCCGCGAAGGCTGTCGCGGCGCGGCTATCCATCGAGGGACAGGCTCACCAGGGGGCGCCCGGACTTCAGATGTCCGACGACCGAGAACCCGGCCGAGACGAATGTCGAGAGCGCTCCGTGGAACAGATCGTTCGTCGACACCTGCACCTCGGCCGTGTCGATCGGATAGCCCTCGATGCTCCGCGCCCCGGATTCCCTCGCGTACTCCACCGCGGTCTTCAGGAGCGCCGCATTCAGGCCCTTGCCCCGATGCTCGCGCCGCACGGAGAAGCAGCTCACCGCCCAGACGCGGTCGTCATCGAGCGGCTCCGGCGTCGCCGCGGCGATCGCGCGCGTGTAGACGAGACGTGCCTGCGCGGGCCGTGGCCCGATCCGGATCCAGCCCGCCGGATCGCCGTCGACGTAGGCGACGATGCCCGGCGGTGGACCCGCAGTGATCTCGTCACGGAGCATCTCGACGCGCTGATCCTTCGTCGTCGCGTTCCAGTCCTTGCTGCGCAGCATCGGCCAGACGCACTGGCAGGAGGCACCGTCGCCGCCCCCGGTGAGCGCGCGCTGGACGTCGTCCCACTCGGCGGGCGTCGCGGCCCTCGTCGTGATCGTGGTCATGCCGGCACCCTACGCCCCGGGTCCGACATCGCCTCGAGCGCGCGACGGAACCCGCGCCGCGCCCGGCCGTGTCGTGCGTTCGCGGACGCCCTGTGAGTCGGCTACGATGGGGGAGTTGCCCGCGCTCCGGCGCGGTCGTCCACGGGCTGTGGCGCAGCTTGGTAGCGCACTTGACTGGGGGTCAAGGGGTCGCAGGTTCAAATCCTGTCAGCCCGACAGAAAGCCTCGGTGAGAACCCAAATCTCACCGGGGCTTCGTCGTATTCGCAGTGAGTTCGGCGTGGTCCTCCTCAACGCACCATCGCTTGCACTGAATGGTCATCGCGCCTTGAGGCAGAACACGGCACCGTTTTCACGGCGCTGATCGGCGAAGGAACGTGCTCCAGATCTCCTCCCCGGTTCGGATTCTGCCGGAGCCGTCGAGTGCTGCTGCGGCAGTCCCGGGTTTGCGAGCGGCATCTCGGTGGATGGCATGCGTGAACTGCTCCGTGAAGTCTGTGCGTGGGAGTTGTTCGACGACCTCTCTCAGGAGCCGCGCGTCCCATTGGTCCAGGTCGCGCCCGCAGACATCGAGCGCGGTGGCGGCTTCGAGGAGATAGCCCTCGGGAGTCCTGACGGGATCGATCTCGTCCCGCATGTGGGCTTCGATCGCGACTGCGATGGCGCGAGCTCGGGGTGGATGCATTCCCGCGCCCGCGGCGAAGATCGTCGCGACCGCGCCGCTCGCCTGCTCGAACGGCGCACGGTGCGCGTCGAACGGCTCTGCGAGCCCGAGGTCGTGGAGCATGCTCGACAGACAGAGGATCTCAGGGTCGAAGTCGAGTCCCTCTTGTTCGCCGAGCGCGGCGGCGAACACCCATGAGCGTTCGCTGTGCGCGAGGATACGGGGATCGAGCCACGTCCGAGCCGTCTCGATCGCACGATGCGCGAGGTCCGACGGCGCCTCCAGGTAGTCAGCCGGTGTCTTCACCGTGGCAATCTATCGCCGCCGCCGGGCGGGGACACACGGTCAGCGAATCGTGTCGTGATCGGCCGATCCGTCCGGCAGCGCCGTCTAGGAGGCGCCGCCCGTGCCCGGCACGATCACGGTGGGCACCGGCGCGTTGCGCAGGATCCTGGCGGCGCTCGATCCCAGGAACACGCGGGCCACCGGGTGCGTCGAGGACGATCCGACGACCAGCACGTCGCCGTCCGTCCAGTCGAGGGCACCGATCGCGCGTTCCCAGTCGCCGCCTTCGACCAGACGCTGTTCGATCCGGTCCTCGGCGAAGCCCCTCCGGCGGAGATGATCCTGCGCCAGGTCCAGCGCCGTGCCGGCTCGTCCCTTCCAGAGCTCGATCACCTGCGTCTCCACGTGACTGACGGGCGTCGTCACGGGGCGCCGTGCGGGAGCCACCACGAACGTCACCAGGCGCACGCGCGCGTCGATCCGCCGGCAGAGCTCTGCCACGCGGTCGAGCAGCGACCAGCCGGCGTCGTCGTCCCGGAACCCGACGGTCACCCGCGTCACGGCGGCAGAGCTCCGGTAGCCGCGCGGTGCCACGGCCACGGGGATCGACGCCGAATGCACCAGACGGTCCGTCTTCGAGCTCAGCCGGATGCGGCCGGCCGCCGCCTCCTCGCTGGAACCGACCACCAGCATCCAGGCGTCCTGTCGGGCGGCCTCGTCCATCAGCACCTGCGGCACGGAACGTCCGCTCGCCCAGGAGGCGGAGCCGTCGACGGAGGAGTGCCGCGCGAGCTCTTCGCGGGCCTGGGCCGCCGCCGTCTCGCCTTCGTGCGCCGCCCACGATTCGTACTCGCGGTCGGTGCCGCTCGCGGCGGGCGTGGACCAGCCCTGCGGCACGACCGACACGACCTGGACGGGGCGGGGCTCGGAACGCGCGAGCTGGCAGGCGAGTTCGACGGCACTGCGGTCGTCGTTGCGGGGCCCGTACCCGACGAGGTAGGTCATCGCTCGACCAGTTCGTGGATGGGCTCGGCGATCTCCTCCTCCGAGATGAAGCTGTTGAGCGTGGCGTGCTTGCGGCCGTAGACCAGGTACCCGATGAAGACGAGGGCCAGCCACGCACCGCAGATGATCCAGGTCACCGGCTTCAGGCTGAAGAGCACGTAGACGCACGCGACGATGGTGAGGATCGGCACGACCGGATAGAACGGCACCTTGAACGGGCGCTCCAGATCGGGACGGCGGCGTCGAAGGACGATCACCGACAGCGCGACCATGGCGAAGGCGACCAGGGTGCCGAACGAGACGCTGTCCCACAGATAGTCCGACGGCACGAAACCCGCGACGGCGGCGACGATCACCGACACGACGACCGTGTTGAACACCGGCGTCATCGTCCGCTGGTTGACGTGCAGGAATCGGTGCGGGATGAGGCCGTCGCGGGCGACCGAGAAGAGGATGCGGGTCTGGCCGTACAGGATGACGAGTGTCACGGAGAACACCGAGATGACCGCGCCGGCGGCGAGGATCGTTCCCCAGACCGGGGTCCCGGTGACGTCCTCGAGGATCTTCGCGAGGCCCGCCTCGCCGGCTCCCGGAGTGGAGAACCACGCGACGGGCTTCGCGGCGAGGCCGGCGAGCGCGACCAGGATGTACACGGTGGTGACGATGACGAGCGCGCCGATGATCGCGCGCGGGATCGACTTCTGCGGGTTCTTGGCCTCTTCGCTCGCCGTCGAGACGGCGTCGAGGCCGATGAACGAGAAGAAGATCGTGCCGGCCGCCGTGCTCACGCCGGCGGCCCCCAGCGTGAAGAAGTTCGAGAAGTGGTCGGCGTTGAACGCCGTGAACCCGATGACCACGAACAGCAGCAGCACGCCGAGCTTGATGCACACCATGATCGCGTTGACCGTCGCGGACTCGGATGCCCCGCGGATCAGCAGCAGCATGCACAGCAGGACGAGGATCACGGCGGGCAGGTTGATGAAGCCTCCCGTGGCCGCACCGTCCGATCCGGGGATGAGTGAGATCGACAGGGCCGTCGGAAGCTCGAAGCCGAAGATGTTGTGCAGCAGCTCGTTGAAGTAGCCGCTCCAACCCACCGCGACCGCGGAGGTGGCGATGCCGTACTCGAGGATGACGCAGCCGCCGACGATCACCGCGAGACCTTCGCCGAGCGCGTGATACGTGTAGGAGTAGCTCGATCCGCTCACGGGGATGGCCGCGGCCAGCTCCGAATAGCACAGTGCGGAGAGGCCGGCGGTGACGGCCGCGAGGATGAACGAGATGATCACGGCAGGACCCGCCATCGGGATCGCCTCGTTCAGCACGAAGAAGATGCCCGTCCCCACCGTCGCGCCGACACCGAACATCATGAGCTGGAATGTGCCCAGCCGGCGGGGGAGCTCTTCCCCCTCATGATGCCTGCGCTGCAGGATGATGGGCTTTCGTCTCAGCAGCTGCTGTCCTAGGGCGACCATGTCGTCTCCTTCGCATAGAACCGATCGACGGCGACCGGGGTCATTCCAGGTTCTCCTGAGCCGCGGCGTCGAAAGACCCAGGACGAGCGCTGTGCATCTCGGATTCCAGACACTGTCGCGCGGGCGGACCATCCTTTCCGCGGTATCCCCCGGGCAGGGTAGGGTGTCGCGGTGACGAACGCTCAGGACCCCGTCGGCGCGGCCGCGGCAGCGCGCCCGGTGCGCGGTGTTCCGCCGCTGCGCGAGCACGGCATGCCTCCGCTGGTGCTCATGACGACGTTCGCGTTCGCCGGGTTCGCGGTGATGCTGCCGGTCGCTCCGATGCACATGGTGGCGGTGGGCGGTGGGACGTTCCTGTCCGGGCTGGTCAACGCCGCGCTCATGGGTGCCACGATCCTGACCCAGGTGGGCGTCGAGCGGGCCCGCGCCGTGCTCGGATGGCGGGTCAGCCTGATGCTCGCGTGCCTGCTGCTGGGGGCACCGGCCCTGCTCGAGATCGTCGCGAACGCGCCGTGGCAGATCATCGCGCTCGCCGCGGTGCGCGGCATCGGGTTCGGGATCATCACGGTGAGCGGCTCTTCGGCGCTCGCCGCGCTCTTCCCGCCCGAACGCCGCGGACGGGCGATCGGCGAGTACGGGCTCGCCGTCGCCGGTGCACAGCTCGTGCTCACCCCCGCCGCCCCGTGGATCGCGGACACCGCCGGATTCCCGATCGCGCTCGCCGTCGCCGGTCTGCCGCTCGTGGGGATCCCGTTCGCGCTGTCGGCGGGCGGGGCGATCGAGCAGCACACGCGCGGCGCGGTCCCGGCGCCCGCTCCCGCTGCCGGCTCGAACGGCGAGGCGGAGACGAACCGGCACGCGCTGATGCGACTCTGGGCGCCGATCCTCGCGCTCGTTGTGGTCACCTGCGCGGGAGGCGCGATCACGACGTTCGCTCCGCAGTTCGTGCCGGGCACCACACTGACCGTCGTGTCGCTGCTCGTCTACACCGCCGCGGCGATGCTCGCCCGCTGGCTGTCCGGTGGCCTCGCCGACCGGTACGGCGCTCGGCGGTTCGTCCTGCCCGGTCTCGGCCTCGCCGTGCTCGGCCTGGCCGCCATCGCCGCGAGCATCGCGGGCGTGACCGGCCCCGTCGCGCCTGTCGTGCTCGTCGCGGGCGCGATCCTCGTCGGCTCCTCCTTCGGCACGATGCAGAACGTGACCCTCGTGCGATCCTTCGAGCTCGCAGGGGAGCACGCGAAAGGCGTCGCGAGCACGGCATGGAATGTCGCCTTCGACGCCGGCACCGGGGTAGGAGCACTCGCCATCGGGGCGCTCGCCTCCCGCACGTCGTTCTCCTTCTCCTTCCTGATGCTCATGGTGCTCAGCCTCGCCGCCGCAGCGGTGCTTCTCGCGAACGGCCGCCGCGCGAAAAGGCCGCCGGCTCTCGCGGAGACGGCGGCCTGAGCCGCGGGAGCGAGCTCCCGCCGAGGACTACATCCCCGGAACGGCCTGCGCCTCGTGGACCTCGATGCTGCAGCCCCCCGGCATGTTCAGGTGGGGGTGCACTTTGGCGAGCTCGAGCGCGGCGTCGGCGCTCTCGGCCTCGATGATCGTGTAGCCGGCGACCTCCTTGGTGCTGGGCGCGACGCCCTCGCTGGTGACGCGGACGCCGCCCGCGAGCGGGGTGCCGAAGTCGACCATGCCGGGGCCGACCTTCTCGGCCCACTGCATCCAGGCGCCCATCATCTCCTGGACGCCCTCGGGGGTCGGGGGAGCGGCCTCGGCGGGAGTCTGCGGAGCGTGGTAGATGAGAACGAACTTGGCCATGATGGTTTCCTTTCGGGTGAGGTGATTCAGTACAGGACGGCGATCGACTGCAGGCAGCCGATCCAGCCCTCGGCGTGGAGGTCGGCATCGGCCTGGTCCACGAGCTTGGTGTGCACGATCGATACGGCGGTGCCGTCGTCCACCGCGGTGAACGACACCTCGACGAGCGATTCGTTGTCGGATCCGTCCCACTGCCAGGTGAAGAGGAGTCGGTTCGGACGATCGACCTCGACGTAGATGCCGCCGACGGCATGCACCTCGCCCGCCGGGTCGAGCATCTCGAGGCGGTAGCGGCCGCCGACGCGTGCATCGACGGTCGCGAGCGTGGGGCCGAACTCGAGGGACGGCCGGTGCCAGGCGCTGAGGTGCTCGGCGCTGGTCCAGAGCTCCCACATGGTCTCGATGTCGAGGGCGAAGGTGCGGTCGACGTTGGCGGTGAACACGGATCAGTTCCTGTCTTCGGTGGGCTTGCGGAGCGAGTCGATGTAGAGCTGCAGCGAGTCGAGCTGCGCGTTCCAGTAGTCGGTCATGGTGACGATCCAGTCCTTCGCCGAATCGAGCACTTCGGGGTTGGCCTGCGCGCTCGTGGCCCGGCCGTGCTTCACACGCGTGATGAGGTGCGCGCGCTCGAGCGTCGACAGATGCTTGTTCAGCGCCTGCGGGGACAAGTCGAGCCGTTCGGCCAGGTCGGTCATCGCCTCGGGGCGGTCCGGGCTCGCGACCTCGTGCAGCACGGCGCGCCGCACGGGATGGGCGAGGGCGCCGAAGACGGCGTCCAGCTCGTCCTCGGTGAGCGGGGCGCGCCCCGCCGTCAAACCATAAACCATGTGGTTTAGCGTAGGTGAAGACGGATCCCTTGTCCACCCGGATCCGTTCACCCTGCAGGATCCGGTGGATCGATCCGGATCGCCGGGGTCAGCCGATCGTCAGGCCGGGTGGCGGACGTCCCAGACCCGGCCGTTGTCGTCGCCGGCGAGGTGGCTCACGAGCGATCGGGCGGAGTCCATCGGCGCGATGAGGTCGCCGTCGTCGTGCAGGGCGGTGAACCGCTCGTGCAGCGACCGCCCGACGCGGGCCGGATCCTGCGAGCGGATCCACAACTGCGTCTCGGTGTCGACCGTGCCGGGGCGGTAGGCGTTGAAGGTGACCCCGGTATTGGCGTACTCCGCCGCCATCGAGAGGGTTTGGGCCTCGAGTGCACCCTTGGTCGCGGCGTACGTGCTCGCGCCGATCATCGCCTCGGGGCGGGCGGCCACGCCACTGGAGACGTTCACGACGCGACCCCAGCCGCCCTGCGCCATGCCGGGCAGCAGAGCGCCGGCGAGCGCGACGGGCGCGACCACGTTGAGTCGGAGCGCGTCGAGCATCGCGGACGGGTCGAGCGAGCCGCTCGCACCCATCGGCTCGACCGTGCCGGCGTTGTTCACCAGGATGTCCACGCGGCCGACCGCGGCCGCGATCCGGGTGCCTAGCGTGCGCAGCGCGTCCAGATCCCCGAGGTCGGCCGGCAGCGGTTTCGCCGTCGCGCCGGCCTCTTCGACGAGACGCGCCGTCTCGGCGAGCTGGTCGGCGGAGCGGGCGATCAGCACGACGGTCTCCGCGCCCGCCTCGGCGAGCGCGACGGCGATCGCCCTCCCGATGCCGCGGCCCGCCCCGGTGACGACGGCGGTGCGCTCGGACAGTGTCTTCCCGGTCATCCTGCCATCGTAGGCGGGGCCGCCGTCGGGGGCGGGCGCAGCATGACCGCGCGGAAAACCGAGTGCGCCGCCCCGCGCGCGTGCCACGACGATGCCGCGCTGCGACGTCGGGAAGCGGTCGAGCATCGCGCGCAGCTCGGCCGCGTCGACGTCGGCCCCGAACGCCTCGGCGCCGGGCTCGAGCATGATGCCGGCGGCGAGCGGGCCGGCGACGACCGGGTCGAAGCCGAGGTCGTCGACGAGCCGCGCCACGACGGCGAGGTCGGCGGGGCCGTCTCCGGCGATCGCGATCGCCTTGCGGTCGGGGGCACCGGCCGGGCGCGCGTCGTCGCGCAGATCCTGATAGCCCATGTGGCCGAGCGCCTTCACCACGCGGGCGCCGACGAGGTGCCGCTGCACGATCTCGCTCGTCGAGGTGCGCGGATCCTCGAAGTCGGGCCGCAGACCGTCCGCATCCCACCAGTAGTTCACCGCGTCGATCACGAACTTCCCGCGCAGCGCATCGACGGGCAGCGTCGAGAACCGGCCGAGCGGGATCGCCAGCACGATCGCGTCGGATGCCTCGATGACCTCGGCGGTGCGTGTCGCCCTCGCGCCGATCGCGGCCATCGGCCGGGCGATGCGGGCCGGATCCCCCGATCCCGCGATCAGGACGTCGTAGCCCGCGGACACGGCGAGGTCCGCGAGGACCGTGCCGAGGCGCCCGGCGCCGAGGACGCCGAGGACGCGGAGGGAGTCGCGGGAACGATCGGGTCCGTCGGTGCCCATGGAAACGCGCGCTCAGCGCTGCTGGTCGCGGATGGCTTCCAGGTGGATGCGCTGCGGCTGCACGACGTGCTCCGCGTACTCCGGGTGCTTGGGCAGCCAGGCCGCGACGTACGGGCACACCGGCACGATCGCGGTGCCCGAGGCGATGAGGCCCTCGACGATGGTGCGCACGAACATCGACGCCAGCCCCTGGCCGGCGTACTCGTCGGAGACGAGCGTGTGGAACAGCACCCTCTGCGCGCCGTCGTCGGCCGCGACGTCGACGTAGGACTCCTCGCCGATCTCCTTCTCCTGCGTGCCGTCCTCGCCGCGGTCGAGGAGGACGTACCGGAACTGCTCGGGACGGTCCTGCACCGTGAAGCGCTCCTGCGTCATCGTCTTCGTCTCGTCTCTCTGCGTCTGATCCACAGGATCCGTCCTTCTATCTGCGTGGCCGGAGCCGGATGGTCGGGAGCACCGGGGCGGGCAGCGGGTCGCGCTGCCCGGGCGGGAAGGATCCGAACAGCGCGGGCTTGCCGGCGTCCTGCGGGTCGGGCTGCTCGAAGCCGAGCTCGGCCTGATAGCGGCGGCGGAACTCGACGATCTCCTCATGGCTGCGGCCGATGAAGTTCCACCACATCACGATCTGCTCGCCCAACGGGATTCCGCCGAGCAGGATCACCCGCGCGCCCGTCGGTCCGGCGGTGAGGTGGATCGTGTCGGATCCGGTCGGCACGTACACCAGGGAGCGGTGCTCCGCGCCGGTGCCGTTCACCTCGATCCCGCCGGTCTCGGCCAGCAGCGCGTGCTCGAAGTCGGCGCGCACGGTCAGCGTCGTGTTCGCGCCGGGCTCGAGGATCAGCTCCGCGCCGAGCAGATCCGGGGTGCGTGTGTCGACGGGGGAGACCGAGCCGAGCAGCCGTCCGATGAAGACCCGGGCGGTCAGGCCCGGTGCGGTGACGGGCTCGGGGGCGTAGTGCGCGAAGTGGTCGTCGGTGAACCGGGTGCTCTCGGGCAGGGCGTACCACAGCTGCACGCCGTGCAGGGTGGTGGTCTCGGGAGTGCTGATCTCGGAGTGCGTGATGCCGCTTCCGGCGATCATCAGGTTCAGCTCGCCCGGCCGCACAGCGGCCGCGTTGCCGCCCGAGTCGAGGTGATCGATCTCGCCGGTGAACAGCCAGCTGACGGTGGCGAGGCCCGTGTGCGGGTGCCGCGGCACTTCCATGCCGCCGGACGTCGCGACGTCGTCGGGGCCGTAGTGGTCGAGGAAGCACCAGGCGCCGACGAGGGAGCGCTGCTTCTGCGGCAGCGTGCGGTAGACAGTCATGGCGCGCGGTCCGCCGAGCGGCACCTCGCGGGGGAGCAGCACCTCGACGCCGATGCACGGCTGTCCCGGTTCGAGGACGACGAGGTGCGGGTTGCGCTCGAGATCGCTCATCGCCTCAGCATACGGCCCGCACCGGCGGGGTCGGGCGGGGTCGGAGCGCACCCGGTGCCGGGCGCGTCACGGCAGGGCGGCAGGGCACGGTCTACCGTCCGGCCGCCCGGGACCCGCGTCGTTCCTGCGCGTCCGTCAGCTGGTGCTGCCAGTCCGCGGGCACGCGGTCCGAGGGTCCGGGAGCGCCCTGATCGAGCGGGTGCTGCTGCGGATCCGGCAGCTCGCCACCGCGGAGCGGCGCGTCCGCCGCGTAGTCCCAGAACCAGGCCTCGCCGGGTTCGAAGCTGCGCAGGTAGCGGTGCCCTGTCGCCTCGTAGTGCCGGGTCGCGTGCTGGGCGAGCGAGTCGTCGCAGCAGCCGATGTGGCCGCACTCGACGCAGCGGCGCAGATGGAACCACCAGCCGCCGGTCTGCTCGCAGTCGAGGCAGCCCGTTCCGGACGGGGCGGGGGAGCGCTCCAGAACGTCCGCGGGGACGCGCGCATCGTCGCTCATGGCCCGAGTCTAGGCACCCGGGCATCAGGCGACCAGAGTCAGTGGTGCAGGGCTCCGCGGGTGAGCACGACGGCGGCGATGATGATCGCGACCGCGAGCGCCGTGATCAGCCAGCCCTGCCACGTGTTCGGGCTCCAGCCCCAGCCGGTCCGCTTCGGGCGGAACCACGGGTTCTTCCTGCTCATCGGCGTGCTTCGGGCGTCGGATCAGCGGACCAGCGTGCCGTCCGCGTTGCGCGGGCGGACCGGGTGCTGGCTGAGGATCGAGATCCGGTTGAACGTGTTGATCGTCAGCGCCACCCACTCGGCGGCGGCGAACGCGTCGTCGCCGAGCTCTCCCCGCGCCCCCGCCAGGTCCCCCTCGGACTCCTCGGTCAGCGGCAGCCGGGTGGTGGCCTCGGCGATCGCGAGGACCGCCCGCTCCCGCTCCGAGAACAGCGACGATTCCCGCCAGGCCGGCAGCAGATCCAGCTTCTGCTGCGGGATCCCCGCATCGCGCGCCTCCCGCGAGTGCAGGTCGAGGCAGAACGCGCAGCCGTTGATCTGCGAGGCGCGGACCTTGATGTACTCGGTCTCGGCGATGCTGAGCCCGTGCAGCGCCGCCGCCTCCTTGACCGCCTCGGAATAGGCGGATGCGGCCTTCCAGGCCTCGGGGACGGCCTTGTCCAGGTACGGGCGCATGCGGATCCTTCCGGTCGATGCTCTCGAGGCTACCGGTCCCCGCGGATCCCTCTCACTCGTAGCGCAGCGACTCGACCGGGTCCTGACGCGCCGCGCGCGCGGCGGGCAGGGTCCCGGCGAGGAACGCGATCACCATCACGAGCAGGATCACGAAGACGATCGAGCGCGCATCGAACGCGACCAGCTGCAGTCCGGACAGGTCCGACAGCAGGCTGCGGCCGAGGATCCGGCTCACCACGCTGCCCACGAGCATCCCGCCGAGCACGCCCAGCGCGCTGCCGAGGAACCCGATGAACGTCGCCTCGAGGCTGAACAGGCCGAACACCTTCCCCGAGCTCATCCCCATCGCCTTCATCAGGCCGATCTCGCGGGTGCGCTCCTGCACGGACATGAAGAGGGTGTTGATGATGCCGAAGCTCGCCGCGAGCAGCGCGATGATCGCGAACGCGTTCAGCACGAGCACGATCCCGTCGATCACGGCCTTGAACGTGCCGAGCTGCTGCTGCAGCGTGGTCGACGTGAAGCCGGCCGTGGTCAGCCGGTCCTGCAGCGCCTTCACCTGCGTGGCGGAGGCGCCGGACGAGAACCAGACGCGCGCCTGCAGATAGCGGTTCTGCTGGTCGGCCTGCACGCCGGTCTGCTGCGCCGTGTAGAGGGCGTTCGTCAGGGCGTCGTTCGGGAGCAGGCTCGAGGCGCCTCCGGTCAGGCTGAACGTCGTCTCGGAGACGCCGCTGACCGTCGCGTCGACGGTGTGCTGCTTGCGCGTCGCATCGGTGACGGCCAGGGTCACGGTCTTGCCGACCGCGTCCTTCGCGCTGGAGAACCCGAGCGGTGTGACGAACGTGCTGGGCAGGGCGAGCTGCAGGTCGCTGCCGGCGTCGTCCGGCTTCGCGCCCGCGTCGAGCTTCACGGTCTGCCCGGAGACGAGGCTGCCGGCCGCGCTGATGACGTACTTCGTGCCTCCGCCGGACTGGATGTAGTCGATCGACACGGAGCGCACCGGCTTGACCGTCGTCACGCCGCTGACCTTGGCGAGCGCGTCCAGATCGGCCGACGTGAGCACGGACACGGTGTTCTCGCCGGTGCGGCCGCCGCCCGTGGTCGCCGTGCTCGGGTCGTACACCCGCGGGGCGGTGCTGCCGGGGGCGGCGCTCGCGTCGGCCTTCTTCGTGACGGTGAGCACGTCGCTCGCGCCGAAGCCGGAGACCGTGTCATCGATGTAGCGGTTGATCCCGGTGCCCAGGCCGTTGGTGATGGTGAGCGTGAAGGCGCCGACGAAGATCGCCAGGATCGTGAGGATCGTGCGCGTCTTGGAGCGGAACGTGCTGCTCACCGCGGCGCCGATCAGGTCGAGCGGCTTCATGCCGCCACCCGCTCGATCAGGCCGTCCTTGATGTGCACGCGGCGGTGGCACTTCGCGGCGAGATCCTCATCGTGCGTCACGACGACGAGCGTGATTCCGTGCTCGCGATTCAGCGCCAGCAGGATGTCCTCGACGACCGCCCCCGTGGCCGAGTCGAGGTTGCCGGTGGGCTCGTCGGCGAAGATGATCCGCGGGTCGTTCACCAGCGCCCGCGCGATCACCGTCCGCTGCTTCTGCCCGCCGGAGAGGTTCACGGCCTTGTTCTTCGCCTTGTCGGCGAGGTCGAGCTGCTCGAGCGCGGCCATCCCGCGGCGACGGCGCTCCGCGGCCCCGACGCCGGCGATCTTCAGCGGCAGCACGACGTTCTCGAGCACCGTCTGGTTCGGGGTGAGGAAGAACTGCTGGAACACGAACCCGAACGTCTTGTTGCGGATCCGGTTCAGCGCGGATCCCTTGAGCGTCGCGGTGTCCTGTCCCTCGAGGGCGATCGTGCCGGCGGACGGCTCGTCCATGAGGGCCATCAGGTGCATCAGGGTGGACTTGCCGGATCCGCTCTTGCCGATCACGGCGACGCTCTCGCCGTCGGCGATGTCCAGGCTCACCCCCTTCAGCGCGTCGAAGCGCCCGCTGCCGCGGCCGTAGGTCTTGTGCACGTCGCGCACGGAAATCACGGGGGTCGTCATTCGGGCTCCAGGCTCAGGGGCGGATCCGCCGGGTTCAGGATCCCCGATCGTGGGGGCGACCCGCATCCTCCCAGAGGAGGAGATGCGATTACTGCGCACGAGGTACGGCGTCGTCGTCCGCGGGCAGCCGCTGCTCGACGAGGCCCACCGTGTTGCCCTCGCTGTCCTCGATGAACGCCTGCCACTCCGCGGTGCCGCGCGGACCGAGGTTGTCGTCGGCGTGCGTGAAGATGATGTGGGGCTCGCCGACGATTCTCACACCGCGGGCGCGCAGTCGATCGACGACCGCCTCGATCGCCTCGACCCGCAGGTATAGCAGGGCGGGGGATGCGCCGCGCTCCAGCAGCAGCCGCGTGCCGCCGAGGTCGAAGAAGACGAGCCCCGGCGGGTCGAACCGGGCGAGGGGCGCGGCGCCCAGCAGGTCGGCGTAGAAGGCGGCGGCGCGTTCGAGGTCGACGGCGCGCTGGGCGACCTGCACGAGGGACATGGCGCGATCGTACCGCCGGATCGCGACCCGTGCGCCGGGGCGGATAGAATGTCAGATCATCCAACGATCTTGACCTGCTAGAGTGCTCAGCACGCGACGCGGGCGGAGAGGGGGTCGGCGATGCCTCGCAAACGGGCGATGCTGAATGTGGAGCGGGTGACCTCGCCGTCCTTGCCTGACCTGATCGCGGACAGGCTTCGACAGGCGATCATCGAGGGCCAGATCCGCGAAGGAGAGCAGCTCGTCGAGCCGGACCTGGTGGAGCGCTTCGGGGCATCCCGTCCGACGGTCCGCGAGGCACTGCAGCGACTGGTGCAGGAGGGGCTGCTGACTGCGATCCCGCATCGGGGCGTCTTTGTGACCACGATCTCTCCCGAGGACATCGTCGACATCTACAACGCGCGCCGCACCGTCGAGTCGTCCGCCGCCGTCTCCTTGGTCAAAGATCCGGCCCCCGAGGTCATGGCGCAGCTCCGCGTGGAGTACGCGGCGATGGTCGAGGCGTTCCGGGTCGGCGCGAAATCCGACATTACAGCGGCGGATCAGCGGTTTCATGAAGCGCTGGTCAGCGGCCTTCGGAACCGTCGGCTGCTGAAGGCCAGTCGAACCTTTCTCGTCGAGACCCGCCTCTGCCTCGCTCGTCTCGAAGGGCGCTATCCGTTCTCGCAGACCGCGGTGGACGAGCACTTGGACATCATCCGCGCGATCGAGCGCCGCGACATCATGGGCGTGATGAAGGCCGTCGATGACCATATGGACAACGCGATCGCCCTTCAGCAGAAGACGTGGGACCCCGCAGAGGACGCCGCTCGCGCGAGCGTCTGATGCGGGCGTGCGGGCGCGGCTCGCTCGGGCCGCCGCGCGCGAGCTCCCCGGCGGTCGCCGGCAATGCGTACGCCCGTCTCGCCAGGTCGAGTGCAGGCGGTATCCGATCGTGCGCCGCCGAACGCTGATTCGCCTCGGGCGCGGGATGCCGTCGGCGTCTTCGGAGTGGTGGTCTTGATCGAAATATCGGTAAAAACATTTACGATCTGACGATCTGCCCCTAGGCTCGGTGCTCGGAACGGCGAGTCATCGCCCGCCTCCGACCACGCCAGTCAAAGGAGACACACGCCATGGTTCAGCAGACAGCACCGGCTCCCGACCGGGCCCGAACGCGAGTGGCCGTCCGCGCCGCGATCGCGGGCGGCATCGGCACGGTCATCGAGTACTACGACTTCACCGTCTATGCGTACCTGTCGATCGTCATCGGGCCGCTGTTCTTCCCCTCGGGCAACCCTGCCGTCTCCACGCTGTCCGCTCTCGGAGTGTTCGCCGGGGCGTACGTCGTGCGTCCCTTCGGCGGCATCTTCTTCGGTCGAGTGGGTGACCGCCGAGGCCGTCGTGCGGCGCTCGTCGCCACCGTGGTGATGACGGGCACCTGCAGCGTCCTCATGGGCCTCCTGCCGACCTACGCGACCATCGGCGTCCTGGCACCGGTCCTCCTGGTGATCGTGCGCGCGCTGCAGGGATTCGCGGCCGGTGGCGAGGTCGGCGGTGCGATGACCTACATCATCGAGTCCGCGCCCGCGCATCGCCGCGCGTTCTTCGGCGCCTTCACCCCGATCGGCACGAACCTCGGCTTCGTGCTGTCTTCCTCGATCGTGGGCGCGATGACGCTGTTCCTCAGCCCTGCCCAGATGTCGGCATGGGGCTGGCGGATCCCGTTCCTGATCTGCCTGCCGCTCACCGTCGTCGTGCTCGTCATCCGGCTCAAGATCCAGGACACCGAGGAATTCCTGAAGATCGCCGACGAGAAGAAGGTGAGCAAGGCGCCGTTCCTCCAGATGCTCCGGACCAGCTGGCGCTCGATCCTCGTCGTGCTCGGCATCGGCATCACGACGAACGGCGTCGCCTATCTCGGATCGACGTACATGAGCATCTACCTGCAGCAGATCGTCGGCCTGCCCGCGAGCATCGTGTACTGGATGACGGCGGGGTCGATCCTCGCGCTCTGCATCGCCATGCCGTTCGTCGGGCTCGCGGCCGACCGGTTCGGCCGGCGCCGCGTCTTCGTGTTCGGCGCCGTGGCGCTGATCATCATCACCTACCCCATGCTCGGCATCATCGGGACGGCGTCCGTCGGCGTGATCATGGCCCTGTTCGTGCTGTACATGCTGCTCAGCGCCACGCTGCAGGTGCCCGTCTTCACCACGATCCCGGAGCTGTTCCCCGGCCCCGTGCGCTACACCGGCGTCTCGTTCGGGTTCAACGTGGCGACCGTCGTCGCCGGCGCCACCTCGCCCCTTGTCGCGACCGCTCTCGTGGCCGGCACGGGCAATCACCAGTCGCCGGCGTTCTGGGTGATCGGCGTCTGCATCATCGGCCTCGTCACCGTCTTCACGATGCGCTGGCCGGACCCGAAGCGGGTGCTGACGACCACGATCCAGGTCCCCTGACGCAGAGCCCGCCCAGAGCCGCACGACTCGGGGCCGCGGCCGGACATGCGGACACTGGGCGGGCGTGAGCGCAGAAGGAGACGACCGGGAACGGCGTCGTCCTGAGAATGCAGTGGGTGCATCGGTAGAATCGCAGCGCATCGTCGCAGGCCGTCAGCGGGCCGGGGTGAGCGACCGTGCGTTACGGAGAGTTCATGACCACTGCGATCGCCGCCGTCCTCAGCCGCGGCCTGGAATCCTTCAACGGATTGCCGGACGACGAGTTCATCGATCTGCTCACCACGTCCTGCCATCTTCCGGTGCGGGCGTGGGCCGTCGCGGTCGATGGGCGGCGCCCCTTCGCGGACGTCGGCAGCCTCCTGGAAACCGCGGGTGCATCCGTGGATCTCCTCACCGACGACGATGTCGATGCTGCCCACCACGGATTGCGCCGTATCGGCTCGAAGCTGGAGGGTGACTCGCTCGAGGATCGCTGGTCCCGTCAGGAATCCGGGCTCGTCAGACGCGACGAGGAGACCTGGCGCCTGCTCGAGCCCGCGCACGAGGGGTACGAGGCGAAGCACGGCCGGACGTTCCTGATCAGCGCGACCGGCCTGTCGACCGAGCAGATCCTCGATGCGCTCCGATCCCGCACGGCGCTGACGCGCGAGGAGGAGAACCGGGCGGCGAAGGACGAACTGCGCAAGCTCGTCGAGGTCCGCCTCCGCAAGCTCCTCACCGCGCTCGGGGAGGCCGTCACGGACGGATCCGCCGCATCCTGATCGGAACGGGGGAGTGTCGCGCCTGCGTCAGCGCGACCCTGTGACGATCGCGCGCGGGACCCGTCCGGTCAGGACATAGGATCCGATCATGCCCGCCTACTTCGAGCGCCTCGACGCGTCCTCCTTCCGTCCGACCTCGGCCGTGGAGGGCGCGTGGAGCGTCGAGGAGCAGCACATCGCCCCTTCTCTCGGGCTGATCGCGCACGTCATCGAGCGGGACCACGACGCGCGCCGCGGCGGCGAGCTGCAGCTCGGACGGATCTCCTACGACATCCTCGGCACGATCCCGATCGAGTGCGTCGACCTGGACGTGCGAGTGCTGCGACCCGGGCGCACGATCGAGCTCGTCGAGGCGGTGCTCAGCCACGACGGCCGGGCGGCCGTGATCGCCCGCGCCTGGCTGATGCAGTCCGCCGACACGGCGGCGCTCGCGGGCAGCGCCCTGCCCGCCATGCCGGACCGGCACGAGCTCGCGCCGTGGTCCGCCGGGGAGATCTGGCAGGGACAGCACGTCCGCACGGTGGACATGCGCCGCCGGCAGACCGAGCCCGGCCGGGCCTGGGCCTGGCTGCGCCCGCAGCTGCCGCTGCTCGAGGGCGAGGACGTCAGCCCGACCGCGCGGCTGCTCGGCCTGGTCGACATCGCCAACGGGATCACGCCGCGCATGGCCCCCGCCGAGGTGGCGTTCCCGAACGTCGACCTCACCTGTCACCTCGTCGCGCAGCCCGAGGGGGAGTGGATCGGCTTCGACACGACGGTCACGGTGGGCCCCGCGGGCCTCGGGCTCACCGACACCGTGCTGCACGACCACCGCGGTCCGATCGGCACGGTGCAGCAGATCCTCACGGTCCGGCCGATGCGCGGCTGAGCGTCCGACGCCGCGGAGTCGCCGATCGGCGGCTGCTCGCCCGCAGCCGGGAGGCGGATGCCGGGTCCGACGTCGTGCGTCGGACCCGGCACCGTATCCGTCACCGGCCTCGTGCCGGCGACGGGGCACAGTCAGCCGAGGTCGCCGTCCCCGCTCGTGGAGCCCGCAGGAACCCCGGGCACGTCGTCCGGGCCGAAGATCTCGGCGTCACCGGGGTACGCCTCGGTCCAGTGGTGCGTCTGGTACCAGGTCCAGCGGTTCATCAGCGCCGGGTTGTCGAAGTCCGGCACCGCGTTCTGGGTGTCGGTCCCCGTGAAGCGCTGCTTCTCCGCCCACTTCTGCCACTGGGCGGCATGCGCCTGCTGGGACGCCGGGACGGCGGCGGCCTTGGCGGCCTCCGCGTTCACCGCCGCGGCCTTGTCGCCCGTCGCCCCGAGCGTGTCATAGCCGCATGCGGGCTCGGTGACGACGCCCTCGGTCAGCGGCACCTGGTTCGCCACGGCCGTGTACGGGGTGAAGTCCGGCTTGTCGGTGAACGCGTCGAACATCGGGGTCGCGGCGGCGACCTTCTGGTTCAGCGGCTGCGCGCCGAGGATCTGCTGGATCGTGCGGACCATGCTGATCTGCGAGTAGAAGGTGCTGACGGTCTTGCCGTGCACCGCGTACGGGCTGATCACCTGGACCGGTGCGCGGTGCCCGTCGACGTGGTCCGCGCCGTCCTGGGTGTCGTCCTCCGCGATGAAGATCGCCGAGTTCTTCCAGTACTGCGAGTGCGAGATCTCGTCGACGATCTTGCCGACGGCGAGGTCGTTGTCGGCGACCTGCGCCTCCGGATCCGCGGTGCCACCGGTGTGGTCGCTGGACAGCCAGATCATGTTGAAGTTGGACGGGCCGCTCTTCTCGAAGCTCTGCTTCCACGTCGCGTACCGGTAGATGTCCGGGACCGCGAGATCGAACGGCGCCGCCGTGCGCTCCGTGATCGCGTCGAGGGACGGGATCGCCGAGCTCGCGTTGAGCTTGATCGACGGATCGAACAGCTGCGAGGGGTCGCCGCCGCCCATGACGTCCTTCGCGGAGCAGTAGTACTTCTGCCAGGTCGCGCCGGCAGGCTTGCCCTCGCCGTACTCGAACTCGCCGAAGTTCTTCGCGGACTGGCCTGCGGTCTGCACCGAGGTCCACAGGAAGCCGGAGCGCTGGTGGCCGAGCACGTCCTCCTCGGTGTCGTAGGAGCGCGCGTACTCGCCCGCGCTGGTCTCGGTGTAGGCGGGGTTGTCTCCCTGCATGAGCCAGTTGTGGCCCTCGGCGGAGTTCGTGCCGATGTCGTACGTGTTGTCGTACAGGCCGAACTGCGTCGCCAGCGCGTGCTGGTTGGGCGAGACCTTCTGGCCGAACTGGGTCAGCGACGGGTCTCCGTTGCCCTGCTTCATGTCGCCGTAGAGCTGGTCGTAGCTGCGGTTCTCCTTGACGATCAGGAACACGTGCGTGATCGCCGAGGGGTCGCCGACCCGCTTCGGGACCGCGACGGCCGGCTGGCCCTGGCCCTGGGCGCCCTCGGCCTGCTTGACGGATCCGCCCGTCCAGCCGTTCTGCGCGAACACCGTGTCGGTGTACTTCTGCAGCTGGTCGTCGGCGGGGAGCGCGAACCGGGTCAGCGAGGCCGTGGTCGAGTGCGTGCCGTGCCCGGTCGCGGGGGTCGTGCCCTGGCCCTTGTTGTAGGTCAGCTCGGGGCCGCGCGCGTCGATGCCGCGGGTGTTCGACACGATGATCGAGCCGTTCACCGCGGCGAGCGTCTCCGGGAAGTAGTCGGTCGGCAGCAGGCCGAGGTAGCTCGCCGGCTCCTGCGGGTTCTTCTGGTCGACCTTGTACACCGCGACCGCGTTGGCCCGGCCGAGGGAGACCAGCAGGTGGTCGCGCTGCATCGTGATCGACGTCGGCTCGTAGCCCACCTGGGACGACGCCCACGGCTGCGTGAGGATCGTCTGCACGACGTTCCCGGAGCGGGTGTCGATGACCGAGACGCTGTCGCTGTTCGTGTTCGCCACGTACAGCGTCGTGCCGTCCAGGTGCATCGCCGTCGGGTGCAGCTGCACGGCGATCGAAGCCGCGGCGGCCGCCGGGTTCGCCGTGTCGATCACACTGACCGTGCCGGTGGTGCTGGTGCCCAGATTGGTGTCGGCGGGGACCTGCGTGCCGTACGAGCCCATGGTCGCCTCGCCGGCCGCGGCCGTGCGGCCGCCCTCGTTCGACACGTACAGCTTGGTGCCGACGAAGGCCAGCTGCCGCGGGGCGATCCCGACGGCGAACGTGTTCGCGACGGTGCCGGCGACGGGGTCGATCGCGGCCACGGCGTTCTGCCCGTTCACAGCGGCGTAGAGGACGGATCCGTCGGGCGAGAACGTCATGCCCGCGGTCAGCGCCTTCTGGCCGTTGACCGTCGGCAGCGCGATCTTCGTCCCCGTACCGAGGGAGCCGTCGGCGTTGAACGGATACCGCACCACGCCGGTGGCGACCGGAGCGAAGAGGAACTTGCCGTCGGGGGAGAAGACGGGGGCCTCCTGGCCGACCGTGCCGTCGGAGATCTTCTGGTACGCCATGCCGGAGAATCCGGCCTTGCTCGCCGCGGTCGCGAACGAGGCGGACGCGAGCGTCCCGGCAGCCGCGACCGGCTTGTAGGTCTGCAGGTCGAACACCTGCAGATCGACCGAGCGGTCGGCGCTCGTCGCGACGAGGAAGCGGCCGTCGGGGCTGACCGTCGAGCCCATGATCTTGCCGAAGGGTGTCATCAGGCGGTCGCCGAGGGGCCGGATCGTCTGGTTGGACGCGATCTGCTCGCCGCTGTCGTAGGTCGCGCCCACCTGCTGCTGGCCGAACGCGATGGTGGAGGCGACCGCCGCGCTGCCGCCGAGCAGCGCGAGGGCGCAGCCGGCCGCGATCACGGTGAGGCCGCGGCGCCCACGGGCGAAGGAGGAGATTCGGCGCAGGCGGTCAGGCCCGCGCCGAGGGGAATTGCCGTGCATAGCACTGCCTTTCGGGGATCGTTCCGTCCGACGGGCACGACGACCCAGACGTCGGAGCACGTCGGGAGCGGAGGTGGGGAGGGTTGCTCCGTGACCGGAGCGTTATCGACACTGCTCCCCGGCGGTGCCCTCAGCGCGAACGGCTCGTGAACATCTCCGGGGCATCCGGTGACGGCTGCCTCTTCGCGCTCCCTCGGCGCCCTTCGGCGTCAGCGCACATCTGCGACGGGCTGGCGCAGGATCGTGCGGCGCCTCTCCGGCGGGACACGGCGGGCGTCGCTCAGATAGATCTCGTGGTGCGTGCCGGCCAGGCGCAGGCCCTGCGCCGGGATGAAGTCGTGATGCATCCGGTCCAGGACCGGTGCCTCGTCGTCGAAGGATCCGACGTGCAGTGTCTGCACGCACCGGCCCTCCCCGAGCGCCAGGATCCGGACGTCGTCGAGACGAGAGGGCGAGTTCTTGGCGCGGACCTGCGCGACGGCGGCGTCGACGAGATCCTCGCCGATCCACTCCGGGATGAGGATCATCATCGTCCAGTCCCAGCGCGACTTGTCGCGCGCCGTCGTGAAGGCGTCCATGTCGTCCGCCCACCACAGCCCCTCGAGCGGTGGGACGACATGGTCGCGCCCGAGTTCGCGCCTGCTGGCGAACTTCAGGGCATAGGCGACGGGGTAGAGGGCGGCGAGGGCGTCGGCGTATTCGGCGGCGGTGTTCGGATCGCCGTGGCCGTCGATCGCGAGGTAGCGCTGATCGGGCAGGTCGACGATCCGGAACCCGCCGCGCCGCGCGCGGTACCCGTCGAGGGACTTCGCGAGGTCGGCCTTCGGGTGGCCGTGCTGCTCCGGGGACGCCATGGGCCCCATTCCAGCACGGAACGGGGCCCAGGCGCGCGGCGGATCAGAGGGCGCGGAGGATGTCCTCCACGCGCTCCTTGGCGTCGCCGAACAGCATCTGCGCGTTCTCCCGGAAGAACAGCGGGTTCTGCACGCCGGCGTAGCCGGCGGCCATCGAGCGCTTGAACACGATGACGTTCTCGGCCTCCCACACCCGCAGCACGGGCATGCCGGCGATCGGGCTGCCCGGATCCTCGGCGGCGGCCGGGTTCACCGTGTCGTTCGCGCCGATCACGAGCACGACGTCGGTCGACGCCAGGTCGTCGTTGATCTCGTCCATCTCCTCGACGATGTCGTAGGGGACCTTCGCCTCGGCCAGCAGCACGTTCATGTGCCCGGGCAGGCGGCCGGCGACCGGGTGGATCCCGAACCGCACCTGCACCCCGCGCTCGCGCAGCTTTGCGCTGAGCTCGGCGACCGGGTACTGCGCCTGCGCGACGGCCATGCCGTAGCCGGGGGTGATGATCACGCTCGAGGCGTTCTGCAGCAGGGTCGCCGCCGCCTCCGCCTCGACCTCGCGGATCTCGCCCTCCTCGGTGTCGCCGCTCGAGGTCGGCGCGGCGATCCCGAACCCGCCGGCGATCACGGAGACGAAGGACCGGTTCATCGCCTTGCACATGATGTACGACAGGTACGCACCGCTCGATCCGACGAGCGCGCCGGTGACGATGAGCAGGTCGTTGTTCAGCAGGAAGCCCGCAGCCGCGGCCGCCCAGCCCGAGTAGCTGTTCAGCATCGAGATCACGACCGGCATGTCGCCGCCGCCGATCGACGCGACCAGGTGCCAGCCGAGCAGCAGCGCGAGCACGGTGACGACGATCAGCAGCCAGAGCACCGGGGTCATCACGTACCAGACCGTGAGCACGACGAACAGGACGAGCGCGCCGAGGTTGAGCACGTTCTTGCCCGGCAGCATCAGCGGCGACGACTTCATCCGCGCGGACAGCTTGAGGAACGCGACGATCGAGCCGGTGAAGGTCACCGCGCCGATGAACACGCCGATGAACACCTCGGCGTGGTGGATGTCGCGCAGCGCGCCCGTGAGGTGGTTCTCCCCGAGAGCGCCGTTCCAGCCGACGAGCACCGCGGCGAGGCCGACGAAGCTGTGCAGCAGCGCGATGAGCTCGGGCATCCCGGTCATCGCGACGACGCGCGCGCGCCACAGCCCGATCGATCCGCCCACGAGGACGGCGACGAGGAGCAGGACCGATCCGATCGCGAGCGATCCGGATCCCCAGGCGTCGACGACGACGGCCCAGACCGTGGCGATGAGCGCGATGACCATGCCCGCGATGCCGTAGCCGACGCCCGCACGGGCGGTCTCGTGCCGGCTGAGGCCGGCCAGGCTCATGATGAACAGCAGTGCCGCGACGAGGTACGCGGCTCCGGCGATGGACGCCGGGGTCAGCAGGGTCTCCACGCGTCAGGCTCCCGTCTTCTCGGACCGGGCGGCCGGGGCGGCACCCTGATCCGTCTTCGGGGCAGCGCCCCGTGCGAACATGGCGAGCATGCGGCGGGTCACCGCGAAGCCGCCGAAGATGTTGATGCTGGCCAGCAGCACGGCGACGGCGGCGAGGATCTGCACGACGAGCGTCTCGCCGGTCAGCTGCAGCATGGCGCCGACGACGATGATGCCGGAGATCGCGTTGGTCACGCTCATCAGCGGGGTGTGCAGGGCGTGCGCGACCTTGCCGATGACGTAGAAGCCGACGACGATCGCGAGCACGAGCACGGTGAAGTGCTGCGGCAGCGGGGCCGGGGCGAACGCGTTCACCAGGAACAGCGCCGCGATGCCGATCGCGACGAGGCCGGCCCGCTTCGCGGCGGACATCGGCTGCTTCACAGGAACGTCGGCCGCCGGTGCGGCGGCGGGCGCCGCCGGCGGCGCCACGGACACCTGCACCGGGGGCGGCGGCCAGGTGATCTCGCCGTCCCTGACGACGGTGAACGAGCGCTGCACGACGTCGTCGAAGTCGAGCACGACGGCGCCGTCCTTACCGGGCGTGATGAGCTTGATCAGGCTCGCCACGTTCGTGCTGTACAGCTGGGAGGCCTGCGCGGGCAGGCGCGAGGCGAGGTCGGTGTAGCCCAGGATCACGACGCCGTTCGGCGTCACGATGCGCTCGCCGGCGACGGAACCCTCGACGTTGCCGCCCTGGCCCGCGGCCATGTCCACGATGACGCTGCCGGAGCGCATGCTCGCGACGTCGGCCGCAGTGATCAGGCGCGGCGCGGCGCGGCCCGGGATGAGCGCGGTGGTGATGATGATGTCGACCTCGGCGGCCTGCTCGGAGTAGATCTCCGCGGCGCGGCGGTCGTAGGCCTCGCTCGTGGCCTTGGCGTAGCCGTCGGTGGACTGCTCGACCTCGACCTCGACCTTCAGGTACTCGCCGCCGACGGACTTGACCTGGTCGGCGACCTCGGGACGCGGATCCGTCGCTCGTACGATCGCGCCGAGGCTGGAGGCCGCGCCGATCGCGGCGAGCCCGGCGACGCCGGCACCGGCGATGAGGACCTTGGCCGGCGGGACCTTGCCCGCCGCGGTCACCTGGCCGGTGAAGAAGCGGCCGAACTCGTGCGCCGCCTCGACGATCGCGCGGTAGCCGGCGATGTTCGCCATCGAGGTCAGCACGTCCATGGACTGGGCGCGCGAGATGCGCGGCACGGCATCCATCGCGAGAGCCGTCACGCCGCGTGCGGAGAGGGCGGCGAGCAGGTCGGGCTGGAACGCGGGAGCCATCAGACCGACCACGATCGCGCCGGGGCGCAGGGCCTGCACCTCGGCGTCGACCGGAACGTTGACCTTGAGCAGGATGTCGCTCTGCAGCGCCTCGGCGGCGTCGACGATCGCGGCGCCCGCCTCGGCGTACGCGTCGTCCGGGAACGCCGAGAGCGCGCCGGCGCCGGCCTGCACGGCCACGTCGTAGCCCAGCGCGATGAGCTGCTTGACCGTCACCGGGGTCGCCGCGACCCTCGTCTCGGGCGGTTGCTCGGTCACGATTCCGATGCGCGTCATCGTGTCTCCTGTTCGTGTCTTCGGGGGATGCTGACGGGGATGCTGCCGCGACACCGCGGTGCGCCGCTCCCGGGATTATCGGACTCGGGAGCGGTTCGTGCGAGCGTATCGGAGCGGATCGGCAGGATCAGGCATCCTGCCGGCTCTGTGTCGGCGAAAGTTCCGTGGAGTTTACGGATCGGGTAAATCGGAGGGTCCGGCGGGCGTAGAGTGCCGATCATGACCTCGGTCCCCGTCTTCGCCGGGCAGGGCTGGGTGCAGATCGGGGAGCTGCTCCTGGCCTTCGTGCTGAGCGCCCTCGTCGGGCTGGAGCGTCAGCTGCGCGGGCGCAGCGCAGGCATGCGCACCCAGGCGATCGTCGGCACCTCCTCGGCGCTGTTCCTGCTCGTGTCGAAGTACGGCTTCTCGGACATGATCGGCGAGCACGTCGGCCTGGATCCGTCCCGGGTCGCCTCGCAGATCGTGACGGGCATCGGGTTCCTCGGCGCCGGCCTGATCCTGACCCGGCGCGGTGCCGTCCGCGGGCTGACCACGGCCGCGTCGGTATGGGAGACCGCGGCGATCGGCATGGCCGCGGGCGCCGGCCTGTGGGTGCTCGCGCTCGCGGTGACGGCGCTGCACTTCGTGATCGCCTACGGGCTGAGGGCCATCGCCCGTCTGCTGCCGGGCGCCCGGGACAACGAGTTCCAGATCGAGGTCGTCTACCAGGACGGCCGAGGGCTGCTGCGGAACATCCTCACGGCCATCACCGGGAGCGGCTGGGCGGTGCGGCGTGCGGAGCCGCAGGACGACGCCGCCGCCGGGACGACGTCGCTCATCCTCGACCTGACAGGAAGCACGAGCCCGGATGCCCTGCTCGCCGCGGTCGCCGAGATCGACGGGGTCCGCAGCGTGCAGATCCTCGGGGAGGACGAGCGCGAGTAGCGCGCGAATCCCGCACCCCCGGAACGGGCATACCTTTGAGGGGGATCGTCGGCGTGCCACGATCCGACGACGACAGAGGAGCATCATGACCGCACCGGGTCCGGGGGACGACACCGCCGTGGACGTCACCGAGAAGTTCAAGGGGGCTTTCCGCCACCACCCCGCGGGGGTGGCCCTCGTGTCGGCCATGACCGCGGAGGGGCCGGTCGGCCTCACGCTCTCCAGCGTCGCCTCGGTGAGCGCGGACCCGGCCGTGCTCGTCTTCTCCGTCACCCGTGCGACGGGCAGCGCCGGAGGGATCCTCTCCGCTCCCAGCATGCTGGTGCACTTCCTCGTCGCCGGCCAGCAGCCGATCGCCGACGCGTTCGCGCGCTCCGGGGAGCCGCGGTTCACCCCCGAGCAGGGCTGGCAGACCCTCCCCACCGGGGAGCCGTTCCTGCCCTCGTCCCGGGTGGCGGTCCGCGGCACGATCCGGGAGACGCACCGGGTCGGCCCGTCGGCGCTCATCCTGCTCGACGTCCTGGACGTGATCGACGGCACGCCGGGGGCGCCGCTGCTCTACCACGACAGGCGCTACGACAGCCTGGTGTCGTCGGCCGTGGCCGGATCGGCCCAGGGCTGAGGGTTCGGCCCGGGAGCTGGGTTCGGCCCTGAGCGGAGCGGGCTTGCCAAGGCGCGGGAACGGGAAGAAGGTGGAGCCATGTCGGTGACCCTGATCCTTCCGCTGTCCGCGCCGCTCGGCGTCGGGCGCATCGTCGCCGTGGACGAGGAGCCCCGAGCGGTGCGGGTCCGCGACCTGACCACCGGCGTCGTCTACCGCGTGCCGGGATCCGTCCTGCCGGAGCTCGGCGCGCTGCCGTGGCGCGGCAGGGTGGAGGCGTGCACGGTCATGGTGACGGAGGAGGGCGTGGTCACCGAGCTCGTGCTCGACGCGGTTCCGGGAGGTGCGGTCGATCTGCGCGGCTCGGCGATCGCGCTCGAGGGCGCCGAGGAGGCGGCGGCCGCGGCCAAGGCGCAGGCGGCGATCTGGGGCGGCACCGACCGTCCGCCGCAGCAGGAGCCCGAGCGCTTCTGGTGAGGGCCACGGTGCCGCCCGGCGAGCCGGCCGGCGCCGTCATTGGAAGTCCCGGGAGTGGTGCGCCACGCCCACCCGCAGCGGTTCGAACGCGTCGGCGAGCAGGTTGACGACGCCCTCGGGGGAGCGTTCCAGGATCCCGCGGACGATCAGCGCGGGCGACTCCCGGGCGATCCGGCGGTAGCGCGTCCACACCCCCTGCGTGCAGATCACGTTGACGAGGCCGTGCTCGTCCTCGAGGTTGAGGAAGGTCACGCCACCCGCGGTCGACGGCCGCTGCCGGTGCGTCACGAGCCCCGCCGCCTCGACCCGCCGGCCGTTCTCGTGCGTGCGCAGCGCGGTGGAGACGAGCACCCCGCGCTCGTCCAGCGCCGGACGGAAGTGCGCGAGGGGATGGTCGTCCGTGGACACCCCGGTCGCCCAGAGATCGGCGGTGAGGATCTCGTAGCTGGTCTGGTCGCCGAACAGCGGCGGCTGCACGGCGACGACCGTGTCGGGCAGGTAGCGGGCGCGGTCCTCGGCGGCGGATCCGGCGAGCCAGATCGCCTCCCGCCGGTGCAGGCCGAGGCTGTCGAAGGCGCCCGCGGTGGCGAGGGCCTCGACCTGGGCCGCGGTGAGGTCCGTGCGGCGCACGAGGTCGTTCAGGTCGCGGTACGGGCCGCGGGCGTCGCGCTCGGCGACGATCCGCTCGGCCGTCTTCACGCCGATCCCCGTGACCCCGGCGAGCCCGAGCCGCACGGCGAAACGGCCGTCGCGCCGGTGCGCGGCGATCTCGTCGGGGGCGCTGCGGTCGAACTCCTTCGGCTTCGTGCCCGTAGGGCGCTTCGGGAGCTGGTGTGCGCACGACTCCCGGCCGGTGATCACGGACGCGCCGGCTGCGGCATCCGGATCCAGAGGCTCCAGGGTCTCGGTCGCCCCGGACAGCGCGATGTCGGGCCGTCGCACCTCGACGCCGTGCCGGCGGGCGTCGCCGGTGAGCGTCGCGGCGGAGTAGAACCCCATCGGCTGGGAGCGCAGGAGACCTGCGAGGAACGCGGCCGGGTAGTGCAGCTTGAGCCAGGAGCTGGCGTAGACGAGCAGCGCGAAGGAGAGCGAGTGCGACTCGGCGAAGCCGAAGTCGGAGAACGCCTGGATCTGGGCGTAGATGCGATCGGCGGTCTCGTCGTCCAGCCCGTGCTCGCGCATGCCGTCGTACAGGCTCTTCCTGATGCTGTCGATCTTCTCCAGCCCCCGCTTGGAGCCCATTGCGCGGCGCAGGGTGTCCGCCTCGTCGGCCGTGCAGTTGCCCAGAGCGGTGGCCATCTGGATGAGCTGCTCCTGGAAGACGGGGATCCCCAAGGTCCGCTTCAGGATCGGTTCCAGCTTCGGGTGGGCGTAGACCACGTCCTCCTGCCCGAGCTTGCGGCGGACGAACGGGTGCACCGCGCCGCCCTGGATGGGGCCGGGGCGGATCAGCGCGATCTGGATCGCGAGCTCGTAGAACTCCCGCGGCTGCAGGCGGGGGAGCAGCCCCATCTGCGCCCGGGACTCGACCTGGAACACCCCGATCGTGTCGGCCCGGCAGAGCATGTCGTAGACCGCGGGCTCCTCCTTCGGCAGCGAGTCCAGTGTCCAGTCCTCGCCCGTGGCGTCGCGGACGAGGTCGAAGCAGTGCCGGAGGGCGGAGAGCAACCCGAGCCCGAGCAGGTCGAACTTCACCAGCCCCATCCAGGCCGAGGAGTCCTTGTCCCACTGGATGACGGTGCGCTTCTCCATGCGGGCGTGCTCGACCGGGACGACCTCGCCGACCGGACGCTGGGTGAGCACCATGCCGCCGGAGTGGATGCCCAGATGCCGGGGCGCCCGGAGCAGGGCGTCGGCGTAGGCGACGACGGCGGCGGGGATGTCGTGATCGGAGGTGGCGAGCTCCCCGCGCTCCACCTGGCGCGACCAGGCGTCCTGCTGCCCGGGGGAGAAGCCGAGCGCGCGGGCCATGTCGCGCACCGCGTTCTTCGGGCGGTACTGGATCACGTTCGCGACCTGTGCGGCGTTCTCCCTCCCGTAGGTCTCGTAGACCCACTGGATGATCTCCTCCCGGCGCCCGGAGTCGAAGTCCACGTCGATGTCGGGCTCCTCGGTGCGGGTCGTGGCGAGGAAGCGCTCGAACGGAAGGTTGAAGAAGATCGGATCCACCGCGGTGATGCCGAGCAGATAGCAGACCGCGCTCGCCGCGGCGGATCCACGGCCCTGGCAGAGGATCCCGAGCTCCCTCGCCTTGTCCACGATGCCGTGCACGATGAGGAAGTAGCCGGGGAAGTCCTTCTCCTCGATCACGTCCAGCTCCCGCTCGATGCGGGCGCGCCCCGCGTCGGTGAGATCCGGGTAGACCGAGGGCACGGCGGCCCAGACCAGGGCGCGCAGGTGGCTCATCGGCGTCTCGCCTTCGGGCACCGCCATCGTCGGCAGCGCCGGCTTGGCGCGGCGCAGTGGGAAGGCGCAGGCCTCGGCGATCTCCAGCCCGTGCGCGATCGCCCCGGGGTACCGGGCGAAGCGGGCGGTCATCTCCGCCCCCGAGCGCAGGTGCGCGGATCCGTGCGCGGGCAGCCACCCCTCCAGCTCCCGCATGCTCCGCGTGGCGCGCACGGCGGCGACGGCCTCGGCGAGGGCGGCATCCCCCGGCGCCGCGTAGTGCACGTTGTTCGTCGCCACCACGGGCAGCCCGTGCGTGACGGCGAGGGCGGCGAGGGCGTCGTTGCGGCGGGTGTCGAGCGGATCGGAGTGGTCGATCAGCTCGACCGCCACCCGGTCCGCGCCGAACAGCTCGACGAGCAGGCGCAGCGCCCGCTCGGCGCCCTCCGGCCCCTCCTGTTCGTAGGCTGTGCGGACGGAGCCCTTGCGGCAGCCGGTGAGGATCGTCCAGTGCCCCTCCGCGCGGTTCGCCAGGGACTCGATCCCGTAGAGCGGACGGCCCTTCTCGCCGCCGCGCAGCTGCGCCTCGGTGATCGCCGCGGACAGGCGGTGATACCCCTCCTCGCCCCGGGCGAGCACGAGCAGGTGCTCGCCGAGCGGATCCGCTGCGCCGCCCCGCGCCGGAGTCGGGGAGCGGTCGCCGCCGCCGAGCGACAGCTCCGCGCCGAACACCGTCTGCAGCTCCGGGGCGAGCTCGGCGGCCTCGCCGAAGCGCGCCGCGCCGTAGAAGCCGTCGTGGTCCGTGATCGCCAGCGCGGTGAGGCCGAGCCGCTGGGCCTCGGTGATGAGGTCCTCGGGCGAGGAGGCGCCGTCGAGGAAGGAGTAGGAGGAGTGCGCGTGCAGCTCGGCGTAGGGGGTCGCGTCCGTCGGGCGCTCGATGTCGCCCAGCCGGATCGGGGGCCGCTTGCTCATCCGGGACGGCGCGTCCACCGGCGCCTCCTGATGCAGGGGCGTGCGGCCGCTGAGCGTGCGCTCCAGCTCGGCCCACGACATGTCCGGGTTGTGCCAGCCCATCAGTGATACCTCCCTTCGGCCCACCAGCGTCCGCCACCGGCTCCGCCGGCACCGGCTTCGGCGACGTACATCACCAGCCAGGCGCGCTCCTGCACGTCGACGATCTGCAGGCGCTCGCCGCGCCGGATCCCCGCCGGATCGCCGCGCCGGTCCCGCACCGACCACGGACCCGCCCAGGACAGCACGGGGCAGGAGTCCACGGCCGCCGGCGCCGCGGTGAGCAGCCCTCGCTCGTCGACGCCGACGTCGGCGCCGTCCGCCGCGGTCACCGCGATCGGCCGGAGCGGCACGAACACCTCGGCGGGCAGCGGATCCGGCAGCTGCCCCGGCCAGGGCTGATCCGCCGGCCGGGCCGGGACCACCCGCTCGCCCCACGGCGTGAGCTGCTGCCGGTCGGCGAGCAGGCGCCCGCCCGCGACGACGCCGGTGACCACGCCCTCGTGCCCGAGCAGCGTCTGCACCCGGGAGACGGCGTGGTGCAGCCGCTCGTCGGGGCCCGATCCGAACAGACCGGGCTGATGGTGCGCGGCGTCGTCGACGGCGACCGGGGCGATCCGCACCCGGGCGATGCCGCGGAACCGGTGCGCCTCGTCGTCGTCGCCGCGGGCCTCGTCCGCGAGCGACTCCAGCTGCCAGCGCACCCGGTCGACGAGATCGGAGGCCTCGAAGCATGTCGGGTGCAGCCAGGTGCGCGAGGTCACCCGCTCGTCGTCGTCGGTGAGGTCGATCCGCACCTCGGTGCACACCAGCGACGCCTCGGCGAGGGCCAGGATCACGGCGTCGGCGCTCTGCCGGACCGCGAACGCGATCTGATCCGACTGGCCGAGGGGGGACTCGAACTCGACCTCGGCGGCGAGCTCCGGATCCGCCGGCCGCGGCACCACCGGTCGGGAGTCCGCGCCCGCGGCCAGGGCGTGCAGGCGCGCACCGCGCTCGCCGAAGCGATCCCTGAGGCGTGCGGCGCCGAGGGCGGCGAGATCGCCGAGCGTGCGCACGCCCAGGCGGAGCAGCAGCGCGGTGATCTCCTCGTCACCCCGCTCCCGCTGCGCCAGGGCCTGCACGGGCAGCGGGGCGAGGAACGCGGCGGCCTCGCCCGGGGCTACCACGAGCGCCGGATCCGCCCCGCGCGCGGCGAGCTCCGCCGTGAACGGCCCGTCGGCGATCCCGATCCGCACCTCGGGATGCCCCGCCGCGGCGAGGAGCGCGTGCAGCGTGCGGGCCGCCTCCTGCTCCCCGCCGTGATAGCGGGCGACGCCGCGGGCGCGGAGCAGGGCGAGGCCGGGGCGGAGCAGCTGCGCGCCGGGCGCGTGCGCCTCGATGTGGCGCAGCACGGGCAGGAAGGCGCGCTCGTCCCGCGCCGGATCGGCGGGGAGGATGCGCAGAGCGGGCAGCAGTCCCTGCGCCTCGCGGCGACGCTGCCCGATCCGCACGCCCTGGGCGCGGGCCGCCGCGCTGCAGGCGACCACCCGGTTCGCGTGCAGGATCGCCGCCGGCTCCGCGGCCTCGTCGCCGAGCGCCGCCCGCAGCGGCCAGTCCGGGAACCACAGCACGATCACGCGGACCGGGACGCGGGCTGCGGCGTTCATCCCGCCACCGGCAGGAGGGATGCGGTGCGGAGCGGGGCGGGCGTCTCGCGGACGGCGGCCGGACGGGGGAGCGGGACCAGCCGGGGCGTCTCCACGGCCTCGATCGTGCCGTGGCTGCCGGGCAGGCGCACGCGCACGCTCTGCGGCTGCGGCGACCGCCGGGTGCGCGCGGTGACCGTCACCTCGCACTGCTCGAGCGCTCCCCAGCCGGATCCGAGGCCCTGCCAGTGCGGATCGTGCACGCGGATCGACCCCTCGCTCTGCGGCCACTCCGTGGCGGCTCCGGCCCCCGAGACTCCGGCCCCCGAGGCACCGGCCCCCGAGACGACGAGCAGGGTGCAGCCGCGGTCGCGCAGCCGCGCGCCCAGCCGGGATGCCTCGGCGTCGCGGATCGGCGTGCAGGGGCGGATCGCGATGAGCGGGACCACCTCGGAGAGCGTGGAGACGACCGAGAGCCAGCGCGGCCCCGGTTCGGGGACGAGCAGCAGCCGGCTCAGTTCCACGCCGTGCCCCGCGAGCGCCTCCACGCCCAGGGTGGGTATGCCGACGGCCGCGCACCACGCGCCTGCGGCGGAGACGGGGGCGAGCAGCGCCGCGATGAGCCCCGGGGAGGCGGAGACGGAGTACGTCGTGCCGACCTGCAGGCCGCCCTCGGGGAGGATCGACTCCAGGGCGGGGGAGACGGGGATCAGCGGCAGATCGCTGCGGCGGCGCTGCATGCGGGTGATCTCCCGGCGGAGGCGCAGCACCTCCCCGGCCCGCGTGTCGGCGGCGGGGGCCATCATGGAACCGAGAGCCATCCCCATGGAAACCATCCTCGAATATCTCTTCGAATAATGCAACTGATGTGATGAAGATAGCTCGTACATCCGACATTCCCGGATGGGTGTGGGGGCGGTCCGCTCGAGGAGGGGAGCTGGTCGAGGACGGACGTGTGCTCGTCCGATCCGCCGGAGAGTTCTCCACAGCCCCGCACACGGCGCACGGGGATCTGACAGCCTTCCTGCATGGACCTCCACGTCGCGATCCTCGTGCTCGCGCATCTCGCGGTGCTCGGGGTCGGGGTCCGGCTCATCGCGATCGACATCGCCACGCACCGGCTCCCGGACCGGATCGTGCTGCCGACCCTGGCCGGCGCGATCGCACTGCTCGTCGTCGAGGCGCTGCTCACGGGCGAGCCCCGGCCCCTCACCGGCGCCCTGTGGGGGATGCTGCTGCTCGGCGGGTTCTACGCGGCCCTCCGCCTCCTCAGCCGCGGCGGCATGGGCGGCGGGGACGTCAAGCTCGCGGCGCTCGTCGGACTGGTCCTGGGCCGCGACGGCGGGCAGGCGCTGCTCGTCGGCGCGGCGGCCGCGTTCGTGCTGGGCGCCGTGCACGCCCTCGGGCTCATCGTGCTGCGCCGCGCCGACCGCGGCACGCACATCGCCTTCGGGCCGTGGATGATCGTCGGCGGCGTCCTCGGCGTCGCCGCGGCGTGAACACACGGAGACCACCCGAGGAACCGCTGCGCGGAGCGGCGCCATCGGGGCGCTCCGGGGCTAGGGTGAGGGCATGGCACTCGCACGCCTCCACGGCGGCCCGCTGGACGGGCAGATCATCCCCCTCGGTGCGGCGGACGACAAGCTGATCGTCCCCTACAGCGAGACCCAGGTGGTGTACAGCCGCCGGGTCGAGCCGAAGGGCACCGGTGCGCACGACGGTCCGACCACGGTCGACTACTGGTACGACGAGTCCCTCGAGGACATCGACCCGTCCGATGTCTGAACCCTCGCGCACCTTCGAGATCGAGGTCAAGTACGACGTCGACGCCGCGACGCCGCTGCCGGACTGGAGCGTGATCCCCGGGGTCGACGCGGTGACGGAGGGCGAGGCCCGCGCGCTCGACGCGCAGTACTTCGACACCGCGGGCACGGTGCTCGGCCGCGCCGGGGTGGCCCTGCGGCGCCGTACCGGCGGCCCTGACGCGGGGTGGCATGTGAAGGGACCGCGCGACGGCGACGGCCGGCTCGAGCTCGGCTGGCCGCTCGGCGAGGGCGATGGTCCTCCCGAGCCCGTGGTCGCGGTGATCTCCGAGTGGACGACGGATCCGCTCACCCCGCTCGCCCGCATCGAGAACGCCCGCACCGCCTATCTGCTGACCGGCCCCGCCGGCGTCGTCGCCGAGTTCGTCGACGACCACGTCCGTGCGACGGACCTCCGCGGCGGGGTGCGGCGCGAGTGGCGCGAGTGGGAGATGGAGCTGGGCCCCGCCGCCCCCGCCGACAGCGCAGGCCGGGCGGCCTTCTTCGCCGCGGTGGAGCAGGCGGTCCGTGCGGTCGGCGGTCGCGAGTCCGCCTCGGGATCCAAGCTCGCGCGGGCCCTCGGCTTCTGATCCGCGCCCGCTGAGCGCGTCGTGCCGTGGACGCAAGCCCCTTCCGGGCGGGCAGGCCTCGTGCTTGAGTGGGACCATGAGCAGCCCGGCCATCCTGAGATCCCTGCGGACGGTCGTGCCCGACACGGTCCTGCACCAGAACGAGGTGCGCGACGTCTTCGCCGCTCAGCCGGGGCTCGGCCGCCTCGCCCGGCGGATCGTCACGGCCTCGTTCGACGGTTCGGGGATCGACACCCGACGGACGGTGATCGATGAGCTGTCGCTGACCGCCGAGCCGGAGTCGCCCCGGTTCTTCGACCGCGCCTCGGGGCTGCTGCTCTCTCCGGGGACCGCGGACCGCAACGACCTCTACGTGCGTGAGGCCGGCCGGCTGTTCGTCGCCGCCGCGCGCGCCGCCCTGGACGCCGACCCCGGCATCGTCGCCGCAGACATCACGCACGTCATCACCGTGTCCTGCACGGGCTTCCACGCCCCGGGGCCGGAGTACGGGATCGTCCGCGCCCTCGGGCTCGCGGACTCGGTGCAGCGCTACCACCTCGGGTTCATGGGCTGCTACGCGTCGCTGCCGGCGCTGCGCGCGGCGAACCAGTTCTGCGCCGCGGATCCGGACGCCGTGGTGCTCGTCGTCAGCGTCGAGCTGTGCACGCTGCATCTGCGCTCCTCCGAGGACCCGGACGTGATCGTCGCATCCTCGCTGTTCGCGGACGGCGCGGCCGCGGGGATCGTCACCGCGCGCCCGCCCGGATCCGCGGCTCCCGGGCTCCTCCTGGACCGGTTCCACACCGCGATCGCCCCGCAGGGCGAGAAGGACATGGCATGGACGATCGGTGATCGCGGATTCGAGATGATCCTGTCGACCGCCGTACCGCAGATCATCGGCGAGACCATCGTCGACGCGCTGCGCCCGCTGTACGCGGACGGGCGGGATCCGGGCGATCCCGGCGCCGGGTCGCTGGGCGCGGCCTTCGATGACGGCAGGATCGGCGAGGAGGTCCGGCACTGGGCGATCCACCCGGGCGGGCGCAGCATCCTCGACCGGGTGCAGGACCGGCTGCATCTCAGCGACGCGCAGCTGCGCCCGGCCAGGGAGACCCTGCGCACGCTCGGCAACATGTCCAGCGCGACCGTGCTGTTCGTGCTGCAGCGGATCCTCGAGGAGGAGGAGGGCGTGCGGGACGGCGAGAGGGTGGCGGCGATGGCGTTCGGCCCCGGGCTGACCGCGGAGAGCGCGCTGATGACGGTGGTCGCCCCCGGCGGCGATGGGCGCTGACCTCTCCGCGCGCGCCGTCGACGCGCCTGAACTCATGGACGATCCGGACGCGGATCAGCGGACGCTCGATCGCACCTACGAGCTGTTCCGGCTCGTGAACACGGTGGTCTCCCGGCCGGGAGCGCTGTACCGGAGGGACGTCCGTCCCCGCGCGCGGGCTGGCCGGGTGCGGATCCTGGACGTCGGCGCGGGTGGCGGCGACCTCTGCCGCGCCCTCGCCCGGCGGCTCGCGCGGGACGGGCTGGACGCGGAGATCACCGCGCTCGACGCGGACGAGCGGGCGACCCGCTGGGCCGCGGCCCACGACGGCGGTGCCGGCGTCGTCTACCGCTGCGCGCGGTCCGCGGAGCTGGTCCGTGCCGGCGAGCGCTACGACGTCGTGCTGTCCAACCATGTGCTGCACCACCTCGCCGCGGACGAGCTGCAGGGGCTGCTGGAGGACAGCCGCCGCCTCGTCGGACCGGACGGGCTGGTCGCGCATCACGACATCGCCCGCGGCCGGATCGCCTACGCGCTGTTCGCCGCGGGAAGCCTGCCGTTCGCCCGGAACGTCCTGTCCGGATCCTTCATCCGCGCGGACGGGCTGACCAGCATCCGCCGCTCGTACACCGCGGCGGAGCTCGCGGACCTCGCGCCGGACGGATGGCGCGTGCTGCGGGAGGCGCCCGCGCGCCTGCAGCTGCGGTGGGAGCCGCGCGATGCCCGACCATGAGGTGATCGTCGTCGGCGCGGGCCCGGTGGGCCTGCTGCTGACGTGCCTGCTCGCGCAGGAGGGTGTCGACGTCCTGCTCTGCGAACGGCACGAGGGGGCCGACACGCGCAGCAGGGCGATCGGGATCCACCCGCCCGGGCTGGACGCGCTCGACCGGGTCGGAGTCGGCGCCGCCGTGCGCGCCGAGGCGCTGTCGCTCGAGGGCGGCGACGTGCTGTGCCGGGGCAGGATCCTCGCCTCGCTCGCCTTCTCGCCGGACCGGCCCGTGCTGGTGCTCCCGCAGCAGCGCACGGACGCGCTGCTGCGCGCCCGGCTGACGGAGCTGTCCGCCGCCGCGATCCGCCTCGGCGGCGCGGCCCGGGCGATCCGGGACGAGGGCGACTTCGTCCGGCTGAGCGTCGACGCGCTGCACAGGCGGCACGAGCTCACCGCGTCGTTCGTCGTGGTCGCCGACGGCGTGCGCAGCGGCCTCCGGCAGGATCTCGGGATCCGCTGGCGGCGGCGTCCCGGCCGCGGCTCGTATGCGATGCTCGACGTGCCCGATCCCGCCGCCGGCGTTCGGGCGCAGCTGCACCTCGAACCGGGTGGGGTCGTCGAGTCCTTCCCGCTGCCTCGCGGCGGCCGGCGATGGGTGGTGCGGGAGAGCGGCCACGCGTCCCCGGAGCTGCGCACGGCGGACGGGTTCCGGCGGGCGATCGAGGAGCGGATCGGGGCGCGCGTCGCGATCGACGACGAGGCGCGGCCGGTGCGCTTCCTCGCCGCGCAGCACCTCGCCCGCATGTCCGCCCGCGGCCGGGTCGCGCTCGTGGGGGACGCGGCGCACGAGGTCAGCCCGATCGGCGGGCAGGGGATGAACCTGGGCTGGATCGACGCGGAACGGCTCGCGCCCGCGATCCTGCACGCCCTCGCCGGGCGCCCCGACCTCCGGGAGTACGCCCGACGGACGTCCCGCTCCGCGCGGTCCGCGCAGGGGCGATCCGCGTTCTACATGTGGATGGGCGCCCCCGTGAGCGGCCTGCCCCTGGTCGCACGCGATGTGCTCATCCGCACCCTCGGTGCGGCCCCGCTGCGCACCTGGGCGACCGGCCTGATCACCATGCGCGGGCTCTGACCCTTCGGCATGCTCAGGGGCCGCCCCTCAGCAACGCACGAAGGCAGCGACGCACGAGGGCCCGGCCACGCGTGCAGCGTGACCGGGCCCTCGTGAGGCGACCGGATCCGATCAGAGGTTGATCATGTGCCCGGCGAGGCCGTGGAAGCCCTCCTGCAGCGCCTCCGACAGCGTCGGGTGCGTGTGCACGTTGCGGGCGGCCTCGAGCGCGGTGAGGTCCCACTTCTGCGCGAGGGTCAGCTCGGGCAGGAGCTCCGAGACGTCCGGGCCGATCAGGTGGCCGCCGATGAGCTCGAGGTGCTCGGCGTCGGCGATGAGCTTGACGAAGCCGACGGGCTCGCCGAGGCCGTTCGCCTTGCCGTTCGCGCTGAACGGGAACTTCGCGACCTTGATCTCGCGGCCCTCGGCGCGGGCCTGCTCCTCGGTGAGGCCGAAGCTGGCGACCTGCGGCTGGCAGAACGTCGCGCGCGGCATCATCCGGTAGTCGCCCAGGGTCTGGGTCTCGGCCTTGCCGATGGTCTCGGCGGCGACGACGGCCTGGGCCTCCGCCACGTGCGCGAGCTGCAGCTTGGCGGTCACGTCGCCGATGGCGTAGATGCCCTCGACGTTCGTGCGCATGTGGTCGTCGATGTCGATCGCACCGCGGTCGGTGAGCTTGACACCGGTGTTCTCCAGGCCGAAGCCCTCGACGTTCGGCGCGAAGCCGACCGACATGAGGACCTTGCCGGCGGTGATCTCGCCGGGCTGGCCGTCGCGGGTCTCGTACGTGACGTGCACGGACGAGCCGTTGTCGGTGACCGTCTTCACGGCGGTCGAGGTGAGGATGTCGATGCCGAGCTTCTTGTACTGCTTCTGGATCTCCTTGGAGACCTCGACGTCCTCGTTCGGCAGCGCGCGGTCGAGGAACTCGATGATCGTGACCTGCACGCCGTAGTTCGACAGCACGTAGCCGAACTCCATGCCGATCGCGCCGGCGCCCACGATGACGATCGACTCGGGCAGGTCGCGGGTGAGGATCTGCTCCTCGAAGGTCACGACGTTGTCGCTGAGCTGGACGCCCGGCAGCAGGCGGACCGTGGATCCGGTCGCGATGATGGCGTTGTCGAACGTGAGCTGTTCGGTGGTGCCGTCGGACTTGGCGACGGAGATGGTCTTCGGGCCCGTGAAGGTGCCGCGGCCGTCGTACTCGACGACCTTGTTCTTCTTCATCAGGAAGTGGATGCCCTTGACGTGGGTGTCCGCGACCTTGCGGCTGCGGTCGAACGCCGCGCCGAAGTCGAAGTGCACGTCACCGGAGATGCCGAAGAACTCGGCCTTGTGGTTGAACGTGTGCGCGATCTCGGCGTTCTTGAGAAGCGACTTCGAGGGGATGCACCCCACGTTGAGGCAGATACCGCCCCAGTACTTCTCCTCGATGATCGCGGTGGACAGTCCGAGCTGGGCGCTGCGGACGGCGGCCACATAGCCGCCGGGACCCGCGCCGAGGATGACGACGTCGTAGTGAGGCATGGCCCCATGGTAGCGTCCGCCGGACCGTGCCCCGAGCCGAGCCGTCACCGGGAGGAATGCGGCTGTTTCGAGCGGGCCGGCATCCGATAGTCTGGAACGCCAGAGGAGGGGTGCACACTGTGACTGAGAACGACGTTCCCGAAGGCGCCGTCCGTCGCCGTGGTGGCGGTGAGACCGCGCACGACACCACGCAGACGTTCGGGCACGACTCCGACCTGTCCTTCGTCCCGTTCGGTGCCGACCTCACCGAGGTGGAGCAGTCGGCGATCGCCGCGCTGCCGTCCGGATCCGCCCTGCTGCTGGTGCGCTCCGGCGCGCTCGCCGGCGCCCGGTACCTGCTGGACACCGGCGTCACCACCGTCGGCCGCCACCCCGAGGCGGACATCTTCTTCGACGACGTGACCGTTTCGCGCCGGCACGCCGAGGTGATCCGCACCGGCACCGTGTTCGAAGTCGTCGACCAGCGCTCGCTGAACGGCACCTACGTGAACGGCGAGCGGGTCGACCGCAGCGAGCTGCGCAACGGGTACGAGATCCGGGTGGGCAAGTTCCGGCTGAACTTCTTCGCCTCGCCCGCCGATCTCGCCGCAGCAGGCGCCTGATGGCGGCCTCGGCCGCGGAGCGTTCCGCCCCGTCGGGGCTTTTGAGCATCGGGCAGGTTCTCGCCCGGCTCACCCCGGAGTTCCCGGACGTGCGTGCCTCGAAGCTCCGCTTCCTGGAGGAGAAGGGCATCGTCACACCGGTGCGCACCGCCTCCGGGTACCGCAAGTTCTCCGGATCCGATCTCGAGCGGATCCGCGTCGCCCTCACCCTGCAGCGGGACCAGTACCTGCCGCTGAAGGTCATCCGCGAGCACCTCGACGCGGTCGACGCGTCCGGCGCCGCCCCCGAGCTGCCCGCCTCGATCGTCGCGGGCCCGCGCCGGTACCGCCGGGACGAGCTCATCGCCGCAGCGGGTGCGTCGTCCGCGCTGCTCGGCGACGCGGTGACCAGCGGCATGCTGCCGGCCGTGGAGGCGTATCCCGAGTCCGCCGTCTCCCTGCTGCGCGCGCTCGTGGCCCTGGACGGGCACGGGATCGGCCCGCGGCACCTGCGTCCGCTGCGGCAGAGCGCCGAGCGGGACATCGCCCTCGTGCAGTCCGCGCTGTCCGCGCTGCTGCGCCGCACCGACACTCCGTCGCGTGCGCGGGCGAGCGAGATGGCGCCGGAACTGGCGTCCCGCCTCGACGAGGTGCGCTCGCTCCTGGTCAAGGACGGCATCGGCCGGCTGCTGTCGTAACGAACTGATTGCGACACACCCCCGGGCCGGAGCGGATGTCATTGTCGCGGGTCCCGCGCCGGTCTACCGTTGAGCTATCGACCTTCACGCAGTGCTTGAAGGAACGCCGTACCGGGAAGACCAGAAGGAGAAGGCATGAGCGCCGAGGAACGGGGCGACGCACCGTCGTCGTTCGGGGACGATCTCCTCTTCACGGACGGGCTTCCCGCGATGGACGACGAGGTCGGCTACCGCGGTGCGGTGGCCGCCCGGGCGGCGGGCATCACCTACCGCCAGCTGGACTACTGGGCGCGTACCGAGCTGGTCGTCCCGACCGTCCGCGGCGCCAGCGGATCCGGCTCGCAGCGCCTCTACGGCTTCCGCGACATCCTCGTGCTCAAGCTCGTCAAGGAGCTGCTGAACACCGGCATCTCGCTGCAGCAGATCCGCACCGCCGTCGACCAGCTCCGTGCGGCCGGCATCCGCGACCTCGCGGGCACGACGCTCATGAGCGACGGCGCGTCCGTCTACCTGTGCACCTCGAACGACGAGGTGATCGACCTGCTCAGCCGCGGCCAGGGCGTCTTCGGGATCGCGGTCGGCAAGGTCTTCCACGAGGTCGAGGCGACGCTGGTGGAGTTCGACGCGCTCGTCCCGGAGGCCGAGGACGACCTCGCCGCGCGCCGCGCGCGCCGCTCCGCCTGAGCGCACCGGACCCTACGAGAAGAGCCGGTCCCCCGAGGGGACCGGCTCTTCTCGTTCGTGGGGGTCGCGGCTCAGACGCGGGTGTCCTCCGGCAGCGCGATCCGGCCGGTGCGGATCACCCGGTCCAGCAGCGTGTCGAAGTCGGCGGCGAGCTCCTGCGCGGAGTCGCCCGGCCAGATGTGCAGCGGCTTCGCAGCGCCCTGGGCCTGCTGCAGCGAGGTGCGCTCGGGCAGCTGGGGGCTCAGCACGAGCGGGCCGAACATGTCGCGCAGCTCCTTGATCCGGAACTGGTGCTCGATCGACTGCGGGCGGACCCGGTTCACGACGATGCCGAGCGGCTGCAGGCGGGGGGAGAGGCCGCGGCGGATCTCCTCGATCGCGCGCAGGGCGCGGTCCGCGGCGGCGACCGAGAACAGGCCGGGCTCGGTGACGACCATGACACGGTCGCTCGCGGCCCACGCGGTGCGGGTGAGCGCGTTCAGCGAGGGGGCGCAGTCGATCAGCACGAGGTCGTAGTCGGCCTCGACGGCGGCGAGCGCCTCCTCGAGCTTCCAGACGTCGCGGACGCTCGGGTGCGGGCCGTCGAAGTTGATCGCGGACGGGCTGCCGATGAGGACGTCGATCGTGCCGGGGTGCACCTTCGCCCAGCCCGAGGACGTGATCGCCTGACGGACCACCTTCTCCTTCGGGTTGGCGAGGACGTCGGCCACGTTGAGCCGGCCGGCGACCTGGATGTCCATGCCGGTGGAGACGTCCGACTGCGGGTCGAGGTCGACCACGAGCGTGCGGACGCCACGGGCGAACGCCGCCGAGGCGAGACCGAGGGTCACGGTCGTCTTGCCGACACCGCCCTTGAGGGAACTGACGCTGAGTACGTGCACGAAGACCACGTTACCTTCCCCTAGGCTGAGGAAACACTCAGCCCCCCGATGCGCGATTTGCGCAACCAGTGTTCGAGGTGCCCATGTTCCAGAAGATCCTTGTGGCCAACCGCGGCGAGATCGCGATCCGCGCGTTCAGAGCGGCGTTCGAAGTGGGGGCGCGCACGGTCGCGGTGTTCCCCTGGGAGGACCGCGGATCCATCCACCGTCAGAAGGCGGACGAGTCGTATCAGATCGGCGAGGTCGGCCATCCGGTGCGCGCCTACCTCGACGTGGACGAGATCATCCGCGTGGCGCGGGAGAGCGGCGCGGACGCCATCTACCCGGGCTACGGCTTCCTCTCGGAGAACCCGCAGCTGGCCGCGCGCGCCGCGGAGCACGGGATCGCCTTCATCGGGCCGCCCGCGCACGTGCTGGAGATGGCCGGCAACAAGGTCACCGCGAAGCACCACGCGATCGCCGCCGGCGTGCCGGTGCTCCGCTCGACCGAGGCCTCGGACGACGTCGACGAGCTCGTCGCCCAGGCGGAGGGGATCGGCTTCCCGATCTTCGTCAAGGCCGTCGCGGGCGGCGGTGGGCGCGGCATGCGCCGGGTGGAGTCGATCGGCGAGTTGGCCCCGGCGCTGGCCGAGGCCATGCGCGAGGCGGACAGCGCGTTCGGCGATGCCCGGGTGTTCCTCGAGCAGGCGGTGCGGCGCCCCCGGCACATCGAGGTGCAGGTGCTCGCGGACGCCACAGGGCACACCGTGCATCTGTTCGAGCGGGACTGCTCGGTGCAGCGCCGCCATCAGAAGGTGGTCGAGATCGCCCCGGCGCCGAATCTCGACGACGCGATCCGGAAGTCCCTGCACGGCCACGCCGTCGCCTTCGCCCGCTCCATCGGGTACGTGAACGCGGGCACGGTCGAGTTCCTCCTGGAGACCGAGGGGGAGCGGGCCGGCGAGGTCGTCTTCATCGAGATGAACCCGCGGATCCAGGTCGAGCACACGGTGACCGAGGAGGTCACCGACGTCGATCTGGTGCAGTCGCAGATGCGGATCGCGGCCGGCGAGACGCTGTCCGACCTGGGGCTGGACCAGGACAGCATCCAGCTCCGCGGCGCCGCGCTGCAGTGCCGGATCACCACGGAGGACCCGGCGCAGGGCTTCCGGCCCGACACCGGGCGCATCACGACCTATCGCTCACCCGGCGGCGCCGGCATCCGCCTCGACGGAGGCACCACCGCGGCCGGCTCGCATATCAGCCCGCACTTCGACTCGATGCTCGCGAAGCTCACCTGCCGCGGCCGGGACTTCCCGGCGGCGGTCGCGCGCGCCAAACGCGCTCTCGCCGAGTACCGCATCCGCGGCGTCGCCACCAACATCCCGTTCCTGCGTGCCGTGCTCGACGACCCGGCGTTCGTCGCCGGCGACGTGTCCACGCTGTTCATCGAGGAGCGGCCGGAACTGCTGACCAGCAACCCGTCCAGGGACCGGGCGACCCGGCTGCTGAACTGGCTCGGCGACGTCACGGTGAACAAGCCGTACGGGGAGAAGCCGCTGTCGCCCTCGCCGGGCAGCAAACTCCCGAAGATCGACTTGAGCGGCGAGCCGCCGGCGGGCTCCCGCGAGCGGCTGCTGCGGCTGGGCCCCGAGGGCTTCGCGCGGGCCCTGCGCGAGCAGACCGCGCTCGCGGTGACCGAGACGACCTTCCGCGACGCCCATCAGTCCCTCCTCGCGACGCGCGTGCGCACCCGCGACCTGGTGCGCGTCGGCCCGCACGTGGCCCGGATGACGCCGCAGCTGCTGTCCGTCGAGGCGTGGGGCGGTGCGACCTACGACGTCGCGCTGCGCTTCCTCGCCGAGGATCCGTGGGAGCGCCTCGAGGCGGTGCGCACGGCGATGCCGAACATCCCGATCCAGATGCTGCTGCGCGGACGCAACACCGTCGGGTACACGCCGCGGCCCGTCGAGGTCACGAATGCCTTCGTGCGCGAGGCGGCGTCGACCGGGGTGGACATCTTCCGCATCTTCGACGCGCTCAACGACGTCTCCCAGATGCGCCCCGCGATCGACGCCGTGCGGGAGACCGGCACCGCGGTCGCCGAGGTCGCACTCTGCTACACCGGCGACCTGCTGGATCCGGCGGAGAGCCTCTACACCCTCGACTACTACTTGCGTCTCGCGGAGCAGATCGTCGACTCCGGTGCGCACATCCTGGCGATCAAGGACATGGCGGGGCTGCTCCGGCCCGCGGCCGCCGCGCGACTCGTCACCGCGCTGCGCGAGCGGTTCGACCTGCCCGTCCACCTGCACACGCACGACACCGCGGGCGGGCAGCTGGCGACGCTGCTGGCCGCCAGCGCGGCCGGCGTCGACGCCGTCGACGCCGCCGCCGCGCCGATGTCCGGCACGACGAGCCAGCCGTCGCTGTCGGCGCTCGTCGCGGCCCTCGCGCACACCGAGCGCGACACCGGACTCGATCTGCAGGCGGTCGGCGACCTGGAGCCGTACTGGGAGGGCGTGCGCCACCTCTATCGCCCCTTCGAGTCGGGGCTGCCCGCGCCGACGGGACGCGTGTACCACCACGAGATCCCGGGAGGGCAGCTGTCGAACCTGCGGCAGCAGGCCATCGCGCTGGGCCTGGCGGACAGCTTCGAACGCATCGAGGACATGTACGCCGCCGCGGATCGGATCCTCGGCCGGATCCCCAAGGTCACTCCGTCCTCGAAGGTCGTCGGCGACCTCGCCCTGGCGCTCGTGGCCGCCGGAGCCGACCCTCGGGACTTCGAGCAGAACCCACAGAACTACGACATCCCCGATTCGGTGATCGGATTCATGGCCGGCGAGCTGGGAGACCTGCCCGGCGGATGGCCGGAGCCGTTCCGCACGAAGGTGCTGGCGGGACGCCGGGTGTCGATCGACGTCGTCCCGATCACCGCGGAGGAGCGGCGTGCGCTCGAAGGCGAGAGCCTCGAACGGCGGCAGGCGCTGAACCGCCTGCTCTTCCCGGGACCGGCGGCGGAGTTCGAGCGCAACCGCGCCGCCTACGGCGATCTGTCCGCACTCGGCACCCCGGACTACCTCTACGGTCTGGTTCCGGGCGAGGAGCATGTCGCGGAGATCGATCCCGGCGTGCAGCTCTTCGTGGGTCTCGAGGCCATCGGCGAAGCGGACGAGAAGGGCATCCGCACCGTGATGACCACCCTCAACGGCCAGCTGCGGCCGGTGTTCGTGCGGGACCGCTCCCTCAAGGTCGTCGTGCACGAGGCGGAGAAGGCCGACGCGTCCCAGCCGGGCCAGGTCTCCGCGCCGTTCTCCGGCGTGGTCACGCTGAAGGCCGCACTCGGCGCATCCGTGCAGGCGGGGGAGCCGGTCGCGTCGATCGAGGCGATGAAGATGGAGGCGGCGATCACCGCCCCTGTCGACGGCGTCGTGGAGAGGCTCGTGATCGCGGCCACGCAGCAGGTCGACGCGGGTGACCTTTTGGTCGTCATCCGCCCGGCCCGTTAGCCTGGTCCGGGCGACGCGCTCGTGAACGAGGCGTTCCCGGGGAGAACATCACCATGAGCACAGAACGCAGGAATCCGCATCCCGAGGACGCCGAGGACACTCTCGGCGTCCTCGACAGCGCGGGTGCCATCGACACGGCCGGCATCGGCCTGCTCGGCGACGCGACCGCGCAGGTCGCGGTCGAGCTGCCGACCCCGGACGAGGACGACCTCGTCGACGACGACGACGTGATCGGCGGCGAGTCGTACACGGATCTCGTGCTCGACGCGGACGCGCTCGTGCTCGAGGCGGACGGCATCGGCCGGATCCACGACGGCGCCGACATCGTGATCGAGATCCCTGCGGTGCCCGTCGAGGTCGTCGTCGCCGAGATCGTGGACGACGAGGACGCCTCGGAGGAGGATTCCGCGGACGACGAGGCGCAGGACGCCCTCGCGACCGCAGTCGCCGATGCGTCGGCGTTCGAGGACGCCTCCGCGTTCGCCGAGGCCGAGCCCGCGTCCGCTGAGCCGGAGGACGTCGCGCCGGTGGACGCCGTCGAGGACCTCGACGCCGCCGACGACGCGCCGGAGGACGGTGCGGGCGAGGCCGAGCCCGACGGCGAGGACGCGATCGACGAGCACGAGCCGGACGAGTCGGTGCTCGCGCCGTTCGAGCCCGCCGCGGCCGTCGCGCCCTCATGGCATCCGTGGCTCGTCGAGGCCGAGGCCGAGGCCGAGGCCGCTGCTGCTGCCGCCGAGCCCGCGGCACCGGTCTTCGCGCCGATGCCGGTCCGGCCGGCGCCGCCCGTGCCGATGCCCGTCGTCGCCGAGCCCGTGACCGAGGAGGAGATCGTGACCCCCGAACCCGCGCACGTCCCCGAGTCCGAGCTGGCTCCGCGGCGCCTCGATCAGTTCGGCGACCGCGAGCGCGAGAGCGCCGACCTGCTGACCGCGGACCGCCTGCTCGACCCGCACCAGCTCGCCAAGCCCGAACCCGAGGGACTGTGGAGCCACCTGCTCTACACGGTCTCCGGACGCCGGATCAACATCGGCGACGGCAAGCGCGCCAAGGAGCGCAAGGCTCTGAACGCCCGCATCGCGGCCCCGCTGACCGGCTCGGCCCGGTTCGTGCCGGTGCTGTCCCGCAAGGGCGGGGTGGGCAAGACCACCGTCACCGCCCTGCTCGGGATGGCGCTCGCCGACGCGCGCGAGGACCGCGTGATCGCGGTCGACGCGAACCCGGACCGCGGCACGCTCGCCGACCGGATCTCCCGCACGACCGGCAAGACCGTGCGCGACCTCGTCCGGATCCACGACCAGGTCAGCGGGTACCACGACATCTCGGCCGTGGTCTCCCGCGACGGCACGCGCCTGGACGTGCTCGCGTCCGACGCCGATCCGCACATCTCCGAGGCGTTCAACGACGTCGACTACGAGCAGGTCGCCTCGGTCGCCGCGCACTACTACTCGCTCGTGCTCACCGACACCGGCACCGGCATCGTGCACTCCGTGATGGGGGCCACGCTCGACCGGGCCGACACGATCGTGATCGTCGCCGGCCTCAGCGTGGACGAGGCCCGGCTGGCCTCCGAGACGCTCACCTGGCTCGAGGCGAACGGCCACGCCGACAAGGTGCGCCGGGCGGTCGTGGTGCTCAACCAGTCCACCCCCGGCAGCCCCCTGGTGCGCCTGGACGAGTTGGAGGCGCACTTCCGCACCCGTGTCGCGCACGTCCTGCGGATCCCGTACGACCCGCAGATCGCGGCCGGCAGCGCGATCGCCTTCCCGGCGCTGCAGCCGGAGACGCGCCGGGCCGCGCGCGAGCTCGCCGCGATCGTCGTCGAGGGCCTCCGGGCGCAGGCCGCCTGATGACGGTCCGCGAGATCCGCCTGTTCGGCGACCCGGTGCTGCGCACGGTCTGCGCGCCGATCGAGACCATCGACGACGGCGTGCGCGCCCTCGTCGCCGACCTCGTCGACAGCGTCGAGCTGCCGGGCCGGGCGGGCGTCGCCGCTCCGCAGATCGGAGTCTCGCTGCGCGCGTTCAGCTACAACATCGACGGCGACATCGGCTATGTGCTGAACCCGGTCCTCGTCGAGGTGCGCGGCGAGCCCGTGCCCACGGGCGAGGGCTGCCTGTCGGTTCCCGGTCTCTGGCACGAGGCGCTGCGTTATCCGTGGGCGCGCGTCGAGGGGATCGACCTGGACGGCGAACCGGTCGAGCTGGAGGGCGAAGGACTGCTCGCGCAGGCGCTGCAGCACGAGACCGATCACCTCGACGGCAAGGTCTATCTCTCCCGTCTGGATCCGGCGACCCGCAAGGTCGCGATGCGCGAGGTCCGCGAGAGCTCCTGGTTCTGACACCCTTCCGCCGGGGTCGTGAGCGAGGACGCCGGAGGCGACCGAGACGAACTTCCGCCGGGGTCGTTCAGCGAGGACGCCGGAGGCGACCGAGACGAAATTCCGCCGGGGTCGTTGAGCGAGGACGCCGGACGCGGCCGAGACGAACTTCCGCCGGGGTCGTTGAGCGAGGACGCCGGAGGCGACCGAGACGAAACGCGGGTTCCCGCAGGACACCGCGTTTCGTCTCGCGCCTCGCTGCGCTCGGGGCTCGCTCGACGACACCGGGCGAACGCTCAGCCCAGTGGGACCGTCGTCGTCGCGGTGGTCTCGTTGTAGATCTCGGCGATCTGCGGGGCGAAGTCCTTCAGGATCACGTTGCGCTTGATCGACATCTTCGGGGTCAGGTGCCCGCTCGCCTCGGTCCACTCGCTCGGCAGGATCGCGAACTTGCGGATCGACTCGGCGCGGGAGACCCGGTCGTTCGCGGTGTCGATCGCGCGCTGCACCTCGGCGCGCACGGCGTCGTTCGTCGCCGCGGCGGCCAGCGACATGTCGGCGGGCAGGCCGTTGTTCGCGAGCCAGCTCGGCAGCATCTCCGGGTCGAGGGTGACCAGCGCCGAGATGAACGGCTTCGCATCGCCCACCACGACCACCTGACCCACGATCGGGTTGGCGCGGATCGGATCCTCGAGGGCGGCGGGGGAGACGTTCTTGCCGCCGGCGGTGACGATGATCTCCTTCTTCCGGCCCGTGATCGTGAGGAAGCCCTCGTCGTCGAACGAGCCGAGGTCGCCGGTGCGGAACCAGCCGTCATGGAACGCGTCCGCGGTCGCCTCGGGGTTGTTCCAGTACTCCGCGAAGACGTTGACGCCGCGGACCTCGATCTCGCCGTCGTCGGCAAGGCGGATGCCGACGCCGGGCAGGGCGGGGCCGACCGTGCCGATCTTGGACTTGTGCGCGACGTTCACGGTCGCCGGGGCCGTGGTCTCGGTCAGGCCGTAGCCCTCCAGGATCACCACGCCGAGGCTGTGGAAGAAGTGCCCCAGGCGTGCGCCGAGCGGCGCGGATCCCGAGATCGCGTACGTCACATTGCCGCCCATCGCCTCGCGCAGCTTGGAGTACACGAGCCGGTCGAACAGGGCGAACCTGATCTTCATCCCGAACGGGATCTTCGCACCCTCCTCGAGCAGGCGGGAGTGCTCGATCGCGGTGGCCGCGGCCGCGCGGAAGATCTTGCCCTTGCCACCGGACTCGGCCTTCTGCTCCGCCGAGTTGTAGACCTTCTCGAACACGCGCGGCACCGCGAGCAGGAAGGTCGGCTTGAAGGATCCGAGCGCCGGCAGCAGCTGCTTGGTGTCGGGCTGGTGACCGGTGCGGACGCCAGCGTGGATGTCCAGGATCGAGATGAACCGGGCGAACACGTGCGCGGTCGTGATGAACAGGACGGTCGAGGCGCCCGGGGTCGACACGACGTCGTCGAGAGACTTCGCGGCGTTGCGCGACAGCTCGACGAAGTTGCTGTGCGTGAGCACGCAGCCCTTGGGGCGGCCGGTCGAGCCGGACGTGTAGATGAGCGTGGCGATGTCGGCGCCGTTCGCGATGCTGCGGCGACGCTCGATCTCCTCGTCCGCGACGTCGGCGCCCTGTGCGGTGAGGTGCTCGATCGCACCGAGGTGCATCTGCCACACCTCGCGGACGAGGGGGAGGTCGCCGCGCACCTCGTCGAAGCGCGCGAAATGCTCGGGCGACTCGACCATCAGCGCGGTCGCGCCGGAGTCCTCCAGGATCCACTGGATCTGCGAGGGCGAGCTGGTCTCGTAGATCGGCACCATCACCGCGCCGGCGTAGAACAGTGCGAAGTCGACGAGTGTCCACTCGTAGGTGGTGCGGGCGAGGAAGCCGACCTTCTCGCCGGGCTGTACGCCGGCGGCGGCGAAGCCCTTCGCGAGCGCAACCACGGCGGCACGGAAGTCGCTCGCGGCGATGTCGCGCCAGCCCGCGCTGTCCGGCACGGAGAACAGGGCGAGGTTGGGGGTCTTCGCGACCCGCTGTTCGAGGAGGTCGGTGATGTTGTCCTCGGGCGCGGCGGGGACGATCGCGGGGACTTCGAACTGGATCACGGCATCTCCTTCGGTACCGGACGGGTACGGGCTTGTCAGGAGTCTATGCCACGCGGCGCCTGGGGAGACGGCCTCTACGGTGAGATCCAGTCGCAGAAAGTGTGAAACTGCGTCGCATGTCGCGGAAGTCGGCTCTCGTGCCGCGGAACGCCGGGGGATAGACTGCGGGCGATGATCTACTGGTTCATGAAGTACATCGCCATCGGCCCTCTGGTGAAGGCGATCTTCCGGCCGTGGATCGTGGGGCGCTCGAACGTCCCGACCTCGGGTGCGGCGATCATGGCGAGCAATCACCTGTCCTTCTCCGACTCGATCTTCCTGCCGCTCATGCTGGACCGGAAGATGTCGTTCCTCGCGAAGAGCGACTACTTCACCGGCCGGGGGATCAAGGGCTGGGCGACCCGGATGTTCATGAAAGGGACCGGCCAGCTGCCGATCGACCGCTCGGGCGGCAAGGCCTCGGAGGCATCCCTGAACACCGGGCTCACCGTGCTCGGACGCGGCGACCTGCTCGGCATCTACCCCGAGGGCACACGCAGCCCCGACGGCAAGCTGTACCGCGGCCGCACCGGCATCGCGCGGATGGCGCTCGAGGCGAAGGTCCCGGTCGTGCCGGTCGTGATGGTGGACACGGACGTCGCGATGCCGACGGGGCAGCGGATCCCGAAGATCATGCGCGTGGGGATGGTCGTCGGCGAGCCCCTGGACTTCTCCCGCTACGCCGGGATGGAGAACGACCGCTACATCCTCCGCTCCGTCACGGACGAGATCATGGTGGCCCTGCAGCGCCTCGGCGAGCAGACCTACGAGGACGTCTACGCCTCCACGGTGAAGGAGCGGCTGACCACCGCGGGCGGCAAGGCCGTCACACACCGCGGTTGAGGACTCGGCGGGGCGGAGCCCCGGGCGCCAGAGCACCGGTGAGCGCGGAGGCGTTGGGGAACAGAGCGGGAGGATCCGTGCAGGAGAGCGAATCGGGCAGGCGGGTGACGCTCGCCGATGTCGCCGAATTGTCCGGAGTGCACACAGCGACCGTCTCTCGAGCGTTGAATCCGGCCGCGCGCCTGAAGGTCGCAGCGGAGACTGTGCGCCGGGTGGAAGCGGCGGCGCATGCGCTGGGTTACGTCCCTAACGTCGTTGCGCGAGGGCTGCGCAAGCGCGCATCGATGACGGTCGGAGTCGTCATCCCCGATCTCACCAATCCGTTCTTCCCTCCCGTCGTCCGCGGCATCGAGGACTATCTCCAGGTACATGGCTACACGGCCCTGCTCGCCAACACCGACGAGGACGACGATGCTGAGGAAGCCCTGGTCACTTCCTTGCTGGAGAGGCGTGTCGACGGACTGATCATGGCGACCGGACGGCACGGCGACCGACCGGTGCTGCGGAGACTGCAGGCCTCGGGAGTGCGGACGGTCATGGTCAACCGCGACGCGAGTCCTCTGCCGTTCCCCCTGGTCACGGGCGATGACGCCCTCGGGATCGCGGCTGCAGTGGCGCATCTGCACGATCTTGGACATCGCGACATCGTTCACATCGCGGGCCCCCTGGACCTGTCGACGAGTCTCGTGCGTGCGGACGCGTTCACGGCCGCGGTGCGGGCTCGCCGTGGAATCCGCGGACGGGTGATCGAGGCCTCCGCTCTGAGCGTGATGGCGGGATCGGAGATCGCGCCGTTCCTGCTCGCGGATTCACCGCCGACCGCGGTCGTCGCGAGCAACGACCTCCTCGCCATCGGCGTGCTACGAGCGCTGAAGGCGCAGGGGCGCTCCTGTCCCGAGGACCTCGCGATCGTGGGGTTCAACGACATGCCTTTCGCGGAGGATCTCCAGCCGCCCCTGACGACCGTGCATGTCCCGGGGCAGGCGATGGGAACAGCGGCCGCACGATTGCTCCTCGACGCCCTTGCCGGGGATGCCCCGGGTGCGGGGGCTGTGGTTCTGCCGACCTCGCTGATCGTGCGGGGATCCACGGGGCCCGTCCGACGCTGATCCCTTGACACCGCGGCGCGCTCGGGTCTTATATGGGTGCAATCGATTGTATTGCAATCGATTGCACCCAGTTCCCTGATCTCAGCGAGGAGACCATCCGATGGATTCGCCTTCCCCCGCGGTGTCCGTCCCCGGTGCGCGCCGGGGCACTGTCGCGTGGGCGAGATACCGGACCGAGATCCGGCTCCTCATCGCCGTCGTCCTTCTCGTGGCACTCTTCATCGTCCTGTTCCCGCAGCAGTTCGGGACCATGAGCAACGCGGGCAACGTTCTCCGTTATGCGTCCGTGCTGCTGGTAGTCGCGATCGGCCAGATGTTCGCGATCCTCGTGGGCGGATTCGACATCTCTGTCGGAGCCACGATGGGCCTCGCTTCGACAATCGGCGCGATGGCGATGCTCCAATACGGCACGGTCGCCGGGATCGCCGCGGGAATCGGCGTGGCAGCCGTGGTCGGGGTCGCCAACGGGATCCTCATCTCGCGGTACCGCGTCAGTCCCTTCATCGCGACCCTCGGCATGATGACATTCGTCGGCGGCCTGGCCAACTCCGTCAGCGGAGGGCGATCGGTGTTCGGACTGCCCGACTCGTTCGGATGGTTCGGGCGGTTCGACTGGGGTCCTCTGCCCTCCACTACCGGGCTCGCGATCTTCTGCGGCGCGGCCGCCTGGTTGCTGCTGAGCCGCACGAGGGCGGGCCTGAACATGTACGCGATCGGGGGCGGGCGCCCCACGGCCGTGCTCGCAGGCATACCGGTGATGCGCACCGAGGTCCTCGCGTACACCACGTGCAGCCTGTTCGCGGGGATCGCCGGCCTCATGCTCGCCTCTCGGGTGGTGATCGGCCAGGCGAGCCTCGGGTCGGGCTACGAGCTCGAATCCATCGCGACCGCCGTGATCGGCGGCGTGGCGATCGGCGGCGGTGTGGGCCGCATCCTCGGCGTGGTGCTCGGTGTCGGGCTGCTCAGCCTGATCACAACCGGGATGAACATCGCCGGTCTCTCCGAATTCGTGCAGCAGATGCTCACCGGCGTGGTGCTCATCGTCGCGGTTCTCATCGACCGATTCCGCGGCCGCAGCATGCGAGGGCGTGAGCACCCGCAACCTCGCGCCGCCACGACGCCCACGGGCGGCCAGGACCCCGCAGTACCCGAACCGATTGAAGTGAGGAAGCCATGAACAAGTCCCGGATCGTGCTTGCCGTCGCGGTCGTCGCGACCGCCGTGTTCGTGCTCGACGGCTGCACGTCCGCGATCCCGGGTGGCGGGCCGACGTCGGCCGACAGCGCACTCGGCACATCGCTGAAGTGCGATGCTTCTCCCACTCAGCAGGAGTTGCTCGACTACAAGATCCCGCGCGCGAAGAAGAACTTCGACGTCACCTTGATGCAGGTCAGTTCTGCCGGGTACTACTACCAGGCGATCCAGCAAGGGGCGGAGGAGGCCGCGGCCAAAGCCGGCGTGCATCTGCAGTCGTACTCGGCCGACGGCTATGCATCGCCTGACCTGCAGCTGAAGCAGATCGGCGATGCGATTGCGCGCGGGACGAACGCGGTCGTCATGGCGCCATCCGACATCCAGGGGTCCGTGCCGGTGGTCACACGGGCCAGGGACGCAGGCCTACCGGTGGTGAACATCTCGTCCGAGGTCGCGAGCAAGGACGTCACCATGGTCATGCAGGACGACTACGCCTTCGGGCAGCTCGCCGCCGACCGCGTCGCGAAGGTCGTCGGAGCCAAGGGCGGCAAGGGGATCCTCATCGCCGGCCCCGCGAATGCGACCTGGTCGCAACGTCGTACGAAGGGCTTCGAGGACCGGGTGGCGAAGATGTATCCGAACCTGAAGATCGTCGCCGCCCCGACGCAGAACGTGGATCCCGCCGCGGGTCTGAAGTCGTTCGACGACGCGGTCCAAGCAAATCCTGATATCTCGTGGATCTTCGCGGTCCACTACTACATCCTGCAGCCGGCATCGCTGCCGACCCAGTACAAAGGGAAGGTTTCTTACATTGCGGGCGGATACGAGCCCGACTCGATCACCGGTCTGAAGAACGGGACGATGGACTCCGTCTTCGGCCTCGCTCCACGCTGGATGGGGATCCTCGGCGTCTCTTATGCGGTGGCGCAGCTGAACGGCGAAAAGCTGCCGCGCGTCACGTGCGTTCCGATCCCGCTGTTCACCGCGAAGGACATCGGCACGCCGTTCGCTGATGCCGAGATCATCCCGTGACGGTCCCCGCCGAACTTCAGGCGGTCGAGATCGGCGTCGTCGGCGTCAGCAAGGCCTATCCCGGGGTCCGCGCGCTCGACAACGTGGACCTCCAGTTCAGGCCTGGCGAGATCCATTCGATCGTCGGCGAGAACGGGGCGGGTAAGTCGACCCTGGTGCGCATCCTCAGCGGCGTCGAGCACCCGACCAGCGGTTCGGTGATCGTGGACGGCACCGTCCGGCGTCTGCGCACACCCGCCGCCGCCCGCCGGGCTGGGATCAGTCTTGTCCCGCAGGAGGCGCAGCTGATCCGGACGTTCAGCGTCGGCAGGAACATCCTCCTCGGCCGGCAGCACGCGTGGGTGCGCCGAGCGACCCTCACCGGGAGAGAGCGTGCGGTGGTGGCCGAAGCGCTCGTGCGGGTGGGAGCGTCCGGGATCAAGCCAGAGGACCCGGCGTCCGCGCTCAGTGCGGCGGGTAACCGGCTCTGTCAGATCGCCGCGACGCTGATCGATCCGGGGCGACTGCTCATCCTCGACGAGCCGACGGCAGTGCTCGCCGACGCCGACGCCGAAATCCTCCTGGAGCGGCTGGAGAGTCTTCGTGAGGCGGGCATCAGCATCTTGTACGTCAGCCATCGCCTCAGCGAAGTGATCCGCCTTTCGGATCGCATCACTGTCCTCCGCGACGGGCGCATCGTCGGCTCCTTCGCTCGGGGCGAGGCGGATCGCGCACGCATCCTGCAGCTCATGGCCAGACGGCAGGGCACCAGCGCCCCCGCTCGGGTCGAGGCGCCGGTCGATCTTGCTGCGGCAGTGCAGGTGCTGTCGGTGTCCGGACTCTCCTGCGCCGGCGCGTTCGAGGGAGTGGACTTCGTCGCCCGGGAGGGTGAGGTCGTCGGGATCGCTGGCATCCAGGGATCAGGGCACGGGAGGCTCCTCGACACGATCGCGGGCGCATGGAGCGCCGACCGAGGAACGGTGTCGGTCGACGGACGGGCGACGTCCGGCTCATTGTGGTCGGCTCTGCGCGCCGGGATCCGTCTCGTGCCGGAAGACCGTCGCGAGCGGGGCATCGTCGGCGCACAGTCGATCAGCGAGAACCTCTCGATCGGCTACGGCTCGCCGGGGCAGCGGCAGTGGTTCCGGTCGCGTGCAGCGGAGACGGCCAGGGCCCGGCACGCGATTTCCGAGTTCGGCGTCCGTGCCGCGTCGGCCGAGGTACCGCTGGAGACGCTGAGCGGAGGCAATCAGCAGAAGGTGGTCATCGCCCGTGTGCTCGCCAGCGGGCCGCGGGTCATGCTCCTGAGCGAACCCACGCAGGGCATCGACGTCCACGCGAAGGCCGAGATCCTCCGGACCTTGCGATCCATCGCGCGAGAGCGGCGGATCGCCGTCGTGCTCGCCTCCAGCGAGTTCGAGGAGCTCATCGAGTACGCGGACACCATCCATGTGATGCGCCGGGGACGGCTGCGAGTGAGCATGCCAGCGACCGACGCGACCTACGTCGACGTCCTGGAGGCCGCCGTCCCATGAACCACGGTCAGACGACATGAAGGGAATCACGATGAACGCGGAACAGGAAGTGGACGAGCGCCAGAAGGCGGCGCTCGTCGCGGCCGGTCGGGCGCCAGCCGACCGGGTGCTGACCGGGGCGCGGGTCGTCAACGTGTACACAGGAAGGATCTCCCGCGGCGACGTCGCGATCGCCGGCCCTCGTATCGCTGCGGTGGGGCATGTCGAGCACACCGTGGACAGCCGCACGGAGATCGTCGACTGCTCCGGGCTCTTCCTCGTCCCCGGCTTCATCGACAGCCATATCCATCTCGGCGGATCCCAGCTCACGATCCAGCGGCTCGCGGAGGTGCTCGTGCCGCACGGCACGGCGGCACTGTGCACCGACTTCTACGAGCTCGGCACGATCGGCGGCCTTGATGCGGTGCTCCACGAACTGGAATCGTCCCGGGGGACAGGTGTCGACATCCTCCTCTCGCCTTTCGTCGCCGCGGTCCTCGGCATCGGGGACTTCGGCAACCTGGGTCGGTTCGGCGTCGACGACATGATCGCGCTCCTCGAGCACGATGACTGCGTGGAGCTACGCGAGTGGAACTGCTGGTCGGCGTGGCTGCCGATCGAGGATCAGCGTCGGGTCTATGAGACGGCGCTGCGCCGGCGCCGTACGATCGGCGGCCACCTCGAGGGGCTCGCCGGTCCCACTCTGCAGGCGTCCATCGCACTCGGGATCCGCTCCGAGCACGAGGCGGTGACCGCGCACGAGGCACTGGAACGAGTGGAACTCGGCGCGACGGTGCAGATCCGCGGCGGGTCCGCAGCGCGGGACTTCGCGGATCTCGTCCCCGCGATCACCGAACACGGTGCCGACCCGGGGTTGTTCAGCTTCTGCACCGACGAGCAGGAGCTCGCGTCCATGGCCGAGTCCGGGCACATCGACCGGCTGGTGCGTCGTGCGATCCGGGAAGGTGTGCCCCCGATCGACGCCGTGCGGATGGCGACACTGAACGCGGCACGCGGCATCGGCGTCGACAACGACTACGGATCGATCACACCCGGTCGGGTCGCTTCGATCGTGGCCGTCGAGGAGCTCGCTTCGCTGCCGATCGCTAAGGTGTTCAGCCGTGGCGCGCTCGCCGCCGAGGACGGGGCTTACCGGCTCGCGCCGCCACCAGCGCAGTACGGACCCGAAGCCCGGGAGTCGATCGTGATCCGCCGTCCGCTCACGCGCGACGACTTCCTGTTCGAGCTGCCCGACGGCGACATCGAGGTGCGCGTCATCGGCATCACACCCGGCCGGCTGGCCACCGAGGAACGCATCGAGACCGTTGCATTCCTCGACGGGCGGCCCCAGGGTGCGGACGGCGTCGCGCGGATCGCCGTCATCGATCGGCATCTGGGCGGCCAGGAGCGCGCCCTCGGGCTCATTCGCGGGCTGGACGTCGCAGACGGCGCTGTCGCGATGACGGCCAACCCGGGGATGATGAACCTGGTCGTCGTCGGGGTGGACGAGGACGACATGTGCCTGGCCGCTTCGCGCGTTGCCGAGTTGGGCGGCGGGTTCGCCGTGGCTGCGCACGGACGTATCCATGCCGAGGTGGCGCTGCCTATCCGTGGGATCGTCAGCGACGCTCCCTCGGGCGAAGTGGTCGAGCGCTGCATCGCCGTGGAGCATGCGATCCGCGACGCGATGGGCAGCCCGTTCGACGGTTTCATCAGCGCGGCGGGATTCGCCTGCCTCGCGGTGAGCATCCCCAGTCTGAAGATCACCTCCCGCGGTCTCGCCCGGGTGTCGCGCAGCGAACCCACCGAGGCCGTGCCCTTCCGCATTCGTTGATCACCCGTCGCCGCACAGAACAGAGGAGTACACCATGCCCGCCATCCCTGCACCGCATCGAGTCGGAAGCGCCGATGTCATCCACCACGACGGGTACGACGAGACGATCGTTAGTCCGTTCGTCCCCGCCATCCGTACGGTGTCCGGGGCAAGGCTCGTCTTCGTGAGCGGTGTGACCGGTGCGCCCGTCTACCACGATCATCCTCACCGTCGGGAGGTGTTCGACACGATCCCCGCCGACATCGCGGGCCAGGTGGCGAACGCGTTCGCGCACCTGGATCTTGCGCTCGCCGCCGCGGGCGCACGAAGGACGGACGTCGTCAACCTCGTCCGCTTCTTCACGGACGTGGATGCGGATCAGGACACCGTGAACCGTGTGCAATCGGAGTGGTTCGGTGGCCACATCCCGACGAGCACGTCGGTCGAGGTCACACGGCTGGCCACCGATCCGCGGCTGCGGCTGGAGATCCAAGCCATCGCGGCGGTGGGTGCAGGGGAGTGAGGCCAGGTGGGTGTGACTCCGCCGTCACACACCGGCGCTGAGCGTCGGGGCCCTCCCGGCGCGCCCTAGGATGGGGGAATGCCTCACCCCCTCGACCTCGACTCGTGGCGCGCCCTTCCGATCAAGCAGCAGCCGCAGTGGCCCGACGCCGAGCGCGTCTCCGAGGTCTCCGCGCAGATCTCCGCGCTGCCCCCGCTGGTGTTCGCCGGCGAGGTCGACAACCTGCGCGAGCGGCTCGCCCGCGCCGCGTCCGGGAAGGCGTTCCTGCTGCAGGGCGGCGACTGCGCCGAGACGTTCGCCGGCGCCACCGCGGACCAGATCCGCAACCGCATCAAGACCGTGCTGCAGATGGCCGTCGTCCTCACGTACGGCGCGTCGATGCCGGTGGTCAAGATGGGGCGCATGGCCGGGCAGTTCGCCAAGCCGCGCTCGAGCGACACCGAGACCCGCGGTGACGTCACGCTGCCGGCCTACCGCGGCGACATCGTCAACGGCTACGACTTCACCGAGGGCTCCCGCGAGGCCAACCCGGGCCGCCTGCTGCAGGGCTACCACACGGCCGCCTCGACCCTGAACCTCATCCGGGCGTTCACCCAGGGCGGTTTCGCGGACCTGCGTGAGGTGCACTCCTGGAACAAGGGCTTCGCGCAGAACCCCGCCAACCAGCGTTACGAGCGGATGGCCGCCGAGATCGACCGCGCCATCAAGTTCATGGAGGCCGCGGGCGCCGACTTCGACGAGCTCAAGCGCGTCGAGTTCTTCACCGGCCACGAGGGCCTGCTGATGGACTACGAGCGGCCGATGACCCGCATCGACTCGCGGACCCTCACGCCCTACAACACCTCGGCGCACTTCCTCTGGATCGGCGAGCGCACGCGCGAGCTCGACGGCGCGCACGTCGACTACTTCTCCAAGATTCGCAACCCGATCGGCGTTAAGCTCGGCCCGACCACGACGACCGACACCGCGCTCGCGCTCATCGACAAGCTCGACCCGAACCGCGAGCCCGGACGCCTCACCTTCATCACGCGCATGGGGGCCGGGAAGATCCGTGAAGCGCTCCCGCCGCTGCTGCAGGCCGTCAAGGACTCCGGCGCGCAGCCGCTGTGGGTCACCGACCCCATGCACGGCAACGGCATCACCACGCCGACCGGCTACAAGACCCGCCGCTTCGACGACGTGGTCGACGAGGTCCGCGGCTTCTTCGAGGCGCACCGCGCGGTCGGCACGTTCCCCGGCGGCATCCACGTGGAGCTCACCGGCGACGACGTCACCGAATGCCTGGGCGGATCCGAGCAGATCGACGAGGCCGCTCTCGCGACCCGCTACGAGTCTCTGTGCGACCCGCGCCTGAACCACATGCAGTCGCTCGAGCTCGCGTTCCTCGTCGCCGAGGAGCTCGAGAAGCGCTGACACGCGATGGCTCAATGCCGCGGAGCGGCGTTGAGCCACCGTCGTGTCGAGGTTGAGCGAGCGCAGCGAGTCGGAACCCCACCATGCGGGGGAGAGCCGTGATCAGGGGGCGGCCAGCAGCTTCAGGCCGGTCTCCTCGTCGTGGACGCGGGTGAGGCGGTCCCGCCGCGTGGTCAGCAGGACCTCGCCGGTCAGGCCGATCAGGCACTCCTTGACGTGCCCGCCGAGCACGGAGTAGTCGGCGCGGGAGAACGTGCCGTGCACGTGCCAGAGCGGACGGCCGTCGGCGTAGGACAGGTTGCCGTGCAGGCCGGTGATCTCGAGCGGCTCCTCGAAGCGCTGCCACCGGTACTGCTTCGCCGCGGGGTCGTAGTACCCGAGTGTCGCGTTCGCCGCACCGCCGACGATGTCGACCCAGCCCCCGGCCAGGCTCTGCGTCACGGCGAACTCGTCGAGCGTGCGCATCAGCTCCTCGCCCTTGCGGAGCACGAGCAGGTGGGTGTCGCTCGACGCGTCGAAGAAGTGCTTCATCTCTGGAGTCTAGCCAGCGCCCCGCGGCGCTCCGGGGAGGACGTCAGCCGGAGACGCGGACCCGGACGTCGGACCCCTTGTCGACCGTCTGGCCTGCGGCCGGATCCGTCCCGGTCGCCGTGAACAGGCTCCACAGCCCCTGCGGCACGCTCGTCGTCGGGTTCAAGCCCGCGTCGGAGAGCTGCTTCATCGCGTCAGCGAGGTTTTTTTTAGAGACGTCCGGGATCGTCACCGGCTGCGGTCCCTTGGACACGATGAGCGTGATCGTGTCCCCTGGACGCCAGTTGCCGCCGCCGTTCCGATCGGCGATCCCGATGACCCGGTTCTTCGCGACGGTGTCGCTGTACTGGGTGTTCGTGTCGGAGTTGACCTTCAGCCTGACCGAGGTGAGCTTGTTCGTGGCGTCCCCGACGGTGAGCCCCGACACGTCCGGCACGGGGCCGAGCGAAACGAGCAGCTGGATCGCGTCGCCCTCGAAGATCGCGCAGCCCTCTCCGCACTCGTAGGCGGCGCCCCCGGAGCGCGGGGTGACCTCCGCGTTGATCACGAGGCCGTTGTCGGCGCGGGAGAACATCGGGAAGGAGTCCTGGAGTTTCAGATGGAACGGTGCCAGCGCCTGCTTGGCCTGGTCCTCGGTCATCGTGTCGAGCTTCGGCAGGTCGTGCTTGGCGGGCCCCGCCGAGATCACCACTGTGACCTTGGCGTTCTTGTCCACGCGCGTGCCCGCGCCGGGATCGGTGCGGATCGCGAGGCCCGCCTTGACGTCGAGTGAGTTCGCCGTCGTCTGGATCGGGCGCATCCCGTCCTTCGTGATCCGCGCCGCGGCGACGTCCCAGGTCTTGCCGACGACGTCGGGCACCGCGAGCTGCGAACCCGGGCCGGACCCGAACCACCAGCCCGCCCCGCCGGCGACGACCGCGAGCAGCAGCACGAGCACGAGGAGGAACGCGCCGCGGGAGCGTCGCTGCGCGGTCCGGCGGCGCAGCAGCGTCGCGTTGTCCGGGGGAGCGGCGGCCTCCACGGCGGCGGTCGGCGCCGTGGGGACCATCGCGCCGGGGAGGACCATCGTCTGGTCCCCGGTGTCGCGCAGCGGCACGGCGACGGTCTTCGGCGCGGTCCGGGTGGGGGTGACGCCGAGCTCGTGCTCGATCGCGCGCAGCCGGTCGAGCATCTCCTGCGCGTCGTTCGGGCGCTCGTCCGGGGTCTTCTCGGTCGCCCACAGCACGAGCTCGTCCAGTTGCTCGGGCACACCGGGATTGCGCACGCTCGGGCGCGGCACGGACTCGGTCGCGTGCTGGAACGCGATCTGCATCGGCTGCTCGCCCTTGTACGGCTGCTCGCCGACGAGCATCTCGTAGAGCATGATCCCGAGCGCGTAGATGTCGCTGCGGGCGTCCGCGGTGCCGCGGGTCACCAGTTCGGGGGCGAGGTAGGCGATCGTGCCCATGAGCTGGGCGCCGGAGGCGGTGTTCGCGGTCGTCGCACGGGCGAGCCCGAAGTCGCCGATCTTGATCCGTCCGTCCTCGGCCAGCAGGACGTTCTCGGGCTTGACGTCGCGGTGCACGATGCCGGCCCGGTGCGCGGCGGCGAGGCCGGACAGCACGGCGTCCATGATCGTGATGGTCTGCGGCACGGTGAGCCGGCGCTGCTCGCGCATGAGTTCGCGCAGCGTGATCCCCGGAAGGTACTCCATCACGAGGTAGGCGAGCTCGCCGTCCTGGCCCTGGTCGAAGACGTTGACGACGTGCGGATCCGCGAGGCGTGCGGCGGCCCGCGCCTCCTGGATGAACCGGCTCTGGAAGACGGAGTCGTCGCTGAGGTGGCCGTGCATCACCTTGAGCGCGATGCGCCGCTCGAGGCGGAGATCCGTGGCGACGTAGACCGTGGCCATGCCGCCGCGCGCGATGCGGGCGCGCACCCGGTATCGACCGTCGACGAGCCGCCCGATGAGGGGGTCGGCTTGTTGGCTGGTCGTCACGGCAAGATTCTAGGGAGAACTGCCTGTGAGGCCGGGGAGCGGCTCGCATGACGGTGCCGATCCATCGGATCACGATGCGGTCTCGACCCGCGTCGCGGAGGGGCCTCCGGTGCGGCGCGGAACACGGCTGCGCGTGCGGCGCCGACCGGGCCCTGAGGTGCGGCCCGGATCAGCCGAGCGAGGCCAGCCAGGCGGTCGCCTGCGGCTCCCACAGCACGTACCGGCCGGGGTAGGCCGAGACCTGCACCGCCTGGGCGACCTCGCCGAAGCCGCGGTTCTGCCAGTTCGGGATGTCGAGCAGGCCGTTCGTCGTCCTGGTTCCGCGGTAGAACGCCGTGATCGCGTAGTCGCGGTCGGAGATCTGCTCCTTCGTGCCCCATCCGGTGCTGGGGCGCTGCTGGAACAGCCCGACCGAGTCGCGATCGCCGCCGGGGTGGTTGGTCAGGCCCGACTCGACCATCGCCGTGGCCAGCGCGATCACGATGCCGCGTGCCGGCACGCCGAGCGCCCGGCCGATCTGGATGATGCGCTGCGCGTTCGATGCCTGGTCGGCGTTCAGGGTGACCTGCGGAGCCGTGTACGTGTCCGGCTGCGCGGCCGGGGCCGGGGCGGGCGGAGGCGGGGGCACGGCGAGTCGCAGCGTCTGCCCGGGATAGATGATCGCGCCCGGACCGAGGCCGTTGGCGGTGTACAGCACGGCGACCGTCGTGCCGTGGGCGCTCGCGATGGACCACAGCGTGTCGCCGGCGGTCACCGTGCAGGTCGGGACCGTCGGCGCGACGCTCGGGGTCGGCGCCGCGGCGGGCGCGGGGGCGGGGGCGGGCGCGGCGGATCCGCCGAGCTGGATGCTCTGGCCCGGGTAGATGATCGCGCCGGGGCCGAGGCCGTTCGCGGCGTAGAGGGCGGCGACCGTGGTGCCGTGCGCGTGCGCGATCGACCAGAGCGTGTCGCCCGCGACCACGGTGTATCCCGCGGCGGCGGCCGGTGCCGGAGCGGCGGCGGGCGCGGCCGTCGCGGCGAGCTGCAGCACCTGGCCGGGATGGATGACCGTCCCGCCGGTGAGACCGTTCACCGCGATCAGCGTGCTCACGGTGGTGCCGAAGTGGCGCGCGATGTCCCAGAGGGTGTCGCCGTCCTGCACCGTGTAGCTGCCGACGGCGGCCGCGGCGCCCGTGCCGCTCGCCGCGGACGCGTGCGGCACGGGCGCGAGTGCGGTCCGGAGCAGCTGCGGCAGCGGACGCGGCGCGGGAATCGTCTCCGCGTGCGCGGGGAGGGCTGCGAGAGCGGTGGCCACGGTCGTCAGCACCGCCGTGGGCACGGCGATGCGGAGAGCGCGGCGGTGGAACGGTGTGGTCGTCATGGATCCCCCGATTCGGACGGCTTATACCGCATGCGCCTCGTTGCACCGCGATAGAACGACCGTGTCACGGATGGTGACCAGAGTCAATTGCAGTGACATAAGTGAATGCAGGGGCGGATGTTACGGGAGGGAACGTCCTGATCGACCGGTCGGGGCCGGGGGATGAGATCATGTCAGGGTGTCTGCAATTGAAACGGCCCCTCTTCCGACCGACTGGCTGACCCTTCCCGATCTCGTCGAGATCCTCGGCGAGTCGCTCGGGCGGGTGCACCGGCTGTTCGACGAGCAGTATCTCGTCGGCTCCCGGCGCAACGGCCCGCTCGCGGTCCCCGCGCTGTTCCTTCAGGACGACCAGCCGCTGCCGTCCCTGCGCGGCACGATCATCGTGCTGAAGGACGCCGGCTTCTCCGACGACGAGGTGATCGACTGGCTGCTCGCGGAGGAGGAGTCGATCGGCCGCTCGCCGATCGCCGCGCTCCGCGACGGGCACAAGAGCGAAGTCCGCCGGATCGCGCGCACGCTGGCCTGATCCGCCGATCCGGCTCGTCGGATCCGCCGAGCCGACTGCTCAGGCGGTGCGCTGGGTCGCGTCCCGCGCCAGGCCGCTCAGGATCTCCAGGGCCGCCGCGTCGAGCGGCGCGTCCTTCAGGGCTTCCTCGCCGTCGGCGGCGTAGTCCGAGATCAGCCGCTCCACGCGGTCGAGCGCGCCGGACTCCACGATCGCGGCCTGCAGGCTCACGATCTGATCCGGCGTGAGCAGCGGATCCCCGAGCAGCTCGTCGACGAGCCGCCGGCCCGGGGCGGCGAGCGACTCCCGCGTCCAGGCGATCAGCAGCGTGCGCTTGCCCTCGCGCAGGTCGTCCCCGGCGGGCTTGCCGGTCACGCGGTGGTCGCCGAAGACGCCGAGCACGTCGTCGCGCAGCTGGAACGCCATGCCGAGCGGGTGCCCGAAGGCGCGCAGGGCGGCACGCTGCGCCTGATCCGCGCCGGCGATCGCGGCGCCGATCAGCAGCGGCTGCTCGACGCTGTACCGGGCGGCTTTCAGCGACACCACCCGCAGGGCGCGCTCGGCGTGCTCGTCGTCGTCGTTCACGCTCCACGCCGACTCCTCGGCGATGTCGAGGAACTGGCCGATCGTCACGTCCCGCCGCATCCGCGCGTACTCGGCGCGCACCGCGTCGGCGTGCGGGCTGTGCGCGATGCCCGACTCCAGCAGGTCGTCGCTCCAGGCGACGAGCAGATCCCCCAGCAGCACCGAGGCGGCGCGGCCGAATTCGACGGCGTTCCCGCTCCATCTCTTCTCGACGTGCGCGGACTCGAGCGCGCGGTGCGCCGAGGGGCGGCCCCGTCGGGTGTCCGAATTGTCGATGAGGTCGTCGTGCACGAGAGCGGCGGACTGGAACACCTCGAGCGCCGCGCAGGCGTCCCACAGGCTCTCCGGCTCGGCGGCGATCCCGCGGGTCCCCGCCACCGCGGCCCAGCCCGCATGGCAGAACCGCGCACGCAGCCGCTTGCCGCCGTGCAGGGTGTCCTCGGCAGCCGTGACGAAGGCCGCAGCGTCGGGTCCGTAGTCGGCGGTCTCCTCGCGCATGCGCTCGACGAAGAGGCTCAGACGCGCGGAGACCTGATCGACGACATCGGAACGGGCGGCCACCCGTCCAGCCTACCGAGCGCGCCGTGCGCGACGACCGGGGACGGGCAGGATCCCCATCCACAACTCCAAGCTGATTCCCTAGCCCGGTGCTCCTGGGCGCGCGTAGACTGGGCTGAAGATTACCCGAGGGGGACGAAATGCCACTCTCCGAACAGGAGCAGCGTCTGCTCGACGAGATGGAACGCCATCTCATGCAGAACGACGCCGACGTCGTTTCCGCGCACGCGGGAGACCGCTCGCTCAGCTACCGCAATCTCATCTACGGCGCCCTGCTGCTGCTGGCCGGCATCGGCGGACTGGTCGTCGGCGTCGTGGTCGGCAACGTCGCGGGCATCATCATCGGCGTCATCGCCTTCGCCGCCATGCTCGGCGGTCTCATGCTGGCCGTCACCCCCATCCGCAGAGCGGGGGGACGCGGTCCGGGATCCGGGGCGAAGACGAAGGAGTCATCACCCTCGTTCATGGAGCGCATGAACGACCGCTGGGATCGCCGTCACGAAGGACGCTGACACGGGGGAGTAACCCCGCCACAAGACCTCGGGGGCCCGGATGCGCATGCATCCGGGCCTTCGTCGTCTCCGGGTGCGGAATCGCCCGTCCCCCTTTCCCCTCCATTCGGCCCTCCACTTCGCTCCACCGGCCCCTGATCCGCGGAAACCCGCGGGTCGGGGGCCGTCTTCGTGCGTCGAAGATCCCGATCCGAAGAGCGGAAGGGTATCAAAATGGGGGGAAGTGGAGTAAAGTGGGGGAAACGTCGTGGAGCGGGGCGGAAGGGGGCGAGACGCATGTTGCTCGGCACGCACTCTCCCAAGCTCGACGACAAGGGGCGTGTGATCCTCCCCGCCAAGTTCCGCGAGGACCTGGCGGGCGGCGTCGTGGTGACGCGTGGCCAGGACCGCTGTCTGTACGTGTTCAGCACGGCGGAGTTCGAGGAGGTGCACGAGCGGATCCGCCAGGCCCCGCTGAGCAACAAGGAGGCGCGTGCCTTCCTGCGGATGTTCCTCTCCGGCGCCAGCGCCGAGATGCCGGACAGCCAGAACCGGATCACGCTCCCCGCCCACCTGCGCAACTACGCGGGACTCGAGAAGGAACTGATCGTCACCGGAGTCGGCGCGCACGCCGAGATCTGGGACGCCGCGGCGTGGAACGCGTACGCGGAAGGACACGAAGACGCATTCGCCGAGTTGGAGGAGGAGGTGATCCCGGGCCTGTTCTGACCCTGGCCGTGACTCCCAGCCGCTCCCACCCCGGCGCACCTTCCCCGGTGCCGGGTCGAGCGGATGGGGATCAGGGCCCGGGTCGGGCCGAAGGAAGACATGGACATCCGCAAGATCCACACCCCCGTGATGCTCGACCGCTGCGTCGAGCTCCTCGCCCCCGCGCTCCAGCACGAGGGGGCGATCCTCGTGGACGCCACGCTCGGCATGGGCGGGCACTCCGAGGCCTTCCTCGAGCGGCTTCCGAACATCCGCCTGGTCGGTCTCGACCGGGACACCGACGCGCTGCGGATCGCGGGGGAGCGGCTCGCCCGCTTCCGTGACCGGGTGACGCTCGTGCACACCGTCTACGACGCGATCGGAGAACACGCCCGCGGCGCCTGCGGCATCCTGTTCGACCTCGGGGTCTCCTCGCTGCAGCTGGACGAGGCCGACCGCGGCTTCGCCTACGCCAAGGACGCCCCGCTCGACATGCGCATGGACCAGACCTCGGGCACGACCGCCGCCGAGGTGCTCGCCACGTACAGCGAGGGGCAGCTGCGCCGGATCTTCGAGCGCTACGGCGAGGAGAAGCTCGCCGGCCGCTACGCCAGGGCGATCGTGCAGGCGCGGGTGACGACCCCGCTCGAGCGCTCCGGCCAGCTGGTCGAGCTGCTCCACGACGCCACGCCGGCGGCGGTGCAGCGTGCGGGGCACCCGGCCAAGCGCGTGTTCCAGGCGCTGCGGATCGAGGTGAACCGCGAGCTCAACGTGCTCGCGGACGCGATCCCCGCCGCGATGGACGCGCTGACCGTCGGCGGACGCATCGTCGTGATGTCGTACCAGTCGCTCGAGGACCGGCTGGTGAAGCAGGCGTTCGCCGCGGCCTCCGCCTCGACCGCGCCGGCCGGCCTCCCCGTCGAGCTGCCAGAGCACGCCCCCCGCTTCCGCATCCTCACCAAGGGCGCGGAGCTCGCCGACGACGCGGAGCGCGCCGCCAACCCCCGAGCCATCCCGGTGCGACTGCGTGCCGCAGAACGTGTGAGAGACGACCAGAGGAGCACGGGACGATGAGCCTCGCGGACCCGAACCTGCTGCAACCCGAGTTCGATGAGCAGAGCTCGCGACACCTCCGCGCGGTGGAGCGCCCGTCCCGCCGCCGTCGTCCGAAGCTGCTGTACGCGCTCGTCGCGCTCGCCGGCGCCGCGCTCATCGGCGGCGCCCAGATCGTCCTGACCATCGCCACGACCCAGGACTCGTTCGTGGTCTCCAAGCTGTCCATGCAGAACAAGGAGCTGAACTGGGAGGCGCAGGCCGCCGCGCAGGACCTCGACGGCATCAGCTCGCCGCAGGCCCTCGCCGACGCGGCCTCGGGCATGGGACTCGTGGTCGGCGGCAGCACCAACTACCTGCGCCTGAGCGACGGCCGCGTGATCGGCGCGGCGGGGCCCGCCGCCTGGGCGTCGACCGTCGACCCCCGCGGCAAGAGCGGCGTCGCCAACGCCCTGGTCCACGACACGCCGTCCAACACGGCCGCGCCCGCGGCGCCCGGAGGCGTACAACCGAACCCAGGGGCGGCGCCCGCCCCCGATCCGAACGTTCCGCCCACCGCCGAGGGCCTGCCGACGCCGACGATCCGCTGACCGAGGCGGCCCCCGCACCACCCGAGATGACGAACCGCGAGCTCCGGACGGAGATCCCATGACCACCCGCGCGACCCGCACCCCCCGCCGGAGAACCGTCATCGTCCTCGCGGTGATCCTGGCGGTGATCTGCGGCTTCCTGGTACGGCTCGTCGACATCCAGGTGGTCAGCGCCGCGGCCAACGTGAAGGAGTCCATCGACACCGGGCTCGGCACGACGCGGGAGATCGACGGCGCGCGCGGCCGGATCGTGGACTCGAACGGCACCGTGCTCGCGGAGAGCCAGCTCGTGTACGACATCACGATGGATCCGTACGCGATGAAGGGCCTGGAGGAGGCGAAGACCCCGCCGAAGCTGCCGTGGGCGAAGGCCTCGGACAAGATCGCCGCGATCATCGGTGACACCGGTGACACGGTGCGCAAGGAGGTCGCGGATTCTCTCCAGGCGAACCCCGAATCGCGCTACGTCGAGCTGAAGAAGGGCGTCAGCACGGATCAGTTCCTCAAGCTGCGCGCCCTCGGTCTCGTGTACCTGTGGCCGCAGCCGCGCAGCGTGCGGGTGTACCCGAACGGCGCCGTCGCCGGCAACCTCATCGGCTTCATCGCCGGCAACGGCGACCGGGAGGGCCTCGAGGAGGACCAGAACCAGTGCCTGAGCGCGACGAAGGGCAAGGAGACCTTCCTGCAGGGACGCGACGGGGTGGTCATCCCGGGGAGCCAGAGCAAGAAGCCCGCCGTCGACGGCGGAACGGTCAAGCTCACGATCAACACCGAGCTGCAGTGGTACCTGCAGCAGATGATCTCCGAGGAGGTCGCGACCCAGGCCGCGAAGTCCGGCACCGTGACGGTCGTCGAGGTCGGCACCGGCAAGATCCGCGCCGCGGCCGAGTTCCCGAGCGTCGACCCGAACAATCCCGGCGCCTCGAACCCAGAGGACCGCGGATCGAGGATCTTCAGCACGAGCTTCGAGCCGGGATCGACGTTCAAGGCGATCACCGCCGCGTCGGTCATGCAGTACGCCGGGGCCACGCCGGCGACGTCGGTCACGGGGGTGTCCAGCCACATGGTGTTCCCGAACGGCGCGGTCATCAACGACGCCGAGCCGCACCCGACCTACAACTACACGCTCGCGGGTGCGCTCATCGACTCGTCGAACGTCGCGCTGTCGAAGTTCGGCGACATGGTCACCGACCAGCAGCGCCACGACGAGCTGGTCAAGTTCGGCGTCGGCTCGAAGACCGCGATCGACTTCCCCGGCGAGGCGGCCGGGGAGATCCACCCGGTCAAGGACTGGGACTACCAGTCGCACTACACCACGACGTTCGGGCAGTACTTCACCGTCACCGCCCCGCAGGTGGCCAGCGCGTACCAGGCGATCGCGAACGGCGGGGTGAAGATCCCGCTCTCGCTGGTCGAGTCGTGCACGAGCGGCGACGGGAAGGTCACCGCGCCGCCGGCGGCCAAGCCGCAGCGCGTGCTGGACGCGACCATGGACGCCGAGCTGAGCCGGATGATCGAGAACGTCGCCGTGCAGGGCGGCGTCTCCGACATGATCCAGGTCCCCGGCTACCGGGTCGCGGCCAAGACCGGAACCGCGCAGAAGCCGGACCCGGTCACGGGCGCGTACAAGAACGGGATCTTCTTCACGAGCATGGTCGGCTTCGCCCCGGTCGACAACCCGCAGTACGTGGTCGTGGTCACCCTGGACGAGCCCACTAGGGTAACCTCGTCTGCGGCCACCGCGCCCGCCTTCCAGAAGGCGATGACGCAGGTGATGAAGACTTATCGCGTGCAGCCGTCGACCGTCCCGATGGAGCCGCTGCTGCCCAAGTTCTCGCAATGACCGCCGTCTCCTGATCGGGCGGAAACGCCCCGGAGGATCCTTCACATCATGATCGCGCTGACACTCGGGGAGATCGCCGGACTCGTCTCCGGCACCCTGCACGCCGTCGGGGATCACGATCCCGCATCCGTCGTGGACGGCGTCGTGGACACCGACTCGCGGCAGATGACCGCGGGCGGCATCTTCGTCGCGAAGCCCGGCGAGCACACCGACGGTCACCGCTTCGTGGGCGCCGCGATCGCGAACGGCGCCGTCGTCGCGATCGTCGAGCATCTCGTCGACGAGGAGATCACGCAGATCGTCGTCGGCGACGTGATCGACGCGATCGCCGAGCTCGCCCGCGGGGTCGTCGCGCGCGTCCGGGCCGGAGGCGACCTGCGCATCGTCGGCGTCACCGGATCCAACGGGAAGACGACCACGAAGAACTTCCTCGCCCGGATCCTGTCCGACGAGGGCGAGACCGTCGCCCCGATCGCCTCGTACAACAACGAGGTCGGTGCCCCGCTCACGATGCTGCGGATCACGGACCGGACCCGGTTCCTGGTCTGCGAGTTCGGCGCGAGCGCGCCGGGCGAGATCGCGCGCCTCGCGGGCCTGGTGCACCCAGACGTCGTCATCGAGCTGATGGTGGGCCTCGCGCACGCCGGGGGCTTCGGCGGCATCGAGGAGACCGCGCGGGCCAAGGCCGAGCTCGTGGCGGCCGCCGCGCCCACCGGCACCGCGGTGCTGAACCTGGACGACCCCCGCGTCTCCGCGATGGGCGCGGGCGCCGAGGAGCGCGGCCTGCGCATCATCGGCTTCGGCCAGAGCCCCGCCGCCGACGTCCGCGCCTCGGACATCGAGGTGACCGCTTCCGGCACGTCGTGCGTGGTGCACGTCGACGGACAGGCGATCGCCCTGCGCCTTCAGGTGCTCGGCGCCCACCACGTCAACAACGCCCTCGCCGCGATCGCCGCGACCGGCGCCCTGGGCGTCGCCCCTGCGGACGCCGTGGCGCGCCTGGAGACCGTGGAGATCGCCGAGCGCTGGCGGATGCAGCCGATGGGCGGCGACGACGTGCGCATCATCAACGACGCGTACAACGCGAGTCCCGATTCGATGGCGGCGGCCCTGCGCACGCTCGCGCAGATCACCGGACCGGGCGAGCGCACCGTCGCCGTGCTCGGCGCGATGAGCGAGCTGGGCGAGTCGGCCGGCGACGAGCACGACCGGATCGGCCTGCTCGCGGTGCGCCTGAACATCCAGCGCATCGTGGTCGTCGGCGCCGACGCCCGGCGCCTGTTCCTGGCCGCGGTGGGGGAGGGATCCTGGGACGGCGAGGCCGTGCACCTGCCCGACGCCGACGCCGCGTTCGACTACCTGAAGGACGAGCTCCGTCCCGGCGACCGGGTGCTGGTGAAGTCCTCGAACTCCGCCGGACTCAGGTTCCTCGGCGATCGTCTGGGAGAATCGTTCTCGTGAGGTCCCTGCTTACGTCCGCCGCGATCTCCCTCGCCTTCACGCTCCTGCTGACGCCGGTCTTCCTCCGGCTGTTCCGGAAGTGGGGCTGGGGACAGGTCATCCGCACCCCCGAGGCGATCGAGAACCCGAGCCACCACGCCAAGCGGGGAACCCCGACCATGGGCGGCGTGATCTTCATCGTAGGAACGATGGTCGGCTACGGCATCGGCACGTTCACCGGCGGCAGCTACCCGACGATCTCCGGCCTGCTGGTGATCTGGCTGATGGTCGGCTTCGGCGCCGTCGGCTTCATCGACGACTACATGAAGCTCCGCCAGCAGCGCAGCCTCGGCCTCTCGGGTTGGCGCAAGATCATCGGCCAGGTGCTCGTCATGGTGCCGTTCGGGATCGTCGCGCTGACCGTGCGCAGCGCCTCCGGCAACACCCCGGCGAGCGGCTTCGTGTCGCTGTTCCGCGACATCCCCGTGCTGTCCCTGTTCGCGCTCGGCCCGATCGTCGGCTGGCTGCTGTACCTCGCCTGGCTCTCGGTCATCGGGATCGCCACCTCGAACAGCGTGAACCTCACGGACGGCCTGGACGGTCTCGCCGCCGGCTCCGGCGTGTTCGTGATCGGCTCCTACAGTCTGGTCTCGTTCTGGCAGTTCAAGCAGTCCTGCGCGGGGGAGAACCTGTCCCCGTCGTCGCTGGCCGGCTGCTACGACGTCGCGCACCCGTTCGACCTCGCCGTGATCTCCGCGTCCTTCGTCGGGGCGCTGATCGGCTTCCTGTGGTGGAACGCGCCCAAGGCGAAGGTCTTCATGGGCGACGTCGGCTCGATGGCGATCGGCGGAGTGATCGCGGCCCTCGCGATCCTCACCCGCACCGAGCTGCTGCTCGTGCTGCTCGCGGGCGTCTTCATCATCGCGCCCGGATCGGTCATCGTGCAGCTGACGTACTTCAAGCTCACCCGCGGCAAGCGGCTGTTCCTGCAGAGCCCGTTCCACCATCACCTCGAGATGCGCGGCTGGCCCGAGGCGACGATCGTCGTGCGGATGTGGATCATCGCAGGCCTGCTCTCGGTGTCGGCGTTCGGCCTCTTCTACGTCGAGTGGCTGAGGCTCACCAGCTCATGACCGCCGTTCATCGCGACGGACGCAGCCTGGATGCGCTGGTCAGCTGGAACGCGGACTGGCGGGGCCTGAAGGTCGCCGTGCTCGGGCTCTCCGTGACCGGGTTCTCCGTCGCCGACACGCTCGCCGAGCTCGGCGCCGACGTGCTCGTGCTGTCCGAGAGCGCGAGCGAGGACCACGCGCGTCTCATCCCGGTCATCGGCGCGCGGCTGCAGCTCGGCGACCTCGGATCCGTCCCCGCGGAGCTCGTGGACTTCGCGCCGGACGTCGTCGTCGCATCGCCCGGCTTCCCGCCCTCGCACCCGGTGATCGAGTGGACCAGGGCGCAGGGCATCGCCCTGTGGGGCGACATCGAGCTCGCCTGGCGTGTGCGGGACAAGGTGCTCCGCGCCGACGGCACCCCCGCCGAGTGGCTGTTCATCACCGGCACCAACGGCAAGACCACGACCACGCAGCTCACCGCGACGATGCTCCTCGAAGGCGGTCTGCGTGCCGCCCCGTGCGGCAACATCGGCGTGCCGGTTCTCGACGCCGTGCGCGATCCCGAGGGCTTCGACGTGCTCGTCGTCGAGCTGTCCAGCCACCAGCTCTGGTACCTCGGCCTCACGGATCCGGTCGCGCAGCCGGTGCCGTACGCGACGACCTGCCTCAACCTCGCCGACGACCACCTCGTCTGGCACGGCAGCGCCGCGGCGTACCGCGACGCGAAGGCGCTCGTCTACCGGAACACCCGGGTCGCGTGCGTGTACAACAAGGCCGACGCCGCGACCCTGCACATGGTCGAGGTGGCGGACGTCGTGGAGGGGGCGAGGGCGATCGGCTTCGGACTCGGGATCCCCGGTCCCAGCGACCTCGGCGTCGTGGAGGGGATCCTCGCGGATCGGGCCTTCCTCGACGACCGCCGCAACAGCGCGCTCGAACTGACCACGGTCGAGGCGCTCGCGGAGCACGGGCTGAGCGCCCCGCACATCGTGCAGAACATCCTCGCCGCGGCGGCGCTGTCGCGCTCGCTCGGCGTCGAGCCCACCGCGATCCGCGCCGCGCTCGAGGGCTTCCGCCTCGACCCGCACCGGATCGAGGTCGTCGCCCGCGCCGCCGGGGTCACCTGGGTCGACGACTCCAAGGCGACGAACCCGCACGCGGCGCAGTCGTCCCTGCGCGCGTTCCCCGGCGCGATCTGGATCGTCGGCGGCGATCTGAAGGGCGTCGACCTGTCCGATCTCGTCGCCGGAGCGGGCGCCACGGTCCGCGCCGCGCTCGTGATCGGCGTCGAGCGCGATGAGGTGCTGGGGGCGTTCGCACGACACGCGCCGGCGGTGCCGGTGATCGAGGTCGTCCCCGGCGACACTGAAGAGGTCATGACCCGCGTCGTCGAACTGGCGGCGGGCATCGCCCGGGATGGGGACACCGTGCTCCTCGCCCCTGCGGCGGCGTCCTTCGACCAGTTCCGCAGCTACGCGGATCGTGGGGACCGCTTCGCCGAGGCGGTGCGCGGGTGGATCGAAGCGGGGAACGCCGGTGACGCAGGTGGCAGGACGCCCGACGGAGGCCTCCACGGCTGAGCGCGGATCCGGGCTCGCCGCGCGGGTGCGACTCGGCAGCGTCTTCCAGCCGGTGCCGAACGAGTTCGTCCTGATCGCGTCGACCGCGCTGCTGCTGACGATCTTCGGTCTCGTCATGGTGCTCTCCGCGTCCAGCGCGAACGCGGTGAACCAGGGCGACGGCCCATATGCGATCGTGCTGAAGCAGGCCCTCATCGCCGTGATCGGGGTGCCGCTGATGTTCCTGATGAGCAGGCTCCCGATCGGCTTCTACAAGAAGATGGCCTGGCCGGTGATCATCGTCGCGATCGTCGTGCAGATGCTCGTCTTCACCCCGCTGGGCGTGGAGAACGACGGCAACACGAACTGGCTCCTCGTCGGAGGGCAGCTGCTGCAGCCCTCCGAGTTCATCAAGCTCGCGCTCGCCCTCTGGGCGGCGTTCATCCTGTGGCGCAAGGAGGAGCTGCTCGGGCGCTGGAAGCACGTCTACATCCCGCTGCTCCCGGTCGGCTTCCTCGCGATCGGCACGGTGTACGGCGGCGGCGACCTGGGCACCTCGATGGTCCTGTTCCTGCTGCTGCTCGGCACGATGTTCTTCTCCGGCGTCCGGCTGCGGATCTTCATCCTGCCGATGCTCGCGATCCTCGCCGCCGTGCTCGTGTTCGCCCTGACGAACGAGCGGCGCCGGAAGCTGATCTTCAGCATGTTCAGCTCGGAGAGCGACGCCAGCTGCTACCTCACCGGCTGCTACCAGCAGGTGCACGCGATCTGGGGCATGGCGAACGGCGGCATCTTCGGGCTCGGCCTCGGCAACTCGCACGAGAAGTACGGCTGGCTGCCCGCCGCGTCGAACGACTACATCTTCGCGATCGTCGGCGAGGAACTCGGCCTGATCGGCTGCGCGGTCGTGCTCGCTCTGTTCGTACTGTTCGCGATCGGCGTGTTCCACATCATCCGCCGCACCGACGACCTGTTCGTGCGCATCGCGGCCGGCGGCATCGTCGTCTGGATCCTGTCCCAGGCGCTCATCAACATCGGCGTCGTGCTGCGGATCTTCCCGGTGCTGGGCGTGCCGCTGCCGTTCATGTCGCAGGGCGGCACGTCGCTGCTTTCGGTGCTGCTCGCGTGCGGCGTGCTGCTGTCGTTCGCGCGGACCCTCCCGGCCGACGGCGCGAAGAGGACGACCGGCCCGGCACGGTCCGGTAAAGTCACCCGGTGACCACCTACCTTCTGGCCGGCGGCGGCACCGCGGGCCATGTCAACCCGCTGCTCGCGGTCGCGGACGCCCTCCGCGCGCGCGATCCCCAGTGCGGCGTGCTCGTGCTCGGCACCAGGGAGGGTCTGGAGGCGCGGCTCGTACCGCAGCGCGGCTACGAGCTGCTCACCGTGGACAAGGTGCCGTTCCCGCGCCGGCCGAACGGCGCGGCCCTGGCCTTCCCCGTGCGGTTCCTGCGCGCGGTGCGGCAGGTCCGCGAGCACATCCGCCGGAACCATGTGGACGTCGTCGTCGGCTTCGGGGGGTACGCCTCGGCCCCGGCCTACGTCGCCGCCCGCCGGGAGCGGATCCCCTTCGTGGTGCACGAGGCGAACGCCCGCCCGGGGCTCGCGAACGTGCTCGGCGCCCGCAGCGCCGCCGCCGTCGGGGTCGCGTTCCCCGGAACGCCGCTGCGCGGCGGGACCGTGGTCGGCATGCCGCTGCGCCGTGAGATCGTCGAGCTCGACCGGGCCGCCCTGCGCGCGGAGGCCGCGGCCGAGTTCGGTCTGGACCCGGAGCGCCCCGTGCTGCTCGTCTTCGGCGGATCGCTCGGCGCGCAGCGTCTGAACGACGCGATCGCCGGATCCCGGCAGAGCATCCTGGACGCCGGGTGGCAGGTGCTGCACGCGACCGGCGACCGCTCGGACCTCGCCGACCCGGGCGTCGAGGGGTACGCGCTGCGCCGCTACCTCGACCGGATGGACCTCGCGTTCGCGCTCGCCGACCTGATCCTGTCGCGGTCCGGCTCCGCGACCGTCAGCGAGATCAGCGCCCTCGGCATCCCCGCGATCTACGTGCCGTACGCCGTCGGCAACGGCGAGCAGAGGCTGAACGCCGCCGCGGCGATCGACGCGGGAGCCGCGATCCTCATCGAGGACGCCGCCCTGGACCCGGACCGGATCCGCACCGAGATCGTCCCGCTGCTCGGCGACGACGACCGGCGCCGCGCGATGGCCGCAGCCGCCGCGACCGTGGGCTCCCGCACCGGCACCGAGGACCTCATCGCCCTCGTCGACCGCGCCCTCGCCCACTGAGCGCCGGCCGCCGCAGCGGCGCCCGACCCCTCGCCGACCGGCTCCCGTGCGGCGAGCCAGGGCCGCGTCCCCAGGCACCCGACTTAGGATGAATCCGTCATGATCAGACCCGACCTCTCCCTGCCGATCCCGGACCACATCACCGCTGCGCACTTCATCGGCATCGGCGGATCCGGGATGTCGGGCCTCGCCCGGATGTTCCTCGACGCGGGGATCCGCGTCTCCGGCAGCGACCGCGCCGACAGCGCGAACCTGCATGCCCTCGCCGTGCTCGGCGCCGACGTCCACGTCGGGCACGACGCCGCGAACCTGGGCGACGCCGACACCGTCGTGCACACCGGGGCGATCTGGCCGGAGAACCCGGAGTTCGTGCTCGCGAAGGAGCGCGGCCTGCACGTCATCCACCGCTCCCAGGCGCTGCACTGGCTGATCGGCGGCCGCCGCCTCGTCTCCGTCGCCGGCGCGCACGGCAAGACGACCTCGACCGGCATGATCGTGACCGCCCTGCTCGAGCTCGGCGCCGACCCGAACTTCGTCAATGGCGGGGTCATCGAGCAGCTCGGCGCCTCCAGCTCCTCCGGGAAGGACGAGCTGTTCGTCATCGAGGCCGACGAGTCCGACGGCACGTTCCTGCTGTACGACACCTCCGTCGCGCTCATCACGAACGTCGACCCCGACCACCTGGACCACTACGGATCCGACGAGGCGTTCCACGACGCGTTCGTGACGTTCGCGAACGAGGCCCGTGAGGCGGTCGTCATCTCGAGCGACGATCCGGGCGCGCTGCGGGTGCGGGCCGGCATCACGCACCCGAACGTCATCTCGTTCGGACTGGCGGAGGACGCCGACCTGCGGATCACCGACGTCGCGACCGACGGCCCGGTCGCCGCCACCCTGACGTTCCGCGGCGAGAGCGCGCGGATGCAGCTCGCCGTCCCCGGCGTGCACAATGCGATCAACGCCGCCGGCGCGGTCGCCGTGCTCGGCACCCTCGGCCACGGCCTCGCCGCGTCCGTGCGCGCCGTCGAGGGCTTCGCCGGGACCGTCCGCCGGCTGGAGCTGCACGGCGCGGAGCGCGGCGTCAGCGTCTACGACGACTACTCGCACCACCCGACCGAGGTGCGCGCCGCGCTCGAGGCCATGCGCACGATCTCCGGCACGGGGCGGATCATCGCGATCCAGCAGCCGCACACCTACTCGCGCACGCAGCACATGTACCGCGAGTTCGCGGACGTGCTCGAGCACTTCGCCGACCACACCGTGATGCTGGACGTCTACGGCGCCCGTGAGGATCCGGTCCCGGGCGTGACCGGAGAGCTGGTCAGCGGCGCGTTCGCCGACCCCCGCAACGTGCACTACGTGGCGGACTGGCAGCAGGCCGCGGACTACACGGCGACCGTCGCACGCGACGGCGACGTCGTGATCACCCTCGGCTGCGGCAACGTCTACCAGATCATCCCGCAGGTGCTCGAGGCGCTGCGCACGACCGCCGAGGGCTGAGCATGCGGCGGCCGTCCCCGATCCCGCAGCAGGCGCCGCCGGTCGAACCGGCGGAGTCCGCCCGCCCGGCGACGACGGTCGCCGGGCGGATCCCGGTCTCCGGGGAGTCCGTGGGCGGGGCCGGACGCGGCGTCCAGGGCGAGAGGACTGGCTTCGCCGTCCCGATCCGACTCGACGAGCGGATCCCGGCCGGGACTGCGCATGAGCGCGCGATCGACGGGGGCGGAGGGTCCGACGGCCCCCTCACGGCGCGGGACCTGTGGCAGGCCGCGAAAGCGCGCCGAAAAGTCCTCCGGGCGGAGATCCGCCGGTTCACGCAGCGCTCGCGCCGGCGCCGGATCGGCTGGCTCGTCGGCGTGCTGGCCGCGCTGGTCGTCGTCGGAGGGAGCGTGGCCGCCGCGTACAGTCCGCTCTTCGCGGTGCAGACCATCACCGTGCAGGGCACGAGCGCGCTGCGGGCCGCGGACGTGCAGAAGGCACTGGAGGGCGAGATCGGCACGCCCCTGGCGCTCGTCGACTCGAACGCCGTGAAGGCGGCGCTGGTCCGGTTCCCGCTCATCGAGACCTATCAGCTCGAGGCGCACCCGCCGCACGACCTCGTGGTGCGGATCGTCGAGCGCACGCCCGTCGGCGTCGTGCACTCGGAGGGCGGGTTCACCGTGGTCGACGCGGCGGGCGTCGCGCTGTCCACGACCCCGCAGCGCCCGGCCGGGTACGCGCTGATCGACATCAAGGGCGGCACGAACGCGGCGGCCTTCGCCGCCGCCGGCACGGTGCTGCGCACGCTCCCCGCGGAGCTGCGCAAGCAGGTCGACGGCGTCACGGCCGCGACGCCGGACGACGTCGCGCTGCAGCTGACCGGTGGCGCGAAGGTCGTGTGGGGGAGCGCGGACCAGTCCGCGCTGAAGACCCTGACGCTGCAGCGGCTGATAGCCGCGAAGCCGGATCAGTCGCTCTACGACGTCTCCTCGCCGGGCGTCGGCGTCGTCGGCTGACCGCGCTCGAGCGCGTCCCGCCGACGGAAGAGGTCGGTGGGGCACGAATCTCGCGATGGATCCCGGACACGCGCGTGTCGCTTGGCCCCGGCATGCCCCGCGCCGCTTACCTTCGATCCAGAGAAAGCAATACCGGGAAATACTTTAACCTTCTGGCTGAGGTTTAAGGTTTACCCCCGGCTCAAGGCTCGGAATACATCGGAGGACGGGATGAGCCAGAACCAGAACTACCTCGCCGTGATCAAGGTCGTCGGTGTCGGCGGTGGTGGCGTCAACGCTGTCAACCGCATGATCGAGCTCGGCCTGCGTGGCGTCGAGTTCATCGCCATCAACACCGATGCGCAGGCGCTGCTCATGAGCGATGCCGACGTCAAGCTCGACGTCGGCCGCGACCTCACCCGCGGCCTCGGCGCGGGCGCCGACCCCGAGGTGGGTCGCCGTGCCGCCGAGGATCACGCCGAGGAGATCGAACAGGCGCTGACCGGCGCCGACATGGTCTTCGTGACCGCGGGCGAGGGCGGTGGCACCGGCACGGGCGGCGCCCCGATCGTCGCGCGCATCGCGAAGTCGATCGGCGCCCTCACCATCGGCGTCGTCACCAAGCCGTTCTCGTTCGAGGGCCGCCGCCGCCAGTCCCAGGCCGACGCCGGTGTCGCCAAGCTGAAGGAAGAGGTCGACACCCTCATCGTGGTGCCGAACGACCGCCTCCTGGAGATCAGCGACCGCGGCATCTCGATGATCGAGGCTTTCGCCACGGCCGACCAGGTGCTCCTCGCGGGTGTGCAGGGCATCACCGACCTGATCACGACCCCCGGTCTCATCAACCTCGACTTCAACGACGTCAAGTCGGTCATGCAGGGCGCCGGTTCCGCGCTCATGGGCATCGGCTCCGCGCGCGGCGCGGACCGTGCGATCAAGGCCGCCGAGCTCGCCGTGGAATCCCCGCTGCTCGAGGCGTCGATCGAGGGCGCGCACGGAGTGCTGCTGTCGATCCAGGGCGGATCGAACCTCGGTATCTTCGAGATCCACGACGCCGCCGACCTCGTCAAGGAGGCCGCGCACCCCGAGGCGAACATCATCTTCGGAACCGTGATCGACGACACTCTCGGCGACGAGGTGCGTGTCACGGTGATCGCCGCGGGCTTCGACAGCGGCGAGCCGAAGATGCGCCTCGACCCGCAGATCTTCTCCCGCACGACCCCGGTCGCCGCCGAGAAGCCCGCCGTCACGATCGAGGAGCCCGTCGCCGAGGAAGAGAGCGCAGAGGAGCCGCGCACGGCCGTGCCCGTCGGCGCCTCCGTGATCGCCCCCGTGCACACGAGCATCGAGCCCGCCTTCGACGAGAGCGACCTCGACATCCCCGAGTTCCTGAAGTGACCTCGCTGGCCGAGCGGCTGTCCGCGATCGACGCAGGGATCGCGGACGCCGCACGGCGGGCAGGGCGGGACGCGGGCGGGATCACCCGGATCGTGGTGACGAAGTTCCACCCCGCCTCGCTGGTGCGGGAACTGCACGGGCTCGGCGTCCGCGAGGTCGGCGAGAACCGGCAGCAGGAGCTGTCCGCGAAGGCCGGAGAGCTGGCCGATCTGGACGACCTGCGCTGGCACTTCATCGGCCAGGCGCAGACGAAGAAGGCGGGTGCGATCCGCCGGGCCGCGGCCGCCGTGCACTCGGTCGACCGCGACCGCCTCGCCGACGCGCTCGACCGCGCGGCCGTGGATGACACCCGGCTGGATGTCCTGCTGCAGATCAACCTGACCGAGGATCCGGGTCGCGGGGGAGTCGCCCCCGCCGATCTGGAGCGCCTCGCGGAGTACGTCCTGGCGCTGCCGACCCTGAAGCTGCGCGGCGTGATGGCCGTGGCGCCGCTGGACGAGGATCCGGCCGCCGCGTTCGCGCGCGTGCACGACTTCTCGCTGCGGCTGAGGGCCGTCGCCCCCGACGCGGACTGGATCTCCGCGGGGATGACCGGCGACTACGCCGAGGCGATCGCCGCGGGTGCGACACACCTTCGGATCGGCTCCGCAATCACGGGGCCGCGCCCCGCACAGGGTTAACCTCGACCACAGAACCGCACCCCTAACTTTCGGAGGACATGATGGGGAACCCGCTGAAGAAGACCATGGTGTACCTCGGCCTCGCCGATGAGGAAGAGGTCTACGAGCAAGAGGCCCCCGCGGCCGCAGCGGCGCCCATCCGTCGCGAGGAATCCCACCGCCGGGAGGAGTCGCACCGTCGCGAGGAGTCGAAGCCGGCTGCTCCGATCACGCCTCTCCGTCGTCCGACCGCCGTGCGTCAGCCGGCCGCCGGTGCGGTCAACGAGATCCTCACGGTGCACCCCAAGCAGTACCGCGACGCCCAGGTGATCGCGGAGAGCTTCCGCGAGGGCATCCCGGTCATCATCAACCTCTCGCAGATGAGCGACGCCGACGCGCGCCGGCTGATCGACTTCGCGAGCGGCCTCTCCCTCGGCCTCTACGGGCGCATCGAGCGGGTCACCAGCAAGGTCTTCCTGCTGTCGCCCGAGAGCATCGCGGTGTCGGGCCAGGGCGGGATCGCCGGGGGCGACGAGCCCGCGCTCGCACACTCCTGACGGGTGATCTCACTGTCCGTGATCTCGGTGATCGCAGGAGTGCTCAACGTGCTGCTGCTGCTGTACCTGCTCACGCTGTTCGTGCGTCTGGTCCTCGATTACATCCCCATCTTCAATCGTGGATGGCGACCCAGCGGTGCAGGGCTGATCGCCGCGGAAGTCGTCTACACGATCACGGATCCTCCGATCAAGCTGTTCCGGCGCCTCATTCCTCCGCTGAGGCTCGGACCGGTCTCGCTCGACCTCGGGTTCACGCTCACGATGCTCGTCGTGCTGATCCTGATGGCGATCACCCGGTCATTCATCTGACCCCGCCCGCCCGGGCCGGGTGTCGCCTTTCGCGGCACTCGGATCGGGCGGCTATGCTTTTCTGAAGGTGCGCGCCCAGGGGCAAGCGCCATTGTCCCCCCGGCCACCGAGAACTCATCGAAAGAGGAGCCACCCATGGCACTGACCCCGGATGACGTCGTCACCAAGCAGTTCCAGCACGTCCGTTTCAAGGACGGCTTCGACCCGGACGAGGTCGACGACTTCCTCGACGAGGTGGTTCTCGAGTGGCGCAAGGCGCTGGATGAGAACACTGAGCTGAAGGCCAAGCTCGCCGCCTACGAGTCCGGCGAGAAGGCTCCCGCGGCTCCGGCCGCCCCCGCGCCCGTCGCGGCCGCTCCGGCTGTCGGGGGTGCCCCGTCCAACGCGACCGCCGGCATCATCGAGCTGGCGCAGCGCCTGCACGACGAGCACGTCGCCGAGGGCAAGTCGCAGCGCGACCAGCTCATCGCCGACGCGAAGGCTCAGGCCGCGAAGATCCTCGCCGACGCCGAGCAGAAGCAGCGCGAGGAGACCGCCCGTCTCGAGCGCGAGCGCAACGTGCTCGAGGGCAAGATCACCGAGCTGCACGACTTCGAGCGCTCCTACCGCACCCAGCTCCGCGGCTACATCGAGGGCCAGCTCCGCGACCTCGATGAGAAGGGCGGCCCCTCGGTGGAGTCCGCCGCAGCGGCTCACTAAGGAGGCCTGTTGGCCCGGCGTCAACCGCTTCGCGGCTCGGCGGCCGGCGCGATCATCGCGATTCTCGCGGTGATCGTGCTGGCCGCCGACCAGTTTGTGAAGTACCTCACGATCACCCACCTGCCGCTGCAGAAGCCGGTGCCGGTGCTCGGCGAGTTCCTCCAGTTGTTCTACGTGCGCAACGCCGGAGCGGCGTTCTCGCTCGGCGAGAGCGTCACCTGGATCTTCACTATCGCGCTGGCCGTGGTGGCCGTCGTGATCGTGTGGAAGGCGTTCTCGGTGCGCGCCCGCCTGTGGGCGGTGGTGCTCGGCGCGCTGCTCGGCGGTGTGCTCGGCAACCTGACCGATCGCATGTTCCGCGCCCCCGGCTTCCCGGTCGGCCACGTCGTCGACATGATCTCGATGCCGTGGATGATCCCCGCGATCTTCAACGTCGCCGACATGTTCATCGTCACCGGCATGATCTCGATCGCGCTCCTGGTGATCTCCGGTCTCCGCCTCGACGGCACGCGCGATCGCGACGCCAAGGCCGAGCCGGTCGCGGACGCGCCCTCCGGATCCGGATCCGCCGAGCAGGGCTCTGCGGGGACCGAGGCCTGAGCGTGGAGTCCCGCACCCTGCCCGTCCCGGACGGACTGGACGGCGTCCGCGTCGACGCCGCTCTCGCGAAGATGCTGGGGTTCTCCCGCACCTTCGCGGCCGAAGTGGCCGAGGCCGGGGGAGTGTCCCTCGACGGCGTCACGCTCGGCAAGTCCGATCGGCTGCGTGGCGGGGGCTGGCTCGAGGTGGAGTGGCGTCCCAGACAGGAGCCGCGGATCGAGCCGATCCCGGTGCCCGACCTCGGGATCGTCTACGACGACGACGACATCGTGGTGGTCGACAAGCCGTCCGGCGTGGCGGCGCACCCGTCCCTGGGCTGGGAGGGACCGACGGTGGTCGGCGCCCTCGCCGCCGCGGGGTTCCGGATCGCCACGAGCGGCGCGCCCGAGCGGCAGGGCGTCGTGCACCGTCTGGACGTGGGCACGAGCGGCCTGATGGTGGTCGCGAAGACCGAGACCGCCTACTCCGTGCTCAAGCGCGCCTTCAAGGAGCGCACGGTCGAGAAGATCTATCACGCCGTCGTCCAGGGCCACCCGGATCCGCTCGCCGGCACGATCGACGCCCCGATCGGGCGGCACCCGAACCACTCCTGGAAGTTCGCGGTCATCCCCGACGGCAAGCCCTCGGTCACGCACTACGAGACCCTCGAGGCCTTCCCCGGTGCCTCGCTGCTGGAGATCCACCTGGAGACCGGCCGCACGCATCAGATCCGCGTGCACATGGCCGCGCACCGGCACCCCTGCGTCGGTGACCCGCTCTACGGCGCGGACCCGACCCTGTCCGCCCGGCTGGGGCTCACCCGGCAGTGGCTGCACGCGCACCGCCTCGAGTTCGCGCACCCCGCGACCGGTCAGTGGGTGCGGACGGAGTCGCCGTACCCCGCCGATTTTCAGCACGCGCTGGACGTGCTCCGCGGCGAGGCCTGAGCGCCGAACGCGGTCAGAGCGCCAGCGCGTCCGTGGCGGCGATCGCCCCGTCGAGGCTCGCCTCGAGGTAGCGGACGACGGTCTCGGGTGCGACATCCCGGTCGATCACGAGACTGATCAGGGTCTCCTCGGTGAAGGACACCCACGCGCGCAGGGCCACGCGCAGTGCGGGAGTGTCCGGCCTGCCGAGCTCGGTGAACGCCTCGAGGAGCCGATCCGCGTTCAGATCCCGGGACTCGTCGACGACCCGGCGGACGGCGGGATCCCCGCTCGCGATCCCGCGCACGAGCGAGTGGAACGTGCGCGGGTGCTGCTGCACGAACTCGGTGATGCGCAGCAGGGTATCCCTGATGCGCTCGTGGGGCGCGAGCTCGGGCCGCGGTTCCGAGGCGACCAGCAGGCTGTCCCGCGCCATCGTCACGACCGCCAGGTGCATGCCCTGCCGGGTGTCGAAGTAGTGGAACAGCAGCGGGCGGGAGACGCCGGCCCGCTGCGCGAGAACGTCCATCGTCAGCTCGTCGAGACTGTGGTCGGCGAGGAAGTTGACGCCGGTGGCCACCAGCTGGGCGCGGCGCTCCGCGGGGCTGAGGCGGGCGCGGCGCGGGTCGGGCATGCCACGAGCCTAGCGGCGGATCCGCGGCCCGGCGGGCGCGATATTGACTGTGAGTCAATTAGCAATATACTCTGAGGGTCGGGCGTCGCCACCGCAGTCGGCGCCCCAGTCTGGAGGATCGATGAAGTTCTCGAAGTCCGAGCGTCTGCGCAAGATCGGCTCGTCCCACGCCGGGCGCATCGCGCTCGTCGCCGTTCCCGCCGGTGTCGTCGCCGCCGTCCTGATGGGGGGCGTCGCGCAGGGAGCCGTCCCCGTCTCGTTCGCCGTGTCGGGGAGCCAGTTCCAGATCAGCGCCTCTCAGCTCGAGGGCACCGGGTTCTCGCAGTACGCCGGCGTCACGAAGGACACCCAGGGCAAGGAGCACACGGTCGCCATCGCCAACATCAAGAGCGCGACCCTGGCCGACCTCTGCCAGTCCGTCGTCAGCGACACGCCGCTCGGCAAGGTCGGCGTGCTCATCAAGGCCGGCGGCAACGGCGCCCCGGCGTCCGCGACCGACCTGCAGATCGGCATGACCGGCCTCAAGGGCGACGCGTCGTTCGGTCAGATCCGCATCGGCGTCGACGCGTCGACGGTCAACACCGACGCGAAGGGGAGCGCCGGCGACTTCGCCCAGGACTCCGGCACGATCTCGATCAAGAACCTGCAGCAGACGGCGTGGAGCACCCAGGCCTCGGTGTTCACCCTCACGGGGATGACGCTGACGCTGACGGACGGATCCCAGGGATGCTTCTGACCGGTGGTGCTGCGATGACCGACGAGGAGACCACCCAGGACGCGCAACGGCGCGATCGCCGCGGCGCCGAGGATCCTTCCCTCCGCGCGATCCGCGCCGAGGGGGCGGACGCTGCGGCGCCCGACGGGGTGGAGGTCGCCGAGGCGGGGCCGGTCGAGGAGCCGGCGCCGGAGCACCGCTTCCGCAGCTGGCGCCGCCAGAGGCCGTTCGTCGGCGGGCTCCTCGTCGCGCTCGGCGGGATCGAGATGTTCTTCTCGGGTCAGCTCGACATCGGGCATCTGCACATCCAGCTCGGGATCGAGGGCTTGCAGGCCACGATCATCCCGGTCGCGCTGCTGCTGCTCGGACTCCTCGCGATCACGATGCCCGCGCACCACGTCTTCTACGGGATCCTCGCCGTCGTCGTCGCGATCTACTCGCTGATCGGGGTGAACCTCGGCGGTTTCCTGGTCGGCATGCTGCTCGCCGGCACGGGCGGCGTGCTCGTGGTGGCGTGGATGGGCGGCTCGCGGGCGAAGCGCGAGGAGAAGACCTCGTGACGTCGCGGCGCCGGGTCGGCGCGATCCTGGCCGGGCTGGCGCTCCTCGCTCCGATGGTCATCGGCGCGGCCGCGGCGCCCACGTCCCGGCCGGCCGCGCTCTGCTGGTCGCTCATCTTCACCTGTCCGTCGCCGACGCCCACGCCGAAGGCGTCGCCGACGACACCCGGGCTCCCGGGAGTCCCCGCGCTGCCAGGCGCCACGACGCCGGGGGCCCACCCGGCGGATCCCGCCGCGCCGGCGCCCGCACCCTCGCCGAGTCCGGTCCCGGCGACGACGGATGCGGATGCGCCGGTCTTCACGAAGATCCCGGCCTCCATGGGCTCGCAGGGACTGTCGTTCACCGGGCTTCGCGGCATCGCGATCGTGAACGTCCCCACGATCGACGGCGGCACCGTCCGGGTACTGAAGATCAGCGCCGACTCGATCACGATCACCGGGTTCTCGCTCACCGTCCGTCCGCCGGACGGCCCGGGTCTCGTGACCACGGCGGACACGATGACGCTCACGGGGCACGTCAGCGTGTACCTCGGCTCGGTCACCGCCACGACGCAGGACGGCCGGAGCCTCACGCTCGGCACGGACACGCCGCCACCGCTCGACGACGTGTCGCCGGGGTTGCTGCGCGTCACGATGGGCCTCGTCGGCACCATCGCCGACTCGATCCACTACACGAACACCGATCAGCGCATCGTCCAGCCGTGACGTCAGCCGGTCTGCCGTGCGGGTGTTCACCTGCGCGGCAGGCCGATATCAGGACGGGCGAGCCGGTGGGCCGGGCGTCAGCCCCGGGGCGGCCGCCCGCCCCGGAAGTGCGCAGGATCGTCCTCCGCGACAGCGAGGGCGATCTTGCGCACATGCGCGTCGTCGACGTCCCCCATCGCGGCCAGGTCGTAGAAGCCGACCTCGGTGAGCTCGCCGTCGACCGGGTGGGGCTCGCCCGAGACCCAGGTGCAGCGGAACACCAGATCCAGGTAATCGACCTGGTCGCCGTTGGCGTGCGTCACGCGGGGGAGCTGCTGCACGAGCGCGAGGCGCTCGACCTTCACGACGACGCCGGCCTCCTCGAGGCACTCGCGCGCGGCGGCGTCCGCGGGCTCCTCGCCCGGATCCACGATCCCGGAGATCGCCTGCCAGGCGCCGTTGTCGGCGCGCTTGCCGAGCAGCACCTTCTCGTCGCGGAACACGATCGCGGTGACCCCGACGAGGTTCAGCGGGGCGTGGCCGATGTGCTCGCGGAGCACGCGCACGAAGTCCGGGGTCGTCATGGATCCAGGCTATCCTCGCGCCGGCACGGAACCGCGATCGCGGAGCGCCGGCCGACTTCGGATGTCGGACCCCGAAAGTAGACTCGACGCATGGCATCAGACTCCTTCGTCCACCTCCACGTGCACAGCGAGTACTCGATGCTGGACGGGGCCGCGCGCATCGGTCCGCTCGTGCAGGAGGCGGTCAACCAGGGCATGCCGGCCGTCGCAGTCACCGACCACGGCAACACGTTCGCGGCCTTCGAGTTCTACAAGGCGGCGCAGGCCGTCGGCGTCAAGCCGATCATCGGGATCGAGGCCTACGTCACCCCGGGTACGCACCGCAGCGACAAGTCGCGTGTGCAGTGGGGCTCGCCGGAGCAGCGCGGCGACGACGTGTCCGGATCCGGTGCGTACACGCACATGACGCTGCTCTCGGAGACCACCGAGGGCATGCACAACCTCTTCCGGCTGTCGTCGACCTCGAGCCTCGAGGGCTATTACTTCAAGCCCCGCATGGACCGCGAGATCCTGCAGAAGTACTCCAAGGGCCTGATCGCCACGACGGGGTGCCCCTCCGGCGAGATCCAGACCCGCCTGCGTCTCGGCCAGTACGACGCGGCGCGCGCGGCCGCCGCCGAGTTCCAGGACATCTTCGGCAAGGAGAACTACTTCGCCGAGATCATGGACCACGGCCTCGAGATCGAGCGCCGCGTCACCGGCGATCTGCTGAAGATCGCGAAGGACCTCGGGATCCCGCTCGTCGGCACCAACGACCTGCACTACACGCACCAGCACGACTCGACGAGCCACGCGGCCCTGCTCTGCGTGCAGTCCGGATCGACGCTCGACGATCCGAACCGGTTCAAGTTCGACGGCGACGGCTACTACGTGAAGTCCGCCGCGGAGATGCGGCAGATCTTCCGGGACAACCCCGAGGCGTGCGACAACACGCTGCTCATCGCGGAGCGCTGCGACGTCTCGTTCAACACGAGCGCGAACTTCATGCCGCGCTTCCCGGTCCCGCAGGGCGAGACCGAGGAGAGCTGGTTCATCAAGGAGGTCGAGAAGGGCCTGCACATCCGCTACCCGGGTGGGATTCCGGACGCGGTGCGCAAGCAGGCCGACTACGAGGTCGAGGTCATCAGCTCGATGGGCTTCCCGGGCTACTTCCTCGTCGTCGCCGACTTCATCAACTGGGCGAAGGACAACGGCGTGCGCGTCGGCCCCGGCCGCGGTTCCGGCGCCGGATCCATGGCTGCCTACGCGATGAAGATCACCGACCTCGATCCGCTCGAGCACGGCCTCATCTTCGAGCGCTTCCTCAACCCCGACCGCGTCTCGATGCCCGACTTCGACGTCGACTTCGACGACCGTCGTCGCGGCGAGGTCATCCAGTACGTCACCGAGAAGTACGGTGACGAGCGCGTCGCGCAGATCGTCACCTACGGCACCATCAAGGCCAAGCAGGCGCTCAAGGACGCGGGGCGCGTGCTCGGCTTCCCGTTCAGCATGGGGGAGAAGCTCACCAAGGCGATGCCCCCCGCGGTGATGGGCAAGGACATGCCGCTCGACGGCATGTTCGACCCGCAGCACCCGCGGTACAAGGAGGCCAGCGAGTTCCGCGTCGTGATCGAGTCGGATCCCGAGGCGAAGACCGTGTTCGACACGGCCCTGGGCCTGGAGAACCTGAAGCGCCAGTGGGGCGTGCACGCGGCCGGCGTGATCATGTCGTCGCACCCGCTGATCGACATCATCCCGATCATGAAGCGCGAGCAGGACGGCCAGATCGTCACGCAGTTCGACTACCCGTCCTGCGAGTCGCTCGGCCTCATCAAGATGGACTTCCTGGGGCTGCGCAACCTCACGATCATCTCCGACGCGCTCGCGAACATCCGGATGAACCGGGGCGAGGAGCTCGTCCTCGAGGACCTCGCGCTGGACGACCGCCCCTCGTACGATCTGCTCACCCGCGGCGACTCGCTCGGCGTGTTCCAGCTCGACGGCGGGCCGATGCGCGCGCTCATGCGCCTGATGAAGCCGGACAACTTCGGCGACATCTCGGCCCTCATCGCGCTGTACCGCCCGGGTCCGATGGGCGCCAACTCGCACACGAACTACGCCCTCCGCAAGAACGGGCTGCAGGAGATCACGCCGATCCACCCCGAGTTCGCGGATTCGCTCAAGGACATCCTGGAGGAGAGCTACGGCCTCATCATCTACCAGGAGCAGGTGATGGCGATCGCGCAGCGGGTGGCGGGCTTCTCCCTCGGCCAGGCCGACATCCTCCGCCGCGCGATGGGCAAGAAGAAGAAGTCCGAGCTGGACAAGCAGTTCGAGGGCTTCCAGGCCGGCATGCACGCGAACGGCTACTCCGACGGTGCGGTCAACGCCCTGTGGGAGATCCTGCTGCCGTTCTCCGACTACGCCTTCAACAAAGCGCACTCCGCCGCGTATGGTGTGATCTCGTACTGGACCGCGTTCCTGAAGGCGCATTATCCCGCCGAGTACATGGCCGCGCTGCTCACCAGCGTCGGCGACTCCAAGGACAAGATGGCGCTGTACCTGAACGAGTGCCGCCGCATGGGCATCAAGGTGCTTCCGCCGGACGTCCGAGAGTCGATCAACTACTTCGCGGCCGTCGGCGAGGACATCCGCTTCGGCCTCGGCGCGGTGCGCAACGTCGGATCCAACGTCGTCGACGGGATCGTGCAGGGCCGGCAGGAGGAGAACTTCACCTCCTTCCACGACTTCCTGAAGAAGGTGCCGCTGCACGTCGCGAACAAGCGCACCGTGGAGTCCCTGATCAAGGCCGGGGCCTTCGACTCGATGGGGGACACCCGGCGCGCGCTCGTGGAGATCCACGAGGACGCGGTGGAGGCCTCCGTCGACCAGAAGCGCAACGAGGCCCAGGGCGCCATCGGCTTCGACTTCGACAGCCTCTACGACGAGGTCGAGGAGGTCGCGCCGCCCAAGGTCCCGATCCGCCCCGAGTGGACGAAGAAGGACAAGCTCGCGTTCGAGCGCGAGATGCTCGGCCTGTACGTCTCCGACCATCCGCTGGCCGGTCTCGAGGTGCCGCTGGCCAAGCACGCGTCGATCGCGATCAACAACCTGCTCGAGTCCGAGGACCTGCAGGACGGCGACCAGGTCACCGTCGCCGGCCTGGTCACGAGCGTGCAGCACCGCGTCGCCAAGGCGAGCGGGAACCCGTACGGCATGATCACCGTCGAGGACTTCCACGGCGAGATCACGATCATGTTCATGGGCAAGACCTACCTCGAGTTCCAGAGCATGCTGCAGCAGGACGCGATCCTCGCGGTGCGGGGTCGCGTCTCCCGCCGCGACGACGGCATGAACCTGCACGCGCAGTCCGCGTTCACCCCGGACGTCGGCGCGTTCGACGCCGCGGGACCGCTGTCGCTGATCGTGCCGGAGCAGCGCGCCACGGAGCGTGTGATCGAGGATCTCGCCGACGTGCTGCGGCGCCATGCGGGGGAGACCGAGGTCATGCTGAAGATGCACCGCGGCGGTCGCGCCAAGGTGTTCGAGGTGCCCATGCCGGTCTCCGTGACGGCGGATCTGTTCGGCGATCTGAAGTCGCTGCTCGGCCCGCAGTGCCTCGGCTGAGCGGTTGTGCGCGCGGGGCGACGGCCCGTCCGCGCCTCGGATCCGACGCTCAGGACCTCTCCACCACGGGCAGGTAGTATCGGGTCCCGTTCGACGGCCTGTCCCCAGACGGCCGCACGACGAAAGGATTCACCGATGACCCGCGACGTGCCCCTCGCCGACGCCGAGCAGGGCTCGGAGCCTCAGGAGCGAGGCCCCGAGCAGACCCCCGACGACGCCGCGGAGGCGCACTTCCCCACCGTGTCACCGCAGCAGGGCCACTTCGGCTTCACCGTCCGCGAGCTGATCATCATCGGCGCCTGGGTGGTGGCCTTCGTGCTGTCGTTCGTCCCCGGCCCTGGCAGCATCCTGGACCTCTCGTCCACCGTGTGGACGATGAACGGCGCCTGGGTGCTCACGATCGGCGTTCCCACCGCGGCGGCCTTCCTCATCGCGCTGCGCCGGCTCTCTCCGGAGGGGATCCGCCGGGTCGGATCGCTCGGCATCGACCAGTTCGCCTCCGTCGCGTTCTCGGTCGCCGCGGTGAGCTGGGCCGTGCTGCTCTGGCAGCAGGTCGTGCTCGTCGCCGCGACCCGCCGATCCGTCGTCGTCACCTGGGCGGGCTGGATCGAGCTCGTCGTGATGCTCGGGCTCGTCGCGGTCACCGTGTTCGCCGGCCTCATCCCCGGACTCCGCGAGGACTTCGAGGGTCGCCTCGAGACACTCGCGCACCGCAACGCCGACCCCGTCCGCCCCGTCTTCATGCGGCCGCGTCCGGTCCGCGCCCGCGGCAGCATCTCCGACCCGAACCCCTCGGAGGACGACGTCGAGCCGGGGCTGGACCACGACGGCGAACTCGGCGCGAACGGACACGTCGCCGCCGGAACCGCTGGCACACCGGCGCTCGGCGCCGACGGCTACATCCCCGAGCAGCACCGCGAGTCGTTCCTGATCTCCGAGGGCTCCGCCGCCGGTGCCGCACCGGTCGCGCTCGCCCCGGCGCCGCCCGCGCAGATGGCCGACGCCCCCACCGAGGCGATCCTCGACACGGTCCTGCCGGAAGGCGGCCGGGCCGAGACGACGGTGAGCGAGCCCGAGACGACGGTGAGCGAGCCCGAGACGACGATGCTCGAAACCGCGGTGTCCACGGTGGACGAGGAGTCCCCGGCGGCCGAGGAGTCCCCGGCGGCCGAGCCCGCCCACTCCGACACCATGACCGACGTCCTCGGCGAGCTGCTCGAGCCGTCGTCCCCGGAGGACACCGCCACGCATGCCGTCGACGTCGTGCCGACGCGTCGCGGGGCTGCGGAGGACGCGCGCACCGAGGCGCACCCTGTCGTCTCCGGCGCGGAGCAGTCCCAGCCGTTCTGGGCGCTCGCGCCCGACGTCCGCCCGGTTCATGACGCCCGGGGAGACGAGATTTTCCAGATCGGCCCCGATGCGTGGATCCTGGTACTCGAGGACCGCGGCGGCGCGTTCGTGGTGCGCCACGACGACGGCCGCGTCGGATACCTCCACGACACCGAGAACATGACCCGAGGCTGAGGACGCATGCAGACGATCGACCTGAGGGGCCGTTCCCTCTCCACCGCCGAGATGCTGGCCGCCGTCCCGCGTGCCACTGCGGCCCGCGCGGAGGCCCTCGCGACGGCCACCGCGATCGTGGATGACGTCCGCGTGCGCGGCGAGGAGGCCCTGCGCGAGCAGGCGGAGCGGTTCGACCGGGTCAGCGGTCACGCGATCCGGGTGCCCCGGGAGCAGATCGACGAGGCCGTCGCCGCGCTCGATCCCGTGGTCCGCGAGGCGATCGAGGAGGCCATCGTGCGCGTGCGCCGCGCATCCGAGGCGCAGGTGCCCGCGGCGGCGACCACCGTCCTCGGCCCCGGCGCCCGGATCCGCCAGCGCTGGCAGCCGGTGACCCGCGCCGGCGTCTACATCCCGGGCGGCAAGGCCGTCTACCCGTCCAGCGTGATCATGAACGTGGTGCCGGCTCAGGTCGCCGGCGTCGGCAGCATCGCGCTCGCCTCCCCGCCGCAGGAGCACGAGGGCGGGCGCGTCCATCCGACGATCCTCGCCGCTGCCGCCCTTCTCGGCGTCGACGAGGTGTACGCGATCGGCGGCGCAGGGGCGATCGGCGCCCTCGCCTACGGCGTCGACGGCATCGGCCTCGATCCGGTCGACGTCATCTCCGGCCCCGGCAACAACTACGTCGCCTCCGCGAAGCGCGCGGTCGCGGGCGTGGTCGGCACCGACTCGGAGGCCGGCGCGACCGAGATCCTCATCGTCGCCGACGCCGGCGCGGACGCCGACCTCGTCGCCGCGGATCTGATCAGCCAGGCCGAGCACGACGAGCAGGCGTCCGCCGTGCTGGTGACCGACTCTGTCGAACTCGCCGACGCCGTGGTCGCCCGGATCGTCGAGCGCGCCACGGCCACGCGGCACGCCGAACGGGTGAACGCCGCCCTGACCGGCCCGCAGTCCGCGATCGTCCTCGTCGACGACCGCGCCGCCGCGGTCGCGTTCAGCAACGCCTACGCCCCCGAGCACCTCGAGCTGCACCTGAACGACGCGGCCAAGGCGGCCGCCGACTTCACGAGCGCCGGCGCGGTGTTCGTGGGGGAGAACAGCCCGGTCAGCCTCGGCGACTACCTCGCCGGCAGCAACCACGTGCTGCCCACCGGAGGCCAGGCCCGGTACGCCCCCGGCCTCGGCGCCTACACGTTCCTGCGTCCGCAGCAGGTCATCGAGTACGACCGCGGCGCCCTCGCCGAGGTGCGCCGCAGCATCGTCGCGCTGGCCGAGTCCGAGGCGCTTCCCGCGCACGGCGAGGCCATCGAGGCGCGCTTCGTCACCGCGTCGGAGCCCGCACCCACGACCGGGGCGTAGGCTTCACGGATGCACTGCCCGTTCTGCCGCCACCCGGACTCCCGCGTGATCGATTCGCGCACGAGCGACGACGGGCTGTCCATCCGTCGGCGCCGCCAGTGCCCGGAGTGCGGCGGGCGCTTTTCGACCACCGAGACCGCGAGCCTGAACGTGATCAAGAGAAGCGGCGTGATGGAGCCGTTCAGCCGGGAGAAGGTGATCGCCGGCGTCCGCAAGGCGTGCCAGGGGCGCCCGGTGACCGAGGCCGACCTCGCGATCCTCGCCCAGCGGGTGGAGGAGGCCGTGCGGCAGACCGGCGTCTCGCAGCTGGACACGAACGAGATCGGGCTCGCCATCCTCGGGCCGCTCCGCGATCTCGACGAGGTGGCCTACCTGCGGTTCGCGAGCGTCTACCAGGCGTTCGACTCCCTGGAGGACTTCGAGGCGTCGATCGCTGAGCTGCGCGCGGACCACGTCGGTGCGGCGTCGGTATCCTCCGGGTCGGGATCCGAGCCCGCCGACCGGTAGCCTGGCAGGGATGTATGCCCTGCTCTTCCGCCTCGTCCTCGCCCGCTTCGACCCCGAGTTCGCGCACCACGCCGGGATGGTCGTCGTGCGGATCCTCGGCGTGCCGCCGTTCTCCTGGATCGCGCGAGCGCTGACGCGTCCCGATCCGGCCGAGAAGGTCGAGGCGCTCGGGCTGACGTTCCCGACGCCCTTCGGCATCGCCGCGGGCTTCGACAAGAACGCCGTCGGCGTCCGCGGACTCGCCGCGCTCGGCTTCGGCCACGTCGAGGTGGGCACGATCACCGCGATCCCGCAGCCGGGCAACCCCAAGCCCCGTCTGTTCCGGCTGGTCCCCGACCGCGCCGTCGTGAACCGGATGGGCTTCAACAACGCCGGTGCCGAGGCCGCCGAGCAGCGCCTCTGGAAGCTGCGCCGGCGCCGTCCCGACGCCGTGATCGGCGTGAACATCGGCAAGAGCCGCGTGGTGGCCGTGGAGGACGCGACCGCCGACTACGTCGCCTCCGCCGTCCGGCTCGCCCCGCTCGCCGACTATCTGGCGATCAACGTCTCCTCGCCCAACACCCCCGGCCTACGCGGGCTGCAGGCGGTCGAGACCCTCGCACCGCTGCTGCGCGCGGTGAAGGAGGCCGCCGGCGACACGCCGCTGCTCGTGAAGATCGCCCCCGACCTGCCGGACGACGAGGTCGCCGCGATCGCACGCCTCGCCGTCGCCGAGGGGCTGTCCGGCCTCATCGCGACGAACACGACGGTTTCCCGCGAGGGCCTGGCCACGGATCCGGCGAAGGTCGTGGCGGCCGGTGACGGCGGGCTCTCCGGTGCCCCGCTCAAGGAGCGCTCCCTCGCCGTCCTGCGCATCGTCCGCGAGGCCGTGCCCGCCGACTTCTGCGTCATCTCCGTCGGCGGCGTGGAGACCGGCGCCGAGGTGCGCGAGCGGCTCGAGGCCGGTGCGACCCTCGTGCAGGGCTACACCGCGTTCCTGTACCGCGGCCCGCTCTGGGCTCGGCAGATCCGCGCGGGACTGCGTCGCCGCTGACCGACGGGCGAAGGCGACCCCCGCACGAAGAAGATCCCGGGCGCATCGCGCACCGGGATCTTCTCGTTCGTCAGCGGATCCGGATCAGATCGGGTACTGCCCGCGCTTGACCTGCGGCTTCGGCAGTCGCATGAACCGCATCTGCAGCGACCGCATGCCGGCGTACCAGGCGAGGCCGCGCTCGCGGTGCTCCCGGCCGAACTTGTCGGCGATCTTCCGGTTCACCCGGACGCCCAGCCACACCATGTCGAGCACTGCGAGCGCGATGTAGGCCCAGAGGCCGACGAACGCCCAATAGGCGACCGCGGTGCTCGGGATGAGGGACACGACGATCACGACGACCATGAGCGCCATGACCCACTCGCTGAGGTGCCAGCCGGCGTCGACGTAGTCGCGCACCCAGCGGCGCTGCGGACCCTTGTCGCGGGCCGGAAGGTACTTCTCCTCGCCGTTGGCCATGCCGATGCGCTGGCGGTCCTGGCGCTGGCGGAGCTCGGCCCGGGCCTGCGCCTTGGCCTCCTTCGTGTCGGGGACGAGAGGGCGGCGGCGGGCGGCCTCCTGCTCGGCACGCGTCGGCGTGCGGCGTCCCTTGCCGGACGCCGTCTCGGAGGACTCGTCGTTGGTCGAGGGGGAGGGGGTCGTGGGCACGAAGGCTCCTGTGGTCGTGAGAGGAGGAAACGGGGTGTTCTCTAAGATTACTCGCATGACTTCTCCCTCCTCCTCGGTCACCGCAGCCGGTGACGTCGAAGCAGCCGTCGCGGAAGCCGTGTCGACCGGGATCCCCGCCGCGCTGTCCGACCTCGGCGCGCTCGTGCGGGTCCCCGGGATCGCCTGGCCCGCGTTCGACCAGACCCAGCTCGAGCGCAGCGCCGCGGCCGTCGCCGAGCTCGCCGAGGGCACAGGGGTGTTCGACAGCGTGCGCGTGCTGCGCGCCGCGATCCCGGGCACGTCCGAGACGGGCCAGCCGGCGGTGCTCGCGACGCGTGCGGCCCGCAACGGCCGGCCGACGATCCTGCTCTACGCGCACCACGACGTGCAGCCTCCCGGGGCCGACGAGCTGTGGGAGACCCCGCCGTTCGAGCCCACCGTCCGCGACGGCCGCCTCTACGGCCGCGGCGCCGCCGACGACAAGGCGGGGGTCATGGCGCACATCGCCTCGATCCGCGCCGTCGCGGAGACGCTCGGCGACGACCTCGACCTCGGCATCGCGATGTTCATCGAGGGGGAGGAGGAGTACGGCTCCCGCTCCTTCGCACAGTTCCTCAAGGACAACGAGGACGCGCTGCGCGCCGACGCGATCGTCGTCGCGGACTCCGGCAACTGGGACGCCGAGACGCCCGGCCTCACCGTCTCCCTGCGCGGTGCCGTGCGCTTCACGCTGAAGATCCGCACGCTCGATCACGCCTCGCACTCCGGCATGTTCGGCGGCGCGGTGCCCGACTCGATGCTCGCCACGATCCGTCTGCTCGACTCGCTCTGGGACGAGAACGGATCCGTCGCGGTCGCCGGCATGGCGGTCCGCGAGGCGGAGACGCCGGAGTACTCGGAGGCGACCCTGCGTGACGAGGCCGGACTGCTGCCGGGCGTCTCGCCGATCGGCGACGGCACGATCCTCAGCCGCGTCTGGAACAAGCCCACCGTGACCGTGATCGGCATCGACGCGACGTCGGTCGCCGCCGCGTCGAACACGCTGTCGCCGGAGACCACCGTGGTCCTCAGCTGCCGTGTCGCGCCCGGGCAGAGCGCGGAGGACGCGTACGCGGCTCTGGAGGCGCACCTGCGCGCGCACGCGCCGTTCGGCGCCGAGCTGACCTTCTCCGACCTGGACCTGGGCAACCCGTTCCTCGTCGACACGAGCGGCTGGGCGGTCGGGCTCACCCGCGGTGCCATGACGGACGGCTACGGCAAGGCGCCGGTCGACCTGGGCGTCGGCGGTTCCATCCCGTTCATCGCCGACCTCGTGGAGACCTTCCCTGGTGCGCAGATCCTGGTCACCGGGGTCGAGGATCCGCACTCCCGCGCGCACAGCCCGAACGAGTCGCTGCACCTGGACACGTTCCGGCACGCGGTCGCCACCGAGGCGCTGCTGCTGACCCGGATGAACGAGATCTCGCTCTAGTCGAGTCCCGCGACGAGATCGTTCGTAACGAGTTCGTGCTGGGACCCCCGCCGCGCGTCGCCCGTCCGACGCGCGGCGGTAGACTCGAAGCACGGAATCCGTGCCCGTCCACGGCCGATCCAAGGAGCGATATGAGCGACATCACACTCACCCCCGAGACCAGCACCGCGCACGGTGTGAAGCTCACCGACGCCGCCGCGGCGAAGGTGAAGAGCCTGCTGGAGCAGGAGGGCCGCGACGACCTGCGTCTGCGCGTCGCCGTGCAGCCCGGCGGCTGCTCGGGCCTGATCTACCAGCTGTACTTCGACGAGCGCTACCTCGACGGCGACCAGACGGTCGACTTCGACGGGGTCGAGGTCATCGTCGACAACATGAGCGTGCCCTATCTGGACGGCGCTTCGATCGACTTCAAGGACACGATCTCGGAGCAGGGGTTCACGATCGACAACCCCAATGCGCAGGGCTCCTGCGCCTGCGGCGACAGCTTCCACTGAGCCTCGGAAACACCCTCTCCAACCACTGCGCCATCCACGCCGAACCTGCGTGGATGGCGTGAATCGGGTGTGAGGTTGCCCTAGACTGGGTTTGCCCATGTCCGCGATCTGAAAGGTGCATCGTGCCCTCGAAACGCCGCCTTCGTTGGGCCGCTCTCCCCCTGGGAGTCGCGGCAGCCGTGGCCCTCGCAGGATGCTCTCCCACAGAGCTCCACGGATTCCTTCCGGGCTTCGTTGCAGACGGCACACCGGCCACGAACCAGACCGACCGCGTCGCGGCGCTCTGGGTCAACTCGTGGATCGTCCTGCTGATCGTCGGCCTCATCACGTGGGGTCTGATGGGCTGGGCGGCGATCGCCTACCGCCGGCGCAAGGGGCAGACCGGCCTGCCGGTGCAGCTGCGCTACAACATGCCGATCGAGATCCTCTACACGCTCGTGCCGCTCATCCTGATCTTCGGGATGTTCGCCTTCACGGCGCGCGACCAGACGATCATCGAGACCCAGTACGGCCCGGACAACAAGCCGGACGTGTCGATCACGGCCATCGGCAAGCAGTGGGCCTGGGACTTCCAGTACGACGGCACCCAGAAGGACAACTCCGACGCGGTGTGGACCATGGGCGTCCAGGCTCAGCCGGACAAGGCGGGCAACGTCGACCAGAACGCCCTGCCGACGCTGTACCTGCCGGTGAACAAGAAGGTGCACGTCACGCTGCAGTCGCGCGACGTGATCCACTCCTTCTGGATCATCGACTTCCTGTACAAGAAGGACATGTTCATCGGCAAGGACAACTCGTGGTCCTTCACGCCGACCCGCGAGGGCACCTACCAGGGCAAGTGCGCGGAGCTCTGCGGCGAGTACCACTCGATGATGCTCTTCAACGTCAAGGTCGTCAGCGACTCGGAGTACCAGGCGTACCTCACGAAGCTGCACGACGAGGGCAACACCGGTGACATCACCAATGCCTACGATCGCCTCAACAACTACCCGGGCACCGGGAAGAGCACCACCGATGAGGGAGCGAAGTAACCATCATGACGAGCACTCTTCCCGGCACTTCTGAGGCCGGCGCGCGTCCCACCACGATCCCGCCTCGGCAGGCCGCCCTGCTCAGCTCGACCCGCGTCGAGCAGAAGGGCAACATCGTCGTCAAGTGGATCACCTCCACCGACCACAAGACCATCGGGTACATGTACCTGATCGCCTCGGTGCTGTTCTTCCTCCTCGGCGGCGTGATGGCCCTCATCATCCGCGCCGAGCTGTTCTCGCCGGGCATGCAGATCGTGCCGACGAAGGAGCAGTACAACCAGCTGTTCACGATGCACGGCACGATCATGCTGCTGATGTTCGCGACGCCCCTCTTCGCCGGCTTCGCGAACGCGGTCCTCCCGCTGCAGATCGGCGCCCCCGACGTCGCGTTCCCGCGTCTGAACGCCTTCGCGTTCTGGATGTTCCTGTTCGGCTCGACCATCGCGGTCGCCGGCTTCCTCACCCCGCAGGGCGCGGCCTCGTTCGGCTGGTTCGCGTATCAGCCGCTGGCCAGCGCCTCGTTCACGCCCGGCGCCGGAGGAAACCTCTGGATGCTGGGCCTCGGCATCTCGGGCTTCGGAACGATCCTCGGTGCGGTGAACTTCATCACCACGATCATCACGATGCGCGCCCCCGGCATGACGATGTGGCGCATGCCGATCTTCTCGTGGAACACGCTGATCACCAGCCTCCTCGTGCTGATGGCCTTCCCGGTCCTCGCCGCGGCCCTGCTGGCGGCCGCCGCGGACCGCGTCCTCGGCGCGCACATCTACGACCCGGCCAACGGCGGCGTGCTGCTCTGGGAGCACCTGTTCTGGTTCTTCGGCCACCCCGAGGTGTACATCATCGCGCTGCCGTTCTTCGGCATCGTCTCCGAGATCTTCCCGGTGTTCAGCCGCAAGCCGATCTTCGGATACAAGACCCTCGTCTACGCGACCATCTCGATCGCCGCGCTGTCCGTCGCGGTGTGGGCGCACCACATGTACGTCACCGGCTCCGTGCTGCTGCCGTTCTTCGCCCTCATGACGATGCTCATCGCGGTCCCGACCGGTGTGAAGATCTTCAACTGGATCGGCACGCTGTGGCGAGGATCCGTGACCTTCGAGACCCCGATGGTGTTCGCCCTCGGCTTCCTGGTGTCGTTCGTCTTCGGCGGTCTGACCGGTGTCATCCTGGCGTCGCCGCCGCTGGACTTCTTCCTCTCCGACTCGTACTTCGTCGTCGCGCACTTCCACTACGTGGTGTTCGGCACGGTCGTGTTCGCGATGTTCGCCGGCTTCTACTTCTGGTGGCCGAAATGGACCGGCCGGATGCTCAACGAGCGCCTCGGTTACATCCACTTCTGGATGCTGTTCATCGGCTTCCACATGACCTTCCTCATCCAGCACTGGCTGGGCGTCGATGGCATGCCGCGTCGTTACGCCGACTACTCGGCCTACGACAACTGGACGTGGGAGAACCAGGTCTCGACGATCGGTGCGATCATCCTGGGCGCCTCGATGCTGCCGTTCTTCCTGAACGTCTGGCTCACCGCCCGCAAGGCGCCGAAGGTCACCGTGAACGACCCGTGGGGCTACGGCGCGTCGCTCGAGTGGGCTACCTCGTGCCCGCCGCCGCGGCACAACTTCACGTCGATCCCGCGTATCCGCAGCGAGCGTCCGGCGTTCGACCTCAACCACCCGGAGGCCGCGGAGCACCCCGTCGCGGCTGAGGCCGGCGGAAAGGGCCACTGACCCATGCGCGACAATATCGTTCTCTGGTGGATCCTGACCGGGTTCTTCGGCCTCATGGGCATCGTCTACACCGGGTGGAACATCCTCGCCCACCCGGACCGCCCGATCGTCACCGCGATCGAGTGGGTCGGCACGGTGGCGCTGTTCTTCACGTGCTTCATGGGCGCGATGATCGCGTTCTATCTGCACAAGACCCACCAGGCGCAGAACGGCGAGCTGCCCGAGGACATCCTCACCAGCGACATCGACGACGGCGACCCTGAGCTCGGCGAGTTCAGCCCGTGGTCGTGGTGGCCGATTGTTCTGGCCGGCTCCGCCGCCGTCGGCGCGATCGCCCTCGCCGTCGGGGAGTTCCTCTTCCCGGTCGCGCTCGGCATCTTCGTCGTCGCGATCGTCGGCTGGGTCTACGAGTACTACCGCGGACACTTCGCCCGCTGATTCTTCGCGTGAGAGACCCCTGGAGCTGATGCTCCGGGGGTCTCTTGTCGTCACCCGGCAGAGGTCGGCGGGGGTGTGCCCGGCGTCGTCGTGGCCGGTCGTGCCGGTGCCGGGCGGCGGAAGTATGCGAGCCTTCCGTTGAAGACCAAGGCGACGTCGTCGTGGATGTCCAGCCCGGCCAGCGCCAACGCGGCCGGAGACGGAGCCGTGCCCGACTTCACCGGTCCCTGCTCGTTGCAGAGCGCCATGTTCTGCGACGCGGCGTAGCGGACGTTTTTCCAGACGCTGTCGAGCACGACCTGCGTGTCGTGCGGTCGGCAGGGCGTGAGGACGTCGCGGGCGAGTTCTCGGCGGGAACCGTCGCGCACATCGAGGAGCGTCCGTCGCCCGTTCGCCGTCACGATCACGTGCTCTTCGGAGTCCGACCACGGCGCCTTCGGCTGCTCCTGGTATGCGTAGTTGCGCGGTTCGTCGCCGAGTCGGACGGTCCACACCACTTCACCCGACGCGGCGTCCACGCCGATGACATCGAGATCCACATCCTTGTAGACGAGCTGTGGCGGGGCACCCTCCTCTTCGAAATGGCGTTGGAGCGATCCGGACCGGTAACGGCACAGCACCATGATCCCTTCGGCGCGAGGCGCGACACCCCGGCCACTGAAGGTACAGCTCCTTGTGCTCTTCTGGGACCACAGGGTCCGCCCGGTCTTGCGATCGAGAGCGACCGTGGTCCCGGCAGTGAGGTCGCGGACATCGCTTGCGGGGTATGAGGTGACTTTCGGCGCGGCCTGCCCGCCCCAGCCGATGACCGGAAGCTTCTCATCCTCGTCATGCCATGCCCAGCCGCCCGTGTAGTCCGTGCCCTGGCCGAAGATGTCCTCGTAGCTCCGCCACCACGCATACTCACCGTTGGTGCCGTACCGGACCGTGGTCACCTCGTCGTGGCTGAGCGAGACGTGGCTTGCGACGAGGAAGCCGTTGGTGCTGAACCCTGCGTCGGGATCCGTGTCGGGCACGATCCCGCCGTCGGCGAGGACGAGCTCGCGGTCTGTGTGCTCGTCCCCCTCGCGGAAGCCCTCGAGACAGAACGTGGACGAGTCCTTGCACGCTTCCGGACGACGTGTCCAGATCGGGGCGTCTTGCAGTTGGGGGAGCAGGTCCTTGCCGGAGCGCGCATCCGCGACGACAAGACGCATCCACGCGTTGACAGGATCGCCCACCGCACGCGGAGCCAGGTACGCGACCTGCCAGGAACCGTCCTTCTCGATCACGGCGACGAACTGGTCCACGCCGGGGGCGGTGCGGGCCGGCAGTGCGTGAGATCGCCAGAGCTCCTTGCCGTTCGCGCGATTCCATGCCACGATCGCCTCTGAGTCCGGCGACACATGCACGTAAGCCAGCACACTGTCATCGGCGATCACCGGCTGACTCATCAGGGTGGCGTTGACTGTCCACTCGGGCGTGAGACGTGTGTTCCAATCATCTTCGGGTGCGGGGGAGCAACCGGTGAGTACCAGTGCCGTGACGATAATGGCGGCGGCTGCGACGGGGAACGGCAAGCGCAAGACGATCTCCTCTCGAGTGGGACATCTCGAGGCTAGGATGGGTGCGCTGTACTCCGTTCGGGGCTGTGGATAATTCCGGGGCGTTGCGCTGAAGGGCGCAGGGACGTGATGGTCTCGCGCGGCGCACTGCCCGCGTTCATGCTTTCCGCAGGCGCGCCCTCAGGCCCGGGTGCGGATGCGGGGGACGCCGACGAGGGGGTCGATCGGGCGGCGGTGCACGCCGTCCGCGTTCTCGACCGGATAGCCCTCCCGAGACCAGTACTCGAATCCGCCGATCATGATGCGGACCTCGTAGCCGAGCTTCGCGAACTCCAGGGCGCCCTTGTCCGCGGCGTTGCACCCGGGGCTCCAGCAGTAGACGACGACAGGCGTGTCCGGGGAGATCTCCTGAGGGGCGCGGGCGGCGATCTCGCTGTAGTGCATGTGGATCGCGTCGGAGACGCGCCCCTGCGCCCAGGCCTCGTCGGAGCGGACGTCGACCACTGCGATCCGCTGGCCGGCCTTCCGCGCGGCGTGCACGTCGCTCCCGTCCGTCTCGTAGGCGAGCTTGGCGGCGAAGTGCTCCTGGGCTGAGGTCATGACGAAAGGCTACTCCGACCGGGGCGGCGAGACGACGAAGGCCCCGTCGTGTGACGGGGCCTTCGTGAGGTGGGGGAGCGGGGTTACTCGCCGCCCCCGGCGTTCCTCGGCAGCGACTCGGGGTCGAGGGCCGAGCTCGGCGTGTTCGGCGTCTCGCCGACGTGCGAGGTGTCGACCGGGGCGATCTCTTCCTCGGTGACGCCGGCACGCAGGTGCGAGGCGACCATCTCGTCGTGCGCGGCCTCGTCCGTGTCGTGCAGCACGTGATGCTGGTGGGCGTCGGACGCCACGAGCTCGGCCTGGGTCAGCGGGGAGAGACGGTCCTCGAAGAACCAGCGGGACAGCGAGGAGCGCAGGTTCTGCGTCCACGGGATGCGACCCTTGGCGTTCGGGCGGACCACGAGCGGCTCGTAGGTCTCCATGTCGATGAGCTTCCAGCGGTCGTACGCGTTGACCGGCTTGTGCACCTCGATGTACTCGCCGCCGGGGAGGCGCACGATGCGGCCGGACTCGTAGCCGTGCAGGACGATCTCGCGGTCCTTCTTCTGCAGCGCGATGCAGATCCGCTTGGTCATGAAGTAGCCGACCACCGGGCCGATGAACAGCAGCGCCTGGAGCGTGTGGATCACGCCCTCCATCGTCAGCGAGAAATGCGTCGCGATGAGGTCGGACGAAGCCGCCGCCCACAGGACCGCATAGAAGATCACGCCGGCCACGCCGATCGCGGTGCGGGTCGCAGAGGTGCGCGGCCGCTGAGCGATGTGGTGCTCGCGCTTGTCGCCGGTGATCCACGCCTCGATGAAGGGGTAGATCGCGACGAGCACGATGAACAGTCCGAGCACGACGACGGGGGTGATGATCCCGAACGACCAGGTGTGGTCGAGGAACACCACGTCGAGGTCCGACGGGGCCAGACGCAGCGCACCGTCCGCGAATCCGATGTACCAGTCCGGCTGGGTTCCGGCGGAGACCGGGGACGGGTCGTACGGGCCGTAGTTCCAGATCGGGTTGATCTGGAACAGCGAGGCCATGAGCACGATCGCGCCGAACGTGATGAACAGGAAGCCACCCATCTTGGACATGTAGATCGGCATCATCGGGTAGCCGACGACGTTGTCCTCGGCGCGCGCCGGGCCCGCGAACTGCGTGTGCTTGTTGATGACCATCAGCATCAGGTGCAGCAGGACGAGTCCGATCACCAGCAGCGGCAGGATCAGGATGTGCAGCGTGTACAGACGGCCGACGATCTGGTCGCCCGGGAACTCGCCGCCGAACAGCATGAACGAGGTCCAGGTGCCGATCAGGGGGAGACCCTTGATCATGCCGTCGATGATGCGCAGGCCGTTGCCCGAGAGCAGGTCGTCGGGGAGCGAGTAGCCGGTGAAGCCCTCGGCCATGGCGAGGATGAACAGCACGAAGCCGATCACCCAGTTCAGCTCACGCGGCTTGCGGAACGCGCCGGTGAAGAACACGCGGAGCATGTGCACGCCGATGCCGGCCACGAACGTCAGCGCCGCCCAGTGGTGGATCTGACGGACCAGCAGGCCACCGCGGAGGTCGAACGAGATCCGCAGGGTCGACTCCAGGGCCGCGGACATCTCGACGCCGCGCATCGGGGGGTAGGCGCCGGAGTAGTGCGTGGGCACCATCGAGGCCTGGAAGAAGAACGTCAGGAACGTGCCGGACAGCAGCACGACGACGAAGCTCCACAGCGCGATCTCGCCGAGCATGAACGACCAGTGGTCGGGGAAGATCTTCCGGCCCAGTTCCTTGACGAAGCCGGACAGGCTGGTGCGCTCGTCGATGTAGTTCGCCGTGGCGCCGAGGAAGCGGCCGCCGAGCGGCTTCTCCGAGGTCTTCGGCTCGGTAACAGTTGCGGTGCTCAATGACGCTCCCAGAAGCTCGGGCCGACGGGTTCGTGGAAATCGCTCTGCGCGATGAGGTAGCCCTCGTCGTCGACCGCGATGGGCAGCTGCGGCAGCGGACGCGCGGCGGGGCCGAAGATGACCTTCGCGGCCTCGGTCACGTCGAACTGCGACTGGTGGCACGGGCAGAGCAGGTGGTGGGTCTGCTGCTCGTACAGCGCGACGGGGCAGCCGACGTGGGTGCAGACCTTGGAGTAGGCGACGATGCCGTTGTACGACCAGGCCTTGCGCTCCGCGGACTCCTTGAGCTGCTCGGGGAGCAGACGGATCAGCAGGACGATCGCCTTCGCCTTCTCCTCGAGGTAGCCGTCCTCGTGTCCGAGCTTCGACAGCGGCTCCGGGATGACGTGCACGGCCGAGCCGAGGACGACGTCGGCGGCACGGATCGGGGTGCCGTCGGGGTCGCGGGTCAGGCGCATGCCCTTGTCCCACATCGTGTGCTTGAGCAGCTGCACCGGGTCGCCCGCGATCGGGTTCGCCGCAGTGCTGTGCGGAGCCAGGCCGCGGAACAGGGCGAGGCCGGGGACGACCGATGCGATGACCGCGGCGATCAGCGAGTTCCGGATCATCTTGCGACGGCCGAACCCGGACTCCTCGTTCGCGGCGGCGAAGGCCTGGATGGACGCCTCGCGCACCGAGTCACGGCCACGGGTGGGGTGGCGGTACTCGATGTGCTCCTTGTCCGACATGATCGCCTTCGACCAGTGGATCGCGCCGACGCCGAGAGCGAGCAGGGCGAGGGCGATGCCGAGGCCGATGAAGAGGTTGTTGTAGCGCACGTCGACGAGCGAGCCGCTCTCGATCGGGAACAGCATGTAGGCGGCGACCGCCCAGATGCTGCCCGCGAGCGAGAGGTAGAAGAGCGTGTAGACCGTGCGGGCGGCGGTCTCCATCGCCTTCGGGTCCTCGTCCGTGATGCGTTCGCGGTGCGGCGGCAGTCCCGGGTTCTGCGCGGGGTCGCTGACGTCGACGCTCAGCCCGGCCGGTGCCTGATAGGACCGGTCAAGAGCGTGCGGGTCGTCGTGTGCCATGGTTCTCCTCGTACGTTCTTCGATATGCCGGCGTCAGTTGGACTTCGCCGTGATCCACACGGTGATGGCGACGAGTGCGCCGATGCCGAAGATCCAGATGAACAGACCCTCCGAGACGGGGCCGAGGGATCCGAGATCCATGCCGCCGACCTGGGTCGCCTTCTGCTGGAACAGCAGTGCCGAGATGATGTCGCGCTTGTCCTGGGGGGACAGGTTCATGTCGCCGAACACGGGCATGTTCTGCGGACCGGTGACCATCGCCGCGTACATGTGCAGCGCGCTGGTCTTGGTCAGCGGCGGCGCGAACTTGCCCTCGGTGAGGGCGCCGCCCGCGGCCGCCACGTTGTGGCACATCGCGCAGTTGATCCGGAACAGTTCGGCTCCGTGGGCGACATCGCCCTTTCCGTCGATGATCTTCTCGTCCGGATACGTCGGGCCGGGGGCCACCGACTGGACCCAGGCGGCGACGTTCTTGATGTCGGACTCGGTGAACTGCGGCTTCTTCTGCTGGGCCTGCGGGCCCTGCATCTGCAGCGGCATGCGTCCGGTCGACAGCTGGAACTCGACCGCCAGCTCGCCGACGCCGTAGAGGCTCGGGCCGGTGGACGTGCCCTGCAGGTTCATGCCGTGGCAGGTGGCGCAGTTCGCCTGGAAGAGCTTCTGCCCCTCCTCGGTGGAGACCGCGGTGGTCGCCGTGGCCGGGGCGGTCGAGGCCATCGCGGCGCTCGCGCCGGCGTAGATCCCACCGGTGATCATCAGGCCCGCGCCGATCAGGGCTGCGGCGGCCAGGGGGCTGCGACGGCCGGTGCGGCGCTTCTTCTCTCGTGCCATGTCGGGAATCCGCTCCGCTTCTTACTTCAGGAAATAGATGACGAGGAACAGGGCGATCCAGACGACGTCGACGAAGTGCCAGTAGTAGGACACCACGATCGCGGTGGTCGCCTCCTTGTGCGTGAAGTTCTTCACGGCGAAGGCGCGACCGAGCGTCAGCAGGAAGGCCACCAGGCCGCCGGTGACGTGCAGCGCGTGGAAGCCGGTCGTGAGGTAGAACGCGGAGGCGTACGAGTCGGCCGAGATCGGCATGCCCTCCGCGACCAGCTGCGAGTACTCCCACACCTGGCCGGACACGAAGACCGCGCCCATCGCGAACGTGAGCCAGAACCAGGGGACCATGCCCCAGCGCTTGCGGCCCTTGTCGCTCACCGAGGTGTACGGCTGCATGCGCTCCGCCGCGAAGACGCCCATCTGGCAGGTGACCGAGGACAGCACCAGGACGATCGTGTTCACGAACGCGTAGGGCACGTTCAGCTCGCTCGTCCGATGAGCCCAGAGCTCCGGAGAGGTGCTGCGCAGGGTGAAGTAGATCGCGAAGAGTCCCGCGAAGAACATCACCTCACTGCCGAGCCAGACAATGGTTCCCACAGCCACCGGGTTGGGGCGCTTGATCGTTCTCGCCGCCGCCGGGGCATACGTCGCTGAGGTCGTCACCCGTCCATTATGGCCGATCCGAGCGGACGATTGTCGCACCCGTGACGGCGGTTCAGCCCGTGCGCGACTCGACGGCGGCTCGGAACTGGCCGGGAATCCGCTGGGTACCGCGGAAGCCGGCCGTCACACGAGACGATCACGACTCGATCACATCGCTAGGATCGCTGGCATGGCGGAAGTTCTCACCTGGCCCGACGTCCTCTCCACCCTCCTCGCGGGGCGCGACCTGAGCGTGTACGAGTCGACGTGGGCGATGCGCCAGGTCATGCGGGGTCAGGCGACCCAGGCGCAGCTCGCCGGCTTCCTCATCGGCCTGCGCGCCAAGGGCGAGACGATCGACGAGATCGTGGGCTTCCGCGACGCGATCCTCGAGGCCGCGGTTCCGCTGCCGGTCTCCTCCGACGTGCTCGACATCGTCGGCACGGGCGGCGACAGGGTCGGCACCGTCAACGTCTCCACGACCGCCGCGATCATCATCGGCGCGACCGGGATCCCCGTCGTGAAGCACGGCAACAGGGCCGCGAGCTCCGCGTCCGGATCCTCCGACGTGCTCAGCGCGCTCGGTCTGCAGCTCACGCTCGATCCGGAGTCCGTCGCCGAGATCCTGCACCGCACGGGCATCACCTTCGCCTGGGCGGGCGCGTTCCATCCCGGGTTCAAGAACGCCGGCGCCGTCCGCGCCGAGCTCGGCGTGCCGACGGTCTTCAACATGCTCGGCCCGCTGTGCAACCCCGCCCGCGCCGAGGCGAACGCCGTGGGCGTCGCACAGCTCGACCGGGTACCGCTGATCACCGGCGTCTTCCGCACCCGTGGCGCCACGGCCCTGGTGTTCCGCGGCGACGACGGGCTCGACGAACTGACCACGACCGGGCACAGCCGGATCTGGGAGGTCACCCGCGGCGACATCCACGAGCACGACCTGGACCCGCGCGACCTCGGCATCCCGGTCGCCGAGCTCGCCGACCTCATCGGCGGGTCCCCGGAGCACAACGCCGAGGTGCTGCGCCGCACCCTCGCCGGCGAGGAGGGCGCGGTGCGCGACATCGTGCTGCTCAACGCCGCCGCGGGCATCGTCGCCTACGAGCTGTCGCACGACGCCTCGCAGGCGCAGATCCCGATCGTGGAGCGGCTGCGCGAGGGCCTGCGCCGGGCCGGGGACGCCGTCGACGACGGCCGCGCCGCCGCGAAGCTCGAGCAGTGGGTGTCGGCGTCGCAGGAGCTCGCGGCGGGCTGACGGATGGATCCGCAGGACGCGCTGCTCGAGATCGCCCGGCTCCTCGAGCGGGAACGCGCCTCGCGGTACCGGGCCAAGGCGTTCCGCTCGGCGGCGGCGATCTACGAGGGTCTGCCCACGGACGCGCGCACGGATCTCAACCGGATCCGGGAGACGAAGGGGATCGGCGACTCGACCTTCGAGGTGATCCGGCAGGCGCTCGCGGGCCAGACCCCGACGTATCTCGTGGAGCTGCGCGGCGAGGTCGAGCCGGAGATCGTCTCCGCCCTGCGCGGCCGGCTGCGCGGCGACCTGCACGCGCACACGGAGTGGTCGGACGGCACCACGCCGATCCCGGCCATGGCGGACGCGGCCCGGGCGCTCGGGCACGAGTACCTCGCGATCACGGACCACTCGCCGCGGCTGCGCGTCGCGCGGGGGCTCACCGCGGAGCGGCTGCGCACGCAGCTGCCGCAGGTGCGGGCGGAGAGCCGTGACGGGCTCACGATGCTCACCGGCATCGAGGTGGACATCCTCGACGACGGCCGCCTCGACCAGGAGGACGGTCTGCTCGGCGAACTCGACGTGGTCGTCGCCTCGGTGCACTCGAAGCTGAGCATGGATCCCGGACCGATGACGCGGCGGATCGTCACGGCCGTGTCGAACCCTCGGGTGAGCGTGCTCGGGCACGTGACCGGACAGCTCGTGCAGGGGGACCGCGGGACGCGCCCGCCGTCGCGCTTCGACGCACGCGCCGTGTTCGAGGCCTGCGCGGAGCACGGGGTCGCCGTCGAGATCAACTCGCGTCCGGAGCGGCACGATCCTCCGGACGAACTGCTCGCACTGGCCCTCGAGATCGGCTGCCTGTTCTCGATCGACTCCGATGCGCACGCGCCGGGGCAGTTGTCGCTGCTGGATCACGGCGCCCAGCGCGCCGAGCGCGCGGGCGTTCCGGCGGAGCGGATCGTGACGACGTGGGGTCTGGACCGGCTGCTGCGCTGGGCGGGCTGAGCGGCTCAGGCCGTCTGCCGGAGCGCCTCGAGCGCGCGGGCCATCGACGTGCCGAGGTTCCAGCGCTCGGCGACCGAGACGGCCGCCGCGGTCTCGTCCGCGTCGAGCGGGCGCAGCGCCTCGGCCGGGACCGCGATCGGCAGTGCCGTCGCCACGCGCACCACGGTCGGCGCGACGTCGAGGTAGTCCGCCGCGGCGAGCACCTTCTTCGCGACGCCCGCGGACATGCCGTCGGCGGTCTCCGCGGCGCTGCGGATCGCGTCGAGGTCTCCGTGCGCGGCGAGCAGGGTGGCGGCGGTCTTCTCGCCGACGCCGGTGACGCCGGGCAGGCCGTCCGAGGCATCGCCGCGCATCGTCGCGAAGTCCGCGTACTGGCCGGGCAGGACGCCGTACTTCTTCACCACGACCTCGTCGGTGACGTCCTCGAGGTTGCTCATGCCGCGCGCCGTGTAGATCACGCGCACGCCACGGGCGTCGTCGACGAGCTGGAACAGGTCGCGATCCCCGGTGATGATGTCGACGGGCATCTCCGCGATCGTCGCGAGCGTTCCGATCACATCGTCGGCCTCGTGCTCGGCGACCCCGATGATCGGGATCCGCAGGGCGCCGAGCGCCTCGCGGATGACCGGGATCTGCGCCTCGAGAGGATCCGGCACCTCCTCGACGTCCGTGCCGCCGGGCACGACCTCGACGACGCGGTGCGCCTTGTAGCTCGGGATGAGGTCGACCCGCCACTGCGGGCGCCAGTCGTCGTCCCAGCAGGCGACGAGGTGCGTCGGCCGATAGGCCGTGACGAGCTTGGCGATCATGTCGAGCAGCCCGCGGGCCGCGTTGACCGAGGTGCCGTCGGGCGCCTTGACCGCGTCCGGCACCCCGTAGAAGGCCCGGAAGTAGAGGCTGGCGGTGTCCAGGAGCATGAGCTTCGGCGCGGCGTCGGTCATGCGGACAGTCTGCCAGGCCGGCTTCCGGATCCTGGTGCGTCGTCGCACCCCGGGGAGTGCGGACGGACGGGCGTCCGGCGGCTTTTCCCGGCCCGATCTGTCTGATAGCCTGAAGTGTCACCCGTGGAGGGTTGCTTCTGCGTGCGTGACGAAACGCTTCACCATCACATCCAGCCGCTTCGGCGCGATCCTTCGCTCTGCCTCAGAGCGTGCGCCGCAGCCCGAGTATCCATCTACAAGGACAACCCACTACATGACTACCGCAACGACCGCCCCGGCCACCAAGCAGGTCGCGATCAACGACATCGGATCTGCCGAGGACTTCCTGGCCGCGGTCGAGAAGACCCTGAAGTTCTTCAACGACGGCGACATCATCGAGGGCACGATCGTCAAGATCGACCGCGACGAGGTCCTGCTCGACGTCGGCTACAAGACCGAGGGCGTCATCCCCTCGCGCGAGCTCTCCATCAAGCACGACGTCGACCCGAACGAGGTCGTCTCCGTCGGCGACCAGGTCGAGGCCCTCGTTCTCCAGAAGGAGGACAAGGAAGGCCGTCTGATCCTGTCCAAGAAGCGCGCCCAGTACGAGCGCGCCTGGGGCGACGTCGAGAAGATCAAGGAGAACGACGGCGTCGTCACCGGTCAGGTCATCGAGGTCGTCAAGGGTGGCCTCATCGTCGACATCGGCCTTCGCGGCTTCCTGCCGGCCTCGCTCATCGAGCTGCGCCGCGTCCGCGACCTCACGCCGTACCTCGGCCAGGAGCTCGAGGCCAAGATCCTCGAGCTGGACAAGAACCGCAACAACGTGGTCCTGAGCCGCCGCGCCCTGCTCGAGCAGACGCAGTCCGAGTCGCGCACCACGTTCCTCAACAACCTGCACAAGGGTCAGGTCCGCAAGGGCGTCGTCTCGTCGATCGTCAACTTCGGTGCGTTCGTCGACCTGGGCGGCGTGGACGGCCTCGTGCACGTCTCCGAGCTGTCCTGGAAGCACATCGAGCACGCCTCCGAGGTCGTCGAGGTGGGCCAGGAGGTCACCGTCGAGATCCTCGAGGTCGACCTCGACCGCGAGCGCGTCTCCCTGTCGCTGAAGGCGACGCAGGAGGACCCGTGGCAGGTCTTCGCCCGCACCCACGCCATCGGCCAGGTCACCCCGGGCAAGGTCACCAAGCTCGTCCCGTTCGGCGCGTTCGTGCGCGTCGCGGACGGCATCGAGGGCCTCGTGCACATCTCCGAGCTCTCCAGCAAGCACGTCGAGCTGGCCGAGCAGGTCGTCTCGGTGGGCGAAGAGGTCTTCGTCAAAGTCATCGACATCGACCTCGAGCGTCGCCGCATCTCGCTGTCCCTCAAGCAGGCCAACGAGTCGGTCGACCCCTACGGCACCGAGTTCGACCCGGCCCTGTACGGCATGCTGGCCGAGTACGACGAGAACGGCGAGTACAAGTACCCGGAGGGCTTCGACGCCGAGACCGGCGCCTGGAAGGACGGCTTCGACGCTCAGCGCGAGGCATGGGAGCAGGAGTACGCCGCCGCCCAGACTCGCTGGGAGGCGCACAAGGCCCAGGTCCTCAAGGCCGCCGAGGCCGAGGCCGCCGCAGGCGAGGACTTCGGGGGCGCGCAGTCGTTCTCGAGCGACTCCGCCGGCGCGGGCACGCTGGCCGACGACGAGGCTCTCGCGGCTCTCCGCGAGAAGCTCTCGGGCGGCAACGCGTAACAACGCTCTGACAGAACGGGCCGTCACCTCCGGGTGGCGGCCCGTTCCGCGTTCCCGGGGCGTGCGAGGATGGATCCATGCCTTTCGCCGTGCCCTCCGTCGGAGCCGGCATGCCCGCCGGGCTGCGGATCCGATGAGCTTCAGCGGCCACGCGCGCGGATCCTCCTCCTACCGGCGCCTGCTGATCGGCCTGTTCTTCGCCGGCATCGCCACGTTCGCGCAGCTGTACTCGCCGCAGGCCGTGCTGCCGCAGCTCGCGGAGGATCTGGTGATCGCGCCGGCGACGGCCGCGCTGAGCGTCTCCGCGGCCACGCTCGGACTCGCCGCCGCCGTGATCGCGTGGTCCCAGGTGGCCGACCGGATCGGCCGGGTCCCGGCGATGGCGATCGGCGTGATCGCGGCGACCGCGCTGGGGCTCGTCGCGCCGCTCAGCGACGGGATCGGGATCCTGCTCGCGCTCCGCTGCGCGGAGGGGATCGCGCTGGGCGCCGTCCCGGCCGTCGCGCTCGCCTACCTCGCGGAGGAGGTCGATCCGCGGCATGCGGCGGCGTCGGCGGGCAGCTACATCGCCGGCACCACGGTCGGCGGGCTTCTCGGCCGCATCGTCTCGGGCATCGTCGGGGAGGCCGCCGGCTGGCGCGCCGGGGTGTGGGCCGCCGCGCTGCTCTGCGCGCTCTGCGCGGTGCTCTTCCTCTGGCTCACCCCGCGGGCGCGCGGATTCGTGCCGCTGCGCCTGCGCGCCGAGCCCGGCGCCGGCATCGTCCCGCGGCTCCTCGCGCTGCTGCGCTCCCCGAGTCAGCTCGCGCTCTACGCGCAGGGCTTCCTGCTGATGGGCGCGTTCGTCGCGGTGTACAACTACCTGGGCTTCCATCTCACGGATCCGCCGTTCCGGCTGCCCGGATGGCTCGTCACCCTTCTGTTCCTCGCGTATCTCGCCGGCACCGTGTCGTCGCCGTGGGCGGGGACGCTGGCGTCCCGGGTCGGGCGGCACCCGGTCCTGCTCGGCGCGACCGGCGTCATGCTGCTCGGCGCGCTGCTGATGCTCACGCCGTCCACGGCCGTCGTGCTTCTCGGGCTGCTGCTGTTCACCGCCGGCTTCTTCGGCGCGCACGCGGTGGCTTCCGGATGGGCGCCGGTGGCGGCCGGACCGGAGAGCCGGGCTCAGGCCTCCTCCCTCTACTACTTCGGGTACTACGCCGGGTCGAGCCTGTTCGGCTGGGCGCTCGGGCTCGTCTTCGGGCAGCGCGGCTGGACCTGGTTCCTCGCCGCCGTGGTGGCGATGTGTGCGGCGGCGGCTCTGGCGGCCGTCGGTGCGCTGAGCCGGGCTCCGAGCGCGCACGTCCCGGCCGGTCCCCGCGCCGACGGGACCGCGGGCGGGCGTGTGCGAGACTGACCGCATGCCCCTCATCGCGCTCACCGGCGGCATAGCGTCGGGGAAGTCCACCATCGCGGCTCGGCTCGTCGAGCACGGCGCCGTCGTCATCGACGCGGACCGGATCGTGCGCGACGTGCAGCTTCCCGGATCCCCGGTGCTGACGCGGATCGCGGAGGAGTTCGGCGACGAGATGATCCTGCCCGACGGCGCGCTGGACCGCGCCAGGCTCGGCGGCCGTGTGTTCGGCGATCCGGACGCGCTGGCCCGGCTGAACGGGATCGTGCACCCGGCCGTGAAGGCCGAGTCGCAGCGCCGCTTCCGGGAGGCGCTCGCGGCGGATCCCGCGCAGGTCGTCGTGTACGACGTGCCGCTGCTCCTCGAGGCGCGGGTGGACGACCCGTGGGATCTGATCGTCGTCGCGGACGCCCCCGCTGGATTGCGGGAGGACCGCCTCGTGCAGAACCGCGGGATGGCGCGCGAGGACGCACGGGCAAGGATCGCGTCGCAGGCGCCGGACGAGAAGCGCCGCGCGATCGCGGATGTCCTGATCGACACGTCGGGGGAGATGGCCGAGACCATCCGGCAGACCGACGAGCTCTGGGCGCGCCTGCGGAGCGCCGCGTGAGCGCGCTGCTGGCCGCCTACGACGCGCAGCTGCGCGGCGAGCGCGAACTGCGGGGTGCGCAGGACGTGCGGTGGATCGGCCCGGTCGTTGTCGGCGTGTTCCCGGGTGGGAGCGGGTTCGCCGGCTACCGCGATCTCGGCGGCGCCGACGAGCCGCGCATCCGCTCGCTCGTGCAGGACGTCCGCGCGCACTTCGAGGCGCTGCCGCATGTGCGCGACGCGGAGTGGAAGACGCGGGGCCACGACGTCGCACCGGGTCTCGCGGCGGCGCTGCGCGATGCCGGCTTCGAGCCCGATGAGGAGGAGTCGGTGATGCTCGGGGACGCCGCCGCGCTCTCCGCCGACGTCCCGCTCCCGGACGGCGTGCGGCTGCGCGAGATCCGCTCCGAGTCCGACATCCGGGCGATGGCCTCGCTGCAGGGCGCCGTGTTCGACGACCCGGACTGGCGGATCCGCGCGCAGCGGATCGTGACGCGTCTGGCCGCGGGGGAGGACGTCGTCCTGTGGATCGCCGAGGCCGATGGCCGGGTGATCGGCACCGGACGGCTCGAGCCCGTGGCGGGCACCGAGTTCGCCGGGATCTGGGGCGGTGCGACGCTGCCGGAGTGGCGCGGGCGCGGCGTGTACCGCGCACTGACGGCGAAGCGCGCACAGGCGGCCCTCGCGCGCGGCCACCGCTATCTGCACTCCGACTCGACGGAGTTCTCCCGGCCGATCCTGGAGCGCTCCGGGATGCGCAAGGCCACCACGACCATCCCGTACGTCTGGAGCCGGGAGGGCTGAGACCGGGCCGCAGTGTCCGAGGTCCCTCGTACAGTGGAGGGATGCAACCCACACGTTCGGTCCGGCCGTTCGAAGTCGTCTCCGAGTACGCGCCCGCGGGCGATCAGCCGCAGGCGATCGCCGAGCTCGCGGCGCGGATCAACGCCGGCGAGACCGACGTCGTGCTGCTCGGCGCCACGGGCACCGGGAAGTCCGCGACCACGGCGTGGCTCATCGAGCAGGTGCAGCGGCCGACCCTCGTGCTGGCGCACAACAAGACCCTCGCCGCGCAGCTGGCGAACGAGTTCCGCGAGCTCATGCCGCACAACGCGGTGGAGTACTTCGTCTCGTACTACGACTACTACCAGCCCGAGGCGTACGTGCCGCAGACGGACACCTTCATCGAGAAGGACTCGTCGGTCAACGCCGAGGTCGAGCGCCTCCGGCACTCCACCACGAACTCGCTGCTCAGCCGGCGGGACGTCGTCGTTGTCTCCACGGTGTCGTGCATCTACGGCCTCGGTGCGCCCGAGGAGTACTTGCGGGCGATGGTCGCACTGCAGGTGGGCGAACGCTACGACCGCGACGCGCTCATCCGGCAGTTCATCGCGATGCAGTACAACCGCAACGACGTCGACTTCTCCCGCGGCAATTTCCGGGTGCGCGGCGACACGATCGAGATCATCCCGGTCTACGAGGAGCACGCGATCCGGATCGAGCTGTTCGGCGACGAGATCGAGGCGCTGTACTCGCTGCATCCGCTCACCGGCGAGGTCATCGCCAAGCTCGACTCGGTGCCGATCTTCCCGGCCTCGCACTACGTCGCCGGCAGCGACGTCGTGCAGCGCGCGATCGGCACGATCGAGGAGGAGCTCGCCGGTCGTCTCACGGAGCTGGAGCGGCAGAGCAAGCTGCTCGAGGCGCAGCGGCTGCGGATGCGCACGACGTTCGACCTGGAGATGCTGCAGCAGCTCGGGTTCTGCTCCGGCATCGAGAATTACTCGCGGCACATGGACGGCCGCGAGGCGGGGGAGCCGCCGCACACGCTCCTGGACTTCTTCCCCGACGACTTCCTGCTCGTGATCGACGAGTCGCATGTCACGGTCCCGCAGATCGGCGCGATGTACGAGGGCGACGCCTCCCGCAAGCGCACCCTGGTGGATCACGGGTTCCGCCTGCCCAGCGCCCTGGACAACCGGCCGCTGCGCTGGGACGAGTTCAAGAACCGGATCGGCCAGACCGTCTACCTGTCGGCGACCCCCGGCAAGTACGAGATGGGGATCGCGGACGGCGTGGTCGAGCAGATCATCCGCCCGACGGGTCTGGTGGACCCGGAGATCGTGGTGAAGCCCTCGAAGGGGCAGATCGACGACCTGCTCGAGGAGATCCGGCTGCGCGTCGAGCGTGACGAGCGCGTGCTCGTCACGACGCTCACGAAGAAGATGGCGGAGGAGCTCACCGACTTCCTCGGCGAGCACGGGGTCCGGGTGCGCTACCTGCACTCGGACGTCGACACGCTGCGCCGCGTCGAGCTGCTCACCGAACTGCGCGCCGGCGTCTACGACGTGCTCGTCGGCATCAACCTGCTCCGCGAGGGCCTCGACCTGCCGGAGGTGTCGCTGGTCGCGATCCTCGACGCGGACAAGGAGGGGTTCCTGCGTTCCGGCACCTCGCTGATCCAGACGATCGGGCGCGCGGCGCGCAACGTGTCCGGCCAGGTGCACATGTACGCCGACAACATGACCGACTCGATGGCCAAGGCGATCGAGGAGACCGAGCGGCGCCGCGAGAAGCAGATCGCCTACAACACGGCGAACGGCATCGACCCGCAGCCGCTGCGCAAGCGGATCGCGGACATCACCGACGTGCTCGCCCGTGAGGGCGCGGACACGGCCGAGATGCTCGCCAAGCGCGCCAGGTCCGGCCGGGGCAAGTCGCCGACACCGAACCTGCGCCGGACCGGGATCGCCGCCGAGGGCGCGGAGCAGCTCGAGGAGACGATCGCCGATCTCTCCGCGCAGATGCTCGCGGCCGCCGGCGAGCTCAAGTTCGAGCTGGCCGCGCGGCTGCGCGACGAGGTGCAGGACCTGAAGAAGGAGCTGCGCGCGATGGAGCGGGCCGGCCACGCCTGATCGGCCGGCCGGGGAACCGCGGGGCGAGCATGGATGCATCTGTCACGGAACTGGCGGATCGGATCCGCGCGCTGCTGGGCGGCGATGGCGACGTCGAGGAGCGGGCGATGTTCGGCAGCCGCGCGTTCCTGGTGGACGGGAAGATCCTCGTCGGGGCGCGCACGGGCGGCCGGCTGCTCGTCCGTGTCGGTGCGGAGCACGGCGACCAGCTGCAGGCGGAGCCCGGCGTCTCCCGCACGGTCATGGGCTCACGGACGATGAGCGCGAACTGGCTGGACGTCGCGGCCGAGGCCGTCGCCGGGGACGACGCGCTCATGGCGTGGATCGACATCGCCCGGGAGGACGCCGCCGGGGCGGAATGACCGGGGTCGCGCGTGGGTGCAAGGCCTGGAAGGTCAGGGGCAGTGCATGAGCGGCTTCGGGCCGGTCCGGTCGATCTCGTGCGCGGTCATCGGGGCGCCGCACAGCGGGCAGGCGCGCTGCGCGCGCTCGGCGGCCGACGGCGGCGGGGTGCTCTCGTACGGGCCGACCGAGGCCGGGCCGGCGAAGCGGATGAGATTCGTGTTGACCCAGGCGTAGAGGCCACCGGCCTCGCGGATCCGGTCCCGGAGCGGAAGGCGGTCGGAGGGCTCGGGTGCTGCTGTCATGATCATTAGTGTACTAACTATTAGGGCAGAGAGTAACATCGGACCGTGACCGCACCGACGACCGACGACCTGCTCCGGCTGGACAACCAGCTGTGCTTCGCGCTCGTGACCGCGGCGCGGAACGTGGTCGCGATCTACCGCCCGATCCTCGAGCCGCTCGGGCTGACGCATCCCCAGTACCTCGTCATGCTCGCCCTCTGGGAGGAGTCGCCGCGGTCGCTGCGCGCGCTCGCCGAGGCGCTCGCGATGGATCCGGCGACCGCCTCCCCGCTGGTGAAGCGGCTCGAGGCCGACGGGCTGATCGAACGTCGCCGGAGCGAGCAGGACGAACGCCGTCTCGACATCGCGCTGACCTCGAAGGGCGTCGCCCTCCGCGCCCGTGCGGTCGACGTGCCGCGCCGGGTGATGGCCCGGCTCGGGCTCACGATCCCCGAGCTCGAGGCCGTTCGCGACGCGCTCGTGCGCTTCGCGGGAGCCGTCGAGCTCTGACCGCTCAGGGCCGTGACCGCACGCCTCACCCGGCGGGAACCGCCCTGTCCTAAGGTGAGGGACATGCGCCGCGACGTCACGCGATCCCGCACGCTCCCGCTCCCGGGGGCGATCGCGGCCGTCGTGCTGGCCACCGTGGTGCTGATGGCGATCGCCTCGCTGCAGGGCGTGCCGCAGTTCCACGACATCGGCTTCCCGCGGCCGCAGCTGACCCGCCTGCCGCCGTCGGCTCCGCCGCAGACGCCCGGTGCCCTGCCCGGATGGCTGGAGTTCCTGGAAAGCCCCGTGCTCCAGATGATCGCCGGGATCATCGGCACGCTGATCGTCGTGATCGCGGTGCTGCTCGGGCTCTGGACGCTCTGGCGCTGGACCCGCCGATTCTGGGATCTGCGCCCGATGCGGCGTCAGGCGGGCGCCGCCGCCCGCGTCGTCGCGCAGGCCGCTGCGACCGAGGAGGCCGTCGACGAGGTCCGGATCCGCACCGGTGCCGCGGCTGCGCAGGAGGCGATCGATGCGCACGCCGACCCGACCGAGGCGATCGTGGCGGCCTGGGTGCGCCTCGAGGACGCCGCCGAACGGGCGGGGAGCCCCCGGGCGGCCGTCGAGACGCCCGGCGAGTTCACGGCGCGGATCCTTCGCCGTCGCGCCGGGTTCGACCGCGAGACCGAGACCCTGCTCGAGCTGTACGAGAGCGTGCGGTTCGGCGGCCGGATCGCCGACGAGGAAGAACGCGCGACCGCACGCCGGTGCCTCGCCGCGATAGAGGAGGGATGGCGGTGATCCGCCGGATCGTCCTCGTCGGCCTGTCGGTGCTCCTCGCCGTTCCGGTGGCGCTGCTGCTGATGTTCCTCGGCGTGCCGCTGCCGTTCGCGATCTCGTGGATCCTCGTCGCGGCGGCGGCCGTCCTCGTGCTGCGGCAGAGCCTCATCGACGACGCGGGCGAATGGCCGCCGCCGCTGCCGGAGCGGGTCGAGCACGGCTCGGACGTGTCGCGGCTCGCCTGGGCGATCGATCCCCGCACGGGCGTCGTGGGGTTCGCGTTCCGCCGGCGGGTCACCGCGCTGATGCACCGCCGGCTGAACGAGAGCGGGGTCGATCCCGACACCGCGGACGCCGAGACCGTGGACGCGGTCCTCGGCCCCGGCGCGCACGCCGCGCTCGCCGCCAGGGACCTGCACCGCAAGGAAGTGGAGCGGATCCTCGACGCGCTCGAGAACCCGCCCGGCGCCCGGGCCGACCGCCCGATGGCCCCGCCCACGACATTCCACCCGACCGAGGAGACGACATGAGCACCGACGACACCCGTGCCGACGACATCGCGGCGGTCAGCGGCACCGCGGCCCTGGTGCTCGAGCGTGTCCGCACCGTGGTCGTGGGCATGGACGAGCCCCTCGTGCTCGCCCTCGCGACGATCCTCGCCGGCGGGCACGTGCTGTTCGAGGACGTGCCGGGGCTCGGCAAGACCCTCGCCGCGCGCAGCCTCGCCGCCGCGCTCGGGCTGGAGTTCCGCCGGCTGCAGTGCACGCCCGACATGCTCCCCGGCGACGTCACGGGCTCGTTCGTCTACGCGCCCGACACCGGCGACTTCCGGTTCCGGCCCGGGCCGATCTTCACCGGACTGCTGCTCGCCGACGAGATCAACCGCACCACCCCGAAGACGCAGTCGGCGATGCTCGAGGCGATGGCGGAGCGCCAGGTCACGGTGGAGGGGCGTCGGTACCCGCTGCCGGAGCCGTTCCACGTGATCGCCACCGCGAACCCGATCGAGTACGAGGGCACCTACGCGCTGCCGGAGGCGCAGCTGGACCGGTTCATGGTGCGGCTGTCGGTCGGCTATCCGACGTCCGAGCACGAGTCGGGCATCGTCGAGGAGCGGCTCCGCCGGCAGCGGGAACACGCCGACGTCGACGCGGTCATCGACGCAGAGGAGCTGCAGCGGATCCAAGCAGCCGTCGAGCGCATCCACGTCGACCCCGATGTGATCCGGTACGCCGTGGCGCTCACCCGCGCCACCCGCACGGCGTCCGACGTCTCGGTCGGCGCCTCGCCGCGCGGATCCCAGGCCCTCGTCCTGCTCGCCCGCGCGGTCGCGGCGCTGGAGGGCCGGGGCTTCGTCCGCCCCGACGACATCAAGCGCATCGCCGTGCCCGTGCTCGCGCACCGGCTCACTCTCACCCCGCAGGCCTGGGCGCAGGGTGTGGATCCCGCGGCGATCGTCCGCGCGGCGGTGAACGCGACGCCGGTGCCGCCGACCGTCGCCGTGGGCGCGATCCGGGACTGAACCGGAGCGCCGATGATCCAGGCCCGCGAGACGATGAGTGCGCCGCTGCGCTGGCGGCGCACGCCCGTGCTCGCCCTCGCGCTCGCCGGCGCGGTGCTCTCCGCCGGGCTCGGGCTGCTCTTCGGCCGACCGGACGTGATCGCGCTCGGGCTCCCGCTCGCACTGGCCGCCGTGTGGGCGCTGCTGCGTCCGCCGGTCGCGCCGTCCGTGGACCTCGCCCTGACCCTCGAGGCCGACGCGAGCGAGGACTCCTCGGTCGCCGGCACGATCGAGGCGGCCACCGCGGCGGAGTGGATCCAGCTCGCGGTGGATCAGGGCGGGGAGCGGACGGGGGAGGCGGAGACCGGTCCCGCCGACCCGATCCGGACGCGCACCCGTCTCCTGCACTCGGGCCCCGGCGAGGCGCTCGCCGTGACCGCCCGCGCCATGCACCACGACGGCCTGTGGATGAGCGAGCCGACCCCGCGCCTGCGGGCGATGTGGAACGCGGCGCCGGTCGTGCGGCGGATCGCCGGGCTCCCCGTCTCCCCGCGGCTGAGCGGGCTGCACGGGGCCCATGAGGGCGTCCGGCCGGGATCGGGCGGCGACTTCCGCGACATCCACCCGTTCGCGCCCGGCGACGAGCTGCGCCGTGTGGACTGGCGGGCCACCGCCCGGCTGGCCCGGCGCCCCGGCGACCTGCTCGTGCGGCGGACGAACGCGCTCAGCGAGAGCTCGGCGGTGATCGTGCTGGACACCGCGGACGATCTCGGCGAGGTCGCCGCGACCTGGGGCCAGGGGGCGAGCGCGCGCAGCGGCGTCACGTCGCTGGACCTCGGCCGCGAGGCCGCGCTGTCGCTCGCCGCGGCCGCCGTCGACGGCGGCGACCGGGTCGCCTTCCACGCGCTCGCCCCGGGCGGGCGCTCGGTCCGGGGCGGATCCGGATCCCGGCATCTCGAGCGGCTGCGCGGCGTGATCGCCTCGACCGGGGTGAGCGGCGACGGCTCGCGCTACCGGCGCACCCCGCCGATGCCGCCCGGGTCGATCGTGTTCGTGCTCTCCACGTTCTTCGACGGGGCCGCCGCCGACCTGGCGCTGCGGTGGCGGGCGAGCGGCCACGCCGTCGTCGCGATCGACGTGCTGCCGGTGCCGCGTGCGGATCGGCTCACCGCCGCACAGGGGCTCGCGATGCGCACACTGCTGCTGGAGCGCGCGGGGATGTTCGCGGATCTGCGCGGCGCCGGCATCGACGTCGTCGCCTGGTCGGCGGACGCGGGCATCCAGCTGCGGATCGCCGCGCGCCGCGCGCTGCGCGACAGGGGCAGGGGAGGACGGCGATGACCCGGCGGAACCAGCTGCTGGTCTCCGGGTCCGTGCCGGTGCCCCTGCTGCGACTGGTGTCCGCGGCCGTGATCATCGGCGCAGCGCTGGCGCTGAACCCGTCTCCGGTGTGGCGGAGCCTGGCGGTCGCCGCCGCGCTCGTCTCCGTGATCGTCCCGCGGTCCCTGATCGCGTGGGCGGGCATCGCGTGCCTGCCGCTCGGGATCGTCCTGACCCCGGCCTCGGCGGGCCGCACGGTGCTGGCGATCCTGGTGATCCACGTCGCCCACGTGCTCGCCGCCTGGGCGTGGGCGGCGCCCTGGCGCTCCCGGATCCGATTCGCACTGATGCTGCCGTCGCTGCGCCGGCTGCTGCTGATCCAGGTCGCCGCGCAGGCCGTCGCAGCCGTGATGACGCTGCTCGTCCCGCCCCTGGGCGGGCCGGGGCTCGACTGGCTGGCGCCCCTCGGCGCCGTCCTGCTGCTGGGCGCAGCGGCCCTCGTGCTCCGGGTGTCTCCGGCGCCCTGACCGGGGGTCCGGAGCCGATGTCGGAGGCCGCTCCTAGACTTGACGGGTGCCGATCGTACCCGTAACCACCCCCGGAAGACTCAGCGTCCGCGGAGCCCGCGTCCACAACCTCCGCAACGTCGACCTCGAGATCCCGCGTGACTCGCTCGTCGTGTTCACCGGCCTGTCCGGATCCGGGAAGTCCAGCCTCGCCTTCGACACGATCTTCGCCGAGGGCCAGCGCCGCTACGTGGAGTCGCTGAGCGCGTACGCCCGGCAGTTCCTCGGTCAGGTCGACCGCCCCGACGTCGACTTCATCGAGGGGCTGAGCCCCGCCGTGTCGATCGACCAGAAGTCGACCAACCGCAACCCGCGCTCGACCGTCGGCACGATCACCGAGATCTACGACTACATGCGCCTGCTCTGGGCGCGCATCGGCGTTCCGCACTGCCCGCAGTGCGGCGAGCGGATCCAGCGGCAGACCGTGCAGCAGATCGCCGACCAGCTCATGGAGCTGCCCGAGCGCACCCGGTACCAGATCGTCGCGCCGGTCGTCAGCCAGAAGAAGGGCGAGTTCGTCGACCTGTTCCGCGAGCTCGGCGCGAAGGGCTACGCGCGCGCCATCGTGGACGGCGAGATGATCCAGCTCGCCGAGCCGCCCGTGCTGAAGAAGAGCTACAAGCACGACATCGGCGTGGTCGTCGACCGCCTCGTCGCCGCCCCCGACATCCTCGGGCGCGTCACCGACTCCGTCGAGACCGCGCTGGGCCTCGCCGGCGGCGTGGTGCAGGTCAACTTCGTGGACGAGGAGGGCGACGACGCCTGGCAGTCGTTCTCCGAGAAGCTCGCCTGCCCGAACGGGCACCCGATCACCCTCACCGAGATCGAGCCGCGCACGTTCTCGTTCAACGCGCCGTTCGGCGCCTGCCCCGCCTGCTCCGGCCTCGGCACCCGGATGTCGGTGGACGTCGACCTCATGCTCGGCGACGAGGGCCTGTCGATCCGCGAGGGCGCGATCCTGCCGTGGACCACGCAGGGCAAGGGACTGTTCCAGTACTACGAGCGGCTGCTCGAGGGGCTCGCCGCCGACCTCGACTTCTCGCTCGACACGCCCTGGCACCAGCTGCACTCCGACGTGAAGCAGGCCGTGCTGCACGGAGAGAACTACAAGGTCACCGTGAAGTGGAAGAACCGGTACGGCCGCGAGATGCGGTACTCGTCCGGCTTCGAGGGCGTCGTGCCCTACATCGAGCGGCAGTACCAGCAGGCGGAGAGCGACACCCAGCGCAGCCGCTGGGGCGAGTACCTCCGCGAGGTGCCGTGCCCGGTCTGCGACGGCGACCGGCTCAAGCCCGAGGTGCTCGCCGTGCGCGTGCACGGGCACTCGATCGCCGCGGTCTCGCACAAGAGCCTCGCCGAGGCGCAGGAGTTCATGGCGCGCCTCGAGCTCACCCCGCGCGAGGCGAAGATCGCAGCTCAAGTGCTCCGCGAGATCCGGCTCCGGCTCGACTTCCTGCTGCAGGTGGGCCTGTCGTACCTGAACCTCAGCCGCTCGGCGGGATCCCTCTCCGGCGGCGAGGCGCAGCGCATCCGCCTCGCGACGCAGATCGGATCCGGTCTCACCGGTGTGCTCTACGTGCTCGACGAGCCGTCGATCGGCCTGCACCAGCGCGACAACCGGCGCCTCATCGAGACGCTGCTCACCCTGCGCGACCTCGGCAACACCCTGATCGTCGTCGAGCACGACGAGGAGACCATCGAGGCCGCGGACTGGGTCGTCGACATCGGCCCGGGCGCGGGCGTCGGCGGCGGCGTCGTGGTGCACTCGGGCCCGTACGAGGCGCTGCTGCACGACCGGAACTCGATGACCGGCGACTACCTCGCCGGGCGGCGCGAGATCGCCACGCCCGCCAAGCGCCGCAAGATCGACCGCAAGCGCGTGCTCAGCGTGGTCGGCGCGAAGGAGAACAATCTCCAGAACGTCACGGCGGAGTTCCCGCTCGGCGTGCTCACCGCGGTCACCGGCGTGAGCGGATCCGGCAAGTCCTCCCTCGTGAACGACATCCTGTACCGGGTGCTCGCCGCGCGACTGAACGGTGCCCGCACGGTCCCCGGCAAGCACACCAGGGTCACGGGCCTGGACAACCTGGACAAGGTCGTGCACGTCGACCAGGCGCCGATCGGCCGCACCCCGCGGTCGAACCCGGCCACCTACACGGGCGTGTTCGACCGGATCCGCACGCTGTTCAGCGAGACGCCCGAGGCGAAGGTCCGCGGCTACCAGCCCGGCCGGTTCAGCTTCAACGTCAAGGGCGGCCGCTGCGAGGCGTGCTCGGGCGACGGCACGATCAAGATCGAGATGAACTTCCTGCCCGACGTGTACGTCGACTGCGAGGTCTGCCACGGCAAGCGGTACAACCGCGACACCCTCGCCGTGCACTACAAGGGCAAGAACATCGCCGAGGTGCTGGAGATGCCGATCGAGGAGGCGGCGGAGTTCTTCGAGCCGATCCAGGCGATCCACCGGTACATGAAGACCCTCGTCGACGTCGGCCTCGGCTACGTGCGTCTCGGCCAGTCGGCGACCACCCTCTCCGGCGGCGAGGCGCAGCGCGTCAAGCTCGCGACCGAGCTCCAGCGCCGCTCGAACGGCCGCAGCATCTACGTGCTCGACGAGCCGACCACCGGACTGCATTTCGAGGACGTGCGCAAGCTCCTCGAGGTGCTGAACAGCCTCGTCGACAAGGGCAACACCGTCATCGTGATCGAGCACAACCTCGACGTGATCAAGTCGGCGGACTGGGTGATCGACCTCGGGCCCGAAGGCGGATCCGGCGGCGGGCAGATCATCGCCACGGGGACGCCCGAGCAGGTCGCCCGCAATGAGGACAGCCACACGGGCGCGTTCCTCGCGGAGATCCTGCACGGCGCCGCGGCCGCGGGGCGGCCGGGCGCGCGGCGGGTGCTCGAGCGCAAGGCGGGCTGATGGCGACAGAGCTCCCGTACAAGCCGCAGCCGGGGGAGATCCCGACCGACCCCGGCGTGTACCGGTTCCGCGACGCCCAGGGCCGGGTGCTGTACGTCGGCAAGGCGAAGAACCTGCGCCAGCGGCTGTCGAACTACTTCGCCCCGCTGCGCACCCTGCACGAGCGCACCCGGCGCATGGTCACCACCGCGGCGTCCGTGGAGTGGACCGTCGTACCCACCGACGTGGACTCGCTTCAGCTCGAGTACATGTGGATCAAGGAGTTCGATCCGCCGTTCAACGTGCGCTACAAGGACGACAAGTCCTACCCGTTCATGGCGATCACGCTGGCGGACGAGGCGCCGCGTGTGATCGTGACCCGCAACCGCCGGATCCCGGGAGCGAAGTACTTCGGCCCGTACCCGAAGGTGTGGGCGGTGCACGACACGATCGACCTGATGATCAAGGTCTTCCCGATCCGCACCTGCAGCGACGCGAGCTACCGCAAGGCGATGCAGACCGGGCGGCCGTGCTTCCCCGGGCAGATCGGCAAGTGCGGCGGGCCGTGCTCGATGACCGTCACGATCGCCGAGCACCGGGCCATGGTCGACGACTTCATCGCGTTCATGGAGGGCGGCGACGAGCGGTTCACCCGCGATCTGACCCGACGGATGCACGAGGCGTCGGCGGCGATGGACTACGAGAGCGCCGCGAAGTACCGCGACCAGCTCGCCTCGATCGAGGCGGTGCTCGGCCGCAGCGCCCTCGTGCTCCCGCAGGACGAGGACGCGGACCTGTTCGGCATCGCCGAGGACGAGCTGTCCGCCGCGATCCAGCACTTCGTGATCCGCGGTGGACGTGTCCGAGGCGTGCGCGCGTCGACCCTCGACAAGGAGATCGACATCACCGGCGCCGAGCTCGTCGACCAGATCCTGCAGCGCGTCTACGGCGAGGCGAGCGGGGAGCAGGTGCCGCGCCGGGTGCTCGTGCCGGCCCTGCCCGACGACACCGCCGAACTCGAGGAGTGGCTGCGGGAGCGCCGCGGCAGGAAGGTCGAGATCGCCGTCGCCCAGCGCGGGCAGCGCGCCGAGCTCATGCGCACCGCGACCCTGAACGCCCAGCAGGCCCTGATCCGGCACAAGACGCGGCGTTCGAGCGACTACACGACGCGCACCCAGGCGCTCACCGACCTGCAGGAGGCCCTCGGCCTCGACGAGGCGCCGCTGCGGATCGAGTGCTTCGACATCTCCCACCTCGGCGGCACGAACGTCGTCGCGTCGATGGTGGTGTTCGAGGACGGCCTGCCCCGCAAGGACCAGTACCGCTCGTTCAACATCGCCGAGACCACCGATGACACCGACTCGATGTACCAGGTGCTGCGCCGGCGGCTCGCGCACATCGACGCGCCCGAGGAGCCGGCGGAGCCGGGCGAGCCCGTGCGCCTCACCGAGGACGGAGAAGAGATCGTCGTCACCGAGCGCCGCAAGCCGCGCTTCGCCTATCCGCCGCAGCTGCTCATCGTCGACGGCGGCAAGCCGCAGGTCGAGGCGGCGGCGCGGGCCCTGCGCGACGCGGGGCGGACGGAGATCGGGCTGTGCGGCATCGCGAAGCGGCTCGAGGAGCTCTGGCTGCCGGGCGACGACTACCCGGTCATCCTGCCGCGCACGAGCGAAGCGCTGTATCTCGTGCAGCGCCTGCGCGACGAGGCGCACCGGTTCGCGATCACGCATCAGCGCAAGCGCCGCAAACGCGACATCGCCTCGATCCTCGGCGAGGTGCCGGGGCTCGGCGGCGCGCGGATCAAGGCGCTGCTGCGGCACTTCGGATCCGTCGCGGCGCTGCGCCGTGCCGGGGCCGACGAGATCCAGGAGGTCCCGGGCATCGGGCCGGCGCTCGCCGAGGCGATCCGGGTCCACCTTGCCGGCCCCGCCCGCGCCGGCGTCGCGCCCGGAGGACCCGCCGAAGACGACGGACCCGGCGACGACGGCCTGGACGAGGAGGCCGCCCGCATCGGTGACGCGGAGACCGCGGAGCGTCGCTAGGCTGTTCCCGAGCGAGGAGGACAGCACATGAGCGCCGACCAGGGTGAGTTCCTGATCGTCACCGGAATGTCGGGCGCGGGACGCTCGACCGTCGCGAACGTGCTGGAGGATCTCGGCTGGTACGTCGTGGACAACCTCCCGCCGCAGATGCTGCGGCCGCTGCTCGATCTCGCCAACCTCGGCGGGGCGGCGATCCCCAAGGTCGCGGCCGTCGTCGACGTGCGCGGCCGGGATCTGTTCGACGGCTTCCCCGGCGTGGCCAGGGCGCTGCGCGAGCACGGATCCGTGCAGGTCGTCTTCCTCGACGCCGCCGACGACGTGCTCGTGCGCCGCTTCGAGTCGGTGCGGCGCCCGCACCCATTGCAGGGCGACGGCACGCTGCTCGACGGCATCCGCACCGAGCGCACCCGCGTCGCCCCGTTGCGCGAGGCGGCCGACATCATCATCGACACGTCGAACTTCAACGTGCACCAGCTCGCGAACAAAGTCACCGAGGTCTTCACCGAGGAGGGGGTGGCGCGGCACAAGCTCACGATCATCAGCTTCGGTTTCAAGTACGGGCTGCCCTCCGACGCCGACCTCGTCGCCGACATGCGGTTCCTGCCGAACCCGTTCTGGATCGACGAGCTGCGCGGATCCACCGGGCTCGACTCCGAGGTCAGCGACTACGTGCTCACCCGCGACGGGGCGCAGGAGTTCCTCGACGCGTACTCGAGCGCCCTCCGGCCGGTCCTGGACGGCTACCAGCGCGAGAACAAGAGCCACTCCACGGTCGCGGTGGGGTGCACGGGCGGCAAGCACCGCTCCGTCGCGATGGCGGAGGAGCTGGCGCGGCGGCTCGCGCAGACGCCCGGGGTCGCCGTGACCGTGCGGCACCGGGATCTCGGACGCGAGTGAGCGGCCGCGCCCGGCCGTCATGAGAGCTTCCGGCCGGGTAAGCTGATCCCTTGCGTCGCGATCCGGCGCTGCCCGAGAGAAGGAGACCCGTGGCACTCACCACCGACGTCAAGGCAGAGCTCGTCAGCATCCGGAACGCACCGCCCACGGTGCGCGTCGCGGAGGTGACGGCCGTGCTGAGGTTCGCCGGCGGGCTGCACCAGATCGCCAACCGGATCGCCGTCGAGGCAGAGGTCGACGCCGAACTGCTCGCGCGCCGCGTGGCCCGCGACCTCGCCGAGCTCTTCGGCGTCCGCCCCGAGATCGCCCCGATCCAGGGCGCGTCCACGCACGACGGCGCGAAGTTCGCCGTCCGCGTGATCGGCGCGGGGGAGACCCTCGCGCGTCAGACCGGGCTCCTCGACCAGCGCCGCCGCCCCGTGCGCGGCCTGCCCAACCGTCTCACCACCGGCTCCCGCGACGAGCTCGCCGGTCTCTGGCGCGGCGCCTTCCTCGCCGCCGGTGCGCTCAGCGAGCCCGGCCGCTCGGCCGTGCTCGAAGTCGCCTGCCCCTCGTCGGAGGCCGCTATGGCGCTCGTCGGCGCCGCGCACCGGATCGGCATCGCCGCGAAGGCCCGCGAGGTCCGCGGCATGCCGCGCGTCGTGATCCGCGAGGCCGAGGGCATCCGTGCCCTGCTCGCGCTCATGGGCGCGAACAAGACCGCCGCCGCGTGGGAGGAGATGCGCCAGCGCCGCGAGGTGCGGGCCGGCGTCAACAGGCTCGTCAACTTCGACGACGCGAACCTGCGCCGCTCCGCGCAGGCCGCCGTCGCCGCGTGCGCCCGCGTCGAGCGCGCCCTGGAGATCCTCGGCGACGAGGTCCCCGACCACCTGCGCACCGCCGGCGAGCTGCGCCTCGCGCACCGTGACGCGAGCCTCGACGAGCTCGGCCACCACGCCGAGCCGCCGCTCACGAAGGACGCGGTCGCAGGCCGGATCCGGCGCCTGCTGGCGATGGCCGACAAGCGCGCGCAGACCGATGGGATCCCCGGGACCGAGGCTGCGGTCCCCGCCGGCATCGAGCTCTGATCCGCCGCCGGATTCCGGCCTGCGGAAAGGCCGTGCCGGCCGCCCGGATCCGTTCGTCATACCGGGAAGGATCCCCTCGTCGCGAGGGTTGCCGTCGATAGGATGGAGACGTCCGCCCCGCGGCGCACCAAGGCGCCACGGGGGACCGGCAAGCGCCGCGAGCGCGGCGCGGATTGGATGACATCGACATGGCGACTTACACGCTGCCCGACCTTCCGTACGACTTCGCGGCCCTCGAGCCGCACATCAGCGGCAAGATCATGGAACTGCACCATGACAAGCACCACGCCGCCTACGTCGCCGGTGCGAATGCGGCGCTCGACGGTCTCGCCGAGGCGCGCGAGACCGGCAACCTGGCGAACGTGAACCGCCTGGAGAAGGACCTGGCGTTCCACCTCGGCGGTCACGTCAACCACTCGATCTTCTGGACCAACCTGTCGCCGAACGGCGGCGGCCAGCCGGAGGGCGAGCTGAAGGCGGCCATCGACGAGTTCTTCGGCTCGTTCGAGAAGTTCCAGGCCCACTTCACCGCCGCGGCCATGGGCATCCAGGGCTCGGGCTGGTCCGTGCTCAGCTGGGACCCGATCGGCGCCCGCCTGATCATCCAGCAGCTGTTCGACCAGCAGGGCAACACCGCCCAGGGCACGGTCCCGCTGTTCCAGCTCGACATGTGGGAGCACGCCTTCTACCTCGACTACCTGAACGTCAAGGCGGACTACGTCAAGGCGGCGTGGAACATCGCCAACTGGGAGAACGTGTCGAACCGTTTCGAGGCTGCGCGCGAGAAGACCAACGGACTGCTGGTACTGTCGTAAAAGATGGGCGTCCTGATGGGCGTGAAGCCCATCAGGACGCCGTTGTCCGTGCAATCCGCAAGAATCACGCACTTCCTTGAGTAAGAACCAGGAGACTTTCGTGTCTGTCAAGATCGGTATCAACGGCTTCGGCCGAATCGGACGGAATTACCTTCGCGCGGCTCTCTCGCAGCACGCCGATCTCGAGATCGTCGCGGTGAACGACCTCACCGATCCGAAGGCTCTCGCGCACCTGCTGAAGTACGACTCCGTCGGAGGTGTGCTGAACGCGGACGTCTCCTACGACGGCGACACCATCACGGTCGACGGCAAGACGATCAAGGTCCTCGCGGAGCGCGACCCCGCCGCCCTGCCGTGGGCCGACCTGGGCGTCGACATCGTCATCGAGTCGACCGGCCGCTTCACCAAGGCCGAGGACGCCGCCAAGCACATCGCGGGCGGCGCGAAGAAGGTCATCATCTCCGCTCCGGCGACCGGCGCGGACGGCACGTTCGTCGTCGGCGTCAACGAGGAGACCTACGACGCGGCCAACCACCACATCATCTCCAACGCGTCCTGCACCACGAACGCCCTCGCGCCGCTCGCCAAGGTCTTCAACGACGCGTTCGGCATCGAGCGCGGCTTCATGATGACCGCGCACGCGTACACCGCCGACCAGAACCTCCAGGACGGTCCGCACAGCGACCTGCACCGCGCCCGCGCCGCCGCGATCAACATCGTCCCGGCCTCGACCGGCGCCGCCAAGGCCATCGGGCTGGTCCTCCCGGAGCTCGACGGCAAGCTCAGCGGATCCTCCTACCGCGTCCCGGTCCCCACCGGCTCGATCGTCGACCTGACGCTCGTCACCGAGCGCGACGACCTGACCGTCGACGAGGTCAACGCCGCATACCGTGCGGCCGCCGCGGAGGGCCGCCTGCAGGGCTACCTGCAGTACAACGAAGACCCGATCGTGTCGAGCGACATCCAGCAGAACCCGCACTCCTCGGTCTTCGACGCCGGCCTCACCAACGTCGCCGGCAACCTCGTCAAGGTCTCCAGCTGGTACGACAACGAGTGGGGCTACTCGAACCGGCTCGTGGACCTGACCGAGTACGTCGCCGAGCGCCTCTAAGCTCAGACACATGACTCTGCGCACCCTCGAATCCCTCGCCGATTCGGTCGGTTCGCTCGACGGAACGCGCGTCATCGTCCGTTGTGACCTCAACGTCCCGCTCCGGGACGGGGTCATCACGGACGATGGCCGCGTTCGCGCGTCGGTGCCGACCCTCCAGGCCCTGATCGACCAGGGCGCCCGTGTGATCGTCTGCTCGCACCTGGGCCGCCCGGATGGATCCCCGGATCCGCAGTACAGCCTCGTCCCGGCCGCCCGCCGTCTCGGCGAGCTTCTCGGGCAGCCGGTGGCGTTCGCCACGGACACGGTCGGCGATTCGGCGCAGGCCGCCGTCGCCGCCCTGCAGCCCGGCGGCGTCGTCGTGCTGGAGAACCTCCGCTTCAACCCGGGGGAGACCTCGAAGGACGACGCGGAGCGCCGCGCGTTCGCCGAGCAGCTCGCCGCCCTGGGCGATGCGTTCGTCTCCGACGGCTTCGGCGTCGTGCACCGCAAGCAGGCCAGCGTCTACGACCTCGCCGAGCTGCTGCCCTCCGCGGCGGGCCTGCTCATCGAGGCCGAGCTGAAGGTCCTGGACCGCCTCACCGAGAACCCGGAGCGCCCCTACACGGTCGTACTCGGCGGATCCAAGGTGTCCGACAAGCTCGGCGTGATCTCGCACCTGCTGCCCCGCGTCGACCGTCTGCTGGTCGGCGGCGGCATGCTGTTCACGTTCCTCGCGGCGGAGGGTCACGCGGTCGCGTCCAGTCTCCTGGAGAAGGACCAGCTGGACACCGTGCGCGGGTACATCGCGGAGGCGAAGGAGCGGGGCGTGGAGCTCGTGCTCCCCACCGACGTGGTCGTCGCCGCCTCGTTCGCGGCCGACGCCGCGCACGAGACCGCCGCGGCGGACGCGATCGAGCAGACCTCGTTCGGCGCCTCCGGCATCGGCCTCGACATCGGACCCGACACCGCCGCGCGCTTCGCCGAGGCGATCCGCGGCTCCAGGACCGTGTTCTGGAACGGCCCGATGGGCGTCTTCGAGTTCCCGGCGTTCGCCGCCGGCACGAAGGCGATCGCCGAGGCGCTCACCGAGACCGACGGTCTCAGCGTCGTCGGCGGCGGCGACTCCGCCGCCGCGGTGCGCCAGCTCGGCTTCGCCGACGACCAGTTCGGTCACATCTCGACGGGCGGAGGCGCGAGCCTGGAGTTCCTCGAGGGCAAGAAGCTTCCCGGCCTGGAGGTGCTCGGATGGGCGTGAACAATCGGACCCCGCTGATCGCGGGCAACTGGAAGATGAACCTCGACCACCTGCAGGCGGTCGCGTTCGTGCAGAAGCTGCACTGGACGCTGAAGGACGCCAAGCACGAGGACGGCACGGTCGAGGTCGCGGTGTTCCCGCCGTTCACCGACCTGCGCAGCGTGCAGACACTCATCGACGCCGACCGGATCCCGTTCGCGTTCGGCGCGCAGGACGTGTCCGCGAACGACTCCGGCGCCTACACCGGCGAGATCTCCGGCGCGTTCCTCGCGAAGCTCGACGCACGCTACGTCATCATCGGCCACTCGGAGCGGCGCGAGTACCACGCCGAGTCCGACGAGGTCGTGGCGGCGAAGACCCGCGCGGCGCTCAAGCACGGCCTCGTGCCGGTGATCTGCGTCGGCGAGACCGCCGAGGACCTGGAGGAGTTCGGCGCGAGCGCCGTTCCCGCCGGGCAGCTCGAGGCGGCCCTCGCCGGGCTCCCCGCGAACGCGGACATCGTGGTCGCCTACGAGCCGGTCTGGGCGATCGGCTCCGGCCAGGCTGCCACTCCGCAGCAGGCGCAGGACGTCTGCGCCGTGTTGCGCGGCGTGATCGCGAAGACCGTCGGGGAAGAGGCGGCCGCGCGGACGCGGATCCTCTACGGCGGCTCGGTGAAGGCGGCGAACATCGCCGCGTTCATGCGCGAGCCGGACGTGGACGGCGCGCTCGTCGGAGGCGCCAGCCTCGTGGTCGACGAGTTCGCCTCGATCGTGCGCTATCAGAAGCACGTCGGGGTGTGAGCCAGGGGCGCATCGCGCCCTCGACGTATAATTGACCGTTACCCGGGCCCCCGAACGACCGACGGGGCCCGAGCGAAAGGCCGATCCGTGGATATTCTCCAGTTCATCCTGCAGGTGCTGCTGGGCATCACCAGCGTGCTGCTGACCCTTCTGATCCTGCTCCACAAGGGGCGCGGAGGGGGCCTGTCCGACATGTTCGGCGGCGGCATGTCCTCCGCCGTCGGATCCTCCGGACTGGCGGAGCGCAACCTCAACCGGTTCACGGTGGTCCTGGCACTGGTCTGGTTCGTGTCCATCGTGGCACTGGGCCTCATCACGAAGTTCGAGGTGATCTGATGGCGACGGGCGGAAACGCGATCCGGGGCACCCGTGTGGGCTCCGGCCCGATGGGCGAGCAGGACCACGGCTACCACGCCGACCGCATCGCGATCTCGTACTGGGACGGGCTCGGCAACGAGACCGTGCGGTACTTCGCGGCGGGCCTGCCCGAGGAGGAGATCCCGGACATCATCGACCACCCGCACTCCGGCCTTCCGGCCGGGCGCGACAAGGCGAACCCGCCGGAGATCGCCAAGGCGGAGCCCTACAAGACGCACCTCGCGTACGTGAAGGAGCGCCGCACCGACGAGGAGGCCGAGCAGCTGCTCGAGGACGCCCTCGTCCAGCTGCGCGAGCGCCGCGGACAGCGCTGACGCTTCTGGCAGCATCGAGAGCCCCTGCTTCGGCGGGGACTCTCGTCGTTGCCGGGACGGATCCGGATCCGCAGGCGGCGGACCCGGATCAGCGGCAGGTCGCGGCGGTCGCGATGAGCGAAGCCGGCGGGGCGCCGTACGCGGAGGTGCCGTTGGCGTCGTTCGTGAAGCCCATGCTGATCGCCCACGCGGTCGCCCAGGCCTCCGCGGTCTGGTGGTTCGTGGCGTCGTACATGCCCTTGCAGCGGACGGTGATCGCGTGGCCGACCTCGTGCGCGACGATCGCATGCGCGGCGTCGCTCGGCCAGTCCTCGGCGATCGAGTCGGACAGCCGGATCGACGCGTATCCGCCCTGGTCGTACCACCATGCGGTCTCGCCGGACAGATAGTTGTTCGGGCCGCCGAGGCCGTTGACCAGCTCCGCCCAATGGAAGTCGATCAACACCCCGGGCGCGAGCGACCGCGCGAACGCCTCGATCTGCTGCCGCGAGTCGAACAGCGGGCCGGACTCGGCGGAGAGGGTGTCCGCATGCGACTGCTGCAGCTTCTGCACGGCGACGACCAGGCCCGGGTACACGCTGGCGAGCTGGTCCTGGAACTGCGGAGCGAGGTCCTTCACCTCGGCGACCGAGCTGCGCAGTGTCAGCACGCTGTCGTTGGCCGCCGGCACGTTCGCGGCCTCCGCGCCGGCCGCCCGGTCCGCCGCCGCGGTCACCGCGGCGGTGCCGGAGGCCTGCAGCGCCTTCGTCGCCTCGCCGAGCTTCGTCTCCGCGGCCGAAAGGGCTTTCGCGCTCCGACGGGCGTCGGCGGTCTCCGTGCGAATCCGGTCCGCGGCCGCGATCGACTCCCAGAACCAGAACGGCTTCGCGGGCGTCGCGGCGTGTGCGGGCGGGATCAGCGCGGTGGCCGCCGTCGCCTGCTTCTTCACGCTCTCGTCGGCGGCGGTGAGCGTCGCACGGTCGGCATCCGCGAGGAGACCCGTGCCCGGTGCTGCGAGCACGGCCGTGGCGGTCGTCGTCGCGGCGCCGCTCCGCGCGAGCACTGTGCGCGTCTGCCCGATCGTGGCGTCCTGCGCGGTCTGCGCCTGCCTGAGGCTCGCGCGGGCGTCGTCGTATCCGCTCGAGGTGGCGATCTGCGCGCCGACGAATCCGCCCGAGAGCAGGAGCACGCCGAGGATCGACAGCGCCCAGATGCGCGCGGTCCGGCGGTTCCGCGGATGGCGCGGCCGGAGGGGATCCGCGGCCGAGGCCGACCCGGAGAACCGCAGCGGAAGGACGTGATCCGCGCTCATGCCGCCGGGGGAGGTGGCGAGCGGATCGGTCATCGATGTCCTGTCGATCGGCGTCGATTCGTATCAGAGAGGGGGTGACGGGAATCGAACCCGCACTACCAGTTTGGAAGACTGGGACTCTACCATTGAGCTACACCCCCGGGCCCTTCGGCAAGCTCAGGGACCGGTCGGGGCTTGACGCCTCCGACTCCTACGAGCATAGCGGACCGCCGGGCGTGCTCCGTTCCGTTAGACTCTTGTGGGCCGTTCCCGCGCGCGCGGGTTCCTACCCGGGGCGTAGCTCAGCTTGGTAGAGCGCCCGCTTTGGGAGCGGGAGGTCGCAGGTTCAAATCCTGTCGCCCCGACGTCCACGACGTCGCACCCGCGCCCGTCAACCGCGTGGGACATTCACAAGGAGAACACACCAGCATGGCGAACAGCACCGTCGAGAAGCTTGCCCCGACCCGGGTCAAGCTCCACATCACGGTCACCCCCGAGGACCTCAAGCCCAGCATCGAGCACGCCTACGAGCACATCGCGCAGGACGTGCAGATCCCCGGCTTCCGCAAGGGCAAGGTGCCCGCACCGATCATCGACCAGCGCGTCGGCCGTGGCGCCGTCATCGAGCACGCGGTCAACGAGGGCCTGGACACCTTCTTCCGCGCGGCCTCGCTCGAGCACAACCTCCGCATCGTCGGCCGCCCGTCGGCCGAGGTCGTCGAGTGGCCCAGCGAGAAGGACTTCACCGGTGACCTCAAGGTCGAGATCGAGGTCGACGTCCGTCCCGAGATCGAGGTCCCCGCGCTCGACGGCATCACGGTGACCGTCGACGCCGTCGAGGCCGACGACGCGGCGCTGGACGCCGAGCTGGACCGCCTGCGTGCCCGCTTCGGCACCCTCGTGCCGGTGGACCGCCCCGCCAAGGCCGGCGACTTCGTCGAGCTCGACCTGGTCGCGACCATCGACGGCGCCGAGATCGACCGCGCCGACGGCGTCTCCTACGAGATCGGCTCCGGCGAGCTGCTCGAGGGCATCGACGACGCGATCGACTCGCTCACCGCCGGTGAGGACACCACCTTCCGCTCGACGCTCGTCGGCGGCGACCACGCCGGCGAGGAGGCCGAGGTCGCCGTGACCGTCAAGGCCGTCAAGGAGCGCGAGCTCCCCGAGGCCGACGACGACTTCGCGCAGATCGCGAGCGAGTTCGACACCATCGCCGAGCTCCGCGAGAGCCTCGGCGAGAGCGTCGCCCAGCAGGGCGTGTTCACGCAGGCGTCCGCGGCGCGCGACAAGCTCGTCGAGACCCTGCTCGAGCAGATCGAGATCCCGGTCCCGCCGCAGCTCATCGAGGACGAGGTGCACAACCACCTCGAGCAGGAGGGCCGCCTCGAGGACGAGGAGCACCGCGCCGAGGTCACCGAGGCCAGCACCAAGCAGTTCAAGACCCAGGTGCTGCTCGACGCGATCGCCGAGGACGCCAACGTCCAGGTCTCGCAGGACGAGCTCAGCCAGTACCTGATCCAGTCCGCCGCGCAGTACGGCATGGCTCCGCAGGAGTTCGTCGAGGCGCTGCAGTCCGCGAACCAGCTGCCCGTGCTCGTCGGCGAGGTCGCCCGCAACAAGGCCCTCGCGGTCGCGCTGGGCAAGGTCACCGTCGTGGACAGCAACGGCAAGGCCGTCGACCTGACCGGCTTCGTCGCGGACGAGGACGAGGCCGAGGAGACCGCCGAGGCCCCGGCCGAGGAGAAGAAGCCGGCCGCCAAGAAGGCCCCGGCGAAGAAGGCCCCGGCCAAGAAGCCCGCCGCCAAGGTCGCGGACGACGCCGAGGCCCCGGCCGAGGAGAAGAAGCCCGCCGCCAAGAAGGCTCCGGCGAAGAAGGCTCCGGCCAAGAAGGCGGCCGACGCCGAGTAAGCAGACGCACCCCCATTTCTGGGGTTGTTGAGCGAAGACGCCCGAAGGGCGACTGAGACGAAACGCCGTTCCCGACCAGCTTGACGGGGGCGGCGTTTCGTCTCGCGGAGACCGGCACTGACCGAGCGCAGCGAGTCGAAGCGTCGCTCGACGACCGGGAGTCGACATCGAGGAGTGACATGGACGACTGGCAGGAACGGATCGGAGCAGTCTGGGAGGCTGCCGCGGGCGGGCTCGTCGACGACGAGGTGATCGCGCGGATCGACGCGCTCGCGGCCGAGCGCGATCCGGGCGATGCGGAGGCGCTGTTCGAGCGGGCGGGCGCCCGCGACTCCGCCGGCCGTCCGGACGAGGCCGTGCCGCTGTACCGTCTCGCGCTGGAGCGGGGTCTGGACGACGATCGCCGCGCTCAGGCGACCATCCAGCTGGCCAGCTCGCTGCGCAATCTGGGGGACGTGGAGGGCGCGCTCGAACTCATCTCCGCGGAGCACGCCGCGGATCCCGATTCGCCGTACCGCGATGCGATCGCCGCGATGCATGCGCTCGCACTCGCCAGCGCCGGCCGACCGGAGCGCGGCCTCGAGGTCGCGATCCTGGCGCTCGTCCCGCACATGCCCCGGTACCACCGGTCCATGACCGCCTACGCGCGGGCGCTCGGCGGCGGCGACGCCTGATATGCCGACGGCGAACACGGCCGGGCGCTCGCGTCGCCGCCGGTAGATTCGAACCACCGAACACGGAAACAGGAGCGGAAATGGCTGAACCCCTGGTCGCGACGAGCGTCTTCGACAGGCTGCTCAAGGATCGCATCATCTGGCTGGGATCCGAGGTGCGGGACGAGAACGCCAACGAGATCTGCGCCAAGATCCTCCTTCTCGCCGCAGAGGACCCCGAGAAGGACATCTACCTCTACATCAATTCGCCCGGCGGATCGATCACCGCCGGCATGGCGATCTACGACACCATGCAGTTCGTCCCGAACGACATCGTCACGGTCGGCATCGGCATGGCCGCCTCGATGGGCCAGCTGCTGCTCACCAGCGGCACCAAGGGCAAGCGCTACATCACGCCGAACGCACGTGTGCTGCTGCACCAGCCGCACGGCGGCTTCGGGGGCACCGCGAGCGACATCCAGACGCAGGCGCAGCTGATCCTCGACATGAAGAAGCGCCTCGCCGAGATCACCGCCTCGCAGACCGGCAAGACCGTGGAGCAGATCAACGCGGACGGCGACCGGGACCGCTGGTTCTCCGCCGCGGAGGCGCTCGAGTACGGCTTCGTCGACCACATGCGCGAGCACGCGAGCGACGTGCACGGCGGCGGCGGCACGGGCGCCAACGGCGCGGACAAGTAAGGCAGGAGAGGACACCCATGTACACACCCACGTTCCGCTCCGCCGGCACCCTTCCCTCGAGCCGCTACGTCCTGCCCCAGTTCGAGGAGCGCACGGCCTACGGCTTCAAGCGCCAGGACCCGTACAACAAGCTGTTCGAGGACCGCGTGATCTTCCTCGGCGTGCAGGTCGACGACGCGTCCGCCGACGACGTGATGGCGCAGCTGCTCGTCCTGGAGAGCCAGGACTCCGAGCGCGACATCACGATGTACATCAACTCGCCCGGCGGATCCTTCACCGCGATGACGGCGATCTACGACACGATGCAGTACGTCGCGCCGCAGATCCAGACGGTCGTCCTCGGTCAGGCCGCGTCGGCCGCCTCGGTGCTGCTCGCCGCGGGCGCCCCCGGAAAGCGCCTGGCGCTGCCGAACGCGCGCGTGCTGATGCACCAGCCGGCGATGGGCGAGGCCGGCCAGGGTCAGGCCTCGGACATCGAGATCCAGGCGAACGAGATCATGCGCATGCGCACCTGGCTCGAGGAGACCATGGCCAGGCACACCGGTCAGCCCGTCGAGAAGGTCAACCGCGACATCGACCGCGACAACATCCTCTCGGCCGAGCAGGCCAAGGAGTACGGCATCGTCGACCAGGTGTTGTCCAGCCGCAAGCGCCAGCCGCTGAACTGAGGCACGCGTCCACGGTGACACGGGGCGGTCCGGATCGATTCCGGGCCGCCCTTCCGCGTCCGCCCGCGGTTGCGCGGGTGAGTGGGGGCGCCTGCTCATATGAGCAGAACAGCGCGCGTGCGTGTGTCGGGCGGTAGTCTCTCAGCATGGCCCGGGGCACGATCGACGACGACGAGCTGCTCGCCGTCCGCGTCGCCGAGCTGTACTACGACGAGGACAAGACGCAGGACGAGATCGGCGGGCTCCTCGGCATCTCCCGCTGGAAGGTCGGCCGCCTCCTGCAGCAGGCGCGAGCCGATGGGATCGTCCGGATCGAGATCGTGCACCCCCGGGCCCGCAAGCTCGGCATCGAGCGCGAGCTGCGCGCCCGCTTCGGTCTGACGGACGCCGTCGTCGTGCCGAACGGCGGCACCGACGCGGAGACCCTCGGCCGGGTCGCGCAGGGCGCCGCAGATCATCTCACCGCGCTCCGCCCGGTGCCGAAGACGCTCGGCGTGAGCTGGGGGCGCACCCTCACCGCCGTCGCCGACCGCCTGCCCGACGGCTGGGCGCGCGGCGTCACCGTCGTGCAGATGAACGGCGGCGTGAGCGTGAACCGCCGCCCCGGCGGCGCCGCCTCGCTGGCCGCCACGATCGCGCAGCGCGCGTCCGGGCACGTCGCGCTGCTGCCGAGCCCCGCGATCCTGGAGCGGCTGGAGACCAAGCAGGCGATCGAGCGGGACCGCACCGTCGCGGGCGTGCTCGAGCAGGCCGCGCACGCCGACGCCTATCTGTTCACGGCCGGTGTGTGCGACGCCGGATCCGCGCACGTCGAGAACGGCTACCTCAGCGTCGCCGACATCGACGAGCTCGCCCGCCGCGGCGCGGTCGGCGACGTGCTCGGCCGTTACATCGACGCGGACGGCAACATCGTCGACCCCGAGCTCGACGCCCGCACGGTCGGGCTGGATCTGGACCGGCTGCGCGCCGCGCGCACCTCCGTCTTCGTCACCGCGGGGGAGTCGAAGCACGACATCGCCCGCACCGTGGTGACCGCGAACCTGTGCACGATGGTGGTCACCGACGAGGCGACCGCCCGAACCCTCCTGGAGGAAGAGTGACGACGACCGAACTCGCCCGGCGCACCGCGCTGCAGGTGCTCGGCGGTGAACCCGACGACCTGACCCTGCGCCGCTTCCTGCACGGGCTCCCCGGCGTGGACGCCGTGGGACTGGAGCAGCGATCCGCCGGCCTCGGCACCCGGTCCATCAAGACCACGTCGAAGGCGTGGGCCCTGGACACGATCATCCGCCTCATCGACCTCACCACGCTGGAGGGTGCGGACACCCCGGGCAAGGTGCGCTCGCTCGTGTCGAAGGCCAAGCTGCCGGACGCGGCGGATCCGTCCTGCCCGTCCGTGGCCGCCGTGTGCGTCTACGGCGACATGGTGCCGTATGCGGTCGAAGCGCTCGGCGCGCGGCACGGCGACCCGGATCACGGCGGCATCTCCGTCGCCGCCGTGGCGACGGCGTTCCCCAGCGGCCGCGCCTCGCTCGCGGTCAAGCTCGCCGACACGCGTGACGCGGTCGAGGCGGGCGCGGACGAGATCGACATGGTCATCGACCGCGGGGCGTTCCTCGCCGGCCGCTACGGCCAGGTGTTCGACCAGATCGTCGAGGTCAAGGAGGCCTGCCGCCGCGAGGACGGCACCACCGCCTCGCTCAAGATCATCCTCGAGACCGGCGAACTGAACACCTACGACAACATCAAGCGCGCGTCCTGGCTGGGGATCCTCGCCGGCGGCGACTTCATCAAGACCTCCACCGGCAAGGTGCAGCCGGCCGCGACCCTGCCGGTCACGCTGCTCATGCTCGAGGCCGTGCGCGACTGGCACCGGATCACCGGCGAGCGCATCGGCGTGAAGCCGGCCGGCGGGATCCGCACCTCGAAGGACGCGGTGAAGTACCTCGTGCACGTCGCGGAGACCGTGGGGGAGGAATGGCTGCAGCCGCACCTGTTCCGCTTCGGCGCGTCCAGCCTGCTCAACGACGTGCTGCTGCAGCGCCAGAAGCTGACCACCGGCCACTACTCCGGCCCCGACTACGTCACGATCGACTGAGAGGCCCGCAATGGGATTCCTGGAATACGCGCCCGCGCCCGAGTCGCGGAGCATCCTCACCCTGAAGGACGAGTACGGCCTGTTCATCGACGGCGAGTTCGTCGAGGGGCGCGGCGGATCGTTCGGCACGATCTCGCCGGCGGACGAGTCGCGGATCGCGACCATCGCGCACGCGTCCGACGAGGACGTCGACCTCGCCGTCGCCGCGGCCCGCCGCGCCTACACGAAGGTGTGGTCGAAGATGAGCGGCCGCGACCGCGGCAAGTACCTGTTCCGGATCGCGCGCCTCGTGCAGGAGCGCGCCAGGGAGCTCGCCGTGGCGGAGAGCCTCGACAACGGCAAGCCGATCAAGGAGAGCCGCGACGTCGACGTGCCGCTCGTGGCCGCCTGGTTCTTCTACTACGCCGGCTGGGCGGACAAGCTCGACTACGCCGGCGTCGGCCCGAACCCGAAGGCGCACGGGGTCGCCGGTCAGGTCATCCCGTGGAACTTCCCGCTGCTCATGCTGGCGTGGAAGCTCGCCCCGGCGCTCGCCGCCGGCAACACGGTCGTGCTGAAGCCCGCCGAGACGACGCCGCTGACCGCGCTCATCTTCGCGGAGATCCTGCAGCAGGCCGACCTGCCCGCGGGCGTCGTGAACATCGTCACCGGTGCCGGCGCCACCGGTGCCGCCCTGGTGCGCCACCCCGACGTCGACAAGGTGGCCTTCACCGGATCCACCGGCGTCGGCCGCGAGATCGCCCGCACGGTGGCCGGCACCGGCAAGAGCCTCACGCTCGAGCTCGGCGGCAAGGCGGCGAACATCGTCTTCGACGACGCGCCGATCGACCAGGCCATCGAGGGGATCGTCAACGGCATCTTCTTCAACCAGGGGCACGTGTGCTGCGCCGGCAGCCGCCTTCTCGTGCAGGAATCGGTCCACGACGAGGTCATCGACCGGCTGAAGTCGCGGCTGTCGACCCTGCGCATGGGCGACCCGCTGGACAAGAACACCGACATCGGAGCGATCAACTCGGCGGAGCAGCTGGCGCGGATCCGCGAGCTCAGCCAGGTCGGCGAGGACGAGGGCGCCGAGCGCTGGACGGCCGACTGCGTGATCCCGGAGAAGGGCTTCTGGTTCGCGCCGACGATCTTCACCGGCGTCGAGGCGTCCCACCGCATCGCCCGCGAGGAGGTGTTCGGTCCGGTGCTCTCCGTGCTGACCTTCCGCACCCCGGCCGAGGCGATCGCGAAGGCGAACAACACCCCGTACGGCTTGTCCGCGGGCATCTGGACCGACAAGGGATCCCGGATCCTCGCCGTCGCCGACCGCCTGCGCGCGGGCGTGGTGTGGGCGAACACGTTCAACCGCTTCGACCCGTCGAGCCCGTTCGGCGGATACAAGGAGTCGGGCTACGGCCGCGAGGGCGGCAAGCACGGCCTCGCCGGCTACCTGAAGGGATCCGCAGCATGAGCGCGCGACTGACCGTGCCGAAGACGTACAAGCTCGCGATCGGCGGGGCGTTCCCGCGCAGCGAGTCCGGCCGCACGTACGAGGTGGCCACCCCCCAGGGAGCGTTCCTGGCGAACGCGGCGAAGGCGTCGCGCAAGGACGCCCGCGACGCGGTGCAGGCCGCGCGTGCGGCGCAGGCCGGCTGGGCCAAGGCGACCGCGTACAACCGCGGCCAGGTCCTCTACCGGGTGGCCGAGGTGCTCGAGGGGCGCAAGGCGCAGTTCGCGGACGAGATCGTCGCGCAGCAGGGCGTCTCCGCGGCCGTCGCTTCGGCGCAGGTCGACGAGGCGATCGACCTCTGGGTCTGGTACGCGGGCTGGTGCGACAAATACGCGCAGGTCGCCGGCAACCTGAACCCGGTGGCGGGCGCCTACTTCAACATCTCCGCCCCGGAGCCGACCGGCGTCGTCGCGATCGTGGCGCCGCAGGACTCCGCGCTGCTCGGCCTCGTCTCCGTGGTCGCCCCGGCACTCGTCGCCGGGAGCACCGTCGTCGTCGTCGCGAGCGAGCGGCACCCGCTGTCGGCGATCAGCCTCGCCGAGGTGCTCGCGACCAGCGACGTCCCCGGCGGCGTCGTGAACGTGCTCACCGGATCACCGGCGGAGCTGACTCCGTGGCTGGCCGCGCACGCCGACGTCAACGCTCTCGACCTCGCCGGTGCCGGATCCCTGGAGTGGGTCGACCTGCAGATCGCGGCCGCCGACACGCTCAAGCGCGTGCTCCCGCCGGGCGAGGTCGTCGCCTCCCCGCAGCGGATCGCGGCGTTCACGGAAGTCAAGACGGTCTGGCACCCGAAGAGCATGTTGTGATCTGACACGTCCTCCGACGCGAGCGATGTCCCTGGGCGGCTGCGGCCCCCGGGGACATCGTCGTCCCGGCGCGAAGTCACAGCCTGCGCACAGACTGCCGGGACCAAAACGGGCGAGCTGTTCGTTGTCTCTGATGTCGCCGCAGCCGGCGGTGACGACAGAGGAGCATCCCGATGAATCCCACCGACTACCGCAAGACCCCCGAGGCGCTGAGCGCCCTCACCCCGCACCAGTTCCGAGTGACGCAGCAGGGCGGCACCGAGCCGGCCTTCCGCAACGCCTACTGGGACAACCACGATCCCGGCATCTACGTCGACGTCGTGTCCGGGCAGCCGCTGTTCTCGTCCACCGACAAGTTCGACAGCGGCACCGGATGGCCGAGCTTCACCCGGCCCATCGACCCGGACGCCGTCACGACCTCGACCGACCGCAGCTACGGCATGATCCGCACCGAGGCGGCCTCGTCCGGAGCCGGCAGCCATCTCGGCCATGTCTTCGACGACGGCCCGCGCGAGGCCGGAGGTCTGAGATACTGCATGAACTCGGCCTCGCTGCGCTTCGTCCCGGCGGCCGAGCTCGAAGAGCAGGGATACGGCGCCTACCGCCGCCTGTTCGACCCGACCGCAGACACCCCGACGCAGACCACTGAGGAGAGCGCATCATGACCAGCGGAACCGCCGACACCGGAGAGATCGCCCGCGTCCCGGGCGCCGAGACCGCCGTCCTCGCGGGCGGCTGCTTCTGGGGGATGGAGGATCTCATCCGCCGTCAGCCCGGAGTGCTCGCCACCCGCGTCGGATACACCGGCGGGAGCAACGACCACGCGACCTACCGGAACCACCCCGGGCACGCGGAGGCCGTCGAGATCGTCTTCGATCCGTCGAAGACCACGTATCGCGACATCCTCGCGTTCTACTTCCAGATCCACGACCCGTCGACGCTGAACCGTCAGGGCAACGACATCGGCACGAGCTACCGCTCGGCGATCTTCCCCCTCGACGGAGAGCAGGAGCGGGTCGCCCGCGACACGATCGCCGACGTCGACGCCTCGGGCCTGTGGCCGGGGAAGGCGGTCACGACGATCGAGCCGTCCGGCCCGTTCTGGGAGGCGGAGCCCGAGCACCAGGACTACCTGATCCGCTACCCGGACGGCTACACCTGCCACTTCCCGCGCGCGGGCTGGGTGCTGCCGCGCCGGGACGCCGTCTCCTCCTGACCGACGGTCCGAGCGGGCGCGCCGCCCTCCGGGTGCGGCCGGATCCGCTCCGCCGACGAAGGCCCTCACCATCCGTGGATGGTGAGGGCCTGTCGCGTCGCTCAGCGGCCGCGCGGGGCCCAGACGACCTCGCGGCGCTCCGCGTCGGGGTCCGTGAACGCCAGGAGCGCCTGCCCCTCCTCGGCGACGGCCGCGGCGTCCCGCGTGCCGAACGGTCGGTCGTACGGGCGCACCGTCAGCGTCGCGGCGTCGCCCTCGCGGGTGATCGTCCAGTCGGCCGCGGTGAACCCGTCGACGAGCAGGATCTGCGGGGCGGGCCGCTGCGTCCGGTAGCCCTGCTGTCCGTGCGCGTCCGTGATCACCCGGCTGCGGTCGGCGTGAGACAGCAGGAGGTTGTCGAAGTCGTACAGGAACCGCGGCGGCGCGGGCATGTCGGGATCCGGTCGCGGCGCGTCCGGCAGGTCGAACAGCTCCTGCCCGTTCTCGTCGCGGAACGTCAGCAGATCAGGCCGCATCCGGTCGACGACCTCGCGCAGCCGCGTCAGCCCCGACCACACCTGCACGTCCTTCACGGAGGCCGGACCGAATGCGCCGAGATAGCGCGCGATCGTCCGCCCGGGTGTGATCGGGGGCGTCCGGTCCGGCCCGAGCCAGGCGTCCGCCGTGGTGTGCGCGATCGGGCCGCTGCGCCCCCACAGGCCGCGTGGTGGCACCTGCACGAGCGGCACCTGGTTGCGGATCGCGTAGACGAGCGACGCGGGCGCCCGGTCCGGCCAGCGCTCGGCGAGCCGGGCGCCGAGCTGCGGATTGGTCAGCGGTGCCGGGGCGAGCAGCTCGGCGCCGTCCGCGACGAGCCGCGCCATGTCGATGCCCGCGACGGGCTTGCCGTGCGTATGGTTGCGGTAGAGGTCGCGATCCAGGACCGGCTGGACGAGCGGGCGCAGCGCGCGGGCGTCGTCAGCGGAGACCAGGTGGATCGTCGAGCGCATCAGGGCGATGCGGACGAGCGTGCGGTCGGTGAGCGGATCGGCCGCCTGCGCCGGGGCGAAGCCGGCGAGCCGCGACCACAGCCCGACGTACCAGGAGTGCGGCGTCTGCGCCTGCAGGCCGACCAGATGCCGCACGGCGTCGATCACCGGCAGATCCGACCGGCGCAGCAGGAGCTGACGCTCGAGGGTGGCACGGCTGAGCGCACGGCGGTCGAGAGTCACGGTCATCCCACGAGCCTCGCAGGAGTTCACGTCCGTCCGGCGAAAGAACGCGCGGATGTCGGCGATCAGCGGATCGGGGGCGCGGCGAGGCCCCGGGATCCGTGGCGATGCGACCCGTTGTCGGATGTTGCGGTTAGGCTCGAACAGCGGTATCACCGCCCCCGCGATCGAGGGCACATCGGCCGCGGACCAGGTCTCGAAGGAGGACCCGCATGGCTCGTATCGGTGAGAGCGCCGACCTCTTCAAGTGCTCGTTCTGCGGCAAGAGCCAGAAGCAGGTCCAGCAGCTCATCGCGGGCCCCGGCGTGTACATCTGCGACGAGTGCGTCGAGCTCTGCAACGAGATCATCGAAGAGCGCATGGCGGAGTCGGCGAACGGCGAGGTCGCCGAGTTCGATCTGCCCAAGCCCCGCGAGATCTTCTCCTTCCTCGAGGAGTACGTCGTCGGGCAGGACCAGGCGAAGCGGGCGCTCGCCGTGGCCGTCTACAACCACTACAAGCGGGTGCGCGCCCGCGGCACCCTGCAGCCGGCCGAGCAGAAGGCCGACGAGATCGAGATCGCCAAGAGCAACATCCTGATGATCGGTCCCACCGGCTGCGGCAAGACCTACCTCGCGCAGACCCTGGCCAAGCGGCTGAACGTCCCGTTCGCCGTGGCCGACGCCACCGCCCTCACCGAGGCGGGCTACGTCGGCGAGGACGTGGAGAACATCCTCCTCAAGCTCATCCAGGCCGCCGACTACGACGTCAAGCGCGCGGAGACCGGGATCATCTACATCGACGAGGTCGACAAGATCGCCCGCAAGGCGGAGAACCCGTCGATCACCCGCGACGTCTCCGGCGAGGGCGTGCAGCAGGCGCTGCTGAAGATCCTCGAGGGCACGGTCGCCTCGGTGCCGCCGCAGGGCGGCCGCAAGCACCCGCACCAGGAGTTCCTGCAGATCGACACGACGAACGTGCTGTTCATCGTCGCCGGCGCGTTCGCCGGCCTCGAGGACATCATCTCCGCCCGCGTCGGCAAGCACGGCGTCGGCTTCGGCGCCCCGCTGCACGACAAGGGCAAGGATCTCGACCTGTTCAGCGAGGTGCTTCCGGAAGACCTGCACAAGTTCGGCCTCATCCCGGAGTTCATCGGCCGTCTGCCCGTCGTCGCCTCGGTCACGCCGCTCGACCAGGCCGCCCTCATCGACATCCTCACGGGCCCGCGCAACGCGCTCGTGAAGCAGTATCAGCGGATGTTCCAGCTCGACGGCGTGGAGCTGGAGTTCGAGGAGGACGCGCTGCAGTCGATCGCCGACCTCGCCGTCCTGCGCAAGACCGGCGCCCGCGGCCTGCGCGCGATCCTGGAGGACGTGCTCGGGCCGATCATGTTCGAGATCCCGTCCGCGGAGGACGTGCAGAAGGTCGTCGTCACCCGTGCCGCGGTCGAGGAGGGCGCACCGCCCACGCTCGTCCTGGCCCGCAAGCGCAAGAGCGCCTGACCGGACGGTCCGCGCCGGTGCGCCGTCGCGGATGACGAACCGCGTCGGCGGCGCTGCTCAGTCGGCGACGCGCAGGAACAGGTCGGTGCGCTGTTGGTGGGCGGGCGTCGTCTGAAGATCGTCGTGGTAGACCTCGACCCAGACGCCGGCGGGGCGGCGTCCCTGCGCGATCATCGCGTCGTGCAGGCGCTCCCAGGCCGGGCCGAGGCCCTCGTACGAGCCCGTCAGTGTGCTGGCGAGCGCTGGGCCGTCCGGTACAGCGGAAGGGACGATCCTGCACCCGCCGAAGAGCAGTTCGCCCTCGGGCGGATCCTGCACCGGGTAGCCGAGTTCCATGTCGAACAGCGTCATGGGGTCGCCGCGATAGATCGCGATCGCCGGACCGGTGCGGACGAGCGCGTCCGCGTCGAACGCCTCGCGCAGGGCCGCGATGGACGTGTCGACGGCCGTTCCCAGGTCGGAGAGTCGAAGCTCGGTGAATCGGACGACGGCGAGCGGCTCCGCCGGCAGCTCGAGGGGAGTGGCCTCGCCATACGGCCCGTCAGAAAGTGTGAACATCGGGATCTCCTCCAGGGCAGGGCAAGAACAGGACAGAGAGCACGGCAGAGGTCGGGGTCGGGTCCACGACCTCTTCTCCCAGCCTAGATCCGTGCCGGGGTGCCGGGAAGAGTGTGACGGTCAGGCATCCAGCCCACGGCGCTTCAGCAGCGGGGCGATCTCGGCGGCACGGCCGCGGAAGTCGCGGTAGGCCTCGAGCGGATCCTTCGCCCCGCCCACGCCGAGCAGCCGCCGGCGGAAGCGCTCGCCGTTGGACCGGGTGAGGCCGCCGTTCTCGCGGAACCACTCGACCGTGTCGGCGTCGAGCACCTCGCTCCAGATGTACGAGTAGTACCCCGCGCTGTAGCCGCCCGAGAACACGTGCGCGAAGTACGCCGACGAGTACCGGGTCGGCACAGCCGGGTCGTCCAGTCCTATGTCCGCGAGCGCCGCGGCCTCGAATCCGGCGACGTCGTCGATCGTCTCCCCGGCGTGCAGCGCGTGCAGCGCCTGATCGAGCCATGCCGCGGCGAGGTACTCGCTGGTCGCGCGGCCCTGGTCGAAGGTCTCGGTCGCCCGCAGCCGCTCCACCAGGTCGGCGGGCAGCGGCTCGCCGGTGAGGTGGTGGCGGGCGTAGGAGTCGAGGATCTCCGGCCAGAGGATCCACATCTCGTTCACCTGGCTGGGGAACTCGACGAAGTCGCGGAACACGTTCGTGCCGGAGAAGTGCGGGTAGGTCACGTCCGAGAAGAGCCCGTGCAGCGCGTGCCCGAACTCGTGGAACAGCGTGGTGACCTCGTCGAGAGTGAGCAGGGTGGGCTCGCCGTCGGCGGGCTTCGCGACGTTGAGGTTGTTCGCGACGACGGGCGCCGCCCCGCGCAGCGCGGACTGGCTGACGATCGGGTTCATCCACGCGCCGCCGCGCTTGCTGTCGCGCGTGTACAGATCGAGCACGTACAGCCCGAGCGGGGATCCGTCCTGCTCGGACACCTCGAAGACCCGCGCGTCCGGGTGGTACGCGCGCAGGTCGGCGCGCTCCGCGAACGTCACGCCGTACAGCCGGCCGGCCGCCGCGAAGACGCCGTCGTGCAGCACCCGTTCCGCCTCGAACCAGGGCCGCAGGGCCGCGGCGTCGATGTCGTAGCGCGCCGTGCGCAGCCGCTCGGTGTAGAACGCCCAGTCGTGGGCCTCGAGCGGGAACGGATCCGGCTCGGTCCGGTCGACGAGCTCCTGCAGGGCGGCGCGCTCGGCGGCGGCGTTGCGGGCCGCCGGCGCGGCCAGGTCCCGGAGCATGCGCTCGACCGCCGCGGGCGACCCCGCCGTCTCGTCCGCGGTGACCGCGGCGGCGTGGGTGGCCGCGCCGAGCAGGGCCGCGCGCTCGGCGCGGATCGCGACGATCTCCGCCAGCGTCGCGCGGTTGTCATGCCTGTTGCCGCGGGAGCCGCGGGACAGGGACGCCGCCAGGATCCGCCGGCGGCTGTCCCTGTTCGTCAGCGACGACAGGGCAGGGTGCCCGGTGAACAGCGGCAGGGTGAGCACGTGGGCGCCGTCCAGGCCGCGGTCGGCCGCGGCGCGTGCGGCGGCGGACAGCTCGCCCGGGCTCAGGCCGTCGAGCTCGGCGGGGTCGTGGAAGACCACGGCGAGCTCGTTCGTGTCGGCGAGCAGGTTCCGCTCGAACGTCGTGCTCAACGTGGACAGACGCTGGTTGAGCGCGGTCAGCCGGGCCTTGGCGTCGTCGTCGAGGGCGGCGCCGGCGAGGGTCATCTCGCGGTGCCAGCGCTCGACGAGGCGGCGCTGCTCGGGCTCGAGAGGGAATGCGGCGAGGTTCTCGTGCAGCAGCGAGATCCGCCAGTACAGCGCCGAGTCGAGCAGGATCGCGTCGTGGTGCGCCGCCATGAGCGGTGCGAGCTCTTCGTCGATCGCCTGGATCTCGGCCGTGGCGTCGGCCGAACTGACCGTGTAGAACGTGTGCGCCGTGCGATCCAGCAGCTCGCCGCTGCGCTCGAGCGGTTCCATCGTGTTCTCGAACGTCGGCATCGAGCGCGCCATGGTGATCCGCCGGATCTCGGCGAGCTGCTCCTCGCAGCCGAGCCGGAACGCGGGCAGGTAGTGCTCGGGGCGGATCGCGGAGTAGTCGGGGAGCCGGTACGGGAGGGCGGAGGGCTGCAGCAGCGGGTTCGTCTCGACCGTCATGGGTCCGAGCCTAGGCGGGCACCGCGCCCTTCGACAGGCTCAGGGACCGGTCCGGGCTCAGCCGGTGAGTTCGCCCATCACCCGGACGAGGGCGTCGGCGACGAGCCGGACCGCGCGGCGGCGCAGGTTCTCCGGGCGGGCGAGCAGGTCGATCATGCGGTTCGTGCTCACGTACTGCAGCGGGCGGCGGACGACGGTGTCGGCCACCGCGGACGTGTACCGCGGGAGCACGCCGATCACGTCTCCGGTCGCGATCACGGACGCGGCGACGCCGTAGTCGTTGATGCGGTGCACGATCTCGGCCGGACGGTTCGTCACGGCGGAGATCGTGCGGAGCACGTCGTCGGGGGAGTAGCCCGCGCGGCTGGTCACCCACCGCTCGCCGACGACGTCCGCCGGGTACAGCGAGGACCGCTTCGCGAGCGGATGATCCGGGGCGAGCGCGACGTCGAGGGGCTCTGCGGCCAGCGTGACCACCCGGATGCCCGTCTTCGGCCACGGCGGGCTGTGCTCCATGCGGTGCGCGAGTACGAGATCGTACCGGGCGGTGAGCGCCGGGAACTCGCTCTGCGCGACATCCTCGTCGGTGAAGCGGATCGCGGGGACGTCCGGCCCGGATCCCAGCTCGCGGATCAGCGGCCCGAACAGCGCCTGGGCCGCGCTGAGGAACCCGCTGACGGTGACCTCGCCGCCCTCCGCGGTCTCGAACTCCTCGACGGCCGTGCGGGCGGCGGCCATCGCCTCGAGCGCCGCGGCCCCCGCCTCGGCGAGCGCCTCCCCGGCGGGCGTCAGCACGAGCGTGCGCCCCTGCTTGCGGGTCAACGGGGCCCGCACACCGCGCTGCAGGGCCGCCAACTGCTGCGACACCGCGGACGGTGTCACCCGCAGCGCCTCGGCGACCGCGGTCACGCTGCCGAGCGCGCCGAGTTCGCGGAGGATCTGGAGCTGCTGGAGCTGCATATGTCCATTAGATCATGTAGTGATGCTTAAGGATCCCTCCAGATACTCGGCATTGATCTACATTATCGGGTGGAGTGAGATGGAAGCATGAAGGCTCTCTACAAGGACGGCCCGCACGCGGGCCTGGAACTCGTCGACCGCCCGGACCCGGTGGCGGGCCCCGACGAGGTGGTCATCCGCGTGCTCCGCACCGGAATCTGCGGCACCGACCTGCACATCGAGCGGTGGGACGACTGGGCCGCGTCCGCGGTGAACTCCCCGCTCATCCCCGGGCACGAGTTCTACGGCGAGGTCGTCGAGATCGGGCCGCTCGTGCGCGACATCGCCGTCGGCGATCGCGTCTCCGGCGAGGGGCACATCGTCTGCGGCACGTGCCGCAACTGCCGCGCCGGTCGTCGCCAGATGTGCATCCGCACGATCGGCCTCGGCCTGCAGCGCGACGGCGCGTTCGCGGAGTACCTCTCCCTGCCGGCCACGAACGTGTGGGTGCACCACGCCGACGTGTCGCCCGAGGTGGGCGCGATCTTCGACCCGCTCGGCAACGCCGTGCACACCGCCCTCGCCTTCCCGATCATCGGCGAGGATGTGCTGGTCACCGGCTGCGGCCCGATCGGACTGATGTCGATCGCGATCGCCCGGCACGCGGGAGCCCGCTTCATCACCGCCACCGACGTGAGCAGGCCGCGGCTCGAGCTCGCCAAGGAGATGGGAGCCGACGTGGTCGTCGACGTCTCCCGCGAGGACATCCACGACGCGCAGCGCGCGCTCGGCATGCGCGAGGGCTTCGACGTCGGCTTCGAGATGAGCGGCGCGCCGAGCGCCCTGCCCGCCATGATCGACAACATGAACCACGGCGGCCGGATCGCGATGCTCGGCCTGCCGACCGGCCCGTTCAGCGTGGACTGGGGCAAGATCGTCACGCACATGCTCACCGTCAAGGGGATCTACGGCCGCGAGATGTTCGAGACCTGGAACGCCATGGGCGCGATGCTGCAGACCAGCCCGGTGCTGCGTGACGCGATCACGCGGATCATCGCCGAGGTCATCCCGGCCCGCGACTGGAAGAAGGGCTTCGCGGACTCCGCGTCGGCGGGCACGGGCAAGATCATCCTCGACTGGACCCAGGTGTAGGAGACCCCATGTACGGAGCATTCCAGAACCACCTCGCGAGCGAGCTCGCCGGGATCGAAGAGGCCGGCCTCACCAAGCACGAGCGCGGGATCCGCGGTCCGCAGAGCGCTGAGATCGTCGCCGACGGCGCGGAGGTGCTGAACTTCTGCGCGAACAATTACCTCGGTCTCGCGGACGACGCGCGTCTCATCGCCGCCGCCAAGGGCGCCCTGGACGACTGGGGCTACGGCCTCGCGAGCGTGCGGTTCATCTGCGGCACGCAGGAGCAGCACCTCGAGCTCGAGCGGCGGCTGTCGGCGTTCCTCGGCACCGACGACGCGATCCTGTTCTCCTCGTGCTTCGACGCCAACGGCGGCGTCTTCGAGACGCTGTTCTCGGCGGAGGACGCGATCATCTCGGACGAGCTGAACCACGCCTCGATCATCGACGGGATCCGCCTCTCCAAGGCCCGCCGGCTGCGCTACCGCAACCGCGACATGGCCGACCTCGAGGAGCAGCTCAAGGCCGCCGCCGACGCCCGCTTCCGGGTGATCGTCACGGACGGCGTGTTCTCGATGGACGGGTACATCGCCCCGCTCGCCGACATCTGCGACCTCGCCGAGCGCTACGACGCCCTCGTGTTCGTGGACGACTCGCACGCCGTCGGCTTCATCGGGGAGCACGGCCGCGGCACCCCCGAGCTGTGCGGCGTCGAAGGGCGGGTCGACATCTACACCGGCACCTTCGGCAAGGCCCTCGGCGGCGCCTCCGGCGGATACGTCGCGGCGCACCAGGACATCGTCGACCTGCTCCGCCAGCGCGCGCGTCCGTACCTGTTCTCGAACACGCTCGCGCCGTCGATCGTCGCCGGCACCCTGCAGGCGCTCGACCTCGTCGAGGGATCCGGCGCGTTGCGTGCGCAGCTGCAGGAGAACGCCGCGCTGTTCCGTCGACGGATGACCGAGGAGGGCTTCGAGCTGCTCCCCGGCGAGCACCCGATCGTCCCGGTCATGTTCGGCGACGCCGCGCTGACCGCCCGGGTCGCCGCGGAGATGCAGAGGCAGGGCGTGTACGTGACCGCGTTCAGCTTCCCGGTCGTGCCCCGCGGGCTCGCACGGATCCGCGTGCAGCTGTCGGCGGCGCACACCGCGGAGCAGGTGGAGCGCTGCGTCACGGCCTTCGTCGCCGCCCGCGCCGCCGCCTGACGGATCCGTCATCGAGAGCGCGCGAGGGACACCCCCTGGCGCGCTCTCGTGTTCTCCCGGTGCGTCCGCGGCCCGAGTCGCATCGAGGGGAGCGGACGGGGTCGGCGGCGGTGGAGGAGGGGCGGGGAGGGCGTTGTCGTGGCGCTCCCCGCGGCGTAAGATTGCCGCCGCGCGTCGATGGGGACCCCGGGGGATGAGTGCGGGAGCACCGATTCCTGCGGCATCCGTCGACGCGGCGACGACACGAGAGTGCCGTCGGTCACGATCGCCGAACCCGACGACCGCAAGAAGATCGAGCGCCGCACGGCGCCAACCGTCTGGGATGGCTGACGTCCGCCTGCCCGCGCGATCCAGACATTCTGGGGAAACGATGTCGTGGAGTCTGACCGGGAGCTACGCGGAGACGTGCTCCTGCGAGCTGATGTGCCCGTGCAACCTGAGCTTCGACCACGGAGCGACCTATGACTACTGCCGCGTGACGCTGGCGTTCGACATCCGTGAGGGCGCCATCGACGACACGAGCGTCGATGGGCTGAAGGTCGTCCTCATCGCGGACACGCCGAAGGTGATGACGGAGGGGAACTGGAAGGTCGGCGTCTTCGTCGATCAGGAGGCGAGCTCCGACCAGTTCGATCGTCTCGTCGAGGTGTTCGGCGGTGCGCGCGGCGGACCGATGGCGGGCCTCGCGCCGTTGATCGGCGAGATGCTGGGTGTCGAGCGCGCGGACATCACGATGGCCGACGACGGGCTCCGGCACTCCGTCCGGGTCGGCGACAGCCTGATGTTCGAGATCCAGGACATCGTGCCGTTCGGCAAGGAGGACGGCCGGCCGATCCGCTTCGACGGGATGTTCCATCCGGTGGGCGGCGACCTCACGATGGCGGAGGCGACGAGCTCGCAGATCGACGCGTTCGGCATCGCCTACGAGGCCAAGACGGGGCTCTCGTACGCGAGTTTCTCGTGGGCGGGCTGAACGAGTGTCCGCTGGATCCTCCCGAACGGCGGACGAACCCGGCGGTCTGACGGCGGCCTACCGCGCCGTGCGCGTACGGATCGGCGCCGTCCTCGTCCTGCTCGTCCTCGCCGGCGCGGGATGGTGGTGGACCGCCGGGCAGATGACGGGGATGGACGGCGGACCCTGGTCGCCGCTGGGATCGCCGGGCTGGTTCCTGGTCGTGTGGACCGTCATGATGGCCGCGATGATGTTCCCCTCGGTGGCCCCCACCGTCGCCCTCTACGCCCGGATGACGCGGACCCGGCAACCCCTGCTGCCGGCGGCGTTCACGGTCGGATACCTCGCGGTCTGGTTCGGCGCAGGAGCGCTGGCCCTCGCTCTCGCCGCACTGGCGGACATCATCCCGGGCGACGTGCTGGCGTGGGACCGCTGGGGTCGACCGCTCACCATCGCGACGCTGCTGCTGGCCGCGGCATACGAGTTCACCCCGTGGAAGAACGCCTGCCTCGGACGCTGCCGCAGCCCGCTCGGCTTCCTGCTGGGCACCTGGCGGGACGGATGGTCGGGCGCGGGGGTCATGGGTGCGAGGCTCGGGGCGTGGTGCCTGGGCTGCTGCGGGGCGCTGATGGCGGCCCTCTTCGCCCTGGGCGTGATGAACCTCGTCTGGATGGGATCGGTCGCCGCTCTCATCGCGCTCGAGAAGCTGCTGCCCTGGCGACGCACCGCGACCACGGTGACCGCCGCGGTGCTGGTCGGGCTCGCGGTCCTGGTCATCGTCGCCCCCAATGCGATCGCGGGTCCCGCCATGACGCCGACGGCCCCGATGGGCTGACGCGTTCCGGGGCTCGTCATGGACGGGGATCCGCGGCAGACTGCCGTCATGACGCACTCTGTGGAGGCGACCTGGACGCTCGACGGCATCGACATTTTCGGCACGATCACGAAGCCGACCGGCGACGGGCCGTTCCCCGCCGTGGTCCTCGTCGCGGGGAGCGGCCCGACCGACCGGGACTGGAACTCGCCGCTGCTGCCCGGCACGAACGGCTCCGGCCGGCTGCTCGCGGAGGAGCTCGCCGAGAACGGGTTCGCGTCGATGCGCTACGACAAGCGCGCCTCGGGGCCGCACGTCATGCAGAACCTGCCGCGGCTCTCGGGCACGTTCAGCATGGCCTCGCACCTGGCGGAGCTCGGGGCCGCGGTCGACGCGCTGGTCGCGGATCCGGCGATCGACCGCACCCGCGTCGTGGGGCTCGGGAACAGCGAGGGATGCCTGCACGTGCTGCACTACGCCGTCACCGGGGCCGCCGTCGGGGCCGTGGGCCTGGCCGTGCCGTTCGCCGGCGCGGTGCTGACCGGCCCTCCGGGTCGCAGCGTCGGGCAGGTGCTGGACATGCAGCTCGCCGCCGCGGCGGCGGCGATGCCCGACGGGGAGCGGATCCTGGTGCTCGTCCGCGAGGCGATGGCGCGCTTCAGCGGGGGCGGGGCGATGGATCCGGACCCCGCCATCCCGGATGACGTGGCGAACGTGCTGCGCAGCTTCGACGCGCCTGCGAACCTGCCGTTCGCACGCGAGCTCTGGGCGGAGAGTGCCGCGGACGACCTCGCCCGGGTCGCGATCCCGACACTCGTGCTGATCGGGGGGAAGGATCTGCAGATCGACGCGACGGCGGACGGCGACCCGCTCCGGGTCGCCGCCGCGGGCAACGTGCACGTGTCGTTCGCCTTCCCGCCCGATGCCAACCACGTGCTCAAGCACGAGCCTCGCCCCCGCGTCGAGATCGTGCCGGGGTCGAACTACAACGAGGACGGCGCGCAACTGGATCCGGGCGCGGTGGCCACGATCGTGGACTGGCTCCGGCAGATCCTCGTGGTGTGACCGAGCGGGACGGGTCAGTCCTCGAAGGGACGGACCACGACCTCTCCGGACGCGGTGCGCAGGACCTCCCAGCCGGTGTCGAGCTCGGCGATCGGCCGGCCCTCCAGCCAGGTGAGGGTCCAGGTGCCGCGGAGCAGGTTCAGCACGCCGGTCTGCAGGCTCAGGGTGCCGTTCTCGACGCTCCGGGCCTCGGCCTCGGCGATCGCGGGGCGCAGGGCCGCGGGGACCGAGGCGGGCGGCTCGGATCCGGCCGCCCAGCGCGTGCCGAGCTGCATCATCTCGCCTCCTCGATCGCGGCCAGTTCGATCGCCGTGACGAGGAGCTCCTCCGCCTCGACGAAGGTCAGCTCGGCGATCCGGCCCACGGCTCGCAGGTCGTCGGCCGCGGCGCGCAGCGACGCGATCTCGGTGGCCGGCGCGGCGATGGTCGCGGAGGACACCGGGGTCTTCTGCGACGCCTTCGCCTCGGTCTTCGCGCGGCGGATGCCGATCAGCGCCCTGCTCGCGGTGGCCAGGATCGCGGGCTCGCCCGCGCTCTCGGACGGCTCCGGCCAGGACGCCGTGTGGATCGAGCCCTCCTCGAACCAGCTCCACGCCTCCTCGGTTGCGAACGACACGACCGGGGCGAGCAGGCGCAGGAGCGTCGACAGGGCGAGGCGCAGCGCGAGCGCGGCGGACGCCTGGCCGACGTCGGTGCGGTCGTAGGCGCGCTCCTTGACGAGCTCGAGGTAGTCGTCGCAGAACGTCCAGAAGAACGCCTCTGTGACCTCGAGCGCGCGGGCCTGGTCGTAGTTCTCGAACGCCTTCGTCGCCTCGCGCACGACGCCGTCGAGCGTCGCGAGCATCGACGCGTCCAGCGCGTGCGTGATCTCGGCGTCCTCGGGCACCGGGAAGGACAGCACGAACTTCGCCGCGTTCAGGATCTTGATCGCCAGGCGACGGCCGATCTTCACCTGGGTGGGGTTCTGCGGGTCGAACGCGGCGTCGGCGCCGAGGCGGCTGGAGGCCGACCAGTACCGGACCGCGTCGGATCCGTGCGCGTCGAGGATGTCGGCGGGCGTGACCACGTTGCCCTTCGACTTCGACATCTTCTTGCGGTCCGGGTCGACGATGAAGCCGCTGATCGCGGCGTTGCGCCACGGGGTGCGGCCGTCCTCGAGGGTCGAGCGGAGCATGGTCGAGAACAGCCAGGTGCGGATGATGTCCTGGCCCTGCGGGCGCAGGTCCATCGGCGAAACGAGGTCCCACAGCTCGGCGTCGCGCTCCCAGCCGCCGGCCAGCTGCGGCGTGAGCGACGAGGTCGCCCAGGTGTCCAGGATGTCAGCCTCGGCGTCGAACCCGCCCGGCACGCCGCGCTGCTCGGCGGAGTAGCCCGCCGGCACGTCGCTGGTCGGGTCGATCGGCAGGTGTGCCGCGTCGGGCACGAGCACGCGGTCGTAATCGCGCTCGCCGTTCTCGTCCAGCGCGTACCAGAGCGGGATCGGCACGCCGAAGAAGCGCTGGCGGGAGACGAGCCAGTCGCCGGTGAGGCCGCCGACCCAGTTCTCGTAGCGGACCCGCATGAAGTCCGGGTGCCAGTTCAGCTCGGTGCCGTGCGCGAGGAGCTGGTCGCGCAGCTCGGCGTCGCGGGCGCCGTTGCGGATGTACCACTGGCGGGTGGACACGATCTCGAGCGGGCGGTCGCCCTTCTCGAAGAACTTCACGGCGTGGTTGAAGGGCTTGCCGATCGCGGTGAGGGCGCCGGTGGACTGCAGCTTCTCGACGAGCGCCTTGCGGGCGGAGAACACCGTCTTGCCGGCCATGTTCTCGACGTACCAGGTCGCGGCGTCGGCGTTCCCGACCGAGGCGGGGGCGTCGGCGAGGAAGCGGCCGTCCAGGCCGATCGTGGTCATGTTCGGCAGGTCGCGGCCGTCGGTCGTGCGCAGCTCGCGCCACCACACGATGTCGGTCACGTCGCCGAAGGTGCAGACCATGGCGGCGCCGGTGCCCTTGTCGGGCTGGGCGAGGTGGTGGCCGTGGATCTCGATGTCGGCGTCGAAGAAGGGCGTGCGCACCTTCGTGCCGATGAGGTGCTTGTGCGGCCCCTCCGGGTGCGTCACGAGCGCGACGCAGGCGGGCAGCAGCTCCGGGCGGGTCGTCTCGATCGTGAGGGCGCCGGATCCGTCCGCGAACGGGAAGTCGATGGTGTGGTACGCGGCGGGCTGCTCGCGGTCCTCCAGCTCCGCCTGCGCGATCGCGGAGCGGAAGTCCACGTCCCACAGCGTCGGGGCGAGGGACTGGTAGGCCTCGCCGCGCTCCAGGTTGCGCAGGAACGCGAGCTGCGACTGCCGGATCGACTCGTGCGAGATCGTGCGGTAGGTCTGGGTCCAGTCCACGCTCAGGCCGAGCTGGCGGAACAGCGCCTCGAAGTGCTTCTCGTCCTCCTCGGTGAGGCGCTCGCACAGCTCGATGAAGTTGCGACGGCTGATCGGCAGCTGGTCGGCCGCGCGCGAGGACTTGTTGTCGCCGCCCTCGAACGGGGGAGCGAACTCGGGATCGTACGGCAGCGACGGGTCGCAGCGCACGCCGTAGTAGTTCTGCACGCGGCGTTCCGTCGGCAGGCCGTTGTCGTCCCAGCCCATCGGGTAGAACACGGTCTTGCCGCGCATGCGCTCGAAGCGCGCCTTCACGTCGGTGTGCGTGTACGAGAACACGTGCCCGATGTGCAGGCTGCCGCTCGCGGTGGGCGGCGGGGTGTCGATCGAATAGACGCCGTCGCGGCCGCTCTGCGCGGCGCGGATCCGGTCGAACAGGAAGGTCCCGTCCGTCGACCAGCGCTCACCCCACTTCGCTTCGAGGCCTTCCAGCGCGGGCTTGTCGGGAACCGGGTTCGCCACTGACATGGGTGAATCTCCTCGTGCGATGTGTGCGGCACCGTGTGAGCGTGCCTGAGTGTGGGGGTTCCCGACAGTCTAGCCGGGCCCGGCGGGGAGGCCGTCCGGCATCGTCCGGCGGCCGCCGCGAATGATCCACCCGGTGCACAAACCGATAGCCTGGAGTGTCCCGATCACAGCACTCCGAGGAACACCCATGCCTTCTCCGCTTCGGCGCCGACTCCTGCCTCTCGCCGCGCTCGCCGCGGCCGCCGCGCTCGCGCTCAGCGCCTGCTCCGGCGCCTCGACCTCGAGCGGGGGCGGATCGGGCGACGGCGAGCTCGTCTGGGGCGTGGACGGCAGCCTCCTCTCCGCGGGCAAGATGGACCCGCAGTCGAGCCAGCTCGACGTGACCGCCATGGTGCAGCGCGCCGTGCTGGACTCGCTCGTGTTCCAGAAGGCCGACGGATCCTTCGTCCCGTGGCTGGCGAAGAGCTGGGACGTCTCGAAGGACGGCACGGCCTACACCTTCCACCTCCGCGACGACGTGACCTTCACCGACGGCGAGAAGTTCGACGCCGCCGCCGTCAAGGCGAACTTCGACCGGATCGTCGACCCGGCCACGAAGTCGGCCCAGGCGGCGAGCATGCTCGGCGGCGAGCTGTACAAGGGCACCGAGGTCGTCGACCCGACCACCGTGAAGGTGACGTTCTCGCAGCCGTACGCGCCGTTCCTGCAGGCGGCCAGCACCGCGCAGCTCGGCTTCTACGCGCCCAAGGTGCTCAAGGACCACGCCGCGGACCTCGCCGCCGGAGGCAAGGGCATCACGGTCGGCACCGGCCCGTTCGAGCTGAGCGGCTACACCCCGAACCAGGAGATCGTCTACACCCGCAACGCGAAGTACGCCTGGGCGCCCGAGGGCATGAAGGCCCCCGCGTTCCAGACCCTGCGCGTGCGGATCCTGCCCGAGGCGTCCGCGCGCAGCGGATCCGTCGCCTCCGGCGAGATCGACCTCGCCTCCCAGCTGCCCCCGAACCTCGTGGCGGCCCTGAAGGGCAAGGCCACGGTGAAGTCGGCCGAGGTGCCCGGCCTGCCGTACTCGCTGTTCCTCAACGAGAAGTTCGGCGTGTTCGCCGACCCGAAGGTGCGCGAGGCGTTCACCCGCGCGGTCGACGTCGACACGGCCGTGGACAAGATCTTCTTCGGTCAGTTCCCGCGCGCCTGGAGCATCCTCGGCCCGACCACGCCCGGCTACGACAAGACGCTCGAGAAGAGCTGGCCCTTCGACAAGGCCCTCGCGAACAAGCTGCTCGACGAGGCCGGCTGGACCCAGCGCGGCGCCGATGGCATCCGGATCAAGGACGGCAAGCGCCTCAGCGCCGACTGGATCGCGTGGACCCCGGTGTCCGACGACCACGCGGCCCTCGCGAACGCGATCCAGTCCGACCTCAAGGCGGTCGGGTTCGAGATCACCCGGGAGACCCTCGAGCCCGGCGCGTACAACGCCAAGTACGGCCCGAAGACGTTCGACATCACCGACTGGGACTTCTCCGGCGTCGACCCCGACCTGCTGCGCAGCCACCTCGCGACCGACGGCTTCCAGAACGCCTCCTCGGTGAGCGACCCGAAGGTCGACCAGCTGCTCAAGGACGGCATCGCCACCACGGACGGCGCGAAGCGCTCCGCCGTCTACGCGCAGCTGCAGCAGTGGAACGCGAAGGACGACGCGATCATGCCGCTGTACGTCACCTCGGCGATCACCGCGGTCGACGACAGGGTGTCGGGCCTGACCTTCGACATCTACGGCCGTCCGCTGTTCTTCGGCACCAGCGTCAAGTAATCCGATGCGCCGCGTCCTGCAGCGGATCGGCCCCATCCCTCGCCGGATCGGGTCGATCCTGCTGTCGGTCGCGCTCGTGCTCTGGGGCGCCGCGACGGTCTCGTTCCTCGCGTTCCGGGTGCTGCCGGGCGACCCGGTGAGCGTGATGCTCGGGCCGCAGGCGCAGGTGAGCGAGGCGGTGAAGGACCGGATCCGCGCCGACCTGGGGCTGGACCAGCCGCTGTGGCAGCAGTACCTGACGTCGCTGGGATCCCTGCTCCGCGGGGATCTCGGCACGTCCTATCAGCTGCGGATGCCGGTGAGCGAGGTGATCGGCGGCCAGCTCGGCGCGACCGTGCAGCTGACGGCGGCCGCTCTCGCGATCGCGGTGATCCTCGCCCTGGCGGGTGTGCTGATCGCCCGAAGGCCCCTCGCCCGCGGCCTCATCGCGACCGGCGAGCTGATCGTGCTGTCGTCGCCGGTGTTCTGGATCGGTCTGCTGCTGCTCACCGTGTTCGCGTTCGGGCTGGGCTGGTTCCCGCTGTCCGGCGCGCGGACGGGGGCGAGCCTGGTGCTGCCCGCGGTCACCCTCGCGCTGCCCGTCGCGGCCCTGCTCGGGCAGGTGCTGCGCGACGGCGTGGAGGCGGCGGAGCGGCAGCCCTGGGCGCTCACCGTGCGTGCCCGGGGCGCCGGGCACGGCCGTCTCACGCTGCGGCACACGCTCCGGCACGGTTCGATCGGGGCGCTCACGCTGAGCGCCTACCTCGTGGGATCGCTGCTGGGCGGGGCGGTGCTCGTCGAGACCGTGTTCGCCCGTCCCGGGCTCGGCCGGGTCACGCTCGCGGCGATCACCGGACGCGACCTGCCGGTCGTCACCGGGATCATCCTGCTCAGCGCGCTCGTGTTCGTCGTCGTGAACACCGCGGTCGAGCTGCTCGCGCCGCTGCTGGACCCGCGGCTGCGGGATGTGTTGGCCGCGCCGGCCCGCCCCGACGCCGGGGGCGCACGATGAACGCCCTGCGCCGGATCCTGCTCGTCCTCGCCGTGCTCGTGCTCGCGGTCGCGGTGCTCGCGGCGCTCCTGCCGGGGGTGCTCGCCCCTCTGGACCCGCTGCAGACGAACGTGCGTCACGCGCTGCTGCCACCGGGCGCCGGGCATCCGTTCGGCACCGACCAGAGCGGCCGCGACGTCTACACCCGGGTCGTGCACGGCGCCGCGCGCTCGCTCGGCATCGGCGCGCTCGCCACGGCGCTCGCGCTGATCGTGGGCCTCGTCGTCGGATCGGTCGCGGGCTCGGCTCCGCGTTTCGCGGACACGGTGCTCATGCGGGTCAACGACGTGCTCATGGCGTTCCCGGAGTTCCTCGTGGCGCTCGTCGTGGTCGCGATCCTCGGGCCCGGTCCGGTGAACGTCGCGGTCGGCGTCACCCTCGCCGCGATGCCGGTGTACGTGCGGCTCGCCCGCGCGCAGACGCAGGTGCTCCGCCGCGCCGAGCACGTCGAGGCGGCGCGGATCCTCGGCGTCGGGCGGTTCACCGCGTTCCGCCGCCACGTCGTGCCGGGCGTGCTCGGCTCGCTCAGCGTGCTCGCCACGATCGGGCTCGGGTCGAGCATTCTGGCCGCGGCGGGGCTCAGCTTCCTCGGGCTCGGGCCGACCGAGCCCGCACCCGAATGGGGGCTGATGCTCTCCGGCGGGCGGAACGTGCTCGGTCAGGCGTGGTGGATCTCGGTGTTCCCGGGGCTCGCGATCACCCTCACCGTGCTCGCGGCGACGTTCCTCGGGCGCACTCTGCGGGCGGCGGCCGAGGGGAGGCGGGCATGAACTCGGTCGCCCCGGCGCCGTCCGCGCTTCGCGTCGCCGGTCTGCGGATCCGGCTCGGCGGGCGGACGCTCGTCGACGGCGTGTCGTTCGACGCCGCGCCGGGCGAGTGCGTCGCCCTCGTCGGCGAGTCGGGGGCGGGCAAGTCGCTCACCGTCCGTGCGCTGCTCGGCCTCTCGCCTGCGGGGGCTGACGTCTCCGCGGACGAGCTGACGGTGGACGGCACCGACGCCCGTGCGCGTGCGGAGCGCGGCTGGCGCGAGCTGCGCGGATCCCGGATCGCCCTCGTCTCCCAGGACGCGCTCGTCTCGCTCGACCCGCTCCGCCGCATCGGCGCCGAGGTCGCCGAGCCGCTGGAGATCCACGGGACGGTGCCCCGCGAGGACCGCGGCGCCCGGGTGCGCGCGCTGCTCGAGGCCGTCGCGATGCCGGATCCGGATCGCCGTGCCCGGCAGCATCCGCACGAGCTGTCCGGCGGGCTGCGGCAGCGGGCCCTGATCGCGTCCGCGCTCGCCGCGGCGCCGGCCGTGCTGATCGCCGACGAGCCGACCACGGCCCTGGACGCGACCGTGCAGGCGCGGGTGCTCGATCTGCTGCGTCGGATCGCCGACGACGGCACGGCGGTGGTCCTGGTCAGCCACGACATGGCGGCGGTCCGGCGGGTCGCGGACCGGATCGTCGTGCTCCGCGGCGGCGCCGTGGTGGAGCAGGGTCCGGCGGAGGTCGTGCTGTCGAACCCCGCGGTGGCGTACACGCGCGAGCTCGTCGCAGCCGCCTCGCCGGAGGTGCGCGCCGAGCCCGCCCCGGCGGCATCCGTCCTGGGCGCGGCGCAGGGGCTGGGCAAGAGCTTCGACCGCCCCGTGCTGCGCGACGTGTCGTTCGCGGTGCACGAGGGGCGCACGCTCGGCGTCGTCGGTGAATCCGGATCCGGGAAGACCACGCTCGCGCGCATCCTCATCGGCGTGGAGCGGCCCGACCACGGCACGCTCGCGTGGCGGGACGGCGCACGGCCGCGGATCCAGCTCGTGCACCAGAACCCGCTCGGCGCCTTCGATCCGCGCTGGAGCATCGGACGGTCCCTGCGCGAGGCGCTCGCTGCGGGCGGGGTGCCCCGGGCTGCGCGCCCGGCGCGGGTGGCCGAGCTGCTGCGCGAGGTCGACCTGGATCCCGCCCTCGCCGGCCGGCGCCCCGCGGCGCTGTCCGGCGGTCAGCGCCAGCGCGCCGCGATCGCCCGTGCGCTCGCGGCGGATCCCGCCGTGCTCGTGCTCGACGAGCCGGTGTCGGCCCTCGACGCCACCGTGCGTGCGCGCGTGCTGGCACTGCTCGACCGGCTGCAGCGCGAGCGCGGGCTGACGATGGTGCTCGTCTCGCACGACCTCGACGTGATCGCGGCCGTGGCGGACGAGGTCCTGGTGATGCAGGACGGCGCGGTCGTGGAGCAGGGATCCGCCGCGCAGGTCTTCGCGGACCCGCAGCACCCGTTCACGCGCGAGCTGCTCGCGGCGTCCGGATCCGCGTCCGGCTGAGATCCGTGCCGCGTGCGCACGGTCGGATCCGTACGCCCCGTCGGAGTTGTACGGCAACCGCGGACCGGTTCGCCGGATCCGTCCGAAGTTCGCGCACATCTCCGAGGCGACCGCGCGCGGTCCTGATCCCGGTGGACCTCGGCCGATCGTCCTGCACCGCGCGGTCGCCGGGCGGATTCTGCACGGGATCCGTGGTCCGGACCGGTGACGGGTCCGATCCGCGACACGGTGGGGAGATGACTTCGCGTGCACCGGATCCTGCCGAGTTCGTCGCCGACCGCGGCGGTGTCGTCCGGGTCGTGCGCCTCACGGATCACGGGATCGGGCGCCGCGCGATCGACGGTGCGGTCCGGGCGAACCGGGTGATCCGGGTGCGGCGGGGCTGGGTGGCGACGCCGGATGCGGATCCGGTGCGGGTCGCGGCTGCGCGGGAGGGCGTCGTCGTCACCTGCGTCTCGCAGGCCGCCCGCCTCGGGCTGTGGGTCCACGACGTACCGACCGCGTTCCACGTCGGCGCGGATCCGAAGTCCGCATGCCGTCCGTCGGAGCGCACGCACGTGCACTGGTTCGCTCCGATCCTGCCCCGGGATCCGGACGCCCTGGAGGATCCGATCGAGAACGTGCTCACGGCCGTCGCGGACTGCGAACCGTTCGAGCGAGCCCTCGCGACGTGGGAGTCGGCGCTCAACCGCGGACTCGTCACCCTCGAGGGGCTCTCGCGACTTCCGTGGAAGCCCGCGGCACGCCGGATCCTCGCCGAGGCGACGCCGTTCGCGGATGCGGGGCTGGAGACCTACCTGCGCCCCCGGCTGGGCTGGCTGAGGCTGCCGATCCGCATCCAGACCTGGATCGCCGGGCACCGGGTCGACGCGCTCATCGGCGATCGGCTCGTGCTGCAGATCGATGGCCGGCATCACGTGGGCGGTCAGCGCAGCGAGGACATCCGGCACGATGCCGAGCTGCGCCTGATGGGCTATCACGTGATCCGGATCAGCTACCCGCAGATGATGTTCGAGTGGCCGATGGTGCAGGACCTGATCATGCGCGCCGTCGCGCAGGGGCTCCACCGGGCGCGGTGATCCTGCGTGCGGCCCGGTGTTTCCGTGCGCCCGTTTCGGAGATGTGCACGTTCTTCGGACCGATACCGCGGATTCGTCCGAAGCTCGCGTACATCTCCGACCGAGCAGCACACGTGGGGATCCGCGGACAGGGACATGGATCCGCGCCACTGGACCCGGATCCGCGTCGCGTCAGTCCTGCACGTCGATCCCGGCGGCTCTCGCGAACACCGGGGCGAGCAGAGCGACCTGGTGCGGGGTCAGCGTGGCGCCGCGCAGCGCGGACACGTCGAGGAACGCCTCGGCGTCGAGCCCGCGCAGATCCAGGGAGTCGGCGCGCAGGCCGCGGGTGTCGACCTCGTCGACGCGGGTGCGCTCGAACCGGACCCGCGTCGCCGTCGCCGCCGGCAGGTCGAGGGTCGTGAGCGTGCAGTCCGCGATGAGCGAGTCCTGGATCTTCGCCGCGGCGAGCGTCAGGTAGTCGATCCGCGCGTGCTCGAGGATCAGCTCGGCGACGTGCGCGCCGGACAGGTCCAGCGTCCCGATCCGGCCGCCCGAGATCCGCAGCCGGCGGACCGTCGCGTCCTTCAGCGTGACGACGGCGGCACGGACGTCGACGATCTCGACGTCGAGCAGGGTGACGCCCGTGAGATCCGCCCGATCCGCGGATCCCGACAGGGAGCACTGCTCGAACCGGGCGTGCGCGAGATCATCGGCGAGCGGGATCCGCTGAAGCACATGGTCGCCGTTCCGACGTCCCGCGGCGTCGTTCAGTGCCTCGGGCAGATCGGGCGGGGAGACGCGCGGCGGGACGGGACGAACGGTGGGGCGGGCCATCCGACGAGAGTAGGGCCCGAGGCCGAGCGCGGCTCACGGCCGGATGGGCTACACGGCCCTCCCTCCGCGACACGAGAGGCGGGACGTCCGAGCGGAAGATTCGGAGAAGTACGCGACCTTCGGACCGTATCGCGGGATCCGTCCGAAGATCGCGCACATCTCCGCGCGAAGCGGACGCGACCACCCGGCCGACATGCGCTCCCGGGGAGGCGTCGTAGACTATGACCACGAGCATCGATCCGGCCATCACCGGGGAGCTCTCGGAAGAACGCTTTCGCCCGACAGGGACGGATGTCAGTAGAACCGAGCGGGGCAGGCCCGTCACAGCCGCAGGGAGAGTGGCCGCGTCCGCCGGACGGGGCAAGCAGGGTGGTACCGCGGTCCGCACGGATCGTCCCCGCAGCAGCATCCGCCCGCCACCGACACTGCGAGACACGATGACCTATCCGCGTTCCTCCGCCGCCCCGACGAGCTCCGCGAGCGGATCCGCATTCGGCTCCGCCGCCGTCACGCCCAGCCCGCGCTTCCCCGAGATCGAGCGCGAGGTGCTCGCCTTCTGGGAGGCCGACGACACCTTCCGCGCCTCGATCGCGCAGCGTGACGGCGCCGAGGAGTGGGTCTTCTACGACGGCCCGCCGTTCGCGAACGGCCTGCCGCACTACGGCCACCTGCTCACCGGGTACGCGAAGGACCTGTTCCCGCGCTTCCAGACCATGCTCGGCAAGAGGGTTGACCGCGTGTTCGGGTGGGACACGCACGGCCTGCCCGCCGAACTCGAGGCGATGAAGCAGCTCGGGATCACCGAGAAGGACGAGATCGAGCAGATGGGCATCGACGTCTTCAACGCGAAGGCGCGCGGGTCCGTGCTCACCTACACGCACGAGTGGCAGGACTACGTCACTCGGCAGGCCCGCTGGGTCGACTTCGAACGCGGATACAAGACGCTCGACCTGAGCTACATGGAGAGCGTGCTCTGGGCGTTCAAGACCCTGCACGACAAGGGCCTCGCCTATGAGGGTTACCGGGTGCTGCCGTACTGCTGGCGCGACGAGACGCCGCTCAGCGCGCACGAGCTGCGCATGGACGACGACGTGTACAAGGAGCGTCAGGATCCCTCCGTCACGGTGAGCTTCCCGCTCACAGGGGACAAGGCGGCGGCGCTCGGGCTCGAGGGCGTGCGGGCGCTCGCCTGGACCACGACGCCGTGGACCCTGCCGACCAACCTCGCGCTCGCCGTGGGGCCGGACATCGTCTACGCCGTGCTCCCGGTCGGCCCGAACGGCGCCGCCGAGGGTGCGCACGTCGGTCGCTTCCTGCTCGCGAAGGACCTCCTCGGCGGCTACGCGAAGGATCTCGGCTACGACAGCGTCGACGACGCGGTCGCCGCGATCGAGACCACCGTCACCGGCGCCGAGCTGGGCGATGTGGCCTACGACCGCCTCTTCGATTACTACGCCGACGTCGAGACCTGGGGCACTCAGAACGCCTGGCGGATCCTCGTCGACGACTACGTGACGACCTCCGACGGCACCGGCATCGTGCACCAGGCACCCGCCTACGGTGAGGACGACCAGCGCGTCGCCGGCGCCGCCGGGATCCCCACGATCCTCTCCCTCGACGAGGGCGGCCGTTTCCTGCCGTCGGTGACCGACGTCGCGGGCGAGCTGTGGATGGACGCGAACACCCCGCTCGTGCGCCTGCTGCGCGCGAACGGTCGCCTGCTGCGCCTGCAGAGCTACCTGCACTCCTACCCGCACTGCTGGCGCTGCCGGAACCCCCTCATCTACAAGGCCGTCTCCAGCTGGTTCGTGCGCGTCACGGACTTCAAGGACGACATGCTCGCGGGCAACGAGCAGATCACCTGGGTGCCGGAGAACGTCAAGCACGGTCAGTTCGGCAAGTGGCTCGAAGGAGCCCGCGACTGGTCGATCAGCCGCAACCGGTACTGGGGATCCCCGATCCCGATCTGGAAGAGCGACGACCCGGAGCACCCGCGCGTCGACGCCTACGGATCCCTCGCCGACATGGAACGCGACTTCGGCCGCCTGCCGCGCAATGCGGAGGGCGAGGTCGATCTGCACCGCCCGTACATCGACGAGCTGACCCGTCCGAACCCGGACGATCCGACCGGCAAGAGCACGATGCGCCGCATCGAGGACGTCTTCGACGTGTGGTTCGACTCCGGATCCATGCCGTTCGCGCAGGTGCACTACCCGTTCGAGAACCAGGAATGGTTCGAGGCGCACTCGCCGGCCGACTTCATCGTCGAGTACATCGGGCAGACCCGCGGCTGGTTCTACGTCATGCACGCCCTCTCGACCGGGCTGTTCGGCCGCCCCGCCTTCACGGGCGTGAGCTGCCACGGGATCGTGCTCGGTTCCGACGGCAACAAGATGTCGAAGTCGCTGCGCAACTACCCGGACGTGTCCGAGGTGCTCGACCGCGACGGATCCGACGCGATGCGCTGGTTCCTGATGTCCAGCTCGGTGCTGCGCGGCGGCAACCTGTCGGTGACGGAGGAGGGGATCCGCGCGGGCGTGCGGGAGTTCATCCTGCCGCTGTGGAACTCGTGGTACTTCTTCGCGACGTACGCGAACGCGGCGGCCGGCCCGGACGGGGAGGGCTACGTGGCGCAGTGGCGCACCGACTCGACCGACGTGCTCGACCGCTACATCCTGGCCCGCACCGGTGACCTCGTCCGTGGGGTGCAGGAGGACCTCGAGGGTCTCGACTCGACCACGGCGGCCGCGCGCCTGCGCGACTTCGCCGAGGTGCTCACGAACTGGTACATCCGCCGGTCCCGCGACCGGTTCTGGGTGGGCGTCGACGCTTCGACAGGCTCAGCGACCGGCTCCGGCACCGAGGCGTTCGACACGCTGTACACGGTGCTCGAGACCCTCACCCGCGTGGCCGCCCCGCTCGTGCCGCTGATCGGCGAGCGCGTGTGGCAGGGCCTCACCGGCGGCCGCAGCGTGCACCTGACGGACTGGCCGGACGCCGAGCTCTTCCCGCACGCCGACGACGTGCGCGACGCGATGGACGCCGTGCGCGAGCTGTCCAGCGTGGGCAACGCCCTGCGCAAGAAAGAGAAGCTGCGCGTGCGCCTGCCGCTCGGCCGCTTCACCGTCGTCTCGCCGGTCGCGGCCTCGCTCGCCCCGTTCGAGGACATCCTCCGCGAGGAGCTCAACGTCAAGTCGGTCGAGCTCGTCGCGCAGAGCGAGGGCACCGCCGTCGAGTACGGGATCAGCCACCGCCTCAGCGTCAACGCGCGTGCCGCCGGTCCGCGCCTCGGCAAGGAGGTGCAGCGCGTGATCCGCGCCGCGAAGGACGGCTTCTGGACCGAGGAGGGCGGCATCGTGACCGCCGACGGCATCGCGCTGGAGCCGCACGAGTACGAGCTCGCGCTGGAGACCACGGGCCGCCCCGACGGCGAGGCCCTCGCGGTCGTGCCGAGCGGCGGCTTCGTGCTGCTGGACACCGCGACCACGCCCGAGCTCGAGGCGGAGGGCCTGGCCCGCGACGTGATCCGTGCCGTGCAGGACACCCGCAAGAACGCCGGCTTCGACGTGAGCGACCGGATCCGACTGCAGCTGCGCTTCGACGACGCGGAGGACGCGGCGGCGGTCCGTGCGGCGTTCGACATCGCCGGCGTCGCAGAGGAGACCCTCGCGGTCGAGGCCGCGGTGTTCGGCGCCGGCGCGGAGTTCGCGGCGGCGGAGTTCGTCGCCGACATCGACAAGGGCACCTACGCCAACCGCGGCGGCTTCGCCGTGGCCGTGAGCCGGATCGGAGACGCCGTATGAGCAGCGACCGCGAAAGGGCCGACGCCGTCTACACGGCGCTGCTGGAGCGGGCGGGGGAGCGCTGGGTGCAGCCCCGCAAGGAGCGCACCGCGCGTCTGCTCGAGCTGATGGACGACCCGCAGAAGACGTACCGGGTCGTGCACATCACCGGCACGAACGGCAAGACGTCGACCGCCCGCATGATCGAGAGCCTGCTGCGCGCGCACGGGCTGCGCACCGGCCTGTTCACGAGCCCGCATCTGGAGCGGTTCACCGAGCGGATCATGATCGACGGTCAGCCGATCGGGGACGCCGCGGTCGCCGACGCCTGGGACGAGGTCGAGCCGTTCGTCGGCATCGTCGACGCCGAGCTCGAGGCCGGCGGCGACGCCCCGCTCACCTTCTTCGAGCTGCTCACCGTGCTCGCGTTCGTGGCGTGCGCGGACGCCCCCATCGACGTGCTGGTCCTCGAGGTCGGCATGGGCGGATCCTGGGACTCGACGAACACGGCCGACGGCGACGTCGCGGTGTTCGCCCCGATCGACCTCGACCATGCCGACCGTCTCGGCGGCACGATCGCCCAGATCGCCGAGGTCAAGGCCGGGATCATCAAGGACGGCGCGGCCGTCGTGTCGTCCCGGCAGACGCCCGAGGCCGAGGCCGTGCTTCGCCGGGTCGCCGCCGAGCACGGTGCGACGATCGCGTTCGAGGGGCAGGAGTTCGCCCTCGCCGAGCAGCGCCTCGCCATCGGCGGGCAGCAGATCACCGTCCGGGGGCTCGCCGGTCAGTACCGCGAAGAGTACCTGCCGCTCTACGGCGCACACCAGGGCTTCAACGCCGCCCTCGCGATCGCGGCGGTCGAGTCCCTCATCGGCGGCGCGCAGCACGCGATCGTCGGCGACGTGCTCGCCGAGGGCCTGCAGGGCGCGACCTCGCCGGGCCGTCTGCAGCTGCTCGGCATCGCCCCGACCGTCGTCGTGGACGCCGCGCACAACCCGCACGGCGCCCGTGCGCTCGCCGAGGCGCTGCGCGACAGCTTCGACTTCGACGAATGGGGTCTCGTGCTCGGCGTGCTGGGCGACAAGGACGCCGCGGGGATCGTGCAGACCCTCGTGCCGTCCGTGCAGCACGTGTTCGCCACCGCCCCCGACTCCGACCGGGCGAGCGACGCCGACGCGATCGCCGACCTCGTCGAGCAGGCCGGCGGCCGGGTCACGGTGCACCCGTCTCTCTCCGACGCGGCCGACGCCGCGCGCGAATGGGCGGCCTCGGCCGACCGTCGTGCGGTCGTGATCGCCGGATCCGTGGTGCTCGCCGGGGAGGCCATCGCCCTCGCCGCCGAGGAGGACTGGAAGAGCGGATGGCGGTCGTGACCGACGCGGGCGCCCCGGGATCCGAGGGGGCCAAGCCCCGCCGCGCCCGCGCACCCCGCGGGCTCGTGCAGAAGCTCGGATCCATCATCCTCGGTTTCGAGGCGGTCGTCGTCGCGCTCGGCGGGCTCACGGTCTTCGGCCTGAAGGCGCTCGGACCCGACATCGCCCCGTGGTGGGGCATCGTCGGCGGGGCCGTCGTGTCCGTCGCGATGCTCGTCGCGGCCGGCCTCATGGGCAGCCGCGCCGGAATCGTGATGGGATGGATCCTGCAGGTCGTCGTCCTGCTCTCCTCCTTCGTGGTCACCGCGATGCTGCTCGTCGCGATCGTCTTCGGAGGCATGTGGGCCTACGCGATGATCGTCGGCGGTCGTGCCGACCGTGCCGCCCGTGCCGCGGCCGCCCACCCCGAAGCCCCCGCTCATCCGACAGAGAGTGATTGACATGCCCATCGAAGAGACCCTCGTCCTGGTCAAGCCCGACGGCGTCGCCCGCGGCCTCACCGGCGCGGTCCTGGCCCGCATCGAGGCCAAGGGCTACGCCCTCGTCGACATCCGTCTCGTCGAGCCCGACCGCGACGTGCTCGCCGCGCACTACGCCGAGCACGAGGGCAAGCCGTTCTACGAGCCGCTCATCGAGTTCATGCTGTCCGGCCCGTCGGTCGCGATCCGCCTCGCAGGCAACCGCGTCATCGAGGGCTTCCGCTCGCTCGCCGGCACCACCGACCCGACGACGGCGGCGCCCGGCACGATCCGCGGCGACTTCGGTCGCGACTGGGGCCTCAAGGTGCAGCAGAACCTCGTGCACGGCTCCGACTCGCCCGAGTCCGCCGCGCGCGAGCTCGGCATCTGGTTCGCCTGAACCCGCGACAGAACGCCCCTGTCGGTCCGCGTGTTCGTCGGGCCCGACAGGGGCGTTCTCGTTCGCCGCGAACCCGCGAGACTCCTCGTTCCGCATGAGACATCATGACTCGCGTGGTGTCTCATGCGGAAAATGGAGTCTCGCCGGATGGGCGTCGTAGCCGAGCGGGGCGAGGCGGATCAGCCGCGGACGAGACGGAGGATCTCGCCGATCAGGTCGATGCCGGAGGTCTGGGCGAGGGCGAAGATCACGGCGAACGCGAGGATCGACGCGAGCGGCACCCAGACGCCCAGGCGACGGGCGCCCTCCTGGGCGCGGTGGCTGATCGGGAACGTCCCGTTGGCGAACAGCTGCTGCACGGTCGCGAAGAACGTCGGGATCACGACGAGGTAGGTGAGCCCGCACCACGGGCACAGCGTGTGCAGGGCGTAGAAGCTCTGCCCGATGAGCCAGCAGATGAACACGAACGCGCCGGTGATGCCGAGCCCGAACAGCCCCCAGAACCAGCGCGGGAAGCGGGCTCCGGCGAGGATCGCGACCCCGACGACGAGTGGGGCCATCCAGCCCGTCAGCCCGATCAGCGGGTTCGGGAATCCGAACACCGACCCCTGCCAGGACTCGAGGTTCTTGCCGCACTGCACGAAGACGCTGACGTTGCAGCTGAGCGAGGAGTTCGGATCCTCCAGCGTCGCGAACTTGTCGAGCGTGAGCTGGAAGGCGGCCCACCAGCCGACGACGCTCGCGATGATGAGCCAGATGGCGTAGCCGACGGGGCGGTTGCGCTGTGCAGACATGGCCCGATTATCCCAGGTGCGGTTCGGCGCGGGGTGCGCACCCGACGTGTCGGAACGCGTCGGCGCGGGGTTCCTTGCGGGAAGGTGCGATAATGGTCAGGTCGCGCCGCCCCGCTGGGCGGACGACGGATACAGACTTCGGGAGCTCCGGCTCCCAGCGATCAGAGCATGTGCCGATCGCAGACCGATTGAGTTCGCGGCGCTCAGCGAGCGCCGCACGAGAGAATTCACGGCGGCCGGGCCGCCGTGCAGGGAGTACGCCAGAGATGGCCGACGAGAACAATGACAACGCCCCTACCCTCGACCTCGATGCGCTGCTGCCGGTAGCGCCGGAGGAGCCTGCCGCGCACGAGCAGGGCGCCGACGAGGCTGCCGAGGCTCCGTCGGACGAGGCCCCCGCGGTCGAGACCGAGACCGAGCGGGTCGACGAGACGACCTCCCCGGTCGCTGAGCCCGTCGACGCGGCGGAGACTCCGGCCGAGGACCCCTCGACGGGCTCAGTGGCCGACGACGCCGGGACCGACGATGCCGGGACCGCCGACGCCGGGACCGACGATGTCGAGCCTGCCGCAGGGCAGACCGGCCCCGAGGCCGAGCAGACCGCCGAGCCCGAGGCCGAGCAGACCGCCGATGACGAAGCCCCTTCGACAGGCTCGGGGACCGAGGTCGCCGAGACCGTCGTAGCGCCCGAGCCCGCCGCTGTCACGGCGGTGAGCCTGGGCCTGCTGCCCGAGGTGTTCGTCTCCCGCGTCTCCACCCAGCTGCACTTCTACGCGCCGACGATCGTGCCGCTGCCGGCGCGCAGCACGCGCGAGCCCCGCGAGTCCGACGAGAACCGTCGCACGCGCAGCCGCGGCGAGGGCGAGCAGCCCCGTCAGCGCCGCGTCGTCGAGTACATCACCGAGCCGAAGGCGATCAAGGGATCCACCCGGCTCGAGGCGAAGAAGCAGCGCCGCCGCGACGGCCGCGACGCCGGCCGCCGCCGTCCCGTCGTCACCGAGGCCGAGTTCCTCGCCCGCCGCGAGGCCGTCGACCGCGAGATGATCGTCCGTTCCAAGAACGGCCGCACGCAGATCGCCGTGCTGGAGGACAACGTCCTCGTCGAGCACTACGTCGCCCGCAATCAGGACGCGTCGCTGATCGGCAACGTGTACCTCGGCCGCGTGCAGAACGTGCTGCCCAGCATGGAGGCCGCCTTCGTCGACATCGGCCGCGGCCGCAACGCGGTGCTGTACTCCGGCGAGGTCGACTGGGACGGCGTCGAGACCGGCAACCAGCCCCGCCGCATCGAGCTCGCGCTCAAGCCCGGCGACCGCGTGCTCGTCCAGGTCACCAAGGACCCGGTCGGCCACAAGGGCGCCCGCCTGACCAGCCAGATCTCGCTGCCCGGCCGCTACCTCGTGTACGTGCCGAACGGGTCCATGAACGGCATCTCCCGGAAGCTCCCGGACACCGAGCGCGCCCGCCTCAAGCGCATCCTCAAGGAGGTGCTCCCGGAGTCCAGCGGCGTGATCGTGCGCACCGCGGCCGAGGGCGCCACCGAGGAGCAGCTCACCAACGACGTGCAGCGCCTCACCGCGCAGTGGAGCTACATCCAGAAGCAGGTCGAGTCGCAGCAGGCCCCCGCGCTGCTGCACGCCGAGCCGGACCTGCTCGTCAAGATCGTCCGCGACGTCTTCAACGAGGACTTCACCCGGATGCGGATCCAGGGCGCCGACGCCGGCCGCACGATCCGCTCCTACCTGGAGTCCGTCGCCCCCGACCTGCTCGAGCGGGTCGAGGCGTACGAGGACGAGAGCGACCCGTTCGACGCGTACCGCGTCACCGAGCAGATCGAGAAGGCCCTGGACCGCAAGGTCTGGCTGCCCTCCGGCGGATCCCTCGTCATCGACCGCACCGAGGCGATGACCGTGGTCGACGTCAACACGGGCAAGTTCGTCGGCTCCGGCGGCAACCTCGAGGAGACCGTCACCAAGAACAACCTCGAGGCGGCGGAGGAGATCGTCCGCCAGCTGCGTCTGCGCGACATCGGCGGCATCATCGTCGTCGACTTCATCGACATGGTGCTCGAGTCGAACCGCGACCTCGTGCTGCGCCGGCTGGTGGAGTGCCTGAGCCGCGACCGGACCAAGCACCAGGTCGCCGAGGTCACCTCGCTCGGCCTCGTGCAGATGACGCGCAAGAAGCTCGGCCTCGGTCTGCTGGAGACCTTCAGCGAGCCCTGCGAGGTCTGCGCCGGCCGCGGCGTGATCGTGCACCACGACCCGGTCGTGAAGCACCGCGCCGCCGCTCCCGCACAGAGCTCGAACCGTCGCCAGCGCGGCAACGGCGGCGGGAACCAGGGCGGCAACGCCGGCGGACAGGCGCCCGCGGCCGCGCCGGCCAGCGGCGGCACCCACGGCATCCCCGAGGGCGCGAAGTCTGCCCTCGCCCAGATCGCCGCGTCCACCCGCGCGGTCGTCGGCGAGACCCCGGCCGCCGCCGAGGCTCCGGCCGAGACCGCCGTCGAGGCGGCCCCGGCCCCGGAGCGCACCAAGCGCCCGCGCAAGAAGCGCGGCGGATCCGACCGCGGCAAGGGCCCCCGCTCCGAGGCCGAGCAGCTGCTCGACTCGGTGCTCGACGCGCTGCCCGAGCCGAAGGCGCCCGGTCAGGGCCGCAACCGCCGCCGGGTGACCACCGCCGCCTTGTCGGCCGGCACCGCGGTCGTTCACACGACCGAGGCCGCGCCGTCCTCCGACGCGGACTGAACGGGAACGACCCCGGAGGTTTCGAGGAGGACCCGGCGCTACGCCGGGTCCTCCTCGTCGTCCGCGGCCTCGCCGAGGGGCCCCTGCGCGTTCAGATAGCGCTCCACCCGCCGGTCCGGCACGAGCCAGATCACCGCGACGGCGACGAAGGGCACCAGCCCGATCCACGGCTGGACGAAAGCGAGCCCGATCCCGATCAGGTACAGGATCGGGGAGATCACGCCCTTGAGGTCACGGCCGAACGCCGCACGGATCCGTGCTCCTCCGGGCCGGTGCGCGATCGTCTGCTGCAGCACCATGTACGCGATCGCCGCCCCGAGCAGATTCAGCCCGTACACGACCGTCGGCACCTCGGCGACCCGCGTCTGGGTGAGCCAGGCGGTCGTGAACGGGTACAGCGAGAGCCACAGCAGCAGGTGCAGGTTGGCCCAGAGCACCGCGCCGTCGACGACGGGCCGCAGCTGGAACAGGTGGTGGTGGTTGTTCCAGTAGATGCCGATGTAGACGAAGCTCAGCACGTACGTGAGCAGACCGAGGCCGGACGTGTGCACGAGGTCGGTCCAGCTCGCGCCCTTGGGCACGGCGAGACCGAGCACCATGACGGTGATGATGATCGCGAGCACGCCGTCGCTGAACGCCTCGAGCCGGCTGGAGGTCATCGCACGTGCCGATCCGCGCGATCGCGGGCCGGGATCCGCAGGCCGGACGCGATCAGGCGGCGGGTGAGCTCCTTGCTGCCGACGTGCTCGGCCCCGCCGGCGAGCAGGCGGGGGAGCGCCTCCTCCGGGACGTCGTAGTGGTCGAGGTCGAAGGCGCGCGGCGGGATGTCGTGCGAGGCGGCGAAGGCGTGCAGCTCGTCGACGCTGGAGTCGCTCACCAGATGCGCCCAGAGCCGGCCGTGCGCCGGCCACATCGCATCGTCCACGAGGATCGCCATGCCGCGATCCTACGGGCGCGAAGAGGATCCCGGATCCGGATCCCGACACGGTCGCCCTCGCTTTGCGGCATCGGAACGCATCCGGTAAAGTGGCTCCTTGGTGCACCGCGCCGGACGCCCCACTCGGCCGCCGCGGGATCATGCAACTCGCGCCCGCCACTGCGGATCCCTCTGCTGTGGCGCGATGCAAGCACAGTCTTCCCGTGAGAATACGGAGCGATCCCGCTCCCCAATGAAACAGGTATGAAGTGGTTTACGCAGTAGTGCGCGCCGGCGGACGGCAGGAGAAGGTCGAGGTCGGCACGATCGTTCAGCTCGACCGCCTGAAGGCGGCCCAGGGCGACAAGGTCGAGCTCGCGGCGGTGCTCCTCGTCGACGGTGACAACATCACCACCGACGCCGACAAGCTCGCGAAGGTCAAGGTCACCGCCGAGGTTCTGGGCAACCTCCGCGGCCCGAAGATCGTCATCCAGAAGTACAAGAACAAGACCGGTTACAAGAAGCGCCAGGGCCACCGTCAGGACCTCACGCGCGTCAAGATCACCGGCATCAAGTAAGCACGAAGAGGAGCTGAGAAATGGCACACAAAAAGGGTGCGAGCTCGACCCGCAACGGTCGTGACTCCAACGCACAGCGACTCGGCGTGAAGCGCTTCGGCGGCCAGGCCGTCAACGCCGGCGAGATCCTCGTCCGTCAGCGCGGCACGCACTTCCACCCCGGCGCGAACGTCGGCCGTGGCGGCGACGACACGCTCTTCGCCCTCGCCTCCGGCGCGGTGGAGTTCGGCACGAAGGGCGGCCGCAAGGTCGTCAACATCGTCGCGACCGCCGAGTAACACGGCGAACATCTTCGGGAACGGGGCGGGCTTCGGCTCGCCCCGTTCTCATATCTCTGCTCCCGTCCGCTGCCCGTAGCGGCACCACCCCAGGAGGATCCCGCATGGTCACGTTCGTCGACAGGGTGACGCTTCACCTGCGCGCGGGCAAGGGCGGCAATGGCTGCGTGTCCGTGCACCGGGAGAAGTTCAAGCCTCTCGGCGGCCCGGACGGCGGCAACGGCGGCGACGGCGGAGACATCGTGCTCGTCGCGGATCCGCAGACGGGCACCCTGCTCTCGTACCACCACTCGCCGCATCGCACGTCGGCGAACGGCGGCTTCGGGATGGGCGACCACCGCTCCGGCTACGACGGCGAGGACCTCGAACTCCCGGTCCCGGTCGGCACCGTCGTGAAGAACGCGGACGGCGAGGTGCTGATCGACCTGGTCTCCCCGGGCGAGCGCTACGTCGTCGCGCCCGGCGGCCAGGGCGGTCTCGGCAACGCGGCGCTGGCCACCCCGAAGCGCAAGGCCCCGGGGTTCGCGCTGCTCGGCACCCCCGGCTACGAGGGCGACGTCGTCCTCGAGCTGAAGACCGTCGCCGACGTGGCCCTCGTCGGCTACCCCTCGGCGGGCAAGTCCAGCCTGATCGCGGCGATCTCCGCCGCCCGGCCGAAGATCGCCGACTACCCGTTCACGACCCTGCACCCGAACCTCGGCGTCGTCCAGCAGGGCGACTTCCGGTTCACCGTCGCCGACGTGCCCGGCCTCATCGAGGGCGCGAGCGAGGGCCGCGGCCTGGGCCTCGAGTTCCTCCGCCATGTGGAGCGGTGCTCGGCCCTGCTGCACGTCATCGACTGCGCCACGCTCGAGCCGGGCCGCGACCCGATCAGCGACCTCGACGTGATCCTCGCCGAGCTCGGCGCCTACGAGGTGCCGGAGGGGCAGATCCCGCTGCTGGAGCGCCCGCAGCTCGTCGCCCTGAACAAGATCGACGTGCCCGAGGCGCGCGAGTTGGCCGACTTCGTCCGCCCGGATCTGGAGGCCCGCGGCTTCCGCGTCTTCGAGATCTCCACGGTCGCGCACGAGGGGCTGCGCCCGCTGACCTTCGCGCTCGGCGAGATCGTCGACAAGCACCGCGCCGAGCTCGCCGCCGAGGCCGCGAAGCCGTCCGAGCGGATCGTCATCCGGCCGAAGGGCGCGCGGCGCGAGTTCGAGATCCGCGTCGAGGGCGGCAGCTACGGCAACATCTACCGGATCCTCGGCGACAAGCCGGTGCGCTGGGTGCAGCAGACCGACTTCACGAACGAGGAGGCCGTGGGCTACCTCGCCGACCGCCTGGAGAAGCTGGGCGTCGAGGACGAGCTGTTCCGCCTCGGCGCGACCCGCGGATCCACCGTCGTGATCGGCCCCGGCGAGAGCATCGTGTTCGACTGGGAGCCGCAGCTGTCCTCGGCGGCCGAGCTGATCACGTCGCCGCGCGGCCTGGACTCGCGGTTCGACCCCAACACCCGCCGCACCACGAGCGAGCGTCGCGAGCGCTACCACGAGCGCATGGACGCGAAGGCCGCCGCCCGCGCCGAGCTCGAGAACGAGCGCCTCGCCGCCCGCGCCGCCGCGCTCGACGAGGGCGACGAGTGACCGCCCGCACCAGGGCGGACCTGGCCGGCGCAGGGCGCATCGTCGTCAAGGTCGGATCCTCGTCCATCAGCGGCGAGGCCGCGTGGCGGATCCCGCTGCTCGTCGAGGCGCTGGCCGCCGCGCACGCGCGCGGCACCGAGATCGTCCTGGTGTCCTCGGGCGCCATCGCGACGGGGATCCCGTTCCTCGCCCTCGACGCGCGCCCGACCGACCTCGCGACCCAGCAGGCCGCGGCCGCGGTCGGCCAGAACGTGCTGATCTACCGGTACCAGGAGGCGCTGCGCCCGCACGGGATCGTCGCGGGGCAGGTCCTGCTGACGACCGGCGACCTCGAGCACCCGACCTCCCGCAGCAACGCGCAGCGCGCGATGGAGCGGCTGCTGGGCCTGCGCGTGCTGCCGATCGTGAACGAGAACGACACCGTCGCCACGCAGGAGATCCGCTTCGGCGACAACGACCGACTCGGCGCCCTCGTCGCGCAGCTGATCGGCGCCGACGCCCTGGTGCTGCTGAGCGATGTCGACTCCCTGTACACCCGGCCGCCGTCCGACCCGGCGGCGAAGCCGCTCGACGTCATCCCGGCCAGCTCCGACCTGTCCGGGCTGGAGTTCGGCTCCACCGTCGTGAACGGCGTCGGCACCGGGGGAGCGGCGACCAAGGTCTCCGCCGCGCGGCTGGCCTCGGCCTCCGGGATCGGCGTGCTGGTCACCAACGCCGACCGGGTGGAGGAGGCGCTCGCCGGCGCCGAGATCGGCACCTGGTTCGAGCCCGCGCTCTGATCCCGTTCTCCACTTCCGCTCGCTGGTCGCGAATCGTCGCCATGCGCCCGGAATAAGGGCATGTCACGACCAGGGAACGGTGGGTGGTGGGCTGGATCCTGTTCCGCTCGCTGCCCGCGAATCGTCGCCATGGGCCCGGAATGAGGGCGTGTCGCGACCAGCGAGCAGGAAGGGGTGGATCCGTCATCCTCGATCCCGGGGCGTCGGGGCGTGGATACACTGGCGACATGCCCACCGTCACCGCCGACCCCGCCGTGCCCGCCTCCACCGTCGAGGACTCGCCCGAGACGCGCATGCGGCGCGCCAAGGAGGCCGCCAGGGACACCGCGCGGCTGACCAGCGACGGCAAGGTGAGCGCCCTGCATGCGATCGCCGACGCCCTCGTCGCCCGGGCGGCGGACGTCATCGCCGCCAACGGACGCGACCTCGCCCGCGGGGCGGAGCAGAACATCGGCGATGCCCTGCTCGACCGTCTGCGGCTCGACGAGAAGCGCGTCGCCGCCCTCGCCGCCGCGGTCCGTGACGTCGCGGCGCTGCCGGATCCGGTCGGCCGGGTCGTCGGCGGACACAGGATGCCCAACGGCGTCGCCCTGGAGCAGGTGCGGGTGCCGTTCGGCGTCGTCGGCGCGATCTACGAGGCCCGCCCGAACGTCACGGTCGACATCGCCGCCCTGGCCCTCCAGTCCGGCAATGCGGCCGTGCTGCGCGGCGGCAGCGCGGCGCGGGAGAGCAACACCGTGCTCGTCGGCATCATGCGCGACGCGCTCGCCTCGGTCGGGATCACGCCGGAGGCGATCCAGACGGTCGACGACTTCGGCCGCGCCGGCGCGACGGCCATGATGCACGCCCGCGGGCTCATCGACGTGCTCGTGCCGCGGGGGAGCGCCTCCCTGATCGAGACGGTCGTCACCGAGTCGACGGTCCCGGTGATCGAGACCGGCGCCGGCGTCGTGCACATCGTGCTCGACGAGAGCGCGCCGCTGGACTGGTCCCGGGACATCGTCGTGAACGCGAAGGTGCAGCGCCCGAGCGTGTGCAACGCGGTGGAGACCGTCCTCGTGCTGCGTGCGGCCGCCGAGCGGGTCGTTCCCGACGTCGCGGCCGCGCTCATCGACCAGGGCGTCACGATCCACGGAGACGAGGACATCCGCCGGCTCGTGCCGGCCGCGGTCGCCGCGACCGAGGAGGACTGGGCGACCGAGTACCTCGGCCTCGAGCTGGCGATGCGCGTCGTGGACGACCTGGACGAGGCGCTCGCGCACATCCGGCGCTACAGCACGGGCCACACCGAGTCGATCATCAGCACCGACGCCCTGCGGATCGAGCGCTTCCTGGCCGAGGTCGACTCGGCCGTGGTGATGGCGAACGCGTCCACGCGGTTCACCGACGGCGGCGAGTTCGGCTTCGGCGCCGAGGTCGGCATCTCGACCCAGAAGCTGCACGCGCGGGGGCCGATGGGGCTCGCCGAGCTGACCAGCACGAAGTGGCTCGCGCGCGGAGCGGGGCAGACCCGCGCCTGAGGGCTAGACTGGGGACCCGAGATCCACCCTGGTCACACTCTTGGAGTATCGATGAACCTCGTCGCACAGTTCGTGCACGCCGCGGCCGAAGCCCCCGCGAACCACGGGAACGTGGCACTGGAGACTCTTCCGTTCGGCCTGATCGCCGCCGGCGTGTTCACCCTGCTCGGGCTGGTCGCGTTCTCCTACCGCCACGTCGCCAACCGTCACGCCGCGAAGGCGGAGGCCTGGGCTGCCGAGCACGGACACGAAGGGCACGGGGCCGGTCACGGCCACTGAGCGCAGCTGATGACGACGACTCCGGCGCCGCGGATCGGCGTGATGGGCGGGACGTTCGACCCCATCCATCATGGTCACCTCGTCGCCGCGAGCGAAGTCGCGCACTCGTTCGGGCTCGATGAGGTGATCTTCGTGCCGACCGGTCAGCCGTGGCAGAAGAGCGGCGTGTCCGAGAGCGAGCACCGCTATCTGATGACGGTGATCGCGACGGCGTCGAACCCGAGCTTCACCGTGAGCCGCGTCGACATCGACCGCCACGGACCGACGTACACGATCGACACGCTGCGGGATCTGAAGAAGGAACGGCCCGATGCGGAGTTCTTCTTCATCACCGGTGCCGACGCCGTGGCGCAGATTCTCAGCTGGAGGGATCATGATGAACTGTGGGACCTGGCCCACTTCGTCGCGGTATCCCGACCCGGTCACGTGCTGAGCACGGACGGTTTGCCCAGTGATGACGTCAGCCAGCTGGAGGTCCCTGCCCTCGCGATCTCGTCGACGGACTGCCGTTCCCGGGTCCGTGAGGGGGATCCCGTCTGGTACCTCGTGCCGGACGGAGTGGTCCAGTACATCGCGAAGCATCATCTTTATCGGAGCACGTCATCATGAGCACATCGGATCAGCAGCTGACTCGCAAGCAGTTGCGGGAAGCCCGACTGACCGGATCGACCCCGATCGTCACCCCCGAGGAGGCCGAGGCCTCCCGTCAGGCCGACGCGGCCGTCCACGTCGCTCCCGCCGCCCCGGTCGTCGAGACCGTTCCCGAGCCCGAACCCGAATCCGCTGACGAGCCGCTGACCCGCCGCCAGGTGCGCGAGCAGGAGCGGATCCGCACCGCCTCGGTGCCGGTGCTGGACGAGACTCCGCAGAGCCCGGCCCTCGCGCCCGTCGGCTCCCCTCCGATCCTCCCCGCTCCCGTCGCGTCGGCCCCGGCTGCCGCTCCCACGGCCCCGCCGCGCCCCGACCGCGCGGAGACGACCGGGACGCCGTCGATGATCACGGACGTGCCCCGTCCGAGCTTCCTGAGCCGTCGTCGCGCCCCCGAGCCGTCGCCGGCCGCCCCGGTCGGTGCGGACGAGCAGGACGGCGTCGACGACGCCGAGCAGGGCGTCGCGCCGGTCTCCGCCTCCGCGCTCATGCGGGCCGAGGAGGACGCCGGCCGGGCCCACTCCGTTCAGGACGCGAAGCCCGAGCCGCCGGCACCGATGGTCGAGAGCATCGCGGCCCCCGTCGCCCCGGTGCTTCCAGCCTCCTCGAAGCCGTCCGCGCCCACGGGGCCGACGCCGCTCGAGGCCCTTCTGCAGCAGGCCGACGCGCCGCGCCCGCAGGCCGACGCGCCGCGCCCGCAGGCGGAGGCGCCGCGCCCGCTGACGGGGGAGTCGACGGTGAACCCCGGCTTCGGTCAGCGCGTGCTCGCGGATCAGGCCGTCGACCCCGCCCCCGGCTCGTTCGACCAGCTCCTGGTCAGCGACTCGACGGGCTCGCACCACGCGGCCCCGAACGCCCTGATCTTCCAGCAGGCGCCGGCCGGTCTCTCCCTGTCCGGGCCCGTGGCCTCGACCGGCGAGGTCCTGGTGACCGGCAGCTACGACCTGCCGGCCGGCCTGGGGTCGCGCGGACACGCCGACGGCGTCGCCGACGGCAAGGAGATCGACGCGATCCTCGTCGACGGCGAGCTCGCCCCCGCGTCCTCGCCCACCCCGATCGCGGCCAGCGCCGCGATCGGCACCATCAAGCCCGCCGGCGAGGTCATCCGCCCGCCGGAGCCCGAGAAGGGCAACAAGCTCATGCTCGCGCTGACCATCACTGCCGGCGCCCTCGCCGTCGCCCTGGTCGGCGCTCTCATCGTCGCCATCACCACAGGAGCCTTCTCTTGATGCAGTCGCCCGTCTCCGCCGTCGAGATGATGCAGATCGCCGCCGACGCGGCCCGTTCGAAGGGCGGAGAGGACCTGCTGGCGCTGAACGTGTCGGAGCCGCTCCCGCTGGTCGACATCTTCCTGCTCGTCACCGGCAACAGCGAGCGCAACGTCGCCGCGATCGCCGACGAGGTCGAGGACAAGCTGGTCGAGGCGGGGCACAAGCGCGTGCGACGCGAGGGCCGCAGCGAGGCCCGCTGGGTGCTGCTGGACTTCGGCGACCTCATCGTGCACGTGTTCCACGAGGAGGAGCGGGTCTACTACGGCCTCGAGCGCCTCTGGAAGGACTGCCCCGTCGTCCCGATCGCCGAGCCGGCGCCGCTCGGCACGGCGCCCGCAGACAAGGACTGACCCGGAAGAGCGAGCGCGGCGCCGGTCACATCTCTCGGGCGAACAGATCGTCCCAGGTCTCGCGGCGGATCACGGCCCGGGCCGCGCCGTCGCGGACGAACACGACCGGCGGGCGGCGGTAGCCGTTGTAGTTGTTGGCCATGGTGTGCGTGTAGGCGCCCGTGGCCGGCACGACGAGAAGGTCGCCGACCCTCGCGGCCGGGATCTGCAGCGGGTCGATGAGCACGTCACCGGACTCGCAGTGCCGGCCGACGACGACCACGTCCTCGGCGGGGTCCTCGTGCATGCGACCCGCGAGCGCCGCCTCGTAGCGCTGCTGGAACAGCGCCACCTCGAGGTTGTCGCCCATTCCGCCGTCGACCGCCACGAACGTCCTCGCGTCCCGTTTCACGGTCGTGACGGTGTACAGGGTCATCGCGGAGGCGTTCACCATGCTCCGGCCCGGCTCGATGATGAGTTCGGCGTCCGCCGGGAGGTGCTCCCGGGCCGCCGTGAGCAGCGCGTCGACGTACTCGTCGACCGAGGCGGGGTGCTCGTCGTAGGTGTAGCGGGCGCCGAGGCCGCCGCCGAGGTCGTAGACCCCGAACGTGCCGAGAGCCGCGAGCGGCGCGACGGCGGCGGCGAGCTCGGCCGGATCCATGATCTGCGATCCGACGTGCGCGTGCACGCCGCGCATGTCCAGCCGCGGGCTCGCCTCGATCCGGGCGATGAGGGCCTTCGCGGCAGGGGCGGTGAGCCCGAACTTCGAGCCCACCTGCCCGGTCTGCACGTGCGGATGGGTGGACGACTCGACCTCCGGGATCACGCGGACGAGCACGCCCTGTGCGCGTCCTGCGGGCACCAGCTGCTCCAGCCGGTCGACGTCGTCGCCGTTGTCGACGACCACCAGGCCGACTCCCGCGTCCACGGCGATGCGCAGCTCCTCGGTCGTCTTGGCGTTGCCGTGCATGACCAGCAGGGCCGGATCGACACCGGCGCGCAGGGCGCTGAGGATCTCGCCGCCGCCCGCGACATCGAGCCCCAGGCCCTCCTCCACCATGACGCGCTGCACGGCCGTCGCCGGGAACGCCTTCGATGCGAACACCGCGCGGGCGTTCGGCCATCGCGACGTCAGCGCGGTGCGGTACTCCCGAGCGCGAGCGCGCAGAGCGGCCTCGTCGACGATGATCGCCGGCGTATCGAACTCCCGGGCCAGGTCGTCGGCGCGGCAGCCCGCGATCCGCAGGACGCCGTCGTCGTCGACGCTCGTGCCGTCGGGGAGGAGTTCGAGGAGGGGGTGCGACACGTCAGGTCCTTCCGTACGGGCCAGGCGGATCCGATTCAGCGGTGGTCGTGCTCGAGCGCGCCGCGGGGCACGACGACCACGGGGACGGGGGAATTCCGCACCACCTTGGTCGCGTGCGAGCCGAGGAACACGCGGGCGAGCGGCCCGAGGCTGCTCGATCCCACCACCAGCACCTCATCCTGCTCCCAGGGCACATCCGCGATCGCGCCCTCCCAGTCGTCGCCCCTCCCGATCACGGTGCCCTCCAGAGTCGGTGGATCCGCGAGCGCGGAGACCTCGGACAGCAGCTGCGCGGCGTGCCGCTGCACGTCGGCGGCCCAGCTGTCCGCGATGCTCTGCTCGATGTCCAAGCCCGTGCCGGCGGCGCCGGAGACCGGCGGCACCACCGCGAACGACGCGATCCGCAGTGCAGCTCCGACCCGGCCCGCGACGTCGGCCGCGCCGTGCACGAGATCGGCCGAGGTGTCCGTGCCGTGGTAGGCCGCCGTGACCCGGCCGACGCGCGACGCTTCGGGGGCCCGGAACCCGCGCGGCGCGATGGCCACGGGGACCGGGGAGACGTGCAGCAGGCCGTCGGTCTCGGATCCGAGCGCGATGCGGCCGGTGGGAGCGGTCACCGAGGATCCGACGACGACGAGATCCGCCGCGTGCTCCTCGGCGAGCTCGAGCAGGCCGCGGCGGACGGACGCCGCCTCGTGCACGAGGTACCGGGCCGGAACCGCGTCGCCCAGCACAGCGGCGGCATGGTCGAGAGCGGCGTCGGCCGTCGCGCGCGTGTGCTGCCGCCATTCCGCGTCGGCGGAGCCCACCGAGAGGTGCCACGTGCGGGGGACGACCGCCGCCACGACGAGATCGGTGTCCGCCGAGCGGGCCAGCATCGCCGCGAGGTTCAGCGCCGAGGCCGAGCGGTGCCCGGGATCGACGCCGACGACCAGGGTCATCGCAGACCCGCCTTGCGGCGTTCGGCGCCTGCCTGGCGCACCGCCTCGGTGCTGGGCTGCGCGACGTTCGTCGTGTAGGGGGCCTCGGCGTCGGCGACGGGGCGGCCGACCTCGAGCGCCGAGTGCTTGCGTCCGTAGAACCAGTAGAAGACGAGGAACACGGCGGCCCAGATCAGGAACACCACGATCGTGATGACGCGCAGCTGGGTGATGATCGCGATGCAGCCGATGATCGACAGGATCGGGATGGTCCAGCCGAGCGGGAGGCGGAAGCCGCGTTCCAGCTCGGGCTCGCGCACGCGCAGGATGATCACGCCGACCGAGACCACGAGGAAGGCCACGAGCGTGCCGATGCTGGTCATCTCGGCGAGGAAGTTGATCGGGATCACCGCGGCGAGGATGCTCGTGGCGATCATCACGATGACCGTATTGCGCACCGGGGAGAGCGTGCGCGGGTCGACCTTCGCGAACACCGGCGGGATCATGCCGTCACGCGACATCGCGAACAGGATCCGGGTCTGGCCGTACAGGCAGACCAGGGTGACCGAGAAGATGGAGATGATGGCGCCGATCGCCACGACCGTGCCGGGCCAGGTGGATCCGATGATGTTCTGCAGGATCGCGGCCAGACCCGCGTCCTGGTTCTCGAACTTCGCGGGAGCCTGAGCGCCGAGGGCGGCGAGGCAGGTGAGCACGTACAGCGTGATGATGATGCCGAGGGCGAAGATGATCGCCAGCGGCAGGTTGCGCTTCGGGTTCTTCGCCTCGTCGCCCGCGGTGGAGACGGCGTCCAGCCCGACGAACGAGAAGAAGATGATGCCGGCGCCGCCGACGATGCCGGCGAAACCCGCCGGGGCGAAGTTGTGGAAGTGGTCCGCATTCCAGCCTGTGAAAGCGACGGCGCAGAAGAACAGCACGACCGAGATCTTGACGACCACCATGATGCTGTTGACCAGCGTGGATTCGCGGGCGCCGCGCATCAGGAGCAGGCCGCACAGCACGATGACGATGACGGCCGGCACGTTCACGATGCCGCCCTGCTCGGGCGCCTGGGAGAGCTGCACCGGCAGCTGCCAGCCGAACAGGTTCTGCAGCAGTTGGTTGACGTACTGCGACCAGCCGACCGCGACCGCGGCGGTCGAGACGCCGTACTCCAGCAGCAGGCAGGCGCCCACCGCCATCGCGGTGCCTTCGCCGAGCGTCGCGTAGGCGTAGGAGTACGTGGATCCGGAGACCGGGACGGCGCCCGCCATCTCGGCGTAGCAGAGGGCGGTGAGGCCGGCGACGATCCCGCCGATCACGAACGACCAGATGACGGCCGGGCCGGCGACGGGCACGGCCTGCGACAGGATGAAGAAGATCCCGGTGCCGAGGGTGCCGCCGACACCGATCATGGTCAGCGAGAAGAGCCCGATGCTCCGTTTGAGGTGCACCTCGCCGGCGCCGACGGGGGTCGTCGGCTTCCGGCGCAGCAGCTGCTGGGCGATGGTGGGCATACCAGTCTCCTTCGAATGGTGGGGGTCGACCCGCGACGCGGTGCGCCGCGGGATGCGTTTCAGTCTTCTTTCGTCACCCGGAAGGACGCGACCTGGGGGTCGGCCGCGCCTCGCACGTATCCGCTGGGGGAGGCGGCGACCGCCTGGAGGAAGGCGACGGTCTGCGCCGTGATCTCCTCTCCGGGGATGACGTTCGGGATCCCCGGAGGATAGGCGGCGAGGGTGTCCGCGGAGATGCGCCCGACGGCCTCGGCGGCCGGGACGAGCTCCGTCTCGGAGAAGAACGCGTCGCGCGGGAGCACCCGCAGCGGTCCGGACGGCGGCAGGGCCGGGAAGGCCGCGGCGTCGCCCGTGGTGCGCTCGGCGTGGGCCTCGACGGAGTCGACGGCCGCGACGAGCGCGCGGTGCGCGGCGGCCAGGTCCGGAACGGAGCCCGCGCCGATGAGGGCGACGAGCGAGGTCGCCGTCGACATCTCGAAGAAGATGCCGTCCTGGTCGATGAGGCGCTGGCGCAGCCAGTGCCCGCTCACGCCCGTGGCCGAGACGTCGATGGGGACGCGCAGCGGGTCGGTCGCGACGATGTCGTCGAATGCGCCGAAGTCGTCGCTGAGGACGGCGAAGCGCGGGTCGTCGCGCAGAGCCGCGCGGAAGGACTCCGCGGCGGCGATCGACCGGCCGATCAGCTCCTCGCCCGTGACGAGGGAGTGGCGCGCGATGTCCAGCGAGGCCTGCAGCAGGGCGGACGACGACGTCGACGCGGTGAGCGCGACCGCGCGCTCGATGAGAGGTTCCAGCCGGTCGGCGAACGGGCCGTGCCCGAGGTGCAGCATCGCCGACTGGGTGAGGGATCCGGCGAGCTTGTGCGTGCTCGAGACGACGAGGTCGGCGCCGAGCCGCGCGGGCGACTCGGGCAGGTCCGGGTGGAACCCGAAGTGCGGCCCCCAGGCGCCGTCCACGATGAGAGGGGCGCCGTGCGCGTGCGCCACCTCGGCGAGACCGGCGACATCCGCGACGGACCCGAAGTAGCTGGGGGAGACGACGTACACGGCGCTCGCCGCGTGCCCGTCGTGCGCCGCGGCGATCAGCGCCGCGTCCAGCGCGGCCGGGGAGACGCCGTGCGCGATGCCGTGCCGCGAGTCGACGGAGGGCAGCACGAAGGACGGGGTGAGCCCCGCGGTGAGGACGCCGTCGCTGAAGCTGGAGTGGGCGCTGCGCTGGGAGAGGATGCCGGATCCGAGCCCGCGCACGGCGAGCGCGGCGATCCGGTTGGCTTGCGAGGCGCCGCCGGTGAGGAACCAGGTGCGGCGGGCTCCCCAGGCGTCGGCGGCCAGGTCGAGCGCCTGCGCGAGCGGGGAGTCCTCGCCGAGGTCGATCCCGTCCAGCAGCATCGGGACGTCGAGCTGCAGCGGGCGCTCCCCGAGGAAGTCGGCGAGCCGGGCGCTGAGGCCGCGGCCGTCACCACCGTGGCCCGGGACCATCAGCTGGATCGGCGCACGTCCCGCGTGCCGGTCGAGCGCGTCCGCGTACGGCGTCTCCCAGTGCCGCAGGTCCGGGGAGGGGCCGGACGAGGACGGGGCGACGGTGGCGGACTCGGAGAGCATTCTTCCATGGTGAGACCTGTCCGCCGGGGGAGGAATCCCCCGAAGTTCGCCCAGCCCACATATTCTGTATGTGACTGACGGCGAAGTCAGGGTGTGTAATGACATAGGAGGTTGGTGTAAGTGGTCGATCTGCGACAGCTCGAAGCGCTCCGGGCGGTGCACGCCGAAGGGTCGGTCACTGCCGCCGCGCGCCGGCTCGGGTGGGGGCAGCCGACCGTCGACTACCACCTCAAGAACCTCGAGCGGCTCGTGGGGTCGCCGGTGCTGATCCGTTCTCCGCGGGGCAGCAGGCTCACGCCGGTCGGGATGCTGCTGCTGGAGCGGGCGCAGGAGATCCTGACGCTGAGCGAGCGGGCGATCCGGGACGCGAGGGAGCTGACGTCGATGGGGAGGGTGCGGCTGCGCTTCGGGACGTTCCCGACGGCGGCCGCGAAGATCCTGCCCTCCGTGGTGTCGCGGGTCAACGATCTCGGGATCGAGGTCGACGCGGTGCTGGAGGAGGGGCCGTCGCTCGTCGAGCGGATCAACCGGGGCGCGCTGGATGCGGCACTGATCTACACGGTTCCGGGGTACGAGCTGCCGTTCCGGCCGCATGTCGCGACGGTCGAAGTACACCGGGATCCGCTCATGCTGGCGTTGCCGACCGGGCATCCGCTGGCGTCGCGGGCCTCGGTGGACGTCGCCGCCCTGCTGTCGCTGTGGAACGAGCGCTGGCTGTTCGCCGCGGCGGCGGACGATCCGATGGACACGATCGTCATCGACGCGTTCGCCGCCGAGGGGCACACCCTGGACGTTGCGATCCGCACCGACGACTTCCAGGTCATGCTGGGCATGATCGCCGCGCGGATGGTGGTGGGGCTGGTCCCGGCGCTCGCGACCGGGGGAGCGCATCCCGGCATCGTGCTGCGGCCGATCGACGACCCGTCGTTCGTGCGGTCGATCCTCGTCGCGACGACGGCCGAAGGGGCGTCGCGACGCCCGTCGACCGCGGTCCGTCAGCTCGTCGCCGCGATCCGCGACGGGTTCAGCGCGCTCGCGGCCGGGGCGGGGGCGGAGTGAGCCGGAGTCCTTGCGATGCGGACACGCCCGGAGGTCGGGATCGCGGCGTCGATTCGCATCCGCTGAGATCCATGTTGTAAGCTGAATGAGTTGTCGCGGGAAGCCGCGAACAGCAGATGGGCCTGTGGCGCAGCTGGTAGCGCACCTGCATGGCATGCAGGGGGTCAGGGGTTCGAGTCCCCTCAGGTCCACCGTGTGATGAGTTGGGACATAGGTCCCTGATGAGTCACGACATATGTCACGAACGAGAGCCCGGCCATCGGCCGGGCTCTCGTTGTGTGTTGCGCCAGTATGCCCGGGTGGGGTCGATGGTGTTTGTGGCGATGATCTCGCGGTCATGCCGGCGGCTTCGAGGCCGACGTGGGTGCGGTGGGCGAGGGACTGCCACGGAGCGACCTCACCGATGAAGTAGTACGGGATGCCGCAGATGGAGAAGCTCGGGTAGGCGTCGGCGACAACGACGGTCACGTCGACGGTGGGCTCGAGTTCGCGGGCGCGGAGCGCCGCGGAGATCCCCGCTTCGCTACCGCCGATCACGGCGATATGGGTCGTCAGGATGCTTCTTCCAAGTCGGAGGGAACAACCGTCGCCTGGGCATCCGCGACGGTCGGCGGTGGAGGGAACAGCAAGAGGATGAGTCCGATCCCGACTGCGGCGCCGACGAGCTGCGCAGCCAGGTAGGGGAGCATGGAGGCGGGGGCGATGCCGGCGAAGGTGTCGGTGAAGATGCGCCCGATGGTGACGGCCGGGTTCGCGAACGACGTCGACGAGGTGAACCAGTATGCCGACCCGATGTAGGCGCCGACTGCGGCCGCGATCTGTGGGAGCGTCGCCCGCGCCCGGCTCAGCCCGGCGATCAGGAGCACGAGGCCGGCGGTAGCGACGACCTCGCCGAGTAGCGTGCCAGGGGTGGCCCGGTTGGTGGTGGAGATCGCGGTCGGGAGCTGGAACATCGCGTTGGCCAGCACCGCTCCGCAGATGGCGCCGAGTATCTGCGCGACGATGAAGACCAGAAGGTCCAGACCGGCGAGGCCGGTGCGGTCGCGGCGGCCGAGGATCGCGTTCATCGCGGAGACGACCGGGTTGAAGTGCGCGCCGGAGACCGGGCCGAGCAACAGAATCAGCACCCCGAGTCCGAAGGCGGTCGCGATCGAGTTCTCCAGCAACCGCAGGCCCGTGTCCGCGGAGAGTCGCTGCGCGGCGATCCCGGACCCGACCACGACCGTGACCAGCAGGCCGGTGCCGAGGAACTCCGCGAGCGCGCGCCGCGCAATGCCCGAGGTCATGTGGCGGTCCCGGCAGGGTGAGCGTGCAGTTCGGCGAGGAGGTGCTCGACGTGGGCCTGGATCTCGTCGCGCACGGCACGGATGCCTTCCATGTCGAGGTCGGCGGGGTCGGCGAGCTGCCAGTCGAGGTACCGCTTCCCGGGGTAGATCGGGCACGCATCCCCGCACCCCATTGTGATAACCGCGTCCGCGGCGCGAACGACGTCGTCGGTGAGCGGTTTCGGGAACTCCTCACCGAGGTCAATGCCGGCTTCCTCGAGCACGGTCAGCACCCCGGGCAGCAGGCCCGCCGCGGGCTGGGAGCCGGCGGAGCGCACATGCACCGTGTCGCCGGCGAGTTGTCGGGTGATCGCGGCGGCCATCTGGGATCGGCCCGAGTTCTGCACGCAGACGTACAGGATCTCCGGCACCGGCTTGTCCACCAGCCCGCGGGACTGGGCGAGAGCGGTGAGCCGGTCGCGGGCGAACTTCTCTGCCATCGCCGGAAGGTGCGCGGTCACGGTCGCGGTGCGGGCGAGTGCCGTGTACGACTCGAAGACAACCCGCTCCACAGTCTCCTCACCCACCAGCCCGGTGAACTGGTGGGCGAGGCGTTCCGCGGCGCGGCGGAGCACCGCGTCGGCAGAGGAGAGGCCATCCTGGCCGTGCGGCCAGGGTCCGGCGTTCATGCCGCACCGCCAGCAGGAAGCAGCTCGCCGATCAGGGTCTCGACGCGGGCGCGGATCTCGTCTCGGATGCGCCGCACGGTGGCGGTGTCCTGCCCTGCCGGGTCGTCGAGTACCCAGTCCTCGTACCGCTTCCCGGGAAAGATCGGGCAGGCATCCCCGCAGCCCATGGTGATCACCGCGTCCGCCTCCCGCACAGCCTCGGTGGTGAGCAGCTTCGGGGTGTTGCCGGCGATGTCGATGCCCTCTTCGGCCATCGCAGCGACGGCGATCGGGTTGATCTGATCCTTCGGCGCCGACCCGGCGGAGAGCACCTCGATGCGGTCCCCGGCGAGGTGCTGCAGATAGCCGGCGGCCATCTGTGACCGGCCGGCGTTGTGCACGCAGACGAACAGAACAGTCGGCTTCTCAGTCATAGTCGGGTCCTCTCCTGGCGGGTTTGCGTGTCCATCTTGACGAACCGACTATAGCTCAGTCAAGATTGAGGCGATGAACGTTGAGGGAATTCCGTCGGTGGAGGATCGGGCGCGGAAGCATGCCGCGCTGGCCGATCCCGCACGTCTCCGGATGCTCGACATGCTCACCTACGGGGACCTCACGCCGACCGAGCTGCGCGAAGAACTCGGGCTGCCCTCCAACCTGGTCGCACACCACTTGGGGGTACTCGAACGTGAGGGGATCATCGCGCGGACCCGGTCCGAAGGCGACCGTCGGCGCAGCTATGTGCGTCTGATTCCGTCAGCACTGCCCGAGCTGGGGTTCACCGCCGCGGCTGGTGCGGAGCGGGTCGTGTTCGTGTGCTCCCACAATTCCGCCCGCTCCCAACTCGCCCGCGCACTGTGGACAGGGCTCAGCCCTGTCCCGGCAGAGTCCGCCGGCACGCACCCCGCCGCCAAGGTCGCCTCGGGCGCGATCGCCGCGGCGGCTCGTCATGGTCTGGATCTGACCGGTGCGGTGCCGCAGCTGGTCGAGGACGTCGTCACCGAGACGGACTTCGTGATCACGGTGTGCGACCGAGCACACGAGGAATACCGGGCCGGGACCGTGCACTGGTCAGTCCCGGACCCGGTGATCGTGGGCACGGATGCTGCGTTCGAAGCCGCGTTCGCCGACCTCGCCGCTCGCGTCGAGCACTTCTCGCCCCGCCTCCTCGCCCTCGCGTGACGCCCGGCTCGCCCGTTGGGTCAGTCGGTGCCGTTGACGGACGAGCGGCGTTCGACGAGCACGGCGTGCCGCCAGGCGCCGGCGTGCAGGCCGAGCCGCGACTTCGCTTGAGTTCCCGCCTGCCGAAGACCCGGAACACGGCAGGTCGTGCAGGCGCAGGCTCGCCGTGTTCTCGGGGAAGATGCTCGATTGAATGCTCCAGAACCCGGCCGGATCCGCGGCCTCGATGAACGCGGCCAGCAGGAGGTGCCGACACCCTCGCCGTGGTGGTCGGGGGGGAATGTAGACCGAGTGCTCGATCTCATCCCCGCCCAGCGACTGGTCGCGGTCGACGACGCCGACGTTGTGTGGCTTCCCCCGCGGCGATGCGGGCAACGAAGATCGCCTCCACCGCGAGTCGATCAGCCGCCGCCATCGGACGGATGCATGTCACGAACAGCAGGACCCGCCGCTGCTGTCCCCGGTGGAGCAGACTCCGGTTGCCGGGAGGACGAGCTGCACCCGGGATGCAGCGCTCAGGTCGCCATCCAGCCACGCGGTCACGGACCGGACCTGCTCGTAGCCGGTGGTGAGCAAGAACGTGGGGGCGCGGCCGTACGACTTCATCCCGACGATGAAGAACCCCTGCTCCGGGTGCTTCAGCTCCTGGAACCCGTGCGGGGAGACCGTGCCGCACGAGTGCAGGTTCGGGTCGATCAGCGGCGCAAGGCGCTTCGGAGCTTCGACGATGTCGTCCAGCTCGAGCCGGATCTCACGCAGCATGTCCAAGTCGGGCCGGAACCCGGTCGCCGCGACCACGAGGTCCGCGTCGACGACGGCAGGCTCACCTCGTCGGGTGCCGACCACACGGATCCCGCCGCCAGCCGGCTCGAGGCGGCCGATCTGGAACGAGTCGACGACATCCACGATCCCGGCACTGACGAGTCGCCCGAGGCGGGTGCCGAGCTTCGCGCGCTCGGGCAGCTCGTCATCCGCGGATGAGGACACCCGGATCGCGGACGGGTTGCGGATCAGCCAGGTCACCCGCGTGCCGGGCTCCTCGCGGGTGAGCTTCCCAAGCCCGATGAGCGTGTTCGCCGCAGAGTGCCCGGCACCGACGACCGCGGTGTGCTTGCCCGCGAACCGGACGCGGTCGGCGCCGAGAACGTCAGGCAGCGCATGGACGATGTGGTCACTGACCTGGTCGGCGCCCAGCGGGCTGAGACCGGACGAGCTCAGCGGATTCGGGGTCGTGTAGGTACCGGACGCGTCGATCACCGCGCGTCCCGTGATCTCCTCGACGCGGCCGTCCGCGTGCCGGACACGGATCAGGAACGGTGCTGCGGCTCGGCCGGGGGTGCGGGTGCGGTCCATGCCCACCCTGGTTACCGCCAGCGCCTTCGTCGAGTAGCGGATCCGGGGCCCGATCTCCGGCAGCTCCGCCAGCGGCGCCAGGTAGTCGTCGACGAGCTCTTGCCCGGTCAGCGCACGACCCTCGGCGGCGGCCAATGACCAGCCGGATGCTTCCAGAAGCCGGCGCGACGCCGGGTCGATGAGGTGCCGCCACGGGGAGAAGAATCGGGTGTGACCCCAAAGCCGGATCGAGGATGCCACCTTGGTGCCGGCCTCGAGGATGGTGAAGTCGATGCCGCGTTCGACGAGGTTCGCTGCGGCGGCCAACCCGACCGGGCCAGCGCCGATGACGATGACCGGCAGCGCGGCGAGCTTGTCATCCGCAACCGAACGGGGAGCGAGATCGAGCAGGGTCACGAAAGCCTCCAGAGCTATATCGATGAACGTCGATGTTCAGTCTTCGCCATCTATCGACGCTTGTCAATATCGACTATTATCGATGCATGGTCACGATGCTCGAGGTCACCGACGTCACCACAAGGGGTGGGTCGTGCTGCGCGCCGCTCGTCAAGGAGCCTCTCGGTCGGTCGGACGCCGCGGAGCTCGCCGCGACACTCAAGGCGCTCGCGGACCCGGCCCGACTGCGGCTGCTGTCGATCGTCGCCTCCAGCGAGGGTCAGGAGGCGTGCGTGTGCGACCTCACCGACCCGATCGGACTGTCTCAGCCGACGGTGTCCCATCACTTGAAGATCCTTACCGAGGCCGGATTCCTGACTCGCTCGAAGCGTGGGACATGGGCGTACTTCGCCCTTGTTCCCGATGCGCTCGAGAAGGTCGGGCACATCCTTCTGGACCAGTAGATCGCGGCTACCTATTATCGCCAGCTCTGGGCCGAATCGGCACGCCGGCGCCGCGGTCGCGACGCTGCGAGTGGCCCATGCCTCTCCACAAGCGCGTCGATCTCACTCGGCCGGAGCTGCCGTGCCATCTTCGCCGCATGGGACGTCCTCCCGCTCGGGCGTTGCGACGCCTGACCAGGTCGGCGAGCAGCCTGGGCGCATCGGCTTGGCAACAGGCGTGCAACAGGTCCACCATGAGCTCCTCCAGCCGCGTCGTGTGGCCAGAAGCAACGCGACCGAGGCGATTCAGTCCGAGTTTCGGTTCCCGCCACCCTGATGTCACCTCCGCTTGGCAGTCTTCCTTACCGACGTACCCCACCGTGCAAGGAGCAGGAATGCCGAAACTGAACCGTCGACACTTCATGACCGCCTCGGCCGCGGCCATCGCCGCAGCCGCGACCTCGCAACTGCTCGGCGAGAGCATCGCCCGCGCGGCGACGATCCCTGCGAATCGAGCCACGGGAACGATCAAGGACATCGAGCACGTCGTCGTGTTCATGCAGGAGAATCGTGCGTTCGACACGTACTTCGGCACGATGAACGGCGTGCGCGGGTTCGCCGACCCGCACCCCGCGATCCTGCCGTCGGGTGCGAGCGTCTGGCATCAGAACGACGGCAGCCGGGACGTCCTGCCGTTCCATCCGACCGCGCCCAACCTCGGCATGCAGTTCCTCGAGGACCTCGACCACAACTGGGGCGCGACGCACACCGCGTTCAACGGCGGCAGGTACGACAAGTGGCTTCCCGCGAAGGGCGACGCGACGATGTCGTTCTACCAGAAGGACGACATCCCGTTCCACCGTGCGCTCGCGAACGCGTTCACGATCTGCGACCAGTACCACTGCTCGGTGCTCGGCCCGACCGATCCCAACCGGTACTACATGTTCACCGGCTACACCGGCAACGACTACGCGGGCGGCGGCCCCGACCTGTGGAACGCCGAGAAGGGCTACGACTGGAGCACCTACCCCGAGGAGCTGGAGAAGGCCGGCGTCAGCTGGAAGGTCTACCAGGACGTCGGCGACCCCGGGCTGGTCGGCCCGAACTGGGGCTGGGGGAGCAACCCGTACATCGGCAACTACGGTGACACGGCACTGCTGTACTTCCACCAGTACCAGAACGCGACACCGGGCAGCCCGCTCTACGACAAGGCCCGCACGGGCACCGACGCGCTGCACGGCGACGACCTGTTCCGCATCTTCCGGCAGGACGTCACGAACGGCACGCTGCCGCAGGTGTCGTACATCGTCGCGCCCGAGGCCTACACCGAGCACGCGAACTGGCCGCCGAACTACGGCGCCTGGTACGCGGCGAACATCCTCGACATCCTCACCTCGAACCCCGACGTGTGGAGCAAGACCGCGCTGCTGTTCATGTACGACGAGAACGACGGACTGTTCGACCACGTCGTGCCGCCGCACCCGAACACCCCGAAGATCCCCGGCGCCTCGACCGTGTCGACCGACGGCGAGTGGTACGACGGGCGGCCGACCTACTCGCGCGCGAAGGGTGACGTCTCCGGTCACTACGGCCTCGGCGTGCGCGTGCCGATGATCGTGGCCTCGCCGTGGAGCATGGGCGGCTGGGTCTGCTCGGAGACCTTCGACCACTCGTCGATCGTGCGGTTCCTGGAGAACCGCTTCGGTGTGGCCTCGCCCAACATCTCGCAGTGGCGGCGCGCCGTCTCCGGCGATCTCACGAGCGCGTTCGACTTCTCGTCGACCGGCGGCACGGTTCCCTCGATGCCCGCGACCGCGCAGTACCGGCCGCCGGCTCAGGACGTGGCGGGGGCGGTGAAGCACCCCAACTACTACCCGCAGCCTCCCGCCGAGAACACCATGCCGACGCAGGATCCCGGGACGCGTCCATCCCGACGGCTGGGCTACGCGCTCGACGCCACCGTCTCGCTCGCGGCCGGCACCTTGACCGCGCAATGGGCGAACCAGGGTTCGCTCGGCGCCCACGTGCAGGTCCGCTCGAACCTGCTGTCCGCGGCTCCGTATTCGTACACGATCGGCGCCGGAGCCTCGCTCGACGCTTCCTGGACGCTCGGGGCCGAGTACGACGTGCAGTTCCACGGCCCGGCGGGTTGGTACCGGCGGTACGCGGGCACGACTGCGGCCGCCGACATCCGGGTGTCCGTCGCGGGTGACGGCGAGGCGGCGCACGCCCGGATCCGGATCGAGAACGCGGGATCCCGCGCGGCCGCGCTGACCCTCGCCGACGCCTACGCGGGCTCGCAGTCGCTGCACCTGCAGGCCGGGCAGGCCACGACCGTGGTCGTCTCCACGAACGGCGGATGGTACGACCTGACGGTCACATCGGACGCCGACCCGAAGCTCGTCCGCACGGTCGCCGGGCGGCTGGAGAAGGTGAAGACGCTCACCACCGACCCGCAGCTCGGTCGGTGACGTCGGCTCCGGCCGTCACAACCGGAACGCCAGACCATGCGCGGAGGGGGAGGGACGCCGATACCCGGCGTCCCTCCCCACCAAGCGTTGTCGCGGCGTAGAGAAATATCGCCATTTCGATATCCCGGTGGGCGCCTCCCGTCCCAAGGCCCTTCCCCGGGCCCGAACCGGATCCGTCCGAACGCGGTGGGCGGCCGGCAATCGCTGCAAGGACGCTGCAAGTGCGTCGCCGGGCATTGGCCTGAGCGACCCGCTGACGGAGAATCTCCCCATGAGCGAACGCAACGAAGATGCGGCTATGGCGAAGGTGCTCGACCGTATCGCGGAGCGTTTTCCCACGGTCTCCCGCGGACGGATTGAGGCGATCGTGGGGGAGGAGCGGGCCCGTCTGAGCGGAAGTCGGATCCGCGACTACATCGCCGTTCTCGTCGAACGCACGACGACGGACCGTCTGCGGAACGAAACCGTGGTGGTGTCGGCCCCCGGTGACGCCGGTGTCGGGACGCTTCTGCATAGGGATCCGGACCGGTCCGATCCCATGGAACGGGATGCGCGTTCTCAGAGCGGTGGAGCACTGCGCAGCGACCTCGGCGGGCCTTCGCGGGTGGCGTGAGCGAGCTGCTCACCTGGATCCACCCCATGCAGCGGCATTGCGGACTCGCGACGGTGATGATGTCCCGAGCGCTGGTGCGGGCCGCCGACGCCGGCATCACGAAGCCCCGGGGCGCCGACGGCTTCGGGGCGGTGAGGTCTGAACCGGCGGTTCGGCGATGTCGACGACTGTGGCTCCGGCTGTTGTAAGGAATGTCATCTCCGGTGTCATGGTTGGCATCGGGTTCTGGGACGACGAACGGCGAGAAATCTCGCGAGCACCGGAGTGGCGAGCGAGGAACCGTCTCTCGGAACGCAGGAATTTCTGGTCGCCATAGGTGACATCTTCTCTCTCTCGTGCTTGCTGTTTCGCTGATTGTGTCGTCGGTGTTGCGCGGCTGACGGGTGGCAATGCCCCGTCTGAGGGCCGGCTGTCTAGCTTGGTCTGACCCGCATTCGAAGACGAACGGCGTCTCCGAATGGAGGTGCGCTCAGCGGCGGGTGCCCTGGTCGGACGATTGCATCATCATAGATGATGATGTACCTTGGACGCGCCGGGTAGATCCCGGAACTCAGAGGTCATGGGTGCCCCCTTGTCTTGCGTCGTCGTAGGCGTTGGACGACGGGGAGTCATGTCCGTGTGGAAGAGGTGTTGATTCCGATGGCGATCACGTCCAGCGTTTCCCGTGTCGCACCCGCCGAGCTCTTCTCCCGGCGGCCGACTGACGATGAGCGGGCTCGGGCACGCGAGATCCTCGGCAGCTCGACCGTGATCGATACCTGCGGCGCGATCAGGCCGACCGGGCCTGGCGGAAGCCTCGACGATTCGATTGCAGAGCTGCGGGCGAATGGGATCAACGGGGTTGGGCTGACGCTCGCTGCCGAGGAGGACGGCCTTCAGGCGGCCATGAACATGATCCTCAAGTGGAACGGTCTCATCCGGAGCTACTCGAACGATCTGGTGCATGTCCGATCCGCGGACGAGATCCGACAGGCGCGGGAGGATGGCAGGATCGCCGTCTACTACCTGCTTCAGAATGGGCGTCCTTTCGAGGACGATCCGGGCAACGTCGAGCTGTTCCGGCAGATGGGGGTCACCTCCAGCCAGATCACGTACAACAAGAAGAACTTCCTGGGCGACGGTTGCCTCGAGCCGCGCGACGGCGGACTGAGCCTGCTCGGACGCGAGGTGATCGCGGAGATGAACCGAGTCGGGATGCTGGTGGACCTCTCCCACGCCAGTCGGTTGACGCAGCAAGATGCCGTTCTCGCCTCCACGAGGCCCGTCTACTTTTCGCACTGCAATGTGAACGCCATCTGTTCCATCCCGCGCAACGCCGCCGACGACACACTTGAGCTCGTCGCGGATCGCGGCGGAATGGCCGGCGTCTATCCTCTCGACCTCACGCACGACGGCGAGGCGACCGTCGCGAATGTGGGTGAGCATCTCGAGCATCTGCTGCGGGTGATGGGTCCGGATCGGGTGAGCTTCGCGAGCGACTTCCCGAAGGGACGGCCGATCATCTACGAGCTCGCGCACCTGGACGACGACGGCTACCTGCACATCCAGCACGACGGCACGCACAAGGTGCGCCGCATGAAATGGGACAAGCCGGGCTGTGTCCCGTTCTATCCCTGGTACAAGTATGCCGAGGGCGTTGGCAGTTACGGCGAGTTCGTCAATGTCGCGTGCGAGCTGCTGGTGCGCGGGGTGCCGGACGATGTGGTCGCCGGCGTGCTCGGCGAGAACTTCCTCACCTTCTATGAGGCGAACGTCGGCTGAACGGGTGGTGGCCGCTCATCCGAGGTGAGGCCCGGTCACGCGATTAGTCTCACCCGCCGAGGTCCTCGAACGTCTTCGTCCCTCGGCTGGTCGCCAGGAGAAGGCCCGCCAAGGAGCCCGCAGCCGCAATGGCAAAGGTGATCGCGAACGGAACCATCGACTGTGCTCCGAGCAGCCCGACCAGTGGCGCGACCAGACCGCCAGCCAGATACTGCGTCGCCCCCTGGAGAGCGCTTGCAGTGCCCGCGCGTCCCGGAAGAGCGCTGATCGTCAGCGCGGTGATGTTTCCCATGGCGATCCCGAACGCCATGTTGGCGATCAGGATGAGGGGGACGATCGCGACCGGATCGAGATCGCCGAAGACGACCGTCGCGGTGGCGCCAGACGTGCCCAGGAACGTGAGCAGGCCGGCGCGGGCGATCCGAATCGGACCGAACCTTCGAACGATCAAAGCGCTCACGAGACCCGCCAGAAGCATGCCCGTGGCGTTCATGGCGATCAGGAGTCCGTAGTCCATCTCGCTCATGCCGAGACGCTTCTGATAGACGAACGGGAGGGAGGCGCCGATCGCGATGATCGCGGCGTAGCCGAACGCATAGCTCCCAGCGAAGCCGAGGAACCGCCTGTTCAACCTCGGCAGCCGGTGGATCAACAGCGTCTGCGACGCCGTGGTCGGATGAGGACTGCGCGGAACCGTGGCGCGGCGGGGAATGAACATCGCGGAAGCGGTGAGCGCGACCGTCCCGAAGCAGAACGTCGCCGCAGAGACGCCTCGCCAGCCTGTGACCGGACCGAGCGCGCTTCCTATCAGGGGTGTCACGATCGGTGCCAGTCCGACGATGAGCATGAAGACGCTGAAGGATCGAGCCGCGTTCGATGGGGATGTCAGGTCGGCGATGACGGCTCGGCTGACCACCATGCCCGCCCCGGCGCCGATGCCTTGCATCACGCGTGCGGCGAGCACGAGGGGCAGGGCGTTCAGCGGTATCGATGACGCGACCGCCACGAGGAACAGCGCGAGGCCGAGAACGATCGGGATCTTCCGCCCGATCCGATCGGAGAGCGGTCCGAAGACCAGCTGACCGACGCACACTCCGACGAGAAACGTCGTGATCGTCAGCTGAACCAGTGACGCTCCCGCGCCGAACTCGAGGGCCATCGCCGGCAGAACGGGCAGGAGCATGTCGATCGAGGCGGGACTGAGCATGCCGGACAGGGCGAGTGTGAGCAGAACGGCGGGTGTGAGGCCGCGGTGCGGCTCGATGGACGCGGTGTTCATCCTGGGGGCGTGCTCTCTTCCGGGTGAGGACGAACTGGATGTGCTTCTCGAGGTGGATCCTCAAAACCTATTGCCTCATCATCGATGATGATCTATTGTCATGATATCCGAGCCGGCACCGCCGACCAAGCGCCGCCCGGCGCGAGCAGATCCGCACCCGAACGCGCGAGTGGCTGCCCGGATGCAGGCATCACAACCGATTTCGAGAACGGTCTCGCGATTGGCGCGACCGTTCGCCCTGAAAGGTGAGGCGCATAGTGACGGCAGTCGACACGTCCGTGAAGGACGACTACCTCTCTCGCATTCCGACCGCTGACGAGGAGGAGCGCGCGCGCCTGCTTCAGCGTGACGCGATCATCCTCGACACGTGCGGTTCGGTGCGTCCGAACAACGCGGCGATGATCGACGACTCGATCGCGATCCTTAAGCAGAACCACATCAACGCGATGGCGCTGACGCTGGTCGCGGAGGAGGACGACACGCGCGGCGCGATGAACATGATCATGAAATGGAACAAGCTGATCCGCCAGCATTCCCACCATCTGGTCAAAGTCCAGAGCGCCGCTGAGATCCGTCAGGCGAAGGAAGACGGCCGGATCGGGATCTGGTATCAGTTCCAGAACGGGCGCCCCTTCGACGACGACGAGGGAAACGTGGAACTGTTCCGCGACATGGGGGTGACGCAGAGCCAGCTGACGTACAACACCCGCACATTCCTCGGAGACGGCGGTAGCGAGCCGGAGAACGCGGGGCTGAGCAATCTCGGCCGTCGTGTGATCGAGGAGATGAACCGCGTCGGCATCCTCATCGATCTGGCGCACTCCGGCGACCGCACGCGCCTGCAGACCATCGAGCACTCGGCGATGCCGGTCCTGATGTCTCATTGCGCGACGTTCGGGATCAACGGTGAGCAAGGCAACATCACCGATGAGATCCTCGAGCGCGCCAACGAGAAGGGCGGAGTGATCTCCATTCCGCCGCTGAGCCTGGCTTCCGGGCGGATTCCGACCGTCGCCGATATGGGCGAGCACATCGAGTACGCCCTCGCGAAGATGGGCCCGTCCGGCGTCGGATTCGCGACCGACTACCCGAAAGGTCGCCCGCTCATCTACGAAGCCGCGCACCTGGACGAGAACGGCTACCTCCACCTTCAGCACGACGGCACGACCAAGGCCCGGGTGGCGAAATGGGAGGGCCGTGGTCACCTGATGGAGTACCCGTGGTACCAGTACGCGGAAGGCATGACCACCTACAACGAGTTCCCCAACCTCGTGCGCGAACTGGTCGTGCGCGGACTCGACGACGAGACCATCCTTGCGGTCCTCGGCGGCAACGTTCTGTCCCTTTATGAGAAGGTCGTGGGTTGACCATGCACGTCAGCAACCGGAGGAGCCCCCTCCTCATCGTCTCGGTCCTCGCGCTCGGTGGACTGCTTGTCTCCTGCTCCGGACCCACAGGGAGCACCGCCACCCAGGGCTCGAGCAATGCCGGTGTCCTCACCGTCGACCAGGTGTTCATGATGCCCAGCGTGGATCCGTACGCGCTCACACAGACCGATCAGTGGGAAGACGTCTATGCGATGTACGACCCGCTGACCCTGTCGAACGACAAGGGCCAACTCGAGAACATCCTCGCCAAGGACTGGAAGAACGAGGATCCGCTCAACTGGGTGCTGACCCTGAAGTCCGGCATGAAATGGAGTGACGGTTCGCCGATCACCGCGGACGACGTGAAGTTCAGCATCGAGCGGATGAAGGATCCGGCCACGAAGTCGATCTGGGGCCCGGCCTACACGTACATCCAGTCGACCCAGGTGCTGGACGGCACGAGCATCCGCATCACGACGGCCCGGCCGATCGCCGAGTTGCCGCGTGACTTCGGGCGCATGGTCATGATGCCGAAGGTCGCCTTCGAGAAGGTCGGACTCCAGGAGTTCCTCAAAGCACCGGTCACGTCCGGACCATTCCTGTTCAAGAGCATGGTGCCGGGTTCATCCCTCACGCTCGTGAAGAATCCCAACTACCACGCGGGCGTGGTCAAGCTCGACACGCTGATCTTCCGCGAAGTGCCGAACGCGTCCACGCGGGTCGCAGACGTCCTCTCGGGCCAGGCGGACATCGCGATGGCGGTCTCGCCCTCCGACATGAAGCAGGTCAACTCCAGCTCCAACGCGAAGATCATCTCCACTGAGTCGATCCAGCGGATCAAGCTCGAGTTCATGATGAAGACCGATCCTCGTCTCCAGAACGAGAAGGTGCGCCAGGCTGTCATCCGCGCGATCGACCCCAAGGCGCTCAACAAGTCGCTCTTCCAGGGCACCGCCGGCCTCCCCACCGGGTGGATGAACAGTCTCACCGACGGGTACTGCCCGGTTCCGTTGCCCTCCTACGACCCGACGGCGGCGAAAGAGCTGCTCAAGGAAGCGGGATACCCGAACGGATTCCCGCTCGATCTGAACGGGCTGACCCCCAGCTACACCCTGTCGGATCAGGTGGAACCGGCGATCGCGGACATGATGTCGAAGGCCGGCTTCACCGTGACCCAGAACGTCAACGAGAGCGCGAAGGACGCCGACCTGTACAACAACGGCAGGATGACCGGTCTCCGTATCTGGGGCATTGCCAACACGTCCGGCGGTGCAGACCAGATGCTGCGCAACAGCGACATCAACCGGTCGAGTCGGGCGATGGTCGATCCGACGCTCCAGGCGCTGATCCAGCAGCAGCAATCCGAGTTCGACACGAGCAAGCGCCGCGCGGTCGTCTGCGACATCAACAAGCGCGTCGTCGACGCGAGCCTCGAGATGTCGGTGCTCAGCCTGCCCAACATCTCGGCGGTCAGCAAGAGCGTGTCCGGGTTCACTCCCAGCCCGTATTTGCTGCAGCGGTACAACACGGTCGTCAAGCACTGAGCGGACGACCCACGAGAGGAACGACGGTGTCCTGAGTGGCGACTTACATCCTGAGACGGCTGAGCTACGGCGTCATCACCCTGTTGATCATCGCCATAGTGACGTTCCTGCTGATCTTCTCGGCGGGCGATCCGGCGCTGATGCTGCTCCCGCCGGGGGAGAACTCGCCGGAGATGATCGCGCAGATCCGCGAAACGTTCGGGTTCGACCAGCCGCTCTACATGCAGTTCGGGAAGTTCCTGCTCGCCGCGGTGCACGGGGACTTCGGCTACTCGATCAAATACGGGACACCCGCCTTCGCGCTGGTGCTGACCCGGCTGCCGGCGACTTTCGAGCTGGCGGCCGGGGCGCTCGCCTTGGCCTGCGTCGTGGCCATCCCGCTCGGAATGCTTGCGGCTCGGAGACGGGACACGGCGACCGACCGAGCGCTCACCGCAGTCTCCGGTGTCGGACTCGCGGTTCCCACGTTCTGGCTGGGGTCGATGCTCATCTTCGTCTTCTCGGTGAGGCTGCAGATCCTTCCGGCATCCGGGTTCCAGACGTGGGCCGCCGCGATCATGCCGATCCTCACGCTCTCGGCCCTTCCAGCAGCAGTCATCTTCCGCTACACCCGATCGTCGATGATCGACAACGGCGGCAAGGACTACATGCTGATGGCGCGGGCGAAAGGGATCGCGTCCTGGCGCGTGCTGTGGATCCACCTGTTCAAGAACTGCCTCGTGACCATCATCACTGCCATCGCCCTCCAGTTCGGGGTCCTGATCGGAGGAGCCGTGGTGACTGAATCGGTCTTCGCCTGGCCGGGACTCGGCCAGCTCGCGGTCAACTCGGTCACAGCCCGCGACATCCCCGTCGTGATGGCCACGGTGCTCGTCGGCAGCACCCTCTATCTTCTGCTGAACACGGTCGTGGACATCGTCTACGCCGTCGTGGATCCGGCGGTCCGATATGGCGATTGACAGCACCAGCACCCTGGCGATCGGTCTCGGCGCGGCAACACGGTCCGGTCGTCGACGTGGGCGCGTCAACTACGAGCTGCTCTTCGGCATCGTCATCATCGCGATCGTGTTCGGGATGGCCCTGGTCGGCCCGCTGCTCGTCCAGGACCCGATCAAGACCGATCTCCTCGACCGGCTCCTGCAACCCGGAACATCGGGTCACCTCCTCGGAACGGACGAACTCGGGCGGGACGTGCTCGCCCGGCTCGTGCTGTCCGCCCGGGTAACCCTGTCCGTCGCCGTGCCGGCCGCCCTCGCCGCCGCGGTCATCGGCGTCGTCGTCGGCCTCTTCGCCGGATTCCGCGGCGGGAGCACGGATCAGATCGTCATGCGGCTGGTCGACGCCCAGCTCGCCTACCCGCTCATCCTCCTCGCCATCGTCGTCATCGCGATCTTCGGCAGCTCATGGCCGGTTCTCGTCGTCGTCTTCACCGTCGCCACCTGGGCGCCCTTCGCCCGCGTGGTCCGAGCCAACACCCTGCAGGCGAGGAGATCCGAATACGTGCTCTCCGCAAGGGTCACCGGGGCGACGCAGAGCCGGATCATGTTCCGGCACATCCTGCCGAACCTGACCGGGAACGTCGTCACGCAGTTCAACATCGCGATCGCGGAGATCATCCTTCTCGAGTCGGGCCTCAGCTACCTCGGACTCGGCGTCCGACCACCTACGCCGACGTGGGGGAACATGGTCCTCGGCGGACAGCCGTTCATCAGCACCGCCTGGTGGATCATCGTCCTGCCCGGCGTGTGCATCGTCCTCACCGTTCTCGGATTCCAATGGCTCGGCCAGGGAATCGTCCGGGGGAGGAGCACGTGAGCATGGCGACAACAACCGTGCGAACGACCGACGACGCGGTCCTGTCGGTGCGCGACCTCTCCGTGATCTACCACGTCGGCCGTGACAGCGCTCCGATCCTGGAGCACATCGATCTCGACATCCAGGCACGAGAGATGGTCGGAGTTGTCGGCGAGTCCGGAAGCGGCAAGAGCACACTGGCGAAGGTCCTCCTGCGACTCCAGCCCGAGAACGATGTCGACGTCGCAGGAGAGGTGCGACTCAAGGGCGAGGATCTCCTCGCCGCCGCGCCTCAGCGCCTCCGCAAGATCCGCGGCGGCGGCATCGGGATGGTGCTCCAGGACGCGATGGTGAGCCTCAACCCGACATTGACGATCGGCTTCCAGCTCATCGAAGGGATCCGCGCGCATCGCGACGTCTCCCGAGCGCAGGCCAAGAAGATCGCCATCGAACTGCTCGAACTCGTCGCGCTGCCGGATCCCCCGCGGCACATGAAGCAGTACCCGAGGCAGCTGTCAGGAGGCATGCGACAGCGGGTGGCTCTCGCGATCGGCATCTGCGCCGAGCCGTCCGTCCTCATCGCCGACGAGCCGACCAGCGCTCTTGACGTGACCGTGCAGCGCCAGATCATGGAGCTGCTGCGCTCGTTGCAGCGACGCCTGGGAATGTCGGTGATCTTCATCACCCACGATCTGGATCTCGCGAGCGAGTTCTGCGACCGTGTGGCGGTTCTGTATTCCGGACGCATCGTCGAGTCCGGCACGGCGCAGGAGATCTTCAACGCTCCGCTCATGCCGTACACCGCGGGGCTCATCAACTGCACCCCGCGCATGGATTCGTCGAAGGAGGCGGATGCGCATCTGCCGTCCGTGAGGGGCAGCATCGCCGACAGCTGGGCGGCGCGCGCAAGCTGTCGCTTCGCTCCGCGATGCGATTTCGCGCGTGAGGTCTGCTTCGGCGGCGAGCCCTTGCTGACCTTGCGAGAGGAAAGCGGCCATGTCGCGCGCTGCTGGGGCACGGAGCCGGAAGGGTGGATCGATGAGGCTCGTCGATGACCGGCCCATTCTCGAGGTGCGTGGTGTATCGCTCGCCTACTCGAGCGGCAAGCTCTTCAGCAGGCGGAACGAGCGCGCTCTCGCCGTGGACGACGTCAGCCTCGTGATCCGCCGCGGCGAGGCGCTCGGCATCGTGGGGGAGTCGGGGAGTGGCAAGAGCTCCCTCGCCAAGATCATCACGGGACTCGTCCCGCCCGACACGGGGTCGGTGATCTTCGACGGAACGGATCTCCTGCGGACGAAGGGCGCCGCTCGGCGCAAGCTGGGCAGACGACTGCAGATGGTGTTCCAGGATCCGTACTCGAGCCTCAACCCCACGATGACGCTCCAGCAGCTCGTCACCGAGCCGCTCGTGATCCATGGGCTCGCCCATGGGGCAGAAGAACTCGAACGGCGATGCGTGGAGATCCTGGAACAGGTCAGCATCGACCCGGGCTGGCGGCGGCGATATCCCGGGGCGCTCTCCGGTGGGCAGCGGCAGCGCATCGCGATCGCGCGGGCGCTGGCTTCCTCCCCGGACCTCATCGTCTGCGACGAGCCGGTGTCCGCGCTGGACGCCTCGATCCGGGCCCAGGTCCTGAACGTCCTCGTCGATCTGCAGCGCGACCACGGCGTCGGCACGCTCTTCATCGCACACGATCTCGCGATCGTGCGTCACGTGTGCGACCGGGTCGCGGTCATGCACAAAGGCCGGATCGTCGAAGTGGTCGCCGCCGCCGACATCCCCGACAAAGTGCAGCATCCGTACACCAAGGCTCTCCTCGCAGCGAACCCATCACCGCTCCGTGCCGCCGATCCCCCGGGCGGTGAAGGGCGCCGACTATCGTGACGTTCAGACCGACACACATCGATAGACCCGGAGGCACGCCGATGAGCGCGAACACCGACCCCGCAGGTGGCGAGGCACACGTCGATGACATCGCGGACTCGATGATCGGGGAGTACCTCTCGCTGCTCTCGGACCGCGACGCCATGGAGATCACGGCGCTCGACGTGCTCGCGAAGGCAGACGGTCCCGTCGGATCCTCCCGCCTCTGGAAGGCCTGGGCCGAGTACGGCATCGTGCGTGGACAGGCCACGGCCGGGAGGCTCCTCGACCAGTTCGAGGTGAGTGGATACTCCAAGGGGGCGGGGCCGAATGCCGGCCGAACCATCACGAGCGCAGGTCTGAAACGGCGTGACGAACTCGTCCGCTTCCTCAGCCGCCGGAGGCTCAGCCGCGAGATCATCGAGGCGGCGGACGCGTCCGTGGTGTCCGAGCTCGTCGACGTGCTGCACGCTCGCCGAGGTCTCGAGAGCGAAGCGGTCCGCCTCGCGGCCGAGCGCGCGAGCGTCATCGAAGTGACCGAGCTCTTGAACGCCGCCAATGATCACCTTCGCCATGTCGAAGACGGAGGTGAAGTCGAGACCGACGAGTCGCGCAGCTTCCACATGGCTCTCGTGCGCCTCTCCCACAACGAGGTGATCATCTCGACGCTTCGCCTTCTGCTGGAAGGAGTGAACCCTGATCTGCAGACGACGCTGCAGGAGGCGACGGAACTCCGCAAGGCGACAGTTCCGCAGGCGATGGATCACCAGGCGATCCTGGAGGCGATCCTGGCCCGCGACGGGGACCGCGCAGCACGGCTCGTCGAGCAGCACTTCACCGAACTCATCGCGATCAGCGAATCCATCAAGCTTCCGAACCCGGCCGGGTAAGGGCGACATCGTCGCTCCGCCCGGACGAGAAAGAGAGACGACATGACACGCACAGAGATCCGGATCGGGTCGGCACCGAATCTGGCATACGCGCCGCAGTACGTCGCCGTGTCACGAGGCTACTTCCGGGATGCCGGCGTGGATGTGCGCATCATCGGCGCTCCGCCGGGCTCGAGCGACATCGTCACGCAGCTCGTTCGCGGCGAGATCAACGTGGTGCTCGGGAGCCTGCTCTTCGCGCATCGGATGGACGTCGTCACCCGCGGCAACGCCAGGATCGTATCTGGCGCGAACGCGAACAGTCGGCACGTGCTCATGGCACGCAACGGCGAGTTCGTCGACGGGATCGACTGGGCGGATCTCCGCGGCACGGTCGTGAACATCGCGCCCACGTTCGTCCCGACGTCGTGGTTCGCCTTCAGGGAAGGCCTTCGTCGGCACGGGCTCACCCTCGAGGACGTGCCCACGCTCGTCGGGTTCCAGTCGCAGCATGTCATCCAGGAGTTTCTCGACGGCGCCGGCGACCTTCTCTTCATCGGGGGAGAGGAAGGACAGCATCCCGATCTGCACCGCGTCGCCACGATGGCCGACGGATACGGCCCGGTGCCCTGGAGCGTCTACTGCGCGGCAGCGGACTGGGCTGACTCCCACACGGAGGAACTCGTCGCGTTCCGCCAAGGCATCAACAGGGGCATGCAGTGGGTGTTCGAAGCAGACATCGACGAGATCGTCGCCCAACTGAGCCCCGACTTCCCCGCGCTGGACGACGGGAAGATCGCGGACACGATACGGAGCTACCGTGAGATCCCGTTCTGGGCGCGCACCGCCGAAATCGATCTCGCGGCGCTCGAAGGATGGCAGGACGCGCTGATCCGCTGGGGGATGCTCGCCGCGGGAACGGACCTGTTGAAGCTGGCCGGTGCATGTCCGTCGGGCGGTCCCGCGAAGCGCCTCGGTTGACAATCCCTCTTTTCTGCATCATCATTGATGATCAAGAAGGGTGGGTTCATGGACGAACGCTTCAACGAGGTCGGTCCTCAGCGAGACCTCATCGGTTATGGACGGGTCAAGCCGCGAGTCACGTGGCCGCAGAACGCGTCGCTCGTCGTGAACTTCTGCATCGCGTACGAAGAGGGCGGTGAGCGCTCGGTACTGTACGGCGACGAACGGGGGGAGAGTCTCGGCCCCGGATACCCGATGGATGCCGGTCGACGGGACCTGGCAGTCGAGTCGATCTTCGAGTACGGCAGCCGTGCGGGGATCTGGCGCCTGGCGGACCTGTTCGATGAGCACGCCGTCCCCGTGACGCTGTTCGCGCCCGCTCTCGCGCTCGAGAAGAACCCCGAGGTGTGCGGCTGGGTCGCCGAGCGCGGTCACGACATCTGCAGCCACGGATGGAAGTGGATCGAGCCCTGGTTGCTGTCCGAGGAGGAGGAGCGCCGCCAGATCGCGTGGGCGTACGAGTCGATCGAACGCAGTGTGGGGCGGCCTCCGTCCGGATGGCGCTCCCGGACGGGGCCCAGCATCCGCACCCGGCGGCTCTTGGCCGAGCACGGCGGCTTCCTCTACGACTCCGACAGCTACAGCGACGATCTGCCTTACGTGACCACGGTCGAGGAGAAGGAGCACCTGGTGGTGCCCTACACGCTGACGTACACGGAGGGCCGACTGGTGCAGCCGGTCGGCTTCACCAGCCCGGAATCCTTCTGGTCGACCTGCATCGCCGGCATGGAAGAACTCACGCGCGAAGGACGTCAGGGCTTCCCGAAGATGATGTCGATCGGCGTCCATCCCCGGCACACAGGCCAAGCAGGGCGCATGACCGGCCTGCGGACCCTGCTGGAGCGGGCCGAGGAGCTCGGCGACGTCGCCTTCGTCACCCGCGAGACGATCGCCCGCCATTGGCTGGAGCATCGGCCCGACCTCATTACGAAGACCACCGCGACGGGAGCACGCGCATGACCGAAACGACAACGACCAGGGCGCTGCGTCGCGACGCCTTCATCGGCGGGCGCCATGTCTCCGCCGCCGAGACCTTCCCCGTCTACGATCCGTCCACCGGCGAGCTCCTCGCGGAAGTGGCACGAAGCACCACGGCAGAGGTGGACCTCGCTGTCGATGCGGCACGGAAAGCGTTCGACGGCGGATGGAAGCGGACGACCGCGGCCCAACGGGCGAAGATCCTGCGCTCGGTGGCGGACGCCATCGCAGCGCACGAGGAGGAACTGGCCCTGCTGGAGAGCCGCGACACCGGCAAGCCGTTGCGACAGGCGCGCGTGGATGTGGGCTTCGCGGTCCGCTTCTTCGAGTACTACGCGAGCATGGTCGAGGCCGTGTTCGGCCATGTCCTCCCTGCGTCGACCGACCGCATCACTCTCGCGATGCGCGAGCCCTACGGTGTCACGGGCCACATCATCCCGTGGAACTACCCGATCGGGATCGGCACCCGCACCATCGCCCCCTCGCTCGCCGCAGGGAACTGCGTCGTCCTCAAGCCGGCGGAGGAAGCGCCGCTGTCGTGTCTGCGGCTCGCGGAGATCATCCATGAAGCAGGCGTTCCTGCAGGCGTTCTCAATGTCGTTCCCGGGCTCGGCTTCGAAGCGGGCGCGGCCCTGTCCGGTCACCCCGGAATCGACCGGATCTCGTTCACCGGCTCAGTGCCCGTCGGCATCGCCGTCGCGCAGGCCGCGGCGCTGAACCTCGTGCCCGCGGATCTCGAGTTGGGCGGCAAATCTCCGAACCTCGTCTTCGCGGATGCCAACCTCGACCTGGCGGCGGACGTCGTCGCTCAGTCGATCCTGCAGAACGCGGGACAGACGTGCTCGGCCGGCGCGCGGCTCCTCGTGGAGCGCAAGATCCACGAGGAGTTCGTCGACAAGGTGGCGACGCGCTTCCGTCGCACAACCCTCGGTCCGGGACCGCAGGACCCCGGGATGGGGCCGGTGATCTCGCGCAAGCAGCAAGGACGCGTGCTCGACTACATCTCGCTCGGGCGTGAGGAGGGCGACCTCATCGTCGGCGGCGGCGTACCCGACGACGAACGGCTCGCTGCGGGGAACTTCGTGGAGCCGACCCTGTTCGACGGCGTGCCGGCCGATGCGCGCATCGCACAGGAGGAGATCTTCGGCCCAGTACTGACGGTGACGAGCTTCGACGACACGGACGAGGCGATCCGGCTCGCGAACGGAACGGAGTACGGACTGGTCGCGGGAGTCTGGACCTCTCACGTGGGACGTGCGCATCGTCTCATTCGTGACCTCCGCTGCGGGCAGGTCATGGTCAACACGTTCTCGAACGGCGTCGAGCTTCCGTTCAGCGGGCGCAAGCGCTCGGGATACGGCGTCGAGAAGGGCTGGGAGTCGCTGATCGCGTTCACCCAGGTCAAGGGGGCCGTCGTGATGATGACCGATGACTGAGCGGATGACCGATCCCGGATCCGACACGTTCGTCGTCGGCGGAGGCCGCCTGGTCCTGCCGGAGCGCGTCGTGGACGCAGACCTGTGGGTCGAGGACGGTCGGATCGTCGACGTGATCCCGCGCGGCCACCGGCCGGAGCTGCCGCGTGTGCCGGCCGACGGGCTTGTCGTGATGGCGGGCATGATCGACACGCATGTGCACCTCCGAGACCCGGGGCATCCCCATCGGGAGACCTTCGCGAGCGGCACGCGCGCCGCCGCACGCGGCGGGGTGACCACCGTCCTGGAGATGCCGTCGGGCATTCCCGCCGTGTCCGATGCGGAGAGCTGGCAGGGAAAGAACGAGATCGTCGCGCGCAAGGCGGTCGTGGACTATGGGCTGTACGGCGGGGCGGGTCTCAGCAACCTCGACCGGATCGGCGAGCAGGCCGATGCGGGAGCCGTCGCCTTCAAGTCCTTCATGAATGCGCCCGCACCCACCGCGGATCCGGGGATGTCGAGTCGGTGCCTGCCCGACGACGCGGTCTTCCTCGAGGCCATGCGGCGCGTCGCTGCGACCGGCCGTGTGGCCGTCGTGCATGCAGAGAACGACGCGATCTGCACCCACCTCACGCATCGTCTGCGAGCGCAGGGGAGGGACGATCTGCGCGCGCACGCGGAGTCCCGTCCCGTAGTCGCGGAAGAGGAGGCGGTATCGCGCGCGATCCTGCTCGCCCATCGTGCAGGCGTGCGGCTCTCCATCGCGCATGTCAGCTCCGCTGCCGCAGTGGACGCCATTCGTCGCGCCAAGAGGAATGGCCATGACGTGACTGCCGAGGTCTGTCCCCACCATCTCCTGCGGAGCCTCGACGACGCCGAGGAGCTCGGCCCGTACGCCAAGGTCAACCCGCCTCTGCGCGATGACGAGGATCGTGCCGCTCTGTGGCTGGGGCTCCGCGACGGCACACTGGACTTCATCGGCACCGATCACGCCCCGTACTCCGAGGCGGAGAAGGATCGCGGATGGGAGAGCATCTGGGATGCTCCGCCGGGCATCCACGGCCTGGAGGCAGTGCTCTCCGTGCTCCTGACGGAGGCGCACGACGGGAGGTTCACGTTGCCCGAGCTCACAAGGATCGTGTCGCTCAACGCGGCCCGACGATTCGGTCTTGGGGGACGGAAGGGCGAGCTTCGTGCCGGTGCCGACGCCGACTTCGTGCTCGTCGATCCCGACGCACCCGGTGTGCTCGACCGGCGCAGCATGGAATCGGTCAGTCGCGACGCGGCGCGTTTCTGGGACGGGCGGAGGACGGTCGGCTGCGTGCTCACGACCTTCGTGCGCGGCACCCGCGTCGCTGATCGCGGCGTCGTGGTCGGAAACGAGGGCTTCGGCCGACTCGTGCGTCCCGAGCGAGCGGAGTGAGCGCCACGGCACACGTGGTCATCGTCGGGGGAGGGAGCATCGGCCTGGCGGCGGCCGTGGACCTCACTCGACGCGGGTACAGGATCGACGCGATCATCGAAGCGGATCAGCACCGCGCCGCGTCCCTGCGCTGCGCCGGACGGATCCGGCTGACAGGGCTGATCGGCGACGGCGAGCTGCCGGATCCACCCGTGTCCTCCTCGTGCGACGCCGTTTCCGAGGCGGACACGGTCCTCATCGCGACCACCGCCGACCGCTACGAACACGTCGCTCAGGGGATGGCGAACCACGTCTTCGCGCGTCAGCTCGTCGTCCTGGCCACCGGGTATGTCGGCGGGGCCGCTCGTTTCGCGGCAGCCCTACGCCGCCACGGAACAACGATCGCCGACACGCCCGCGATCTTCGCTCTCAATACATCGCCTTATCTGTCCTACGCCGATGGCCAGGGAGCGGTGCACGTCGCCGCGGCCAAATCGTGGATGGAGGCTACGGCGGTCAGTCCTGGAATCGCGAAGACGCACGCGGATGCGATCGCTTCGCTGTTCCCGGGATGTGTCGTCGCGGACGAGCAAATGGCGTCGTCCCTCAACAATCCCAATCCCATCGCGCACGTGCCGGCCTACGTGCTCAACGCGACGCAGGCGCAGAACGAAGCCGCCGGACGGATCCCTGCGGGCGGGGCCTTCCACCTCTCGGACGTCACCAGTGTGCAGCTGGAGAATCTCCGCACGCGCCTGGACGACGAACGGCTGGAGGTCATGGCCGCGCTCGGATTCGCCTCGCTCGCCTTGTCCCGCGGCGACTTCGGCAACCGCGCCTATGGCCCCGGAGCTCGGGAGGCCTCGCCTCCACGAATCGGCCCGACCTTCCAGCGACGGTTCCTCGTCGAGGATGTCCCCTTCGGCCTCATCCCTCTTGAAATGCTGGCTCAGCGGACGGGAACCCCCGTGCCGAGCATCACCGGACTCATCGACCTCGTCAACGGGATGACCGGTGTCGACTACCGCGCGGCGGCTCCGGCTCTCGCAGATCTGGGGGTCGTATGACCGGTCGAACGTTCATGGACGCGCGTGTGGCGATCACAGGCGGAGCCCGTGGGATCGGGTTGGCGCTCGCGAAGCATTTCGCCGCGCGCGGAGCGGTCGTCACGATCATCGACATCGACGGTGACGAGGCGCGCCGGCGTGCGGCAGATCTGGATCGTGCGATCGGCATCGAGCTCGACGTGTCGCGCACCGATGCGACCATGCGGTTCTTCCAGGAGACGGCCGAGCCGTTCGACGTCGTGATCGCGAATGCCGGCGTCTCCCTCCCGCGTACGCCGGCCGTCGACCTGACCGAACCCCAGTGGGACTGGCTGATCGATCACAACCTCAAGGGTGTCTTCAACACGATCAGCTCAGCCGCCGTGCGGATGCGGTCGGAGAAGCACGGGGGCCGCATCATCGCGACAGCGTCCGTCGCCTCCGTCGTCGCAGAGCCGGGCTTCGCCGCCTACGCTGCGGCCAAGTGGGGCGTGCTCGGCTTGGTGAAGGCCATGGCCATGGAACTGGTCGAGGACGGCATCCTCGTCAACGCGGTCTGTCCGGGTGACGTCCGCACGCGCTTTCTCGACGAGACGGCGCCGCCGTCGGCCAGCAGCGGGCCACTCGGCCGGCCAGCGGATGTCAGCGAGATCGTCGGCATCTACGACCTTCTCGCCGGCCCCGCCGGCAGCTATCTCGTGGGGGAAGCGATCGTCGTCGACGGTGGTCTTTCGCTGACGGCGCTGGCATGACCAAATCGATCCCACCTATTGCTTCATCACTGATGATGAAGTACATTTCGAGAGTCATCTAGTCGCGAACCGGTCCGGGAACCCGATCCCGGGGTGGTCCGAGCTCAACGAGGAGAACGATGTCCACGTCCAATATCTCGACGCCGGCGGGGAGCCTGCAGCGTCGGTACCTGAAGCTTGCCGAGTCGATCGATCGGATTCCCATCGGTCGCACTCACCGGGTGGTGATCCTCCTCGTCGCCGCCGGAATGTTCTTCGACATCCTGGAATCGAACGGGCTCGGCGCATCGGGCCCGTCCATCATCGCGACGTTCGGCATCACCAAGCCAGAGTTCGCTCTCATCAGCTCGGCAACGTACGTCGGTCTCGCGATCGGCGCCTACTTGGCCGGGTGGATCGCCGACCGGCGCGGACGCAAGTTCTCGCTCGTGCTGAATCTGCTGATCTACACGATCGGCGGCGTCGCGTGCGCTCTCGCCCCGAGCTACAGCTTCCTGATGGGCGCTCGATTCGTCGTCGGACTCGGGCTCGGTGGCGAGCTCGCCGTGGGTATCGCACTGGTCAGCGAGATCATGCCCACGCGGCGTCGCGCCAGCGCGGTCGCATCGCTGAACGCCTTCGCGGGCGGCCTCGGCAACCTTGTCGCTCCCGCGTACGCGTGGCTCATCCTCGTCGGATTCGGAACGGTGTTCGGTGGCGTCACCGAGAGCTGGCGCTGGCTCTTCGGCCTGCTGCTGATCCCGGCGTTCCTCGTCGTCTTCATCCGGCGCGGGATGCCCGAGTCCCCGCGCTACCTCCTGGCGCGCGGAGACGTCAACGGCGCCAACCGCAGCCTGGCCTCTCTCGCCCGGGGCAGTGTCCCGAACGACGAGATCTTCCTGACCGACCTGAACGAATCCGTCATCCAGGACGTTCAGGCGGAGCGGTCGCGACTCGTCGAGATCTTCCAGCTCCCGCTTCTCCGCCGCACGCTCACCGCCAGCGGCGCCTACTTCATGGTCGTCGGCGCCCAGATGTCGCTCGTGACCCTCATGCCCACCTTCCTCGTGGCGCGCGGGTCTACGCTCGGTCAGAGCCTGGTGTACACCCTGATCATGCAGACCGGAAGCTTTGCCGGCGCGCTCGCGGCCATGTACACCCAGCGCTGGCGCCGGCGTCGGGTGCTCGTCGTCGCCGCGATCCTCGGCTGCATCGTCGGCGTGGGATTCGGCCTCTCGGCCGGCAGCGACACCGCTGTTCTCATCCTGGGTTCGCTCTTCCAGTTCTTCGTGCTGCTCGCCACCACCACGATCTGGTCCTGGGCACCGGAGCTGTTCCCGACGCGCGTGCGTGGATTCGGTGTCTCGTTCGTCAAGGGAACCGGGGGTGTGGGTATCATCGCCATCCCGCCGCTGATCGCGGTCGTCTTCGGCGCAGGCGGGCTCGGAGCCGTGTTCCTCGTCATGGCCGCCATGTTCGCGTGTATCGCCGTGTTCGGCGCTCTCGGTGTCGAGACCAAGGGGGCGACTCTCGAGGACGTCAACGAGGCGCGCAGCGAGATCGATGCGATCTGAGTAGAACGCTGCCCGCCGCATTGGCGCGGCGAGCGGCGATGAGGCCTCCGCTTCGATGATGTCCCCACGTCGAAGCGGAGGCCTTTCGCTTACCCGCGGACTGATCCTCCGTCGGATGGCGACCTATGCATCGTGGTCGAGAGCCTGGTAGTCGGTCGCCGATTGGAGGAAGTGCGAGAGGTGCTCACCGGTCAGGCGTGACGCGCGCTCGGCGTCCCGAGCCGCCATGGCCTTCGCTATCTCGATGTGCTCTTCCGCCTGCCGCCGGATGGAATCCGAGCGAAGGGAGACTTCTTCGCCGCTACGCAGTCGCTGCGCGTTCGTGGGATCGAGCAGCATCGCGGCAACCGACACGAGCACAGGATTGTGTGAGGCCGTCGCGATCGACATGTGGAACTGGCTCGAGCCGAGGGCTGTCGGAACCTCGCCGCGGTCAACGGTTCGCAGATCTTCGATCGCGCCCGCGAGAATCGTCGCGAGCTCCTCGTCGGTCGCCGCGACGGCGGCAAGCCCCGCGGCTTCGGCTTCCAGCCCGCGCCGCACTTGAAGCACTGCGATGAGGTCTTCCAATTCGGCGGCGCGAATCGCTTCTGCGACATTGGCGCCGTGTTCGTGCAGCGACATCGACCGCTGCAGTTCGTCCAGGCGCTGGCGGCCTTGAGAGGTGATCGTCCGACCCTGTTTCGTCCCGGCTGTCGCGATGAGTCCGGCGGCCTGCAACGCGTGAAGGTATCGACCAGCGGTAGCCTCCGCGACCGGAATCTCCTGGGCGCGCAAGGCATTGGCCAGCCTCTGCGACCCGACAGGGCCTTCGGCCTCGGACAGGAAGGAGAGCACCGCCAGTTCGACGTTGCCCGGCGGTGTACTCATGGGACCAGGATAGTTGGATGACTCCGGCCGACCTTGCATCCGTCAGCCAAGGTCGAACGCGCTCATCACGTGCGGAGATCGACCAGCAGGTCGGCCGGGCGACGTCCCAGCAGCCACGGACAACCCGAGCGGGTATCCCCAGCTCGCCGGGCCTCCAGAATCGCGGCGCCGCGGGCCGCACGGGACTGGCGCCGGCTTCGACTCCTGTGGAGCAGCGCTATCGTCCCAGCGCGGCCAGGTGCTCCCGGATTCCGCGGAAGTGCTCGTTGAGGCGTTCTGCGGCCAGGCGCTTGTCGCCGACTCTGAGCGCGTCGAGAATGAGGCGGTGCGCGTGAGCGTTCTCCGTCAGGCTGTGCGATTCGATGCCGGCGTCTTCGTGAATCTGCCGGTAGACGTTCCAGAACACCTCGAGGAGGCTCGAGAGAAGATCGTTGTGCAGCGGCACGTAGAGCAGATGGTGGAAGTTCTGATCTTCGTCGATGAAGTGCTTTCCCTGAGCGGCGAGCTCTTCCATGGCGACGACCTGTCGTTCCAGGGCCTCGAGGTTGTGCGTGGTGATGGCATCGATCGCCTGTCCGATCAACCCCGACTCGAGCGCTTGGCGCACATCGACCAGTTCGAGTGCTTCCGCGCCGCCGTGCCGAAGAGAGAGGCGTCCGCGGAAGGCGAGGCTTGCTCCGAGCGCGGCGAAGCTTGTCTCGGCGACGAAGGTCCCGAGTCCATGCCGGATCTCGACGACACCGAGGGCCTGAAGCACCTTGAGCGCCTCTCGCACCGTATTGCGCCCCACGCCGAGCGCCGCGCACAGCTCGTTCTCCGTCGGCATCGGATCGCCCACGTCGAGATTGCGCTCCAGGATCAGATCCATGATGTCGTTCTGCAAGGTGCGCAGGCGCTCCTGCGCACCGTATCGGGCCGCCCTCGGCGTCATCAGGTCATTGCTCACTTCGTCGCCCCCGTGCTCCTTCTTCGCCCAATGTAATAGGTCGTGCGTCGCGAATCGCGCAATAGCACGCCTCGGTGACGGCAAGGCTCGCTCGTGCATCCTTCAGGGTGTATTTCGGCGCACCCCCGGCGGACAGAGCGCCGATCAGCTCGTCCAGGTAGCGGGTGACGGCGACGACCGAGCTCGCCCCGCTCACCGGTCGGGCCGTCTGCAGCCCGTCTGTTCGATACACCGCGATCGCGGGCTTGTCGTCGTCCGCCACGGCATGGCCGTGCGAGCCGAGCACCCGCACGGACGAGGAGACCGGTCCGTGCCCGGGCGCCGCGGCGGCGCGGGCCAGGGTGACCGTCGCCGTGACGCCGTTCTCCAGCAGCAGCGAAACGACAGCGGAGTCCTCCACGCCCGCGTCCCGGTGCGGCTGCTGGAACAGCGTCGCCGCCTCGGCATACACCTCCACCACCTCGAGACCGGTGAGGAATCGGATGTAGTCGACCGGGTAGAGGAGGAAGTTCAGCAGCTCGCCGCCGCCGGACAGCTCCGGATCCGTGACCAGCTCCGGCCGCTCCACGGACGTGGAGAAGTGCGCGCCGGACGCGAACCACTCCACGTCGACGTGCAGCGGCAGGCCGAGGTGCCCCGCGTCGATCCAGCCGCGCAGCCGCTCGACGGCAGGGGAGCGGAGCCGATTGACGACGCACGCGACGGCACCGGAGCGCTCCTGAGCGGCCAGGATCCGGTCCGCCTCGGCCACGTTCACCGCGACCGGCTTGTCGATCAGCACGTCGATGCCGGCGTCCAGCGCCGTGATCGCGAGTGCGGCGTGCCGAGTCGGCTCGCTGCACGCGACCACGAGGTCGCACACGCCGGGGGCGAGCAGCTCGGCGACGGACATCAGCGGCAGCCCGTGCTGTCCGGCGAACCGACGCGAGTCCGACTGGATCCACTCCGCGGCGTCGGATTCTTCGGCGACGCCGACGACGGTCGTCCGAGGGTCGGCCAGGAAGGTCGGAAAGTACGACTCGGCATGGCGCACCGCCGAGAGAAAGCCCACCCGGATCATGCGATCTCCTCCTCGCGCAGATCGACCGGCCGCCCGGTGTCCAATGAGCGCTGCGCGGCGATCGCCGCCGCCAGCGCGGAGCGCACCTGGTCGGTCCGCACGATGGGCTCGGCCCGGCCCTCCACCACGTCGATCCAGTGCGCGAGCTGACGGCCCATCGCGTTCTCCACGGAGGGCAGCGGGACCCCGGCCCCGGCCGAGTGCAGCACGGGGTCGTCATCGGTCGAGTGCGATACGGTGCCCTCGGTGCCGGCGACCACGATCCGACGGAACATGTCGCGCGGCTGGGCCAGAGAGTACGAGATCTCCAGCGTCGCCAGGGAGTCGTCGTCGAAGCGCACGATGAGCTGGAACGAGTCGTGCACGGGCATCCCCGCCGCGAAGCTGGGGAACGACCGCGCGAACACCCGCACCGGCGTGCGGCCCAGCAGCCACGACGCGACGTCGAGCAGGTGGGTGCCGTTGTGCACCGGGTGCCCTCCGGAGCGATCCCGGTCCAGCTGCCAGCCGCGCCAGCCGCCCGGCCACACGTAGCCGGTGTACCAGCTGACGTGAGCGAGCCGGGGGCGGCCGATCGCACCGTCCGCGATCGCAGCGGCGAGCGCGGCGACGGCGGGCTGGAAACGCACGGTCTGACCCACCATGAGCGTGCGCCCCGAGCCCTCGGTCGCCGCGATCATGCGGTCCAGGTCGGCCAGCGACAGCGCGGCCGGCTTCTCCACGTGCACGTGTTTGCCCGCAGTGCCGGCGGCGACCGTGAACGCGGCGTGCGCCGGGGTGGCGTTGCACACGTCCACCGCGACGACGCTCGGATCGGCCAGGATCCGCTCGTAGTCGACGGTCGCGACGGCCCCAGGGGCGAGGGCGGCTAGGCGCTCCGCCCGCGCCAGGTCGGAGCCGTGCACATACGCGATCTCCACGCCGGGCAGGGCGGCGAGCGCGCGCACGTGGTCTCCGGCGATCACCCCGGATCCGGCGATGGCGACGCGGGTCACTGTCGCCCCTCCGCCGCGACCGCGTTCGCGCGCAAGGCGGTGCGGGCAGCGGTGGCCGGATGTTCGGTGAGGACGGTCGACGATCCCTGCACGGCCGCAGCGATCTCGTCGAGCTCGCAGGTCACGGCGGTGCGCATCCACAACGGGCCGGGTCCGCCCGTGTTGTACGCCTGCGCGGCCTGCGCGGCCTCGCGCAGCGAATCGTTCGATGCGTCGTCGTCGAACACGCCGGTCACGTCGACGACCGCGCCGTCGACGAAGCGGGTGACGGTGCCGGCGCGGAAGTCGGCCTCGACGCTCGCGTCGGTGCCGGAGATCCGGAACCACCACTCGGCCCGATGTGCGGACGTCGAGATGCTGTGACGGCCGAGCGCGCCGTCCGCGGTCCGCAGCACCGTCTCGGTGACGCTGTCCACGATGTGCGCGCCGTGCGCCAACGGCGCCCCGGACACGCCGACCACGCCGACCACGCTCGCGGGCTCGCCCAGCGCCCACACGACGAGGTCGAGCTCGTGGATCTCGTGCAGCAGCTCGCCGCCGCTGCGACTCCGATCCAGCTTCCACCAGTCGCCCGGGTCGGCCGGGACGTGCACGAGCCTGCGGCGGGCACCGGCGGCCTCGATCAGGGTGCCGAGCGCGCCGCCGCGCGCCTGCGCGACCATGCGTCGCACCCCGGGGAACGCGCGCATCACGTGTCCGACGACGAGCCGGCCGGGGGCGTCCTCGGCGGCGGCGAGGATCGCGTCGATCGAGTCGGCGTCGATGCCGAGCGGCTTCTCCACGAACACGTGCTTCCCGGCCCGAAGACCCGCGATCGCGGGGTCGGCGTGCAGATGGTTCGGCGTGGCGACGACGACGAGATCCACGTCATCGGCCGCGGCCAGCGCCTCGGCACCGCCGTGCACCCGGGCGCCGAGAGCGGTGGCGAGGCGTTCGGCCGCCTCGGGTACGGCGTCGGCGACCGCGGTCACCGAGAACGCGCCGTGCTCGTCGCAGGCACGGGCGATCATCGCTCCGAAGAAGCCGGCGCCCACCACGCCGACGCGGATCGATCCGTTCATGCGGCACCCCCGACCACGACAGGGCGGCCGGCGTCCAGCGGGTGATAGCACCGTGCCGTGTGCAGCGGCAGCTCGCCGAACCGGGTCACCGGCGGCATCTCGGTCGCGCACTGCTCGGTCGCCTTCCAGCACCGGGTGCGGAACGGGCAGCCGGACGGCGGACGCACCGCCGACGGTACGGGACCCTCGAGGGTGATCGGCTCGATCTGCTCGACCAGGCTCGGCGTCGCCGACAGGAGCGCCTCGGTGTACGGGTGGCGCACCTGGGCGGGGACCGCCGTCGCGGGCGACTCCTCGACGATGCGGCCGAGATACATCGTGACGATGCGGTCGCTCATCCGGCGCACGGTCTGGATGTCGTGCGAGATGAACACCATGGCCAGATCGAACTCGGCCTTCAGCTCCAGCAGCAGGTTCAGGATCTGGGCGCGCACCGACACGTCGAGCGCGCTCGTCGGCTCGTCGGCGATCAGCACCGAGGGACGCAGCGCGAGCGCGCGCGCGATCGCGACGCGCTGACGCTGACCGCCGGACAGCTGCGCGGGCAGGGCGTCGGCGGCGCTGGAAGGCAGGCCGACGAGATCCATGAGCTCGGCGACACGCGCCGTGCGCGCCCTCGCGTCGCCGACGCCGTGCACGGTAAGCGGGTCGCGAAGGATGTTCTTCACCGGCATGCGGCGGTTCAGAGCCGTGGAGGGATCCTGGAACACCATGCCGACGTTGCGGCCGAACTGCGTGCGTCGGTCGCGAGTCGACATCGCCCACAGTGAGGAGCCGTGGAACAGCACCTCCCCGGAGGTGGGGCGCTGCAGCCCGACGATCGTCTTCGCGAGCGTGGACTTCCCGCAGCCCGACTCGCCGACCACGCCGACGGTCTCGCCGGCGCTCAGGACGAGGTCGGCGCCCGTGAGCGCGTACACGGTGTCCTTCGTGAACAGCTGGGCTCCGTTGATCCGATGCTGCACGTGCACGTCGCGCAGCTCGAGGATGGGCGAGGTCATGCCGGTACCTCCATTCCTTGCCGCGCGACGTCGCGCGCGGGGTGATGACAGGCGACCTCGTGCACGAGCGGCGTGCCGAGCAGAACCGGATCCTGCTGCCGGCAGAGGGCGGTGGCCGCGGGGCAGCGGTCCGAGAACCGGCAGCCGACCGGGAAGGCCGCCGGGGACGGCACGACGCCCTTGATCTGGGTGAGCTGGGCGTCACCCGACTCGAGCGAGAGCACCGCGGAGAGGAGTCCCCGCGTGTAGTGGTGGGCGGGGGCTCCGACGACATCGGCGATTCCGCCGGTCTCGGCGACCTCGCCGCCGTACATCACGACGACGCGATCGACGATGTCCGACACCAGGGCCAGGTCGTGCGAGACGAGGATGAGGGCGAAGCCCAGCTCCTCCTTGAGGCTCAGCAGGAGCTTCATCACCTGGGCCTGCACGGTGACGTCCAGCGCCGTCGTCGGCTCGTCGGCCACGATCAGCTTCGGGTCCCGGGAGAGGGCCATCGCGATGAGCACGCGCTGGCGCTGACCGCCGGAGAGCTCGTGCGGATAGGCGTTCAGCGTGCGACCGGGGTCGAGGTTCACGAGCTCGAGCAGTTCGGCGGGCGTGCGCCGGCCGCCGCGACGGGTGAGCTGGGTGAGCTGCTGCTTGATCGTCATGGCCGGGTTCAGCGAGCTGAGCGCGTCCTGGTAGATCATCGACATCCCGCGGCCCATCAGCGCACGGCGATCCTTCGATCGCATTCCGACCAGCTCGGCGCCGTCGAACACCATGCTGCCGCCGATCTGCGCGCCGCGCGGCTCCAGGCCCATCACGGCGAGACTCGTGAGCGACTTGCCGCACCCGGACTCGCCGATCAGCCCGAGCACCTCGCCGGGGCGCACCTCGAACGAGACGCCGTTGACGACGTTGACGCCGTTGTGCCGATCGGGGAAGGAGATCGTGAGGTCGGCCAGGGTCAGCACCGGTTCGACATCCGCGATCGGGCGGATACGGCGCCGGATGCGCGCCCCCGCCTCGCGAAGCCCGGCGATCGCGGGCACGGCGTCGGTGCCGCGGTCGATGTCCTCCGCCTCGGCGGTGACGGCCTGGGATGCGGCCTTCGACGCCTTCGCGGACGGCGCGGCGATCGCGTCGGTGAGGCCCTCGGCCAGCACGTTCAGGCAGAGCACGGTGGCGAAGATCACCAGGCCGGGGAACAGGGTGGCCCACCAGCCTCCGGTGAGCAGCAGGTTCTTCCCGTCGGAGATCACGCTTCCCCAGGACGGGTTCGGCGGCTGCACGCCGGCGCCGATGAAGGACAGTGACGCCTCGAACACGATCGCGTCGGCGACCATGACCGTGCAGAACACCAGTACCGGCGCCGCGATGTTCACGGCGACGTGGCGCGTGACGATGAAGAACCGCTTCGCCCCGATGATGTGCTCGGCGGCGATGTAGTCCTCGCCGTACTGCGCCTGCACGTTGGCGCGCACGATCCGGGCGATCGAGGGCATGTACAGGAAGGCGATCGCGAGGATCAGCACCTGAACGTCCCGGCCGAACACCGCGACCAGCACGGCTGCGAGGGCGATACCGGGGAAGGCCATGATGACGTCGAGGACCCGCATGACGGTCTCGTCGATGACACGGCGGCTGGTCGCGGCGAACGCGCCGACCACCGCTCCGGAGAGGAGGGCGAGCGCCGTGGCACCGAGGCCGATCGCCAGGGACCACCGACCGCCGTAGAGCAGACGGGCGAGGATGTCGCGACCTTGGCTGTCCAGACCGAGCAGGTGCGCGGCGGTCGGGGCCTTGTCCGCGGCGACCGTCTGCATGTTCGGGTCGTAGGCGGACAGCAGCGGCGCGAGGATCACGGCGAGGACGATGACGGCCAGCGCGGCGACCGCGATCCAGGCGCCGAGGGTGAGCCGGCCGAAGCGGAGGCCGGGCCGGGAGAGCTTCTGGGAGAGGTTCTTTCGCATCAGTGGTTCGTTCGCAGTCTCGGGTTGGCGAGCAGGGAGAGGATGTCGACGATCAGGTTGATCACGACGAATCCGAGGGCGATGGTGAGCACCGCGCCCTGCACGATCGCCGGCTCGTTGTTCTTGACGGCCTCGATCATGAGCTGTCCCATACCGGGGAGGTTGAACATCTGCTCGATGACGACGGCGCCTCCGAGGAGGTAGCCGATCCGCAAGCCGAGCACGTTCAGCGGGTTGATCAGCGCGTTGCGCATCACGTTGCGTCCGACGACCACGATCGGCGGCAGGCCGCCGCCGCGGGCGGTGCGCACGTAGTCGCGGTCGAGCTCCTCCACCATCGAGGTGCGCACGATGCGGGTCATCTGCGCCGCCAGCGGCAGGGCGAGGGCGAGGGCGGGCAGGGTCATCGTCAGCAGCCAGCCGTACACGGAGTCGGCGGGGTTGACGTACCGGGAGGAGGGGAAGATCGGGACGGTGATGGAGAACCACTGCACGAGCAGCAGGGCCACCCAGAACGACGGGGCCGCAACGCCGCCGAGGGTCAGGATCCGGATGGTCTGGTCGGGCCAGCGGTCACGGAAGACGGCGGAGATCGTGCCGAGGGTGAACGCGATGATCACGGCGATGATGAGGCCGAGGAAGGTCAGCTGGAGCGTCAGCGGCAACGCCGTCGAGATCAGGGTCGTGACGTCCTGCCCGGTCGCCAGGCTCTTGCCGAGGTGGCCGGTGACGATCTGGCCGAGAAAGGCGAAGTACTTGACGATGAAGGGCTGGTTCAGGCCGTGCTCCTCGCGGAACCGCGCGAGCTGGTCGGGGCTCAGCGGGGCGTCCGCGAAGACGGCGACGGCGGGGTCCGTGGAGGAGAACTGCATCACGGTGAAGACGAACAGCACGATCCCGAGCAGAAGAGGGATCAGCGTCAGCAGTCGCCTGCCGATCATTCTGAGAACGACGGTCACGGGGGATTCCTATCAGATCGTGTGTGGCCGGGGCGCCGGGCGGGACGCCCCGGCCGGAGACGCTCAGCCCTTGAGCTTGGCGTCCATCATGTAGACGCCGGGGATGTTGAGCGGCTTGATCCCGTTCAGCTTCTTGCCGTCCCATGCGGTGAACAGCTGCATGTGCATGACGGGGTAGATGACGCCCTGATCCGCGATCGCGTTCAGCGCGTTCTTCATGTCGGCGTCGGTCGTCTTCTGCGAGTCCGACTGCTCGGCGGCGGTGAGCTGGGCGTCGAGCGCGGCGTATTCGGGGCTCTGACCCCACTTGTTCCACTTCATGAACGTGTTCGCGTTGGAATAGAACCAGCGCACGTTCAGGTCGGCGTCGGTCCCGAACTGGTTCGGGTTGCCGGAGAACGTCAGCACGTCGGCGGGGTCGCCCTGCGCGACCTTCGTGTTGAAGGTGGCCGTCTCGACGACGTCGAGGTTGGCGGTCACGCCGATCGCCGCCCAGTCCTGCTTGATCGCGTTGACGGCGATCGTGGTCCAGGAGATGTTAGTCGACAGCAGCGTCAGGTTGAGGTTGGAGACGCCGGCCTCCTGCAGGAGCTTCTTGGCCTGGGTCGGGTTGTAGTCGTATTGCGTGCTCGCCTTGGAGTAGTACGGGCTCGACTCCTGGAGGAAGCTCGAAGCGGGAGAACCCTTGCCGGCGATCGCCACCGAGATGAGCTTCTTCGAGTCGATGGCCATGCGCAGCGCCTGGCGGACGCGCTTGTCGTTGAACGGCGCCTTGCTGGTGTTGAACGCGAGGCCCAGCATGTTCATGCTGTCCGCACCCTGGACCGTGAGCCCCTTGCCCTGCAGTGCGGAGACGGTGTCCTGCGGGATGTTGTCCGAGATCTGGACACCGGAGACTCCCGAGGTGAGCAGGCTGGTGCGGGCCGCCGCGTCCACGGACACGTTCCACTGCATCGAGTCGACCTTCGGGTGCAGCGGGCCGTTGTAGTCCTTGTTCAGGACGAACGAGGTGAACGAGGTGGGCTCGGTCGCCTTGATCTCGAACGGACCGGATCCGAGCTGGTTCTTCGCGTCGGCGTAGAAGTCGTCGGCCTTGCCGTCGAAGACGTGCTGCGGCATGATCTTCAGGATCGAGAAGCGGTCCAGCGCGTACGGGAACGCGTTCTTGAGGTCGATCTTGACCGTGTTGGCGTCCACTTTGACGGCGTCCTTGAGCCAGCTCGAGAAGAAAGCCGTGGTGATGACGGGCTTCTGCGGGTTGAGCACGCGGTTCACGGAGAACACGACGTCGTCGGCGGTGACGGGCTTGCCGTCGCTCCACTTCGCGCCGGAGCGGAGCTTGACCGTCCACGTCAGCGCCTTCGTGTCCTTCGGCATCTCGGCGGCGAGGGCCGCATAGGGCTTGCGGTCGACGGGGGAGGAATCCCACAGCGCCTCGTAGATGTGGTTCTCCGCGGACATCGCGAAGGCGGAACCCGTGTTCAGCGGATCCCAGGAGCTGTTGTTGTTGTAACCGATCGCGACGTCGACGTGGCCCTTCGCCACATCCTGACCGACGGACGTGCTGGACTGCGGGCCGGAGCACGCCGTCACCAGGCCGACGGTGACGACCGCTGCCACGAGGCCGGTGAAGCGGGTGAGCGTGCGCGCTCGGGAATGGAGCAACTTCGTTGTTTCCACTGCTGTTCCTTTCGGGAAAGGGTGCCGGAGGGACGGAGGCGAATGCCCAACATAGGACGTCCCACCTCTCGAAAACAAGAACGTAGATCACCGGGACCGATCCGTCAATAGTGATCGGGGCGGCCTCCGAAAAGCCTCATTGACGCACTCTCCAGGTTTTGCCATACTGCTCAAGTCGGTAGGACATCCCACGTCCTATAACCCGGGATTCCGAAGGAGAATCGTGACGAACGCCAGCATCGACCGCTACCAGGGCATCATTCCGCCCGTGCTCACCCCGCGGACCGCCGATGGGCGGATCGACGTCGAATCGCTGCGCCGCGTCACCGCCCATCTCGTCGACGGCGGTGTCGACGGGCTCTTCGTGCTGGGATCCTCCGGCGAGGTCCCGTACCTGACCACCGGGGAGCGCGACCTCGTCGTCACGACGGTCATCGACGAGGCCGCAGGGCGGGTTCCCGTGCTCGCCGGCGCCAACGAGCAGACCACCGCGCGCGTCGTCGCCGAGGCGGAACGGCTGCACGGCCTCGGCATCGACGCCCTCGTCGTGACGACGCCGTACTACGCGTTGTCCAATCAGGCCGAGGTCGCCGAGCACTTCCGCACCGTGCGGTCGCGCGTCGACCTGCCGCTGTTCGCATACGACGTGCCGGTGCGCACGCACCTGAAGCTGAGCTCCGCCGTGATCCGCGAGCTCGCCGAGGACGGCGTCATCGCAGGCCTCAAGGACTCCTCCGGTGATGATGTCGCGTTCCGTCTGACCACCCTGGCCACCGCCGACCTGCCCGAGTTCCGCGTCTTCACCGGGCACGAGGTCGTCGTCGACGGCGCCCTGCTCGGGGGTGCCGATGGCGCCGTCCCTGGCCTGGCCAACGTCGATCCCGCGGGCTACGCCCGGCTGTTCGCCGCCGCCGTCGCCGGCGATTGGGAGGCGGCCCGGCGCGAGCAGGATCGCCTCGCGCGCCTGTTCCGGATCGTCGAGGTCGTCGATCCGCAGGTTTCGGCCGGCGCGGCGGGTCTCGGCGCGTTCAAGACCGCGCTGCAGCTGCTCGGCGTGATCGAGAGCAACCGCATGAGCGCGCCCATGCGATCTCTCGGCGGGGTCGACGCCGACCGCATCCGCGGGATCCTCGACGAAGCCGGCCTGTGATGGTGGCGCCCGTCGGCTACGGCATCGTCGGCGCCGGCTACCTCGGAAAGGCGCTGGCACGCGGCCTCGCCGCGCAGCCCGGGGCGCGGATCTCGGCGGTCTTCGACCCGGCGAACGCGCAGACCGTCGCCCTCGAGTTCGGCGCCCGTATCGAGCCGACGCTCGAAGCGCTGCTCGCCGCGGATGATGTCGACGCCGTCGTCGTCGCGTCGCCGAACGGACTGCACCACGCCCAGGTGGTCGCCGCCGCCCAGGCCGGCAAGCACGTGTTCTGCGAGAAGCCGGTCGCGCTGTCGTATCGCGACGCGGACGAGATGATCCGCGTCTGCGAGGCGGCCGGCGCAGTCTTCTTCGCAGGCCATGTCACCACCTACATGGCGGGGGTGCGGCGCGCGAAGGAGGCGATCGCGGAGGGTCTGCTCGGCGAACTCACCTTCGTCCGCGCCGTCCGCACCACCTGGGAGGGACACGGCGGCGGGTACAGCTGGAAGAAGCAGACGGCGATGTCCGGCGGCCACCTCTACCACCACATCCACGAGCTGGATCTGGTGCAGTCGCTGCTGGGTCCCGCGACCCGCGCCACGATGGTCGGCGGCAACGTCGCCCACCATCGTGCGGGCGACGGCGACGAGGCCGACATGATGGCCATGCTTCTCGAGTTCGACGGCGCGCGGTTCGCCGCCCTCGAGTACGGATCCGCGTTCCACTGGCCGGAGCATCACGTCCTGATCCAGGGCACCGAGGGCGCCATCCGCCTGGGTTTCCAGGGGGACGGTTGCACGCTGCGGACGCAGGGTCGCGTCGAGCAGTTCCTGCTGCACCGCTCCGTCGAGGAGGAGGAGAGCCGCGCGGCGTTCTACCGGGCCGGCGACGAGGACGCGTCGAGCCTGTTCGGCACACCGGACACCGATGTGCCGCTGTGGCTGGCCGGCATCCTCGACGAGGAGACCGAGAGCTTCCACCGGCTCATCGTGACCGGACAGCTCGACGACGAGTTCGCGGCACTCGCCGACGGCAGCGCGGCCCGCTCCGCGCTCGCCACCGCCGACGCGCTCACGCTGTCGATGCGCGAGCACCGCACCGTCGATGTCGCGGAGGTGTCCGGCGGCCATGTCGTCCGCTGACGAGCGGCCGCTCGCGGTCGGCATCGACATCGGCGGCACCAAGACCGCCGCCGGCCTCGTCACGATGCGCGGCGAGGTGCGCCGCCGCGCCGAGGTCCCGACGCCGGCGGCGGACGGCGCCGAGGCCGTGCTGGCGACGGCGGCCCGCCTCGCCGCGGAGCTCGTCGACGGCTCCGCGGATCCCGTCTCCGCGATCGGGATCGGCGCCGCGGGCGTGATCGATCCGCGGCGGCGGCTCGTGCTGTCGGCCACCGATACGCTCCCCGGCTGGTCCGGGATGCGCGTCGGGGATCGCGTTGAGACTGCCCTCGGCCTGCCCGTCGCCGTCGACAACGACGTGCGCGCGCACGCTGTCGGCGAGGCGCGGTTCGGCGCCGGACGCGGCCTCTCCTCGGCGCTCGTGATCGCGGCCGGCACCGGTGTCGGCGGGGCGCTGGTGCTCGACGGGCATCCGCAGCAGGGCGCCACGGGCATCGCCGGGCACTTCGGCCACATCCCCAGCGTCGAGGCGCAGGGGCTGCCCTGCACCTGCGGGCGCAGCGGCCATCTCGAGGTCATCGCCTCGGGTCCTGCCGTGCTCGCCGCCTACCGGCGAGCCGGGGGCGGGGGAGAGGCTGGCGACACCCGAGCCGTGTTCGAACTCGCCGAGGGCGGCGACCCCGCCGCACTCGCCGCCATCCGCACCGCCGGCCGCGCGCTCGGCGGCGCGATCGGCGGGCTCGTGAACGCCTTGGACCCGGAGGTGGTCATCGTCACGGGCGGTCTGTCGCACACATCCGCCCTGTGGTGGGGCCCGCTGCGGGACGGATTCGGCGAAGAGGCGATCGATCTCGTCCGATCCTGTCCGCTCACCCCGGCCGCCCTCGGCGCCGATGCCGCGATCATCGGAGCCGCCGCCCTCGCGTTCGACCTCGTTGCGGAGCGCATGCGGTCCGGGATCCCCTCGTCGGCAGGATCCGCGGATCGGGGGATCCTGCCCGACCCGCGTTCGCGCAACCTTGGAGGTTCTGCATGACACTGCCCTCGCCACTCGACGCACTCGCCGGGGGGCTTGTCGTCTCCTGCCAGGCCTACCCCGGCGAGCCGATGCGCAACCCTGAGACCATGGCGCAGGTCGCGCAGTCGGCGCGGATCGGGGGCGCCGTCGGGATTCGGGCCCAGGGTCTCGCGGATATCGCCCTCATCCGCGAACGCGTCGACCTGCCGTTGATCGGGCTCTGGAAGGCCGGCGACGCCGACGTGTTCATCACGCCGACCCTGCGCCACGCGATGAGTGTGCACGCGGCGGGTGCGGACATTGTCGCACTCGATGGAACACGCCGAGCGCGCCCCGACGGGCTGAGCCTCGCCGAGACGATCAGACGGCTCAAAGCCGAGACCGGGGCGATCGTCATGGCCGACGCGGGATCGCTCGACGATGCACTCGCCGCGATCGATGCCGGCGCCGACTGCGTCGGCACCACGCTGGCCGGATACACGCCGGATCGGCCGAGATCGCCGGGGCCCGATCTCGAACTGATCGGGTGGATGGCCGATGCGCTCGAGATTCCCGTGATCGCCGAAGGCCGAATCCATACCCCGGCGCACGCAGCAGAAGCCATTGCCGCAGGCGCGTTCGCGGTCGTGGTCGGCACCGCGATCACGCACCCCGCGTCCGTCACCCGGTGGTTCGTCGATGCGGTGCACGGATGAGCCTGATCGTCGGCGCCTACGCAGCATCGGCCGCTCACGCGCGCTGGAATCCGGCCGCCGAGCAGGAGTTCTTCGAAGGGCTCGAGACGCTCCCCGATGTACGCGGTCTGGAGCTTCCGTGGATCGGCTCTGCGCATCCGCACGACGACGACTGGCTGTACTCGCACTTCCCTCGCAGGTTCGATGCCGTGCTGACGAGTGTTCCGGGCGTCATGGTCCGCCTGCGCGATGAACCGCGATTCGGACTCGCGTCGACGGATCACGGGGGTCGGGCCGCAGCGGTTCGCGAGGCGCTCGCGATGCGCGACGCGGTTCACCGGCTCAACGATGCATGCGGGCGCGCCGCCGTGATCGGAATCGAATTGGTGAGCGCACCCACCGCAGGCCCCTCGGCAATCGGCTCTGCAGACGCGCTTCGCTCGTCCCTTCTCGAACTCGTCGAAGCGGGAGGATGGGACGAAGCCCTGCTCCTGATCGAGCACTGTGACGCCGCCGTAGCCGATCACCCCGCCGAGAAGGGCTTCCTGTCGGTCGAGGACGAACTCACCGCCCTCGCGGACCTGCCGATGAGCGTCGGCATGTCCGTCAACTGGGGCCGTTCAGCGATCGAACTGAGGGATCCCGATTCGGTCGCCGCCCAGATCGCCCGTGTCGCCGCGAGCGACAGGCTCTGCTCCCTGATGCTGTCAGGCACGTCCGCCGAGGTCACAGCTTTCGGATCGGACTGGGCGGACGCGCATCACCCGTTCGCGCCGATCGCCGGGTCGTCGGACGCGAAAGCATTTCCCCTGGGCGAGCCGACATCGCTGTTGACGCTCGATCGACTACGGGCGGCGCTGACAGCGGCCGGACCGACACGCTGGAAGGGATTCAAGTTCGGGTGGGCCGATTCCGTGGCGCCCGTCGCCCGGCGAATCGACATGATCTCCGCTGCTGCGGAACTCATCGCCGCAGAAATGGCCTTGTCGGTTCACCGGGCCTAGACCGGTTCTGGACGACATCTCGGGTCCCTCGACGAGGGCGGCGCAGTGAAGTCCTGGGCTGGAGGCGCGTCAGAGCGCCTCTTTCGCCTCGTGCCGCAGTGCGAGCAGGGAGATCAGGTCGTATCCGACGTGGGAGGCGGCGACGCCGGTGATCTCGGCGTGGTCGTACGGCGGGGCGACTTCGACGACGTCCGCGCCGATGAGGTTGAGGCCGCGGAACCCGCGGAGGATCTCGAGCAGTTCCCGGCTGGTCATGCCGCCGGCCTCTGGCGTGCCGGTGCCAGGCGCGTGGGCGGGGTCGAGGACGTCGATGTCGATGGAGATGTAGAGCGGCCGATCGCCGATGCGATCGCGCAGCCTGTGGACCACCTCGTTCACGCCCTGGTGGTACACGTCCGCGCTGGTGACGATGCCGAAGCCGAACCGGCGGTCGTCCTCGAGATCGCGCTTGCCGTACAGCGGCCCGCGGGTGCCGACGTGGCTGAGCGCCTCGGTGTCGATGATCCCTTCCTCGAACGCGCGACGGAACGGGGTGCCGTGCGTGTACTCCGCGCCGAAGTACGTGTCCCAGGTGTCCAGGTGCGCGTCGAAATGCAGGAGCGCGACCGGCCCGTGCCTCTTCGCCGCGGCGCGCAGCAGGGGGAGGGCGATGGTGTGGTCGCCGCCGAGGGTGACCAGACGCGCTCCGTCGGCGGTCAGGTCGAGCGCGGCCTGCTCGATCGTCTCGATCGCCTCTCGGATGTCGAACGGGTTCACGGCGATGTCCCCGGCATCCGCGACCTGCGCGACGGCGAAGGGCGACACGTCGAGAGCAGGGTTGTAGGGGCGCAGAAGCCGCGAAGCCTCCCGGACGTGGTTGGGCCCGAACCGCGCCCCCGAGCGATAGGACACGCCGCTGTCGAAGGGCACACCGGCCACGACGATGTCGGCGTGTCCCACCTGCTCGAGCAGCGGCAGGCGGGCGAAGCCGTCACGCCCGGCGAACCGGGGCGTGCGCGAACTGTCGACGGGTCCGATCGGTCCAGTCATGGGATGCTCCTCACTTCGGCGGCGGCCGCCGAATCGTCCACCTGCGGGTACTCTGCGCGATCACATGTCGAGATGACCGAGGAACTCGCCGGTGTAGGGGCAGAGGTAGGCGACCGTGTCGGTGATGCGGACGGTGAAGTCGGTGCCGCCGGGGACCTCGAACTGCTCGCCTTCGCCATACGTGGTCCATTCGCCCTGACCGGCGGGCTGCTGCACGTCCCAGCTGCCGCGAACGAGCAGCATCCACTCCTTCACCGGGGCCTCGAACGTCCACTCGCCGGGCTCCATGACCCCGACCGTGAAGTTGCCCTGCTCGTTCGTGAACTCGAGGCTGCGCACCTGGCCCTCGAAGTATTCGTTCTGTCCGATCATCGGATAAGCCCTTTCGGTCTGTTGATTCCGCCATGGGCGGCAGTGGTGAGCCTAGGGAGGCGAGCGCAGACAGTGAATCTCCGGCAGGGACACTTCTGATCGATGATTTTCGCCCTGGCGGAGATATCCGACTGCCGTTCCTGGCCTGCTCGTTGGTACGCTCGCCGGCATGACCACGGACTCGCCGCCCGACGACGGCACCTCGACACTCGTGCAATCACTGGAACTCCAGGTCGCCCTCACCTCGATCGTGGCGCGCGGCGGCGGGATCGATCAGCTGCTGCACGGCTGGCAGGCCCGCACCGGGGAGGCCATCGCCGCTTTCCACCGCCTCGGGAGGCCCGTCGGCCGCAGCGACGGCTTCTCGGTGGAACTGCTCGACCGGGTCGCCGCCGTGCTCGCCACCGCGAGAGCACCGCGGATCGGCGAGGTGCTGACTCTGAGCGATCCGAGCCTGGAGATCACCCCGTTCGCCGGCAACGATGTCATCCGCGGCTTCCTCGCCCGGGTGCCGACCGGCGGGCGCTCCTCGGAGCTCGCCGCCCCGACGATGAGCTCGATGCTCGCGCTCGAGTACGAGCGCTACTGGTATCTGGACGAACCGGCCCGGCGGCTGCGCGCCACGCATCTGAGCCGCGTGCTCTCGTCGAGCGACGGCGGCGGCACCCGCGCCCTTCTGCGGAGCATCGGCGTCGACTTCACCGAACTGCGCGGGCTCGTCATCGAAGCCCGGAACGAGACGCACGCAGAGGTGCTCATCGACGATCTCGTGGCGATGCTCGGCACGCCGCTCATCCGCCAGCACGAGCGCATGGTGGAGTGCCTCGTCGGCTCCGACCCGCGCAGCGTCCTCGCGGACTACGGGTTGACCGTCCCCCTCGGCCTCGGCACCGCGTACGCGCCGCAACATGCTGCGCGGAGCATGCGGCAGGCGCACCTCGCCCTGGATACCAGCCGTAGGCTCGGCACTCCGATCGAGTACCTCGACGGCGCAGCTCACGAGTTCTTGATCCGCGTCGCACCGCCCGAGTATCTCGAGGCGTTCGCCGATGCGACACTCTCGTCGATCGAGTCCGTCCGCGGCGGCGAGACGCTCCTGCGCACCCTCAGCACCTGGTTCGTCGAACGACGCTCGGTCGACGCGGCGGCGGAGCGGATGGGCGTGCACCGGCACACCGTCCGCAACCGTCTGCAACGGATCGTGCAGCTGACGGGCCATGACCTCGACGGCATCGACGCGCAGACCGAGCTCTGGCTCGCCCTCAAGGCGCGCGGCGTCCAAGAGCGCGACTGAATGGACGCTACGTATAACTTGGGTTGCTGACTTTGGACTCTGTGGCCATTCTTGATCGGGAGCCTTGTTGGGAGCATGTGCATCGAACCCTTCAGCGTCCCGACTGAAGAGGCACACTCGATGAGGAGCACCCGATGTCCACAACCGCACCCCCCTTCTCCACCGAGCAGCAGAATCGGGCGGTGCTGCGCCGGGTCCTGATCGCCGGTGGGCTCGGAACGCTGCTCGAGTACTTCGACTACGCGAGCTACAGCTACTTCGCCACCACCATCGCCATGGTGTTCTTCCCCAGCGAGGACCGCACCGTCGCCCTGCTCAGCACCTTCGCCGTCTTCGCGCTCTCCTTCCTCGTGCGCCCGATCGGCGCCCTCGTCTGGGGGTCGCTCGGAGACCGGGTGGGACGGAAGGCGATCCTCGCGACGACGATCATCATCATGTCCGGATCCACGTTCCTCATCGGCTTCATCCCCGCCTACACGGTCATCGGGGTCGCGGCGCCCATCCTGCTGCTCCTGCTGCGGATGACGCAGAGCTTCTCCGCCTCCGGCGAGTACGCGGGAGCGGGGACCTTCATCGCGGAGTACGCGCCCGCGCGGCGGCGCGGTCTGCTGACGAGCGTCGTCACGGTCGCATCCGCGGCGGGGTTCCTCGTCGCGTCCCTGATGGCCACGGTCTTCTATGCCACGATGTCGACGGCGTTCATCCAGTCGTGGGGCTGGCGGATCCCGTTCCTCATCGCCGGTCCGATCGGCCTTCTCGGGCTGTGGCTGCGGAACCGGCTCGAGGACACCCCGCAGTTCCGGCACGTGCAGGAGCTCGAGAAGGAGCGGCGCGACCTCGATGCCCGCGCTCGCGCCGCGATGTCGCGCCACACCCGCCGGGCCGAGGCCATCCGCAGCATCCCCGCGATGATCAGGATGCTGCTCGTCATGGCCCTGAACGCCGGCGCCTACTACCTGCTGCTCAGCTACACGCCGACGTTCCTCATCGAGCAGGCGCACATGAGCGAAGCCGACTCGAACCTCGTGGTCACGATCGCGCTCGTCGTCTACCTCGCCCTGATCCCGATCGCCGCGATCTTCTCCGATCGGATCGGCCGCAAGCGGACGCTGCTGATCTCGAGCATCGCGTTCATCGTCCTGTCCTACCCGATCATGTCGCTGTTCGCCGCCGGCGGCGTCGTACTCGCCACCGCCGTGCTCATCGTCTCGCTCATCTTCTTCGCCATGAACGACGCCGTCTTCCCCTCCTTCTTCACTGAGATGTTCGGCACCCGATCGCGCTACCTCGGATTCGCCCTGCCGTTCAACGTCGGCGCCCTCCTGTTCGGCGGTGTCGCCCCCTACATCGGCACCTGGCTCATCTCCAAGACCGGCAACCCGAGCTCGCCGGCGTTCTTCCTGATCCTCGTCGCAGTCCTCTCGCTCATCGGACTGCTCATGAGCAAGGAGACCGCCCGCACCGAACTCGTCGATGTGCAGAGCGAGGTCGGAACCCGGCCGATCCCCACTCTGTGACAAACCCTCCCGTCCGGCCCCGCTCCCGGAGCCGGACGGGAGTCGACGCCGTCTGCGCGACGTCAGGACTCGAGAACTGCCGCGACGTCGGCGAGTTCTATCCTGGTCACATGGGCACTCCACGGGAGTGGGCACGGCTGCGGGAGTCCGAACCCGAGCAGCGTGACGACGAAGACCTCTGGGCCACCGGGTACGGAGTCATGGGCGTGCCGTTCGGCAGCGGGCACGTGCTTGCGCTGCGCCGTTGGACGGCGTCGTCCGCAGGGATCCCGTTCACATCGATCTGGCATCGCACTCCCGACGGTCGTTGGCGCTTCTACGAATCCACGGACAGTACTGTGGCCTGCTCGCGCTGGTTCGCGACGAGCAGTGACACTCCGATCCCTGCGCAGATCGACATCGCGTGGCTCGATGACTGGACCCTGCAGGTGCGCAGCGTGGAGGTCGACTGGACGGTGCGCCTCGCCGCCACCCCTGTCACCCGGGCGATGAGCGTCGTCGCCGGGAATCTGCCGGACCGGATGTGGCACTCGCGGGCGACGCTCACCGCCATGCAGACGATGGCGACCGCAGCCATGGGCGTCGGCACGGTGGGCCTCCTGGGACGCACGCCGAGCGGGGGCGAGTTCGATGCGAGTCCGCAAAGGGTGTGGCGCGTCGCGGACTCTCATGCGCTGATCGACGGCGCGGATGCGGGCGTCCCGCATCCGCTGCCTGTTCAGGCCGCCGTCGGCGACTTCGCCATCCCGCAGCGCGGCATCTTCGCGATCGGCGGGATCGCGCTACGCCCAGCGGAGCGGAGAGGCGACTGAATCGGATTCCTGCGCCACCGGCGGTGCCGGTCAGGCCCGGGGTTGCGGCGTCGTGTCGGCCGACGGCGCCGCCGGCGCTGCGCGCCGTACCCACCCGCGACGGTGCGTGAGCAGGATCATCACGCCGCCGAGGATGAGGAACGCCGCCGCGATCGCGCCGATGTACATCATCGGCGTCGCGTAGCCGCCCGGCCCGTTCGGGTCGAGGAAGAAGTAGGGGTACCAGTAGGGCGTTGACGCGTCCGGCGCGGGAACGAGCGGCCCGCGGATCATCGTGTAGGCGGCCCAGAGCAGCGGGATGCCGACGATCGCCACCAGGGAGAGCCAGCCCAGCCGGCGCCTCCGCGGCGCGAACAGCACGTCGACGACGACGTAGGCGAGCAGTGCGACGTGCAGCACCTCGAGGGACCAGCGGTCGAGGAAGGTGACCCACCACGGGTCGGGCGTGGCGAGATCGAGCGGGAGGCTGCGCAGCAGCGCGTTGTAGACGACGCCGAGGATGATCATCGCCGTGCTCGTGGTGGCGAGCGCGATCGCCAGCGGCGCGGACTCGACGCCGTCCGCTGTCGCGAGGGGCCCGTTCCGCCGTGCGGCGATCAGGAAGGTGACGATCGTCGCGATCGTGCTCACGATCGTGAAGAAGCTGAAGTAGTTCTCCACGACGAGCACCATGTCCTGCGACATCCGAACCCCTCGCGCGATGTTCACGACCCCGCCCGTGATGACGCCGGTGATGGCGAGGCAGGACGCGATGATCCGCAGAATCCTCCACGACGACTGATTCATGGCAGGTTCCTTCTTCCGCCCGGATGGCCGTCGATCCGCTCGACCTCGGCTACACACACTCTCGTGCATCACCCGCGCGAAAGCAGGGACTTCGTGCGACCGATCCTCGGATCAGGTGCGGGATCCGCCCTCCTTCCGCATCGCTCACGCCCGTGTGCGCCCGCTCGATCCCCAACGGTGGTGCATCCCGGTGAGGAGCGCCTCCAGGCCGATCTCGAACAGCAGGTCGCGCGGACGCCGGCCCCTCTCCGCCACCGTCGCGGCGAACGCGGCGGTCGTGCGGGCGAGCAGAGGGGAGCGCTCCGGATCCTTCGGGCGGTACACGTCGTCGGGGGACTCCGAGTCGGCCACGGCGCCGAAGATGTACGTCTCCAGGACGCTCATCGCGGCGATGATGCTCTCGTCGGGCCACCCCGCCGCGGAGAAACCCGTCACGACACGCTGATACATCAGCGTCGTATACGGCGTGTGCGCCAGGGGGACCGCGACGATCAGCGGGACGAGCTCGGGCCGTTCGCGGAGACGCTCCAGGTAGCTCCACGCCCACTTCGAGAGCGCGTCGCGCAGCGGCAGGATCCCGAAGCCCGTCGTGTCGAGCGTGGCCGCGAACCGTTCCTGCAGCAGGGCGAGGACCGCGTCCCGCGAGGCGACGTGGTTGTACAGCGCGCTCGGCGTGACGGCCAGGCGGCGCGCGAGTGCGCGCATCGTGAGTCCGCGCAGACCCGACGTGCGGATCTGGGCGAACGCCGCATCGGCGATCAGGTCACGGTTCAGGATCTGCTCCCGGGGACGTCCCGGTGCGCGGCGGACGGGCGGCGGGACGCCCAGTGCGGATGCGCGTGGTGGGGGCACGGAGAGCCTTCTCGAAAATGTACGGATGATGGGAGGCGACGATCGTTTCAACACGATATTCCGGGTGGTAAATGTACGCAAGCGGCAAATCCATGGTTCGGGCGCCGCGCTCTGCCTAGCATCCAGGGAGCCATCAGCGTCGATTCGGTCCGGTCCTCCGGCCACCTGGTGTGCGCAGTCGCGCCCGCGACTCGGAGTGAGAGGAAGACCATGACCGCGATTCAGCCTGCCCCCGGTGCCGTCGAGCAGACACCGGCCGGACCCGGGGTCGAGACGCTCGAGCGGGACGTCGTCGTGATCGGCGCCGGGATCTCGGGTCTCGTCGCGGCGCGTCGTCTGGTCCAGGCCAGGCACTCCGTGGCGGTGCTCGAGGCCAGGGACCGGGTCGGCGGGCGCACCTGGTCGCAGACGATCGACGGCTCGTTCTTCGAGATCGGCGGCCAGTGGATCTCGGCGGAGCAGTCGGCGCTCAAGGCGCTGCTCGCCGAGCTCGGCAAGGAGACCTTCTCCCGCTACCGCGAGGGGAACTCCGTCTACGTCACGCCGGACGGGGAGCGGCACGAGTTCGTCGGCGACTTCCCGGTGGCCCCGGCCACGCTCGCCGAGATCGGGCGCCTCGTCGACGAGCTCGACGAGCTCGCCGCCCAGATGGACGTGGACGCGCCGTGGGAGCACCCCGACGCCGCGGAGCTCGACCGGATCGCGTTCGACGGCTGGCTCGCCGCGCACTCGGACGACGACCAGGCGCGGCGCATCGTCGAGCACTACATCGCCGCGGGCATGCTCACCAAGCCCGCTCACGCGTTCTCGGTGCTGCAGGCGCTGCTGATGATCGCGTCGGCGGAGAACTTCGAGAACCTCATCGACGAGGGCCTGCTGCTCGACGAGCGGGTCGTGGGAGGCATGCAGTCGGTCTCCGAGCAGATCGCCGCCGAGCTCGGCGCGCACGTCGTGCGCCTGAATGCTCCGGTGCGCTCGCTGCATCGGAGCGCGACGGACGACGGGGCCCCGGGGGAGGTGCTCGCCGTGAGCGACACCGTGCAGGTGCGGGCGCGGTACGCGGTGGTGGCGGTTCCGCCGAACCTGTACGCGCGGATCGACCACGTCCCCGAGCTGCCGCGGGAGAAGCAGGTGGCGCATCAGCACGTGTCGATGGGGCTCGTGATCAAGGCGCAGGCGGCCTACGAGCGCCCGTTCTGGCGCGACCACGGCCTCAGCGGGACGGGGTTCGCCTCGCACGAGCTCGTCTGCGAGGTCTACGACAACAGCTCCCCGCACGAGAGCCGCGGCACGATCGTCGGCTTCATCGCCGGTGAGGCCGCCGACCGCGCCTGGGCCCTGGAGGAGGAGGACCGTCGCGCCGCCGTCCTGGACTCGTTCGCCGCCTACTTCGGCGCGGAGGCGACCGAGCCCGTCGCCTTCTACCTGTCCGACTGGGGCAGCGAGCAGTGGACCCGCGGCGCCTACGGCGCGAGCTACGACCTCGGCGGGCTCAGCCGGTGGGGGCACCAGCAGAACCAGCCGACCGGCCCGGTGTTCTTCGCGAGCAGCGACATCCAGGGCGCCGGGTACATGCACGTCGACGGCGGTGTGCGGATCGGCACCGACACGGCGGCACGGATCGCGGACGGGCTCGCCGGCGAGGGGTGAACCCTTCGGCGGGCCCCGTCAACCGCCGACCTGCTCTCCGTCCTCGCGCCGAGGCACGGAGAGCGGGTTTCCGTCGCGCAGTTCTGCAGGCAGGACGCTCTGCGGCGCGTCCTGGAAGGTCAGCGGAGTCAGGAAGCGCCGGATCGCGGTCGCGCCGACGGACGTGTGCACCGACGCCGTGGACGCCGGCCACGGCCCGCCGTGATGCTGCCCCCACGCGATCGCGACGCCGGTCGGCCAGCCGTTGAACAGCACGCGTCCGGCGATCCGGGACAGCGCTGCCGTCGATGCGGCGACGAACGCGTCGTCGTCGTCCGGGGCATGCCAGACGGTACCGGTCAGGCTTCCCTCGAGGACGGCGAGAGCGGCCTCGAGGCGCTCCGGGTCGTCGTACCGCACGAGCAGGGTGAGCGGGCCGAAGTGCTCCTCCTGGAAGCGCACGGGATCGGCGAGGAAGACGTCGACGCCGATCGTGGCGACCACGGGCGCGGCCTCCCCGTCGAGCGCGCCGGCCCGCGCGAGGACCTGCACCCCCTCCCGGGTGCCCAGCTCGTCCGCTCCGGCGTCGAACGCGGCGGAGATCCCGCCCGTCAGCAGCCGCTGTCCCGTGGACCCGGCGGTCGCATCCTCGAGCGCCTCATCGAAGGCGGCGCTCGGCGGCACGAACACCAGCCCGGGCTTCGTGCAGTACTGGCCGCCGTCGCGCGTGAAGGAGCCGGCCAGACCCTGCGCGATCTCGGCGCCGGAGGCCTCGACGGCGCTCGGCGTGATCACGACCGGGTTCACCGAGCCGAGCTCACCGTAGAAGGGGATCGGCGCCGGCCGCGCGGAGGCGAGGTCGAACAGCGCGCGCCCGCCCCGGGTCGATCCGGTGAACCCGACGGCGGAGACGAGAGGGTGCTGCACGAGCGCGGCGCCCGCGGCGAGTCCCTCCACGAGCACGAGGGCGTCGGCGGGACCGCCGGCTGCGGGGAGCGCCTCGCGGGCGAGCTCGGCGACCCGGCGGGACAGGGCGGGGTGGCCGGGGTGCGCCTTGACCACGACCGGGCATCCGGCGGCCAGAGCCGACGCGGTGTCGTTGCCGAGCACCGAGAACGCGAACGGGAAGTTCGAGGCGGCGAAGACCGCGACCACCCCGAGCGGACGCAGCATGCGCCGAAGGTCCGGTCGCGGCGGGATCAGCGCCGGATCAGGGCTGTCCAGCGTCGCCTCGAGGTACGAGCCCTCCGTGATCACGTCGGCGAAGAAGCGCAGCTGGGTGGCGGTGCGCACGACCTCCCCGCCGAGGCGCGCGGTGCTCAGGTGCGTCTCGGCATGGGCCAGCGCCACCAGCTCGTCGGCGTGCCGGGCGAGGACGTCGGCCAGTGCCCGGAGCCAGGCGGCCCGATCCGCGCGCGAGGACCCGTCGAGACCGGAGGCCGCGGCGGCCCGGACGGCCAGGTCCACGGCGTCGAGCTCGGCCCGGTCGGTCGGGGCGACGGCGGTCGGCGCGCCCATCAGAACGCGCTCAGCCCGGTCAGCGCGCGACCGATGACGAGCTGGTGGATCTCGTCGGTGCCCTCGTAGGTGCGCACGGACTCGAGGTTGGCGGCGTGCCGCATCACCGGGAACGCGTTCGTGATGCCGTCCCCGGCGAGGATCGAGCGGGCCTGGTGGGCGATCTCCAGCGCCTCGCGGACGCTGTTCAGCTTGCCGACGGAGATCTGCGCCGCCGTGAGCGCGCCGCGCTCCTTCAGCCGACCGAGGTGCAGCGCGAGGAGCATGCCCTTCTCGACCTCGAGCAGCATGTCGGCCAGCTTCGCCTGGGTGAGCTGGTTCGCCCCGATCGGCTTGCCGAACACCTCGCGCGAGGTCGAGCGCTCCAGCGCCGCCTCCAGGCAGCTGCGGGCGGCGCCCATCGCGCCCCAGATGATCCCGTACCGCGCCTCGTTCAGGCAGCCGAACGGACCGGAGAGTCCTTCGGCACCGGGAAGGATCGCGTCGGCCGGCAGCCGCACGCCCTCCAGTGCGATGTCGCACTGGACCGACGCGCGCATCGAGAGCTTGCCGGCGATCGGCGTGGCCGTGAAGCCGGGGGTGCCGGTCGGCACGAGGAATCCGCGGACCGCCCGCCCGCCCTCGCCGTACGCGGGGTCGTCGACGCGCGCCCAGACGACGGCGACGTCGGCGAGCGACGCCAGCCCGATCCAGCGTTTGGCCCCGTCGATGACCCAGCCGTCCCCGTCGCGCCGGGCGGTGGTGGTCATCGCGGCAGGGTCGCTCCCGCCCTGGGGCTCGGTGAGCGCGAAGCAGCCGACGGCCTCGCCCGCGGCCATGGGCGGCAGCCACCGCTGCTTCTGCTCCTCGGAGCCGTACTTCGCGATCGCACTCATCGCGAGCGAGCCCTGCACCGACACGAAGGTGCGCCAGCCGCTGTCCGCCGCCTCCAGCTCCAGGCAGGCCAGCCCGTAGGAGACGGCGCCCGCGCCCGCGCAGCCGTATCCGCTGAGGTGCATGCCGAGGAAGCCCTGCGCCCCGAGCTCGGGGATGAGTTCGCGGCGGAAATGCGCGTCCTCGAAGTCCTGCTCGATGACCGGGACGATGCGCTCCTGGGCGAACCTCCGTGCGCGCTGCTGCCAGTCGCGCTCCTCGTCGCTGAGCAGTGCGTCGAAGTCGAACACGGTGTCGATGCGGGGGGCGTGCGTCATGGGAGTTCCTCTCCGGTGAGCCAGGCGGCGGGATGCGCGTCGTTCAGGTCTGGGGGTGCGGTGCGGTAGACGGCAGGGGTGACGCCGAGGCCGATCGGGTTCGCGATCGTGCGCGACGCGCCGAGCGTGACGACCGGGTCCAGTCCGAGCCGCTCGGCGAACGCGATGGCCTCGGCGATGTCGTTCACGAGACCTGCGGGGATGCCGGCGGCGCTGAGCCGCGCGATCCAATCGGCCGCGGGGGCCGCGGCGAGCCGGCTCTCGAGCAGCGCCGTGAGCTCGTCGCGGTGGGCGACCCGGTCGGCGTTCGTCGCGAAGCGCGGATCGGTCGCGAGCTCGGGCCGGTCGAGCGCCGTGGCCAGGGCGCGGAACTGCTTGTCGTTGCCGACCGCGATGACGAGGTCGCGGTCGGCGGCGCGGAACAGTGCGTACGGGGCGATGGACGGATGCTCGTTGCCGAGGCGCCGCGGGGCCGTGCCGGTGGCGAGCGTGGAGGCGGCCTGGTTGGTCAGCGCCGACAGCAGGCTGTGCAGCAGGTCGACCTCGATGCGCTGCCCGAGGCCGGTGCGGTCGCGCTCCCGCAGGGCGAGCAGGATCCCGGCCACGGCGTTCTGCCCGCAGAGCACGTCGACGAGGGCGACGCCCGCCTTGGCCGCGGGGCCGTCCGGGGCTCCGGTGATCGACATCAGACCGCCGGCGGCCTGCACGAGCAGGTCGTAGCCGGCGAGGGTCGCTCCGGCACCGCTGCCGAAGCCGGTGATCGAGCAGTACACGACGGCCGGGTTGCCCGCCCGAATGGTCTCGTAGTCCAGCCCGAAGCGCGCCATCACCCCCGGGCGGAAGTTCTCGACGACGACGTCGGCGGATGCGGCGAGCCGCTGCGCCCGCTCCCGGTCGGCGGCATCGGTGAGATCGAGGACGATGGAGCGCTTGTTGCGGTTCACGCTGCCGAAGTACGTCGCCATCCCTCGCGCGTCGACCGGGGGGAGCCAGTGCCGCGTGTCGTCGCCGAGCGGCGGCTCGATCTTCAGGACGTCCGCGCCGAAGTCGGCCAGCGTCATCGTGGCGTAGGGGCCGGCCAGCACGCGGGAGAAGTCCGCGACGCGCACGCCGTCGAGGACTCCCTGTCGTCCGGAGTGCGCCGAATCCGTCATCCTCATCCGCCTTCGCATGTCGGGTGCCGCGCGTGCAGCAAATTGATCCTATATCGAATCTTTCTTGCCTCTCAAACGCAGGGCCGCCCTTCCGCTCGGCTATCGTGAGGGCATGGCCTCGAACCTCGGACCGGGAGTGCGCGCGGCGGTGTTCGCCCAGCTCGCCGATGCCGGCCGCGCCGAGCAGGTGGCGCAGCGCCTCGCCGACGGCATCGCCCTCGGCGTGCTGGAGGCGGGGGAGCGGCTGCCGAGCGAGCCCGAGCTCGTGCGCCGGTTCGGGGTGGCGCTGATCACGGTCCGCGAGGCGCTCGGCATCCTCCGTGCCGCCGGCGTGCTGGAGACCCGCCGCGGGCGCGGGGGCGGAAGCTTCGTCGTCGGCCCGGGGCTCGACCAGGACGACCTGCTCGCCGCACGGGTGCGCCGGCTGAGCCCGATGGAGCTCGCGGACCTGGCGCTCTTCTTCGAGGCTCTCGCGTCGGCCGCGGCCGTGGCCGCCGCCGAGCGCGCCACCGAGGATGAAGTAGCCCGGGTGGCGCGCTGGCTGGACGCCGCCGACTACTCGACGGCCACGACCGCGCGCATGAACCAGGGCGGCTTCCACCTGGAGCTGGCCGTGCTCAGCCAGTCGCCGCGGCTCGTGCGCGAGCAGATCCGGCTCCAGGCGGAGTCGGGCTCGGTGCTGCTGGCCGGGCTGGAGGATCAGGCCACGCGCGCCGAGGTCGGCGCGGCCGACCGGCGGATCCTGCGCGCCCTGCAGCGACGCCATCCGCGCGCCGCCCGTGCGGCGGTGGGGGCGCTGGCGGACGTCCTGCTGCAGCGCGTGCTGGCGCAGCGCATCGCGGTCGCGCGCGACGGCCTGGCCGATGCGATCGCATCCGTGCCGGCGACGATCCCGGGGAGGGTGGCCGATGGATCCGCGCGCTGAGGCGGCGGTGCTTGTCGACGACCTCTTCGGCGGCGTCGTCCGGACCCTGCAGGACTGGCGGGCGTCCGCCGAACCGGTGCTGGCGGCCGGCGGGGATCGCCGGTCCGAGCTCGACGCGTGCATCGAGTCCCTGGTGGTGCCGGAGCTGGCCCGCGCGGATCCGCTCCTGATCGGCGCGGGAGCGATCGCCGACGACGCCTCCGAGAGCGGGGGCGGGATGCACTTCGCCTGGTGGCTGGGCGCGCTGAGCACGAATCCCGCGCTCCGTGCCACGACGGAGCCCGCGCCGCTGGACCTGTCCGCCCGCGGGTACGTCGAGTACCTGCGCGACTTCCGTGACCGGGAGTGGTATCGGGTGCCCGTGACCACGCGGCGCGCCCATGTCACAGGCCCGTACGTGGACCACCTCTGCACCTGCGACTGCATCGTCACCGTGACCATGCCGCTCTCCGCGGGCGGGACGGACGGCGGAGACGTCGCCGGCGTCGTCGGGGCCGACATCGCCGTGACCACGCTCGAGCGCGAGTTGCTGCCGGGGTTCGCGGCGTCCGCGACTCCGCTGGCGCTGGTCGGCGCCGGAGGGCGCGTCGTGCTCTCCACGGCATCGGATGTCGTGCCGGGGTCGCGTGCGCAGTGGGATCCGGCATCCGCTCGGGAATGCCGGAACACGCCGTTCCTCGTCGTCGCGGATCCGAGGCCGGCGTCCGCGCGTTCCTGACGCCCGCGTCGTCGCCTTAATCATCCGGTGTAGATTCTTTTCTCGGGCGGGTGCGCGGATCGAGCGCATCGCGTCGAGAACCCCGCATGGATCAAAGGAGCACCATGACGTATGCAGTGACCAACCCGACGACCGGCGTGATCGAGCGGACGTACGAGACCATCGGCGACGACGCCCTGCGACAGGCGATCGCCGACGGGGAGAACGCGCATCGCACGTGGAGCAGGTCGTCCACGGTGGCCGAGCGTGCCGCGCTGATGCGGCGCGTCGCCGAGCTGCACGCGGAGCGGGCGCAGGAGCTGGGCGAGATCATCGTCCGGGAGATGGGCAAGCCGATCGAGCAGGCCGTGGGCGAGGTCGAGTTCGCCAGCGCGATCTACGCGTACTACGCCGACAACGCCGAGACGCTCCTGGCCGACGAGACGATCGATCTGCTGGCCGGGGAAGGGACCGCGTTCGTGCGGCGCTCGTCGCTCGGGGTGCTGCTGGGCATCATGCCGTGGAACTTCCCGTACTACCAGGTCGCGCGGTTCGCCGGCCCCAACCTCGTGATCGGCAACCCGATCCTGCTCAAGCACGCCGAGCAGTGCCCCGAGTCGGCCGCCGCGATCGAGACGATCTTCCGGGACGCCGGGTTCCCGCAGGGCGCTTACGTCAACGTCTACGCCTCGCACGAGCAGATCGAGACCGTGATCGCCGACCCGCGCGTGCAGGGAGTCTCGCTCACCGGCTCCGAGCGCGCCGGTGCGAAGGTCGCGGAGATCGCGGGACGCCACCTGAAGAAGGTCGTCCTCGAGCTCGGCGGATCCGACCCGTTCATCCTGCTCTCCACCGACGACCTGGACGCCACGGTCGACGCGGCCGTGCTCGCCCGCGTCGACAACAACGGGCAGGCGTGCAACGCCGCCAAGCGCTTCATCGTGGTGGAGGAGCTCTACCAGCCGTTCCTGGATCGGTTCACGGCGGCGATGGACGCCGTCGCCGAGGGCGATCCGGCTCAGGAGGGCACCGCGCTCGGTCCGCTCTCGTCGGCTCGCGCTGCGGAGATCCTCGCCGAGCAGGTCGATCGCGCGGTGGCGCAGGGGGCGACCCTGCACTCCGGCGGCGCGCGGCGCGGCAACTACTACCCGGCGACGATCCTGACGGACGTGGTCCCCGGCAGTGACGCCTTCCACGAGGAGTTCTTCGGGCCGGTCGCCCAGGTGTTCCGGGTGGCCGACGAGGACGCCGCCGTCGCTCTCGCCAACGACACGCCCTTCGGGCTGGGATCGTACGTGTTCACCACCGACCCCGAGCAGGCGCTGCGCGTCGCGGACGGGATCGATGCCGGCATGGTCTTCGTCAACGTCGTCGCGGCCGACGGCGCCGAGCTGCCGTTCGGCGGGATCAAGCGCAGCGGCTCCGGCCGCGAGCTCGGCCGGTTCGGCGCCGACGAGTTCGTGAACAAGAAGATGATCCGCATCGGCTGACGGGCGGGGGAGCGCCCGGGGATCCGCCCGGGCGTCTCACCGTCCTGTGCGTGATGCGGGCGCCCGGAGGACGCCCGGTTCAGGCCTTCATCAGCCTCTCCGAGAGCTCCACGACACCCAGCGCCGCCGCCTGCGCGACATCGGCCCTCTGGTCGCGGATCGCCGCGAACAGCTCCTCGTGCCGGTCGGCGCTCGTGCCGACGGCCGTCATCGAGCCCTGAGCGTTGCCGGAGACGGCGTTGTGCAGCGAGGAGTCGAAGCTCGCGTAGATGCCCGCGAGCAGGCTGTTGTGGGATGCCGCCACCACGCCGAGGTGGAAGGCGACGTCGTGATCCGTGAACGCCGCGGCATCGTTCCGGCCGGCCGCTTCACGGCGGGCGCGCAAGGCGGCCTCGATGGCTCGCAGATCCGCGGCCGTGCGGTTCTCCGCGGCCTCGCCCGCCGCCAGCGCGTCGAGCGCACGCCGCACCCGCATGACCTCTCGCGCATCCGCGTCCCGCAGCGTGCGGCGCAGGGCGACCTCGGTCGGATCGCTCGCGATGACGTAGGTGCCGTCCCCGGGGCGGGTCTCCAGCAGGCCGAGCTGCACGAGCGCACGCACGCCCTCGCGGACCGAGGGTCGGCTGACGCCGAGCTGGGCGACGAGGGCCGCTTCCGCGGGGATGCGGCTCCCGACGTCCCAGATCCCCGAGACGATCTCGGACTGCAGGCGGTCGACGACGGTGTCGACCAGGGAGCGGCGTCGAATTGGTTCCATGGTTCCATTTTCGGTCAGGTTATGAGTAGGGTGATCAAACGTCATACCATCTGATGTCTGACCGAAGATCAACCCCGCAGGCGAAGAAGCCGGACGAGGAGCAGGACCCGACATGACCGATGTGCACCCGCGCACCGCTCGCCCCGCGACCGCCGAAGGCATGCTCGCCGCCGCAGGGCTCGTCGACGCCCACATCCACCCCGACAAGACGAGCTGGGGCGACCGCTGGATGGTGCGCCGTCCGGCGGTGACGCTCGACGACCTGATCCGGAACAACATCCTGGCGCTCGACGAGTACGGGGCGAGCGTCGAGGACCGCGCCTTCGCGCTGATGTCGAACGCCCTGCGCAACGGCACGCTCGGCATGCGCGCGCACGTCGACGTCAGCACCGAGATCGGCCTGGCCCACGTCGAGGGGGTGCGCGCCGCCGCCGAGCGCATCGGCCCCGGCCTCACCGTGCAGATCGTGTGCTTCCCGCAGTTCGGCCTGCTCACGAACCCCGGCACGCTGGACCTGATGGCGGCGTCCCTGCAGAACGGCGCCGACATCGTCGGCGGCATCGACCCGCTCGGCGTCGAGAGCGACGTCGCCGGGCACCTCGACGCCGTCTTCGGCCTCTCCGAGCGATCCGGCCGCGACCTCGACATCCACCTGCACGACGGCGGGGAGGACGGGCTGGCGCAGATCCGTGAGATCGCCGCCCGCACCCGCGCCGCCGGCATGCAGGGGCGGGTCACCGTCAGCCACGCCTTCGCCCTCTGCGACGGATCCCTGCCCTCGCTGCGCGCGACCCTCGACGAGGTCGCCGCCGCCGGACTGTGGATCACCACCTGCGCCCTCGGGCCCGACCCCGTCCCCGACCTCGACCTGTTCGCCTCGCACGGCGTGCAGCTCGCCGCCGGCTCCGACGGCGTCCGTGACAGCTGGAGCCCGTTCGGCACCGGCAGCATGGTCGACCGCGCGCACCTCCTCGGCTACCGCACCGGCGCCATCACCGACGCGGACCTCGACCGCTGCTACCGGATCGCCTCCACCGAAGGCGGCCGCATGCTCGGCATCCCGGATCTGACCCTCGAGGTGGACGCCACGAGCGCCACCCGCCTCGAGTTCGACAGCCCGACCATCGCACAGCTCGTGGTCGACCGTCCCTCGCCCGTCCGTGTCCTCAGGCACGGACAGGTGCTCTGAGCATCCCCCACCTCCCATCACGCAGCCGTGCCACCCGGGTACGGCCATGAGCGATGACGCATCCCCCAGCACTCATCACCCGCTCACAACCCGAAAACACAGGAGTTTCTCGTGGTACTTCGCAAGACAGCACTCGGTGCCGCCGCCCTCGTGACGGTCGCCGCACTGGCTCTGGCCGGATGCAGTGGTTCGACCAAGGGGCAGACATCCGGCCCTTCCGCACTCTCGCTCGACCTCAACAAGCTCGCCACCACCACGACGGCGGGCACCGCGCCCGTGGACCTGGTGAAGTGGAACCTGCCGTACGAGCCGTCCTCGATCGATCCGATCTTCACCTGGAACTACGCGGAGAACACGGTCGACGCCAACCTCTGCGAGAGCCTGGTGAAGATGAAGCCGGACCTCTCGACCGAGCAGGGGCTGGCCACCAAGGTCGACCAGCCGAACGACACGACGGTGGTCTACACCATCCGCGACGGCGTGAAGTTCTGGGACGGCAAGCCGCTCACCGCTGACGACGTCGCCTACTCGCTGCAGCGCCAGATCGGCGCCGACACCAAGAGCTACTGGTCCGACTACTTCAAGAACGTCGCCTCGGCCGAGGTCACCGGACCCCTGCAGGTCACCGTGAAGCTCTCGCAGCCGGACGTGCTGTTCACGCAGGCGATGGGCTCGGCCGCCGGCGCGATCGTCGAGAAGGCGGCTGCGGTGGCCGGAGGACAGGCGTTCGGCACGCCGAAGGGCGACCTCCAGTGCACCGGCCCCTACAAGCTCGACAAGTGGGACTCGGGCAAGAGCCTCACGATCTCGCGCAACGACGCGTACTGGGACTCGAAGGTCAAGCCGATGGTGAAGCAGATCAGCTTCAGCTTCATCGCGGACGAGTCGACCGCCGTCAACGCCCTGCGCACCGGTGACGTCGACGGTCAGTTCTTCTACCTGCCGCCCGCGGGCCTGTCCCAGCTGCAGAAGAGCAGCAGCGTCACGACCACGTTCGGGAAGTCCTTCGTGTTCTGGACGCTGGCCGCGATCAACAAGGGCGGCGCGCTCGGCGACGAGAAGATCCGTCAGGCGCTCTCGCTCGCGATCGACCGCACGGCTCTCACCAAGGTCGTCTTCCAGGGTGCCGCCATCCCGGCCCCGACGCTCGCCAACCCTGCGATGTGGGGTTACGGGAAGGACGTCTTCGCGAAGGCCTACAAGAACTACGGCGTCTCGGCCGACCTCGCGAAGGCGAAGAAGCTCGTCGAGGAGGCGGGTTCGCCCAAGACCCCGATCGTCCTCGCGGTCCAGGGCAGCTCCGCGGTCCACGAGCAGACGGCCAGCGTCATCCAGGCCGCAGGCCAGGCGATCGGCCTGAACGTGCAGACCAAGGTCATCCCGGTCGAGCAGTTCGGCAACCTGTACTTCGACAAGACGGCGCGCGTCGGCCTGGACGGGTTCTTCACCACGAACTACTCGGACTTCGCCGACCCGCTGAACGTGTACAGCTTCTTCCAGACCGGCAACTCCCACGACTACATCGACTGGAACGGTGCGGACAGCGAGATCGCCAAGGCGCTGCAGACGACCGACGAGGCGAAGCGCGCTCCGATCGTCACGGACATCGAGCAGAAGGTCACCAAGGGCCTGCCGTGGATCCCGCTGGCCTACGAGCCGACCACGCTGATCCAGAACAAGCGGATCTCCGGCGCCGTGCCGTCGTTCGCCTACCTGTACGCACCGTGGGCGGTCACGATCGGCGGGACGAAGTAGTCGAATGTCCTTCGCGTCCTATCTTCTGAGGCGCATCGGGGGGCTGCTCCTGGTACTGCTCGTGACCTCGTTCCTCGTGTTCGGGTTGCTGTACCTGGCTCCGGGCAGCCCCCTCGCCTTCATCCTCGGTCCGCGCGGCGGCAGCGCCGCGCAGATCGCGGCCGTCACTGCGCAGTACCACCTGAACGACCCGTTCGTCGTGCGCTACATCGCCTGGCTGGGCGATGTGCTGCACGGCGACCTCGGTCGCTCGATCGTGTACCGCCAGCCCGTGGCGGATCTGCTGGCATCGCGTGCGGGGACGACGACTGCGCTCGTCGCCCTCGCCGCGGTCATCATCGCGGTCGTCGGCATCATCGCCGGCACCATCGCCGCCCTGCGCGGCGGCTGGGTGGATCAGGTCGTCTCGACCCTGTCCGCGATCGGCCTGTCCACCCCGGTGTTCGTGATCGGCGTCGCGCTGATCAGCCTGTTCGCGGTCGGCCTCGGCTGGTTCCCCACCTTCGGCGTGGGCTCCGGCGGGCTCGACACGCTCTGGCACCTGTTCCTGCCCGCGGTCGCGCTGAGCGTCGCGAGCGCGGCCTACCTCGCCCGCATCACGCGCGCAGCGGTGAACGAGGAGAGCGTGCGCGAGCACGTGCAGACGGCCACCGTCCGCGGCCTCGCCAAGGGCGTCATCGTCCGCCGGCACGTGCTGCGCAACGCGCTCATCCCGATCACGACCGTGCTCGGGCTCACGATCGCGACCCTCATCGCGGGCGCCGTGGTCGTGGAGAACGTGTTCGCCCTGGACGGGCTGGGATCGCTGCTGGTCAAGGCGATCCTGCAGCGCGACTTCGCGGTCGTGCAGGCCGTCGTCCTGGTACTGGTCGTGGCTTTCGTGGTCGTCAACGCGATCGTCGACGTGCTGTACACGTTCATCGATCCGCGCATCACCCTGGGGAGCAAGCGATGAGTGCCGGAACGACGACGACCATCGCGGTCGCGAAGGACGCCTCGCTGCGCCGGGGGGACACCCTGCTGCGCCGGGCCTGGGACCGCCTCGGCGTGATCGGCTCGATCGCGGTCGTGGTGCTGACGATCATCGTGCTCGCCGCCGTGCTCGCCCCGTGGCTGGCACCCGCGGACCCGAACGCACCGGATCTGCTCTCCGCGCTCGCCGGCCCCGGCGTCGACCACCTGCTCGGCGCAGACGCGCTCGGCCGCGACATCCTGTCCCGGCTGATGTTCGGCGCTCAGGTGACGCTGGCCGGTCCGGGACTCGTGATCCTGCTCTCCACGATCGTCGGCACCGTGCTGGCGCTCGTGGCCGCATGGAGCGGCGGCCGCGTGGACGCGGTGATCGTGTGGGTGCTGGACATCCTGTTCGCCGTGCCCGGGATCGTGTTCGGCCTCATCGCCGTCGCGATCTGGGGTCCGAGCCTGTTCACCGTGGTCTGCGGCCTCGCGGTCGCGTACGTGCCGTACGTGGCGCGCGTGGTGCGCGGCGCGGCCCTGCGCGAGCGGAACCTGCCGTACGTGTCCGCAGCCTGGCTGCAGGGGCACTCCGGGTTCGGGATCACGACCACGCAGATCCTGCGCAACGTGCAGCCGATCGTGATCGCCCAGGCGGTCTCGTCCCTCGGCTTCGCGGTGATCGATCTGGCTGCGGTCTCCTTCCTCGGACTCGGCGTGCAGCCGCCGACCGCGGACCTCGGTCTGATGGTCAAGAGCGGCTTCGACTCGACGCTGCGCGGGTACCCGGGCGAGGCGATCGCCGCGGGCGCGCTCATCGTCCTGATCGTCTGGTGCGTCACCGTGATCGGCGACCGCCTCATCTCGAACGCAAGGAGCATGTGATGGCGAAACCGCTTCTTCGGCTCGACGACGTCAAGGCCACGCTGCAGCTGCGCCGCAGCCGGCAGACCCTGCTCAACGGCGTCTCCTTCGAGATCGGCGAGGGCGAGGCCCTCGGCCTCGTCGGCGAATCCGGATCGGGCAAGTCGCTCACCACGCGCGCGGTGACCCGCATGCTGGATCCCGCGTTCCGGGTCTCCGGGACGATCGAGTTCGACGGGACGTCGGTGCTGGACATGTCCTCCGCCGCGCTCCGCCGCTACCGGCAGACGGACGTCGGGATGATCTTCCAGGATCCCCGTGCGCACGTGAACCCGGTGCACACGGTCGGCGACTTCCTCACGGAGGCCCTCGTGCGCGACAGGGGCGTGGACCGCAAGGACGCCGAGCGTCGCGCGGTCGTGCTGTTGGACGAGGTCGGCGTGCGCAACGCCGAGGCTCGTCTGCGGCAGTACCCGCACGAGCTGTCCGGCGGCCTGCTGCAGCGCGTCATGATCGCGAGCGTTCTGCTCGCCGAGCCGCGGCTCATCCTCGCGGACGAGCCGACCACGGCCCTGGACGTCACGGCGCAGTCGGACGTGATGGCGATCCTGGAGGAGCAGCGCAAGGCGCGCGGCCTCGCCCTGCTGTTCATCACGCACGACCTGGAGCTCGCCGCAGCCTGCTGCGACCGACTCGCCGTGATGTACGCCGGTGAGATCGTGGAGCAGGGGCCGGATGTCTACGACCATCCGCAGCACCCGTACACGATCGAGCTGCTGGGCGCCCGCCCGAGCATCGAGGAGCGGGTGGACCGGCTCCCCGTCCTCGCCTACAACCGAGAGATCCACGAGCAGCTGAAGGCACACGCATGAGCGCCGTCGCAGAACCGATCATCGTCGCGCAGAACCTCCGCAAGGTCTTCCCGGCTCCGCGCGGCTCGAAGGGCGGGCCGATCGTCGCCGTCGACGACGTCTCGTTCGAGCTGTACCCGGACGAGTGCCTGGCGATCGTGGGGGAGTCCGGGTCCGGCAAGACCACGGTCGCCCGCATGCTCGTGGGGCTGGAGTCCGTCACCGGAGGCGAGCTCGCGGTGCGCGGGGAGCCCCGCACCAAGGGCGTGCGACGCCTCGCCGATCGCCGGCGCTGGGCCAGGGAGGTGCAGTACGTGTTCCAGGACCCGTACTCGTCGCTCAACGGCCGCCAGCGGATCGTCGAGATCATCGCCTCCTCGGTGGCGCTGCACGGAACGGCCAAGGCGGGCACGCCGCGGTCCGCCGCGCAGGACATCCTCTCGAGCGTCGGGCTGGGGGAGTCCTTCTGGACGAAGTTCCCCCACCAGCTCTCCGGCGGGCAGCGGCAGCGCGTCGCCATCGCGCGGGCGCTCGCCGCGGATCCGGGCGTGATCGTGCTCGACGAGGCGGTCGCCGCGCTCGACGTCTCGATCCAGGCGCAGATCCTGAACCTGCTCGCCGACATCAAGGCGGAGCGGAAGGTCAGCTACCTGTTCATCTCGCACGACCTGGCCGTGGTCAACCAGATCTCCGACCGCATGATCGTGATGGAGCAGGGCGTCGTCGTCGACCAGGGCGTCACGGCGGAGATCCTCGCCGACCCGGTGCAGCCGTACACGCGCGCACTGCGCGCAGCGGTGCCCCGCCCGGGGTGGAAGCCGATGCGCCGGGAGCGGCTCGCGTCGTGACCGGGCGTGCTCATGGGCGCGGCTCTGCCGGGGTCGCGCCCATGAGGACGCTGCTCACCGTCGGCTTCGAGCCGTCCGGATCGGCGCCGTGAAGGCCCCCCCTCGGGGAACAGCCGGGGCCGCGCGGACGTTGCATCCGGGCGTGGACATCCTCGACAGCATCGTGATCGGCGCCGGCCAGGCCGGCCTCTCGGCGTCGTACCACCTGCGCCGCCTGGGCGTGCGGCACGTCGTGCTGGACGGGGACGACGCGCCGGGCGGGGCCTGGCAGCACCGCTGGGACGCGCTGACCATGCGGGACGTGCACCGGGTCGCCGAGCTCCCGGGCGACGAGCCTCCCGCGCACACCACCGAGCGCGCCAACCAGGTCATCCCGGCCTACTTCGCCGCGTACGAGCGCGAGCACGACCTTCCGGTGATCCGTCCCGTGCGCGTCGACCGGGTGACGGAGGAGGACGGGATCCTCGCCGTGCACGCCGGCGACCGGGTCTGGCGGAGCAGGACGCTGGTCAACGCGACCGGCACCTGGACGCAGCCGTTCATCCCGCACTACCCCGGCATGGAGACCTTCGTCGGCGAGCAGCTCCACACCGTCGACTACCCGGGCCCGGAGCACTTCCGCGGCCAGCGCGTGCTCGTCGTCGGCGGGGGAGCGTCGGCCGTGCAGTTCCTCGGCGCGCTCGCGCCGATCACGGACACCCTGTGGGTCACCCGCCGGGAGCCCGTGTGGCGCACGGACGACTTCACACCCGAGGCCGGCGCCGCGGCGGTCGCACTCGTCGAGCAGCGCGTCGCGCGGGGGCTCGCGCCGCAGAGCGTGGTCAGCGTGACCGGGCTCGCATTGCGCGCGCAGGAGCAGGAGGCGGCTCGGCTCGGGGCGTACGACGCCCGCCGGGAGATGTTCCAGCGGATCGAGCCCGACGGCGTGCGCTGGGCGGACGGCTCCTCCGAACCCGTCGACGCGATCCTCTGGGCCACCGGGTTCCGGCCCGCGATCGGACACCTCGCCCCGCTGCACCTGCGCAGCGAGCTCGGCGGGATCCAGCTGGACCGGAACGGCCGGGGGACGACGGCGGTGAAGGATCCGCGGATCCAGCTCGTCGGATACGGTCCCTCGGCGAGCACGATCGGCGCCAACCGCGCCGGCCGCACCGCGGCGCGCGGTGTCCGCCAGTACCTCGTGCAGCATCCCGCGCCGGTGACGGTGGGCTGAGGCCGGCGTCGAGCGGCCCGGTCGGTCCTCGGACGTTTTGGGGCGCGTGCGGCCGTTTCGGGGCGCGTCACGCACGGTCGACGTGCGGTAACGCGCCCCAAAGGGAGGGGCAGGCCGCCGAGTGACCCGCCGCGGCCGGTCCCGGGTCAGCGGATGATCCGGATCGATCCCGTCGGCGTCGTGAGAGCGATCGGGCGGGTGATCCGCAGTGCGTCGGCGAGCAGCGCGCCGACCTTCGTGCCGATGCACAGGCTCACGAACACCAGGGGAGCGGCGGCCAGCGCCTGGGCGTCGAACGACGCGAGGGCGACGAGCCCGACAGTGCCGGGGACGAGCAGCAGGAACGCCGGCTGGAACGACACCGTGGCCGGCACCGCGAGGGTGACCCTCTCCAGGACGCGCGCGGCGAGGAACAGCAGCCCCGCCGTGATCCCGGTCGCCGCCGTGCTGCCCGTGAACGGGCTCAGCAGCAGGAGCGCCCCGTAGGTGCACATCATCACGATCACGGTCGCGATGGTGAGCCGGAATCCGGATCCGAAGCTCAGCCCGATCCCGATCGCGAGCACGACGACCCCGACCCAGGACAGCCACAGCGGCGGCACCGCCTCCCACCCCGAGTGCCCGATGACGAGAGAGGTCTCGCCGACGAGCGCTGCGGAGTGCGGATCGACGCGGAGGCCGGTCACCGCGGCGCCGGTGAAGATCCCCGCGGCCATGAAGCCGAGCATGATCAGGCCGTAGATGAGCCGGGAGGCGCCGGTGACGATGTCGGCCGCGGTGAGCTCGAGCAGCGCGTTCGTGATCAGCGCCCCCGGCACGAGGAGCGCGACCGGCGCGCACACCGCGAACAGCGGGACCGCGCCGAAGTCCAGCCGGTCCGCGACGACCCCGACGATGAGCGTCGAGACGAACGAGGCGACGAACGGGATCACGGCCGCCGCGGCGCGGACCCGGTCGGTCACGACGACGATCGCGGCCACGAGCGCGCCCACGAACAGGGCGAGGACGACCGCCCACCACGGGCAGCGGAACAGCAGTGCGAGGCCGGACGCGAGCAGCGCCCCGCCGAGGGCGCGCTGCAGCGCCGGGCGGCGGCGGGTCAGCCCACGGATGTGCGCGATGTGCCCGGGGGTCTGATCGAGCGGCACCCGGCCGGCCTCGAGGCGGCGGGCCAGCTGGGACGCATGCGCGGTCTGGCGGAATGTCAGGTCGGATCCGTCGCCGGAGGCGATCGTCGTCGCGCCGGGCACCCCGGGACGGCTGACCAGCACGTGCTCGGGGAGCACCGCGAACGCCAGATCCTCGCCCGGGGTCGCGGCGTCGCGGACGCGCTCGAGGGTTCCGCGCACGTCGGTGACGGACACGCCCGCGTCGAGCAGCAGGGCGCCGAGATCGCCGAGGGCGACGTCGGGGCTGACGGGTTCGGTGGGGGACATCACCTGAAAGCGTAGGACCTGGGCGGTCCCGTCCGCGCACCGGACCCGTCCAGGTCGCGAACCTACCCTGGAGGCATGCGGATCGGACGGAACGGAAAGACCACCCCGAAGCGCCGGATCCTCCTCCCGACGGCCGTCGCCGCGCTGGGGTGCGTCCTCGCGCTCGCGGCCTGCGGGCCGGTTCCGACGGGCGGATCCGCGTCCTCGCCGCACCCGTCGCCCTCCCCGTCCCGGCAGCGGGAGTCACAGGAGCAGGTCGTGCAGCGGATCGTCGGGCGTATGGACCTGCACCGGCAGGCGGCCGCCGTGGTCATGGGGAACACACCCGGCACCGATCCCGCGGCGCTGAAGCAGTACATGAGCGGCGGGTACGGCGGGTTCATCCTGATGGGCTCGAACGTGCCGGACACCGAGGTGGGCCTGCGCACGGTCACGAGCGCGCTCGTCGCGGACCCGGCGCTGCCGCCGCTGCTCGCGACCGACGAGGAGGGCGGCGACGTCGCCCGGCTGTCGTGGGACGACCTGCCCGCCGCGGACTCGCTCAAGTCCCGGCCCGCGTCTGAGGCGCAGGCCGCCTTCTCCGCGCGAGGGCAGATGCTGCAGCGCGGCGGCGTCACGGTCAACTTCGGCGTCATCGCCGACGTCGCATCGGGCCCGGGCTCGTTCATCTACGAGCGCTCGTTCGGCACGGATCAGGCGGCGGCGTCCGAGCGGGTGGCCGCCGCCGTGCGCGGCGAGGCGCCGTACGTGCGGAGCACCCTCAAGCACTTCCCGGGGCACGGCGCCGCCGAGGGCGACTCGCACCACACGATCCCGGCCACCGGGATGGATCTCGCGACCTGGCGCGCGCAGGTCGCTCCGCCTTTCGCCGCGGGGATCAGGGCCGGGGCGCCGGTCGTGATGATGGGGCACCTCGCGTATACCTCGGTGGATCCGGAGCCGGCCTCGCTCTCGCCGCGCTGGCACCAGATCCTCCGTCAGGACCTCGGCTTCCGCGGCGTCATCGTGACGGACGACCTGAACATGCTCACCGACTCCGGCGTGCCCGCCTACGCCGACGTCGTGGCCGACGCGGTGCGCTCCGTGGCCGCGGGCAGCGACCTGGTGCTCGCGATCGGCGGCGCCGGCCCCGACACCGCGCAGAAGATCGCCGACGGCCTCGTCGCCGCCGTGCAGCACGGCGACCTCCCCGCAGCGCGGCTGTCCGACGCCGTGTCGCGGGTGGTCGCGCTGCGGCTGCAGATCGCTGCGGACCAGGGACGCTGAGTCGGCGCCGGCTCCAGGGTCCCGGTTTCGAGGCTCCGGTCGTCGAGCATCCCTCCCCAGTCGCTGTACGAGCCTTCCCCCGGGTCGTTGAGCGTGCCCTGTCCTCGGTCGTTGACCGAGTCCTTCCCGCGGTCGTTGAGCGAGCCCTTCCCGCGGTCGTTGAGCGAGCACCGAGCGCAGCGAGGAGCGAGACGAAACGTGGCGTCCGCTCACGAGGGCCGATTCGGTCGGAAAGTTCTGGGAAAACACTAGAACAAATCTTCGATTGTTGGTAGGATCGGAGCATGTCCAGCAGCCTCGCCCCACTCCTCGAAGCGGTCGCGCTTGTGCAGGATTCGTGGGCGGACGCACAGGGCGGGGGCGACCTCTCCCGGGCTCAGTTGATCGCGGTGAACGACGCGATCGGCCTGCTGCGCCGGACCACGGACGCGGTGCACGCCGAGGTGGCCGCGGGCCTCGCGCACGAGTCGCGGCGAGAGCTGGGGCCGGAGAGCCTGGCCAAGCAGCAGGGGTTCCGCAGCTCGGCGCAGCTGATCGCGACGACGACAGGCACGTCGACGGGGGATGCGGCGCGGCTGGTGAAGCTCGGCGAGGCGACCGCGCCGCGCACGAACCTGCTCGGCGAGGTGCTGCCGGCGAAGTTCCCCGTCGTGCGGGACGCGATGTGCCGGGGGCGGATCGCGGCGGCAGCGGCCGACGCGATCGTGACGTTCCTGGACCGGATGATCCTGAAGGTCGGCCGTGTCGTGGCGGCCCAGGCCGAGGGACTCCTGGTGGAGAAGGCGGCCGGCTTGTCGCTGGACGAGGTGCGGAAGCTGATCACCCGCACCGAGGCGCACCTGGATCCCGACGGCGTCGCGCCACGCGAGGAGGAGCTGCGCGCGAGGACGTCGCTGACGATGTTCCTGCGGGACGGCATGCTCCACCTGAACGGCGCCTTCGCGCCGGACAAGGCCGCGCCGCTCCTCGCTGCTGTGCACGGGTACGTCTCGGCGGAGTTCGCTGCGAAGCGTGAGGGCCGCGACCCGGCCGCCCCCGATGCCGACCGGCGCACGGTCGCGCGGATCCAGGCGGATGCCCTGGTGCATCTCGCGGAGCATGCGCTCGGTTGCGAGAGCACGGAGTCGCTGAACGGCGCGACGGTGGTCGTGCGAGTCGATCTGGCAGATCTCGTGGACGGTACGGGATATGGACTCATTGACGGGATCGAGCAGCCCGTCAGCATCGGCACCGTCCGGCGGATGGCCGCCGACGGCGGGGTCATTCCGTGGGTGTGCCGAGACGGCAGCGAGATCCTCGACTGGGGGCGAGAGAAGCGGTTGTTCACTCCGGCCCAGCGTCTCGCGTTGCGGGAGCGGGACGGCGGGTGCGCGTTCTGCGGGCTGCCGCCGGAGATGACGAAGGCGCACCACATCCGCTGGTGGGCGAGGGATGCGGGCCCGACGGATCTCAGCAACGGCGTCCTGCTCTGCGAGACCTGCCACCATCTCGTGCATGACAACGGGTGGGACATCCGCATCGAGGGGATCGGAGTCAGAGCGAAGGTCTGGATCCTGCCACCCCCGCACGTCGACCCGAAACGCACCCCGAGGCTGGGCGGCCGCGCCCGCACCGAGCTCGTCGCGTGATGCGTACTTCTGGTCGTTGAACGAGCCCCGAGCTCAGCGAGGGGGAGCGACGAAACGGCGCGATCCCGCGAGGAACCGCGTTTCGTCTCGGTCGTCCGCTGCGCGGCCGTCCTCGCTCAACGACCGGACCCAAGAGCCGGAGTCCGCGGCCGTCCTCGCTCAACGACCGGACCCAAGAGCCGGAGTCCGCGGCCGCGCTCGCTCAGCAACCGAGGTGCGGAACGCGCGTCAGCCCGCGTCCTCGCCCAGCCACGCCTCGAGGATCCGCGCCCGCAGCGCGTTGCCGCGGTCGGCGAAGCCGCGCTGGCGGCGCACGTACTCGGCCTTGCCATCGGCAGTCTCGATCGGCACCGGCACGACGCCCCAGTCGGACAGGTCGTAGGGCGCCGCCTCCATGTCGAGGATCCGGATGTCGCGGGCCAGCTCGAAGGCGTCCAGCAGGATCTCGCCCGGCACGAGCGGGCCGAGCTTCATCGCCCACTTGTACACGTCCATGCCGGCGTGCAGGCAGCCCGGCTGCTCCAGCGCGGGCTGCGTCTCCCGGGTCGGGGTGAGCCGATTGCGCGGCACGGCGTCGGGGGTGAAGAACCGGAAGGCGTCGATGTGCGTGCAGCGCAGCTCATGCCCCTCGACCACGGCGTCGGTGCCGGCCTGGCCGAGCCGCAGCGGCACCGCGTGCCGGTGCTCCGGAGTGCGATAGACCATCGCCCACTCGTGCAGCCCGAAGCAGCCGAACTGGCCCGGCCGCGCGGCGGTGCGCCGCAGCATCGCCCGCACGAGCGTCGCGAGCTCGGGCTTCTCCGCGGCGAACGCGGCGCCGTCCGGCATGACCGAGCCCTCGACCGGTCCGGCCGAGTACCAGCGCCACGCCGCGCGCTCGGGCGCGTCCTCGAGCACGACGTCCGCGCCGGGGTGCCAGCGGCGCAGCTGTCCGGGCTTGTAGCCGTAATAGGTGAAGAGGAAGTCGTGTACCGGGTGCTTCTCGCGACGGGCCTGCCGCTCCCGGTGCTCGGCGGTGAGGGCGTCCGTGCGCGCCTCGTGCGCGGCGGCACGCGCCGTCCAGGTCGCACGGTCGAGACGCGCCGGCCCCGCGAGGACGGTCATGGCCTCAGCGGACGACGCCGGCGGCGATGAGCGTGTCGAGGATCCCGGCGCCGTCCTCGGCGCTGACCCACGGCACGGTCGCCACGGCGTCGCTCTCGCTGCGGGATCCGGCGCGGCTGCCGGCGAGGACCGCCTCCGCGGGCAGCAGCCGGCGGATCGCGACGGCCGCCACGGACTCCGGGTGCTCGGTGAGGAACTGCCCGTAGATGGCCTCGTCGTGCTGCCCGTCGTCGCCGATGAGCAGCCAGCGCACGTGCGGGAACTCCGCGGAGAGCCGGTCGAGGTTGGTCAGCTTGTGCTCCCGGCCGCTGCGGAACCAGCGGTCGTGCGTCGGACCCCAATCCGTGAGCAGCATGGATCCGGCCGGGAACAGATGCCGGGAGAGGAACCGGTTCAAAGTCGGCGCGACGTTCCACGCCCCGGTGGAGAGGTAGATCATCGGCGAGCCCGGGTTGTCCCGCATGAGCCGCTCGAGCAGCACCGCCATGCCGGGGACCGGGGTGCGGGCGTGCTCGTCCACGACGAACGAGTTCCACGCCGCGATGAGCGGGCGGGGGAGAGCGGTCACCATGACCGTGTCGTCGACGTCCGACACGACCCCGAAGCGCACGTCGTCGGCGACCACGAAGATCCGCGCCGGGATCGGATCCTGATCCTCCACCGACATCGTCACCTGCTGCCAGCCCGACGGCAGATCCGCCTCGATCCGGCTGTCGATGACGCCGCCGCGGTCCGCGGTCACCTCGTGCGTGCGCCCGCCGACGGTGATCGTCACGGTCGAGAAGCTCACCGGGATCCCCACGAAACTGCGCCAGCCGCGCACGCTCGCGTCCTTGCCGCGGCCGCGGGTCTTCGGCAGGATCAGGACCCGGCCGACCACGCGGATCCAGCCCGGGCCTCCGTAGCCGGGGAAGGGCACGATCGTCGCGCTGCGCCCGCGCCGGCGGGCTCGCCGCTCCCGCCACGCGTGGAATCGGTGCTCCAGACGGGCGAACCAGTGGATCCGTTCCGGACGGCGGGGGGACGGCTGCTGAGCGGAGGGCATATCGCGTCTAGTCTCCCATGCCTTCCGCGTGTCGTGCGGCCGGACCGTCGCGGATGAGGATCCGGACACCCAGGCGCCTGGGATAATCTGGGACTTCCCCTGTTCGGGGGATGTTCCTTCTGCTTGCCGCAAGAGAGTGGTCGCCTGTTGTCTGAGAACCCGTCGCACACCGCATCCCCGACGCCCGTCGTCGACGAGTCGCTGTCGGTGCACGAGCTTCAGGCCCACCAGATCCAGCGGCTTCAGGCGAAGTGGCAGAAGTACTGGGCCGAGAACGACACGTTCCGCGCCGGTGGCGCCGAGGACGTGCGCCCGCGCAAGTACGTGCTGGCGATGTTCCCGTACCCCTCCGGCGACCTGCACATGGGTCACGCCGAGAACTACCTCTACTCCGACATCGTCGCGCGCTTCTGGCGGCACCGCGGGCACAACGTGCTGAACCCGATCGGCTGGGACTCGTTCGGCCTGCCCGCCGAGAACGCCGCGATCCGCCGCGGCGCGGATCCGCGCGAGTGGACCTACCAGAACATCGACCAGCAGAAGGCCAGCTTCCAGACCTACGGGGTCTCCTTCGACTGGAGCCGCGAGCTGCACACCTCCGACGAGGAGTACTACCGCTGGAACCAGTGGCTGTTCCTGAAGCTGTACGAGCGGGGCCTGGCGTACCGCAAGAAGAGCCCGGTGAACTGGTGCCCGAACGACCAGACCGTGCTGGCGAACGAGCAGGTCGTCGACGGGCGCTGCGAGCGCTGCGGCGCCGAGGTCGTGAAGAAGAACCTCACCCAGTGGTACTTCCGGATCACCGACTACGCCGACCGCCTGCTGGACGACCTGAACCAGCTCGAGGGCTTCTGGCCGCACAAGGTGCTGCAGATGCAGCGCAACTGGATCGGCCGCTCGGTCGGCGCCGACGTGGACTTCGTGATCGAGGGCCGTGAGGGCGCCGTGACCGTGTTCTCCACGCGTCCGGACACCCTGCACGGCGCGACCTTCATGGTCGTCGCCCCCGACTCCGACCTGGCCGCCGAGCTCGCCGCCGGATCGTCCGAGGACGTGCGGATCCGCTTCGAGGACTACCTGACGCAGGTGCAGAAGACGAGCGAGATCGACCGGCAGTCCGCCGACCGCCCGAAGACCGGCGTGTTCCTGGACCGCTTCGCGATCAACCCGGTCAACGGCGAGCGGCTGCCGATCTGGGCCGCCGACTACGTGCTGGCCGACTACGGCCACGGTGCGGTCATGGCCGTGCCCGCGCACGACCAGCGCGACCTCGACTTCGCCCGCGCCTTCGACCTGCCCGTCCGGGTCGTCGTCGACACCACCGCCCCGATCACCGGCGCCCTGCCCGTCATCGAGCTCGATGAGGACGGCGTTCCGATCGAGCCGGTCGAGGGCCTGGACGACCTGCATCCCGCGAAGACGGGGATCGCGCTGACCGGCGACGGCCGGATGATCAACTCCGGCGAGCTGAACGGCCTGTCCAAGCGCAACGCGATCGCCCGCGCGATCGAGCAGCTGGAGGCGGCCGGCACCGGCCGCGCCGCGAAGAACTACCGCCTGCGCGACTGGCTGATCTCCCGTCAGCGGTTCTGGGGCACCCCGATCCCGATGCTGCGCACGCAGGACGGCGACATCGTGCCGGTCCCCGAGGACCAGCTGCCCGTGCGCCTGCCGAGCATCGAGGGCCTGGACCTCTCGCCGAAGGGCTCCAGCCCGCTGGGCGCCGCCGAGTCGTGGGTGCGCACGGTCGACCCCGCGACCGGGGAGCCGGCGCTGCGCGACCCGGACACCATGGACACGTTCGTGGACAGCTCTTGGTACTTCCTGCGCTTCCTGTCGCCGAACAGCTCCGAGGTCGCGTTCGACCTCGACGAGGCGCGTCGCTGGGCGCCGATCGACTCGTACATCGGCGGTGTCGAACACGCGATCCTGCACCTGCTGTACGCGCGGTTCATCACCAAGGTCCTCTTCGACATGGGCCTGATCGACTTCACGGAGCCGTTCTCCAGCCTGATCAACCAGGGCATGGTGATCCTCGACGGCGCAAAGATGTCCAAGAGCAAGGGCAACCTGGTGCTGTTCCAGGAGGAGCTGGACGCGTACGGCGCGGACGCCCTGCGCGTGGGCCTCGCCTTCGCCGGGCCGGTCGAGGACGACAAGGACTGGAAGGACGTCTCGACCACCGGGGCGCAGAAGTTCCTGGCCCGTGCGCTGCGCGTCGCGCACGAGGTGGACAGCCCCGTCGACGTCGTGTTCGACGGCGGAGACGCCGCGCTGCGCCGCGCCACGCACCGCCTGCTGGCCGACGCGCCCGCGCTCGTCGAGCAGACCAAGTTCAACGTGCTGGTCGCGCGTCTGATGGAGCTCGTCAACGCGATCCGCAAGACGATCGACACCGGCGCCGGCGGATCCGACCCGGCCGTCCGCGAGGCCGCCGAGACGCTCGCCGTGATGCTCGACCTCGTCGCCCCGCACACCGCGGAGGAGATCTGGGAGCTCCTCGGTCACGAGCCGTCCGTCGGACTCGTGACCTGGCGGCAGGCCGACCCGGTGCTGCTCGTCGAGGACACGATCACGTGCGCCGTGCAGGTCAACGGCAAGGTCCGCGCGACGCTCGAGGTGCCCGCGAAGATCGGCGACGCCGCCCTCGAGGCGCTCGTCCGCTCCGACGAGAAGGTGCAGCGCGCGCTCGAAGGCAAGGAGATCGTGCGGGTCATCGTGCGCGCTCCGAAGATCGTCAACTTCGCCGTCAAGGGCTGACCGACCCGGCGGTCGCCCCCGGGGGGAGCGGCGCGCTTTCCCGGGCCTGCGCTCCGCCTGATCCTGCACAGCCGACGGATCGCGCGGGTTCCGCACGGGTTGCGGTATGCGGCCTTCCCGGGCGGCACCCGCCGCCTAGCGTCGGGGCGTGGGCGAGGACGCGGACTCCGAGGAACGGGCACCGGTGCGGATGCCGCGCGCGCCGAGACGGATCCGTCTCGGCCTCGGCGCGGCCGTCGTGGTGGCGCTCGTGGCCGTCTCCGTGACCGTCGGGGTCGGGCTGCTCGTGCGGTCTCCGACGGCGCCGGAGAGCGTCCCCGTGAGCCCGAGGGCGACCGCGGGGCGATCCGGGATCAGCGCGGGATCGCTGTATGTGCACGTGCTCGGCCAGGTCGCGCGCCCCGGGCTGTACGTGCTCGACGACGGAGCCAGGGTCGCCGAGGCGCTGGCCGCGGCGGGAGGCACGCTTCCCGCGGCCGACATGGGTGCCGTGAACCTCGCCCGACCGCTCGTCGACGGCGAGCAGATCCTCGTTCCCGCGGCGGGGGAGACCGCTCCGGGCGCGGCGGCCGGCGGGGCGTCGGGAGCGGGCGGCGGGGCATCGGGAGCGGGCGGCGGATCAGGGAAGGCCGGCGGACTCATCGACCTGAACACCGCCGACCTCGCGACCCTCGACGAGCTGCCGCGGATCGGTCCCGCCCTCGCTCAGCGCATCATCGACTGGCGCACCGCGAACGGGCGGTTCACGAGCGTGGACGATCTGCTCGGCGTGCCGGGGATCGGCGACAAGATGCTCGCCTCGATCCGGGATCTGGTGCGGGTGTGAGCACGCCGTCGGGTCCGGTGCGGCGGGCGGAGGAGGCAGAGGACCCGCCGCGGCAGCGTCTCCGCGATGTGCGGATGGTGCCGGTGGCGATCACGGCGTGGTCGGTGGCGCTGCTGGTGTCGTTCGTCCCGGGGGTCGCCGGTGCCGTGCCGGTCGTCTCCGTGGTCGTCGTGGTCGGGCTGGTGCTGCTGCGGATCGCGGTCACCCGCCGGGGTCCGCGGGATCCGGATCCGCCGGGCCGGGTTCTGCGCGTGCTCGCGGGTGCGGCCCCGCTCGCCGTGGTCTGCCTCGCCGTCGCTGCGGCGATCGGGGCGACCGCGGGACTGTCGGCCGGAGCCCGTGACGAGGCCGCCGCGCTGCAGGGCCACGCGGTGACGGCCGAGGTGAGCGTGCGCTCCCTGCCGTCCGTCGGGGCCGACGGCCGGCTCTGGGCCGATGCCGACACGCTCCGCCTCGGGCCGGGGAAGGAGCCGCGGCGGCTGCGGGTGCCCGTGCGGATCGGCGTCCCGGCGGATGCGCGTTCCACGACTCTCGGGCCGGGGACCGTGCTGCGCCTCACCGCGCAGACGAAGGGGACCGATCCCGGCGAGCGGGCCGCGCTCGTGCTCTTCGCCCAGGGCGAGGTCGAGCACCTGTCCCGCGGCGGGCCGATCGAGGTGCTGGCCGGAGACGTGCGCGCGGCGTTCATCGCCCGGTCCCAGCGGCTCCCCGAGCCCGGGTCCGAGCTCCTCCCGGGTCTGGCGGTCGGCGATGTCCGGGCCGTGAGCCCCGACCTCGACACGGCGATGAAGGCGAGCGGGCTCAGCCACCTCACGGCGGTGTCCGGCAGCAACCTCGCGCTCGTCGCGGGCGCGGGCTTCGGCGTGGTGGCGCTGCTCGGCGGAGGGCGCCGAATCCGGGTCTTGGTCGCCGCGACGGCCCTCGCGGGCTTCGTCGTGCTGGTCACACCGCAGCCCAGCGTGGTGCGGGCGGCGGCGATGGCCGGGGTCGCGATGCTCGCCCTGCTGCTCGGCCGGCCCCGCGCCGGGCTCTCCGTGCTGCTGCTCGCGGTGACCGTGCTGCTCCTCGCCGACCCGCGGCTCGCCGCTGCACCGGGGTTCGCGCTGTCCGCGGCGGCGACGGCCGGGCTCATCGTGCTCGCCCCGCCGCTCGCCCGGGGGCTGGCCCGATGGGTGCCGCAGCCGGTCGCCCTCGCGATCGCGGTGCCGCTGTCCGCGCAGCTGGCCTGCGGCCCGATCATCGCGCTGTTCGCCGCGCAGCAGTCCGTCGTCGCCGTGCTCGCGAACCTCCTCGCCGAGCCGGCGTCTCCGATCGCGACCGTGCTCGGGCTGTTCGCCTGCCTGGCGATGCCGATCCCGCCGCTCGCCGACCTGTTCGCCGCGGCGGCCTGGCTGCCGTCCGCCTGGATCGCGCAGACCGCGACCACGACGGCCGCGCTGCCGCTCGCCACGATCGAGGCGCCCGCAGGGATCGGCACGGCCCTGGTCGTCACCGCGGTGAGCGCCGCCGTGTTCTGGCTGATCGTGCCGCATCCGCCGCTCCGCCCCTGGCTGCGGGTGCCGGCCGGCGGGCTGATCGCGGTCGCGGTCGGCGCGGCCGGGGGATGGGCGGTGCTCGCGGGGCCGGTGACGCTGCTGCAGAGGCCGTCGGACTGGTCGATCGCGGCGTGCGACGTGGGGCAGGGGGATGCGGTCCTCGTGCGCAGCGCCGGGCGGACGATGCTCATCGACACCGGGCCGGATCCGGATCCGCTCCGCCGATGCCTGGACGGTCTCGGCATCGCGCGGCTCGACGTGCTGCTGCTCACCCACTTCGACAAGGACCACGCCGGTGCGGCGGACGCGCTGATCGGCGGCGCGGACGTCGTGCTGCACGGTCCGCCGGGCACCGCGTCACACGAGCGTCTGCTCGGCCGACTCCGCGCCGGCGGATCCCGGGTCGTCGATGCCGCCGCGGGCATGACGGGCCGGCTCGGCGGCGCGGACTGGCGGGTGCTCTGGCCCCGCCGCGACGAGCGGGTGTTCCCGCCGGGAAACGACGTCGGGGTGATCGTCGAGGTCGAAGGCGGCGGCGTGCCCCGGTCGGTGTTCCTCGCCGATCTCTCCGCCGCGTCTCAAGGCATGCTGCGGCGGATCGCGCATCCGCATGCGTACGCCGTCGTCAAGGTCGCGCATCACGGCAGCGCCGACCAGGATCCGCAGCTCTACGCCGATCTGCGGCCGGCGCTCGCGCTCATCTCCGTCGGGGCCGGCAACGACTACGGCCATCCGCGGCAGAAGACGCTCGATCTGCTCCGCTCCCTCCGTACCCCGATCCTGCGCACCGACCGGCGCGGCACGATCCTCGTCGGCCAGCACGACGGATCCCTGCGGATCTGGACCGAGCGCCCCGATCCGGGACCCGATCGGTCACCGAGACCGTCGGCGTCGGCCCGTGCTCCCTGATGCCGGCGGGCGCCCGTGAACGTCCCCGGCCGCCGGTACGCTGGATCCATGCCCGCACCGCGCTCGTCCTCCGCCGCACGACGCGGGGGGAAGGCGTCGAACATCCCGCAGGTGCCGTGGCGCGAGCCCCGGCCGGCGCCGATCGTGCTGGTCTCCGGGCCCGAGGAGATCTGCGCCGAGCGGGCGATCGCCGGCATCCGCACGTACCTGCGCGCGGAGGATCCGGCCGTCGAGGTCAGCGACCTGCGCGCCGACGACTACGAGTCCGGGAGCCTGCTCGCGCTCGCCTCGCCCTCGCTGTTCGGCGAACCGAGGATGCTGCGCATCGCCGGCGTGGAGCGCTGCACCGACGCGTTCCTCGCCGAGGCGGTCGCCTACCTCGAGCACCCGCAGGACGGCGCGACGGTCGTGCTCCGGCACACCGGGGCGAGCGTGCGCGGCAAGAAGCTGCTCGACGCGATCCGCGCGGGCACCGGGGGCGGGATCGAGATCGCCTGCCCCGCGATCAAGCGCGACGACGAGAAGGCCGACTTCGCGGCGGGGGAGTTCCGCGCCGCCGGGCGGCGGATCGTCCCGCAGGCGCTGCGGGCCCTGGTCTCGGCGTTCTCCGACGACATCACCGAGCTCGCCGCCGCCTGTCAGCAGCTCATCAACGACGTCGAGGGCGATGTCACTCCCGAGATCGTCGAGCGCTACTACGGCGGCCGGGTCGAGGTCTCGGCCTTCGTCGTCGCCGACACCGCGATCGCCGGGCGGCTGGGCGAGGCGCTCGTCGCGCTCCGGCACGCGCTGGCCTCCGGGGCGGATCCGGTGCCGATGGTGGCCGCGTTCGCGATGAAGCTGCGGTCGATGGCGCGGGTCGCCGGATCCCGCGAGTCGAACGCGGCCCTCGCCGCGCGCCTCGGCATGAAGGACTGGCAGGTGGACCGCGCCCGGCGCGACCTGGCCGGCTGGAACGAGCGCAGCCTCGGCCTGGCGATCCAGGCGACCGCGCGGGCCGATGCGGACGTCAAGGGCGCCGCGCGCGACCCGATCTTCGCCCTCGAGCGGATGATCACCGTCATCGCCACGCGCGCCCCCTACGGCGAAGCCGGGCGCTGAGGCCAGCACCCCCGGGTTCGGGGCGCATCCGCGCGTTTCGGGGCGCGTCAGGTCGTCGGATCACGGCGTGGCGCGCCCCAAACGGGAAATGGCGCCCCAAAACGATCGCGGTCCACGAGGAGTGACCAGGGCGGCCCCGGGGGACGACGAAGGCCCGCCCCAGCGGGACGGGCCTTCGACAGGTGAGGCTCAGCGAGCTCAGAGAGCGGAGACCTGCTTCGCGATCGACGACTTGCGGTTCGCGGCCTGGTTGGAGTGGATGACGCCCTTGCTGACGGCCTTGTCGAGCTTCTTCGTCGCCGTCTTCAGCGCGGTCTCGGCAGCGGCCTTGTCGCCGGCGGCGATCGCCTTGCGGGTGTTGCGGACGGCGGTCTTCAGCTCGCTCTTGACGGCCTTGTTGCGCTCGTGCGCCTTCTCATTGGTCTTGTTGCGCTTGATCTGCGACTTGATGTTCGCCACGGGTGAAACCTTCGTTCGAGTGATGGATGGTTGTGCCGCTGGCGAGAGAGGGGCGCCGCACGGCGGTCGTGAGGGAAGAACCCACACGCAAGCCAATCACCGATCTTATCAGGTGACCGGGGTGTTCTCCGAACCCGCCCGTCGGCGATCCGCCCCGCGCGTCGCGGGTGACGACGGACGGATTCCGGTGCAAGCTGTGCGGAGGACCCGAAGGAGTCGTCCATGACCGAACCCGCTCCGTTCGATCGCGCTCTTCTGCGCCGGCTGCGCTTCTCCGCCGCCACCGCCGCGTTCCAGATCGAGGGGGCGAGGGAGGCCGACGGGCGCGGCCGGTCCATCTGGGACGACTTCGTCGACACGCCCGACCGGGTGCGCGACGGCAGCACGGCGGATCCGGGCCCGGACAGCTACCACCGTGCCGACGAGGACGTGGCGCTGCTGCGCCGGCTGGGCGTGGACCGGTACCGCTTCTCGATCTCCTGGGTGCGGGTGCTGCCGGACGGCAGACCGAACCCGGTGGGGATCGCCTACTACGACCGGCTCGTCGACCGGCTGCTCGCCGCCGGGGTGACGCCCGCGCCGACCCTGTACCACTGGGATCTGCCGTCGGTCCTGGAAGCGGAGGGAGGGGGGTGGCTGAACCGCGCCACCGCCGAGCGCTTCGCCGAGTACGTCGACGTCATGGCTGCCGTCCTCGGCGACCGCGTGCGGCACTGGTACACGATCAACGAGCCCGTCTCGACGACGCTGCAGGGCTATGCGATCGGCGAGCTCGCCCCGGGGCGCAGCCTGCTGTTCGACTCCCTGTCCACCGTGCATCACCAGCTCCTCGCGCACGGCCTCGCCGTCCCGATCCTGCGTGCCCACGGCGCCGAGCAGATCGGGATCGTGAACAACCACACCCCGGCGATCCCGGCGTCCGGATCCGCGGCCGACCAGCAGGCGGCGTACGTCTACGACCTCATCCACAACCGGGTGTTCGCGGACCCGATCCTGCTCGGCCGCTATCCCGACCTCGACGCGCTGGGCGTCCGGATGCCCGTGCAGGACGGCGACCTCGCCCTCATCGGCGCCCCGTGCGAGGTGTACGGCGTGAACTACTACAACCCGACGACGGTGGCGGCCTGCGACGGTCCGGTGCCGTTCGAGGTCGTGCCGACCCCGGGGGCGGAGACCACCGGCTTCGGCCCGCTCTGGCCGATCGTGCCGGAGGGGCTCACCGCCTTCCTCGTCGACGCGCGGGCGCGGTACGGCGATGCCCTCCCGCCGGTCGTCATCGCCGAGAACGGGGCGTCGTTCCCGGAGCCGGATCACGTGACCGCACGGATCGAGGATCCCGATCGGATCGCCTACCTGCGCGGGCACATCGGCGCCGTGCTGGACGCGGTCCGCGCCGGTGTCCGCGTCGACGAGTACACGGTGTGGTCGCTGCTGGACAACTTCGAGTGGGCGGACGGGTACACGCAGCGGTTCGGGCTCGTGCACGTGGACATGGACACGGGGGAGCGCACCCCGAAGGCGTCCTTCGACTGGTATCGCGCACTCATCGAGGAGGCACGGGCATGACCGGACGGCAGGGCGACGTCGCGGCGAAGCGGGTCGGCCCGCTCTGGATGACCCTGTTCACGCTCGCGTGGCTGGCGATCTGGACGGTGCAGCTCACCCCGGTGCAGCTGCTGCTGCCTCTCCAGCTCGACACGAACAGCCAGGGCGAGGACTGGATCGCCGGCGTCGTCTGGGCGGGCGTCGTGCTCAGCGCCGGCGGGCTCGTCGGCATCATCGCCGCGCCGCTGTCCGGACGCTTCTCCGACCGCACCCGCTCGCGCTGGGGACGGCGCCGCCCGTGGGCGATCGGCGGATCCCTGTTCTCGGCGATCGGGCTGGTGCTCACCGGGCAGGTCACCGGGCCGCTCGCGGTCGGGGCGTCGTGGGTCGTCGTGTCGGTCGGCGTCTCGGTCGCCTCGGCGGCGCTGACCGCCATGATCGCCGACCAGCTCAGCGAGCAGCGCGGCGCGGCGTCGGCGGCGGCGAGCTCGGCGCAGGCCGTCGGCATCGTGGTCGGCGTGGGGGCCGTGGTGCTCCTCGCGCTGAGCGTCGCCGCGTCGTACCTCCTGCTCGCCGGGATCATCGCCGTGGTCGGCGCGGGCACCGCGATCCTGCTGCCGGATGCGCCGTCGAACGACATGCCGGTGTTCGCGGCGGGGTCGTCGGGCCGGCCCGCCTCCTGGCGCGACCGCGACTTCCTCTGGCTGCTGATCAGCCGGCTCACGGTGAACGTCGGCAACGCCTTCGGCACGTCGCTGCTGCTCTTCTTCCTGCTCTACGGCGTGCGCGTGGCGTCCGGCGAGGCCCAGGACGACCTGCTCATCCTCATCGTCGTCTACACGGTGTTCGTCGTGATCGCCTCGATCGTCGCGGGGATCCTCTCCGACCGTCCGAGCGCGCATCCGCTCCGCCGGCGGCGCATGCTCACCGCGGTCTCCGCGGTCGTGCAGGCCGTCTCGGGCATTGTGATCCTGATCAGCCCGTCCCTCGTGATGACCGGGATCGCCGCCGCGATCATGGGCGCGGGATACGGCGCCTACATGGCGGTGAGTCTCGCGTTCGCGACCGATCTGCTGAAGGATCCGGACGACCACGCCCGCGACCTCGGCCTGGTGAACGTGTCCGCCCAGCTCGGTCAGCTGCTCGGGCCGCTGCTCGGTGCGGGCCTGGTCGCCCTCGTGGGCGGGTTCTGGCTGTTGTTCGCCGCGGCGGCGGTGCTCTCGCTCGTCGGCGCCGCGATGACCTACGCGGTCAGGGCGACGACTCCAGCGTCGCCAGTGCCAGCTCCAGTACCGCGTTGAACACGCGCGGCCGCATGGCCGTGACGAGGTGCGTGGTGCGCGGCACCACGATGAACTCGGCCTGCGGGGCGAGCCGGCGGTAGAGCGCCTCGTGCGTGCGCAGCTGGTCGAACTGGCCGTTCACGAACCAGGTCGGAATCGCGATCCGCCGCACCGCGGCCTCGAGGTCGAGTCCGGCGAGGGAGCGCAGCGCGGCGTCCTGCACCGCCAGCGCGTAGCCGCCCGCGCCGAAGTCGTCCCTCGTCTCCTCGGGCAGGGTCGCGTCGAGGACCTTCCCGCTCAGCCACAGACCGCGATCCGGCATCGAGTTCAGTGCGCCGGCGAGCACCCGGTAGGCGGCCAGGCCCGGGCCGCGGGGGAGGGCGGTGCAGCTCGCGCCGATGAACCCCGCGACCGGCGGCGCCGGATCCTCACCCAGGTACGCGGTCGAGAGCAGCCCGCCCATCGAGTGCCCGACGAGCAGCACCGGGCCGTCGGCGGCGCGGACCGCGGCGTCGATCGTGTGCATCGCCTCGTCCAGGGCGAACGGCTCGTCCCGGCGCGTGCCGTGCCCCGGAAGGTCGACGGCGAGGGCCGGGTTGCCGCGCGCGCGGAGGTGGTCGACCTGCGAGCGCCACATCGTCGCGGACGTGCGGATGCCGTGCACGAGGACGACGGAGACGGGCATGGCACGAGTCTAGGAAGGATTCCGGGCGGTCGGCCCGCCCGCCCGGGAACCGGGGGCCTCCGAGAGCGCGCGGGCTCTCCCGTAGAATCGATCAGATACCTCGAGACGCTCGGGGAACGCCCGATCCGAATCCCGGACCCACGCTCAGGACCACATGTCACCTCGCGCCCTCACTCCGCTGCAGCCGGCCTCGACGCCGCCCGCGCAGATCCGCAACTTCTGCATCATCGCCCACATCGACCACGGCAAGTCGACCCTGGCCGACCGTATGCTCCAGATCACCGGCGTCGTCTCCGACCGCGACATGCGCGCGCAGTACCTCGACCGCATGGACATCGAGCGCGAGCGCGGCATCACGATCAAGAGCCAGGCCGTGCGCATGCCCTGGCAGATCGGCGGCGAGACGTTCGCCCTGAACATGATCGACACTCCCGGGCACGTCGACTTCACGTACGAGGTGTCTCGCTCGCTCGCCGCGTGCGAGGGCGCGATCCTGCTCGTCGATGCGGCGCAGGGCATCGAGGCGCAGACCCTCGCGAACCTGTACCTCGCGCTCGAGAACGACCTCACGATCATCCCGGTCCTGAACAAGATCGATCTGCCCGCGGCCGAGCCGGAGAAGTACGCGAAGGAGCTCGCGGACCTGATCGGCGGGCGTCCGGAGGACGTGCTGCGCGTCTCCGGCAAGACCGGCGTGGGCGTCGAGGATCTCCTCGACCGCCTCGTGCAGGAGATCCCGGCCCCCGTCGGCGACGCCGAGGCCCCGGCCCGCGCGATGATCTTCGACTCCGTCTACGACGCCTACCGCGGCGTGGTCACCTACGTCCGCATGGTCGACGGCAAGCTGTCGCCGCGCGAGCGGATCCAGATGATGTCGACCGGCGCGAACCACGAGCTCCTCGAGATCGGCGTCTCCAGCCCCGAGCCCGTGCCGTCCAAGGGCCTCGGCGTCGGCGAGGTCGGCTACCTCATCACGGGGGTGAAGGACGTGCGCCAGTCGAAGGTCGGCGACACGATCACGAACGCCCGCAAGCCCGCGGCCGACGCGCTCGCCGGCTACACCGACCCGAAGCCGATGGTCTTCAGCGGCATCTACCCGATCGACGGCAGCGACTACGCGGAGCTCCGCGAGGCACTCGACAAGCTCAAGCTCTCCGACGCGTCGCTGCAGTACGAGCCGGAGACCTCGGTCGCGCTCGGCTTCGGCTTCCGCTGCGGTTTCCTCGGCCTGCTGCACCTCGAGATCATCACGGAGCGCCTGAGCCGCGAGTTCGGCCTCGACCTCATCACGACCGCGCCGAGCGTGATCTACCAGGTCGTCACGAGCGACACCGGCGAGACGGTCACGGTGACCAACCCGAGCGAGTACCCGGACGGGCGGATCGGATCCGTCTCCGAGCCGATGGTGAAGACCGCGATCCTGCTGCCCAAGGACTACGTCGGCACCGTGATGGAGCTCTGCCAGTCCCGCCGCGGCACGCTGCTGGGCATGGAGTACTTCTCCGAGGAGCGCGTCGAGCTGCGCTACAACATGCCGCTCGGCGAGATCGTGTTCGACTTCTTCGACCAGCTGAAGTCCAAGACCCAGGGCTACGCCTCGCTCGACTACGAGCCCTCCGGCTCCCAGGAGGCCGACCTGGTCAAGGTCGACATCCTGCTGCAGGGCGAGAAGGTCGACGCGTTCAGCTCGATCGTGCACCGCGACAAGGCCTACGCCTACGGCACGATGATGGCCGAGCGCCTGCGCAAGCTCATCCCGCGGCAGCAGTTCGAGGTGCCGATCCAGGCCGCGATCGGCGCACGGATCATCGCCCGCGAGACCATCCGCGCGATCCGCAAGGACGTGCTCGCCAAGTGCTACGGCGGTGACATCACCCGCAAGCGCAAGCTCCTCGAGAAGCAGAAGGAGGGCAAGAAGCGCATGAAGATGGTCGGCCGCGTCGAGGTCCCGCAGGAGGCGTTCATCGCCGCCCTGAGCGGGGACGTCGAGGGCAAGGACAAGAAGTAGGGCGGATCCGGTCGCTCACCTCCGACGCGCGCGACGTTCCTCGGTGCGCGCTGTCAGCGCCTTCCAGAACAGCCGTACGCGCCGTGACCGGAAGACGAAGACGACGACGTTGAGCCCGGTGAACGCGGGCAGGGCCTGCCACGGCGAGTCCCGGTCGAACGTCGAGCCGATCGCGATCAGGGCGGCGGTCGCGATCGCCAGGACGATCGCGGTGACATCTCCCCATACGCCGTATCCGCTTACCGTCTCGGGAACTCTACGCGCCGCGGGGAGGCGCGGGATCTGATCCGCGGCACGCTCCGGCAGCGCTATATGCCTGTCCGATGGGATCGACGCATCGAGGGTCGCGAGATGACTCGTCGTGAAGGTGGGAATGACTGCCGGCTCGATCGAGACCAGGAATCCGTCGGCAGTGACCAGGCGGCGGCCTCCGTCCGGGTACTTCAGCAGTCCGACGGTCTCCTCGTACCGGGCGGCGATCAGGCGCCCGTCGCGATGCTCCATGCTCACGCCGGTCGGCGAGACGAACAGCACTTCCCCGGATCCGTTGCGCAGGCGGTGCACCTCTCCGTACGCCGATTCCAGTGAGCTCTGAAGCGTCTGCGTGAGACCGAACTCGGCAGGAGGTTCGATCGGCAATTGCGCGAGCAGACCAGACCAGAACTGCACGGACGCGGCGATGAGGTCGTCGCGGGAAACGGCGCGCAGCTCCTGCTTCAGCTCGTCGATCGTCGCCAGCCTGCGACCCTGAATGGCTGTGACAGCCATGCCGACGAGTTCGCCGGGCGAAACATCGCTGTCATAGGCATGCAGGCGCCGACTGCGCTCGGCTTCGATGTCGGCATCGTCGATGACGCCCCCGCGCAGGTCTGACAGAGCCTGGAGAATGCCTGCGACGAGTTCATCTCGATGCTCCGGTCGCACGTCGGCTGTGATGCTGATCCGCGCTGAGTCCGCATCGATGGGGGCGTACTCGGCGGCTACGTGATAGGAGATGCCCTGCTCGGTACGTAGACGCCGGAACAGGATCCGCTGAATGATCCCGGCTACGAACGAGGCGGCGGTCGAGCGGGGCACTTCGGCATCGAGAAGCACGCCGCTCTGCGAGCCGATGAAGAAGCCTGGCAACTCGGAGGCTGCGAAGGTGCGGGGGCCGATCGGGCGGAGGTCTCCCCGCGGCAGGTCGATCGACAGGTCGTCGGGGAGTGCGTCTGCGGTGAGGACGGCTATTGCGTTGTTTCGCGTGAAGTATCGGGCCGCCCAGGACCTCACATCGTCGTCTCCGATCGTGTGCAGTCCGATCTCGCCCGCGTTCGCCAAGCCGGGGCCACGGACGCCGTACCGTTCCAGCGCCTGATGAAGCGCGGGGTGACCGGCGCGTCCCTGCCACTCGGTGCGCAGCACCTCCTTCTCGTGGTCGAGACGAATCATCGGCAGACTTCGGAGAGCGCTGGCGACGTTCGTCAGAAATCGGCTGGCAGCGCTGAGCGGTCCCTGGAAATGGAAGATCGTCAGATAGTCCTGAGTCTGCCCATTCGCATGCACGTCGGGGTCGTCGAGACCGAACAGAGCGAGGTGCTCGATCAGGTGCGTGATGCCGCTCGTGGCGAATGTCTCGTCTGCGAAGCCGACGCGGAAGATCAGGGCGCAGAAGACATCGCCGCCGGCCACGGTGCCATGCACGACCGGGATGCCATCGACGTCTCCGACTCGAAAACGGTCGGACGCGAACGTGCGGAGATCGAACGCCCACTGTGAGCCGGGCGGATCATTGGTTGCCATCGTGCTCGCTTCGAACAACGGGACCGGGTACTGGGCGCGATCATATCCCCGCGTCAGGGCCATGACCGTCATTGACCCTGATCGCAAGCACCCCAGCCTTGGCGGAACCTGGGTGAGGCCGACGACGTCGCCAAGTAGGGTGGTTGTCATGCGTCGCGGGACATTCCGAGAAGGAACGGTGGACTATGCCGCCGTGGGAGCGACCCACGCGCCGGATCTGATGCAGTATCCGCCGGAGCAGAGCGTGCCCGCGGAGGAGTCCTGGCGGCTCGGCAGCGGCGAGGAGCGGTTCCGCAACGCCGGCGACGCGCTGCTGTCCTGGACGGCGCAGCGCGCCGCGGGTCTGCAGCTCACCGACGTGCGCCCGGCGTCCAGTCCCGGCTACGCCGGCGTCAGCTTCGACGCCGCGGGCGCTCCGATCGCACCGAGCCAGGGCGAGGTCGAGCCGCGCTACGACGAGGACGGCACGCCGTGGGCGGGCCCCGGCATGACGCTGAAGCTGCACGGCCGGGTGTCCGGCCTGCGTGCCGACGCCGAGCTGCGGGTGATCTCGGTGACCGAGCAGTCGCGCCGGATCGGCTTCGTGCTGGGCACGGTCAGCGGATCCGTCGTGAGCGGCGAGGAGTCGTTCGACATCTACTGGCACGAGGACACCGACGAGGTCTGGTTCACGGTGCGCGCGTTCGACCGCCCGACCGGATTCCTGTACCGGACGCTGCCGTACCTGGTGAAGCGCCGTCGTCGCGAGCTGTTCGCCCGCTACCTCCGCGCGATCTCGCCGCTGTACGCGACGCCGCTGTGACCGTGGTGCTGTGATGGCCGGACCTCTGCCGCTGGGGGATCCGGCGCCCGCCGACGGCCGTCTGCCCGCCGATCTCGCGATCGACGGGGAATCCGCGTTCTCCGCCTATCTGCACGTGCCGTTCTGCCGCGTGCGCTGCGGCTACTGCGACTTCAACACGTACACCGCGTCCGAGCTGCGCGGTGCGAGCCAGGACGCCTACGCCGACACCCTGATCCGGGAGATCGCGCTGGCCCGCGACGTGCTCGCGGAGCGCGGTCCGCTCCGCGAGATGAGCACGGTGTTCTTCGGCGGCGGCACGCCCACGCTCCTGCCTGCCGGCGACCTCGCCCGCATGCTGGGCGCCGCCGTCGACGCGTTCGGGATCGCGGAGGGGGCCGAGGTCACCGTCGAGGCGAACCCCGATACGGTCACCCCCGCGGTCGCCGAGGAGCTCGCCGCCGCCGGCGTCACCCGGCTCTCGATCGGCATGCAGTCGGCGGTGCCGCACGTGCTCGCGGCCCTGGATCGCACGCACCGCCCGGAGAACGTCCGCACCGCCGTCGAGGCCGCCCGCGGCGCTGGGCTCGCCGTCAGCGTCGACCTCATCTACGGCGCGCCGGGGGAGTCTCTCGACGACTGGCGGGCGTCGCTCGACGCGGCGACCGCGCTCGCGCCCGATCACGTGTCCGCCTACGCGCTCATCATCGAGGACGGCACGAAGCTCGCTCGGCAGATCCGCCGCGGCGAGGTCCCCGCGCCCGACGACGACCTGCAGGCCGACATGTACGAGCTCGCCGATCGGGTGCTCGCCGACGCCGGGTTCTCTTGGTACGAGGTGAGCAACTGGGCGCGCACGCCGGATCAGCGCTCCCGGCACAACCTGGCCTACTGGCGGGGCACGGACTGGTGGGGCTTCGGCCCCGGCGCGCACAGCCACATCGCGGGTCTGCGGTTCTGGAACGTGAAGCACCCGGCGGCGTATGCGCAGCGGCTCGCCGCGGGTGAGTCGCCCGCCGCCGGCACCGAGCGTCCCGATGCGCAGGCGGTGACGCTCGAGCGGATCCTGCTCGGCTCCCGGCTCGCCGAGGGGCTGCCGCTCGACTTCCTCGCCGCAGGCGCCCGCCCGCGGGTCGCCGGGCTCATCGCGGACGGGCTCGTGGAGCCTGCCGCGGCCCTCCGGGGAACGCTCGTGCTGACCCTGCGCGGCCGCCTGCTCGCCGACGCGGTCGTGCGGACGCTCACCGACTGAGGCCGCTCCTCCGGGGTCGTTGAGCGAGCACCGGCGCAGCCGGGCCTCCCGGGGTCGTTGAGCGAGCGCCGGCGCAGCCGGGGCGAGACGAAACGCGGCGAGCCCGCTGAGGACCGCGTTTTGTCTCGGTCTCTGGGCGTCCTCGCTCAACGACCCCTCGGATCGGGTCCCTGAGCCTGTCGGAGCGCCCGACGCGATAGGATTGGCACTCAGGATGCACGAGTGCCAACCGTGAGGAGGAGCGATGGTCTCGGAACGCGGACTCCAGGTGCTCCGCGCCATCGTCGAGGACTACGTCGAGACGAATGAGCCGGTCGGCAGCAAGTCGATCGTGGAGCGGCACGCCTTCGGCGTCTCCGCCGCGACGATCCGCAACGACATGGCGCAGCTCGAGGACGAGGACCTCATCGCCGCGCCGCACACCTCCTCCGGCCGGGTGCCCACCGACAAGGGCTACCGGGTCTTCGTCGACCACCTCGCGCAGGTCCGGCCGCTCTCGGCGGCGCAGCGCAGCGCGATCACCGCGTTCCTCGCGGATCCGGCCGACCTCGACGACCTCATGGTGCGCACCGTCCGGGTGCTCACCCGGCTGACCGGCCAGGTCGCCCTCGCCCAGTACCCGTCGTTCGCGCGCGCGCACGTCACCCACGTCGAGCTGGTCGCGCTCGCCGCGAACCGGCTGCTGATCGTCCTCGTGACCGACGCCGGCGGCGTGTCGCAGCGGATCGTGCCGCTGCCCGTCGACCTCGACGAGGCCGAGGTCGTCCTGCTGCGCGCCTCGCTCACCGATCTGATCACCGGTCACTCCGTGCGGCGCGGCGCCGAGCGCGTCGAGACGGCGGGCGAGGCGCATCTCGCGCCGCGGCTCGCCGCGGCCCAGACCGCGCTGCTGCGGGCGGTCGCGGAGGAGCTCGCCGAGTTCCGCCAGGAGCGCCTGGTGATGGCGGGGGCGGCGACCCTGGCCCGGCGCGAGCACGACTTCCGCGGGAGCATCCACCCCCTCCTCGAGGCGATCGAGGAGCAGGTGACGCTGCTGCGGCTGATGAACGAGATGCACGTCGACGAGCACGGGCTCGCCGCGAGCATCGGCACGGAGAACGCCGCGTTCGGCCTCGGCGAGGCCTCGATCGTGGCGAGCGACTACATGACGCACGGCGGTACGGCCCGCGTGGGCGTGATGGGGCCGACCCGGATGGACTACCCGAGCAATCTCGCGGCGGCGCGGGCCGTGGCCCGCTACCTGTCGCGCCTGCTCGAAGAGGACGAGACCGGCCGCTGAGCGGCCGCAGACCACACGCGCCGCCCCGTGGCGGCCCGGAAAGGCGATGGTGACGGATCACTACGAGGTTCTCGGTGTCTCGCGTGACGCGAGCGAGGACGAGATCAAGAAGGCGTACCGACGGCTCGCGCGTCAGCTGCACCCGGACGTGAACCCGAGCGAGGAGGCCGCGGAGCGGTTCAAGTCGGTGACGCACGCGTACGACGTGCTGAGCGACCCCGAGTCCCGCCGCCGCTACGACATGGGCGGCGATCAGAACGGCAACGGCGGCTTCGGAGGGTTCGGCGGCTTCGGCGACATCTTCGAGACGTTCTTCGGCGGCGGGGGAGCCCGGGCCGCGCGACCCCGGTCCCGCCGGGAGCGCGGGCAGGATGCGCTGGTCCGCCTCACGCTCGACCTCGGCGACGTCGTCTTCGGCGTGCACCGCGACATCGAGGTGGACACCGCGGTGCTCTGCGAGACCTGCCAGGGCTCGTGCTGCCAGGCGGGCACCTCCCCGGTGACCTGCGACATCTGCGGCGGATCCGGCCACGTGCAGCAGCAGGTGCGGAGCCTGCTCGGCAACGTCATCACCACCGCGCCGTGTGGATCGTGCGAGGGCTTCGGCACCACGATCCCGTTCCCGTGCCAGACCTGCAACGGCCAGGGCCGGGTGCGCTCGCGCCGCACGGTCGGCCTGGACATCCCCGCCGGCGTCGAGACCGGGCTCCGCCTGCAGCTGCCCGGATCGGGCGAGGTCGGCCGTGCCGGGGGCCCGAACGGCGACCTGTACGTCGAGGTGACGGTCTCCCCGCACGCGCGGTTCAGCCGCGACGGCGACGACCTGCTGGCGACCCTCGAGGTCGCCATGACCGACGCGATCCTGGGCGCGACGACGACCATCGAGTCGCTCGACGGACCGGTGGATCTGGAGATCCGCCAGGGGCTGCAGTCCGGCGACGTGCTCACGATCAAGGGCCGCGGCGTCACGCCGCTGCGCGGGACCCAGCGCGGCGACCTCCGGGTGGGCGTGCAGGTGCTCACCCCGACCAAGCTCGACCACAAGGAGCGTCAGCTCATCGAGGACTTCGCGAAGCGCACGAAGGCGCCCGCACCGAAGCTCGCCGAGTTCCACCAGGGGCTGTTCTCCAAGCTGCGCGACCGTTTCCGGGGCTGAGCCGCGATGGCCCTGCACTTCGTCACGCCCGACGCGACCGCCGCCGAGGCCGGATCCTCCGTGCTGCTCGCCGGCGCCGAGGCCAAGCACGCCGCTGTCGTGCGCCGGGTGCGGATCGGCGAGCCGATCACCCTCGGCGACGGCGCCGGCGTCTGGCTCGAGGGCGAGGTCGTGGCGGCCGAGCCGACGCGCGTCGAGGTGCGGATCCTGACCCGCCGCGTCGACCCGCGCCCGGATCCGCGGATCCTGCTCGTGCAGGCCCTCGCGAAGGGCGACCGCGACGAGATGGCCGTGCAGGCGGCGTGCGAGCTCGGCGTCGACGAGATCGTGCCGTGGCAGGCCGCTCGCAGCGTGTCGCGCTGGGAGGGCGCCAAGGCCGCGAAGGGCAGGGAGCGCTGGGCGACGATCGTCCGAGAGGCGGCGAAGCAGGCGCACCGCAGCTGGGTGCCCGAGGTCGCGGCGGTCGAGTCGACGGCGGACCTCGCGCGTCGCGCCGGCACGCAGCGCGTGCTGATCCTGGATCCGACCGCGCCGCAGCGGCTGTCCGCGCTGACCGGCGACGACCGCGACATCGTCCTCGTCGTCGGCCCCGAGGGCGGCATCGCCCCCGACGAGATCGACCGCCTGGTCGCGGCCGGCGCCGAGCGCGTGCTGCTCGGCGACACCGTGCTGCGCACCTCCACCGCGGGCCCCGCCGCGATCGCGGTCCTGAACGTCGCCCGCGGGCGCTGGTAGGCGGCGAGCCGCACCCGTGGTCGGCCCGGCCCGCGGCCCGCTCGATAGACTGACCGCATGAGCGAACCTTCGATCTTCACGCGCATCCTGAAGGGGGAGATCCCCGCCGAGATCCTGCTGGAGACCGACAACGTCTTCGCGATCCGCGACATCAACCCCCAGGCTCCGCTGCACGTCCTCGTGATCCCCAAGTCCGAGGAGTATCGCAACGTCACCGAGCTCGCCGCCGGGGACCCGGCCCTGATGGCAGACCTCGTCGCCGCCGCCCAGCGGATCGCCGACGAGCACGCGAACGGCGAGTACCGCCTGATCTTCAACAACGGCGCGAGCGTCTCGCAGTCCGTCTTCCACGTGCACGCCCACGTGCTCGGCAACATCCCGGAGGGCAAGCTCATTGGCTTCTGACGAATCGGCGGAGAGCGCCCCCGCCCCGCAGAGGGAGACGTCGGCCCGCATCGAGGTGGACGGCATCGCGATGGTCCAGCTCCTCGGCCCACAGGACCGCCTCCTGCGCATGCTCGAGAAGCAGCACCCGGCCGTGGACGTGCTCGTCCGCGGCAACGAGGTCACGCTGACGGGCGAGCCCGACGCGGTCCGTGCGGCCCGCACGCTCGTGGACGAGCTCATCGAGATGACCCGCTCCGGGCACTCCCTGGCGCCCAGCGACGTGGCGCAGTCCGCGCGCATGCTGGAGCGCGAGGGGCTGCGGCCGAGCGAGGTGCTCGGCGAGGCGATCCTGTCCACGCGCGGGCGGGTGATCCGGCCGAAGACGCTCGGGCAGAAGGAGTACGTCGACGCGATCGACCAGAACACGATCGTGTTCGGGATCGGCCCGGCCGGCACCGGCAAGACCTACCTCGCGATGGCCAAGGCCGTGCAGGCGCTGCAGCGCAAGGAGGTCGAACGGATCATCCTGACCCGTCCGGCGGTCGAGGCGGGGGAGCGGCTCGGGTTCCTGCCCGGCACGCTCACCGACAAGATCGACCCGTACCTGCGCCCGCTCTACGACGCGCTGAACGAGATGATGGATCCGGAGCTCGTGCCGCGCCTGATGGCGAGCGGGACGATCGAGGTGGCCCCGCTCGCGTACATGCGCGGACGCACCCTGAACGACTCCTTCGTCGTGCTGGACGAGGCGCAGAACACCACGCCCGAGCAGATGAAGATGTTCCTGACCCGCCTCGGCTTCGGCACGAAGATGGTCGTCACCGGCGACATCACCCAGATCGACCTGCCGCTGGGCGCGTCCGGGCTGCGCGTCGTGACCCGGGTGCTGAAGGACATCGACGACATCCACTTCTCCCGCCTGACCAGCGACGACGTCGTCCGGCACTCGCTCGTCGGCCGCATCGTCGACGCGTACAGCGAGTACGACGAGCAGCGCACCGCCGCCCGCGCCGAGCGCGACCAGGCCAGCGAATTCGCCAACCGCGCCGACCGCCGGGCCGCGATGCGCCCCGGACCCCGCGACCGCATGCCGAAACGAGGCCTGAAGTGATCGAGATCAACAACGAGTCGGCCATCGCGATCGACGAGACCGTGCTGCTGCGCCTCACCGAGCGCAACCTCGCCCAGCTGAACGTCAGCGCCGACGCCGATGTCGCGATCGTGCTCGTCGACGAGGGCGCGATGGAGGCTCTGCACGTGCAGTGGATGGACGAGCCCGGCCCCACCGACGTGCTGAGCTTCCCGATGGACGAGCTGCGCCCCGGCACGATCGACCGGCCGACCCCGGCGGGGCTGCTCGGCGACATCGTGCTGTGCCCTCAGGTCGCCGAGACGCAGGCCGCCACGGCCAAGCACTCGCTCATGGACGAGCTCGTCCTGCTCACCACGCACGGTCTGCTGCACCTGCTCGGCTTCGACCACGCCGAGCCGGAGGACGAGCGGGAGATGTTCGGCCTGCAGCGCGAGCTCATCGCGGGCTTCGCGGCCGACGAGCGCAGTCACGGTCGATGACCGCAGTCCTCCTCCTGGCCGGAGCGGCGCTCCTGGTCGGCCTCGGCGGCCTGATGGCCGCGATCGACGCGGCACTGGCGGTGACCTCGCGCGCCGACCTGGAGGAGATGGGATCCGAGGGGCGCTACGCCCCCGCTCTCGCGCGGATCGCGGCGGATCCGGATCCGCATGCGAACGCGATCGCGTTCATCCGCGTGCTCGCGGAGACGGCCGCGGCGGTGCTCGTCACGGTCGCGCTGGTGCTGCTGTTCGACGGTCAGATCTGGTGGGCGATGCTCGTGGCCGCCGTCATCATGACCGGCACCACGTTCGTCCTCGTCGGGGCGAGCCCGCGTTCCTTCGGCCGGCAGCACGCCGACGCGATGCTGCGCGCCTGCGCCCCCCTGGTCCGCGCGCTGCGGGTGATCCTCGGTCCGATCCCGCAGGGGCTCGCCGTCTTCGGCAGACGGGTGACGCCCGGCACCGGCCGGAGCACGTTCGCGACCGAGACGCAGCTGCTGAGCATGGTCGACGAGGCCGCTTCGCACGATCTCATCGAGGCCGACGATCGCGAGCTGATCCACTCCGTGTTCGACTTCACCGACCAGTTCGTGCGGGCCGTCATGGTGCCGCGCACCGACATGGTGACGGTCGACGCGACCGCCACCACGTCCGAGGCGATGGATCTGTTCCTCACCCGGGGGATCTCCCGGGTGCCAGTCGTCGACGACGAGGCCGACGACGTCGTCGGCGTGCTGTACCTGAAGGACCTCGTCCAGTTCGCGTACCGCGACGACCGCAGCTGGCGGGCCGCCTCCGTGCGGCAGATCGCCCGCCCTGCCGTGTTCGTGCCCGAGTCCATGCGCGCCGAGACCCTGCTGCAGCAGATGAAGCGCGATGCCGTGCACGTGTGCATCGTCATCGACGAGCACGGCGGAATCGCGGGCCTGGTCACCCTGGAGGACCTCATCGAGGAACTCGTCGGCGAGATCTCCGACGAGTACGACCGGCCGATCGCGGAGGTCGTCGAGCTCGAGCCCGGCCACTACCGGGTGAGCGGGCGGCTCGGCCTGGAGGACGTCGGCGAGCTGTTCGGCGTCGAGCTCGAGGACGACGACGTCGACTCGATCGGCGGGCTCCTCGGCAAGGAGCTCGGCCGGATCCCCACCCCCGGCGCGACGGCCGTGGTGCGCGGGCTGCAGCTCACCGGCGGTGCCTCGCGGGGCCGGGGGCGCGGCATCGAATACGTCTTCGTGGAGCGGGCCGAGGAGCCCGACACGGAGGATCAGCACGACAAGGAGAACCACGATGAGCGATGACCTGAGCGCCGAGACCGGCGTGGACGACAGCGGGCACCGCAGCGGCTTCGTGACCTTCGTGGGCCGGCCGAACGTCGGCAAGTCCACGCTCACGAACGCCCTGGTCGGCGAGAAGATCGCGATCACCAGCGAGAAGCCGCAGACCACGCGCCGCGCGATCCGCGGCATCGTGAACCGGCCCGACGGGCAGCTCGTGATCGTGGACACCCCCGGGATCCACCGTCCGCGCACGCTCCTCGGCGAGCGGCTCAACGACCTCGTCGAGCAGGTCCTCGGCGACGTCGACGTGATCGGATTCTGCGTCCCGGCGACCGAGAAGGTCGGCCCGGGCGACCGGCGCATCGCGGCGTCCCTGGACGGCTACCCGCGCGCGAAGAAGATCGCGATCGTGACCAAGGTCGACATCGCCGAGCGCGACGAGATCACCGAGCGTCTGATGGAGGTCGACGCGCTGCGCGAGGACTGGGCCGCCGTGATCCCGCTCTCCGCCCTCACCCGCGTGCAGCTGGACGTGCTCGCCGACGAGGTGCTCGCGCTCATGCCGGAGGGCCCCGCGCTGTACGGCGACGACGTCGTCACCGACGAGACCACCGAGGACCGGATCGCGGAGATGATCCGCGAGGCCGCCCTCGAGGGCGTGCGCGACGAGCTGCCGCACTCGATCGCGGTCGTCATCGACGACATCGCGCCGCGGGAGGGATCCGACCTCACCGACGTGCACGCCTCGATCGTCGTGGAACGGGACAGCCAGAAGGCGATCATCATCGGCCGCAAGGGCGCCCGGCTCCGGGAGGTCGGCGCCACGGCGCGTGCCGGCATCGAGGAGCTGCTCGGCACGCGCGTGTTCCTCGGCCTGCACGTGAAGGTCGCCAAGGAGTGGCAGCGCGATCCGAAGCAGCTCGGGCGGCTGGGGTTCTGACGTGACGCTCGCGGCGCGGCGGTGGATCGCCACGGAGTGGGGCGGCCCGGAGCACTGGCGGCTGGTCGAGACCGAGGTCCCCGATCCGGGCCCGGGCGAGATCACGGTCGCGGTGCGCGCGGCCGGCATGAACCCCGCTGACCGCAAGCACGTCGCCGCGCCCCGCCCTGGCGTGAGGCTGCCGGATCCGATCGGCTACGAGATCTCCGGCGAGATCGTCGCGATCGGACCCGACACCCGGATCGGGTCCGGCGAGGCGGCCGTCGGCGACGATGTGATCGCGTTCCGCGTGAACGGCGGATACGCCACGGCGATGACGATCCCGGCCGCGAAGGCGTTCCGCAAGCCGGCGCCGCTGACCCACCCCGAGGCGGCGAACCTGCTGCTCGCCGGCACCACGGCCGCCGAGATGCTCGAGCGCGTGCACGCCGCGGCGGGGGAGACGATCCTGCTGCACGGCGCCTCCGGCGCGGTCGGCGTCATGGTGCTGCAGCTCGCCGCCCTGCGCGGTGTGCGGGTGATCGGCACCGCGAGCGCGGAGGGCGCCGAGCGGGTGCGCCGCTTCGGCGGGACCCCGATCCTCTACGGACCCGGCCTGCTCGACCGCGTCCGCGCGCTCGGCGCCCCGATCGCCGCGTCGCTCGATGCGGTGGGCACGGACGAGGCCGTCGACGTCTCGCTCGGACTCGTCCCTGACCGATCCCGGATCATCACGATCGCGGCGTTCGGCCGCGCCGCCGAGGACGGCATCGCCGCCATCGCCGGATCCCAGCCGGCGAGCGCCGTGTTCCGCGACGGGATCCGCGCAGAGCTCGCCCGCCTCGCCGACGAGGGCGAGCTCGTCGTCCCGGTGGCGCGGGTCTACCCGCTCGAAGAGGCGGTCGAGGCCACGCGCTTCCTCGCCGAGGGCCACCCCGGCGGCAAGCTCGCCCTCGTCCCGTAGCCCGGGAGCGTCGTCGCCGTCACTCGCCGAAGCGCCGGCCCTTCGCCACGGTGAGCACGGTCAGGCTCGGCTCCGCGCCGACGCTGCGGAACAGCGCGGGCGCCGCCGGCGGCTCGGCGCTCGCCCGCATCGCGTCCAGGGCCTGCCGGTCGCGCCACAGCGTCTGGATCCGCCACGTGCGGCCGTCCTCGGCATCCGATCCGCGCAGCAGCTCGGTCCGCAGCAGGCCGTCCGGCAGCGGCTGATCCAGCAGCGCGGCGAATCCCGCGATGAGGGCCGATTCGCGCTCCGCGGCGACCACCGCACTGACCTCGGTGAGAACGTGCTCGGGCATCACGGAACCTCCAGCGCAGGCCGATCCAGACCCTCAGTATGCGCCGCCACGAGCCCCGCCGCCAGGTACGCGAGAGGGCGGCCTCACCAGCCGCCGGAGGATCCGCCGCCGCCTCCGCCGCCGGAGAACCCGCCGCCGGACGATCCGCTGGACGACGAGCTTAGCGTCGGTGTTGCGCTCAGCGAGCTGTTCATCCCGGAGAGGCTGCCGACCAGGGCGCCCGCCGCGTAGCCGGCGTACCAGGTGGGCACGATGTTCTCCTGCTCGTACTGCACCGCGAGCACCTCGCCCCACTCGCGCTCCATGCCGAACAGCATCGCGTAGGGCAGCAGCCGCTCGTACAGCACCACGACGTCCGCGCTGCCGTCCTGACGGCGCTCGGCGCCGCGGTACGACTGCAGCATCCGGATCCGGTCCGCCTCCGCCAGCCGGATGTACTCCCTGACCCCGAGCAGGTACTCACGGGCCTCGGCCCCGGCCCCGGTCAGCACCCGGTAGCGCTGCAGCGCGGCGAGGAGGGCGATCAGCGCGACGACAGACAGGGCGATCGCGAGCACGAACGAGCCGATCGCGGCGGGGCGGCCCACGGCCATGCCGGGCACCGCGAGGATGATCGACGCGATCCCGGCGAGCAGGCCCGCCGCGCTCAGGATCAGCGCGGGCGCCGACCGCCGCCGGACGAGCAGACCGCGCTCCACCGCCGCAGCACCGGCTGCGGCGGGCAGCGTCTTGAGCCGCTTCACGAGCGCGTCGTCCGGCGCCGCGAGGTGCAGCAGGGTGCCGGGCGCGGGGTGGGGGAACAGCGCCGCGAGCGCGGCGGCGTCGAGCGGATCCGGGGGAGCGGCCGGGTCGGTCAGCTGCAGGATCGGCTTGGACGAGCCGTCCTGGATCCGGATCGCCTTACGGACCGCGAGGTGCACGATCTCGGCCGGGTTCGCGGCGTTCCTGCGCCCCTCCAGCACCGCGGCCAGAAGCGGGGGCAGGGTGGTCGGCACGTCGTACTGGGCGACGACGATCCCGCGGCCGCGCCGTCGGCCGGCGCGGCGCATCGCGCCGATCCCGAGGATCGCGCCGCCGAGCGCGAGCAGCGCACCGGCGCCCGCGGCGACCTTCGGGACGGTGTCCGTCATCGGATCCGGGATGCGCGCCGGCGCCGGCGCGAACGTGCCCTGCTTCATCGCGAACGCGACGGTGACGCCGAAGCCTGCGGGAAGGTCGTTCTTCGCGACGTCGAAGACGGTGGCGGAGGACGCATCGGGGGTGAGGTCGCACCGCGTCGTCGCGCCGGCCGGCCCGACGTAGCAGGCGCGGTCGCCGGTCATCGCGGCGGTCACGGCCGGGTCGAACATCATCACGGCCGTGAACTTCGCGATCGGCTGCGCGGAGTTCAGCGGCAGCAGGTTCCAGTACCACTCGTCGATCGCCTTGTCGGTGGGCCGGTGCACCACGTCGCGCATCGTGTACTGGATCCGGTACGTGGTGAGCCCGTGCCGGAAGACGTTCCCGTCGCCGATCTTGATCTGCCGCTCGCCGTTGTCGACGGTGCCGTCGTCGTACGGCAGGTCGTTGCCGTTCCCGTCGGTGACCGACACGATGCGCAGACTCAGCGGAGCGCCGTCGTACCACTCCGGCAGCCCGCGGATGATCCCGTGGTTCTGGTCGAAGTCCGGGAAGTCCGCGACGAGCGTCTCGGTGACCCGCAGCTCCGCGCGGCCCTGGTCGTCCCGGCCGAGCTGGAGCACGCTGTTCCACGACGCGTAGGAGAAGTCGTTCGCGTCGGCGTGCGCAGGGGACGCGACGAGCAGCGGGCCGACGACGAGAGCGGCGGCGCCCAGCAGGGCGAGAAGGCGTGAGCGCAGTCGACCCGTCATGCCAGTCAGGCTAGCGGCCCGCGACCGCGGCGGCGGGACCGGGCCGACGGACGGGCTCGGCGACCGATTCAGTGCAGCGCGCTCGCGGTGATGATCCCGCGCAGCACGGCCTCGTCGTTCGCGATCTCGACCACGCGCTGCGGAGCGGCGAGCAGCGCCTGCAGCTCGTCCGACAGCGGCAACTCGATCCCGAGCGCCTCGGTGATCGTCTCGCCGAACTTCTCCGGCTTCGCGGTCTCGAGCACGAGCATCGGGACGCCGTCCTCGACGAATTCCGCCGCGACCTTCACGCCGTCCGCGGTGTGCGGGTCGATGATCGTGCCGGACTGCGCGTGCACGGCGCGGATCGTCGCGAGGCGGTCCTCGTGGGTGCTCGTGCCGCTGACGATGCCGAACTCCTCGGCGAAGCGCGGCCGGTCGGCGGTGAAGTCGAAGCTGCCGGTCGCGGCGAGGTCGTTCCAGGCGGCGACCACGCGCTGCGGGTCGCGGCCGACGAGGTCGTAGATGAAGCGCTCCAGGTTCGACGCCTTGGAGATGTCCATCGACGGGCTGGACGTGGCCAGGGTCTGCGCCGCGCTGCGCGGGCGGTACACGCCGGTGCGGAAGAACTCGTCCAGGACGTTGTTCTCGTTCGCGGCGAGCACGAGGCGCCGGACCGGGAGCCCCATGCCGCGGGCGAAGAAGCCGGAGAGGATGTTGCCGAAGTTGCCGGACGGCACGGCGAAGGAGACCTCGAACCCGGTGCGCTCGGCCGCGGGCACGGCGTCGGTCGCCCGCAGCCACGCCCAGAAGTAGTAGACGACCTGCGCAGTGATGCGGGCGAGGTTGATCGAGTTCACCGCGCCGAGATGCTGCGCGCGCTTGAAGTCGAGGTCGCCGGCGAGGTCCTTGACCAGGTTCTGGCAGTCGTCGAAGACGCCCTCGACCGCGATGTTGTGCACGTTCGCGTCCTGCAGCGAGTACATCTGCGCGCGCTGGAACGGGCTCATCCGGCCCTGCGGCGAGAGCATGAACACCGACACGCGGTCCTTGCCGCGCAGGGCGTGCTCTGCGGCGGATCCGGTGTCGCCGGAGGTCGCACCCACGATGTTCAGCACGCCGCCGGTCCGCTCGAGCGCGTACTCGAGCGCCTGGCCGAGGAACTGCATGGCCATGTCCTTGAACGCGAGCGTCGGGCCCTCGGACAGGCCGACGAGCGTGATCCCGCCGCCGATCGGCCGCAGCGGCACCGCCGCGGCGAAGACGTCGGGGGAGTAGGCGGCCAGGCACAGCGCGGCGAGGTCGTCGCGCGGGATGTCGGTCGCGAACAGGCCGAGCACCTCGGTCGCGAGCTCGGGATAGGTCAGTGCGCGCCATCCCTCCAGCGTCGCGGCGTCGACCTCCGGCAGCTTCTCGGGCACGAGCAGGCCGCCGTCGGTGGCCAGGCCCTCCAGCAGCGCCTCGCTGTAGGTCTTCGGCTCCCCGCCACCGCGGGTGGAGATGTACTGCACGCGAAACTCCTCGGATCGTCTGCCGGCGTGCTTCGATTGTCGCAGGTCCGTCACAGCCCGGATGCCCGGATGACGCCGTGCTAGCATGGCCGCATGCGCGCAGGCGGTCTGCTCCTTCTTAGCTGCCGCGACGAGTCCCGATTCTGAGGGCCCCACTCGTCGCGGTGTTCGCGTTGGCCCGCCCCGCATCTGAAGCGACGAGAAGAGCAACCCCCTCATGAAGAACAACCAGCGCCCCACTGCGATGCCGATCCACAAGTACCGGCCGTTCCACGAGCAGATCCAGGTCGATCTGCCTGACCGCACCTGGCCGTCGAAGCGGATCACCGAGGCGCCCCGGTGGTGCGCGGTCGACCTGCGCGACGGCAACCAGGCCCTGATCGACCCGATGTCCCCCGAGCGCAAGCGGGTGATGTTCGAGCTGCTCGTGGGCATGGGCTACAAGGAGATCGAGGTCGGCTTCCCCTCCGCGAGCCAGACCGACTTCGACTTCGTCCGGCAGCTCATCGAAGAGGACCTGATCCCGGACGACGTCACGATCCAGGTCCTGACGCAATGCCGCGAGCACCTGATCGAGCGCACCTACGAGGCGATCGCCGGCGCGAAGCAGGCCATCGTGCACTTCTACAACTCCACCAGCGTGCTGCAGCGCGAGGTCGTGTTCCGCTCCGACCGCGAGGGCGTCAAGCAGATCGCGCTCGAGGGTGCGCGTCTGTGCCGCGAGTTCGAGAAGCGGATCCCCGACACCGAGGTCTACTACGAGTACTCCCCGGAGAGCTACACCGGCACCGAGCTGGAGTACGCCGTCGAGGTCTGCAACGAGGTGCTGGAGATCCTGCAGCCGACGCCCGGCCGCAAGGTCATCATCAACCTGCCCGCGACCGTCGAGATGGCGACCCCCAACGTCTACGCCGACTCGATCGAGTGGATGAGCCGCCACCTGAACCACCGCGAGAACGTCATCATCTCGCTGCACCCGCACAACGACCGCGGCACCGCGATCGCCGCGGCCGAGCTCGGCTACATGGCCGGTGCCGACCGCATCGAGGGATGCCTGTTCGGCAACGGCGAGCGCACCGGCAACGTCGACCTCGTCGCTCTCGGCATCAACCTGTTCACGCAGGGCATCGACCCGCAGATCGACTTCAGCGACATCGATCAGGTCAAGCGCACCGCCGAGTACTGCAACCAGCTGCCCGTGCCCGAGCGCAGCCCGTGGGCCGGCGACCTCGTCTTCACCGCGTTCAGCGGATCCCACCAGGACGCCATCAAGAAGGGCTTCGAGGCGATGGCCGCGAAGGCCGAGGCGCAGGGCGTCACGACCGACGACATCGAGTGGGGCGTGCCCTACCTGCCGGTCGACCCGAAGGACCTGGGCCGCTCCTACGAGGCGGTCATCCGCGTCAACTCGCAGTCCGGCAAGGGCGGCGTCGCCTACCTGCTGAAGACCGACCACGCGCTGGACCTGCCGCGCAAGCTGCAGATCGAGTTCTCCGGCGTGGTGCAGGCGAAGACCGACGCCGAGGGCGGCGAGGTCACCAGCGAGCAGATCTGGGAGATCTTCAACGACGAGTACCTGCCCGCCTCGGCGGACGACGCCAAGTGGGGCCGGTTCGAGCTGCTGGGCACCCGGACGAACAGCGACATGTCCGGCGAGGTCACCCTCGACGTCGTGCTGCGCGACGACGAGGAGCGCGCCGAGGCCTCCGGCACGGGCAACGGCCCGATCGCCGCGTTCATCGAGGTGCTCCGCGAGCGCGGCTTCGAGATCTCGCTGTACGACTACGTCGAGCACACGCTGTCCACCGGCGGCGACGCGCAGGCTGCGGCCTACGTCGAGCTGCAGGTCGGCGACCAGCGCCTGTGGGGCGTCGGCATCGACGGCGACATCTCGACCGCGTCGCTCAAGGCGATCGTGTCGTGCGTGAACCGCTCGATCCGCGCCCGCCAGGCCGAGTCCGAGCTCGTCGGGGCCTGACCCCGGACCCTCAGCGTCTCCGCGCCGCCACCCTGTGCGCGGAGCCCCCGTCTGCGGCGCAACCGTCCGCATGACCGCGACTGCTCCCCGAGACCGGCCCAACCGCCGCGCTCGGGGAGCAGTCGTCTTCCCACGAAGCTGCGAGGGCGTTGGCGACCGGTGACGGGGTCAGGGCTTGATGATCGGGATCATGCCGGTCTCGGCGGCCACCTTGCGGCGGTAGAGGCGACGCTGCTCGGGGAGGGACACGTCGAAGATCACGGCGAGCACGCGGATGATCGTCGTGATCACGATCGCGACGACGGCGGACGGCACGATCCCGAGCCCCAGCGTGTGCGCCACGACGATGAACGTGCAGCCGGCGCCCGCCGCGACCGCGTACAGCGATCCGACGTGCATGATCGACACCGGCAGCCCCATCAGCACGTCGCGGAGCACGCCGCCGCCGACGGCGGCGCACACGCCGATGAACACGGCGGGCACCTCGGGCACGCCGAAGGCGATCGCCTTGCTCGTGCCGAAGGCCCCGAACATGCCGATCACGACCGCGTCCAGCACGACGATGAACGTGTTGACCCGGTTCAGCACTCCGGCCAGCAGCATCCCGACCAGCGCGGCACCCGCGGCGGTGAGCAGGTACCAGTTGCTCTGCAGCGACGCGGGCGGCTGGCCGATCAGGATGTCGCGGATGAGGCCGCCGCCCATGCCGATCATGATCCCGATGATCGCGACCCCGAGCAGATCCAGCCGACGCTGCCCCTGGAAGCCGCTCGCGAACATGGCCCCCTGCACGCCGCCGAGCCCCACGCCCAGCAGATCGGCCCACAGCGGGATGGTGAAGGTCGGTTCGGTCACGCGTCCATTCTCTACGTCGAGTGGGATGATCGAGTAATGCCCACCTACCGAGACGAAGCGGTGATCCTGCGCACCCACAAGCTCGGCGAGGCGGACCGGATCGTCACGATGCTGTCGCGGCAGCACGGCAAGGTCCGGGCGGTGGCGAAGGGGGTGCGCCGTACCTCGTCGAAGTTCGGGTCGCGCCTGGAGCCGTTCATGGTGGCCGACGTGCAGCTGTACCAGGGGCGATCGCTCGACATCGTGCAGCAGGCGGAGTCGCTGGGCTCGTACGGCGCCGACATCGCGCTGCACTACGACCGCTACACCGCGGCGAACGCGATGGTGGAGACCGCCGATCGGCTGAACGACTCCGAGGCCACCCCCGACCAGTACCTGCTGCTCGTCGGCGGGCTGCGCGCCCTGGCCCGAGGCGAGCATGCCGCGCGGAGCATCCTGGACTCGTACCTGCTCCGCGTGATGGCGCTCTCCGGCTGGGCGCCCTCGTTCGACGACTGCGCGCGCTGCGCGAAGCCCGGCCCGCACACCGTGTTCGTCGCTCAGATGGGCGGCATCGTCTGCGACGACTGCGCCCCCGTCGGCAGCCCCCGGATCCCGGCGTCGGCGCTCGAGGTCCTGCGCGCGCTGATCGCGGGCGACTGGGAGCGCGTCGAGGCGGCCTCGCCACGCGACACCGCGGCGGCGTCCGGCGTGATCGCCGCATACACCCAATGGCATCTCGAGCGGGGGATCCGCTCGCTCCCGCTCGTGGAAGGACCCCGGTGAGCACCGCAGCGCACGCCCCCAAGCCGTACACCCACAAGGACGCCGTCCCGTACCGTCCGCTGGACTGGACCGGCGTGCAGCCTCCGGCGTTCCCGGCGGTCCCGGAACATGTCGCGATCGTGATGGACGGCAACGGCCGCTGGGCGAACCGTCGCGGGCTGAACCGGATCGAGGGGCACAAGGCGGGGGAGGAGGTGCTGCTCGATGTCGTCGCCGGGGCGATCCAGGCGGGCGTGAAGCACCTCAGCGTGTACGCGTTCTCGACGGAGAACTGGGCGCGCTCGCCCGAGGAGGTCCGCTTCCTCATGGGCTACAACCGTGACGTGCTGCACCGCCGCCGCGACCAGCTGAACGAATGGGGGGTGCGGATCCGCTGGGCGGGGCGCAAGCCGCGGCTGTGGGGATCCGTCATCAAGGAGCTGCAGGTCGCCGAGCAGCTCACCCGCGGCAACGACGTGCTCACCCTCACCATGTGCATCAACTACGGCGGCCGGGTCGAGCTCGTCGACGCCATGCGCGCGATCGCCGAGGATGTGAAGGCGGGCCGGATGCGGCCGGGGGCGATCACCGAGAAGGCGATCCGCCGGCACCTGTACATCCCGGACATGCCGGACGTCGACCTGTTCCTGCGCAGCTCGGGGGAGCAGCGCACGTCGAACTTCCTGCTCTGGCAGTCGGCGTACGCCGAGATGGTGTTCCTCGACACGCTGTGGCCCGACTTCTCCCGTGAGGAGCTGTGGCGCGCGATCGGGATCTACCTCTCCCGCGACCGCCGCTTCGGCGGTGCCGTGGACACCCCCGACGCTGCCGCCCCCGGTTCCTGAGCCGCGCCCGGTTCCTGAGCCGCGCCCGGTTCCTGAGCGCCCGGTCCCTGGCCAGCACCCGGCACCCGGCACCCGGGGCCCCGGGTGCCCGGAGCCTGCCGAGTGCCTGGCGAGGCCTGGGCCTGAAACGCCGGACCATCCGGCGCGCGCACTCCGCCAGGCCCTTCGCGCTCCCGATGGGGCACGTCAGGCGGCGGGGCGGAATCGTCTCGGTGGAGGATCGATGTCCCCCCAGGCATACCGGAGCGGAAGCCGATGGCGCAGCACGAGCGTTCGTCCGTCATGGCGGTGGAGCACGAAGTCTCCGGTCCCGTCCCGCGTGATCCGCCAACCACCGTGATGCAATTCCATGTGATGGAATCGGCAGAGCAGGATCCCGCGGTCGACGTCGGTGCGACCCCGGTCCCGCTCCCACTCGTCGATGTGATGGGCTTCGCAGTACGACGCGGGTCTGTCGCATCCGTCCCATCGGCACCCGCCATCGCGGACGGCCAGGGCGACGCGCTGCCGCGGCGTGAACAGCCGGGACTCCCGTCCGACATCGAGCGGATTGCCGCCGCAGTCCACGGACACCGACACTATCCCGGCCTCGCAGACGCGCCTTTCGCCGATCGCCGCCGGCAGCGCGGTCACCCCGTCTTCCGTGTGGACGAGCGGAGCGGCCGCGCCGTCGCGGTCGACGACCTGCACGAGCCGCAGCCCCGCCTGCCGCGTGCCGAAGACGGCTTCCGGCTCCGCGAGCGCGCCCGCCCGGATCAGATCCAGCAGCAGGTCGTAGGCCAGTTGGTCGTTCGTTCGCGGATCCGCGGTCAGGTCTTCGGCGACCGACTTCTCGTCCGGATCCACGAATCGCGGCCCACCACGGCGAGGGCGCAGCGCGGCGGCGAACATCGTGTCGACGAGCGCACCGCCCTCGTCATCGAAGGCGATCGACGCCCGTCGCATCCCGTCCTGATCCAGGTAGGTGCGGAACGAACGACGCTCGTATCGCGCCAGGAACCGGGTCTCGGCGCCCTCCGCGTCGATCAGATCACGGATCGTGCGGGCGTGCGCGAGCAGCTCCTCCACCGTGCGTCGCCCCGCCTCGACGGTCAGCTGATCCGCGGCCTGGGCCCACGCTTCCTCGGCGCCCTCGATCGGCTCGCCGAGTCCACGGCGGATCGAGTCGTGCTGAGCCGTCGAGATCAGCCCGTCGAGCAGCGCCCGCCCCAACGCCGCGTGCCACGGCGGCGCGGGATCGGCCGGGGCGTCGTCGACCCCGCCGACGCCCCGGGCATCGGGCGGCGTGTGCGCCACATCCCGCAGCGCCTCCCCGACACGCACCTGTCGCGCGGCTTCGATCTTCGTCACCCCGGTGAGATCCTGCACCAGAGCGACCGCGTTGCGATGCCCGCGTGACTGCGCCAGGCCCGCGTGCCCGCTCTCGCGGGAGGAGCGAGCGGCGACGAGCGCCGCGCCGACGACGCGGATCTGTTCACCGCATCGGATCAGCGCGGTCGCGGCCGAGATCGCCCGCAGGCTCTCGTCGTCGCTGAGGTTCTCCATCCGGGTGACCAACTCCGCCGGATCGATCGCATCACCGAGCAGCTCGCGCAGCACTCTCAGCTGCGCTTCGACTTCGGTGAAAAGTTCCATACTCGATTCTCTCCCAGGGCACCGACATTGGGAGATCTGATCCAGGATCGGTGGAGAACCCCGTGGGTTCCCGGTATGTGCGCGTCGATCGCCGCGCGTGGTGACTCGCACGCGGCTCCTTGAGACCGTCGAAGCGACGGCCTCCGGGCGGTGCCGTAGAATGGACCCCGCGAAGGGGAGTATCCCGACTTCACGCGATCGTCATCACGAGGCCCGTCGACGGGTCTCCGGGCGCGTGGCGCTTTCGAGCGGGGGAGAGACTTTCGGTCTTTGACCGACCCCTTCGAAAGGCCCTTTCGTGGACGTCCCCGTCTGGTTCGAAATCGTCTCCCTCGCCGTCCTGGTGCTGATCCTGATCGGCGACCTGCTGCTGGTGCGCCTGCGCCCGCACATCCCCTCCACGAAGGAGTCCACCCTGTGGGTGGTGTTCTACGTCGTGCTCGCGCTCGGCTTCGCCGGGCTCCTGCTCCTGGTGGGAGGGGCGGATCCGGCGGGGCAGTTCCTCACCGGATGGGCCCTCGAGTACAGCCTGTCGATCGACAACCTGTTCGTGTTCGTGCTGATCATGGCCCGGTTCACGGTGCCGCGCAGACTCCAGCAGCAGGTGCTCATGGTCGGCATCATCATCGCGCTCGTGCTGCGCGGCGGCTTCATCGTGCTCGGTGTGACGATCATCGAGAACTTCGCTCCCGTGTTCTACCTGTTCGGCGCCTTCCTCATCTGGACGGCGATCCGCCAGGCGATGCCGGAGAAGGAGCAGGAGGAGGACGCTGCCGCGAAGGAGGGCTTCGCCGTCCGCCTCGTCCGCCGCCTCGTCCCAGTCAGCGACGCGTTCGACGAGGGCCGGGTCCGCACGGTCGTCGACGGCCGGAGGATCTGGACGCCGATGATCGTCGTGTTCGTCACGATCGGCGTCACCGACCTGATGTTCGCGATCGACTCGATCCCCGCGATCTTCAGCATCACGCAGGACGGCTTCCTCGTCTTCACCGCGAACATCTTCGCCCTGATGGGCCTGCGCCAGCTCTACTTCCTGCTCGGCGATCTGCTCGACCGGCTGCGCTACCTGCACTACGGCATCGCCGTGATCCTCGGCTTCATCGGCGTCAAGCTCGTGCTGCACGCGATGCACCGGAACACCGTGCCCTTCATCAACCGCGGCCGGCCGATCGAGTGGGCTCCCGACGTGCCGATCTGGCTGTCGCTGGCGGTGATCGTCGTCGCGATGCTCGGCGCGACCACCGCCAGCCTGATCGCCTCGGGCCGGGAGAAGCGGCAGCAGGGCATCACGGCGGGCTGAGCCGGCGACGCCGGTGCCGGGATCGCACGCCGCGGCCGGGATCGCACGCCGCGGCCGGGATCGCACGCCGCGCCCGTACCCTTCGTTGCCTCGTGCCCGGGCATCTGTCATCCTCGAAGCACGTCAGCGCCGATGCTCCGGGCCGCGAAGCGACCCGCCCCACCGGTGTGGAACCGCCCGGAGGGGGATCGCATGTCGCAGACGGACGCCACGCAGACGCCGCGCTTCGAGGACGCGCACGGCGCCGAGCACGCCGCAGAGCAGGCCGGCTACAAGAAGACACTGAACCGCCGCCAGGTGCAGATGATCGCGATCGGCGGGGCGATCGGCACGGGCCTGTTCCTCGGATCCGCCTCCCGCCTGCACAGCAACGGCCCGGCGCTCGTGCTCAGTTACGCGTTCGTCGGCGTGATCGCCTATTTCCTCATGCGGGCGCTCGGGGAGCTCGTGCTGTACCGCACGACGTCCGGGGCCTTCGTGTCGTGGATGCGCGAGTTCTTCGGCGAGAAGGCGGCGTACTACACGGGCTGGATGTACTGGACCAACTGGGCCCTCACCGGAATCGCCGAGCTGAGCGCGGTCGGCCTGTACATCCAGTACTGGTGGCCGCAGATGCCGACCTGGGCGACCGTGCTCATCGCGCTCGCCGTCGTGCTGGTGGTGAACCTGCTGTCAGCGAAGGCCTTCGGCGAGTTCGAGTTCTGGGCGTCCGTGCTCAAGGTCGCCGCGATCATCGTCTTCCTCGTCGTCGGTCTCGTCGTCGTGGCGTTCAGCTTCGACGTCGGAGGGCATCGCGCCGGTGTGCAGAACCTCTGGTCCAATCCGGGCGGCTTCTGGCCGACGGGCGGCGGCTTCGCCTGGTACGGCCCGATCATCGTGATGTCGGGCGTCGTGTTCGCCTACGCGGCGATCGAGATGGTCGGCATCGCCGCCGGCGAGATGGAGGATCCGAAGCGCGAGGTGCCGAAGGCGGTGAACGCGGTCATCGTCCGGATCGGCGTGTTCTACTGCGGCGCGCTGCTGCTGCTGGTGTGCATCCTGCCGACGAGCGAGTTCACCGCGGGCATCAGCCCCTTCGTGACCGTGTTCGGCCGGATGGGCATGCCGTGGATGGCGAACGTGATCCAGGCGATCCTCATCGTCGCCGCGATGTCGTCGCTGAACTCCGGCCTGTACACGACGGGCCGGGTGCTGCGCAGCCTCGGCATGGCGAAGCAGGCGCCGGGGTTCACGCTCCGGATGAGCGCGTCGGGTGTGCCGTGGGCCGGGATCGTGATGACCGCCGTCGTCTACGTGTTCGGCTCCCTCCTGAACGCGGTGAGTCCCGACGCGTTCGAGATCGCCCTGGAGGCGGCGTCGATCGCGGTCGTGTTCACCTGGGGCACGATCTTCCTGTGCCAGCTCAGGCTGCGCAGGCTCACCGATCGTGGGGTGCTGCCGCCGAGCTCGTTCCGGGCGCCGGGCACGCCGTGGACGAGTTACCTGGGTCTCGCCTTCCTCCTGTTCGTGCTGGTCGGGATGGCCATCTCGGGCTGGCAGGCGTCGCCGTACTTCTGGCACAAGACCGGGTTCGTCGTGGTCGTGATCGGGATCCCGGCGCTCATCGTCATCTTCGAGATCGGGTGGCTGATCGTGAAGCGGCGGGTCGTGGCGCACACCGGCGGGCGGCTGCTCAGCAGGTGGACCGACACCGGGCTGCGCTATCCGCCGCCGGCGGAGGGGCCGCGGACCGAGTCGATCGCGGCGCTCGGCACGGTCCAGTTCGAGGCGCACGAGTGGGACAACCTCGACGCCGCCACCGACGACGGGGAGGACCTGGCCGGACTCGGCACGGTGCAGATCGAGATGCACGAGTGGGACAACCTCGACGAGCCGGACAAGAACCCGCCCGAGGGCAGAGACGGGAACCCGGAAGAAAGGGGGAAGTGACATGCGTCGTCTCACCGCCGTCCTCGGGCTTCTGACGGTCTCCCTGATGGTCGCGGGATGCTCGTCGGCGCTCCCGACGAACACCGGCGACAACAACGCGACCGGATCCGCGACCCTCACGATCGGCATCGCCGACGACCTGCCCGGAGTGAGCCTGAAGACCGCCGCGGGCTACGCCGGCTTCGACATCGACACCGCCAACTACGTGGCGGGCAGACTCGGCGTCCCCACGAAGAACATCACCTGGCAGCGCATCGACCAGGACGAGCGGGTGAGCGCGCTGACCGGCGGCAAGGTCGACCTGGTGGTCTCGACGTTCTCGATCACGCCGGAGCGGCAGAAGGAGATCGACTTCGCGGGCCCCTACTTCGTCGCGCACCAGGATCTGCTCATCCGCCGCAACGACGACACGATCACGGGCCCCGAGACCCTGGACGGCAAGAAGGTGTGCGCGGCCGCCGGCACCACCTCGATCGACTACCTCACGGCGCACTACCGGGGGAAGATCACGGTGGTGAAGGTGCCGTCCTGGTCGGAGTGCGTGCGGGACCTCGCCGCGGGCACGGTCGACGCGGTGTCGACCGATGACCTCATCCTGGCGGGCTTCGCCGCCGTCCCCGAGTACAAAGGCGTGCTGCGGGTGATCGGCAAGGGCTTCACCGACGAGCAGTACGGGATCGGCCTGAAGAAGGGTGACAACCGCGTCGACGCGGTGCGCTCGGCGCTGAAGGAGTACATCTCGTCGGGCGCGTGGAAGAAGTCCCTCGACGCCAACATCGCCCCTTCGGGGTACGCGATCCCGGCGCCGCCCACCGTGAAGTAGCGCTTCCCGCGCACGGCACCCGCCTGAGGGCCCAGGGTGGGTGGGAGACTCCCACCCAGGGCAGAGGTAAGCTCGTGCGCATGCAGGCGGTGCTTCTCCTTAGCGGCCGCGGCGAGACCTCGATCTAGGCCCTCCTCGCCGCGGAGTCTCGCCCTGTCGTCATGGGACACGGCCGCACCTCGATCCAGGAGAAGCAAGCATGACAACCGACGCATCCGCCCGACCTCGCACGCTCGCCGAGAAGCTGTGGGACGACCACCTCGTCGTGAAGGGCGAGAACGGCGAGCCCGACCTCATCTACATCGACCTGCACCTCGTGCACGAGGTCACCAGCCCGCAGGCCTTCGACGGCCTGCGCACCGAAGGGCGCCCGCTGCGCCGTGTCGACCTCACCATCGCGACGGAGGACCACAACACCCCGACGCTGGCGATCGACAAGCCCATCGCCGACCTCACCAGCCGCACCCAGATCGAGACGCTGCGCCGCAACGCCGAGGAGTTCGGCGTCCGCCTGCACTCCCTCGGCGACGCCGAGCAGGGCATCGTGCACGTCGTCGGCCCGCAGCTGGGCCTGACGATGCCCGGCATCACCGTGGTCTGCGGCGACTCGCACACCTCCACGCACGGCGCGTTCGGGGCGATGGCGTTCGGCATCGGCACCAGCGAGGTCGAGCACGTCATGGCCACGCAGACCCTGCCGCTGAAGCCGTTCAAGACGATGGCGATCAACGTCGAGGGGACGCTGCGCCCGGGCGTGACCGCGAAGGACATCATCCTCGCCGTGATCGCGAAGATCGGCACCGGCGGCGGCCAGGGCTACGTGCTCGAGTACCGCGGCAGCGCGATCCGCGCCCTCTCCATGGAGGGCCGCATGACGATCTGCAACATGTCCATCGAGGCCGGCGCCCGCGCCGGCATGGTCGCCCCCGACGAGACCACCTTCGCGTACGTGCAGGGCAAGCCGCACGCGCCGCAGGGGCAGGACTGGGACGACGCGGTCGCCTATTGGCGCACGCTCCCGACCGACGAGGGCGCGGTCTTCGACGCCGAGGTGTTCATCGACGCCGACGAGCTGGAGCCGTTCGTGACCTGGGGCACCAACCCCGGCCAGGGCGTGTCCCTGTCGTCCTCGGTGCCGGACCCGGCCGACATCGCCGACCCGAACCAGCGCAGCGCCGCCGAGCGGGCCCTCGAGTACATGGACCTGACCCCGGGCACCCCGCTCAAGGACGTGAAGGTCGACGCGGTCTTCATGGGATCCTGCACGAACAGCCGGATCGAGGACCTGCGGGCTTTCGCGTCCATCATCAAGGGCAAGCAGAAGGCCGAGGGCGTGCGCGTCATGGTCGTGCCGGGATCCGCGCGCGTGCGCCTGGAGGCCGAGGCCGAGGGCCTGGACAAGGTCATCACCGACTTCGGCGCCGAGTGGCGCTTCGCCGGCTGCTCGATGTGCCTGGGCATGAACCCCGACCAGCTCGCCCCGGGCGAGCGCTGCGCCTCGACCTCGAACCGCAACTTCGAGGGCCGGCAGGGCAAGGGCGGTCGCACGCACCTCGTCTCGCCGCTGGTGGCCGCGGCCACCGCGATCCGCGGCACCCTGTCCAGCCCGAGCGATCTGACCGAGGAGGCCTGATCACCATGGAGAAGTTCACCACGCACACCGGCATCGCCGCTCCGCTGAAGCGCTCGAACGTCGACACCGACCAGATCATCCCGGCGGTGTTCCTGAAGCGGGTCACCAAGACCGGCTTCGACGACGCGCTGTTCCACGCCTGGCGGCAGGACCCCGAGTTCGTCCTCAACCAGCCGTCCTTCCAGGGCGCGTCCGTGCTCGTCGCCGGACCCGACTTCGGCACCGGATCCAGCCGCGAGCACGCCGTGTGGGCGCTGCGCGACTACGGCTTCAAGGTCGTGCTGAGCCCCCGTTTCGCCGACATCTTCCGCGGCAACTCGGGCAAGCAGGGCCTGCTCGCGGCGACCGTCGACGAGGCCGACATCGAGAGGATCTGGGCCCTGATCGACGAGGATCCCGGCCGGGAGATCACGGTCGACCTCGAGGCGCGCACCGCCACGATCGGGGGCTTCCAGACGGCCATCGGCATCGACGATTACACTAGGTGGCGGCTCCTCGAAGGGCTCGACGACATCGGGCTCACCCTGCGCAACGAAGACAAGATCGCGCAGTTCGAGGCCCGCCGCGAGTCGTGGCGGCCACGCACGCTTCCTGTTCCCTGAACCGGACGCGGCCGTGAGCCCAGGGCATCCGCCCGGCGGCTCCGGCCGCGCCCGTTTCACAAGAAGAGGTCCTGAATGACGACACCGCTGCACGAGACCACGCTCGCTTCGAAGCCTTCGGGCGATGTCCTGGCAATCCGCGGCGGACGGCCACTGCACGGCCGAGTGGACGTGAAGGGCGCGAAGAACCTCGCGACCAAGGCCATGGTGGCGACTCTCCTCGGTGAGACGGTCAGCACCCTGCGCGACGTCCCGGACCTCAGCGACGTCGCGGTCGTGCGCTCGCTGCTCGAGGTGCACGGCGTGCGCGTGACCGAGGGCGACGAGCCCGGCGCGCTGGTGTTCGACCCGAGCGACGTCGAGTCCGCGCACTTCGAAGAGATCGACGCGCACGCGGGCGCCTCGCGGATCCCGATCCTGTTCTGCGGCCCCCTGCTGCACCGGCTCGGCCAGGCGTTCATCCCCGACCTCGGCGGCTGCCGCATCGGCGACCGCCCCATCGACTTCCACCTCGACGCGCTGCGCAAGTTCGGCGCGGTCGTCGAGAAGCTGCCCAGCGGCATCCGCCTCTCCGCCCCGAACGGGCTCAAGGGCGCGAACATCCACCTGCCGTACCCGAGCGTCGGGGCGACCGAGCAGGTGCTGCTCACGGCCGTCCGCGCGCAGGGGCAGACGGAGCTGCGCAACGCGGCCATCGAGCCGGAGATCATGGATCTCATCGCGGTGCTGCAGAAGATGGGCGCGATCATCTCCTACGAGCCGAACAGGGTGATCCTGATCGAGGGCGTGGACAAGCTGCGCGGCTACGACCACCGTTCGATCTTCGACCGCAACGAGGCCGCCTCCTGGGCGTGCGCGGCGCTCGCGACCGACGGCGAGATCTTCGTCGGCGGCGCCCGCCAGCAGGAGATGCTGACGTTCCTGAACGTGTTCCGCAAGGCCGGCGGCTGGTTCGACGTGCGCGAGGACGGGATCCTGTTCCGCCGTGACGGCGCGCTCAAGCCCGTCATCGTCGAGACCGACGTGCACCCCGGTTTCATGACCGACTGGCAGCAGCCGCTCGTCGTCGCGCTCACCCAGGCGCACGGCCGCTCCGTCGTGCACGAGACCGTGTACGAGAACCGGATGGGCTTCACCGACGCGCTCGTGAAGATGGGCGCCGACATCGTCGTGCACCCGCACGGGCTGCAGGACGGCCCGCGCCGCGTCGCCCGCCGCGAGCTCGAGCAGGCCGCCGTCATCACCGGACCGACCCCGCTGCACGGTGCCGACATCGTCGTGCCCGACCTGCGCGGCGGCTACAGCCACGTCATCGCGGCGCTGACCGCGACCGGTGAGTCGCGGGTGTCCGGGATCGACATCCTCAGCCGCGGCTACGAGAAGTTCCTCGACAAGCTCACCGCGCTGGGCGCCGACTTCGACGTGATCGGCTGACATGCGCGCGACCGCGGAGAAGACCCGCCCCAGCCTGTTCTGGTTGCTGGCGGTCTTCGTGGTGCCGTTCGTGTCGTACACGGCGAAGATCCGGATCCGCGGGGAGCAGAAGCTGCCCCGGGACGGCGCGTTCGTGCTCGCCCCGAACCATTACTCCGAGTACGACCCGCTGATCGTCGCCCTCGCCGTCTGGCGCCTCGGCCGCGCCCCGCGGTTCATGGCGAAGGAGAGTCTGTTCAACGTCCCCGTGCTGGGCTGGGCGCTGCGCCGCACGGGCATGGTCCCGGTAGCCCGTGCGACCACGCTCGCGGCGGCCAAGCAGACGATCTCCCAGTCCAAGGAGCTCGCCCGGCACGGCCGCGGCGTGATCGTGTACCCGGAGGGGACGCTCACCCGCGACCCCGCGCTGTGGCCGATGCGCGGCAAGTCGGGCGCCGTTCGCCTGGCCCTCGCCGGCGACATCCCGCTCATCCCGATGGCGCAGTGGGGCACCCAGGAGATCATGGGCCGCTACCAGAAGGGCCTGAGCCTGTGGCCGCCGCGGAGGAAGGTCGAGGTCCTCATCGGGGATCCGATCGACCTCTCCGACCTCAAGCACCGCAAGGGCTCGCACTCCGCGATGGTGGAGGCGACCGACCGGCTCATGGCCGCCGTCACGGCGCTGCTCGAGGAGCTGCGCGGCGAGAAGGCTCCGGCCGAGCGCTGGAACCCGGCCGACCATGGCCAGAAGGAGACGGGTCGCCTTGACTCCTAGGACCGGTGCGGTGCGCTCCACCTCCGCCGCGCGCTCCGGGCCGCGCGTGACCGTGATCGGCGCGGGCAGCTGGGGGACCACCTTCGGCAAGATCCTCGCCGACGGCGGAGCCCAGGTGACCATGTGGGCGCGGCGCCCCGAGCTCGCGCACGAGATCGCCGAGGCGAAGCGCAACTCGAAGTACCTGCCCGGCATCAACCTGCCGCGCGCGATGACCGCGACGCACCACCTCTCCGAGGCGCTGAACGGCGCCGAGCAGGTGTACCTGTCCGTGCCCAGCCAGACGCTGCGGGAGAACCTCAAGGCGCTGCGGCCGCTCCTGCAGAACTCGGACGTGCCCCTCATCAGCCTGATGAAGGGCGTGGAGATGCGCACCGGGCTGCGGATGAGCCAGGTGATCGAGCAGGAGCTGCGCTGCGATCCGGATCGCATCGCGGTGGCCAGCGGCCCGAACCTCGCCCTCGAGATCGCGAAGGAGCAGCCGACGGCCGCGGTCATCGCCTCGAACAGCGAGGAGACGGCGGACATCGTCGCCCGCACGGCCCGCAACCGCTACTTCCGCAGCTTCGTGAACACCGACGTGATCGGCACGGAGTTCGGCGGCGTGCTGAAGAACCTCATCGCCGTCGCGATCGGCATCGTCGACGGCGTCGGCTACGGCGAGAACACGAAGGCGTCGATCATCACCCGCGGGCTCGTCGAGATGACCGACTTCGCGGTCGCGAACGGCGCGCAGCCGGGCACGCTGCAGGGCCTCGCGGGCCTCGGCGACCTGATCGCGACGTGCCAGTCGCCGCTCAGCCGCAACAACACCGCCGGGCGCCTGCTCGGCCAGGGATACAGCTACCAGGACGTGGTCAAGCAGATGCAGCAGACGGCCGAGGGGCTCGCCTCCGTCGCGCCGGTGCTGCAGCTGGCCCGAGCCGCCGGCGTGGAGATGCCGATCGTCGAGCAGGTGAAGATGGTACTGGACGGCACCATGGATCCGCGCGACATCGCCCCCCATCTGACCACCGACGACGACACCCCGCAGGGGGAAGGGACGGGCAATGGACAAGCAGACGGTGGTGGTGCTCTTCGGAGGGCGCTCCAGCGAGCACTCGATCAGCTCCGCCACGGCGGGAGGGGTGCTCCGCGCGCTTGACCGCGACCGCTACGACGTCATCCCCGTCGGGATCACCCGCGCGGGCGCGTTCGTGCTCGAGGACGACGACCCGGAGAAGTTCCCGCTGGACGCGGAGCGGCTGCCCGAGGTCGTCGACAACGGCACGCGCGTGCAGTGGCCGGAGCCGGGCGGGATCCGCACGCTGCGGGTCACCCGCGCGGACGGCACCGTGGACGACCTCGGCGCGATCGACGTCGTGCTGCCGCTGCTGCACGGCCCGCACGGCGAGGACGGCACGCTGCAGGGCTACTTCGACACCCTCGAGGTGCCCTACGCCGGCGGCGGAGTGCTCGACTCCGCGCTGTGCATGGACAAGCACTTCATGAAGGTCGCCCTGCAGGCCGCCGGCATCGCGGTCGCTCCGTGGGTCACCGTCCGCGCTCGGCGGTGGGCCGCCGACCCCGAGGCGGTCCGCGCCGAGGTCGCCGCACTCGGCCTGCCGCTGTTCGTGAAGCCGGCCCGCGCCGGATCCAGCGTCGGCGTGTCCAAGGTGACCGACCCCGCCGAGTTCGACGAGGCGATGCGGATCGCGTTCGCCGAGGACGACAAGGTGCTCGTGGAGACCGGCGTCGTGGGCCGCGAGATCGAGGTCGCGATCCTCGAGGGCGAGGCCGCGCCGCGCGCGTCCGTGCCCGGCGAGATCGTGCTCACCACGCGCGGCTTCTACGACTTCGAGGGCAAGTACCTCGGCGGCGACGGCGTGGACGTGGTCTGCCCGGCCGCGCTGGAGGACGCGGAGATCGCGGCCATCCAGGAGGCCGGGATCCGTGCGTTCGAGGCGGTCGACGGCCGCGGGCTCGCGCGCGTGGACATGTTCCTCACCGCCGACGGCACGCTCGTCGTGAACGAGCTGAACACGATGCCCGGCTTCACGCCGATCTCGATGTTCCCGAAGTGCTGGATCGCCTCCGGGCTGAGCTACCGCGACCTCATCACCGAGCTGATCGAGGCGGGGCTGCGCCGCTGATCCGGGGCCGTCTGCGGGCCGGCCCCGGTTCGCCGGGCCGGCCCTATTTCGTCGGGCTCGGCGCAGGCGCGGGCGTCGCGTCCGCCCCGGGACGGGCCGTGCAGGCGTGGTCGGCGGGGATGGTCGCGATCGCCGCCGCGAGGCTCTTGTTGCCGATCACGTCGTTCGCGCTCACGCCCCGGCCGGGCTTGCTGTCGATGTACAGCTGCACGGCGGGCTTGCGGCCGTAGGTGGTGAGCCGCAGATAGGGGCTCTGCGAGTCGTCGACGAGCCAATCGATGCCCTGCAGGGTGATGCACTGCAGCCTGCTCGTCGGCTCGGCCTCGGGCAGTCCGCAGGTGAGCAGCACGACGGACGGGTCGCCCCACGCGGCCGTGGCCTGGGCGTCGGTCCAGCGGCGGTCGTGCCCGTCGATCGACGGTACGTTCTGCAGCCGCACGGAGACCTCGGCGCAGCGTGGGCTGTTCGCGTCGTCCGCCGGATCCAGGTGCACGGTCGAGCTGCACCCCGCCAGAGAACCGGCCAGCACGCCCGCCAGGAGGACGACGGCGGAGGCGACGGGGAGACGGCGGGGCATCCCTCCAGGCTACCGTTGAGAGCATGGTCGACTTCTCAGCTGCCGGATCCGCGCACCCGCGCCCCCAGACGGTGCCGGAGGACGACCCGCACATCGGTGAGGTCTCCGAGGGACGCGTGCTGCGCACGATCCTGACCCGCACCCCGGACGGCGTCTTCTCGCTGCTCGGCCCCGGGGACGACGCCGCCGTGGTCGCCGCTCCGTCGGCATCCGTCGTCGCCACGACCGACACGCTCGTGGAGGGCCCCGATTTCCGCGCCGCCTGGTCCGGCGGGTACGACCTCGGTTGGAAGGCCGCGGCGGTGAACCTCGCCGACATCGCCGCGATGGGCGCCCGCCCGACCGCCCTGCTCGTCGCGCTGGCCGTGCCCAAGGACCGACGGCTGTCCTTCGTCGCGGCCCTCGCCGACGGCTTCCGCGACGCCTGCGACGCGCTCGCCCCCGGCTGCGCGGTCGTGGGCGGCGACCTGACCGTGTCGGCGACCCTGATGATCGCGGTGACCGCCCTCGGGGACCTCGAGGGGCGCGCGGCGATCACCCGCTCCGGCGCGCGCGAGGGCGACGACGTGGCGCTCGCGGGCGAGATGGGGCGTGCCGCGCACGGGCTGTCGGTCCTGTTCCGGCGCTTCCACCCCGAAGGCGTCGCGATCCCGGTCGACCCGGCCGTGCTCGACGAGGGCGAGGCCGACGCGATCTCGGCGCAGCTGCGCCCGGTGCCGCCGATCGGCCTCGGCCCTGTTGCGGCGATCTTCGGCGCCACCGCGATGATGGACGTCTCGGACGGGCTCGCCCTCGACGCCGGCCGGATGGCGGACGCGTCCGGCGTGACGATCGCGCTGGACCGCGCCGCGCTCGGAGCGCACCCGCACCGCGCGCTGGCCGGCGGCGAGGACCACGCGCTGCTCGCGACCTTCCCGCCCGGCGACCTGCCCCCGGGGTTCCGGCGGATCGGATCCGTCGTGCCGCGGATCCCCGACGCGCCCGTCACCTGCGACGGCGAGCCGGTCGGCCCGCTCGGCTGGGACCCCTACCGCGACGCGGGCGCCGACGCCCGCTGAGCGCCGGTCAGACCCGTGCGGGCTCCGCCCACCACAGCGCGGTGTCGCCGTACGCCTTCTCCCGGATGAGCTCCAGGCCCGCGGCCGCGAGATCCGGGGGCGTCGAGCGCCGGGCCCGCTCGATCACGACGACCGCGTCGGGGGAGAGCAGCGGCGTGAGCGCGACGAGGTCCGCGGTCATGTCGGCATCGGACAGGTCGTACGGCGGATCGGTGAACACGAGATCGAACGGTCCGGACGCGCGCGAGAGCATCGCGTGCACCGCGCTCTCGTGCACGCGGGCGGCGATCGCGCCGCCGAGCGCCTTCGCGACGGCCTGCGCGTTGCGCCGCACGATCGCCGCGGCCGGCCGGGCGCGTTCGACGAGGTCGGCGCTGCGCGCGCCGCGGCTGACCGCCTCCAGGCCCAGCGCCCCAGATCCGGCGTACAGGTCGAGCACGCGGGCGCCGGCGATCGCGTCCATGGACTCCAGGGTCGCGAACAGCGACTCGCGGACGCGGTCGCTCGTGGGGCGCGTGCCCTGCCCCGGCACGTCCAGGCGCGTCCCGCCGGCGCCACCCGCGATGATTCTCGTCACCCGATCACCTTATGGCCGTGTCGGGCGTCATCGTGCGACGTGAGCGCCCCGGTCCCGCCAGGACAGGAGCATGATGGACCTGTGCCGTTCTCGCTCACCGAACTGACCAGCATGCCGACCCCGCAGACCGTGGAGGTGGGCGCCGGATACGGGCTCGCCACGTACTCGTGGGGCGATCCGGACGCGCCGACCGTCCTCATCGTGCACGGTTTCGCGTCCAGCACGCGCGACACCTGGGTGCTCACCGGGTGGGCGCGGATGCTCGAGCGCGAGGGCTTCCACGTGCTCGGCGTCGACCAGCGCGGGCACGGGGCGAGCGAGAAGCCGCACGACCCCGCCGAGTACGCGGTGCGGCTGCTCACCGAGGACATCGAGCAGGTCCTGGACACCTACCTCGTCGAGGACGCGTTCTACGTCGGCTACTCCCTCGGCGCCCGGATCGGCTGGGAGGTGCTCCGCGACCTCGAGGACCGGATCCCGCGCGCCGTGCTCGGCGGCGTCCCGGACGGCACCCCGCTCGCACGGCTCGACGTCGACCAGGTGCGCCGGTACATCGACGACGGCACGCCCGTGACCGACCCCGCGACCCGGAACTACATCGCGCTCACCGAGCGGGTGCCGGGCAACGACCTGGAGGCGCTGCTCGCGCTCGCGCTCGGCATGCGCTCCTCGCGCACGATCGACCCGGATCCCTCGAACGCGCCGGGGCAGCCGATCCTGTTCGCGACCGGATCCGACGACGCGGTGATCGAGGGATCCCGCACGCTGGCCGCGGCGGCACCGCAGGGCACGTTCGTGGAGATCCCCGGGCGGCACCACTTCAACTGTCCGGGATCCTCCGCGTTCCGGGCCGCCGCGCTGGAGTTCCTCCGCGGCTGACCCCGGCCAGGCACCGTCCGGCCCGTCCACAGCCCGCCGGGGACGTCGGCGGCCCGGCCTAGACTCGGAGCATGCCGCTCCGCCTCGAAACGCCGCTGGCCGTCGCGGTCGGCGACGCCAACGCGAAGACACTGGCGAAGGCGTTCGGCATGGAGTCGGTGACCGACCTGCTGTCGCACTATCCCCGCCGCTACGCGAACCGCGGTGAGCTGACGCCCATCCTCGACCTGCCGCAGGGGGAGACCGTCACGATCGTGGCGGAGGTCATGTCGGTCAGCGTCCGGGACATGAAGAACCGCCGGGGCGCCATGATGACGGTCGACATCGGCGACGGGATCGGGCGCATGGTGCTGACGTTCTTCGCGAAGTTCCGCGGCCAGCTGGAGTGGCGCGAGAAGGAGCTGCGGGTCGGCCGGCGCGGCGTGTTCACCGGCAAGGTCGGCCTGTACCGCGGCGTCACGCAGTTCGCGCACCCGCAGTACGAGATGTTCGACGACGAGCTGCAGGCACGCACCCAGGCCGACACGCTCGTCACCACGCCGCTGCCGATCTACCCGGCCACCGCCGCTCTGACCACCTGGCAGATCGAGAAGATGGTCGGCACCGTGCTCGACGACCTCGGCCCGGTCCCCGAGCCGCTCCCGGACGCCGTGCGCGCGGAGGAGCACCTGCTCGAGGCGCGGGCCGCGATCGAGCAGGTGCACCGGCCGCGGACGAAGGACGAGATCGGCCCGGCGATCCGCACGCTGCGGATGCACGAGGCGCTCACCCTGCAGACCGCGCTCGTGCAGCAGCGCCGGCTCGTGCGGATGCTCGACGCGACGGCCCGTCCGGCGAAGCCCGGCGGGCTGCTCGAACGCTTCGACGCCGCGCTGCCGTTCACGCTCACCCCCGACCAGGAGGCGGTCGGGGAGACCATCGCCGCCGACCTCGTCTCCGGCGCGCCGATGAACCGGCTCGTGCAGGGCGAGGTCGGATCCGGCAAGACCCTGGTCGCGCTGCGGGCGATGCTGCAGGTCGCCGAGTCCGGGGGGCAGGCGGCCCTGATCGCCCCGACCGAGGTGCTCGCCGGGCAGCACCTCCGCTCGATCGCGCGGATGCTCGGGCCGCAGCTCGCCCCCGAGGTGATGCCGACGCTGCTCACCGGGCAGATGTCCGCCCCGGAGCGGCGCAAGGCCGCGCTGCGCGTCGCCGCCGGGCAGGCGCTCATCGTCGTCGGCACGCATGCGCTGCTGGGGGAGAAGACCACGTTCGCCGACCTCGGGCTCGTCGTCGTCGACGAGCAGCACCGGTTCGGCGTCGAGCAGCGCGAGGCCCTGCGCGCCAAGGGCACGAGCCCTCATGCCCTCGTGCTGACGGCGACCCCGATCCCGCGGACCGTCGCGATGACCGTGTTCGGCGACCTGGACACCTCGGTCATCCGCAGCATGCCGTCCGGTCGCGCCGGGATCCAGACCTTCGTCGCCCCGCTCGCCGACCACCCCGGCTGGTTCACCCGGGTGTGGGAGCGCGCCGCCGAGGAGATCGCGCTGGGGCGTCAGGTGTTCGCGGTGTGCGCGGCGATCGACACCGAGAAGGACACCGCCGAGGCGGATCAGGAGCGCTTCGAGGACGAGGAGGGCGAGGAGGCCAAGGGACCGCGCTGGGGCGTGGTGCAGCTTCTCGCCGCGCTGTCGACGCACCCGACGCTCGGATCCCTCCGCATCGCGGGCCTGCACGGCAGGATGGCCTCCGACGAGAAGGACGCGATCATGCAGTCCTTCGCCCGCGGCGACATCGACCTGCTCGTCGCGACAACGGTGATCGAGGTCGGCGTCGACGTGCCGAACGCGTCCACCATGATCGTGCTCGAGGCCGACCGGTTCGGCGTCTCCCAGCTGCATCAGCTGCGCGGCCGCATCGGCCGCGGCGGCGTACCGGGGCTCTGCCTGCTGGTCACCGAGGCCGAGCAGGGCACCCCGGCCCGGGATCGGGTGGACGCGGTCGCCGCGACCCAGGACGGTTTCGCACTGGCCGAGGTCGACCTGGAGCTGCGCGGCGAGGGAGACGTGCTCGGCGCCCGGCAGTCCGGGGTGCGATCGTCGCTGAAGCTCCTGCGGGTGATCAAGGACGCGGATCTCATCACCCGGGCACGCCAGCTCGCGGAGGAGATCATCGAGGCGGATCCCGCCCTCGACGCGCACGAGGGGCTGCGCGAGGCCATCGCCCGCCGGCTCAGCATCGAGGACCGCGCCGCGCTCGCCAAGAACTGACCGGCTCGCCGCGACCAGCCGTGCCGGGCCGGCACAGCGCACACATCGATCCGCGCCGATAGGCTGATCGCATGAGCAGTCGGATCGCCGTCGTCCCCGGTTCCTTCGACCCGCCGACTCTCGGCCACCTGGATGTCATCCAGCGCGCCGCGCGGCTCTACGACGAGCTGCATGTGCTCGTCGTGCACAACCCCGACAAGCAGGCGATGCTGCCGGTCGCGCAGCGCCTCACCCTGCTCGAGGAGTCGATCGCCGCCGCCGGTGTCGCGGGCAAGGTCATCGTCGGCTCGTGGAGCATGGGCCTCCTCGTCGACTACGCGCGCGACGTGAACGCCGGCGTGCTGGTCAAGGGGATCCGCTCCCAGGTGGACGTCGCGTACGAGTCGCCGATGGCGATCGTCAACCGTCACCTCGCCGATATCGAGACCGTGTTCCTGCTGCCCGACCCCGCGCACGCGCTCGTCTCGAGCTCGCTCGTGCGCCAGGTCGCCTCACTCGGCGGCGATGTCTCCGCGTTCGTTCCGCCCGCGGTGGCCCGTTTCCTCGACACCGGCGCGCGCGGACTCTGACGAGATTCGGTCGCTGAGGCTCTCGAAGCGCCTCGGCCCGCGTCCAGCTCGGTCCCCGTAGACTGGATCGGTGAAAACCCGACTCAATGGACCGTTCGTGCTGCCCGTGCGCGACATCGTCCGCCGACCCGGCGAGATGCGCGAACACGAGCTCACGATCCCGCTGAAGGAGCGCTGGGGCGAGGGACTCGTGTCCGTGGATGAGGGCGAGGAGCTCGACATCCGCGTCCGCCTCGAGTCCGTGCACGAGGGCATCCTGGTCACGGGAGAGGTCGATTCCACCTACCGCGGAGAGTGCGGCCGGTGCCTGAATCCGATCGAAGAGCCTGTCGAAGTCGAGTTTCAGGAGCTTTTCGCCTATCCTGGAGAGGAAGCGAACGACTTCGAGGTTCAAGACGACCACGTGGATCTTGAAACTCTGGTCAGGGATGCGGTTGTACTGTCGCTCCCGTTTCAGCCGGTGTGTCAGCCGGATTGCCCTGGACTCGACCCCGAGACCGGTGAGCGGCTGACCGGAAGCGCCGGGAAAGAGCAGGTCGCTCCTGTCGATCCTCGATGGGCTGCGCTCCAGCAGATCACAGACCAAGGGAACGCAGCGGAATAGCTGCGCGCCCAGAACACAGAAGGTAAGCAACCATGGCCGGTAACCCCCCGAAGCGCAAGGTCTCCCGTTCCAACACCCGCTCGCGCCGCGCGCAGTGGAAGGCGGAGGTCCCCACCCTCGTCAAGACCATCGAGAACGGCAAGGTCGTCTACAGCCGCCCGCACCAGGCGAAGGTCGTCACCGACTCGCAGGGCACCGAGCTGTTCCTCGAGTACAAGGGCCGCAAGGTCGCCGACGTCTGATCGATCCGTCGATCATGGCAGAAGTCCCCACCTCGTCCTCCGACGGGTCCAGGGAACACTCTCGCCCTCTTTCTGAGCAGCTCGGAGTCGACATCGACCCCGAGCTGCTTCAGCTTGCGCTGACGCACCGTTCCTACGCGTACGAGAACGGCGGGATCCCGCACAACGAGCGCCTCGAGTTCCTCGGCGACTCCGTGCTCGGTCAGGCCGTGACCGTCATGCTCTACACGACCCTGCCCGACCTGGACGAGGGATCCCTGGCGAAGCGGCGCGCGAGCGTGGTCTCCACGGTCGCCCTCGCCGAGGTCGCCCGGGGCATCGGGCTCGGCCAGCACATCCTGCTCGGCCGGGGCGAGGAGCGTACCGGTGGCCGCGACAAGGACTCGATCCTCGCGGACACCATGGAGGCCGTGTTCGGTGCGACCTTCCTGTCCGCCGGTCCCAGCGCGGCGACCGGGCTCGTGCTGCGGTTGATCGAGCCTCTGCTCGCCGACCCCGAGCGCTACGGCGCGGCGATGGATCCGAAGACGGCCCTGCAGGAGCTCGCCGCGCGCCTCGAGCTGAGCGCCCCGGTGTACGAGGTCGTCTCGACCGGCCCGGACCACGACCGCCGGTTCACGGCGACCGTGACGACCGGCGATCTGGCGACCACGGGCACCGGCACGAGCAAGAAGACCGCGGAGATGGCCGCGGCCCTCGCAGCCTGGCACGTCCTGAGCGACCGCGCTTGAGCGCCGTACTGTCCGAGTCCCGTCATGCCTGAGCTTCCCGAGGTCGAGGTCGTCCGGGCGGGTCTCGCGCCGGCGATGACCGGAGCGCGGATCGTCTCCGTCGCGGTGCACGACGAGCGCGCGCTCACACGGCACGCCGCGGGCGCCGCCGACTTCGTGGCACGCCTCGAGGGCGCCGACGTGGCCACCGTCGCCCGCCGCGGGAAGTTCCTCTGGATGCCGCTCGCGGACCGGCCGTCCGCGATCGTCGGGCACCTCGGCATGTCCGGTCAGCTGCTGCTGCGCCGCCCGGACGCGGAGGCGGAGCGGCACGAGCGGATCCGGATCTTCGTCGAGCACCCGCAGCACGGCGAGCTCGCGGTGGTGTTCGCCGACCAGCGCACCTTCGGATCCCTCGCCGTCGACGACCTGCTGCCGACCGCGGACGGACGGGCCGCGGGGTGGGGGAGCAGCGAGGCGCTGATCCCGTCGCAGGTCGCGCACATCGCCCGGGACCCGATGGACGAGGCGTTCCAGGACCGGGTGCTGCGCGACGCCCTGCGCACCCGCTCGAGCGCGATCAAGCGTGTTCTGCTCGATCAGACCCTGATCAGCGGGGTCGGCAACATCTATGCCGACGAGTCCCTGTGGGCCGCGCGGATCCACCCCGAGACGCCCGCCTCGGCCCTCTCCACCGTGGCCGTGAACCGCCTGCTCGCAGAGGTGCGCGCCGTGCTGAACAAGGCTCTGGCCGAGGGTGGCACGAGCTTCGACGCGCAGTACGTCAACGTGAACGGCGAGGCCGGCTACTTCGCGCACTCGCTGAACGCCTACGGCCGCACGGGTCTGCCCTGCGCCCGTTGCGGCGGCCCGATCCGCCGCGACGCGTTCATGAACCGCTCCTCGCACTTCTGCCCGAGGTGCCAGCGCCTTCGTAAATATAGCCTCTGATCTGCTGCTATTGGCGGAATTGGCTGTCGCAGACTGAGTGTCATTCCCCTCCAAATCACCCATCTTCTTGGGGTCGAGCGGTGGGACGCACCTGGACACGTTTCGCCACATCAACGTGAGTTGCTGTGTAGAAGGATGACAGATTCGTCGAGTTCGGAACGCTTACTGTCCAAGCGTCAGGGTGCTGGGCGCGCTGGATCGCGTTCAAGTCCGACTAGTGCATCGATCCATTCATAGAGGCCAGTGGCTCAGTCGTATCAAGGGGATCTTGTGCAGTTCGATGTTCTGCATGCACCGAGTCGGGTCGTGTTACCGCGCGGGGGCGAAGTCCAAGCAGGCGATCCGACACGCTGAGGGAGCAACTGAAGCATTCGTGCGCGTATCCCGTGTCAGACTAAAGTCATTCCGGTGGGTGACTCTGCTCTCCGGCTCTGACTTCAAGAGGTCGCGATGGTCCCGAGTTCTCCCTTCGAAGCGCTTGGCGCTCATGCCGCCGACGCACGGGATCTCGTCATCGAGGTCGTGCAGGCGCGCCACGCTCTGGCGGCAGACGCCCACGAGGCAGCGGCGACTCGTTACACGTTCGGCTTTGGTGGGCAGTGGCGGGATCTGCTGGAAGACACGTACGAAGCGTTCAAGGACCGCGGATTTCAGGCGCACAGGCTTGTTCCGGCTGGCTATCGGCTTCCGATCGTCAACGGCGGGCTGGTCTTCGCATGGCGGGTGCCGGCGGCAGCAGACGTGGAGAGTGGCTTCGCGACGAGCAAGACCCGGATGAGTGGGTTCTTCGCACGGCGGCCGGTCGAGATGTTCGGGCAGAGCTTCATCGAGGGCGGCGGGGAGACCCGAAACGCCAGCGAACAGGATGAGCTCGAGCGCATGATTCTGGCTGCGGGCGAGTTCATGCCTGTCGTTCTCGTGATGGTCCATTCGACACCTCGTTCGCTGAATGCGATCGACTGGGCTGTTGCGGAGTATACCGGCGGCGCCGTCCATCTGCACTGCGAGGAGACGATCTGGAAGCCCGAGTTCGTGGCAGCATCCGCAGCTGACGACGTCGAGTCGTTCGACAGCGGCACCCCGGTCGTGCCGTCGCTGGAACTGCAGGTCCAGGACCGGACGTCGGATGCGTGAAAAGCACCCTGGACTGTTCGATCTTCCAGGCCCGTCGGATGGCCAGGGGCGATTCGAGCCGGCACGGCTGACCCAGGCTCGCGTGCGCCAGAGTCTGAGCAAGACGGAGCTCGCGGCTGCGGTCGGGGTCTCCGCTGCGGCGATCGGTCAGTACGAGGCAGGGGTGAACTCTCCTCGTGCCGATGTGGTCGAACGGATGGCGACCACGTTGAAGGTGCGTCCCGGGTTCTTCAGCGTGGGCAGGCCGCTCGCGCGCATCGATACTGTGCACGCGCATTTCCGCAGCCTGCGCTCGGCGCGAGTCGGCGACCGCCAGCGAGCGCTCTCGACCGCGACGCTGGTGTGGGAGCTGACCTTCGCGCTCGAGCGGTACGTCAAGCTCCCCGAGGCGGAGCTTCCGAAGCTGCCGGCCGGGACGAGCCCGGGCGAAGCGGCGGCGACGCTGCGTCGGCACTGGGCGATTCCTGACGGGCCGGTGCGGCACTTGGTCGCCACCGCGGAGTCGCGGGGGATCGTGGTCGTCGTGCGTCCGCTGGGGGAGATCGATGCGGTGGACGCGTTCTCGTCTGTGATCGTTGACCGACCGATCGTGGTCACGACGCCGCGCCGCAGCGAGAACGTGTTCCGGCACAGGTTCTCGATCGCCCACGAGATCGGCCACCTGCTGCTGCACGCCGAGTCAGCGGAGCAGAGCACCGCCGTCGAGCGCGAGGCCGATGAGTTCGCGGCGGCGTTCCTTACCCCGGCGGCGTCGATGGACGCGGCTCTGCCGCAGCGGCTCGACCTCGCGGCCCTCGATCGTCTCGGGCGGACCTGGGGCGTGTCGCTACACTCGCTCATCCGGCGGATGGTGGAGCGCGGCCGGACCACCGACTCCTCGGCGCGGCGCGCCTATCAGCGCCTCGCCATGGTCGACGATCCGTCAGCGGACCCGACGAGTGCCTACCCGGGGGAGATGCCGACGTTGCTGCGCAAGGCGGCGGGGCTCGCCGCTGAGCAGGGGGCGACGGTGCCCGCGCTCGCTGAGATCCTGCGGCTGGCTCCGGCACAGGTCCGCGACCTGCTAGGCGAGCCTGATCAGCGCCCGGTGCTGCGCCTCGTGGGCGACGAGGGTTGAGGCGTGGCGACCGACGAGGAGCAGGCTTGAGCTCGGAAAAATAGCTCCCCGGCGCAGCTGATCTCGCCGGAGTGGCTCGAGTATCTGCGGGTGGCGAGTGGTGCGTCAACCAACCGGTTCCGCAGGGGAACCGGTGATGGAATCCACGCCACGGAATTGCTCGACAGACCCCAGTAGGTGCTTCTTGTGCGCATCTACCGTGGCGCGGTTCACCGGATGGTCCTCCAAGAAGTCGCGCAGGCTCATCGTCATCTAGTACTCCCCAATGATCTTCTCGGAGCAGAAGCCGCGCCGCGGAGATCTGGCTCGATCCATTCGACTTTGGGCGGCCCCGGCCGCGTCGAACCTAGCGGTCATAGGCGGTGTCGATTAGAACTGTTCCGCGCTCCCAGCGAATTTCGTCGACCTTTTGGCGCACACGCCGTTGGATTACTCGCTCGTCAAGACCAACCAGAGCGGCTCTTTCCTTATCAGCGACCTCGACGACGCTGATCGGGATCACAGCGAATCGCATGTAGTCCGCCATGGTGGGGAGCGGGACTTGCAGATCCCGCTCGACGGAAGAGCGCACCTGCCGCAGCCGGAGAAGCTCGACAAGGAAGTCAGGGTTTAGGGCGGGTGACTTGGGGGCAGCGTCCTCACCAAGCTGATCACGTAGCCAAGAGGACATCCGAAATGCTGCCCGATCCAGAGTGAGCCACCAATGCTCGAAGCCCATAGGGCCAACCGAGGCTTTTCCTCTCAGCTGACTCACACCGATTGAACTAGTCACGTCGTGACCAGCGAGTCGCAACACGAGACCCTGATCGATCTCTTGCCCGCGTTGCTTCCGACGCTCCTCGTGCGTCTTGACCCAAAACTCTTGCATCGCCGCTCGAAGTTCTGGTGGGGCCTCGTTTGCGATGGCCTCAAGATCCTGAACGACGATGCCGTGCTCTTCCTGAAGGTACTGCGCGAGATCGTCCTCTTGATACGTGTCCCCACGGAACGTCTCGAGCCACTCGACCATCTGGCTTCTGCCTCGCCCACTGGCGGCGTACATTCCGAAGAGGTACGGAACCGTGCCTTCCCACGAGGAAGGGATCGTGCGTGCACAGTTCAACGACCTGGAGATGTGCGTGAGCAGCTCCTCGATGACTCCATCCGTTACGTACAGCAAGGTCCCGGCGTCACGTGCTGCCCGGATCAACGACGTGAAATAGCGCTGGCTGGCGTTTTCTTCCAAGCGTTCCGCGAGTAGCGGCAGGATCACGTTCGTGTCCAGCCAGATCTTTCCTCCTTGGAACACGGCGAGCATCGCCTTCTGAACATCGGGGGTTTGGCGGAGAAATGAGAACAGTGTGTACGCTGAGGCGAGATTGCTCAGGTACGCGCGAGCAGCTGCACTAGGAGCCTCAAGAATCTCGCCGACGATCGCGATCAGTGCGTCGGCAGAGGGGCCGCCCTCGATCGGCGAGAGTAGCGACTCGAGTGTCCGCGGATCGAAGTCGTTCACATCGCCGGTGAGTACCGCCGAAGCGAACGCCTCTCCTCGGCGAAGCAACCAAGTGTCCATGGCAATGCGGAGGTCAAACGCTGCCGCGGCAATGCTCGATTCATCGATTCCTTCCAGCGCACTGATTCTTGCCTTCAACTCGTCCAGAAGATCTTGTTCTGAGGACAGCACTGCCGCGGACTGTTCACGGACGCGTTCTTGCTCCGGAAAGGACAACTGGTACACGTCTCTGGAGCGTATGTGCTTAATAGGGCCCTTCTTGGAAAGTCGCGTCAGTGCACCCCGCACCTGCGCCTCCACTTGGACAGGATCACCCGCAGGAACTAGGGCCATAGTCTGTGTGACAATCTCGTCGAAGGTCATCGTTACTTGGGCGTTCGTGTCGTGCATGACGGAACGGACGAGTGCCTCAAACGCGCTGCGTGTGATGCCTTGATTATCGCGACGGTCCACGCTCTCGAGGGCGAGGTGGACAAGTGCTACGCGCGCCTCGGCCGGACCAAGCGGGCGTGCCACACGGGGGGCGAGTCCGGCACTGGCGAGAAGAGGGTCAACGAACCGACGTGCTAGGTCGTCGCTCGCGATCGTTCGCTGCGCATGCGTGTGGGCGCGTTCCACGAACCACGATCGGTCTCGGATGTCTACTTCAAAGCCCGCCTTGCGCTGTTCGGCGACGAGCTTGTCAGAGTCTGGGCCGATCTTCTGATTTGTTGCGTAGATTAAACGAAACGAGCCGCCGAAGTTCTTCGTCAAAGTGGCGATCGTCCCTGTGATCTTGGAAGACCAGCCCTCCGTGACCGAATACTGGATGAACGTATTCTGCTCTTCGTTCGGCTGATAGAGCTGTCCGTCCCTGCCCTTGTCGCCCGCCATCGAAGCCATGGTCCGGAGCGAAGGGTAGTCTACGACGAGAAACTCAGCAGCGAACTTCTCAAATGCTGACCAGTCCTCCGGTCCAAGCTGTCGAAGAGCCAACTCAAGCCGAACGTCCGTCATGAACTCACGATATCGCGGACGAGGCACGACGGGCCGCGGCATCGACGAGTACTTACGAAGCTCCGGCGGGAAGAGATCAGCCCTTGGTTGCTGGGAGTGTTCGATCCCGGGACTCCGACGCGCGAGATCGACGCAGCAGAGAGCCATTTCAAGCTCGCGCTGGATTCCCGCCGGTTCGGGTTGAACGGCAATTGACTTGCGATGTCAGTCATGCGGCTCCGGAACATGGGAAGCGTTGAGCCCGAGGTTGTCGATGCGCCATGCTAGCCGCCGAGTACCACATCTCCAACGCTTCTCCAGGATGCGCGTTTGGGGGAATTCACCGCCCAGGGTGGGGACGTCTATGTCAAGCCTCCCCGTGGGCGCGTGGTGATATTTCGGTATTTTGAATTGCCTGAATCCTGCTAGCGTGAGGCCCGATCCATACAAGAGCCGTCAGGGTCTCGTCTCCACACGGTCACCTCCAACGCAGCACGGAATTGAGATTTCATGGACAACGACGCGCGGTTTCAACTCGAACAACATCTCGGCGGCCTTTACCATCTGCTGACGAGGTTCGAGAGCCTTAGTGAGCAGAAGGAAGCGGTCTATCAGCGGCACGCGTACCTCTACCAGCCATACAAGAAGAAGTGGCGCGCCGGCATGTACTGGCTCTGGGTGCTCATCGGCACGGTCGCCCTCACCGCGCTGACTCCGGTCGTGGGAAGTATCGTGTACTCGGCCACGACCCCGAGTGACACGGTTGCTTCCGTACTCGTGGGCATTGTGCTCTTCCTGCTGCCGTTCCCGCTGGCCTTGATCGCCGCGGGCGTGATTGTCCCCGTACGGAACCGTCGGGTGCCGGCGATGAACGCTCGAATCGAGCAGAGCAACCAGCAGGCCGCCGTGAGAATCGGTGAACTTACCGCTCCTGAGATCCACCCCATCGATCGGCAACTTGTCCAGGCGCGCAGGGAGTACAGCGACGGTTACGCTGGTTGGTTCCCCGAGAAGTACCTCAGTTCTGCCGACGTCGCGGCATGCTGGCAGATCGTGCATGATCACCGGGCATCGACGGTGCAAGAGGCCGTGAACCGGCTGCTCACCGACCAGCACGAGCAGTATCTCCGCGATGCCGCATCGGCCCAGCTGGTCGAGCAGCAGCGCGCCACTCGGGTAGCTCAGATGAACGGGATCATCAATGCCACCATGCAGGGTGCGATGATCGGCGCGATCCGCGCGGACGGTGTTGCCACGCGTGCCGCCATCGCTGCACCCCGTACCGTTCGCATTGAACGGCGGTAGGCCGCATCGACCGGCGGGTGGGGGGACGACGGTCAGGGCCTCCTCGGCGGAGCACCGCCGGCGCTCATGACGGAGGTCTCAGCCGTGCGGGGATCGTCGTCAGTGCGTTCCCTTGATGACGAAGTATGAGCCGCGGATCTCCCCGGCGAGCTTCGAGCGCTGCCGTGCGAACGTGAACGCGGCTAGCTCCTCCGGGATCTCCACGCCGAGCGACAGCTTGAATCCGGCCGCGCGCTTGCCGGCGTCGGCGATCGTGTACATCACGTTGATCGCCAACCCGGAGGCGTAGAAGACGTTTGCCGCGGGGCTCGCGATCACGATGCCGCGCTCCTCGCGCAGGATCCCGGCGACCCACTGCAGGGTCGCCGGATCTCTCCGCAGGAGTGCTCACGGCGAAAGGGGTGCCGTACTTGTTGATGATGTACCGGGCATCGTTCGCACGCTGACCGGCCAGCGCCGTGGCGCCCGGCGAGCGCTCGAGATCGGCGCTGCACACGCTTCACGAGGCCGACGAGGGTGCTCATACGGGCTCTTCGAGGGCGCTGGCAGAGCCGTCTAGCGGATGCACTCGATTTTCACAGGTTTATCTCAGGTTCACCGATTCTGTGCTACTTTTTTGCTCGTATACGCGCCTTTCTTGTCAGGGAGTCACATTGTCGAGTCTTCCCCCTGTTTCTTCTGGTCCTGAGGCACTTTCAGGGGATCACAAGACACCTGCCGAGCTGGCGCGCGAGAATCTGCCCCTGGCGAAGTTCCTGGCGATCGAGAAGGCCAGGACCGCCGAGCACGTCGATCTGGACGAGCTGATGTCGGCGGCCCGGCTCGGGCTCGCGCGCGCCGCGATGGCGTACGACCCGTCGCGCGGGATCCCGTTCGGGGCCTACGCGCGCACGCAGATCACCTGGGCGATGCTCGACGAGATGCGCGCGGCGGATCCGGCGGGGGAGCGCGGTCGCGCGAAGATCGAGCGGATCCGCGTCGCTGCGGATGCCGTCCTCGCCCGGACCGGACGCGCCGCGACCGTGGCGGAGCTGGCCAAGGAGTCGGGACTGGGGGCCGACGCCGTCGCGCAGATGCTGCAGCTCGACGAGATGGTGCGCACCGCGACCAGCTTCGAGGCGCATTTCGAGGCCGACGACGGCCGGCAGGCGCCGGACTTCACCGACAGCGTGATTCTTCCCGAGCACGCCGTGGAGCGCTCCGAGAGCCGGGCGATGCTGATCCGCGTGATCGAAGCCCTCCCCGCCACGATGCGGCAGATCGTGCGCGGAATCTACCTCGAGGACCGGATGGTCAAGGACATCGCCGCCGAGCTCGACGTGAGCCACGCCTACGTGTCGAAGATGCGTCGGATCGCGCTCACCCTCATGCGCGAGGCGATGGAGGCCTGGGAGACGGGCGCCTCCGTGGATCGTTCGACGAAGGCGAAGACCGAGTTCTTCGACGCGCTCTTCGGACCGGCCGCCCAGCGCTCCGCCGAACGCCCCTCTCGCCCCGCCGCGCGCGCAGGCGATCTCGCGATCGTCGTCTGACGCGGGACCCGCGCAGAAATCCTCCCGGCGCACGGTTACGCGGGCGCCGCACGGTCGCGAATGTCGGTAGTGCAGGTCCACGGAAGGGCCTGCGTCCGACCCCGAACCACGGAGGATATTCATGGGTCTTCAGATCGCAACCAACATCGGTGCACTCAACGCGTACCGGAACCTCGCGCACAACCAGCTCGAGGGCTCGAAGTCCCTCGAGAAGCTCTCGAGCGGACTGCGGATCAACCGGGCGGCGGACGACGCCGCCGGCCTCGCCATCTCCGAGGGCCTGCGCTCGCAGGTCAACGGCCTGAACGTGGCCGCGCGCAACGCCCAGGACGGCATCTCGGTCATCCAGACCGCGGAAGGCTCCCTGACCGAGGTGCACTCGATCCTGCAGCGCGTCCGCGACCTCGCGGTGCAGGCGGGCAACGACTCCAACAACGCCAGCTCGCGTTCGGCCATCAAGACGGAGATCGACTCCCTCGGCGACGAGCTCACCCGCGTGGCCGCCGGCACGTACTTCAACGGGATCAAGCTGCTCAACAGCAACAACACCCTGACGTTCCAGGTCGGCGCGGGCTCCACCGCCGCCGAGGACCAGATCGGCGTCACCCTGACCGACTTCTCCGGACTGGGTGCGACGGTGAAGGGCCTGACCGTCGACACCGCCGCGAACTCGCTCACCACGATCGCGGCGATCGACACGCAGATCACGAACGTCTCGACGGCTCGCGCCGGCCTCGGCGCGGCGCAGAACCGCTTCGAGTCGACGATCAACTCGCTGCAGGTCTCCGCGGAGAACCTGTCGGCCGCGAAGAGCCGCATCTCGGACACGGACATGGCCTCCGAGATGGTCAAGTACACGGCGAAGAACATCCTGCAGCAGGCGGGTACGGCGATGCTGGCTCAGGCCAACCAGTCCGGCCAGGGCGTGCTCCAGCTGCTCCGCTGATCGACCGCGCCGGGGACGCATCCGGTGCTCGAGCGGGGTCCCGCACCCCGCTCGAGCACCTTCCTCGCAGACCACACGACCCTGTCGGACGACACGACCCCTTCACCACGGAAGGCATCGGAAGATGAAGATCGACGGCCTCGTCTCTGGCCTGAAGACAGCGGACCTGATCGACTCCCTGATGAAGGTGCAGGCGATCCCGCAGTCGCAGCTGACGGCGAAGATCACCGACCGCAACACCGTCATCGGCAATCTGCAGTCCCTGAACACCTCGTTGCAGTCCCTGTTCGACAAGGCCACGACGGCCAGCGCCGCGACCTCGCTCGCCGCGTTCACGCCGAGTTCCTCCGCGGCGAGCGTCACCGTCACGGCGAGCGAGAAGGCCAGCGCGTTCTCCACGAGCATCGTCGTCGACGCCGTCGCCCGCGCGCACTCCGTCGTCACCGCCGCCGGCGGCGCGACCTCCTGGGGAGGCACATTCACCCTGGTGGCCGCGGACGGCACCCAGAAGGAGATCACCCCGCTCGGATCCAGCGCGGAGGATCTGGCGAAGGCGGTCAACGCCTCGAAGTCCGGCGTCACGGCCACCGTCGTGCCCGCGGGCACCGCCGCCGACGGCACGCCGCTCTCCCGCATCCAGCTGACCGCGGACAAGACGGGCGCCGCGAACCGGTTCACGCTCGACCGCGGCTCGGCCGCGGACGTCGCCGCGGGCACCGCGGTCGACCTCTCCACCGAGGCCGGGGCCGCGGTGATCGCCCAGGGCGCCGACGCGAGCATCCGCCTGTTCGCAGGCACCGCCGCGCAGCAGACGCTGACCAGTGCGAGCAACACCATCACCGTGGCGAACGGCATCGATGTCACCGTCTCCCAGGTGAGCGCGGACCCCGTCACCATCACGGTGGCCACGGACGCCAAGACCCGGACCGCATCGGCCCAGGCCTTCGTCACGGGGATCGCCGGCCTGCTCACCCGGATCGACAACGGCTCCACGGCCACGATCGGCAAGCCGGGGGAGGCGACAACGCTCGGCGTGTTCACCGGCGACAGCACCGTCCGGGCGCTGCGCGGCGACCTCGCCGACGCGGTCCAGGCGCCCGTGGACGGCATCTCGCCGTCGACGATCGGGATCTCGATCACCGAGAAGGGCGTGCTGCAGTTCGACGGCGACAAGTTCGCCAAGGCGCTGGCCGACGATCCCGAGGCCGTGCAGTCGATGTTCTCCCGGATCGCGGGTCGCGTCCAGGACACCACCTCCCGCTACTCCGACAAATACGACGGCATGCTCACCCAGCGCATCACCGGCCAGCAGGCCGAGGTGCAGGGCCTGCAGGATCAGGTCAAGAGCTGGGACATCCGTCTCGACCAGCGCCGCGCCAACCTCGAGCGCACGTACTCGCAGCTGGAGGTCAAGCTGTCCGCGCTGCAGTCGCAGTCCTCCTGGCTCGGCTCGCAGCTCGCCGCCTTCGCGCCGCCCACGCCGTCGTCCTCGTCCTGATCCGCCCGTCCTCCCGCACCCGAACAGGAGCTCAGCCCGATGACCACCTCTCTCGAACGCGCCAGGCAGCAGTACCTCGAGCAGCAGGTCGCGTCGGCCTCCCCGGCGCGCCTCGTGACGATGCTCTACGACCGGCTGCTCGTGGACATCGATCGCGCCGTCGCCGCCCAGGACGGCGGTGACCCGGTCGGCGCGGGATCGCATCTCACGCACGCGCAGAGCATCGTCGCCGAGCTGAGCGGATCCCTCACGGACGTCTGGGACGGGGCGGAGGATTTGCGCGCCCTGTACACGTACCTGACTGGCCGACTGATCGTCGCGAACGTGACGCGGGATCGCGCCGCCGCCGCCGAATGCCGCGAGATCGTCGAGCCCCTGCGCGAGGCGTGGCACGAGGCCGCGGCCGCGCTGACACCGAGCCCCGCGGCCGCGCCCGCGTTCGCCTGAGCCGGCCGTGCCCGACGACCTCGCCGCCTGGCTGGCCGTGCTCGACCGGTTCGAACGGGCGCTCGACGCCGCCGACGCGGAGGCCGGAGCAGACGTCGAGCCGGCCTTCGAACCGCCGCCCGGACCCCCGCCCGCGGAGCTGGTGGAGCGCGCGCGGGCCGTCCTCGCGCGGCAGCGGCTGACGATCGACGCACTCGTCGTGTCCCGGGCCGCCACGGCCCGGGAGCTGGCCGCGCTCCGGCGCGTGCCTTCGGCGCCCGCGGACACCCCGGCCTATCTCGACGTCGAAGGCTGAGCGGGTCGGTTACGCCGGCCTGAGGCTGTCGCGATAGTCGGCTGCGAGCACGGATCGCTCGACGACTGGCCACGGATCGGCCACGCCCCTCACGTCCGGAGTGTCGCCGTGCTCGAATCCGTCACCGCCACAGCGCTGTCCAGCGCGCTCGACGGCCTGTCCCTGCGACAGCGCTCGATCGCCGAGAACGTCGCGAACATCAACACCCCCGGCTACCACGCCAAGCGCGTCGCGTTCGAGGACGAGCTCCGCGCTGCCGTCGCCGACGGGTCCGGCGCTGCGCCGGCGACCGTGGAGCGCTCGCTCGAGCCCACCCGTCTGAACGGGAACAACGTGAACCTGGACACCGAGACGCTGTCCAACATCGACACGGTCCTGCGGTACCAGTTCGCCACGCAGGCGATGAACGCGCAGTCGGCCTCGGTCTCCCGGGCCATCGGGCAGGCGTCGGCATGACCTTCGATGCGATCGGGATCGCCGGGACCGGGCTGAATGTGCATCGGAAATGGCTGGACGCCCTCAGCGACAACATCGCCAACGTGAACACCGCGACCCCGCCGGGGCAGGGGGCGTTCCGGGAGAAGCTCCTCGTCGTGTCGGAGGGCGCGGACAGCCCCGGCGTCTACGTGAACGGCGTCGTCGAATCCCGGGCCGAAGGGCGACTCGTCTACGACCCGAGCCACCCGTACGCGGACGAGAAGGGGTACGTGCAGTATCCGAACGTCGACCTCGGCGACCAGATGAGCATGCTGATCCTGGCTCAGCGCGGATACCAGGCCAACGCCGCCGTCGTCGACCGCGCGAAGACCGCGTACGAGTCCGCGCTGCAGATCGGACGCAACTGATGTCGACCCCCGTCGCCGCCATCACGCCGGGTGTCAGCCCGCTCTCCGCGCTGAGCTTCGAGAACACGCCGCCGCCCGCCGTCCCCGGCGCCGCGGCGGGCTCCGGCACCGCCGGCTCGTTCGCGACGACCCTCACGAGCGCCGTCGACGGCCTGCAGCAGCTGCAGTCCACCTCCAACGAGCTCGCCGTGCGCGCCGTCACCGGGAACCTCGACGACATCCACCAGGCCACGATCGCGGCCGCCCGCGCCTCCGTGACCCTCGACCTCGTCGTCGCCGTGCGCGACCGCAGCGTCGCCGCGTTCAACGACATCATGCGGATGCAGGCCTAACCATGCCGACCTTGCTCGTCCGCTCCCTGGACCGCGCCCGGCGGGTCATCTCCGGGTTCACCCTCGCCCAGCGCACCATCGCGGTGATCGGCCTGGCGCTGCTCGTCATGGGGGCCGTCGCGCTCGGCAGCTGGCTGGCACGACCGCAGATGAGTCCGCTGTTCACCGGGCTGAGCGCGAGCGACGCGTCGGCCGTCGTCGAGCAGCTCAAGTCGGCCGGAGTCGGCTACGAGCTGACGGACGGCGGCGCCACGATCCTCGTCCCGGACGACAAGGTCTACCCGCAGCGCCTCGCCGCGGCGGCCGCCGGGCTCCCGAGCGACACGAGCAAGGGATACACCCTGCTCGACAAGATGGGTGTGACGGCCAGCGAGTTCCAGCAGTCCGTGACGTACAAGCGCGCGATCGAGGGCGAGCTCGCCAACACGATCGGCGCGATGAACGGGATCACCACCGCGACCGTGCAGCTCGCGATCCCGAAGGACAGCGTCTTCGTCTCGGAGAAGCAGAACCCGACGGCGTCCGTGTTCGTGAAGACGAAGAACGGGGCGACCCTCGGCGACAACCAGGTCCAGGCGATCGTGCACCTGACCAGCGCCGCGATCCCCGGGATGCGGCCGCAGGACGTCGCCGTCACCGACCAGAACGGGACCGTGCTGTGGGCCGTCGGTGCGGGGCTCGTCGGCGGATCCTCGAAGCAGGCCACCGAGTACGAGACCAAGGTCGCGTCCGCCGTGGGCCGGATGCTGGAGACCATCGTCGGCGCCGGCAATGCGACCGTCACCGTCGCCGCGGACGTCGCCAACTCCACCTCGGAGCGGATGGACGAGACGTACACCGCGCCGACGCCGGCCCCGACGGGCGGGCCACTGAGCTCGTCCGAGAAGACGAAGACCGAGAGCTACACCGGCGCGAAGGGCACAGGGACCGGCGTGCTCGGCCCCGATAACATCGCCGTGCCGAGCGGAGCGGACGGCAACGGCGCGTACAAGTCGGAGGAGTCCACGAAGGACAACGCGATCAACAAGTCGACGCAGAAGACGGTGACCCCGGCCGGCGAGGTGACGCGGCAGACGGTCAGCATCGCCCTGAACCAGGGAGTCGTCAAGGGCGTGACGGCCCAGCAGGTGCAGGCCCTCGTCGCCACGGCCGCGGGCATCGACACCCGGCGCGGCGACACCGTCACCGTCGAGTTCGTGCCGTTCAGCACCGCGGCCGCGGCCGGCGCGACCGCGGCGCTGACGCAGGCGGAGAACGAGAAGGCGGCGCAGCGCCAGGCCGACCTGCTGCGCACCGCGATCATCGGCGGTGCGATCGTGCTCGCCGCGATCATCCTCGTCGTGTTCCTCGTGATCCGCGCGCGCCGCCGGCGCCTCGCACTCGACGACTCGGGCCCGATCGGCCTCCTCGACGCGATGACGGAGTCGGAGGAGCAGAAGCTCCGCGCGCTGCGGTCGCTGGGCAGCCCGATGGCGCTGCCCGCCCCGGTGCACCCGCTGGAGCTGCCGACCGCGGTCCTGGAGCTCGACGAGGAGCCGGAGGCCAGCCAGATCGTCGTCGAGCGCCGGCGCCGGGAGATCGACGACATCGTGAAGACGGATCCCGAAGCCGCGGCGACCGCGCTCGCCAGCCTGATGGACGAGGCGCACGCATGAGCCTGATCCTGACCCCGCAGCCCGAGGCCGCCGAGACGCCCACCGCGCCGATCCCGGCGACCGCCTCGACCACGACGGCTCCGGCGACCGCCTCGACCACGACGGCTCCGGCGACCGCGTCGGCCACGACGGCTCCGGCCACGACGGCTCCGGCCACGTCATCGGCCGCGGCGGTCGTCCCGGCCCTGTCGGGCCCGCCGATGAGCGGCCTGCGCAAGGCGGCCATCGTGCTGCTGAACATGGACCGTGCCGCCAGCGCCGAGGTGCTCCGGCACCTCGGCGAGGCCAGGGCGGAACTGCTGGCCGCGGAGCTGACCCAGCTCGGCGGGGTGGACGCGGCGGCGACGGCCCGTGCGCTCGGCGACTTCCGCCGGATCGCGTCCGGCGCGACCGTGCCATCCCGCGGCGGGCAGGAGCTCGCGGCGGGACTGCTCGAGAACGCCTTCGGGCGGGAGAAGGCCGTCGGCATGGTCGGCCGGGTCATGTCGCAGGGATCGGTCTCGTTCGACTTCCTCAACGCCGCGGATCCGGCGCAGCTGGCAACGATCCTCGAGGGCGAGCTGCCCACGACCATCGCGGTCGTCCTGGCGAACCTGCGCGCCGACCGGGCCGCGGCCGTGCTGGCCGCGCTGCAGGATCCTCTTCGCACCGACGTCGCGCAGGCGATCGCCACCATGGGCACCGCGACGCAGGAGGCGATCTCGATCGTCGCGGACTCGCTGCGCTCGCGCACCGGGGTGTTCGCGATGCGCGACGCGCACGAGGCGATCGGCGGCGTGCAGCCCCTCGTCGAGATCATCAACCGTTCCGACACGGCCCTGGAGAAGTCGCTGCTCGCGAGCCTGGAGGGGCGTGACCAGGCGCTGGCCGAGGACATCCGCAGCCGCATGGTGACGTTCGCCGACATCGCCCGGCTCGAGGACCGCGATGCTCAGCGGGTGCTGCGCGGCCTGGATCTGCGCGTGCTCGCCCTCGCGCTGAAGGGTGCCGACGAGCAGATCGCCGAGGTGATCGGCCGCAACATGACCGAGCGCAACCGGGAGAACCTCGCCGAGGAGGCGCGCGTGCTCGGACCGGTGCGGGTGCGCCAGGTCGATGAGGCCCGTTCCGAGGTCGTCCGGGTCATCCGCGAGCTGGAGGCGGCCGAGGAGATCACGATCTCTCGCGAGGACGACGAGATCATCGAGTGAGGATGCCCACCGTGTCCGAGACCTCCTTCACCCCGCTCGTGGTGCCCCGCGTGGGCGAGGGCCCCGTCGACCTCCGCGCCGAGGCCGACCGTGCCCGTACCCGTGGCTTCGCCGAGGGGTACGCGGAGGGTCGCGGCGCCGCGCGCGAAGAGGCCGAGCGGGAGCGCGCCGCCGAGCGGGAGCGGGAGCGGCTGCGCGAGGAGGAGCACCGTCGGATCCTGTCGTCCGCGCTCGAGGCCCTGCACGCCGCCGAAGATGCGCTCGCGGCGCGCACCGCCGGGGTGGCGGCGCTGTCCGCCGACCGGATCGAGCGGCTCGCCCTGCATCTCGCCGGCACGATCCTCGCGGCCGAGCTCTCGGATCCCGCACGGTCCGCGGCGCACGCGCTGCGCCGCGCCCTTGAACAGGCGCCCGACCGCGCATGGCATCGGATCGTGTTCAGCGAGGGCGACGCGCAGACGCTGCAGGCCGACCCGCGCACCGCCGAGCTGCTCCGGGGCATCGAGATCGGGACCTCGTCGACGATCGATGCCGGCGGGGCCGTCGTCGAGGTCGAGAACGGGGCGGTCGACCTGCGGATCGACGCCGCGCTGGCCCGCGCGGCCGCGGCACTGCAGGGCGCCGACGGCGAGGAGGCGACCCGATGAGCGGGGGCTCGGCATCCTGGGGGCGGGCCATCGACGCGGCGCGCCCGGAGCGCTCCGGCACGGTGAAGGCCGTGCTCGGGCTCGGTGTGGATGTGCTCGGGCTCGAGGCCGCCGTCGGGGATCGCGTGCGGATCGACGCGGCGGGGGGACGGTCGGTCGACGCGGAGGTCGTCGCCGTCGACGGTGCGTCCGCCCGGTGCATGCCGCTCGGGCCGACCGACGGGATCGTCGCCCGTGCGCGGGTGCGCCACGCCGGGGCGCCGCTGCTCGTCCCCACGGGCGCGGCGCTGCTCGGGCGCGTGCTGGACGGCCTCGGGCGGCCGATCGACGGCAAGGGGCCGATCGGGGCGGACGCCGTGCACGTCCCGCTGCGCAACGACGCCCCCGGGGTCCTGGACCGCCGCCGCATCGAGCGTCAGCTCGGACTCGGCGTCCGGGTGCTCGACACGATGACCCCGGTCGGTGTGGGACAGCGCCTGGGCCTGTTCGCCGGATCCGGGGTCGGCAAGTCCTCGCTCCTGTCGATGATCGCGCGCGGATCGACCGCCGACGTCAGCGTGATCGCGCTGGTCGGCGAGCGCGGCCGCGAGGTGCGCGAGTTCCTCGAGGACGACCTGGGGGAGGCGGGCCTCGCCCGCTCCGTCGTGGTCGTCGCCACCTCCGATCAGCCCGCGATGGCGCGTCTGCGTTCGGCGTTCGTCGCGACCCGCATCGCCGAGCAGTTCCGCGCGAGCGGACAGGACGTCGTGCTGATGATGGACTCGCTGACCCGGGTCGCGATGGCCCAGCGCGAGATCGGACTGTCGGCGGGGGAGCCGCCGGCGACGCGGGGCTACCCGCCGTCCACGTTCTCGGTGCTCGCGCGCCTGCTGGAGAGGGCCGGCACCGGCCCCGCCGGATCGATCACGGGCCTCTACACCGTGCTCGTGGACGGCGACGACCACAACGAGCCGATCGCGGACGCCGCACGGGGGATCCTCGACGGGCACGTCGTGCTGGACCGCGCGCTGGCCGTGCGCGGCCGCTTCCCGGCCGTCGACGTGCTCGGATCCGTCTCCCGCGTCGCGCCGAAGATCACCACCCCCGCCCAGCGGCAGGACGCGGTGACCCTGCGCAGCGTGCTCGCCGCGCGGCGATCCGCGAACGACCTGATCGACATCGGCGCCTACCGGGCGGGGGCGAACCCCCTCGTCGACACGGCGCTCGCCCACGAGCAGGCGATCGAGGACTTCCTGACCCAGCGCCTCGAGGACCCCGCCCCGACGGCGGAGTCCTGGCAGCGCCTCGCTGCTCTTACCACCGACTTCGGAGGACGGACATCATGACCTTCTCACTGGCAGGGCTCCTGCGCGTGCGCAGCGCTCAGGAACGCGCCGCCGCGGAACAGCTCTCCCAGGCGTCGGCGGACGTCGCCCGGGCGGAGGCGGCGGAGCGGAGCGTCGCGGACGGGCTGACCGGGATCGGCGCCGAGGCCGGCGACGGAGCCGCGCTGATGGCGATCGCCGCGGCCAGGGCGGCAGGGCGGAGCATGCTCGGCGACCTGCAGACCCTGACCGAGCTGCTGCGGGGCGAAGAGGAGACGGCGCGCGCCGCGCACGTCGAGGCGCGGCGCGATCTGAAGGGCCTGGAGCGGATGGAGGCCGCGTACACGACGTCGGCCGCCAAGGCCGAGCTCGACGCGGAGCAGCGCGCGCTCGACGAGGTCGCGGGCCTGCGCGCCGCCCGCGCCGAGGGGAGCGCCGCATGAGCGACCTGACCGCGGTGATCGCCCGCGTGGGCGACATCCAGAGCCGGATCTCGTCTCTCGCCCCGGCCGCGCACGCCGCGCCGACCCCGGCGAAGACCGCAGGCACGGGCACCGCGACGGCCGCGCAGTTCGCGAACGTCCTCGACGCCGCGAAGGCGGCGACGACCGCGGGCGGCATGCAGGGCACGGCCGCCGGCTCGACGACGAGCACCTCCGCCACCGCCGAGGCCGATGTGGCGAAGGCGCTGCAGACCCTGTTCTCGGCGAAGACCGCGAGCAGCGGATCCACCGCGCTGCCGGGCCTCGGAGGACTGCTCGGATGACGGCCGTCACGCTGCTCCCGGCGATCGCCGGCGCACCCCCCACGACGAGCGGGAACCGCAGGTCCGACGGCGCCGGATCGCCGTTCACCACGGCGTTCTCGCACGCGGGAACGGCGCTGGACGCCGCGATCGCGCCGGCGGATCCCGGGCCGGCGGCCGGGAGGACCGGGGGGAAGGGCGCGGGCGTGCCGTCTTCGGGGCAGAGCACCTCCGCCGCCGATGCCGCGACGCCGATCCCGGTGCCGCCGACGATGCTCGTCGATCCGGTGCCATCGCCTGCGTCCGGCGCGGCGACGGACCCGACCTCGGCGGACGAGCACGCGGCCCGGACGCGGAGCGACGCGGATCCGGTGCCGGCGGTCGTGCCGTCCGCCCCGATGACGATCGCCCCGGCGACGGTCATCGCGACGCCGATCGCGGTTCCGGATGCCGGTCCCGCCATCGCGGAGGAGACCGGCGTCACCGGGCCGGCCGCCGCGGTCCTCGGCGGGCCTTCACCCGTCACGACCCCTGCGCCCGGCGCGCCGCCGGTCCGCACCCCGCCCGTCGCACTTGCGCAGGCCGGCGCCGTCTCGGCGCCCGCCGAGACCGCGGGCGTCCCGATCGGGACGCCCGCCGCAGCCCCGACGGCGTCCGGGCCCGCCGTCGCGGGGCCGCCGACATCCGCATCGGCCGCGGCCACGGAGCGGCCCGACGCGGCCGGGTCCGGCGCGACGACAGACGTCCGCCTCACGGTCGCGGTCGTCGCGGCGCCGAGCACGACCGCCGTCGCGGCGGAGGCCCCGATCGCCCCCGACGGCCCGCACCCGGTCGCCGCCCAGATCTCCCCGGTGGTCCTGAACATCGTGCAGCGCCCGTGGGGCAGCCACCAGCTCACGCTCACCGTGCACCCCGACACGCTCGGCCCCGTGACCGTCCGGGCGCACATCGGCCGGGACGGCGACGTGCGCGTCGAGCTGTACGGCACCTCGGATGCGGGCCGCGACGCGCTCCGCACGATCGTCTCCGAGCTGCGCCGCGACCTCGCATCCGTGATGCCGCACGCGAGCCTCAGCCTCGGCGCGGGCGGGTCCGGACAGGACACCGGCCGGCAGACGCCGCTCGCCTTCGCCGACGGGAACGGCCGACGGCCTGCCCCGGAACCGGCCGGCCGCGACGACGCGAGCGCGCAGCCCACCGCGGCCGACGCCGTCCGACCGTTCCCCTCCACCGCCGTCCCCGCCGTGTCCGGCGCGGGACTCGACGTCTTCGCCTGAGGAGCACGACCATGCCCATCGAACCCGTGAGCGTGACGAGCCCGGTGCGCGCCGCCGGGACGACGTCCACCCCGGCACCGCGCACGCAGGCCCTGGACGGGCAGGTGTTCCTCAAGCTGCTCGTCACCCAGCTGACCAACCAGGATCCGTCGAGCCCGATGGACACCAACGCGATGATCTCGCAGACGACCCAGCTCGCGATGATGGAGCAGCTCACGTCCCTGGCTTCCAACGGCAAGGAGGCCTTCGCGCTGAACATGCGCCAGGCCGCGACCGCCCTCGTGGGGCAGCAGGCGGACTACGTCGACGCATCGGGGAAGACGGTCAGCGCCCTCGTCACGAAGGTCTCGTTCGACGGACCCGTCCCGCAAGTGACGATCGGCGGCAGGACCGTGCCGCTCGACGCGATCACCGGCATCACCACGCGCACGACCACCGACCCGACCGGCACCGTCGCCGGCTGACCGCTCCCCACAGGAAGAGAGAACCCCATGCTCCGCTCGCTCTACTCCGGCATCTCCGGTCTCCGCTCGCACCAGACGATGCTCGACGCGACCGGCAACAACATCGCCAACGTGAACACGGTCGGCTTCAAGGCGTCCTCCGTGCTCTTCGAGGACTCCCTCTCGCAGCTCATCGGCAACCCGGGCATCCCGTCCGACCAGGTCGGCGGACGCAACCCCGCGCAGGTCGGTCTCGGTGTGCAGGTCGCCGCGATCCGCACCGCGTTCGCGCAGGGATCCGCCCAGTTCACCGGGCGCGGCGGCGACCTGATGATCTCGGGCGAGGGGTTCTTCACGGTGCGCTCGGGCGGCGAGGCGCTGTACACCCGGGCCGGGGGCTTCTCCTTCGACGCGACCGGGAAGATGGTCACCGCCGACGGGGCGTTCGTGCAGGGCTGGTCCGCTCAGAACGGCGTCGTGAACACCGGGCAGACCCCGGGCACCATCATCGTGCCGCAGGACGCGGTCTCGCCGGCGCGCGCCACCACGAAGGCGGCCGTCACCGGGAACCTGCCGTCCACCGCGGCCGTGGGCGACCAGCTGATCCGCGACGTCACCGTCTACGACGCGCAGGGCGCGCCCTCGACGCTGAGCCTGACCTTCACCCGGACGGCGACCGGATGGGACGTCGTCGAGCCCGCCAGCGGCGCGACCGGCGCGCTGGCCTTCGTGAACGGCGCGCAGACCGCGCCCGGCCTCGTGCTGACCGCCGGCGCGGTGAGCGTCGACCTCGGCGCCGTGACCGGCTACGCGAACATGACCTCCGTGGCCGTCACCGGCCAGGACGGCTCGGCCGCCGGGTCGCTGAAGACCTACACGATCACCAGCGACGGATCGGTCGTCGGCACCTTCAGCAACGGCAGGACCCAGACGCTGGCGAAGATCTCGATGGCGACGTTCGCCAACCCCGGGGGGCTGGAGAAGGCGGGCGGCAGCACCTTCCGCACCACCGTCAACTCGGGCGTCGCCCAGATCGGCGAGGCCGGGCAGGCCGGATTCGGCGGACTCGTGTCCGGCGCGCTGGAGATGAGCAACGTGGACCTCTCCCAGGAGTTCACGAACCTCATCGTCGCGCAGCGCGGCTTCCAGGCCAACGCGCGCGTGATCACCACGAGCGACGAGGTCCTGCAGGAGCTCACGCAGCTCAAGCGCTGAGGATCCCGCGCTCCCGCGCCGTGATCGTTCCGCGGTCCGTCCCGGTTACCCGGGGCGGGCCGCGTCGCGATAGTCGGTGCAGAGCCCTCCCCACCCGACCCTTCCCGTACAGCCCGGAGACCGCCCGATGATCACCGTCACCCGACTCGACCGCACGCGTTTCGCGGTCAACCCGGACCTGATCGAGCGCATCCACGCGTCCCCGGACACCACGCTGCACATGATCGACGGGCGGGTCTACGTGATCGAGGAGCGGCTCGACGACGTCATCGCCCTCATCGTGGCCTACCGGGCGCGGGTGCTGGCCGCCGCAGCCGTCCTCGGCGTACGCGCGGAGGGGTGAGCGTGGATCCCGCATTCCTCATCGGCGTGATCCTCGCCTTCGGCGGGCTGTTCGCGACGATCTCGATCGAGGGCGCGAGCATCACCGCGCTGATCCTTCCCGGACCCATGGTCCTGGTGCTCGGCGCGACCATCGGCGTCGGGATCGCCAGTCACACGATGCGCGACACGATCCTGGCGGTGACCTCGCTGGGACGGATGATCCGCGGGCCGAAGACGACGCCGGGGGCGGTCATCCCGGTGCTCGTCGGGTACGCCGAGAAGGCGCGCTCGGACGGACTGCTCTCCCTCGAGCAGGAGCTGGACGGCGCGCCCGACCCGTACACGCGCCAGGCGCTGCAGGCGCTGGCCGACGGCACCGACGCCGAGGACCTGCGCACCGTGATGGACGACGAGATGTCGGCGGTCGCGACCCGCGGCCGCGTCGCCGCGAAGTTCTTCTCCACGCTCGGCGGCTACGCCCCGACGATCGGCATCGTCGGCACCGTCGTCTCGCTCACCCACGTGCTGGAGAAGCTCGACAAGCCGGACACCCTGGGCCCGCTGATCGCGTCCGCGTTCGTGGCGACGCTGTGGGGCCTGCTCTCGGCTAACTTCCTCTGGAACCCGATCGCCGGCCGGCTGAACCGGATCGCCGCGGTCGAGGGGGAGCGGATGATGCTCGTCGCCGAGGGCATCTCCGCGATCCAGGCCGGGGGGGCGCCGCGGCTCGTCCAGGAGCGGCTCGAGGCCCTCGTCAGCGTCAAGCCGCGGCGGAAGGCCGGCAGGACCGCGGAGGCGGACCGGTGAGCACCGCCCGCCGGGCGCGCAGCCGCGGTCACGAGGAGGCCGCGCACGACGAGCCGGACGAACGCTGGGCGGTGTCCTACGCCGACATGGTCACGGTGCTGATGTGCCTGTTCATCGTGCTCTTCGCGGTGTCGAACATCGACAAGGGGAAGTTCGAGGTGCTCGCGAACAGCCTGAGCGCCGGATTCGGCCAGGAGGTGAAGCCCGGCGGGCGCGACACCACGCAGGGCCTGGTTATCCCGTCGTCCCTGCTCGACAAGAACGGCGTGCAGGACCTCACCGCCCGCGCCGCCGCCGAGTACCAGTCGCTCGAGGCGCTCAAGGAGCAGATGCGCGCCGCGCTCGCGGCGCGGGGGCTGGAGAACACGGTCGACTTCGTCATCGACGACCGCGGGCTCAAGGTGGGACTGGTCGGCGCCGAGACGTTCTTCGCCGACAACAGCACGGCGCTGTCCGCCAAGGCCGAGGGAGTGCTCGACGCGATCGGCGGCGTGCTCGGCGGCGTCGTCAACGAGCTGAGCATCGAGGGCCACGCCGACCACCGCCTCTCCGCGGCGCCGTTCGCCACGAACTGGGAGCTCTCCGGCGGACGGGCGACGCAGGTCGCGCGGTTCCTCGTCGAGCGGAAGGGCGTGGCCGGCGCGCGGGTGCGGGCGACGAGCTTCTCCGACACGAGACCCCTGGCCGAGGGCGACTCGGTCGAGGCCCTCGCCCGGAACCGCCGGGTCGACATCGTGGTCGAGTCCGGCGAACAGGACGAGGTGCGCGCACTCATCCCCGCCCTCGCCGCCGCGGCCCCGAAGAGCTGAGCCCGGATGACAGAGCCGCTCGCGCCGCCGCGCACCGACCCCGCCCCTTCCGAGGAGACCGCCATGACCGCAGGCACCGCGCTCGACGGATCCGCGCTCGACGGGGCCGTGCGTGCGGATCCGGCGGACGAGTACGCCGCCTACGACTTCCGCCGCCCCGCCCAGCTCGGCCGTGAGCACCTCCGCCGGCTCGAGGTCGCGTTCGAATCCTTCGCGCGACTGTGGTCCTCGCAGCTGACCGCGAAGGTCCGGGTGCGCGCGCATTTCGCGCTCGAGCGCGTCGAACTCGTCTCCTACGACGAGTACGTGCAGACGCTCCCGACCACGACGGCGATGGCGGCCGCACCCCTCGGAGGCCGCGAGGAGACGTGCGTCCTGCAGTTCGGCCTCGACAGCGCGCTGCTGTGGGTGGTGCAGATGATGGGCGGCAGGCCCGTGTCCGCACCGGAGCCGCGCACGTTCACGCCCATCGAGCTCGCGCTGATCCGGCACCTCGTGGAGGGCGCCCTGGAGCACCTCTCCGCGAGCCTCGGCTCGCTGCTCCCCGGCGAGCCGGTCTTCAGCGCCGTGCACTACAACCCGCAGTATCTGCAGGTCGTGCCGGCCGGCGCGGGCGTGATCGTGGCCCGGTACACCCTGCGCCTGGGCGACGCCGACACGACGGCCACGGTCATGCTCCCCGCCTCCGGCGTGGTCGCGCGACTCGCCGAGACCGGCGACGACCTCGCCGCAGTGCACACCGCGGAGCAGACCCTGGCGCAGGTCCGCGGGACCCCGTTGGATGTCGCGCTCCGGCTCGCGCCGCTCAGGATCGCGGCCGGAGAAGTGCTCGAGCTGGCCCCGGGGGATCTGCTCCGCTTCGCGCACCCCGAGACCAGGCCGTTCGAACTGGTCGCCGGCGGGACGCCCATCGCGCGCGCCACCGCGGGCAGCCGGGGATCGCGGCTCGCCTGCACGATCACCACCGTCGACGAGGAGACCCTCTGATGAGCACGTTCCACGAGACCGCCATCGCCGCCGCGATCGCCGCCAAGCTGCCGCTCGGGCACCCGGTCGTCCCGACGCCGTCCACGGATCCGGGAGCCGCCGGTGACGCGGTCGTCATCGCGTTCACGGGCGCACCCGGCGCGCGGATCGCGATCCAGGTCGCCGACCCGTCCCGCCTCGAGGACGGCTCGGCGGATCAGCCCCTGCCGGACCGTCTGCACCCGGTGTTCGAGGCGGCGGTCGCCGTGCTCGGCGCCGGCGCGCTCGGCCGCGGAGAGGAGGTGAGCGCCGCGGAGGTGTTCACCGCACCCGGCACGCAGGTGTTCGACGTGCTCGGCGCCGACGGCACGGTCGACGCGCGCATCGCCGTCCGCATCGACGGCGAGCGGCTCGGAGGATCCGCAGCGCCGGTGCGGATGAACCGCATCGCCGGCGTCGAGATGGAGCTCGTGGTCGAGATCGGCCGCACCCGGATGCCGGTGCGCGAGGTGCTCGGGCTCGAACCGGGGCGCGTCGTCGAACTGGACCGCGCGGCGGGATCCCCGGCCGACATCCGGCTGAACGGCCGCCTGATCGGCCACGGCACGGTCGTCGTCGCGGACGGCGACTTCGCGGTGCGCGTCGAGCGCATCCTGGACACGGCAGAGAGCGCCTGAAGCGTGGATCAGATCATCGTCGCGCTGCGTGCGATCGTCGCCCTCGCCGCGGTGCTCGGACTGCTGCTCTGGCTCAGCCGCCGGCTGCAGAAGGGCCAGGCCGCGGGCGCCGCGCCGCGGACCGGACCGAAGCCGAGGCGCCTCGGCGCTCTGCTGTCCGCGGCCGTCGCGCCGCGGGAGCGGCGGCAGGCGGAACGGATCACGGTCGTCGCGAGGACGGGGCTGGGCGGCAAGGCGCAGCTGGTCGTCGCCGAGTTCGACGGGATCCGCTACGTGCTCGGGGTCACGGAGCAGGGGGTCAGCGTCGTGGACACCCACGAGGCGCCCGCCGACGAGACGGCGCCGGTGGCCGCCCTCGTCGCGGACGCCCCGACCGAACCCGGCGTGCTCGGCGAGCGGCGCGCCCGCCGGCAGGCCGCGGCCTGATCCGCCGACCCGCCCGCAGGAGCGACCTGATCCGATCCGCCGGCAGGCGCGGTTACCGGGGAGCGCCCCTGTCGCGATAGTCGGGTCGGAGCACGGATCGCTCGCCCGCGGCTACGGATCGGCCACGTCACCCACGTCCGGAGTGCCTCCTTGCCCGAGCCCGTCACGAGCGCTGCGCCGATCCCCGCGGCCGTGTCGCGGCGCCGTCGCACCGGACTGCGGATCGCGCTGACGGCCGCCCTCGCCGCCGTCCTGGTGCTGGGCGGTGCCGTCGGCGCGCACGCCGCGACGCCGACCCCGACCCCCGGCCCGGGAGGCGGGGTGTCGATCAACGGCATCGACCTGACCCCCTCCGACAGCGTCATGACGCTGCTGGGCATCACCGTGCTCAGCGTCGCTCCGGCGCTGCTGCTGATGATGTCCAGTTTCACGAAGATCTTCGTGGTCCTCGCGCTCACCCGGAACGCCCTGTCCCTGCCCTCGATCCCGCCGAACCAGGTGCTCGCCGGGCTCAGCCTGTTCCTGACCCTGTTCATCATGTGGCCGGTGCTGACCGACATCAACGCGGTCGCGGTCGGCCCGTTCACCGCGGGGCACATCGACTTCGGCCACGCGTTCGACCTCGCCCAGGGCCCGCTGAAGCACTGGATGCTCGCCTACACGCGCGAGGAGGACATCGCGCTCATGCACCGCGCGGGTCACCTGCCCAACCCCGCGGATCCCACGAAGATCCCGCTGTACACGCTCGTGCCGGCGTTCATGCTCAGCGAGCTGCGTGCGGCCTTCCTCATCGGGCTCGTCGTGTTCGTCCCGTTCCTCGTCATCGACCTCGTCGTCGCCAGCTCGCTCATGTCGATGGGCATGATGATGCTGCCGCCGGTGATGATCTCGCTGCCGTTCAAGATCCTGCTGTTCCTGCTCGTCGACGGCTGGGGGCTCGTCATCACCGCGCTCGTGCAGTCCTACAGCGGCACGCCCTACGGCGGTGGCGGATGAACCCGGATGCGGTCGTCGAGATCGGGCAGGCGGCGCTCGTCGTCGGGGCGAAGCTGTGCGCGCCGCTGCTGCTCACCGCGCTCGTCGTCGGCTTCGCGATCTCGCTGCTGCAGTCGATCACGCAGGTGCAGGAGATGACGATCTCGTTCGTGCCCAAGCTCGTCGCGGTCGGCATCGCGCTCGTGGTCTGCGGTCACTGGATGATCGCGGAGCTGATGTCGTTCACGACCGACCTGTTCGCCCGGATCCCGGCCCTGCTGAGCGGCGGCTGATGAACATCCCGGTCGACTTCCGGTGGCTCGAGGCGACGGCCCTGGCGTGCGTGCGGATCACCGCGTTCCTGGTGATCGCGCCGCCGTTCAGCCATGCCGCGATCCCGATGCGCATCCGGGCGATGCTCGGCGCGGGGCTCGCCCTCGCCGTGTCGCCCGTCGTGACGGCCGGGTACGCGCGGCTGGACACCGGCGGGTTCCTGCTCGCGCTGGCCGGCCAGGCGCTCACCGGCGCGCTGCTCGGCTTCCTCGTCTTCGCGCTGTTCAGCGCGATCCAGGGGGCCGGTCACCTCGTCGACACGTTCGGCGGCTTCCAGATGGCGCAGGCCTTCGACCCGGGGATGGCCGTGAACGGCGCGCAGTTCACCCGCCTGTTCCAGATGACCGCGCTGCTGCTGCTGTTCGCCTCGGACGGCTACCAGCTCGTGCTCGGCGGCCTGTTCCGCTCCTTCGACGCGGTCCCCGTCACCGGGCGGATCGACCTCAGCCGGCCGGCCGACGCGCTCGTCGGCGCCGTCGGCCAGATGATGCTCAGCGCGGTGCAGATCGCCGGACCGCTGCTGATCGTGCTGTTCCTCGCCGATGTCGGCCTCGGTCTGATCACCCGGGTGGCCCCGGCGCTCAACGCCTTCGCGATGGGCTTCCCGATCAAGATCGGCCTCACCCTGCTGCTCGTCGGGTTCGTGTACGCCGCGCTCCCCGGCGTGGTCGCCGCGCTCGCGGGGAACGCCGCCGAGATGCTCCTCGGGGTGACGCGATGAGCGACAGCGGGGAACGGACCGAGAAGGCCACCGAGCGCCGTCTCCGCGAGGCCCGGCGCAAGGGCCGGATCGGGCGGAGCCAGGACTTCACGGCCTGGGTGGCGATCGCCGCCGCCGCCCTGATGATGCCCGTCCTGCTCGCCACCGCCGTCCCTGACCTCACCGAGCAGATGCTCCGCGTGGCCCGGGTCGCCCAGCATCCGACGATCTCCGCCGCGTGGGACGCCCTGGGATCCGCGCTGGCCTCCCTCGGCGGGATGCTGCTCCCGCTTCTGCTGGTGGTCCTGGCTGCGACGGTCGCGACCGCGGTCGCGCAGGGCGGGGTGCATCTGCGGGGCCTGACGATGCGCACGCAGCAGTTCGACATCGTCTCGGGACTGCTGCGGGTGTTCGGTCGTCAGGCGCTCTGGGAGGGCGCGAAGGCGCTGCTGAAGACCGCGGCGATCGGCGCGGCGCTGTGGATCGTGGTGTCCGGCCTCGTCCCCGTGCTCATGGCGAGCGGCAGCCACACGATCGGGTGGCTGCTCGGCCGGGCCGCGGACGGCGTCGTCTCGCTGCTCCAGGTCGCCGTGGCCGTCGGAGTCCTGCTGGCGGGCATCGACATCGCGGTCGTGCTCCGCCGCAACCGGCAGCACACGCACATGACCAGGAAGGAGGCCAAGGACGAGCACCGGACGAGCGAGGGAGATCCGCTCGTGCGCTCCCAGCGGCGCTCCCGGCAGCTCGCGCTGAGCCGCAACCGCATGATCGCGGCGGTCGGCGACAGCGACGTCGTCCTGGTCAACCCGACCCACGTCGCGGTGGCGCTGCGCTACGAGCCGGGCCGGTCCGCCCCGCGGGTCGTGGCCAAGGGCGCCGGCGTCGTGGCGCGGAAGATCCGTGAGAAGGCGGAGGAGAACGGCGTGCCGATGGTCCGCGACGTCCCTCTGGCCCGCGCGCTGCACGCCGCGTGCGACCTCGGGCAGGAGATCCCCGAGGAGCTCTACACCGCCGTCGCGCAGGTGCTCGCCTTCATCGACCGGCTGAAGCGACGCGGATCCCCGCGCGGACTGCACACGATGCCCGCCGCGAGCACGCGCGACCGCGGCCGGTGACCCCGGCGGACGCCGACGCGATCCGCCCGACCCGCACGACCACCACCCAGACCCCAGACCCCAGAGATCGACGAGAGCGAGACACATGTTCGGGCAGCTGTTGTCGAAGGCCGCCGTGCCGGTCGGCGTGGTCGGGATCATCCTCCTGCTCATCGTCCCGATCCCCACCGCGCTGCTGGACGTGCTGATCGTCCTGAACATCACCTTCGCGCTGCTGATCCTGCTGACCGCGATGTTCGTGAAGAAGCCGCTGGACTTCTCCGTGTTCCCGAGCCTGCTGCTCGTCGCCACGCTCTTCCGGCTGGGCCTCAACGTCGCGTCCACCCGGCTCATCCTCAGCGAGGCGCACGCCGGCCAGGTGATCCAGGCGTTCGGGCAGATCACCATCAGCGGGTCGCTGGTGATCGGCGCGGTGATCTTCCTCATCCTCACCGTCATCCAGTTCGTCGTGGTCACCAAAGGCGCCGAGCGCGTCGCCGAGGTCGGCGCCCGGTTCACGCTCGACGCGATGCCGGGCAAGCAGATGGCGATCGACGCGGATCTCAACGCCGGCCTCATCACCGACGTCGAGGCGCGCCGCCGCCGGGCCGACGTGGCGGCCGAGGCCGACTTCTACGGCGCGATGGACGGCGCCTCCAAGTTCGTCAAGGGCGACGCGATCGCGGGGATCGTGATCGTCGTGATCAACTTCGCCGGCGGCATCGTGATCGGCATGGCGCAGCACGGGATGGACATCGCCGCCGCGCTGCAGACGTACAGCCTGCTGACGATCGGCGACGGGCTCGTCACGCAGATCCCCGCGCTGCTCATGGCCGTCTCGACCGGCATGATCGTCACCCGCGAGAACGCGGAGGCGGAGATCGGACAGGCCGCCGGCCGGCAGCTCCTGCAGTCGCGCAACGCCCTGCTCATCACCGGGTTCGCGGCGATGGGGATGGGGCTGATCCCCGGGATGCCGCTGCCGGCCTTCCTCGCGATCGGATCCGTGCTGCTGTTCGCCGCGTCCCGTGTCCGCGCCGGCCGGCTGCGCGACGCGGCCGACCAGGCGCGGGCCGAGGCCGAGGCGGCCGGGGACATCGCCGCCGAGGGTCCGGACGAGCTCATGGACCGGATGCGGGTGCACGCGCTGGAGATCTCCCTCTCGCCGGACATCGTCGACCTGGCCTCCGGCGGACAGGGGGATCTGCTCGCACGGGTGAAGTCGCTGCGCCGCAAGATCGCGGTCGACATCGGGCTGATGATGCCGCCGGTGCGCACCCGGGACAACGTCGAGCTGCCCGCCGAGACGTACGCGATCCTCATCGCCGGCGTGGAGGCCGGCCGCGGCACCGTGCCGCGCGGCTGCGTGCTCGCGATCGGCGCCGAGCTCGACCGTCTTCCCGGGACGGCGGTCACCGACCCGGTGTTCGGGCTGGAGGGCAAGTGGGTGCCGGCCGAGATGTCGCACGCGGCGGACATGGCCGGCGCCACGGTGATCGACCGCGCCAGCGTGATCGTCACTCACCTCTCCGACCTCGTGCAGGCCCAGGCGCACCGCCTGCTCTCGCTCGAGGACGTGCGCCGGCTCACCGAGCATCTCCGGCAGACCGATCCCGGGGTCGTCGAGGAGCTGACCCCCGCGGTGCTCCCGCTCGCCGCGATCCAGCAGGTCCTGGCGGGGCTGCTGGCCGAGCGCGTGCCGATCAACGACCTCGGCCGCATCTACGAGGCGCTCGCCCTGCGTGCGCGGGCCTCGGCCGAGACCTCGGGACTCATCGAGGCCGCACGGGCCGCCCTGGGGCCGGCCATCGCAGCGCCGTTCGCGCGGGCGGGACGGCTCCGCGTGGTGATGTTCGACCCGCTCCTGGAGCAGCAGATGCTCGAGGGTCTGCGCGTCGTCGACGGCCAGTCCCAGATCGTGCTCGCTCCCGAGGCGACCATGCAGCTGCTCGACGCCGTGCGCCGCACCGTGGCCGAACTCGATCCGGTCGGACCCGAGCCGGTGCTCGTCTGCGCTCCTTCGCTGCGCCCCTCCGTGCGGCGGCTGGTCTCCTCGCAGGTGCGAGGGCTCCCCGTGCTGTCGTACGACGAGGCCGCGGCGGGCGGCTTCGCCACCGACGTGGTCGGCGTCGTCCGGCTGGCTCCGACGGCTCTGCCCGCGGCCCACTGACCCGCGAATCCGCTCATATACCAATCGATCGGCGGTAGAGTGGCCGGAGGATCTGCGCTCCGGGCGCAGCGGCCACGGAAGGCGACCCCACGAGAATGCTGGTACTCACTCGGCGCGCGAACGAGAGCATCCGGATCGGCGACGACATCACCGTCACGATCCTCGCGGTGACGCCCGGCGGCGTCCGGGTCGGGATCGATGCCCCGCGGGACAGGCGCATCAACCGCATGGAGACCGTGGTCGCCGTCGGCGACGAGAACCAGGATGCCGTGCAGGCGTCCGCCGGCGAGGGCGCGGAGGCCGCACTCCTGAACGCGCTGGGACGGGCCCGCGGAGCCTGACCGCGCGCGAGTTGCCCGTTTCCCGGCGTGTGCGGGGTTACGAACGGCGTCCGGGTCGCGATAGTCGTAGTGGGATGGGGGGATCCCGTTTGACATCTGCCACCTGACGAGGGGACGTACTGTGGCCGCGGACGATCTGAGCATGCAGCTGATGCGCGAGCGCGATCTGCTCGAGCTGCTGCTCTTCAAGCTGGACGAGCAGCAGATGCTCCTCGCGACGGGGCGGACGCGGTGGGTCTCCCGCGCGGCCGATGAGGTGGAGCGCGTCCTGGCGGCCATGCCGGCCGCGGCGCTCGCCCGGGACGCCCTCGTCGTCGCGGTCGCGGAGGCGTGGGGGACGCCCGAGGCCATGACGCTGCGCGAGCTCATCGAGGCGGCACCCACCGAGGCGTGGCGGGAGATCTTCTCGGGTCACCTGCGCGCGATGACGGATCTGGCCGACGAGATCGCCGAGATGAAGAAGGTGAACGAGCAGCGCCTGCGCGCCGCGCTCCGCGTCACCCAGGAGACGATCGCCGGCCTGGGCGTGCCGACGGGGCAGTACGATCCCTCGGGCGGCGTCGTCCGCGGGGGCGGATCCCGGCTCCTCGACACCAGGGCGTGAGGCGGCCGTGTCGACTTTCGAAGGACTCCGCATCGCACAGTCCGGTCTTGCCGCGGCACGCGCCGGCATGACCGTCACCGGTCAGAACATCGCCAACCAGACCACTCCCGGCTACACCCGGCAGCGGACCGAGCAGGAGTCCGTCACCGCGCCGGGTCAGGCAGGGCTGTGGCCCTCCGGGCTCGGCGTCGGGGGCGGTGCGACCGTGACGAGCATCGCCCGCCTCGGCGACGACGTCCTCGACGCCCGTGTGCGGGACGCGCTCGGAACCTCGGGGTTCTGGTCGACGCGGGCCAAGGCCGCGATCCAGGCCGAGTCGGTCATGGCGGAGCCCGGCACGGACGGCCTCGCGGCCAACCTCGACCGGTTCTGGTCGGGCTGGTCGGATCTGGCGAACTCCCCGGACTCGGCGACCGCGCAGATCGTGCTGACGAACGCCGATGTGCTCGTCGGCCAGATCGCGACCGGATACCGGACGATCGCCGGGCAGTGGGCGGACCTGCGCGGCCAGGTCGACCGGCAGGTCGCCGACGTCAACGGCGTGGCCGGCCAGGTCGCCGCTCTCAACGGGCAGATCCGCGACGCGGTGGCGTCCGGCAGGAACGCGAACGAGCTGATCGACCGGCGCAGCGTCCTCGCGCAGCAGCTCTCGACGGCCGTCGGAGCGACGGCGCGGGTCGAGACGGACGGCACGCTCACGGTGCGCGTCGACGGGAACGCGCTCGTCTCCGGCGACTCGAGTCGCGCGCTCGTCGCGTCCGGTCCGCACGACATCGCCGAGGGCGCACGGATGGGGATCGCCTGGGCCGACCGTCCGGACGTCCCGGTGACGATCGCCGGCGGTGTGCTCGGCGGGCTGATCGGCGCACTCGCCCCCGCCGCCGACGGCGGGTCGCTCGCCGGCGTCGCGCGGGCGTACGACGACACCGCGACCGCCCTCGCCGACGCGGTCAACCGGATCCACCGATCGGGCACGACGCCGGGCGGAGCGCCCGGCGGGGACTTCTTCTCCGTCGACGCGACGGGGCCCGCGGCCCTCGGCCTGCGGGTGGTGCCGACCGGCCTGTCCGAGCTGGCGCTGGCCTCTCCCGGGGCCGGACCGAAGGACACCGCGGTCGCCGATCGGATCGGTGCCCTGGGCGCATCCCCGACCGGACCGAGCGCGACCTGGTCGCGCTTCGTGACCGGGTTCGCCGTCTCCGTCGCCGGCGACCGGCAGCGGGCGGACATCGCCGACACGGGCGCCATCGCCGCCGTGTCGGGGCAGCAGTCCCACGCCTCGGTGGACGGCGACGAGGAGACCATCAGCCTGCTCACCTACCAGACCGCCTACCAGGCCGCCGCCCGCGCGCTCACCGCCGTGGACGAGGCGCTGGACGTCCTGATCAACCGCACCGGCCTCGTCGGCCGCTGACCGCCCGGAGCCCGCCATGATCGGACGCATCACGAGCAGCACCCTCACGCAGCAGACGCTGCGCACCCTGCAGGCGAACCTGGCCGAGCGGGACCGTCTGCAGAACCAGGCGACCTCGCAGCGCGCCTTCCGCTCGCCGAGCGAGGATCCCGCCGCCGCGGCCACCGCGCTCGGCCTGCACGGGGAGCAGACCCGCGCCGCCCAATACGCCCGCAACATCGGCGACGGCACGGCCTGGGCGACCACGGTCGACACGGCGCTCGGTGCGAGCGTCGACCTGCTCAACCGGGCGCGCGATCTCACCGTGCAAGGCGCCAACTCCGGGGCGCTCAGCGCCACCGCGCGCGGATCCATCGCCGCGGAGCTGGAGAGCATCCGCGACGAGATGCTCGCCCAGGCCAACACGACGGTCCTCGGGCGCAGCGTGTTCGCCGGGACGAGTGACGCCGGCCGCGCCTTCGACCCGGGCACGTTCGCCTTCACCGGCACCGGCGCAGACGGCGTGCAGCGCCGTATCAGCGACGACGAGACCGTGCGCGTGGACGCCGACGGCTCCCAGGTGTTCGGGCAGGGCAAGGACAGCGTCTTCGCCCTCCTCGGCGACGTCGCCGCCGAGCTGCGCAGCGGGACGGAGGTCGGCGCCCGGCTCGGCGACATCGACGCCCGGCTGTCGGCCATGGTCGCCGCGCGCGGGTCGATCGGCGCCCGCCAGGCGCAGCTGGAACGCGCCTCCTCGCACAACGTCGCCGTGTCGACCGACCTGGAGGCCCGCCGGGCCGAGGTCGAGAACGTCGACAGCGTCGAGGTCCTGGTGCGGCTCCAGTCCGCTCAGCTCGTCTACCAGTCCGCCCTGCAGGTCACCGCGAAGAGCCTGCAGACCAACCTCCTGGAGTTCCTGCGATGACCGCGACCGCGCCCGAGGCGACCGTCGTCGACGTCGAGTTCGCCTCGTCGCCGCCGGGGCTGGCCCCGCACACGACCTTCCTGCTCGAACGGATCCCGCAGGCGGAGGGGCTGTACGCGCTGCGGGCGGCCGGCGCCCCGGTGCGCTTGTTCCTGCTGGATCCGCTCCTGATCGAGGGCGTCGTGTACGCGCCGAGGCTCTCGGCGGCGGCCCTGGCCGAGATCGGCGCCGCGGACGACGGGGAGGCGCTGCTGTTCGTCGTGGCGAACCCCTCCGAGGAGGGCGTGCACGTCAACCTCCGGGCACCCGTGGTCATCCACCGGGAGACCGGTCGGGCCGTGCAGATGATCCTCGAGGATCAGGACCAGCCGATCCGGATGCTGCTCGGTGCGACGCCTTCCTCGGCGGGGTGAGGGGACGCAGGTAAAGGAGCCGAAACGCGCGTTCGCCACCTTTATCAAGGAAGAGGGGCTATCCTCTGACGAACACCGGCGGGGCGCAGCCGTGCTCTCGTCGGATGAGACCGACGCGCTTCGGTTGCTCGGTCGATGAATGGGGTATCGACAGACGTGCCGCCCAAGGGCGGGTGGGCACCTTGGGACGGTGGGATGATGAGCGCAGAGCTCGAACGGGGACGTGTCAGCAAGAGGGAGTTCGTGCAGCGCTTCGCGCGGCGGGGGAACCTGCCGCTGGCCGTGGCTCAGCAGGCGTACGACTCGATGATCGAAGAACTCCTCGATCTGGTCGGGAAGGGCAACCGGGTCACCCTCACGGGGTTCGGCAAGTTCTACCCGCAGGAGCACAAGGGCCACCGCGTGCGGTTCGGCGAGGGCGACGGCGACGGCGAGATCGGGGACTACACGGTCCTCAAGTTCTCGGCGACGCGCGCCGTGAACCGGAGCGTGCAGGCCTCCGACGGCTGATCCGGCCTGCGCTCAGCGCAGGTCCTTCTTCCAGGCGCCCTCGTACGCGATCGCCTCGAAGCCGATCGTCTCGTTGATGCTCAGCATGGGCCGGTTCTCTTCGGCGTTGTAGGTGATGATCCGGTCCGAGAGCGGGAACCGGTCGCGCCAGTTCAGCATCCCCGCCGTCTTCACGAGCAGGCCGAGGCGGTGCCCGCGGTGTGCGGAGAGCACGAGCGTGTCGTTCTGCAGGGTGACGCTGTCGGCCGGCCCCCTCCTGCCCAGCTCGTTGAACGCGCAGAGCTCGCCGGTGGCGAGGTGCTCCGCGGCGGTGACCTGGAGGTCGAAGCCCATGTCCGCCCAGCGCCGGTCGTGCCGGGCGACGCGGCCGGCGTCCCAGACCTCCTCGGGGGTGTCCAGACCGGCGCTCGGCGCGTCCGTCGACATGCGCGACTTCATCCAGGCGTATCCGGGAACGTACCGTGGCGGCGTCGGCAGCATCCAGCCCACCACGCGGTAGTCCGCGGAGTGCGCCTCGGCATCCGCGCGGAGCGCCGTCAGGCGGTCGACGGATCCGGGGGTCCAGGTGTACTCGCTGATGCGGTACACCTGCTCGAGCGAGTGGCCGCTCGCCAGCAGGAACCGCGCGACACGGTCGTGCGGGACCCCGCCGAACCCCGTCGGCGCGGGCAGCATCTCGGCGTCGCCCGCCGGCTGCTCGGCCCAGGTCTGCAGCTCCCGCACGCCGTCGGCGCGGGCGAGCTCGTCGATGTGCGCGGCCGCGGCGGATCCGATGCCGCGGCCCTGCACCTCGCGGTACAGGCTGACGTGCCACTCGGCGGTGGTGCCGTCGCCGTCGAGCGCGACGTTCAGATGGGCGACGCCGACCATGCGCCCGTCGAGCTCCACGCTCCACGCGCGACGGCGCATGTCCGCATCCGAGGCGAGCAGGGTCCTCACGCCGTCCGCGTCGAGGTGGTCGTCGTCACGTCCCGTGGTCTCAGTGAGGCAGCGGTTGCGCGCGTCGGCGTAGGCCCGCATCCGGGCCGCGTCGGCGGGCAGGACCAGCGGGTGCAGGGTCGCGCCGGCGGGCAGCGGTATGCGGGTTTCTGACGTCATCATCTGTCTCTCCGTCTTATCGCAGCGAGGCGCTGCGGACTGCTACTTTTGGCTATCCTCCGGCTGCTCGCCGGGGGCCCGGGTCGATGACCCACTGATCGGAGGAGATCCCGTTGACCACAGACACCGCCCCGGTGCCCGACGACGACGTCGCGCCGGAACAGGGCACCCCGCATTCGTCGTTCTCGCCTGCGACGGGCATGGTCGTGCCCGACATCGCCGCGGGGACCGGCTCGGGCCCTTCTCCCGCGCCCGTCGGCAGCTCGTCGGCCGGTGTGCACGATGCGATCGTCCCCGAGATCCGGCAGACGATCCCGCCGGCCGCGTCCGCCGCTCCGGCATCGCTCCGCCCGGCGGAGAACGTCGCACGCGGGCTGCTCTTCTCGCTTCCGGTCATCCCGGTCGGCGTGATCCTCTGGGTCGTGATCTGGCAGCTCGGCTTCATCTCCTCGTTCGTCGCGTTCCTGGTGGTCTGGGGAGCCGCCTTCCTGTACCGCAAGGGGTCGGGCGGCCGAGTGAGCATGGCGGGCCTCGCGGTGATCGTCGGCGTCACGCTGCTCGCTCTGCTGCTCGCGTTCTTCGGAGGTCTGGCGGCGGATCTCGCGGCTTTCCTCAAACTGCCGCTGCTCTCGGCGCTCGGGAATGCGGAATTCTGGGACACGTTCTTCCTGAACGTCTTCGACAATCCCGACATGTGGTCCGGCTACGGGTCGAGCATCGCGTTCTCGCTGCTCTTCGTCGCGCTCGGGACGTTCAGCGTGTTCCGCTCCGTCTCGAAAGAGGCGCGCGCGAGCCAGGCGTGAGGCCGACGGCCCCGCGTCCGCCCGTGCGGGGAGCACGGGCGGACGCTGGGTCGCGCCGGCAGACAGCGGGATCGTCGTGTCGTCCATGTCGGGCGCCGATCAGAGCAGGGGCCGGAGGGCCGAGTGCTGGATCCGCTGCGCCTCGTGCTCGGCGAGCACGTGGGCGGCGGTCTCGGCGCGCTGTGCGCGCTCGACGGTGCGCTCGGCGGAGCCTGCCCGCACGATCAGATGCAGGGCGACACGGAGGGCCAGGCGCTCGGTGAGCGACAGGCGACGGAGCTCCTCCTCGCGGGGGAGTTGGAGGGACAGGTGCTTCGACTCGGTGGAGTGCGAAGCGTGCAATGCGGTGTTCACGGTGATTCGCTTTCGTTGGTCGTGCCGGAAAGGCGGTTTCGGTCCACGACGCGGTCGCCCGGATGGGACGCCGCGGCGCGTCACGGGTGTGGGGATTCGGATCCGGATCTCAGGGGATCGGATCGTGCAGGCGATCGGCCGATCGACGCCGAAGGGCGGATCGGATCGCGGACGCTCGAAGCGTCGGGCCGGCCTCAGGCCGGGGCGAGGGGGAGTGCGTGCGGTCTACGCGGCGAGAACCACGAAGACGCCGGCGGAAGTCGCCGAGTACGCAGCGGACCCACGGAACGGGGTGACATCAGCGCGAGTCATCATTTTCGGCAACCTCCTCTCTCGGCTCGGAGTTGTCACGCTAGCCCAGGCTCATAGGAGACGTCAAGGTGTCACTCAGAAATCCCTGGACTCCGGGCGTTTCCCCCAGGGAGGGCCGGACGGGCGCGATAGCGTAGACGCCGTGAATTCAGTCGGACGTCGGGCGTGCCCATGCACCTGAAGAGCCTGACCCTCAAGGGGTTCAAGTCCTTCGCGCAGCCGACGACGTTCGCCTTCGAACCCGGCGTGACGTGCATCGTCGGCCCGAACGGATCCGGCAAGTCGAACGTCGTCGACGCGCTCGCCTGGGTCATGGGGGAGCAGGGCGCGAAGACCCTCCGCGGCGGCAAGATGGAGGACGTCATCTTCGCCGGCACCTCGACCCGCGGGCCCCTCGGCCGCGCCGAGGTGCAGCTCACGATCGACAACAGCGACGGCGCCCTGCCGATCGAGTACGCCGAGGTGACCATCAGCCGCACGCTGTTCCGCAACGGCTCGAGCGAGTACGCGATCAACGGCGAGGGCTGCCGCCTGCTCGACGTGCAGGAGCTGCTCAGCGACTCGGGCCTCGGCCGCGAGATGCACGTCATCGTCGGCCAGGGGCGCCTCGACACGGTGCTGCAGGCCTCGCCCGAGGACCGCCGCGGCTTCATCGAGGAGGCGGCGGGGATCCTCAAGCACCGGCGGCGCAAGGAGAAGACGCTCCGCAAGCTCGACGCCATGGAGACCAATCTGACGCGCCTCAGCGACCTGGCGGGGGAGATCCGACGGCAGCTGAAGCCGCTCGGGCGTCAGGCCGAGATCGCGCGCGAGGCGCAGACGATCGCCGCAGTGGTGCGCGACGCCAAGGCGCGGATCTTCGCCGACGACGTCGTCGCGCTCCGCTCCGCCCTCGCCGACCACACCCGCAACGAGCACGAGCGGCACGCCGAGCGGGTCGTGCTGAGCGAGCAGGCGGATCGGATCCGCGCCGACATCACCCGGCTGGAGAGCACGCAGAACTCCGCCGCCGTAGATGAGGCGCGTCGCGTCGCGTTCGGGCTCGAGCAGGTGCAGGAGCGCATGCGCGGCCTGTTCACGCTCGCCAACCAGCGGCTCGCCCTGCTCGGCACCGACGAGGACGACGCCGCCGTGACCGCGGTGACCGTCACCCAGGCGACGATCGACGAGGCGAAGGACGAGGTCGAGGAGATCTCCTCCGGGATCGGCCGCGCCCAGGACGCCGCGCAGGAGGCGACGCGCGAGGTCGGGCACGCGCGGGCGGAGCTGGACGCGCTCGACGTCGACATCGCCGAGCAGAGCGCGCTCGTCTCCGAGCACGACATGCGCCTGACGACTCTGCGCGGACAGGCCGAGGCGGCCGCATCGGCTCTCGCCGCGGTGCGCGGCGCGGTGCTGCGCCAGGAGAACGCCCTCGAGGCGGCGAACGAGCGCCGCCGCCACGCCGCGGAGGCCCGCGAGCGGATCGAGGAGGGCGAGGCCCCCGAGGGCACCGCCGCTGAGCACGCCGAGGCGTACGAACGCGCGCAGGCGCGGGTCGTCGCCGCGGAGGCCGAGCTCGAGGGACTGCGCGAACGGCTGCACGCCGCCGAGCGCGAGGCCGAGGCGCTCACCGCGAAGGCCGCCGCGCTGGGCAGTGCGATCGCCGTCACCGGCGGCGCCGCCGAGATCGTCAAGGAAGGCCGTCCCGGCGTGCGCGGTCTCGTCGGGGACGCGGTGCAGGTCAAGCCCGGCTTCGAGGCGGCGATCGCCGCCGTGCTCGGCCCGCTCGCGGAGGGCGTCCTCGTCGACGACGCCGAGGCCGCCTTCGCGCTCGCGTCCACGACGGACGACGTCGGGGCGTTCGACATCGTCATCGCCGCGGGATCCGCCGCGGCCGTCGCCGACGCGGGGATCCCCGGGGCCACCCCGGCCTCGAGCGTCGTGACGGCACCTGCCGGCGTGCTCGGCGTGCTCGCCCACGTGCTCGTCGTCGACGACCTGGCCGCGGCGCGGTCCGCGCACGCGGCGGCGGCCGCCGTGTCCGGGCTGCCGCTGACGATCGTCACCCGGGACGGCGACGTGCTCACGGCGCACACTCTGCACACCGGATCCGGCGGGGAGCGCTCCCGGCTCGAACTCGTCGCCGAGCGCGACGCCGCCGTCGACCGGCTGAGCGAAGTCCGGGTCGTCGTCGACTCGCTGCGCGAGGCCCGCGAGGACGGCACGGAGACACTCGAGATCGCGCGACGCACGTCGCGCGACGCCCTGCGCACCCTCCGCGAGCACGACGCCGCGTTGGCCGCGCACACCGAGCAGGTCAACCGCGTCACCGTGCAGCACGAATCCGCGGTCGCCGAGTGCGAGCGGCTCGAGTCCGGGCTCGCGCAGGCGCAGTCCACGGTCGCGGACGCCGAGGCCAAGGCCGAATCCGCGAAGAGCACCCTGGCGCAGGCCGAGGCCAAACCGCGCCCGATCCTCGACGCCTCCGCGCGGGACGGGCTGCTCGAGGCGTTGGAGGCCGCCCGCGAGGCCGAGCTCGAGGCCCGGCTCGGGATCGAGACGCTCCGCGAGCGGGTGCGCGCGGCGCAGACCCGCGTGGCCTCGCTCGAACGGCAGCGCGAGCGCGAACGCGAGGCCGCCGCGGAGGCCGCCCGGCGCGCCGTGATCCGCCGCGCCCAGCGCGAGACCGCGTCCGGCGTCGCCGCGGAGCTCCCGCGGATCCTCGACTCGATCGACCGCTCGGTCTCCGAGGCCCGGCTCGCCCTCGGGGCGGCGGAGGCCGCGCGCTCCGCGCAGAACGAGGAGCTCACCCGGCTGCGCGGCCAGGACTCGTCCATCCGCGAGCGGCTCGCCGGGCTCACCGAGAGCGTGCACGGGCTCGAGCTGCAGATCCACGAGAAGAAGCTGCACCTGACCAGCCTGCTCGAGCGGGTGCAGTCCGAGCTCGCGCTCGACGAAGACATCCTCATCGCGGAATACGGTCCGGACCAGCTCGTTCCCCGCGATCCCGGCGACGAGCACGGGGAGGAGACCGAGGAGACCGGGATCGCCTTCGACCGGCGGATCCAGCAGCGCCGGCTGCAGGAGGCGGAGCGCAAGCTCACGCAGCTCGGCCGGGTCAACCCGCTCGCGCTCGAGGAGTTCGCCGCGCTCGAGCAGCGGCACGCGTTCCTCACCGAGCAGCTCGCCGATCTCACCAAGACGCGGCAGGACCTGCTGACGATCATCGCCGAGCTCGACGAGCGGATGCAGACGATCTTCGCCGCCGCGTTCGAGGACACCCGGCAGGCCTTCGGCGAGGTCTTCCCACTGCTGTTCCCCGGCGGTGCGGGCAGCATCTCGCTGACCAACCCCGACGACCTGCTGAACACGGGCATCGAGGTCGCGGTGCGCCCCGTCGGCAAGAAGATCGAACGGCTGTCGCTGCTCTCCGGCGGCGAGCGGTCGCTCGCTGCGGTCGCCCTGCTCGTCGCGATCTTCAAGGCCCGCCCCAGCCCCTTCTACATCCTGGACGAGGTGGAGGCGGCGCTCGACGACGCCAACCTCGGGCGCCTGCTGACGGTGTTCGAGCAGCTCCGCGCGAGCTCGCAGCTGCTCGTGATCACGCACCAGAAGCGGACGATGGAGATCGCGGACGCCCTGTACGGGGTGTCCATGCGCCAGGACGGCGTCTCGGCCGTGGTCGGCCAGCGCGTCGGCGACCGTGCCACGGCGAACGCCTGAGCCGCGCGTCCTCGCGCCGTCGGCGAACACGCCGGGTTCGACCGGTCCGTCCCCGTAGGCTGGACGCATGGCGGAGAAGTCCTGGTCCCTCGGTCGTGCGCTGCGCGGCATGTTCGTCAAGCCCACGATCGACGACGACACCTGGGACGACCTCGAGACGGCGCTGCTCACCGCCGACTTCGGGCCCGACATCACCGAGCGCCTCGTGGACGAGCTGCGCGAGAAGGTCGACCGCTACCGCACGACGGATCCGAAGGATCTGCAGCGGATGCTCCGGGAGACCCTCGAGGAGCACTTCGCGAAGTTCGACACCACGCTCAAGCTCACCGAGCGCCCCGCGGTCGTCCTCGTCGTCGGCGTGAACGGCGTCGGCAAGACCACCACGATCGGCAAGTTCACCAAGTTCCTCCGCGGCTACGAGCGCTCGGTCGTCGTCGGCGCCGCGGACACCTTCCGCGCCGCCGCCGTCGAGCAGCTGGCCACCTGGGCCCAGCGCGCCGGGGCGGCGATCGTCCGCCCGCAGCAGCACGGACAGGATCCGGCGTCCGTCGCGTTCCAGACCATCGAGTACGCGAAGAACCAGGGCACCGAGATCGTCATCATCGACACCGCCGGCCGCCTGCACACCAAGGGCGGGCTCATGGACGAGCTGTCGAAGATCCGCCGGGTCGTCGAGAAGCAGGCGCCGATCAGCGAGGTGCTGCTCGTCCTCGACGCCACGACGGGCCAGAACGGCGTGATCCAGGCCGAGGCGTTCCTCGAGCACGCCGGCGTCACCGGGCTCGTCCTGACCAAGCTGGACGGCTCCGCGAAGGGCGGATTCGTGCTCGCCGTGCAGGAGCGCACCGGCATCCCGGTGAAACTCCTCGGACAGGGCGAGGGCATCGACGACCTCACCGGCTTCACCCCGCACGTGTTCGTGCAGGCCCTCGTCGGCAGCTGATCCGGGACCGATCCGGCACCGTTTCGTAACCGAAGCGCGCCTCGCGCGCAACGGACTACCGCCACGCGCACAAGGCTGGTTTTATAGCGTTATGGCGATCGAACACGACTTCTTCGGATTGCTCTCCTCGGGACCCGACGGATCGATCTTCTGGTCCGAGACCGTGGAGTTCGGCGACCAGGCCCTCACCGTGGACCTGACCGCGCCCGATCAGGAGGACGTGTCCGCGGACTCGCTCGACATCGCCGCCGCCTTCGTGTCCGGCCTCGAGGCGATCGACGCCAAGGCCCGCCGCGGAATGCTCTCCGAGGTCGACGACCGCACCAGCGAGGTGACCGAGTACATCCTGCAGCAGCAGGAGGAGTACGGCGACGAGCTCGTCGACTACCTCGTCGACGTGAGCGGCGACGCCGCCGTCGACATCATCCGGTCGCTGCGACTGATGAGCATGACCCTGCTCGTCGACGAGCACGGCGGCAGCGAGCCCTTCGCGGTGCTGGAGTACGCCCTGGACGCCGAGGGCAACGAGGACGTCCTTCTGGTGAACTTCGGTTCCGACGGCAACGTGCTGTCGGTCATGAGCGCCGACTGAGACACGGACCGGGATCCGTTCCGTTCCCTCCAGGGTCGTTGAGCGAGGACGCCGCAGATGACCGCCGGCCCACGGGGTCGTTGAGCGAGGACGCCGAAGGCGACCGAGACGAAACGCGGCCTCCCGAGGGAACCGCGTTTCGTCTCGCTCCTCGCTGCGCTCGGGGCTCGCTCAACGACCCCGAAAGTGCGGGCCTAGACGGCCTGGGCGAAGCCCAGATTCGCGCTCTCGGCGATGTGCGCGAGGTGCGGCGGGATCTCCCGGCCCTTCGAGATCACGGGGTCGTTGAGCGAGGACGCCGCAGGTGACCGCCTGTCCACGGGGTCGTTGCGCGAGGACGCCGAAGGCGACCGAGACGAAACGCGGCCTCCCGAGGGGAACCGCGTTTCGTCTCGCTCCCCGCTGCACTCGGGGCTCGCTCGACGACCCCGAAAGGGCGGGGCTAGACGGCCTGGGCGAAGCCCAGATTCGCGCTCTCGGCGATGTGCGCGAGGTGCGGCGGGATCTCCCGGCCCTTCGAGATCATCGACTGGGCCCACAGGCGGCCGGCGCGGTACGAGGAGCGTACGAGCGGGCCCGCGAGCACGCCGAGGAAGCCGATCCGCTCCGCCTCCTCCTTGAAGGCGACGAACTCGTCGGGCTTGACCCAGCGCGACACCGGCAGGTGCCGGGGCGTGGGGCGCAGGTACTGCGTGATCGTGATGATGTCGCAGCCGGCGTCGTGCAGGTCCTGCAGCGCCTGGATGACCTCCTCCGGCTCCTCGCCCATGCCGAGGATGAGGTTCGACTTGGTGATCAGGCCGGCCTCGTGGCCCTGCGTGATCACGTTCAGCGAGCGCTCGTACTTGAAGGCGGGGCGGATCCGCTTGAAGATGCGCGGCACGGTCTCGACGTTGTGCGCGAACACCTCGGGGCGGGCGTCGAAGATCTGGCCGAGGAAGTCCGGGTCGGCGTTGTGCTCGTTCGCGAGCAGCTCCACGCCGGTGTTCGGGTTCAGCTCGTGGATCTTGCGCACGGTCTCGGCGTTCAGCCAGGCGCCGGTGTCGGGCAGGTCGTCGCGGGCGACGCTCGTGACCGTCGCGTAGCGCAGGCCCATCTGCTGCACGCTCTCGGCGACGCGACGGGGCTCGTCGGTGTCGTAGGCGTCGGGCTTGCCGGTGTCGATCTGGCAGAAGTCGCAGCGACGGGTGCACTGCGAGCCGCCGATGAGGAACGTGGCCTCCTTGTCCTCCCAGCACTCGAAGATGTTCGGGCAGCCGGCCTCCTGGCACACCGTGTGCAGACCCTCGTCCTTGACCAGCGAGTGCAGGGCCTTGTACTCCGGGCCCATCTTCGCCTTGGTCTTGATCCACTCCGGCTTGCGCTCGATCGGGGTCTCCGCGTTGCGGATCTCCAGACGCAGCAGCTTGCGTCCCTCGGGTGCGGCGCTCACGCGGCCACCTCCGTCGCGTACTCGGCCGTGAACGCGTCGGCGACCTGGTCGACGAGGTCGGCGGGGGAGACGTCGCGGCCGAGGATCTCGCTCACGGTCGTGACCCCGGCGTCGGTGATGCCGCATGGGATGATCCCGCGGAAGCCCGCGAGCGTGTTGTCGCAGTTGAGCGCGAAGCCGTGCATGGTGACGCCTTGCTGCACCCGTACGCCGATCGCGGCGACCTTGTCCTCGCTGAGCGGACGGCGCACCCACACGCCGCTGCGGCCGTCGACGCGGTAGCCGTCGACGCCGAGCGGGCGGAGCAGGTCGATCAGCACGCCCTCGAGACGGCGCACGTGCGCGACGACGTCCATGGGTTCGGGCAGCCGGACGATCGGGTAGCCGACGAGCTGGCCCGGGCCGTGCCAGGTGATCTTGCCGCCGCGGTCGACGTCGACCACGGGCGTGCCGTCCTGCGGGCGCTCCTGCGGCTCGGTGCGCTTGCCGGCGGTGTAGACCGCCTCGTGCTCCAGCAGCAGCAGGGTGTCCGGGCGGTCGCCCGCCACGACCTCCGCGTGGATCCGGCGCTGCAGGTCCCAGCCGTCGAGGTACGGGACGTAATCGGGGCCCAGGCCCACCCTCAGGATGTCGAGCATGACCGATCCTTACTGATCGAGTTGTTGAATGCCGTTCAATAATAGGCCGGGATCCGACGGGCGGGTACGGCGCGATACGGTGGCGGGATGACCAGCTCCCCTCGTGGCGTCGGCCGTCCCCGCGTCTCCTCCCGCGAGACCATCGCCGAGGCGGCCTGCGAGCTGTTCCTCGAGCACGGCTACGAGCACACCTCGATCGCCGACATCTCCCGGCGCGCCGGCGTGAGCCGCTCCAGCTTCTTCAACTACTTCTCCTCGAAGAGCGACGTGCTCTGGTCGGGCCTCGACGAGCGGATCGGCACGGCCGTGCGGGTGCTGGCGGAGCCGGGTGCCGGAGCGGATCCCGCTCGTGTCGAGGCGGTGCTCGCCGCGATCCTGCACGGGATCGCCCCCGACCCGCTCGCCCTCGCGTTCAGCAACGCCAGGGCGATGGGCCTGGAGGAGGAGCTGCAGCGCGAGTCCGCGCTCCGCCAGGGGCGCCTCGCCGCCGCGCTGTCCGAGGCGGCACGGGGCGCCGGCGTGGAGCGGATCCGCGCCGACGTGCTGGGCGCCGCATACGCGGTCGCCGTGCTGAGCTCGCTGCGGGTCTGGGCGGAGAGCGGCGCCGGCCACGGCTCGCCCCTGGAGCAGCTGCAGCACGCCCTCCCGCGGATCACCGACCTGCACTGGGGCTGAGCGCGGACGCCGCCGGGACCGCGGGAACTCCGATCCACGGCCTCGGCGGCGTTTCCGCTCCTGCTCAGCGGGCGGGCATGGCCGGATCGGGCAGGTAGACCTCCCCGCCCGAGGCGAGGAACTCCTTGCTCTTCGCCCGCATCCCCTCGTGCATCCGCGCGATCGCCGCCTGGGAGTCCGCGCTCCCGAACTCGTTGCGGATGTCCTGACTGATCCGCATGGAGCAGAACTTCGGGCCGCACATGGAGCAGAAGTGCGCGGTCTTGGCCGGCTCGGCGGGCAGGGTCTCGTCGTGGAAGGCCTCGGCCGTGTGCGGATCCAGCGACAGCCCGAACTGGTCCCGCCAGCGGAACTCGAAGCGCGCCTTCGACAGCGCGTCGTCGCGCTCGTGCGCGCCGGGGTGCTCCTTGGCCAGGTCGGCGGCGTGCGCGGCGATCTTGTACGTGATCACGCCGGTCTTGACGTCGTCCTTGTTCGGCAGGCCGAGGTGCTCCTTGGGGGTCACGTAGCAGAGCATGGCGGTGCCGTAGCGGGCGATCTCGGTGGCGCCGATCGCGGAGGTGATGTGGTCGTAGCCGGGCGCGACATCGGTCACCAGCGGGCCGAGCGTGTAGAACGGGGCGCCGTCGCACAGCTCCTGCTGGCGCTCGATGTTCTCCCGGACCAGGTGGAACGGGATGTGTCCCGGGCCCTCCACCATCACCTGGACGTCGTACGTCCACGCCCGCTTGGTCAGCTCGGCGAGGGTGTCCAGCTCGGCGAACTGGGCCGCGTCGTTCGCGTCCGCCGTCGAACCGGGGCGCAGGCCGTCGCCGAGGGAGAACGCGACGTCGTACTGGGCGAAGATCTCGCACAGCTCGTCGAAGTGCGTGTACAGGAAGTTCTCCTCGTGGTGCGCGAGGCACCAGCCGGCCATGATCGATCCGCCGCGGGAGACGATCCCGGTGACCCGGTCCGCGGTGAGGGGGACGTAGCGCAGCAGCACGCCGGCGTGGATCGTCATGTAGTCGACGCCCTGCTCGCACTGCTCGATCACGGTGTCCCGGAAGATCTCCCAGGTCAGCTTGTCCGCCTCGCCGTTCACCTTCTCCAGGGCCTGGTAGATCGGGACGGTCCCGATCGGGACCGGGGCGTTGCGGATGATCCACTCGCGCGTGGTGTGGATGTCGTCGCCCGTGGACAGGTCCATGACCGTGTCCGCGCCCCAGCGGGTCGCCCACTGCAGCTTGTCGACCTCTTCGGCGATCGAGCTGGTCACGGCGGAGTTGCCGATGTTGGCGTTGATCTTCACCAGGAAAGCCCGGCCGATGATCATCGGCTCCGCCTCCGGGTGGTTGATGTTGCTGGGGATGATCGCGCGGCCGGCCGCGAGCTCGCTGCGCACGAGCTCGACGGGGCAGTTCTCGCGCAGCGCGACGAACCGCATCTCCGGGGTGATCTCGCCGCGGCGCGCGTAGTGCATCTGCGTCACGGTGCGGCCCGCCAGCGCGCGGCGGGGCACGGGCTTCGCGCCCTTCCACTCGGCGGACGCGGCGCCGCGCCGGACGGCGGAACGGCCGTCGTCGAGCAGGTCGCGCTCGCGTCCGCGGTAGCCCTCGGTGTCGCCGCGCGCGCCGATCCACTCGGCACGCAGCGGCGGGAGGCCGACCACCGGGTCGCTGCCGGGACCGGCCGTGCGGTACACCCGCAGCGGCGGGTTCGGCTCGCCGCCCGGCGAGTCGTCCAGCGCGATCTCGGTGACCGGCACGCGGATCCCGTGTTCGGGGTCCTCCGCGTAGGCCAGGGAATGGGTTGCGTACAGGTCGCCCATGGGCTGCTCACTTCCTTCGCCGGCATTACCCGGACAGGTTCGACGGTCGCAGGCCGCGTCAGCCCGATCTCAGCCCTTGCGAGGGCTCCCGTGTGGTCGGTCGGAACCGTAGCACAGTCGCCACGAGGGCGTCGTCCAGGAACAGGACGCAGGGTCGACGTCGCGTAGAATCGGGGGCACCATGGCTACTTTTGGCACCCTCTCCGATCGGCTCACCGAGACCTTCCGCAATCTGCGCACGAAGGGCAAGCTGTCGGCCTCCGACGTCGACGGGACCGTCCGGGAGATCCGGCGCGCCCTGCTCGACGCCGACGTCGCGCTCCCCGTCGTCAAGGACTTCACCGCGAAGGTCCGCGAGCGGGCGCTCGGCGACGAGGTCAACCGCGCGCTGAACCCGGCGCAGCAGGTCGTGCAGATCGTCAACGAGGAGCTCATCGCGATCCTCGGCGGCGAGCAGCGCCGCCTCGAATTCGCGAAGAACCCGCCGACCGTCATCATGCTCGCGGGTCTGCAGGGATCCGGAAAGACGACCTTCGCCGGCAAGCTCGCCCGGCAGCTGCAGGGCGAGGGGCACACGCCGTTGCTCGTCGCCGCCGACCTGCAGCGCCCGAACGCCGTGAACCAGCTCCAGGTCGTCGCCGAGCAGGCGGGCGCCACGATCTACGCGCCCGAGCCCGGCAACGGCGTCGGCGACCCGGTCCGCGTCGCCCGCGACGGCGTCGAGCACGCCCGCCGCCAGCAGCACGACGTCGTCATCATCGACACCGCCGGCCGCCTCGGCGTCGACGCCGAGATGATGAAGCAGGCCGCCGACATCCGCGCCGCGACGAACCCGGACGAGGTCCTCTTCGTCATCGACGCGATGATCGGCCAGGACGCCGTGAACACGGCGAAGGCGTTCCAGGACGGGGTGGACTTCACCGGCGTCGTGCTCTCCAAGCTCGACGGCGACGCCCGCGGCGGCGCGGCGCTGTCCGTCGCGTCGATCACCGGCCGGCCGATCATGTTCGCGTCGACGGGGGAGACCCTCGACGCCCTCGAGCCGTTCCACCCGGACCGCATGGCCAGCCGGATCCTCGACCTCGGCGACATCCTCACCCTCATCGAGCAGGCGCAGCAGGCCTTCGACGAGGCCGAAGCGCTCAAGGTCGCCGAGAAGCTCGCCACCGAGACCTTCACGCTCGAGGACTTCCTCGACCAGATGCAGCAGCTGAAGAAGATGGGCTCGATGAAGAAGATGCTCGGGATGCTCCCGGGCATGGGCCAGATGAAGCAGCAGCTCGAGGACTTCGACGAGCGCGAGATCGACCGCACCGAGGCGATCATCCGCTCGATGACCCCGGGCGAGCGGCGCAACCCGAAGGTGCTCAACGGCTCCCGCCGCCTGCGCATCGCACGCGGATCCGGCATGACCGTGACCGACGTCAACCAGCTCGTGCAGCGCTTCGAGCAGGCCGCGAAGATGATGAAGACCGTCGCGCGCGGCGGCACCCCGAACATCCCCGGAATGGGACCGGTGCCCGGCATGGGCCGCCCCGGCGCGTCGTCGAAGCGCGGCAAGAAGGGGAAGAGCTCGGGGTCCCGCTCGGGCAACCCGGCCAAGCGCGCCGCGGAGAACGCGGGCCTCGCGACCAGCCAGGAGGCCACCGGATCCGGCTTCGGCCTCGGCGGCCGCCCTGCGCCCACCGAGGCGGACATGGCCGAGATCCAGAAGCTCTTCGGCAAGAACTGACGCACGGAACACGGCGGGCCCGGAGGAATCCTCCGGGCCCGCCTCCGTCTGTCCGGGCGGGCAGTGCGGGGGAGGCTGCTGCCCCGCCGAGGATCGAAAAGTCATTACTACTGTGTGACATGCCCGATGGGTGATTTGGTCTCGACGGCGATCGCGCGATGCTCGTGGGGCTCTCAGTGGCTTCAGCGAGCCGTATTCCTGGGCAATTCTGGCCGAATCTGCCCGTTCGGCATGCCGGGCCGTCGCCTCGCCGGGGTCGAAAAGAAGTCTTGACAACTTGTGATCCGCCTCGCTAGGTTGAGAGGACGCTCGAACCCAGCAATGCCGCTGAGAGAAGGAATCGATGACCTCCATCCACATCGACGGACTCGCGATCACGTACGGCGACAACACCGTGATCTCCGACCTCGATCTCACGATCGAGAACGGGGAGTTCTTCACGCTGCTCGGTCCCTCGGGGTGCGGCAAGACGACTCTGCTGCGGTCGATCGCCGGGTTCATCGCGCCGGCGCGCGGACGCATCTCGTTCGGCGACAGGGACGTGACCGGGATCCCCACCCACCGCCGGAACATCGGCATGATGTTCCAGGACTACGCGCTCTTCCCCCACCTGACGGTGAAGGCGAACGTGGCGTACGGGCTGAAGGCGCGGCGCGTACCTCGCCGCGAGGTCCCCGGGCGGGTCGCGGAGGCGCTCGAGCGCGTCGGGATGGCGGGTTTCGCGGACCGTCACCCGGGGGCGCTCTCCGGCGGCCAGCGCCAGCGCGTCGCGCTCGCCCGAGCCCTCGTCATCCGCCCGAGCGTGCTTCTGATGGACGAGCCGCTCTCCGCGCTGGACACGAAGCTCCGGCTGCAGATCCGGGAGTCGATCGCCGACCTGCAGCGCGAGCTCGGGATCACCACGGTCTTCGTCACGCACGATCAGGAGGAGGCCCTTGCTCTCTCCGACCGGATCGCCCTGTTCCGCAGCGGCACGATCGAGCAGCTCGGGTCGCCGACCGAGATCTATCGCTCCCCGGTGTCGAGCTACGCGGCGGACTTCATCGGTGCCGCGAACGTGCTGCCCGTGTCGGTGTCGCAGGACGCCGTCCACGCGACCGGCGAACACGTCGCGGTGATGCTGGGCGGTACGGAGCTGCGCGGCGTGCGGCGCACCGAACTCGCCGCCGGGGAGGCGTTCGCGATCGCTCGGCCCGAGCATCTGCGACTCGCGGTCGAGGGCGGGTCTCACGACGCCACGGTCACTCCGATCGCCGGCGAGGTCATCCGCCAGCAGTACCTCGGCCACCGGCAGCAGCACCGCGTGCGCCTCGCAGACGGCAGCGTGATCGAGACGTCGGAGCCGGCGTCAGCGCCCGGTTTCGCCGGCGGCGACCGGGTCACGGTTCTCTTCCCGGTGCAGAACACCCTGGTGATGGCCTCGTGAGCGCCGTCGACACCGGCACGAAGGCCTATCTGATCCCGCAGGAACGGCGCGGCCTGCGCTTCTCGCCCTGGTCGATCCTCACCGGGCTGGCCCTGCTGCTCGTGCTCGGATTCGTGGTCTGGCCCATCGCGACGGTGCTGATCGGCTCGTTCGCCGGTGGCGGCCTCGGCGGCTGGGCGCAGTTCTTCCGCAGCCGCGATGATCTGCAAGCGGTCGGGAACACGCTGCTGCTCGCGTTCATCGTCACCGCCATCGCGACCGCGATCGGCGTCTTCCTGGCGTACTTCACCGCCCGCTACAGCTTCTGGGTGAAGTCGATCGTCGCGGTGCTGCCGATCACGGCACTCCTCGTCCCCGAGGTGATCGTCGCGCAGGCCTGGCTCATGCTGCTCGGCAACAACGGATTCCTCACCCGACTCGTGCGGCAGGCGTTCGGCGTCACCTTGCCGACGCTCTACGGCTGGACGGGACTCATCCTCATCCTCCCGCTGCTGTACTACACGTACGTCTACCTCGGCACGCTCGCCGCGCTGAAGAGTTTCGACTCGCAGCTGGAGGAGGCGGCGATGAGCCTCGGGTCCTCGCCGCTGTCGGCGCGGCTGAAGGTCATGATCCCCACGATCCTGCCGGCCGTGGCATCGACGTCGATCCTCGTGTTCACCCTGTCGGTCTGCAACTTCGCCACCTCGTCGATCATCGGAGGAGACGTGAAGCTGCTCGCCCCGCTGACCTACCGGGCGTTCCTCGCGGAGACCGGCGGCGACCCGATGATGCAGTCCACGCTCGCGACCGTGTCGATCGGGATCGTCGCGCTCGTGCTCTTCGTGCAGCGGATCACGGTCGGACGGCGCGGCTACGAGATGGTGCAGGGCCGCTCCTGGGTCCCGGTGCGGCTGCGCGGATTCGGCGGCGCGATCCTCGCGATCATCGCGACGATCCTGCTGACGGCCTCGACGCTGCCCATGGTGATGGTCGTCGTGATCGCGTTCACGAAGAGCTTCGGCCCGGTGCTGAGATGGGGCGAGTTCTCCACCGACAACGTCGTCGACGTTCTGAGCAGCGAGCCGCAGCCGATCCTGAACACCGTCGTGTTCGGAGCGGTCGCCTGCCTCATCGGCGTGATCGTGAGCGTCGTCGTGAGCGTCGTGATCGTGAAGAAGAAGAACCTGCTCACCCCGGCTCTGGACTTCCTGATCATGCTGCCGATGGCGCTCTCCGGCACCGTGCTGGGCATCGGCATGATCAACGCGTTCGGCAGCGGACCGCTCGTCCTCTCCGGATCGAGCGCCATCATCGTGCTCGTGCTCGTGATCCGGCGACTGCCGCACGGCGTGCGCAACGCCTCTGCCACGCTTCATTCGATTCCGGACTCGCTCGAGGACGCGTCGGTCAGCCTCGGCGTCCCGCCGTTCCGCTCGTTCCTCAACGTCGTGCTCCCGCTGATGGTGCCCGGGATCGCGGCCGCGGTGGTGCTCACCTGGACGACCATGATCGCCGAGCTCTCCGGCTCCCTGGTGGTGTACTCGGCCGGCAAGGAGACCATCACGATCAAGGTGTTCCAGCTGATCGGCAGCGGCCTCAACGGGGAGGCGGCGGCCTACGGCCTCGTCCTCACCCTTCTCGCGATCGTCCCGATCCTCATCGCCACCAAGGTCTTCAAGATCCCGCTCTTCAACTGATCACCCTCCCGAATACAACGAAGTACTGAGAAAGGTCCGTCATGAAACGACGCGGAATCGCCGTGTCCAGTGCCGTGGTCGCCGTCGCGGCCGCGCTGATCCTCGCCGGCTGCAGCGGAGGTGAGAAGACCGCGTCGCCGTCCGCGAGTGCGACCGCCCCGGCGAACACGGCCACCTCGGCGGTCATGTACAGCTCCAACAACGCGACGACGGTCGGCGTGGTGGTCAAGGCCGCCGCGGCGGTGAGCCCTTCGCTCAAGGTCGAGGCCGTCACCGGCAGCTCCGGACCCCTGCTCCAGCGGATCAAGTCCGAGGCGGGCAAGAACAGCGCCGACGTCTTCTACTCCGCTCCCGCCGACGTGCTCGGTGCGTACGCGGACATGATCGAGCCCTACAAGTCGTCCGAGGAATCGGCGATTCCGAAGGACATCCTCGACCCGAAGGACCGCTGGATCCCGACGAACACGCACATCGTCGCCCTCATGGTCAACATCGACCAGATCCCGGGCGGCGCGGCCCCGGCGAAGTGGTCGGACCTGACGGACGCGAAGTGGAAGGGCAAGATCATCGTCGCCGACCCGCAGCAGTCCACCACCGCGCTCACCGCGCTCTACGGGGCGTACAAGGTGCTCGGCAAGGACGGCTTCCAGAAGCTCTCCGCCAACCTCAAGGTCGCGGCGAACTCGGGCGACGTCTACCCGGGTGTGGCCAACGGCGAGTACGCGGTGGGCATCGGCTACGAGTCGAACATCGCGCCGTACATCGCGGGCGGCCAGGCCGGCGTCAAGATCGTCTACCCCAAGGACGGCACCTTCCAGGAGCAGGACCGCGCGATCCTGATCAAGGGCTCTGCGCACCTCGACGGCGGCAAGCGGGTGATCGACACGATCCTCGCGAAGAAGACCCAGGAGCAGCTGCTGGTGCAGGCGTTCCGCCGGCCGGTGCGCAGCGACATCGACGTGAGCAAGCTCGTCGAGTTCCTCCCGAAGCTCTCGTCGCTCAAGCTCGTGGACATCCACTCGGCTTCGGACGACAAGGGACGCGAGGACTTCCTCACTCTCTGGAAGACCCGCTGAGGAGCCGCCCGACATGTCTTTCGCGGATCACCCCGAGCGCCACGAGTTCGTCGAATTCATCGAGCAACTCGCGGACGCCGCCCGGTCCTTCCTCTCGGGACGGCACGAAAGCGGTCGTTTCGAGACGAAGGAGGACGCCAGCCCGGTCACAGAGTTCGACCGTGGCGTGGAGGGTGCTCTGCGAGCCATGATCCGCACCCGCTATCCGCATCACGGGATCATCGGGGAGGAGTTCCACGCCGAGAATCCCGACGCCGAGTTCACCTGGATCATGGATCCGATCGACGGCACCAAGTCATTCGTGGTCGGGATCCCGGTGTTCACCACGCTGATCGCGCTCTGCCACCGGGGCCGTCCCGTGATCGGGCTGATCGACGCCTCGTCGACCGATGATCGCTGGATCGGCGTGGACGGGCTTCCGACGCGGCACAACGGGAGGACGGTGCGGACGAGCGGACGGACCAGGCTGGACGGCTCGACCGTGTCGTGGAGCAACCCCGAGGTGGTGCTGGAGGAGCACCGCGCCGGGCGCGAGGCGCTCAACCGGCGGACCGCCTGGCGGGTGTTCGGGGCGGCCGCGTACGGGGTGGGCAGGCTCGCCTCGGGCGCTGTCGACCTGGCCGTCGAGAGCGGCACCGTCGGGCCGTACGACATCTGTCCGTTCGTCCCGATCATCGAAGGAGCGGGTGGCGTCGTCACGGACGGCTTCGGCGGACCGATCACGACGACGACGCGGCTGACCTGCGTGGCGGCTGCGACTCGCGAGCTGCACGCCGAGGCGCTGCGGGTGCTGAACGGATGATCCCGTTCGCGCCCGCGGCGCCGCGTGCGGAGGCCGCAGACCCCCCGGCTAGGGTGGTGCTGTGACCAGCACCCCGCCGCTGTACAGCCAGCTCTACGACGCGCTGGTGGATCGGATCCGGTCCGGCGTCTGGAAGGAGGGGGAGCGGCTGCCGACCGAGCAGGCGCTCGTGGCCGAGTTCGGCATCTCCCGCGGCCCCGTGCGGCAGGCGCTCGCCCAGCTGCGGTCCGAGGGGCTCGTGTTCGGCACCCGCGGCGCCCCGCCGCGGGTGCAGCGCGCGGCCCGCTCCCAGTCGTTCGAGACCTTCATCTCGTTCACCGAGTGGGCGGAGGAGATCGGCAGGGTGCCCGGCCAGAAGGTCATCGAGGTGACGCGCCGGCTTGCGGACGGGGATCTGGCCCGTCAGCTGCACGTCGAGGAGGACAGTCCGGTCGTCGCGGTCGTGCGGCTCCGGCTGCTGGACGGGGAGCCGGTGATGATCGAGCGGGGCGCGTACGTGCCCGCCGCCGGCCGGTATCTGCTGGCCGCCGACCTCGAGGTGGACGGCGTCTACCAGACGCTGCGCGGCCACGGGATCCACCCCACCCGCGCCCGCAACGTGATCGATGCGGTCGCCGCCGGTCCGCTCGAGGCGCGATGGCTCGAGGTCGAGGTGGGCAGCCCGCTGCTGCGCGTCTGCCGGACGACGTTCGATCAGAACGGCGAGATCATGGACATCGCGGAGAACAAATACCTGCCGAACAAGGCGACCTTCGCCGTGGAGAACAGCGTGCGCAGCCCCACCCCGCTCACCCGGATGAGCGTGGACGGCGGCGCGACGACGGAGGGCGGAGGCGGAACCGCGATCCCCGCCGAATGGGGATCCGGGTCCTGACGGCGCCCCGTCCGCGCGAGGGAGAACGCCCCGAAGATGCCGAGAAATCACTTCCGGCGTGAGACACCCGTTCAGGAACGATGTTTCATTCCGGATCTGGTTTCTCGCGCGACGACGCGGTGACGGCGTCGCGCGGCACGCGACATCGACATGTTTCGGAAATGTTCGTATTCGTGCACTAAAGCGTTATAGCCTGGGCGCGTGTCCGTGCCTCTCGGGGTGCGGGCCGGTATCGCAATGACGCGCAATCTGGAGGGTGCACATGACCGAGATCGATCGCAGAACATTCCTGACCGTCGGAGGCGTGGGGCTCACGGCGCTCCTCGCGGGCAGCCCGGGCGCGGCCTACGGCGCGACGACGACGCGTGCGGTGGTCGGGGGGACCGCCGCGGCAGCCGGCGGAGCCGCGCCCGTGCCGGCTTCCGGGGGCACGCCTCCCGGCCCGTACACGTTCGGCTGGGCGGCCGACGACCTGCTCGCCTTCGACCCGGCGCAGACACCGTGGGCGCGGCACCTGCGCTGCCTGATCCCACGGGCGACGCGTATCGCGCCGTTCGCCGCAACCCAGGCCCACCCGGACCTCGATCCGGCCGTCCAGCTGTCCACGCTGACGATCGACGACGCCGGCAGCATCTACGAGGGCCACAACCAGCCGATCGGCCTGGAGCCGCAGGTGTACACGCAGCGGTTCTGGCCGTACATCGACATCTGGGGGACCTGGCACGGTCAGGTCAAGGGGTCCGCGCCGATCGAGATGATCGACGGCAAGCGCGCGCCCGGGCGTCCGTACGGCGTCATCGACATCCCGAACCCCGGCTGGACCGAGGCGGCGCACAAGAACGGCGCGCTGTCGATCGGCGGGTGGTTCTGGCCCCGTCCCGTCGCGTTCGACGCGTTCCTCGTGCAGAACGGTGACGGATCCTTCCCGGTGGCGGACAAGATGATCGAGATCCGCAAGTACTTCGGGTTCGACGGGCTGTTCATCAACCAGGAGGGCAGTGTCAGCGCGGCGCAGATCGCGACCTTCAAGGACTTCCTGCGCTACCTCAAGCGCACGGATCCGGACTTCTATCTGCAGGGCTACGACTCCGCGGACTTCGACAAGGGCTTCGTCACATACGAGAACCGGCTCAGTGCGAACAACCTGCGCTGGCTCGGCACGGCGGACGCACCGATGTACGACTCGATCTTCATGAACTACTGGTGGCAGGCGACCACCGGCGGCGCGGACCGCGACCTCTCGAAGAGCGCCGCCTCGGCCGTGGCGGCAGGTCACGACCCGCGCAAGGTCGGGTTCGCGGGCGTTGAGCACCAGAAGGGCGGGTTCCGCCCCGAGGAGGACTTCGGCAGCGTCGCCGGCCCGGGAAAGCCCGCGCCGACCTCCGTCGCCCTGTTCGTGGACTCGCAGATCTGGCTGAACGGATCGTGGAACGGCACGACCTCGACGGTCGAGGGGCGCAGCACCTACCGCGACCTCGAGCAGCGCTTCTGGTCCGGCCCGACAGGCAACCCGGTGTCCTCGGGGCGGCTCGAGCCGCGCACGCCCCCGTATCGCACCGACACGCTGAACTACCGGCAGTGGGACGGCATCGCGCACTGGATCGCCGAGCGCTCCCCGTACGGCGAGCTGCCGATCGCGACGGACTTCAACGTGGGCGTCGGATCGTCGTTCTTCCTCGACGGTGCGAAGGTGCGGGAGACCGGCTGGGACAACATGGGCTGCGCCGACCGGGCGCTCACCTGGCAGTTCTGGACCGAGGAGGGCCTCGCCGTCACCCTGGACGAGTCGGTCAGCTTCGGCAGCGGGCACAGCCTCGCCCTGCACGGCGGAGGGGTGATCCACCTGTTCAAGACGGACCTGACGACTCAGAAGGCGATGGCCGTCGACATCCGCGCGCAGGGGCTGCAGGCGATCGAGGTCGGGATCACCTGGCAGGACGCGCCGTCCGGGATCGACTGGCATGCGCTGTCGAAGTCGGACGCGTCCACCTGGGACACGTGGACGGGCGAGGTCGACGTCCTGGGGCGGCGCATCGCGCGGATCTCCCTGCGCACCGCCGGCGACGGACACCTGGGGAGGGTGTCGCTCCGCGCCGCAGGCAAGCCGCTCAAGCCGGCGCTGCCCACGGCCTTCCAGGTCGCGGACGCAGGCGATGCCGGCAACGGGAGGCGCCATCTCAGCTTCGGGTGGGACCTTCAGTCCGACGCGCTCGGGTACGACGTGCTGCAGATCGGCGATTCCGGTACGACCTGGCTGGGCCGGGTGCATCGGGACGTGTTCTTCGCGGAGGCAGTGGATCCGGCCGCCGGCCGGCAGTTCCAGCTCGTGGCGTTCGGCGCCGACCTGCACCGCAGCGCTCCCGTGAAGGCGACGCTGAGCGTTTAGTCCTCGAACGTCGAAGGCGGGCCCGCAGGGATCCTCCGGGCCCGCCTTTCCGTGTCTCGGGCGGTCAGCGCACGTCGTCGTCGACCCAGTCCATGGACTTGGTGACCGCCTTGCGCCACAGCCGCAGCTGGCGGTCGCGCTCGGCGGCGTCCATCGTCGGCTCCCAGCGGCGGTCCTCCTGCCAGTTGGCCGAGAGGTCGTCCAGGCCCGACCAGAACCCGACGGCGAGCCCGGCCGCGTACGCCGCGCCGAGCGCGGTCGTCTCGGCGACCCGCGGGCGGACGACCGGCACGCCCAGCACGTCGGCCTGGAACTGCATGAGCGCGTCGTTCGCGACCATGCCGCCGTCGACCTTGAGCTCGCCGAGCTCGACGCCGGTGTCGGCGTTGACCGCGTCGAGCACGTCCCGGGTCTGGAACGCCACGGCCTCGAGGGCTGCCCGGGCGAGGTGGCCCTTGTTCGCGAACCGGGTGAGGCCGACGATCGCACCGCGCGCGTCCGGCCGCCAGTACGGCGCGAACAGGCCGGAGAACGCGGGGACGATGTACACGCCGCCGTTGTCGTCGACCTGTCGGGCGAGCTCCTCCACCTGGCCGGCCGACTCGATGATGCCGAGCTGGTCGCGCAGCCACTGGATGAGGGATCCGGTCACCGCGATCGAGCCCTCGAGCGCGTAGTGCGTCGGACCGTCGCCGAGCTTGTAGCCGACCGTGGTGAGCAGGCCGTTCGCGGAGTGGATGATCTGCTCGCCCGTGTTGACGATGAGGAAGCAGCCCGTGCCGTAGGTGTTCTTGCTGTCGCCGGCGTCGAACGCGGCCTGGCCGAAGGTCGCCGCCTGCTGATCGCCGAGGATCCCCGCGATCGGGGTCTGCCGCAGCAGCGAGGAGTCCTCCGCGGTGCCGTAGATCTCGGAGGAGGATCGGATCGCGGGCATCATCGCGCGCGGCACGCCGAAGTCCGCGAGGATGTCGTCGCGCCACTCGAGTGTCTCCAGATCCATGAACATGGTCCGCGAGGCGTTCGTCACGTCGGTCGCGTGCACCCCGCCCTGCGCGCCGCCGGTGAGGTTCCAGAGCACCCAGGTGTCGGTGGTGCCGAAGAGCAGGTCCCCGGCCTCGGCCCTGGCCCGCGCGCCCTCGACGTTCTCCAGGATCCAGGCGATCTTCGTGCCGGAGAAGTAGGTCGCGAGCGGCAGCCCGACGATCGGCTTGTACCGCTCGACGCCACCGCCGGCCGCGAGCCGGTCGACGATCTCCTGGGTGCGGGTGTCCTGCCAGACGATCGCGTTGTGCACGGGCTCTCCGGTGGTCCGGTCCCAGACCACCGCGGTCTCGCGCTGGTTGGTGATCCCGACCGCGGCGATGTCGTGCCGGGTGAGATGCGCGCGGGTCAGGGCGAGGCCGATGACCTCCTGCACGTTGGCCCAGATCTCCGCGGCGTCGTGCTCGACCCAGCCCGCCTTCGGCAGGATCTGCCGGTGCTCCTTCTGCCCGGTCGAGACGATGCGGCCCGCACGGTCGAACACGATGGCGCGGCTCGAGGTCGTGCCCTGGTCGATGGCGAGGATGTGGTCGGCCATGTGCTGTTCTCCTTCGAAGAGCAGTCCGCCCGTGACGCGACGGGTGCGTCGTTCAGGCTAGCGACGGGCGGACGCCGCGAGGGAGAGTCCGTGCCGGGTGTCGAGCAGATCCCTGGTGGATTCGACCTCGCGCGCGACCCGGGCCGGATCCCAGCCGAGCAGCGGCCCGAGAGCGTCCGCGATCTCCTCGAGGAACCGCTCGCTCACCGCGCCGGTGAACGCGAGGTCGGTGCGGCGCAGGATGACGTCCTCGAGGCGGACGACGAGTTCGTTCTCGACCATCCACTCCAGCTCGCGGGTGGACAGGTCGCCGCCGGCGAGCGGCGCGTCCGGCCCCTGCTCCACGTGCCGCCAGACGTCGGCCGCGCGCGTCCCGTAGCGGACCAGCAGCGTCTCGGCGCGCTCGCCCGCGCCGCCCAGGTGCTGTGCGATCCAGGTCGCCCGGGCGGCGTCTCCGACCGGGTAGTCCCGGCCGCCGCCGATCGCCCGGCCGGCCGTGGACACCACGCGGGTGCGCCCCAGGATGCCGAGGATCCGGTCGGACATCGTCTCGCCGAGCGCACGGAACGTCGTCCACTTGCCGCCGACCAGGCTGAGGTGCGGCACCGCGCGGCGGGAGTCCACCTCGATCCGGTAGTCGCGGGAGACGAAGCCGGGCGCGGTGTCCTCGTGCCGGGGGAGCGGACGGATCCCGCTGAACCGGTACACGATCTGATCGCGGTGCACGGGGATGCCCGGGAACACGTGGCGCACGAGGGCGAAGAAGTAGTCGACCTCCTTCTCGGTGCACAGCGGCACCTCGCGAGGATCCGCATCGATGTCGGTCGTGCCGACGAGTACGCGGCCCTTCAGGGGGTAGATCAGCACGATCCTGCCGTCGGAGTGCTCGAAGAAGATCTCCCGGCCCGCGGTCGCGGCCAGCAGCTCGGGGTTGTCCAGCACGATGTGCGAGCCCTTCGTGCCGCCCATGAAGCGGGTCAGCCCGCCCAGCCTCTCGTTGGTGAGGTCGGTCCACGGGCCGGACGTGTTCACCACGACGTCGGCCGCGATCGCGAACTCGGCGCCGCTCTCGCGGTCGCGCACGAGGACCGCCTCGCCGTCGCGGCCGATCGCCTCGACGTAGTTCAGCGCGTGCGCGCCGGGGTGCGCGTCCCGCCCGTCCTGCAGCACGTCCAGGGCGAGCCGCTCCGGGTCGTGCATGGAGGCGTCGTAGTACGTCGCCGTGTAGGCGATCCGCGGGTCGAGCGCGGGCAGCGCCGCCAGGGACTTCTTCCGCCCGACGAAGCGATGCCTCGGCACGGTGCCGCCGGCGCGGGAGAACAGGTCGTAGATGGTGAGGCCGACCTTGATGAGGACGGCCCCGCGCTCCTGCGGCTTGGTGGACCGGTGCCGGAGGAAGCGCAGCGGCGCGGCGAGGATCCCGGAGAACGTGGAGTAGATCGGGATCGTCGTCTCGAGCGGCTTCACGTAGTGCGGGGCGATGCGGATGAGGCCGTTGCGCTCGGTGACCGACTCCTTCACGAGACGGAACTCGCCGTTCTCGAGGTACCGGATGCCGCCGTGGATCATGTGGCTCGATGCGGACGAGGCGCCGGAGGCGAAGTCGCCGCGCTCGACGAGCACCACGTCGACGCCCTGCAGCGCCAGGTCGCGGAACGTCGAGATCCCGTTGATCCCGCCGCCGATCACCAGAACCGTCGTGCGGCCCGACTCGCGGACCTCGGTCACCTCGGGGCGTTCAGCGGCGGTGCGGGTGTCGTCGGCCATCGTCGTCTCTCTCCTTCCGGATGCTCACAGCATTCCACGGACGCGCCGGTGCAAGGGCGTGCCGGCGTCATGCTGCCGCCGAGACCGGATCCGCTCAGAGCGTCTCGGGCCCGGACCGGAACTCCCGGATGAGGTGCTCGACGACCGCGTGCAGATCGCCGTCGTGCGCGTCCGCGACGGCCAGCTGCCGCTGGTAGCTGGCGCCGTCGCGCAGGATGTCACCGACGCGGGCGAACTCCGAGGTGCAGCGCAGGTCCGCGGCCACCGGCGCCAGGCGCTCCAGCGTCTCGGCCAGGTGGTCGCGCACCGAGCACTGGGTGCCGTCGGCCGCGACGATCACCTGGGCGTCGAGCCCGTAGCGCGCCGCCCGCCATTTGTTCTCGCGGTGGAACCAGGGCGGCAGCACCCGCAGCGGACGGTGTTCGTCGAGGTCGCGGGAGAACGACTCGACCAGGACCTGGGTGAGGGCGGCGACCGCCGCGAGTTCGGACAGCGTCGACATGCCGTCGCACGCGCGGACCTCGACCGTACCCCAGCGCGGGGCGGGGCGGATGTCCCAGCGCACCTCGGTGGCGTCTGCCATCACGCCGGTGCGCACCATGTCCTCGAGGTAGGACTCGTACGCCGCCCAGTCGGGCAGCGGCCAGGGCAGTCCCGCCGTCGGCAGCTGCTGGAAGACCAGCGCGCGGTTGGACGCGTAGCCCGTGCGCTCCCCGGCCCAGAACGGGCTCGACGCGGCGAGGGCCTGCAGATGGGGGAGATAGGAGGTGAGCGCCCCGATGATCGGCAGCGCCTTGTCCCTGTCCTCCACGCCGACGTGCACGTGGATGCCCCAGATCATCATGTTCCGGCCCCACCACTGCGTCTTGTCGATGAGCGAGTGGTAGCGGGTCTTGTCGGTGACCTCCTGGTCGTACCACTGCGCGAACGGGTGACTGCCCGCGGAGAGCAGTTCGATGCCGGCCGGATCCGTGGCCCGCCGGACCGCGGCGATCGCGGCCGCGATGTCGCCCACGGCCGCGGCGACATCGGATCCGATCCCGCTCGTCACCTCGATCGTGTTGGTCAGCAGCTCGCCGGTGACGGTGTGCCGCTCGTCCGCGCTCGCCGTCTCCAGCACGTGCAGCAGCTCGGGGGCGCGGCCGACGAGATCGCCGGTGGCAGGGTCCGCCAGCATGAGTTCCCACTCCAGCCCCACGGTGGAGCGCGGCGACGATGCGAACTCGATCGGCATGGCGGCCTCGTTTCGGGTGCGGAAAACCGATGGCCAATGATGACATGACCCGGGGTGGACCGGGGTCTACTATGTGCCGTATGACGCTGTACTACCAGGGCGTGGCATGAACGCGGCCACGGGGATCCTTGTTCCGGCCGAGAGTCTGCGCGAGCAGGTCGAGCGCACGATCGCGGCGCGCATCGTGTCGGGGGAGTCCCTCCCGGGCGAGGTTCTCACCGTCCCGACGCTCGCGGGCGACTTCGGCGTGAGCGCGACACCGGTCCGCGAGGCGATGCTGAACCTGGCCCGGCGGGGGTTCCTGCAGCCGATCCGCAATCGCGGCTTCCAGGTCACAGAGGTCTCCGCCGACGAGCTGCGCCAGCTCAGCGACGTGCGGATCCTGCTCGAGGCGCCGCCGATGCGCATCGTCGCCGGGAACGTCGGCCCCGAGCTCGAGCAGGAGCTGCGCGCGCTCGCCGCGAGGATCATGCAGGCCGCGCAGGAGGGCCGGTTCGAGGAGTATCTCGAGTCCGACACCGCGTTCCACCTGCGCATCCTCGAGGCGACCGGCAACGCGAAGCTCGTCGACGTCGTGCGCGAGCTGCGTCAGCAGACCCGGCTCGTGGGTCTCGTGCATCTCGCGGAGACCGACGCGCTCATGCCGAGCGCGCGCGAGCACGGAGAACTCGTCGACCTGCTGGTCGCCGGTGACGGCCCGGGAGCGGAGGCGCTCATGCGACGCCACATCGGCCATGTGGGCGGCCTGTGGAGCGGTCTGGCCGAGGACTGACGGGCCCTTCCAGGGCCGTCGTCGCGCCGCTCCGGCGTCCGGTGGGATTCGGGCTCGTCGGATCCGTCCACTTTGGGGTAATATGTCACGTAGTACAAGGAGGTGACGGATGCGGATCATCGTGATCGGCGCAGGCGCGGTCGGCGCCGCGTGCGCTCTCGCACTCACCGAGGCGGGTGCCGAGGTGGTCGTGATCGACCGCGTCGGCGTGGCGGGGGAGACCTCCAGCCGCTGCGAGGGGAACATCCTCGTCTCCGACAAGGAGCCCGGTGCCGAGGCCCTCCTCGCGATCGAGGCGAACCGCGCCTGGCGAGCACTCGCGTCCCGTCTCGACGATGACCGCGTCCCCGGGCAGCCGGCGACCGAGTTCGAGGCCAAGGGCGGCATCGTCGTCGCCTTCGGGGCCGGCGCCGGTGCGCTGGGATCCTTCGCGCAGTCCCAGGGCGGGATCGGGATCCGCACGGAGCGGCTCGACGAGGACGCCCTGCGCGCCGCCGAACCGCACCTCACCCCGGAGGTCTCCTTCGGGGTGCACTACCCGGACGATGCCCAGGTGCAGCCGAGTCTCGCCGCGCAGGCGATGCTCGCCCGCGCCCGTCACCTCGGCGCCGCGCTGCGGATCGACGAGGTCGTCGCCGGCGTCGTCACGGGCGACCGGGTGACCGGCGTACGCACTCGCTCGGGCCTGATCGAGGCGGACGCGGTCGTCAACTGCGCGGGCCCCTGGGCAGGCGAGGCGGCCGCGCTGTTCGGCGCCGAACTCGACATCCGACCGCGCCGCGGCACGATCCTCGTCACGGCGGCGATGCCGCAGCGCGTCTTCCACAAGGTGTACGACGCCGACTACGTGAGCGCGGTCGGATCCGGCGACGCGGCGCTGCAGACGTCGACCGTCGTGGAGTCCACCCCGTCCGGGACGGTGCTGATCGGATCCAGCCGCGAACGCGTCGGCTTCTCCGACGAGGGCCTGCTGGCGCCGCTCTCCGAGATCGCCGCCAAGGCCACCCGGCTCTTCCCGTTCCTCGAGGACACGATGCTTCTGCGCACCTACTTCGGCTTCCGCCCCTTCGCCCCGGACCACCTGCCCGCGATCGGCGCCGACGCGCGGATCGCCGGCCTGTTCCACGCCGCCGGGCACGAGGGTGCCGGGATCGGGCTCGCTCCGACGACCGGTGAGCTCATCGCGCACGCCGTGCTCGGCACGCCGGCGCCGCTCGACCCGACCCCGTTCCTGCCCTCCCGTGCGACGTTGCAGGGAGTCCCCGCATGAGCGTCCGCATCACCGTGGACGGCGAGACCGTGCAGGGCGTCGACGGGCAGACCATCGCCGGAGTGCTGCTCGGCGCGGGCCGGCGCACCTGGCGGACCGCCGCGGGCGCCGAGCGCGGCATCTTCTGCGGCATCGGCATCTGCCAGGACTGCGTGCTCACCGTCAACGGGGTGGAGGGCGTGCGCGCCTGCCAGCGCCCCGCGGTCGACGGCGACGTCATCGTCTGCGAGGTGCGCGCATGACCGCCGCGAAGACCTCTTCCCGCCGGATCGTCGTGATCGGCGCAGGCCCCGCCGGGCTCGCCGCCGCCGCGGCCGCCGTCCAGGCCGGGGCCGACGTCACGATCGTGGACGAGGGCGAGCATGTCGGCGGCCAGTTCTGGCGCCATCATCCCGCGCTCACCGATCCCCGGCTGCAGCACCAGCTCGGCCGGTTCGGCGCGCTGCAGGAGGCTCTCGCCGACGTGCGCGTGCTCAGCTCGACGAGCGTCTGGCGCGTCGAGCCGTCCGAGCCGGCGCGCGTGCACGTGCTGACCGGACCGGTCGACGCCGCGGACCGCCGCGGCGAGACGCTCGAGGCGGACGCCGTCGTCGTCGCCACCGGCGCGCACGACCGGGTCCTGCCCATCCCGGGCTGGACGCTGCCGGGCGTGACCTCGGCGGGCGCCGCGCAGGCCCTGGCGAAGCGCGACGGCGCCTCCCTCGGGACGCGCACGGTCGTCGCCGGAGCGGGCCCGTTCCTGCTGCCGGTCGCGCAGAGCGTCGCCCGCGTCGGCGGCGAGGTCGCCGAGGTCGTCGAGGCCGCGAGCACCAGCGCGATCCTGCGCGGCTGGGGCCGTCGCCCGTGGGAGCTCACCGGAGCCGCGGGCAAGGCCGGCGAGCTCGGATCGTACGTCGCGACCCTCGTCGGCACCCGCACCCCGTACCGCTTCGGGAGCGCGGTGACCCGCATCCACGGCACCGCTTCGGTCGAGGCGGTCACCGTGCAGCGGATCGACGCGGACTGGCGCCCGATCCCGGACACCGAGCGGATCATCGAGTGCGACGCGGTCGCGCTCGGCCACGGCTTCACGCCGCGCCTGGAGACGGCGATCCAGTTCGGCTGCGCCATCACCGCCGAGCGCTTCGTGCGCGTCGACGACCAGCAGCAGACCAGCGTCCCCGGCGTCTTCGCCGCGGGCGAGATCACCGGGATCGGCGGCGCCGACGCAGCCCTCGCGGAGGGCGCGGTTGCCGGCCTCGCCGCCGCCGGCGTTCGGGGCGCCGACCTGCGCTACCGCGCGCCGCTCGCCGCCCGGCGCCGGATGCGCGCGTTCGCGACCCGCCTCGGCACGCACCGGATCGGATCCGGCTGGACCGCCTGGCTCGAGCCGGACACGCTCGTCTGCCGCTGCGAGTCCGTGCCGGTCGCCCGGCTCCGCGAGTACGCCGAGGCGTCGTCGCGGGGCATGCGGCTCGCCACCCGTGCCGGCCTCGGCGCCTGCCAGGGCCGCACCTGCGGGCGCAGCGTCGAGGACATCCTCGGCACCCACGAGGGCGCGGGCTTCGACCGGCGCCCCGTGCTCTCCTCGGTGCGGATCGGCGAACTCGCCGCCGTCCGCGACCGCCCAGAAACCCCCGAAACCTCCACACTCCACGACCCCTCTTTCAACAAGGAGCAGTAATGACCGAGCAGAACATGGACCTGGGCGGCGTCGTCGTCGCCACCACCCTGGCGTTCAAGGAAGACGCCTCGGCCCCGGCCGGCCTCGCCGTCGACTACGACAAGTTCGGCGAGCACGTCGACTTCCTGATGTCGAACGGCTGCCGCGGCGTCGGCCCGAACGGATCCCTGGGCGAGTACTCCTCGCTCACCGACGAGGAGCGCCGCAAGGTGATCCAGGTCGCCGTCGAGGCCGTCGACGGTCGCGGCATCGTGATCGCCGGCGTGCACGGCGTGGGCAGCCACCAGGCGCGGAAGTGGGCGGAGCTCGCCCGCGAGGACGGCGCGGACGGCGTGCTGCTGCTGCCGCCGACCCTCTACCGCGCCAACGAGGGCGAGGTCATCGCGCACTTCGAGGAGGTCGCGAAGGCGGGCCTGCCGATCATGGCGTACAACAACCCCTACGACACCAAGGTCGACCTTGTCCCGTCGCTCGTCGCCAAGCTCGCGCAGATCCCCGAGGTCGTCGCGATCAAGGAGTTCTCCGGCGACGTGCGCCGCGTGTACGAGATCAAGGAGCTCTGCGACATCGACATCATCGCCGGTGCCGACGACGTGCTCTTCGAGCTCATGGTCAACGGCGCGGTGGGCTGGTTCGCCGGCTACCCGAACGCGTTCCCGCGCGAGGCGGTCGAGCTGTACAACCTCTGCAAGGACGGCAACTGGCACGAGGCCAAGGCGCTCTACGAGCAGCTCGTCGCCGTGTTCCGCTGGGACTCGCGCACCGAGTTCGTGCAGGCGATCAAGCTCTCGATGGACATCTGCGGCAACTCGTACGGCGGCCCGACCCGCCCGCCGCGTGGCCCGCTCTCGGACGAGCAGCGCGCCCAGGTGACCGCGGACACCGAGCGCGCCCTCGCGGCCCTCGCCACCCGTCGCGCGGCGGTCGTCTGATGCGCGGGCTGCCCTGGGCCGAGTATCGAGGCCGTCGACTCCCGCTCGTGACGGGAGCACGCTGATGCGCGGGCGCCGGGTGATCCAGGCGGTCGACTCCCACACCGAGGGGATGCCGACGCGCGTCGTCACCGGTGGCGTCGGCCGGATCCCCGGCGCCACCATGAACGACCGTCGCCTGTACGCGATGGAGCACCTCGACCACCTGCGCGGCTTCCTCATGAACGAGCCGCGCGGGCACGCCGCGATGTCCGGCGCGTTGCTGCAGCCGCCGGCGCGGGACGACGCCGACTGGGGCGTGGTGTTCATCGAGGCGTCCGGGTTCCTGCCGATGTGCGGGCACGGCACGATCGGCGTCGCCACGGTGCTGGTCGAGACCGGGATGGTCGAGGTCACCGAGCCGGTGACCGAGATCCGCCTCGACGTGCCCGCCGGGCTCGTCATCGCCCGGGTGTCCGTCGAGGACGGCCGTGCGGTCGACGTGACGATCGAGAACGTGCCGAGCTTCGTGGACCGCCTCGATGAGCGGATCGACGTGCCGGGGATCGGCGAGATCACGTACTCGGTCGCGTTCGGCGGCAATTTCTACGCGCTCGTCGACCTCGACGAGGTCGGCCTGCCGTTCGACCGTGCACGTCAGGACGACATCCTCCGCGCCGGCCTCACCATCATGGACGCGATCAACGAGCAGGCGCCGCCCGTGCACCCCGTGCTCGAGGGCGCGAACCATGTGCATCACGTGGAGTTCATCGCTCCGGGATCCGACGCGGTCCGCTCGCGGCACGCGATGGCGATCCACCCGGGCTGGTTCGACCGGTCGCCCTGCGGCACCGGCACGAGCGCGCGGATGGCCGAGCTGCACGCCCGCGGCGAGCTCGCCCTGGACACGCCGTTCGTGAACGAGTCGTTCATCGGCACCGAGTTCACCGGGCGGGTGATCGCCGAGACCACGGTGGGCGACCGCCCGGCCGTGATCCCCACCATCACCGGACGGGCCTGGGTCACCGGGCTTGGCCAGTACATCCTCGACGAGAACGACCCGTTCCCCGAGGGATTCGTCTTCTGACAGAGGGAAGCATGACAGACACCACGATCTCCGAGAAGACCGTCGCCGAGGTCGCCGCCGCGGCCGCCGGGGCCGCGCGCGCGTTCGCCGCGACCGCCCCGCGCGAGCGCGGGGCGGCGCTCGTCGCCGTCGCCGACGCCCTGGACGCGCACGCCGCCGAGCTCATCGCGATCGCGATGCGCGAGACCGGGCTCACCGAGGCGCGGCTCACGGGGGAGCTGAAGCGCACCTCGTGGCAGCTGCGCCTGTTCGCCGACACCATCGTCGACGGCGCCTACCTGGACGCGCGGATCGACGCCGCAGACCCCGAGTACGTGATCGGCCCCCGGCCCGACGTGCGGCGCGTGCTCGAGCCCGTCGGCCCGGTGCTGAACTTCGCCGCGTCGAACTTCCCGTTCGCGTTCTCCGTGGCCGGAGGAGACTCCGCCGCCGCCCTCGCCGCCGGCTGCCCGCTCGTCGTCAAGGCGCACTCCGGGCACCTCGAGCTGTCCCGTCGCACGGCCGAGGTCGTCACCGCGGCGCTGGCCGGCGCGGGCATGCCCGAGGGCGTGTTCCAGCTCATCGAGGGCCAGGCGAACGGTGTCGAGCTGCTGAAGGACGAGCGGATCCGTGCGGGCGCGTTCACCGGATCCACCCACGTGGGCCGGCTGCTCGCCGACATCGCCGCGTCCCGACCGCGTCCGATCCCGTTCTACGGCGAGCTCGGCAGCGTCAACCCGGCGTATGCGACCTACGCGGACCAGGCTCTGCTCGACGGCTTCGTCGCCTCGGTCGCCGGATCCGCGGGGCAGCTGTGCACCAAGCCCGGCTTCCTGTTCGTCCCCGAGGACGCGGACCTGACCTCCGTCCCGGCGGCGGCCGGCGCCGTCGCCGAGCACCGGCTGCTCAACCCCGGCATCGGGCGGGCGTTCGCCGGACGCCGGGACGCCGTGCTGGGCGCCCCCGGTGCCACCGTGCTGTCGGCCGGCGAGATCCGCGAGGACGAGGCGGGCCAGCGCTACGCCACCCCGACCGTCGTCGCGGTCGACGTGGACACCCTGCGCGCGCACCAGGAAGAGCTGCTCGAGGAATCGTTCGGACCGCTGTCGATCATCGTCCGCTACACCGACGCGGCCGTGCTGCCCGAACTGCACCGCGACCTGTTCCCGGGCAACCTCACGGCGACCGTGCACGCCCGCCCCGAAGAGCTGGCCGACGGATCGCTCGCCGACCTCGTCGACGCCCTCGCCGACACGAGCGGCCGCGTGCTGTTCGGCGGCTGGCCCACCGGCGTCTCCGTGACGCCCGCGATGCAGCACGGCGGCCCGTACCCGGCGACGACCAGCGACGCCACGAGCGTCGGCACCGCCGCGATCACCCGGTTCCTCCGCGGCGTCGCCTACCAGAGCGCGCCGCAGGAACTGCTGCCCGCACCCCTGCGCGACGACAACCCCTGGGGTGTGCCGCAGCACCGCAGCGCCGCCGGCGGATCCACCGAATGGGGATCCTTCGCCCGCTGAATCCACGACGGACACACGAACAAGCCCCGCGTTCCTGCGAACGCGGGGCTTGTTCGATCTCGCCGGTCAGTCGACGGCGACGCCGCCGAGGATCACCGCGGCCCGGGCGTCCTGCTCCCAGAGGGCGGAGGGCTCCGCGAGCGGGTCGGCGGTCAGCAGCACCGCGTCACCGTGCGCGCCGACACCCAGGTGCCCGATCGCCGGGTCGCCGATGAGCGCCGCGTTGACCGCGGTCATCGAACGCAGCGTCGCCGCCGCGCCGCTCGCCTCGACCTGCAGGCGCACGCCGCAGAGCTGGTCGTCCTCGAGATCGCCCATCAGGTCGGTGCCGAAGCCGACCTGCACGCCGGCGGCGTGCGCGAGGCGCACCGCCTCCTGACCCTGGGAGAGCACCTCGGAGTTCTTCGCGAGCGAGATCGCGTTCAGCCCGATCTCCGCGCCGCGGCGGTCCATCGCGTCGTAGGCGGCGAGCGTGGGCACGAGGAACGCACCGGCCTCGGCCATCAGCGCGGCGGTTTGGGCGTCGATGAGGTTGCCGTGCTCGATCGAGCGCACCCCGTTCTCGATCGAGTGCCGCACAGCCTCGGAGGAGTACGCGTGCGCGGCGACGTAGCTGCCGCGGCGGCGCGCCTCCTCGACGACCGCGCGCAGCTCCTCGGGCGAGTACTGCGGGATCCGGATCGGGTCGGTGAGCGAGAACACCCCGCCGGAGGTCATCACCTTGATCGCGTGCGCGCCGGTGCGCAGGCGCTCGCGCACCGCCACGCGGAGGGCGTCCACGCCGTCGACGACCTCGCACATGTGCCCGTGGCTGAAGCAGATGTCCACATGCGCCGAGCGGGCGTCGCCGTGACCGCCGGTCTGGCTCAGCGCGGGCCCGGTGAAGTGGTAGCGCGGGGACGGGAACAGCCCGGCGTCGATGGCACGAGCGAGGCCGATGTCGCCGCCGGCGACGTCGCGGACCGTGGTGAAGCCGCGGCGCAGCGCCTTGCCGAGCCGGAGCGTGCCGTTGATCGCCGTGTAGCTCAGCGGTCCGCGCTCGTTCTCCAGCCCGTCCATGCTCGTGGCGTACGCGTGGAAGTGCGCGTCGATGAGGCCGGGGATCAGCCAGCGGCCGGAACCGTCCACGGTCGGCGTCGCATCCGCCGGATGCTCCGCGATCCGTCCGTCCACGATGTGCACGTCCCGTGCGGCGAAGCCGGAGCCGTCCCAGACCTGGGCGCCGGTGATGGTGAGCGAATCCGTTCGCATGCTGTCTCCTCGATCGATTGGGGGTGGGCGGGATCAGCGCAGGCTGAAGCCGGAGGGGAGTGGGTCGCCGGCGTCGAGTTCGAAGGTGCAGGATCCGACCCGGTGCGCCTGGCCGCGCACTTCGGGGATGACACCGTCCGCGGTCCGCGCGGCGACACGGGCGAGGAACCGGGTGCCGATGATCGAGTCGTGGGTCAACTCCTCGCCGTCGCCCAGCGCACCGGTGGCCGCGAGCAGGGCCACCCGGGAAGCGGTGCCGGAGCCGCACGGGCTGCGGTCGACCTCGCCGTCCGCGAAGACGGTGACGTTGCGCTGCCAGGGGCCGCGATCGGTGCGGCCGAGGTCGTCGAACAGGATCGTGCCGTACACGCCCGACAGGCGGTCGTCGGCTAGCTGCGCGTCCGGGTGGTCGTTCAGCGCCCACTTGATCTCGCGGCCGATCCGGATGAGGTCGGCGGTGTGCGCGGGCTCGACGGACAGGCCGACCGCCGAGGCCGGCAGCGTCGCGTAGACCGCGCCGCCGAACACGAGGTCGACGTCGACCGTGCCGAGCGATGTCTCCAGAGCGATCCCGCGGCGGAGCACCCGCGACTCGACATTGCGGAACACGACGTCCTGGATCCGCCCGGCCTGCTGCCGCACGATCGCTTGCACGCGCCCGCTCGGCACGTCGATCGTGACGGTCGTCTCGCCGTCGGGGTCCGCGGGCACCCGCCCGCTCCGCACGGCCCAGGCGCCGAGCGCGATCGTGCCGTGCCCGCAGGCGGTGGAGAAGCCGTCCTTGTGCCAGAACAGCACGCCGAAGTCGGCGCCGTCGTCGTCGGGCGGGGTGAGGAAGCCTCCGTACATGTCGTCGTGGCCGCGCGGTTCCAGGCAGAGGAAGCGGCGCACCGCGTCGGCGTCCCCGCTCATCGCGTGCACCCGCCGCTCGGCGACCGTGGCACCCTCGGTGGGAACTCCCTCGACGATGCGGAACGGCTCCCCGGCGGTGTGCCAGTCCTCGGTGGTCCAGATCATGGGTGGTCCTGTCGGTCGGGCGAACGGGTCAGACGGCGCGGGCGGCGACCGCGAGGTCCTGCCATCCCATGCCGCAGGTCTTCACGATGCGGGGTCGGTCGGTGGCGGGGGAGACCCGCCCCGTGAACAGCTCGTGCATCGTGACCAGGGACGTCGGATTCAGGGCACCGGCCTCGACGGCGCGGATGACGTCGCCCGCCTCGGAGAGCGCGACGCGGCGGCTCTCTACGATCACCTGGGAGCGGCTGAGCAACTCGGCGGGCAGCTCCGCCTTCTGCGGCTCGTGCGAGCCGACCGCGACGATCGCCGCGTCCGCGCGCACCTCGGCCGAGGTGAACAGCGGCTCGGACGCCGTCGTGGCGCACACCACGAGGTCGGCGCGGGCGAGGTCGGCGGGGGAGCCCGCCGCGACGTCCGCGTCGGGGGCGAACACGCGAGCCTGCTCGGCCGCCGCGGCGGCGCGGCCACGATCCCGGCCCACGATCCGGACGCTGCGCAGGGCGCGGATCGCGGCGAACGCCTCGACGTGGCGCACCGCCTGCGGGCCGGATCCGAAGACGACGAGATCGCCGGCGTCGGGGGAGGCGACGGCGTCGATCGCGGCGGCGGAGACCGCGGGCGTGCGCAGCGAGGTGAGCGCGGTGCCGTCCAGGACGGCGGTCGGGGCGAGGGTCTCGCCGTCCAGCAGCACGTACACGGCCTGGATCCGCTCCAGCCCCTGCGCCGGGTTGTCCGGCGCGACCGAGGCGAGCTTCTGGCCGACGAGCCCGCCGAACGCGGCGGGCATGAGCAGCAGCTGACCACGCGGAACGTCGAGGATCGTCCGCGGCAGATCCTGCTCGGGATCGAAACCGTCGGCGAGCACGTCGCGGATCGCGCCGATCGCGGCGGGCATGCCCACCCGTGCGGCGAGGTCGGCGGCGGAGATCAGGGTGAGGTCGGCGATGACATCGGGCATCCCTCCACGCTACCGGTAATATGTCACGTGGTACAAGCGCGGGCCGGTATGAAGAACGCACCGATCGTGTCGTTTCGCGGGACGGCCGCCGATCTGGCAGAATGGACAGCTGGATCGCCGCTCGACCCTCTATCCGGCCGCGATCCACCCTTAGAGCTTCCACCGGGTGTGCACCCCACGCTTCTGGTGATCAGTTCGTCTTCCTTCCACACCATTCAGGAGAATCGTGGCTGTCAAGATCCGTCTCAAGCGCCTGGGCAAGATCCGTGCGCCGTACTACCGCATCGTCGTCGCCGACTCGCGCACCAAGCGCGACGGTCGCGTGATCGAGGAGATCGGCAAGTACCACCCCACCGAGGAGCCCTCGTTCATCGAGGTCGACTCCGAGCGGGCGCAGTACTGGCTGTCCGTCGGCGCTCAGCCGACCGAGCAGGTCACCGCCATCCTCAAGATCACGGGCGACTGGGGCACCTTCAAGGGTGAGAAGGACGCGAAGTCCACGCTCAAGGTCGCCGAGGCCAAGGCCGAGTTCACGGCCGACACCGCCAAGAAGTCGGTCATCAAGCCCAAGGCCGAGAAGAAGGCGGAGGCTCCCGTCGAGGAGACCGCCGCTGAGGCTCCCGCCGAGGACGCAGCGGACGCTGCGACCGACGCGGAGTAATCCGTCGTGCTGGCTGCCGCGCTCGAGCACATCGTCTCGGGGATCGTCGATCACCCGGAGGATGTCACCATCACCGCCACCTCGTCGCCCCGCGGCGACGTCCTCGAGGTGCACGTGCACCCCGACGACCGGGGGCGTGTGATCGGGCGCGGCGGCCGCACCGCAAAGGCTCTGCGCACGCTCATCGCCGCTCTCGCGGACGGACGTCGCGTCCGCGTCGACGTCGCGGACGACTGAGCGTGGCCGCCAACGAGCGCACCGGGGGTCGGAACCAGCTGCGCGTCGGCCGTCTCGTGAAGGCGCACGGCCTCAAGGGCGCGCTGAAGCTGGAGCTGTACACCGACGACCCGGCCGGGCGGTTCGTGCCCGGCGCCGCGTTCACGTTGCAGGTGCCCGAGGCATCTCCGTGGCACGGCAAGACCGTCACGGTCCGCGAGTACCGCGTCATGAACGGCAGCTCCGTCGTCTTCCTCGACGGCGTCGACGACCGCACCGCGGCCGAGGGCCTCGTCAAGGCGATCCTGTGGATCGACCAGGACGACGCCGAGGAGCCCGAGGACGACGCCTGGTACGACCACCAGCTCACCGGGCTCGACGTCGTGCGCGACGACATCGTCGTCGGCCGCGTCGTGCGCATCGACCACCTTCCCGCGCAGGATCTGCTGATCGTGCGCCCCGTCGGCGGATCCGCCGACGCCGAGGTCATGGTGCCGTTCGTCTCGGCCATCGTGCCGACCGTGGACATCGCCGCCGGCCGCATCGTGGTCACCCCGCCGGCCGGGCTCTTCGAGGAGCTCGCCGAGGAGGAGACCCCCGCCGAGGCGGAACACGGCGAGCAGGACGCGCCCGGTGCGGATTGACGTCGTCTCGATCTTCCCGTCGTACTTCGACGGGCTGACCCTCTCCCTGCTCGGCAAGGCGCAGGACAGCGGTCTGCTCGACCTCGCCGTGCACGACCTGCGCGACTGGACGAGCGACCGGCACCGCACGGTCGACGACACGCCGTACGGCGGCGGGGCCGGCATGGTCATGAAGCCCGAGCCCTGGGGTCTCGCGCTCGACCAGCTCGCCGGTTCGGTCGCTGAGCCGGTCGACGGGTCGTCCCGGCCCACCATCGTCTTCCCCTCGCCCGCGGGCGAGGTCTTCCGGCAGTCGACCGCGCGCGAGCTCGCCGGCCGCGAGCACCTGATCTTCGGCTGCGGCCGCTACGAGGGCATCGACGAGCGCGTCTTCGAGGAGGCCGCCGGCCTCGGCGAGGTGCGCCTGATCAGCCTCGGCGACTACGTCCTGAACGGGGGAGAGGTCGCCGTGATGGCGATGGTCGAGGCCATCGGCCGGCTCATCCCCGGTGTCGTCGGCAACCCGGAGAGCCTCGTCGAGGAGTCGCACGAGGACGGCCTGCTCGAGTACCCGTCGTACACGAAGCCGTCCGTATGGCGCGACCGCGAGGTGCCGCCGGTGCTGCTCAGCGGCAACCACGGTGCGATCGCCGCGTGGCGCCGCGAGCAGCAGCTCGAGCGCACCCGCCGGCGCCGCCCCGACCTGCTCGCGGACTGAGCGACCCGGTCCCAGAGCGGATCCGGACCCTGAGCGGATCCGGTCCCTGAGCCTGTCGAAGGGCCCGGATCCTCGGCGGACGCTTCGACGGTCTCAGCGACCGTGCGGCAGATCCGCCGAGGGCCTACGCGACGCCGAGGAAGCTGCGGTCGGTCAGCACGATCGGGCCGTCCTCGGTGATCGCGACCGTGTGCTCGGAGTGCGATCCGCGGGAGCCGTCGACGCTGCGCAGCGTCCAGCCGTCCGGATCCGTGACGAGTTCGTCCGTGGTGGCGAGGAACCACGGCTCCAGCGCCATCACGAGCCCGGCACGGAGCGGGAAGCCGCGGCCGGCCCGGCCGTCGTTCGGCACGTGCGGGTCGCCGTGCATGATCCGGCCGACGCCGTGGCCGCCGAAGTCGGTGTTGATCGAATAGCCCTGACCGTGCGCGACCTCGGCGATCGAGGCGGAGATGTCCCCGATCCGGTTGCCGACCACGGCCGCGGCGATCGCCGCGTCCAGCGCGCGCTCGGTCGTGTCGATGAGCCGCAGATCCTCCTCGCGGGGCGTGCCGACCACGAAAGAGACCGCGGAGTCGGCCACCCAGCCGTTCACGGACACGGCGAAGTCGAGGGAGACGAGGTCACCGTCGCGCAGCGTGTAGTCGTGCGGCAGGCCGTGCAGCACCGCGTCGTTCACGGAGGTGCAGATGACCTTGCCGAACGGGCTCGCGCCGAAGGAGGGGTGGTAGTCGATGTAGCAGGACTCCGCGCCGGCCTTGCGGATCATGTCGTGCGCGCGGCGGTCGATCGCGAGGAGGTTGGTCCCGACCTTGGTCTCGTCGCGCAGGGTAGCCAGGGTCTCGGCCACGAAGCGGCCGGCGGCGCGCATCTCGTCAATCTCGGCAGGGGTGCGCAGTTCGATCATCGGAAGTCCTCTCGTCGGATCCATTCTCCCGCACGGCGGCGCCCCGGACGCTCACAGCGAACGCCCGGCCGGCGCCCGAGCGGCCGGACGTACGATCGCGATATGTGGATCCGGCGCGCCTTCTTCTCCTGGCTGTTCCCGGCGGCGGTCGTGCTCCCGCTGTGGCTGCTCGTCGGCTGGGGAGTCTTCCAGAGCGGCGGCTGGGCGTTCCTCTGGGTGCTGTTCATCGCGATGCCCTCCGTGCTGCTCGGCGAGCTCGCGATCGCGTTCCTCGTGCGGGCGAGGGCGACCGTGCGGGCGGCCAGGGCCGTGTCCTGGCAGGACGTCGGCGGCATCGCGATCTGGCACGCGCTGACGATCGCGGTCGGGTTCTTCCCGGGCGCATTCGGATGGATCCTCACCGGCGCGATCGTCGCCTTCCTCGGCGTGTTCTGGTCCACGCTCTGGCAGCTCGGCCGGGAGTCGGCGGCGGCGATCCGGCGGGCGATGGACCCCGATCCCGCAGGCAGGACGACCTCGGCGCCGGCGGAGCCGGTCGATCCGTCCCGCGCGCCGATGCGGGGTCGCGTGATCGTGATCAACGAGAGCCCTGCGCCGGGCGGCGGCGCGCGCACCTGACCCGCGACGCGTTTTGGCGCAACCCCGGATCCATGGCAAAATGGTTCCTTGTGCCGTGACCAGGCTCTGCCCCAGGGGAGCCCACGGACGCCTCGCGCGCCGTTCGGCACACATATTCTCATCCCTTCCTGACATGCATGCGACCTGAGGCGAGTGCAGAGAGAGACGATCATGCAGATCCTCGACGCCGTCGACGCGGCTTCGCTCCGCTCCGACATCCCCGAGTTCTTCCCCGGCGACACCGTCAAGGTGCACGTCAACATCATCGAGGGCAACCGCTCCCGCATCCAGGTCTTCCAGGGCGCCGTCATCGGCCGCTCGGGCGACGGCGTGCGCGAGACCTTCACGGTCCGCAAGATCAGCTTCCAGGTGGGCGTCGAGCGCACCTTCCCGGTGCACTCCCCGGTGATCGACCACATCGAGGTCGTCACCCGTGGTGACGTGCGCCGCGCCAAGCTGTACTACCTGCGCAACCTCCGCGGCAAGAAGGCGAAAATCAAGGAGAAGCGCGACGCGCGCTGACCCGCAGCCTTGTGAAAGCGCCCCGAGACACGTGGTCTCGGGGCGCTTTTCTCATCTCCGGCATGAGAAGCTGGAGGACGTCGTCGCACGGACGGCCGACGGCCTGTGAAGGATGGCGCATGACGGAAGAGATCGCGGCCGAACCGATCGGCGCGCGCCGCCGGGTCCAGGAGGCGCCGCGGCGTCGCGGCTGGGTGATCTTCCTCCGCGACGTCCTCGTGATCCTGCTGATCGCCGTGCTCGTCTCCTTCCTGGTGAAGAGCTTCGTGGTGCGCAGCTTCTTCATCCCCTCGGGGTCGATGGAGAACACGCTCCTGGTCAAGGACCGGATCCTCGTCGATGAGCTGACCCCGCACTGGAACGGCTACCACCGCGGCGATGTGATCGTGTTCAAGGATCCCGGCGGCTGGCTGCCCCCGGCGCCGCCGCAGCCCGCGCGCTCGCCCCTGCTGGAGGCCGGGGAGTGGTTCCTCACGCTGATCGGGATCGCCGCCCCGGACTCGGACGACCACCTGGTCAAGCGCCTCATCGGGCTCCCCGGAGATCACGTCGTGTGCTGCAACTCGCTCGGTCAGATCACCGTGAACGGCGCGCCGATCGACGAATCCGCGTACCTCAAGCTGCCGGCCGGCGACACCCGGGCGTCCAGCCTCGCGTTCGACGTCACCGTGCCGAAGAACGCTGTCTGGGTGCTCGGTGACAACCGCGCCCGCTCGGAGGATTCGCGATACCACCAGAACCAGCCCGGCGGAGGCTTCGTCCCGATGGACGACATCGTCGGACGGGCCTTCCTGATCACCTGGCCGTTCGACCGGTTCGGGATGATCGACGGGCACTACGCCGTGTTCAACGGGGTCGGGAGCCCCACGCCCCGGGGGCGCCGCCGTGCCGGTCGTCGAGCCTAGCTTCGTCCTCGAGCGACGGCTGCTGCGCGAGCACCCGATCCTGATCTGCCTCGACGAGGTCGGGCGGGGAGCCCTGGCCGGTCCCGTCGCGGTCGGGGCGACGGTCGTCGACGCCGCCGCCGCCCGCCGGCGCGTGCCGCAGGGGCTTCGCGACTCCAAGCTCGTACCGGAGAAGCGCCGCGCCGAAGTGGCGGGGCGAGCCGGCGCGTGGGCTCCGGCCAGCGCCGTCGGCTGGGCCGGCAGCGACGAGATCGACGAGGTCGGCATCATGCGAGCGCTCGGGCTCGCCGCGTCGCGCGCGATCCTCGCGGCCTGCGGCGACGTCCACGACGCCGCCTCCGCGCTCGTGCTCCTGGACGGGAACCACGACTACGTGTCCGCGGTGCACCCGGGCGCCCTGAATGTGCGGCCCATCATCAAGGCCGACCGGGACTGCGCCGCGGTCTCGGCCGCCTCGGTGCTCGCCAAGGTCGCGCGCGACGCGCTCATGGTCGAGCTCTCCGCGGAGTTCCCGGCGTATCAGTGGGAGCGCAACAAGGGCTACGCGAGCCCGGAGCACCGGGAGGCGATCCGCGAGCGGGGGCTCAGCCGCCACCACCGCTCGTCCTGGGCGATCGCGGAAGCGCCGACGCTGTTCTGACCGCCGTTCACTCTTCACGGGCTCGTGCGTCACGACCCGTGCTCGTCGTCGCGCGGCGCCACCGGCCCGGCACGGCCACCGCGGCCGACCGGCTCCTCGTAGGATGGGAGCACCATGGATGACGACGCCTTCGACGATTACGACCGCGAGCTCGAGCTCGCCCTGTACCGCGAGTACCGCGACGTGGTGCAGCAGTTCCAGTTCGTCGTGGAGACCGAGCGCCGGTTCTACCTCGCGAACGAGGTCAACGTGGTGCGCCGCGACACCGAGCACGACTTCTACTTCGAGGTCTCGATGACCGACGTCTGGGTCTGGGACATCTATCGCGCCGACCGCTTCGTGAAGGCCGTCCGCGTGCTCACCTTCAAGGACGTCAACGTCGAGGAGCTCTCGCGCCGCGAGTTCGAGCTGCCGCAGGAGCTCTCGCTCGACGGCGAGTGACGCCGGGAGCGTTCGTCCTCCCCAGCTCGCCGGTCCCACCGGTTCCGCACCGGTTGCGCGATCGTCGATCCGCACGTCCCGCGGGTTCGTCAGGCTGTCCGCATGGCAGCGAAGGACGACCTCGGACGCGCGGGTGAGGACCGCGCCGCGGAGCATCTGACCCGGCTCGGCTACCACCTCCTCGACCGCAACTGGCGGTGCGAACTCGGCGAGCTCGACATCGTGGCGGAGCGCGACAGCACGCTCGCCTTCGTCGAGGTGAAGACCCGACGTACGCTCGACTACGGACACCCGTTCGAGGCGATCGACGAACGCAAGCGACAGCGCCTGTGGCGACTCGTGCACGCCTGGGTGCGTGAGCATCCGATGTCCAGTCGCGGCCGCGCGCTGCGGCTCGAGGCGATCGGGATCGTCGGCGAGGATCCCGCGATCGGCGCGCTCGAGCATCTGCGGGATCTGCGATGACCGCGCGGACGTGGGCGGTCGCGCTCACCGGTCTCGCCGGGCACATGGTCGACGTCGAAGCCGACCTGTCCCAGCAGACCCCCGGCTTCGACCTCATCGGCCTGACGGACCGGGCGCTCGGCGAGGCTGTGCGACGGGTGCACAACGCCTGCAAGAACAGCCGTCTCGATCTGCCGCGGCGCAAACTCACCGTGAACCTCTCGCCGGCGAGCCTGCCCAAGCACGGGTCGTCGTTCGACCTGGCAAACGTCGCAAAGTGCGCGTTTAGAACTCGGGGTCGGTGTCCTCGGGTGTCACCTGCACTTGGCACGACTCGCACCACCAGATCGGGAACCGGGGGTGCAGCTGCATCGGCTCCAGGCACTCGGGACAATTCGGCGCGAGGATCATCGGCCCGAATGCATCGCTTCCCACTGGCCTCGCGGCATCTCTAGGTCGGCGTCAACCAAGGCCACGTTCGAGTAGTAGCACTTGGGATTCGAGCAACGCACGGGGATCAGATCGACGTGCGTGCGAAGGTCGTAGTCCGTCCCCTCGGCTCGCCGGTAGATCAGGTCCGACCCGCATCGCGAGCACACCATGTCAGTCATGGCCCGAGGGTATGGCCGTCGAGCGTCTAACGGAAGTGCACGACTCGCCGCGGGTTGCGGCACTTTCGTTAGACGGCACTCTGGAGCCCATGAACACATGGTCAGAGATCACAGACGGCACGGCTATCGGCCCCGTGGTGCCCGTCATCGTCGGCGGCATCGTTCTGGCGACGCTGTACGCCCTCTGGAGCGATCAGGACGGCGTGATGGTCGATCCGGTGCTACACGAGCATGCGGACGCGCTCAGCGGCGTACAGGCGCTCGCGCTGGCCGACGCGCTGCGGGAGGTCGGCGGGATCCAGCCGCCTGCCTAGCCCGCGGTGGCTGGCGGTCCGTTTCGGATCCGGGGCGACGCTGGACGAGGTCGAAGACCTCACGCTGTCCTAGGCGCGGCGGCTCGGCTTCAGCTTGCGGCGTTCGCGCTCGCTCTTGCCGCCCCAGACACCGAAGCGCTCATCGTGCTGCAGTGCATACTCCAGGCACTCCGAGATCACGTCGCACCGCGCGCATATCGCCTTCGCATGCCGACTCGTGCCGCCCTTGTCCGGGAAGAACTCGTCCGGGTCCGTCTCCGCGCACAGAGCGACGGCGCGCCAGTCGTCCGGCTCGACGGCGGCCAGCAGCCACGGCTCGCTCATGGCACCAGCTGCCCCGTGAGCGCGTCGAACAGGTCCGCACCCTCGGCCACGACCTCGCGGAGCGGTCCACCAGACGCGCCAGGGACCAGCCAGCGGCGCGAGTCGTCCCGGTCGGCGGCGTGCACGTACTTCGACGCTTCAGAATCCAGCCGGGCGAACATGAGCGCGTCGAACACCTCCGAGGTGGTCATGATCATGTCCTCCCCAGCCTCGAACGCGGCACGCTCGGTGCTCCAGTGCTCCTCGTGCAGCGGTGTCGGCCACCGGAGGGCGAGAGCATCCCGGCGCTCGACATGCGCCCGCCTGATCTCCGACACCAACGGGTCGATACGGCCAGCACGCGGCCCCGCTGCCCTAACCACGAGCCGACCACCGGGCGTTAGCAGCAGCGCGGGCCTGCTCGGAGCGGCTGCGGTACTTCGGGCCGTCCGCCTTCGCCTCCGGCACGTCGAGCTGGATCTGCCGGAGGTTCGCGGCGATCTGCGCACGGGACCGGCGAGCCTCGGCCACGTGCGGGTGCGTGATCAGCTGCCCCATGCTGCCGCGAGTGGTCAGCGAGCCGGATGCGGCGGCGGTATCCAGCTCGGCCTGCAGCAGCGCGAGCACGTCGGCCTCATGGCAAGCGTCAGCGAGTAGCCGGTGCTCGCGCGCGTCGGGGATGACGGCGTTCTCCGCCCAGTCGGTCGCGATCTGCCGCCAGAGTGCGCGGCCAGCGGTCCCGAGCCCGGCAGGTGCTCGAAGTGGCTTGGTCATTGGTCTGTTCCTTCCTGAAATGAGCTATGCGGGAGTTAGCACGCTGGCTGCGGCTGCGTATACGCGAGTCGCCTGACAGCCCGGTGGGCGGGGGGTCTACCCGGTCCCCCCTAGTCGGTGGCGGGCGGCTTGCGGATGGCGTCGGCGGCTGCGAGCCCGAGCGCGTCAGCGCATGACGCGAGCGACGCGGCGAGCGACATCAGTGCGAACATCTGCTCGGTCGCGGTCATGCCGAGCAGCATGTTCGCGAAGCCGTGGTGGTCGTCGCGTTGGAGTGAGGACACGAGCGCGATGGCGTCGGCTTGTGCGTGGTCGGTCTCGCGGTCCATCCCACCAGGGGCCGGGTGGCCAGAGGGCTGGCCTTCCCGGTCCTGGGGGATCCCGGTAGGGGCGGTCATCCCATCCCCCCGGCGAGGCTGCCGCCGTTGCGTCCGAACATGCGCTGCGCGAACGCGGTGTCCTGTGCGGTGGGGATCTTCTCGATCAGCGCCTGGACCGCGGCCAGGATCTGCTGCAGGTTGTTGTTGGTAGCAGCGCTGCTGCCGCCGAGCGCCGTGGCGTCCACAGTCGCCGCGATGGCCGCGGTGGCGGTCGCTCCGAGCCCATCCACGCGGGAGCGGATCTGCGCGCGCGCGGAGTCCATCGCGGTGCCGATGGAGCGGGAAAGACCCTCCTGGAGCCCGAGCCCCATGAAGCCGCCGATCTCAGCCATAACCCTGGACGGGGAGTGGATGCCGAGCACGTCGCGGACGGCCTTCGGGATGAGGTTGATCGCGCCGCGGACCCAGCCGATGAACGAGTCCCACATGCCGCGGACGCCGTTCCAGAGGCCGTTCACGATCTGCGCGCCCGTGTCGAGCAGCCAGTGCCCAGCGCCTGCGAGTGCTTGTCCGATGCGCCCGGGGATGGAGTCGAACCATGCGCCGACTTCCCCGACCATGCGGGAGACGCCGGAGACGAGCCCGTCCCAGATGCCGATGAACCACTTGCCGACGCCGGCGAAGAACGACATCACGTTGTTCCAGGCCTCCTGGAGCTGCGCGGCGGCCTCCTTGTTGCCGGTCGCGAGCCGAACGACCCAGTTGATGGCCTCAGTAACCCACTGGATCACGGCGACGAGCACAGTCACGAGGAACTGGAGGATCGGCACGAGCAGCTGGACGAGCACGTTCGTGAGCGCGACGGCGGGCGGCATGATCGCGGCGATCAAGGGGCTGATCGCGTCGAACAGCGGCAGGAGCGGCTGGAGCAGCTGCGCGAGGATCTGCAACACCGGCACGAGCAGCTGGAGCAGCACGTTGCCCAGCGGCATGAGGATGCCGAGCAGCGGCATCACGACGCCGAGCAGCGCACCGAACAGGGACGCGACGAGCGGGGCCTGCTTCACGACGTCCGCGAGGAAGCTCTTGAATTCCTTCGTGGTGGTCCAGTCCGCGAACGCCTTGGACAGCTTCACGAGCACGTCGAGCACGGTTCGCCCGAACGGCGCGAACGCGAGCACGAGCTGCACGGCCCCGGTGGTGAGGTTGCCGAGCAGCTGCCCGAATCCGGCGACGGCGGGGCCGACGAGCGGCGTCAGCTGGCCGATGAACTTGGAGAGCGCGCCCGAGTTCACCGCGTCCTGTAGTGGCTTCAGCAGCGCCACGAGCGCGGAGGATCCGGCCTGCAGCAGCGGGGACAGCTGCGGGAGGATCTGCGCGAGCAGCCCGAGCCCCGTCTGCAGGGGTGCCAGCAGCGCGCCCATGTTGTCGCCCACGAGCTTGTCGAACGCCGACTTGAGCCCATCCAGGGAGGGCTGGAGGGCGTCCTTGAACGCCTTGTCCGTCGTGAGCGCCGCGGTGGCGATCGCGGCGAACGCGCCGACGCCTGCGGTGGCGGCTGTGGCGAGCCCGGCGAGCCCGAGCGCTGCGCCCGTGACCACCTCCGCGACAGGGGCGAGCGCGGCGACACCTGCCGCGATCCCGCCGACCATGAGCCCGCCCATCGCCCCGCCTGCGCCCGCGCCGTCCGCTGCGGGCGTGGCGGCACCGCTGCCGGGCGTGAACGCCTGGAGGGACTTCAACTCCGCGGCCACCTTCAGGTAGTCGTCGGAGTCCACGCCGACGTGCACTTTCAGCTCGCCCATCGCGGCCTCGGCCAGCTTCAGCTCGGCCTTCAGCTTCGGCAGGTCGGGGTCCCACTTCATGGTGGCCTTCAGGCCGTCGAGCTGCGCCTTCACCGCGGCGAGCTTCGCGTCGAAGCTGACCAACTCCACCTCGGGCACGATCTCGACCTTGCGGCGGCGGGTGAGCATGTCCAGCTCGGGCGCGACGACACCCGACACGAGCTCGGGGACCAAGTGGAACCTCTTGTCGCCGGTGAGGGCCGCGACTTCGGCGGTGGCTTCGACCGCATCGACGCCGACGCCGATTTGCAGGTGCGACACCTCCGCGAGCTCCGCCTTCAGCCCCGCGATGTCGGGGATCAGCTCGACGCCGACACGGAGATCTCCGATCAGCGCCTCCGCCTTCCGGTCGAAGCCCTGCGCGGTGGGCACCAGCTCTACCTCAGCACTACCAACTACGTACGCCACGGGGTTTCCTTTCGTCTCTGCGCGAGCCCTCTGCTGTGTTCGGGGGAGTCGGGCCGGGGAGGTTCAGGAGCCATCCCCGGCCCGGTGCCCGCGCGCGTCCCGAAGCGCGCGCGGGCGGTCTCTATGCGATCTGGCCGGGCCGACCGCGGTCGGGGAACCGGACATGATCCGCGAGAGTGGCCTGCATCTGCTGGACGTTGGCGGAGGTCAGGTCAAAGCCGGGCGCGGCCCAGCCGGTGCCGCAGGAGCATACGAGCGTCACGACGCCGCCCGCGACGGTCGGCGTGCCCGCCACATGCGCGACCATCAGGCTCGCCGCCCCTGGTTGTCGGCGCGCTGCGCGAGCAGCATCCCCGCCTTGGCGCGCATGGAGTCCACGAGCCCGCGGTTCCGGTCGGCGGTGCCCTCGATAGAGCCGCGCTCCATCCGCTCCTCGGCGGCTGCCGCCTGCGCGGCGTAGCCGGTCACGGCATCGGCCTCGGCCTTCCGGCGTGCTGCGGCTGCTCGACCCTCGGGAGTCGCGAGGGCGGCAAGGCTGGCCTTCGCGCGCTCCGCGTTGGCGGCGGCGGAAAGTGCGACCTCGGTGGCGCGGAAGGCCGCTTCACGGGCCTCACGCTCGGCCACGAGCCGCGAGATGCCCTCGCGAGCGGGGTCGAACGGCTCCGAGAATCCGAGGCTCTCGGTGCTCTGAGGGGCGATGCTGCTGGACATTGATGGTTCTCTCTTTCAGTTGCCCGAGCCGCTCGGCTCGGTGGTGGCGATGAGGTGGGCCTCGGTGAGGTGGACGACCACGACGGGATGCGACGACTCGGCGGACCAGCCGCACGAGCACGACGCGCGCGTGATCGGCGCGGCGTAGTAGGCGGCGCGCGACGTGCCCGACATGCGCAATACGGCGCGCGTGATGGTGTGGCCGGGTCGGTCGGCCACGTCGGGCGGCGGCTGCTCGACGGACCGCAAGGGGCGGTCCTCGGCCCGCTGCGGGTTCACGGGCCGCCCGAACAGGTCGGTGAGCTGGTCGTGGTGGCTCATCGGAGGTTCCCCTTTCGATCGGCGTACGTCTCGCTCATGCCGCTGCTCCGATCAGGTAGCGCCGGTTCAGCTCGGCGCGTTGGCGCTCGATCTCGTGGCGGGCGCGCTCCAGCTCGACAGTGAGGGTGCTGATCTCCCGGTAGAGCGACGCTCGGTCCCGGCGCTCGACCTTCAGCCGTGCTACCTCGCGGCGCAGGTAGTTGTACGTCTCCCAGGACACGAAGCACCGCTCCGGCCCGACCGCGACGGCGCTCATGCTGCCGCCACCGTTCCGCCTGTTCCGGCTGTTCCGCTTCTGGGGGCGGTGCCCGGGGCAATGTGTTCCGGCTGTTCCGGTTGTTCCGGATCTGGCAGGGTGACATGGGGGGCGTAGCGCTCGAACGCATCCCAGAATCCGGCGAGGGTGTACCCCTGCACGGTGATGGATCCGAGCCGGATCTTGGTCGGCTTCACGTCGTACTTGTCGAGCATCCGAGCCAGGCCGCGGGTGTCCAGAGGTTCCCCCTTCAGAGAGTCCCAGGGAGCGCCCTCCAGGGTGCGGAGCCCTTCCACCAGCTCGGCAGACGAGATCCGATCTCTACCGGCCAGCACGACGCGGATATCGGCCAGCAGACGGACCCCCAGAGTGACGGGGCGTGCATGTGATTCCTCGGTGAGGAACACGGCTGCACCACGTCCCCGGCTGGGCCACTCTCCACCAGCCGCGTCAGCGATGGCGATCAGAGGTTCCCAGATATCCGCGTCCCGGTCCTCGATGCCTTCAGGCAGCTCCGGGTAGTTAGATCCCAGCACCTCCCGGATCGACTCGCACCAGTCAGCCAGCTCCTCGCGCAGTGCCTCAGCGACGGCCCGCTCTACCCTCTCCCGGTAGGGCTCCACTCGCTCCCCGGAACGGCGGCGCTTCATGCGGATGATGACAGAGCGGGTCATGAGGGTGTCGGGGAGGTTCCCCAGTCCCGCAAGGGCCACGGGGGCGAAGCTCGGCCACTCTTCAGTGACAACACCCTTCCCCACAACGGCAGCACGCCCCACGTAGGCACCACGCCGGTAGCCGGAGTTCAGGATCCCCCGAAGGTCTTCGTTCGAGTCGGCCTTGCGGCTGTTGAAGATCGCGTCAACCTCATCCATCAGGAGGGTAGGCAGCCCTTCAGGGTCACCGATCTTCCGGAACACGTAGGAGGGGGTCGCGTTCACTGTCACCACGGGACGCGGCACCAGGCACTCGCTGATCTCCAGGACACGGGTCTTCCCGGATCCCGGCTCCGGGCTCAGGACGGCGAGGCGCGGGGTGTTGTCGAAGACATCAGCGACATGCGCGTGTGCGATCCAGAGGACGTGCGCCACGCGGGCGTGGTCGGTCGGGTACGCGATGAACCGAGAGAGGAACGTCTCCACCCGGTCCAGGACGTGCCCGGATACCCCTGCCAGATCCGGAACAACCGGAACAGCCGGAACAGCCTGCCCGTGTGTCTCCGCCAGATCCGGAACAAGCGGAACAGCCGGAACAGCCTGCCCGTGTGTCTCCGCCAGATCCGGAACAAGCGGAACAGCCGGAACAGCCTGTCCATGTGTCTCTGCCAGATCCAGAACAACCGGAACAGTCGGAACAGCCTTCATGATGTCGGCGCGGACGGGTACGATAGAGGAGTCGCCAGCCAACGACTTCGAAGCGCCCTGAGCATCCGCTGCCGGGGCGTTTCTCACGCTCACGCCGTCACCGCCTTGGAGGGGCGGAGCAGTGCCGCGACCTGCGCAACCTCATCGTCGGTCAGCGGCTGCATGGTGGCGACGGTCTTCGCGACGAACTCGGCGGCGCTCATGCTGCACCGCCAACGCCGAAGAGGTTGTCCAGCTCGTTCAAGTCCACGCGCAACGTGCGTGGCGTGAAGCCGTAGGCCTTGATCCTTCCGTCTGCGATCCACCGACGCAGGGTCCGCGTCGAGACGTCATACCGGATTGCGGCCTGCCTGAGCCGTGCCGGTGCGATGGGGGGAACCATCATTCACTCCGAGTCTGCGCGGCCCGGGAGTTTCCCTATGCCCACCCTAGTGGACACTCGTGGACATTAGCAACAACTGAATGCCCGATGTATTGTAGGTTCCGTCTAATACGGTTAGACGACTTAGCGGAGGGATCGGCGGGTGATCGTGACGCCCGTGAGGTCGGCGTAAGGGTCGCCCTTCGTCCAGCCCTTCGGTCTCCCGCGCCCGCCCGCGCCTATGGACACGTCCATCAGCAGCGCGATGATGGCCTGGCGCTTGTCGAGCGGTGCGGCGTCGAACACGGCAACCGGATCCGGGGAGGACACCAGCTCGCCCAGTGCCGACCCAGACAGTCGTGACGCCTCCCGCTGCATGATCTGCTGCAACTCGGCCTCAATGCGCTGTGTGGCGTCGCGGAGCTGCCGACCCGTCACCAGGCCCTCGGCGTAATCAGCCTCCACGGCACGCAGACGCGCACGTAGCGCGTCGGAGCGGTCACGGTCGCCCTGCGAGTCTTCCGAGTGCTCCACGGGCCTCAGAGCGTCGATCAGGCGCGGATCCGAGAGCAACTCGTGCACGACGCCGACCGTCGCCGCGTCGATCAGCTCCGTTGCTCGGATGACATGCTTCGAGCGTGCGCAGGTGTACGAAGGCCGACCACGGCTCGATGTCGTGTTCACGGTCGTACCGTCGTTGCAAATGGCACAGGTAGCGATGCCGGAGAGCAAGTGTCGGCGTCCCGGCCCCGGTGTCGTGCGGCGTGCAGGATTCGTCAGGATCGCGACAACAGCGTGATGCTCATCCGGCGTGATGATCGCGGGCCACGTTGCGGCCCCGACGATCTCCCCGTGAGCCTCCATGAGCCCAGCGTTGCGGGGCCGGAGCAGGATCCGGCGCACGCGCGTCGAAGCCTGATTGGTTGCCGTGCGCCCCAGGGTGCCGGAGCCCTCCCAGTCGGCGGCGATGGCACGCATTGAGCGGCCTGCGAGCACGTCGCGCACGCCCTGCCGGATCAGCTCGGCCTCGGCCCCCCGAATGGTCACGCCGTCCGCCTCATAGCCGAACGGTCGGCGTCCACCTCGGTATCGGCCCTCGGCCACGGCCTGCGCCTTCGCGCGACGGACACGCTCAGCGACACGCTCGGCCTCGGCGGCGTCCACGTTGCCCTTGATTCGAGCGATCATGCGTCCGTCCGCTGTGGCTAGGTCATCCTGCCCGGATACCACGGTGGCGATGTTGACGCCGCGCTCTTGGTTCAGCCGGAGCAGGTCTTCCAGCTCCATCGGTCGGCGCGTGAGCCTGCTGTTCGAGTACGCGATGATCGTGGCACCGCGGGGCACCTCGGCCAGCATCCGGGAGTAGAGCGGCCTCGGCTTCGTGCTGATCGTGGATGCGGATACGTCGTTCTCCACGAACACCTGCGTCACGTTCAGGCCCATGCGTGCAGCGAGCGCGCGGCAGTCCTCTTCCTGTCGTGCAACGCCCAGCTCGCGGCCCTCGGGGTCGGCGGAAATGCGGCAGTAGATGACGGCGTGGTCCATGTTGTGCCCCCCATTCAGAAAAGGTGGCATAACTCTACTCTCGATCTGGCGATCGCGGTCGCGGCGCTGGGCACCGAGGGCGCGCTCGATGCGGCCTCGCTCGCGCGGACCGTGCATCTCGGCGAGCTCGGGCTGGACGGCCGGCTGCGCCCGATCGCCGGTGTGCTGCCCGCCCTGCACGCGGCGCGCGAGGCCGGGTTCGAGCGGGTCGTGGTGCCGGTCGCGAACGAGCAGGAGGCCCGCCTGGTTCCGGGGCTCGACGTGCACGCGGCGGCGAGTCTCGCACACGTCGCGCTGCTGCACGGGGCGGAGATCGACGATCCGGGGGATCCCGAACCGATCCGCCTGCACGACGCGCCGCAGGCCGTGGAGCCGGTGCTCGACCTGTCGGACGTGATCGGGCAGGACGACGCGGTGGCGGCGCTCGTGGTGGCGGCGGCCGGCGGACACCATCTGCTGCTGAGCGGCCCGCCCGGCGCAGGCAAGACCATGCTCGCCCGCCGACTCACCGGCATCCTGCCCGACCTCGACGAGGACCTCGCGCTCGAGGCGGCGTCGATCCGCTCGCTCGCGGGCGAGGCGCTGACCCGGCTGGACCGGCGGCCGCCGTTCGTCGCCCCGCACCACAGCGCGTCGATCGCGGCGCTCGTCGGCGGCGGATCCCGGGCCGCACGACCGGGCGCGATCGCGCGGGCGCACGGTGGTCTGCTGTTCCTGGACGAGGCCGCTGAGGCGCCGCGGGCCGTGCTCGACTCGCTGCGGCAGCCGCTCGAGTCGGGCGCGATCGAGATCCACCGCTCCGAGTTCACCGTGCGGTTCCCGGCCCGGTTCCAGCTGGTGCTCGCCACCAACCCCTGCCCGTGCGGGGCGTTCGGGGTCGTGGGGGAGGAGTGCATCTGCCCGCCCGCGGCGATCCGCCGGTACGCGGCCCGGCTCTCCGGTCCGATCCGCGACCGGCTGGACATCGACGTGAACCTCGCGCGGGTCTCCGCGGTGGACGCGATGGCGCAGGAACGCGGGCGCACGAGCACGGCCGAGGCGAGGGCCCGCGTCGTGGAGGCACGGGAGCGCGCGGCGCGGCGCTGGAGCGGCACGCCCTGGCGCCTCAACGCGCATGTCCCGGGCACCTGGCTCCGTCAGGGGGAGCACCGGCTTCCGGCCGAGGCGCGGGCGCCACTCGACCGGGCCCTGCAGCGCGGATCGCTCACGCTGCGGGGCTACGACCGTGTGCTGCGGCTGGCGTGGAGCGCCGCCGATTTGGCAGGGGCGGACAGGCCCGCGCTGGAGCACGTCGGACGGGCGCTGTATCTGAAGAAGGGGATCGCGGCATGAGCACGGCATCGGACATCGCCGGCGCGCCCGGCGCGGCTGGGCTGCGGAGGAGGCTGGATGCGCTCCGCACGGATCGATCGATCGTCGAGGAGGCGTGCCGGATCCGCGCCGACGCCGGATCGTCCGAGGTCTTCGCGGGGCTGATCTGGAATCTCGTCACGGAGCCGGGCGACGGCGTCGCCGGGGCGCTCGTCGCGGCGCTCGGGGTCGAGGGCGCCCTGGACTGCGCCTTCGGGAGCGGGAGCGCGACGACCGAAGCGGATCCGCTCGCCGACGACCCCCGGGCGTCGGCACGGGCGCTGCGCGAAGGCCGCAAGCGCTGGGGCGAGCGGCTGGACCCCGGGTTCCTGCTCATCTCGCTGCGGGCCGCGGTGCGCACCGGGAGCCGGCTGCTGCTACCGGCGGATCCGGAGTGGCCGGAGATGCTGGCCGATCTCGGCGACCACGCGCCGCTCGCGCTCTGGCTGCGCGGGGACCCGGCCGCACTGAACGCCCCCGGTGTGGCCATCGTCGGGGCCAGGGCCGCGTCGAGCTACGGCGAGCACGTCGCGGGGGAGCTCGCGGGCGACCTCGCCCAGGAGGGCCGGGTCATCGTCTCCGGTGGGGCGTACGGCATCGACGGGGCTGCGCACCGGGCAGCGCTGCGCGCCGGCGGGATCACCGTCGCCGTGCTCGCCGGCGGCATCGACCGCGCGTACCCCGCGGGCCATGCGCAGCTGTTCGAGCGGATCGTCGCGCACGGCGCGGTCGTCAGCGAGGTGCCGTGCGGGGGAGCGCCGACCCGATGGCGGTTCCTCGAACGCAACCGCGTGATCGGCGCCCTGGCGGCCGCGACCGTCGTCGTCGAGGCCGGCTGGCGCAGCGGATCCCTGAACACCGCAGGGCATGCCGCGACCCTCGGGCGACCGCTCGGCGCCGTCCCCGGGCCCGTGACCTCGGCCGCCTCGGCGGGCTGCCACCGGCTGCTGCGGGAGTACGACGCCCGCTGCATCACGTCGGCCGCCGACGTGCGGGAGCTCCTCGGCGCCACGACGGAACAGATCACGCCGCCGGGAGAGGATCCGGACATGCTCCGACTCGCGGACGCGTTGAGCACCCGTGCCCCGCGCGACAGTGCCGACCTCGCCCGGCGCAGCGGGCTGAGCCGGGATCGGGTCGAGGCTCTGCTCGGGATCCTCGAGCTCGACGGCAGCGCCGTGCGCACGGCGACCGGCTGGCGGAGCATCGCCGTATGAGGCCGGGCTGACGGGAGCATCCCGACCCGCGGTCCCGGCCCCGGTCCCGTCCCGGCCCCGGCCACGGTCGCGGCCGGAATCGCGCGCGTGTGATCCGGCCGGAGCGGCCGAACCCGAGCATGCTGGAGGCATGCGGGTATCCGAGGCGGCCGCGGCGTTCACGGCGCACCTGGCGCAGGTGCGCCGGCTGTCGCCGGCGACCGTGCGCGCCTACCGGTCCGACCTCGCCGACCTCGCGACCGCCGCGGGCGACCCGGAGCTCGCGGACGTCGATCTGGAGACGCTGCGCGATTGGCTGTGGCGGGCCACGCAGCGCGGCGACGCGCGCTCCACCCTGGCGCGCCGGACCGCCGCGGTGCGGTCCTTCTTCGGCTGGGCCACCGAGTCCGGGCACGTCGCGGCGGATCCGAGCCTGCGCCTCATCGCGCCCAGACGCGGACGAACGCTCCCGGCCGTCGCTTCGGCCGACGCGATGCGGGTGCTGCTCGACGAGGCACGGGACGCCGCCCTCGACGGGGATCCGATCCGGTTGCGGGACAGCGCGATCCTCGAGCTGCTCTACGGATCCGGAATGCGCGTGTCGGAGCTCTGCGGCCTGGCCGTCGACGACCTCGACCTCGACCGCGCCACCGCACGCGTGCTCGGCAAGGGCGGCAAGGAGCGGGTCGTCCCGTTCGGACTGCCCGCGCGCGACGCGATCGCGGCCTATCTGCGGCGTGCCCGTCCCGTGCTCGTCGCGCGCGGCGAACGTCCCGGGCCGGGACTCTTCCTCGGCGCCCGCGGGGGAGCGCTCGGGCCCCGCGCCGTCTACGGACTGGTCGCCCACGTCCTCGCCCCCGTGATCGGCGCGGAGACGGTCGGACCCCACGCCCTCCGCCACTCCGCGGCCACCCACCTGCTGGACGGCGGAGCCGACCTGCGCGCCGTGCAGGAGATCCTCGGCCACGCCAGCCTCGGCACGACGCAGATCTACACGCATGTGTCCGCCGAGCGTCTCACCGCGACGTATCGGCTCGCCCACCCGCGCGCCTGACCTGCCGAATTGCGGCCGCAGACCGGGGGCCGGTCCGTCAGCAGCCGGATCCGCAGGGCAGCAGCACCGCGCGCTCGACCCCGCCGAACAGCAGCATCGGGTTGATGTACTCGCCGTTCCAGCGCACCCCGACATGCAGCGCGCCGGCCGGGGTGTGCCCGCCGGCGGCCGTCGTCCCCACCGCTGAGCCCCGGGTCACCGCCGCGCCCGGGGTCAGCGCCGTGCTCACCGGCTCCAGCGTCGTGACGAGCCCGTTCCCATGGTCGATCGTCAGCAGCGGGCGGTCCACGACGACCCCGGCGAACGCGACCACGCCGTCCGCCGGCGCGCGCACCTGTCCGGATGCGGCGACGTCGACCCCGCGATGCCCGGGCCCATAGGCGTGCGCGGGCGACCTGAACGGGGCGAGCACCCGGTGCCGGTCCGGCGTCGGCCACGCCCAGTCGCCGTCCGGCAGCACCGGCGCCCGGGGCGCGGTCGCCGCCGCCACGAGGGGGAGCCCTGCCGGAGAACCCGCCGCCGATGCTCCCGCCGGCCCCACGGCGCCGATCGACCCGAGGATCACGGCCGCGACCAGCAGCGCCGGCCACCGTGAGGCCGAGTGCCGGATCTGACCGTGCTGCCCGCTCATCCACCGATCCTCGTCTCCCGGATGGCGCCGCCGGCCGCGGTCGCCGTACCCGGTGCAGAACCGGTCGGTGCTCGCGTCGGTGCAGGGCGAACGCGGGACCCGCTCGCGCATCGAAGACCCCGCGTGACCGGGCACGGGACCGGACCCCGGTGCTGATATGCTTATCGGGCATCCCGCGTGTTCGGGATGACTACGCGTGCCCACAGCGTTCATCGTGGCGAACACTCCACAGGTCCTTCGGAAGAGGGCGGAGCGTGCGCCGGGTACCAGGATCGCCGGTCGCCCGATCGGCAGAACAACCTCAACCCAACAAGGAGTACGACCATGGCCGTCGTCACCATCCGCCAGCTGCTCGACAGCGGCGTTCACTTCGGACACCAGACCCGCCGGTGGAACCCGAAGGTGAAGCGCTTCATCCTCACCGAGCGCAGCGGTATCCACATCATCGACCTGCAGCAGTCGCTCGGCTACATCGACAAGGCCTACGACTTCGTCAAGGAGACCGTCGCCCGCGGCGGCACGATCCTCTTCGTCGGCACCAAGAAGCAGGCGCAGGAGATCCTCGCCGAGCAGGCCACCCGCGTCGGCCAGCCCTACGTCAACCAGCGCTGGCTCGGCGGCCTCCTCACCAACTTCTCCACCATCGCGAAGCGTCTCGCCCGCATGAAGGAGCTCGAGGAGCTCGACTACGAGAACCCGGCCGCCTCCGGCTTCACCAAGAAGGAGCTGCTGCTCAAGAAGCGCGAGCTGGACAAGCTGCACAAGTCGCTCGGCGGCATCCGCAACCTCACCAAGACCCCGTCGGCCCTGTGGGTCGTCGACGCCAAGCGCGAGCACCTCGCCATCGACGAGGCCAAGAAGCTCGGCATCCCGGTGATCGGCATCCTCGACACCAACGCGGACCCGGACGACTTCCAGTACCCGATCCCCGGCAACGACGACGCGATCCGCTCCGTCTCGCTGCTGACCCGCATCATCGCCGACGCCGCCGCCGAGGGCCTGCAGCAGAAGCACAACCCGGACGCGGGCGACGCGGAGCCGCTCGCCGAGTGGGAGCAGGAGCTGCTCGAGACCGGCGCGACCGCTGAGGCTGCCGCCGAGGTCGTCGAGGCTCCGGCCACCGCCGACGCCGAGTAATTCCGCAATCACCACGCACACACACGAAGCAAGGAGCCAGCACAACATGGCCAACTTCACCATCGCCGACATCAAGGCGCTGCGTGAGCAGCTCGGCACGGGAATGGTCGACACCAAGAAGGCGCTCGAGGAGGCCGGCGGCGACGTCGAGAAGGCCACCGAGATCCTGCGTCTGAAGGGCGCCAAGGGCAACGCCAAGCGCGCCGACCGCTCCACCAGCGAGGGCCTCGTCGTCGCTCGTGAGCACGACGGTGGCGTCACCCTGATCGAGCTCGTCTGCGAGACCGACTTCGTCGCCAAGAACGAGCGCTTCATCGCCCTCGCCGAGAAGGTCGCGGACGCCGCGGCCGCCGTCTCGGCCGACGACGTCGCCGCCGTGCTGGCCGCCCCCGCGGGCGACCAGACCGTCGAGCAGCTGATCTCGGACGAGGCCGCCATCATCGGCGAGAAGGTCGAGCTGCGTCGCGTGGCCACGATCTCCGGCGAGCGGACCGAGGTCTACCTCCACCGCACCAGCAAGGACCTGCCGCCGCAGATCGGCGTCGTCGTCGCCTACACGGGTGACGACGCGGACACCGCGCGCAGCATCGCCCAGCACATCTCGTTCGCGAACCCGTCCTACCTCACCCGTGAGGACGTCCCGACGGCCGACGTCGAGAAGGAGCGCGAGATCGTCACCGAGATCTCCCGCAACGAGGGCAAGCCGGAGGCCGCCCTGCCGAAGATCGTCGAGGGCCGCGTGTCCGCGTTCTTCAAGCAGGTCGCGCTTCTCGAGCAGGACTACGCCAAGGACAACAAGCTGTCCGTGGGCCAGGTCGCGAAGGACGCCGGCATCACGGTGACCGGCTTCGCGCGCTTCAAGGTCGGCGCGTAACAGCATCGAAGGGGTTCGGATCCGCCAGGATCCGGACCCCTTCGTCATGCCCCGGGAGCTCCCGTGCGAGTGCACGGCGCATCGCCCGGAGTCTTCCGTGCTGCGCACGGTGCATCGCTCATATTCTTCCGTGCTGCGCACGGTAGTTTGTTCACGGATGAGAGGAACCACCCCATGACCGAACGACAGAGCAAGCGGCGTCGCGTCGTCCTCAAGCTCTCCGGCGAGGCGTTCGGCGGCGGCCAGCTGGGGGTCAACCCCGACGTCGTCAGCCAGATCGCGCGCGAGATCGCCGCGGCCACGGATCGGGTCGAGATCGCCGTCGTCGTCGGCGGCGGAAACTTCTTCCGCGGCGCCGAGCTCAGCCAGCGCGGCATGGACCGCGGCCGCGCCGACTACATGGGCATGCTCGGCACCGTCATGAACGCGCTCGCGCTGCAGGACTTCCTGGAGCAGGCCGGCGCCGAGCCGCGCGTGCAGTCCGCGATCGCGATGACCCAGGTCGCCGAGCCGTACCTGCCGCTGCGTGCCGAGCGGCACATGGAGAAGAGCCGGGTCGTCATCTTCGGCGCCGGCGCCGGCTTGCCGTACTTCTCCACCGACACGGTGGCCGCCCAGCGCGCGCTGGAGATCGGCGCGGACGAGGTGCTCGTCGCCAAGAACGGCGTCGACGCGATCTACACCGCCGACCCGCACAAGGATGCGACCGCGGAGCGGATCGAGCAGGTCACCTTCCAGGACGCGCTGGTGCGAGGGCTGAAGGTCGTCGACTCCACCGCGTTCAGCCTGTGCATGGACAACGGCATGGACATGCGCGTGTTCGGCATGGAGCCCGCCGGCAACATCACGAAGGCGCTGCTCGGGGAGCCCATCGGCACCCGCGTCACCGCCTGAACGCCCGCGATCCCCGGTCCGGTGCACCGCCCGGACCGGGGATCGCAGCGCCTCCCCGATAGACTGAGACGAATCCCACTGACGATAGGAGCCACCGTGATCGCGGATGTCCTCACCGACACCACCTCCCGCATGCAGCGCGCCGTCGAGGCCGCCAAGGAGGACTTCAGCACGGTGCGCACCGGTCGCGCCAACCCGCAGATGTTCCAGAAGATCCTGGTCGACTACTACGGCACACCGACCCCGCTCGCGCAGCTCGCCTCGCTGGCCAACCCGGAGGCGCGCACCCTGCTCGTCACCCCCTACGACAAGACCGCGCTGAAGGCGATCGAGGCCGCGATCCGCGACATGCCGAACCTCGGGGCGAACCCGTCCAACGACGGCAACATCATCCGCGTCACGATGCCGGAGCTCACCGCGGACCGCCGCAAGGAGTACGTGAAGCTGGTCAAGTCCAAGGGCGAGGACGCGAAGGTCCACGTCCGCGGCATCCGCCGCAAGGCGAAGGACGAGCTCGACGCGCTCAAGAGCGACCTCGGCGAGGACGAGATCGCCCGCGGCGAGAAGGAGCTCGACGCCCTCACGCGCCAGCACGTCGACCTCATCGACGACGCCGTGAAGCGCAAAGAGGCCGAGCTCCTCGAGGTCTGAGGTTCCCCATGAGCACCCCTGGAGGGGATGACGAGCCGCGGATCCCCCCGCGCCCGCCACTTCCGCCGCGCACCCGCAGCGACCAGCGCCAGCGCGCCGGCGAGAACCCGCCACCGAGCAGCGGCGAGAGCGTGCCGCCGCGCACCGGCGACAACCTGCACGCGCAGTGGCAGGCGAGGAAGGCGGAGATCGAGACGCACGTCTCGCACGCACGCGATCAGATCGATCAGGCCAACGAGCGGATCATCCAGCGCACCGGACGCAATCTGGTGCTCGCGGTCGGCGTCGGACTTCTCTTCGGCGCGGTCGTGGTCTCGTCCCTCGTGCTGGCCAAGTGGTCGTTCGCGCTGATCGCGGTCGCGATCGTCGAGCTCGCGATCTGGGAGCTCGTGCTCGCACTGCGGGCCGGCGGGCGCAAGGTCGACCTCTGGCCGCAGCTCGTCGTCGGTGCGGCCCTCGTGGCCGGCGGCTACTTCGCGGATCCGTGGCTGACCTGGGTGATGCTGTTCGTCGCGGTGTTCGCCGTCGTCGTCTGGCGCACCTTCGGGCAGATGGTGGCGCGCGACGGCCGCATCTACGGCGACGTGCTGACGGACGTGCTGGCGGGCGGCTTCGTACAGGTCTACGTCGCCTTCCTCGGCGCGATCATCCTGATGCTGCTGCGCCAGCCCCGCGGCGAGTGGTGGGTCCTCGGCTTCATCATCGTCGTCGTGGTGACCGACACGGCCGCCTACGCCTCAGGGCTACTCTTCGGCCGTGGCGGGCGGCACCCGATGGCGCCGCGGGTGAGCCCCAAGAAGACGTGGGAGGGCTTCGCCGGTGCGGTGGTCGGCTCTCTCGCGGCGGGAGCGCTCATCGGCCAGTTCATGCTCGAGATCCCGTGGTGGGCCGGCTTGATCTTCGGCGCGGTGCTCGTCGCGTCGGCGACGCTCGGCGACCTCGGCGAATCCCTCCTCAAGCGCGACCTCGGCATCAAGGACATGAGCTCGTGGCTGCCCGGTCACGGCGGACTGCTCGACCGGCTCGACAGCATCCTGCCCTCGTCCGTGTTCGCGCTCGCCCTGTTCCACATCCTCACCCCCCTGGCGGGAGCACGATGACCTCTGCAGACCGGACCCGCGAAGACGCGGCGCCGAGCTTCCCGATCGCCCGGCGGCGTGCGAAGGGGTACCAGCGCGCCGCGGTGGACGCCTTCCTGAACAGTGCGCGCGGCGCCTTCGAGGAGGGCGCCAGGGGCATCGGCGCCGCGGACATCCGATCCGCGTCGTTCCCGCTGGTGCGGGGCGGCTACGAGATCGCGGCGGTCGACGCCGCGCTCGCCCGCGTCGAAGAGGCCTTCGCGCAGCGCGAGCGGGCGAGCGCCGTCGCGGCACGGGGCGCGTCGGCCTGGGTCGGCAGGGCGCGCACCGACGCGCAGCTGATCCTCGATCACCTGAGCCGTCCGCGCGGGCACAGGTTCGCGCGCACCGGCCTGCTCACGTTCGGCTACCGGATCGACGAGGTGGATCACGTCGCCTCCCGGATCGTGCGCTTCCTGCGCGACGGCGACGCGCTGAGCGTCGACCAGGTGCGTCAGACCGCGTTCCGGATGCAGCGCCGCGGCTACCGCGAGGAGCAGGTCGACGCGCTGCTGGACGCGACGATCGAGGTGCTGCTCGCCATCCGGTGAGCGTTTCTCATGGTCATTTCAGGTTCGTCTGGCTAAACTCAGAGCCATTGTGACTCCCGATAACGATTTGATTTCGGCGCGCACCCGAGGCGCCGCTCAAAAGGAATCAGCAGCCGGTACCCGTCGCGCGACGTCGCGGCACCCCCGGCGTCGCGCCGCTTCGGCGGTCCTCGCGGGCCTCGCGGTCGTCGGATTCTCCGTCGCGATCGTGGCTCCGGCCGGTTACGCGATGACGCGTCCGGTCGCCGCGGCCGCACCGGCGAACACGGCCTACTCGCTCGCCGCCCGCGACGCGCAGAACATCACCGTCTCGGTGCAGGGCGTCACGCCGCAGGCCCAGGCGCGCGACGTGTTCGAGGTCTACGTCAAGCCGAAGCCGGTCCCGCCGCCCGTGGTGGCGTCGTCCGACAGCTCGTCCGGCGGGTCCTCCGGGCCGCTGTTCTACACCGGCGGCGGCGCTCCGGCGCAGTGGATGGCCGCGGCCGGCATCGCCCCCGGTGACTGGGGCTACGTCGACTACATCGTCAGCCGCGAGAGCGGCTGGAACCCGAACGCGACCAACCGCAGTTCCGGCGCGTGCGGCCTGGTCCAGGCGCTGCCCTGCTCCAAGGTCCCCGGCAACGGCTACGACCCCGTCGACAACCTGCGCTGGGGCACCGGCTACGCCGTCGGCCGCTATGGCAGCTGGGCCGGCGCGCAGGCGTTCTGGGCCTCGCACAACTGGTGGTGAGTCGCACCCCCTCATGCCACGCTCGCACCGCCGACGTCCGGAGCGCCCCCGCGAGGACTCCCTGGACCGCCTGATCGCGGGGTGGAAGCGCACCGAGATGCGCGGCGGAGTGGAGTGGTACGTGCAGCCGCTGACGGCAGCCCAGGCGCAGAAGGAGTACACCTGCCCGGGCTGCTCCGGCCTCGTCCTGCCGGGCACGGCGCACCTGGTCGTCTGGCGCGCGGACGGCGTGCTCGGTGACGCCGCGGATCTCGCCGGGCGCCGGCACTGGCACAACGGCTGCTGGAAGAGGAACTGACATGGAGATCCGCGGACCCCGTGAACTGCCCGCACGACGCGAGGACGTCGAGCTGCGCACCGAGGACGGGCTGCGCCTGGTCGGCGAGCTCGCCCTGCCCGAGTCGCGCCCGCCTGTCGCGACCGTCGTCACGCTGCATCCGCTGCCCACGCACGGCGGCTTCATGGACTCGCACATCCTGCGAAAGGCCGCGTGCCGCCTTCCGGCCCTCGCCGACCTCGCCGTGCTCCGCTTCAACACCCGCGGCACGGCCTCGCCCCGCGGCAGGAGCGACGGATCCTTCGACGGCGGCGCGGCGGAGCGGCACGACGTCGCCGCGGCGATGGACCTCGTCCGCGAACGCGGCCTGCCGCGCCCGTGGCTCGTCGGCTGGTCCTTCGGCACCGAGCTCGCGCTGAAGTACGGGCGCGAGCACGACATCGAGGGCGTGATCCTGCTCTCGCCGCCGCTGCACCGCGCGACGGACGAGGAGGTCGCGGCGTGGGCCCAGGACCACCGCCGGGTGGTCGTGCTCGTGCCGGAGCTCGACGACTACCTGCGCCCCGCGGAGGCGGCGGAGCGCTTCGCCGCGATCCCTGACGCGCAGGTCATCGCCGTCGACGGGGGCAGGCACCTGTGGGTGGGGGAGAGCCAGACCCGCCGCGTGATGGACGAGATCGTCGCCGCCGTGAACCCGGCCGCCCTTCCACTGCCGCGGGAGTGGCCCCCGGCCTGAGGAAGGACCGCGGGTTTCGTCTCGCTGCGCTCGCTCAACCTTGCCGCGAAGCCGCATCAACGCCGCTTCGCGGCATTGCTCCGGCTCGTGTCAACGCTCGTTCATGCGCGGGATCAGCACCTGCCGGTAGATGATCAGCACGCTCGCGGCGACCGGGATCGCGATCAGCGCGCCCAGCAGCCCCAGCAGCGCTCCGCCGGCGAGGGCCGCGATGACGACCACGCCGCCGGGCACCGACACCGCGCGATTCATCACGCGCGGGGAGATGATGTACGCCTCGACCTGCATGTAGACGAGGTAGTAGATCCCGGCGATCAGCGCGGTCAGCGGGGACCCGAGCCCGGGGACGAGGCAGAGCAGCACGATGATCGTCGAGCCGGTCAGCGTGCCGACCAGGGGGATCAGCGAGAAGAAGAACGCGATGACGGCGAGCACGATCGGGAACGGCGCCCGGATGATCGACAGCAGGATGAGGCTCAGCACCCCGTTGATGACGCCCAGGGAGACCTGCCCCATCACGTAATAGCCCACGGAGGCGGTGATCTGCTCGGCGAGGTCGATGAACCGGTCCCGGCGGGACGCGGGGACCATCTGGTAGACGGCGCCCTTGAAGGACGGGATCGCGGCCGTGAAGTAGATCGTCAGGATCAGCACGATGAAGGCGCCCGCGATCCCCGCGAACAGCGCCCCGCCGATGACGAGCACGCCCTGCCCGATCGAGCTGCTGATGTCGCCGAGGTTCTTGTTCAGCCAGTCGCTGACGTAGCCGAACACCTTGTCGATCTCGATGTTGGGGAACAGCTGGGTGATCCAGTGCTTGAAGTCCTCGATGGCCTTGCCGCTGTTGATGATCGTGGTGACCTGCTGGATCAGCTGGGAGATCTGGCTGACCAGCGTCGGGATCACCATCAGCACGATCCCGGCGAACACGCCGAGCACCACGAGGATCGTCACGAGGACCGCCGCCCAGCGGGGCAGGCGCCGCCGGGTGAGCCAGCTCACCATCGGGTCGAGGCCGAGGCTGAGGAACAGTGCGGTCCCGACGTACAGCAGGATCGTGGACAGCGACTGCACGGCCTGGATGAGCAGGATCCCCAGTCCCACGCCGAGCGTCGCCACGAGGGCGGTGCGGAACGGGTTGTGCAGCTTCATGACGGAATCAGCGTAGCCGGACGAGGCGGCGGGGCAGCTGTGCACCGCCGCTGTCGCCGGGTTGGCACCGTGTGCCCTCGTGGCGGACTTTCAGCGACCTTCGCTAGTCTGAAACGTCGAGCGGAGATCCCGGGCGTCGGCCCGTGGATCGCGGAGGAGACATTTCGTGCGATTCGTATGGGCCGTCCTGGCCTTCGTGCTGGCGGCCGTCCTGATCGGGACAGGCATCGCGCAGCGAACCATCTTCCTCGGCCCGAAGGACGTCACCGCCGCGCTGAGCGTGAAGGCGCCGCAGCACTACACGATGATCGACGGCGCCGTGCTCCGCGTGCATCCCGGCGAGCAGACCCTGGTCGCGCACGGCGACGGCCAGATCGTGATCGCCCAGGCCCGCACCGCCGACCTCGAGGCCTGGCTCTCCGACAGCAGCTACAACCGGATCTCGCTCGCGAAGGACAAGACGCCGCAGGCGAAGGTCGTCCAGCCGAAGACCACGAGCGGCGACGCCGCGAAGACGCCGGACCGCAACCCGGCCGGCTCCGACCTGTGGCTGGACAGCGTCACCGACAAGAACGCCGCGATCGACCGCATGCAGATCCCGGACGGGGTGAGCGTGCTGGTGGCCTCGGACGGCAAGTCCGACGCGCCTCAGGACATCGCGGTGTCCTGGCCGCTCGACACGGCGACCCCGTGGGCGGGTCCGCTGATGGTCGCCGGTGGTGCGTTCATGCTCCTCGGCATCGTCCTGTACATCCTCGCGATCCGGCACTCCCGCCGAGGTCGCGGACCGCGCCGCAAGGCGCCGCCGCCCCTGCCCGTGACAGAGCCGATCGACGTCGTCGGCCGCCGCGCCGTCGAGGAGGAGGCGTCCTCGCCCGCTCCGGAGCCGGTCGAGACGCCGGACGGATCCGGGCAGAACCCCGCCGCGGCGGAGCGCCGTGCGGCCGAGCGGCGTGCGTCCGCGCCGCGGCGACGTCGCGCCCTGCTCCTCGTGCCCGCGGTCGGCGTGGCCGCCGCACTGCTGAGCGGGTGCACGCCCGACATCTGGCCGCATCCCGCGGTGTCGCCCACTCCCAAGCCGACGACCACGCAGGCCGCCGAGGTGGGACAGCAGGCGCCCGCCGTCACCGACGCGCAGGCGGCGCGGATCCTCGGGAGCATCTCCGCGACCCTCGCCGACGCCGACAAGAAGCTCGACACGAACCTCGCCGGAACCCGCCTGGACGGCCCCGCACTCGACGCCCGCAAGACCGCCTACGCGGTCCGCGGGAGCGTCGGCGACTTCGCCCTGCCGGCGTCGATCCCGGCCGACAAGATCAAGATCCTCGTGCCGCAGGCGTACGACTCCTGGCCGCGCACGGTCCTGATGCTGGTGGATCATGGCGCCGATCAGAAGGTCGCGCCCCTGATCCTGACCATGACCCAGAAGGACCCGTGGTCGGAGTACAAGATCGGCTACGTCGCCGAGATGCAGGCGTCCGCGAAGCTGCCGGACATGGCCCCGGCCTGGCTCGGCGCGAAGCTCACCCCGCCGGACTCGCCGTTCCTCGTCGCCGAGCCGAAGAAGCTCGGGGCTGACTTCGCCGATGTCATCGACAACGGCGACAAGAGCAGCTCGTACAAGTTGTTCGACAAGACCGCGCTCGACTTCGTCAAGGCTGTCCAGGACAGCCGGGCGAGCGTGCAGAAGGCTCTGAAGGACGCCAACGCCGACTCGACGTCGTCGCTCTCGTTCGCCGCGTCCGCCGGGACCGCGGTTCCCGTGGCGATGTCCAGCATCGACAGCGGTGCCATCGTCTCCGTGACGGTGCAGGACTCGCAGACGATCAAGCCGACATCCGCCGACGCCGTCATCAAGCTCGACAAGAACCCGTCCGCGAAGGCACTGACCGGGGTGGACTCCTCGGCCAAGGGCTTCGTGTCGGTGTACGGCGTTCAGCTGTTCTTCTCCGTGCCGGCGCAGGGGTCGAACGCCAAGATCACGCTGCTGGCCGCGTCACAGCAGCTGCTGAGTGTTACGGAGATCAAGTGACCGAGATGTCCGCCGCGGCCCTGCGGGGCGCCGTCGACCTGTCCTCGCTGCGCAACCGCCCTGCGGCGCCCGCCGCCGACGCCCCCGCGCCGGACGGACGGGCGACCCCGCTCATCGTCGACGTCACCGATGCGACGTTCGGGCAGGTGCTCGAGCTGTCCCGCAGCGTCCCCGTCGTCGTCGACCTGTGGGCCGAGTGGTGCGGCCCGTGCAAGCAGCTCAGCCCGATCCTGGAGAAGGTCGTCACCGAGCTCGCCGGGCGCGTGGTGCTCGCGAAGGTCGATGTGGACGCCAACCCGCAGCTCTCCCAGGGCTTCCGTGCGCAGTCGATCCCGATGGTCGTGGCGCTCATCGCCGGCCAGCCCGTGCCGATGTTCACGGGCGCCGTGCCCGAGGAGCAGGTCCGCGAGGTGTTCGCGCAGCTGCTCGAGGTGGCCGCGCAGAACGGCGTGACCGGGACCATCCCGGTCGACGGGGCCGAGGAGCCGGCCGAGCCGGTGGAGAAACCCCTCCCTCCGCTGCACCAGGCCGCGTTCGACGCGATCGAGGCCGGCGACTACGCCGCCGCAATCAGCGCCTACGAGAAGGCCCTGGCGGAGAACCCGCGGGACGAGGACGCCCGGGCGGGCCTCGGCCAGGTGCGGCTCCTGCACCGCACGCAGGACCTCGACCTGAACGCGGCCCGCGCCGCGGCCGCCGCCGCGCCGACCGACGTCGACGCGCAGTTCGCGGTCGCCGACCTCGACGTCGCCGGAGGACACGTGGCCGACGCGTTCGAGCGCCTGCTCGACCTGTTCTCGGCCGTGGACGCCGACGCCAAGGGCCGGGTGCGCGAGCGGCTGGTCGAGCTTTTCGGGCTCGTCGGAGACGCCGATCCGCGCGTCGTGACGGCCCGCAAGCGCCTGGCCGCACTGCTGTTCTGAGGCGGCACGGATCCCACGGGACCCCGCGTTCTGCGTGCAGGACGCGGGGTCTCGCCGTTCCCGCCGCGTCCGCGAATCGGCGACGAGCGGAATAGCGTCCGGATCCATGCGGTTGACTGGAGATGTGAGCGAACCCATCTCGATCGACATCTGGTCCGACATCGCCTGCCCGTGGTGCTACATCGGCAAGCGCAATCTCGAGGCGGGCCTGGCTGCCACCGCGGAGGATGACGACGCTCCGCAGGTGAGGATCACGTTCCACTCCTTCGAGCTCTCGCCCGACACGCCGGTCGACTTCGACGGCGACGAGGCCGACTTCCTGATGGGCCACAAGGGCATGCCGCGCGCACAGGTAGAGCAGATGCTCGAGCGTGTGACGGACGTCGCACGGGGTGCGGGTCTCGAGTACCGGTTCGACCTGCTGCAGCACACGAACACCGTCAAGGCGCACGAGCTGCTGCATCACGCGAAGAGCCAGGGCCGCCAGCACGACATGGAGGAGCGGCTCATGTCCGCGTACTTCATCGAGGGGCGCCACGTCGGCCGGATCGACGATCTCGCCGACCTCGCCGCCGAGATCGGGCTCGACCGCGCCGACGCGCACGAGGCGCTGACCAGCGGCCGCCACCTCGGCGACGTCCGCCAGGACCAGGCGCAGGCGCAGGCGTACGGGATCCAGGGCGTGCCGTTCTTCGTGATCGACGGCCAGTACGGCGTGAGCGGCGCCCAGCCGCCCGAGGCGTTCGCGAACGTGCTCCGCGAGCTCTGGGCGCAGCGCGCCGCCGAGGTCGTCGAGGCCTGACGCGCGTGCCTGCGGCGTCCTGACCGCGAGACCGAACTTGCGGCGCGAGACCGTGCGCAGTTTCGCCGGTCTCGCGCCGTAGGTTCGGTTTCGCGGGGAGCAGTGTGCAGCGTCAGGCGAGCGCGTCCTCGATCGCGGAGACGATCTGCGGATCGTCGGGCACCTGACGGGAGCGGAAGCGCTGCACGGATCCGTCCGGCGCGACGAGGAACTTCTCGAAGTTCCATTCCACGCGGCCGGCCTTGCCGCGCCCGTCGACCGTCCGCGTGAGCACCTTGTACAGGTCGGCGGCGCCTTGCCCGTTGACCTTGATCTTGTCGTTGATCGGGAACGAGATGCCGTAGGTCGTCGAGCAGAACTCGAGGATCTGCTCCATGGATCCGGGTTCCTGGCCGAAGAACTGGTTGCAGGGGAACCCGACGACCGTGAGCCCGCGTTCGCCGAACCTCCGCTGCAGCTCCTCGAGCTGCTCGTACTGCGGCGTGAGTCCGCACTTCGAGGCGACGTTGACGACGAGCACGGGGCCGTCGCCGTAGTCGTCGAGCGTGCGGGTCGTGCCCTCGGCGTCGGCGAACGGGATCTGGCGGAGTGGGGTCTCAGACATATTCACAGCCTAGGCAGGGCGGGCGGAACCGGCTCCGGATCTGGGAGAATGGACAGGATGACTCTCGCCACCGCTCCCGCCCGCCCGCTGCAGATCGGGCCGCTCCGCATCGACGTCCCCGTCGTGCTCGCCCCGATGGCGGGCATCACGAACACCGCGTTCCGCCGCCTGTGCCGCGAGTACGGCGCCGGCCTGTACGTCAGCGAGATGATCACCTCGCGCGCCCTGGTCGAGCGCAACGCGATCACGATGCGCCTCATCCAGCACCACGAGAGCGAGACACCGCGCTCGATCCAGCTCTACGGGGTGGACCCGGCGACCATCGCCGAGGCGGTGCGCATCATCGTCGCCGAGGACCGCGCCGACCACATCGACCTGAACTTCGGCTGCCCGGTGCCGAAGGTCACCCGCAAGGGCGGGGGAGCGGCGCTGCCCTGGAAGATCGGCCTGTTCGCCGACATCGTCGACCGCGCCGTGAAGGCCGCGGGCGACGTGCCGCTCACGGTCAAGATGCGCAAGGGCATCAACAAGGACCACCTGACCTTCCTCGACGCCGGCCGCGCCGCGGAGGACGCGGGTGCGGCCGCGGTCGCGCTGCACGCGCGCACCGCCTCGGAGTACTACTCCGGCCACGCGGACTGGTCCGCGATCGGCGAGCTCAAGCAGGCCGTCACATCCATCCCGGTGCTCGGCAACGGAGACATCTGGTCGGCGGACGACGCGGCGCGGATGATGACGGAGACGGGCTGCGACGGCGTCGTGGTCGGCCGCGGCTGCCTGGGCCGCCCGTGGCTGTTCGGCGAGCTCGCGGGGGCCTTCGGCGACGAGAGCGCCGTGACGGTGGACGCCACCCTCGGCTTCGTGTCGGCCGCGTTCCGCCGGCACGCCGAGCTGCTCGCCGAGTTCTTCGAGGACGAGGACCGCGGCTGCAAGGACGTCCGCAAGCACGTCGCGTGGTACTTCAAGGGCTACCCGGTCGGCGGGGAGACGCGCGCCGCGCTCGCCCGCGTCTCGACCCTGCAGGAGATCGACGACCTGCTCGGCACGCTGGGCGACGCGCCCTACCCGGGGGCCCCGGCCGAGGGCCAGCGCGGCCGTGCAGGCACGCCGAAGCGCACGGCGCTGCCGGACGGCTGGCTGGACTCCCGCGATGTCGAAGCGTCCACGACGGACATGATGCGCGGCGCGGAGGTCGAGAACAGTGGCGGCTGACCCGTCGGCGGATTCCGAGGTCGGCCCGTCGGCTGCCGTGCGCGCCTTCGCGGACGGATACGGCGCGCACGATGCCGCCCGGTTCTTCTCCGAGACGCACCGCTCCGAACGCGACGACTTCGCCCGCGACCGCGCCCGCGTGCTGCACTCCGCAGCTCTCCGCCGCCTCGCCGCGAAGACCCAGGTGCTGAGCCCGGCGAGCACCGCCGACTTCGCGCGCAACCGTCTCACGCACTCGCTCGAGGTCGCGCAGGTCGGCCGTGAGCTCGCCGTGGCGCTCGGCGTGTCGGCCGACGTCGTGGACACCGCCTGCCTCAGCCACGACCTCGGCCACCCGCCGTTCGGGCACAACGGCGAGCGGGCGCTGAACGAGTGGGCCGAGCACATCGGCGGCTTCGAGGGCAACGCTCAGTCGCTGCGGATCCTGACCCGGCTCGAGGCGAAGGTGCTCGACGACGGCGACCGCTCGGTGGGCCTCAACCTCACCCGCGCGAGCCTCGACGCGACCTGCAAGTACCCGTGGACCGCGGACCACCCGCTGCCCGACCCGGGCGGCCGGCTCAAGTTCGGTGTGTACCCGGACGACGAGGACGTGTTCCGGTGGATGCGCGAGGGCGCCCCGGGACGGCTGCGCTGCATCGAGGCGGAGATCATGGACCTCTCCGACGACATCGCGTACTCCGTGCACGACTTCGAGGACGCGGTCGTGAACGGCTACCTCGACGTCGCCCGGCTCGCGGATCCCGCCGAGCACCACGCGCTCGTCGGACGGATCCAGCAGTGGGTCGGATACGACTTCACCCGGGAAGACCTCGCGGACGCGCTGTACCGGCTCACCCGGCAGCCGATGTGGCTGAGCTCCTTCGACCGCTCCCGGCGGGATCTCGCCCGGCTGAAGAACCTCACCAGCGACATGATCGGCCGGTTCGCCCGCGCCGCCGTCTCGGCCACCCGTGACGCCTACCCGGGGGCCAGCCTGGCCCGGTACAGCGCGCACGTCGTCGTGCCCCGGGTCATCGAGGCGGAGATCGCGGTGCTGAAGGGCATCATGGGCCAGGCGATCGTCACGATCGACGCCCGCCGCGGCGTCTACAAGGAGCAGCGCCGGGTGCTCAAGCGGCTCGCCGACGCGCTCTGGTCGACGGACGCGCTGTGGACCGCGGGCGCGGACGTGCTCGAGCCCGCGTTCGCCGCGGACTTCCACGACGCCGCGAACGACGCCGAGCGGGCCAGGGTCGTCGTGGACCAGGTCGCGAGTCTCACCGACCAGACCGCCGTCGACTGGCACAACCGGCTCGTCGGCGACATCGACCCCGCCGAGGTCGGGATCTGGTCGCCGCGGCACGCCAGGCCCGGCGCTCGCACGCACGCCCCGTCCTCCGTCGGCGCCGAGGCGCGCTGATGCCCCGGATCAGCCAGGCGGACGTCGACGAGGTCAAGTCGCGCACGAACATCGCGGACATCGTGGGGGAGCGGGTCTCCCTGAAGTCCGCCGGGGTCGGCTCGATGAAGGGGCTGTGCCCGTTCCACGACGAGAAGAGCCCGAGCTTCCACGTGCGGCCGCAGGTCGGCTACTACCACTGCTTCGGCTGCGGGGCCTCGGGCGACGTGTACTCCTTCCTGCGCGAGATGGACCACGTCAGCTTCACCGAGGCCGTGGAGCGGCTCGCGGCCCGGGTCGGCTATACGCTGCACTACGAGGACGGCGGGCCCGCCCCGGAGACGAGCGGACGCAGCCGCCTGTATGCGGCCAACACGGCCGCGGCCGAGTTCTTCCGGGGCCGGTTGCTGAGCCCCGAGGCAGAGTCGGCGCGGGCGTTCCTCGGCCAGCGCGGCTTCGACGCCGGCGCCGCCGCGCACTTCGGCGTCGGCTACGCGCCCCGCGGCTGGGACGGCATGCTCAAGGCGCTGACCGCGCAGGGCTTCACCCGCGACGAGCTGACCGCCGCCGGGCTCGTGTCGACCGGGCAGCGCGGCGTCTACGACCGGTTCCGGGGGCGCGTGGTCTGGCCGATCCGCGACGTCACCGGGCAGACGATCGGCTTCGGCGCGCGCAAGCTCTACGACGACGATCAGGGCCCGAAGTACCTGAACACGCCGGAGACGCCGATCTACAAGAAGGCCCAGGTCCTCTACGGCCTCGACCTCGCCAAGCGCGACATCTCCCGGGGGGACCCGAAGCGCGTGGTCGTCGTCGAGGGCTACACCGACGTCATGGCCTGCCACCTCGCCGGCGTCACCACCGCGATCGCCACCTGCGGCACGGCGTTCGGCGCCGAGCACATCAAGCTGCTGCGCCGGGTGATGGGCGACGACTCCGCCGCCGGCGAGGTCGTCTTCACGTTCGACGGCGACGAGGCGGGGCAGAAGGCGGCTCTGCGCGCGTTCACCGAGGACGACCGGTTCAACGCCCAGACGTTCGTCGCCGTGGCTCCGGACGGGCTGGATCCGTGCGACCTGCGCCTGCAGCGCGGCGATCAGGCGGTCCGCGGGCTGATGTCGACCAAGGTGCCGATGTTCGAGTTCGTCATCGACCGCAAGATCTCCTCGTTCGACCTCGGCACGGCCGAGGGGCGGGTCGGCGCCCTGCGCGCCGCGGCGCCGATCGTCGCGGAGATCCGGGACGCCCTGCTGCGCCCGGAGTACGAGCGGATCCTCGCCCGTCGCCTGGGCATGGACCCGACCGACGTACACGCCGAGGTGCGCCGCCACGAAGGCCGCCGTCGGCACGGCGAGTCCGAGCCGCGCGAACGCACGGCGGCCCCCGCAGCCGGCCCGGGCGCGCCTGCCGAGACGCCTGCCCTTCCGGCCGTCACCCTGGCGACGCTGCCCCGCTCGGGCGACGCCCCGCTCGAGCGCGACGCGCTGATGGGCGCCCTGCAGTACGGGCACCAGCTGGAGCCCGACCTGCTGCAGCGCGCCGTAAGCGTGCCGTTCGCCGTCCCGGCGCTGGACGCCGTCCGCGAGTCCATCGCGCAGATCGCCGACCGGCAGCGCCCGGGCTGGGCTCTGCAGGCCGTGGACGCGGTCAGGGAGCCGTATCGCTCGCTGGCCGGCGAGCTGCTCATGGCGGCCTTCCCGGCGCGGGACGAGCAGAGCGCGATGGCCTCCGCGACCGATCTCTGCCGACGGCTCATCGGCCGGGCGCTGAGCCGGGAGAAGAGTGAGCTGCTGGGTGCGATCCAGCGGGTTCCGCCCGACTCCGACGGAGGCCGCGCCCTGCGGATCCGGCTGCGCGACATCGATGCGGAACGGCAGCAGTTCATCGAGTCCTGATGCCCGACCGCGCTCGCGCAGGGCAGGATGGAACGCATGGCACGTGCAGCGGTTGAGGAGTCGGACGCGATCGTCTGCGAGGACATCGTGATCGACCGGATCGGACACTCCGGGCCGGTGCGGGCGATCGACGGCGTGACCTTCACGCTTCCGGCCGGCGAACTCATGTGCATCGCGGGCGCGACAGGGTCCGGCAAGTCGACGCTCGTCGGCGCCCTCGCCGGAGCCGCGGATCCGTCCATCCGGGTGGCCGGCGGCGCCGCCCGCGTATGCGGCATCCCGGTGCGCCACCCCGGCCGCCGGCTGCGCGAGCTCACCTACCGGACCGGCTACCTGCCGCAGAACGCCGGGGCGCTGCTCACGCCGCAGCTGACCGTGCAGGAGATCATCGCCGAGCCGATCCTGCAGCGCGAGCGGCGCGTGAACGTCAAGGCGCTGGCGATCCGGGTGGCGACGCTGCTCGACGAGCTGCACCTGCCGCTCGGTCTCGCCACGTCGTTCCCGTACGAGCTCAGCGCGGGGATGCGGCAGCGCGTCGCGATCGCGCGGTCGTTCGTGCTCGACCCGAACGTGCTCATCGCGGACGAGCCGCTCGCGAACCTCGACGTGGAGGTGCGCCCGGTCGTGTTCGACGCGATCACCCGGCGCCGTAAGGAGCGCGGTATGGCGGCGCTGCTGGTGAGCAACGACGCCGCCTTCGCCCGCGAGCTGGGTGCCGAGACCCTGATGATCCGCGCCGGCGCCGTCGTCGCCCGGGGTGCCGGCTCCGATCTGCTGTGGACCCCGGGCGCCCAGTCGGGGCGTTGACGGGTGGCGCCCTGGTGCGGGCTGGTCGTGTTGCGTGCGTCACGGCCGTCTCCGCCGATCGGGTGCTGCCTGCCGCAGCGCCGGGCGCCGTCTTCCGGGTGCTGCCCGCCGCTTCGGCACCCGGCGAACGACGAAGGCCCCGTCGTGATGACGGGGCCTTCGGGGGATCGCTCCCCGGCTTGGACTCGAACCAAGAACCTGCCGGTATGCGCAATAGCACGCTCCGGTATCTGTACGCCGCATAACACGCGTGCAACACCTGGCAATCTCCTGCAAAATACCGGAATGAGCAACACCGCACTTCTCGCCGAGTACCGCGTGTACCTACTCGGTTCCGACCGCCGAGACGGCACCATCGCCCTCCGACTCCGCGAAATCGAGAAGCTGGCGATCACCCACGACCTCCGCACCGTCACCGAAGACGACCTGATCGCGATCCTCGCTCAGCGCCGCCACCAGGCGCCAGAAACCCGAAAGAGCATGCGCGCCTCATGGCGAGTGTTCTTCGAATGGGCGCACCGCAAGGGCCACCGCGCCGACGACCCGACCATCGGCATACGCCCCATCCGGATACCCGCCCGAGTACCACGCATCGCAGACGACGCCGCGATCCTCGCCGCCCTCGGCACAGAGAACCCGCACTACCGGGCCATGATCCTGCTCGGGAGAGGCGGATGGCTCCGCCTCTCGGAGATCGCATCCCTGCACACCAGCAGCCGGACAGGCCGCATGCTCACCATCCGCGGCAAGGGCGGGAAGGAGCGCAGTGTGTCGATCAACGACGAAGTAGCCGCGGCGCTCGACGTGCTCGAACCCCTGCAAGGCCCCGGCTACTACTTCCCAGGCTCTCGAGGCCGCGCCTACTTCCACCCGATCAGCGTCAACAAGATCATCACCCGACTCACCGGCTACAACCCGCACGCCCTCCGCCACGCCGGAGCAACAGCCGCGTGGCGAAAGACCCGCGACCTGCGCACCATCCAAGACATGCTCGGACACGCCTCGATCCGCACGACGCAGATCTACGTGCACACCGACGACGAACAGCGGCGCGCGGTTGCCGATGCCTCGCTACTCCGCTGAGGACGACGGGATGCCCAGCGCAAAAAGTTGCGAGAGATCTCTCACGACTTTTTGTGCATAGGTTCGCTAGCCGCGGGAGCCCCCAGCACTACCGGTTTCCGCCATGCCCCCGCCGTCACCATCGTGCGGCTCGAGACTCTGCGCCTGCAGTCACCGCACTCACGAAGAACGCCCCAGAGAACCCGGGGCGTTCTTCGTGTCACCAGTCCCGTGGACCTCGACCACGATCGCGGAACACCGGGAACGAGTCACGCGGAGGAGCCTTGTACCCCTTCGGCTTCTTGACCGTGCCGGTGGACTGCCAGCGGGCCGCATCCATCAGCGCGTGCCGGACCGCGAGGCGGATGAGCCAGTACACGCCCCAGATCACGAGGAACGTCGCGCCGAGGTACAGCAGCAGCGCGAGGATCCCGAAGCCGAGCAGCCCCGCCGCGATCCCGCCAACCGCCCCCGGATCCGGCGACAGCGGCTCGACCGGGAAGGGCTGAACAGGTATCGGCGTCGGATCCATGCCCGAAAGCTACCGGTCAGCGCGACGCCGCCGCAACATCCACCAGCCGAGCAGTGCTCCCGCGGCGACGACGGCGACCCAGGGGAGGGGCAGCGCCCACATGCCGCGGAAGATCGCGGCGTGCACGATCCATCGGAGGATCAGGCCCGGGATGTCGTTCACTTGTCGCACCGGCAGACGGGGACGGACCGACGGCCGCCGCAGTGCGCGCAGCGTCCGCCGTCGAGGACGTCACCGACGCGCGAAACGGCGTCGTAGGTGTCGTACGAGGCGAAGACGCGGGAGCGGGGTCCCCACCACCACTGGACCACGGACGGGCGCAGGGGGCGGACGGCGCCCTTGTCCTGGGATGCCTTCGCGGCGGTCCACTCGTCGAAGTCGACGGCGGCGAACGAGCGAGCCTTGAAGAGCCGCTTGGGGAGCCAGGCCGGGGGAGCGTCGCCGCGCAGCAGTTTGCGATCGGGGAGCCACCCGCGGCAGTCGGTCACGAGTTGGGTGCAGGATCGGATGATGCTGTCGGCGCGGGACCAGGACGGCGCGGACCACGACATCGGTGTGTCGGCGCGGCGAAGCTGGTTCAGCTTGTTCTGCACGACCACGGGCATGCCCATCGACTCGCGGGATCCGGCGATGCCGGTCACCTCGTCGAAAAGGATGTCGCAGTGCTCCGCCTCAAGGACCTGCGTCCACTCGGTGAGCCGGTCGCACAACGGGTGAGGGAGCCCGGTCCGCTCGTCGTACAGCTGCACCGTGGACAGGACCCGCCGCCAGCCCTCGGTTTCCCCGCGCTGAGTGTGCAGGTGAGCCGGGTTCGAGCACCGCCAGTACTGCCCGTCCAGGACCGGGAGCACGTCCATCACCATCAGCGCGGTCTTGCCGGATCCGTTCGGGCCGATGTACGCGCGGATCGAGGATTGCCGTCGCCGGTGGACCTTCTTCTTCGCCTTCGCCTTGAGTGGGCGCGGCGGCGGGCCGGGGGGCGCCGGGACCTGCGGCCCCCCGGCGCCCCCCGGCCCGCCGTCCCCGCCCGCTCCGTCGAGATCGATGCCGAGCTCTGCGAGCGCGGTCGCCTGGAATTCGACCATTAGCCGTTACCTCCGAACAGGGGGACATGCGAGAACAGGGCGCGGAACACCTTCACGACGAACGCGCCGATGTAGAAGAGCATCACGATGGGGAACACGATCGCGAGGGTGTCCCACGGCATCCACGCGCCGATAGACGCGGCACCGGCCAGGATCGGGCCGAACGCGTTTTGCGCGGTCACGATCAGCCCGTGCGCGCTATCGGTGTTCGGGAGAAGACCGATAAACCAGGTCGCCAGGTTCTGTGCGAGGCTCATGAACCATTCGGTGATCACTTGAACCTCACCCCCGCCGGGCTCTGATCGTGGTCACCCAAGCCGAGGCCGAGGCCGACGAACCCGAACACGCCCGCCCCGTACCGGATCACCGCGAGGAACCCGCCCAGGGCGATCACACCGGTCAGGATGCCGCGGACGACGGCGGCGACACCGGCCCACGGCTCGGAGCACGCCTCGAAGAGCCGCCCGTGGAAGGACACCCCGAACGCGTCGAACCCGAACGGGAGCCCCGAGCACCCGGACGAGGTGCTGAAGATCGCGCCCATCGATCCGACCGACGCGAGCAGTTGCCCCATGCTCGACGCCTCCCAGGCGCGGCTGATGTTGCCCTTGACGTTCTCGACCTGCGAGGCCCGCGGCACGAACGCCCATTCCAGGGCGCACTTGATCGGCACGAACACCCAGTCCACCGGATTCCAGGAGATCGCGCCCGCCCAGCAATTCCGGTTCGCTTCCGGGTTCCCCGGTTGGGTGCCCGGTTCCAGCGTCATCTGCGGGGAGGTCGTCGCCGTCGGCGCCGATGCCGGGTTCGAGGCGCCCGGCTGCGGGTATGCCGTGCCGGTCGCGATCGCGTTCGGTTCGAACAGCCGCGAGTAGTAATAGCACTCGGACAGGTCGAGCACCTGCCCCCCATAGGTGCATTGGTAGAGGGTGCTCTTGTTCGGGTCCGAGTACCAGCCCGCGCACGACAGCGGGTTGACCAGGCACGACCCCACGCCCTGCTTGATCAGGTCGAGTTTCAGCAGCGTGCCGTTGCCCGGCTGATAGGTGCGCTGCCAGTCGCGGATGACCTGCGGAACCTCGGAGGTGACTTGTGTGCGGGTCGGGTTCGATCCGGGGATGTATCCGGGCTCGTCGGCCGGGACGACCTCCACGATCCGTTTCGTCTCGATCTCGGACGGCGGCAGGGTCGGCGCGCACGGCTGCGGGACCAGAGCGTCCGTCTCCAGGAACGTGGAGGTGCGGCAGGAGAACGTGTGGCCCGACTCGGCGAAGACCGTCGTCATCAGCTGCACCGGCTTGACGCCGGGCGAGTAGGTCGGCGCGCCGAGGTCGGGGGAGTTGTACGGCATGGGGTTAAGCGTCGTCCACGACCCCGAGGAGTTCGGGCGGACGTGGTAGACGTACGCGTTCCAGTCGAGCCGGGCGCGCCACTGGTACTTCGTGCCCGACGGCATCGTGAACCCGGCCACACTGTCGGAGGAGGCGAGCTTGTCGAGGATGACGCAGTTGACGCACCCGGGCCGCGCGGACTTGTAATCGACCTTCACGCTGGCCCGGTCCACGTCCAGCGGCACGGACACGCTGATGTAGTTACCATCCGTGGTCGTGCCGTACGGCCCCGACGTGGACACGAGCCGCATCTCGAGCAGGATCGAACCGGTCCCGGTGGCGAGGGTGCCCGATACCGGGATCACCCACCCCTCTTTCCGGGCGACGTTCAACGGCGGCGTGGTCCCGCTCGCCGGAACCGTCGTGTCCGACCACTGCGGCACGCCGAACGTGATCCCCGCGAACGTCAGCGGAAACTGCGCGATCCCGGCCGGAATGGTCACGTTCTGCGGCTGATAGCTCGGGTTCTTCGCCTGCTTCCAGCTCGCCCGGATCGCGTTGCAGTCCACCCCGGATCCGCCGATCGGTGCGAGCGACGACAGCCAATCGTGCACGCCCGTGAAGAACTCATCGAACGGACCACCGACCCGGGCGCAGTTGTCCCAGTCCGACTGGGAGATGTACGACGGTTTCGGGGAGTCGTGACTGTAGTCCACAACCTGCTCGGTGCCCTGCCCGGCGCCGTACTGCACCAGCAGCGACAGGCCACCGAAGAGCCCGTTCGCCGCTCCGGTCGCGATCCGCGTCGGCGCGACGTTATAACTCCCCGGCGCGAGAACCCCGCTGCGCGTGTTCGAGACTTCCTTCGTGATCTGCTCCGGGCTCAGCCCCGACCCGTTCAGCACCGACGCCGGGAGCGTCTGCGCATAATCACCCGGATCCGTGCCGATCGTCGCGTGCGCCCCGCTCGGAATTGCCACCGCGGCCGCGGTCACGAACGCGACCACCGCGAGAGCACTACCCAACCTGCGCATGCTGACCCTCCAGGGACGAGCCCGTTAAGTGCGACCATGCCCGCCCCAAGGTGCGTAGGGCGGGCATGGCGGGGGCCTCAGGAAACGAGGCGCTTCGCCCAGCGGAAGACGAAAGGCACGCCGAACGCGATCAGGCCGATCGCGAGCAGCGCGGGGGCGTTCGTGGTCAGGTAGCCACCGAAGTCCGCGAACGCGGTGGCGACCAGCCCGCCCGGGTCGGTTGCAACGAGGGGGACCATTTTTCACCTCCTTTCGGTCGTCGGCCCGCCGGTCAGCGGACGAGTCGGATAGCCACGCCGACGGCGAGGCCAAGCAGGAAGAAGCTCAAGATTTCCGCGATCACCGCAGGAGCCGTTTCGCCCACGTCCACACCCACACGAACGCGTAGGCCAGGGCGACGGAGCCGACCAGCGGGGCGGCGAGGAGATCGAACGTCGGCATCTCATGCCTTCGCCGCGATCAGCACGCCCACCGCGAACGCCACGATGCACAGCCCCGACCAGATCGCGTCGAACCGGTCGCCGGTCAACCCGACGACCTCCGGGGGAACGTCCGCCCACCGCATCAGTACCGCCCATCGACGACCACCGCCGCGCCGACCACCACGAGCGCGAAAGCGCTCACGATGCCGACGAACCAGACGATCACATCGAACACGAGTCCGGCCCCTACTTCGTGGCCGGCTGCATCAGCGCGTGGAAGGCCTCCAGCTCGTCGCCGGTCACGTAGCCGACCACGGTCAGGCTGGAGCCCCACTCGCGCGACTCCCCGAGCTCGACCATGAGGCCGATGACCTCACCCACACCCGGGACGGGCGGCGCGTCCGGCCGGTTCGGGAATCGCACGTCCGCGACCGAGAAGCCCTCCTGGAGCAGCTTCACGTCGCGGCGACCGACGTTGCCGGTCTTCTTGCCCTCGCGGTCGTACTCCGGCTGGTTCTCGATCCCGAGAACGGTCCCCCGGATCAGCATCGACGGGCGGACGGGCTTGCTCACTGCCATGATCTCAACTCCTAAAATTGGTGCCCCGGTCCATCGCCGGAAGCTCTACTAGGAGTTTAGAAACCGCAGATCAGACTACTTAAATGGCAAATTCAGGCCGCCGCGGGTTCACCCGCGTCACGCGCTTTCAGCACCCGGCGCAGCAGATCCGCGCCGAGCTTGTCCCAGTCCGGCCCGCGGCGATCCCCGAGATTCGCGGCCAACGTGGACAGGTGCTCGCCGTACTGCTTGACCATCCACGAGAGCGCCCGCTCGAGATCCGACTCGCGGCGTTCCCGAATGTGCACCCGCTCGACGTTGGCCTCGGTCAGCCGGCGCAGCAGATCCCTCGACCAGTCGGCGTACCCGTACGCGTCCTCGGGTGTGCCCTTCGCGGCCACCCAGCGGGAATCCTTCTCCGGCCTCACCTGCACTTCGACGCGACACAGGTTCCGGTCATGCACCTCCGGCAACCCCTGCTTACGCGCGATCTCGTTCAGCTGCTTGCCCTTCTCGTACAGGCGCGCGCGCACCGCCGACTTTTCCGAGCCGACATAGAACGTGCGACCCGTGTGCTCCGGATCCTCCGCATCCCGCATCCAGTCGCCAGCCTGCGAGATCTTCAGCCGACGCCGCGTCACACGCTCCGGGTCAAGGTCCGGATCCGACACCGCGCACATGATCTCGAGCAGCTTGTCCCAGGTGCCGACGCCCTCGCAGATGTCCTCCGCGGCATCGACACGCGTCGCGTAGTGATCTTCCGGCCACAGACCGCGGATCATCGGCACCACCTCATCGCAGTCGTCGGACGAGACGATCAGGTGAGGATCCCCGTTCGCCCCGCCGAAAAGGATCGTGCAGAGCGTGGAGTCATCACGACGGATCAGCGCGCCGAACTCGTACCCGTTCCGGGGCCGGCCATTCTCGACCGTCGCGCGAAGCGCGGACGCGACCTGATGCAGCACGGCGTACGAGTCGTCCCGGATCGTGGCCGAGTACCAGTCGAAGCGCACTTGCGGCCCCCTTCCCTCTCCCCAGCGGGGAGGCTATGGATTGGGGGTCTAGACCCCCGTGTTACAGAACGGGGGTCAACCAGCCTGAGCCGACCCCAGGGCGCCCGTCAGGAGCCCTCGAGCGCACCCCTGACGGTGCGCCAGCAGATCACCGACACCGACCAGCGGGCTCCCGCAGCCGAGGCACCACACACGCCCGTCAGCACGCCGGAAACCGTCGCGTACGCCCCTCTCCCAGCCGCACTCGAGACACATCACCGAACCGGCGTACTCGACCCGCGTCCCGTGCTCGCAGGCGCTCACAGCGACCGCCACATCAGATACGCGACACCCGCCAGAAACAGCAGCGGCAGCGCCAGAACCCCGACGATCGCAGCAGCCAGGCTCACAGCACCAACCGCCGCATCACGTCATCCCGACCAGCCCAGCCCTCCGGACGAACCGCCGCAATCCGCACATACGCAACCACGCACAGGACACCGTGCCGCTCCGCAGCCGCCAACGCGTCGCGCGCTGACTCCCAAGAGATCTCCCACCCGCACCGGCACGATGAGACGAACCGCGGGCTCACAGCGGCAGCCGATCGCCCGGGCATCGCCACGCGATGACCGCCGCCTCCGTGAACAGACGCGCACCGAGCGGGCCTGGAAGCTGAGCCGCGACCTCAAGCCTGCCTTGCCGGGCGGCGAGGTTCACGCACTCACGTGTCACCCCGAGTCGTCGCGCAACTTCGCGCGATGTCAGGAGTTCCCCAAAGTCCTGCACTTGCACAAGTCCGACCATGGTCAGACTCTAGGGCTATACCTTGCAATTGCACAACTCCGACACACATCGGATATCGACAACCGTCAGAACGGGTGCACACTTAACCCATGTCCACCAACACCATGCATGATCAGCGCTTCGAGATGAACAAGGCCGACCGCCTGAACCTCGCGTTGCGCCGCTCCGGCCTCACCGCTCAGCAGCTCGCCGCGAAGATCGACATTTCGCGCGCGACGATCAGCGCATGGATCAACGGACGCAACGAGCCGCGCCGGAAGGAGTTGGCCGCGTTCGCCCTGGCGACGGGCTACCCGGTGCGCTGGCTGGAGACGGGAGAAGCCCCGATCCAGGGCGGACCTGGATCGGGGCTTCGTGGGCTCCCCGGCTTGGACTCGAACCAAGAACCTGCCGGTTAACAGCCGGCTGCTCTGCCAATTGAGCTACCGAGGAATGCTTCCCGCTGCGCGGGCAACTCGTCAACTATAGCAAAGGTTGTGCGCTTCCCCCGTCATCGGCCGGGACCCCGGGCGCGTCGCGTCCGGGGCGCCGCGGGACTACTTGGCGGAGCCCCTCAGAGAGCCTTTCGTCTGCCCTGCGGGGTCCGAGACGATGCACTGCACGAGGCGGTCGTTCATCTTCTCCCAGGTGTCGCGCGTCGGCGTGATCGAGTTGACGTCGAGGGCGGAGGAGTCGAACGCGACGCCGATGAAGTCCGTGAACGGGGCGCCGTCGCACGTCTCGGCGGCGGTCCCGATGGCGCTCTCGTCATAGGGGCCGTCGGGCAGTGCGAACTCGTAGAACACCTCCTCGTCGTGCGGCTGGTCGCACGGCACGACGTCGGTGCCGCTGATCTGCGCACCGGCATCCTTGAGTTTGCAGTCGCCCACCTTCAGGTTGAAGATGTCGATGTTCGAGCCCGCGGTGACCTGGCCGCTCGCGCTCGCGCGCGGCGCGTCACTGCTTCCGCCGAGCCCGCCGCTCAGCACGCTGCAGCCGCTCAGGCCCGTGGCGAGCAGCATCGCCGCGCCGATGACGGTCGCGCGCCCGAGAACCCTGCCATTCATGCGATCCCCCCTCCGGAAGCACCGACCGCGCTCGTGGCGCGGCCACAGACGACGGTACCGGCGGGGGAGCGGCATACCCAAACCCGCGGGATCTCGAGACCCGGTCAGCCCTCGAGGTCGTCGACGCCGGGGAGCCAGCTCGCGCCGGGCCGGCCCCAGCCGCGCTTGCGGGCGATCTTCTGCACGGTCTTCCAGTCGCCGTCGTCGAGACGGTCGACGTAGAGGATCCCGTCAAGGTGGTCGAACTCGTGCTGCATGATCCGCGCCCGCCAGCCGTCCACCTCGATCCGCACGTCGTTGCCCTCGAGGTCGATGCCGGTGACCAGCACCCGCTCCGACCGGCGCAGCGCGAACCGCTCGCCGGGGAACGACAGGCAGCCCTCGGACTCCAGATCGGGGTCCGGTGCGCCCGGTTCGAGCGGGGCCATCCAGAGCACCGGGTTGATGATCTCGCCGCGCCACGGGTTCTCGTCGTCGTCGACGTACGAGTAGACGTAGATCCGCAGTCCGACGCCCACCTGCGGGGCGGCGAGCCCGACCCCCGGGGCGAGGTCCATCGTCTCGAACATGTCGGCGACGAGCGTGCGGATCTCGTCGGTGATCTCGCCGACCGGGTCGGCGAGGGAATGCAGGACGGGATCGCCCATGATGCGAATCGGAAGCACTGCCACGCGTCAACCCTAGTCGGCGCGCAGGGGCGGGTAAGGTCGAAGGGTGAACGGGGACCTGGCGCTGGGCGCCGCGGTGGACAACGTCGGCGAGCATCTCGCCGGCGTGTTCCAGAACCCCGGCCTGCTCCTCGGCATCCCGCTCGCCCTCGCCGGCGCGGTGTTCATGTCGCTCGGCGCCCAGTACCAGCACCGCGGCGTCGAGAAGGTCGAGCGGCTCAGCGGATCCGACGCGGCCACCGGTCTGACCTGGGCGCAGGTCAGGGGCCTGCTGACCCGGCCGTCCTGGATCGTCGGCACCCTGATGCTCGGCCTCGCGGTGATCTGCCAGCTCGCGGCCCTGACCAAGGCCCCGCTCATCGTGGTGCAGCCGCTCGGAGCGATCGCGCTCGTCATCACGACCCTGCTCAACGCCCGGGTCAGCGGGATCTCGCCGACGAGGCGCTCGCTCGTGTCGATCATCGCCTGCGTCGGCGGCATCTTCGTCTTCGTGCTGTTCGCCGCGCTGTTCGCGGCGGAGCACCAGATCAGCGAGAACCAGCTGTTCATCATCCTGACGATCCTGCTGCTCGTGATCATCCTGCTCGGCACCTGCTGGCTGATCCTGCGACACCGCATGCGCGCGCTCTTCTACGTCACCGGCGCGGGAATCCTGTACGGCTTCGTCGCGACCCTGGCGAAGGTGGTCATCACGCGGATCCAGTACGCCCAGTTCGACTGGGTGACGCTGGTGTGCGTGATCGCGCTCATCGCGGCCGCGGCCGCCGGCGCCTACTTCGTGCAGACCGCGTACGGCTCCGGCCCGCCGGATCTCGTGATCGCGGGACTCACCGTCATCGACCCGATGGTCGCGGTGCTGATCGGCCTGCTGGTGCTGGAGGAGGGCTCCGCCGCGCAGCCCTGGGTGTTCTTCGTGTTCGGCGTGGCGGGCGTCGTCGCCGGCTGGGGCGTCGTCACGCTGGCGCGCTACCACCCGCAGGTGATGAGTGAGAGCCAGGAGCTCCCGATCACCCGCGGCTCGGACGACCACGTGACGCAGAACCCGTCCGAGCCGACCGCGCGCGGAGAGGGCTGGGGCGACCCGTGGCCGTCGAACGTCGCGCCGATCCGGTGCCCGGAGGCGGAGGATCCGTCCACCGGGCAGCCGCCGAAGACGTCCGGAGACGACCGGCGGAACGGGTCGGACGGCCGCCCCGAGTAGAGCCGGCGTCAGTAGTCGACGTCGATGAGATCCGGCGCGACCTCGGCGGCCGCGGCCTCGTCCACGAAGAACACCGTGCGCTTGCGGCCCTTGGCGCCCGCGGCCGGCACGTTCTCGTAGTTCGCCCCGGCGAGGGCGAGGCCCAGCGCGGAGGCCTTCTCCGCGCCGGTGAGCACCAGCCAGACCCGCTTCGACGCGTTGATCACCGGACGGGTCAGCGTGATCCGCTCCGGCGGCGGCTTCGGCGACTCGCGCACCGGCAGCACGGCCGCATCGGTGACGCGGATCTCGTCGCGGTCCGGGAACAGCGACGCGATGTGCCCGTCCGGTCCGACCCCGAGGAAGCAGACCGCGAAGGACGGCCAGGCGCGGCGCCCGTCGCCGTAGACGGCGAGTTCGTCGGCATAGGCGCGGGCGGCGTCGTCGAGGCTCAGCCCGGCGTCGCTCGCCGCCATCTCGTGGATGTTCTCCGCCGGCACCGGGATCCGGTCCAGCAGGGCCTCACGGGCCTGCAGCGCGTTCCGGTCCGGATCCGCCGCGGGCACGAAGCGCTCGTCGCCCCACCAGAAGTGCACGAGCGACCAGTCCACCTCGTCCGCGCGGGGGTCCTCGGCGACGGCGCGGAGCACGGCGGAGCCCATGCTGCCGCCGGTCAGCGCGACGTGCGCGATCCGGCCGTCCGCGATCCGCGCCTTCACGCGGATGAGGAAGCGGTCCGCCACGGTGCGGGCGAGCGAGGACGGGTCCGCGCCGATCACGACGCGCTTGGCGGGGGAGTCGGACGCCATCTCAGACCGCCGGCTCGGGAGCGGCGAGCATCTCGAAGCCCTCGGTGATCACCCGGCCGTAGAGCACGTCGGGGTCGAGGCGGCGCAGCTCCTCCGCGAGGCACTCGCGCAGCGTCCGCCGCGGCAGGTGCAGCTCGTGATCCGGCTGTCCGGGCTGGGTGAGAACGGCGGATCCGGGCACCGGCCGCTCGAGCAGGATGTCGCCGCTCGCGCGGGTGAGCCGCACCGACTTGATGCCCTCCTGCCAGTGCTCCGGGTCCTCGTACGCCCAGCGCACCGGGACGTCGAGGGCGAGCCGCAGCCAGCCGGCGAGCAGCGCGGTCGACGGGGAGGCGGCGGCGCCGCGCACCTCGGCGGCGACGACCTCCTCGTACGGCGGCTGGTCGAGCACGGCGGCGAGCTGCTCCCGCCAGTGCGTGAGCCGGGTCCAGGCGAGGTCGGTGTCGCCCGGCACGTGCGTGTGGCCGAGCAGACCGAGCCGGGCGCGCACGTCGTAAGCCGTGGCGGCGTCGGTGATCCGGCGCTGAGCGATCCGGCCCAGCGGCGACTCCGCGGGCGCCTCCGGGGCCTCCTGCGGCCACCACACCACGACGGGGGCGTCCGGGAGGAGGAGACCGGTGATCAGGCTCTCCTCATTGCTCGCGGCCTCGCCGTAGGCGCGGAGGACGACGACCTCGCTGGCGCCCGCGTCGCCGCCGACCCGGATCTGCGCGTCCAGCCGGGAATCGCCGGGACCGGTGGTCAGCACGATCACGCGCATCGGATGCTCGCGGGACGCGTCGTTCGCCGCGTCGATCGCGGCCTCGGCGATGCCGTCCGTCGCCGCGATGACGAGCGTCAGCACGCGTCCGAGGGCGACCACGCCGCCCTCCTCGCGGGCCTTGACGAGGTTCTTCGCGACCTGTCCGGTCGTGGTGTCGGGGAGATCGATGATCACGGGCGCCTCCAGACACGTCCGTCGCGGGCGAGCAGGGCGTCGGCGGAGGCCGGGCCCCAGGATCCGGGGGCGTACTGCTCCAGCGGGCCGCCCTCGTCGGCCCAGAAGCGCTCCACCGGGTCGAGGATCTTCCAGGAGAGTTCGACCTCCTCATGGCGCGGGAACAGCGGCGGGTCGCCCAGCAGCACGTCCAGGATGAGCCGCTCGTACGCCTCAGGGCTCGCCTCGGTGAAGGCGTGGCCGTAGCCGAAGTCCATCGTCACGTCGCGCACGTTCGAGCCGCTGCCGGGGACCTTGGATCCGAAACGGATCGTCACGCCCTCATCCGGCTGCACGCGGATCACGAGCGCGTTCTGGCCGAGCTCCGAGGTCTGCCCGCGGCCGAACAGATGCTCCGGCGCGCGCTTGAAGACGACGGCGATCTCGGTGACGCGACGGCCCAGGCGCTTGCCGGTGCGCAGGTAGAACGGCACCCCCGCCCAGCGGCGGGTGTTGATCTCGAGCTTGACCGCGGCGTACGTCTCGGTGGTGGAGTCGGGGTTCATCCCCTCCTCGGCGAGGAAGCCGGTGACCTTCTCGCCGCCCTGCCATCCGCCGTCGTACTGGCCGCGCGCGGTGGCGAGGGAGAGATCGGCGGGGAGCGAGACCGCGGCGAGCACCTTCTCCTTCTCGGCGCGAAGGTGGGCGGCGGAGAGGCTGATCGGCTCCTCCATCGCGGTCAGCGCGAGCAGCTGCAGCAGGTGGTTCTGGATGACGTCGCGCGCGGCGCCGATGCCGTCGTAGTAGCCGGCCCTGCCGCCCACGCCGATGTCCTCGGCCATCGTGATCTGCACGTGGTCGACGTAGTTGCGGTTCCAGATCGGCTCGTACAGCTCGTTCGCGAAGCGCAGCGCGAGGATGTTCTGCACCGTCTCCTTGCCGAGGTAATGGTCGATCCGGAAGATCGAGTCGGCCGGGAACGTGCCCTCAAGCGCGTCGTTCAACGCCCGCGCCGAGGCGAGGTCGTGGCCGAACGGCTTCTCGATGACGACGCGGCGCCAGTGGTCCGCGTCCTGTTCGCCGTCGACGAGGCCCGAGTCGCGCAGCTGCCGGGCGACGAGCGGGAACGCCTTCGGCGGGATGGACAGGTAGAAGGCGTGGTTGCCCATCGTGCCGCGCTCGACGTCCAGCGTCTCGACCGTCTCGCGTAGCCGGCGGAACGCGTCCGGATCGTCGAATTCGCCGGAGACGAAGCGGATCCCCTGGAGCAGCTGCGCCCAGGTCTCCTCGCGGAACGGGGTGCGGGCGTGCTGCTTCACGGCCTCGTAGACGACCTGCGCGAAGTCCTGGTCCTCCCAGTCCCGGCGGGCGAAACCCACCAGGCTGAACCCGGGAGGCAGCAGGCCGCGATTGGCCAGGTCGTAGACGGCCGGCATGAGCTTCTTGCGGGACAGATCGCCGGTGACGCCGAAGATCACCAGGGCGCTCGGGCCCGCGATCCGGCTCAGGCGACGATCGTCGGGGTCGCGCAGCGGGTTGTGTCCGCGGGAGACGGGAACGGTCATCAGTGGGGGATTCTCCTGGATGTTAGGCGCCAGCGGTCACTGAGCGGCTTCGAACAGGTCGAGCACGTCGTCCTGCGGCTCGGTGATCGTGAGGGTCACCACAGGCCGGCCGTGCTCGGCGAGCACCGCCGCGTCGCCGGCGGCCTGGGCCTCGATGAGCTGGCCGAAGGTGAACGGCCGACCCGGGATCTCCAGATCCACGTCGGTGCGCTCGATGATCTGCAGGAACACGCCCTGCGCCGGGCCGCCCTTGTGGTACTGGCCCGTGGAGTGCAGGAAGCGCGGACCCCATCCGAACGTCGTCGGACGGCCGGAATCGGCGGCGACGAGCTCGCGCAGACCCTGCAGCTGCGGCATCTCCAGACGGTTCACGTACGCCTGGATGGCGACGTAGCCGTCCCCGGGGACCTGCGCCCACAGCGCGTCGAGCACGCCGGCGATCGTGCCGGAGGCGACCAGGGCGGGATCCGTCGCGCGGACCTCGACCCCGTCCGCGACGAACGCCGCCGGCGCGGGCTCCGGGCGCGCGTCCAGCAGGCCGCGGGCGGCGTGCTTGGCCGACTCGACGTCCGGCTGGTCGAACGGGTTGATCCCGAGCAGGTGCCCGGCGATCGCGGTCGCGTACTCCCACACGACGAACTGCGCGCCGAGCGTGCCGCTGACGAGGATCTCGCCGGGGTGGCGCTCATGCATGTGGAACTCGTTCGCGTCGTCGACGAGACGCACGAGCTGCAGGTCGGCCGGCACGGACTCCACCTCGGGGGAGACCGGGAGCAGCACGACGGGCAGGATGCCGGTGCCCTCCTTGCCGGTGGACTCCGCGATGAGCTGCTCGATCCAGTCCGGCAGGCCCACGATGTGCGTGCCGTCGGTGATCAGGCCGAGCTTGTCGCGGCGCCGTGCGACGACGGCCTCGCCGTGCGCGGCGATGGCCGCGCCCAGGCGCAGGGCGGGGTTCTCCGCCGAGTCGACGGCGACCTGCAGCAGCGTCGCCTCCGCCTCGTCCAGGAGCTCGGCGATGTCGACGCCGGCGAGCCCGGCGGGGACCAGGCCGAACGCGGTGAGCGCGGAGTAGCGGCCGCCGACGTCCGGGTCGGCGGTGAAGACCCGGTACCCGGCGGCCCGGGCGGACTCCTCCAGGGGGGAGCCGGGGTCGGTCACCACGACGATGCGCCCGGCCGGGTCGATGCCGACGTCGCGGAACGCGGCCTCGAACGTGCGCCGCTGCGAGTCCGTCTCGACGGTGGATCCGGACTTCGACGAGACCACGAGCGCCACGTCCTCCAGGCCGGAGTCGAGCGCGGCGAGCACCTGTCCCGGCGAGGTGGAGTCGAGGATCGTGAGGTCGACTCCGGCGGTCTGCGCGATGACCTCGGGCGCGAGCGAGGATCCGCCCATGCCTGCCAGCACGACGCGCGTCACGCCCCGGGCGCGCAGCTCGTCGCGCAGGGCGAGGATCTCCGGAACGAGCGGGCGGGAGATCGAGACCGCGTCCACCCAGCCGAGCCGCCGGGACGCCTCGTCCTCGGCCGCCTCGCCCCAGATCGTCGGATCGCCCGCGGTGATCCGCGACGCGATGAGGTCGCCGACGAGGCGGGGCACGATCGCGTCGATCGCGGCCCGCGGCGCCCCGGAGGTGTGGATCTCGAAGCTCACTTGTGGGCGTCCAGTCCCGCCCGGACCTGACCGAGCAGCCCGTGCCACGAGTCGATGAACTTGGCGACCCCCTCGTCCTCCAGGACCTGGGTGACGTCGTCGAAGTCGACGCCGACAGCCGCGAGGTCGGCGAACACGGCCCGCGACTGCTCGTAGGCGCCGGTGACGGTGTCGCCGGTGACGACGCCGTGGTCGAAGGTGGCCTCGAGGGTCTTCTCCGGCATCGTGTTCACGACGTCCGGGGCGACGAGCTCGGTCACGTACAGGGTGTCCGGCAGGTTCGGGTCCTTCACCCCGGTGGACGCCCACAGCGGGCGCTGCTTGTTCGCACCGGCGGCGAGGAGCGCGGCGGCGCGGTCGCCCGCGAACACCTGCTCGTACAGCTCGTACGCGAGGCGGGCGTTCGCGAGCCCGGCCTTGCTGCGCAGCGCGGTCGCCTCGGGGGTGCCGATCGCGTCCAGGCGCTTGTCGGTCTCGGTGTCGACACGCGACACGAAGAACGACGCGACCGAGCGGATCGTGGACAGGTCGATGCCGGCCGCCTTCGCCTGCTCCAGGCCCGCGAGGTAGGCGTCGATGACCTCGGCGTACCGCTCCAGGCTGAAGATCAGGGTGACGTTGACGCTGATCCCGGCGGCGATCGATGCGGTGATCGCGGGAAGGCCCGCCTTCGTGGCGGGGATCTTCACGAGCAGGTTCGGGCGGTCGACCTTCGCCCAGAGGTCGGCTGCCTGGGCGATCGTGCCCTCGGTGTCGTGAGCGAGGTCGGGGGAGACCTCGATCGACACGCGGCCGTCCACGTGGCCGGACGCCTCCCAGACGGGGCGGAACACGTCGAGGGCGTCCCGGACGTCCCGCGTGGTCGCCTCCATGATCGCCTCCTCCGGGGTCGCGCCGCGCTTGGCGAGCTCCTCGGTCTCCGCGTCGTACGACGTGTCGTCGGGGTTGGTCATCGAGTTCGCGAAGATCGTCGGGTTCGTCGTGACGCCCACGACGTTGCGGGTGGCGATCAGTTCCGCGAGGTTGCCGGAGTGGATCCGGGTGCGGGACAGGTCGTCGAGCCAGATGCTGACGCCGGCGGCGGAGAGGGCTGCGGTGGGGGTGGTCATGCGTGTCTCCAAACGTTCTGTGCTCAGGCGGCCGCGTTGGCGGCGAGGGTCTCGTGGGCCGCCGCGACGACGGCCTCGGCGGTGATGCCGAACTTCTCGAACAGCGTCTTGTAGTCCGCGGACGCACCGAAGTGGTCGATCCCGACCGTGCGTCCGGTGGATCCGACGATGCCCTGCCAGGTGAGCGGCGAGCCGGCCTCCACCGACACGCGCGCCTTCACCCCGGCCGGCAGCACCTGCTCGCGGTACTCCGGGCTCTGCTCGGCGAACCACTCCAGCGACGGCGCCGACACGACACGGGCGTTCACGCCCTCGGCGGCGAGCGTCTCGCGGGCGGCGACCGCCAGCTGCACCTCGGATCCGGTCGCGATGAGGATCACGTCCGGGGTGCCGTTCGGCGCCTCGGCGAGGATGTACGCGCCCTTGACCGCGTTCTCGGCGGAGGCGAGCACCTCGCCCGCCGCCTCGCCCTGGCCGCGCTCGAACACCGGGATGTTCTGGCGGGTCAGCGCGATGCCGGCGGGGCCGGCGTGACGGCGCAGCATCTCCAGCCACACGACCGAGGTCTCGTTCGCGTCCGCCGGGCGGACCACCGTGAAGTTCGGGATCGCGCGGAGCGTCGCGAGCTGCTCGATGGGCTGGTGGGTCGGGCCGTCCTCGCCCAGCGCGATCGAGTCGTGCGTCCAGACGAAGATGCTGGGGATGTTCATCAGCGCGGCCAGACGCACCGAGGGGCGCATGTAGTCGCTGAAGATGAGGAACGTGCCGCCGAACGGACGCGTCGGGCCGTGCAGCACGATGCCGTTGACGATCGCGCCCATCGCGTGCTCGCGGATGCCGAAGTGCAGGACCCGGCCGTAGGGGTTGCCGCTCCACTCGTGGGTCGACCACTGCTGCGGGATGAACGACGCGGCGCCCTTGATCGTGGTGAGGTTCGACTCGGCGAGGTCGGCGGATCCGCCCCAGAGCTCGGGCAGCTCGGCGGCGAGGGCGTTGATCACCTGTCCGGAGGCGGCGCGGGTGGACACGTCCTTGCCGGCCTCGAACACGGGCAGCGCGCCCGCGATGCCGTCCGGCAGCTCGCGCGCCTCGACGCGGTCCAGCAGCGCCTTGCGCTCCGGGTTCGCCGCAGCCCAGGCGTCGAACGACTCCTGCCAGGCGGCGCGGGCCGCGGCGGCACGGTCGCCGAGGCCGCGGGTGTGCGCGATCACGTCGTCCGCGACGACGAAGTGATGCTCCGGGTCGAAGCCGAGTACGCGCTTGGTCGCGGCGAGCTCGTCGGCGCCGAGCGCGGAGCCGTGGATCTTGCCGGTGTTCTGCTTGCCGGGGGACGGCCAGCCGATGATGGTCTTGAGGATGATGAGCGACGGCCGGTCGGTCTCGCCCTGAGCCGCCTCGATCGCCGCGTGGAGCTCGGCGACGTCCTCGACGTACTGGCCGGTCTGCTTCCAGTCGACCGTCTGCACGTGCCAGCCGTAGGCCTCGTAGCGGGCGGCGACGTCCTCGGTGAACGCCACGTCGGTGTCGTCCTCGATCGAGATCTGGTTGGAGTCGTAGATCGCGATGAGGTTGCCGAGCTGCTGGTGTCCGGCCAGGGAGCTCGCCTCGCTGGTGATCCCCTCCTCCAGGTCGCCGTCGCTCGCGATCACGTAGATGAAGTGGTCGAACGGGCTGGTCCCGGGCGCCGCATCCGGGTCGAACAGGCCACGCTCGTAGCGGGACGCGTAGGCGAAGCCGACGGAGGACGCGAGGCCCTGGCCGAGCGGGCCCGTGGTGATCTCGACGCCCTTCGTGTGCCCGTACTCGGGGTGTCCGGGCGTCAGCGAGCCCCACGTGCGCAGTGACTCGAGGTCGCCGAGCTCCAGGCCGAATCCGCCCAGGTAGAGCTGCACGTACTGGGTGAGCGAGGAGTGTCCCGCCGAGAGGATGAACCGGTCGCGTCCGAGCCAGTGCGTGTCGGCGGGATCGTGCCGCATCACGTGCTGGTAGAGCAGGTAGGCCGCAGGGGCCAGGCTCATCGCGGTGCCGGGATGGCCGTTGCCGACCTTCTCGACGGCATCCGCCGCCAGGACCCGCGCGGTGTCCACCGCACGCCGATCGATCTCATCCCACAGCAGTTCCGACACTCCAGAGCCTTTCCAAGACGGTGAGAGCGGCCCGCAGTCTGCGCGCCGACCGCGAATTCACGGAAGGGCGGGGGACGTTGACGGGCGCGCGAGTGTTTTCAGCATAGTGCGGTCGCCGACGGCACGCCCGGGCGGGGCGAACTGTTGCGGACCCGGGGAGACGGGTCGAGGGGAGGGGTGCGTGAGGCGCCCCGAGAGGGATTCCGCGGTGGCATAAGATGGAGGTGTTCCCGTGTGCTCATGAAGGAGGCGGTCAGCATCGCGACCACCATCGATCCCGTCTCCGCCGAGCGCTCCCTGAAGCGGACGCTGAAGGGCTATCTCGAGCTGACCAAGCCGCGCGTGCTCGAGCTGCTGCTCGTGTCGACGGTGCCCGTCATGTTCCTGGCGCAGCACGGGCTGCCGAACCTCTGGCTGGTCGCCGCCACCGTGATCGGCGGCGCGATGAGCGCCGGATCCGCCGCGTCGTTCAACATGTACCTCGATCGCGACATCGACGCGCACATGCACCGCACGGAGAACCGGCCGCTGGTCACCGGCGACGTCTCGCCGCGCGGCGCGCTGATCTTCTCCTGGGCGCTCGCGGTCCTGTCCACGGCGTGGCTGTGGCTCACCACGAACGGGCTGGCCGCGGCGCTGTCCGCCGGAGCCATCTTCTTCTACGTCGTGATCTACACGATGATCCTGAAGCGGCGCACCGAGCAGAACATCATCTGGGGCGGGATCGCCGGATGCTTCCCGGTGCTGATCGGCTGGTCGGCCGTCACCGGCTCGCTCGACTGGCCCGCCTTCGTGCTGTTCGTGCTCGTGTTCCTGTGGACGCCGGCGCACTACTGGCCGCTCTCGATGAAGTACAAGCACGACTACGAGGACGTCGATGTGCCCATGCTGGGCGTCACCCGCTCGGCTCCTCAGGTCGGCCTGCAGGTGATCCTGTACGCGTGGGCGACGCTGGCCTGCTCGCTGCTGCTGATCCCGGTCGCCGGGATGGGACTGGTCTACACGGTCTCCGCGCTGGTGTTCGGCGGCTGGTTCGTGTACGAGTCGCACCGGCTCTACACGCAGGCCGTCAAGGGCGCCGCGGCGAAGCCGATGCGCGTCTTCCACGCGTCGATCACCTATCTGACGCTGGTCTTCCTCGCCGTCGCGGTCGACCCGCTGCTGCCGTTCTGATCGCACGGCTCCGAGCCCCGGCGACGACGCGTCCGTCGGAGGGGGTAGGTCCCGGCATTTCGGGTACCGGGACCCGCGTCCCCAGCGCTTGCAGACGGGGCTCTGTCCCCATCGCCGTCCTCCTGCTAGCGTCCATGATCATCAAACTGACCTGATCAGGACGACGCAAGGACCGGTTCGTGCGTTGTCCGGAAGAGGACATGTTGTGACGGACGACGACCTGCTGGAGCTCCTGCATCGGGAGCGGCTGCACGACCTCGACGCCGTGTCCGCACGGGCCGGGATCAGCGTCGCCGAGGCCCGCGCGCGGCTCGCTCGGCTCGCTCGCGACGGGCATCTGTCGCTGCAGGACAGCGTGATCCTGCTCAATGCGCCGGCCCATGCGGCCGCGCTCGCGATCGAACGGCTGCTGCAGACCGAACGGGCCGAGGCGGCGGAGCGCAGCGCCCGGCTCGCGGCGATCGTGGACGGGATCGCCCGGCGCACGTCCGCATGGAGCTTCGGTGAGGCGATCGCTCAGGACCGGATCCCGTTGCAGACCGCGCATGGCCCGCATGCCGCGGAGGACCTCTGGTTCGCCGTGCAGTCGTCGCGGATCACCCCGGGCGGTTCGGTCTGCGCGGTCCTCACCGACATCGAACGCTACCGCGCGAGCGGCTCCGAGCGGATGCGCGCCTTCGCCGACGCCATGTCGGCCTACGACTCGGTGCGCGCGATCCTGCCCGCCGTCACGCTCGACGAGCGGCTGGAGGAGCTGCTGCGGATCTACGAGGACTCCTCCGTGGAGTTCCGGATGCTGTCCAACCCGCCGAGCTGGTTCTGGGTGGACGACGACGACGTCACAGCCCTGCCCATGATGTGGGGGGATCAAGCGCCGCACAGCGTGATCGCGGTGTCCAGCCCGGTGATCGCCGGCCTCGCCCGGGACTGCTTCGCGCTCCTGTGGCAGCAGGCGCACCCGATCGAGTCCGATCCGGGTGGCTATGGCGCGCTGCTGCAGCGGATGCGGCGCGGGATGACCCTCGACGCGGCGTCGCGCTCGCTCGGGATCACGCCGCGCACCGGTCGTCGGCGGATCTCCGCCGCGATGGAGCGCTACGGGGTGTCGACCCTATTCGCCCTCGGGGTGGCCTGGGCGCAGGACGGCAGCCCGGGGGCAGGGCCGGCGCGCGGCTGAACGCAGCGCCGGTATCGATCAGGCGGCGGGGCGTTTCAGCGTCAGCACCAGGGCGCTGCAGGTCGCGACGAGGATCGCGGCGAGGACCATGTGCACCCCGACCGCGAGCGGCGGCAGGGCGTTGCGGGCCTGGTAGAGGCCGACGGCGATCTGCACGAGCTCGATGCCGAAGAGCGCGATGAGCCAGCCGCGGACCGCGGTGAGCCTGCGCACGGCGGCGATCACGAGCAGGACGATCGTCAGCGCGAACAGCGTGTAGGCGGGCCAGGAGTGCACGTGCTCGAGCAGGGTGGCGTCGAAGCCGTTGCGCAGGGTGACCTCCGGGTCGCCCGAGTGCGGCCCCGCACCGGTGGTGAGCACGCCGACGAGGACCGTGAGGGCGAGGACGAAGGAGGTGATGTGCGTGAGGATCGCGAAGACCTTCGGCACCGCTCTCTCCCGCGCGCCGCGGGGCTGCCCCATCCGCTGCACGAACGCGGCGGAGATCCCGACGAGCACGAGCGACACGATGTAGTGGAACGCGACCATGTTCGGGTGCAGCGCGAAGAGCACGAGGATGCCGCCGACGATGCCCTGCAGCAGCACGCCGCCGAACACCAGCCACGCCATCGTCCACAGGTCCCGCCGCTCGGCGCGGATCCGCGAGACGAACACGATCACGACGATCGCCGCGAGTCCCACGAAGAAGCTCAGGCCGCGGTTGCTGAACTCGATGAGGGAGTGGTAGCTCTGCTGTGCGGTGGGGAACAGGGATCCCGGCGTGCACAGCGGCCACTCGCAGCCGAGGCCGGAGTCGGTGAGGCGCACGGCGCCGCCGGTGCCCACGATCGCGATCTCCAGGATGAACGACACCCAGGCCGCAATCCGCACGCGCGCGTCCACCCGGTCGGGCAGCCATTCATGGACTCGGCCCATGAATCCGGGGCGGGTGCGGGCTGCCAGGGGGGTCTCGGTCTCGGGCATGGCTCCTCCGGCGCCCTCCGGGCGCGGGCACGGCGGCCCGGATGTCGGAGGGAACCTGTAGAATCAGGGGTGTTGGCGATGGTGGACACGAGCGCGGCTTGCAAGCCGCCTGTGGCTCCGCCATCGACAACACAGTTTAGGCGCGAACGCTATGCGTCAAAGATGAGGGCCCAGAGCGGCACCCGTCTCCCTGCAGACTCGACGGGAGCGACGGTGTGCCGGGGCGGCTGAACCGTTACGGCCCAAGAGGAGAGTGTGATGTCGGATGTGCTGATCGACCGCCCGGAGCTGGAAGGTCTGGGGGTGTACGAGTTCGGCTGGCACGACCCGGATGCTGCCGGTGCCAGCGCCCGCCGTGGCCTTTCCGAGGCCGTGGTGCGGGACATCTCGGCTCTCAAGAGCGAGCCCGAGTGGATGCTGAAGAACCGTCTGAAGGGTCTGTCGCTCTTCGGCCGCAAGCCGATGCCGACCTGGGGCGCCGACCTCAGCGAGATCGACTTCGACAACATCAAGTACTTCGTCCGCTCCACCGAGAAGCAGGCGCAGAGCTGGGAGGACCTCCCGGAGGACATCCGGGCGACCTACGAGCGCCTCGGGATCCCCGAGGCCGAGCGCCAGCGCCTCGTCGCCGGCGTCGCCGCGCAGTACGAGTCCGAGGTCGTTTACCACCAGATCCGTGAGGACCTGGAGCAGCAGGGCGTCATCTTCATGGACACCGACACCGCCCTGCGCGAGCACCCCGAGTTCTTCGAGGAGTACTTCGGCACCGTGATCCCGGCCGGCGACAACAAGTTCGCCGCGCTGAACACCGCGGTGTGGTCCGGCGGATCGTTCGTGTACGTGCCCAAGGGCGTGCACGTCGAGATCCCGCTGCAGGCCTACTTCCGGATCAACACCGAGAACATGGGCCAGTTCGAGCGCACGCTGATCATCGCCGACGAGGACAGCTACGTGCACTACATCGAGGGTTGCACGGCGCCGATCTACAAGAGCGACTCGCTGCACTCGGCCGTCGTCGAGATCATCGTGAAGAAGAACGCCCGCGTGCGGTACACGACGATCCAGAACTGGTCGAACAACGTCTACAACCTGGTCACCAAGCGCGCCGTGGCGCACGAGGGCGCGACCATGGAGTGGGTCGACGGCAACATCGGCTCCAAGGTGACGATGAAGTACCCGTCGATCTACCTGATGGGCGAGCGCGCCAAGGGCGAGACCCTGTCGGTCGCCTTCGCCGGTCCCGGCCAGCACCAGGACGCCGGCGCGAAGATGATCCACATGGCGCCGTACACGCAGTCGTCGATCGTCTCCAAGTCGATCGCCCGCGGCGGAGGCCGTGCCGGCTACCGCGGTGAGGTCCGCGTGGACGCGAACGCGCACCACTCCGCGAACACCGTGCGCTGCGACGCCCTGCTCGTGGACACCCAGTCCCGCTCCGACACGTACCCCGCGATCGACATCCGCGTGGACGACGTCCAGCTCGGCCACGAGGCCACGGTCTCGAAGGTGAGCGAGGAGCAGCTCTTCTACCTGCAGTCCCGTGGCATGCCCGAGGACGAGGCGATGGCGATGATCGTGCGCGGCTTCATCGAGCCGATCGCGCGCGAGCTGCCCATGGAATACGCGATGGAACTGAACAAGCTCATCGAGATGGGCATGGAAGGATCGGTCGGCTAGATGACCGCCGCTACGACCGCGCCCGCCGAGGCGCAGGACACGCACGCCCACGTCGACCCGGCCGCGCAGCTCGCGGACGCCGGCAAGACCGTCCCGGTGCAGACCCGCTCCGAGCGCCCGCACTCGTTCGACCCGGCCGACTTCGGCGCCCCCACGGGCCGCGAGGTCAACTGGAAGCACACCCCCGTCGCGCAGCTGAAGGGGCTCTTCCAGCCCGCCGGTTCCGTCGACGGCGTCTCGTTCGAGATCAGCGACGAGGCGTTCGTGCGTCCCGCGCTGGGCTTCGGCGACGCCCCCCGCGGCGAGGTCTTCCGCCCGGAGGACATCGTCTCCGCCGTCGCCTGGCAGGGCAGCGCCGAGGCGCGCCACATCGCCATCCCCGCGAACGAGGAGGTCGCCGAGCCGATCTTCGTGCAGCTCACGGGTCGCGGCGCCGACCTCCGCGCCGACGAGCACTTCGTGATCGAGGCCGGGGTGAACAGCTCCGCGACCGTGGTGCTGCGCCACGCCGGCTCCGCCCAGCTCGCGCAGAACGTCGAGATCCTCGTCCGCGACGGCGCCCGGCTCACGCTCGTGACCGTGCAGCAGTGGCAGGACGACGCGATCCACGCGGCCTCGCACCAGGCGAGGATCGGCCGCGACGCGCACCTCACGCACATCGTCGTCAGCTTCGGCGGCAACGTGGTCCGGGTGAACCCGAACGTCGAGCTCGACGGCGCCGGCGCCGAGGCGCGCCTCTACGGCCTGTCCTACGCCGACGCCGGACAGCACCTGGAGAGCCAGGTGTACCTGCACCACAAGGGCCCGCACACCACGGGCGACGTGCTCTACAAGGGTGCGCTGCAGGGCGAGAGCGCGCACAGTGTGTGGGTCGGCGACGTGCTGATCGGCCCGGGCGCGGTGGGCACCGACTCGTACGAGGCGAACCGCAACCTGGTCCTCACCGAGGGGGCGCGCGCCGACTCGATCCCGAATCTGGAGATCGAGACGGGCGACATCCTCGGCGCGGGCCACGCCAGCGCCACCGGTCGCTTCGACGACGAGCAGCTGTTCTACCTGCAGGCCCGCGGGATCGGCGAGGAGGAGGCGCGACGACTCGTCGTGCTGGGCTTCCTCAGCGACATCGTCCAGCGTCTCGGCATCCCGTCCCTCGAGGCGGAACTCCTCCAGGAGATCGAGGCCGAGCTCGCGGCGGTCAGCGCGTGACCGCCCAGCGTGCCTGCGCGGTCGCCGACCTGCAGGAGGACACTCCGCTGCGCGTGGAGCTCGACGGCGTGCCGATGGCGGTCGTCCTCGACTCCGAGGGAACGATCCATGCGATCGGCGACACCTGCACGCACGGCGACATCTCTCTGTCGGAGGGGTTCGTCGAGGGCACCACGCTGGAGTGCTGGGCGCACGGCTCGGCGTTCTCGCTGTGCTCGGGCAAGCCGCTGAACCTGCCGGCCTACGAGCCGGTCCCGGTGTACACGGTCGAGATCGTCGGCGACGACGTCATGATCGACCCCACCGTCACGAAGGACGTGTCGGGCCTCTGAGCCCCCGTCCGCACACGAAGCTTCACGAAACCACGAAGGAATCATCCATGTCTGTCCTCGAGATCCGCGACCTGCACGTGACGGTCGAGACCGAAGCCGGCACCACGCCGATCCTGAACGGGATCACGCTCACCATGCGCACCGGTGAGACCCACGCCATCATGGGCCCGAACGGGTCCGGCAAGTCCACCCTGGCGTACACGATCGCCGGTCACCCGAAGTACACCGTCACCGGCGGCACCATCACGCTCGACGGCGAGGACGTCCTCGCGATGACCGTCGACGAGCGCGCCCGCGCTGGCCTCTTCCTCGCGATGCAGTACCCGGTGGAGATCCCCGGCGTCACCGTCACCAACTTCCTGCGCACCGCCAAGACCGCGCTCGACGGCGAGGCCCCCTCGATCCGGCAGTGGACGAAGGACGTCAAGGAGGCCATGTCGAACCTGCGCATGGACCCGAAGTTCGCGCAGCGCAACGTCAACGAGGGCTTCTCCGGCGGCGAGAAGAAGCGTCACGAGATCCTCCAGCTCGAGGTGCTCAAGCCGAAGATCGCCGTGCTCGACGAGACCGACTCCGGGCTCGACGTCGACGCGCTGAAGATCGTCTCCGAGGGTGTGAACCGCGCCAAGGAGCACACCGACCTCGGCGTGCTGCTCATCACGCACTACACGCGCATCCTGCGCTACATCCACCCCGACTTCGTGCACGTGGTCGTCGGCGGCCGGATCGTGGAGGAGGGCGGCCCCGAGCTCGCCGAGCGTCTCGAGGACGAGGGCTACGACCGCTTCCTCGACCCCAGCGCCCCCATCGAAGCGTAGGCTGAAGTCATGACCGCAACGCTGACCGGAGAGAAGTACGACGAGGTCACCGAGGCGCTCAAGGACGTGGTGGATCCCGAGCTCGGGATCAACGTCGTCGACCTCGGTCTCATCTACGATCTCTCCTGGGACGAGGAGAACGACGCCCTCGTCATCCACATGACGCTGACGAGCGCCGGCTGCCCGCTCACCGACGTGCTCGAGGAGCAGACCGGACAGGCGCTGGACAACGTCGTCGACCGGTTCCGCATCAACTGGGTCTGGATGCCGCCGTGGGGCCCCGAGCGGATCACCGACGACGGGCGCGACCAGATGCGCGCCCTCGGCTTCGCGATTTGACACGGCTCGGATCAATGCCGCGCAGCGGCGTTGATGCGAGATCGTGTCAAGGGTGAGCGAGCACGCCGGAGGCGAGCGAGCCGAAACCTTCGCAAGCCTCCTCCGAAGGCCTGACGCCGTATGACGGCGCCAGGCCTTCGTCGTCCTCCGGCTCGATAGGCTCGTCCGGTGACGATCGCTCCGCTCCAGGCCCTCCCGCTCGAACAGCTCCGCCGCCGGTCCAGCACCAAATGGCGCACGTACCCCGAGGACGTGCTGCCCCTGTTCGTGGCGGAGACGGACTTCCCGCTCGCGGACGCCATCACCGAGCGCCTGCGCACCGCGGTCGAACTCGGCGACACCGGCTACACCCCGCCGGACCCCGGGATCCGCGACGCGTTCGCGGCGTACGCCCGCCGCCGGTTCGGGTGGGAGGTGCAGCCGAGCCGGATCCGGTCCACCTGCGACGTCATGATGGGCGTCGTCGAGATCCTGCGCGCGGTGCTGAAGCCCGGGGACCGGGTGATCGTCGCCCCGCCCGTGTACCCGCCGTTCTTCGACTGCGTCGAGGAGGCCGGCGGCGTCGTGGAGCGCGTGCCACTCATCGACATCGACGGATCATGGCTGCTCGACCTGAACGGCATCGAGCAGGCGCTGGCCGGCGGGGCGAGGGCCGTGCTGCTGTGCAACCCGCACAACCCCACCGGCACCGTCCACTCGCGGGCCGTGCTCGCCCGCCTGGCCGAGATCGCCGCCGCGCACGGCGCCGTGGTCGTGAGCGACGAGATCCACGCCCCGCTCGTGCAGCCGGGCATGCACTACACCCCCTTCCTCACCGCCTCGCCGGTCGCGGCGGAGATCGGCTACGCCGTCACCAGCGCGAGCAAGGCGTACAACCTGGCCGGGCTCAAGTGCGCGGTCATGGTCACCGCCAGCGAGAAGACCGACGCCGTCGTGCGCGCCCTCCCGGAGGAGGTGGAGTGGCGCACCGGGCTGTTCGGAGCCCTCGCCGCCGTCGCCGCCTGGAGCCCGGAGAGTGATGCCTGGCTCGACTCCCTGCTCGCCGCCCTCGACCACAACAGGCGGCTGCTCGCCGAGCTCCTCGCAGAGCACCTGCCCGACGCGGACTACCGGATTCCGGACGCGGGTTACCTGGCCTGGGTGGACCTCCGGGGCCTCGGCTGGGGCGACGACCCTGCGGGCCGGATCCTGCGGGACGCCCGTGTCGCCCTGAACCGCGGCCCGACGTTCGGCGCGGAGGGGCGCGGGCACGTCCGGTTCAATCTCGGCTGCGCCCCCGAGGTGCTCACCGAGGCGGTGCACCGGATCGCGGCCCTGCTGCGGGGATGAGCGCGGTCGAGTCGATCTGGCGGGGGCGCCGCGGAGGCGTCACGATCGGCGCTTTCGCACTGATCTTCCTCGCGGCCGTCGAGTCCTTGGCGGTCACGACGGTCATGCCGATCGTCAGCCGCGACCTGCACGGCGAGGAGCTGTACGCCGTCGCCTTCGCGGGCACTCTCGCGACCGGCGTGATCGGGATGGTCGCGGCCGGCGCGTGGTGCGACAGGGCGGGGCCGCGCGGCGCGCTGTACGCGGCGACCGGGCTCTTCCTCGCGGGCCTCGTGATCGCCGGCGCCGCCACGACGATGCCGGTGCTTCTCGTCGGGCGGCTCGTGCAGGGGCTCGGCGCAGGCGCGCAGACGGTCGCGCTGTACGTGGTCGTGGCGCGGTTCTACCCGCCGGCGGTGCACGGACGGGTGTTCGCCGCGTTCGCCGCCGCCTGGGTGGTGCCGTCGATGGTGGGGCCGTTCCTCGCCGGCGCGGTCACGGAGTACCTGCACTGGCGATGGACGTTCCTCGGCGTCGCGGTGCTCGTGGCGGCCGCGTTCGTGCTCGTCGTGCTCCTGCTGCGCGACGTCGACCTGGGCGGCGGCGAGCACGAGGGGGCGGGCAGGGGTATCGGGCGGCGCCTGCTGTTCGCCGTGATGGTCGCCGTCGGTGCCGTGGCGATCGGTTTCGCGGTCGACGCCCCGGAAGCGTGGCGCTGGCCTCTCGCCGTGCTCGTGGTGCTCGTGATCGCCGTGTCGATCCGACCGCTGCTCCCCGTCGGGGCGCTGCGCGCGGTCCGCGGCCTGCCCAGCGTCGTGCTGATGCGCGGGGTGGTCTCGGGGAGCTTCTTCGCCGCCGAGGCGTACATCCCGTATCTGCTCATCGCCCGGTTCGACGTGCCGCCCACGGTGGCGGGGCTCGCCCTCACCCTCGCGGCGATCGCCTGGTCGACGGCGTCCTGGCTGCAGGGGCGGTTCGGCGACATCTGGGGGAGCACCCGGATCGCGGCGAGCAGCCTCGTCCTCCTCGGGATCGGGATGGCCGCGGAGCTGCTCGTCGCGCTCGGCGTGCTGCCGCCGGCGGCCGCGATGATCGGCTGGGGGTTCGCCGGCGGGGGGATGGGCCTGCTGTATCCCCGTCTCACGGTGCTGACCCTCGCCGACTCCACGCCGACGGATCAGGGCTTCAACTCGTCCGCGCTGTCGATCTCCGACTCCACCGGTTCCGCCGTGGCGATCGCTGTCGCCGGCATCGCCTTCGGCTCCGCGCTCATCGCGGGATCCGGCTTCCCGATCGTGTTCCTCATCGCGGGAGGGCTGGTGCTGCTCGCGGTCATCCCCGGGCTGCGATTGGATCCGCGGCACCCGCACCGCGGGTGAGCATCAGGATCCCCGCGTCGAACACCGCGGCGTCCTGATCCGGCGCATCCGCCGCGGCGCCGTGGCTCTCGCCGTGCATGCGCTGCTGAACGAGCGACGTGTGCCCCAGGATGAACTGCAGCACGGCCGTCGCCGCGATGTCGGCTCCGCCCGGCGCGCTCTCGCCCAGTGCGGCGCGGAGAGCCTCGTGCGCGCGGGAGGGGCCGGGGCGCAGCGCGGCGGAGCTCAGTACGACCTCCGCGCCGTCCCGGTACGCGAGCAGGGCGTCGCGCACCCGCCGTGCGGTGGCGAGCAGATCGCCCTGCGGGGCGGGGATCCGCTCCAGGATCCGGTCCGCGACCGCCGCGAGGAGGTCCTGCTTGCTCGCGAAGTGCCAGTACAGCGCGCTGGGCTGGACCTCGAGCTCGGCGGCGAGGCGGCGCATGGTGAGATCCGGGAGCCCGTATCGGTCGAGGAGATCGAGTGCGACGCCGACGATGTGCTCGCGGTCGTGTCGTCCATTCCGGGCTGGGGTCATGGTCTGAGTATACTGAACGCCGTTCAGGTGAACACTGTTCAGGAAGACCTGCGCAGAACCCGCGAAGACGAGGAACCCGATGACCCCGCAGACCCCCCGATCCGTTTCGTCCGGCGCCCGCCTCGGCGCCGCCGACCTCGCCCGCATCGCGGTGTTCGCCGCGCTCATCATCGTGCTCGGCACGATCATCGTGCCGATCGCCGGGGGAGTGCCGGTGACCGGACAGACTCTCGGCGTCATGCTCGCGGGCACCGTGCTCGGATGGCGCCGCGCGCCCTGGGCGGTGCTGCTGGTGCTCGTGCTCACGGCGGTCGGCCTTCCGGTTCTCGCCGGAGGACGAGGGGGGCTCGGCGTGTTCGTCGGCCCGTCGGCGGGGTATCTGGTCGGCTGGGTGGCCGGCGTCCTCGTGATCGGTGCGATCGCCCGCTCCGGCCGGCTCTCCTGGTGGCGCGTCGCACTGGCGAGCGTGGCCGGCGGCATCGGCGTCGTCTACCTGTTCGGCGTGCCGGTGCAGGCGCTCGTGCTGGGCACCCCGCTCGGCGCGACCGCGCTGTCCAGCCTCGTGTTCCTGCCCGGCGACCTGCTCAAGGCCGCCCTCGCCACGGCGCTGACGCTGGCGCTCGCGCGGGCGTACCCGCCGGCGTTCGGCACCCGTTCCGCGGGTGCGCCCGCGCGGGCCGTCTCGCAGTGACGGAAGCACGGATCCGGCTCGACGCGGTCGACGTCGTCCGCGACGACCGTCGGATCCTCGAGGGGATCGACCTCGACCTGTCCGCCCGCCGGATCGCGGTGATCGGGGCGAACGGGTCGGGGAAGTCCACCTTCGCGCGCCTGCTGAACGGGCTCGTCGAGCCGACAGCGGGTGCGGTGTCGGTGCACGGGCTGGATCCGCAGAGGGACCGGCACGAGGTGCGCCGCCGTGTGGGCTTCGTGTTCACGGATCCGCAGGCGCAGATCCTCATGCCGACCCCCGCTGAGGACCTTGCGCTGTCACTGCGCGGCATCGATCGCGGGGAGCGGGAGCGGCGGGTCGCCGAGACCCTGGCCGAACACGGCCTCGCCGGGCACGCGGATGCCCCGGCGTCCGCGCTGTCCGGCGGGCAGAAGCAACTGCTGGCGCTCGCGTCCGTGCTCATCACCGCGCCCGCGCTGCTCGTCGCGGACGAGCCCACCACGCTCCTCGACCTGCGCAACGCCCGGCGGATCGGCGATCTGCTGCTCGCCCAGGCCGCGCAGCTCGTCGTCGTGACGCACGACCTCGAGCTCGCGACGCGCTGCGATGCCGCCGTGCTCTTCGAGGACGGCGGCGTCGCGGCGGTGGGGGAGCCGGCCGAAGTGGTCGCCGACTACCGGAGGCGATGCGCGTGATCCAGCTGTACCGCCCGGGATCGAGCCTGGTGCACCGCCTGCCCGCGGGAGCGAAGCTCGCGATCGTCGCGGTGACGGCGCTCGTCGTCTCCGCGGTGCCGCTCGGTGCGGTCGGTGTCGGAGCCGCGCTGGCCGTCGTCCTCCTCCTGTACGGGCTCGCGCGGCTGCCAGCGGCGGTCCTCGGTGCGGAGATCTGGCGGCTGCGCTGGCTCGTGCTGGTGCTCGCGGCGGCCCTGTGGATCTTCGCCTCGCCGCTCGCCGCCTGGATCAGCACGGGCCGGGTGGTCGCGCTCGTGCTGCTCGCGAGCCTGCTGACGATCACGACGCGGATGGGTGACCTGCTCGCCGTGCTGCAGCGGATCCTGGAGCCGCTGCGCCGGTTCGGCGCGGATCCCGACGCCGTCGCCCTGGCCCTGTCGCTCACGATCACGATGATCCCGGTGGTCGCCGGGTTCGCCGCCGAGGTGCGGGAGGCGCAGCGCGCCCGCGGCGTGCGCCTCGGCGTGCGCGGCGTGGTGCCGCTGCTGGTGCGCACGCTCCGGCACGCGGACGACGTCGGCGACGCCCTGTCCGCGCGCGGCCTCGGCTGACTGTGAGGTCAGCCGGTCGTACGCAGCACGAGTTCGGCGACGAGGACGGACAGCACGAACGACGCGGTGATGGCCACGAAGCCGACGGGCAGGATCTTCCAGCCGATGCTGCGCAGCATCGGCAGGTCCTTGCCCAGGCTGAGACCCGCGAACGTCAGCACGAACGTCGTGATCGAGAGGAAGTCGACCGCGTGCGCCATCTCGAGCACCCATCGCCCGACCGGCGAGAACGGTGATGTGGAGAGGATCCCGACCGTCATGACCGTCACGATGGCGGGGACGCGGCCCCGGGTGAGCCGGGACAGGCCCAGGGCGGCCAGCACGATGACCGCGATCACGCCGTACCCGACCAGGATCGTCCAGGAGAACGCCTTCGTCGCGACGATGCTGAGGACGACGCCGACACCGAGCACGACGGTCAGCGAGGTCCACAGCGGGAGCGACACGGGCGACTTCCCGATCAGCTTCTGCACCTTGATCTGGGTGGTGCTGGGCGCGGGTGGGGTCGCGGCGGGGACATCCGCGGGGCCGATGTCCGATCCGCCGAACTCCGCACCCGCGAGCGCCGCCGCCGGGATCCGGCGCGCGAGGGCGTCGTCGCGGCCTCGGGTGAGCACGCGGTAGAACCGTTCCGCGAGCGGGAGCGCCACCCACACGCCGACGTACAGGCCGAGCACGCTCGTGATGAGGTTCGAGGTCGCCGCGAGCGCCAGCACCTGCTGGGAGAGCTCGGGGTGGTTCGCGACGACGGCCGCCGCGGCCGCCGCCATCATCGATCCGGATCCCACGCCCGCGCCCATCGCGAGGGCGCGCGGGTCGAAGATGCCCAGCGACGAGGTGACCGAGGCGATGAGGCTCACCAGCAGTGCGCCGAACACCGTGCCGAACACGTACATCGACAGCACGCCGCGGTACTGCGGCGAGTCGGCGCCGTAGCGCTCGCTCACCATCGCGAACGAGGTCTCGCGGTCGATCGAGAAGGTGGCGCCGATCGTGGCGGGGCCCATCTTCAGCAGCACCGCGAGCGGCAGGGCGAGCGCGATCGTGCCGAGCATGTGCCCGAGCTCCTGCAGCAGCAGCGCGGGCCCCGCCTTCACGACGAGTGGCAGCTGCGGGCCGATCTCGAACGACAGCCGGACGGCGAGCACGAGCACGCCGATCCCCATCAAGGTCGTCGCGGCGTGCTGCAGGTCGACGGGGAACGCCTTGACGCGCTGCCCCGACACCACGGCGCCGGCGACGAGACCCCAGATCATCGGGAGCAGCGTCACCGACGCGATGCCGATCGGGATGACGAGCGGACCGATCAGCTGGGCGCCGGAGGCGAGCAGGACGGCGAACGCGATCAGGATCCACAGCTGCGGGGATCGGAGGGTCAGGCGCAGCTGCGTCGCGACGCCGGGGGAGGGAGCGGTCATGAGGTCTCCGAGGAGGTCGGGAAGGAGAGGGCGGGGAGGAGGCGGATCAGGTCTCGATCGTGACCCGGGTCGCGCCGGCGGGGCGTTCTGCGCGACGGCGCTGCAGGTCCGCCCGCAGCGACGGATCGACGGCGGCGTCGAGCGCGGTCCACGCGAGCAGCAGCGCACCGTCGATCGCGGCGTCGTCGCCTCCCTGCGTGACCGCGGAGGCGGCGAAGTCCGGGTTGTGCGGCACGGCCGTCTCGCCGAGGAATGCGATCATCGGGTGGATCCCGGGCACGACCTGCGTGACGTTGCCCATGTCCGTGGATCCGCCGCCGAGGCCGCGCTCGGTCGAGGGGGTGCGCCCGAGGGCGGGCATGTTGGCGTCCCAGAGCCGGGCCAGGTCGGGGTCGCTCTTCACGGGCGCGTACGGGTACTCCGTGGACCGCCAGCTCCAGTCGCAGCCCGTGGCGATCGCGGCGCCCTCGAAGCAGGACAGCACGCGCTTCTTCGTGCGGCGCCAGACGTCGACGTCGGCTGCGCGCACCTCGGCCTGCACGACCGTGCGGTCGGGGATGATGTTCGTGGCATCGCCGCCGTGGCTGATGAACGCGTTGATGTTGACCTCGGGCCCCATGTGCTGGCGGAACAGCGCGATCGCGGTCAGGGCGAGGGTCGCGGCGGCGCCGGCGTTGACGCCCTTCTCCGGAGCCGCGGCGGCGTGCGCGGTCAGGCCGGTGAACTCGACTTCGAAGCGCTCCACCGCGGTCGAGCGGAACGCGTCCGCGGAGAAATCGACCCCGGTGTAGCCGTGCACCATCATCGAGAAGTCGCTGTCCTCCCAGGCCCCCGCCTCGAGAAGAGCGACCTTGCCGCCGCCGTGCTCCTCGGCCGGCGTGCCGAGCAGCTTCACCCGCAGGCCCGCGGCCTCGGCCACCGGCACCAGTGCCAGCGCGGCGCCGACGCCCGCGGTCGCGATCACGTTGTGGCCGCACGCGTGGCCGACGCCCGGCAGCGCGTCGTACTCGGCGCACAGCGTGACGGTCAGGTCGCCGTCGCCGTAGACGGCCTCGAACGCGGTGGGGACGCCGTACGCGCCGACCTCGACGGCGAAGCCCGCCCCCTCCAGGATCTCGGCGATGCGCGCGACCGCGCGGTGCTCCTGCCAGGACAGCTCGGGGTCGGCGTGGATGGCGTGACTGAGGGCGAGCAGCTGCTCGCGCCGGGCGCCGATCTCGGCCTCGGCCCTCGCCTTGAGAGCGACGTCGGTCGTGGATGCGGTCATCGCGGCTCCTTCGCGTCGGATGCCGCGGTGCGCGGCCGGTCCCTTCCAGTGTGAGGAAGCCGGATCTCGATGGGTGATATCGCACGGAATCTGCGGGAAGATGGATCATGCCGCACGAAACCGTGCTCGATCCTCTCGATCGCCGACTCCTCAACGCGCTCCAGGTCGAGCCGAGGGCGACCTGGACGGCGCTCGCGCCGGTCGTGGGCGCCGACCCGGCCACCCTGTCCCGGCGCTGGCAGCGGCTGCACGAGGACGGCATCGCCTGGATCACGGGGCGGTTCGGCGGGGCCACGCTCCCCGGCGCCGCGATGATCGAGGTCGAATGCGCGCCGCGCCGTGTCGAGGAGACCGCGGCGGCCCTCGCCGAGGACGCCGAGGTCCTGGTGCTGGATCAGACCGCCGGCTCCCGCGATCTCCTCGTCACGGCGTCGTGCGGCAGCATCGATGCGCTGGGCGAGTATGTGACCGGGCGGATCGCGGCTCTGCCGGGGGTGCGGTCGCTGCGCACGCACCCCTGGATCGACCTGCTGCTCGAGGGCGGCGACTGGCGCCTGCGGGCGCTGAGCGATCAGGAGCGCCTGGCGCTGCCGGCCGTCCCGCCGCCGAGGCCGCGGGCGGCCGCGACGGTCTCGGCGCCGCTGCGGGAGATCCTCCGGTACGAGCTCGCCGTCGACGGGCGTGCGACGGCGGCGGCGATCGGGGAGCGCTGGTCGGTGAGCCCGCAGCGGGTCGTCGACGCCATCGCGACGCTGCGGCGGTCCGGCGAGCTGCGGCTGCGGACCGACATCGCGCGACGGTGGTCGGACTGGCCGGTGTACGCCTGGTATTTCATCGAGGCGCCGGCGAGCATCGTCGAGCAGCTGCGCACCGAGCTCGGCAGGGTTCCGCAGATCCGGCTCGCCGCGCTCACGGCGAGCCGGTACAACCTGATGCTCGCCGTGTGGGTGCGCGACCTCGCGGCGATCCACACGTTCGAGGTGGCCTTCGAGCGGGCGGCTCCCGGTGCGCGCATCCAGGATCGCTCGCTGGTGATGCGCATCGTGAAGCACATGGGGCGGATCCTGGACGAGAACGGTCAGGCGACGGGGAGGATCGTCCCGTACGAGCCTTACCCGGGGCAGGCGCCGCGCGCGCCGCACTCCGCCTGAGCGCCCGCGCAGGATCGGCCCCGGCGCGGCCGCCTATACTGGGAGGCTGGCCATCCGGCCGCTCACCCCCCTGCGAAAGAACGGACGTCCGCTGTGCTCGCCGTGCACGACCTCGAGATCCGCGTCGGAGCGCGTCTGCTCATGGAGAACGTCTCCTTCCGTGTCGCCGACGGCGACAAGATCGGTCTCGTCGGCCGCAACGGCGCCGGCAAGACCACGCTGACGAAGGTCCTCGCAGGGGACCTGATCTCGTCCGACGGCTCCGTGACGCGCTCCGGCGAGCTGGGCTACCTGCCGCAGGACCCGCGCACGGGCGACCCGGAGATGCTCGCGCGCACGCGGATCCTGGATGCGCGCGGCCTCGGCTCGCTGCAGCTCGGCATCTCGCAGGCGTCGCACGACATGGCATCGGACGATCCCAAGATCGCCGAGCGGGCGATGCGCAAGTTCGGCAATCTCACCGAGCGCTTCGAAGCCCTCGGCGGCTACGCGGCCGAGGCCGAGGCCGCCTCGATCGCGCACAACCTGTCGCTGCCGGACCGGATCCTCGACCAGCCGCTGAAGACCCTCTCCGGCGGTCAGCGCCGGCGCATCGAGCTCGCCCGCATCCTCTTCTCCGACGCCGACACGATGATCCTCGACGAGCCGACCAACCACCTCGATGCGGACAGCGTGGTGTGGCTGCGCGAGTTCCTCAAGAGCTACCGGGGCGGGCTGATCGTCATCAGCCACGACGTCGAGCTCGTCGGCGAGACCGTCAACCGGGTGTTCTACCTCGACGCGAACCGCCAGGTCATCGACATCTACAACATGAACTGGAAGAACTACCTGCGCCAGCGGGTGGCCGACGAGGAGCGCCGGAAGAAGGAGCGCGCCAACGCCGAGAAGAAGGCCACCTCGCTGCAGCAGCAGGCCGCCCGGTTCGGCGCGAAGGCCTCCAAGGCCGCCGCCGCGCACCAGATGGTCGCCCGTGCGGAGAAGCTGCTGAGCGGGCTGGAGGAGATCCGCCAGGTCGACCGGGTTGCGAAGCTGCGCTTCCCGAAGCCGGCGCCCTGCGGCAAGACGCCGCTCATGGCGTCGGGACTGTCCAAGTCCTACGGATCGCTGGAGATCTTCACCGACGTCGACCTCGCGATCGACCGCGGATCGAAGGTCGTCGTGCTGGGCCTGAACGGCGCCGGCAAGACGACCCTGCTGCGGATCCTCGCGGGCGTCGACGCGCCCGACACCGGGCAGCTCGAGCCCGGCCACGGCCTGAAGGTCGGCTACTACGCGCAGGAGCACGAGAACCTCGACGTGCACCGGTCGGTGCTCGAGAACATGATGTCGGCCGCGCCGGACATCAACGAGACCGAGGCTCGGAAGGTGCTCGGATCGTTCCTGTTCACCGGCGACGACGTGCTCAAGCCCGCGGGTGTGCTGTCCGGCGGTGAGAAGACCCGTCTGTCGCTCGCGACGCTCGTGGTGTCCTCGGCGAACATGCTGCTGCTCGACGAGCCGACCAACAACCTCGACCCGGCCTCGCGCGAGGAGATCCTCGGCGCGCTCGCGCACTACGAGGGCGCGGTCGTGCTCGTCTCGCACGATCCGGGCGCCGTCGAGTCGCTGAACCCCGAGCGGGTGCTGATCCTGCCGGACGGCGTCGAGGACATCTGGTCGAAGGAGTACCAGGAGCTCATCGAGCTCGCCTGAGGCTCGTCAGGGTCGGCGAGGTCCCTTCGACGGGCTCACGGACCGATCGGGCGAGCCGCCTCCGGCGGACCGTCCCGGCCGTCGAACGAGCCGCCGGCGAGTCGGAACGCCGTCAGCGCGGCTCGACGGCGTCCAGCAGGGCGTCCTCGTCGTCCATGTCCCGGTCGCGGCGCCGGCGCGGCTCGCGCGGCGGACGGCCGGCCGCCTCGTCGCGGTGCTTGACGACCTCGGTGCGGATCACGTAACCGATGAACACGAAGCCCATCACCGCGAACAGGATCCACTGGATCGCGTAGGAGAGGAACGGGCCGGGGTCGTTCGAGGGGGCGTCGAACGCATACGGACGGGTCGCGGGCGCGGGGGACTCCTTGACGAGCTCGCCGTACGCCCCGGTGGCCACGGGCACGGATCCGCCGATGTCGTCCGCGACCAGCGGCAGGTTGATGCTGGGCACCTGGCCGTTCGGCGCCCCCCGTCCGGACGGCGGCAGCGGTTCGCCGGGTCGCAGCCGCGCGGTCACCGTGACCTCGCCGCGGGGCGGTGCGGGCACGGAGGTCGGCACGTCCTTGTCGCCCGGCGGCACCCAGCCGCGGTTGACGATGAAGATCCGGCCGTCGTCGGTCCTGAGGGGCACGAGCACCTCGAACGCGCTCGTCCCGCCGTGCGGACGGTTGCGCACGAGGAGCTGATCCTGTGGCTGGTACTCGCCGCGGATCTGCACCGGGTGCCACTCGTCGCCCGCGCGCATCGTCGCGCCGGGGGCGAGCAGACTCGCCAGCGGGACCGCCTTCGCGTCGTAGTTCTCCTGCACGAGGTCGAGCTGGGTCTGCCGCCCCTCGTTGCGGGAGAACTGCCAGTTCGAGAGGTACGCGCACACGAGCGCGAACACGATCGCGACGCCGAGGTAGCCGGCCCAGCGGAGCAGACGCTGACGCATCATCCGAGCTCGCCCTCTCCGATCGCGGTGTCCACCCGCACCGGGAAGTCCCGGGCGCGGAGGTAATCCTGCAGGAACGCGAGGTGCTCGTCGCAGGCGAGCCAGACCTTCTCCCGCTCGGGTCCGTGGATGCGCGGGTTGCGCCAGACGATGCGGTGCGTGGCGCGGGCACGGCAGCCCGCGCGCGAGCACTTCACCTCGGGACGAGCGGCGTTCACGGGTGCGACTCGGTGCCGTGCGCCGAGACCGCGCTCTCGTTCAGCGTGATGATCCGGGGCGTCGCCGGCGCGGTCGGCGGGGTGGTCGGCGCCGCTCCGATGCCCTGCTGCGGCGATTCCAGCGCGGTCTCGACCGAGTCGCCGCCGGCGTTCGCCGTCACGACGGCGATGTACGGGAGGACCGCGGCGGCGATCCCGAACACCCAGGTCCACCAGCCGAACGGCTGAACGAGGAACATCAGGAGGAAGCAGACGACGCGGATCCCCATCGTGATGACGTAATGGCGCACACGTCCGCGCTCCTCGTCGCGCGGTGCGCGCGGCAGGGAGGTCACAGCGGCGTCTGGAGTCCTCTTCACGATGACTCCAGCCTACGCCGCCGTGACCTGCCCGGCGTCCGTCCGTCAGTAGCCGTAGGTGTTGCTCAGCGACACCGCATAGAAGATCGCGACGATGATGAACGCCCCGACGATGACGCCCAGGCCGATGCCGGCATAACCGGTGATGAGACCGGTGATGGCGAGCGGCCTGCCGCCCAGTTGGGGATCGTTCTTGATCCTCTTGAGGGAGATGTGCCCCATGATGACGGCGGGGATGCCGAGCAGCAGAGGCAGGATCAGGTACGCCCAGCAGAACACCGCACTGGCGATCCCGCAGATCATCGAGGCGACCGCCAGCCCGTTGCTCTTCTTGGGCACGGCGTACGGCTGACCGTACGGCTGACCGTATTGCTGGCCGTACTGCTGGCCGTAGACGGGCGCGCCCGGGGCGCCCGCGCCGGGATAGACCGGGGCCTGCGGAGCGGCTCCCGGGTAGGCGGGGGCGGGGTAGGCGGGAGCCGGATAGGTCGGCGCGGAGGGCTGCGTCGCACCCGGGTAGGCCGGAGCTCCCTGCGGGGGCGCCGGCTGCGGCGGTGCGGCGGGCTGGGCCGGGGCCGGATAGACGGGGTACGCGGGCTGCTGCGGCGCGGGGGCCGCGCCCGGGTACGCGGGCTGCTGCGGGGGCCCGGGGACGCCCGGATCTGCCGGCGGCTCCTGCCCGGGTTGCTGCGGATATCCGCCCTGGTCGTTGCTCATCGGATCGCTCCTCGTCGTTCATGAGAAACATTTCCGCTCCGCCCGGGCCGTGTCAATTCCCGGGGGCGGATCCGGTCGCTAGGCTTGCGTGCCGTACACCTCACCCCTTGGGAGCCTGCATGAGCACTGACCGCGTCGTCCTCGTCACCGGTGGGAACCGCGGCATCGGCCGCGCGATCGCCGAGCGCTTCGTCAGGGACGGCTACCGCGTCGCGGTGACCGCCCGCAGCGGCGAGGGCCCGGAGGGGACGCTGACCGTGCGCGCCGATGTGACCGACGCCGCGGCGATCGACGCGGCCTTCACCGAGGTCGAGCAGAAGCTCGGCCCCGTCGAGATCGTCGTCGCGAACGCCGGGATCACCAAGGACACGCTCCTGCTCCGGATGACGGAGGAAGACTTCGACAGCGTCGTGTCGACCAACCTGGGCGGTTCGTTCCGCGTGGTCAAGCGCGCCTCGAAGGGCATGCTGAAGGCGCGGTTAGGCCGCGTCATCCTCATCTCCAGCGTCGTCGGGCTCTACGGATCCGCGGGCCAGATCAACTACGCCGCCTCGAAGAGCGCGCTCGTGGGCTTCGCCCGCTCGCTCACCCGTGAGCTCGGTGCGCGCGGCATCACCGCGAACGTCGTCGCCCCGGGCTTCATCGAGACCGACATGACGGCGGAGCTGACCGAGGAGACGCAGAAGCAGTACAAGGCCAGCATCCCGGCCGGCCGGTTCGCCTCGCCGGACGAGGTCGCCGGCGTCGTCACCTGGCTCGCCTCGGACGACGCGGCGTACATCTCCGGCGCGGTCATCCCGGTGGACGGCGGCCTCGGCATGGGGCACTGACACGCCGCAACGGACGTCATCGCCAGGTGCCCGGCTCCCGGCATGCTCAGCGGATCGCGGCGACGAGCAGCTCGGCGAGCCGGTCCGGCACGGAGTACTGCGGCCAGTGCCCGGAGCCGATCCGCACGACCTCCGCGTCGCGGATCCGCCGGTACTCGTCGCCGTAGGCGCCCCACTGCGCCAGGTATCCCTCCAGCTCCTCCTGGGTCAGTGCGCCCATCAGCAGCGTCGCCGGGACGTCGTAGCGGCGCTCGTCGCCGAGGGCGATCGGATCCGTCGGCACGCGTGCCGGCACGCTGAGCGCCTCGGGCGCGGTGCGGGCGCGGGTCTGCGCGTCCAGGTCGCGCACGTCCTCGTCGGGGAAGAAGTCCCACCCGGGGAACGGGATCACCCCGTCCACGACCTCGAACTCGCTGATTCCGGATCCGTCCGGCGGAGGCACTGTGTCCACGAACACCGCACGGGCGACGCGATCGGGGCGGGCGTCCACGGCTCCCCAGACGACGTTCCCGCCGCCGGAGTGCCCCACGAGGACCACGTCGCCGGCCGTCTCGTCGATGGCCGTGACGACGGCGTCGACCCAGTCGGCGATGCCCACATCGGCCGACGAGGCGGCCGGTTCGCCGACGCCGGGCATGGTCAGGGGATGGGGTGCGTGTCCTGCGGCGCGGAGAGGGCCGAGCACGGGATCCCAGGAGGACGCGTCGAGCCAGAGACCGGGAACGAGGATGATGTCCATGTCCCCGACGCTAGGCGGCGCCTCCGACATCCGCTACGGCAGCAGCGGGATGACCTCGGAGAGATCCTGCGGTCCGACCACGAGCGCGGCTGCGGCGCGCACGGCCGGCTTGGCGTTGAACGCCAGCCCGAGGCCGGCGACCGCCATCATCCGCAGGTCGTTCGCGCCGTCGCCGATCGCGATCGTCGCGCGGGCGGCGACGCCGTGGTCCCCGGCCCACTCCTGCAGGGCCGCCGCCTTGGCGTCCGCGTCCACGATCGCACCGTCGACCCGTCCGGAGAGGGCGCCGTCGACGACCTCGAGCCGGTTCGCCCGCCACAGATCCACGCCGAGAGCGGGCGCCACCTCGTCGAGGATCTCGTGGAAACCGCCGGAGACGACCCCGACGATGCCGCCGCGGGCGTGCACGGCGTCGATCAGCTCGCGCACCCCGGGGGTCGGCTCGATGCGCGACAGCACGCGCGGGAACGCCGAGACCGGGACTCCGGCCAGCGCGGAGACGCGCGAGCGCAGGCTCGTCGCGAAGTCGACCTCGCCGCGCATCGCTGCCTCGGTCGCGGCCTGCACCTCGTCGCGGCGGCCGGCCTCCTCGGCGAGGAGCTCGATCACCTCGTTCCGGATCAGCGTGGAATCGGCATCGAGGACGACGAGGAGGCGCGCGGAGGTCACCCGACGAGCGTAGCGGGCGGTCCGGGCGGCATCCGGTCGTGTGTCGGCCGCCCGGGTCCTGGTGGGTCAGCGCTCCAGGCGCACGCCTTTGCCGACCACCGTGAGTCCGGAGTCGGTCACGGTGAAGCCCCGGGCGAGGTCGCGCTCCCGGTCCACGCCGACGGTGGCCCCGTCCGCCAGCACCACGTTCTTGTCCAGGATCGCGCGGTGCACACGGGCACCCTGGCCGATGCGCACGCCGTCGAACAGTACGGAGTCGGTGATCGTCGACCCGCCTCCCGCGAGCGTCCACGGGCCGACCACGCTGCGCTCCAGGTGGGTGCCGGAGAGCACGGAGCCGAGGGACACGATCGAGTCGATCGCGTTGCCGATGCGTCCCACCGAGTCGCGCACGAACTTGGCCGGCGGGGAGTTCACCGCCTGGGCGTGGATCGGCCATTCCATGTTGTACAGGTTGAACACCGGCAGCGTGGAGATGAGGTCCATGTGGGCGTCGAAGAACGACTCGATCGTGCCCACGTCGCGCCAGTACGCGCGGTCGCGCGGGGACGACCCCGGCACCTCGTTCTGCTTCATGTCGTAGAAGCCGGCCTCGCCGCGGTCCACGAAGTACGGGACGATGTCGCCGCCCATGTCGTGGTTCGAGGTGGCCAGCTCGCCGTCGGCCTCGACCGCCTCGATGAGGGCGTCGGCGTCGAAGATGTAGTTGCCCATCGACGCGAGCACCTCGTGCGGCGAGTCCGGCAGACCGGTCGGGTCGGACGGCTTCTCCAGGAACTGGTGGATCCGCCCGGATCCGTCCGCCGCGACGTCGATGACGCCGAACTGCGATGCGAGCGCGAGGGGCTGGCGGATCCCGGCCACCGTGGCCCTCGCCCCGGAGGCGATGTGCGCGTCGATCATCTGCTGGAAGTCCATGCGGTACACGTGGTCGGCGCCGATGACGACGACGATGTCCGGCTTCTCGTCCAGGATCAGGTTCAGGCTCTGCAGGATCGCGTCGGCGGAGCCGGAGAACCAGCGCTTGCCGAGGCGCTGCTGCGCGGGCACCGAGGCGACGTACGCGTTGAGCAGGGCGGACATCCGCCAGGTCTGCGAGACGTGCCTGTCCAGGCTGTGCGACTTGTACTGCGTGAGCACCACGACCTGTCTCAACCCGGAGTTGATCAGATTCGAGATCGCGAAGTCGATCAATCGATACTGACCGCCGAACGGCACCGCGGGCTTGGCCCGGTCCGCCGTCAGGGGCATCAGTCGCTTGCCCTCGCCACCAGCGAGGATGATCCCGAATACCTTCTTTGGTGCCGACATGCGTCCACCATAGAGGTACGCCGCGACGATGTACTACCGTTCACGTCATGCGCGTCGACATCATCACCAAGGAGTACCCGCCGGAGATCTACGGGGGCGCGGGTGTGCACGTCGCAGAGCTCGTGAAGGCCCTGAGATCCGGGGTCGACGTGCGGGTCAGGGCGTTCGGCGCGGACCGGGATGAACAGGGGACGACGGCTTATCGAACGCCCGGAGAACTCGCCTCCGCGAACGCCGCGCTGCAGACGCTGGGCACGGATCTGCTGATCGTCCCGGACGTCGCGGGGGCCGACGTGGTGCACAGCCACACCTGGTACGCGAACTTCGCGGGGCACCTCGCATCCCAGCTGCACGGCATCCCGCACGTGCTCACGGCGCACAGCCTGGAGCCGCTGCGCCCGTGGAAGGCCGAGCAGCTGGGCGGCGGGTACGCCGTGTCCGGCGGCATCGAGCGCCTCGCGTACGAGAACGCCGCGGCGATCATCGCCGTGAGCGCCGGCATGCGCGCCGACATCCTGCGCAGCTACCCGCAGGTGGATCCGGCCCGAGTGCGGGTGATCCACAACGGCATCGACGTCGAGGCGTGGCACCCGGTGCACGACCCGGACTTCGTCCGCGCGCAGGGCATCGACCCGGATCGCCCCTCGGTCGTCTTCGTGGGGCGGATCACGCGGCAGAAGGGCCTGCCGTACCTGCTCCGTGCCGCCGCGCAGCTGCCGCCGGAGGTGCAGCTCGTACTGTGCGCCGGCGCGCCCGACACGCCGGAGATCATGGCAGAGGTGCAGGAGCTCGTGCGCGGGCTGCAGAGCACCCGCGACGGCGTGGTCTGGATCGAGCGGATGCTGCCCCGCAACGAGCTCTCCGCGATCCTCACCGCCGCCACGAGCTTCGTCTGCCCGTCGGTCTACGAGCCGCTGGGCATCGTGAACCTCGAGGCCATGGCCTGCGGCGCGGCCGTGGTCGGCACGGCGACGGGCGGGATCCCGGAGGTCGTCGCCGACGGCGTCACCGGCCGCCTCGTCCCGATCGAGCAGGTGCAGGACGGCACCGGCACGCCCGTGGACCCGGACCGTTACGTCGCGGATCTCGCCGCCGTGCTCACCGAGGTCGTCGCGGATCCGGACCGCGCGAGGGCGTACGGAGAGGCCGGCCGGGCGCGTGCCGCGGAGGAATTCAGCTGGGCCTCGATCGCCGACACGACGCGGGCCCTGTACGCGGAGCTGACCGCCTGACCGGATAGGCTGGCGGCATGCCTGCCGTCCTCGAATTCTCGGATGTCGTGGTCCGCCGCGACGGCCGCAACATCGTCGATAACCTCAGCTGGACCGTCGAGGACGACCAGCGCTGGGTGGTCCTCGGACCCAACGGCGCGGGGAAGACGACGCTGCTGCAGCTCGCCGACACCCTGATGCACCCGACGGCCGGGCGCGTAGACATCCTGGGGGAGACCCTCGGCCGCGCGGACGTGTTCGAGATCCGCCCGCGGATCGGCTTCGCGTCGTCCGCGATGGCGCGCCGGATCCCCGGCGACGAGACCGTGCTGAACACGGTGATGACCGCCGCGTACTCGGTCATGGGCCGCTGGAACGAGTCGTACGAGACGATCGACGAGCGCCGTGCGATGCGGGTCCTGGAGCAGTGGCATCTGGAGCACCTCGCGGAGCGCTACTTCGGCACGCTCAGCGACGGCGAGCAGAAGCGCGTGCAGATCGCCCGCGCCGTGATGACGGACCCCGAGCTGCTGCTGCTCGACGAGCCCTCCGCGAGCCTCGACCTCGGCTCCCGCGAGGAGCTGCTGAGCCTGCTCGGCGGGTTCGCGCAGTCGCCGACGACGCCGGCGATGATCATGGTCACCCACCATGTGGAAGAGATCCCCGTCGGGTTCACCCATGTGATGCTGCTCCGTGACGGCCGGATCGTCGCCGCAGGGCTGCTCGACGAGGCCCTCACCGCGGAGAACCTCAGTGCCGCGTTCGGCATGCCGATCACGCTCGATCGCGCCGAGGGCCGCTACGCGGCGCGCGCCGCGTCCTGACGGCCCGTCTGCTAGAATCGATCCTTGGTGCTCTCTGCACCGCAGACTTCCCTCGCCCCTGGCACAATCCAGGGCACCACGTAAGGAATCCCATGAAGACTGACATCCACCCCGCGTACCAGGCCGTCGTGTTCCGCGACCTCGGCTCGGGCGACACCTTCCTCACCCGTTCGACCGTCACGAGCGACAAGACGATCGAGCTGGACGGCGTGGAGTACCCCGTCATCGATGTCGAGATCTCCTCGGCCTCGCACCCGTTCTACACGGGCAAGCAGCGCATCATGGACTCGGCCGGCCGCGTCGAGAAGTTCAACCAGCGCTTCAAGAACTTCGGCGGTTCCGCCAAGTAATCGCTTCCTCGAAGGCCCCGCTCCGGCGGGGCCTTCGTCGTCCCCGGGGAGAGATCCGTGCGGAGGCGCTCGCCCGTCCCTGTTCGCTGGTCGCGACACGCCGCTCTCAGCCCGCGCGGACGGCGTGTCGCGACCAGCGAACGAGGAGAGGTCCGGCGGGCAGGCTCAGGCGTCGACCCGGATCGGATCCTGCTCCGATTCGCGGACCGGCCAGCGGCCGTCCAGGCGCTCCTGCGGGTCGATCCGCCCGATCCGCACGAAGTAGTCGGTCAGGCTCGCGGCCTGCGCCCGTGCCCAGCCGATCTGGCGGGTGTGCAGCTCGACCGCGGTCTCCGGCATCGGGAAGCGCTGCGCGAGCGCCTGCGCGACCCGTCCCGCGGCGACCGCATCGGCCAAGGCGTCGTGCGCTCCGGTGAGCCCCACCCGGTAGTGCGCGGCCACGATCTCCAGCGTGCGCTTGCCGGGCCGGTACCGGTCGTACGCCTTGTCGATCACGAGCGGATCGATCACCGGCGACGGATCCTGCAGCGGTGCGATGCCGTGCCGCCGGGCCTCGTGCGCGAGCAGCGAGAAGTCGTAGGAGGCGTTGTAGGCGACGACCGGCACGCCCTGGTCCAGCAGCGACCGCAGCGCGGCGACGACGCCGGCGACGACCTGCGCGGCGGGGGAGCCGTTGCGGCGGGCGCGCTCCGAGGTGATCCCGTGGATCGCGGTGGCCGCCTCCGGGATCGGGATGCCGGGATCGGCGAGCCAGGTGCGCGCCGCGATCTCGGCGCCGTGATGGTCGAGCACGCCCACGTGCGCGGTGACGATCCGGTCGCGCGTGACGTCCACTCCCGTGGTCTCGAGGTCGAAGACGCCGACGCGGGTCAGCCACGACGGGAGGCTCGGGGAGGAGGTCATGCCGCCACCGTATGGGGAGCCGCGGACATCGTCGCCCCGGCGCGCGGCGGACGCGCAGAAGCATGGGGGCACCCGCCCGTAGACTCGGGGCATGTCCGTGCCCTCGCCCTACGCCGCACGCCTGGACCGCGTCCCCGTCGAGCGCCGCGAGGTCGAGGTCCTCGGCGGCACGACCGCGTACTGGGTCTACGGCCCGGAGGACGCGGAGGTCACCGTCGTCGCCGTGCACGGCTTCCGCGGCGAGCACCACGGGCTGGAGCCCGTCGTGGCCTACCTTCCCGAGGTCCGGATGATCATGCCGGATCTCCCCGGGTTCGGCGAGACCGCCCCGCTTCCGGGCCGGGAGCACGATGTCGAGGTGTACGCGCAGTGGCTGACCGCCTTCGCCGCCGCGGTCGCACCCGGCGCGGTGATCCTCGGGCATTCCTTCGGCTCGATCGTCGCCTCCGCCGCGGTCGCCCAAGGCCTGGAGACGCCGCGGCTGATCCTGGTGAACCCGATCGGCGCCCCCGCGCTCGAGGGCCCGAAGGCGCTGCTCACCCGGCTCGCCATCCTGTACTACGCGCTCGGCGCGCGCCTGCCGCAGGGCGTCGGAACGGAGCTCCTGCGCAATCCGATCATCGTGCGGATCATGAGCGGCGCGATGGCCAAGACCACGGATCCGCGCCTGCGCCGCTTCGTGCACGACCAGCACGACACGTACTTCTCCCGATTCGCGGACCGCGAGGTGCTGCGCGAGGCGTTCGTCACGAGCGTGTCGCACGACGTCCGCGAGTTCGCCCCGCGGATCGCGGTGCCGACCCTGCTCGTCGCCGCCCAGCGCGACGACATCACCCCGATCGAGGCGGAGCGGGAGCTCGTGACGCTGTTCCCGGATGCGGAGCTCGTCGAGATCGCCCACGTCGGGCACCTGATCCACTACGAGACCCCGGCCGAGGCCGCCGGTGCGATCAGGCGGTTCCTCCGGCCTCCCGCCGCGCCAGCCCCATGAGCCCGGCCACGCGGAACGGGATCACCTCGCCCATCGCGAGCGAGGTCTCGGTCCGCTCCACGCCGTCGATCGAGAGGATCCGCGCGTCCGTGTCGAACAGGTGACGCGCGTCCCGGCATGCCACCCGGGCGAGGAGGTCGACGGATCCGCTGAGTCCGTGCGCCTGCACGATCTCGGGCACGCGGGCGAGCTCGGTGATGATCCGGGGGAGCTCGGTCTGGCGCACGCCGATGTTGATGAAGGCCTGCAGCGGGAAGCCCAGCACCGCGGGGGAGAAGGATCTCTCGTAGGCGAGGAACACCCCCGTCTGGTCGAGACGCGCCATGCGCGCCTGGATCGTGTTGCGTGACAGGCGCAGCTTCTCGGCGAGCGCGACGACGGTGGTGCGCGGATCGGCGGAGAGGAGCTCGAGGATGTCGAGATCGGTGCGGTCGAGGGTTGGCATGTTGCCAAAGGGTAGCACCCGCGGTTCCGGGCGAAATTGGCAACATGCTCAAGTCGTCTGGGAATGCTTGAGCGAGGTGCTGAGCAGACGTACGCTCAGGGCAAGAGCGAAGACGCACGGAGACCGCCCTACGAAGGCGGGATCCACTGAGGAGGACGACGATGTCTACCCATCTTGACCCCATCACCGTGACGGCCACCGGCCTCGATCAGCCGGCGAGCCTGATCGACCCGCAGGGACGACGCGTGTCCGACCCGCATCTCGCCCCGTACGCCGCCGCCGTCACGTTCGAGCAGCTGCTCGGCCTGCTGCGCGACATGGTCGTGCTGCGGCGGCTCGACGCCGAGGGCGTCGCGCTGCAGCGCCAGGGCCAGCTCGGCCTGTGGGCGCCCTGCCAGGGGCAGGAGGCCGCCCAGATCGGATCCGCCCGGGCGCTCCGCGACGACGACGTGGTGTTCCCGAGCTACCGGGAGACCGGCGTGATGCTCGCCCGAGGCGCGAAGCCCGGCGACTACGTGCGGATGTGGCGCGGCGAGGAGGGGGCGTCCTACGACCCCGCCGTGATGCACATGGCGCCGCTGCAGATCATCATCGGCGCGCAGACCCTGCACGCCGTCGGCTACGCGCTCGGCATCGTGCACGACGGATCCGACCAGGTCGCGATCACCTACTTCGGCGACGGCGCCACCAGCCAGGGCGATGTGAACGAGGCCATGGTCTTCGCCTCCTCCTACCGTGCGCCGGTCGTCTTCATCTGCCAGAACAACCACTGGGCCATCTCCGAGCCCGTGGCCGTGCAGTCTCAGTACCCGATCGCCGGGCGCGCCCCGGGCTTCGGCATCCCCTGCATGCGCGTGGACGGCAACGACGTGCTCGCGTGCTTCGCGGCGACGCGCTGGGCGCTCGAGCAGGCCCGCAACGGCTCGCCGGCGTTCCTCGAGCTGGTCACCTACCGGATGGGCCCGCACACCACCGCCGACGACCCCACCCGCTACCGCGACCCGGCCGAGCTGGAGTACTGGCGCGGCAAGGATCCGCTCGCGCGGCTCGAGACGCTGCTGCGCGCCGAGGGCGTGCTCACGGACGAGATCGCCGCCGGCTTCGCCGCCGAGGCGGAGGAGTCGGCGATGCAGATGCGCGCCGCATGCCTCAGCATGAGCACGCGCGAGCCGCTCGCGGTGTTCGACGGCGTCTACGCGGAGCCGCACACCGGCATCGCGGAGGAGCGCGAGGCGTTCGCACGCTACCTCGCGTCGTTCGAGGAGGTCTGAGATGGTGCAGATGACGATGGGCAAGGCGCTCGGCGCCGCCCTGAAGCAGTCGCTGCAGGACGACCCGAAGGTCGTGCTGCTCGGCGAGGACATCGGCAAGCTGGGCGGCGTCTTCCGGATCACCGACGGACTGCTCGCGGAGTTCGGCGCGGAGCGGATCATCGACACCCCGCTCGCCGAGTCCGGGATCGTCGGCACCGCGGTCGGACTCGCGATGCGCGGCTACCGTCCGGTCGTGGAGATCCAGTTCGACGGCTTCGTCTATCCGGCGTTCGATCAGATCGTGTCGCAGGTCGCGAAGCTGCACTACCGCACCCAGGGCACCGTCCCGATGCCGATCACGATCCGGATCCCGTGGGCCGGCGGCATCGGCGCCGCCGAGCACCACTCCGAGTCGCCGGAGGCGTACTTCGTGCACACGGCGGGGCTGCGCGTCGTGGCCGTGTCGAACCCGCAGGACGCCTACGCGTGCCTCCGCCAGGCCATCGCGAGCGACGACCCGGTGATCTTCTTCGAGCCGAAGCGGCTCTACCACGCCAAGGGCGAGGTGGATCTGGACACCCTGCTGGCGGACACGGCGCCGATGGGTCTCGCCAAGGTCGTGCGCGAGGGGACCGACGCGACGATCATCACCTACGGCGCCATGGTGCGCACCGCCCTGGACGCCGCCGAGGCCGCCGCCACCGAGGGCCGTTCGCTCGAGGTCATCGACCTGCGCTCCCTGTCGCCGGTGGACTACTCCACGGTGTGCGCCTCGGTGCGCCGCACCGGACGGGTCGTCGTCGTGCATGAGGCCGCCCGGGAGGCCGGGCTGGGCGCGGAGGTCATCGCCAGCATCACGGAGAAGTGCTTCACCTGGCTCGAGGCCGCCCCGCTGCGCGTGACCGGCCACGACATCCCCTACCCGCCGGCGAAGCTGGAGAAGTTCCATCTGCCGGATCTCGACCGGATCCTCGATGCCGTCGACCGCGTGATGGACGACGCCCAGCTGCTGGAGGGGGCCGACCGATGAAGCAGGAGTTCCTCCTTCCCGACCTCGGTGAGGGCCTCACGGAGGCGGAGATCGTGCAGTGGCTCGTCGCCGAGGGCGACACCGTCACGCTGAACCAGACCCTCGCCGAGGTGGAGACCGCCAAGGCCGTCGTCGAACTGCCGTCGCCGCATGCCGGTGTCATCACGACGCTGCACGCTGCGGCCGGGGACGTGGTCCTGGTCGGCTCGCCGCTCGTCGCCTTCGAGATCGAGGGCGCCGAGGAGTCGGCGCCGTCCGCTGCCCCCGCCGCAGCCGCGCCCGCCGCAGAGCACGCCGAGGAGGGATCCGGTCCGAACCTCGTCGGGTACGGCGCCGCGCCCAGCGCCGGTCGGCCGATGCGCCGTGCGCGCCGGTCGGCCACCGTGGTCGCCTCGGCCGAGACCGACGTCCGGATCGCCGCCCCGCACGACGCGATCGACGAGGCGCCGCCCGTGCGCGAGCACCGGGAGCGCCCGCGCTCCACGCCGCCCGTGCGCGCCTACGCCAAGGCGCAGGGCGTCGACCTGACCCTCGTCGCCGCCGAGCTCGGCGACCGGGTGATCACCCGCGCCGACGTCGACGCCTACCGCGAGCGGATCGCCGAGCGCACCGCCGGCTTCGGCGCGCGCCCCGCGGCCGAGCCCGCCGCCCCGGCGCCGCGCTCCGTCGCGACGGGGGAGCGGCGCACGACCCGGGTCCCGATCCGCGGGGTCCGCAAGGCGACCGCCGAGGCGATGGTGCAGAGCGCGTTCACCGCCCCGCACGTGACGACGTTCCACACCGTCGACGTCACCGCCACGACCGAGCTGATCGCATCCCTGCGCGCAGGCGCGGCGGCCGACGCGCCCCGGATCGGCGTGCTCACCGTCGTCGCGAAGGCCGTGTGCCTGGCCCTGGGCCGCTATCCGGGCCTGAACTCCCACTGGGACGCCGAGGCCGGGGAGATCGTGCAGCAGCACTTCGTCGACCTGGGCATCGCCGCGGCGACCGAGCGCGGTCTCATCGTGCCGATCATCCGCGACGCCGAGCGCATGCCGCTGGGCGAGCTGGCCGGGGCGATCGCGGAGCTCACCCGTACCGCGCGCAGCGGCAAGACCCCGCCGGCGGACCTCACCGGCGGCACGTTCTCGCTCACGAACATCGGCGTCTTCGGGATCGACGCCGGCACCCCGATCCTGCCTCCGGGGCAGACCGGGATCCTCGCGCTCGGCGCGGTGCGCAGGATGCCGTGGGAGCACCACGGGGAGATCGCCCTGCGCGACGTGATGACGCTCAGCCTGTCGTTCGACCATCGCGTCGTCGACGGCGCGGAGGGGTCGCAGTTCCTCAAGGCCGTCGCGGACGTGCTGCAGGAGCCGGGCCGGGCGATGCTGCTGGCCTGAGCCGGCCCCGCGCTTCGGGCCGGCTCAGCTCCTCCGGGGGCGGCGTTCCAGACCCAGCACGCGCCGGGTCAGGCGCCGCTCCCGGATCAGGAAGCCCGTGCCGATCAGCCAGAGCGGGATCTGCGTGAGGAACGCCCAGCGGAACGCGTCGAGCGTGTAGGTGTCCGGTGTGCCTGCCCCCTGCAGATCGAGGGCGAGTCCGATCAGGAAGATCGCGAGGAGTCCGGCGAGGAAGCCGCCGCCGTTGACGACTCCGGTCGCGGTGCTCAGCCGGTGCTGCGGGTTGTGCGTGCGGGCGTGGTCGAACGCGACCATCGAGGCGGGTCCGCCGGTCGCGAGCGCGACGGCCAGCAGGAGCAGCAGCCACAGCGGCGCGGTGCCCGGCCACAGGAGCACGGCGAGCCAGACGAGCACCTGCACCCCGATCGTGGGGAGCACGATCATCAGCGAACGGCTGGTGGGGTGGCGGGAGGACAGCGCGCCCATGACCGGCCCGAAGAGGATGCCGAACACGACGTACACCGTCGTCACGAGCGATGCGGCGCCGATCGAGAGGTGCTCGCCGTTCGTGAGGAAGGGAATGCCCCACAGCATCATGAACGCGGTGCCGGCGAAGGGCGTCGTGAAGTGCGTCCAGAAGCCGAGACGGGTCCCGGGATGGGCGAGGGCCTCGCGCAGCGACACCCGCAGGTCGATCTGCGAGGTGACCACCCGGATCACGCCGGTGTCGGTGTTCACGGAGACGTCCTCGGCGAGGTCGGCGGGGCGGTTGCGGATCAGCGCGAACATCAGCACGCTGAACAGCACGCCGAGCCCGGCGAGGCTGCCGAACGCCACCGACCAGGTGGTGGAGTGCAGCAGCACGGGGAACGGCAGCAGCGCGACCAGCTGACCGAGCTGGCCGACGATGCCGGTCAGCTGCGCCATCAGGGGTCCGCGCTGCGCGGGGAACCAGGTCGCGACGAGGCGGAGCACGCCCGGGAAGATCGCGGCGTCCCCCGCGCCGAGGATCATCCGCGCGACGATCGCGACGCCCACGTTCGGGGCGAACGCCATCACCAGCTGCCCGACCATCATCAGGATCATGCCTGCGACCATGATCGGCCGGGATCCGAAACGGTCCAGCAGCACGCCCACCGGGATCTGCATGAGCCCGTACACGGCGAGCTGCAGCACCGCGAAGAGCGACAGCGTCGACGCGTCGGCCTGGAACAGGTGCGCCGCGTCCACGCCGACGGCGGAGAGCGAGGTGCGGTTCGTGATCGACAGCACGTAGCCGGCGACCCCGACGCTCCAGATCAGCCACATCCGCCAGGCCGGAACGGGCGCAGGATTCACAGTTCTCCTCGGGGTGCGGCGGTCGTGGCGACGCGGATCATCGTACGCCCGGGACGCATGCGCGCCCGGGTCCGACGCGGCTCAGACCGCGGCGGCCTCGACGAGGCGGATCCCCGCGCGGTCGACGGCGAAGCGGTGCACGGACCCGTTGGCCAGCACATCACCGTCGCCGGGCAGCGTGCCGCCCGAGGCGTGCATGAGCAGCGCGCGGATCACACCGCCGTGGGTGGCGACCAGGATCGTCTCCGCACGGGGCGCCGAACGGCGGCGGGCGGCGAGGTCGATGCGGCCGATCGAGTCCAGCGCCCGCTCGGTGACGCGGTCGAGCGTCTCGCCGCCGGGGACCTCGGCCTGCCAGTCGCCGTAGCGCTCGAGGTAGTCCCCGACGAGCATGCCCTCCGCCTCGCCGAACTCGCGCTCGCGCATGCCGACGGCGGTGAGCGGAGCAGGTCGCCCGAGCGCATCGGCGATGATCTCCGCGGTCTGGAAGGCGCGGCGCAGCGGGCTCGCGTAGACGTGGTGGATCGTCTCACCGGCGAGCTCGGCGGCTGCCGCCCGCGCCTGTGCGCGGCCGGTCTCGTTGAGCGGGATGTCGGTGGACCCCTGGATGCGGCGCTCCAGGTTCCAGTCGGTCTGGCCGTGGCGGACGAGGGTGATGAGGGTCACGTGAGCAGCTCCTGGAGGGCGGGGAGGACGTCGCTCGTGGAAGCGGCGACCGTGGCCGACGCCCAGGCGTCGGCGCGGGTGGGTTCGAGGTTGACGATGACGAGCGGGATCTCCCGGCGGCGGGCGCGCTCGACGATGCGCAGGCCGGAGTTCACGACGAGCGAGGACCCGGCCACGACGAGCGCGTCGCCGGAGCGCAGCAGCGACTCCGCGGTCGCGAACCGCTCGGAGGGGATGAACTCGCCGAAGAAGACGACGTCCGGCTTGAGCCGGCCCTCGCACACGGTGCACACCGGGAGGGCGAAGCCGTCGGTGGTCTCGGGGCGAACGTCACCGTCGGGGCCGAGCAGCACCTCGTCCGGCACGTCGAGCCAGGGGTTGCGGGCGTCGATCTGCGCGGCGACCGCGTCGCGGGAGAAGCTCTGCCCGCAGCGCAGGCACCCCACGACGCGCATCGTGCCGTGCAGCTCGACGACGCGCGCGGATCCGGCGCCGAGGTGCAGTCCGTCGACGTTCTGCGTGATCACGCCGGCGGACCGGCCCGCCCGCTCGAGGTCCGCGATGGCCCGGTGGCCGGGGTTGGGCGCGGCCGTGCGGAAGGAGCGCCAGCCGAGGTGGCCGCCGAGCCAGTACCGCCGCTGCGCCTGCTCCGAGCCGAGGAAGGTCTGCACGGTCATCGGCGCGCGGCGCGGTGCGGATCCGGTTCCGCGGTACGCGGGGATCCCGGAATCGGTGGACAGGCCCGCCCCGGTGAGGAAGGCGATCGTGCGTCCGGCGAGGTGTTCGGCCGCCGCCTCGATCTGCGCGCGCAACGGCGGCGTGATGCTGCTGTTCAACCGGACCTCCCGGCCTTCGAGTCTACGGGCGCCGGATGGGGCGGGGCTGGGTGCGGGACGGGCCGCGCAGGCCTGGAAGAGTGGATCCGTGCACGAGATCCCCCTCCACGATCCGAGCGATCCCCGCCTCGACGACTACAGCGACCTCACCGACACCGCGCTGCGCACCCGGCGCGAGGTCGCGGGCGGCCTGTACATCGCCGAGTCGCTCAAGGTGATCGAACGCGCGGTCGGCGCCGGTCACCGTCCGCGCTCGGTGCTCACGCAGGAGCGCTGGCTGCCCGGGATCCGCGCCCTCCTCGCCGGGACCGGCACACCCGTGTATGTCGCGCCCGACACCGTGGTCGAGGCCGTCGCGGGCTTCCCCGTGCACCGCGGCGCGATGGCCGCCATGCACCGCCCGGCGGAGCCGTCCGTCGCCGAGGTGGTCGCGGGTGCGCGGACCGTGCTGATCCTGGAGGGGCTGATCGAGCACGCGAACGTCGGATCCGGGTTCCGGGCGGCCGCCGCTCTGGGGGCGGACGCCGTGCTCGTGTCGGCGCGGTGCGCGGATCCGCTCTACCGCCGCAGCGTCCGCGTGAGCATGGGAACGGTGTTCCAGGTGCCGTGGACCCGGTTCGCCGACTGGACGACGCTGAGCGCGGCCTTGCGAGACGAGCGGATCACGGTGGCGGCGCTCGCTCTGCGCGACGACGCGACGACCCTGGACGCGTTCGCCGCCACCCGTCCCGACCGTGTGGCGCTGGCCTTCGGATCCGAGGGGCCGGGGCTGACCGCCGAGGCGCTCGACGCGGCGGACGCCGTCGTCACGATCCCGATGGCGGGCGGCGTCGACTCGCTGAACGTCGGATCGACGGTGGCCGTCGCGCTGTGGGCGCTGCAGCACCCGCCCGCCTCGGCCTGAACATCAGTCCTCGGGCAGGATCACCGGCAGCGGCTCGGGGCGCTTCGCCTCGACGTCGTCGCCGGACGACTGGTGCCGCAACCGGCGGAGCACCCACGGCACGAGGTGGGCGCGCGCCCACACCAGATCCTCGTTGCGTGCCTCGCGCCAGGTGCGCGGCGGGAGCGGATCCGGCTGCATCTCCTGCAGGTCGTTCGGGACGTTCAGCGCGCGCAGCACCATCCGGGCGACCTCGTGGTGGCCGAGCGGGTTCATGTGCAGGCGGTCGTCCGCGAAGAACCGGGTGTCCTGGATGACCTTGAGCCCCCACTGGTCCGCGACGATGCAGTCGTGCCGCTCGGCGATCGACCGCACGTTCTCGTTGTAGATGGCCACCTTGCCGCGGAACGGGCGGAACACCGGCGTGAAGTTCGTGTCGATGCCGGTGATGAGCACGATCGCCGCCCCGGTGCGGTCCAGACGCGTGACCATGTCGTCGAGCTGCGCCGCGATCTCGTCCGGGTCGGTGCCCGGCCGGATGACGTCGTTGCCGCCCGCGCACAGCGTGATCAGGTCGGGGTTCAGCGCGATCGCCGGTGCGATCTGCTCGTCGGCGATCTGCGCGATGAGCTTGCCCCGCACGGCGAGGTTCGCGTAGGCGAAGTCGTCGCTCTGCGCCGCGAGGACCTCGGCCACCCGGTCGGCCCAGCCGCGGTGCCCGCCTGGCGCGGACGGCTCGGGATCCCCGATCCCCTCGGTGAACGAGTCGCCCAGGGCGACGTAGCGGCGCCACGGGTGCGGCGTGTCGTTGGGGACGTACGGCGTGCGCGGTTCGCGACCGGTCATGACCCTCCTCCGTGGGTGCGGGAGCGTGCGATGCCGGCCGGGTCGGCGCGGCACCGGATCCGACACTACTCGCGCCGGGCGACAGTGCTCAGCGGGCGTCCCCGTTCGAGCAGGTCTGCTGCGCCGCGGTGCTCCCGCGGACGTTCTGGGAGAGCGGGACGGCCGACTCGGTCGGCGCGGGCGTGGCGGACGGAGCCGCGGACGCGGCCGCCGCGGACGGGTCGGGCGTCGTGGCCGGCGTCGACGGCTGCACGGTGACCCCGTCGTTCACCGTGTTCTTATGCGTGATCTGCACGGGCTGGTTGGCGGCGAGCGCGTCCCACAGCGTCTTCGAGGAGGAGACGTCCGGGATGACCCTGTTCGGGTTGTCCGGGTCGGTGAGGTTCGGGTACTGGATGAACGTGATGTCGGCGGGCTTCACGTCCTTGACGGCGAGGGCGAGCTGCACGATCGTCATCGGGTCGGCGAGCGTGGTGCTCGCCTCCAGGTTGCTCAACGCGATGTTCGCGATCTTCAGCACGGTCGGCACGTTCGAGAGCACCTTGCCGCTGGAGAGCTGGCGGGCGAGGCTGCCCAGGTACTGCTGCTGGTTGCCGATCCGCGCGAGGTCGCTGCCGCTGACCAGGCCGTGCCGGGTGCGGAGGAACTGCAGCGCCTGCAGGCCCTGGATCGTGTGGGTGCCGGCGCTCATGTCGAGCCCGGTGTACGGATCCTTGATGGGCGTGGCCAGGCACACCTGGACCCCGCCGATCGCGTTCGTGATGTCGATGACGGTGCCGAAGTTCACCGCGGCGGCGAAGTCGATCTGCTGGCCCCCGGAGAGGGCGCTCACGGTCTTCGCGACGCAGGAGAGCCCGCCCTCGTCGTAGGTGGTGTTGATCTGCACCCCGCGCTGCGCGGAGACCTGGTGACCGCTCTTCGACGTGCATGACGGGACCGGGACGATCATGTCGCGCGGGTAGCTGATGACGGTGATCCGCCGCGGGTTGGTCGAGACGTGCATGAGCACCGTGACGTCGTTGTTGACGCTCTCCGCGTCCGGGCCGTCGCAGCGCCCGGGGAACAGGTACGAGTACTTCGGCTCGCACGCGTCGATGCCGACGACGAGCAGGTTGAACCCGTTCTTGTACGCCGCGATGTCCGGGGCCTTGGCCGGCGCGCCCTCGAGCTGCACGGCGTTGTGCGCGACGGCGGAGGACAGGTCGGTGAGCACGTAGCCGACCACGCCGATCCCGCTCACCAGCACCACAGCGAGGCCGATGCCGATCATGCGGAGCAGCTGCGTCCAGGCCCTCGGACCGCGCACGCGGCTGTGCTGCGCGATCGGGCGTGCGGCGGATTCTCGGCTCACGGGACTTCCTTCGGGGCGGGGCGCTCCCCGACGGAAGGCCTTCCCGACTTTAGCCCGATCCGCCTTGCATAAGCTGTGTCGAATCCGTATGCCGACTGTGACCGGATCCGGATCCGACGCGCGCGGGAATGTCCCCGGCCTCGTCTATCGTGGAATCCCATGCTCTCCCCGTCCTTCCCCCAACGTGCCCCGTGGGGAACCGCGGACCGGCTGAGGGCGTGGCAGCGCGAGGCGCTGGAGGAGTACTTCCGGATCCCGGATCGCCGGGACTTCCTCGTCGCGGCGACGCCGGGGGCCGGCAAGACGACCTTCGCGCTCACCCTCGCGGTCGAACTGCTGCGCACGAACGAGATCGACCGGGTCATCGTCGTCGCGCCCACCGAGCACCTGAAGACGCAGTGGGCCGACGCGGCCGCACGGGTGCACATCCGACTCGATCCGCGGTTCCGGAACAGCCACTGGGCGCCGTCCCGGCAGTACCACGGGGTCGTCGTGACCTACGCGCAGGTGGCGGCGAAGTCCTCCGTGCACCGGCACCTCACCGAGGGTGCGCGCACGCTGGTGATCCTGGACGAGGTCCACCATGGCGGCGATGCGCTGAGCTGGGGCGACGCGATCCGCGACGCCTACGGGCCGGCGAAGCGACGTCTGCTGCTGTCGGGTACGCCGTTCCGCAGCGATACCGCGCCGATCCCGTTCGTGGAGTACCTGCCGGACGAGTCGGGCGCCCGGGTGTCCAGCACCGACTACGCATACGGCTACGGCCGGGCGCTGCAGGACGGCGTGGTCCGTCCGGTGCTGTTCCACATGTACGCGGGCAAGATGCGCTGGCGCACGAGTGCCGGCGACGAGCTCGAGGCGCACCTCGGTCAGGACAACACGAAGGACGTCACCTCGCAGGCCTGGCGCACGGCGCTGGATCCGGAGGGGGAGTGGATGCCGGCGGTCCTCTCCGCGGCCGAACGCAGGCTCACCGAGATCCGCCATCACGTGCCGGACGCGGGAGGGCTCGTTCTCGCGACGGACCAGACCGTGGCGCGCGCGTACGCGAAGATCCTGCACTCGCTGACCGGGCAGCGGCCCACGGTCGTGCTCTCCGACGACGCGACGGCGTCGGAGCGGATCGAGAAGTTTAGCGCATCGAACGACCGCTGGATGGTCGCGGTGCGCATGGTGTCCGAAGGCGTCGACGTGCCACGGCTCGCGGTCGGCGTCTACGCCACCTCCTCGTCGACGCCGCTCTTCTTCGCGCAGGCGATCGGCCGTTTCGTGCGGGCCCGGCGGCGCGGCGAGGCGGCGAGCGTGTTCGTCCCCAATGTGCCGGTGCTGATGAAGCTCGCCAACGAGCTCGAGAAGCAGCGCGACCACGCGCTGGACCGCCAGTCCAAGGACGATGACGGCCTCGACGACTCGCTCCTGGAGAGCGCGAACCGCGAGGAGGAGGCGTCCGACGCGCTCACCCAGGAGTTCAGCTATCAGGCGATCTCGTCGCTGGCGCACTTCGACCGCGTCGTGTTCGACGGCAAGGAGTTCGGCCAGCTCGCCGAGCCCGGCACGCCCGAGGAGGAGGAGTTCATCGGATTGCCGGGCCTGCTCGAGCCGGAGCACGTGCACGAGCTGCTCATGCAGCGCCAGTCCCGGCAGTCGCGGCTGCGGGAAGCCCGTGAGGCGGCGACCCCGGCGCAGACGACGACCCTGCCCGAGCCGCTGCACCGCACCCTCCGCGAGCAGCGGCAGCTGCTGAACAGCCTCGTCGGGCTGTACGCGCGGCAGACCGGGGAGCAGCACGGGGCCGTGCACGCCGAGCTACGCCGGCTGTGCGGCGGTCCCGCCGTGGCGCAGGCCACGGTGACGCAGCTGCAGTCGCGGATCGACCTGCTCCGCCGCCGCGTGCGGTCCTGACGGCCCTCCTCGGCCCCCGAGCCTCTCGGTCCCTGAGCCTGTCGAAGGGACGCCGTGCTCCGCGCGCGCCGACGCGCCCGGCATCGGGTGCTTCGGATCCCCGAAATGCTGTCAATCCCCGTCCTGACGCGGGTCCGAGCGGCGGGCGTGGGTAGCGTTGAACGGTTGCCCCGACTCAGAAGGACACCGATGCACACCCCCGATCCCGTCCCTGCCGCGCCCACCGCCGCCGACCGCAAGCGATGGACCCGCTACCTCGTCGAGGAGCGCGCCGAGGCGCACGTCTACCAGCAGCTCGCCGAGCGCAAGAACGGCGAGGAGCGCGAGATCCTCCTCGAGCTCGCCGCCGCCGAGGGGCGCCACGAGGCGCACTGGCTGGAGCTGCTCGGCGGGGAGCCCGCACACCTGCCCCGTCCGGGGTTCCGCACCCGCATGCTGGGCTGGATGGCCGGCCGGTTCGGCTCGATCTTCGTGCTCGCGCTCGCCCAGAACGCGGAGGCGCGCTCCCCGTACGACGAGGAGGTGTACGCCACGCCGGCGATGCGGGCCGACGAGAAGGTGCATTTCGAGGTCGTCCGCGGCCTCGCCGCGCGCGGCAGGCGCCGACTGTCCGGATCGTTCCGCGCGGCGGTCTTCGGCGCGAACGACGGCCTTGTCAGCAACCTCGCCCTGATCCTCGGCATCGGCGCGACGGGCGTGGGCAGCGGTGTGGTGCTGTTCAGCGGTTTCGCGGGCCTGCTCGCCGGAGCGCTCTCGATGGGCGCGGGCGAGTTCGTCTCGGTCCGCTCGCAGCGGGAGCTTCTCCAGGCCACGGAGGACAACGGACCGGGCGACGCCGCCGCGAGCGACCTCGACATCGACGAGAACGAGCTGGCGCTGGTCTACCGTGCCCGCGGCATGGACTCGGACGAGTCCCTGGATCGCGCGCGCCGTGTCGTGAGCGCGGCGAAGGCCGGCATGGCCATGCAGACCGGCCCGCTTCGCGTCCCCGCGTCGGACGACGACGAGCACGAGATCGTCGGCAGCGCGTGGTCCGCCGCGATCTCGAGCTTCCTGCTGTTCGCGTCCGGCGCGATCGTGCCGGTGCTGCCGTGGATCTTCGGCATGCAGGGCAACGCCGCGGTGCTCGTGGCGCTGCTGCTCGTCGGCATCGCGCTGCTCAGCACCGGAGCGACCGTGGGGGTGCTGTCCGGCGGCCCGCCCCTGCGCCGCGGCCTCCGCCAGCTCGTGATCGGCTTCGGCGCGGCCGCCGTCACCTATCTGCTCGGGCTCCTGTTCCACGTCGGCGTCGGCTGACCGTCGGGTCCGGCGGGCCGGGCTCACGGCTGCGCCGGCCCGCCGGACGACGCCGGCTCCGGCGTCGACGGGACTCTGCGCTGACGGTCCGGTCCGCACCGGAGTCGTGACCGCCGCGAAACGGAGAAGGCCCGGATCTTCCGATCCGGGCCTTCTCGTTACCGTGCGCGAGGGGGTGTCTGGGTTCAGGACATCGTGAACGGCTGTCTCGGGACATCGTGAACGGCCCGCGCGTGTGGCGGCGGATGTCTCAGGACATCGTGAACGGTGGCCAAGTACGAAGTGCTGATCAAAGCCGTCACCGTCCAGAAGCTGTCCTACGGCGAGGTCGCCCGCCGTTACGGGGTCTCCAAGACCCTCGTGCATAAGCTGCACCACCGGTGGCTCGAGGAAGGAGACGGCGCGTTCGAGCCGAGATCGCGGCGCCCGCACGCCAGCCCGAACCGCACCGCCCCCACCGTGCGGGAGCGGATCCTCGCCCTGCGCGATCAGCTCGCCGCCGCTGGACTGGACAACGGCGCGGACACGATCGCGGAACTGCTCGCCCGGGAACGGGTCACCGTCTCCCGGGCAACGGTCTGGCGGATCCTCACCGCGGCCGGCCGGGTCAGCCCGCAGCCGCAGAAGCGGCCCCGCTCGTCCTGGCGCCGGTTCACCGCGGACCGCCCCAACGAGCTCTGGCAATCCGACTTCACCCACGTGACCCTCACCACCGGGCAAGAGGTCGAGGTCATCGGCTGGCTCGATGACCACTCCCGCTACCTGCTGCACCTGACCGCGCACCGCCGCGTCACCGGCCGCACCGTGACCGACACGTTCACCACCACCGCGACCGAACACGGCTACCCGGCCGCCACACTGACCGACAACGGCATGGTCTACACCACCCGCCTCGCCCGCGGCGGCCGAGGCCGCGGCGACGGCGGCGGGAACGGATTCGAGACCCTGCTCGCCACCCTGGGCATCACCCAGAAGAACGGGAAGCCGTTCAAACCCACCACGCAAGGCAAGATCGAAAGGTTCTGGCAGACGCTGAAGAAGCACCTCGCCACCCGACCAGCTCGGTCCCTGCTCGAGCTGCAGGCCACCCTCGACGCGTTCCGCGACCACTACAACCACGCCCGCCCACACCGCGCCATCGGCCGTCACACCCCCGCGTTCGCCTACCAGCTGATCCCGAAAGCGACCCCGACCGCGCCCGAGGACCCCGGCATCTGGCGCGTCCGCTACGACACCATCGACAACGACGGGAAGATCACCCTCCGCCACACCGGCCGCCTCTTGCACCTCGGCATCGGCAGAGCACACACCCGCGTCGAGATCATCTGCCTCGTCCACAACGACAACGCCACGATCATCGCCACGGCCACCGGCGAAATCCTCGCCGACTTCACCCTCGACCCCACCCGCAGCTACCAACGCAAAAACGGATGAACCCCCGAAACCGGGGGTTCATCCGTTCACGATGTCCTGAGACATCACAA
>NZ_JAVFCB010000003.1:0-301142 GCF_030865425.1 Microbacterium capsulatum
TCAGGACATCGGTGACAGTTGGTGTCTCAGGACATCGGTGACAGTGGGCGTCTTCTGGGGGCCGATCCTCGGGGTCTGCCGTTGCCGACGTAGCGGGTGCCGGGTTGTGGCCAGGGGTGTTCGATGATGAGGGTGCCGCGCTCGTCGAAGATCATGATCAGGGCGGGGTTCCAGATCGCGTGGACTTGAGTGCCGGCGAACTCGTTCCCGAGTTGGAATGTGGTGCCGCGGATGCTGATGTCGCCGTGCGTGCGGACGATCCGGACGGCATCTCCAGTCGCCCCGGGATGGGTGGCAGCGTCAGGGTCTGGCTCTGGCGCGGGAGCTTTCGGTGTCGCGTCCCAGGCCTGTTGCGGGGTGCTCCGACCGGGAAGCGCCTGGTGCGGGCGCTCGGTGTTGTAGATCACGTCGAACCGGTCCACGAGATGTTGGAGTTCCTCGATCGTCCCGGCGAGGGGCTGCTTGTCCAACCATCGGAACAGGGTCTGGTGGAATCGCTCGTTCTTGCCCTGGGTCATGGGGTGCCCGGGCTTCCCGGTGATCGCGACGACGCCGAGCGTGCTCACGTAGGCGACGAGCTGACTGACGATGCCGCGGCGGTGCGGGTTCAATGCGGCACCGTTATCCGTGAGGAGCCGCTGCGGGACCCCATGCCGGGCGATCCCCTTCTCCATCACCGTGACCGCGCCCTTGCTCGTCTCCGCCCTCGCGACATGCGACGCGACCGCGAGACGAGCATGATCATCGGTGAGCTGGAAGATCACGCAGGTCCGTCCGCCCGCGAGGACGTACTCGGTCGCATCGAGTTGCCAGCACGCGTTCGGAGCGGGATACACGAACCGTCGGAACGCGGACCGCGGCTTCTTCTTTGGCTCCACCCGGGCGACGCCCGCTTCGCGGAAGATCCGTGCGAGTGAGGCGATCGACGGGGTCGTGAATCCCATCGATGTCATCTTGTCGTGCACGCTGATCGGCCCGTAGTCGAGCCCGGATCGCTCCAGCGCTGCCCGCACGTCCAGCGCGCTCCGCTTCACCTCCTCGCCGATCTTCGCCGGCGACGCGGACGGACGACGAGACTGCGGCTCCAGCACCGCCGCCGGGCCCTTCTCCCGCGCACGAGCGAGCAGCACATAGAACGTCTTCCGCGAGATCTCGTGCTCTCGACAAAACGACGTCACCGCCCCACGCGGAGCATCCGCAGGCCAACGAGAGATCGCGAGACGGACACGCGCATCAACAGGTTCATTCTTCGACACCGCTCAATCTGAGCCGAGAAGTGTCACCACCAAGACCCCCAGAACTGTCACCGATGTCCTGATACAGAACCGTCACCGATGTCCTGAGACAAAACAGCACGGATATCGGCCGCGCAGACGGGTTTCGACAGCGCGAGCGTTCCGTCGCGGGCGGATCCGGAACGGATCGCGGTCCGGATCCCGGATCCGGATCGGGGTCCGGATCCCGGATCCGGATCGGGAACCGTCAGGCGGTCGCGCGGGCCGCGGCCTCGGCCGCCGCGGGCAGTGCGGCCTCGATCGCGGCGAGCTCGGCGTCGCCGTGCGCGGCGGTGAGGAACCAGGCTTCGAAGACACTCGGCGGCAGGGCCACGCCCCGCGCGCGCAGCGCGTGGAAGAACGGCGCGTAGCGGAACGCCTCCTGCGCCTGGGCCTGGGCGTAGTCGCGCGGCGCCTCGGCGGCGAAGGCGACGCCGAACAGGTTGCCGGCGCGCGGCACGGCGTGCACGACGCCGGCAGCGGTCAGGGCCCGCTCGAGCGACGCGGACAGGCGCGCGGCCGCGGCGTCGATCCGGGCATACACGTCGTCGGTCGCGAGGCGCAGCGTGGCCAGGCCCGCCGCCACCGAGAGCGGATTCCCGCTCAGGGTGCCGGCCTGGTAGACGGGGCCGGTCGGCGCGAGCAGATCCATGATCTCCGCGCGGCCGCCGAGCGCGGCGAGCGGCATGCCCCCGCCGACGACCTTGCCGAACGTGATGATGTCGGGCAGGTACTCCTCGCCGGCGGCCTGCTGCAGGCCCCAGAACCCGGCCGGGTGCACGCGGAAGCCGGTGAGCACCTCGTCCAGGATCATGAGCGCGCCGTGCGCGTGCGCGGTCTCGGCGATCAGCCTGTTGAAGCCCGGCTGCGGGGCGACGACGCCCATGTTCGCCGCGGAGGCCTCGACGATGACGGCCGCGATCCGGTCGCCGTGCTCGGCGAACACGGCGGCGAGCGCCTCCGGGGAGTTGTAGTCGATGACGAGGGTCTGCGCGGCGATCGGAGCGGGGACGCCCGCCGATCCCGGCAGCGCGAGCGTCGCGACACCGGATCCGGCCGCCGCGAGCAGCCCGTCGGAGTGCCCGTGGTAGTGCCCGGCGAACTTGACCAGCAGGTCGCGGCCGGTGGCGCCGCGGGCGAGGCGGATCGCGGTCATGGTCGCCTCGGTACCGGTGGAGACGAGGCGCACCCGCTCGACGGGGCGCACCTCCCCCGCACGGACGCGATCCGCGATCACGGCGGCGAGCTCGACCTCGCCCTCCGTCGGGGCGCCGAAGGACAGCCCGCGGGTCGCGGCCTCCTGCACGGCGGCGACGACCTCGGGATGCGCGTGGCCGAGCAGCGCAGGCCCCCAGGAGGCGACGAGGTCGACGTACGTGGTGCCGGCGGCGTCGGTCACGGTCGCGCCGAGCGCACGTGCGAGGAACCGCGGCGTCCCGCCGACCGACCCGTAGGCGCGAACGGGCGAGTTCACCCCGCCGGGGATCACCGCGCGGGCGGCATCGAACAGGTCGTCATTGCGGTCGGTCATGCGGACTCCTTCGGGATCCGTGTCCCGATTTCTGCTGCTTGAGAGGCCTGAAAGCAGCAGAAAGTGGGACATGGTGGTGCAAAAAGTGGGACACGGTAGGGCGAGCGCCTCGACGGAGGAGCGGACCGGTCAGCCGCGGGCGATCCAGCGGGCGGCCTCGGTCGCCCAGTACGTCAGCACGGCGTCGGCGCCGGCACGGCGGATCGACAGCAGCGATTCCAGGATCGTGCGCTCACGGTCGAGCCAGCCGTTCTGCGCGGCGGCCTCGATCATCGCGTACTCACCGGACACCTGGTACGCCCACACCGGCACGCGAACGGCGTCGCGCACTTCGCGCAGCACGTCGAGGAACGCCATCGCGGGCTTGACCATGACGATGTCGGCACCCTCGGCCTCGTCGAGCAGCGCCTCGCGCACGCCCTCGCGCCGGTTGCCCGGGTCGAGCTGGTACGTGCGGCGGTCGCCCTCCAGCTGCGAGTCGACGGCCTCGCGGAACGGGCCGTAGAACGCGCTCGCGTACTTGGCGGCGTAGCCGAGCAGCAGCACGTCCTGGAAGCCCTCGGCGTCCAACGCGTGGCGCACCGCGGCGACCTGGCCGTCCATCATTCCGGAAAGCCCCAGCAGCTGCGATCCGGCCCGCGCCTGGGCGAGCGCCATCGCCACGTAACGCTCGAGCGTCGCGTCGTTGTCGACGGATCCGTCCGCGGCGAGCACGCCGCAGTGGCCGTGGTCGGTGAACTCGTCGAGGCACAGGTCGGTCTGCACGACGACCGCGTCGCCCACCTCGGCGGCCAGCGCGGCGGTCGCGACGTTGAGGATCCCGTCCTCATCGTCCGCCCCGGATCCGATCGCATCGCGCACGGCCGGGACGCCGAACAGCATCACGCCGGTGACGCCGGCCTCGGCGGCCTCGACGGCGGCGCGGCGGAGCGAGTCGAGCGAGTGCTGCACGACGCCGGGCATGGATCCGATCGGCGCGGGCTCCGAGAGCCCCTCGCGCACGAACATCGGCAGCACGAGGTGCCGCGGCAGCAGGTCGGTCTCCCGGGCCAGCGAGCGCACCGGCGCGGACTGCCGCAGCCGCCGGGGACGGACGTCCGGGAAGCCCGGGACCGGGGAGAAGGCGCCGGTCACGGGGCGAACTCGTCGGCCGCGTGCGGAAGCGTGAAGTGCGAGACCGCGTCGATGAGCGCGTCGACCGTCTGCCGGTCGGCGACCACCGAGACCGGGAGCCCTGCCCGCTTCGCGTCCTTGGCGGTGCGCGGCCCGATCGCGGCGAGCAGCGTCGTGTCGGGGATGTTCGGGAACTGCTCCCGCACCTGCCCGGCGACGGATCCGCTCGTGATCAGGATCGCGTTGATCCGCCCGTTCTCGACGTCGCGGAGGATCCGCTCGGTCACCGGGACGCCGACCGTGCGGTAGGCGACGACGCTGGACACGTCGTGCCCGGCCTTCGTCAGCGACCGGGTGAGCACGGGCTTGGCGATCTCGCTGCGCAGCGTGAGGATCCGCTTCGGGGCGGACTCGAGCGCGATGATCTGCGCGGCCATCCCCTCGGCGGAGTTGTCGGCGTCGGGCACGAGGTCGACGTGATAGCCGACGGCGGCGAGCGCCGCGGCCGTGGTCTCGCCGACCGCCGCGACCTTCGTGGAGGTCGGGATCACCGCGCCGTGCGCGAACAGCACGTCGACGGTGGTGGCGCTCGTGATGGTGAGCCAGTCGTAGTCGCCGTCGGCGAGCTTCACGAGCGCCTTGTCGAGCGCGGGCTGGTCGGTGGTGGGCGCGAAGTTGATCAGCGGTGCGACGACGGGCACGGCGCCCTGCGCACGCAGGCTCGCGGCGACGCCGTCGCCCCAGGGGCCGCCGCGCGGCACGAGCACGCGCCAGCCGGCGAGCGGCTTGGCTTCTTGCTTCGATTCAGTCATTGGCCATCAGCTCTAGGAGCGCGGGAGGAGATCAGCCGCCCCACGTTCGAGCAACCGATGGGCAACAGAGAACCCGATCCTGCGCGCTGCGCCGATCGGGTCTGCACCATCGGCAGAGTCCGCGCCGTTGCCACTGCCGTTGGGATGAATATACTCCTCGTCCAGATTTCCTGCGTCCACGCCGGCTGGGTGCAGGGCTTCTGTGACGTCCAGGCCGATCCGCCAGCCGTCGTGCGGGGCGTAGACGACCGCGCGCACGCGCAGGTGGCCCCGGTCGATCACGGCGTGCGCCGCCATCGGCGCCTGGCAGCCGGCGTCGAGGCCCTCGAGCACGGCGCGCTCCGCGGTCACCGCGATGCGGGTGGCCTCGTCGTCGAGCTCGGCGAGGGCGGCGAGCAGGTCGGCCGGGGCGTCCGCCGCGGTCTCCACGGCGAGCGCGCCCTGGCCCGGCGCAGTCGGCCACTCCCCGAGCCCGAGCAGCTCGCCGGTGAGGCCGCCGAGCGGGTCGCCGTCGAGCCGGCCGAGTCCTGCCGCCGCGAGGATCACGGCGTCGAGCTCGCCGTCGGCGACGCGCTTCAGCCGGGAGTCGACGTTGCCGCGCAGGTCGGCGGTGTGCAGGCGCGGGTTGCGCACGTGCACCTGGGCGATCCGGCGGGGGGATCCGGTGCCGACCGTGGATCCGTCCTTCAGGTCGTGCAGCGCGATGCCCTCGCGGGTGATCGCGACGTCGCGGGCGTCGGCGCGGGCCGGGATCGCGGCGATCGTGAGCCGCTCGGGGATCTGCGTCGGCAGATCCTTCAGGGAGTGCACGAGCAGGTCGCACTCGCCACGCAGCAGGGCGTCGCGCAGCGCGGTGGCGAAGATCCCCTGTCCCCCGATCTCCGACAGGGACGCACGGTTCGTGTCGCCCTCGCTCGTGATCGGGACCAGCTCGATCGGACGCCCGGCGACCTTCTCGAGCGCCTTCGCGACCTGGCCGGACTGGGCCTGGGCGAGGGCGCTGCGACGGGTGCCGAGGCGGAGGGGGGTCGTCACTGCAGGACCTCGGCGATCTCGTCGAATCGCAGGCGGCGGCCGGTGTAGAACGGCACCTCCTCCTTCACGTACCGGCGGGCGTCGGTGTAGCGGAGGTCGCGCATGAGGTCGACGAGCTCGGTGAGGTCGTCCGCCTCGAGCGGCAGCAGCCACTCGTAATCGCCGAGCGCGAACGCGGCGACGGTGTTCGCGACGACCCCGCGGAAGGCGGCGCCCTTGCGGCCGTGGTCGGCGAGCATGCGGCGGCGCTCGTCCTCGTCGACGAGGTACCACTCGGGGGTGCGCACGAACGGGTAGAGGCAGAGCCAGTCCTTCGGCTCCACCCCGCGGAGGAAGCCGGGCACGTGCTGCCGGTTGAACTCGGCGTCGCGGTGCACGCCCATCACGTTCCACACGGGCAGCAGCGAGCGCAGCAGCTCGGTGCGGCGCAGGCGCCGGAGCGCCTTCTGCAGCGCGTCCGGGTCCGGCCCGTGCAGCCACACCATCAGGTCGGCGTCGGCCTTGAGGCCGGAGACGTCGTAGAAGCCGCGGACGCTGATGCCGCTGCCCTCGATGAGACCGACGATGTCCTCGAGCTCGGTGGCGTCGGACTCGGTCACCGGGGCCGACGGGTCACGGCGCCACACGGCCCACAGGGTGAACCCCTTGGGCGAGTCGGCGCCGTTGTCGGCGGAAGCGGTCACGGGCGTTTCAACAGCGTCGGCCATGCCTCCAGTCTGCCCCCTCCGGCTATGCGCCGGGTTCGGCGTGACGGATCCGGGCCCGTCGAAAGCCTCGGGGCCGCGCGTCGAGAGCCTCGCGGACCGGATCGCCGGAGTCAGCGGGAGATCGCGCGGGCGAGCACCCAGACCACGCCGCCGACCGTCGCGGCGACCCCGACGACGGCCGCCACCGCGGCCACGGGGTTGCGGCGCACGAAGGCGCGCGCCTTGGCCTCGCCCTCGATCCACGCCTTCTCGACGCGTCGGGGCACGTTGCCCTTCTCCTCGATCGCGTGCAGTGCCGCCTTGAGCTCGGCACGGGCGGAGGCCACCGGGTCGACGATCCCGTTCGGGACGGCCGTGCGGGGCAGTTCGGCGTCAGCGGCCATCGCCGGCCTCCTTCACGATGCGGATGTCGGTCGCGACGGCCTGGGCCGGGTTCTCCCGACGCAGCACCTTGCGGAACTTCAGGATCCCGAGCAGCGCGAACACGAGCACGGCGAGCAGCAGGATCCCGAACGTGATGATCGCGGACAACCACACCGGGAACCAGGACGAGAGCCCGGCGACCGCGAAGACGAGGACGATCGGGACCGTCCAGAACAGGAAGAACAGCGCGACCAGGAACCAGACGCTGCCGATCCCCGCATCCTTCGCGGTGCGCGCGATCCAGGTCTTGGCGGCGTCGATCTCCGCCTTGACGAGGTTGCTGACCAGGTCGGGGAGGTCGCCGAGCAGCGTCAGCAGGCTGTCGTCGGCACGGTCCCGGAAGTTCTTGGCCATGTCATTCGCCGTCGTGCTGCTCGGCGGCCTTCTCCGCGGTCTTCCCGGCCGCGTGCACGGTCTCCTCCGCGGCGCGCTTCACGTCCTCCGCGGCGGACTTTCCCGTCGCGATCGTGGAGTCGACGCGCTGGCCGGGGGTGCCCTCGGCGCGCGCGGCCTTGACGACCCTCACGGCTCCGGTCCACAGCGCCTGCGGCACCGCCGCCGCCTGCGCCTTCGCGAAGTCCTGCACCTTCGACACCTGCGCCTGCACGGGGTCGAGGTTCCAGACCTTGAGCCACTGCTTCTTGATCTGCTCGTAGCGTTCGCGCCCGGCGCGCGTGCCCAGCACGTAGCCGATGCCGAGTCCGACGACGAGTCCGATCTTCCCCTTCATGGGGTCTCCTCACGTGGTGGTCGGTCTTGCGGACTTCCAGCGTAACCCCATATTCCGTTTTCGGCATCTAACCGGATCCAGGCCCCGGCTCCCCCGCTCTCCCCTGCTCGCTGGTCGCGACACGCCCTCATCCGGGCTTCAGAGCGGCGTGTCGCGACCAGCGAACAGAGGGTGGTCAGCGCCAGAGCAGGGCGTGGCGGAGGCGTTCGGCCTCGGCCTTCGCGTGCGGGACGACCTGCGCGAGACCGGTGCCGCTGAGCCAAGCGCCGGTCGCGCCGACGCCGGGGACGGCGGCGATCGCGGCGGCCGCGGCGGCCCTGCGCTCGGCCGCTCCGAGCACGGCGGAGGGCTGCGCCTGCACGAACCGGGCGCGGTGGCTGCCGCGCATCTGCGACGGCTGCAGGTCGACGCCGAGCAGGGCCGAGGCCTCGGCGAGCGCCAGAGTGGCGGCCGCGTCGTCGTCGAGGCCGGCGGTCGCCGGGTCCTCGCCCTGCGAGCCGAACGACACCCGCACCACGTGCCGGGACCCGGCGGCCGAACGCAGCCAGGCCCACTTCGCCGTGCTGTGCGTGAGGGCCTTCGCGATGTGGGATCCGGGGACGGTGAGGACGCCGGATCCGCGCGGGGCCGCGTCGAGAGCAGGCGCGTCGAGCACGAGGGTGACGATCTCGATCCGCGGCGAGGATCCGGCGGCGACCGCGTCGAGGGCGGGGACGTGCGGGGCCAGCAGGCGGCGGGCGGTGGCCTCGTCGGCGGCGAGGAGGACGCCGTCGAAGCGGGTGGGGGCGTCCGTCGTCGAGCGAGCGGGCTGAGACGAGACGTCCTCCGCCGGTGACCGCGTTTCGCCTCGGTCGCCTGCGGCGTCCTCGCTCAACGACCGGCCGGAGTCGACCCGCACGATCCAGGCGTCGCCGTCGCGGTCGAGCGCCTCGACGGGCGACGCCGTGCGCACCTCGGATCCGAGCAGCTCGATCCGGGCGACCAGGCCGTCGACGAGCGCGGTCATCCCGCCGGAGAGCCCCTGCACGGCGGCTCCCGGGGCACGCTCGGACCCGCCCGTGAGTTCGGTGACGGCGCCCGACAGGGATCCGGCGCGGGTGAGCGCGGCGTTCAGCGTGGGCGCGGCGACGTCCAGGTCGATGTCGTCCGGATGCGCGGAGTACACGCCCGTGCTCACCGGCGCGACGAGCCGCTCGAGCACGCGGTCGCCCATACGCTTGCGCACCAGCCGGCCGAGGCTGCGGTCGTGGCCGATCGTGAGCGGGGGCCGCAGCCGGTCGAGCCAGGCCCGCCAGGTGCCGTTCCAGCCGATCACGCGGCGCACGTCCTCCGCGAACGGGTTCGCCGGGATCCCCAGCAGTCCGCCCTTCGGCAGCGGCGCCGCACCACCGGGGATTCCCGCGACCCAGGCTCCTCCCGGCTCCGGCTCGACGACGAGCCCGCCCAGGCCGAGGTCCTCGACGAGCGCACGGACATGGCCGCCGCGCACCGCGAAGCTCTCCGCCCCGGCGTCGAACGACAGCCCGTCGGCCTCGCCGCGACGGACCGCCCCGCCCGCCGCATCGGCGGACTCGAACACGGTCGCGTGCGCCCCGATCGCCGCGATCGCCTCGGCCGCGACGAGCCCGGCGACCCCGCCGCCGATCACGGCGACCCGCAGCCGCGCGGCCCGCTCGGCGAGCTCGGGGGCGGCGTGATCCGTGGTCATCCCGCGACTCCGGCGGTCACCGCCGGATCCTCCACGGGCGTCGCGTGCACGAGCTCGACGATGCGGGTGAGCACGGCCGGATCGGTCTCGGGCGGCACCCCGTGGCCGAGGTTCAGGATGTGGGCGCGCGCGGCGGATCCGCGGCGCAGCACATCCAGCACATGCGCCTCGAGCACGGGCCACGGCGCGGTGAGCAGAGCGGGGTCGATGTTGCCCTGCACGGTGACGTCGTCGCCGAGCACGGCGGCGGCCTCGTCGAGCGGCATCCGCCAGTCGACGCCGACCGCGTCGGCGCGGCCGTCCAGGCGCATATCGGCGAGGAAGGGCCCGGTGCCCACGCCGAAGTGGATGACCGGCGCATCGATCCCGTCCACCGCGGCGGCGGAGTGCGGCTTGATGAAGGCGCAGTAGTCGGCCTGGCTCAGGGAGCCTGCCCAGGAGTCGAACAGCTGCACGGCGCTCGCGCCGGCCGCGTGCTGCGCGTCGAGGAAGGTGCGCGAGACCCGCGCGAGCCAGCCGGCGAGGCGGTTCCAGGATCCCGGATCGGTGTGCATCATCGCCCGGGCGCGCAGGTGCTCCTTCGACGGCCCGCCCTCGACGAGGTAGGCGGCGAGCGTGAACGGGGCGCCCGCGAAGCCGATCAGCGGAGTGGTCCCGCCCAGTTCGGCGACGACGAGCCGCACGGCCTCCCGGATCGCCGAGGTGTCGAGGCCCTCCGGGTCGATCGCGGTGATCCGGTCGACGTCCGCGGCCGTGCGCACGGGATCCGCGAAGACCGGACCCCGGCCCGGCTCGATCTCGACCTCGACGCCGGCGAGGCGCAGCGGCACGACGATGTCGCTGAAGAAGATGCCGGCGTCGACGCCGTGCCGGCGCACCGGCTGCAGCGTGATCTCGGCCGCGAGGTCGGGGGTCAGGCACGCGTCGAGCATGCGCGTGCCGACGCGCAGCTCGCGGTACTCAGGCAGCGACCGGCCTGCCTGACGCATGAACCACACCGGGGTGCGGTCGGGACGGTCGCCGGCCAGGGCGCGCAACAGCGGAGCTTCGGTGAGGGCCATGGCCCCATTCTCCCCGACGGTCCTGTGCGGCGTCGTCCGCGCCGTCGGATCCGGATCGTGATCTTCCGCGCTCGCGCGGGAACGTCCGCGACCGCCAGAATGCAGACAGGGATCCGCCGTCCCCGGTGTGCGACGACGCGCACCGCCGCCGACCGAAGGGATCCCGTGGACGAGCACACCCGCCTCCCGCAGCCGACCCCGCCCGCACCGCCGATGACGCCGACCCCGCGGCCGGCGGCCCGCCCGCACGACGGCGTGCTGTCCGGCGGGCATCTCTTCGCGGCCCCGCGTTTCGGGTCGGCCGCGACTCGGCCGACCGGGCCGATCCCACCCGCCCCGCGCCGACGGCGCCAGTGGCCGTGGATCGTCGCGGCTGTCACCGCCGTCGCCGTCGGGATCAGCGGGGCCGTGGTCACGGGCGATGCGCTCCTCACCACTCTGATCCGCACGTCCTCGGCGTCGTCCGACGCGGGTCCGTCCGGCTCGTCGTCGCCCGGCGACGCCTACGCGGAGGACGTCACCAGCCGGCTGACGCGGGCCATGAACGCGAACGACCGCACCGCGTTCATCGGTATCGGCGAGGGGTCGAGCGCCGAGCATCTGGCCGCGATCTGGGACGAGACCAAGAAGCTGGGCTGGACCCTCGGGGTCGCCGAGTCGAACAGCCGCACCGGCCCGGTGCAGCTCGCGTTCAACATGGGGCTCGGCGGCTTCCACGCGGTCTCGGAGGCGCGCGACGGCGGAAGCGGCGGCGAACTGCTCGCGACGTTCCTGTACGCCGCGACGATCCGCGGCACCGGATCCCACGCCCGGGTCGTCGCCCTCGACGCGATGTACCCGATGCCCTGGGATCGCGGCGAGCGGATCGCCGTCGCGCGCGGCGAGCACGTGGCGCTGTTCGCCGACGAGGACGAGGGCGCGCTCGTCGATGCGCGGCTCGCCGAGGCCGAGGGCGCCGCGGAGGACGTGCTCGCCCGCCCCGAGTGGGCCGGATCCCACGCGCGCCTCGACGGGTTCGTGGCCTACGTGACCGAGGACGCCGACGACTACGCGCACGCCTACGGCCCGGGCGGCGCGGACGGGACGGCGGGATTCTGCCGCACCGACGTGCGCCCCTCGCAGGGATCCGCCCTGATCGCCACAGGGGTGGCCACGGGCGACACGCTTCCGGGCGGCGCGCTCGCCTTCCTCGGCCCCGGCGGTCTCGCGGACGGCGAGGGCTATGTCTTCGCCCACGAGTTCGCGCACTACATGCAGAACACGCACGACCCCGCGCCGTACGACCGGTCAGGTGCCGGCACGGACTACATCGCCGTGAGCGAGGGCTACGCCGAGTCGGTCGCCGCGCAGCACGTCGGTTATGCCGCGGAGCTGTTCACGACCGGCGACGTGCGCGACGCGGTGCTGAACGGCGACATCGCGGACGTGCTCGCCGAGCACAGCTTCACCGACAAGGACCTCAGCGCGATGGCGTATCTCACCGCCGGCTCGTACTTCTACTTCCTCGACCAGCATCAGGCGGACTACCGGATGCTCCTGGCGGCCGACGGCACGGGACCGTTCGCCCAGCAGGTCGTCGCGACCATGCGGCCCGGACTCCGGATCGAGGACTGGAAGGCCTGGGTGGCAGCCCAGCCGGAGGGCTGACGCGCGGCGACCGGCTCCGGATGACGTCGCACGACGACGCGCAGGATCCTCAAAGCCCCGTACGCGTAGAATCCCAGCGTGCTGCTCTGCGTCACGGCGAATCACAAGACCGCCCCCTTCGACCTCCTCGAGCGACTCAGCCGCACCCCGGAAGACCTTGCCGGTTCCCTTTCGGCTGAGTCCCGCGGAGCCGTCGTGCTCGCGACCTGCAACCGCTTCGAGGCCTACGTCGACGTGGACGGATCCGCTGCCGCGGACGACGTCGACCGGATCATGACCGCCGTCGCCGACCACAGCGGGATCCCCGCCGACACGCTGTCCACCGCCTCGGCCGTGCACATCGGCCCGCGCGTGGTCGAGCACCTGTTCTCCGTCGCCTCCGGGCTGGAGTCCGTCGTCTCCGGCGAGGGCGAGATCGCCGGCCAGGTCCGCCGTGCGCTCGCCTCGGCCCGGGAGAACGGCACCACCTCCCCCGAGCTCGAGCGCCTGTTCCAGCGCGCCAGCGAGGCCCAGCGCCGGGTGAAGAACGACACCGCGCTCGGCCGTGCAGGCCGCTCGCTCGTGCGCCTCGCCCTCGACCTCGCCGACAGCCGGATCGCGGACTGGAGCGCCGCCCGGGTGCTGCTCGTCGGCACCGGCGCCTACGCCGCGGTCACCCTGGCCACTCTCCGCGAGCGCGGCGCCGAGGACATCAGCGTGCACTCGCCCTCCGGCCGGGCCGCCGCGTTCGCCGCGAAGTACGGCATCCGCGCCCTGACCGCCGGCGAGTACGCCCGCACCGCCGCGCACGCCTCGGTCGTGATCACCTGCACCACCGCCGCGGACGCCGTGCTCGACGCGGCGATCCTGCGCGAGGGCCGCGGCCTGGCCGTGTCGCCCGTTGCGACGGCCCCCGGGTGCCCGGTGATCGGATCCGGATCCGTCCCGTCGCAGCTCGTGATCGACCTCGGCATGCCCCGCAACGTGCACCCCGACGTCACCGGCGTCGAAGGGGTCGCGCTGCTCGATCTCGAGACGATCCGCCTGCACGCGCCGCTCGAGGAGCTGCAGGCGACCGACGCCGCGCGCTCGATCGTGCGTGAGGCCGCGGCGACCTTCCACGAGGTCGGCGCCCGCGAGAGCGTCACCCCCGCGGTCGTCGCCCTGCGCGCGCACATCTTCGAGCTGCTCGAGGCCGAGATCGAGCGCGCCCGGCGCCGCGGCGACGACGGACAGGTCGAGCAGGCGATGCGCCACCTCGCCGGCGTGCTGCTGCACACCCCGACCAGCCGCGCCCACGAGCTCGCCGCGCAGGGCCGCGGCTCCGAGTTCATCTCCGCGGTCGAGGCGCTGTACGGGCTGACCGCCGAGCCCGCCGCCGAGCACCGCGACGCCGCCACCGCCTGAGGCCGGCCCGCCGCCGCCTGAGGCCGGCCCGCCGCCGCCTGAGGCGGCCCCGACGCGCGCGGGTCGGAGATGCTTTTCGCGTCCCGCGCACGGCTCGCGGCGACGATTTCCATCCCCGGAACGACAGCCGCTCCCCCGGGAGATGCTTTTCGGGGCCGGCACCGTTCGCATGGCAGCGCTTTCCATCTCCCCGGATCCGGACGGCACGCCGGGACCTCCGATGCCACACTGGACGCATGGCCCTTCACATCACCGGAGACACCGCCGCCGACGCCCTCCTCACCGACAACCCGCTCGCGCTCCTCATCGGCATGCTGCTGGATCAGCAGGTCGCGATGGAGACCGCGTTCGCCGGTCCGCTCAAGATCGAGCAGCGCACCGGCGCGACCGACGCGACCGCGATCGCCGGGTACGACCCCGAGGGGTTCCTCGCCGCGTTCAAGCAGTCGCCGTCCGTGCACCGCTTCCCCGGATCCATGGCGACCCGGGTGCAGACCCTGTGCCAGACGCTCGTCGACGACTGGGGCGGCGACGCCGCCGCCCTGTGGACCGAGGGCGACCCGGACGGGGCCGAGGTGCTCCGACGGCTGAAGAAACTGCCGGGCTTCGGCGAGCAGAAGGCGAAGATCTTCCTCGCGCTGCTCGGCAAGCAGTACGGCTTCACCGGGGCCGGCTGGCGGGAGGCGTCCGCGCCGTACGGGGAGGACGGATCCTTCCGTTCGGTCGCCGACATCGTCTCGCCGGAGTCGCTCACGAAGGTCCGCGAGCACAAGCGCGCGATGAAGGCCGCCGCGAAGGGCTGACGTCGGCCCTCCTGGGTCGTTGAGCGAGGACGAGCGCAGCGAGACCGAGACGAAACGGGGCGACTCTCCGGACGCGTTTCGTCTCGCTTGGCTCGCTCAACGACCGAGAACCCGCCTCACATCATGATCATGTCGTCGTCGGCGGCGCGGTACTCCTCCGTCGACGGGACCGCCGGTGCGGACTCGGCACCGGTCCGGTACGCGCGCACCGCGGCGAGCGCCGGAGCCGCGCCGTCCGCCGGTCCGTCCAGCTCGATCAGGATCCTCCGCACGGCGCGGGCCGGGAACGCGTGCAGGCGACGGATCCCGACGGTCCCGCCGGCGCAGATCTCCTCGCCCGCGCCCTCCGCGGGGTCCGCCGCGCGCACCCGATGCCCGGCGATCCGCTGCCCGTCCTCGAGCACCTCCTCGAGCTCGAGGTGGTCGATCGTGACGTCGCAGGCGAACTCCACCCGCCACACTCCGTCGCCGAGCGCGGTCAGCACACCCTCGTGCGGCGCCCCGAAGCGGCGGGTCAGCTCTGCCGCGTACTCCTCGAGCCGCGCCACGTCGACGGCGTCGATGAGGCCCTCGCGGTTCGGCGGGAGGTTGAGCAGCAGGTTCGCGCCCAGGCCGACCGAACGGTAGTGGATCCCGAGCAGGTGCTCGAGGCTCTTCGGCTCGTCGTCGGGCTGCCAGAACCAGCCGTGCCGCAGCGACACGTCGCACTCGGGCGGCAGGTACCGCGCACCGCCGAAGCCGAGCGTCGCGTCGGTGTGCACGTCGTTCGGGGTGGTGTCGGCCACGTACTCGACCGGATCCTCGGCGAGGCCGTCCTCGTTGCCGACCCAGCGGATGTCGGGGTCGCCCATGTTGAAGACGACCGCATCGGGCTGGTGCTCGCGGACGATCCCGATGATCCGCTCCCAGTCGTAGGAGCGCCCGGCGGATCCGGCCCCGTCGAACCACACCTCGACGAGGTCGCCGTACCGGGTGCACAGCTCGGTCAGCTGGGCGCAGTAGAAGTCGTCGTAGGCGGCGGGGTCGTCGTACCGCCGCTCGTGCCGGTCCCAGGGCGAGAGGTAGACGCCGAAGCCCATCCCGGCCTCGGCGCAGGCGTCGGCGAGTTCGCGCACGACGTCTCCGCCGCCGTCCCGCCACGGACTCGCCGCGACCGAGTAGTCGGTCGTCGCGGTCGGCCACAGGCAGAACCCGTCGTGGTGCTTCGCGGTGAGCACGACGTGCCGCGCTCCGGCGGTGCGCGCCGCGGCCACCCACTGCCGCGCGTCGAGCCGTGCCGGGTCGAACCCGGAGGGGGGCAGGGTGCCGTCGCTCCATTCCACGCCGAAGAACGTGTTCAGCCCGAAGTGGAAGAACGCGGCGACCCCGGCCCGCTGCCAGCGCAGCTGCGCGGGCGTGGGGCGGAGGGCCGCGGTCTGCGCGGTGATGCTCATTGCGTCAGGATACGACCGGCGGCCGTCCCTCATCGCAGGGCTCGGCGGCCGCGGTCCCGATCGCCCGGTCGATCTCGTCGAACTCGGCGAGCGCGAGCGCGGATCCGGCGTTCCACGCGCGTTCGGCCATGGCCCGCAGCGGCCCGCGGATCCCCTCCGCGACCTCGTCCGCCGTCTGCGCATCCGGGCGATCCGACCAGATCGCGAAGGAGCAGCCGAGCAGGAACTCGGGGTAGGGCCGCGCGAGCTCCTGCCGCACCGTGCCCTGACCCGCCTCCCCCCACAGCCCCGGGAACAGCCCGGGGTGCCAGTCCGCGGCCCAGATCCGCTCGGCCGTCGGATGGCGATACCCGGCGTTCTCGCCGAGCACGTAGTAGAACATCGCGTCGTTCACGTTGACCAGCCGGTGGCCTGCGGCGATCGCGGCGGAGACCGGCCGCATTCCGCGGTGCCAGTTCGTCCACCAGGTCAGCACGACGTCCGGATCCAGCTCGACCACGGCGCTGCGGAGCATCCCGTCGTTCCAGACCCGCGGCTCGAGCCCGCGCCCGCGCAGGTGCGCCGCGATGCGGTTGACGAACGCGGTGAGAAGGTCGAACCCGGTGGCATCCGGCCCGAACCGCTCGTGCGCGGCGTCCGTCAGCGCAGGGTAGTCGTCGATCCGCTCGAACGCGACGAACTCGTCGCCGCCGAGGTTCCAGCGCGAGCTGTGCGGGAAGACCGGTGCCATGTCGTCGATGAGCCGGAGCGCGAAGTCGACCGCCTCGTCCCGGGTGATGTCGAGGGCGTGGTCCGTGCCGAGGATGCCGGCGTGCTCGGGATCCGCGGGTTCGAGCCCGGGCGGGAGCCGCAGGTCGGGGTGCGCCGACAGGACCTGCCGCAGGTGCCCCGGCATGTCGAGGGAGGGGACGATCCCGATGTGCAGGTCGCGCGCGAGGGCGACGATCCCGGCCGCTTCCGCGCGCGTGACGTGTGCGACGGAGACGACCTCGCCGAAGGCCTCCGACTCCAGCCGGAACCCCTCGTTCTCGGAGAAGTGCCACTGGAAGACGTTGATCCCGACGTCGGCCGCCGCATGCAGCTGCTGCCGGATCCACGCCGCGGGGTAGTGCTTGCGCGCCGCGTCGAGGTGCAGTCCCCGCTCGGCCACCGCGGGCGCCGACTGCACGCTCCCCCGCGGGACGCCGCCCTGCGCGCGGAGGTTGTGCAGCAGCTGACGGGTCGCCCGGAACACCCCGACCGGCCCGGCCGCGGTCACGACGACGTCGTCGGCGACCTCGATGAGGAAAGACTCGTCCCTGGAATCGCCGCGTCTCGTCTCGCGGAGACCTGCGCTGAGCGAGCGCCGGCGAGTCGACGTGTCGCTCAACGACCGGGGTTCGGGATCCTCCGGGAGCGGCGAGAGCCGCAGTCGCAGCACCGGATCCGCCGCCGCGCAGGCCCCCGCGATCCCGAGCGCCTTCAGCTCCCCCTCGATCCGCTCGGCCTCGCGGTCCAGACCCGGCCCGTCCGCGACGACCCGCACCCGGGCGGGCGCCCACAGCCCGCCCGCCGGCTCGAACGCCGTGGGCTGCGGGAGCGCGATCCAGCGCCCTTCGACGGGCTCAGGGGCCGGGCAGATCACCCCTTGACGCTCCCCTCTTCGACGCCCTTGAAGAACTGCTTCTGCAGCACGGCGAAGAGGAGGATGATCGGCACGAGCGCGATCATGGTGCCCGCCGCGATCACGCGCGGGTTCGAGCCGAAGTTCGAGTTCAGGTAGTTCATGCCGACGGTGAGCGTGTAGTTCGCCGGATCGGACAGCACGACGAGCGGCCAGAGGAACTCGTCCCACGAGCCGATGAACGCGAACAGGGCGACGACCGAGACCATGCCGCGGATGTTCGGCCAGACGATGTGCCGCAGCCGCTGCAGCGTGTTCGCGCCGTCGATCGTGGCGGCGTCGAGCGTGTCGGCGGGGATCATCCGGCAGGCGGCGGCCATGAGCAGCACGTTGATCGCCGCGATCGCGCCGGGCAGGAACACCCCCCACAGGGTGTTCGCGAGCCCGAGCGACTTCACCGTGAGGTACTGGCTGGTCAGGGTGACCTCGCCGGGCAGCAGCAGCGTGGAGAAGAAGACCGCCATCACGATCCCCTTGCCGCGGAAGCGCAGGCAGCCCATGGCGTAGCCGCCGAGGGTCGCGAAGACCACGTTCGTGAGCACGGTGCCGACTCCGACGAGCAGCGAGTTGCGCGCGTAGTCGAGCACCGGGATCGTGCGGAACACCTCGGCGTAGTGGTCGAGGGTGAACGCGCGGGGGATCAGGTTCGGCGGGAAGGAGTAGATGTCCTCCGAGGAGCCCTTGAACGACGTGGACAGCTGCCACACGAACGGGAACACCATGACCACGAGGATCCCGACCAGGAGCGCGTACTTGCCGATCAGCCCGCCGAGCGACGGCTTCATGATGTCGGCGGATCCGCGCGTGCGGTACGGCTTCTCGCGGTGACGCGGCTCGCGGGGGCGCGGCTCGCGGCGGGGCCCGCGGCGCTTCGCGACCGCCTCCTCGGTCTGCTCGAGCACGCCGGCGGTCGCCGGGGCCTCCGTGTACGTCATGCCGTCGCCTCCGCCCGGGATCCGGATCCGCTGCGCCGAGCGCGCTGCTCGGCGCGCAGCTCACGCCGGATGCGGCGCTCCTGGCGCATCTCGCGGAGCGCGTCCGCGTTGTTCACGATCCCGACCACGGTGAGCGGGATCAGGGTGAGCAGGAACAGCACGAGCGAGATCGCCGAGGCGTACCCGATCTGGCCGTTCAGGCCCTTGCCCATCGACTGGATGAGCATCACCATGCTCATGGACCGGCCGCCGGGGCCCCCGGATCCGCTGGAGAGCACGTAGAGCTCGGTGAACACGCGGGTCGCGGCGACGCAGATGAGCACGGAGACGAGCATCATCGGTCCGCGCACGCCGGGGACCGTGACGGACCAGAACCGTCGCCAGGAGCCCGCCCCGTCCATCGCGGCCGCCTCGTGCAGCTCCCGCCCGACGTTGCCGAGGGCGGCGAGGTACACGACCATGTAGTAGCCCAGGCCCTTCCACACCGTGAGCCCGATGGCGCAGAAGATGAGCAGCCAGCGGTCGGAGAGGAACTCGATCGGCCGGTCGGCGAGACCGAAGAACTTCAGCGCCGAGTTGATCGTGCCGTCGCCGGAGAAGAGGAACTCCCACACGATCGCGACGACCACGGCCGACGCGATCACCGGGAAGTAGAACGTCGTCCGGAAGAATCCGACCGCGGGCACCTTGCGCTGCACGAGCAGCGCGAGCAGCAGCGGCAGGAACGTCAGCAGCGGCACGCACACGAGCACGTACACGAGCGACGTCGACAGGGCGTAGCCGAACCGTTCGTCGGCCCAGAGGCGGGTGAAGTTCTCCAGCCCCACGAAAGCGACCGGGCGGAGGGGGCGCGCATCCGTGAACGCCAGGATCATGGTGTTCAGGAAGGGCCAGAGCGCGAACACGGCCACCCACACCACCCCCGGCAGCACCAGGAGGTACGGCGTGTACCAGCGTTGTCTTCTCATCGGATACCCCCCCTCCGCCTGCGGCCTTCGGCCCTACTTCGCGGCGTTCTGGTTGGCGTAGTCCTGCGACTTGGTCAGGGCCTGCTTGGCCGTGATGTCGCCCTTGATCGCGAGCGCGATCTGCTGCTTCGCGTAGTTCTCCATCGAGTCGACGTAGCCGGTGCCGGGAGCGCCGGGGACCCGGGCCTTGTCCATCTGCGCGGCGGCGAGCTTGGTGGCCTCGGTCTGCTGCGCGTTCTGGGCGGTGCCGGAGAACTTCGACGGATCCTGGTTCGCCTTCTTCGTGCCGGGGAAGAAGCCCGCGGCGAGCTTCATGAACTCGATCTGGTTGGCGTCGTTCGTGACGAACTCGGCGAACGCCAGGGCGGCGGCCGGGTTCTTCGCCTTGGCCGAGACGCTGACGCCCTGCACGAACAGCGGCGGCTGCCCGAAGCCGGCGGAGACCTTCACCGATGGCAGCAGGGTGGGCGCGTTCACCGCGAGGTTCTTGTCGATGTAGTTCGGGCCGGCGGTGGTCCAGGCCACGGTGCCCTTGTTGAAGTTGTTGACGTTGGCGTTCGCCGCCCCCGCGTTCTGAAGCGCTTCAGGGCTGATCGCGCCCTCCTTGTACAGTGCCGCGTACCGCTCGACGATCTTCTCCGCCGCGGGAGTGTCGAAGACGAACTTGCCGTTCTTGACGAAGTCGTAGGTCCCGCCGCCGTCGCTGATGTCGATCTGCAGCGACTTCGGGCTCGGCACGTCGGAGAGCGTCTGCACGCCGGCCTTGGCGAGCGCCGAGGCCACATCCAGCGTCTCGTCGAAGGTCTTCGGCGGGGCGGCGGCGCCCGCCTTGGCGAGCAGGTCCGTGTTCCAGTAGTTCAGCTCGGTGCCGAGGTACCACGGGAACGCGTACGTGCCCTTGATCCCGTCGTAGGTGTAAGCCGCGACGCCGCCGTCGACGTAGTCGCCGATGATGCTCGACACCTTCTTCACGTCCACCAGCTGACCGGCCTTGGCCAGCTCCTGGGCGAACTCCGGCGGGAGGTTCACGACGTCGGGCAGCTCGCCGGACTCGGCCTGCTGGAGGATCTTGTCCTCGTAGCCGTCGGCGGGCTGGTCGATCCACTTGACCGTCGCGCCCGGGTGCTCCTTCTCGAACGCCTTCACGATGTTCTCGAAGTACGGGGTGAACTTGTCGTTCTTCAGCGACCAGGTCTGGAAAGTGACCTGTCCCTTGATCTCGCCGCCGGCGGATCCGCCGCCTCCGGTCGCGGCGCCTCCCCCGGTGCACGCGGTGAGCGCGAGCGCGGTGGCCGCGGCGATGCCGACGGCAAGGGTCGATCGGATCTTCATGGACGTTCTCCTTCGAATGGTCCTGGGACCCGCACCCTCCGGCTCTGGCGTCCCGCTACTAAAACGCTATAGTGTGCTCACTATGGCATAGCGAACGCGGCGCGTCCAGCCGGACCGGAAACGGACCGGCGGATCCGGCCCGCGGGCGACCGGCCGATCGGCACCCCTGACCCCACTGGAGAGGACAGCGATGAGCTCCCCCCGTCGCCCCAACATCGTGTTCGTGCTGACCGACGACCACGCCTCGAACGCGATCGGCTGCTACGGCTCCGTGGTGAACACCACGCCGGGCATCGACGCGATCGCCGAGGCGGGCGTCCGCTTCGATCGGGCCCTCGTCGAGAACGCGCTGTGCACGCCGAGCCGCGCCGCGTTCCTCACCGGCACGTACAGCCACACGAGCACGGTGACCACGCTCGCCACGCATCTGACGAACGACCACGAGACGTTCATCACGGCGCTCAAGGCCGCCGGCTACCGCACCGCGATGTTCGGCAAGTGGCACCTCGGCCACGGCCCCGAGCACGACCCCGCCGGCTTCGACCACTGGGAGGTGCTGCCCGACCAGGGCGAGTACTTCGACCCGATGTTCCTCACCGCCGACGGACCGGTGCGGCGCGAGGGCTACGTGACCGACATCATCACCGAGCGGGCGCTGGACTGGATGCGCGGGCAGGGCGACGAGCCTTACTGCGTGCTGGTCTGGCACAAGGCGCCGCACCGCCCCTGGGAGCCGCACCCGCGGCATGCGGACCTGTTCGCGGATCCGATCCCCCTCCCGGTCACCTTCGAGGACGACTACGAGGGCCGCGGAACCCCCGCGCACCACGCCACGATGCGGATCGCCGACTACCTCACCGACATCGACCTCAAAGTCCAGCCGCCGACCGAGCTCGGCTACGCGGAGCGCGCGGTGTGGAAGTATCAGCGCTACATGCAGGACTACCTGCGCTGCGTCGCCGCCGTCGACGAGGGCGTGCAGGCGCTCACGGACTTCCTGCGGGAGAGCGGCCGGGCCGACGACACGATCACGATCTACGCCTCCGACCAGGGGTTCTACCTCGGCGAGCACGGCTGGTTCGACAAGCGCTTCATGTACGAGGAGTCTCTGCGAATGCCGCTCGTGCTCAGCTACCCGGCCCGGGTCTCCGGGGGCGGCAGCACGTCGGCGCTCGTCTCGAACGTCGACATCGCGCAGACGCTGCTCGAGTTCGCCGGCGTCGCCGCCCCCGAGGGCATGCAGGGCGTGAGCCTCGTCGACCTGGTGACCGGGCCGGATCCGGTGGACGTGCGCGACGCGCACTACTACCGCTTCTACGAGCACGACGACCACATGCACCACGTCTGGGCGCACTACGGGGTGCGCACCGAGCGGTACAAGCTCATCTACTACTACGCCGACGGGATGGGACTCCCGAACACGGGCGACACGACCTATCCTCCGGAGTGGGAGCTCTTCGATCTCGAGAAGGATCCGTACGAGCTCACCAGCGTGCATCTCGATCCCGCGTACGCCGACATCCGGCGTGAGCTGACCCTGAGGCTGTGGGATCTCCAGCAGGAGCTCGGCGACGCGCCCCATCCTCGCCAGCCCGTTCCGGAAGGACGTACCCGATGACCCCCAGTCCTGACGCACCGGCGGCTCCGGCCGCCCCGCTGCGGTTCGGCGCGAACTACACCCCGTCGAACGAGTGGATGCACTCCTGGCTCGACCTCGACCTCGACGACGTGCGCCGCGACTTCGCGGGCCTCGCCCGCCTCGGACTCGACCACGTGCGGATCTTCCCGCTCTGGCCGATCCTGCAGCCGAACCGCACGCTCATCCGCGCGAAGGCGGTCGCCGACGTGCGGGCCGTGGTCGACGTGGCCGCCGAGTTCGGGCTGGACGCCAGCGTCGACGTCATCCAGGGCCACCTGTCCAGCTTCGACTTCATCCCGTCGTGGCTGTTCACCTGGCACGACAAGAACATGTTCACGCACCCGCTGGCCCTGAGCGGGCAGGTCGCGCTCGTCGAGCGGCTCGGCGCGGCCCTGCGCGACGCGCCGAACTTCCTCGGCTTCACGCTCGGCAATGAGACGAACCAGTTCTCCGCCGCCGTGCACCCCTCGCCCTGGCCGGTCACCACGGACGAGGCGGCGACCTGGCTGACCACGCTGCTCGACGCGGCCGAGCGCTCCGCGCCGGGCCTTCCGCACGTGCACAGCGAGTACGACGCCGCCTGGTACCTGGACGGGCACGGCTTCGTGCCGACGCACGCCACCCGGATCGGCGCGATGACGACCGTGCACTCGTGGATCTTCAACGGCACCGCGCAGCGCTACGGCGGGCGCTCGGCGGCGAGCGATCGGCACGCCGAGTACATGATCGAGCTGTCCCGGGCGTTCGCGACGGATCCGCGCCGGCCGATCTGGCTCCAGGAGGTCGGCGCTCCGTCGAACTGCCTGACGCCCGAGCAGACGCCCGACTTCCTCGAGGCCACCGTGCGCGCGGCGGTGCGCACGGAGAACCTGTGGGGCGTGACGTGGTGGTGCTCGCACGACGTGGGCCGCGAACTCGCCGACTACCCCGAGCTGGAGTACTCGCTCGGCCTGATCGACCGGTCCGGCGCGGCGAAGCCGATCGGGCAGCGCTACGCCGAGATCATCCCCGAGCTGCGCGCGCGGCAGCAGACCCCGGCGCGCCCGACCGCGATCGTCGTCGAGGTCGACGAGCAGGAGATCCCGGTCAGCCGGGCCGCGATGAGCCCGGGAGGCGCGATCTTCCAGGCCTGGGTGGACGCGTGCGCGGCAGGGATCGACGCCGCCTTCGTCACGTCGACCGTCGCGGCGGATCCGGCCGCCCTCGCCGCCCGCGGCATCACGGAGCTGATCCGCCCCGACCTCAGGGCCGGCGTCGGCGTCTACTCCTCGAACAACACCGTCGTCGACGACGAGCCCACCGCCACGGAGGATTCCGCATGAACCGCCCGAACGTCGTCGTCATCTACGCGGACGACCTCGGCTACGGTGACGTCGGCTGCTTCGGCAGCGACGACATCCGCACCCCGCACCTCGACCGGCTCGCCGCCCGCGGCGTGCGGATGACGAACTGGTACTCGAACTCGCCGGTGTGCTCGCCGTCGCGCGCGGCGCTGCTGACCGGACGTCACCCGGTGCACGCCGGTGTGCAGGAGATCCTCGGCGGCAAGCGCGGCACTCCGGGCCTGCCGGCGCAGCCCACGCTCGCCTCGCGGCTGCAGGAAGAGGGCTACCGCACCGGCATCTTCGGCAAGTGGCACCTCGGGGTGGGCGAGGGCTACCGTCCGTTGGACCGCGGCTTCGAGCGGCACTTCGGCTTCCTCGCCGGCTGCGTGGACTACTACTCGCACATCTTCTACTGGGGTCAGGGCCTCAACCCCGTGCACGACCTGTGGGACGACGAGCGCGAGGTCTACGACAACGGCCGCTACCTCACCGAGGTCCTCACCGACAAGGCGGTGGCGTTCATCGCGGACAACGCCGCGGATCCGTTCTTCTGCTACGTGCCGTTCAACGCGCCGCACTACCCGATGCACGCCCCCGCGGAGTACGTCGACCGCTTCCCCGAGCTGCCCGACGACCGCCGGATCATGGCGGCGATGATCTCCGCGATGGACGACGGCGTGGGCCGGATCCTGGACGCGCTCGAGGAGGCCGGGATCGCGGACGACACGATCGTGTTCTTCTCCTCCGACAACGGCCCGTCGACCGAGAGCCGGAACTGGCTGAACGGCGAGGAGATCGACTACCAGGGCGGATCGACCGGGGGCCTGCGCGGCAACAAGGGATCGCTGTTCGACGGCGGGATCCGCGTGCCGGCGATCATCGCGTGGCCTTCGGCGCTGCCGCAGGGCGCGGAGTGGTCCGAGCCCGGCGCGATGATGGATCTGCTGCCGACCGTGCTCGAGGCCGCGGGCGCGCCCGCCGCGGCGGATGCCGACGGCACGAGCGTGCTCGCCGCCCTGCGGGAGCTCGAGCCGTTGCCTGAGGAGCGCACCCTGTTCTGGGAGTACGGCCCTCAGCTGGCCGCGCGCCGGGGACCGTGGAAGCTCACCCTGTCGGCCCGGGAGCACCTGGGCGGGCGGTTCCAGCTGGGCAGCGCGATGCTCGCGAACCTGGACGAGGATCCGGCCGAGGCCGAGGACCTGTCGGCGCAGCACCCCGAGATCGCCGCCGCCCTGCGCGCCGAGGTCGAGGCCTGGGCGAAGACGTTCGACTGGGACCCGGCGCCCTGGCTGTGACGTGCGGGGCGTGACGTGCGGGGCGTGACGCGCGGGGCGTGACGCGCGGGGCGTGACGCGCGGGGCGTGACGTGCGGGGCGTGACGTGCGGGGCGTGACGCGCGGGGCGTGACGTGCGGGGCGTGACGTGCGGGGGCGTGAGGTGCAGGGCGTGAGGACCTGTCCGGCGGTCAGAGATGGAAAGCGCTTCTGCGGACGTACCGGCGGCGGCGTTTTCCATCTCCGACGTGAACGCCCGTCGCGTCGGAGATGGGTTTCGTTGCTCCGAATCGGACTGCAGCGACGAAAGCCATCTCTGAGGGGCGAGGGATCGGGATCCGCGGCGCGAGCGGATCCCGATCCGCGGCGCGAGCGTCAGAGATGGAAAGCGCTGCTGCCGACGTACCGGCAGCGGCGTTTTCCATCCCCGATGTGAACGACCGTCGGGTCGGAGATGGATTTCGTCGCTCCCAGGCGCGCCGGAGCGGCGAAACCCATCTCTGAGGCATGAGCGAATCGGGATCCGCGACGCGAGAGGGCGCGGCCGGTCACGCGCGAGAGGGCGCGGCCGGTCATCAGAGATGGAAAGCGCTGCTGCCGACGTACCGGCGGCGGCGTTTTCCATCCCCGGTGTGAACGACCGTCGCGCCGGAGATGGATTTCGTCGCTCCCAGGCACGCCGGAGCGCCGAAAGCCATCTTTGAGGCGCAAGCGGATCGGGATCCGCGACGCGAGCGGACCCGCGGCGCGAGCGTCAGAGATGGAAAGCGCTGCTGCGGACGTGCCAGCGGCGGCGTTTTCCATCTCCGACGTGAACGCCCGTCGCGTCGGAGATGGGTTTCGTTGCTCCGAATCGGACTGCAGCGACGAAAGCCATCTCTGAGGGGCGAGGGATCGGGATCCGCGACGTGAGCGGATCGGGGATCCGCGGCGCGAGCAGATCGGGATCCGCGACGCGAGCGCGATCGGGATCCGCGGTGCGAGGCGGATCGGATCCGCGGGGCGAGCGTCAGCTCTGGCCGTTGATCCGCTCCGCCTCCTTGGCGGCGACGATCTTGCGCAGACCGGAGCTGGAGAAGCGGTGATCCCGGGTGTTGAAGTACAGCTCGATCCCGGCCTCCTCGCAGTACGCGCGGCCGGTGAAGTCGCGGTCCTCGTACTCGTCGCCCACGATGCGGACGTCGAGCTTGAACGAGCGCAGGATGTCCTCGAGGTCCTGCTCGGTCGAGTACGGCACGATCTCGTCGACGTACTGGCAGCCACGCAGCTGGATGTAGCGCTCGACCACGGTCTGCGTGGGAGCGTTCTTCTCGGGCCGGTCCAGAGTCGGGTCCATCTGCAGGCCGCAGATCAGGTAGTCGCACTGGCGCTTGGCCTCGGCGAGCATCATGATGTGCCCCGCGTGCAGCAGGTCGAAGGTCGAGAACGTGATCCCGACACGAGGCCCCGGGTTGTAGTCCTGGTGCTTCTTCACGCCATCCATCGGCGCCCCCTCTCGTCGGCGCTTGCACTCTATCGGATCAGCCTCGGCGAGCCTGAGTGACCGCGGAGCGCGGGAGGACCGCCCCGTTCAGCGCTGCGGCGCGGCGGTGCTCTCCCGGATCGTGAGCGCGGGCGTCGTGCCGCGCCGGGCGGGCAGCGGCTCGGCGGCGTCGATCCGCTCCAGCAGGAACGCCGCGGCCTGCTCGCCGAGGGCGAAGGTGTCACGGGTGAGGCAGGTGATCGAGGGGTGCACGAGCCCCGTCACGACCGAATCGTCGAACGAGGCGATCGACAGCGCCGCCGGCACGGCGACACCCATCTCCTGCGCGACGCGGAGCCCCGCGATCGCCATCACGTCGTTGTCGTAGACGATCGCACTCGGACGGTCGGTGCGGCTCAGCAGCGTGCGAGTGGCGGCGGTGGCCGCGGCCGGCGAGAAGTCGGTGACGAGGGTCTCGCCCGCCACGTCGCGGCGGGAGAGCGCGGCGAGCACCTCGGCGCGGATCCGGGTGTGCTGGAACTCGGCGGGCCCGGAGACGTAGGCGATCTCGCGGTGGCCGAGCGCGGCGAGGTAGTCGAACAGGGCGTGCGCGGCGGCCTCGTCGTCGAGCCAGATCGCGGGCGGATCGCCGGCCGAGTCGCCGCTGCCGATCACGACGGCCGGCAGCGGGAGCGCGGGCAGCAGGGCGAGGCGGGGATCGTCGTCGCGCGGGTCGATCACGATCACGCCGTCGACCTGGTTCGCGCTGCGCCAGCGCCGGTAGGTCGCCATCTCCTCCTCGATCGAGGAGACCACCACGAGCTGCAGTGCGATGCCGTGCTGGGCGAGGGCGGACTGCACGCCCGCGATGAGATCGGTGAAGAACGCCTCGGTGCCGAGGGTGCGGGCGGGGCGGTTGACCGCGAAGCCGACCACGCCGGCGCGGGATCCGACCAGCGCCCGGGCCGCCGAGCTGGGTTGCCACTGGTGTGCCTCGGCGATGTCGAGGATCCGCTGCCGGGTCTGCTCGCTGACGCCGGGCCGCCCGTTCAGGGCGAACGAGACCGCGCCGGGCGAGACGCCGGCGAGGCGCGCGATATCGGCGATGGTGGTGCGCTTCGCCTGTGACATAGACTCACCGTACTATCTCGTACTAGATCGTTTTAGTAATCTCTGCCCGTGTCATCCCTGCGGGCTCCCCTTATCCTGGCATCGCGAAGGAGCGCCCGTGCACGAAGAGACCTCACTCACCGTCGGCCGGGTGAAGCGCGTGCTCACCGAGCGCGTGCGCCCCGCGATCCATTCCGCGCGGATCCCGCTCTCCATCGCCGTCCACGCGCTGCCCGGCGAGCCGATCCCGGCCGCCGAGGGCCTCGCCCTCGAGTACGCGCCGTTCCACGCCGGCGAGCAGTGGGGACCGGCGTGGGGCACGACCTGGTTCCGGATCCGCGGCACCGTGCCCGCGGAATGGGCCGGCCGCCGCGTCGAGGCCCTGATCGACCTCGGTTTCGACGTCAACATGACCGGCTTCCAGTGCGAGGCCCTGGCGTACCGCCCCGACGGGACGCCGGTGAAGAGCCTCAACCCGCGCAACCAGTGGCTGCCGGTGACCGAGCGCGCCGAGGGCGAGGAGGACGTCGAGCTCTATCTCGAGGGCGCGTCCAACCCGGTCCTGCTCGACTACCACCCCTTCCTGCCGACGCAGGAGGGCGACATCCTCACCTCCTCCCCCGAGCCGCTGTACCGGGTGCGGCACATGGACCTGGCCGTCTTCGAGCCCGAGGTGTTCGAACTGTCGCTCGACCTCGAGGTGCTCCTCGAGCTGCAGGCCGAGCTGCCGGAGACCGGCCCGCGGCGCATGCGGATCCTGCAGGCGCTGGACGACGCCCTCGACGTGCTCGACCTGCAGCGCATCGTCGCCACCGCCGGCGATGCCCGCGCCCGGCTCGCCGACGTGCTCGCCGCGCCGGCCGACGCGAGCGCCCACCGCATCGCCGCGGTCGGCCACGCGCACATCGACTCCGCCTGGCTGTGGCCCGTGCGCGAGACGATCCGCAAGGTCGCCCGCACCACCTCGTCGATGACCACCCTGCTCGAGGAGCAGCCGCAGTTCCGCTACGGCATGTCCAGCGCGCAGCAGTACGCGTGGATGAAGGAGCACCGCCCCGAGGTCTACACCCGAATCAATGCCGCGGTCGCCGCGGGCCGGTTCCTTCCGCTCGGCGGCATGTGGGTCGAGTCCGACACGGTCATGCCGACGGGCGAGTCGCTCGTGCGGCAGTTCTCGTACGGGCAGCGCTTCTTCGAGCAGGAGTTCGGGATCCGCTCGAAGGGCGTCTGGCTGCCGGACAGCTTCGGCTACTCCCCCGCCCTGCCGCAGCTCATGCGCCGGGCCGGCTTCGAGTGGTTCTTCACGCAGAAGATCTCCTGGAACCAGCGCAACGTCTTCCCGCACCACACGTTCGACTGGGAGGGCATCGACGGATCCCGGATCTTCACGCACTTCCCGCCGATGGACACCTACAACTCGCAGCTGAGCGGGATGGAGGTCGCCAAGGCGTCGCGGCAGTTCAAGGAGAACCGCCGGGCGACGATGTCGATCGCGCCGGTCGGCTGGGGCGACGGCGGCGGCGGCACGACCCGCGAGATGACGGGCAAGGCCTCGCGGCTCGCGTCGCTGGAGGGATCCGCACAGGTCGAGTGGATCCACCCCGACGAGTTCTTCGACGCCGCGAAGGCCGAGCTGCCGGATCCGGCCGTCTGGGTCGGCGAGCTCTACCTCGAGCTGCACCGCGGCACGCTCACCAGCCAGCACGCCACGAAGGCCACGCACCGCCGCGCCGAGCAGGCGCTCATCGAGGCCGAGCTGTGGGCGTCGACAGCGGCCGTGCGCCTCGGCGCGGCCTACCCGCACGACGAGCTGGACGCGCTGTGGCAGCAGGTGCTGCTGCACGAGTTCCACGACATCCTTCCCGGAACGTCGATCGCCTGGGTGCACCGCGAAGCCGTGGCCGTGCTGTCCCAGGTCGTCGAGGCCGCCTCCGCGATCGCGTCGGTCGCCCGTGCCGCGCTGGCCGGATCCGGGGATCGCGACATCGTCTTCCGTCCGGTGCACACCCCGGTCGGGGGTGCGGGCGCGCTCGGCGCCGCCGCCGCGGGGTCGTCGAGCGAGGACGGCGCAGCCGCCGCGGGGTCGTCGAGCGAGGACGGCGCAGCCGACCGAGACGAAACGCGCGTCACCCTGACGGACGAGGACGGCGGCTTCCGCCTCACGAACGACCTCGTCACGATCCTCGTCTCCGCCGACGGTCTCATCGTCTCGGCGGTCGACCTCGCCACCGGCCGCGAGGCGATCCCGGCGGGGAAACCGGCGAACCTGTTCCAGCTGCACCAGGACTTCCCGAACATGTGGGACGCGTGGGACATCGACGGGTACTACCGCAACCGGGTGGACGACCTCGTCGACGTCTCCTCGATCGCCGCGTCGCTCGTCGACGGTCGCGCCGAGGTCGTCGTGGAGCGCTCGTTCTCCCAGTCGCAGCTGCGGCAGACGATCACGCTCGAGCCCGGATCCCGCACCCTTCTGCTGCGCAACCGGATCGACTGGAACGAGGCCGAGAAGCTGCTCAAGCTCGCGTTCCCGCTCGACGTGTTCGCCCGGGAGACGGTGGCGGAGACGCAGTTCGGCTTCCAGCGCCGGGTGACCCACGTGAACACGAGCTGGGAAGCGGCGAAGTTCGAGACCTCGATGCACCGGTTCGTGCTGGCGGCGGAGGACGACGGCTTCGGCGTCGCGCTCGTGAACGACTCGGTCTACGGCTACGACACCGGCCGCGAGTCCTCGGGCGACGAGGCCACGACGACCGTCCGGTTGTCACTGCTGCGCGCCCCGCGGTTCCCGGATCCGGACACCGACCACGGCGTGCACGAGATCACGGTCGGCCTCGTGGTCGGCGCCGATGCGGCGATCGCAACCGCCGAGGGCCAGAAGCTGAACGCGCCGGCGACCGTCGTCCGCGGCGACCACGGCGTCGAGCCGCTCGTCGCGATCGGCGGCGACGGCATCGTGATCTCGGCGGTCAAGCTCGCCGACGACCGCTCGGGCGACGTGATCGTGCGCGTGTACGAGGCGCTCGGCCGCCGCGCGACCGGCACCCTGTCGGTCGGGTTCGCGCACGCCGGGATCCGCGAGGTCTCGCTCATCGAGGACGAGCTGGCGGATCCGCGCACCGGCGGCGCGCTCTCGCTGCGTCCCTTCGAGGTGCGGACGCTGCGGATCGTCCGGGCCTGATCTCCGAGGGATCACTCGGCTCTTTCGGAAAGCGAAGGAATCCTTCTTCTTTCACCCACGGATCCCCGAAAGAGCAGCGGGTCGTGCCTGAGACTGGGAAGCAAGCCCCCCGCCCACGCATCAGGAAGCTCCTCATGGACCGCAACGACACGACCGATCTCTTCGACAGCGACGCCACTCTTCACTTCGGCCGCCCGTACTGGTTCGACAAGCACCCCTCGCAGGCCGAGGGCGAGGACTTCTGAGCGAGACCCCCATACGGCATCCGCGCCCCTCCTGATCCACGTCGATCAGGAGGGGCGCGGCGTTAAGGGGGGTCGGCATTAGGGGTGCGGGCGCTCAGCGGAGTCACCCACCCCCGCTCACTGGTCGCGAATCGTCGCCAAACCCCGCAAATGAGGGCGTGTCGCGACCAGCGAGCAGAGGTGGAGGAGGGGATCCGCGTGGCGGAAGGCGAAACTCAGGCCAGGATGCGCGTGAACGCGTCGCGGCTGATGCCGCGTTCGACGATCAGCGCCGCCCACTCCCGGGCGCTGTGCAGGCTGTGGTCGCGGTAGTTGCCGCACTCCACGGCGGAGACGCCGGGCACATCGCTCCACTCGGCCTTCTCGGCGATGAAGCGCAGGCTGTCGGTGATCGCGTCGACGAGCACGGACACCTCGGGGCGGCCCCACATGATGAGGTGGAAGCCGGTGCGGCAGCCGAACGGCGAGATGTCGATGACGCCGTCGACGCGGTCGCGCAGCAGCGACGCGAGCAGGTGCTCGATCGTGTGCAGGCCGGCGGTGGGGATCTCGCCCTCGTTCGGCTGCACGAGGCGCACGTCGAAGTTCGAGATCTCGTCGCCGCGCGGGCCCTTCTCGACGCCGATCAGGCGCACATAGGGCGCCTTCACGGCGGTGTGATCCAGGGTGAAGCTCTCGACCTCGGCCATGACGGATCTCCTTCGGGTGGCGTTGCGGGGATGCCGGGCCAGGATCCGGCCCGGATCCGAGGCTACTCGGCGCTCCCCCGGCGGTGGGCCTCCCGACGCAACACGATGACGGATCCGGATCCACTCGCGCGGCAGAGATGGATTTCGCCGCCGGCCACGGCCTCTGAGCAGTGGAATCCATCTCCGGTGCCACGGCGGCGACGCCCGGAGATGGATTTCGCCGGCCCCGCTGCGCTGGAGGGAGCGGAATCCATCTCTGCCGGATCGCCTCCCCGGCCCCGTCGGGGCTCAGCCCTCGCGGAGCCCGGCGAAGAAGGCGCGGATGTCGCCGGCGAGCACATCGGGTCGCTCGAGGGCGGCGAAGTGACCGCCCTCGTCGAAGCGGCTCCAGTGCACGATGTCGTCGTTGTCGCGCTCGGCGAAGACGCGGATCGTCTGGAAGTCGTCCTTGAAGACGGAGACGCCGGTGGGCGCGTGATTGACCCGCGGCTCCGCCGGGGCCTGCGCGTTCTCGAAGTAGCTGCGGCTCATGCCGGCGGCGGCGTTCGCGAACCAGTTCACGCTGACCTCGAGCAGGATCTTCTCGAGCGGCACGAGCGAGGTGCCGTTGCCGAAGCTGTTGAACAGCTCGCTGTAGGCGAGCAGTCCGATCGGGGAGTCGCTGAGGCCGACCGCCACGGTCTGCGGGCGTGAGGCGTTCATCGTGTTGTAGCCGCCGACCGACTGGAACCACTGCATGTGCTCGAGTCCGGCGTAGTCGGCCGGCTCGAGGCGCTCGAACTCGCTCGGGTCGCCCGAGGGGAACGAGAACAGCTGCAGCACGTGCAGGCCGAGGAAGCCCTCCGGGTTCAGCAGGCCGAGCTCGCGGGCGACCATCGCGCCGTTGTCGGAGCCGTGCACGCCGTAGGAGCCGTAGCCGAGGCCGCGCATGAGCCGGTCGTAGGCCCGGGCGACGCGGGGCATGGTCCACCCCGCCTCGGTCACCGGCTGGGAGAAGCCGTAGCCGGGGGCGTCGGGGATGACGACGTCGAAGGCGTCCTCGGCGCGACCGCCGTGCGCGACCGGGTCGACGAGGCGGTCGATGACGTCGAGGTAGTCGACCGAGGATCCGGGGTAGGTGTGTGCGAGCAGCAGCGGCGTCGCGCCCTCGTGGCGGGAGCGGACGTGGATGAAGTGGATGTCCTGCCCGTCGATCTCGGCGACGAAGTGCGGGTACGCGTTGATCCGGTCCTCGGCCGCGCGCCAGTCGAACGCGCGCCAGGCCTCGATCGCCTCGCGCAGGTAGTCGTTCGGGGTGCCTGTGGTCCAGTCGTCGGCCGGCGCCGGCTGCGGCAGGCGGGTGCGGGCGAGGCGGTCCTGCAGGTCGGCGAGCTCGGCGTCGCTGACCGAGACGGTGAACGGGCGTGTGGCGAGTGCTGCGGTGGTGTTCATGTGTTCCACGGTAGGAGGCCATTAGGCTGGATTCGTTCCTAATGAGTGAACTTCTTCGAGGATCCGATGGCCAGTCCCTCCGCCCGCCTGCTCACCCTGCTCTCCCTCCTGCAGACGGGCTCCGGTCGCACCGGCGCCGAACTCGCCGCCCGGCTCGAGGTGAGCCCGCGGACCGTGCGCGCCGACATCGAGCGGCTCCGCGATCTGGGCTACCCGGTGGACGCCGTGCGCGGATCCGTCGGCGGATACCGGCTCGGATCCGGCGGCCAGCTGCCGCCGCTGCTGCTCGACGACGAGGAGGCGGTCGCGGTGACGGTCGGCCTGCAGATGGCCGCCGGGGTGACCGGGATCGAGGAGTCCGGGTCGCGTGCCCTCGCGAAGATCGAGCAGGTGCTGCCGTCGCATCTGCGCCCGCTCGTCGACGCGCTCGGCTCGACGATCGACCGGGGCGAGGAGAACATCGGCACCGACGCCCCGGACCCCGAGGTGGATCCGGCGGTGCTGGCCGCCGTAGCCGCCGCGATCCGCGATGCGGAGTGGCTGCGCTTCGACTACCAGGACGGTCCCGTGCTCGTCGAGCCGTACCGCCTGCTCAGCTGGCAGCGGCGCTGGCACCTCGTCGCGCGGGATCCCGTCGACGGGGAGTGGGGCACCTACCGGGTGGACTGGATGTCGCTGCGCATGCCGACCCGCCGCCGGTTCGATCCGCAGCCCTTGCCCGGCGGCGACTACACGGCGTTCGCGATGCGCACGATCGCGGCGAGCGGCTGGGCCGTGCACGCCCGGCTGCGGATCGACGCGCCGGCCCAGGCCGTGCTGGACCGGATCAACCCGACCGTGGGTGTCGTCGAGCCGATCGACGCCGAGCACAGCGTGCTCGTGACCGGCGCCGACAGCCTCGACACCGTGGCCGCCTACATCGGCATGCTGATGATGGACTTCACGGTCGAGTCCCCGCCCGAGCTGATCCCCCGGCTCCGGCTGCTCTCCGAGAGGTACGCCCGCGCGGTCGCCGGATCCTGAGCCGCGTCGCGTCTCCGCGCCGCGAGTCGACGGATCGGCGGGGCTCCGGGGCTCCGGGCCGGGGGGGCTCCGGGCCGGCGGGGCGGCGGGACTCCGGGCTGGCGGGGCTCCGGGCCGGCGGGCCGCGCGCGGGAGATGGAATTCGCTGCTCCGACCTGTCGCGGCGCAGCGTTTTCCATCTCCGCCCAAGAGAGCCCTGGGCTCAGAGATGGAAATCGCTGCCGCGCGACCGGCGGGAGCAGCGGAATCCATCTCCGACCGAAGGGGGCGAAGGATCCGGCCGGCGGGCGAAGGATCCTGCCAGCGGCGAAGGATCCGGCCAGCGGGCGAAGGATCCGGCCGCAGGCCCAGGTCCCGGCCGCGTCGGATCAGCTCCGCCCGTACCGCGCGACGATCTCGTCGGTCAGCGGGGGCCAGATCCGCTTGTGCTCCTCGCCGAACGGGACGCCGGAGAGGAAGGCCGCCGCGAGGTCGCGCGAGCGGTCGATGAACAGGAAGCTGCCCAGCGCGCCGAACTGGCCCGCCGTCTCGGGCGGGAAGGCGTCGCTCAGCCAGTGCGGCGACTTCACACCCTTGAGCTCGAACCCCAGGCCCCACTGATTGTCGGCGTACGAGCCGTAGCCGGGCACGAGGCCGCGCAGCCCGGGGTGGGACACGGTGAGCGCGCGGTCGCGCAGCGCCACGGGGATCAGGGTCGGGCGCAGCACCTCGCGGCCGAAGAGGAGCAGATCCTCGATCGAGGCGCTCGCCCCCGCCGACGGCCGGCCCGTGACGTCGGTCCGCTCCATGCCGAGCGGCAGGGTGACCTCGCGCAGCATCCAGTCGGCGAAGTCCATGCCGACGGCGTCGGCGACATGCGCGGCCAGCGCGTCGAACCCGGCGTTCGAGTAGATCCGCCGCTCCCCCGGCGCCCTCTGCGGCTCGGACCCCTCCATCGGCAGCCCGCTGGTGTGGTCGAGCAGGTCGAGCACGGTCGCACCCGCGGGGCCCGCCGGCTCGTCCAGATCCACCAGCCCCCGGTCCACCGCGACGAGCACGCCCCAGGCGGTGAGCGGCTTCGTCACGGACGCGAGTGGAAGCACGGCCTGCGGATCCCCCTGCACCGCCCGTGTCCCGTCGGGGCCGGTCACTCCCACCAGGGCCGGGTGCGGGAAGCCGTCGGTCGCGGTGAAGGTCGTCGTGTCCACCGAGTCATCGTCCCACGCGCGAGGCACCGCATCCGGCCCGGGTGTCACACTTCCGGCCCCGGCGGTGTCTTCATGTCGAGGGCGCGAGAACCGCGCCGACGGAGGAGAGATCATGACGAACCAGACCAGGGTCCCCGCGACCGCGGTGACCGGACTGTACGGCGGGATCGTGAAGTTCGCGACGAAGAAGATGTTCGGCCGGGTGCCCGAGTCGATCGGGGTGCTGTGGCACCACCGCCCGGTGTTCACCGACATGATGGGATTCGGCCGCAAGGCCGAGAAGTGGCACGAGCTCGATCAGGGCCTCTCGACACTCGCCGCGATGGCGTCCGCCGCGACGGTCGGCTGCAGCTTCTGCCTTGACCTGCACTACTTCCTGGCCCGCGACCACGGGCTCGACGAGGACAAGGCCCGCGAGGTGCCGATCTGGCGCGAGTCGACGAGGTTCACGCCGTTGGAGCGCCGAGTGATGGAGTACGCCGAGGCCATGAGCCAGACCCCGCCGGCCGTCACCGACGAGCTGTCCGACGAACTGCTCGCCGCGATCGGCGCCCCGGCGCTGCTGGAGCTGGCGGCGAAGGTCGGCTTCCTCAACGCGACCGCCCGGATGAACATCGCGCTCGGCATCCACTCCGACGGGTTCGCCGACGCGTGCGGACTGGCCCCGCTGGCCACCGCGGCCCCGGCCGGCGTAGCGTCGCAGGCATGAGCGAGGCGATGGGTGCGGTGTCCGAGGACCCGTTCACGACCCACCGCGGGCTGCTGTTCACGGTGGCGTACGAGATCCTCGGCTCCGCCGCCGACGCCGAGGACGTCCTGCAGGAGTCCTGGCTGCGCTGGGCTTCGGCGGACCGCGGCGACGTACACGACCCGCGCGCCTATCTGGTCCGGATCGTCACGCGACAGGCGCTCAACCTGCTCCGGGCCTCGTCCCGACGGCGCGAGGAGTACGTCGGGCCGTGGCTGCCCGAGCCGCTGCTGACCACCCCGGACGTCGCCGACGACGTGGTGCTGGCCGAGAGCGTGTCCGTCGCGATGCTGACCGTGCTCGAGACGCTCGGCCCGACCGAGCGCGCGGTGTTCGTGCTGCGCGAGGTGTTCGATGTGCCCTTCGACGAGATCGCCGACGCGGTCGGGAAGGCGCCGGCGACGGTGCGGCAGATCGCGCATCGCGCCCGCGACCACGTCGCCGCGCGGCGTCCCCGCGTCGCGGTGGACTCCTCCGAGCACGACCGCGTCGTGCGCCGCTTCATCGCCGCCCTCGAGTCGGGCGACGTGCAGGCGCTCATGGACGTACTCGCGCCCGACGTGGTGTCGGTCACCGACAGCGGCGGCCTCGTCTCCGGCGCCGCCCGGCGTCCGCTGTTCGGCGCGGAGAAGGTCGTGGCGTTCCTGCGCGGCAGCCTCGCGAAGCTCGACACGACGTTCGAGATCGCGCCGATCCGGGTCAACGGCCTGCTCGGCGCGCGCATCGTGATCGGCGGCGAGCTGCTCGCCGCGGTGAGCTTCACGGTCGAGGGCGGTCGCATCTCGCGCGTCTTCTCGGTCGCGAACCCGCACAAGCTCTCCGGCATCGGATCCGAGGCTCCGCTCGCCCGCTGAACTCCGACGGATGCCGGATCCCGCCGCTCGAAGGATGCTGCCGCTCGAAGGATCCCGCCGCTCGAAGATGGAAAGTGCGTCTGTGCGCCCGCGCGCAGGAGCGAAAGTCATCTTCGACGGCGAGATCGACGGCCGCAGAGAGGGAAAACGCCGCTCGCGGCATCGCCGGAGCAGCGTTTTCCATCTCTGTCGTCAGCCCCAGACGGGCCGAGGCGGATCGTCAGCCCCAGAGGGGCCGAGGCGGATCGTCGGATCAGGCTCCGCGGAGGCGCTCCGACAGGTAGGCGTCGAGCTCGGCGAGGGGCACGCGCTCCTGCGCCATGGTGTCGCGGTCGCGCACGGTCACGGCGTCGTCCTCGAGCGAGTCGAAGTCGACCGTGACGCAGAACGGGGTGCCGATCTCGTCCTGCCGGCGGTAGCGGCGGCCGATCGCGCCGGCGTCGTCGAAGTCGATCGCCCAGTGCCCGCGGAGGGTGTCCGCGACCGAGCGCGCGAGCGGGGAGAGCCGCTCGTTGCGCGAGAGCGGCAGCACGGCGACCTTGACCGGGGCGAGGCGCGGGTCGAGCTTCAGGACGGTGCGCACGTCGGATCCGCCCTTGGCGTTGGGCACCTCCTCCTCGACGTAGGCGTCCACGAGGAATGCCATCATCGAGCGGGTCAGGCCGAACGACGGCTCGATCACGTACGGGATGTACTTCTCGCCGGACGCCTGGTCGAAGAAGTTCAGCGACGAGCCGGACGCCTCGCTGTGGCTGTGCAGGTCGTAGTCGGTGCGGTTGGCGACGCCCATGAGCTCGCCCCACTCCTTGCCCGGGAAGCCGAAGCGGTACTCCACGTCGATCGTGCCGGCGGAGTAGTGCGCGCGCTCGTCCTCGGGGACGTCGAAGCGCTTCATGTTGGCGGGGTCGATCCCGAGGTCGACGAACCAGTCCCAGCACTCCTCGACCCAGTGCTCGAACCACTCCTGTGCGTCGGCCGGCGGCACGAAGTACTCGATCTCCATCTGCTCGAACTCGCGGGTGCGGAAGATGAAGTTGCCGGGGGTGATCTCGTTGCGGAACGCCTTGCCGACCTGGCCGATGCCGAACGGCGGCTTCTTGCGGCTCGCGGTGAGCACGTTCGAGAAGTTCACGAAGATGCCCTGCGCGGTCTCGGGGCGCAGGTAGTGCAGGCCGGACTCGTCGTCGACGACGCCGAGGTAGGTCTTCACGAGGCCGGAGAACGCCTTCGGCTCGGTGTACTCGCCCTTGGTGCCGCAGTTCGGGCAGGGCACGTCGGCGAGGCCGTTCTCGGCCTTGCGGCCCTTGCGCGCCTCGAAGTCCTCGAGCAGGTTGTCGGCGCGGAACCGCTTGTGGCACTGCAGGCACTCGACGAGCGGATCCGTGAAGGTCGCGACGTGGCCGGACGCCTCCCACACGCGCTTGGGCAGGATGATCGACGAGTCGAGTCCGACCATGTCGCCGCGGCCGCGCACGAAGGTCTGCCACCACTGCCGGCGGATGTTCTCCTTGAGCTCGGTGCCGAGGGGGCCGTAGTCCCAGGCCGAGCGGGAACCGCCGTAGATCTCACCCGCTTGGAAGACGAACCCGCGGTGGCGGGCGAGGGCGATGACCTTGTCGAGGCGGGACTGTTCGGCCACGGTGGCTCCAATGGTCGCGATGATGCGGGGAGAATGCGCGGAAAGAGCGCGGTCCAATCCTATCGGCGCGGCTCCGGGCCCGTGGATCGGGGCTCCCCTGCCGGGGCCGCCCGTCCGTGCGCGACCCGGCACGGGCGTACGGTCGAAGCATGAGCACCACACAGCAGGCCGAGCACACCGGCGATCACGACACGCGCTTCTTCGGGCAACCCTGGGCGCTCGCGCACGTGTTCGGCGTCGAGATGTGGGAGCGTTTCAGCTTCTACGGCATGCAGGGCATCCTGCTCATCTACCTGTACTACTCGGCGACGGAGGGCGGTCTCGGCCTGCCCAAGGCGGTCGCCGGCGGGATCGTCGGCGCGTACGGCGGATCCGTGTACCTGTCCACGATCCTCGGCGCCTGGATCGCCGACCGGATGCTCGGATCCGAGCGGGTGCTGTTCTTCAGTGCGATCGTCATCATGGCGGGACACATCTCCCTCGCGCTGCTGCCCGGCATCGCCGGGGTCGGCGTGGGCCTCGTGCTCATCGCGATCGGATCCGGCGGGCTGAAGGCGAACGCGACCTCGGTCGTCGGCACGCTCTACTCCGCCGACGATCCGCGGCGCGACGGCGGCTTCTCGCTGTTCTACCTCGGCATCAACCTCGGCGCCTTCTTCGGCCCGATCCTGACGGGGCTGCTGCAGAGCAGCATCGGCTTCCACTTCGGGTTCGGCCTGGCCGCGATCGGCATGGCGGCGGGCCTGCTGCAGTACTCGTTCGGGCGCCGCGCGCTGCCCGCCGAGTCGCACCGCATCGTGAACCCGCTGCCGCGCGGCCGCTACCCGCTCGTCGGGATCGTCGCGGGCGCCGCGATCCTGGTCATCGTGGTCCTCGTGCTGGCCGGCGTGATCCGCGCCGACAACCTGTCCACCATCGTGATCCTCGCGGCGCTGGTCGCGACGATCGCCTACTTCGCGGTGATCCTCTCCAGCCGCAGGATCACTGCGACCGAGCGCTCCCGGGTGTGGGGCTTCCTGCCGCTGTTCATCACGAGCGTCGCGTTCTGGTCGCTGTACCAGCAGCAGTTCACGGTCCTCACCGTCTACTCCGACACGCGCCTGGACCGGAACCTGTTCGGCTGGGAGATGCCGGTCTCGTGGGTGCAGTCGATCAACCCCGTGTTCATCATCGTGCTGTCGGGCGTGTTCGCCGCGATCTGGACGAAGCTCGGAGACCGCCAGCCGTCCACGCCGGTGAAGTTCGCGTTCGGCGCGATCATCATGGGCGTCGCATTCCTGCTGTTCCTGCCGTTCGCAGGCGGGGCCGCGAACTCGACGCCGCTGCTCGCCATCGTCGGGATCCTGCTCGTCTTCACGGTCGCGGAGCTGCTGCTGTCGCCGATCGGGCTGTCGGCGGCGACGAAGCTCGCCCCGACCGCGTTCCACACGCAGATGGTGGCGCTGTTCTTCCTGTCGATCTCGCTCGGCACGGCGATCTCGGGCTGGCTCGTGCAGTTCTACAACCCGAAGAACGAGGTGCCGTACTTCTCGATCCTCGGGGGGATCGCGATCCTCGTCGGGATCGGGCTGCTGCTGTCGGTGCGGCCGGTGATGGCCCTCATGAAGGGCGTGCGCTGACGATCAGCGGGTGAAGGTGCGGCCGTCCGGGTCACCGGGGCCGGCCGGGCGCAGCCGCGGCGGGATCGGCCAGTCCAGCCGGTACCGCCGGGTCGGCGGGCGCTGCATGTCGCCGAAGTCGTCGACCTTGACCACGATGCGGCCGTCGCCCTCGGGGACGACCTCGACGATCTGGACGCGGAGCAGCCCGTCGGACTCGCCCTCGAGGATCCACGGGTCGGCCAGCCAGCGGATCCCGTACTCCTCGAGCACCGCCTCCGCATCGAGCCAGTCGATCCCGCCGGTGACCTCGCGGCCCAGCACGTCGACGGCGAGCCAGTCGTCGCCCTCGGGCCGGATCCAGCCGAGCAGCTCGCCGTCGTCCCGGCGGTGCGGCGTCCAGTCTGCGGGGATCATGCGCCGAGCCTAGCCGGGCGGAGGCCCGCCGGCCCGCCCGCGGCCCGGACCCGGCCCGGACCCGCCGGCCCGCCCCCGGCCCGCGGCTCGGACCCAGCCCGGACCCGGCCCGGCCGCCCGGCCCGCCGCCCGCCGCCCGACCGCCGGAGATGGAAAGCGCTGCCGCGCCGTCCCCCGGAGCGGCGAAACCCATCTCTGTCCCGGGCCGGCCACGTCACGGAGATGGAAAACGCCGCCCGCAGAGGCCTGCAAGCGGCGAAATCCATCTCCGGGCGAACGGCCGACGAGGCGTCCGCCGGTCGCGACTCACCAGATCGTGACGCGCTCCTCCGGGGCCAGCCACAACTTGTCCGTCTCCGTCACGCCGAACGCGTCGTAGAACGCGCCGATGTTGCGCAGGATCTGGTTGCAGCGGAACTCGTTCGGGGAGTGCGGGTCGATCGTGAGCAGGCGGATCGTCTCGGCCTCACGGCTCTTCTGCTGCCACACCTGGCCCCAGGACAGCAGCAGGCGCTGCACGCCGGTGAGCTCGTCGATCTCGGGTGCCGCGTCACCCGCCAGCGCGATCTCGTACGCCTTCAGCGCGATGCCGAGTCCGCCGAGGTCGCCGATGTTCTCGCCGATCGTGAGGGCGCCGTTGACGTGGTGCTCGCCGTCCAGCCCCTCCGGCACGAGCGCGTCGTACTGCGCGATGAGGGATCCGGTGCGCTCCTCGAACGCCGCGCGGTCCTCGTCGGTCCACCAGTCCTGCAGCTTGCCGTCGCCGTCGTAGCGGCTGCCCTGATCGTCGAAGCCGTGCCCGATCTCGTGACCGATGACGGATCCGATCCCGCCGTAGTTGGCCGCCGCGTCGCGGTCGGCGTCGAAGAAGGGGTACTGCAGGATCGCCGCGGGGAACACGATCTCGTTCATGAGCGGGTTGTAGTACGCGTTGACCGTCTGCGGCGACATGAACCACTCGTCGCGGTCGATCGGCTTGCCGACCTTGCCGAGCTGGCGGTCGTGCTCGAAGAGCGCGGCGCGGCCGGCGTTGCCGACGAGGTCGTCCTCCTCGATCGCCACGGTCGAGTAGTCGCGCCAGGTCTTCGGGTGGCCGATCTTCGGCGTGAAGGTGGCGAGCTTGGCCAGTGCGCGCTCGCGGGTCTCCGGGCTCATCCACTCGAGAGTGCCGATCGACTGCCGGTACGCCTCGAGCAGGTTGGCGATGAGCGCGTCCATCGCGGCCTTCGCGGCCGGCGGGTAGTGCCGTTCGACGTAGACCTTGCCGACCGCGTCGCCGAGGGATCCCTCGACGAGCGAGACGCCGCGCTTCCAGCGCTCCCGGATCGTGGGGACGCCGGTGAGCTCGGTGCCGTAGAACGAGAAGTTCTCCTGCACGATGTCGTCGGTGAGGTACGCGGCGAGACCGTGCACGACCTTCGCGCGCAGCCACGCCTTCCAGTCGTCCAGGCGGTCGGCGACGAGCAGGGATCCGAGCCCCTCGAAGAAGCTCGGCTGGTACACGACGGCCTCCGCGAAAGCCGCGGCGCCGGCCGGACCGGCCACGGCGTCGCGCCACGGCGCGAGGTCGACGCCGACGAGCGTCTGGAACTCGTCCCAGGTCTTCAGGTTGTACGTCTTGACGGCGTCGCGGCTGGCCACGTTGTCCCAGTGGTGGCCGGCGATATCGTGCTCGAGCGCGAACGCGCGGTCGGCCTGGTCTGCGGCGTCGGCCACTCCGGCCAGCGTGAGGATCCGCTCCAGGTGAGCGCGGTACGCCGCGCGCGTGCCCTCGAAGTTCTCCAGGCGGTAGTAGCTCTCGTCCGGCAGGGAGAGTCCCGCCTGCACGACGAACGGGACGTACCGCTCGGGGTCGCCCGGATCCGGCTCCACGAACACGCCGATCAGCGCCGCGATCCCCTGCCGGTCGAAGGAGCCGATCGTCGCCACGAACTCGGCTATGGATCCGATCGCGTCGACCGCGGCGAGCGGCCCGGCGAGCGGCGCGGTGCCCAGCGCGGCGATGCGCTCGGTGTCCATGAAGCTCGCGAACAGGTCGCCGATCTTGCGGGCCTCGGTGCCGGGCTCGGCCGTCTGCGCCTCTTCGATGATGGCGCGGACGTCCTTCTCGGCCTGGTCGGCGAGAAGGTGGAAGGACCCCCAGCGCGCCTTGTCGGCGGGGATCTCGGTGGTCGTGAGGAACGTGTGGTTGACATGCCGGTACAGGTCGTCCTGCGGCCGGATCGCGGAGTCGAACTCGCCGATGGCGAGGCCGGAGGGGAGAACGTCGGTCATGCGATCAGCCTATGCGGCCGGGACGACATTCCGAGGGCCCGATCGCGGCCCCGGCGGGTCAGGCCTCCAGGAGCGCCTTCGCCTTGTCGAGCGCGGCCATCTCGCCGTCCATGTTCTTCTGCACGGGCCCGCCCATGAACAGCTTCTTCAGGCCGGTCACCTCGGCGGAGAGGTCGAACGTGACCTGCGTGCCCCCCGGCGTCTCCTCGAACGTGTAGCTGCCGACCGGGCGCACGGGGCCGGCGATGGCGGCGAACGCGTAGCGGGTCGGCGCGGTGTACTCGGTGATCCGGATGTCGGCGTCGATCGACCGGCCACCCGGCCCCGCGATCACCTGATGCACGGTTGCACCCACCCCGGGTGCGCCCTGCGCCTGGATCTCCTTGACGCCGCCGCGCCATTTCCTGTCGTTGGCGGGGTCGGTGAAGAACGCGAAGACGGTTTCCACGGGGGCGGCGATCTCGATCGTCCGGGATGCGATGGGCATGAACCGATTATCCCGCGTGGACGGGGCCGGGAGAAGACCCGCGGCACGCGAACCTCAGCCGGCGATCAGCACCCCGATCAGGGCCCCGACGAGCATCGACGGACCGAACGGGAGGGATCCGCGCAGCGTGGTCCTGCGCGCCGCGATCATGACGACCGCGACGACGCCGCCGCAGACGAACGCCGAGAGCAGTCCGAACAGCCAGGGCTCGAGACCGAACCACCCGAGGAGGAGCCCGAGCGGTGCCGCGAGCTTGACGTCGCCCATCCCCATCGACCGCGGTGAGATGAGCGCGAGGATCAGATACAGCGCGAACATCACGGCGGCACCGACCAGCGCGCCGAGCAGGCGCGACCACTCGCCGGTGAGGGCGGCGGCGAGCACGAGCGCGACGGCCAGGGCGCCGAGCATCGTCGCGATCGTGGTGTTGGGCAGGCGCTTCTCGAGCACGTCGACCACCCCGAGCACCACGGCCACGGCGGCGAAGGCGAGGGCGGCGGGCAGGGCCGGCGCGTCGGATCCGTCGGCCAGACGCCATACGAGCAGGGCGAACGACGCCGCCGTCGCCGCGGCGGACGCGATGCGGGCGGCCCGGCCGACGGTCGATGTCTTCACCGAACGGGCGGCCCAGACGTGCAGCGGCCACCATCCGAGAGCGGCGCCGACCACGGCGCCGGCGAGCGCGAGCAGGGGCAGCGGCATGATCGGCATGGTACCGGTCGCGCCGGCTCAGCCCATTCCCGTGAACGCCTTGACGATGCCGACCACGGCGGGGGTGATCACGATGACGAACAGCGCCGGCAGCAGGCAGAAGATCAGCGGGAGCAGGATCTTCACCGTCACCTTCTGCGCCTGCTCCTCGGCCCGCTGGCGCCGCTTGAGCCGCATCTCGCCCGCCTGCACGCGCAGCACATCGCCCAGGGCGATGCCGTAGGCGTCGGCCTGCACGACGGCGCGCACGAACCGGCGCAGCTCCTCGATGTTCGTCCGACGCTCCAGGTCGTGGAAGGCGTCGCGGCGGGTCCGCCCGATGGCCATGTCCTGCTGGACGCGCACGAGCTCGTCCGCGAGCGGCCCCTTGCTGCCGCGTGCGGACTTGACGAGGGCGGCATCGAAGCCGAGACCCGCTTCCACGGCGATGGTCATCTGATCGAGCATGTCGGGCAGCGCGAGCCGGATCGCCTGCTGACGCTCATGCGCCCGTGAGTTGATCAGCACATCCGGGAGGAAGAAGGCGAGCACGACGGCGAAGAACACGAGGAAGAGCATGAACGGCGTCGGACCCATCTGCCCGATCAGGAGCAGACCCAGCACGAGGGCGATCAGCGGGAGCAGGATCTTCCAGACGGCCATTGCGTTCGGCGTCCATCCGCCCGGCCGACCGGCGAAGATGGTCTGCTTCTCGAGCCAGCCGATGTACCCGTGGGGAGCCGCCGCGACCAGACGCGCCCCGATCGAGGCCTGCTGCACGGGCCCGACGTCGGGCGCCACGACGACCGCGGCCGCGTCACCCCCCGGCGACACGGCGTGGGATCCCCGGCGTCTGCCGGACGGGAACAGCAGGAAGACGAACACTCCGAACAGGAGAGCCGTGGCGATGACGATGAGAAGCACGAGGATGGGCATCAGAATGTCACCTTCACCGAATACGACACCCAGATGGTGCCGAGGATCACCAATATCAGCCCGACGATCAGCGCGATCACGCCGATCAGGGACGTGAAGAAGAACGAGATGTAGCCCGGATTCACCAGCGTGACGAGCACGAAGACGCCGATCGGGAGCAGCACGAGGATGATCGCCGAGAGCCGCCCTTCCGCCGAGAGCGCCTTCACGTGCCGGCGGATCTGACCCCGCTCGCGGATGGTCGCGCCGACCTGGTCGAGCACCTCCGCGAGGTTGCCGCCCGTCTCCTGACTGATCGCGATGGCCTGCGACACCCATTCGAAGTCGGGGCTCTTCATCCGCTCGGCGACCGCGTGCAGCGCGTCGGCGAGCGGACGGCCGAGACGGGTCTCGTTGACGATGCGGGCCAGCTCATGCGACACGGGGGCATCCGCCTCCGTGGCGACCGCGGCGATCGCACGGTTGAGCCCGTGACCGGCGCGCAGGGCCCCCGCGATCATCTGCACGAGGTCGTCGATCTGCTCGGCGAACTTCGCCCGGCGGGCGGACGTGCGCGCGCGGATGATGAGCTTCGCGAGCAACGGGCCGAGCACGGCGAAGATCACTGCGAGCAGGAGCGACAGACCGCTGGAGAGACCGAGCAGCGCACCGAGCACGGCGAGCAGACCGGAACCGGCCGCAACCAGGATCACGACGCCGGAAGGCTCGGTGGCGATCCCGGCGAGCTCCAGCTCGTCCTCGCTGAAGAACCTGCGTCGGCGCTTCACACCGGCGGCGTCGAGCGCCTCGGTGGTGCGGGTGGTGAGCCGGGAGAGCGCGGTGACGTGCTCCACGCCGGGAGCGAGACGCCGTGCCCGGGCGATCCGCGGAGCCGGCGGCGCGATCACCAGGAGCACGACCGCGAACAGAGCGAGCCCGCCGGCGGCCAGTCCCGAGTACAGCAGCGTGGCGCTCATCGGGCACCACCCGGGTGCGGGGCGTCGAACACGTCCTCCTGGAACAACGACATCGGCAGGCGGATCCCCGCGTCCGCGATCCGTTCCGCGAATCGTGGACGCACGCCGGTCGGCTTGAGTCGCCCGAGCAGTCGACCCTCGGGATCGAAGCCGGCCGAATAGTCGAACGCGAAGGCGTCCTGCAGGGTGATGATCTCCCCCTCCATGCCGTGCACCTCGGTGACGTGGGTGATCCTGCGCCCGCCGTCCTTGTGCCGCTGGATCTGCACGATCACGTCGACGGCCGAGGAGATCTGCTCGCGGATCGCGCGCAGCGGCAGGTCCATGCCGGCCATCAGGACGAGCGTCTCCAGGCGGCTGACGGCGTCGCGCGGCGAGTTCGCGTGGATCGTCGAGATCGATCCCTCGTGGCCGGTGTTCATCGCCTGCAGCATGTCCAGCGACTCGGCGCCGCGCACCTCGCCGACGACGATGCGGTCGGGGCGCATACGCAGCGAATTGCGGACGAGATCGCGGATCGTGACCTCGCCACGACCCTCGATGTTGGGCGGGCGGGATTCGAGCCGCACCACGTGGTCCTGCTGCAGCTGCAGTTCGACGGCGTCCTCGATCGTGACGATGCGCTCATCGCCCGGGATGAACCCGGAGAGCACGTTGAGCAGCGTCGTCTTGCCCGTGCCGGTTCCGCCCGACACGATCACGTTCAGCTTCGCCTTGACGGCCGCATCGAGCACGGCCGCGACCTCGTTGCTGACCGAACCGAACCCGATGAGCTCGTTGATGGTGTACGGCGTCGCGGCGAACTTCCGGATCGTGAGCGACGAGCCGTCCACGGAGAGCGGAGGGATCACCGCGTTGACGCGCGATCCGTCCTCGAGCCGCGCGTCGACCATCGGCGAGGCCTCATCGATGCGGCGCCCGACCCGGGCGACGATCCGCTCGATCACGCGACGCAGCTGCGGCTCACCGGTGAACCGCGCGGCGACGGGCAGGATCCGGCCGCGCACTTCGACGTAGATCTGGTCGAAGCGGTTCACCATGATCTCGGTGACGTTGTCGTCCTCGAGCAGCGGCTCGAGCGGACCGTAGCCGAGCACGTCGGCGCCGATGTCGTCGATCAGCCTGTTGCGCTCGGAGACCGTGAGCGCAAGCTGTTCGGCCGCGACGATCTCGGCCAGTTCCTTGCGGGCGAGGTCGTGCAGCTGCTCCTCGGTGAGGGAGGAGTCGTTGAGCCGGGTGCCGATGCGGCCGAACAGCTCCTGCGCGGCCTTCTCCTTCACCCCGGCGAGCGCGTCCACGACGTGCTCGCGGGCCGGAGCCGATGCGTCCGCCGACGGACTCGCGGCTGCCGAAGCGGTGGCCTCGGCGGCCCCGGCGGGCGGGGCCTCGTCGGTCACGACGTCGGACCCGATGTCGTGACCGGCGGTCGGCGGATCGGCGGTGATGAGGGCGGGCTCCGGCGCGGTCGGCGGCGCCTGTTCGACCAGCGGAGCCGGTTCGACGGGTGCGGGCCGAGGGATCACCGGCAGGGCGCCGTTCGCCTCGGCGGCGCGCCGGGCGTTGAGGCGGTCATAGAGAGTCATGATCTGCGTTGCCTCCTGAGTGAGCGGGAATTCGGGTCGTGGCCGACGCGGGCGACCAGGATGGAGAGCGCACGGGCGGCAGGATCCCTGGGATCGTCGTCGATGAGCGGCACGCCCCGGTTGCTGGCCAGCACGACGGCGCTCGATCGCGGCACCTCGACGTCGACCGGGGCGCCGATGATCTGCTCGGCGTCCTTCACGGTGATGCCGACGTTCTTCTCGCTCTGGTTGACGACGATGCGCCGGTTGGCCGGCAGCAGGTCGAGCGTGCGCAGCATCTCGAGTTCGGTGCGCAGTGCGCGCAGCGACGGGACGCCGAAGTTCGCCACGAACACCGCATCGGTGACCTGTTCGATCACCGTGAGGGTCTGCTCCCCCAGGCCCGGGGTGGTGTCGACCACGACGTAGCGGAAGATGCCCCGCAGCTGCTGGATGAGGCGGGCGAGGGCCTGCGGCGGGATCTCGTCACCGAGCTCGGGCGAGGGCGCGCTGGCCACCACGAAGAAGTTGTCCCTGTGGTGGGTGAGCATGGTCTTGAGGATGAGCTCGTCCGCCGCGGAGTCCGAGGTCGCCTCGACGATGGTGGCCTCGGGGCGCAGATCCAGGGCGGCGGAGATGTCGCCGAACTGGGTGTCGGCATCGACCAGCACGACCGAGTTCGGGGCGAGTTTCGCCAGTCCTGCGGCGAGGTTGATCGAGATCGTGGTCTTGCCCTGCCCTCCCTTGGGAGCGACGACCGCGAAGGCCTCGGGGCGCTTGCCGGACACGAGCGGCGGGAACTCCCATTGCGGGGTCTCCGGCTCGGCGGGCTCCTCCTCGACGGGCGGTTCGATCGCGGTGCCGACCTCCTCGAGGTCCACGTCGCCCATGAGTTCGGCGAACGCTCTCGACAGGTCGTCCGCGTCGGCGGCGGGCCGAGGGCGGAACTCGCCGACGGTCGCCCTCCCCTCGGCGAGCATCCACTGCACCACCTCGGCGATCGACGCCTTGAGCTGATCGTCGTCGGCGAGCGGGCTGACGACCGCCTGCAGGTGCAGCTCGTCGACCCAGTCCTCGAGGTCGCCCCGCTGCTCCCGCACGACGACGAGGGCGAGGTCCGGGAACCGGGCGGTGAACTCGTTGGCCAGCGACAGCGTCTCCTCGTAGTTCACGACGGGTCCGATGAACGCGATCTTCGGCTCGCCGTCGATCTGTTCGGCGACGGTCGGAGCACCGAACGTCAGGAACGCGCCGGGCACGATGAGGAGTCGGCCGCCGAGCAGACCCCGCAGACGCGCTTCGAACTCGGCGGACCTGCTGACCAGCAGGAATGGCGTACTCATCCTGCGTTCCCGGATGTGATCGGGCCAGCACCGCTGTTGCTGGTCTTGGCGTTCTCCAGGGTCAGCCACATGTGCGCGTAGTTGCCCGCAACGCCCTCGGTGTACCAGACCCAGCGTGCCGCGTCGTTCGCGCTCAGGGCGATCGTCAGCATGACCGTGGTGCTCGACTGCTGGTCTCCCGTCGAGCCGTTCGAGCCGTCCTTCGACGTCTTCACCAGGCCCTGAACCCGAGTGACCAGCACTCCGTGGAACGTGAACCGGGTGACGGGGTCGATCGGATCGGGATAGCCCACGTGGACGCCCCCGCTCTGCGCGGGGTCCGTCGTGGAGATGAGTCCGATGTGATCGCCTGCCTTGACCTGTCCGCCGACGACGCGATCGGCCGGCAGCGAGAAGGACAGCAGCTGCATGCCGGCGGGTACGGGGATGTCTCCGGAGCCGGCGAGGTTCTCCGAGCTCGCGAACCGGGCGGAGCTCAGCTGATCGCCCGGCAGCAGGTCGGCGGACGCCAGAAGTCCGTTGAGCTTGGACAGGTCGGTGACCGCGTCCGGCACGACGTTGCGCTTCGGCACGCTGTCGGAAGTGACGTAGTCCTTGATCTGATCCCCCGGCGTCCCGCGCGGGACCTCCGTCTTCACGATGTACACGTCGGTGAGCTGCGCACCCAGCTGTGCCCGGGCGTCCGCGCCGTGCACGTACGTGATCAGGAAGAAGGCGCCGACAGCGGCGAGGACGAGGGCGAGAATCGCACCGATGATCCTGGTCTTCATTGGTCGGTCCTTTCGATATATCGGTGCCGGGAAACGAAGTCGGAGCCCGGCTGGTTAAGGGTTGCGGGGACGGATCAGTGGCCGGTGAGACTGGACATCTCCGAGGGCGTGATGATCATCTGGACCACCTGGAACCCGTCGGAGCCCGGTCCCCCGTTGCCGAGCGTGAAGGCGTCGCTGACCGCGACGTACTTCAGGAAGTAGCCCTGGAGCCCTCGGCAGCTGCCGTTGCACGCCGGCGCCGTCGGATCGACGTAGGCGCTGCTGCCCGACAGCTTGAATCCGGTGAGCTTGAAGGCCGCGAACTCCAGGAGGTGGAAGCAGATCGTTCCGCCGTTCTGGACGTTCGCTTCGGTGCAGGTCTGATTGACCTGCTTGAACGAGTCGTAGATCGGGATCAGCACGGTGGTGCCGCGCAGGGGAGCGATGTTGCCCGCCTCCGTGCATCCGCTCTGCGCGATGCTGTTGCCCCGTTGGCCCTTCACCCAGATCGAGCCGGCGGTGAAGTCGATGTTCGCCACGCAGGCCGTCGCATTGAGCCAGCCGAAGCCGCCCGGAGCATAGGTCGGATCACATCCGGCGCGCGCCTGGGTGTTGTACTGCACGAGGATCTTGATCGGGTTCGGATTGCTCGGATCCGTCGGCGGATGCACGGCGAATTCGCACAGACCGATTGCCAGCGGCAGCGTCTTCCCGGCGATCGGGGTGCCCCATTGGGCCGATCCGGACGCGGTGACCTTCTCGCTGCTGCCGCCGACGATCGCGCCCGCGAGAATGTGGTTGACATTCGTCTGCGCCGTGACCGTGACGGTGTTCGCATTGAGGTTGATGACCGGGTTGTTCGCCGTCGCACCCCGTGGGATCGACGCGTTCCCGGTGACGTACTGCTGCGCGAGCGCCTGCGCGTTCACCCCGCAGGTCGCCACGTTCTTCGCGCAGGACGACGCCACCGCGAACGCGGCCGCATCGACGCCGTCCTGCAACTGTGCGCGCTCGGCGAAGAGCGCACCGACATCGACGGCGATCGCGCCGATCCCGAGGAGCGGCACCATCAGAAGCGCGACGAAAACCGCGGTCGCCCCCTGCTGCTCCCGGAGAAGATCTCTCAGCCACCGCATATCATCTGCCCCGATCCCGTGAGCGTCAGAGTGCTTCCCGTCGCCCATTTCCAGAATCCCGGAAACAGCAGTTGAGCCGGATAAGTGACGGTCGCCACCACCGATTTTCCGGGATTGCTCTTGCACGAGGTGATATTCAGACTCACCTCACCGGACGTCAGGCCGGGATTCAGACTCGGCGCTGCGGCGTGCACGGCTGCCGCGGCGGCGGCGGACGGATCGTCCGCGATCGCCATCACCCGAGCGGCCTCGCGGGCCGCATTGGTCACTGTGACCTGCTCGTTGAACAGCCGTCCGAACTCGAAGATGCCCAACATCAACAAGATGAGCACCGGGAGCAGGATCGCGAATTCGACCGCCGCAACGCCGCGATCCTCACGCATCCGTTTCATGACATCCCCCTGACGACACGACATTCGTGGCCCGCTCCGCAGGAGCGGGCGACCGGGTGGCGGACCGAGCGAGCGGTCCGCCACTTCGGATCGCGAAGCCCGCGACTAGATCGCGCCGGCGATGTTGTTGAAGAGAGCCAGAAGGTTCTTCCCCAGCAGCGTGACGCCCGCGATGATGACCACCGCGATGAGGGCGACGATGAGGCCGTATTCCACGGCGGTCGCGCCTTCCTCCTCCGCCTGGAGCGAGTTCAGGAACGCCTGCGCCTTGACAAATGCCTTGAGCATGATTGCACCTTTCGGGTCAATAAATGACACGGCCGAATCGTGCAGATCTCCCCCAAGTGAGAGTTCCCCAGTGATAGCGAGGGTTTTCCCCAGCCCACGCCGCATCAATGAACATATAGTGGACCCTGGGCATCCGTTTACGCAAGATGTCAGTAGACCAATATTTCTGTCGAAAACCCAATGAGTCTCCTGAACGTGGCGGACAGCCTGCGCACGTCCCGGTGCACGGTCAGGACTCGGGCGCCACGGGCAGCAGCACCTTCACGCAGAACCCGTCATCGGTGTGCTCTGCGAAGACGTCGCCGCCGTGCGCTCGCGCGAGGCCGCGCGCGATGGCCAGACCCAGGCCCGCCCCCGAGGCGACCGCGTCGACCGCGGCTCCGGCGCCTGCTCCGCCCCGCGACGGATCCGAACGCCAGCCGACCTCGAACATCCGGTCCAGGTCCTCCACCGCCACGCCCGCACCCCGGTCGAGAACCGCGAGCACGAGCCGGTGCGGCGACGGCGACTCCGCGAACACGAGGATCTCGGATCCGGCAGGTGCGTGTCGCACGGCGTTCGTGAGCAGATTCACGATCACCCGGGTGAGCTGATGCGGATCCGCCCACAGCACGTGCCCGTCGATGCCCTCCTGCACGATGCGCACCCCGCGCTCCCCCGCCGCGGCGCGGACGTCGGCCACCGCGTCCGACACCACGTCGAGCAGCTCGACCTGCTCGGTGCGCAGCCGCAGCGAGCCCGAGGTGATCCGGGACAGCTCGAACAGGTCGTCGACCATCCGGCCCATCGTGTCGACCTGGGCGCGCACCTGGCCGGGGAACGCGTCCGGATCGGCGAGCCCCGCCTCGGCCGACTCGGCGAGCGCGCGGATCGCGGTGAGCGGGGTGCGCAGGTCGTGCGAGATCCAGGCGAGGAAGCGCCGGCGGTCGGAGTCCAGCCGCTCCAGCTCGGCTCGCGCCTCGCTGAGCTTCGCCGACACCTCGGCGAGCTCGGCGGAGAGCTCGTCGAACTCCCGCCAGCCGCTGCGACCGCCGTCGACGACGTCGCCCTCGCCGACCCGGCGGACCGCGGCCGACAGCTCCTGCACCGACGACCGCGCCGCCCGCGCCGTGATCCACGCGGTCGCGACCGCGCACAGCAGCGCCGCCCCGACGACCCAGACCAGGATGGTGAAGTCGTGCGCCGAGAGGTACATCTCGGCGGAGATCGCCATCACGCCCGTCGCCAGGGCGAGCACCGACGCGACCCCGACGACGACCAGCCGGAACGTCACGCCCGCCCGCCGCGCCCGGCGCAGGATCAGCACCGCGACGAGCGCGACCACCGCCGCGCAGCCGAGCGCGGTGAGCACGATCAGCAGCACGTCGAGTGCGTCGAGAGGCATCATGAGCGACTCCTCACGGTCCGGATCCGTCCGCCGAGAACCGGTACCCGGCACCCCACTCGGTGAGCAGGTGCAGCGGGTGGCGCGGATCCCGCTCGATCTTCTCCCGCAGCCGGCGCACGTGCACGGTGACGGTCGACGCCTCGCCGAAGGACCAGCCCCAGACCTCGCGCAGGATGTCGTCGCGCGAGAGCACCTCGCCGTCGTGCTGCACGAGGTGGGCGAGCAGCTCGTACTCGCGGGTGGCGAGCGGCACCTCCGCCCCGCGCACGTGCACGCGGCGGCGGGCCGGATCCAGGCGGAAGTCGCCCTTGACGATCTCCCGCGTCGGGGCCGCGGCCGCTCGTGACCGACGCAGCAGCGCGCCGACCCGCAGCAGCAGCTCGCGCAGCGCGAAGGGCTTGACGAGATAGTCGTCGGCGCCGGTCTCCAGGCCCTCGATGCGCTGCTCGACCTCGCCGAGCGCCGTGAGCATGATGATCGGCACGGCCGAGCGCGCGCGGGCGTCGCGCGCCAGCTCGTCGCCGGAGAGGCCGGGCAGCATGCGGTCGACGATGAGCACGTCGGGGGGATCCGCCTGGACGGATCGCTGCGCGCTCACGCCGTCGCCGAAGCCGTCGACCCAGTAGCCGTTCGCGGCGAGGTAGCGCTCGACCGCGGCGCGCACGGTGGGGTCGTCCTCGACGATCACCACCCGCGGGAGCACCGCGGGGGGATCCGCCGGCGGCGCGGGCGGACCTGCCGCGATCCCGTCGTTCATGTTCCGAGGCTAGCCCCGCCCGCCGCGCCAGGATCCGGATCCTTACGGCCTCGAAAGAAGTCGGTTCCACAGGGTGCGACCCGCCTAGCGTCACCTGTGTCCCCGGGCCGACCGGCCTCGAATCCGGACGGCCCGCAACGCGCGCCGCCCGCCGTGAATGGAGCACTCATGCGCAAGACCGCACTCATCCCCATGGCCGTCCTCGCCCTCGGCCTCTCATTGGCGGGATGCAGTTCCCCGTCCTCGCCGTCCTCCGCGCCCGCCGCTCCGGCGACGTCCGCCTCGCCCATGCCCTCGGGCATGCACGACATGCAGAAGACCGGCACCTTCATGGGCCTGAACGGCAAGAGCGTGAAGGGCATGGTCACCGTCTCGGGATCCGAGCTGAAGCTCACCGGCTTCTCCTCCGACCAGGGCCCCGACCTGCACGTCTACCTGACCACCGGCACCGACGAGGCCGCCGTCTCGGCGGGCAAGGAGATCGACGCCGTCGCGTTCGACAAGGACTCCCAGACGTTCATGCTCAGCGGCGTGGACACCTCGATGTACACCCACGTCGTGATCCACTGCGACAAGGCCAAGGCGGTGTTCGGGGCCGCCGCGCTGTCATGAGCCGTCTCCCGGGTGGCGGGCGGCGCTCCTCCCGGCCGTGGATGCTCGTCGCGGCGCTGCTCGGCGGTGCGGCGCGGATCGCGGCCGGCGTGCTCTGGCTGGAGGAGGGGATCCTGAAGTACCGCGCGGGATTCGGATCCGCCGACATCCTCCTCGTCGCGCACGGAACGGCCGGCAACAGCCGCGCGCCCTTCTACTTCCGCCCGCTGGGGTCTGTGATGCAGGCGCTGCCGGGGCTGTTCGGGGTCGCGATCCCGCTGCTCGAGGTGTCGCTCGGGGTGCTGCTCGTGCTCGGTCTGGGCCGCGTGCTCACGCTGCTGGCCGCGCTCGGGTCGATCGGCACGCTGATGCTGTACTGGTCGTCGGATCAGCTCATCGCGCAGTATCCGGTGCTGGTCGCGCTCTCGGCGGCGGTGCTGGTGCTGCCGGGGGCGGAGAGGTTCGGAGCGCTGTGGGTGTGGCGCCGCGTGCGGGCGCGGCGGGGTGCGGCGGTGCGGACGGCGTGATCCGGGCCCGGGTCGACGCGGTGCGGACGGCGCGATCCGCCCTCGGGTCGATGCGGTGCGCTCGGCGTGATCCGGGCGCGGCGTCAGCCGCGTCGGAAACGGCGCCTCTTCGACGGGGCGGGTGGAGCCGGTTCGGGCGCGGCGGGGACGCGCCGTGCCCGCCACGCCTCGACTTCCGCGTCGACATCGCGTGGTTTCGTCACCACCGGCGGGCCGCCGAGCAGCTGACGCCGGGCCTCGATCACGCGGCGGTTGAAGTCCGCGAGCACGGCGCGCACGTCCTGCTCGCGGGGCAGCGCGTCGAGTCGCGCCTCGAGCTCGCGATCCTCGACCCGCAGCATGAGCGCCGGCGGGCCGAGGCCGGTGAGGTTCTCCCGCTCGATCTTGCGGCGGATCCACCAGTCCGGATCGTGGTGGTCGCCGAGGCCCGGGATCGGTTTGCCCGCGCCGGGCAGGTCGTCGAACCGCCCCTGCCGCATGGCGACCTGGATCGCGGTCTCCACGAGCGAGGGCATGGTCTCGGCGTTCAGCGCGGACGGCGCGGGGCGCTCCTCGCCCTGGCGCCGGCGCACCTCCTGCGCCCGGCGCGCGTGATCCGGATCCGTCATGACGCGGCCTCCTCCGCCGTCCTTCCAGGGTACGGCCGGGATCCTTCCGGCGGCCGTTCTCGCGCCTTCCCCGCTCGTGATCTCGTCCTCCACAGGGGCACGTTCCGGCGACTTGTCCACAGATCGGATATTGCTCCTGATCTGGGGTTCGAATGTCGGTGGCTCGCGATTGAATGGGGGCATGACATCGACCACGACCGCGGTTCTCGAGCAGCTGGACGCGCTGCTCGCCGGGGTGCGCGAGCCCAGACTCGACGACCTCGCCGCCTCGGATCTCGTGGAGCTCGTCCTCGCGGCAGGGCGGGTGCAGCGGCGGCTGGACGCGCTCATCACCACGGCGGCGGGCGAGGTGGCGGATCGGGACACGCGGTCCTCCGCCGAGCGGGTGTCTCCGCGCGCCGGGTGCCGCGACGTGACGGAGCTGTTGCGTCGGACTCTGCGGGTCGACACGGGCACGGCCCGCCGGTATGTGCACGCGTCCCGTGCCGTGCACGGTGCGATCCAGCTGTCCAGCGGCGAGACCCTGCCGGCGCGTTACCAGGCGCTGGCCGACGCGATGCGCGACGGCGAGCTGTCGCTCACCGGGCTCCTCGCCGCGACCGCGCCGCTCGAACGCGCTGCGCAGCGGATCGGCGCGGAGGAGCGTGCCGCGGCGGACCGGCTGCTGTCCGATTCGGCGCGAGGCCTCGATCTCGCGGACGACACCGGCCGGCCCGGGCCTGCGCCGACCACGGATGAGCTGTCGGCACTCGCGCACCACATCGCGCTGGCGCTCGATCCGGACGGATCCGAGCCCGCGGATGCGCTGGCGAACCGCAAGCGCGGGCTGACGCTGGGGCAGCCGAGGGACGGGGTGGTTCCGGTGAGCGGCGGGCTGCTTCCCGACGTCGCCGGTCAGCTGCAGCGCCTGTTCGATGCGCTGCTCAATCCGAGGGCCGAGGAATCCGTCGCGGATCCCTCGGGTGTCGTGTTCGCCACAGATGATGGTGGCGGGTCGGACCTCCCGGATCCGGTCGATCCGCGCACCCCGGCGCAGAGGCGTCATGACGCGCTTGCGACCATCCTCACGGCGGCTGCCGCGTCGGACGGATTCCCGACGCTGGGCGGTGCCGCGCCGACCCTGGTCGTGTCCGTCACCGCGGAGGATTACGCGAACGGCACCGGTCGCGCCTCGGTCGAGGGAACCGGTTGGGACGCGCCCATCGGGGTCGCGCGGCACACCGCCTGCGCGGGCGGCGTGCAACGCGTGCTGTTCGACGAGCGGGGGCAGATCGTCGCGCTCGGGACGACCGCCCGCATCTTCACGGCGGTCCAGCGCCGGGCGATCGTGCTGCGGGACCGGGAGTGCCTGATCCCGGGCTGCCCCGTACCGGCGACCTGGTGCGAGATCCACCATGTCACCGAGCACTCCCGCGGCGGCCGCACGCACACGGGCAACGGAGTCGCCCTGTGCTGGCATCACCACCGCACCCTCGACATCTCCGGGTGGAGGATCCGCATGCGCGGTGGGACCCCCGAGATCCGAGGACCGGCCTGGTGGGATCCGCACGGCGGATGGCATCGGCCGAGAGTCCGGCCCGACACCGGCCGAGCCCTCGCGAAGGCGCTCTCGCCATGAGGCCGGCTACCGCGCTCCGGCACCCCGTCTTCGGGCGCTCCTTCCGGCCTGGGTCGTCCGAGCGGGAGCGCGAAGACCCGTGTCCCTGCCCGCCTCTAGGCTCGTGGGGTGCCGTCCGTGACCCTCAACCGCGAGATCCTCCGTCTCGCCGTGCCGGCGCTCGGCGCACTCGTGGCGGAGCCGGCGTTCCTCCTGGTCGACTCCGCGCTCGTCGGCCACCTCGGCACGGTTCCGCTCGCGGGGCTCGGCATCGCGTCCGCGATCCTGCAGACGGTCGTCGGCCTGATGATCTTCCTCGCCTACTCGACGACGCCGGCGGTCGCACGCCGGTTCGGTGCGGGCGAGCACGGCGACGCGGTCTCGGTCGGGATCGACGGGATGTGGCTGGCCCTGGGTCTCGGGGCTGTGCTCGCGGTGGTCGGATCCTTCCTCGTCCCCGTCATCGTGCGGCTGTTCGGTGCGAGCGCGGACGTCGCCGCTCAGGCGAGCGCCTACCTCGTGCCCTCGATGTGGGGGCTGCCCGCGATGCTCGTGGTCTACGCCGCGACCGGCCTGCTGCGCGGCATGCAGGACACCGTCACGCCGCTGTGGATCGCCGGGATCGGCTTCGCGGCGAACGCCCTGCTGAACGCGCTGTTCATCTACGGCTTCGGCTGGGGGATCGCCGGTTCGGCGCTCGGCACCGTCGTCGCGCAGTGGGGGATGGTCGGCGCCTACGTGCTCGTGATCGGACGGCTGGCACGGCGGCACGACGCCTCGGTCGCACCGGAGCTGTCCGGGATCCGCGGATCCGCCCGCTCCGGAGGCTGGCTGTTCCTGCGCACCGTGAGCCTGCGCGTCGCCCTGCTCGCGACCGTCGGCGTGGCGACCGGGATCGGCACTCGCGAGCTCGCCGGCTGGCAGGTCGTGTTCACCATCTTCTCCGCCGCCGCGTTCGCTCTGGACGCGCTCGCGATCGCCGCGCAGGCGCTCATCGGCAAGAGCCTGGGGGCGTCGGATCCCGACGGTGCGCGGCACGTGCTGGCCCGCACCGTCGCCTGGGGCGCATGGTTCGGTGTGATCGTCGGCGCGCTCATCGCCGTGCTCTCGGGCGTGATCGGGCTCGGGTTCACCGGAGACCCGGCGCTCGCGGCGCTGATCCAGCCGGCGCTGCTCGTGCTGGCCGTCGCGCAGCCGATCGCCGGGATCGTGTTCGTGCTCGACGGCGTGCTCATGGGCGCGGGCGACGCTCGGTATCTGGCGATCGCGGGCGGGCTCAACCTCGTGCCGTTCCTGCCGGCGCTCGCGATCATCGCCGCGACCCGGGTGGACGGCGCGCCCGGCCTCATCTGGCTCGCGGTCGCCTTCTTCGGCGTCTACCTGTGCGCGCGCCTCGCCACGCTCGGCCTGCGCGTGCGGACCGGACGGTGGCTCACCGTCGGAGTGTGATCCTGCACCGGCGGCGTGACGGCTCGGTTCTGCACCGATCCTGGCGGGGCCTCCACCGCTGCCCGGGGCACTGGCACGCTGGATGGATCCGCGCGACACTGGAGGGGTGCTGACCATGAACGAACCGCAGGTGTGGACGCTGATCGGCGTGTTCGCGGCGGGGATGTTCGGCATGATCACGATCGTGTCGACGATGTTCGTCCGGGTGGTGCGCGGCGAGATCGGCGGGTTGCGCGGCGAGATCGGCGGGTTGCGCGCCGAGATCAAGGGAGACATCGCCGAACTCCGCACCGAGATCCGCTCGCTCGACCGCGATGTCAACGCCCTGATGAAGCACACCTTCGGCATCGACCGCGACTGACGCGCTTCGACAGACTCAGCGACCGCGCTTCGACAGGCTCAGCGACCGGGCCTCAGGCATGCTCGGCGACCGGGCGTCTCAGGCCGCGGGGCCGGCGTGCCTCCGGCACCACTCGTGCATGATCACGGCGGCCGCCGCGCCCGCGTTGATCGAGCGCGTGGATCCGTACTGGGTGATCTCGACGTGCCCCGCGGCCGCGGCGAGCGCCTCCTCCGACAGCCCGGGCCCCTCCGCGCCGAACAGCAGCACGCAGCGCTCGGGGAGGTCGGCCCGATCGACCGGAACGGCGCCTTCGGTGTTGTCGACCGCGACGATCGGGATCCCCTCCGCCGCGGCCCAGGCGGCGAAGGCGGCGACGTCCTCGTGGTGCACGACGTGCTGGTAGCGATCGGTGACCATCGCGCCGCGACGGTTCCAGCGGCGGCGCCCGACGATGTGCACGGTGTCGGCGAGGAACGCGTTGGCGCTGCGCACGATCGAGCCGATGTTCATGTCGTGCTGCCAGTTCTCGATCGCGACGTGGAACGGGTGCCGCCGGGTGTCCAGGTCGGCGACGATCGCCTCCATCCGCCAGTACCGGTACCGGTCGACGACGTTGCGGGTGTCGCCGTGCGCGAGCAGATCGGGATCGAAGTGCGCCTCGACCGGCCACTCCCCGGGCCACGGACCGACGCCGTGGGAGACGGGGCCGGCGGGCATCTCCCCGTCGGCGGCGGCGCGATGCGCAGGATCCTGCATCCCGCCAGCGTAACGGCCGGCACCCGATCCAGATATTTCGGTGAGCCTAAAACAGCGCTAGGATTTCGGCATGCCTAAATCCGCCGAGACCCTCGCCGCACGCGGGCGCGCGCCGCGTGCGGCCGGCCTCCCCGGCGCGGCTCTGCTGGGGCCCGCCCTGGTCGCCGGGGTCGCCTACGTGGACCCGGGCAACGTCGCCAGCAACATGACCGCCGGCGCCCGTTACGGCTACCTGCTGGTCTGGGTCGTCCTCGTGGCGAACGTGATCGCGTGGCTCGTGCAGTACCTGTCCGCGAAGCTCGGCGTCGTCACCGGTCAGAGCCTGCCCGAGCTGCTCGGCGACCGCCTCCACCACCGCACCGCGCGCCGGGCGTACTGGCTGCAGGCGGAACTCGTCGCGATGGCCACCGACATCGCCGAGGTGATCGGCGGCGCGGTCGCCCTGCAACTGCTGTTCGGCGTCCCGCTGCTGCTCGGCGGCGCGATCACCGGCGTTGCGTCGATGCTGCTGCTCGCGGTGCAGGGCCGGCGCGGCGCGCGCCCGTTCGAGTTCGTCGTGATCGGGCTGCTCGCCGTGATCGCCCTCGGCTTCCTCGCCGGGCTCGTCGTCGCGCCGCCCTCGCCGACCGGGGCGCTCGCGGGCCTCATGCCGCGCTTCACCGACTCCGGATCCGTCCTGCTGGCGACCTCGATCCTCGGCGCGACGATCATGCCGCATGCGATCTACGCGCACTCCGCGCTCACCAGGGACCGGTTCGGATCCGCCCCCGCGCACGGCGCGACGAGCACGGACAGGCCCGCGCGGACCCCGATCGCGCAGCTGCTCGCCGTCACCCGATGGGACGTGACGCTCGCCATGGTCGTGGCCGGCGCCGTGAACGTCGGGATGCTGCTGCTCGCCGCCACGACTCTTCCCGGCGTCGCCGGGACCGACACGCTCGAGGGCGCGCACGCCGCGCTGTCCGCGCAGCTCGGGCCGGTCGTGGGCGTGCTGTTCGCCGTCGGGCTGCTCGCGTCGGGCCTGGCGTCGACGGCAGTCGGCGCCTACGCGGGCGCCGAGATCATGAGCGGGCTGCTCCGGGTGCGGATCCGGATGCCCCTCCGGCGTCTGATCACCCTCGTCCCGGCGCTGCTGATCCTCGGCCTCGGTGTGGATCCGACCTTCGCCCTCGTGCTCAGCCAGGTCGCGCTGTCGTTCGGGATCCCGTTCGCGCTGATCCCCCTCGTCGCGCTCACCGCCCAGCGGCGCACCCTCGGCGCGCACGTGAACCGCCCCTGGACGACCATTGCCGGCATCGTCGCCGCGGCTCTGCTCGTCACCCTGAACGGCGTGCTGCTCTGGCTGCTGCTGACCGGATCCTGACGGTCGTCCCTACGCGCTCTCCGGCCGCCCGGCCTGCGGATGATCGCCACCCGCCTCGTCGGCCGCCCGCGTCACGGCCTCCTGCACTTCGGCCTCCTTCTCGGCGGCCATCCGCGTGCCCGCCGCCCGCGCCGCGTCCCTCGCCCGCGGGGGCAGCAGCTGCTGCGCGATGCCCTGCAGCTCGGCGATCATCTCGAGCTGACGCCGGTTGATCTCGAGCAGCGCCTCGATGTCGGCCTTGGCTGCGACGTTGGTGTCGAAGTCGTGCTGGGCGAGGGCCGCCGCGATCGCATCCTGCCGTTTGGCGGCGATGAGCAGGATCGCGCCCTGCAGACCCGCCAGCATGCTGAGGAAGAGGTTCAGCAGGATGAACGGGTAAGGATCCCACGCCGTCGTCTTGGCGGTGTTGAGCATCCACCACGCCGCCATGAACAGGACGAACCCGCCCACGAACCCCCAGCTCCCCATCGCGTTGCGCAGTCGATCCGCCGATCGCTCGCCGAGGGTGAGCTGACTCTTGGCCCGCTCATGCCAGGTGCTCTCGGGCGACGGGCGGGCGCTGCCCGAGGGCAGCCGCCGGAGGAACGCGGTGAAGTTCTCACTGGACATCGTCTGCTCCCGTCCTGCGTCCGCACGCGCGGATCCCGGTGGATGCGTCCAGTCTCCCGCGCGCGCCCGCGATGCGGCTACGCCCCACCGCCGGCCTGGATCGATCGGACGGCACGAGGCCCGGATCCGCACAGGTGCCGCAGGTAGGCTCGAGGGATGGCCCGCTCCCGTCGTCCCTCCGCCGCACAGATCGCTGCGCAGAGGGCCGAGGCGGCCGCCGCGGCCCGGCGGGGCGTGCGGATCTGCACCTGGGCGTCGATCGTCACCGGAGCGCTCGGGATCCTGTTCCTCGCTGTCCCGAAGCTGCTCCCGGTCGGCAGCCCGTGGGTGCAGCTCGTGCTCGGCGCGCTCACGCTGATCCTGTCGTTCCGCGCCCGGTCGATCGGCATGCGCGGGGTCGACGGGTTCGACGGCCGGCTCTCCCTCGTCGGCGCCCTCGCCGGCTTCGCGATCATGTTCTTCGCGGGGCAGGCCGCGTTCGCGGTGATCTCCGCGATCGGGCACTGACCGCGGATCCGGATCCGGTCCCCGGCTAGGGTGGATCCGTGGCATCCCCCGCGGCTGACGACTACCTGAAGACGGTGTACTCGCACACCGAGTGGCAGCCGGTGCCGATCACCCCGTCGCAGCTCGCAGCGAAGCTCGGCATCGCGCCGTCGAGCGTGACCGAGATGGTGAAGAAGCTCGCCGCGTCGGGCCTCGTCTCGCACGTGCCGTACGGCGCCGTACGGCTCACCGAGGACGGCGAGCGCCGCGCCCTGACCATGCTGCGCCGGCACCGCCTCATCGAGACCTGGCTCGTGCGCGAGTTCGGCTACGCCTGGGACGAGGTGCACGACGAGGCCGAGGTCCTCGAGCACACGATCAGCGACCGCCTGCTGGCGGGCATCGACGCCCGGCTCGGGCACCCGCGCTTCGACCCGCACGGCGACGCGATCCCCGACTCCGCGGGCGCGGTCGAGCGCACCCCGTTCGTGCTGCTGGTCGATGCACCGGCCGGGCACTCCGGACGCGTGCTGCGCGTGGACGACCGCGATCCGGAGCTGCTGCGCGCGCTCGAGTCGGCGGGCGTGGCGATCGGCGGCGAGGTCACGGTGCTCGAGGACGGGCTGCGGATCGGCGGCGCCGACGTGGCGCTGCCCGACGGCGCGGCCGAGGTCGTGTGGCTGTCGGCCTGAGGCCCGCCGGGACCGCCGCGGGTCGAGCACACCGCTCGCACCCTCGCCCCGAACCCACGCCCGTCGGACCCGGAGATGGAAACCGCGCCTGCACGCACCCCGCGAGCAGCGGAATCCATCTTCACACGTCCGTGCGTTCGCGCCGGAGATGGAAACCGCTCCTCCACGCACCCCGCGAGCAGCGGAATCCATCTCCCCGCATCCGCACGTTCGCGCCGGAGATGGAAACCGGTCCTCCACGCGCCCCGCGAGCAGCGGAATCCATCTCCCCGGCGGGCGCGCACGGCCCCACCGCGCCAATCGCCCGCCCCGACATCCGCCCGTAACCGTCCGGTCCTAGGCTGGGCGCATGGTCGAACGCGCGGACATCGAATGCTGGCTCACCGACATGGACGGCGTGCTCGTGCACGAGAACGACGCCCTGCCCGGGGCGGCCGACCTGCTCGCAGGATGGGAGCGCGACGGGATCCCGTACCTGGTCCTCACGAACAACTCGATCTTCACCGCCCGCGACCTCTCCGCCCGGCTCCGCTCGAGCGGCCTGATCGTCCCGGAGGAGCGGATCTGGACCTCGGCCCTCGCGACCGCCGACTTCCTGAAGCAGCAGCTGCCGGGCGGATCCGCGTTCGTGATCGGCGAGGCAGGGATCCTCACCGCGCTGCACGAGGCCGGGTTCATCATGACCGAGACGGATCCCGACTTCGTCGTCGTCGGCGAGACCCGCAACTACTCCTTCGAGGCGATCACGAAGGCGATCCGGCTCATCGAGCGCGGCGCGCGCTTCATCGTCACCAACCCCGACGCCACCGGTCCGAGCGCCGACGGTCCGCTGCCCGCGACCGGCGCGATCGCCGCGCTCATCACGAAGGCGACCGGCAAGGATCCGTACGTGGTCGGCAAGCCGAACCCGATGATGTTCCGCTCGGCGCTCAACAAGATCGGCGCGCACTCGAAGAAGACCGGCATGATCGGCGACCGGATGGACACCGACATCGTCGCCGGCATCGAGGCGGGCCTGCACACCGTGCTCGTGCTGACCGGGATCAGCGACCGCGCCGAGATGGAGAAGTACCCGTTCCGCCCCGACGAGATCTTCGGCGGCGTGATCGACCTGGTCGCCGAGCCTGTCGAAGCGCCCACCGGGACGGACTGACCATGGGTGCGCTCGACGACGGGGTCAGGGTGGTCGCGGCGGACGCCGCAGCCTGGCGCGCCTGGCTCGCCGAGAACCACGCCTCCTCCGCCGGCGCCTGGCTGGTGCGCCCGCGGCCCGGCAACGAGGACGTGCACATCGACTACGAGGACGCGATCCTGCAGGCCCTGTGCTTCGGATGGATCGACGGGCCGGTGCGGAGCTTCGACGAGCGGATCGGCGGCCTGTGGTTCGCACCGCGCCAGGCGTCGAGCGGGTGGGCGGCGACGAACAAGGCCCGCGTGGCCGCGCTCGAGGCGGCCGGACTGCTCGAAGCGGCCGGGATCCGCGCGATCGAGGCCGCGAAGGCGAACGGCGCGTGGACCGTGCTGGACGGACCGGAGGCGGGGATCGAACCCGACGACCTCACCGCCGCACTGGATGCGTCGCCGGCCGCGCGTGCGGGCTGGGACGCGTTCCCTCCCTCGGCCAAGAAGTTCGCGCTCACGCAGATCGCGATGGCGAAGCGCCCGGAGACCCGGGCCGCGCGGATCGCGAAGGTCGCCGCCGACGCCGCGGAGGGGAGGCGGCCATGACCCCCGGCGACAACCAGCTGCTGCTCGTCGTGCTGCTGCTCATCTCGCTCGCGGCGCTCACGGTCTGGATCGTGCAGTTCTTCCGCGGCCGGCGCGGTCGCGGCGACGGCCACGGCCCGTGGTGGGAGGGGCCGTGGGACGAGGACGACAAGGATTCATCCGGTCGTTGAGCGAGCCCCGAGCGCAGCGAGGAGCGAGACGAAACGATCTCCAGACCCCGCCGATCGACGGGCACCGCCCCATCCGCTCGCTGGTCGCGACACGCCCTCATTCCCGGGCTTTGACGACGATTCGCGACCAGCGAGGAGCGAGACGAAACGAGGCGATCGACGGGCACCGCCCGAGGGCAGCTACCGCAGGATCAGCGCCGCGGCACCGATGAGCGGCCCCTCGTCGCCGAGCCCCGAGCGCACCACCCGGGTGCCCCGGGAGTAGGCGTGCTGCGCCGTCTCCGCGAGCGCGGCCTGCACGAGCTCGACGTAGTCGTCCGAGACGCGGGAGAAGCCGCCGCCGATCGCGACGACCTCGAGGTCCACGAGGGTCGAGGCGTCGCCGAGGGCCAGGCCCACGGTGCGCGCGGAGCGCTCGATCGCGGCGCGGGCGATCGGATCCCCGGCCTTGGCGTCGCGGGCGAGATCCTCACCCGCAGCACCCGTCCAGCCCTGCGTGCGCGCCCAGGCGACGCTCGCGGGGCCGGAGGCGACCTGCTCGACCGTGAGCTCGGGCGTCGCGTGCACCTGGCCGAGGTGGCCGGCGTTGCCCGAGGCGCCGGGCATGTACCGGCCGTCGATCACGAACCCGCCGCCGACGCCCGTCGAGACGACGATCGACAGCGACGTGGCCGCGCCCTGGGTGGCGCCGAGCCACGACTCGGCGAGCGCGAGGCAGCCGCCGTCGTGCGCGAACACCGTCGGGACATCCGTCCCGGTCACCGCGGAGGCGGACTCCCGGACCGCTCCGCGCAGGTCGAACCCGCGGGCGCCCGGCATGTTCACGGGGATGATCGTGCCCTGCTCGCGGTCGATCGGGCCGGCGCTGCCGACACCCGCGCCGAGCAGCGCCGCATCCGTGGGCAGACCGGCGAGCGCGTGCGCGACCACCTCGTCGATCGCGGCCCGCATCGACGCGAACGTGGCGTCGGGTCCGGTTGGGCGGCGGCTGCGCGTGCCGTCGACCACGCTGCCGTCGTCGCGCACGAGCGCGGCCTCGAGCTTGGTGCCGCCGACGTCGACGGCGAGCGCGACCGCAGTCATGCGGCCCGCTCCGCCCGGTCACCCGCGACGGATGCACGATCCTGCGACGTCTGCACGACCCGATCCGCGATTCGATCGTGCAGACCTCGCGCGATCGTGCAGATGTCCGCGCCCGAGGTCATCACTGCGGTGCGAGACCCAGGTCGTCGAGGTCGATCGCGGCGAGCCACTGCAGGCCCTCGGCCTCGATCGCGGCCTGCGCCCCGGTCTTGCGGTCGACGATCGAGATCACCGCGACCGGCTCGGCGCCGGCCTTGCGGAGCACCTCGACGGCCTTCAGGGGGGATCCGCCGGTGGTGGAGGTGTCCTCGACGACGACGACGCGCTTGCCGGTGACGTCGGCGCCCTCGATCTGACGGCCGCGGCCGTGGTCCTTCGGTTCCTTGCGCACGACGAACGCGTCGACGGGTGCGCCCGCGCGGACGGACTCGTGCATGACGGCGTTGGCGATCGGGTCGGCGCCCAGAGTGAGGCCGCCGACGGCCTGGATGCCGTCGAGCCCCTGCAGCAGGTCGAGCACGATGCGGCCGATCGCGGGCGCCGCACGGTGGTCGAGCGTCAGCTTGCGCATGTCGACGTAGTACGTCGCCTTCTTGCCGCTGGAGAGCGTGAAATCGCCGTGGAACACCGCCTCGTCCTTGATCAGGGCGATGAGGGCCTGGCGGTCGGCTTCGAGTTCAGGGGTGCTGAGCGTCACGGTCACAGTCTAGGACGCGGGTTCGCCGCGCCCAGGCCCGCGGATCCCCCTGGCCCGGCGGGGAGGACGGTGCGAGACTGGCGGAGACCCGAGACGGAGACACCAGGGAGGATCCCCCATGCTCGACCTCGATCCGTACGCCGCCCTCGCCCGGCTGAGGCCGGTGCCGCCGCTGGAGCTGTCGAGCCCCGACTTCGACGCCGGCGGGCCGCTGCCCGCGTGGGCGTGGTCGGAATCGCGCGGCGGAGCGGACCGGTCCCCCGGCCTCGTCTGGGGCGAGCCGCCGGCCGGCACGAAGAGCTTCGCGCTGAGCGTGCTCGATCCGGACGCCCCCACCGGCACCGGCTTCTGGCACTGGGCGGTGGCGAACATCCCCGCGGACGTGCGGTCGCTGCCGGCCGATGCGGGCGACGGGGAGAGCGGATCCCTGCCGGCCGCGGCGGTCACGCTCCCGAACGAGGCGCGGCTGCCGCGCTACATCGGGGCGGCTCCGCCGGCCGGCACCGGCGTGCACCGCTACTTCTTCACGGTCGACGCGCTCGACATCGCGGAGATCGATCTGACCGGTCGGGAGACGCCCGCCTACCTCGGTTTCAACCGGCATTTCCATGTGCTCGCGCGCGGGATCCTGATCGGCACCGCGGATCCGTCTGTCCGGTAGCGCGCCCCGCGGATCCGCGTTCGTTCTTTCGATAGGTGGAACTTAAGCTTCACATTGTGGTAATCTCGCCGCGAGAGTAATCTCGACATCGAGATAAATCACGCCGAGGAGACACCGATGTCCACCACGCACCGACAGACCGTCGCGATCACGTACGAGACGGCCGCACGCGCTGTGGCGATCGCCCTCGAGATCGGCGCCGAGCGAGGGCTGCCGACCGTGGCCGCCGTCGCCGACCCCTCGATGACGCTCATCGCCTACGGCATGGCCGACGGCTCCACGCCGCACAGCGCCGACACCTCTCAGCGCAAGGCCTTCAGCAGCGCCTCGATCCGCCGCCGAACCGGCCAGATCTCCGAGGCGCTCGCCGCGACCCTGCCTCTCGGCACGGGCGGCAAGATGACCACGATCGACGGCGGAGTCCCGATCTTCTTCGGCGACCTCCACGTCGGCGGCCTCGGCATCGCCGGCGGACCCCCGGCGCTCGACGCCGAGATCGCCCTGGAAACCCTGAAGCGCCTCGGCGCACGCACAGAAGGAATGGAACTATGACCTCGTACCTCTCCCGCGCGGACCTGTCGGTCGCCGCGCCGATCGTCGAGTTCGCCGAGGCGTCGCTTGCCGATGCCGGTCGCGACATCGACGCGTTCTGGGCGGGGGCGAGTGCGATCGTCCACGACCTCGTGCCCCGCAACGCGGCGCTGCTCGCCAAGCGCGACGAGCTGCAGCAGAAGATCGACGAGTACCACCGCGCGAACCCGGGTCTGCCGGATCCGGCCGCCTACCGCGCCTTCCTCACCGAGATCGGCTACCTCGTCCCCGTCCCCGAGTCGGTCAGCGTGACCACCGAGAACGTCGACCCCGAGATCGCCACCCTGGCCGGTCCGCAGCTGGTCGTGCCGCTGCTGAACGCCCGCTTCGCGCTGAACGCCGCGAACGCCCGCTGGGGATCCCTCTACGACGCCCTGTACGGCACCGACGCGATCGACCAGACCGGCGAGCTCGCCCCCGGCACGGAGTTCAACCCCGCCCGCGCCGCCGCGGTCGTCGCCTACGGCCGCCGCCTGCTCGACGGCATCGCCCCGCTCGCCGACGGCTCGCACACCGAGGCCACCGGCTACCGCGTGGACGCGGACGGCCTCGTCGTCTCGACCGCCGCCGGCGACCGCCGCCTCGCCGACCCCGCCCGCTTCGTGGGCTACACCGGCGACGCCGACGCCCCCGGCGCGGTGCTGCTGGTGCAGAACGGCACGCACGCCGAGATCCTCATCGACCGCACCGGACGGATCGGCAGCACCGACGCCGCCGGCGTGCAGGACATCATCCTGGAGTCCGCGCTCACCGCGATCCTCGACCTCGAGGACTCGGTCGCGGCCGTCGACGGCGACGACAAGGCGCTCGGCTACCGCAACTGGCGCGGCTTCATGGACGGCACCCTCACCGAGTCCGTCACCAAGGGCGGCCGCACGTTCACACGTGCGCTGAACCCGGACCGCACCTACCGCACCGCGAACGGCGGCGAGATCACGCTCCCCGGCCGCGCCGTGCTGTTCATCCGCAACGTCGGCCACCTGATGCGCACGCCCGCCGTGCTCGACCGCAACGGCGAAGAGGTGTTCGAGGGCATCGTCGACGCGATCATGACTGCGCTCGGCACGCTGCCGGAGCTCGAGGGCCCGAACCGCGGCCGCAACTCCCGCACCGGCTCGATGTACATCGTCAAGCCCAAGATGCACGGCCCCGAAGAGGTCGCGTTCGCCACCGAGCTGTTCGGCCGCGTCGAGGAGCTCCTCGGCCTGCCCGCGCGCACCATGAAGGTCGGCATCATGGACGAGGAGCGCCGCACCTCGGCGAACCTCGCCGCCGCGATCGCCGCCGGATCCGACCGGGTCGTGTTCATCAACACCGGCTTCCTGGACCGCACCGGCGACGAGATCCACACCTCGCTGCACGCCGGCCCGTTCCTGCCGAAGGCCGGCATCAAGGCCCAGCCGTTCATGAAGGCCTACGAGGACCGCAACGTCGCGATCGGCGTCGCCGCGGGTCTCAGCGGACGCGCGCAGATCGGCAAGGGCATGTGGGCCGAGCCCGACCTCATGCACGACATGCTCGAGAAGAAGATCGCGCACCCGCTCGCCGGCGCCTCGACCGCGTGGGTGCCCTCGCCGACCGCCGGGACGCTGCACGCGCTGCACTACCACGAGGTCGACCCGTTCACCGTGCGGGCGACGCTGCCGCCGGTCGACGACAGCGCACTGGACCGCCTGCTCGTCCCGCCGCTCGCGGACGAGGGCGCGCTCACGCCCGAGGTCGTCGCCGAGGAGATCGACAACAACGTGCAGTCGATCCTCGGCTACGTCGTGCGCTGGATCGACCAGGGCATCGGCGTCTCGAAGGTCCCGGACATCCACGACATCGGTCTGATGGAGGACCGCGCCACGCTGCGCATCTCCAGCCAGCTGCTGGCGAACTGGCTGCTCCACGGCGTGATCACCGAGGCGCAGGTCGACGACAGCCTGCGGCGTCTCGCGGTCGTGGTCGACGAGCAGAACGCCGGGGACCCGAACTACGAGCCGCTCGCGTTCGCCGAGGGCGAGGAGCCGGGTATCGCGTTCACCGCTGCCCGCCGCCTGATCGTCGAGGGCGCCGCGCAGCCGAGCGGCTACACCGAGCCGCTGCTGCACGGCCTGCGTCGCGAGAAGAAGGCCGAGCAGGCCGCAGCGGTCACGGCGTAAGCCGCGGCCCCGAGGCCCTGCCATCGAGAGGCGGGCGGATCCACCCGGGCCCGCCCGCCTCTCGGCGTCTTCGCGCCGGCGTCCCCGCCGTCAGTGTGCGGGCACCTGCGCCTCGACCCACCGCGGGCCGGGCCTCGTCGCCGCGGCGTGCGCGTAGGCGGAGTGCCAGATCCGCTCGAACCGGCCCGGATCCATCGCGCCGGACCGGTAGGCGAGACTCGCGGCCTGGATCGTGTCGGCGAGGGCGTCCAGCCGGCGCCGGTGCTCGCCCTGCTCGCTGCTCTCCCCGCGCATCGGGCTGCACGACCAGAGCGCGGCGGCCGCGCGCCGCACCGTTCGCGTGCTCCGGGCGAGGGCGACCCCCGCCGCGACGAGCAGCGCGCCGAGCAGGAGCGCGGAGGCCAGCGGCGGGACGCCGACCGCGGTGAGCGCGATCCAGAGGATGAGGCCCGCGCCTCCCGCGACGGGCGGATAGCAGCGGGAGATCTCCGCGCGCCGTCGATCCCGCTCCGACGCCTCGGGCGGGTAGATCACGAGCAGGCTCGAGACGACGCCGTACCGGCTGACCGTGCGCGACAGGTACCCCCAGTGCAGGCGAGGGCGGTGCGTGCGCGGGGCGCGCACCCTCGCGGAACCGGAGGGGGTCCCCTCCGGGAACGCGGATCGCTGTTCGATGACCATGGCTCCACCCTGCGTCCGGGTCTCGGGCCGGGTACCGGATCCATACGGAACGCATGCGGGTGCCCCGCGGATCCCCGCGCTTCCCGAACACCCTGCCGGTTTCGAAGCGCGAAGTTCGCTCGATATCGGGTCCGGATGCGGCAGACATCGCGCCTCGAAACCGGGAGAGCGGGCGCGGTCGGGCGGGAGCTGCCTGGGCGGGCGGGCGGGAGCTGCCTGGGCGGGCGGGCGGGAGCTGCCTGGGCGGGCGGGCGGGAGCGGCCTGGGCAGGCGGGCCCGAGCGGGGAGCCGTCCGACGGCGGGGCGATGTCCCCGGTCGCCCGTAGGCTGGATCCATGCGCCTGGCCACCTGGAACGTCAACTCCATCCGCACCCGCGTCGCCCGCACCGTCGAGTTCGCCGTGCGCGAGGACATCGACGTGCTGGCCATGCAGGAGATCAAGTGCAAGCCGGAGCAGTTCCCGTACGGCCCGTTCGAGGACGCCGGCTACCACGTCGAGGTGCACGGCCTGAACCAGTGGAACGGCGTCGCGATCGCGAGCCGTGAGCCGATCACCGACGTCCGCCACGCGTTCGACGGCATGCCCGGCTTCGCGAAGGGCCACGAGGGCCCGAACGCGCCGCAGGAGGCGCGCGCGATCGGCGCGATGATCAACGGCGTGCGAGTGTGGAGCCTGTACGTGCCGAACGGCCGGTCGCTCGGCGACCCTCACCTCGCCTACAAGCTGCACTGGCTCGAGGCGCTGCGCACCGCGACCGCGGCCGAGCTCGCCGCGTCGCCCGGCCTGCCGCTCGCCCTCGTCGGCGACTTCAACATCATCCCGTTCGACCACGACAACGGCGATCCCGACATCGTCGTGGGCACGTCCACGCACGTCTCGCCGGAGGAGCGCGCGGCGTTCTTCTCCCTGGAGTCCGCCGGCGTGCACGACGTCGTGCGCCCGATCCTGCCCGAGGGCTACACCTACTGGGATTACCAGCGCCTGAAGTTCCCCCGCAATGAGGGGATCCGGATCGACTTCGTGCTCGGCTCGAAGGCCTTCGGCGATGCCGTGCAGGGTGCCGCGATCCACCGCAACGAGCGCAAGGGCGAGCAGCCCAGCGACCACGTCCCCGTGGTCGTCGACCTGAACCTCGCGGGGACCGCCGAGGACGACGACCTGCCGATGATCTTCGCCTGACCATGACCGACGTCTCGGCCCTCCCTGCGGATCCCTCGGTCCGCGGGTCCGCCGACCCCGGACGCGGGCGCGCCGCCGAGGCGCAGGGCGCGGCGATCCGCCTCATCGCCACCGACCTCGACGGCACGCTGCTCGACGAGACCGGCCACGTGACCGCGCGCACCCGTGCCGCTCTCGACGCCGCCCGGGTCGCCGGGATCGTCGTCGTGCCGGTCACGGCGCGGCAGCCGATCGGGTTGCGCGCGATCTCGGAGGAGGCCGGCTTCGACGGCTGGGCGCTGTGCGGCAACGGCGCGTACGCGATCCACCTGACGACGCAGGAGCGGCTGTTCGCCGAGGAGATCGCGGTGCCGGTGCAGCAGCGGATCGCGCGCGAACTGGCGGAGCGGATCCCGGATCTGCTGTACGCGAGCGTGCGCGAGGCCGGCGAGGTCTTCGTCGCGCAGGAGGGCTACGCCGAGGTCGCGGCGCACGGCGACCACAAGCGCGACCCCGCGACGATGGGCGCCGTCCCGCTCGACGAGGTGCTGGCGGCGCCGAGCCTGAAGCTCGTGATCCGGCACCGGACGATCCCGACGACGGAGGTCTTCGCGACGCTCGGCGAGCTGGATCCGACCGGCTTCGAGGCGACGCTCTCCGGCGCCCCGTTCGTCGAGGTCATGGCCGAGGGCGTCACGAAGGCGACCGGGCTCGCTCAGCTGTGCGGGAGCCTCGGCATCGACTCGTCCGAGGTGCTCGCGTTCGGCGACGCGCTCAACGACGTCGCCATGCTTCGGTGGGCCGGCCGCAGCGTCGCCATGGCGAACGCCGAGCCCGATGCCCTCGCCGCCGCGACCGAGGTCACGCTCTCGAGCGCGGAGGACGGCGTGGCCGCCGTGCTCGAACGACTGCTGGCGGGCTGACCGGGGTCAGTCCGCCAGCAGTCGGCGCGGCCCGGGCTCAGGCCCGGCGGCGGGCGCGGATCAGCGCGGTTCCGAGCAGCAGCATGATCGCGGCCGCGATGACGGCGAACACCGGGATCTCGGAGCCGGTCTCGGCGAGCGTCGCCGCTGCCGAGCCGGTGCCCTGGCTGTTTCCGCCCTGTCCGCCCTGACCCTGGTCGCCCTGCGCGGGGTCGCCGGCTGCGGGCGCCGCGGCGACGGTGAGCGGAATGCTGCCGTCGAGGGTGGAGGAGACGCCGGTGAGCACGATCTGGTGCGTGCCGACCGCGGTGTCCGCGGGGATCGTCACCGTCGCCGAGACGGAACCGTCAGAAGCGGCGGTGACCGTCGCGAGCGTGACCGGCGTGGAGTGCAGGACGATCCCGACCGACTCCCCCTGCACGAAACCGGACCCGGTCACCGTGATCGTGTCGCCGGGGTGGACCGTGCCGGTGGACAGTGCGACGGGCGCGTGCATGCGCGTCATGTCGAAGTCGGCGCCGGTCCTGGGCTCCTCCGCGGTGACCGTGACCGTCGTCGCACCGGCCTCGGTGCTCGAGTGGTCGAAGTACTGCGGCTCCACGACCGGGAACTCATCTCCCTTGGCGACGAGCGTGTAGGTGCCCGCCGGCACGCTCAGATGGTAGGTGCCGTCCTGCCAGGCCCAGGCCATCGCGACGAACTCGCCGTTCGCCCAGGCCTCGACGCGAGCGCGGTGGAAGGGCGCGCCGTCCACCCGGATCGTTCCGGAGATCGAGGCGACGGGTGCCAGCACGGCGTCGATGCCCGTCGTCGTCTCACCGACGACCACGGTGACGGGCGTGCCGGCGTTCCAGGTGGAAGCGCCGTGCCAGTACTGCGTGATGTAGTCTTCCGAGCTCTGGGCGAACGTGACCTTGTAGTCTCCGGGCGCAAGTCCGTCGATCGTGTACGTCCCGTCCGCGCCCGTGACAGCCCACCGGGGCCCTGCCGACACGGTGATGCCGGCGACGGGCAGACTGTCCGACGAGCGGGTGACGGTCCCGCTGATGGATCCGGTCGTGAAGTCCGCATGCGCGGCTCCTGCGCCGGCGAAGATGAGCGCGGCGGCGAGCAGCGCGGTCAGCGCGCTCTTCCATCCGCGGCGTCCGGGCGTGCGTGTGGGCATCGTTGTCCCCCTCGAGTGAATGGCCGCCCCGTCGTCGGGCGTCAGCCGAACCCGGTCCCCCCGGGCACGGATTCACACTAGTACCATAGGTTTCTCCCAGCAAAGTCTGAGGGAGATGTCGTTGCAGTCACGTCCCGGACTCCGAGCACCGGACTCCGGGCACCACGACGTCGGCCGCCCCGCATCGACACCCGTCAGGCGTGAGCGGCCGGGGTCGGCACGGACTCCTCGTCCGGGGAGACGACCGTGACGCGAGCGCTGCCGGCGACTCCGGAGAACGATCCGGTGAGGCCGATCACGTGCTCGCCGGCTTCCGTGTCCGCCGGGATCACGGCCGCGGCCGAGACGATTCCACCCTCCCCCGCCTCGACCGTCGCGAGGGTCAGCGCCTCATCGAGCGTGACCGTGACGCGCTCTCCGCCCGGGAATCCGGATCCCGTGACCTCGACCGCATCCCCGGGCCGGACCGTCGACGACGACAGCACGACGGTGGGCGGGCTCGGATCGAGATCGAAGTCCGCGCGGCACGGCACCCCGGCCACGGTCGCCACCAGCGAGGCCGCGCCCGCGGCCGCCGTGCGGCCGGAGTACGGCGCTGCGACCGCCGGAAGACGCCCGCCCCGGGCGACCAGGCTGTACGTGCCCTCGGGGACGGTCAGGCGATAGCTGCCGTCCTTCCGGGCCCACGCCAGTGCGACCCGTTCGCCGTCCGTCCACGCCTCGACGCAGGCGGTCGGGCAGGGGGCGCCGCCCGCGCGGATCGTCCCGGTGATCGTGGCGGTCGACGCCAGACGGGCGTCCAGCCCGTGCATCGCGCTGCCGGCGGCGACGACGACGGGGATCGCGTTGCCCGCGGCGACCACTCCCGGCCAGTACTCGTTGCAGGTGAGCGGATCGAGCGAGTCGAAGAACACGGTGTACTCGCCGGGGCGCACCTGCAGCAGGTAGGAGCCGTCGTCGCGGATCGCGGCACGGAACGAGCCGCTCGCGCCGCGCGCGGTGACCGATCCGCGCACCGGCGCTCCATCCGCGGCCCGGCGCACGGAGCCGGCGAGGAAGCCGCCCGCCTGGAGCGCGGCGTCGATCCCTGGCACCGTCTCGCCCGCGACGACGCGGACCGGGCTGCCCCTCCATGGCTCGGCCGCCCCGTTCCAGTACTGCCCGATCCAGTCCGAGGACTCGTGGGCGAAGGACACGGTCCAGCCCTCGGCGACGAGGCCCTCGATCGTGTACGAGCCGTCGGCGGCCGTGCGGACGGACGCCGACATCCCCGTGCCCGGAAGAGCCGCACGCACGGCGACGCCCTCGAGGGGGGAACCGTCCGCGGCGCCGGTGACGACCCCGCTGATGGACCCGGTGGTCCAGGAGTGGTCGGCGTGCGATGCCTTCTCCCGGGTCAGGAGCCGGGAGAGCGAAAGCAGGGCACCGGGCGCGCTTCTGCGACCGGCGGACGACGCACGTGCGCTCATCCGCCTCCGTTCATCGGGTCAACGGCCGCGCTCGTCCCTCAAGCCGGCCGGAGCCTGATCGAGCCCAGGCGCACATCAATATATCGCGGCGAGTCGTTGTCGCATACAGAATGAATACCGATATAGGGATCCGTGTAACACACAGGTCCCCGCTCGCCCGCCGCGAGCGCTCAGCCGCCCATGATCCCCGTCGTCGGCTCGCCCGGCAGCGGGGCGTAGCGCAGCAGCAGCGTGCTGCCATCACCGCTCTCAGCGTGCACCAGCTGCATGTTGGCGGGGCGTGCGCCGTCCGGGAACACCTTCTTGCCCTGGCCCAGCACGATCGGGTACACCCACAGCTGCAGCTCGTCGTAGAGCTGCTCGGCGAGCAGGGTCTGCACGAAGCCGACGCTGCCGATCACGTGGACGTCCTGATGCCTCTCGCGCATCCCGGCGATCTCGGCCGCCAGGTCGTCGCCCACCCGCGTGCTGCCCTGCCAGCCGAGCTCGATCCCGGCGTCGCGCGACGCGACGTATTTCGGCACGCGGTTGAAGAGCTGCCCGATGAACCCCTCCGGCCCGGTCGTGTGCTCCGGCCAGTAACCCGCGAAGATGTCGTAGGTGCGCCGGCCGAGCAGCAGCGCGTCGAGGGTCTGCATGCCCTCGGTCACGCTGCGCATGACGGCCTGGCTGGGCAGAGTCGCCTGCCAGCCCCCGAAGCGGAAGCCGTCGGAGGTGTCCTCGTCCGGACCGCCCGGCGCCTGGGCGACGCCGTCCAGAGTGGTGAACAGGTCGATGATGATGCGTCCGGTCATGATGTGAGCTCCTTCACGCGTTATCCGGTCATCGCTGCATTCGAAGCATCTCTCGCGGATCCCGGCGCGTCCAGACCGGCGACCGGATCGATGTGGAACACGCGGGCGAAGACGTCCAGGATCCGCTCCTCCCCCCGCACGACGGCGACGAGATCCTGCGCGATCGCCTCGGCAGGGGTGACCTCGCCGCCGATCAGGCGACGGATGCCGGGGCCGGCGACGAGCACGGCCTCGGCCTCCCCTGCCGGCAGCACCCCTCCCACGGGCGGCGCGGGCGGCGCGAGCTGCGCCACCGCGAGCGCGCCGTCGCGCACGATCGCCCGCAGCGCCACGTCGCCGACGTGCAGCTCGACGTCGAGCCGCTCGGCCGCCTCCGGCCGGAACGCGGTGCGCAGCGCCATGGTGAGCGAGTCGGGCGTGACGACGTCGCCCTCGTCCGGATCGCCCATCGCCTGGAACCCCCAGCGCCCGAGAGCGAGGACGATCGGCTCGAGCGCCCGACCGTACGGGGTCAGCTCGTAGACCAGGCCGCAGCCGAGCAGCGGCACCCGGCGCACCACGCCGCCCTCCTGCAGCTCCTTCAGTCTCGTGGACAGGATGTTCGTCGGGATCCGCGGCAGTCCCTGCTTCAGATCCGTGTACCGGCGCGGCCCGACGAGCAGATCGCGCACGATGAGCAGCGCCCACCGCTCGCCGATCAGCTCGACGGCGGTGGTGACGCCGCAGTACTGGCCGTAGCTGCGCGCGGCCATCTCAGATCCGTCCCCTCGTCCCGGCGCGGCTCAGGACTGCACGCCCGCCTGCTCGGCCATGTACGCCTCCGGGCCGACCTCGGCCGCCCGCGGCTCCATGAACAGGAAGCCGAGCGAGTTGCCGTCCGGGTCGTTCAGGTCGCGCGAGTACATGAAGCCGTAGTCCTGCGCGGGCCGCGGCTCGGCGCCGCCGGCGGCGAGGCCCTTCGCCATGATCGCGTCGACGTCCTCGCGGGAGTCGCGGCTGAACGCGACCGAGACCTGCAGCGTCCGGGTCGGATCCGCGATCGGCAGGTCGGTGAAGGTCGAGAAGAACTCGCGCGTGATCACCATGAAGTAGACGTTCTCGTCCCACACGACGCACGCGCCGTTGTCGTCCGTGAACTGGGGATTGAGCTCGCATCCGAGCGCCGTGTAGAAGGCCTTGGCACGGTCGAGGTCGGTGGTGGGCAGGTTGACGAACACGTTGGTCACGATGACTCCTCTGTCGGTGGGCCCTGTGCTCGGGTCCGTTGGGTCAAGCTTGTAAAAAGCAAGCTTGCTTGTCAATAGCAAGTTTGCCCGCGGGATCCGTTGTTGGGGAGATGGAAATCGCTGCGCGGGATCGGCTGGGAGCGGCGGAATCCACCTCTGAGGATCCGGAGCCCGCGCTGGGGATGGAAAACGTCGCTCCCGCCGCGCCCGGAGCGGCGGAATCCATCCGCGAGTCGTCGGAGCGACGGTTTCCAACTCCCGCGACTGGCCGTCGCGAGGAAGCGCACCGGGCCGGATCCGCTGCGCGGGGACCGGCCACCGGTCCGGATCCGCCCTGCGGGGGATGCCGCCCCGGATCCGCCCGTCCTACGGTGGAGGAATGCCGTTCACCCGCACGCCGACTCCGCGCGACCTGCGCCAGGACCTGATCCTCGCCGCCGTCCTGCTCGTGGGCGGGGTGCTCAGCGCGGGGCTGTCGTCGATCGCGAAGGTCTACGGCTCGCAGCAGGCGGCGCTGTGGACGGCGATCCCCTACGTGCTGGTCATCACCGCGGCGCTCTCGCTGCGCCGGCGCCGGCCGGCCGCGGTCGCCGTGGTGGTCTCGCTCGCGTTCGTGGTCGCCACGGCCGTGCGCGTCCCGGAGATCTACGTCGGCAACATCGCGATGTTCATCGCGCTGTACACGGTCGGTGCGTGGATGAACTCGCGCCGCGGCGCCTTCCTCGTGCGCGCGGGCATCATCGTCGTGATGGCGGTGTGGCTCGTCGTCGAGATGTACCGGCAGGCGATCGAGCAGGCCGCGAAGGCCGACGTCGCCGCGGGCTTCTTCTCGCCGCTCGTCGCGTTCATGATGCTGCAGGTCATGCTGAACGTGCTGTACTTCGGCGGCGCCTACTACTTCGGCGAGCGCAGCTGGAGCGCGGCCGCGCAGCGCGCCGCCCTCGAGCAGCGCACCGCCGAGCTCGAGCGCGAACGCGCGCTCAGCGCCGCGCAGGCGGTCGCCCTCGACCGGGTCAGGATCGCCCGCGAGCTGCACGACGTCGTCGCGCACCACGTGTCGGTCATGGGCGTGCAGGCCGGGGCCGCGCGGATGATGATCCCGGAGGATCCGCAGGCGGCGGCGGATCTCGTCGGCGGGATCGAGACGGCCGCGCGCGACGCGATCCGCGACTTCCGCCAGCTGCTGGACACGCTGCGGGCACCCGGCGACGCCGAAGACGGCGCGTCCACGGTCGGGATGGACGACATCCCCGCGCTCGTCGAGGCCTCCACGGCCGCGGGCCTGCCCGCGCGACTGCAGGTCTTCGGCGATCCGATCCCGGTGCCCCGGGTGACCGCGGTGAACCTGTACCGGATCGCGCAGGAGGCGCTCACCAACGCCCGCCGGCACGCCGGGCCGGACGCCGAGGCGGACGTGCGGATCCGCTACGAGCGGAGCGCTCAGGGCACGGTCGTCGAGCTCGAGGTCGTGAACACGGGCCGGGTCGTGCCGACGCTGCGGCCCGGGCTCGGCCAGCTCGGCATGCGCGAGCGCGCGGCAGCGTCGGGCGGCACGATCGAGCTCGTGCCGCGGCCGACCGGAGGCTTCCGGGTGCGCGCGACGGTGCCGCTCGACGCCGCGGGTCCTGCCCTCGCCGGCCCCGACCACGCCGCGGCAGCGCCCGCCCCGACCGCCGGAGCCCCCGCATGACCGATCCGATCCGCGTGCTGCTCGTCGACGACCACGCCATGCTGCGCGCCGGGTTCCGCACGATCCTCGACCTGCAGCCGGACATCACGGTGATCGGCGAGGCCGGGACCGGATCCGAGGCGGTCGAGCTCGCCGCGACGCTGCAGCCCGACGTCATCACCATGGACGTGCAGATGCCGGACATGGACGGCCTCGAGGCGACGCGGCGGATCGGCGCGGACCCGCGGATCACGGCCTCGGTCGCGATCGTCACGACCTTCGACAGGGACGACTACCTCTTCGCCGCCCTGGACGCCGGGGCGAGCGGCTTCCTGCTGAAGAACGCCGGGCCGGAGGAGCTCGTCGCGGCCGTGCGCGCCCTCGCCGCGGGCGACGGCATGCTGGCACCCGAGGTGACCCGGCGGGTGCTGCGGCGGTTCGCGGATCCGGCGGGATCGGCCCCGTCGACGGTGTCGGGCCCTTCGACGGGCTCAGGGGCCGATCCGGGCCGAGCTCCTGCGACCGCCCTGCCGACCGCGGGCCCGTCCGAGCCGCTCACCGAACGCGAGTCCGAGGTGCTGCGGCTCGTCGCCGAGGCCTGGAGCAACGCCGAGATCGCGGCCGAGCTGTACATCGGCGAGGCGACCGTGAAGACGCACGTGTCGCGGATCCTGCAGAAGCTCGGCGCCCGCGACCGCGTGCAGGCCGTCGTGCTCGCGCACCGGCTCGGCCTGCACTGAGCCGCGGCGGCGAACACGTCCGCCCCCGACGCCCCGCTAGCCTCTGTCCATGGCCGAAACCGCGCGAGGGACCGCCCGCCTGTCCCGCCCGATCCTGGCCGGGCTGGTCACCGCGCTCGTCGGCTTCACGAGCTCGTTCGCGGTCGTGCTCACCGGGCTCGGCGCGGTCGGCGCCTCGCACGCCCAGGCCGCGAGCGGTCTGCTCGCGCTGAGCCTCACGATGGGCGTCGCGTGCATCGTGCTGGCCTGGCGGTACCGGATGCCGATCACGTCGGCGTGGTCCACACCCGGCGCCGCCCTGCTCGCGGCGTCCGGCGCCGTGGAAGGCGGCTGGCCCGCGGCCGTGGGCGCGTTCCTCGTCGTCGCCGCACTCATCCTGCTCACCGCGCTCGTGCCGCGGATCGGATCCCTGATCGCCGCGATCCCGCCGTCGATCGCGCAGGCGATGCTCGCCGGCGTGCTGCTGCCGCTCTGCCTCGCCCCGGTGACCGGGATCCTGAAGAACCCGTGGGGCGTGATCCCGGTCGTGCTGACCTGGCTCGTGTGCGCGCGGATCGCCCCGCGCTGGGCGGTGCCGCTCGCGTTCGTCACGGCCACGGTCGTCATTGTCGTCGGCATCGCGACGGGCGGCCCGTCGACGGGCTCGAGGCTGGATCCTGCCGCACTGCTGCCGCACCTCGGATTCACGCTGCCGACGTTCACGGTCGGCGCGCTCGTCGGGATCGCGCTACCGCTGTTCATCGTGACGATGGCGTCGCAGAACGTGCCCGGCGTCGCGGTCATGCGCAGCTTCGGCTACGCCGTGCCGTGGCGGCCGGCCATGCTCGTGACCGGCCTCGGCACCGCGCTCGGCGCCCCCGCGGGCGGCCATGCGATCAACCTCGCCGCGATCAGCGCCGCCCTCGCCGCCTCTCCCGACGCGGAACCGGATCCCGCACGCCGCTGGATCGCGGGCGTCTCGACGGGGGTGTCGTACGTCGTCCTGGGCGTCTTCTCGGCGGTCTTCGCCGCGCTCGTCGTGCTCGCCCCGGCCGCGGTGATCCCGGCGGTCGCGGGCCTCGCGCTGTTCGGCGCGTTCGGATCGGCGGTGCAGCAGGCGATCGACGACCCCGGCGAGCGCACGCCCGCCGTCGTGACGTTCCTCGTCGCCGGATCCGGCGTCGCGTTCTGGGGTGTGAGCGCCGCGTTCTGGGCGCTGCTGGCCGGCCTGCTCGTGCGTGCCGTGCTGCACGCCGGCCGCCGCTGACGGCCCCACTCCCGCCCCCTGCCCTATCCCGCTCCCGTCCCTGCCCTATCCCGCTCCCGTCGCTGCCCTATCTCGCTCCCGTCGCGAAATCTGTCGCCATTCCGTCCGGAAAGCGACAGAGTTCGCGACGGGAAGGAACGATGAGCGTCCCGGAGCACGACGATGCCCCCGGATCCGAGGATCCAGGGGCATCGGGGAAGCGCGTCAGCGCGGGAGACGGCTGATCACACCAGGACGTGCGCGCGAGCGGCCTCGACGCGGGTGACCATCGTGTCGAACGCGGCGAGGAAGCCGGCGAGGAAATCCGCGGTGCCCTCGACCGTCACGGTGCCGTCCTCGGCGATGAGCTCGGGGGTGACCTGCAGGAAGCCCTCCGGCTGGCCCATGGTCACGGCGTTGAAGTGGCCGAGGATCGCACGCAGGTGCTGCTGCGCGGCGGCGGTGCCGATCGCGCCGACCGAGGCGCCGATGACGGCGGTGGGCTTGCCGTCGAAGGAGTTCTGGCCCCACGGGCGGGCCGACCAGTCGAGGGCGTTCTTCAGGACGCCCGGGATCGAGCGGCTGTACTCGGGGGTGATGATGAGCACGCCGTCGACGTCGGCGAGGGCCTGCTTGAACGCGAGCGCCGAGGCCGGGTAGGCGGCGTCGTGGTCGGGCGAGTAGAACGGCAGGTCGGCGATGGAGATCTCGACGAGCTCAACGCCCTCCGGGGCGAGCTTGGTGAGGGCCGAGGCGAGGCGACGGTTGATCGAGGTGCTCGAGAGGCTGCCGACGATGTAGCCGATCTTGTGAGTCACGGGGAATTCCTTCTGCTGTTGCTCATCCGGCCGCGCCGGTGCGACGTCGTGCCGCTGGAGAGGGCCAACGGGGGCCTTCCGCGATCTATTCCGTTGAATGAAGATTTGTTACGGCAGGATCGGGATCCGCGCGGGTCACCGCCGCGTCGCGTCCGGCTGCGTCGCGTCCGGGTGCGGCGCGTCCACCGCCGGCGCCGTCCGCCGATCCGCCCGCGCCCAGACGATGAAGCCCGCGATCGTGAAGCCGCCGTAGAACAGGTACATGGTGCCGGTGGCGTAGTAGCCCGCGCTGAACAGCAGCGGCACCCCGACCGTGTCGACGGCGACCCAGATCAGCCAGAACTCGGTCCAGCCCTTCGCCATGCCGTACGTCGCGAGGAGGGAACCGACGAAGGTCCACGCATCCGCCCACACCGGGGCGTAGGAGCCGAGCACCGTGAACAGCGGCGTCAGCGCCGCCGTGCCGCCCAGGAGCACGCCGATCAGCACGAACCGGGTCGGCCAGGTCGCCCACCGCGGGGTGACGGCGATGCCGGCGGCGTCCCTGTCGCGGCTCCACCGCGCCCAGCCGTAGACCGACACGGTGATGAACATGACCTGACGCCCGGCCTGGCCGAGCAGCTCCGGTGCCGAGCTGTGCGGATTCACGATGCTCGCGAGGAACACGGTCAGCAGCAGCAGGTTGCCGATGATCCCGGCCGGCCATGCCCACACGCGCCGACGCAGGCCGCCGAGCGCGCTGGCCAGCCCGAAGACGTTGCCGACGACCTCGCGGACCAGCAGCGTCTGCCCGCCCGGCAGCACGATGGTCGCGCCGAAGGCGTCGATGAGCCACCGCAGGACATCCATGGTTCTCCTCTCGGCCCCCCGGCGGCGATGCAGATCATGCTATTGCGCCCGACGACGTACCCGACCCCGGTGACGGATCCGCCGCGCGGGGGATGCCCGCCCGCGCGGCCGTCAATAGCGTGGGGTCATGACCACAGGGCATCTCGACCTCTCCGGCGTCACCAAGAGCTACGGCTCGCGGCGCGTGCTCGACGACATCTCCTTCCAGGTCGCGCCCGGCCGGCTCACCGGCTTCGTCGGCGGCAACGGCGCCGGCAAGACCACGACCATGCGGATCGTGCTGGGCGTGCTCGCCTCCGACGGCGGATCCGTCCGGCTGGACGGCCGCGAGGTCACCGACGCCGACCGCCGGCACTTCGGCTACATGCCGGAGGAGCGCGGGCTGTACCCGAAGATGAAGGTCCTCGAGCAGGTGACCTACCTCGCCCGGCTGCACGGCTTCGCCAAGGCCGACGCGACCGCCCGCGGTGAGGAGCTGCTCGTCGAACTGGGCCTCGGCGAGCGCCTGCACGACACGATCCAGTCGCTGTCGCTCGGCAACCAGCAGCGCGCGCAGATCGCCGCCGCCCTCGTGCACGACCCGGAGGTGCTGATCCTCGACGAGCCGTTCTCCGGCCTCGATCCGCTCGCGGTCGACGTCGTCGCCGGGGTGCTGCAGTCGCGCGCCGCGCAGGGCTGCTCGATCCTGTTCTCCTCGCACCAGCTCGACGTCGTGGAGCGCCTCTGCGACGACCTCGTCATCATCGCGGCCGGCACGATCCGGGCGGCGGGATCCCGCGAGGAGCTGCGCGCGAGGCACTCCTCGCCGCGCTACGAGCTGGTCTCCGACGGGGATGCGGGCTGGATCCGCTCCGAGCCCGGCATCGCGGTCGTCGATTTCGAGGGCGGCACCGCCGTCTTCGACGCGCCCTCCCCGGAGGACGCGCAGCGGGTCCTGCGCACCGCGATCGGGCACGGCGAGGTCCACTCGTTCGCCCCGCAGCGCCCCTCTCTCGCCCAGATCTTCAAGGAGGTCATCCTGTGAGCACCACGACCCCCGTCGGCTCGCTCTCCGCCAGCGGCGGCATCTGGCTCGTCGCCGAACGCGAGATCGGATCCAAGCTGCGAAGCAAGGCGTTCCTCATCTCCACCGGGATCCTGCTGCTGATCGCCCTCGCCGGCGTGCTCATCGGCGGATTCATGAGCAAGAACGTGTCCGAGACGAAGGTCGCCGTGACCAGCGAGACCGCCCAGGCCGTGCACGGGCTGCCGGGGCTGGCCGTCACCGAGGCCGCAGACCCGACCGCGGCCGAGAAGCTCGTGCGCGACGGGAAGGTCGACGCTGCGCTGATCCCGTCGGCGGATCCCGCGTTCGGCTACACGATCGTGGCCCTGACCAGCGCCCCGAGCAGCCTCCAGATGCTGTTCGCGAAGACGCCGAAGGTGACGATCCTCGAGCCGGAGGCGACGAACGGGCTGCTGCGCTACTTCGTCGCGCTCGGGTTCGGCGTCGTCTTCCTGATGGCCGCGTCGACGTTCGGTGCGACGATGGCGCAGAGCGTCGTCGAGGAGAAGTCCACCCGGGTGGTCGAGCTGCTGCTGGCGGCGATCCCCGCGCGCGTGCTCCTGGCGGGCAAGGTCATCGGCAACACCGTGCTGGCGATGGCGCAGATCCTGCTGCTCGGGGCGATCGCGGTGGTCGGGCTGATCGTGACCGGGCAGAACGCGGTGCTGGAGGGGCTCGGCTCCCCGCTGATCTGGTTCGCGGTGTTCTTCCTGTTCGGCTTCGTGCTGCTGGCATCGCTGTTCGCCGCGGCCGCGTCGCTGGTGTCGCGGCAGGAGGACATCGGATCCACGACCATGCCGATCACGATGCTGGTGATCGCGCCGTACTTCCTGGTGATCCTGCTCAACGGCAACCCGGTCGCGATGACCATCCTGTCGTACGTGCCGTTCTCGGCGCCGGTGGCGATGCCCGTGCGGCTGTTCGTCGGCGATGCGCAGTGGTGGGAGCCGCTGCTCTCGCTCATCGTCCTGCTCGCCACGTGCGTCGCGGCGATCCTCGTCGCGGCGAAGATCTACGAGCGCTCGCTGCTGCGGATGGGCGCGCGTGTGACGCTGCGCGAGGCGCTGCGCGGCTGAGGCTCCGACCGGGTCCGGGATCCGGGATCGCCGGCTCCGGGAATATTCATACGCATGAAGTGTTGAATCGTCCTGTGCGGACGACGAGGTCCGGAACCATCTGAACCGAAAGGCCTCGCCATGAGCACCGCAATCCTGGACCGTACCGCCGACACCGACCACCCCGTCATGGAGGTGCTCGCCGACCGGTGGAGCCCCCGCGCCTTCGACACCGAGCTGCCGATCGACGAGCAGAAGCTCGCCTCGGCCCTCGAGGCCGCCCGCTGGGCGCCGTCCGCGAACAACTCGCAGCCGTGGCGCTTCCTCGTCGCGCGCCGCGGCACCGCCCTGCACAACGGCATCCAGGCCGCGCTGATGGGCTTCAACCAGACCTGGGCCCCGCACGCCGCCGCGCTCATCGTGGCGATCGCCGAGACCGAGACCGAGGACGGCCAGCCCGTTCCGTTCGCCGCCTACGACCTCGGCCAGGCCGTGGCGCACCTCAGCGTGCAGGCCCACCACGACGGTCTCGTCGTGCACCAGATGGGCGGCTTCGACCGCGAGGCCGTCCGCGCCCTGAGCGGGCTCGATGAGCGCTTCGTGCCGCTGACGGTCGTCGCGCTCGGCGAGCTCGGCGACCTCGCCGCCCTGCCTGAGGCCCTGCAGGAGCGCGAGACCGCTCCCCGCACCCGCCGCCCGCTCGTCGAGAGCGTGGTCGCGGCCGCCTGATCGGCCGACGCGAAGCAGCAACCCGATCGGAACGCCCTCCCCCGCCTGCGGGGAGGGCGTTCCGCGTTCACCGCCTCGGGTTCAGCGCATCCGGTGGCGGGCCGCGGCGAGCGCGTCGGCAGCGCGGATCAGCGCCAGGTGCGAGAACGCCTGCGGGGTGTTGCCGACCTGGCGGCGACCGACCGGGTCGTACTCCTCGCTCAACAGCCCGACATCGTTGCGGTACGCGCACAGCCGCGTCATGAGCCGGCGCGCGTCGTCCGTGCGGCCGGTCGCGGCGTACTGCTCCACGAGCCAGAACGAGCAGGCGAGGAACGGATGCTCCGCCCCGGAGAGCCCGTCCACCCCGCTCGAGGTGCGGTAGCGCAGGACGAGCCCGTCGCGCATCAGCGTCTGCTCGATCCGCTCGACGGTCACGAGCATGCGCTCATCGTCCGGCGCGCAGAACCCGGTCCGCGGGATGAGCAGCAGCGCCGCGTCCACCTCGTCCGTGTCGTCGTGCTGGACGAACCCGCCGTCGCGCACGCCGCGCGCGTCGATCTCGGCGCGCAGCCCGTCCCGCACCGTGCGCCACTGCTTCGCCGGTCCCGGCCGGCCGTCCCGCTCGACGCCCGTGATCCCGCGGTCGAACGCGGCCCACAGCATCACCCGGGAGTGCGTGAAGAACCGCGGATCCCCGCGGATCTCCCACATGCCGTTGTCCGGACGGTCCAACTGCGACTCGGCGTGGCGCAGCAGCACGCGCTGCACGGACCAGGATCGGGTCGACTCGGCAAGGCCCGCCCGTCGTGCGGCGGCGAGCGTGACCATGACCTCGCCGACCACGTCGGCCTGGTACTGCCCCTCCGCGCCGTTCCCGACCCGCACCGGGGCGGATCCCGCATAGCCGGGCAGCGACGGCATCTCCCGCTCCCGGAGATCGCGCTCTCCCGCCATCCCGTACATGATCTGCAGATCGGCCGGATCCCCCGCGACGGCGCGCAGCAGCCAGTCCCGCCAGGCGACGGCCTCGTCGACGAGGCCGTGGTCGATGAGCGCCTCGAGCGCCAGGGCGGCGTCGCGCAGCCACACGTAGCGGTAGTCCCAGTTGCGCTCCCCGCCGAAGTCCTCCGGCAGCGACGTGGTCGCCGCGGCGGCGATCCCGCCCGTGTCGCGGTTGGTCAGGGCGCGCAGGATGAGCCGCGAGCGGCGCACCGCGTCGGCGTCCGGTCCGCGATCCCGGATCCGCGCCGACCAGCGCTGCCACCAGTCCCGGGTCTCGCGCTCGGCGGCGTCGACGTCGAGCCGCGCCGGCTCCGGCCGGTACGACGGATGCCAGGTCAGGGTGAGGTCGACGCGCTCCCCCGCGGACACCGTGACCGTGCCGGCGTGACTGCGCCCGTCCGGGTGCAGGGCGGCGCCGCGGATCACGACCGCATCCGGCCCGGCGGTCGCGGTGAGCGCCGGCTCCTCCGCGGTGCCGGTCTGGCGCACCCAGGGCACCGCCCGGGCGTAGTCGAAGCGCAGCCGCAGCTCCTGCACGAAGGCGACCGTGCCCTCGATTCCGATGATCCGCCGGATCACGTCCGTCCGGTTCTCGCCGGCGGACGCGGCATCCGCGCCGTCGGCTCCGATCGGCATCCACTCGCGCACGTCGGCGGTCCCGTCCGCCGTCTGCCACCGGCTGACCAGCGTGAAGGTGTCGCCGTCGTAGCGGCGGGTGAGGGTGGCGGAGGGATCCGCCGGCCGCAGATCCCAATGCCCCTGCTCCTTGCCGCCGAGCAGGGCCCCGAACAGCGACGCCGCGTCCAGGCGGGGCGCGCAGAGCCAGTCGATGCCGCCGGCGCGGGACACGAGCGCCGCCGTCCTCGCGTCGCTGAGCAGGGCGTAGTCCTCGATGGGTGTGCTCATGAGCGCAGTCTGCCACCGGGCGCGGCGGTCTCGGCCACGCGCGGTCCTCTTCCGCGAGAAACCAGATCCAGCATGAGGCACCACGTCTGCGATGCTGTCTCATGCGGGAAGTGGTTTCTCGCGCCAAAGGGCCCGGCCTATCGTGGGGGCATGACGACCCCGACGACGCTGCTCATCCTCGGCGCTTCCGGCGACCTCACCTCCCGCCTGCTCCTGCCCGCGATCGCCCAGCTGCTGCAGCGGCAGCCGGATCGCGAACTCGTGCTCCGCGGGGCCGGATCCGACGACTGGTCCGACGAGCGCTGGCAGGAGGCGGTCCGCACCGCCTTCGCCGCGGAGGACGCCGGGGATCAGCAGGAGCGGATCGCGGGCACGACCTACGTGCAGGCCGACGTCACCGATCCGGATGCGATCGCCGCGCTCGTGGAGGGCATCGAGGGTGCGCTCGTGATCTACTTCGCCCTGCCGCCGGCGATCGCGCTCGCGGCGTGCGAGAAGCTCGTCGACATCCCGCTCCCGGAGCACACGGTGCTCGCCCTGGAGAAGCCGTTCGGCGGCGACGAGCAGAGCGCCGCCGAGCTGAACCGGCTGCTGCTGCGGATCGTCCCGGAGAACCGGATCTTCCGCGTCGACCACTTCCTCGGCCGGTCCACGATCCTGAACATCATGGGGGTCCGGTTCGCGAACCGTCTCGTCGAGCCGGTGTGGTCGGCCGACCAGGTGCAGTCGGTGCTCGTGCGGTACGACGAATCGCTCGCCCTGGAGAACCGCGCCCGGTACTACGACAAGGCCGGGGCGATGATCGACATGATCCAGAGCCACCTGCTGCAGGTGCTCGCGATCCTCGCGATGGAGCAGCCGGCGGATCTGGACGAGGTGGACCTGCGCGACGCGATGGCCGCCGCGCTGCGCGCCACCCGGATCCAGGGCGACGACCCGATCGCGTCCACCCGGCGCGCCCGGTACACCGCGGGCAGGAGCGGCGACCGGCCGGTGCCCGCGTACACGGACGAGGAGGGGGTGGATCCGTCCCGGGAGACCGAGACCCTCGCCGAGATCACCTGCGAGGTGAACACGGCCCGCTGGGCGGGCGTGCCGTTCACCCTGCGCAGCGGCAAGGCGCTCGCCGAACGCCGCGCGGAGATCGTCGTCACGTTCCGTCCCGTGCGGCACCTCCCCGAGGGCCTGACCGGGACGCCGACCGACGGCGGGGTGCTGCGGTTCACGCTGGGACCTGACCGGATCGACCTCGAGCTCAACGTGAACGGCGGCGACGATCCGTTCGCCCTCCGCCGCGACGTGCTGTCGACGCCCCTCGGCGAGGGCACCCTGCTGGCGTACACCGAGGTGCTCAGCGAGATCCTGGACGGCGACGTCGCCCTGTCCGTCCGCGCGGACGCCGCCGAGCAGTGCTGGCGGATCATCCAGCCGGTCCGCGACGCCTGGCGCAGCGGCGCGGTCCCGCTGCAGGAGTACCCCGCCGGATCCCTCGGGCCGGAGGACTGGACGACCTCGCACTGAGATCCGGCCGCCCTCTTCCCCCTTCCTCCCGTCGCTCCCTCCCCGGTCCCCGCACTGGACCCGCCTACCTCTGCTCGCTGGTCGCGAATCGTCGCTGAACCGGCGGAATGAGGGCGTGTCGCGACCAGCGAGCAGCGGCGTTCGGCCGGGAAGAAGGGGCGAACGACGAGACGCCGCCTCCCGGAGGAGACGGCGTCCGTCGTGCGGATCGGATCCGGGTCAGTGCTCCGGGTGGTGCACCGCGACCTCGTTGCCGTCCTTGTCGAGGATCTTGCCGTCGACGATCGAGTCGCCCTCCTCGAACGCGTCCAGGTAGGCGACCGGGATGCTGCGGGTCGGTGCCGCGGCGAACGCGTTCTTGCGTGCGCTGCCGCCGAGGTGGTTGAACAGCAGGTTCAGCAGGATCGCGGTGACCGCGGCCGAGCTGATGCCCGAGTGGAAGATCGTCACGAACCAGGCCGGCATCTGCGAGTAGATCGTCGGGACGGCGATCGGGAGCATGCCGATCGCGAGCGACGAGGCCACGATCACGAGGTTCATGTTGTCGCGGTACTCGACCTTCGCGAGCGTGCGGATACCGGACGCCGCGACCGAGCCGAACAGCACGAGGCCGGCGCCGCCGAGGACCGGCGACGGGATCGCGCCGACGACACGGCCGAGCACGGGCAGCAGACCGAGGACGACGAGCACGCCACCGCCGGCGGTGACCACGAAGCGGCTCTTCACGCCGGTGATCGCGACCAGGCCGACGTTCTGCGCGAACGCGGACTGGGTGAAGCTGCCGAAGATCGGCGAGACGGCGCTGGAGAGCATGTCGGCGCGCAGGCCCGCGGCGATGCGCTTGGAGTCGACCTTGGTGCCCACGATCTCGCTCACCGCGAGGATGTCGGCGGTGGTCTCGGTCAGGGTGACCAGGATCACGATGAACATCGAGATGATGCCCGCGATCGGGAACGTCGGCAGGCCGAAGCCGAAGAGCTGCGGGAAGGCGAAGATGTCGCCGTTGAGCACCTTGCTGAAGTCGGCCTGACCGAGGAAGACCGCGACGATCGTGCCGAGCACGATCGAGAGCAGGATCGCGAGGCGCGAGATCGCGCCGACCGGGATCTTGCTGAGGATCAGCACGATCACGAGGGTGATGCCGGCGAGCAGCAGGTTGCTCGCCGGAGCACCCTTCGCCGCCCCGCCCTCCCCGGTGCCGACGATCCAGCCGGCGGCGACCGGGAGGAGGCTGAGACCGATCGTGGTGATCACGGTTCCGGTCACGACCGGCGGGAAGAACCGGATGACCGTCGCGAACACCGGGGCGATGAGCAGACCGATCACGGATGCCGCGATGACGGATCCGAAGACCGCGGGCAGCCCGCCCCCGCTCGTGACGATCGCGGCCATGGTGGCGACGCCCGCGAACGAGACGCCCTGCACGAGGGGCAGCTGGGATCCGAAGAACGGGACGCCGACGGTCTGCAGGATCGTGGCGAGACCGCCCATGAACAGGCACGCGGCGATCAGCACGCCGATCTGGTCGGCCTTCAGGCCGGCGATCTGCCCGATGATGAGCGGCGGCGCGATGATGCCGCCGTACATCGTGAGCACGTGCTGGATGCCGTAGCCGATGGTGGCGCCGATCGGGAGGCGCTCGTCCTCCGGCCGGCGCGCGGCCTTCTTCTGTTTGGTAGTCATTTCGACCTCTTCGTCGGGTGAATGGGTTTCTTTGGGGGAAATCGGGGAGCTCAGCCGTGCCGTGCGAGCAGGCGCCGGGCGGCTTCGCTGTGGTGGGCGATGAGTTCGGGCACGTCGAGACCGACGATCCGGCCGTCGAGGACGCGCCAGGTGCCGCCGACCATGACCCGGTCGGCGCGTTCGGCGCCGCACAGGAGCAGCGCGGCCAGGGGGTCGTGGCTGCCGGAGAAGCGCAGCTCGTCGAGCGTGAACATCGCCAGATCCGCCTGCTTGCCGGGGGCGAGCACGCCGATGTCGCTGCGGCCGAGGGCGCGGGCGGATCCGGCGGTCGCCCAGCCGAGCGCGCGCTCAGGGGTGACCGCGGCGGCGCCGTAGCGCAGGCGCTGCAGGTACAGGGCCTGGCGCACCTCCATCATCATGTTGGATCCGTCGTTGGAGGCGGATCCGTCGACGCCGAGGCCGACCGGCACGCCGGCCTCCTGCAGCTCGACGGCACGGGCGATGCCGGAGGCGAGCCGCATGTTCGAGGTGGCGCAGTGCGAGACGGCGGTGCCGGCCGCGCCCAGCCGGGCGATCTCGGCGTCGTCGAAGTGGATGCCGTGCGCTAGCCAGGTGCGCTCGCCCAGCCAGCCGACGCTCTCCAGGTAGTCGACCGTGCGCAGGCCGAAGGTCTCGCGGCAGAAGTCCTCCTCGTCGATCGTCTCGGCGAGGTGGGTGTGCAGGCGCACGTCGAGGCGCTCGGCGAGGGCCGCGGTGTCGCGCATGACGCCGGTGGTGACGGAGAACGGCGAGCACGGCGCGAGGCCGATCTGCACGAACGCGCCGTCGCCGCGCTCGTGGTGGGCCCCGACGAGCCGCTCGCTGTCGGCGAGGATCACGTCGGGGTCCTGCACGGTGCTCTGCGGGGGCAGGCCGCCGTCCTTCTCGCCGAGGGACATGGATCCGCGGGTCAGCGTCGCGCGCATGCCGAGCCGCTTGACGACGTCGACCTGGACGTCGATCCCCTCCTCCAGCCCGTTCGGGAACAGGTAGTGATGATCGGCGGCGGTCGTGCAGCCGCTCAGCAGCAGCTCGGCGAGCGCGGCGGTCGTGGCGAGCTCGAGATCGCGCGGGGTGAGGCCCGCCCAGACCCCGTACAGGCCCTTCAGCCACGGGAACAGCTCGGCGTTGACGACGGGGGTCCAGGCGCGGGTGAGGGTCTGGTAGAAGTGGTGGTGCGTGTTGATCAGGCCGGGGATGATGACGTGCCGCGACGCGTCGACGATCTCGTCCACGCGTCGGGTCGGCTCCGCCCCTGCGGGCACGGCTTCGGCGATGCGGCCGTCTTCGACGACCAGCCCTCCGGACGCATCCGCGTCGGCTCCGGTGTAGATCCCGAGCGGGTTCTTCAGCCAGACGCTGTGCTTCGTTGCGGACATCGAGGTGACTCCCTTGTTCGACTCGTGGAGCCGAACGCAGGCCCCACGGGGGGCCAGCTCAGTTTTGACCTGTCTGCTGATCCAGGTGGCCTCCGGGCGCGGAGGCATACCGTCGTTTCTACCAGCCGACTCACAGGGAGTCAAGCATTTCTTTCGAAATGCGGACGATTTGTTCCGTGTGACGGAAAACTGTGGATTTGCAGGGCGACCACAGCAACGCCCGCACACCACCGCTCAAGACCCCGTCACCCCCGCTGGAGACCCCGCCACCCCCGCTGGGACCCCCGCCACCACCCTGCTCGCTGGTCGCGACACGCCCTCATTCCGAAGGAATGGCGACGATTCGCGAGCAGCGGTCGGAGGGGCGACCCGACTCAGTCGTCGAGCAGCTCGGCCTCGATCACGTCGTCGTCGGGGCCGCCGTCGGCACGCCGCTCCTCCGCCGGCACCGGACCGGCGCTCGTGAGCACGAGACCGGATCCGTCCGCCGACATGGCCACGCGCACGACGTCGCCGTCGCGCACGTGGCCCGAGAGCAGCGCGGTCGCGAGCCTGTTCTGCACCTCGGTCTGGATGAGGCGGCGCAGCGGACGGGCGCCGAACACCGGGTCGTACCCGCGCTGGGCGAGCCACGACCGCGCGTCCGGGGTGACCGCGAGGGTCAGCCGGCGCTCGGCGAGCCGGCGCTGCAGCTGGTCGATCGTGAGCTCGACGATCTGCGCGAGGTCGTCCTCGGTGAGGGCGGAGAACATCACGATGTCGTCGAGGCGGTTCACGAACTCGGGCTTGAACGCCTGCCGCACGAGCGCCATGACGGCGTCGCGCTTGTCGTCCGGCGAGAGCGTCGGATCGATGAGGATCGGGGATCCGATGTTGCTGGTCAGGATCAGGATCACGTTCGAGAAGTCGACCGTGCGCCCCTGGCCGTCGGTGAGCCGGCCGTCGTCCATGACCTGCAGCAGCACGTCGAACACCTCCGGGTGCGCCTTCTCGACCTCGTCGAGCAGCACGACGCTGTACGGGCGCCGGCGCACGGCCTCGGTGAGCTGGCCGCCCTGCTCGTAGCCGACGTAGCCCGGAGGGGCGCCGACGAGCCGCGACACGGAGTGCTTCTCGCCGTACTCCGACATGTCGATGCGCACCATGGCGTGCTCGTCGTCGAAGAGGAACTCGGCGAGCGCCTTGGCGAGCTCGGTCTTGCCGACGCCGGTGGGTCCGAGGAACAGGAAGGAACCGGTCGGGCGGCCGGGGTCGCTGATCCCCGCCCGCGACCGGCGCACCGCGTCGGAGACCGCCGCGACGGCGTCCTTCTGCCCGATCAGGCGCTTGCCGAGCTCGCGCTCGAGGTGCAGCAGCTTCTCGGTCTCGCCCTGCATCAGCCGGCCCACCGGGATCCCGGTCCAGGCCGCGATCACGGCCGCGATGTCCTCGTCGGTGACCTGGTCGTTGACCATGCGGCCGCCGGCCTGCTCGTCGGCGGCTTCGGTCCGCTCGGCTTCGACGAGCTCGCGCTCCAGGCCCGGGATCTCGCCGTACAGCAGCCGGGACGCCTTCTCCAGGTTGCCCTCGCGCTGGGCGCGTTCGGCCTCCACGCGGGCGGCGTCGAGGCGGGTCTTCAGGTCGCCGACGCGGTTCAGCGAGGCGCGCTCGCGCTCCCAGCGCTCCTGCAGGCCGTGCAGCTTCTCCTGCTCGGCCGCCAGATCGGCGCGCAGGGTCGCCAGGCGCGTCTTGGACGCCTCGTCCTTCTCCTTCTTCAGTGCGAGCTCCTCGAGCTTCAGGCGGTCCACGTGCCGTCGCAGCTCGTCGATCTCCACGGGTGCCGAGTCGATCTCCATGCGCAGACGCGACGCGGCCTCGTCGATGAGGTCGATGGCCTTGTCCGGCAGCTGCCGGCTCGGGATGTAGCGGTGCGAGAGCGACGCGGCGGCCACGAGCGCGCCGTCGGCGATGGCGACCTTGTGGTGCGCCTCGTAGCGCTCCTTCAGGCCGCGCAGGATCGCGATCGTGTCCTCGACGCTCGGCTCGCCCACGTACACCTGCTGGAAGCGCCGCTCGAGGGCGGCGTCCTTCTCGATGAATTCGCGGTACTCGTTGAGCGTGGTCGCGCCGATGAGGCGCAGCTCCCCGCGCGCGAGCATGGGCTTGAGCATGTTGGAGGCGGCGACGGATCCCTCTCCCCCGCCGGCGCCCATGAGCACGTGCAGCTCGTCGATGAACGTGATGATCCGGCCGTCGGACTCGGTGATCTCCTTGAGGACGCTCTTCAGGCGCTCCTCGAACTGGCCGCGGTACATCGCTCCGGCGACGAGCGCCGAGATGTCCAGGGTGACCAGCTCCTTGTCCTGCAGCGAGGAGGCCACGTCGCCGGCGACGATGCGCTGCGCGAGACCCTCGACGACGGCGGTCTTGCCCACACCGGGCTCGCCGATCAGCACCGGGTTGTTCTTCGTGCGCCGGGTGAGCACCTGGCTCACCCGGCGGATCTCGGCATCACGGCCGATCACCGGGTCGAGCTTGCCGTGCCGTGCGCGATCGGTGAGGTTGATCCCGAACTGCTCGAGAGCCGACTTCTGTTCTTCCTGCGGTGCCGTCTGCGGGGTGGCCATTCGTCCTCCTGGAGTCTCCTTGCATGTGCGCGGGACCGCGGAAGGATGCGGATCCCAAAGTTGAGTTGATTGGACTCAAGTTTATCGGATAGATCCGACGCCGACAAGACACGGCGTGCCTCTTTCGTTCGAAGCGCGCAAATGGCGCCATTCCGACCACGGATCCGGCGATTTGCGCACTTCGAACACGGATCCTCCCGCCGGCGACCCGGGATGCTGTCGGACGAAGACCGTGCGCCCTGCGTCCGACGGCGGATCAGTACAGCTCCGTGTTCGGGGACCGCGAGCCGCAGCTGACGATCCGCCTCGGCGATGTCGTCGGGCTCAGCACCGAGGACTGCTTCAGGGAGCCGGTGACCTCGCCCTCGCAGAGGCCACCGAGGTGTGCGACTTCTCCGAGCTGAACCCCGTCATAGGTCCGATCCACGGCGACGGCGCCGAGTCCGGCGCGGTGAATCCCTGAGACGCCGAATGCCGGCCCCCAGGGCGGGGACCGGCATTCGGGCGGATCGGGTGATCACTCTTCATCCGTTCACCAGGATTTCCCGATCCGGAACGTGGTGTCACCGGTCACCTTCGCGACGATGGTCGACCCCAGCGAGAACTGGATGTCGTCGAGCTTCGGGTTGCCATTCGGGTTGTTCGGCGTGAAGACCGTGTCGAGCCCGATCACGAACGGGACCGGCCCCCAGGTGTTCCCCTTCGACATGTCAGCTTTGATGAGGGGATGCGCCCCGCCGACCGCATCGGACGCGGACCCGGACGAGTACTGCCTGGCCTGCATCGTGGCCCCCATCCCCTCGAAGCTGGGGTCGTGCCAGTTCGTGAACATTCCGTCGAATTTGATCAGCGGCGTCAGGTAGACCCACGCACTGCCTCCGCTGAAGTTCGCGGCCGGGAACGCGGTCGTGAGGTTCTCGATCTGCACCGTACCGAACACGAAGGCGCCGTCGGCCGGCGTGAAGCCGTCCGACCCGACGGACAGCGGCATCTTGTCCTTACCGCCGACCAGGTTCCACGCTTTGTCGAGAGTGGCGGCATCGGATCCCTTCACCCAGGATCCGATCTTGATCGTGATCCTCTCCTTGTTCCCGTTGCCGTCCGTCGCCTCGATCGTGTACGTCGAGCTGGGAGCGATCTTGCGATCGACGAGAGCCTGCGCGCTGGCCTTGACCGCGCTGACGCCGTCGTCGAGACCGGAGGACAGCTTCTGGATCGTCTCGACTCGCTTCTGCAGATCTGCCGTCTGGCCCTTGATCGCCGCCGTGTCACCGGCGATGCCCGGCTTGGTCACGTCAACCTTGGCGGCCTCGTCGACGAGCTTCTGCAGCGAGGCGCGCGCGCTCGGATCGGCGACGGAGTCGTCGCCGATCGCGGCCAGTAGGTCGTGAGCGTTCTTCGCCGACGACGCGAGGGTAAACGCTGCAGTGTCAAGCTGTGCTGCGTCGTCGTGGAACGCGGCCACCGCGGCGTCCTTCTCCCTCTGCGGCACGAGAGCCGCGTTCCAGATCGCGGCGCCACCGCCGATGAGCACAAGAACCGCCAGCACGCCGCCGACCGTCCACAGCACTCGGCGGTCGCTGAGGCGCCACTTCCGCGCAGGTGTGATTCCCGCCCCGGGTTCGGCGACTGGCTCGCCGGCAACACTCATGGCCTCGCCGGCCGACGCATCGGGCGTGACCGCCTGGAAGCTCGGTGCGAACAATGCCGGGTCGGGCGCGAGCACTTCGGAAGCGGCCGGGCGCACTGACGGCACGTCGTCCCCGGCTGACCGCTCGGTTTCCCCGACCTCGAGGAGCGGCGCTGCCGGAGTCGTCCGCGCACCCCCGGCGGCAAGGGCTGCGACCGTGTGCCGCGCCCACCCGACGAGCTCGGGGTAGGCGTTCGGATGCACCTCGACAGCGCTCGCGAACTCAGGGTACTGGGCGGCGATCGCCGCGAGGTCCGCCGCAGCCGTCGCAGGATCGTGAAGTGCTGTCCATGCGCCCAACCTGTCCATGCGAACTCTCTCTCATCCCTCGAGATCCTCTGCCGGGATCACTGTGTCCCGATCTCACCGCACCCGCGCGTGACCCGCGATGGGCAATATGTCCCACCGGGCGCCCTTCGTGATCGGGCGGCGTCTCAGGTCAGGACATCTGCGATCTCCTCAACCGCCGTATGCGGAGCCGTAATGCGCCAGCTGCGTGAACATCACGATCCAGATGATCACCCCGATGACCGCCGCCGCGATGCTGAGATACCCGAGCACGAGCCCGGCAACGGCCAGCCCGCGCCCCTGCTCGCCCGTTCGCCGGATCTGCGCGAGAGCGACATGCCCGAAGACGACAGCGAGCAGCGAAATGAAGAACGCGAAGATCAGAGACAAGATCGCCATCGTGTTCGTGCGCGTCGACAACGGGTAGCCGTCCGGGCCGACTCCTCCCTGCGGTTGAGCCGTCCGGCGACGGTTCGATGCGCTTGCGGTCACGACGATCACTACGACAACCACCACAACGACGACCACGAACAAGATGATCAGGTGCCACCCGCTGAGTCCACCGAACATGTGACTTCTCCTTGCTATCCGAGGCCGGCTTGGCTATCCGCGCCGGCTTGCCCGGCATGCCGGATCTGGATGACGAACTCGCCGAGGCGCAGGTCTGCGTCGCGCCGGACGGCGTGCGGCTGCTCGACGAGGACCCTGGTCGCCGAGCCGTCGATGACGATCGCCGTGCCGTTCGTCGAGTGCAGGTCGGTGACGAACAGCTCCCCGTCGCGGAGCTGAAGCTGCGCATGGGTCTTGGAGATCGACTTCGCCGGATCCCGCAGCGGCACCAGCACGGTTCCCGGCTCGGTCGGATCCGCGATCGGGTCGCGCCCGAAGCGCATCGCCGAACCGATCGGGAGCGTCCGCCCGTCGGGGAGGACGACCTGCCAGGCCGCGGCAGGCGAAACTACGCGAGTCACATCGAGGTCGTCCTCCTGGTCGACAGCGACCGCCGGACCTGACGGCGCGGTTGCGCCCAGCGCGGAATCGCTCGCCGCGGAGGCGGGATCCGTCGGCGCGAGGCCCGGGATGGAGGCGATCACCTCGCCAGCGCGCTCCGCGGGCGGCGGGACCCACCCCGGAACCACGGGCGGAACCCGCTCGTCCGACGGGACCACGACCGGTGTAGCAGCGACCGGGGCAGGTACCGGGGGAATGATTGGAAGCTGCGTGAGCGGTTCCGGCATCGGCGGAAGCGGTGCAGGCGCCGACACCCCGGTCGTCGTCAGCGGAATCGGCGGCACCGGAACCAGCGCCCCGGGCGGGTTCGACGAAGCCGGCGGAACGGGCGCGTCCGTATCTGCTTTCATCGCCTCGGCACTGTTCCGCGCGCGTTCCTGGCGCAGCTTGGCGGCAAGCTCGTCGGCGGCGGCGGAGTTCGCCCTGCGGCCGAGCAGGAAGCCGATACCGGCGATGACCCCGCCGAACACCAAGACCAGGATCGGTCCCACCGTGACGTTGCTGGGCGTCGCGTACCAGAAGATGAGCCCACCGACCGCGATCGCACCACCGACGATCTGCACCGTCCGGGCGGTCGACTCGCTGATCCCCGAGGCCGTGCTGACACCGCCGCCTTCCTGCCCCAGGGGCGCAGGCGTGACAGGCCCGGGAGCCTGGGGCGTGGGAGGCACGGGCACCGGGGGCGCGACGGCGGCCGGCACAGGCCTGTCGGACGCGACGGTCTCCGCGGGGAGAGACACCGCGGAGACCGCCCCCGTGGACGGTGCGAAGGCAGGAAGGACCGGGTCCGGCGCCGGTACCGCCGCAGAGACCTCTGGAGGGTGGATCTCTTCTGGCGCGGAGGATGTCGGGACGGCCGAGGGCGTCGATACGACCGGCTCCCGGTCTTCGCGTTCGACCATCCGGATCCGCGCCGAGGGATCAGCCGCCTGCATGGCCTGCCCGAAGGTCGTCATGAACCTGCGGTAGATCCCGATGCCTTCCATCGACTTCGGACCCACCGGGATGAAATACACGGTGGTCTGCGAAGTGCGGTACTGCTCGATCGCGCTGACGACCCTGGTGCGGCCGTCCGCATCCTCGGCGGAGACCACGAAATGCATGAGCGCCCCGCCGAGCAGACCGGTCAGGGCGACCCGGATCCCGCTCGCTCCTTCCCCGATGATCCGCAGGCTTCTCTGCGTGCCCACGGCGTGGCGTGCGATCTCGATCGTGCGGTCGATCGACAAGTCGGAGTCGATCTCGATCCGTGCCTTGGCCAGCTTGTGCGGCTTCCCCATCAGAGACCTGCTTCCTTACCCAGTCGGATCGTGTACTCGCCGATCCGCAGCTCGGCATCGGCACGAACGAGAAAGGGCGCGCCCGGCGCGAGCACGGTCGGCGTGCCGTCGGCGAAACGAACGACCGTGCCGTTGGTCGAGTGCAGGTCGGTGACGAGGACCCCGTCCTCCGTGACCGAGAGTGCCGCATGCGTCTTCGAGATCGACTTCGCCGCATCGTCTAGCGGGATGAGAAGAGCGGACGGATCCGACGGATCAGCTCCCGGATCCCGTCCCAGTCGTGCAGAACATCCGAGTGCGATCTGCCGCCCGTCGGTGAGCACGATCCGCCAGGATCCGGTCGGCTGCACCGTGATCCGGGTCGCGTCAAGGCCGTCATCGGCGGCGGGAGCGACGATTTCGGGCATCGGCGGAGCAACGGGTACCGGGGGAGCGGGCGGCACGATTCCCGGGACTGCCTGGATCGGTGCCGCTGGCACAGGTGGAACGGCCATCGTTGGGATCGCTGGAGCCGGGGGCAGCGACGGCACGGTCGGCGCAGCGAACCCCCCGGACGACGTGGCAAACTCGGCGGCCGGGACAGCGGGCACGGGCGGCACCGAGGGAACGGCCGGCGCAGCGTAGGGCTGCGAAACCGGCCACTCGTACGCCATCCCGGGCACGACCGCCCCGAAGGATGCCCGGCCACCCGGAGGGCCGTCGAATCGCGCGCCCCGCGGGTCCGACGGTTGCAGCAGGAACACGAGCGTGATGATCGGCCCAGCGAAAGGGATCAGCGCGAACAGAAGCGTTAACCCCGAGCGGCCCGCATCGTGCAGACGGCGTACACCGACGGAGATCATCATGACCGATCCCGCGAGGAACGCGATCCAGACGAGCAGCCCGACGACGCTCAGGAACGCGACGATTCCGCTGTCGTACATGCTCACGGTCACCACCCCGGCGATCGTCAGCAGGATCTCGACCGCCAAATAGCCGCCGTCCACAAGGAGCGCCGTCTTCCAGTACTCCGAGCGACTCGCGCGTCCCGTGTAGACGAAGGCCTTCTTCACGAAGCGCCGGGCCACCGCGTCGAACGGTGCCCCGTAGTACGGCTGGTCGAGCGGCGGTTCAGCCACAGGTTGGATGGTCATCGTTTTGCTCCAAGGGGGTCGCGGGTGCGGATCATCGCCGATCGACGAGGCGGCGACGTCGGGCGTCACGCATTCACGGGGACCGGCGGTTGCCGGCCGGCGGATTCCGAGACCAAAGCCTGGGCGAGCCGGTCGAACCCCTCTCCCGCCGCCTGGACGCATCGTTCGAACCGATCGGCATCCTTTGCCGCCAGCCGAACGTCCCCCTGCGCAAAGTACGCATCGACGATCACCTCGTCCCGGTCGCACAGCGTGACGCGAAGGCGCGCTGTCGGATCAGACTCCAGCGCGCCACGGATCACCCGCGAAACGAGATCATCGTCGCCGAGTGCGTACTCGACGACCGGACCATGCAGAACCGCGACCAAGGTCGCTCCTTCGCTCAGGATCACAATCGCCGGAGGCACCAGCGAGCCATCGGAGCGGATGCTGATCCAGCCGTGTGCCCGCCTCGCAGCGGCAGCGACAAGGAGGGACACTTCGCGCTCGGCCGTGCTCTCGGCGTCATCAGCGGCGTCGAGCCTGCCGATGAGCTGCATGAACCCGCCCTCGAATCCGTCGGACCCGACCCCGTAGTTGCAAATCGCCGCTGCCCCCTGCGGCCCCGCACCGAGTAGCGCGAGCGATTCGAACGGCAGGAGCAGGCCGCTGCCCGCCGGTTCCCGAGAATCTGTCATGGTCGTCCTTTAATAGACCTTGATGCCCATGGAGAGCAGCCAGTCGGCGGGGCCCTGCATGGCCGTCTCCGCAATCCTGTTCATCCACGGAGCCTTGCGCTCGACGTTGTCGTTGCCGAGATTGATGAAACCCTGCAAGCCCGAATAGCGCGTGGCGATCTCGCTTTCGGAATAGCCGCGCCCTTCCATCCACGCCATGTGCTCATCCCGCGACGCCTGATCCAGAGGGATGAAGAAGCCTGTCATTTCCTTCATGCCGCCCCAGAGCATCGATATGGGGCTCGGCGTAAACGAGAAGGCCCCGTCGGCAGCGGTGAGCATTGCCCCCGACCAGTCACCCTCCCTGACCGCCAGCGCCAACCGCGCCGCGTCATCGCCGAGGCCGATACCTTTCAAGGCAGAGCTGATGTAAGAACCGTGCGGCACCACCTTCCAGACGTCGAAGTCCTTCCCTGTCACGTTGCTCACGACAGACCCCGCCATATCGACGACATCCGAGAACGACTTGGATCCATCGATCACCACGTCCTGGACGAAGGATCCGACTGATCCCGGGATGCCGACGAGGCCGCGCGCGGAGCCACCTCCGATCGCCCGACCCTGCGCCGCACTCGCCCGATCCTGCTCGTCGGCGTTGCGGCGCAGGTCGTTTGCGGCGGAGCGCAGGGTCTCGGCCGCGCTGTGCACGCGGCGGCTGTAATCCGAGTCCCACAGGTGCCGGAAGCGCACAGCGACCGGCCCGAGCCAGGCGGAGATCTGGATCGCGCTGCCCACCGTCATCCGATGCGCGTCCAGCTGCTGCGCGTGGCGGTCGAACTGCTGCGCGAGGGTGCGCAGCTGCGCGATGTCCGCACCGTACATGGCCATGGGCGGTCCCTTCTGAATCGTTCCCGGCCCGCCGCGACGACGTGTCGTGGCGGGCCGATCCGGGCTTACTGCGAGGCCTGCTCCTGCTGAGCGGCGTTCTGCTGGGCGTTCTGCGCGGCGTCGCGGAGAGCCTGGGCGACCTGCTTCAGCGCGGAGGTGTGCTGGCCCGACCAGTCGTTGCGGAACTTGGTCGCGTCGGGGCCCTCCCACTGGGTGTTGTTGAGCGCGCCGGTGAGGCTGCTCAGGATTGAGTCGATGTCCGACGCCTTCTGGCTGAGCTGGGTGCTCAGCTGCCGGACCTGCTGTACGTCAAGACCCCACACGGCCATGTCGGTTTCCTTTCCTCTGCGGATCGATCGATCCGACGTCTTCTCGCTCCTGCGATACCCACAAGCTAGGGGCGGCCCCGCGGGGCTGTCGATGGAGAACATGTCCCATCCGCGGACCGTCACACATGCGCCACCTGAACCTTCGCGGCACGGCCTCCCGCGATGAGGAATCCCCGGCCAGCGGGGAAATCCGCACGACGGATCCGGCCGAGCGGAGTCCCGAGGAGCAGGTCCCCGTCCATCTCTCCCGGCACGAGGATGAGCCCCCGGCGCGACGCCTTGAACGGCTGCCCGAGCGTGTAGGCCTGCGACCAGGTGGAGGACTCGCCCTCGCCGACGACGAACAGCTCTTCGCGGGCCGCGGCCTTCACGAGCCGGTCGAGCTCGTACTCCGCTTCGGTCCCGGTGAACTCTGGCAGCCCTTCGACGAAGAGCGCGAAGCGCTCGCGAGCCTCGATCCGCGGGACGAGTTCGGACGCCAGGGCGAGCACGGCCTCCGGGCCCTCGGCCCTGCGACTCCATCCGGCGCTCGCGAGCACGCTGCGCCGCGACGAGAGCAGGACCGTCTGCAGGGCCGGATCCGCTCGACGCACCGCGGCGCCCAGCGTCGCGACCGCGGTGGTGCGCCCGCTGCCCGGAGGGCCGGCGAGCAGCAGCGGACCGCTGGTGCGCACGACCGCGGCGCCCAGCGTGACGTCGTCCACGCCGATCACCGGGGTCTCGGCCGGGCCCACCGGAAGATCCGCGAGCAGCACATGCTCGGGCACCCGTCCGACGCCGGCAGGCCGGGGACCCGTGGCGCGGCCGAGGCTGCGACCCAGCCGCTCCATCTCGCGGGCCTGCTCGGCGATGTTCCCGCTCGCCCCGAGCACGGCGATCTGCACCTCCAGCCCGCGCACGATGCCCCGCCCTGGCGGGGAGACCGGGCTCAGCACGTCGCGCGGCGCACCGAGCATGAGGTAGTCGTCCTCGTGCGCGAGTCGCAGCACGATGCGCTGCTGCATGGTCGACGCGATCGAGGTCGGCAACGCATTCGGCCGATCCGCCGTGGCGACCACATGCACGCCGAGCGCGCGACCGTCCGCGGCGATCTGAGCGAAAGCGCTGAACGAGGCGCTCAGATGCGCGGCCCCGAACTCGTACTGCTCCTTGAAGGCACCGATCCCGTCGACGAGCAGCAGGATACGCGGCTCCTCGGGCGCCTGCGCGAGCGCACGGTACTCCGAGACGGATCCGGCGTTCACGGCCGCATAGCGGACGGCACGCTCGTCGACGATGTCACGGAGGAGGCGCAGCAGGCGCACCACACGCTCCTCATCGTCGCCCTGGATGATCGCGCCGACGTGCGGGAGCCCGTCGAGCATGCTGAGACCCCGGGAGCCGAAATCGAGGCCGTAGACGTGCGCCGGTCCGCCGTGACGGGCGGTCGCCGCGGCCGCGACGGCGATCGTGCGCAGCGCCGTACTCTTGCCGGCTCCGCCCGCCCCGAAGATCACCAGGTTGCCGTCGTCGGGCTCGAAGAAGAACGCCGGCTGTGCCTGCCGGGCCGGTTCGTCGATCACGCCGAGCGGCAGCGCGGTGTCGACCCTCGGGTTGGGCAGCCGGTCGAACCGGTACACCGCCGCGAGCTCGTCGAGCCAGGGTCTCCGCGGCGCGGGGATCCCGGCACGGGTCGCCGCCTCGCCCGCCGTGCGCACGATGCGGGAGATGTCGTTCGGGCCGCTCTCCACGGCGACCTGCTCGGCCTGCGGCTCCTCCCAGTCGGCGTGCACGCCGAAGCCCAGGCCGGCGACGTCGATCCGGGGCGTCGGCGGCTCACCGCTGGTGTGCCCGCCGGCGTAGCCGGTCTGGAACGGGATCAGGCGGCCCGGCCCGATCTTCACCGCTCCCCTGCCGGGGACCGACGGGTCGAAGAAGGCGGCCATCTGATCGCCGAGGATGTCGGCGGAGTCCTCGGCGTCGGCCATCCGCAAGGCGATGCGCAGGTTAGTGTTGGCACGCAGGTTGTCCTTGATCACGCCCGCCGGGCGCTGGGTAGCGAGTACCAGATGCAGGCCCAGCGAACGGCCGCGCTGAGCGACGTCCACGACGCCGTCGACGAACTCGGGCACCTCCTGCACGAGTGCGGCGAACTCGTCGACCACGATCACGAGACTCGGCGGGCACGCCGGATCCCCGCTCTTCTCCATCGACGCGAGATCCTTCGCGCCGGCCGCATTGAGCACATGCTCGCGGTGGCGCAGCTCTGCGCGCAGCGACTCGAGCGCCCGCCGCACGAGGTGCGGGGAGAGGTCGGTGACGAGCCCCACGGTGTGCGGAAGCTGGACGCAGTCGGCGAACGCCGCTCCGCCCTTGTAGTCGACGAACAGGAACGTGAGCCGGTCGGGGCTGTGCGCGGCAGCCATCGCGAGCACCCAGGACTGCAGGAACTCGCTCTTTCCCGCGCCGGTCGTTCCGCCGACGAGCGCGTGCGGGCCGTCGGCACGCAGGTCGAGCGAGAACGGCTCCGATCCGGCATGGCCGAACACCGCCCGCAGCGTCCCGTCTCGCCTGCGCGGGGCGGCAGCGTCGCCGCGTGCCGTGATGGATCCGCTCTGGCGCCAGCGGTCGACGATCGCGTCCGCGTCATCGAGCACGTCGTCTCCGAGCAGCGCGGGCAGCCCGATGGATCGCGGCAGGTCGGAGTCGTCGACGTCCGGCGTGCCGATGTCGACGACCGGGGCCAGCTGACGGGCGAGGTACTCGGCCCCGGCGATGTCGAGCCGCTCCGGAACGATGGGAGTGGCCAGCGTGCCGTGACGCACCTGTCCGGTTGCGGCGGTGCCCTGATCGTCCACGTGCACCACCGCGCGGCAGGCCGCCGGCAGCTGCTCGACCCTCGGAGCGCACCACACCAGGTGCACGCCGGCGTCCGGGCCGCGTTCGGCGATGCGGGTCAGCCTCGCCCGGTCGGCGGGCACGCCGTGCTCGACGAACACGACGAGCGCCGGGACACGAGGTTCGGGCATGTCGGACGGCGCGGACTCGTCGATGATGCCACGTCGCGCGACGTCCCCGATCCGAGCGTCGATGGCCTCCTCGATCCGCGACAGCACCGCGCCGAGAGCACCGCGGTTGTCGGCGAGATGCACCCCGCCGAGAGGGCTGTGGGCTGTGCTCGTGTGGGGCAGCCACGCCAGCCACTGCCACTCGGGTGCGGCGGTCGGCGGGATGAGCGCCGCGATCGCCATCTCGGTCGGGGCGTGCCGGATCGCGAGCTGGGCGAGCAGCCCCCGCGCGACGTCGCGGGCAAGCGATCCGGCGACGCCGACGGATCCCGACTCCCGCAGCGCCACCGCCACCGGCACGTCCGCGATCGTCGCGTAGCGGTCGCGGAGCTCGTGCAGCTCGCGAATGCTCTCCGGCAGGGTCTGCTGCGCGGGAGGCAGTTCGACCTCGGTGCGGGAGCGATCTGCACCGGTGCCGGTGCGAACGGCGAGGAACGTGCCGGACTCGGCGCGTTCCGTCCACAGCAGCGGTCCGAGCCGGAGCGCGTCCTGCTGCAGGGCGGCGAGGCTGGGCAGCTCCTCCTCGCGCACCGTGCGCTCTCGCGTCTGCAGCTCGTCGAGCCGCTCCCGAGTGAGCTGCATCGCCCCCGCGAACGCCTTCTTCCCGGCCTTGAGCGTGCGCCTCCCGACGAGCGCCTGATCGATGAACGCGCCGACGAGCAGCAAGGGGCTCATCGCCATCATGAGCACGCCGAGCAGCTGACCGGTCAGAGCCCACATCACGGCGCCCATCACGAGCGGCGCGGCCAGCGCGATGTACGGGAAGCGCTGCCGAGGAGGCAGCTGGGGCGGCGCCGGCGCGGCGACCTTCTCGCCCGGGAAGCGCGGAACAACGCGCGGAGAGCGGATGTGGTCGATCTGCGGCGCGGAGGCCGCCCCGCCCTGCTGCAGGCGGGACAGAGAGAGCACCGAGTCGCCGATCGTCGCCGTGTCCGTCGGCCCGAGCACGACCCGGCCGATGCGGGTCCCGTCCACGACCACCCCGTTCGCGGATCCGAGGTCGACGATCTCGATCCGGTCGGAGACGTTGATCCTGGCGTGCCGTTTGGAGACCAGCGGATCGCCGAGACGCACGTCGACGTCGCGGTCCCGCCCGATCACGGTCGCGCCCTCGGGGAGGGCGAACTCCGCACCGGCGTCCGGTCCGGCCAGCACCCGCAGCCGGGCGGCGGCAGGCCCGCGGTCGCGAGGCGCGAAGCGATCCTGTTCGGGCACCGCTATCGCCTCGACGTGCATGCCCGAGAGCAGCCCGGCCTCGGCGATGGTCGTGTCGGCAGCCAGCGGGCGCCCGCCGTGCGGTGCGGACGCGTCGAGGATCCGCAGCGACACGGCGCCGCCCGCGGACGCGCCGGATCCGATCCCCTGGGGATCCGTCCGCACGAGCCGTCGGGCGACGTCGCCCACGGTCGCGGTCGCATCCACGGTGATCGCGAGATCGGTGCGGGCGGAGCCCGAGTGAAGAGTGACCTTCAGCTTCATGCAGTGTCCTCCGGGCTCATGTCGAGGAGCGGGAGATCCGCCCGGGTCACGATCCGTGCGGCGATCGCGTACTCGACGAGGCGGATCCGTCGGTTGGTCGCGTACGAGCGCATGCCGCCGCGCAGCCCCCGCACACCGAGGCGGTCGAACTTGTCGCAGACGTTGTCGAGCTTGCGGTTGAAGCGGGTGATGCTCCAGCCCAGGCGCGCCGCAGCCCTGGCACCGGTGGGGATCTCCCCCATCCCGACGCCGTCGCGCAGCAGCATCGACTCGGCGAGCGCGAGGATCACCAGCTTCTGCGAGGGAGTCAGCGTGACGTCGCCGACCGTGGTGATGCCGTGCACCGGTCTCGGTGCCGCCTCGGCGAACGCGGGTTCGGCCATGTGCACGGAGAGCTCGTAGGTCGTCGGCCCGGCGGTGAAGACGACCGTGGTGAGCCCGAACACGAGCGGCAGCCGGGCTCCGGGGCCGAGCCACGACTGCAGCCGCCCCGCACCGTCCGTGACCGTGACCGCGAGCCGGGTACCGACGTTCGACATCACCCAGAGCCCCTCGACCTGGCGCACGTCCAGCAGGTGCCGGTGCAGGAACGGATTGTCATCGATGACGAGGTCGGCCTCGCGGCCGATGGACATGCTGCCGCCGGCGCGCAGCGCGTGCCATTCCCCGCAGTACTCGACGTGCAGCGCGGGCTCGTCCGGATCGGGCGTGATACCGGCGACGACCGCGATCGATCCGGTCATGGCGCGCATCCCTGTACGCCGTCGGCGGAGGCCACCCCGGACGCGCGTACCAGCAGCACCTGGATGCACGTGCGGCCGCCCGCGGCGACCGGAACAGTGGCGGTCGCCGCCGTCGAGGTCTGGAACGTGGACTCCTGACCCGCGACCACCGGGCGCCAGCGATAGGTGTCGCCCTTCTTCGGATCCGGGTCGGTCCACATGAACGCGACCTGGTCGCCCGTCACGATGCCCTTCAGGTCCTTGACGTCGACCGGCTGGTCGCTTCCGACGTCGATCGGATCCGGTGAGGAGCTCGACTTCGGGGCCGCCGACCCGGGCGGCACCACCACGAGCGCGATCGTCACGACGGCCGCGAGGAGTGCCACCCCGCCTACGAGCAGGCCGATCCGCGCACCACGACGGCGCTTCGGCGACGCCTCCGGCGGGGACTGAGACGGCGCCGCGGACTCGCGCACGATCGTCTCGTCGACCGCGGCGGCGATGGGGGCGGCGAATGCACCCGGGTCGCCGAGCACGGGGCCTGCGACGTATCCCTGCGCCGGCGACACGGTGTCGGGCGGACGCACCACGCTCGCGTCGTCGAGAGGGGCGGCGAGGCCTGCCGCAGCACCAAGGGCGCCGTGACGAGTCGCCCCCGATGTATCGGCCGACGGTCCGGCAGGCGACCCCCCGAGCACCTTCGTCGGATCCGGGACCGTCGTGCCCGCCGGCGCGACAGAGGCGGTGGAGGCGCCGGGCACGGTCGTCCCGGTCTGCGCGTCGATCCGCACGATGCCGCGGAAGCGCGTCTCCTCCTCGCCGTCGTCATGCGGGGTCGAGGCGAGTTCCTCCTCGACGACGTCGATCGATGTGGGCTGCATGCCGAGGCCGATCTGCACGCGCTGCAGGGCGCGCGCGAACTCGAGCGCGCTCGCGTATCGGTCCTCAGGACGCTTGGCCATGGCGCGGCGCAGCACGGCCTCGAGCTCCTCCGAGACGTCGTGGCGGCCGAGCGGGGGCAGCGGCGCCGCCTGGATCCGCGAGATCACGTCGATCTCACTGTTCGCCCCGCCCACGATCTGGAACGGCGTGCGGTTCACGAGCAGCGTGTACAGGGTTGCGGCCAGCGAGTACACGTCGGACGCGGCAGTGCCGGTCGGCGGCACCGCGAGCGACTCGGGCGGCGACCAGGGGATGCTCATGCCGACGAGCTCCTGCCCGCCGGCCGCTGAGATTCCGAAGTCGGTGAGCTTCGGCTTGCCGTACTCCGTGACGAGGATGTTCGCGGGCTTGATGTCCCGGTGCAGGATCCCGGCGCGGTGCGTGGTCTCGATGGCTCCCGCGATCTGGATCCCGATCCGCAGCGTGTCGGCCTCGCTGAACCGCTCGGCGCGGTGCCGCATCTGCAGGTTCGGCTTGGAGCAGTACTCCATGACGAGGTACGGGCGCCCGTCGTCCGAGACGCCGGCCTGGTAGACGGCGACGATCGACGGATGATTCGCGAACTGCGCCATCACGTTCGCCTCTTCGGTGAACCCCGCGATGGTGGACGCGGCCATGCGCTCCTTGAGCAGCACCTTCACCGCGACCTGCCGGCGCGGATGCGACTGCTGGTACAGGAACACGTCGGCGAAGCCGCCGGAGCCGAGCAGGCGGATGCTCTCGAAGCCCGGGATGACGGGTGGACTGGAAGGAGGACGCGCAGCCATCACAGCCCTTCGAAGGAGAGAACGATGTCGTCGCCGAGGTCGAGCCGGTCGCCGCCGACGAGAAGCGTCGCCTCGCCGGGGTGCAGGCGCACCGGCTCAGCCCCGACCCGCAGCAGCCGCGTGCCGTTGGTCGTATTGAGATCGGTCGCGACGATGTCGGCCCCTTCCACCCGCAGCTCGACGTGACTGCGCGAGACGTCCTGGTTCGGGCTGTCGACCGTGACCAGGTGGGGGATGAGCCCTGTCGCGCGCACGGCCCTGGGACGACGGCCGATCACGGCGCCGCGGTCGAGCACGACCCGCTCCCCCGACGACACCAGGAGCACGGCGGGTGCGGACGCAGCGACGGCCGCCGGCGCTGCGACCGCGGCAGCCACCAGCCCCTGGAGCCCGAGCAGATGCTCGGCGGACACCGTCTCGCCGTCGTGATCGCCCTGCTGCACGCCCGCCGGGCCGGCGGGAGCCGCCGCGGGTGCGCCGGTCGACGTCCCCCTGGGGATCCCCGTGATCATGACCGAGCCCGGGGCGGTCTCGGGACGCACCGCCGCCGCCTCCACGGACTGGATCCGTGTCTCACCCCAGAGCAGGTGGTCGTAGCCGGTGGTCAGGTCTGGCGCCTCCTCCCCGTCCTCCGCGGTCTCATCGTCCGAGGTCTCGCCGAACGTCTCGTCGAGCGGGGCGACGTAGGTCTGGCCGAGAACCGAGCCGAGAGTCTCGTCCGCGCTCGCTTCTGCGGCCGGCTCGTCGAGCTCGGTCGCGCGAACGATGGGCACGGTGTCACGAGGATCGGGGTCCGACGGCGCGGGATCGGGCGGTTCGGCGATGACGATCGGCTCTGCGAGCGCAGAAGGCTCGGAATGCCGGCCGTCGTCCTCGGACTCCTCGACCGGAGCCGGCGCGGCGGCGACCGGGATCGGATCCGGAGCGGTCGATGCGGATCGGGTGCCCTCCGAGGCTGCCGTCTCGCCGATCACAGGGCGGTGCGGCGCCGAGGTGTCGATCTCGGTCCGCACGCGCGAGAGCTCCCAGTGCACCCGACCGACCGCAGCCACGCCGTCGGCGAGCGGGTAGAGCACCGGCTCGTCGCCGGCGCCCGCCAGCTCGACGGCCACCACGCCTGCCACCGAGCGCTCGCTCCAGGTAGCGACGCCCAGCCCGCCGACCTCCTCGACCGAGCCGTCGGCCCGGGTCAATCGTGCACGGGCGGTGCCGCGCACCATGAGCCGCACCTCGTCCGCGTCCTCGTCGCGGAACGCGACGGCGAACGAGGGCAGCGCGCCGAGGGACGAGCCGAAGGAGCCCACGAGCACCTGGATCACCGCGCCGGGCACGGGGTCGGCGGACAGCGCCGACCACATGGCACTCACGGACGCGGCCGGCAGTTCCGCTGAGAACAGCGCCGCCACGCCCTTACCGACGACCGCGGTCCAATCCCCCCGACTATAGGCGACCATGCGCTTCCCCTTCCTGCTCCGCCGGGCGCGGCAAGGTGGCGCCCGCGGTGTCGTCCTCGCTCTCCTCATCGGTGAGCGCCTCGATCACGTCGACCACGACGACCGTGATGTTGTCGCGCCCGCCTCGGAGCAGCGCCTCGTGCACGAGCCTCGTGGCGGCGCCTTGGGGCGACGGCTCGTCGCACAGGACACGCCCGATGTCGTCGGCACCGAGTTCTTTGGTGAGCCCGTCGGAGCAGACCAGCAGACGCTCCGCGGTCACGACCGGCAGCAGCCAGTAGTCCGGTGTCGCCGTGGATCCCGCCCCCAGAGCGCGCGTGATGACACTGCGCTGCGGGTGCCGCTCGGCCTCGGCGGCCGAGATGCTGCCGCTGTCGATGAGCTGCTGCACGGATGAATGGTCGACGCTGATCTGGGCCAGCGAGCCGCCGAAGAGCCGGTATGTCCGCGAATCGCCGACATTGAGGATCACCCAGTACGGCTCGCCCGCCTGCTCGCAGAGCACCGCACCGCAGAGCGTGGTGCCGGGCGGGAAGGATCCGGATCCCAGCTCGTCGACACTGCGCGCCGCCCGCGCGAAGGCCTCCTGAACGGCGTCCGGAGCGAGGCGAGTGCCGACGAGACCGGTGAATTCGGCGATCGCCCGCGCGCTCGCCTCAGCCCCGGCCTCGTGTCCGCCCATGCCGTCGGCGACGAGGAACAGCGGGGCCTCGGCGAGGTGGGAGTCCTCGTTGCGCGGACGGCGGAGCCCGCGATCCGAGGCCGATCCCCAGGCGAGCTCCACGCCGTTCAGGCGCATCACGTCGACTCCCCGTTCTTCCGGCGCAGAGGAAGGCGCAGCACCGGCCGGTGGAACCCGCGCAGCCTCGGCCGGCGGATCCCGCGCAGCACAGACGCGGGGAACAGACGTGCCCGCACGCGACGATGCCAAGGCATGGCGCGTGCGAGGAGCACCCGGGCCTGCTCCGTGTCCGCCCAGTACTGCCGGGCATCGGCCTCGTCGGGTTCGCCCGCCCCGAACACCGCAGCGTCCGCTCGGTGCGCGAGTGCCACGGCCCCGCCCTCGGGCACGCGCGCGTCGAGCGCCGCACCCTGCTCGCGCCGCGTTCCGCCCCGCGGGACCGCGTAGCCGACATCGCCCGCGGCGTCGATGAGCTCCGCCCACCCGCCGTCGACCCGGCCGACGCTTCCGCCACGCCCCGCACGGCCGCGACGACGACGCGCCTGGAGGATCGCGAGGGCGATCGACGGGCCGCACAGAACCAGCAGCACGAGCAGCGACAGCCCTGTGATCTGCAGCGTCGCCCACAGCCAGCCGAGGTCGACCGGCTGATGGCCCTTCTGAGAGTCCTCGACGGGTGGTGCCGGCGGCAGCTGCGCCGGCTCCTGCGGCTGCTGCGGCGGCTGGGCGACCTGCGCACGCGGCTTCTGCCGCGGCTTGGGCGCCTGCTCGGTGGGGATCCTGTCTTCCGGCGGGGTCGGGTGGAACGCGACCCAGCCCGCGCCGTCGAAGGGCACCTCCACCCACGCGTGCACGTCCTTGCCGGTGACGGCCGTCTTTCCGGCCGCGGGCGTGAAGCCGAGCACGACGCGGGAGGGCACACCCATCTGGGCGAGCGCGAGCGCCATCGCGACCGAGTACTGCTCGTCGTCGCCGATCATCTGCTCCTGCCCGACGAGAGCCTGCTCGCGGTTCAGGGAGTGGCCCGAGCGGGAGGCCGCCTGACCGGCCAGGCCGTGGCTGAAGTACCCCTTGCGGAAGAACGCCTCGAGCGCCTTGATCTGTTCGATCGGGGTGCCCGTGGACGGCACGGTGTCGCCGATGATTCCGGAGATCGCGTCCGGGATCTTGGCAGGGGCCGGCATGCTGATCTTCGCGACCTGCGCCTTCGCGAGCTGGGCGTCGGTGGGCGTCGCGGGCACCGTCACATCGAGGGTGTAGTGCGAGCCCTTGCTCAGGCCCGTGGTGACCACCGCCGTGCCGGTCGCGGCGTTGTAGTTCACGGCCTCGGCGTCCACCTTGCCCTCCGCGGCGAAGTCGTCGAGGTAGCCGACCGTCGGCATCCACACGCCGCCGAGGTCGTCGATCGTGATCCCGATCCGGGCGCGCGTTCCGTGAAGGGGATCGTCGACCGAGCGCCCGAGGCGGCTGAACACACCGGATCCCGGGCCTCCGCTGCCGGACACCTTGTAGACGATGCCGTCGTACAGGTCGAGGGTGGCGAGGCGTACCGGCACCCCGTCGGGGAGCCCCGTGACGTCGAAAAGCGAGGAGTCGGATCCGTCCCGCGTCCACTTCCGGAAGCTCATCAGCGGTGAGGCGTAGTCGTGCAGCTCGAGCGGAGGGACGACGTGATCGCGCAGCACGTCGCGGTTCGGGGCGGCGATCGCGGCCGCCGCACCGCCCCCGGCCGCCGCAGCGACGACGATGGCGCCGGCGATCGCCGCGCCGACGACCCTGCCCGACCGGGAGGGGGCCTGCTCGCCGACGACGGCCAGCTCCCCCGCATGTCGAGCCCGCTGCGCCCACCAGGCCGCCCAGCTCACCCCCACGAGGGCGAACGCGGCGCCGACCGCCACGGGGAACGAACCGAGGTAGGTGCTGAACGCCATCGCGAACACGAGCAGCATCCCGGTCGGGATGAGGGCGAAGAGCACGCGGCGCACCCGCACTGCGATGGTGACCGCGACGGTGGCCGCGATCAGGGCGGCGATGAACGGTCCGATGACGAGCGAACCGAAGCCCTGGAACGGCGCCGGCAGCGTGAGCAGCTGCCGCCAGACCTCCACGGCGTCGGTGGCGAGGGCGCTGAGCACGCTCAGCGTGGGCACGACGCCGAACAAGGCGATGTCGCCGTGCCCGATCGCCCCGCCGACGAGGAAGTACGCGACCACCACCGCCGCGGCGACGACGAGCACGCCCCAGCGACGCCAGGCGCCGAGGACCGCGATGAGGGCGCCGAGCAGTGTTCCGGCACTCGCGGCCACCCAGAACCCGATGCTCTGGAACGCCGAGGAGAGCGGGACGATGGCCAGGCCGATCAAGACGACGATGACCGTGACGTCTGTCCAGGAACGGGACTTCATGTCGCCACCGCCGACATGGCGCGGCGCAGCTCGCCGAGAGCGGGCACGTCCACGGTCACGAGGTCGCCGACGACGTGCCGGGCGAGGCTCTCCGCGGAGGTCGCCCGCAGCGCCAGCGCCTGCGCGGCGGGAGGGACCCGTGTGGCGGCCTGCCGCAGCTGCTGCAGCGGGACCGCGGATCCGGCCACGAACGCGACGATCGAGACCGCGGGGGCCTTGGTCGCGACGGTGCGAGCGGTCTCTGCGAGCGTCGCCGCGGCAGCGGTGCGCTCCACACCGGAGAGCAGGTCGAGCAGGGCGGCCGGGGTGGGCGCGTGCAGCAGGCTCTCGGACGCCGCGACCCGCACGTCCTTCCCGTCCCGCAGAGCGCTCACCGCGATGGATCCCGCGATCGACACGGCGAGTTCGAACTCGTCGTCGTCGGAGTACTCGTCGGCGCGGGTCGACAGGGCGATCACGAGCTGGGAGCGCCGGGTCTGCTCGAACTGCCGGATCATGAGTTTCTGCGTGCGGGCGGTCGACTTCCAGTGCACGTAACGCAGGTCGTCACCGGGCACGTACTCGCGCAACGCGTGGAACGACACGTCGTCGTCGGCGAGGTCGCGCGTCGGCAGTCCCTCGAGATCGCGCAGAAGACCGGTCGTGTCGCCGTCCAGCGGCACGGTGCGCGGATGAACGTACAGCTGGGTCGGTTCGGTCCAGGCGACCTCACGACGCAGGACGCCGAGCGGATCCGTGCGCTCCGAGGAGACCGGTCCGAGGGTGAGCACCGCACGGCGCTGGGTGGGGATCTGGAACAGCTCGTCGTGCACGGCATCCGCGGCCAGCCGCGGCACCCGGAACTGCGCCTTCGCCTGCCCCACAGGCAGCACGATCCAGGCGGAGGGCGACCCGCGCCGTCCGGCTGCACGCACGACCACCCGCCCGACCGCGGACTCCCCGACGACGACCCGAGGTGAGGCCAGCTCGACGGCGACGGCGTACTGCGCCCGTCCGATCACGAACGGGACCGCAAGCACGAGCACCAGCACGGCGGCCGCCCCGACGGCGATCAGCTCGGCCCACCCCCAGAGCACGCCGGCGGCGAGCGCGAGGACGGCGACGCCCGCGAGCGCCCAGCCGAGCGCGGTGGCGATGCGCAGCCTGCGGCCGACCGCGGCGAGCGCCGCTCGGATCGGACCTGCGGACGCTCCCGCCCACGCGCGCGCACGTGCGACCGCCCGGGCTCCCCTCGTGTCGGAGAACGCCGTACGCGAGGCGGCGGGAGCATCGACGGTCATGCCACGCTCACCCTGGACTGCGGAGCGGCGACGTCGGCAAGCACCCGGGCGACGACCCCCTCGGCACTGGCCCCCGAGAACTCGGCATCGGGATCCATGACGATTCGGTGGGCCCACACGGGCCCAGCAAGCGCCTTGATGTCGTCCGGGATGACGTACGTGCGGCCCTCGGCGGCGGCCCAGATCTTCGCGGCGCGCATCATGGCGACCGCGCCGCGCACGGAAACCCCCAGACGCGTGTTCGGATCACGTCGGGTCTCTTCGGCAAGCTGGGCGACGTAGTGCAGCAGCGCGTCGTCCACGTGCACGGTCGCCAGCAGGTCCGAGAGGTCGGTCACCGCGCTCGTGGTGATCATCGGCTGCAGGGCGGCGGCACGGTTCTTCGTGTGGGATCCGCGCAGCACCTCGGCGGCGGCCGCGAGATCCGGGTAGCCGATCGACGTCTTGATCAGGAACCGGTCCAGCTGCGCCTCGGGCAGCTTGTACGTGCCGGCCTGCTCGATCGGGTTCTGCGTCGCGATGACCATGAACGGGCGGCCGGCCTCGTGCGAGGTGCCGTCGACGGTGATCCGGCCCTCCTCCATGACTTCGAGCAGCGCCGACTGGGTCTTCGGTGACGCCCGGTTGATCTCGTCCGCGAGCACGATCGATGCGAAGATCGGGCCCTTGTGGAATTCGAAGCGGTGCTGCTGCTGGTCGTAGATCGTGATGCCGGTCACGTCGCTCGGCAGCAGGTCGGGCGTGAACTGGATCCGCGCGTGCGAGCCCTGCACGGTCGCCGCGAGCGCCTTGGCGAGCTGCGTCTTGCCGGTTCCCGGCGCGTCCTCGAGCAGCACGTGCCCCTCGGCGACGAGCGCCGTGAGCACGAGCCGGATCACCTCCTGCTTGCCGAGCACGGCCTGCCCGATGTTCTGCGCGAGCTGCGAGAACGTCTGGGAGAACCAGGTGGCCTGTTCTTGGGTGAGTGTCATGACATTCCTTTGCGTTACCAGCTCGTGGTGTTGGAAGGTTTGGAGCCGTACGGGTCGGTGATCACGACCTGGTACGGGCCTCGCCAGGAGTTCGTCGGGTACGCGGAACCGATCGGGCAAAGCTGGGTGTCGATGGATCCACCACCATCGACTCCCACCTGCACCGTCTTCCAGGGACTTCCGGAGGTGTCGTTGTAGCAGCCGACCGTCACTTGGCTGTTCGGTTGGAATCCACCCGCCGTGACGTGGAAGTAGTAGCAGCCCGGCGCTGCTGCTGTGCAGGATCCCGTCGTCACGCCGCCGACGTACTGGTTCCCCTTTGCCAGATTCACCCAGCGCCCGGGGTTCGCTCCCGTGCTCCCGTTCGCGGTGTACGTCGCAGACTTCCCTTCGGCCGTGTTCACCGTCATCGTGAACCCGAACGTCGTGTAGTACGCCGATCCGGAGCACGCGCTGCCGGTGACGCCGCCCGCACCGGACTGACCGCCCTGCGCCGAGTACGTGAGCGACGTGAGCGTCTGCCCGTCGAGCGCCCCGGAGACGTCCCAGCTGAAACAGACCTGGCTGCCGTTCACCGACGAGTTCGGCGTGTAGCCCAGCAACGGCCCCCAGGGCTTTCCCGCGTTGCTCGTGGTGGCGGGACCGGCGGTCTGCGAGACCGCAGACACACCATGCACGCTGATGGTCTGCGTCTGACCGTTCGGTGCGCCGTTCACGGTTCCGACCACCTGCGTCTGTGATGCGGACGAGACGGCGATCTGCCCCGAGTTCCAGTACCAGCTGACCTCATTCGGCGCGTTGCCGTTCCAGGCGCCCGGAGTGATGGTGACGCTGAACTGCCCCGCCGTTCCGGTCGCGGCGATCTGGACCGAGACGGGCGCATCGGGCGCGTTCGCGGCCTGCATCGGCGCCGATGCTGGGCTGGGCGCCGACGACCCCGCCTTGTTCGTCGCTACCACCGTGAAGGTGTAGCCACTCGTGCTCGTGCCTACCGAGAACTTCGCCGACGTCGTCGAGCCGGAAACGGTCTGCTGACGCGACTGCCCGTCGCCGCCTGTCGCGGTGACCGTGTAGGTCGCGACCTCGTCGCCATTGTTCCTCGGCGTGGTGACCGCCTGCCAGGTCACGTCCAACTGCGCCTGGCTCCCCACCGAGGGCGCGAACGAGGCCTGCGGCTGCCCGGGCGCGTCGGGCACGCCGGCGGGCACCATGGGCGCCGACCACGCGCTCCAGTCGGAGGGGTCGGGTGCGAGGTTGTGCGCGCGGATCCGCACCTGGTAGGAGACGCCGTTCTGCAGGCCGTCCCAGCTGAGACTGTTGCCCGAGACGCCGAGCTTGTCCGCTGCTGCACCGAGCTGCGGCGTGATCTGCAGGTCGTAGTTCGTGACCGGCGAGCCGTTCGAGTTCGGCGTCGTCCACGAGACCGCGAGCTTCTTGTCACCGAAGGCCAGCGTCGGCGCGGCCGGCATGTCGGGCCGTGCGTCGGGGCGTGCATCCGCCGACGTCGGCGACGGGTCGGACGAGCCGATCGCGTTCACCGCGACCACCTGGAAGCGGTACACGACGTTGTTCGTCAGCCCGTCCAGTGTGCAGGTCGTCGAGGCGCAGTTCTTCGAGTAGCCGTTCTGCGAGGTCACGACGTAACCGGTGATCGGCGAGCCGTTGTTCGACGGCGGCGCCCACGACAGCACGACCGTGCGGTCCTGGATCGAGGTCACGGTCGGCACGCCGGGCGCACCTGGCTTGCCGCGCACGGTGAGCACGATCTTGGCCTCAGCCTGACGATCCGGCGAGTTCGTCGCATCCGCGATCCGGTAGGTCACGATGAGCGTGCCGAAGAAGTCGGACGCGGGTGTCACGGACACCTTGCCGTCCTGGATCGTCGCCGTGTGGGATCCGGGGGTGTCGACGTGCACCGAGACGATCGTGAGCGGCTTCTCGCCCTGGAACGGGTTGAAGTCGTTCGCGAGGACGTCCACAACGCTCGCCACGCCCTGCTTGGCGTCAGGCACGAGGTCGTCGTTCGCGACCGGCATCGGCCGCTGCGTCGTGACGATCGAGATCGTGACGACGCCCTCGCCCGGCTTGCTCTTGCCGTCGTCCGCGGTGACCTTGAACGACAACGTCGCCCCGGGCTTCAGGTCGGAGGCCGCCTTCACCGTCAGCGCACTGCCGGAGATCGAGGCGTCGATGCCGTTCGGCGCCGAGCCTTCGATCGCGTAGCTCATGCGATCCAGATCTCCCTCGTCGGGATCGGTTGTGAGCCTCTTCAGGTCGAGCGTCAGGCCTGCTTCCCCCGGAGCGAGGCTGACGGCGGCGTTGCGCAGCGTGGGCGACTGGTTCTCCAGGGGCTGCACCAGGATCGGGATGGTCACGTACGCGGACAGGCCCTGCGGATCGTCCGGGCCCGTGCCGTCGGTGACCCGCACGCCCACGGCGTCGGGCCCGAAGTAGCCCTTCGCCGAGGTGTACTGCAGATGCTCGGCATCCTTCAGGAGCGGCGCCCCGTCGGCATGACCCGCACGGAGCGAATCCGCCACGGCGATGCGCGGGGTACGGCCGCTGCGGACCATCACGTGGTCGGCGAGAACGATCGAGACGCTCTCGCCGCTCTTCACGACGATCGGCGTGGTGTCCGTGACCGTCGGCACGGCGTCCTTGGTCCCGGGCACGAAGATGAACGCCTGCGCAGTGAGACCGTCCTGGTCGGTGTCCTCGTATCGGATGACCTGCGGATCCGCGGCGACCTTCACCTCGACGATCCCGCCCGCCAGCACCTTCGCGTTCGGCGAGAACGCGGTGACGGTCAGCTGGTCGGTGGTGCCGTCCGGGTTCTCGTCGTTCTGCAGCACCGAGACCTTGACGCTGTCCGATCGCATCACGGCCGAAGCCGGCACGTGGTCGTCGCGGGCGATCGGCGGCTTCAGCGGCGCGTCGCTCGAGACGTTCAACAGGAGCGGCGCCTGCGCCGTCGCGCCGTACACGTCGGCGATCGTGTAGGTCAGCGTGTACTGACCCGGCTGAGCCGGGGCTGTGACGACGACACGACCGCCGGCGATGGAGGCCTTGATCCCGGACGGCACCGTGAGCCCGCTCGTCACGAGCGAGATCTGATCCCCGTCAGGATCGCTGTCGTTGGCCATCACGGGCACCGCGATGGTGCGCCCCGGGCGCACGTCCACGACGTCCTTGACCGCGTACGGTGCCTGATTGTCGGCGCCGGGGGGCGCGACGCCCACGGTCACCGTGCTCTCCGCGGTCGCGCCGAGGCGGTCGCGCACGACGTACGTGAACGAGTCGCGCCCCTGTGACGTGTCGTAGGCGGTGTAGGTCAGCCAGGCATCGCCCACGGTCACCCGGCCCAGCGACGGGCTCGAGGACGTACCGACGAGTTCGACGGAGTCGCCGTCCGGATCGATGCCGTCGAGCGGGATCGGGATCCGCACGGTCGTTCCCGCGATCGCACGTGCGATCACCGGCTTGGGCAGGGGCGCGGAGTTCGTCGCCGCATCGGCGGCGAGCACCTGCACCGTGAGATAGCCAGCGACCCTGTTCCCCTGACTGTCGGTCACCTGGTATGTGATGTAGGCGGGGCCCGGCTTGGATCCGGCCTGGAAGCGCACACGGCTGCCGTCGACGAACGCCGCCCCGTCGCCGATCTTCGTGTCGACGAGGTCGGGCAGCAGCGTCAGGGTGTCGTTGTCGGGCGAGTAGTCGTTGGCGAGCACGTCGACAGAGACCACGTCGCCGACGCGGACGACAGCGTTGTCCGGAACGCTCACCGGCGGACGCAGCGTCGCCGGCAGCGGTACAGGCACGACGAGGATCTCGCCCTCGGCGCTCTGCAGGCCGTCCGAGATGGTGTAGCCGATCGTCATCGGCTGGTGCAGGCCGCCGATATCGGTCACCCGCACGACGGAGTGGTCGAGCACCTCGGCCGACACCGGGGAACCCGGGGGAACGTGCACGCTCTGCACGACGAGCACCCCTCCGCCCGGATCCTCGTCGTTCGCGAGCACGTCGACGAGCACGTTGCGACCGGTCGGCAGCAGGGCCGTGTCGCGCACGGCGATGGGCGGATGCCCGTTCCCGCCGGCCGGCGCGACATCGATGCGGATGAGACCGGCGGCCGATTCGGCGCCCGAGGTCACGAGGTACTGCACGTAGTACGTACCTTGCGCGTCCGCTTCGAACGTCAGGGTGTTCGCGGTGTAGTTCGGGGTGATCTTCGCACCCGGTGCGTAGTCGTTGCGGGCGAGGCGCAACGGCTCCCCCGATCGGCTGATGTCGTTGTCGAGCGGCGAGAGGGTGATGGGGGTGCCCGCCGTGGCGGTGTAGTGATCGGCGTTCGCGATCGGGGCGAGCGAGCCCTTCGGCCGCACGTCGACCTTGAGCACTCCGGTCGTGCTTGCCTGGCCGTCCGAGACCGTGAGCGCGACGTCCTTGATTCCGGTGGCACCGCTCGCCGCGCGGAACTCCATCACGCCGTTGGTGCGCGTGGTGACGACATCGCCGCCGGCGACTTCCGCGTGCTGCAGGAACAGGTCGTCGCCGTCCGGGTCCTTCCAGCCCTGTAGTGCGTCGTACGTGATGCTCGCGCCGGCCTCGACCTGGATCGTCTGCGGACTCTCCAGCACGGGCGGGGAGTTCTCGGAGAGCGGATGGATGGTCAGCGTGACCGTCGCCTGGTCGGTGCCGCCGCGTCCGTCGTCGACCTGGTATCGGAAGCTCGCCGTACCGGTGGCCGCCGCCGGCACCGCGACCTGCAATGCCGCACCGCCGAGGACCGGAGTCACCGTCATCCCTGAGGGCGGTGCGCCCACGAGGGAAGCCGACAGCAGATCGCCGTCGGGGTCCGTGTCGTTCTCAGTGACCCTCAGCACCGACGTCCGGCCGGGGCGCACCCCGTACGAGTCGTCACGCGCGGTCGGCTTGTGGTTCTCGGCGCTGCGCTTGGGCAGCTCGAGCTGTTGCTGCTGTTCTTCGCTCTGGTCCTGCTGCTGCTTGTCGTCGGGCGGAGGGACGACGTCGTCCCAGTTCTGCACGAGCTGAGCCTTGGTGCTGACCACCCAGACCATTCCGCCGCGGGTGTCGTTGACGACGACCACGCGACGGTTGACCCGGAGGACCGGGGTCGCCGCGGCCGGCATGTCGAGCTTGACGTTCACGGTCGGCTGCCCGTCGCATCGGCGCACGTAGGCGCCGTTGCCCCACACCGCGTAGGCGCAGCCGTTCAGCCACACTGGCGGGGACGGGGCGCCACCGGCATCGTCCGAGCGCAGGATCTGCGCGGCCGACCCGTCGAGCGGTTGACGGATCAGCGCGGATCCGGTGGCGAGGTAGGCGGCGTCGCCATCGGCGGACGTCTGCTGCAGACGAGCGCCCGACGACTTCGGGATCGAGATCGTGCGCCCGTTCTCGACGAGCACGCCGTGGCGGGCGTCGAACACGACCGGAATGTCGCCGACGGCCGCCAATTGCACCTGTGCATCCGCGGCCAGTCCGTCCAGCGTTTCCGTGCGCACCGTGCTCGACGCCGTGTCGACGGTGACGAGCTTCTTCTGCGCGGGAGCCACGGCGTACAGGAAAGACCCGTCGTGGGCGATCGCGACCACGCCGCCGTCGCCCACCGTGGCGAGCGAGCCCTTCTTGTCGAAGCGCGCGCCGACGACGCGGTCGGTCGCGACGGCGTAGAGCCTGCCGCCGCCCAACACGCCCATCTCCGCACCGCCGAGGACGACCGTCGATCCACCTGGCATCGCCTGCTGCCCGGTGAACTGATTCGAGGCGGGATCGATCGGAGAGAGAACCCCGTTGGCACGGTCGACCACGACGACGCGGTTGCCGTCCTGCAGCACGTCGTAGTCGGGGGCCGTGGTGCGCAGCGCCCCGTCGAGCAGGCGCGACGGGTAGTTCAGGTGACCGACGAGCAGGTCGTTCGACTTGGTGACCCACACCCCGCCGTCGTCCAGCCGCAGGTCGGCCGTGGGGATTCCCTGATAGAGAACCGCGAGCGTCGAGATGGTGACTGCCGCGGCGGTCAGTGTCGCCCCCGAGGCGAGCATCGCGCGCCGCTCCCTGAGCACGCGGAAGAGCCTCGACACCGATACCACCTCGAACCCCCCAGACCTCTGCCACGCCGCCCACCGCGACGTGCCACCTCCGACAGAACCGGAACGCACGCCGAACCGCGATGGGGAATATCCCCCATGCGCGAGACGCGCGCTCCCCCGCTCCTTCCGCGGTGACGCCGCGATTCCGGAGCTCCTGTGCGGAACACTATCCGCCGTCCGAAGCCCGCCATCGCCGAAAAGGGTGCGGAAACATGCGGAATTTCCGATCCGGAACATCCGGATCGGGGCTCCGGAACCCGGTGCGCCAGGAGTCCTGGAACGGCCCCGATGACGAGCCCTCAGCCGACCGGAGGGTCCCGGTGTGCGCAGGCGCGGGACACAGCGAGCGGAATGGGACCGAACATGGCTACCCGCGAGTGGTACAACATGGATATCCGCTCCTCCCCGCCGCGCCGATCCAGCGCCACCTCCGCCCCTTCCCCAGGACAGTCCGATGACCAGCAGCACTCCCGAATCAGACGTTCCGCACCCCGCTGAGGACTCCGGCCCGCACTCGGAAGCGGATTCCATCCAGCGCTTCGCCGCAGATCTGAGATCCTTGCGCCTGCGTGCTGCCAGCCCGACCCTGTTCAGCCTTCAGCACGCCACATCGATCTCGAAGACGGTCATCTCCGACGCGTTCCGCGGCAAGCGGCTCCCCACCGCCCGAACCGTCAACCGGATCGTGCGCGCGCTGGACGCCGACCCCGCCGAGTGGATCGCCCGCCGCGACCGCCTCGCCAACCTGACCGGATCGCCCGAGGAAAGCGCCGAATCGACGGCGGAGGATGCCGACCCGCCGGTCACGACCCCCGCAGTCGCACGCTGGATCCGGCCCCGCACCGCGATCCTGCTGGCGGCCGCGGCGTTCGTCGTCGGAATCGTCATCAGCGGCGGAATCAGCTACGCCATCGCCGCGAGCCTCGTCGACGAGGTCCGCGCAGACACCATCGCGCAGACCAAGAAGGACATCCTCGCCGCGCCGGTGAGCCCGCATGCGCAGATCAACGTCACCAACGGCGTGGATCCGGCACAGACCCCGTGTGTGAACGACGCCAAGGTCGTCGCGGCCGACAACCGGTCGAACGACACGAAGCTCGAGATCATCTGGTCGAACAAGTGCTACGCCGGATGGGGTCGCGTGACCCGGTACGACGGCAGGGCCGAGGGCAACTCCGTGACGATCGCGATCTACCCGGAGACCGCGCCCTACGGACCGGATCGGCAGAGCGCCACCGAGCCGGGCGTGCAGAGCGCCTACACGACGCTCGTGGTGCGGCCGTCGCCGCAGACCCGTCTCTGCGCCGTGGGCTCGATCACCCTCAACGGCAAGAGCCTCGACCTCGGCGACCCGATCTGCATCTGAACGTCAGGCGGACGACGGCTGACCGTGCTCCGTCTCGCGAAGACCCGCACGGAGCGAATGCGTTTGCTCGCGCTCCGCTCACGCAAACGACCGGGCCCTGAGACGCCGAATGCCGGCCCCCGCACTGGGGACCGGCATTCGCGTGCGAGCGGATCGGGTCAGTCGACGCCGTGCGCGAGCAGGCGGCCGCGCGGCGCGACACCGTCGATGACCTCGCCGCGCAGGTACGCGGCGCGGACCGCACCGGTGAGCTCACGGCCGGCGTAGGCCGAGACCGGGTTCTTGTGCCGCAGGTTCGCGATGTCGACGGTGAACGCCTCGTCCGGGGCGAACACGGCGAAGTCCGCGTCCTTGCCCACCTCGAGGCGGCCCTTGCGCTGCAGGCCGGTCAGCGCGGCGGGCGCGGCCGACATCAGCTCGACGATGCGCTCGAGGGCGATGCCGCGCTTGCGGGCCTCGGTCCAGACCAGGGCCAGGCCCAGCTGCAGCGACGAGATGCCGCCCCACGCGACGTCGAAGCCGCCACCCTCGGGGTGCTTCAGCTCGACCGTCGCCGGCGAGTGGTCCGAGACGATGAGGTCGATCGTGCCGTCGGCGATGCCCTCCCAGAGCAGGTCCTGGTTGCCGGACTCGCGGATCGGCGGGCAGCACTTGAACGCGGTCGCGCCGTCCGGGATCTCCTCGGCCTTGAGCACGAGGTAGTGCGGGCAGGTCTCGACCGTGAGCCGGACGCCCTCCGCCTTGGCGTCACGGATCTCGCCCAGCGCGTCCGAGGAGGACAGGTGCAGGATGTGCGCGCGGGCGCCGGTGCTGCGAGCGCGGTCGATGACGTCCTTGATCCCGGTGTCCTCGGCGGAGCGGGGACGGGAGGCGAGGAAGTTCGCGTACACCGGGCCGTCGGGCTGCGGAGCCTCCTCGATGACGTGCGGGTCCTCGGCGTGCACGATGAGCAGCGAGTCGTACTGCTTCAGCTCGGCGAGGTCGGTCTCGATCTCGTCGAGGCTGAGCGGCGGGAACTCCGGCACGCCGCTGTCCAGCAGGAAGCACTTGAAGCCGAAGACGCCGGCCTCGTGCAGCGGGCGCAGCTGCGCCGTGTTGCCCGGCACCGCGCCGCCCCAGAAGCCCACGTCGACGTGCGCCTGGTCGCGCGCGACACCGCGCTTGACCTCGAGCGCGTCCACGTCCACGGTCGGGGGGATGCTGTTCAGCGGCATGTCCACGATCGTGGTGACGCCGCCGGCCGCGGCGGCGCGGGTGGCGGAGGCGAAGCCCTCCCACTCGGTGCGGCCCGGCTCGTTGACGTGCACATGCGAGTCGACGAGGCCGGGGAGCAGGATCTCGTCGGCGGCGATCTCGACGACGCGCTCGCCCGCGAGGCCCGCGCCCAGCGGCTCGACGGCGGCGATCACGCCGTCCTTGACGCCCACCTCGCGGGCGCCGATGCCCTCGGCGGTGAGCACCCGCTCGCCCCGGAGGACGAGGTCGTACTTTTCGGTCTCCTGCGACATGTCGCGGTTCCCTTCTGCCGGCGGCTGTGCCGGCTGTTCTCTGACGGTGTGATGGATGGTTCGGTGGGCGCCCGGGTCAGCGGACGGACGGGAAGCCGGTGATCCGCTTCGGGCGCGGGGTGGCGTAGGTGCGCACCTTGGAGGTGGTCAGGCCCAGCCGGACCAGCCCCTCGGCGACCGCGACGGCCGCCTGCACGCCGTCCACGACGGGCACGCCGCACAGCTCGACGACGCGGTCCTTCAGCTCGGCCATGCCGCCGCAGCCGAGCACGATGACCTCAGCCTTGTCGATCTCGACCGCCTTCTGCGCCTCGCGGGCGATCGCCTCGACGGCGCGCTCCGGGTCGGACTCGAGTTCGAGCACGCCCATCCCGGACGAGCGCACGGAGGCGCAGCGGTCGTGCAGGCCGCCGAGGATCAGGCGGTCCTCGATGAGCGGCACCGTGCGGTCGAGCGTGGTGACGACCGAGTACGACCGGCCGAGGAACATCGCCGTGGAGGCCGCCGCCTCCGTGATGTCGACCACGGGGACGTTCAGCAGCTCCTGCAGACCCTCGCGGCCGTGCTCGCCGTAGCCGGCCTGGATCACGGCGTCGTACTCGCCCTCGTAGCGGACGACCTTGTCCATGACCGCGATCGCGGCGAGGTAGCTCTCGAAGTTGCCCTCGCACGAGTCCGCGCCGAAGTCCGGCGTGAGGCCGATGATCTCGGTGCCCGGCGAAGCGGCGGCGCGGGCCGCCTCGGCGATGCCCTCGGTCATGGTCTCGGTGGTGTTCACGTTCGCGACGAGAATGCGCATCTCTTCTTGCTCCTTGTTCGGCGTGTCAGTGCGTGGCGGCGACGGCGATCTCGGCGCCGTCCACGTCGTGGAACGGACCGCGGCGGTCGGCGATCAACGCGTAGATGATCGCTGCGGATCCCGCGGCCACGAACCACGAGAAGTCGCGGACGGCATCGAAGACCGGAAGGAACGTGAATGCCAGAGACAGCGCCCCCGCGATCACCAGCGTAGTCACGGCCCGCGGGTTGAAGCCCCGGCGGTAGGCGTATTCCGAGGTGACCGTGTCGGAGTAGAGCTCCGGGACGTTGATCCGCTGCTTCTTCACCAGCCAGTAGTCGACCATGATGATGCCGAACAGCGGGCCGAGCAGGGCGCCCAGGCCGCCGAGGAACACGTTGATCACGACCGGGGAGTTGTACATGTTCCACGGGGTGATCACGATGCCGATGACGGCCGAGATGAGCGCCGCGCGACGGAAGTTCAGGTGCCGCGGGAACAGGTTGTTCAGCGCGTAGGTCGGGGCGACGAAGTTCGCCATCAGATTCACCGCGATCGTCAGTGCGATCAGCGCGAGCGAGGCGAGCACGAGCAGGAACGTGTTCGGGATCGCCGCGACGACCTCGGCGGGCGAGGTGATGACCTTGCCGTGCAGGGTGAAGGTGCCGCCGGTGAGGACGACGACGATCACGCCGAAGAACAGCATGTTGATCGGGATGCCCCAGAAGTTGCCCTTCACGATGGCCTTGCGCGAGCGGGCGCCGCGGGTGAAGTCGCAGAAGTTCAGCACGAACGTGCCGTAGATCGAGACCCACAGGGATGCGCCGCCGAGCATCTTCAGCCACACGTCGCCGCCCTGGGACGCCTTCGTCGGCGCCCAGTCGATCCGGAAGCCGGACTGCACGAGCACCCACACGGCGAGGGCGACGAAGGTGGCGAGGATGATCGGGCCGGCGAAGGCCTCGTATTTGCGGATCATCTCCATGCCGAAGCTGACGATGACGACCTGGATGACCCAGAGCGCCACGAACGTGATCCAGCCGAGCGGCGACAGGCCGAGGAAGGATCCGCTCTGCAGCCCCCTGACGCCCGGGAAGACCGCGAGCAGCACGACCTGCAGGACCTGCGAGGCGAGGAACGTCTGGATCCCGAACCAGGCGATCGCGACGCCGCCGCGCAGCAGGGCGGGGATCTGCGCGCCGTGCACGCCGAACGCGATCCGGCTCATCACCGGGAACGGCACGCCGGTCTTCTCGCCCATGAACCCGGACAGGGTCAGCAGCAGGAACAGGAACAGCGCGCCGAAGGCGAGGGCGCCGAGGATCGCGCCGCCGGACAGGCCGAGGGCGAACAGCCCGATCGCGAAGGCGTAGTTGCCGAGGCTGTGCACATCGTTCGCCCAGAGGGTGAAGATGCTGTAGGCGCTCCAGTGCCGGCTCTCGCGGTTCGTCGGCGCGAGGTCGTTGTTGTACAGGCGCGGGCTGATCCCCGCCTGCACCGCGAAGACGCCGGAAGGCGCCTCCGCGAGTCCCTCGGAGCCGCGACTCGCGACGTGGACGTAATCGGTGGACGTCATCGTGATTTGAACCCCTCTCGACGGCGTCTCTGCCGTCGACACTCGATTTCACAATGTGAAAGATGAAATTCGTACAGTGATAACTGTCGCGCGCCGTCGCGGACGCCGCAACATCGTTTGCACAATTTGGACCGGCTTCCACACACCGGCGTCTTCGGCACGCGCGGTCGCCCCTGCAGAGGCGCGCGCATCCCGGCTCCCGGGCCGGTTCAGCCCTGCGGGCTCCGCCGTCGAGTCGACGCGCGCTGCACCAGTTCGAACTCGAGGAGCAGGTGCGACGTGAGCGGGGCGCCGCTGCTCAGCCGACGCTGCAGCAACCGCGTCAGCTGAGAAGCCCAGACCTGCATGTTGGCCTTCATCGCCGTGATCGGCACCACGGCGAGCTCCGCGATGACGCTGTCCATCATGTTCGCCACGAGGACGTCGTCGGGCACCCGGAGACCTCGCGCCTGGACCGCGTCTATCGCCCCCACCGCGAACAGGTCGGTGGACGTGAGGAAGGCATCGGGTGGCGTCGGGATGCGCAGGAGCGACTCGGCCGCGGCCGCGCCGCCCTGCTGCGCGCGCACCGGTTCCACCTCCCGCACCAGCACGGGCAGGCCGCGCGAGCGCATCTCCTGGACGTAGACGCCGGCGATCGACTCCATGTACGTGTTCTGCGTCGAACCCACGATGAGTGCCGGGCGCCGGGCGCCCGCCGTGAGCAGGTGATCGAGCAGCGTCCGTGCGTTGGCGGCGTAGTCGGTGCCGATCCACCACGGGAACTCCGCGTCACCCGGATCCGGATCCAGCGTCACGGTCGGGATTCCCCGCTGGATCAGAGCACGGAGCACCTCGTCGCCACGGCGGGGATGCAGCAGCACGAAGGCGTCGAGCCGGCCGACCTGGGCGCCGATGTCATCGAGGGTGAGGAAGGAGGAGACCGAGAACCCGGCACCCAGCAGGGCCACCAGCACCGCACCGGCGACGGAGGTGAAGGTATCGGAGCCGGAGGCGAATCCGGGGATGGCCTCCGGCGGCCGCAGCAGCAGACCGACGGTGCGCTGACCGGTGCCGCCCTCCATCACGAAGCCGAGGTCGAACGCGGCCTTGAGCACCGCGGCCTTGGTTGCGGCGCTCACCGGGCGGCGCCCGCTGAACGCGTGCGAAGCCGTCGTCTGCGAGACCCCGGCGCGCTCGGCGACATCCTTCAGCCGAGGACGCTCCGTCATCGGGCTGGCCTCGCCTTCGGAATCGCTCACAAGGCTCAGATCTTACGCCGTCGCCATTCGGCACGGCCACGGGGACGGGGGACCTGCCCAGGCGCGCGGAGACGCTTCGACGGGCTCAACGACCGGGTGACTCGACGACCGGCGTGACGAGGTCATCGAGCTCGGCGCCGATGCGGCGGCCCACCTCGACGAGCAGGCGTGGAGCCTCGGCCATGCTCACCGCGGGGTCCGGCTCCAGCTCGGCGAGCGCGTAGACCCGGGCGAACCCTGCGGCGGCGACCGCCTCGGAGCCCAGGGTGGAACGGCCGCACACGGCGACCACGGGGACGCCGGCGGCACGGGCCGCGGCGGCCACGCCGAGCGGCGTCTTGCCGCCCAGGCTCTGGTCGTCGAGGCTGCCCTCGCCGGTGATGACGAGGTCGGCGCCGACGAGGCGCTCGGCGAGGCCGGTCAGCTCCTGCACGACCTCGACGCCGGGCTCGCGGTGCGCGCCGAGCGCGGCGAGGGCGGCGTAGCCGACGCCGCCGGCCGCACCGGCTCCCGGCGCGTCGATCGACGGCCGGATCCCGGGCTGCCGCTCGAGCAGGCCGGCGAAGAGGGCGAGCGCCTGGTCCACCACCGGCACGTCCTCGGGGCCGAGCCCCTTCTGCGGCCCGAACACGGCGGGCGCCCCGCGCTCGCCGAGCAGGGGGTTGTCCACGTCGCTGGCGAGGACGACCTCGACGCCGGCGAGGCGCGGATCCAGTCCGGACACGTCCACGGTGGCCACGGTCGCGAGCGGGCCGCCGCCGCCGGGGATCTCCCGACCGGACTCGTCCCGCAGCGAGACGCCGAGCGCCTGCAGCATGCCGGCGCCGCCGTCGGTGTTGGCGCTGCCGCCGACGCCGAGCGCGATGCGCGTGGCGCCGCGGTCCAGCGCGGCGAGGATGAGCTCGCCCGTGCCGCGGCTGGTGGCGCCGAGACCGTCCTTGACGCCTCCGGGGAGCACGTCCAGGCCGCTCGCCGCGGCCATCTCGATGATGGCCTGGTCCCCGCGCACCGCGAAGCGCGCGGCGACCGGCGATCCGGTCGGGCCGGTGACCGGCACCGTGACCGCCTCGAACCCGGCGGCGAGGGCGGCGTCGACCGTCCCCTCACCGCCGTCCGCGACGGGGACCGTGTCGATGACGGTCCCCGGCGCGATCGCCGAGATCCCCTCCGCGAGGGAGGTGGCGACCTCGGGGCCCGTTGCCGAGCCCTTGAACTTGTCCGAGGCGATCAGGATGCGCATGCGTCTACCTTGGCAGGACTCAGTCGAGCAGGGCGTAGATGGCCTCGGGAGCGTCGGCGGCCGACGTCGCGAGGTCCTCGAACTCGTTCATCGTGTCGAGGTCGGCGCCCATGGCGATGTTGGTGACGCGCTCGAGGATGACCTCGACGACCACCGGCACCTGGAACTCGTCGCGCAGGCGCTGGGCCTCCGCGAAACCGGCGGCGAGGTCCTCGGGACGCTCGACGCGCAGCGCCTTGCAGCCCAGGCCCTCGGCGACCTTGACGTGGTCGACGCCGTAGCCGGTGGCGATCGAGGACGAGTCCTGCGGGGTGTTCACGTTGTCGAACGCGAGCGAGACCTCGTAGTCCATCTCGAAGCCGCGCTGCGACTGGCGGATCAGACCCAGGTAGCTGTTGTTCACCACGACGTGGATGTACGGCAGCTTGTGCTGCGCGCCCACGGCGAGCTCCTCGATCATGAACTGGAAGTCGTAGTCGCCCGAGAGCGCGACGACCTGCTCGCCCGGCTTGCCGCGCACGACGCCGAGGGCCGCGGGGCCGGTCCAGCCCAGCGGGCCGGCCTGGCCGGCGTTGATCCACTTGCGCGGGCCGTAGACGTGCAGCAGCTGCGCGCCGGCGATCTGGGAGAGGCCGATCGTGGTGACGAAGGTGGTGTCGCGGTCGAACGCGGTCAGCATCTCCTGGTAGACGCGGTGCGGCTTCATCGGCACGTTGTCGAAGTTGGTCTTGCGCTGCAGGCGTGCCTTGCGGTCGCGGCACGACTCGGCCCAGGCGTTGTAGTCGGGCAGGTCCGCGACGCGGTCGCGGGCGGCCTCGAGCAGGGCGTCGATGAACGCGCCGGCGTCGGAGACCACACCGTAGTCGGGCGCGAACACGCGGCCGATCTGGGTGGGCTCGATGTCGACGTGCACGAAGGTGCGGCCCTTGCGGTAGGTGTCCAGGCCGCCGGTGTGGCGGTTCGCCCAGCGGTTGCCGATGCCGAGCACGAAGTCGGACTCGAGGAAGCTCGCGTTGCCGTAGCGCTGCGAGGTCTGGATGCCGACCAGGCCCGCGGCGAGCGGGTGGTCGTCGGCCAGCACGCCCCAGCCCATCAGGGTCGGGAACACGGGCACGCCGAGGGTCTCGGCGAGCTCGACGAGCTTGTCGGAGGCGCCGGAGTTCACGATGCCGCCACCCGCGATGATCGCCGGGTGCTTCGAGGCCACCAGCATGTCGAGCACCTTCTCGGCCTGCGCGCGGGTCGCGACGGGCTTGGCCACCGGGAGCGGCTCGTAGGTGTCGATGTCGAACTCGATCTCCGTCATCTGGACGTCGAACGGCAGGTCGATCAGGACCGGGCCGGGACGGCCGGAGCGCATGATCTGGAACGCGGACTGGAAGACGCCGGGAACCTGCGCGCCCTCGAGGACGGTCTTCGCGAACTTGGTGACCGGCTTCGCGATCGAGGCGATGTCGACGGCCTGGAAGTCCTCCTTGTCGAGCTTCGCGACCGGCGCCTGGCCGGTGATGCAGAGCATCGGGATGGAGTCGGCGATCGCGGCATAGAGGCCGGTGATCATGTCGGTGCCGGCGGGGCCCGAGGTGCCCAGGCACACGCCGATGCGGCCGTCACCGGTGCGGCTGTAGCCGTCGGCCATGTGCGAGGCGCCCTCGACGTGACGGGCGAGGGTGTGCCGGATGCCGCCGTTGGCGCGCATCGCGGAGTAGAGGGGGTTGATCGCAGCGCCGGGAAGGCCGAACGCCTCGTCGGCGCCCTCCTTGATCAGGATCTGCACGATGGCGTCGACTGCGCGCATTCGAGTCATGGTTGTCTCCTTGGAGATCGTGTGTGGGAAGAGTGGGTCAGTTGCCGGAGAGCTCGTTGGTGAGCTTGAACAGGCCGGAGTGGTCCAGGCCGCCGTCGCCGCGGGCGACGAGCGCGTTCACGAGCTGGGCGACAGCCGCACCGAGCGGGACGGTGACCCCGACGGAGCGGGCGGCGGCGGTGACGATGCCGAGGTCCTTGTTGTGCAGGGCCAGGCGGAATCCGGGGTCGAAGTTGCGGTCGAGCATCTTCTGGCCCTTCTGATCGAGGACCTTGGAGCCGGCGAGGCCGCCTCCGAGCACCTTGAGCGCGGCGGCGGTGTCGACGCCGAACGCCTCGAGGAAGACGACCGCCTCGGCGAGCGCCTGGATGTTGACGGCGACGATGAGCTGGTTGGCGGCCTTCACGGTCTGGCCGGCGCCCGAGGGGCCGACGTGCACGATGGTCTTGCCGATCGCGTTGAGGACCGGCTCGGCCTTGGCGAAGTCGGCCTCGGATCCGCCGACCATGATCGAGAGGACGGCGTCGATGGCGCCCTGCTCGCCACCCGAGACGGGGGCGTCGACCGCGCCGAAGCCGGCGGCGACGGCCTCGGCCGCGAGGTCCTTGGCGACGTCCGGGCGGATCGAGGAGTTGTCGATCCACAGCGCGCCGGCCTTGGCGTTGGCGAACACGCCGGCCTCGCCCTGCACGACCCCGGCCACGTCCGGGGAGTCCGGGACCATGGTGATGACGACGTCCGCGTCCTTGACGGCGTCGGCGATGCTGGTCGCGCCCTTGCCGCCCGCGGCGACGAGCTTCTCGATCGCCTCGGGGCTGCGGTTGAAGCCGGTCACGTCGTAGCCGGCGGTGACGAGGTTCTTCGCCATGGGCAGGCCCATGATGCCGAGGCCGATGAATGCGATGCTGGTCATGTCTTAGCTCCTTCGGGAGAGAGGGGGATCAGGCGCGGGTCCAGGCGAAGGGATCCGCCTGCGTCGCCTTGTACTCGAGTCCGATGACGCCGGCGTAGCCGCCGGCCTGGGCGGCGGCGATCCACTGCGCGATCGGCAGGTCGCCGGTGCCGGGCTCGCCGCGGCCGGGGGCGTCGGCGATCTGGATGTGGCCGAACTCGCCGGCGTGGCCCGCGACGACCGCCGCGACGTCGTCGCCGTTCACGGCGAGGTGGTAGAAGTCGGCGAGGAGCTTGACGTTGTCGACGCCCTCCTCGTTCTTGACGCGCTCGATGATCGCCAGCGCGTCGGCGGCGGTCTTCAGCGGGTAGGTCTCCATGCCGGAGACCGGCTCGAGCAGCACGATGCCGCCGAGGGCGGCGACCGCACGGCCGGCGATCGCGAGGTTCTTCACGGCCAGGTCGTCCTGGGCCTGCGGGTCCACGCCCTCGAGGCGGTTGCCGTAGAGCGCGTTGAACGCCTTGGTGCCGAGGCGCTCGCCGATCGAGACGACGACGTCGACGTTGGCGCGGAACTCGTCCTCGCGGCCGACCCAGCTCACCAGGCCCCGGTCGCCCGCGCCCATGTCGCCGGCGAAGAAGTTGAGGCCGGTCAGCTGCACGCCGGCGTCCTGGATCGCGGAGACGAAGGCGTCGACGTCGGCCTGGGCGGGCACGGCCTCGGCGAAGGGCCACCAGAACTCCACGGCGTCGAAACCGGCGGCCTTCGCGGCAGCCGGGCGCTCGAGGATCGGCAGGTCGGTCAGCAGGATCGAAGCGTTGACGGTGTAGCTCATGGGATCGTCCTTGATTTCGGAATGTGGAAAAAAGTTTTTGATTAATGAAAGTTTAGGCGGAGGTGTCGGGGATGTCAACGGGCCGTGGGATCCCTCCCCTCCCGCGCAGCGGCCCCGAATCCCGGAAAAACGGCGAGCGCCGCCCACGCATGCGGGCGGCGCTCGTCGGGATCATGGCCTCAGGTCAGCTTGATCTGCCGGTTCATGTCCTTGTACAGCAGGTAGCGGAAGTCGCCGGGGCCGCCCGCGTAGCAGGCCTGCGGGCAGAACGCGCGCAGCAGCATGTAGTCGCCGGCCTCGACCTCGACCCAGTCGTCGTTCAGGCGGTACACCGCCTTGCCCTCGAGCACGAACAGGCCGTGCTCCATGACGTGCGTCTCGGCGAACGGGATGGATCCGCCCGGCTTGAAGGTGACGATGTTCACCTGCATGTCGTGCGCCATGTCGTTCGAGTCGGCGAAGCGCGTGGTCAGCCAGGCGTCGGTGCCGACCATCGGGGTCGGCTCGATGTCCTGGTCGCGGGTGACGAAGGACGCGGGGGCGTCGACGCCCTCGATCCACTCGTACGCCTTGCGGATCCAGTGGAAGCTGGTGATCTCGTCGCCCTCGTTCGCGAGCGACCAGTTCGACCCCGGTGCGAGGAAGGCGTAGCCGCCCTCTTCGAGCACGTGCGTCTCGCCCTCGAGCGTGAGCGTGAGCCTGCCCGTCGTGACGAACACGACGCCCTCGACGCCCGCCTCGACCTCGGGCTTCGCGGCGGCGCCGCCCGGGGCGATCTCCACGATCAGCTGCGAGAAGGTCTGCGCCGAGCTCGGGGTGGGCTTGGCGATGATCCACGCGCGGGTGTTCGTGAAGCCCGGGAGGCTCGACGTGACGATGTCGCGCAGCACGCCCTTGGGGATCACCGTGTACGCCAGCTTGACGATGGCGCGGTCGGTGAGCAGGTCGGTCTGCGGCGGCAGTCCGCCCGCAGGGGTGTAGTAGCTCATGAGTTCTCCTTCTCGGACGTGACGAGCTTCGGGTGGGCGAGGCGCACGAGCTCGGCGGGCTCGGATCCCGTGGAGGCGCGGACCTCGTCGGCCGTGAGCGCACCGCACTCCAGGCCGCGCACGACGAAGCGAGCCAGGGCGCGGGCCGTCGCCGGCTCGTCCATGATCGTCGCGTCGCTGCCGTGCAGGTAGTTGTCCAGGCGCTTGGCGGCGGCCGCGAAGCCCTCGCGGTAGAACGCGTACGTCGCCAGGTACCGGGTGGGCAGCTGCGCGGCGTGCAGGTCCCAGCCCTGGTAGTAGCCGCGCTCGAGCGAGCGGCGCACCAGACGGGCGTGCAGCGCCCAGGCCTTGCGCACGTGATCCGGGTCGCCGACCGGGATCACGTTCGTGGATCCGTCGGAGATCCGCACACCGGTCTCCGCGACGGCGACCTGCATGACCTGCTTCGCGTAGTCCGCGGCCGGGTGCTCCATCGACTGGTACGCGGCCGCGATCTGCAGCGAGGCACTGTAGTCGTAGGTGCCGTAGTGCAGCGCCGAGACGCGTCCGTCCGCGTGGTGCAGCAGCGTCGCGACCGGGACGGATCCGTCCGCCGCGATGATCAGCTGCGGCGTCTCCATCTGCACCTCGAAGCGCAGCCGGCCGGCGGGCAGCCCGAGGCGCTCCTCGAACCGCTCGCAGAGCAGGACCATCGCCTCGACCTGCTCGACCGTGGTGACCTTCGGCAGCGTCAGCACGAGCCCGTCGGGCAGCGGGCCGTGGGCGACCAGGGTGGTCAGGAACAGGTCGAGCGTGCGGATGCCGCGGCGGCGCGTGGGCGCCTCGAAGCACTTGAACCGGATCCCGATGAACGGCGGCGCGACGCCGGCGGCGACAGCCGCGGCGACCCGCTCGGCGGCGAGGATCGCGTCCGCGTCCTCCTCCTCGTCAGGGCGCCTGCCGTAGCCGTCCTCGAAGTCCAGGCGCAGGTCCTCGATGGGCTCGCGCTCGAGCTTCGCGTCGACGAGCGGCGTGAGCTCGTCAGCGAGATGGCCGAGTCCGACGGCCGCCGCGAGGACCGCGGTGCCGCCGGCGACGGCGACGGCCTCGGCCGCTTCGGCGCCGAACCGGGCCGGCAGATCCGGGGTGAACCGGTCGGCCGGCACGTACAGCGTGTGCACGGGCTGACGGCTGCCGTCGTCACCCGGGTACGAGGTGGCGAGCAGCGTGTCGGTGCCGGAGAGCCGGGCGTCGATGTCGGCGAAGTCGTCCTCGCCCAGGGTGCCTGCGGCCATGCGGCTCACTCCTTGCTGGACTCGACGACGCGCACGATCGCGTCCGCGACCGCGCCGGCCACCTGGGGATCGAACACGCTCGGGATGATGAAGCTCGCGTTGAGCTCGTCGTCGGCCACGCGCTCGGCGATCGCCCCGGCGGCTGCGACCAGCATAGGCGGCGTGATGTCCGACACGCCCGCGTCGAGGAGCCCCCGGAAGAAGCCGGGGAAGGCCAGCACGTTGTTGATCTGGTTGGGGAAGTCGCTGCGGCCGGTGGCGACGACGGCGGCGTGCTTGGACGCGATCACCGGGTCGATCTCCGGAGTCGGGTTCGCCATCGCGAACACGATCGCGTCGTCGGCCATGGCGGCGATGTCGGCCTCGTCGAGCACGTTCGGGCCGCTCACGCCGATGAACACGTCGGCGTCGACCACGGCCTCCTTCAGCGTGCCCTTGAAGTTGCGCGGGTTCGTGGTCTCCGCGAGCTCGATGCGGTGAGCGTCGGTGTACTCCTCGTCGCGGTTGATCGCGCCGTTGCGCCCGCAGGCGACGATGTCGACCGCGCCCTCGGCGAGCAGCAGCTGGACGATCGCGTTGCCCGCGGCGCCCACGCCCGACACGACGATCCGGACGTCGCCGATCGTCTTGCCGACGACCTTGAGCGCGTTGCGGAGGGCCGCGAGGGTGACGATCGCGGTGCCGTGCTGGTCGTCGTGGAAGACCGGGATGTCGAGCTCCTCGCGCAGGCGGGCCTCGATCTCGAAGCAGCGCGGCGCCGCGATGTCCTCGAGGTTCACGCCGCCGTAGACCGGGGCGATGGCCTTGACGATCTTGATGATCTCCTCGGTGTCCTTGGTGTCGAGGCAGACCGGCCAGGCGTCCACGTTGGCGAACTGCTTGAACAGAGCGGCCTTGCCCTCCATGACCGGCAGCGCGGCCTCGGGGCCGATGTCGCCGAGGCCGAGGACGGCCGTGCCGTCGGTGACGACCGCGATCGTGTTGCGCTTGACGGTGAGCTTGCGGGCCTTGCTCTTGTCCTCGGCGATCGCGAGGCAGACGCGGGCGACGCCCGGGGTGTACGCGCGGGAGAGGTCGTCGCGGTTGCGCAGCGGGACGCTGGGCACGACCTCGAGCTTGCCGCCGAGGTGCATCAGGAACGTGCGGTCGCTGACCAGGCGGACGCTCACGCCTTCGAGAGCGTCGATCGCGGCACGGACCTCGTCGGCGTGCTCCTCGCCCGTGGTGTTGCAGGTCAGGTCGACGACGATGGTCGTCGGGTGCGACTCGACGACGTCGAGCGCCGTGATCACCGCACCGGCGGCGGCGGCCGTCGCCGCGAGCTCGCTGGTGACGCTGAAGTTGGACGGCGCATCGATGCGCAGGGTGATCGAGTTACCGGGTCCGGGATTCGCCATGATTCCTCCTCGTCGAGGCGACCCGGGCGGAGGAGCTCGGGCGCAGATGTGCAGTGAGAGTTTCTCTTACAATTTTCGTATTGTGGACACTATTATCTCCATCGTGGAAGTATTGCGCAACCCGGTTCCGAAGTCTCTCTGAGATTTCCGGAGCACGGCTCTCGCATGATGGAATAACGATGAGGGATGGGAGTACCAGGATGGCGGAGAATCCGAAGGCCAACAAGGGATCGGGATCGGGTGTCCAGTCGGTGGAGCGCGTGTTCGAGCTCCTCGAGCTGATCACCGACGCCGGGGGTGACGTCACCCTGAGCGAGCTGTCCTCGTCGACCGACCTCCCGCTGCCCACGATCCACCGGCTGCTGCGCACCCTCGTGGCGCTCGGCTACGCCCGCCAGCTGCCGAACCGCCGCTACGCTCTCGGCCCGCGGCTGATCCGGATCGGCGAGGGCGCGTCCCGCCAGTTCGGCGCGCTCGCCCGCCCGCAGCTCAAGCAGCTCGTCGACGCCCTGGGCGAGAGCGCCAACATGGCCGTGCTCGACGGCGACATGGTCGTCTACGTCGCGCAGGTCCCCTCGCAGCACTCGATGCGCATGTTCACCGAGGTCGGCCGCCGGGCGAACGTGCACGACACCGGCGTCGGCAAGGCGATCCTCGCCCAGCTCGACGACGACGTGGTGCGCGGCATCGTCGGCCGCACCGGCATGGCCACGCCGACCTCGTTCAGCATCGGCACCGTCGACGAACTCATCGCCGAGCTCGACCGGATCCGCGAGCGCGGCTACTCGATCGACGAGCAGGAGCAGGAGATCGGCGTGCGCTGCTACGCCATGGCCGTGCCGAACGCGCCCACCCCGACCGCGGTCTCGGTCTCCGGCCCGATCGCCCGCGTGACGGAGGAGTTCGCGCTGCGCGCCGTCCCCCGCCTGCAGGAGGCCGCCGCGGCGATCGCCGCCGACCTGGAGGCCTGAGGCCCCGCCCCGGCCTCGGCACGGCCCGGCACGGCCCGGGCTTGCCCTGCGGGTTCGGAGATGGTTTTCGCCGCTCCCGGGCCGGCGCGGGCATGGCCCAGCCCGGGCTCGCCCTGCGGGTCCGGAGATGGTTTTCGCCGCTCTCAGGCCGGCGCGAGATGCGAAACCCATCTCTGAACCCCGCGTCGGTGCGGGTGAAGATGGAAAACGCCGCCCCCGGACCCGCGGGAGCGGCGTTTTCCATCTCTGGGGGAGCGTGCCAGGAACCGCGGATCAGCCCTGCCGCGCCGCGATCGCCCGGCGAACGCGGTCGAGCAGCGCGACGGGCTCGTCCAGATCGAGCTGGGTGATCCGGATCACCAGCCACCCGCGATCCTCGAGATCCCGCTGGCGCCGGATGTCGCGCCGCCACTGCTCCGCGTCGGTGCGATGGCCGTCGCCCTCGTACTCGATCGCGATCCGCCACTGCGGGTAGGCGAGGTCGATGCGGGCGAGGAGCCGACCGCCCTCACGCACCTCGTGCTGCACGACGGGCTCCGCAAGCCCCGCGCCGACGAGGAGCAGTCGCGTCTCGGTCTCCTTCGGGGACTCCACGCCGGCACGGGCGAGCGCGAGGGCCTCGCGGACCGTGCCGCGGCCGGGAAAGCGCGCCCACTGCTGCAGCCGGTCCCGCACGTCGTCGGCCCGGGCGATCGGACGGGCCCGGAGCAGACCCGGGTAGTTGTCGGCAGCCGTGAGGAGCGCGTCCAGCAGCACCACGGCGTCGACGAGGGTCAGCGCGCCCGCGCAACTGAACACGGCGGCGATCGGATCCACGACCGGAACGGATCTGATCCGCCAGGTGTCGGCATGATGCTCGTTCAGGCGACGCCCGCGGACGCCCGCGGTCTTCGGCGGCGTCGCGTCCGGGGGCACGGCCACATCCAGCGGCTCGGCGATGGTCCAGCGCTGCGGGAACGGCAGCCCCCACAGGCGCACGGCTGTCCTGCCGACGAAACGCTGCCGCGGCTTCAGACGACGCGCCCCGCAGGCCACGAGCTCCGCGAACGTCGTCGGGGCGGCCGCGGCGCGCACCCCGCGGAACGGCCGATGCAGATCCGCCGCATCGGCCCGGCCCCGGCGGATCCCGGCGGCGGCCGCCTCGGCCAGGGTGAACGGGTCGCCGAGGGCGGGCGGGAGCGGGATCCGATGGTGCATCCCCCGATCCTCTGGGACCCGCTTCGCGCGCGGGGCAGGGATCCCGGAATCCGTGCACGATCGACGGATCCGGTGCCCTGTGCAGGACCATCGCGCCATCGTACGGCCTCGCGGCAGAGATGGATTCCGCCTCTCCCGACGCGCTCCGGGCGGCGAAATCCATCTCCACCTGTCAGTGGCCGACACCGGGAGATGGAAAACGCCGCCCCCGGAACGGTGGGGGCGGCGTTTTCCATCTCTGAGCGGGTCGCGCGACCTCTGAGCGGGGTTGCGCGACCTCTGAGGGGACACGCAACCCCACGCAGCGCTTACTCCGCGTCGGTGCCGCTCGTGCCGGCGTTCACGTCGAGCAGACGATACCGCTCGGCCGCCTGGACCGGGACGGAGGCGTCGATCTCGCCGCGCTTCGCGAGAAGCTGCAGCGTGCGCACGACCACGGACGGGCCGTCGATCTTGAAGAACCGGCGGGCGGCGGCGCGGGTGTCCGAGAAGCCGAAGCCGTCCGCACCGAGGGTGGCCCAGTCGTTCGGGACGAACTGGCGGATCTGGTCCGGCAGGTCCTTCGCGTAGTCGCTGACGGCGACGATCGGGCCGTGCGCGTCCGCGAGCTGCTGCTCGAGGAACGGCACGCGGCGCTCGCGCTCGGGGTGCAGGAACGCCTCCTCCTCGGCGGCCACCGCGTCGCGGCGCAGCTCGGTCCAGCTGGTGACCGACCAGATGTCGGCCGACACGCCCCAGTCCTCCTGGAGCAGGCGCTGGGCCTCCTGCGCCCACGTCACGCCGATGCCCGAGGCGAGCAGGTGCGCGCGGGGGGCGTCGACCGGAGCGATCCTGTGGATGCCGCCGAGGATGCCGGCGACGTCCACGTTCTCCGGCTCGGCCGGCTGCACGATCGGCTCGTTGTAGACCATGAGGTTGTAGATGTGGTTGCGGTCGGTCGAGTCCGGCCCGTACATCCGCTCGAGGCCGGCGCGCATGATGTGCCCGATCTCGTAGCCGAACGCGGGGTCGTAGGTGACCACGGCCGCGTTCGTCGCCGCGAGCAGCGGCGAGTGGCCGTCCGCGTGCTGCAGACCCTCACCAGTCAGGGTGGTGCGGCCCGCGGTCGCGGAGATCAGGAAGCCGCGCGCCATCTGGTCGGCGGCCGCCCACAGGGAGTCGCCGGTGCGCTGGAAGCCGAACATCGAGTAGAACACGTAGACCGGAACGAGCGGCACGCCGTGGGTGGCGTACGCGGTGCCCGCGGCGGTGAACGCGGCGATGGATCCGGCCTCGTTGATGCCGACGTGCAGGATCTGCCCCGCCTCGGACTCCTTGTACGAGAGCACGATGTCGCGGTCGACGGCCAGGTAGTTCTGCCCGTTCGGGTTGTAGATCTTCGCGGTCGGGAAGAACGCGTCCATACCGAAGGTGCGCGCCTCGTCCGGGATGATCGGGACGATCCGCTTGCCGAACTCGGGGGCGCGCATGAGGTCCTTCAGCACGCGGACGAACGCCATGGTCGTGGCGGCCTGCTGCTTGCCGGATCCGCGCGCCGCCACCTCGTACGCCTTCGCGTCGGGCAGGGCGATCTCGCCGGAGGCGTTCGGACGGCGCTCGGGGAGGTATCCGCCGAGCGCCTGGCGGCGCTCCTGCATGTACCGGATCTCCGGGGCGTCGGCGCCGGGGTGGTAGTACGGCGGCTCGTAGGGGTTCGCCTCGAGCTGCTCGTCGCTGATCGGCACGCGCAGGTGGTCACGGAAGTCCTTGAGGTCCTGCAGCGTGAGCTTCTTCATCTGGTGCGTCGCGTTGCGCGCCTCGAAGCGCGGGCCGAGGCCGTAGCCCTTGACCGTCTTGACCAGGATGACCGTGGGCTTGCCGTTGTGCTCGAGCGAGCGCTGGTACGCCGCGAAGACCTTGCGGTAGTCGTGGCCGCCGCGCTTGAGGCCCCAGATCTCGTCGTCGCTGAGGCTCTCCGCGAGCGCGAGAGCGCGCGGGTCCCGGCCGAAGAAGTTCTCCCGGATGAACGCGCCGGACTCGGCCTTGTACGTCTGGTAGTCGCCGTCGACGGTCGTGTTCATGATGTCGAGCAGGGCGCCGGACTCGTCGCGGGCGAGCAGGTCGTCCCACTCCCGGCCCCAGACGACCTTGATGACGTTCCAGCCGGCACCGCGGAAGAAGCCCTCGAGCTCCTGGATGATCTTGCCGTTGCCGCGGACGGGGCCGTCGAGGCGCTGCAGGTTGCAGTTGACCACGAAGGTGAGGTTGTCCAGGCCGTCGTTCGCGGCGAGCTGCAGCAGGCCGCGGCTCTCCGGCTCGTCCATCTCGCCGTCACCGAGGAACGCCCAGACGTGCTGGTCGCTGGTGTCCTTCAGGCCGCGGTTGTGCAGGTAGCGGTTGGACTGCGCCTGGTAGATCGCGTTCATCGGGCCGATGCCCATGGACACGGTCGGGAACTCCCAGAACTCCGGCATGAGGCGCGGGTGCGGGTAGGAGCTCAGCGCGTGACCCTCGCGGGACTTCTCCTGGCGGAAGCCGTCGAGGTCCTCCTCGCTGAGGCGGCCCTCCATGAAGGCGCGGGCGTACATGCCCGGGGAGGCGTGGCCCTGGAAGAAGACCTGGTCGCCGCCGCCCGGGTGGTCCTTGGCGCGGAAGAAGTGGTTGAAGCCGACCTCGTACAGGGTGGCCGCACCCGCGTAGGTGGAGATGTGGCCGCCGACGCCGATGCCGGGGCGCTGCGCGCGGTGCACGAGGATCGCGGCGTTCCAGCGCATCCAGGCGCGGTAGCGGCGCTCGAGCTCCTCGTCGCCCGGGTAGGCGGGTTCGTCGTCGGCGGAGATCGTGTTGACGTAGTCCGTCGTCGCCCGCGGCTCGGAGTCGACGCCGGCGCGCGAGACGAGCGAGCGGACGATGTGCTCGCCGCGCTCGGCGCCGCGTTCGGCGATCAGGGCGTCGAGGGACTCGAGCCACTCGGCGGTCTCTTCGGGGTCGAAGTCCGCGGTGGCGGACCCCGGGGCGGCGGAGGTGCGAGGTTCGTGCATCTTCGGCCTTTCTGTTAGATGTAGGTGACTGCCGACGACGGCAGCGGGTCAGACTCGGGAGGAAGACGATGGGCGGACGCATCGCCGTGGTGACGGGTGCGGGTTCGGGGATCGGACGCGCCGTGGCGCGCGCGATGCTGGACTCCGGCTACCGCGTGGCGCTGGCCGGGCGGCGCGAGGACGCGCTGCGGGAGACGGCGGGCGGGCATGCGGACGCTCTCGTCGTGCCGACCGACGTGACGGTCGAGGCGGAGGTGGACGCCCTGTTCGCGCGCGTCGTGCAGGAGTGGGGCCGGGTGGACGTGCTGTTCAACAACGCCGGCGCGTTCGGCCCCGCGGTCTCCGCCGCGGACATCGAGCTGGACGACTGGGAGCGCACCCTCGCCGTCAACGTGACCGGGGCGCTGCTGTGCGCGCGGGCCGCGATGCGCACGATGCGCGCACAGGAGCCGCAGGGCGGACGCATCATCAACAACGGATCCATCTCCGCGCATGTGCCGCGCCCGCAGTCCGTGGCGTACTCGGTGAGCAAGCACGCGATCACCGGGCTGACGAAGTCGATCGATCTGGACGGGCGGCCGCACGGCATCTCCTGCGGTCAGATCGACATCGGCAACACGCGCACCGAGATCATGTCCACGCTCGGCGTCGGATCCGGCGCGCTGCAGGCGGACGGCAGCCGGCGCGTGGAGCCCACCTTCGCGCTCGACGACGCGGCACGGACGGTGCTGTTCATGGCGGATCTGCCGGCCGAGGCGAACATCGGCTCGCTCGTCATCACGGCGAGCGGGATGCCCTTCGGCGGCCGCGGCTGAGGCGATGCGGGGGTTCGCGAACATCTGCGGACCTCCTCGTCCCGGACCCGCTCCCCCGGGGATCGTGCGGATCTTCTTCACTCGTTTCCAGATTGTGGAATAACTATTTCAGATTGCGTAACTAGTGTCCTCCCCCGGGGCGTTCTTGTCAAGACTTCCCGGCCCGGGGCGGCACGCGCACCGCGATGACGACGGAAGCGGGGCCCGGCACGCCGGACCCCGCATCGGTCATCTCTTCCCCGCAGCGCGGCGGGAGGAGCGGATCAGTGCCCTGATCCGTGCGCCGGCTCCTCGTCCTCGACGAGGACGGTCTCGCCGTCCGCGTTCACGAGCTTGCCGCCCTCGTAGCGATCCCCCTCGCGGAGGACGCGGATGACGTCGGTCTTGACGACCCGCACCGGGCTCGCCGCGAACACCGAGGGGTTCTCCGGGGTGCCCTTCGTGAAGTGGTTGAACACGAGGTTCAGCACGATCGCCATGATCGCGGCCGAGCTGATGCCCGAGTTGAAGATGACCTGGAACCAGGTCGGGAAGTGGCTGTAGACGCTGCTGTTCACCTCGGGCAGCACGCCGAACGAGATCGACGCCGCGACGATGATCAGGTTCATGTTGCCCTCGTACTTCACCTTCGCGAGGGTGCGGATGCCGCTCGCGGTCACCGTGCCGAACAGCACGAGGCCCGCGCCTCCCAGGACGGCGGTCGGGACCGCGGCCACGATCCGGCCGAGGACCGGGAAGAGACCGAGGACGATGAGCACGACACCTCCGGCGGCCACCGCGTAGCGGCTCTTGATCTTGGTGACGGCGACCAGGCCGACGTTCTGGGCGAACGCGCTCTGGGTGAACGAGTTGAACACCGGAGAGACGGCGCTGGAGAGCATGTCGGCGCGCAGACCCGCGGCGATGCGCTTGCGGTCGACCTTGGATCCGGTGATCTCCGCGACGGCGAGGATGTCGGCCGTGGTCTCGGTGAGGATGACGAGCACCACGATCAGCATCGACACGATGCCGGCGATGTTGAACGTCGGCAGGCCGAACGCGAACGGGGTCGGGAAGGCGAAGATCGGGCCGGTGAAGACCTTGGAGAAGTCGGCCTTGCCGATCGCGACGGAGAACAGCGTCCCCACGATCATCGCGAGCAGGATCGAGAGCCGCGAGATGGTCGCGTTGCCGACCTTGCTGAGGACCATGATGACGAGCAGCGTGAAGGCGGCGATGCCGACGCCCACGGGGTCCGCGAAGTCGGGCGCCTTGGGGTTGGCGCCGGTGATCCAGCGCGACGCGACCGGGACCAGGGACAGGCCGATCGTGGTGATCACGACGCCCGTGACGACCGGCGGGAAGAACCGCACGATCTGGGCGAAGAACGGTGCGATCACGAGTCCGATCAGGGACGCGACGATCACGGATCCGAAGACGCCGGCGATCCCGCCGCCGCTGTTGATGATCGCGAGCATGGTCGCGACGCCGGCGAAGGAGACGCCCTGCACGAGCGGGAGCTGGGATCCGAAGAAGGGGATGCCGAGCGTCTGCAGAAGGGTGGCGAGGCCTCCCATGAAGAGGCAGGCGGCGATCAGCACGCCGAGCTGGGTGGCCGGGATGCCGGCGGCGGAGCCAATGATCAGCGGCGGGGCGATGATGCCCCCGTACATGGTCAGGACGTGCTGCAGACCGAAGGCGAAGGCGGTGCCGACGGGGAGCTTCTCGTCTTCGGGGCGGGTGGATGCCGGCTTTGCTGCGCGGCTCTTGGTGGCGGACATGTGTGGTGGACCTCCTCGTCCATGTCGCCCCGACGCTGGGGCGGATCCCTCTCGGGACGGTGGTGCGCGTTTCCGGGCGCGACGAAAGAAGGGGTGAGGAAAGAGAGGTGGGCCCGTTTCCCCCGAACCGGGCCCACCCGAGGCCGCTCCCCCGCTATCGACGGGGAGCGACCGGTCTGGATTCCGCGGCCGTGCGACGGGCCGCGGGGTCTGTGACCGGACTCAGCAGAATCCGGCGATGCCGTCCCACGAGCGGTGGTCGGCGTCGGCGCCGTCGCGCAGGAACGACGCCTCGATCAGGCCGTAGGGACGGTCCGCGGCGAAGAACACCTCGTTAGGGTTCTCCAGGCCGAACGGCGACAGGTCCACGACGAAGTGGTGCTTGTTCGGCGTCGAGAAGCGGATCTCGTCGATCTCCGGGTGCGCCTCGAGGACGGCTTCGGCCATCTCCTTGAGCGTGTGCTGCAGCGCGTAGGAGTAGTTGCGCGAGAAGCCCGCGAGCAGCAGGCGGCGCACGTCCGCGTAGACCTCGTTGAAGTCGAGGTCGTTGCGGTTGTAGCGCCACTTGGCCGTGACGGAGGTGGCGAGGATGCGGTCCTCGGTCTCGGGCAGGGTGGTGTACTTGTCGCGCGGGTAGCCGACGAAGCCGCTCTGCGTGGACTTCAGGACGGTGAGGTCCTGCAGGCCCGCGATGATCGTGGTGTCGTCGCCGTCGATCTGCACCACGGCGGTGCGGGTCTCGGTGCCGCCGCGCACGAACGAGTGGTCGTGCTCGCCGTTGTCGCCCTCGATGCGCAGCCAGGTGTACTGCTCCGCCTCCCAGCGGCCGCCGGTCACCCAGTCGAACTCGCCGGTGAAGTGCCGGCCGAGGCGCAGCAGGAAGTCCTCCGGGCTGCCGATGCCGTCCTTGGCGAAGGCGTACACGGTGTTCTTCTGCGTGTCGGTGGCGACGACGTGCTCGTTGTTGCCGTCGAAGTGCGCGCTGGCGAAGTCGCCGCGCAGCTGCGAGGTGACGTTCAGGTCCTCGATCTCGTGACGGGGCGAGTCGCGGGTGATGCGGACGACGCGGTTCTCGGCCTTGCCGTACTGGTTCTTGCCCAGAATGATGTTGGTCATTTTCGTACTCAGCTTCCTCGGTAAGTGGAATAGGCGAACGGGCTGAGCAGCAGCGGCACGTGATAGTGCGCCTGCTCAGCGTCGACCTGGAAGGTCAACACCACCTCCGGGAAGAAGGTGTCCGTGTCGATGCCGGCGAAGTAGGCCGCCGTGTCGAACCGGAGTCGGTATGCACCGCTCTCCAGCCGCTCGGGGCCCAGCTCTTTCACCCGCCCGTCAGCATCGGTGAGGCCCGTACCGATCCCGACCCATCCATCGCCGACTCGGGCCTCGAGCTCGACGGCGACGCCGGGCGCCGGGCGCCCGATCGATGTGTCCAGGATGTGGGTGGTCACGTGGGAGACGCTCATGCGTTTTCTCCGGTCTCGATGGCCGCGCTCAGACGCAGCGCCGCGATCTCGCGCAGCTGCTGGTCGACGACGGCGAGTTCCTGCTCGTCGGTGTTGCCCAGGCGCTGCTGCAGCAGGGCGAGGATCTCCTCGGCGCTGCGGCCGGCGGCCCGGACGAGGTAGACCCGGTCGAACCTGGCCTCGTACGCGCGGTTGCCCTCGGCGAGGGCGGCGCGCGCGGCGTCGTCGACGCTGGGCTGCTCCCTGCGGGAGTGCGCGGCCTCGGCGCTCGTGCCGTCGACCTTCGCGCCGATCCGCGGGTGATGCGCGAGGGCCCCGTCGAGTTCGGCCTCGCTGAGCGGGGCGGCGGCGTCGAGAGCGGCTGCGGTGAGCGCATCGACGCTGGCGTACGGGCGTCCGTCTACGATCGCGTCGATCCAGCGGGCGATGTCGAGAGCGGGCTTAACAGTCGCCGCGGCTTCGTCGCGGCTTGTGGAGTTGAACTCCTTGAGCAACATCTTCGATCCTCAAGACATGCTGGCATCCGGCGCGTAAGGCTATACGGATCCTCCGGTACTGCTCAGGGGGAGGAGATTGTCTTCCGTATGCCGGAACTGTTATTTCAGCATGTGTAAGTAGTGTGCCCACCCGGTCAAGGAAAGTCAAGCCTCCGCCGCAAACTTTCTCGGCGGAGGCGAAGATCCGGGTCGTGGTGGCACGGTCCGCCCCGGATCTCGTTGCCCCCGATCCTGCCCTGAGAACAGCGAAAACGCACGCCCGGACGACTCCGGACGTGCGTTTTCGGATCCCGCGGTGCGGGAGGCGCGGCAGAGCGGCGGCGGGCCGCTCAGACGCCGAGCTCGGCGCGCAGGCGGGCGACGTGGCCGGTCGCCTCGACACCGTACTCGGCGCGCTGCACGACGCCCTCGCCGTCGAGCACGAAGGTCGAGCGGATGACGCCGTCGAAGGTGCGGTCGCCCACGGTCTTCTCGCCCCAGACGCCCCAGGCGCGCGCGATGGCCGCGTCGGAGTCGGCGAGCAGCGGGAAGGTGAGGCCCTCGGCGTCGGAGAAGGCGCGGATGTCGGCGACCTCGTCCGGCGAGACGCCGATCACGGCGTAGCCGGCGGCGGCGAGCGAGGACAGGTTGTCGCGGAAGTCGCAGGCCTCGGTCGTGCAGCCGGGCGTGGCGGCCTTCGGGTAGAAGTACACGACGACGTTCTTGCCGCGGTAGTCGGCGAGGGCGGTGCGGACTCCGTCGGCGTCGTCGAGGGCGAACTCCGGGGCGGCGTCGCCGGGGGCGAGACGAGTGCTCATGATGTCTCCGTTTCGGATGGGATCGGTGGGGGAAGCTCTGGGGTGGCGGGCTCCGCGTGTCAGCGGCCCGCGGGGAGGACGTTGAACGCCTCCGCGAGCTGCATGATCTTGCGGGCGCGGCCGAGGCGGGGAAGGTCGCTCCCGTCGCGGACGATGCGGCCGCGGGCCTCGAAGTCCTCGAGGAACTCGAACGCCCACTCGACGTCGGTGCGGGTGGGGCTGATGACCTCGTTCACGACGGGGGTCTGGTCCGGCGACAGGCAGAGCTTGCCGGTCATGCCCATCGCCACCGTGATCGCGGACTGCTCGCGCAGGATCGGGTGGCTGGATCCGACCGTCGGGCCGTCGATGGGGCCCGGCAGGCCGCCGGCACGGCTGGAGATGACCAGGCGCGCGCGGGGGTAGGCCATGGCCTCGCGGTCGGCGGACATGCCGGTGTCGCGGCGGAAGTCGCCGCTGCCGAACGCGAGGCGGAAGGCGCCGTCGGCCCGGGCGATCTCGGTCGCGTTCTCGATGCCGACCGCGGACTCCACGAGCGCCACGACGGGCACCCGGGCGCCGAGCCGGTGGTAGGTGTCGGTGACCTGCTTGCCGAACTCGGTCTTGGCGAGCATCACGCCGAGCAGGCCCTGCGCCGAGCGCAGCGCCTCGAGGTCCGCGGACCACCACTCGCTCGTCGCGTCGTTGATGCGCACCCAGCCGCGATTGCCCGCGCCGAGCCAGCGCACGACGTCCTCGCGCGCGGAGTCCTTGTGGCTCGCGTCGACCGCGTCCTCCACGTCGAGCACGACCGCGTCGGCGTGCGACGCCGCGGCGTCGTCGAACGTCTCCGGCCGCGTCGCCGCGACCAGGAGCCATGAGCGCGCCAGCTCCGGCGCGATCTCGCGCGTGGTCGAGGAGGGCAGGGGAACGTTCATGGATTTTCCATTCTGTGAAACTAGATTTCTACATTCCGAAAAGTCTACCGCCGCTTTTCCGCGGACACCAGACCCCTCGGGACGATGTGCGAGCCGCCGGCGGGGCTCAGGGACCGATCCTCAGCACCGCCACCGCGTCCCAGAGCGCGGTCGCGACCTCGCCCTTGGTGCCCGAGGCCGCGGCGACGACGGATCCGTCCGGGCCGATGATCTCGATCGCGTTGTCGGTGCGCTCGAAGCCGTTCTCCGCATCGGCGAGGTTCACCGCGAGCAGGTCCACGCCCTTGCGCTCGCGCTTGCGGCGCGCCCGCTCGCGCCGGGCCTCCGGATCCGTCGCCGTCTCCGCCGCGAAGCCGACGAGGACCTGCCCGTCCGGGGCGCCGCCGGCACGGCGGGAGGCGGCGAGCGCGGCCAGCACGTCCTCGTTCTCGAGGAGCTCGATGCGCTCGAGCGGGCCGTCCTCCTTGGTGAGCTTCTGCTCCGCGGCCTCGGCGGGCCGGTAGTCGGCGACGGCGGCCGCCATCACGACGACGTCGGCCGTCGCGGCGATCGCCTTCATCGCGTCGCTCAGCTGGGCCGCGGTGCCGACCGGGCGGATCCGGATCCGCGGATGCCGGGCGACGGCGAGCACTTCGGCCGACACGTTCGCGGCGACGAGGTCGACCTCGGCCCCGCGATCGGCGGCCGCGCGGGCGATCGCCGCCCCCTGCCGCCCGCTGGAGCGGTTGCCGAGATAGCGGACCGGGTCGATCGGCTCCCGGGTGCCGCCCGCCGACACGGCGATCCGGCGGCCGGCGAGGTCCTGCGGGGCGAGGAGGCTCAGCGCGGCCTCGGCGATCCGCTCGGGCTCGCTCATCCGGCCGGGGCCGCTGTCGCCGCCCGCGAGCTCGCCGTCGTCCGGGCCGATCAGGTGCACGCCGCGTGCGACGAGGGTGCGGATGTTCGCCTGCGTCGCCGGGTGCGCCCACATCTCGGCGTGCATGGCCGGGGCGATGAGTACAGGCGCGGTGGTCGCGAGGAGCGTGGTGCCGAGGAGGTTGTCGGCGATGCCGGCCGCCATCCGGGCGATCGTGTTGGCCGTGGCGGGCGCGACGACGACGAGGTCGGCGCCCTGGCCGAGCGCGACATGGCGCACCTTGGCGACGTCGTCGTGCACGCTCGTGGTCACCGGGTTGCGGCTGATCGCCTCCCAGGTGGGGGCGCCGACGAAGCGCAGCGCGTCCTCCGTGGGGACGACGGTGACCGCGTGCCCCGCCTTGATGAGGAGCCGCACGAGCTGCACCGACTTGTACGCCGCGATGCCGCCGGAGACGCCCACGACAATATCCATCCTTCGATTCTGCCCGACCGCGCCGCCGTTCGGGGCCGGACCCGGTTCGCGCCGGTCGCCGGACGGACGGATCCCGGGCCCCGGCGGCTCCCTAGACTGAGTCGCGTGTGCACGGTCGTGATCGAGGTCGGTGAGGCGGGAGCGCGGCTGCTCGCGGTCCGGGACGAGGATCCGCAACGCGAATGGGACGGGCTCGGCGCCTGGTGGCCGGACCGCTACCCCGGCGTGATCGGGATCCGGGACCGCCGGGCCGGAGGCGCCTGGATGGCGGCCCTTCGAGCCGTTGCCGCGCCCGTCGGAGCACAGGGACCGTCGGCGTCGCCCCGGCTCGCGGTGCTGCTCAACCGCGCCGACGTGCTCGACCTCCCCGAGGACCGGGTGGTGTCGCGCGGCGCCCTGGCTCTGGAGTCCGTCGCCGGGCGCCCGCCGAGCGCGCCCCTGCCGATGCACGGCTTCAACCTGCTCGAGGTCTCCGCCGACGGCGCCCGCGTGCTGTCCTGGGACGGCGTCGAGCTGCGGGAGCAGCAGGTGCCCCCGGGCGTGCACATGATCGCGCACAGCGTCCTCGACGATCCGGAGACCGCCCGCATCGCGCGGTGGCTGCCGGAGTTCCGCGCGCACCCGACGCCGTCCGAGGACTGGCCGGAGGCGTGGATCTCGCTGCTCGCGGAGAGCGCCGAGCTGGATCCGGCGGACGATCGGGCGATCATCCGGGACAACCGCCCGCACGGCTACCCGACGCAGTCGCTGCTGTACTGCACGGCCGAGGTCACCGCCGTCGGGGTCGACGTGCGCGGGCACACGCTCCCCTCCCCCGCACGCTGGGGCTGAACCGATGCCCGGCACATCCTCCGACCGCCTCGCCCGGGTCCCCGGACACGTGATCCGGCAGACCGCCCCGCTCGCCGACGACCTCGAGCGATCGGTCGAGCTGCTGCGCCTGGTCGCAGCCGGCGACGGACCAGAGCGACTGCTGCGCCTGTACGCACCGGCACCGACGCTCGCACTGACCCGGCGCGAGAGCCGGATGCCGGGCTACGACCTCGCCGTGGCCGCCGCGCACCGGCTCGGGTTCGGGCCCGCGATCCGCCCGACCGGAGGCCGCGCCGTCGCCTACGACGAGACGTGCCTCGTGTTCGACCTCGTCGACCGCGACGACGCGCACCCCGGCCCTTCCGCGTTCTTCGCGCGGGCGGGCAACACCATCGCCGACGCCCTGCGCGGGCTCGGCGTCGACGCCCGGCTGGGCGAGGTGCCCGGCGAGTACTGCCCCGGCGAGTACAGCATCAACGCCCGCGGGTCCGTGAAGCTCATCGGCACCTCGCAGCGCGGGGTCCGCGGCGCGCGCCTGCTCAGCGGGATGATCGCGTTCGGCCCCGTCGACCGCTTCGTCGCCGTGCTCACCGAGGCCAACGCCGCGCTCGGGCTCGACTGGGATCCTCGGACGTTCGGAACGATGCTCGTCGAGGCGCCGACGGTCTCCCGCGCCGACGTCGAGGACGCGCTCACCTCGGCCCTCCTCGGCTGAACGCGGGGCGGATCCGCGGTCAGCGGCCGAGGGCGCGCTCGTAGATCCCGAGCATGGCTGCGGTCCGCGAGGACTGGCGGAAATCCGCTGCGACCTGCGGATCCGGTTCCGGCGCGCGGCCGGCCCCGATGTCGGCGGCCGCGATCCGCAGGGTCTCCGCGAGCGCGGCGACCCGGGCCTTCTCGTCGGCCGCCGCATCCGGCACGGCCCACAGCCCGCCGCGCAGCTCGGCCGCGATGTCGGGGTCGCTGACGACCGTCGGGGTGCCCAGCGTGGCGGCCTCGAACGGGGTCATCCCCTGCGTCTCGAAGCCGATCGAGGTCTGCACGACCGCATCGGCGGCGGCGATCCGGGCGAGCACGTCGGCGTACCCGATCCGGCCGGCGAAGTGGATCCGGGGCCGCCCGGCGCGCGCCGCGATCCGCTCGGCCGCGCGCCGCTGAGCCCCGCCGCCGACGATCTCCACGTCGGCGTCGATGTCGCTCGCGACCACGGCCTCGAGAAACGGCAGCAGCCGCTTCTCCGGGCTCATCCGGCCCAGCCAGACGAAGCGCGGGCGGCCGGGCGAGCGCTCCGCTCCGTGAGCCTGTCGAAGGGGGGCCGCCGCCAGGACCTTCTCGCGCACCTCGTCGTCGATGCCGTTCCAGACCACGTCGACGGATCCGAACACGCCGTGCTGCTCGAGCCGGCGCGCGAAATGGCCCGAGGGGGCCGTCACGGCCCGCGACTCGGCGGCGATCCCGGCGAGGTACGCCCAGCCGTCGTTGCCGCGGGGCTGCTCGCCGATCCCGCGCAGCGCCGTGCGCCGCCAGGCGTTCAGCGCGCCGAGCACGGGCCGGTGCAGCGGCGTGACCGCGGCGATCCCGACGTCGACCCGGTTGTGCATGGTGTGCACGGCGGGGATGCCGTGCCGGTGCGCGAACCGGTGCCCGATGAACGCGCCCCAGAAGTCGGCCTGCACGTGCACGACGTCGACGGGCGGGCGGCCCGCGAGCGCACGGTCGAGGAAGAGGTCGGTGCGCCGGCTCGGCCAGGTCATCGCGTACTCGCGGTCGGCCGTGATCGGGATCGACGGCAGATCGAGGTAGCCGGGGTCGGCCGCGCTTGCATGGCGGTGCGAGTGCATCCGCGGCGCGACGATCGTGACCGTGTGCCCTGCGCGCTCGAGGTACTTCCGCTGCAGCCGCATCGAGACCTGGGCCCCGCCCAGCGACTCCGCGTGCTGGTCGCCGAAGAAGACGACGTGCATCAGTCCGGCCCTCTCAGTCCGGCAGGGCTTCGCCGCGGTACAGCGCCTCGAAGGTGTCGAGGGTGCGGTTGATGTCGTGCACGGCGACCCCGTCCAGGGAGGCGCGCTGCATCCGCTCGTACTCCGCCGGATCCGCTGTGAGCACGTCGGTGAGCCGCGCGGCGAGCTCGGCCACGTTGCCGGGCTCGAACAGGTAGCCGTTCTGCCCGTCGTGCACGAGGTGCGGCAGCGCGACGGCGTCCGCCGCGACGATCGGCAGCGCCGAGGCCATGGCCTCCATGGTCGCGATCGACTGCAGCTCGGCGACCGAGGCGATCACGAACAGCGACGCGCGCGAGAGCAGCCCTCGCAGCTCGGCGTCGGAGATCCGGCCGTGGAACGTGACCCGGTCCTGCAGCCCCAGCTGGTGGGTGAGCCCCTCCAGCATCTTGCGCTGGTCGCCGCCGCCGACGATGTCGAAGCTGACGTCGAGGGCGGGATCGAGCTTCGTCATCGCACGCAGGATCACGTCGACCTGCTTCTCGGCGGTGAGCCGGCCGACGAACACGATCCGGTTCTTCTCCCGCGGCGCGACGACCGGCGTGTACTGGGTCCGGTCGATGCCGCAGCTGATCGGGATGACGCCCTCGACGTCGACCGTGCGCTCGAGGAAGTCGGCGGCGCGGCGCGTGGGCGTGGTCACCGCGCGGGTGAGGTCGAAGGTGCGCTTGGCGTCGGCCCAGGCGAGGTGCAGCATGATGTCGTCGATGAACTTCGGCATCGTGGTGTGGTCGAGGATGTTCTCGGCCATGACGTGGTTGGTCGCGATCACCGGGATCCCGCGCTGGTGCGCGATGCGGGACAGTCCGCGGCCGATGATGATGTGCGACTGGATGTGCACGACGTCGGGCCTGACCTCGTCGAGCACCTTCCGCGCGTAGTGCTTGGAGCGCCACGGCCAGATGAACCGCAGCCAGTCGTGCGGCGCCCAGCGCACCGACGGCAGGCGGTGCAGCGTCATGGCCTCGCCCTCGATCACCTCGATGCGGGGCTTGACGGAGCGGTACGCCTGGTTCGGGGCGACGACGTGCACGTCGTGCCCGCGCTGCACGAGCCCGGCCGCGAGACGCTCGGTGAACCGGGCCGCACCGTTGACGTCGGGCCAGAAGGTGTCTGCGCCGATGACGATCGTGAGCGGGCGCTTCGCCGGGGCGGATCCGGATCCGTCCGTCTCGGGTGCGACGGATCCCTCCGGGGCGCCGTCGGCACCGGTGGTGTCGGCGGTCGAGGGCTCGGGGGCGTCCGAAGGGCGATGATCGCCGGGGGAAGTCACGTGATTTGCTGCCTTTGCTGGGCCGCGGGCCGCTCGTTCTGCGCCGCGGAGGTGGCCTGGATCGGGCGGACGCCACTCTACCGGAGGGGGCTGAACTTCCTTCGGAGGCGGATCCGGTACGGCCTTCCGTCCCGGACTCAGTCCATGTCGCCCTACCCCGCCGGTTCTCCGCGGATCCGACCGATTCCTCCTGAGTTCGAGACGCGGACGGGCGGCCCGGTATCGACCGGGCCGCCCGTTCGCCGACGCCTCAGGCGCCGAGCACGACCCGCTTCGCATGCCCGTGGCCGTCGAGTGCGAACTCGAGGGTCAGCGGCGACGTCGACACCACCCGCACGCCGTCGTCGCCCTCGATCACCGTCGTCTCCGCGACGCCGGCGAGCACGACCTGCGCCGTCGTCTGCGTGCGGCTCGGGTCGGACAGCGCGACCGTGGTGCGGCCGGAGTCGGTGTGCACCGCGAGCGAGCACGGCCCGGTCACCGCGGCGCCCGACGCCGGCGTCTGGCCGGCCGGCGTCGCCTGGAAGAAGTTCGCGAGCGTCAGGCCGAGGCTCGCGACCCGGATCGCCTGGGCCTGCGCGTTGTTCGCCAGGACCTCGACGGTCGGCGCGTCGGACTCGGTGAAGGTGACCGAGTGGTCCACGTTCGGAAGCACCATGTACGCGTAGCCGCCGCCGGACGGATCCTTGCCGTGGTGGTGGGTGACGGTGACGTAGTCGCGGTTCTTGACGTCGGTCGTCCCGCCCGTGTCGGATCCGGAGTTGATGCTGTGCCAGTCGCCCGAGCGGGGCACGACCTGCACGTCGATCGTGCCGCTGACGTTCTCGCCCCGGAGGAAGACGTAGCCGCCGTGGCCCATGATGTGCGCGTTGCGCTTGACGGTGATCGCGCCGTCGGCGGCGGTGAGCACCCGGTTGCGGTTGTCGGTGCGCACGTTCGGCACGGTCCCCGGCGCGAACGACCGGTTGTCGACGGTCGTGTAGACGTCGAAGCCGGACGCCGAGGTGATCGCCGCGCCGAGGCAGACGACCTTGTCGTCGAGGAAGAACCAGGACTTGCGGGCGCTCAGGCTCTTGTCGAAGTTCAGGTGATCCATGCCCTGGATGCCCCAGCGCTCCTCGAGCGCGAGGCCGCCGCCGAACGCCTGGAACGCGCGCGGGATCCCGGTGCCGTCCGCCGCGCCGTTCGCCCGCGGCGCCGCCGTGACGGTCGTTCCGGGCAGCCGGTACGGGTCGATCGTGGGCCAGAAGTCGGCGCTGTACTGCGCCGGATCCGCCGAGCTGTAGAAGAAGGTCAGGCCGTCGCCCTGATACCAGCCGAGATTGTTCTCCTTGTTGCCCCACTCGTAGCGGCCGATCCGCTTCGAGGAGAGGTTGACCACGGCGCTGAAGTTCGGGCGGTGGTGCACGAGGCGGTCCTGGTCGCCGAACGCCCTGGTGTACACCGGGGCGTCCGCCGGGGTGATCGAGGAGTCGGCGAGGGCCGACGTGACCAGGAGCGACTTGGCGACGGTCTGGGTGGGCAGGCCGTACAGCTTCTCGTCGGTGCAGCGCAGCAGCCAGCCCTTCACGAGCGACAGGTAGCGACTGCGGTACGGCTCGCCCGCGCCCGGGGCGAGCAGCAGGATCGCGGTGATCGCGGAGGCGCCGTCGACGAAGTCGGGCTCGCCCTGGCGCGAGACGGCGCGGCCGCGGACGGCCTCCATCATCCGGCCGTTCCAGACGAACGGCGCGTAGGTCGCTTCGACGGCGTCCAGGATCACGGACTTCTTCGGATCCGTCACGTCCCAGTCGCTGCCGCCGAGCAGGCTCAGGATCTCGGCGATGCCGCCGAGGGTGACCACGCCGTACGTGCCGACGTACGGCAGGTACGTGTGCTGCACGAAGGATCCGTCGGCGTAGAAGCCGTCGCCGCTCGTGACATAGCCGAACACGCTGTTGCGGCCGGCGCGGACCGTGTCGCTGAGCGCGTCGCGGGCGAGTGCGATCTCGTCGGTACGGGAGTCGAGAATCCCGCGCAGCGCGCACGACAGCGCCTTGTCGGTGCGGTTCGCGCCGGTCTCGGCGAAGCTCGTGCCGCGGCCGCGCCAGTTCGGGTCGGGGGTGAAGTAGCGGGCCGCCGCCATCAGCGCCGTGCGCAGGTCGGCCGGGACGACGTCGTGCAGCAGGACGCAGATGTCGGCGGCCTTGCGGGGCACGCCGATCTCCCAGAACCACCAGTTGCCGACCGGCGACGCGCCGGCCTTGTAGACGTTCGCGCTGAGCCAGGTGAGTGCGTCGACGAGGTCGGCGGCGAGCGCGGCGTCGCCGTGCTGCGCGCAGCCGGCGGTCGAATACGCGAGGGCGAGGTCGAAGATCCGGTTGAACGTGACGCCCATGTTCCCGGAGAGGAGCGTGCCGCTGACGCCCGCGAGGGGCAGGTCGGCCCAGATGCCGGGGGTCGCCGCGGGACGGACCATCGCGTTCCAGGAGTCGGTGGCCTTCGTGCTCATGCCGCTCAGCACGCCGGCGAGCTCGGGCACGGACGCCGCACTGCCGTCGCCGGCGAGCATCACCCGACGGCGCGCGATGAGCACGGAGAGCGGATCGTCGGTCGCGGCGAACGGGCTCAGGCCCATGGCGAGCGCACCGCCGGTCGTCGTGCGGGCGCCCTGGCGGGTGCCGGCACTGGCGGATTCGCCGGCTGCGACGACGAGCGCGCCGGCGCCCAGCAGTCCGAGCAGCGCACGGCGGTTCATGTCGAGAGGGGACATCATCGGCCTCCGGATCGTTCGGGGAAGGGGATTCGACGACCACGGTATACGCTTTCCCAACCAAATAGTAGACCGTACGTACATATCAATCGGGATCCGCAGAGGCCGTGCACGGCCGGCGCCCACGTTCACGCCGTACCCTCGGATCATGCGCCTGATCGCCGACGCCGACCCGGAACGCTGGATCCCCGTGACCGGTTCCCTGGGCTTCAAGGGACGCCGCCAACGCAAGGCGGCGATCCGGATGCTGCTCGGCCAGGCCGGCGCGGCGTTCGGCGCCGAGGCACGGCCCGGATCCGGCTTCGGCGCGTGGGCGCTGAGCCAGGCGGCCCCGTTCCTCATGCGCCGGGCCGACGGCCGCGTGCTCGTGTGGACCTGGAAGGCCGAGCCCGAGCTCATCGTCGCGATGGCGAGCGCGCAGGAGCTCACCCCGCAGCTGCGCACGGCGCGCGCGATGATGCCGATGGAGTACGACGACACCGAGGAGTTCGCGAACCCCTACCTCGGCACGGGCGAGCGGCTCGTCGTGCCGCTGCCGCCGCCCGGTGCGAACGGGCGGGCATCCACGCCGCCGTTCGCGACCTACACCTGGGACACCGGCACCCACCTGATCACGCTGCAGGCGGTGTGCGCCGACCGCGAGCGGTTCGGCACGGTGATCCGGGACGTCGACGACCTCGCCCGCACCCTGCGCACCGCCGACGACCTGTCCGTCGGCGAATCCGGCCCCGTGCTGCGGCTGCCGCCGGCCTGACCCGGCGGCACCCTCGCCCTGCCGCACCCCTGCTCGCTGGTCGCGAATCGTCGCCACACCGGCCGAATGAGGGCGTGTCGCGACCAGCGAGCAGGGGTGGGATCGCCGAGCAGGGGTGGGATCGCCGAGCAGGTATGCCGGGGCGTAGTAGGTGATGGGGACGACCGAGGGATCCCCGGATCAGCTCAGCGTGCGCACCGCGTTCTCGACCTCGGCGAGCCCGTCGGCGTCGGGGGCGTCGATCGCCATCCGCACCGTACCCGCCGCCACGCCGAGCAGCGCGTACGCGGCCTTCATGCGCGCCATGTCCCCCCGGATCGCGTCGACGGCCGCGTCCACGCCCACCTGCGCGTCGGCGATGCGGTTGGCGTCCCCGGACTCGGCCGCGTCGCGCAGCGCGCGGAACGGCTTGGGCAGCACCGAGGAGATCCCCGAGACCACACCCTGCGCACCGACCTCGGCCGCCGTGGCGAGGTCGCGGTCACTACCGGTGTAGAGGAGGAACTCGTCCGCGACGACGGCACGGTATGCGGCGATCTGGCTCAGCGGCTCGTCGCTGATCTTCGCGCCGACGATGTTCGGCAGCTGGGCGAGCCGGGCCATGAGCTCGGCGGAGACGAAGTTCCCGGTGCGCGCGCGGAACACGTACACGTAGACGTCCAGGCCCTCGGACGCCGCCGAGACCTGCTGGTAGAACTCGTACAGGCCCTCGTCGCTCGCCGCGAGGTAGTAGGGCGTGATCACGGCGATCTCGGTGGCGCCGGCCTCGCGCACCGAGGCGATGAGCCGCAGCACCTCGTACAGGCTGGGCGCACCGACGTGCACGATCACGCGCATGCTGCTGCCGAGCTCCTCGACGCTCGCCCGGGTCAGCGCGACGCGCTCTTCGTAGGAGAGCGCAGGGAACTCGCCGGTCGTGCCGAGCACGAACGCGCCCTCGTTGCCGGACTGCGCGACGAAACGGAGGATCTCGCGCGATCCCTCCAGGTCGAGTGCGCCGTCCGCGGCGAAGGCGACGGGAACGGCGGTGATGATGTCACGACGGGACATGGGAGCTCCAGGGGTGTTCGATGGGGTTTCAGGGATGGAAGAGGTCACGCATACGACGTGTTGCTCGTCGGCGTGAGCACGATCTCGTTCATGCAGATGCGTGCGGGGAGGTCGGCGATCCAGCGGATTGCGGTTCCGATGTCGTCGGCCGTGAGCATGAGGGCGCGTTCCGCCGGGCTCGGTGGCTGCGGGCGGGTGTCCAGGATCTCGGTGGCCACCTCGCCAGGGCAGAAGTGCGTCGCCCGCACGCCGTTCAGCCGTTCCTGGGCGTTGATCGTCTCCGCGAGGGCGCCGAGGGCGGACTTGCTCGTGGAGTAGCCCGCGCCGACGCCCGGGGCGAACCGCCAGCCCGCCCAGGAGGACACCAGCACGACGAGACCGTCGCCGGCCTCGCGCATGCCGGGGAGCACGGCGTGCACGGTCCGCATCGCTCCGGTGAGGTTGACGTCGACGACGCGCGCGAAGTCCTCCGGGGTGGTGTCCTCCCAGAAGCGGTTGGGGACGTTGGTGCCGGCGCTGTACACGAGCAGCCGTACCGGACCGTGCTCCGCACAGATCCGCTCCTCCGCGCGCCGCACGGCGTCCGGATCCGACACGTCCAGCGGCAGCGCGTGCGCCACCCCGCCCGCGGCGCGGACAGCGTCGACCGTGCCCGCGAGCTCGTCCGCTCGACGCCCAGAGACGACGAGGAGGGTCTCCGGCGACGCCAGGGCGACCGCCGCGCCACGGCCGATGCCGGACCCGCCGCCGACGATCCACGCGACCCGGGTCATGCCGTCTCGTCCAACCAGGCGGCGACCTCGTCCAGCAGCCGGGCGTACGCCGTCGCCCCGGGGTCGGGCCGACCGGCGCTGCGCTCGCCGACCCAGGCGGCGCGGCCGCGCTGCGACACCAGCTCCGTGGTGCCGCGCACGCCCGCCCAGGCCGCGGCGCGCATCGCGGCGACCGCGGCGCGCGGATCGGCGTCCGCTGCGGCGAGCGCGTCGATCGACGGCAGCAGGGCGTCCAGCACGGTCTTGTCGCCGGCCTGCGCCTTGCCGCGCTCGGCGATCCTTGCGGCGAGTGCGCGCATCGCCGCGACCAGCGCGGCGCGGTCGAGAGGCCCGTGGCCCTGCAGGCTGCCGCCGGCGGCGAGCAGGCCGCCGCCGACGAGTGCGGCGAACGTGGAGGGGTTGGCCGTCGCGAAGGCGCGACCGGCCCGCAGCACGGGGTCGGCGATGTCGGTCGCCGTCACGCCGTCCAGCGCGACGAGGATCGCCGCCACCCCCGACGACACTGTGATGCCGAGGTCGCCGTCGCCGAGCGCGGCGTCCAGGTCGCGGAGCTCGTCGGCGTGCGCCGCCCAGCGCGGCGCCACAGCCGTGATCGCCGCGGCCAGGGCGGCGCCGGCCGCGGTCGCCTCCGCTGTCGCGACGGCTGTTCCGGAGTCGGCCGCGGAGTCGGCGGACGGCGTGGTCTGCGGATCCCCGGTCTCGTGGACGGGAGCGGCCGCAGTCACCGCCTCGGGGGCGACCCCGCCCTGCGCGAAGAACGGCGAGTCCGCCGGTGCGTCCAGCAGGGCGGCCAGCTCGTCATCCAGCGCGAGGATGCTGATCGACGCGCCCGCCATCTCCAGGCTCGTCGCGAACTCGCCGACATAGGCGCGATGGATCCGCACCTCGCGCTCGTCCAGCAGCTGCCGGGTGCGGCGGCTCAGCAGGTAGAGCTCTTCGAGCGGGGTCGCCCCGAGGCCGTTCACGAGCACGGCGACGCGGGCGCCGCGCTCGATCCCCAGGTCTGCCACGATCGTCTGCACGAGTTCGTCGGCGACGGCGTCGGCCGGCGCGATCGGGCCCGTTCGTCGGCCCGGCTCGCCGTGGATGCCGACGCCGATCTCCATCTGCCCCTCCGCAAGGTCGAACGAGGGCTTGCCGGTCGTGGGCAGCACGGTGGGGGCGAGCCCCACGCCCATCGTCCCGGTGCGATCCGCGGCCCGCTGCGCGAGGGAGGCGACCGTGTCCAGGTCGTCGCCACGGGCGGCGGAGGCCCCGGCGATCTTGTATGCGAAGAAGATCCCCGCGACGCCGCGGCGCGACCGCGCCTTCTCCCGCGGCGCGCTTGCCACGTCGTCGGCCCCGAGCACCGTAGCGGTGCGGATCCCGTCGAGCGCCGCGAGGTCGGCAGCGAGGTCGAAGTTGAACACGTCGCCCCCGTAGTTCCCGTAGAGGTAGAGCACTCCCGCTCCGGTGTCGGAGGCGACCGTCGCCGCGTGGATCTGCTCCGGCGACGGCGAGGAGAACACGTTGCCGACGGCGACGCCTGAGCAGAGTCCGGTGCCGACGTAGCCGAGGAAGAGCGGGAGATGCCCGGATCCGCCACCCGTCACGATCCCCACCGTGCCGGCCGGCAGCGCCGTGCGGACGATCGCCCTGGCGTCGCCGGAGGCCGCCCGCAGACCGTCACCGTGCGCCCCAAGGATGCCGTCGATGACCTCGTCGACGAAGTCCTCGGGCGCGTTGATGAGCTTGGTGGACAAGGCGGTCATCCCTTCGTGGCGCCGGCGGTGAGCCCGCTGACGACGTAGCGCTGCGCGAGCAGGGCGATGATCATGACGGGGACCGTGATGACCACGGCCGCGGCCATCAGCCCGCCCCAGTCCACGGCCGCGTAACTGGTGAAGTTGACGATCGCGACGGGAAGCGTCCGGGTGTACTGGTCGGAGAGCACGAGCGCGAACAGGAAGTTGTTCCAGCTGAAGATGAACGACAGGATCGTCGCCGTCGCGATCCCCGGCACCGACAGCGGCAGCACGACCCGCAGGAACGCGCCGATGCGGCTGGCGCCGTCGATCTGCGCGGCCTCCTCGAGCTCCTCCGGGATGCCCTCGAAGAAGCTCGACATGATCGCCACCACCAGGGGCATGGTCACGAAGATGTGCGTGAGGATCAGCACCGTGTACGTGCCGACGAGCTGCAGCTGCGCGAACAGGAAGTACCACGGGATCAGCAGGCTCACCCCGGGGATGACGCGTGCCATGAGCAGGAAGGCGGTGGTGCTCTTCACCCGGTAGCGCGCGATCCCGTATGCCGCGGGCACGCCGATCACGAGGGCGAACGCCGTGGCCCCGGCGCCGACGATCACGCTGTTCACGATGATCGGCCCGAACGCCTGCGTGTCGAACACGGTGGTGAAGTTCGCCAGCGTCGGCGCGAATGAGAAGGTCCTGCTCGGGTCGATGACGTCCCGAGTGGTCTTGAAGCTCGCCAGCAGCATCCAGACCAGAGGGGCGAGGAAGGCCAGCACGACCAGGACGATCCCGATCGCGCGTGTCCACCCGCCGAGGATCGTCGCGGGGCGACGCCGGCGACGGGCAAGGGTGTTCGCAGAGGTGTTCACAGTTTCGCCGCCTTCTTGCGCAGGATCGCCAGGACGAGCAGGACGAGGATGATGAGGAGGAAGAACAGCATCAGCAGAGCGGCGGCACGGCCGTACCGGGAGTACTCGAACGCGTCGCCGTAGGCGAGGATGTTCAGCGTCTCCGCCTCGTGATTGGATCCGCCGCCGCGCCCCTTGGTGGCGTAGATGATGTCGAAGGTCTTCAGCGCGTCGATCGCGCGGAGCATCGCCGCGGCGGCGATCACGGGCGACAGCTGCGGCAGGGTGATGTGCACGAAGCGCTGCCAGGCGTTGGCGCCGTCCACGCGGGCGGCCTCATCCGGCTCCTCCGGGAGCGTGGACAGGCCGGCGAGGAGGATGAGGATCACCATCGGCGTCCACTGCCACACGTCGATGAAGATCAGGGTGTTCAGCGCCGTGCCCTTGTCGGACAGCCAACCCTGAGCGGGCAGGCCCATCATCTTCATCAGCGCGTTGGCGAACCCGATCGTGGGCTCGAAGATGACCAGCCACATCATGCCGACCGCGACGGGCGTGGCGACCAGCGGCAGCAGGATGAGGACCCGCACGAGACCCTGGCCGCGGAACGTCTTGCGCAGCAGCAGCGCGACGCCGAGCCCCAGCACGAGCTCGATCACCAGAGCGGTCACGGTGAAGTAGGCGGTGCGCCACACGGCCGGCCAGAACCGCTCGAGGTCGCCGAGGTAGTGGGCATAGTTCGCGAACCCGACGAAGGCGAAAGGACGCGTCACCGCGCCCTGTGCGTTGGTGAGCGAAAGGAAGATCGTGTACCCGATCGGGAACGCGATGAGCGCCCCGATGAACACGATCGACGGCGCGATCAGGATCCACTTCAGCTTCGCGTCGACCCAGTCCAGGGGTGTGCGACGGGGCGCGGCGCGCCCGGTGCGCTTCAGCGCGGTACTCGACATCTTCGCCCTCCCGGCGTGCCTCGACGGTTGGGCTCCCGCGCGGACGACGCCGCGCAGGAGCCCGACCGGCTTCTACTTCTCGGAGTTCAGCAGGTCCTGGAACTTGCTGTTGGCGGACTTCGCGTCCGCCTTGACGTCGCCGCCCTCGATGGCGGTCACGACCGGACCGCCGACGATGTCACGGGCGGCCGCAACCTGCTCGAGCTGCGGACGGTCGTGGCCGACGCCGTGATCGGAGACGGTCCGGATGATCTTCACGATCCCCGCCGGGAAGCTCGCCGCGGCGGTGCTGTCATCCCACGCCGACTGGCGCGCGACCGGCACCGTGGCCTTGGAGAGCAGCCACTTCGAGTTCTTCTCGTTGCTGACCCACTTGATGAAGTCCCAGGCCGCCGCCTTCTTGGTCGAGAACGCATTGATGCCGATGGTCTGCGGCACGATGTTGTAGAACTTCGAGCCGGCAGGTCCCGCGGGGAACTGCGCGAAGCCCACCGTGTCGACGACCGAGGACTTCTGCTTGTCCAGGAACGTGTAGGCCTGGCTGTCGGCGTCGATGTAGAACGCCGCCTTGCCCTGCGCGAAGATCGCCGACGCCTCGACCCAGCCCATGTTGGTGGATCCGGGAGGGCCGTACTTGTGCAGCAGGTCACCGTAGAGCTGGATCGCCTTGATCGCCTGCGGGGTGTCGAGCGAGGCCTTGCCCTTCTTGTCCTGGAAGTCCGCGCCGTAGCTGTACAGGAACGACGACAGCTGCGTGACCAGCGGCACGCGCGAGCCGCGCATCGCGATCCCGTAGACGCCGTTCGCCGGATCGTTCAGCTTGGCGACGTCCGCCTCGAGCTCTTCGAGCGTCTTCGGCGCCTCGAGGCCCGCAGCCTTGAGCAGATCCGTCCGGTAGTACACGATCTGACGCTCGGTCATCACGGGCACGCCGTAGACCTTGCCGTCCAGCTGCACGGCGTCGCGTGCCGCAGGCTGGAAGTCCTTCCAGTTCCAGGACGAGTCGGAGGTCACGTCCTTGGTCATGTCCTCGAGCCACCCGTTGCGGGAGAACTCGCGCATCACGTCCTGCACCTGGTATCCGAGGATGTCGAAGTCGGAGGACTTGGCGTTGAGCTTGACTTTGAGAGTGTCGTTGAGCTGCTCGTTGCCGTAGGCCTGGATGTTGACAGTGACGCCGGTCTCCTTCTTGTAATCGGCGGCGAGCGTCTTCAAGCCCGCGGTCCAGGGGCTGTTGGCGGCGATGATGGTCAGGTCTGTGACCTTCTTGCCGTCGCCGGCCTTGTCCGAGCCGGCGCTGGTCCCGGAGGCGCCGCCGCAGGCGGCGAGGGAGATGACGAGCGCGCCGGCGATGGGGGCGGCGAGCGCGATGCGCTTGGCACGTGTGCTGCTGAACATCGTTGTTCCTTTCTAGGGTGCTGATGCAGAGGGTGGGTCAGTTGGCGATGTTGACCGGCCGGCGGCCGGAGAAGACGTCGACGATGGCCTGTGCGGTGGCAAGGCCGATGCGGTCGTACGCCTCGAGGGTGTCGGCCCCCGCGTGCGGCGCGGTGACGACGTTCTCCCGCCCGAACAGCGGGTTCGCAGGATCGACCGGCTCCACCTCGAACACGTCGAGGGCGGCGCCGCCCACGTGGCCGGAGTCGAGGCCGCGCACGAGCGCCGCCTCGTCGACCAGGCCGCCACGGCTGGTGTTGACCAGGATCACGCCGCGGCGCATCCGGGCGATCAGAGCATCGTCGACGAGGTGGTGGGTGCTGGGCAGGTGCGGCACGTGCACGCTGACCACGTCGGCGTCGGCCACAGCCTCCTCCAGCGAGACCAGCTCGACGCCGAGTTCGACGGCGACGGTCGGGTCGGCATAGGGGTCGTGCGCCTTGACCGTCACGTCGAAACCCGAAAGACGCTTCGTCAGGACGCGGGCGATCGCGCCGAAGCCGATCAGTCCGACGGTCTTGCCTGCGAGCTCACGGCCGACGTATCGGTCCCAGCGCCCGGTGCGTGCCGCATCGTCCATCTGCGGCAGCCGACGCAACAGCGACTGCACGAACCCGATCACGAGCTCGGCGACCGCCGCCGCATTGCCGCCCGGCACGTTCACGACGTCGACGCCGCGCTTGCGGGCGAACGGCAGGTCGACGTTGTCGAGGCCCACGCCGAGGCGCGAGATGATGCGCAGCGACTCCGTGCGCGCGAGGGCGTCGGCGTCGAAGACTTCGACCCCGGCGACCGCGGCGTCCGCCGCGCCGATCAGCGCCTGCAACTCGTCGGCCGCCCAGGGCACCGTCGTCTCGTTCTCCACGAGAGTGAAGCCGTTGTCGACGAGCAGCTGCCGCCCTCGTCCGCAGAGCTCGGCGTATCGCACCGCTCCGACGATCACCGTGCGTCCAGCGCCGATCGGCTCCGATGTCCCGCTCATCCTGCTGCCTTCCTGAAGGTGGGCCGGGATCATCCCGTTCGTCACCTTTGATCGAACTGTAAAACTGTTAACAGTCAACATATGGCAGACTGTGGCCATCGTCAAGCCGGATCCGGAGAATCGGGGAAACATGCTCGCTGCCACGCTCACCGGGGTCGGCGCCATCGAATTGACCACGAGGGCACGTCCGCTCCGCGTCCCCGGGCAGGCCCTCATCCGCGTCGAGGCGGTCGGCCTCTGCGGCTCCGACCTGAGCTACTTCTCCAAGGGCGCCAACGGCGATTTCGTCGTGCGCGCACCCCTCATCCTCGGCCACGAGGTGACAGGCACGGTTGTCGAGCTGGACGCGGATCCGACCCCCGCGTCGCTGCGCGTCGGGACGCGCGTCGCCGTGCATCCGGCGTGGCCGTCACCGGGTCCGGGCGAGGACGCCGTGTCCGCCCGCTGGCGCGACGAGCCAGCATCGTTCCTCGGCTCGGCTTCCACCAGCCCGCACACCGACGGCGGACTGCAGGAGTACCTGTCGGTGCGCACCGAGCAGCTGCGGGTCCTGCCCGACAGGCTGCCACTGCGGGCCGCGGTGCTGGCCGAGCCCACCGCGGTCGTGCTGCACGCGCTCTCCCGAGCGGGCGACGTGCGCGGCAAGGACGCGCTGATCTGCGGCGCCGGTCCCATCGGCCTACTCGGGTTGCTGGCCCTCCGCGCCGCCGGGGCCGGCCGGATCACCGTGTCCGACGTGCGCCCCGCCGCGCTCGCGCTCGCCCAGGAGCTGGGAGCGGACGCCGCTGTCGACGTGTCGCGCGACTCCGTCGCCGTCTCCGCGGACCTCGCCCTCGAGGCCAGCGGGGTGCCCGCCGCGCTGGAGGCCGCGGTCGCCGCCGCACGAGCGGGCGGCACGATCGTGCAGCTCGGGATGCTGCCGCGCGATCCCCGCCCCGTCGCTCTTTCCGGCATCGTGACGAAGGAGCTGTCCGTCGTCGGTTCCCACCGCTTCGCCGGCGAGCTGGACGCGGCACTCGCGCTGCTGGAGGCGATGCCGGAGGCCGCAGAGATCGTCCGCACCGTAGTGCCGCTACGGCACGTCGCAGCCGCGTTCGCCGCCGTCGCCGACGCCGCTATCGTCGGAAAGGTCGTCGTCGCGGTCGCCGACGGCGAACTCGCCTGATCCCGACGCGAACGCCTGAAGGCTGCGCCGCGACCGCCCGAACGCTGCTTCGCCCCGGTCAGTCCTCGGCGACCGCGTCCGACGGATCCGCCGTCTTGCGGAGCACGTCACGGATGTGCCCCTTCGCGAGTGTGAGGTGCAGGTGCAGCCGCCGCACGGCCGCATCGGCATCGCCGGTGCGGATGATCTCGAGGAAGCCCTGGTGGTCGGCCGTCGCCGCCGGGATGTCCGGAGTGTCGCTCATCTCGAAAAGGATCTCGAAGGTGTGCTGATAAGGACGCCAGGCCTCGATGAGACGGCGGTTGCGGGAGAGCGTGTAAAAGGCCGTGTGGAACTGCATGTCGGCGTCCGCGAACATCTCCACATCCCCGAGCTCGCCGGCCGCGCGCATGCGGTCGACGATCTCCTGCACCCGATCCCAGTCCTTCGCGCTGGCTCGTGCGATCGCCAGACGGATCGCGAGCGATTCGAGGGCCTCGCGCAGCTCGTACAGCTCCTCGATGCCCTCCAGGCCGAGCACCCGGGTGTAGAGGCGCTTGCGCCGGTTCTCCACGAGCCCCTCGGTCTCCAGCTGGCGCAGGGCGTCGCGGACCGGACCGCGACTGACGTCGAAGCGCGCGGCGAGCGCGTCCTCGGCGAGGTGCGTCCCGTCCTCGACGCCGCCGGTGAGGATCTCGACCCGCAGCCGGTGGGCGATCTGCTCACCCATGCCCAGCGGACGTGCGTTCACCGCGCCCCCGTTTCGTCTGACAGTTAACAATTTTGTTGCACAGACTACGCCGAGAACTCCCTTCCGCGTCAAGTCGCCCGAAACACGGAGGATCCCGCCGCCGAGTCGATGACGACCAGCGCGACGGGATCCCCTGTCATCCGGATCCGATCAGACGTTCACGTCCCCCACGAGGTTGACCCTGATCCCCATCCCGTCCAGCATCGCGGCCTTGGCGACGAGCGCCTTGTCCGCCGTCTCCGCGTCCGGGGCGTAGACCAGCTGGGCATGATTGGCCTTGTGCCGGGCCATGAACTGGTCGCGGCTCTGGCCGTGCAGCACGACATGCGCGATCGGCCACTCCGGGTTCGTGGCGTCCTTGCGGCGCTGCGTCTCCTCCGCCGGCAGCTCGACGACCGTTCCGCGGAAGATGTCGGCCTGCAGCACTCCGTCCGCGATGAACACGCGCGAGAGCACCACTTCACCGGGCTTCGAGACGCCGTTGATCGTCGACCCGCCCGCGGGGAAGAAGACATGTCCCTGCCGCCAGCCCTCCGCATTCTGCCAGCCTCCGAGATGCGAGGCGGGCACGGATCCGGAGATCTCGTACACCCAGACGAACTCGCCGTCGAACTCCTCGCCCCAGCGCACATCGTGCAGGGTGTTGTCGGGTACGAGGCCCATCGCCCGCCAGACACGGTCGGTCACGAGCGCGTCGACCGCGACGCCCTCGTCGGCCTCGTTGAAGTGCGGGAAGGCCCGGCCCTCGTGCAGGATCCGGGATCCGTCGCGCGACGTCACGGGCGGGCGCTCGGTGGAGTTCAGGATCCCCTCCGCGAGATCGGACGCCGGCACGAGGTCCTTGAGCCCCTGCTGGTACTGGATGCCGACCGCGTCCAGGCCGAAGTCGTCGGCGATGCGGAGCGCGGCGATGTACATCTTCAGCTGCCACTGCACCTGCTCCCGAGTGAGCTCGGTGGCGGCGTCGGAGCCGTAGACGAACGTCATACCGTGCTCGATCAGCCAGTCGTGAGCGGCGTCGGCCTCGGCGTCGGCGACGTTCAGCATCTCGGCGTAGAGCGCGGACTGCGAGAGGCGCTCCTTGTAGATGCCGGTCCGGTTCAGCAGCTCGTCGTCGAAGATCGCGTTGTACATGCCCATGCAGCCCTCGTCGAACACGCCGATGATGGCTTTGTCCGCGAGCAGCTGGGCGGCGAGCGCCTCACCGAGCTGCTTCTCCGCAGAGTCGGGCAGCTCGGGCAGGGGGCGCACGTGCGAGGCATCGTGCGTGATGCGGCCGGTCTCGGTCCACTCGCGGATCCCGGCGGTGAACCACTCGTCTGTGAAGTCGACCGACCAGATCGTCGCATACGGCGTGCCCATCTTGGTCAGTCCGGCGTTCAGGCCGAGCAGGCCCACGAGACCCGGCCAATCGCCTGCGAAGTTCGCGACCGTGAGGATCGGCCCCTGGTGCGTGCGCAGCCCCGCGAGCACGTGGTGCGAGTACTGCCAGACCGCCTCGGCGACGATGAGCGGAGCATCGACCGGGATGCTCTGGAACACCTCTATGCCCATGCGCTGGCTGGAGATGAAGCCGTGGCCCGTGGCCGGATCCACCTCATTCGCCCGGATCACCGTCCACCCGAGATCGTTCAGCACGCGGGTGACGGCCGCCTCGAGCTCGACCTGGGTGGGCCAGCCTGCGGTGTTCGCGGATTCGCGCAGGTCGCCCGAGGCGATCAGATAGGCGGTCTTGGGGGCCGACGCGGGGCGCGCGGCCAGGGCGGGGAGCGTGTAGGTCATGGGGTCCTCCGGTCGTGGTGAGGGGGTCCGGGGCCGCCGAGCGGCGGACCGGGTCAGGGCTGGGCGAGGTCCGGCGCGGTGTGCTTCTGCGCGGCCGCGAGCTCGTGCGCGACGTCGGCGGTGCCCGCGTACAGCCGCAGGTACCGGTCGAACAGCGCGTCGTAGGTGTCGCGCAGGGCCGGATCCGGTGCGATCGTGTCGGTGACCGGGTTCCAGTCGGCGATGGCCGGAGGCGTGTCCGCGACGGCGCCCGCGGCGAGGAACGCGGCGCCGTAGCTCGCGCCGATCGTGATCGCGGGCACCTCCTGTACCAGGCCGGTGACATCGGACACCACCTGCAGCCACAGCCGCCCCTGCGTGCCGCCGCCGACGGCGACGATCCGGCGGATGTCCGCCCCCGCCTGGCGCATGGTCTCCACGTTGTGCCGCACGCCGAGTGCGGTGGCCTCCAGCGCCGCCCGGTACAGGTCACCGCGGCCGTGCTCGAGCGTGAGCCCTGCGATGACGCCGCGTGCGTCCGGATCCTGGATCGGGGTGCGCTCCCCCGCGAAGTACGGCAGCATCAGGAGCCCGCGCGCGCCGGGGCCGGACGTCTCCGCCTCGGCCAGCAGCTGCGGATAGTCGGATCCGGTGACGTCCTTGAGCCAGGCGGTGAGCGCGCCGGAGGTCGACAGGCCGCCCGCGAGGTTGCGGGTGCCGGCGAAGGCACCGGCGGTCGTCCACATCGACGGGGTGCGCAGGGTCTCCTCGACCGTCGCGACCAGGAACATCGTCGTGCCGTACATCAGCATGAGATCGCCCGCCCCGTGCGCGCCGACGCTGACAGCCTCGGTCCAGGCGTCGATCGTGCCGGTGATCACCGGCACGCCCTCCGGGATGCCGGTCTGCGCGGCAGCGGCCGCGGTCACCGTGCCGGCGATGTCGCCGGCCCACTGCAGCGCGGGCGCCTCCAGGGGCGCCGCGAAGCGCTCCCACCACGGCGCATGCCAGCGCTCTGCCTCGATGTCGTAGAGCGGCGAGACCTGGCTGGCGGACTGGTGGTCGAGCACGTACGCGCCGGTGAGGCGGAGCGCGAGGAACGACGCGGGCATGAACAGCCGCCGGGCGCGCGCCCAGGCCTCCGGATCCTCCTCGCGAATCCAGACGATCTTGGGGCCGCCGGCCTGGGAGGTGAGCACGGATCCGCCTACGCGGGTGAGCTCCGGGACTCCGAGCTCGTCGGTCATCGCAGTGATCTGCGCGCCCGCGCGGGTGTCCACGCCGTACAGGATCGCGGGGCGCACCGGGGTGCCGTCGGCGTCGCCGAGCAGGACGCACGGCCCCATGCCGCTCACCCCGACCCCGGTCACCTCGGCGTCGGGAACCTCGGCGAGGAGTTCGCGCGTGATCGAGACGAACTCCTCCCACCACACCGCGCCGTCCATCTCGACCCAGCCGGTGCGGGGGCGGCTCACCTCGTGGCCGCGCGTCGCCTGGGCCAGGATCGAGCCGCTCTCGTCGACGAGCACGCCCTTGCTGCTGGACGTGCCGACATCGACGCCGATGGTGCACCGCACGGGCATCCTCCTCGATCGAAGACCGCGCACACACGGATCGGCCGGTCGGCGATCAGGTTACGCGAAATCGATTTCATGCGCAATTGCGCAGAGCCGGCCGAGGTCCGGCCGGGCAGCTCAGCGCGCGATGGCCGGCTGCAGTTCACCCTGCAGCGTGACCGTGCGCGCGGGCTCGTCGACGCCGCCGATCCGCTCCAGCAGCATCCGCGCCGCGGTGATCCCCATGTCCCGCGCCGGCAGCCGCACCACGGTCACGACATCCGGCGACAACGTCGTGAACGGCAGGGAACCGATCACGCTGACACCGACGGCGGGCGGGGTCAACCCCCGCTCGGTGAGCACCTGGAGCGCACCGACGCCCAGGAGGTTGTTGCCCGCGACCACCGCGTCCGGGGGCTCAGGCAGGGCGAGCAGCTCCGCCATCGCCTCGCGGCCACCGTCCACGCGGAAGGACGAGAAGCGCAGCAGCTCGGTAGGGACCGGCATCCCGTGCGCCTCCAGGGCGTCGCGCCAGCCGCCGACGCGCTCGGCCGCCGTCTCGATGTGCTCCGGGCCGGCGATGTGCGCGATGCGCGTGCAGCCGGCGTCGATCAGTTGCTGCGTCGCGGCGCGTCCGGCGTCGCGATTCGCCATCACCACACGGTCGATGTCATAACTCGTCCCGCGATCCACGGCGACCACCGGCCGGCCCGCCCTGAGGAGGTCCTCGAGATCGGTGCGATCGGAGGATGCGGCGAGGATGACCCCTGACATCTGCTCGAGGATCGCGATGCGCAGGTAGGCCTGCTCCTTGTCGATCCGGGCGTCGGAATTGCACAGCACGACGGAGTAGCCGGCCTCGGAGGCCACATCCTCCACGCCGCGGGCCATCTCGGTGAAGTACGGGTTCTCGATGTCGGGGATCACCAGCGCGATCACCTCGGAACTCTGCCGGCGCAGTGACCGGGCCGTGCGGTTCGGGACGAATTTGAGCTCGGCTGCCGCCTGGCGCACGGCGGCCGCCTTCTCCTCCGAGACGCTGGCTCCGTTGAACACACGCGACACCGTCGCCGGGGACACCCCGGCCAGTTTCGCCACGTCGTAGATGGTCGCCATGCGCGCCCCGTCGCCTCAGGCCTGTCGCAGGACGTGCACGATATCGTCATGCCGCGGCATCGACTCGGCCGCACCCCGCCGCGTCACCGCGAGCGAGGCCGCGACCGTGGCGGCCTCCAGCGCCGCCTCCCACGGCTCGCCCGCGGCGAGCCAGGCGACCATCACCCCCACGAACGTGTCCCCCGCCGCGGTCGTGTCGACCGGCTGCACGAAGCGCGGCGCCACGCGCGCGACGATCGCCCCGCCGCGTGCGACGAGGGCCCCGCGGGCGCCCAGCGTCACGACCACGGTGCCCGCGAGCCCGCTGAGCGCGATCGCCGCCTGCTCGGCGTCGGGGGCGCCGCTCAGCTGCATGGCCTCGCCCTCGTTGGGCACGAGGACGTCGCTCAGCGCGACGAGGTCGTCGAGGTCCGTGCGCACCGGCGCCGGCGTCAGCACCGTCGTCGTGCCGGCTTCGCGCGCCGCGCGCATCGTCTGCACGAGCAGGTCGACCGGGCGCTCCAGCTGTACGACCAAATGGGAGGCCGAACGGATCGCCGCCAGGTCGGCGTCGGAGAACTCGGCGTCGGCGTTGGCACCCGGCACGACCACGATCGAGTTCTCCCCGTCGTCGGTGACGGTGATCGCGGCGATGCCCGTGGGCGCGGCGACGCACCGCAGCAGTGAGACGTCGACGCCCTCCGCGCGCAGTGTCGCTTCCAGCCGCGCGCCGAAGTCGTCCGCGCCGACGGCGCCGATGAACTGCACCCTGCCGCCGGCGCGCGCGCATGCGACCGCCTGATTGAGGCCCTTGCCACCCGCCCCCGTGGAGAAGTCCGTGCCAGACATGGTCTCCCCCGGGCGCACGGGACGGGGCTGCCGCACGACCAGATCCATGTTCGCGCTGCCCACGACGGCGATGCTCATGCGATTCCTTTCGACGCCCTCAGGGTACTAGGCATGAAATCGGTCTCGCGCGCGTCGAGCGCGACCGGGCGGCGCGGCAGAATGGGACGGACATCGATCATGCGAGGGGAAGGGAAAGCGCATGAGGCAGACCGTGCGGCACGCGTCCCTGGGCGAGCGCCTGGCCGACCAACTGCGCCGCGAGATCATCCGCGGCGAACTCGAGGTGGGCGCGCACCTCGTGGAGGATACCCTCGCCGCGCGCTACGACGTCAGCCGGGGTCCGGTGCGGGACGCCTTCAAGATCCTCAGCGCCGAGGGCCTGCTCGACGACCGACGCCGCGGGTTCTTCGTGCGCGGCTTCAGCCCGCGCGACGTCGAGGAGTTGTACTCGCTGCGTTCCTCGATGGAGCAGCTGGCGATGCAGCGGGCCGCCGAGCAGGCGGAACCGGAGCAGTGGGGTGCCGTCGAGGCCGAGCTCGCCGGCATGTACGCCGCCGCGGAGCACCGGGACTGGCATGTCTTCGCCGAGCACGACCTCGCCTTCCATGGCGCGTTCTACCGGCTGTCCGGGCACTCCCGGCTGCAGGCGATGTGGGATCAGTACCAGCCGACGTTCGGGGCGATGCTTGACGTCACCAACGAGCAGGACATCGATCTGCGCCCCTCCGCAGACGATCACGCGGCGCTGCTCGCGCTCACGCGGGAGGGCCGGATCCCGGAGCTCGCCGCGCGCCTCGCCGAGCATTTGAGCGGATCCGAGCGCCGCATGACGACGGCCCTCGCGCCGTTCTGGGCGCGGGCCACAGCCCGCTGACGGCGTCGACCCGTTGCCGGCGTGCGTCCATCCCGGCGCAGGTCACCCCCGTTGAGAGCCTCGTGCAGATGCACGATCCCCTTGCGTCTGAAATCGATTCCAGGTATCTTCAGTTTTCGTTAACGGTTTACGAAGGAGTATGACGGCATGACCGCCCCCGAGATCCTCTCCGCGATCCCCACCCCGTTCACCGCCGCGGGTGAGCTGGATCTGCCCGCGTTCCGGGAGAACCTCGATCGCCTCGTCGGCTCGGTGGACGGCGTGTTCGTCGCCGGCACCACGGGCGAGTTCCCCGCCCTGGAGGACACCGAGCGCCTGGTCCTGATCGACGCGGCACTCGCCGTCTTCGGTCCCAACCGCGTGGTCGCCCACGTCGGCGCGGCGTCCACCCGCCAGGCCGCGGGCCTGCTGCGCTCCGCGATCACCCTCGGCGCCACCCGCTGCGCCGCGATCACCCCGTACTTCCTCGCCGCGTCGACCGCCGGCGTCGCCACGTACTATCGGCAGCTCAAGGACATCGCCGGTGAACGCGCCCTGTACGCGTACGTGTTCCCCGAGGTCGCCGGCACCGACGTGCACCCCGAGGATCTCGGCGCGCTGGTCGACGCCGGCATCGACGGGATCAAGGTCTCCGGCCTCGCATCGACCCGCGTCCGTGAGTATCTCGCCACCGCCCCCGAAGGGTTCGCCCTGTGGAGCGGCAACGACGCCGACCTGCCCGCCGTGCTCGCCGCCGGGGGACGCGGCACCGTGTCGGGCGTCTCCGCCGTCTGCCCGCGCCCATGGGCCGCCTACCGCGACGCAGAGACCGCGGGCGACGCCGCTGCGCGGGACGACGCGCAGCGGCGGATCGCGACCCTCGTGCCGCTGCTCGGGCCCAGCATCGCCGCCCTCAAGCTGGGACTGGACCACCTCGGCCTCACCGGAGGATCCGTGCGCATGAGCATCGACACCCCGGCCGCCGACCGCGCCGAGCAGATCCGCAGCGCCATCGACTCCGCCGCCTGACCCCCGCCCCTCTTCCCCAGAGCTCTCGATCAAGGAGGATTCCATGAGCAGTACCCGCACGGCCGAGGAAAAACGCTACATCCGCAAGGTCACCACCTCGAGCTTCATCGGCAACACCCTGGAGTACTACGACTTCCTCGTGTACGGCACGGCGTCCGCGCTCGCGTTCCCGACCGTGTTCTTCCCCACCGGCAACGGCTTCATCTCGACGCTGGCGTCGTTCGGCACTTTCGCGGTGGGTTTCATCGCCCGCCCGATCGGCGGCATGTTCTTCGGCCGTCGTGGCGACCGTCAGGGACGCAAGTCGACCCTGATCCTCACCCTGGCGATCATGGGACTCAGCACCTTCCTGGTCGGCCTGATCCCGGCGTACAGCGTGATCGGGATCTGGGCGCCGATCCTGCTCATCCTGCTGCGGCTCGTCCAGGGCTTCGCCGTCGGCGGCGAGTGGGGTGGCTCGATGATCATCGTGCTCGAATCCGCGCCGCAGAATCGGCGGGGGTTCTTCAGCGCCATCCCCAACACCGGAGGCTTCTCCGCGCAGATCCTCATCACCGCTGTGTTCGGGCTCGTGTTCCTGATGCCGAAGGACGCGCAGATCATGTGGGGCTGGCGGATCCCGTTCCTACTGGCCGCCGTCATGCTCGCCGTCGGCATCTACATGCGTCGGAGCCTGCACGAGACCCCCGTCTTCACCGAGGCGATCAGCACGCCCACCGAGCTCGCCCCGACCGCCGAGAAGCGCCACGACCCCCTGCTGAGCGTGTTCGCCCACGACTGGCGTGCGCTGCTGCTGATCCTGGGCCTGCGCTTCGCCGAGGCGCTGCCCTACTTCCTGCTCACGGTGTTCGTGCTGTCGTACGGCCCGAACAACCTCGGCATCCCGAAGGAGCAACTCACCTGGGCGATCTTCATCATGGCCGTGCTCGCATTCCCCGCCCACGCGCTGTTCGGCATCCTGTCGGACCGGATCGGCCGCCGCCCGGTGTACTTCCTCGGTGCAGCCGTGGTCTTCCTCGCCGCGTTCCCGTTCTTCGGCCTGCTGCACAGCGGGGTGTTCGTGCTCATCGTGCTCGGCTACGTGATCGTGCTGAACCTGGGCCACAACGCCATCAACGCCGTGCAGCCCGCGTTCTTCGCCGAGCTGTTCCCCGCCGACCGCCGATACAGCGGCGCCGCCGCGGGCCGTGAGATCGCCTCGATCATCGCCGGTGGACTCACGCCGTTCATCGCGACCTGGCTGGCGGGCCCGCAGGGCACGAACTGGCCGCTCGTGGCCGGGTACGTCATGTTCGGCGCCGCGATCACGATGATCTCCGTGTGGCTGGCGCCCGAGACGTTCAAGAAGAACCTGTTCCTCACCGGCAGCGCCGGAGAGGGCGAGGGCGAGAAGGTCACCGTCGCGTGACCGGATCCGCCTCCTTCCCGCGGGTGTCGCCGACCGTGCGCCGACGTTTCGTCGCCGTCGACGACACCCGCTGGGTGCAGTGCCATGCCTCCACGCTGATCCGCTCCGGCGACAGCGTGGAGGTGGCGTTCTTCGCCGGCACCGCCGAGGGGACGCCGGACAACCGGATCCTGATGGCGTCCTCCACGGATCTCGCGACGTGGACGGATCCGCTGCGGATGGACGAGGGCGATGCCGTCGCGCACTGGAACCCCGTGCTCGCGCACGATCCGACGGGACGCCTCGGCCTGTTCTACAAGCACGGCGCCCTGATCTCGGCGTGGTCCACCCGGTTCCGCCGCCGCCGTGACGACCGCACCTGGGAGCCTGCGCGCGAACTCGTGCCCGGAGACAGCGGCGGTCGCGGCCCGGTGCGCAACGCCCCGATCGTCGCCGCCGGACGCTGGTTCGCGCCGGCCTCGACCGAGGACTGGGAGGCCGACGGCGGCGCGGTATGGGAGTCGTTCGTCGACGTGAGCGCCGACGACGGTGCGACGTGGACCGCGCTGCGGATCCCCCTGGACCGAACCGCGCTGCGCGGGGCGGGCATCATCCAGCCCGCACTGTGGTTCGACCGCCGCGGCGGGATCAGCGCTCTGTGCCGCTCCACCGAAGGGTCGGTCTACCTCAGCCGGTCGATCGGCACCGCCGACGACGTGCGCGGGTTCGAGCCGGCACGCCCGGCGGGCCTGCCCAACAACAACAGCGGGCTGGCAGTCCTGGCGCTGCCGGACGGCCGCCTCGTGTGCGCGCACAACCCGGTTTCCGGCGACTGGGCGGCGCGCTGCCCCCTGGGCCTGTCGGTCTCCGACGATGACGGGCCGACCTGGCGCTACGCGCTCACCGTGGAGGACGGGGTGACGCGGATCGGCGACGGCCCCGAGCCCTCGGACGGATCCGGCCACGCACCCACCACCGCGTCGGCCACGGGCGTCGTGACGACCGGGGTCGGCGAGTACTCCTACCCGGCGATCATCCTCGACGGAGAGCGCCTGCTGATCTCCTACACCTGGCAGCGCCGCGGCATCGTCGTCGCCGACATCCCCGTCGCCGCGTTGGGCTGATCGACGGGTTACACGCACGACGACCCGCGCGGCTTCGGCGCTCGGTCGCGTCAGCGCGCCGTGTCGTCCGGGTCGGCGGGAGCCACCCACGGGCGCCAGAGCACGACCTCGGTCGAGCGGCGGATCCGGCGGCCGGACGGGACGGGAATGACGGATCCGCTCGTGCCGGCGGCGAAGACGCGCACGCCGGGTCGGTTCGCGCGCTCCTCGCGGAGGTCGTGCTCGAGCTCGGCGACACGGCGCCGCAGCGCGCGGTTCTCGGCTTCGAGGTCGAGCAGCCGCGCGATCGCCGGCAGGCTCATGCCCTCGCTGGACAGCTGCGCGACCTCGCGGAGCAGCTCGATGTCGCGCATCGAGTAGCGGCGGGATCCGCCGCGGGTGCGGCCGGGCACGACCAGCCCGAGCCGGTCGTACTGGCGCAGGGTCTGCGGGTGCATGCCCGCGAGCTCCGCCGCCACCGCGATCGCGAAGACCGGGGTGTCCGCGTTCATGCGGTCATCGGCCATGGGAAGCCTCCTGCCCGGTTCCGGTCGTCGAGCGAGCCGCAGGCGAGACGAAACGCGTCTCAGGGAATCGCCGCGTTTCGTCTCGCTGCGCTCGCTCAACGACCGAGAGAGGTGTCATGCCCGTGCCTTCGCGAGCAGCTCGGCGCGGGGGTTCTCCGCAGGCTCGGTCGCTCGGAAGCGCTCGAGCGCCTCACGGGCGGCGTCGTCCAGGTGCGACGGCACGGCCACCTGCACCTCGGCGAGCAGGTCGCCGACGCCCTTGGCCGTGGTCACGCCGCGGCCCTTGACCCGCAGCACCCGGCCGGACGGCGTGCCCGGCGCGACCTTGAGCTTGACCGGATCCCCGCCCAGCGTCGGCACCTCGATGGTGGCGCCGAGCGCCGCCTCGGTGAACGTGACCGGCACCGTGACGCGCAGGTTCAGCTCGTCGCGGGTGAACACCGGGTGCGGCTTGACGGTGACCGCGACGACCAGGTCGCCGGTCTCCCCGCCGTCCGGCGAGGGCCGGCCGCGGCCGCGGAGGCGGATCTTCTGGCCGTCCTTCACGCCCGCGGGGATCTTGACCTTGATCGGCCGGCCGTCCTCGCCCTGCAGTGTGACGGTCTCGCCCTGCACCGCGGTCGCGAACGAGAGGGTCGTCCGCGCCGTGACGTCGGCCCCGCGCTGGGGACCGCCGAAGCCGCGGAACCCGCCGGAGGGCTGACCGAACCGGCCGGAGCCGAAGGATCCTCCCCCACCCTGGTTGAACATCGAGAACAGGTCCTCGAAGTCGGCGGTCTGGCCACCGCGACCGCGCCCGAACGCGCTGAACACGTCCTCGAAGCCGCCGTTGCCGGCGCTTCCCGGGGCGGTGAACCGTGCGCCGCCGGCGCCCATCGCGCGGATCTGGTCGTACTCGGCGCGCTGCTCCTTGTCGGAGAGCACCGAGAAGGCCTCGCTGATCTCCTTGAACTTCGCCTCCGCTGCGGCGTCACCGGGGTTGGAGTCGGGGTGGTATTTGCGCGCGAGCTTGCGGTAGGTCTTCTTCAAGTCGGCCTCGGAGACGTCCTTCCCGACCCCGAGGACCTTGTAGAAGTCCTTCTCGAACCAGTCCTGGCTAGCCATCGACCACCCCCTGCAGCGTCGTCATCGACTACTCCGCGGGTACGGCGACGACGACCTTGGCGGGGCGCAGCTCCACGTCGCCCAGGCGGTAGCCCACCTCGACGACCTCGAGCACGGTGGCCTTCGTCACGCCCGGGGTGGGCTGCTGGAAGATCGCCTCGTGGTGCTGCGGGTCGAACTCCTCGCCCTTCTCGCCGTAGGAGGTCACGCCGAGGCGCTCCACCACGGTGCGCACCTTCTCGGCGATCGCGGCGAAGGGGGATCCCTCCACCAGATCGCCGTGCTGGGCGGCGCGATCGAGGTCGTCGAGCACCGGGAGCAGGCCCTTGGCGGCCTCGCCCCTGGCGCGCTGGATCTCGACGCTGCGCTGCTCCTCGGTGCGGCGGCGGTAGTTCGCGTACTCGGCCTGGAGGCGCTTGAGGTCGACGAGCAGGGTGTGCTCGGCGTCGTGCAGGGCCGCGTCCTCGACGGCGTCCTCGGCGAGGGCGTCCTCGTTCTGGGCGATGTTCAGGATGTCGTCCACCGTGAGCTCGTCGTCCGAGTCGTCCGCGGATTCGGCCGCGGGGCCGGACGCGTTCGCGTCCGACCCCTCGCCCGGGACGTCGTTCTCGTCGAAGTCCTTGGGATCCGTCATTACTTCTTCTCGTCCTCTTCGTCCACGACCTCGGCGTCCACGACGTCCTCCTCGGAGGCCGCGTGCTCGCCGGCCGGGGCGCCCTGGGAGGCGCCGGCGGCCTGGTCGGCCTGCGAGTGGGCGTAGATCGCCTCGCCGAGCTTCGACTGCGACTGGTTCAGCTTGTCGAACGCGGTCTTCACGGCCTCGTCGTCGTCGCCGGCGAGCGCGGTCTTCAGCGCGTCGACGTCGGCCTTGACCTCGGTCTTGACCTCCTCGGGCAGCTTGTCCTCGTTCTCCGAGATGAGCTTCTCGATCGAGTACGACAGGGTCTCGGCCTGGTTGCGGACCTCGGCCGACTCGCGGCGCTTCTTGTCCTCGGCGGCGTGCTCCTCGGCCTCGCGCACCATGCGGTCGATGTCGTCCTTGGACAGCGAGGATCCGCCGGTGATGGTCATCGACTGCTCCTTGCCGGTGCCCTTGTCCTTCGCGGACACGTGCACGATGCCGTTGGCGTCGATGTCGAAGGTGACCTCGATCTGCGGGATGCCGCGGGGGGCCGGGGCGATGCCCTGCAGCTCGAAGGTGCCGAGCGGCTTGTTGTCGCGGGTGAACTCGCGCTCGCCCTGGAAGACCTGGATCGCGACCGACGGCTGGTTGTCGTCGGCGGTGGTGAAGGTCTCGCTGCGCTTGGTCGGGATCGCGGTGTTGCGGTCGATGAGCTTGGTCATCATGCCGCCCTTGGTCTCGATGCCGAGGCTCAGCGGGGTGACGTCGATGAGCAGGACGTCCTTGCGCTCGCCCTTCAGCACGCCGGCCTGCAGGGCGGCGCCGACGGCGACGACCTCGTCCGGGTTCACGCCCTTGTTGGCCTCCTTGCCGGTCTCGCGCTTGACGAGCTCGGCCACGGCGGGCATGCGGGTGGATCCGCCGACGAGCACGACGTGCGCGATGTCGCCGACCTTGATGCCGGCCTCGCGGATGACGTCCTCGAAGGGCTTCTTGGTGCGGTCGAGGAGGTCCTTGGTGAGGTCCTCGAACTTGGCGCGGGTGATCGTCTCGGACAGGGAGACCGGGCCGTTCTCGGTGAGCGAGAGGTACGGCAGGTTGACGCTGGTCGAGGTGGAGGAGCTGAGCTCCTTCTTCGCCTGCTCCGAGGCCTCCTTGAGGCGCTGCAGGGCGATCTTGTCGCCGGAGACGTCGACGCCGGTCTCGTTCTTGAACTGGGTGATCAGGTAGTCGACGACGCGCTGGTCCCAGTCGTCACCGCCGAGGCGGTTGTCGCCGGCGGTCGCGCGGACCTGGATGGTGGAGAAGTCGTCGTCCTTGCCCACCTCGAGCAGGGACACGTCGAACGTGCCGCCGCCGAGGTCGAAGACGAGGATGAGCTCGTCCTCCTTGCCCTTGTCGAGGCCGTAGGCGAGGGCGGCCGCGGTGGGCTCGTTGATGATGCGGAGCACGTTCAGGCCGCTGATCTCGCCGGCCTCCTTGGTGGCCTGGCGCTCGGCGTCGTTGAAGTACGCCGGGACGGTGATGACCGCGTCGGTCACCGTGTCGCCCAGGTACGCCTCGGCGTCGCGCTTCAGCTTCTGCAGGATGCGCGCGGAGATCTCCTGCGGCGTCCACTTCTTGCCGTCGACCTCGAAGTGCCAGTCGGTGCCCATGTGGCGCTTGACCGACGCGATCGTGCGGTCGACGTTCGTGACGGCCTGGCGCTTCGCGGTCTCGCCGACGAGCACCTCCCCGTCCTTGGTGAAGGCGACCACCGACGGGGTGGTCCGGAAGCCTTCTGCGTTGGCGATGACCTTGGGCTCGCCGCCCTCGAGGACGCTGACGACGGAGTTCGTCGTACCGAGGTCGATACCGACAGCACGTGCCATTTGTTTTCTCCTTCAGTCGGAAGTGTGGGAAGTCTGCGCGACCCCCGGATCCCGGTACGGGAAACCTGAGTCGCAATGACTCAAGGATATGCCCGACGTCCAGAGTTGTCAACAAACTTGACACGAGGTAGCTCAAGTTTGCAGGTGCGGTGTCAGTGCTTCCCTCCGGGAGGGCCGACCATCAGCAGCACCGCGAAGATCGCGATCACGGCGGCGAGGATGAGCACCGCGAGCACCCACGGACGGCGCAGGAACCAGCGCATCGTGCGGTCGTACCAGGCGCCGTCGCGGGGGTCGTCGGTCTGCTCGAGCCGCCAGGTTCCGGCGAGCCGGCCGGTGCGGTGCAGCCCGATCTCCGCCGGGATGGTGGCATACGGGACGATCGCGCTCGCGATGGCGAGGATCGCGACGCCGACGCCCCAGCGCTGGTGGAAGGCGAGCAGCACCGCGGTCGCGCCGTAGGAGAGGAAGACGAAGCCGTGGATGGATCCGGCGATCGTCACCAGGAGCGGCGAGAGCCCCGTGGCGCGGCCGATGAGCGCGCCGATCAGCAGGGTCCAGGTGATGGCCTCGGCGATCGCGAGCACGCGGAAAAGGCGGGCGGGAGTGGTGAACACTTCTCTCCTCGGGTCGGGTCCGTTCCAGCCTAGGAATCCGGATCCGGCCTTCGCCTCCCGCCCTCCTCCACCTTTCGGAGGGTCTTCTCCCCCGAACGCGGCGACGCGGCGCTCGCGGTCCGCGACGCGCGTCGGTGCTCAGCCGAGCAGCCGGCCCCAGCGGGGGTCGAGCAGCGCGGATCCGGCGATGTCCAGGCAGTGCCAGAGCGTGACGGCCACCGAGTCGAGCACGGGCACGCCGGTGCGACGCTCGACCTCCTCCGTGATCGGAGCGCCGTAGAGGTTCGTGCACAGGTAGACGAGCGCGTCGGGGCGCCCCTCGGCGAGGGCGATCGACGGGTCGACGAGGGCTTCCGGGCGCACCCGGCCGAACGACTCGTTGTCGCTGAGCCCGAGCGCGTGCTGCCCGCCGACGGTGATGCCCTCGGCCGCGTACCGCGCGACGACCTGGTCGTTCACGTCCTGGGTGTACGGCGTGAGGAGCCCGATGTCGCCGATCCCGAACCGCTCGAACGCGGCGAAGTAGGCGAGCGTCGACGTGGTCGCCGGGATCCCGGTGGCCCGGGTGATCTCGTCGGCGATCGCGCGGTCGTGCTCGATCCCGAGCCAGGATCCGGAGGTCCCGTTCCAGGCGATGACGTCGACATCGGCGGTCGCAAGCAGCTCGGCGGCCGCGCGCATGCCGGCGGCGTCGAACTGCTGGTCGGATCCGGCGTCGAGCGCGATGCGGGTGACCGGGATCCGCGCGGAGTGCACGGTGACGTCGTCGCGCCCCTCGAGCAGGCGGTAGGTCATCGGCTCGAGGCAGGTGTTCGACGACGGCACGATCATCCCGATCCGGGTCGGCCGCGCGTCGGTGAGGATGTCGTTCTGCGCCATGGTCATGCGCCCTTTCCGGCGAGGGAGGCGACGGCCGCGGGTGCGGACTGCGGTCCCCGCTCGATGAGGCGCCCCACGGCGCCCGGGTCGTGGAAGCCGTCCTCGTCGAGCACGGTGCGGCCACCGGCCACGACGACCTGCGGCCAGCCGCGCAGCGTCCGGCCGTGGAACGGCGAGAAGTCGGTGCCCATGTGCAGGGCGGCGCCGTCCACGGTGCGCTCCTCGGTCGGGTCGAACACGACGAGGTCGGCGTCGTAACCGGCCTCGATCCGGCCCTTGCCCGGCAGCGCGTTGATCCGCGCGGGCGCGGTGGAGAACAGGTCGGCGAAGCGCTCGAGCACGGCGTCGGTGACCGCGGCGCCCTCGGTGAGCGCGGTGAACGCGGACGGCATCCGGGTCTCCACGCCGGGCAGGCCGTGCGGCATCTCCCGGACGTCGTCGCTGTGCACGCGCTTCTGGGTCATGTCGTAGCAGGAGTGGTCGCTCGCAACGGTGTCGACCGCTCCGCCCGCGAAGCGCTCGCGCAGCGCCGCGACCGTCTCCGCGTCCCGCATCGGCGGGCAGCAGGCGAACCACTCGGGGTACTCCGAGGCGTAGACGCCGTCGTCGATGAGCAGGTAGTGCGGGCAGGTCTCGGAGTAGGCCTCGAGTCCCCGGTCGCGGGCGTCGGCGACGAGGTCGACCGCGCCCGGGGTGGACTGGTGCACGAAGTACACCGGCGTTCCGATGTACTCCGCCATCGCCAGGACCTCGCGCACGGAGAGCTCCTCGGCGAGCTCGGGGCGGGTCTCGTGCAGGTGCTCGATACCGATCTCGCCGGCCTGGGCGCGCTCCTCGGTGCAGTCGACGATGATCGCGTCGTGCTCGGCGTGGATGATGGTCAGCCCGTCGAGCCGCTTCATCTCCTTCATCACCTTGAGCACGGTGTCGTTGTCGCTCATCGTGGAGCCGCGGTTGGTCATGTACATCTTGACCGAGCGGATGCCCATCGCGGCGAGCTCATCGAGCTGCGCGGGCACGGTCTCGTCCCAGCTGATGACGGATCCGTGAAGCGCGACGTCGCAGCGGGAGGCGAGCGCGAGCTCGCGCTTGTTCCGCGCGGCCTCGAGCGGGGTCTCGTTCGCATCGCGGGGGATCCCGAAGTCCATGATCGTGGTGGTGCCGCCCCAGAGAGCCGCGGCGCTCGTGGTCGCGTAGTCGTCGAGCGTGCGGTGGCTGCTGGTGATCTGCGCGACATGGCAGTGGCCGTCGACGCCGCCGGGGATCACGGCGCGGCCCTGGGCGTCGATCACGCGATCGGCGACGGGGACGGGCTCGGTCACGTCGAGGATCTCCTCGATCCGGCCGTCCGAGACGACGATGTGGCCGGATGCGGTGCCGTCCGCGTTGACGATCCGGGCGTTCGCGATGACGAGGTCGCTCATACGCGCTCGCCTCCTTCCGTGGGGGCAGCGGGCTGCTGCGCGATGTCGAGGGCTCGCTCCAGTGCGGGCGAGAGGCCCTTGCGGGGCTTGATCGGAGGCGCGGCGAACGCGCCGGCGCGGTGGGATCCGGAGGCGAGGCCGACGACGGCCTCGGCGAGGCGCACCCCGGCGCCGATGCCGTCCACCACGGGGACCGGGATCTGCGCGGCGACCTCGCGCGCAAGGCCCGCCAGCGGCGCGCCGGCGAGGATGATGACGTCGGCGCCGTCCTCGGCGACCGCCTGCTGGGCGAGGGCGACGAGCGTGGGGCCGAAGTCCTCCTGCACGGAGCCGATGCCGCCGAGCGCCTCGTTGATCGAGCGGATGGAGGCGAGCCGGCCGGCGAGGCCGAAGTTCTCGACGCACTCGCGGTACCAGGCGGTGATCCGGTTCGAGATCGCGATGATGGAGAACCGGTGGCCCTGCAGGGCCGCGGCGCAGAGCGCGGCCTCGGTGATGCCGATGACCGGCACGTCCACGAGCTCCTTCAGCGCGGGCATGCCCGGGTCGCCGAACGCGGCGACGACGACGCCGTCGACGGATCCGGCGTGCTCGGCGATCACCTCGGCGACGGCGCCGGCGGCGATCAGCGACTCGAACCGGGTCTCGATGTACTCCACGCCGTGCGGCGCGGTCTCGACGACCAGCTCGGTGTCAGCGCCGGCCGAGCGCAGCGCCTCGGTGCGGATGAGCTCGGTCACGGCCGAGCTGATGTTGGGGTTGATGATCAGGAGTCTCATGTCGCTCTCTCGTCGGCAGACCCTGCTGCCTCCGGCAGCTCACACGGTCTCTGGATACTGTTCGCGGTACTTCTCGATGTGCTCGGTGGACTGGTCGGCGGCCCGCTTCGGATCGCCGGTCGCGATGGCCTCGAGAAGCAGCTGGTGGTCATCGATGAGCTCCGGCAGGTTCTGCACGTGCCGGAACAGCCAGTGCATCCGGCCCTGCAGGGGTTCCAGCGCACTGCGCAGGAACGGGTTGTTCGCGATCCGGGTGACCTCGTCGTGGAACTCGCTGTTCAGCGCGTGGGTCTCGGGCAGGCTGCCCCGGGCCATGGCGTCCTTCGCGCGGCGCACGAGATCCCTCAACCGGTCGATGTCCGCCGGCGTGGCCCGCTGCGCCGCGAGCGAGCAGGCCAGCACCTCGAGGGCGTTGCGGACGCTGAACAGGTCCTCGACCTGATCCTCGTCCAGCGACGCCACCACCGAGCCGCGGGTCGCCGGCTCCGTGACCAGGCCCTCCTGCTGCAGCATCCGCAGCGCTTCCCGGACGGGGAGCCGGGAGACCGTGAACTCCGCCGCGAGATCCCGCTCGACCAGCCGGAACCCGGGGGCGTACTGCCCCTCGAAGATCCTGGCTCGCACGGCGTCCCTGATCACCTCGCGCAGTGGCTGCGCGCGATGGCCCTCGTCGACCGTCTGGTCCATCGAGCTCACCTCCCCATGTTCCCGTTATGGGATCCCAGCCTAGTGATGCGACCCGTCCGCGGATCGGGCCGAAGTCCGATCCGCGGACGGGGGCGATCATGCGCGCACGAGCCTCTTGCTGTAGTCCAGCACGAGGACCGCAGCACCCATGACGATCGCCGAACCGACGAAGTACAGCAGCGCCCAGGTGTAGCCGCCGGTCGCGCCGACGATGAAGCCGACGGCGATCGGGGTGATGAAGCCCGCGATGTTGCCGCTGAGGTTCATCGCGCCGCCCAGCACGCCGGCGTTCTCACGGCCGCCCAGGGTGGCGGGCACGGCCCAGAACAGGCCGACCCAGCGCAGGAAGAACAGCACGACCGAGAGCAGGATGACCGCGGTGATCGGGTCGCCGACCAGGGTCACGCCGACCAGGCCGAGGGTGACGACGACGGCGGCGAAGCCGAGCATCGAGCGCATCACGAGGTTCGCGCCGAAGCCGCGGGAGCGCAGCTTGTCGGCGATCGTGCCCCCGAGGATCTCGCCGACGAAACCGGCGCCGAAGATCACGAAGGTCGACCAGCCGACCGTCTTCAGGTCGAAGTGCTTGGCCTGGGCGAGGTACAGCGGGCCCCAGGTGAGCAGACCGTAGAAGACGCCGTTGAAACCGAGCCAGCCGAAGCACATGGCCCAGAAGGAGCGGAAACGGAGGTACTGCGCGAGCCCGCGGCGCGTCGGCACGGGACCGGTGAGCGCCTCCTCCTCGCGGTGCGAGGTCTCGATGTACTCGGCCTCGGCGTCGTTGACGGCCTTGTGCGCACGGGGGTTGTCACGGACGTACCACCAGATGAACAGGCCGAGCACGACGGTCGCGACACCGGCGATGATGAACGAGTACCGCCAGGATCCGGTGCTCGCGATCAGCCAGGTGATCAGGATGCCGCCGACGCCCGCGCCGAGCGGGGCGCCCGCGTCGAGGATCGTCGCACCGCGGCCGCGCTCCTTGGAGTGCATCCAGAGGGCGTTCAGCTTGCCGCCGGCGGGCATGACGCCGGCCTCGGTGACGCCGATCGCGGAGCGGGCGATGAACATGCTGAGGAACCCGCCGGTGAGGCCGGACGCGGCCGTCGCCGCACCCCAGCCGATGCACGAGGCGGTGACGACCTTGCGCGGGCCGAAACGGTCGATGAGGTAGCCGACCGGGACCTGCATGAGCGCGTAGGTCCAGAAGAAGGCGGAGAGCAGCAGGCCGACCAGCTCGGGCGAGAGGTGGAAGTCCTTCTGGATGATCGGCAGGGCGACGGAGATCGATCCACGGTCGACGTAGTTCACCGTCACGAGGATCAGCAGCAGGATGAAGAGCCGCCACCTCACCCGCGTGGGCTTGGCGCTGCTTCCAGTCGCGGTGTCGGTGGCCCCCGCGGTGCGGTCCGCGGTGGCCTCGTTCTGAAGGGACACGTGGTCCTCCTTCGCTTCTTCGAGAAGGGCGGGCCGACAGTCCTCGTCGGCCCGTTCAATCGGGTGCGGGAGCTCGGGAGAGTCCCTAGGATTGTGGGATCCCAGTTTGGGATCCCACAATCAGGGTAAGCGGACGATCCCCGGTTCGTCAAGTATTGGGATCCCAACATTCGAGAACCTCCGGACGGCGTGCATCTTTCGCCGTGTGGCAGGGGCGTCTTGCGCCGCGCGACAGGGGCGTCTTTCGCCGTGTGACAGGGCGGGGCGCGGTGAGGGTTCGGATCGGCCTATGCTCCGGGCATGCCCCGCCCCGCTCTGCTGGCCGTCTCGCACGGCACGTCGGATGCCGCCGGCGCCGCCGCGATCGCGCTGCTCGTGCGCCGCGTCGCCGAGCGGCTGCCCGACGTCGACGTGCACGAGGGCTTCGTGGACGTGCAGCAGCCGGACGCGCCTTCGACCCTCGCCGCGATCGACGGGCCCGCCGTCATCGTGCCGCTGCTGCTGTCGCAGGGCTTCCACGTGCGGGTGGATCTGGGCCGGGCCGCCCGGCCGCGCGCCGATGCGGTCGTGACGGATCCGCTCGGGCCGGATCGGCGGCTGGCGGGGATCCTCGCGCGACGCCTCGACGAGGCCGGAGCCGAACCGGTCGGCCCGGTCGTGCTGGCGGTCGCCGGATCCCGGGATCCGCGCTCGCTGCCGGATGCCGAGGGCATGGCGGCGCTGCTCGCCGTGCGGCTCGGCCGCGAGGTCGTGCCGGCGTATCTGGCGGCCCGCGAGCCGAGCGTTCCCGACGTCCTTCTTTCGCATCCGGGGGCGCCGGTGGCGACCTATCTGCTCGCGCACGGGTACTTCTACGACGTCACCCGCCGCGTCGCCGACTCGGCGCCCGTCACCGAGCCGCTGCTGGACGACGGCGAGCCCCCGGTCGAGCTCGTGGACCTGGTGGTCGACAGGTACCGTGCCGGCGAGGCAGAACTCGCGCGGGCGGAGGCCTGAGAGCGGTGCGTACCGCGGCCTTCCGGGCTGCTCACTTGTCGCGAATCGCCGCCAAAACCAGCGTTTGAGGGCGTGTCGCGACCAGCGAGCAGGAGAAGGCGAGACCGGATCCCACCGCTTCCGGGGCTGAACGCGCACCGGTCGTCGAGCGAGCACAGCGAGACCACACGCCCCCCAGCCGCCGCGGATCCACGCTGTGGAACAGTAGTATTTATGTTCGAATGTTGCTAGGCTGGGCTCATGACCAGCACCCTCGACCCGCTCCTCGAAGCCGCCCGGCTTCTGGAGGGCGCGTGGGGTGAGGCGGACTCCGGGGCGGGGCTGTCGCGGGCCCGGCTGGTCGCGGTGAATGAGGCTCTGGGGCGGCTCAAGCGCACGGCCGACGCGGTGCATGCCGAGGTCGCGGCCCGCCTGGCCGAGGAGTCCCGGCCCGAGCTGGGGCCGGAGTCGCTCGCGAAGCAGCAGGGGTTCCGCAACACCGCGCAGCTGATCGCGACGACCACGGGTGCGTCGACCGGGGAGGCGGTGCGCCTGGTCAAGGTCGGGGAGGCGACGGCGCCGCGGACGAACCTGATCGGGGAAGCACTGCCGGTGAAGTTCCCCGCCGTGCGTGAGGCCCTGTCCGCGGGTCGGATCGGTGCGACGGCAGCGGGCGTGATCGTCGCGTTCCTGGACCGGATGATCCCGAAGGCGGGGCGTGAGCGGGTCGCGGAAGCCGAGCGGGCACTGGTCGGGCTCGCGCCGGGGCTGTCGGGGGACGAGGTGCGACGGACGGTCACCCGCATGCAGGCCCATCTGGATCCCGACGGGGTCGCGCCGCGCGAGGACGAGCTGCGTGCCCGGGCGGCGGTGACGATGTTCGAGCGTGAGGGGATGCTGCACGTGAACGCGGTGCTGGATCCGGCCCGCGGCGCCCCGGTGAAGGCGGCGATCCAGGGTTTCGTGTCGGCGGAGTTCGCCGCGAAGCGCGACGGCCGGGACCCGCATGCCGCAGACAGCGACCGCCGCTCCGTGTCGCAGATCCAGGCCGACGCGCTCGTGCACCTCGCCGAGCACGCCCTCACCTGCGTGAAGAACACGACACTGAACGGGGCGACGGTGATCGTCCGCGTGAACGCGGCCGATCTGCAGGACGGCACCGGGTTCGGGCTCATCGACGGCATCGAGCAGCCGGTCGGCATCGACACCGTGCGCCGCATGGCCGGCGGGGGCGGCGTGACCCGGTGGGTGTGCGGTGACGACGGGGAGATCCTGAACTGGGGGCGCGAGCGGCGCCTGTTCACCCGCACGCAGCGGCTCGCCCTCGCCGAACGCGACGGAGGATGCGCATTCTGCGGGCTCCCGCCCGGCGTGACGAAGGCCCACCACATCGCCTGGTGGAAACGCGACCGCGGGAAGACCGATCTCGCCAACGGGGTGCTGCTCTGCGAGACGTGCCACCACCTCATCCACGACAACGGCTGGGACATCCGCATCGACGGCACCGGAATCCGCGCCAAAGTCTGGTTCCTGCCACCACCCACCGTCGACCCGCACCGCACACCCCGCCTCGGCGGCCGAGCCCGCACCGAACTCATCGCCTGAGCCCGCGCACCGCTGGCCTCACGGACCGGTTCGGGAAGCCGGAAAGCACAGGAGGACGAGCGGCGGCGCCCCTATTGAACCGCATCCAACCGGGACGAATCTGGACAATGTCGAAGAATGTCGTCGCGTGTCGGAGCCGCTGACACACTCGAGCGTCCGGTAAGGATCCGCACGTACCGTGTCCGCATGTCCTCCGAATCGATCGCCCCCGTCCGCGGCGCGCGCACCCGCACTGCCCGCGTGCCCACGAAGCCGCACGGCCAGTGGGCCGTCGACGGCAACGAGCCCCTCAACGGCAATGAGGAGTGGAAGCTCGCCGACGGCGGGCTGAGCGTGCGCGAGCGGATCGAGAAGACCTACGCCGCCGGCGGCTTCTCCTCGATCGACCCCACCGACCTGCACGGCCGGTTCCGCTGGTGGGGCCTGTACACCCAGCGCAAGCCGGGCATCGACGGCGGCCGCACGGCCCAGCTCGAGCCGCACGAGCTCGAGGACGAGTACTTCATGATGCGGGTGCGCATCGACGGCGGCCAGCTCACGACCGAGCAGCTGCGCGTGATCGGCGGGATCTCCACCGAGTTCGCGCGCGACTCCGCCGACATCACCGACCGCCAGAACATCCAGCTGCACTGGGTGCGCGTCGAGGACGTGCCCGAGATCTGGCGCCGCCTCGAGGGCGTCGGCCTCAGCACGACCGAGGCGTGCGGCGACGTGCCGCGCGTGATCCTCGGATCCCCCGTCGCCGGCATCGCGGCCGACGAGCTGATCGACCCCACACCGCAGATCCTCGAGATCGCCGAGCGGTTCATCGGCGACGAGACGCTTGCGAACCTGCCCCGCAAGTACAAGACCGCGATCACCGGCCACCCCAGCCAGGACGTCGTGCACGAGATCAACGACTGCGCCTTCGTCGCCGTCGAACACCCCGAGCTCGGGATCGGCTACGACCTGTGGGTCGGCGGCGCCCTCTCCACCGTGCCGCGGCTCGGCGAGCGCCTCGGGGTCTTCGTCAGCCCCGACCGCGTGGCCGAGGTCTGGCACGGGGTGACGCAGATCTTCCGGGACTACGGCTACCGGCGCCTGCGCAACAAGGCGCGACTGAAATTCCTGCTGGCCGACTGGGGCACGGAGAAGTTCCGCCAGGTGCTGGAGGGCGAGTACCTCGAGACGCCGCTGCCCGACGGCCCCGCCGCCCCGAAGCCGGTCGGCAAGGGCGACCACGTCGGCGTGCATCTGCAGAAGGACGGCCTCTACTTCGTCGGCGCGGCCCCCGCGGTCGGCCGGGTCTCCGGCACCGTGCTCACCGGGCTCGCCGATCTCGCCGAGGCGCACGGATCCTCCCGGGTCCGCACCACGCCGTACCAGAAGGTGCTCGTGCTCGACATCGAGAAGGATCGGGTGGAGTCGCTCATCGCGGGCCTGTCGAAGCTGGGCCTCGAAGCCCGCCCGAGCCTGTTCCGCCGCGCGACCATCGCCTGCACCGGCATCGAGTACTGCAAGCTCGCGATCGTCGAGACCAAGGTCAACGCGACCATCGCGATCGAGCAGCTCGAGCAGCGCCTCGGTGCGCTCGAGCCCGAGATCGGCCGCCCGATCACGCTCCACGTGAACGGCTGCCCGAACTCGTGCGCACGCATCCAGACCGCCGACATCGGCCTCAAGGGCCAGCTCGTCATGATCGACGGCGAGCAGGTGCCCGGCTACCAGGTGCACCTCGGCGGCGGCCTCGCGAACTCCGACCGCGAGGAGGCCGGCCTCGGCCGCACCGTGCGCGGCCTCAAGGTTCCGGCCGACGGGATCGCGGACTACGCCGAGCGCGTGATCCGCCGCTACCTGGCCGACCGCGTCGACGCGGACGAGACGTTCGCGACCTGGGCACACCGCGCCGACGAGGAGGCACTGGTATGAGCATCGCCCTCGATCTCCGCCCCGCGCGCCGCAGCATCGACGAGCTCCGCGCGCTCGCCGAGCGGGGCGCCCGCGAGCTGCGCAGCGGATCCGCCGACGAGGCCTCCCCCGCCGAGGTCGTCGCCTGGGTCGCCGCGAACGTCTCCCCGCGCCTGGCCGCCGTGGCCTGCTCGATGGCCGACGCCGCGCTCCCCCACCTCGTCGCCGAGGCGATCCCCGGCGTGGACGTGCTGTTCCTCGACACCGGCTACCACTTCCTCGAGACGACGTTCACGCGCGACGAGGTCGCCCGCACCCTGGACGTGCGGATCGTCGACGTCAAGCCCGCCCAGACCGTGCGCGAACAGGACGAGGAGTTCGGCAAGGACCTCTTCTCCCGCGACCCCGCGCTGTGCTGCGAGCGCCGCAAGGTCGCCCCGCTGCACCAGGCGCTCGGCGGCTACGAGGTGTGGTTCACGGGGGTGCGCCGCGACGAGGCGCCCACCCGCACGAACACCCCGGTCATCGTCTTCGACGAGCGCAACGGCCTGATCAAGGTCAACCCGGTCGCGAGCTGGAGCTTCGACGACCTCATCGACTACGCCACCGCGCACGAGGTCGTGGTGAACCCGCTCGTCGCGAACGGGTACCCCTCGATCGGCTGCGCCCCGTGCACCAGGCCCGTCGCGGCCGGCGAAGACCCCCGCTCCGGCCGCTGGGCCGGGCTCTCGAAGACGGAATGCGGACTCCACCTATGAGCATCGACACCCTCACCGCCCCGGTCCCGGCCCTGGCCGGCCGCGCTGCGGCGCCGACCCTGAGCGGCCTCGACCTGCTCGAGGCCGAGGCGATCCACATCATCCGCGAGGTCGTCGCCGAGTTCGAGCGACCCGTGCTGCTGTTCTCCGGCGGCAAGGACTCCGTGCTCGTGCTGCACCTCGCCGCGCGCGCCTTCGCGCCCGGCCGGATCCCGTTCTCGGTGCTGCACGTCGACACCGGCCACAACTTCGACGAGGTGATCCGGTTCCGCGACGAGACGGTCGAGCGCCTCGGACTCACGCTCGAGGTCGCGCGGGTGCAGGACTACATCGACGACGGCCGCCTGGCCGAGCGCCCCGACGGCACCCGCAACGTGCTGCAGACGCAGCCGCTGCTCGACGCGATCGCCGCCGGCAAGCACGATGCCGTGTTCGGCGGAGCCCGTCGTGACGAGGACAAGGCCCGCGCCAAGGAGCGCATCATCTCCCTGCGCGACGAGTTCGGGCAGTGGGATCCGCGCAACCAGCGCCCCGAACTGTGGAGCCTGTACAACGGTCGGCACACCCCCGGCAAGCACGTGCGCGCGTTCCCGATCTCGAACTGGACCGAGCTCGACGTGTGGCGCTACATCGCCCGCGAGCGGATCGCCCTGCCGCCGCTGTACCTGGCGCACGAGCGCGAGGTGTTCCGCCGCGACGGCATGTGGTGGGCCGTGAACGAGCACGCCCGGCCCCGCGAGGGCGAGCAGGTCGAGCGCCGCGTCGTCCGCTACCGCACGGTCGGCGACGCGAGCTGCACCGGCGCCGTCGAGTCCGACGCCGACACGGTCGACGCGGTCGTCGCCGAGGTCGCCCGCTCCACGCTCACCGAGCGCGGCGCCACGCGCGCCGACGACCGGATCAGCGAGGCCGCCATGGAGGACCGCAAGAAGAACGGATACTTCTGATGAGCACCACCGAGACCTCTGAGGTCGTTGAGCGAGCGAAGCGAGACGAAACGCCATCGCCCGCCGGAAGCCGCGTTTCGTCTCGGTCGGCTTCGCCGTCCTCGCTCAACGACCCCGAAAAGCACGCGACTTCGCCGTCGTCGCTCAACGACCCCGAAAAGCAGGCGGCTTCGCCGTCCTCGCTCAACGACCGTGAGGGAGCCTCGGCGCTGCTGCGGGACACGACCCTGTTCCGGTTCGCGACCGCGGGATCCGTCGACGACGGCAAGTCCACGCTCGTCGGCCGACTCCTGCACGACGCGAAGGCGATCCTCGCCGACCAGCTCGAGCAGGTCGCGCGCACCTCCGCCGACCGCGGCTTCGCGCACGGCGAGTTCGACTTCGCGCTGCTCACCGACGGTCTGCGCGCCGAGCGCGAGCAGGGCATCACGATCGACGTGGCCTACCGCTACTTCTCGACCGATGCGCGCAGCTTCATCCTCGCCGACTGCCCCGGGCACGTGCAGTACACCCGCAACATGGTCACCGGATCCGCGACCGCCGACGCCGTGGTCGTGCTCATCGACGCGCGCAAGGGCGTCGTCGAGCAGACCCGCCGCCACCTCGCCGTGGTGTCGTTGCTGCGCGTGCCGCACGTCATCATCGCGGTGAACAAGATCGACCTCACGGGCTTCGACGAGAAGCGCTACCGCGCCGTCGAGGAGCAGGCGAACCAGGTCGCGGTCGAGCTCGGCCTGATCGACGCGCACGTCATCCCGGTGTCGGCCCTCGAGGGCGACAACATCGTGGACGCCTCCGAGCGCACCCCCTGGTACGGCGGCCCGACGCTGCGGGAGCTGCTCGAGACGCTGCCCGCACGCGCCGCCGAGGAGGACGCCGCGTTCCGCCTGCCGGTGCAGACCGTGATCCGCCCCCAGGGAGGCGTCTCGGCGCTGATCGATGAGGACGAGGCCGCCGGGCTCCGCGACTACCGCGGCTTCGCCGGGCGCGTGTCGAGCGGATCCGTCCGGGTCGGCGACCGCGTGCAGGTCTTCCCCGGCGGGCACGAGACGACCGTGACCGGGATCCGCGTCGCCGGCCGGGAGGCGGAGTACGCGCACACCGCGCAGTCGATCGCCGTCACACTCGCCGACGAGGTCGACGCCGCCCGCGGCGCCCTCATCGCCGCCGCCGGCACCCTGCCGACCGGGCACCAGGAGGCCGAGGTCGAGATCTTCCAGCTCGATGTCCGGCCGATCACTCCGGGCGCCCGCGTGCTGGCCAAGCACGGCACGTCCACGGTGCAGGCGATCGTGAGCGAGGTGCTCTCCCGCCGCGACCTGGACACCCTCGCCCTCGAGGACGCGTCCGAGCTGGCCGTGAACGAGATCGGCCGGGTGCGGATCCGCTTCGCGTCCCCGCTGCCGCTCGAGACCTACGCCGACGACCGCGAGGGCGGCGCGCTGCTGCTCATCCACCCCGCCGACGGCGCGACCCTCGCCGCCGCGACCGTCGTCGAGACCACGTGATCATGCGGGGTGGGGGGGGGGGGGGGCCCCCCCCCCCCCGGCGGCGCACCCCCCCGCCCCCCCCCCCCCCCCCCCCCCCCGGTGGGGTGGCCGCCCCCCGGGGTCCGCCGCGGCGTTTGAGGGCGTGTCGCGACCAGCGAACAGCCCCTACACCAGCGTCTGCTGCCAGGCGCTGTGCAGCTGGGCGAACTTGCCGGTGCCGGCGATGAGCACGTCGGGGGCGTCGTCCTCGATGATGCGGCCGTGCTCCATGACCAGCACGCGATCGGCGATCGCCACCGTCGACAGGCGGTGCGCGATGATGATCGCGGTGCGGTCGGCGAGCAGGGTCTGCAGGGCGTCCTGGATCAGCCGCTCCGACGGGATGTCCAGCGAGGCGGTCGCCTCGTCCAGGATCAGCACGGCCGGGTCGGCGAGGAACGCGCGCGCGAACGAGATCAGCTGCCGCTGCCCGGCCGACACCCGTCCGCCGCGCTTGTTCACGTCGGTGCCGTAGCCGTCCGGCAGAGACTCGATGAACGCGTCGGCGCCCACGGCGCGGGCGGCCGCGCGGATCTCCTCGAGCGTCGCGTCGGGCTTGCCGAGCGCGATGTTGTCGGCGACCGTGCCGCTGAACAGGTACGCCTCCTGGGTGACCATGACGATCGCGCGGCGGAGGTCCTTCGGGTGCAGGTCGCGCAGATCCACGCCGTCCAGCGTCACCGCGCCCGCGGTCGGGTCGTAGAACCGCGACACGAGCTTGGCGAGCGTCGACTTGCCCGCGCCGGTGGTGCCCACCAGCGCGATCGTCTGCCCCGCCGGGATGTCCAGGGTGAAGTCCGGCAGGATCGTCCGATCCGCCGAGTACCCGAACTCGACGCCGTCGAAGCGCACGTGCCCCGCGGACCTCCACAGGTCGACGGGCTTCGCCGGATCCGGCACCGTCGGCACCTCGTCGAGCACGCCCGACACCTTCTCCAGGGCCGCGGTCGCGGACTGGAAGGAGTTCAGGAACATCGCGATGTCCTGCATCGGCGCGAAGAAGTTGCGCACATACAGCACCGCGGCCAGCAGGATGCCGACCTGGATCTGCCCGTCCGCCATGCGCACCCCGCCCCAGACCACGACGACGCCGAGCGTCAGCGCCGCGACGGCCATCAGCCCCGGCTCGAACGTGCCGAACAGCAGCATCGAGCGGCGGTTGACGTCGCGGTACTCGCCCGCGACGCCCTGGAAGGACACGTCGTTGCGCGGCTCCTTGCGGAACGCCTTCACCGCGCGGATCCCTGTCATGGTCTCGACGAACTGCACGATCACCTTGGCGCTGATCACCCGCGACTCGCGGTACACCCGCTGCGAGCGCTGGTAGAACCAGCGCATCAGATACACGAGCGGCACTCCGGCGAGCACGAGCACGACGCCCGAGGGCCAGTCCACCAGCACGAGCGCGACGAACGTGAACACGCCGTAGAGCAGCCCGGAGACGAGCTGGTTCAATCCGCCGTCGAGGAGCTCCCGGATCGAGTCCAGGTCGCTCGTCTGGCGGGAGATGATCCGGCCCGAGGTGTAGCTCTCGTGGAACTCCAGGCTGAGCCGCTGGGTGTGCAGGAACATGCGCTTGCGCAGGTCGATGAGCACCGCCTGCGTGATCCGGGCGGTCAGCACGGCGTACCAGCCGATGAGGGCGGATCCGACCGCGCCGACCACGAGGAACACGATCCCGACGCCGAGGGTCGGCATCCAGTCCGCGTGCTGCAGCACGGCCGGCAGCGCGGTGTTCAGGCCGTACGCGACGAGCGCGGGGCCGGCGACCTGAGCCGCGGTCGAGATCACCAGCACGAGTGCCGTGAGCACGATCTGCACGCGCAGCGGCGCGATGAGGGATCCGAACAGCCGCAGCGAACGGCGCCGAATCGCGGCGTTCTCCTCCCGGGTCAGGTTGGAGCGGTCCTCGTCCTTGGTCCCGACGGTCTCGACGGCGCTCATGCCTGCACCTCCTCGGTCTCGGTGTGGGTGACGGGGGTCCCTGCGACGGGCTCAGGGACCGGATCCGGCTCGGCGACCGGATCGGGATCGGGCTCGGGCGCGGGAGCGGCGGACCCCACGACCGGGATCGCGCCGGTGCGCGCGGCCTGCTCCGCCTCCAGGCTGGAGATCACGTGCCGGTAGTGCGCGCTCGCGCGCAGCAGCTCAGAGTGCGTGCCGACGGCGCTCACCCGCCCCTGCTGCAGCAGCGCGACGCGGTCGGCGAGGGCGACGGTCGACGGACGGTGCGCCACGATGAGCGCGGTCGTCTCGGCGAGCACGTGCCGCAGCGCCTCCTCGACGAGCGCCTCGGTGTCGACGTCGAGCGCCGACAGCGGGTCGTCGAGCACGAGCACCCGGGGCTTGGCCGCGACCGCCCGCGCGAGGGCGAGCCGCTGCCGCTGACCGCCGGAGAGGCTCAGCCCCTCCTCGCCGATCAGCGTCTCGGTGCCCTCGGGCAGCGTGTCCACGAAGCCGGCCTGGGCGACATCGAGCGCCTCGCGGAGCACGCGCTCCGCCTCGGGGCTGCGGATGTCCAGATCCGCCCGGCCCAGCAGCACGTTCTCGCGCACGGTCGCGGAGAACAGCGTCGCATCCTCGAACGCCATCGCGATGTGCGTGCGCAGCTCGGCGAGGGTCAGATCCCGCACGTCGACGCCGTCGAGGGTCACCCGCCCGCCGGTCACGTCGTACAGGCGCGTCGGCAGCGTCGTGAGCGTGGTCTTGCCGGATCCGGTGATGCCGACCAGCGCCATCGTCTCGCCCGGCCGCAGCACGAGGTCCACGCCGTCGAGCAGGTCGCGCTCGTGGGGGCGGGCGTCCTGGTATCGGAAGTGCACGCCCTCGAACGCGAGCTCGCCGCGCGGCGCACGGACGGTGGTCGGCGTCGCGGGATCCGTGATCGTGTTCTGCGCGTCGTAGATCTCGAAGACGCGGTCGGTCGCGGTGCGCGCGTCCAGCAGGAACGAGAACAGGAAGCCGATCGACTCGATCGGCCAGCGCAGCACCGTCGCCATCGCGAAGTACGCGAACAGCTCCGGCGCGTTCAGGGCGCCCTGCGCGATCAGCCAGATGCCGGCGACGAGGTTGACCGCGAACGCGACCTCCGGCATGAACACGAGCCAGAACCAGATCCAGCCCACGGCCTTCGCCTTGCTCAGCTCGGTCGTGCGCAGCGACTCGGCCTGATCGCTGAACTTCAGCAGCGCGTGCTTGCCGCGGCCGAACGCCTTCAGCACGCGGATGCCGTGCACGCTCTCCTCGACGCTCGTGGCGAGGTCGCCGGCCTGATCCTGGCTGCGACGGGTGAGCACGCCATAGTGCTTCTCGAACAGGAAGCCCGAGATCCACAGCGGGACGGCGGTGATCAGGAAGATCGTGCCGAGCAGCCAGTGCCAGCGGAACAGCAGGGCCGCACCGATCAGGATCGTGAGCAGGTTGACGACGAGCAGCACGACGCCGAACGCGAGCCAACGGCGGATGAGGCCGATGTCCTGCATCATCCGGCTGAGCAGCTGGCCGGACTGCCAGCGGTCGTGGAACGCGACCGGCAGGGTCTGCAGCCGCGCGTACAGCTGGGTGCGCATCGTGTACTCGACCTGGGTGGCGGGCTTCAGCACGAACTGGCGGCGCAGCCACACCATGACCGCCTCGCCGAGCGCGAGCGCGGCGATGGCGACCGCGCCCCAGACGATCGCGCCGATCTCGCCGGAGGCGATCGGCCCTTCCAGCACGACCTGGAGCAGCAGCGGCACGCACAGCGCGATGACCGCGGCGGCGAGGGCGGACAGGCCGCCGCCGATCAGGCGCCAGGCGACGGGCTTCACGAACGGCGCCAGGCGCGCGAGGGCGCGGGGCGTCGACAGCGGGGGGTTGGTGGGGGTGGGGGACGACGAGGGGTTCTCAGACATGGTTCTCAGCGGTTACGTGTCACAGGACGGAGGGGACGAGAAAGGACGGATGCAATGCATCCGTTCATACGGCGGCCGCGGGGCCGGCGGAGCTGCGCTCGGAGCTGTGCTCGGAGTCAGGCCTCGGCCGGGGCGAGGAGCGAACCGGGGACAGGGCGGATGAACGATGCAGTGGTGATCGCGGGCATGATGTCCTCCTCGGTTCGGCAGCCGTCGGTCGGTCGACGCGACAGCCCACCAGCCTATGTCTGTGATCTTCCTGAGCGCAAGCGCTTTCCGGGAATCGGATCCGGATCCTGCGGCGCTCGCGTCTTCCCGGCGCCCTGCGGCGGGCGCTCAGCCGATCGGCGTCAGCTCCGCGATCAGCTCGTCCGCGGTCGTCACGGTCGCGAACCCTGCGGCGAGCGCCGCCAGGAAGGCGGCATGCACCTGGGCTCCGGGCAGCGCCACACCGCGGAACTCGAGATCCGGGGCTGCGCAGGCATCCGCGACGACGCGCACGGCATGGCCCCGCTCGGCGGCGGCGCGCACGGTCGAATCGATGCACATGCTCGTCATCATGCCGACGATCACGACCTCGTCCGCGGCGAGCGCATCAAGGCGCTCGGAGAGGTCGGTACCGAGGAAGGCATTCGGCTCGGTCTTGTCGAGCACGGGCTCTCCCGCCTGCGGAGCGACCACCGGGTGGATCTCGGCGCCCGGCGTGCCGGGACGCAGGAAGATCGCGTCCCTGGCGTCCCAGACGTGGCGCACGTGCACGACGGGCTGCCCGCTCTCGCGGAACCCGGCGAGCACCCGTGCCGCCGCCGCCGCGGCCTTTTCCGGCCCGGCGAGCGGGAAGGCTCCGCCGGGGAAGTAGTCCCGCTGGATGTCGACGATGACGAGGGCGCGGCGCATGGATCCTCCGACTCAGGGCGGCCCGTCCGGTCGCCGTGGCCAGCGTAGCCTGCGCCCGGCACGGGCGTCCGGAGGGACCGGGGACGCCCGTGCCGGTGCGCGGCTCAGGCCACCACGAGCGATGCCGCCTCGCGGTCGAGGAGGCGCTGCTTCACGTCCACGCCCCAGGCGAAGCCGCCGAGGGTGCCGTCGGTGCGCAGCACCCGGTGGCAGGGTACGAACAGGGCCGGGGCGTTGCGCGCGCAGATCGAGGCGGCCGGGCGGACGGAACCGGGGCTGCCCAGCTCGACCGCGAACTCGGTGTAGGTGAGCGGGCGGCCGGGCTCGATGCGGCGCAGGGCCGCCCAGCCGGCGTACTGCATGTCCGTGCCGAACTGGCGGACCTCGACGGCGTCGATCGCGGCGACGTCCCCGGCGTAGTAGGCCGCGACGGCGTCCGCGGCGGACGTGGATCCCTCCGCGATGTCCGCCGGGCGGTGCTTCTCGGGCAGGCGGTTCAGGATCGCCTCCCGGTCGGCGGTCCAGCCCGAGGAGAGGACGCGGTCGTGCTCGTCGGTGAGGATGGTGAACGGGCCGTCGGGGGTGTCGACGGTCTGGATGAGGGCGGTCATTTCGATCCTTCCGTGATCGTGGTCTTCGGTGTGCGCGTCCGGGCGGCGCGCCCCGGCGGTCGCGCCGGGGCCGCGCGCCAGAGGTGCGCGGTGAGGTAGCTGCGCCACGGCGCGGTGCGCGCGGCCCAGGTGTCGAGCGGGACGGGATCCGAGGGGATCCCCGCGGCGGCGGCTCCGGCGCGGGCGGCGACGTCGCCGGGCAGGAGCACGTCGGGGTCGCCGAGCACGCGCATCCGCACGTAGTCGGCCGTCCACGGGCCGATCCCCGGCATCGCCAGCAGGGCGCCGCGCTGCGCCTCGCCGTCGTCGCCGAGGGTGAGGCGGAGGGATCCGTCCGCGAGCGCGGCGGCGGCTCCCGTGATCGCGCGGATCCGGGCGGCGGGTCCGCGCAGCACCTCGGCGCCGTGCTCGGCGATCGCGGCCATGGTCGGGAAGAGGATCCCCCGCTCCGCATCGTCGGCGGATCCGACCCGCTCCCCCAGCTCGTGAGCGAGCTGCGTCAGGGCGGTGCGGGCGGCGGCGACGGTGATCTGCTGACCGACCATCGCGCGGATGAGCATCTCGTGCGGATCGGCGGCGCCCGGCACCCGGATGCCCGGTGTCCGAGCGACGAGCGGCGCGAGCTCGGCGTGCGCGGAGAGGGCCGCGTCGACGGCCTGCGGATCCGCGTCGAGGTCGAACAGCCGTCGGGCGCGGGCGACGAGCGGGGCGAGGTCGCCGAGCTGGGTGAGCCGGGCGCGCAGGTGCAGGCGCTCCCGGTCGTCGACGCGCAACTCGAACCAGCCCGGGCCGCCGTCGAGGCGGAGGTGCCGGGCGAACGACCGCTCCGCCGCGCTCTCGACTCCGGGCAGCGCCCTGGCGCGCATCCACGCGAACAGGCCGTCGCCGTCGAACGGGGCGCGGTACGGCAGCAGCAGGTCGATCTCGCCGGGAGGCGCGACGGCCGGATCCGGCGCGGTCCGGCCGTTCCCGGAGCCGTGCCGCCGAGCCCGCAGCTCTCCCGGCGCGAGGCCGAACACCTCGCGGACCGTGTCGTTGAACTGGCGGACGCTCGCGAATCCCGCGGAGAACGCGACGTCGGCGATCGGCATGTCGGTGCCGACGAGCAGCATCCGCGCGGTGTGCGCGCGGTGCGCCCGGGCGAGCGCGAGCGGACCGGCGCCGAGCTCGGCGGCCAGCAGCCGGGTGAGGTGGCGTGACGAGTATCCGAGCCGGGCGGCCAGCCCCGGCACGCCTTCGCGCTCCACGACGCCGTCCGCGATGAGGCGCATGGCGCGCGCCGCGACGTCGCCGCGCAGGTTCCACTGCGGGGATCCGGGCGCAGCCTCGGGCAGGCAGCGCTTGCAGGCGCGGTAGCCCGCCTCGTGCGCCGCCGCGCTGGTCGGGAAGAACGTCACGTTCTCCGGCTTCGGGGTGCGCGCGGGGCAGCTCGGCCGGCAGTAGATCCCGGTCGAACGCACCGCCGTGACGAACTGCCCGTCGAAGCGGGTGTCCCGCGCGCCGATCGCACGGTACCGCTCGTCGAAGGTCATCACCGGGAGGCTCATGCCTCCACTCTGACACGTCCGTTTCCCGCAAGCTCGCGGAAATCGGACATTGCGGTGGCGGTAGAACCGCCGCTCGCCGGTTCCGCTCACGCTGTCGAATCCTGAGGTCGCTGCGCCGATATCCGCAGCGCCCTCAGGAAAGAGCAGCGCGACCGGATCCGAAGTCCGGTGCAGGTCCGGGACCGGGATCCCGGCCCCGGAGCGGGGCCGCTCAGGATCAGTGGAAGAAGTGGCGCTCCCCGGTGAAGAACATCGTGACACCGGCCTTGCGGGCAGCATCCACGACCTCCCCGTCTCGCACGGATCCGCCCGGCTGCACGATCGCGGTGACGCCCGCGTCGATGAGCACCTGCGCGCCGTCCGCGAACGGGAAGAACGCGTCGGAGGCGGCGACGGATCCGGCCGCGCGGTCGCCGGCGCGCTCGACCGCGAGGCGGCAGGAGTCGACCCGGTTGACCTGGCCCATGCCGACGCCGACCGTGGCGTTGCCCTTGGCGAGGACGATCGCGTTGGACTTCACGGCCCGGCAGGCCTTCCACGCGAAGATGAGGTTCTCCATCTCCAGCTCGTCCGGACGCTCGCCGGAGACGAGCTCCCAGTTCTTCGCGACCGAGACGATGTCGTCCGGGAAGCGGTCGGCGTCCTGCAGCAGCAGGCCCCCGGAGACGAGGCGCACGTCCATGCGCTCCTGCTGCCAGTCGTCGGGGAGCTGCAGCAGACGCAGGTTCTTCTTCGCCTTGAACACCTCGAGCGCGGCCGGCTCGAACGCGGGCGCGACGATGACCTCGGTGAAGATGTCCTTCAGGTTCTCGGCCATCTTCAGCGTCACGGTGCCGTTCGCGGCGATCACGCCGCCGTACGCCGACACCGGGTCGCACTCGTGCGCGCGCAGGTGGGCGCTGGCGATCGGGTCGAGGGCGTTCGGCGCGGTGGTCGCGATGCCGCACGGGTTGGCGTGCTTGATGATCGCGACGGCCGGGTGGACCATGTCGTACGCGGCGCGCAGGGCGGCGTCGGCGTCGACGTAGTTGTTGTACGACATCTCCTTGCCCTGCAGCTGCGTGGCCTGGGCGATGCCGTGCCCGCCGGCCCGGGTGTAGATCGCGGCGCGCTGGTGCGAGTTCTCGCCGTAGCGCAGCGTGGCCAGGCGTTCGGCATTGATCGTGAGGTGCGCCGGGAGGTCGGAGTCGGAGCTCAGGGTGCCCTCGGAGAACCACTGCGCGACCGCGGTGTCGTAGGCGGCCGTGTGCGCGAACGCGCGTGCGGCCAGCTCGCGCCGCTGCGAGAGCGACGTGCCGCCCGCGGTGACCGCGTCGATGATGGCCGGGTACGACTCCGGCGAGACGACGATCGCGACGTTGGCGTGGTTCTTCGCGGCAGCGCGGACCATCGCGGGACCGCCGATGTCGATCTGCTCCACGACGTCGTCCCCGGTGGCGCCCGAGGCGACGGTCTGCACGAACGGGTACAGGTTCACCACGACGAGCTCGAACGGGGCGATCCCCTTCTCCTGCAGCTGACGCTCGTGGTCCTCGAGGCGGAGGTCGGCGAGCAGTCCGCCGTGGATCGACGGGTGCAGCGTCTTCACGCGGCCGTCGAGCATCTCGGCGACGCCGGTCACGGCGGCCACGTCGGTCACGGCGATGCCCGCGTCACGGATGGACTGCGCGGTGGATCCGGTCGACACGATCTCCACGCCGTTGTCGGCGAGGGTCTGCGCGAGCGGCACGAGGCCGGCCTTGTCGCTGACGGAGACGAGTGCGCGGCGCACCGGCACCACGTCGCGGTCGCGGTAGAGGGAGGGATCGTGTCGGGGACCGGCCATCGGGGGTTCCTTCCGGGAGGGGCTTCAGTTCTCGTCAGCGGCCTGCGGCCGATGAGCATCCAGATCTGCGGGGCGGGCGCCGAGCTCGAGGTCACCCTCGGCGATGCGGCGGACGACGTCGATCAGCAGGCGCCGTTCGACGGGCTTGATGCGCTCGTGCAGCGCGTGCTCGGTGTCGCCCTCGAGCACCGAGACGCGCTCCTGCGCAAGGACCGGTCCGCTGTCGACGCCGTCGTCGACCACGATCACGCTGGCCCCGGTCTGTGCGACTCCGGCCGCGAGCGCGTCGCGCACGCCGTGCGCGCCGGGGAACTCGGGCAGGTACGCCGGGTGGGTGTTGATGATGCGCGGAGACCAGGCCGCGACCACGTCGCGCGGCAGCAGGCGCATGAGCCCGCTCAGCACGACCAGGTCGGGCTGCCACACCCGCAGCTGGGCGTCGAGCTCGGCGCCCCAGTCCTCACGACTGTCGTACGCCTCCCAGGGCACGACGAAGGAGGGGATCCCGAACGCCTCCGCGTGGGCGAGTCCGTCCGCCTCCCGGTCCGCGCCGATCACGATGATCCGGGCGGGGAATCCGGGGTCGGCGGCCGCGTCGAGCAGGGCACGAAGATTCGAGCCGGTGCCCGAGATGAGAACGGCGACCGTCAGCACCTGCACAGTCTAGCCGGGACGGGCGCCTCTCCCCGTCCGGCGGCCCTGCGGAGCAGGCCGGGTTCCGCCGCGCTCAGAATCGGTCTTCGTGGCCCGCGGACTCATCCGCGAGGCCGTGCCGGCGCGGGGAGAGCAGCAGGATCCCCGCGCCCACGAACACCTCGATCCCGAGCGCGAGGGCGACCGGTCCGGGCTCCGGTCCCGCATGCGCGAGCCGGCCCGGTCCGAGAGATCCGCTCGACAGCGCCGCGAGGAGCGCGCCGAGCGCGCCGGACACGACCGCGATGCCGAATGCGACGGCGACTCGGGGCAGCAGTGCCGCCTCGACGCCCGCCGAGACCTGCCGCGAGCGGATCAGCCAGCCGGCGAACGCGCCCGCCGCGATCGGGACCAGGACGACGATGAGGAACCAGGGGGATCCGTTCTCCGGCACCAGCCCCAGCATGGGCACGCCGGGCACGACCCCGAGCACGGTCCCCGCCGGGGAGACCGCGGTGCCCGTGCCGATCGCGAATCCGGGGCCGGCGAGCCACGCCACGCTCCAGGCCAGGAGGGTCGGCACGTAGGCGAGCTGGGCGAGCCCGATCACGACGACGCCGAGGCCGTCGGACCGCAGCGACTCGAACAGCGCCACCACCTGGCCGCCGCGGACGAGGGCGGCGATCGCGAGCCCGAGCGCGGCCGCGCCGATCACGGCGGAGACCGCGGCGAAGGCACCGCGCACGACGTCGCCGGGAACGTGCGCCCAGTCCGGCCACCGGTCCAGGGCGTCCTGCACGGCGTCGATCGGTCCGCCGTCGCCCTCGGTCCAGGCCGAGGTGACCGCGCCGGCGAGAGCGCCGCAGAGGAACACGAGAGCCGGGGAGAGCACCGCGGCCCACAGCGCCGTCGTCACGATCGGCGCACGCCCGGTCAGCGCGACGAGGACCGAGATCACGGCGAAGACGACGGTCCCGGAGACGACGCCGGTGATCCAGGATCCGGCCAGGGCCGCACGGCGGCCCGAGCGCGCGGCGAAGATCGCGGTGAACGCGAGGAGCAGCAGCGGCGGCACGGAGAGCGCGAAGGTCGCGGCGCTCGGCGCGATGCCGACCGAGCGCACGAGCGCGTCGGGGAGGGACACCGCGAGCGGCACGGCGTGCCCGAACTGCCAGAGGGTCGCGGCGCTCGGCCAGAGCGCGCCCCAGTCGGCGTGGGCGCCGAAGGCGATCGCCCAGATCAGCGTGAGCGGGGCGAGCAGGACGGCGAGGCCGACGGCCGCCGCGACGATCGCATCGACCGCCGCCAGGAGCACGATGAGGAGGCGTTGCATGACGGATCCGAGCCTACGTGCTGAACCCCGGCCACCCCCGCTCTGCCGCACCATGTCCCGGTTTCCGCACCGCCGTGTCCCGCTTTCTGCTGCCGCCGGGCCGGATCGGCAGCAGAATTCGGGACACGGTCCCACCCCGAAACGACGGAGGGCCCCGGGTGTGACACCCGGGGCCCTCCGATCGCGCGTGCGACTCGTTACACCGTCACCAGGGCGGCGATGACCTCGCGCATCAGCGCGGCGGTCTCGGACGGGGTCTTGCCGACCTTCACGCCCGCGGCCTCGAGGGCCTCCTTCTTCGCCTGGGCGGTGCCCGCGGAGCCGGAGACGATGGCGCCGGCGTGGCCCATGGTCTTGCCCTCGGGGGCGGTGAAGCCCGCGACGTAGCCGACGACCGGCTTGGTGACGTTCGCCTTGATGAAGTCGGCCGCGCGCTCCTCGGCGTCGCCGCCGATCTCGCCGATCATGACGATCGCCTGGGTCTCCGGGTCGGCCTCGAACGCGGCGAGCGCGTCGATGTGCGTGGTGCCGATGACCGGGTCGCCGCCGATGCCGATGGCGGTGGAGAAGCCCAGGTCGCGCAGCTCGAACATCATCTGGTACGTCAGGGTGCCCGACTTGGAAACCAGGCCGATCGGGCCCTTGCCGGTGATGTTCGCCGGCGTGATGCCCGCGAGCGCCTCACCCGGGGTGATGATGCCGGGGCAGTTCGGGCCGATGATCCGGGTCTTGTTGCCCTTCTCGATCGCGTACGCCCAGGCCTCGGCGGAGTCGCCCACCGGGACGCCCTCGGTGATGACCACGAGCAGCGGGATCTCGGCGTCGATGGCCTCGATCATCGCGTCCTTGGTGAACGCCGGCGGCACGAACGCGACCGACACGTTCGCACCGGTCTTCTCGATGGCCTCGGCGACCGACCCGAAGACGGGCAGCTCGACGGGGTTGCCGTTCTGGTCGATGTGCGACACGGTGGTTCCGGCCTTGCGGGCGTTGACGCCGCCGACGACGTCGGTGCCGGCCTTCAGCATCAGAGCGGTGTGCTTGGTGCCCTCACCGCCGGTGATGCCCTGGACGATGACCTTGGAGTCCTTGTTGAGGTAGATCGACATTTTCCCTAATCCTTTTCCGGTCCCTGAGCCTGTCGAAGGCTCAGGCGTTCGCCAGCTCTGCGGCCTTGTCGGCGCCCTCGTCCATGGTGGCGGCGAGAGTGACGAGGGGGTGGTTGGCCGCGGCGAGGATCGCGCGGCCCTCTTCGACCTGGTTGCCGTCGAGCCGCACGACGAGCGGCTTGGTGGCCGCGTCGCCGAGGATCTCGAGGGCCTTGACGATGCCTTCTGCGACGGCGACGCAGGAGGTGATGCCGCCGAAGACGTTCACGAACACGCTCTTGACCTGCGCGTCGCCGAGGATGACGTCGAGGCCGTTGGCCATGACCTGCGCGTTCGCGCCGCCGCCGATGTCGAGGAAGTTGGCGGGCTTCACGTTTCCGTGGCTCTCACCGGCGTAGGCGACGACGTCGAGGGTGGACATGACCAGGCCCGCGCCGTTGCCGATGATGCCGACCTCGCCGTCGAGCTTGACGTAGTTGAGGCCGGACGCCTTCGCCTTGGCCTCGAGCGGGTCCTCGCTCGCCTTGTCGGCGAGTTCCTCGTGCTCGGGGTGGCGCACCTCGGATGCGTTGTCGTCGAGGGTGACCTTGCCGTCGAGGGCGATGATGTCGCCGTCCTCGGTGCGCACCAGCGGGTTCACCTCGACGAGCGTGGCGCCCTCGCCCTTGTAGACGTCGTAGAGCGTGACGAAGACGTCGGACACCTTGTCGACGAGCTCCTCGGGGAAGTTCGCGGCCCGGGCGATCTCGACGGCCTTGGCCTTGTCGATGCCGGACAGCGCGTTGACCTCGACCCGGGCGAGCGCCTCGGGCTTCTCGACCGCGAGCTGCTCGATCTCCATGCCGCCCTCGACCGAGCAGAGGCTCAGGTAGGAGCGGTTGGCGCGGTCCAGCAGCACGGAGAAGTAGAACTCCTCGGCGATGCGCGCCCCCGCGGCGACCATGACGCGCTTGACGACGTGGCCCTTGATGTCCAGGCCGAGGATCGCCTTCGCGGCCTCGTAGGCCTCTTCCGGAGTCTTCGCGACCTTCACGCCGCCGGCCTTGCCGCGACCGCCGACCTTGACCTGCGCCTTCACGACGACCACGCCGCCGATCTTCTCCGCGGCTGCCTTCACCTCCTCGGGGGTGTCGGCGACGATGCCGGCGAGGACCGGCACTCCGTACTTCTCGAAAAGGTCTCGTGCCTGGTACTCGTAGAGGTCCACGTGCAGTCCTTCGCTGGTTGCGACGATTGGGACGCGACAGGATGCCTGTCGGGTGTCGAGGTGATTCGACCCGATCCCCCAGCCTACTACCGCGGAATTCCGCTTCCTGACAGCCGGCTGCCGCCCTGTCTGGCCCGCCGGACAGGGCGCACCTCGCGCGCCGATGACGGGCAACTAGGCTTCGTGCTATGACCGAGCACGCCGACGTGTCCCCCGCTCGCACCGCCGTCGTGCGCGCTGCGCTCGAACTGTTCTCGACCCAGGGGTTCGATCAGACCTCGGTCGAGCAGATCGCGCGGGCCGCGGGCATCTCCCGATCGACCTTCTTCCGCCAGTTCGGCGGCAAGGACGACGTGGTGTTCGCCGACCACGAGGAGCTGCTGGATGGCCTGCGCCGCTACCTCGAGCGGCCGCACCCGAACCCGTGGACGGCCGTGTGCGACGCCTCCCTCCTCGTGTTCCGCTCGTTCGCCGCCGACCCGGAGCTCGCCCGCCTCCGCTACCAGGTGGTGCGCGACGTGCCGACCTTGCGCGATCGCGAGATCGTGACCGTGTTCCGCTACGAGCGCCTGTTCGACGAGTACCTGCGACGGTCCCTCCCGGATCTGGATCCGCTCGACGCGGTCGGCTTCGCGGCGCTCGTGACCGCCGTGCACAATCACGTGCTGCGCCGGCTGCTGCGCGGCTCGCGCACCTCGGCCGCCTCGCTCCGGCGCGCGCTCGACGACGTGATGCGCCGCTACGGCGTGCATCCGGACTCGGTCGCGGATCCCGGACCCGACGCGATGGTGGTCGCCGTCTTCCCGCGGTCGATGCCGATGGCGGAGATCACGCGCCGGCTGCGCGAAGACCTGGCCTGACCGCTCCCGAAGGACCTCCTCGCCGTGCAGCCCTCCCGCGGCGGGCTCGGCCGGCATGCGCGGATTCCGCCCGACGCGGTACGCTGTCTCATGAATCCTGAGACTCAGTCTCACTCCCTCGGATGGAGCCCCATGAGCAGCGACGCCCTCTTCCCCGGCGAGTCCGTCCGGTCCTACGACGTGACCGACCGCCTCGGCAGCGACTACTACGAGGTGTTCTCGGACATCTCCGCCGAGGACCGCGCGCACTGGGAGCGGGCGCAGGCCTACATCGACGAGGTCGGCCCGATGATGCTCGAGGCCTGGGACCGGGCCGAGTACCCGCTCGACATCGCGCGCCGGATGGGCGAGCTCGACCTCGTCGTGGACGGCATCGAGCACCCTGCCCTCACCCGGATGAGCCCGCTCGCCGCCGGCCTGGTCAACATGGAGATCTCCCGCGGCGACGGCTCGCTCGGCACGGTCCTCGCGGTGCAGGGCGGTCTCGCGCTGCGCTCGCTCGCCCTGTTCGGCAGCCCCGAGCAGCAGGAGCGCTGGCTCGCCCCGCTCGCGGACGGGTCCGTGCTGGGTTCCTTCGCGCTCACCGAGCCCGACCACGGCTCGGACTCGGTGTCGCTCGAGACGGTCGCCCGCCGTGACGGCGAGGAGTGGGTGCTCCGCGGCGCGAAGAAGTGGATCGGCAACGGCGCGTCCGGCGGCATCACGTTCGTCTGGGCGCGGGTCGACGACGAGGGTGCGGCCGAGCACGGATCCGTGCGCTGCTTCCTCGTCGAGCAGGACCGCCCCGGCTACCTCGGATCCGTGATCACCGGCAAGGTCTCGCTGCGCGCGATCCACCAGGCGCACATCCGCCTCGACGACGTCCGCGTGCCCGTGGACGCCGTGCTCCCCGGCACGAAGAGCTTCAAGGACGCCTCGACCGTGCTCTACGCGACCCGGTCGGGGGTGGCCTGGTCTGCGCTCGGGCACGCGACCGCCTGCTACGAGGCGGCGCTGTCGTACGCGCAGCGGCGGATCCAGTTCGGCAAGCCGCTCGCCAAGTTCCAGATGGTGCAGGAGCGGCTCTCGCACATGCTCGAGGACCTCACCGCGATGCAGCTGTTCTGCCGCCGCATGGCCGACATGGACGGCGCGGGCACACTGCGGCCCACGCAGGCCTCGCTCGCGAAGTTCCACAACACCCGGGCCGCCCGCCGGATCGCGGCGAGCGCGCGCGACCTGCTCGGCGGCAACGGGATCCTTCTCTCCAACGGCGTCATGCAGCACATGGCCGACATCGAGGCGATCCACACCTACGAGGGCACGGAGAGCGTGCAGGCGCTGCTCATCGGCCGCGACATCACCGGGATGAGCGCGTTCGCCTGAGGCCGGTTCCGGTCGCCCGGACTCCGCTCCGCGATCGGTCTCCTCAGGCCACGAGGCTCACTTGCAGAGGGAAGGACTCAGTCGCAGCCGCAGCCGCCGGACGGGGTCTTCACCATGAAGCACACGTCGCAGACGCCGTAGTCGCGGTCCTCGCGGGGCGTGGCCTTGGGTGCGCGCGGCTCGGGCTTGGGCTTCGCCGGGGCCCGGGTGCCCGCGGTGCGGGTACGGGGTGCGCGCTGGGCGACGACCGGCGCGCCGGGCAGTTCGCTGGGGTGGATGACGTAGAAGTACGGTGCGCGGCCCTCGCTGGGCAACAGCGGCAGGATGCGTCCGCCGACGACGATCTGCTCGTCCTCCGCGAAACCGTTCGTGTACGTCCGGCCGATGTGCAGCGCGGTGCCGGGGACGCGGCGGATCGCCTCGATGTAGCGGCCGCGGTCGATGAGGCTCGAGATGCCGACCGCGTCGACGATGGCGCCGATGAACTCGTAGTTCACGGGGTCGATCCGCTGACCGCGCAGCGCCTCGACGAGCGACTTGTAGGGACGGGAGGTGCCGGTGGGGGTCGGGCCCTGGACTTCGTTCATCTCCTCCAGGATCCCACGTCCTGCTCTGCGTGACCTGCGTGCATGTGCCGAACTCAGTCGATTCCGGACCGAATCGCAGCCCGTGTCGAGGTCTTCGACCTGGAGACTGAGTTCGGCCCCTCTCCGGCGCCCCACCGTGCATGCCAGACTGGCGGCATGCCCCGCGCCACGATCATCGGGAGCGGACCGAACGGCCTGGCCGCTGCGGTCTGCCTCGCCCGCGCCGGCTACGCCGTCGAGGTGCTCGAGGCGGCCGACACCGTCGGCGGCGGGGTGCGCAGCGAAGAGACCACCCTCCCCGGCTTCGTGCACGACGTCTGCGCGAGCGTGCACCCCGGGGCGTACTCCTCGCCGTTCTTCCACGCCTTCGGCCGGGACCGGATCGACTGGATCGTCCCGGAGATGTCGTACGCGCATCCGCTCGACCACGGCCGGGCGGGCATCGCGTGGCGCGACCTCGAGCGCACTGCCGACGGCCTCGGCCCGGACGCCAGCGCCTGGCGCGCGCTGCTGCGCCCGCTGAGCGCGCACATCGACGGCGTGCAGGACTTCACCGGCGGATCCCTGCTGCGGATCCCCGCCGATCCGGTCACCGCCGTGCGCTACGGGCTGCGCGCGCTCGAGCAGGGCACGTCGATGGCGGCACGGACGTTCCGCACGCCGGAGGCCGCCGCGCTCGTGGCCGGGGTCGTCGCGCACGCCAACACCGCGCTGCCGTCGCTCAGTGCGGCCGCGGCAGGCCTCCTGCTCATGGCGCAGGCGCACGCCGGCGGATGGGCCTACCCGCGCGGCGGGGCGCAGCGGATCGCCGACGCCCTCGTCGAGGACCTCCTGGTGCACGGCGGCTCCATCCGCACCGAGGAGCACGTCGTCGACCTGTCCTCGCTGGACTGGGGCGATCCCCGCCGCGGCGACCTGCTGCTGCTGAACACCGCCCCGCGGTTGGCGCTGACCCTGCGCGACGTCCCGCCGGGCTATGCGAAGGCGATCCGCGCATACCGGTACGGGGCCGCCGCCGCGAAGGTCGACTTCGCGCTCGACGGCCCGGTGCCGTGGACGAACCCCGACGTCGCGCTCGCCCCGACCGTGCACGTCGGCGGAACGCGCGAGGAGGTCTGGGCGAGCGAGAACGCGGTCGCCCGGGGCCGGGTGTCCGATCGCCCGTACGTACTCGCCGTGCAGCCCTCGATTCTCGACGACAGCCGCGCACCGGCGGGTAAGCAGGTGCTCTGGACGTACATCCACGCCCCCGCGAACTCCGACGTCGACGCGACCGAGCTCATCACCCGGCAGATCGAGCGGTTCGCGCCCGGCTTCCGCGACCGGATCCTCGCCCGTCACGCCGTGACCCCGCACGAGCGCGTCCGGCTGAACCACGCCGAGATCGGCGGCGACATCTTCGGCGGCGCCTTCACGATGCGCCAGGCCGTCGTGCGCCCCGTGCTCTCCCCCGTGCCATGGCGCACGCCGATGCCGGGCGTGTACCTCGCCTCCGCGGCGACCCCGCCGGGCCCGGGCGTGAACGGCATGGCCGGCTGGCACGCGGCCCGCACCGCCCTCGCCGACGCCGGCGAGCGTCTCGCGCTGACGGATCTGTTCGGATCCTGACGCAGACGGCAGGATGGTCCCATGCGCTACGAGATCCCCGCGCCCATGCTCGCCAAGGCCGCGACCTCCGTACCGGACCCGGAGAAGTTCCCCGGCGGCCTGCTCTACGAACCGAAATGGGACGGCTTCCGCGGGCTCGTCTCCTGGAACGGCGAGACCGTCGAGATCGGATCCCGCGGAGCCAAGCCGCTCACCCGCTACTTCCCCGAGCTCGTCGAGGCGGTCTCGCGGCTCCTCCCTGAGCCCTGCCTGCTGGACGGCGAGATCGTCGTCGCCACGGGGCCGGAGGGATCCCAGCGGCTCGACTGGGAGGCGCTGAGCCAGCGGATCCACCCCGCCGCGTCGCGCGTGCTGAAGCTGTCGACCGAGACCCCCGCCATGTTCATCGCATTCGACCTGCTCGCGGTCGGCGACGAGGATCTGCAGGATCGACCCTTCGGAGAGCGCCGTGAGCGGCTGGAGCGGCTGCTCGGCGACGTTCCGCACCCCCTGCACCTCACCCGCACGACGACGGATCCGGCGGACGCCCGCCGCTGGCTGGCGGAGTTCGAGGGTGCCGGCCTCGACGGCGTCGTCGCGAAGCCCCTGGATCAGCCCTACGCCCCGAACAAGCGCACCCTGTTCAAGGTCAAGCACGCCCGCACCGCCGACGTCGTCGCGCTCGGCTACCGGGTGCACAAGAGCGGCTCCGGCGTCGGATCCCTCCTGGTCGGCCTGTACGGCGAGGACGGCGTGCTGCGCCCGGTCGGCGGGGTCGCGGCCTGGAGCGATGCGATGCGGCTGCAGCTGATCGAGGATCTCGCGCCGCTCGTCGAGCGGGACGAGTCGGGCGAGGCGGTCACCGGCGAGGGCGAGCGCTCGCGGTTCAGCAGCAGCAAGGACACGTCGTTCGTGCGGCTGCGCCCCGAGCGCGTGCTCGAGGTGCGCTACGACCAGCTCGAGGGCTGGCGGTTCCGGCACACCGTGCAGTTCGAACGATGGCGCGAGGACCGCGAGGCCCGCTCGTGCACGTACGAGCAGCTGGAGACGGTCGCGGGCTACGACCTCGCCGACGTCATCGACTGAGGCCCGCTCGGCCCACCCCCCGTTCGCTGGTCACGACACGCCGTTCTGGCGCTCCCGAAGCGGCGTGTCGCGACCAGCGAACCGCGTTCGCGGATCGCTCAGCGACCGGGGATCGGCTCGCCGTTCTCGTCCCAGTTCGCGGCGACCTTCTTCGAGGGCTGCACGCGCGGGGGCTCGCCGGGCATCTTCGGGAACTCGGGCGGGAACGGCATCTCGCCCTGCCCGTTCTCGACGTCGCGCTCCCACCACGTGAGCAGGGTGTCGATCCGGCCCGGGTCGTCCTGCATGTGCGCCCACGGGTCGCCGAGGTCGGCGAGGCGCTGCGGGACCGTGCGGACGGTGAAGCGCGTCGGATCGACGTCGTCCAGCTCGTCCCACTCGATCGGCGTCGAGACCGTGGCGCCCGGCAGCGCCCGCGGGCTGTACGCGCCGGCCATCGTGCGGTCGCGGTTGGCCTGGTTGAAGTCGACGAAGATCCGCTCCCCGCGCTCCTCCTTCCACCACGCCGTGGTGACCCGATCGGGCATCCGCCGCTCGAGCTCGCGGCCCGCGGCGATCACGGCGTGCCGCACCGTGAGGAACTCCCACTCCGGCACGATCGGGCAGAACACGTGCAGGCCGCGGTTGCCGCTCGTCTTGATGAACGCCTCGAGTCCGGCCTCGCGGAGCACGGCGCGCAGCTCGTGCGCGGCGGGGATCGCCTCCGCGAAGCCGGTCCCGGGCTGCGGGTCGAGGTCGATGCGCAGCTCGACCGGGTTGTCGGCGTCCGATGCGAGCGACGCCCACGGGTGGAACACGACCGTGTTCATCTGCACGGCCCAGACGATCGCGGCGGTCTCGGTGAGCACGATCTGCGGGTGCTTGCGGCCGCTGTTGTAGGTGCACATCACGCTCTGCACGAAGTCGGGCGTGCCCTTGGGCGGGTTCTTGGAGAAGAAGCTCTCGCCGTCGATCCCGTCCCGGTAGCGCTCGAGCGAGACGGGCCGGTTCCCGGTGGAGGTGAGGAACGGCGTCGACACCGTCTGCACGTACTCGGCGAGCTCGGCCTTCGTGATCGGGCCCTGGCCGGTCCCTGAGCCTGTCGAAGGGGCCGGCCAGACAGCGCGGTTGGGGCTGGAGAGGTCCAGCGTCCGCTCGCCGTCGGGGCCGGGGATGGTCAGCGTGATGCGCTCGGATGCCATGCCTCGACCCTAGGGCGCGCCGCCGACCTCGCGCCAGGACCCCGCCCGGCGCGCGACGTCAGCGCAGCACGCGCGCGGCCTCGGCGCGGACCTCTGCGGCGATCGCGTCGAGCAGCTCGGAGCGCAGGTTCCACTGCTGCCAGAACAGCGGCGAGGTCGTCACGGTGTCGTCGAGGCGGACCAGGCGTCCGTCCGCGAGGCCCGCCTCGGCGTGCGGCACCGGGAGCAGCGCCCAGCCCAAGCCGAGCTCCACGGCGATCGAGAAGTCCGCCGACGCGGGCACGTGGTGCCGCGGCACCGTCCAGGAGTCGACGCCGCGCTCGCGCAGCCAGTCCTGCTGCATGATGTCGCGGCGGTCGAAGTCGACGAAGGGAGCGCGGGCCAGCGCTGCGGCGGTCACGCCGTCCGGGAAGCACCGGTGGAACAGGCCGGGTGCCGCCACTGCGACGTAGTCCAGCGCGCCGAGCGCCTCGACCCGGCAGCCGCCGACGGGTTCGGACTCGCTCGTCACGGCCGCCATCACGGTCCCCGACTCCAGCAGCCGCGCGGTGAAGTTCTGGTCGTCGCGGTGCAGGTCGAACTCGACGTCGTAGTGTTCGGAGAGCCGGGCGAGCGGCGGCAGGAACCACGTAGCCATCGAGTCGGCGTTCACGGCGAGCGGGATCCGGATCCGCACCCCCTCACCCTCCCCCGCGAGCCCGAACCCGGCGACCGCGTCCCGCTCCAGGAGGGCGACCTGGCGGCCGAACCGCGCCACCGCCTCCCCCGCCTCGGTCGCCCGGGCGGGCTTGCTGCGGATGAGCAGGATCCGGCCGAGCTGCTGCTCGAGCGTCTTGATCCGCTGGCTCACCGCGGAGGGCGTGATCATCAGCCGGCGTGCGGCCGCGTCGAACGTGCCCTCGTCCAGCACGGCTGCGACGGTCCGCGCGGAATCCGGATCCACCTTCACATCAGCGATCCTAATCTCACGTAAGGAATCTTTGCTGGTGCTGAAGATGCAGCATCCGTATTCTCGATGAGTGCTCACCCTGCTCGCCGGCCTCGGCCTCATGTTCTCGCTCATCATCGCCGTCGGCGCCCAGAACGTCTTCGTGCTGCGCCAGGGCCTGCGCCGCGAGCACATCCTCCCGGTCGTGCTGATCTGCGCGGTCTCCGATGCCGTGCTCATCATCGCCGGCACGGCGGGCCTCGGCTACCTCGTGAAGTCGCTCCCGTGGCTCGTCGTCATCGCGCGCTGGGCGGGGGCGGTCTCGCTCGTGCTCTATGGCGCGCTCGCGGCCCGGCGCGCGTGGAAGTCGGGCGGCGAGGCGCTGGTCGTCGACCCCGCGGACGACGGATCCGACCCCGCACCGCGCCCTGCGACGTCGCCGGGCGCCGCCGCGACGCTCACCCGTGCACCGCTGGCTCCCGTGATCGTCGCCACCCTCGCATTCACCTGGCTGAACCCGAACGTGTACCTCGACACGGTCCTGCTGATCGGCTCGATCGCGGCCACCCACGGCGACGAGCGGTGGCTCTTCGCGGCCGGCGCGATCGTGGCGAGCGTCGTCTGGTTCTTCGCACTCGGCTTCGGCGCCCGCCACCTCGGCCGCTGGCTGCGCACCCCGCGCGCGTGGCGGATCCTGGACACGATCATCGCCGCGGTGCTGGTCGTGCTGGGCGTCAGCCTCGTCCTGCCCGTGCTGCTGCCCTGACGGCGCCCGCCCCGACTCACGACCGGAACAGGCCGACGATCGCGTCGAGGCGCGCCGCCTCCAGAGCGGGATCGAGCCGACCGGATGCCGCGAGCTGGGCGACGCCGTGCAGCAGGCTCCACAGCAGCTCGGCCCGCACGACGGCGGTCCGCTCATCGCCGCCCTCGGCCGACGCCGCGCACAGGAACGGCCCGAAGGCGTCCCGCAGCGGCGCGGGCGTCTCGTCGGACGCGAAGACGATGCGGGTACGCGCCTCGAACATCGCCTCGTACAGGGCGGGGCGGCTGCGGGCGAAGGCGAGGTAGGCGCGGACGAGGTGCGCGAGCGGATCCGCGCCGCTCGGATCCTCGAGCTCGGCACCCATCGCCGCGAACCCCTCGATCATGACCTGCTCGACGATCTCGTCCCGTCCGCGGGGGAAGCAGCGGTACAGGATCGGCTGGCTGAAGCCGATCTCCGCCGCGAGCCGGCGCACCGTCACGGCGGGCCAGCCCTCGGACTCCGCGACGCGGCGCGCGGCCGCGACGATCGCGCCGGAGCGGTCGCGGGAGTCGGTTCGCGGAGGCGTTGACGGGCTCATGCTCCGATGTTAGCATCGCTAACTGTTAGCACCGCTAACCGAAGGGAGAAGCCATGTCCATCGCCATCATCGCCGCCGCCATCGGCGCGATCGCCGCCATCGCCGTCATCTTCGGCACCGACGTGGTCACCGCCGTGGTGCTGCGCGCGGTCTACGCCGAGGTCGACGAGCGCACCCTCGTGCAGGTGGTCGGCCGCGGCCACTACTACGGCGACCGCCGCCTGCCGATCGTCGGCATCGCCGGGGTCGTGCTCACTGCGGCGACCGCCGCGCTCTCCGCCTTCTGGGGAAGCGCCGCCGCCACCGTGCTCGCCGTCGCCGCCCTCGCCGCTCTGCTCGCCTGGCTGGTCCTGTTCGGCCGCATCTCGAAGCCGATCAACACGACGCTCACCGCGGCCGCACTGGCCGGCACCGTGCCCGGCGACGCGCGGGCGCTGCAGGATCGGTGGGAGTCGATCCTCCCGGCGCGTGCGACGCTGCAGGGCCTGGCGCTCGTGCTGCTCTGCGTCGCCCTGGTCGTGCGCTGATCGCGGCCCGTGAGACCGAGGACGCGGATCAGAGCCCGTCGATCTCCGCGAGCCGGAACGCGACGAGGTCGCGGATGAGATCCTCCGGGATCGCCGACCCGAGGGCGAAGCGGATCGCCCCCGTGCTCGACTCCGCGCCGTCGACGGTCTCGGCTCGGGCGGCCACGGCGGCGACCGCCGCGGCGCTGAACGGGTACACGCCGATGTGCTTCGCTGCGCGGATCGCCGAGATCAGCGCCTTTCCCCCGTGCTTCAGCGCCGGCATGCGGTAGCTGATCCCCTGCTCCGCGTCGGGCGCGAGTTCCTGCGCGATCGCGTAGATCCTCGCGAGCGCCGCGCGATCCGCGGCGTTCTCGACGCCCGCGAGATAGTCGTCCACCGCACCCATGCGCCCATCCTGACACGCCGTGATCGGCGGGAGCTCGGAACGACCGACGACCGGACCGACGGATCCGGGAACGACGAAGGCCCCCACCCGGGCGGGTGAGGGCCTTCGATCGGAGTCAGGCTCAGATGGCGTTGACGTCCAGCGGGATGCCGGGGCCGAACGTGGTCGACACGGCGCCCTTCTGGATGTAGCGGCCCTTCGAGCTGGACGGCTTGAGGCGGACGATCTCCTCGAGCGCGGCCTTCATGTTCTCGTCGAGCTGCTCGGCCGAGAACGACGCCTTGCCGACGACGAAGTGCACGTTGGCGTGCTTGTCGACGCGGAACTCGATCTTGCCGCCCTTGATCTCCTCGACGGCCTTGGCCGTGTTCGGGGTCACGGTGCCGGTCTTCGGGTTCGGCATCAGGCCACGGGGGCCGAGCACCTTGCCGAGACGACCGACCTGGCCCATGAGCTCCGGGGTGGCGACGGCCGCGTCGAACGCGGTCCAGCCGCCGGCGACCTTCTCGATGAGCTCGGCGCCGCCGACCTCATCGGCGCCGGCCGCGATCGCGGCCTCGGCCGCGGGGCCGGTGGCGAAGACGATGACGCGGGCGGTCTTGCCGGTGCCGTGCGGGAGGATGACGGTGCCGCGCACCATCTGGTCCGCCTTGCGCGGGTCGACGGAGAGCTTCAGCGCGACCTCGACGGTGGAGTCGAACTTCGCGGAGCCGGTCTCCTTCGCCAGGGCGACGGCCTCGGTCGGGGTGTAGTAGCGGTCCGCCTCGATCTTCGCGGCGGCAGCGTTGTAAGCCTTGGACTTGGTAGCCATTGTTATCTCCCTCAGCCCTCGACCGTGATGCCCATGGAACGGGCGGTGCCGGCGATGATCTTGGACGCGGCGTCGATGTCGTTCGCGTTCAGGTCGGACTGCTTCTGCTCGGCGATCTGACGGACCTGCTCGGCCGTGATCTTCGCGACCTTGACGGTGTGCGGAGTGGCGGAGCCCTTCTGCACGCCCGCAGCCTTCTTGATCAGCTCGGCGGCCGGCGGGGTCTTCAGGATGAACGTGAAGCTGCGGTCCTCGTAGACGGTGATCTCGACGGGGATGACGTTGCCGCGCTGCGACTCGGTCGCCGCGTTGTACGCCTTGCAGAACTCCATGATGTTGACGCCGTGCTGACCGAGCGCGGGGCCGATCGGCGGAGCCGGGTTGGCGGCGCCGGCGTTGATCTGGAGCTTGATCAGGCCGGTCACCTTCTTCTTCGGTGCCATGGTGATTCCTTTCTCGAGTGGACGCCGAGGCATCCCTCTCCCGCGGATCCGGCATCTCCGGAGCGCGGTGCTGTTCGCGCGCACGCCGAAGCGGCGCACAAACCATAGGAGTCTACCGGATCCCGGGCTCCTCCGCTTACCAGTCCGATCCCCCGCCCCTGCACGCGAGAAACCACTTCCCGGATGAGACATCACACCAGGCGTGGTGTCTCACGCGGAAAGTGATGTCTCGCGTACAGAGACGACGAGAACGGCCGCCCCTCTTCAGGGACGGCCGCTCTTCGGTACGTCGACAGGCTCAGTGAGCGGGATCAGATCATCTTGGTGACCTGGTCGAACGACAGCTCGACCGGGGTCTCGCGCTCGAAGAGCGAGACCAGGACCGTGAGCTTGCCGCTCTCCGGCTTGATCTCGGAGATCGAGCCGGGCAGGCCCGCGAACGAGCCCTCCTTGATCGTGATGGTCTCGCCGATCTCGAAGTCGACCTCGGCCGCGACCGGACGGGCCACGGCGGTGCCACCCTTGGCCGTGACGGCCTTGGCGGTCGGGACGTCCTTGACCTCGACGAGGGACTTCAGCATGTTGAAGGCCTCTTCGAAACGGAGCGGGGTCGGGTTGTGCGCGTTGCCGACGAAGCCGGTGACGCCCGGGGTGTGCCGGACGACGGACCAGGTGTCCTCGTTGAGCTCCATGCGCACGAGCACGTAGCCGGGGATCCGGACGCGCGTGACCATCTTGCGCTGGCCGTTCTTGATCTCGACGACGTCCTCCATCGGGACCTCGATCTGGTAGATGTCGTCCTCGACCTCGAGCGTGGACTTGCGCTGCTCGATGTTGGCCTTCACCTTGCGCTCGAAGCCGGCGTAGGAGTGGATGACGTACCACTTGCCCGGGAGCATGCGGAGGTCCAGGCGGAAGGCCTCGTACGGGTCCTCCTCGGTCTCCTCCGCGTCGTCGTCGCCGTTCAGGTCGGGGCCGTCGTACGGGCTCACCTCGCCGGCCGCGGCGGCCTCGAGGTCGGCGACCTCCTCGGCCACGGACTCGTTGAGGACCTCGGCGGCCGCCTCGGACTCGGCTGCCTGGTCCAGGTTGAGAGCGTCGTTCACGATCGCGTCTGCCTCCGGGTCGTCGTCGATGTCGATGTCTTCCTCGTCGAACTCCTCGTCGCCCTCGATGTGCAGCGCGATGTGCTCGGCAGCGGTCGAGGAGCGCTCCTGGCGGGAGAGCTCCTCACCCTCCTGGGCCTCGTCTTCCTCGCTCGACTGCTCGGCGGCGGTCGCCCAGTCGGCGTCGTCGGAGTAACGTTCGGACACTTGCTCTTCTCTCCTTCAGGTTCGACCCCGGGTCAATCGACTCGAGGTCGCGGGATCACGCGGTTTTCCCGGGAACCCCGAAGACTTGCGTCGTCAGCCACGAGAAGGCCATGTCGAGCCCGTACACGAGGGCCATCATGACGATGACGAACCCGAGGACGACCAGGGTGTACTTGACGAGTTCTTTGCGCGTCGGGGTGACGACCTTGCGGAGTTCCGCGATCACCTGGCGGAAGAACAGCGCGATGCGTCCGAAGAAGCCGAGCTTCTTGTCGCGGCCCGCGCCGCCGTTCGCCGTGGAGACCACAGCGCCCGATGCGTCCTGAACCATTCGTGAAGTACCTTTCGTGTGCCAGCTGTGAGCTGACGCGCAGGGCGGACAGGAATCGAACCTGCAACCTGCGGTTTTGGAGACCGCTGCTCTGCCAATTGAGCTACCGCCCTAGAGGTCTTCAGACCTCTGCCCGCATCCTCTTCCGTACTCGGGAGACCCGAGGCACGGCGAAAGAATGCAGACAACAACTGCTCGTCCAGTGTACGGCATCCGCGGACCCCCACCGAACCGGGCCGGGATCCCGGGCGCGCCCGCCCAGGGATCCCGGCCCTCGTCCGCACGCCCCCTCCGTGCCGTTGGACGCGACGATCAGGCTTGCGCCGAGGGGATCGTCACGCCACTGCCCGGGCGAGTTCCACCGTCTCCCGGCACAGCGTCTCAGCCTGCTCCGGCGTCAGCCAGCGCGGGTACTCCGTGAGCTCGTCGATCGCGTCGTTGAGCGCCTTGTACACGGCCTCGACCTCGGTCTCGTCGATCTCCAGGCCGAGGTTGGCCGCCAGCTGGCGCACCATGGCGCGCGTGCTGAGCCGGTCCCACACCCAGCGGATGTCCGCACCGACGACGTCGGCGTGGACGCAACCGGAGATCGGCGGGAAGGTCCGCACGCCGTCGCGCAGCGAGCTCAGGACGTCGGCCGTCGTGCTCTTCAGGTAGGCGTACTCCCCCGTGACCGGCTTGAGCGCCGGATTCGGAAGCCCCGTCTCGCGGTACACCAGGTCGGAGAGCGCCTGCAGGCCCTCCAGTTTGATGCCGGTGTCGACGCCGTAGAGGACCTCGAGGCTCGTGGCGACCTCCTCCAGCGGCGGGAAGCCGCAGCGGTAGGAGACGCCGTTCACCGAGACGTCGGGGCCGGCGCCGGCGGCGGCCGCGGCGATCGCGGCGGCCGTGCCGAGACCGAAGTCGTCGTGCACGTGCATGGTCAGCGGCACCGGCGTGGTGAGCCGGGACCGGAAGCGGCGGATGAACACCCGCATGGCCTCCGGGCTGAGGCTGCTCGTCGAGTCCATCAGGTCGATCCGCTTGGCGCCCAGCGCCACGGCCTCGTTCGCCGCCCGCATCATCTTCTCGAAGTCGCGCCGGCCCGCCTGAGCGAGCGTGAGGGTCCACTCCAGCCCGTTCGAGGTGGCGTACTCGGTCACCTCGGCGAGCTGGGCGAACTGCCGGGCCTCCGCCTCGGGCGAGGCGGCCTCGACGATCCCGGGGCCGATGACCTTCGCCCCGAGGGAGAGCAGCAGGTCGACGGTCGAGCGCGGGTCGATCTTCGGGGTGCCCTCGCCGTTGCCGAGCAGGGTGTCGGCGTAGACGTTGCAGGTGAAGCCGAAGCCCCCGGCGAGGATCTCGCGCACCAGCGCGAGCTCCCGGGCGTTGGGCTCGTCGTCGCCCCACCAGTCCAGGTTGAGGCTCTCGTCCTTGATGCCGATGTCGTCGAGCGCCTGCGCGATCCGCAGATAGCCGTCCATCGTCGTCCGGGTGCCGGCGGTGTAGTTCGTCTTGCGCAGGGTGCTGTCGATCAGGCCCAGCGGGCGGGGGAAGTCGAAGTCGCGGGTGACCTCCTCGTCGAAGTTGACCGGGCTGACCCAGTGGCTCCCCTCGACACGGAACTCGCGGTGGGGGTTGATCATGTCTCGTCCTTCGTCATGTGTGTCCGTCCTCTCGGCATCGGTCCGGTGCGCACCTCTCCGATGCGCACCGGACCGATGTCCTCATGTTCTCGTACGCGGCTCAGCGGCCGGCGCCCGCCGTCTCCACCACCGGCGTGTGCACGGGGAAGCCCGCCTCGCCGATGATGGTCCGGGCGATGCGCGCCCCCGTCTTGATCGTCTCGACGGCCTCCTCGTACTCGTAGCGCTGCGTCAAGTACTGGCGCCAGTCCGGCACCTCTCCGGACGCGACGCGCTCCTCGTAGACGTGGATCATGTCGAGATACGCGGCGAGCTCCTCGACGCCCAGGTCGGGGTGCCCGGCCAGGAACTCGGGGTCGAACGCCTCGATCACGCGCGGACGCTGGGCGGGAGCCTTGTCCGAGTAGGGCTGCGGCGGCTCGATCGTCACGTTCATGGCCGGGTTGGCGGCCACGATGATCGGCAGCACGCCCGCGAAGTCGACCACGCCGTCTCCGTAGGGCCGCAGCTGGTGGGCGAGGCCCCCCTCCTCGTGCGCCACATACGCGTCCTTGAGGTGCGTCTGGCGGACGTAGGGCGCCACGCGCCGCGCGGAGAACACCGGGTGCTCCATGCGCTGGAGGACGTTGGCGGTGTCGAACACGATGCCGGTCGTGTCCGGGCCGACGGCCTCCACGAGGCGGACCAGCTCGAAGCTGGTGATCTCCTCGTGGGTCTCCAGGTTCATGTGGATCCCGAGGTCACGGGCGATCGGGGCGAGCCGCTTCAGGAACTTCTCCGTCGCGGCGAGCTGATCCGCCCAGTCCACGTCGGTGCGGAACCGGTCGTACGCGAGCCGGCCGAAGAACGTCCCCTTGAAGTTGGCCGTGGCGACCCACAGCTCCCGGCAGTCGATGGCGGCGCAGGCCTCCATCATCCGGCGGAAGCCGCGCAGGATGTCCCCGTCGCCGATGGCCCGCAGTTCCGGGGCCTCCGGGTTCGCGTACGGGTTCACCTTGCCGAGACCGGTCTCCAGGTAGAGGTCCAGCTCGTCGGCGCGCTGACGGAGCTCCCGCAGCACCCCCGCGTCCAGCGTCGGGCTCATGTCCAGCACGCTGCGGAAGAACAGCCCGTCCATGCCCAGCTCGTGGGCGTGGTCGATCGTCGCGAGGGGTCCCCGCTTGGCCGATTCCGGGATCTTCTTGCCGTCGACGCCCACCCGGACGGGGTGGACCGACGCGATGCTCTCACCCATCAGGCCACCTTCTCCTCGGTGAGCCGCTCCAGCGCCCGCTGCCGGGCGACGGTCGGGTTGGGGTTGGGCACGGCGGCCAGCAGGGCCTTCGTGTAGGGGTGCGACGGCGCGGCGAGGACCGTCTCACTCGGGCCCTCCTCGACGATCTGCCCCAGCTGGATGACGGCGACCTGCGAGCAGATCTGCCGCACCACGGCGAGGTCGTGCGCGATGAACAGGACGGTGAAGCCGAGCTCCTCCTGCATGTCCTGCAGCAGGTTGAGCACCTGCGCCTGCACCGACACGTCCAGTGCCGAGACGGGCTCGTCGCAGATCAGCAGCTTCGGCCCGACGGCGAGCGCCCGCGCGATCGCGATGCGCTGACGCTGACCGCCCGAGAACGAACGCGGGTAGCGGTCGAGGTCGCGGTCGCTGAGCCCCACCATGGTGAGCAGCTCGGCGACCTTGGCGCGGCGCTTGTCGCGGTTCGGCTCGAGCTTGTGGACCAGGAGCCCCTCGCCCACCAGCTTCTCCACCGTCATGCGGGGGTTCAGGCTGGAGGTCGGGTCCTGGAACACGAACTGCACCTCGCGCCGGATGCGCTTGAGCGTCTCGCCCCTGGCCTCGGGGATGTTGATCCCGTCGTAGGTGACCGTGCCGCTCGTGGGCTTCTCCAGACCCATGATGCTCTTGATGATGGTGGTCTTGCCCGAACCGGATTCGCCCACCAGGCCCGAGATCGTGCCGGCCTCGACGGTGAGGTTGACGTCGCGGAGAGCGTGGACGGGCTCGCGCCCGAGAGCGTGGAAGACCTTGTTGACGTCGCGGAGTTCCAGAAGGCTCATGATGCCAGCTCCTTTCCAGCAGCCGGGTAGAGGTGGCAGGCGACGACGCCGCCGTCCGGCGAGGGCCGGAGCTCCGGCACCTCCTGCCGGCAGAGGTCGAACGCCTTCGGGCAGCGCGGGTTGAACGCGCAGCCGGTGGGCCGGTTGGCCGGGTGCGGCGGGGCGCCCGCGATCGTGAGCAGACGGGGGACCGTCTGGTCGATGCGCGGCACGGCCTGCAGCAGACCCTGGGTGTACGGGTGCGCGGGCCTCTCGAACAGGTTGTCCACCGTGCCCTCGTCCACCTTGCGGCCGGAGTACATGACCGCCACGCGGTCCGTGAATCCGGCCACGGTGCCGAGGTCGTGCGTGATCAGCAGCACGGCCAGGCCGCGCTCCTTCGACACCTTGTCCATCAGAGTGAGCACCTGCTCCTGGACGCGGACGTCCAGGGCGGTGGTGGGCTCGTCCGCGATGATGAGCGACGGGTCCGAGATGAGGGCCATCGCCAGCACGACCCTCTGGCGCATGCCGCCGGAGAACTCGTGCGGGTAGGCCTTCATCCGGGCCTCGGCGTTCACGACGCCGAGCTCCTCGAGGACCGACTTCGCTCGCTTCTCCGCCTCGGCGCGGGACACGCCCGCGATCCGCAGCGGCTCCATCACCTGCTCGCCGACGGTCATGAGCGGGTTGAGCGCTCCCATCGGGTCCTGGAAGACCATGCCGATCTTGTGCCCGCGGACGCCGACCATCTGCTTGTCGCTGAGCTTCAGGAGGTCCTGCCCCTGGAACTCGACGGTCCCGGAGATCCGGAAGTCGGGGTCGAGCCGCATGATGGAGCGGGCCGTGACGGACTTGCCGGATCCCGACTCGCCCACCAGCGCCACCCGGTCGCCCGGGGACATCTCGAGGCTGAAGTCCTCCACGAGCCGGATGGGCTCGCTCTTGGGACCCGCGTCGATGGTGAGGTTGCGCACGGACAGCAGTGCGGTGGATTCGGGACGGTTGCCGGTCTTGCCTGCGGGGGTGTTCGTCAAAGTGATCATTTCCGGACTCACCTTCTGCGGAGCGCGGGGTTGAAGCGGACCTGGAGGATGTCTCCCAGGAGACCGAAGGCGACCGCGGTGAGGGCGATCGCGAGGCCGGGGGCGAACGCCGCCCACGGGGCTGTCGCGATGACGCCCTTCGCGCTGGTGACCATCGCGCCCCACTCGGCGCTCGGCGGCTGGGCGCCGACGCCGACGAAGGACAGACCGCCGAGGATCAGGATCGTGTTGCCGATGTCGCCGGCCCACTTGACCAGGAGCACGTCGAGGGAGTTCGGCAGCACGTGGTGGAGCATCAGACGAGTCCGCGAGACGCCCAGAACGCGGGCGTTCTCGACGAACGGCTGGCTCATCGTCTCCTTCATGACACCGCGCAGGAGGCGGGCCGTGACGGGCCATCCGGTGAGGATCATGGCGATGACGGCCGAGCTCAGGCTCGGGCCGAGTGCCGCGGCGACACCGAGGGCGAAGATGATCGGCGGGAACGACAGCGCCGCGTCCACGATCCGCATCACGACCTCGTCGACCCACTTGCCACCCAGTGTGGCCACCGAGGCCACCAGGATGCCGAGGACCGAGAAGCCGGTGACGATGATCACCGAGCTCAGCAGCGAGGACTGCGCCCCGGCGATGATGCGCCAGAAGACGTCTCGACCCTGCTCGTCGGTGCCGAACCAGTGCGCCGCGCTCGGCGCCTGCAGTGCATCCAGGATGCTGGACCGGTAGACCGCCGCGTCAGGGGCGATCAGCGGACCGACGATCGCGAGGACCAGCAGGAGCACGACGGCGATGGGGACGATGATCTGGACCCCGGTGATGCCGGTGATGGACCGGACCGTCTTGCGCCGCATGGGCGCGATCATTGCGAGAGTGTTGCTCATGATTCCGGCTCCTAACCCAGCTGCCCAGCCCGCAGACGCGGGTCGCGGACCAGCTGGAGGACGTCGACGATGTAGTTGGAGACGACCACCAGGACGCCGATCACCAGCACCCCGCCGAGGACGGCGAACGTGTCCTTCTGGGCGACCGCGTTGGTGAGGTAGGAGCCGACTCCCACCAGACCGAACACGGATTCCACCAGGACCGCAGCGCCGACCATGGCGCCGAACTGGATGCCGACGAGGGTCATTCCAGGGCCGATCGCGTTCGGCAGCACGTGCCGCCAGACCAGGACCCGCTGCGGCACGCCCTTGGCACGCGCCACCGTGAGGTGCTCGCGGGCCAGGACCTGGACCAGCTCGGCCCGCATCACGCGGTACAGCTGGGCGCCGAACGGGAGGGCCAGGACGATGGCCGGGAGGATCAGGTGCTGCAGACCGTCCCACGCCGCCAGGGGGTTGCCCGCCAGGAGCGAGTCCAGCACGACCGACCCGGTGCGGGTCGGGACGTTGAACCCGCGGGACAGGCGGCCCGAGATCGGGACCAGTCCGAGCAGGGTGCCCAGCGCGTACTGCAGGAGCAGGGCGAGCCAGAACGTCGGCAGGGCGGCGCCGATGATCACGAGGAGCTTGACCGTGAAGTCGGTCGGGCCGTCGCGGTGCAGGGCCGAGAGCGTGGCCAGCGGCGTCACCACGGTGACGACGATGATCACTGCCAGCAGCACCAGCTCGATCGTCTGCGGCAGCACCTGCGCGATGCCCTGGGTGACCGCGATGTGCGTCGTGATCGAGGTGCCCAGGTCTCCCCGCAGCAGCCGGCCGAAGAAGCCGAGCAGCTGCAGGAAGAAGGGCTGGTCCAGACCGAGGCTCTTGCGGACGGCCTCCACCTGCGCGGCGGTGGCGTTCTCGCCGGCCGCCACGCGGGCTTCGTCACCCGGGATGAGCTTGACCATCAGGAAGACGAACACGCTCAGACCTACCAGCGTGATGACCGACGACAGGGCCTTCCGCAAGAGGAAGACGGTCGTCTGACGTGCGGGATTGTTCGACATCGGGATCACCCCACGCGGAGCGTGAAGAACGAGATCGGCGTCGCGGACCAGGAGAAGTCGATCCCCTTCAGGTCGCTGCGGTAGCCGACCGGGAACGCCACCTGGCTGAGGTTCGCCTGAACCGAGTCGTTCGCGACCTGGGTCTCGACCTGCTTGTACAGGTCGCAGCGCTTGCTCGCGTCAGCGGTGGTGCGGGCCTCGTTCAGGAGAGCGTCGACCTTCGGGTTGCTGTACGCGCCCTTGTTCGTGCCGCCGATGTTGGCGGAGTTGTAGAGCTTGTCCAGGCCGGCACCCGGGTCGGGCGTCTGGATGTAGTCGTTGATGAGCGTCAGGCCCGGGATCGTCTTCGGGTCGGACAGCGTCTTCAGGTAGTCCGGGAAGGCGATCGGCACGAGGTTCACGTTCACGCCCAGGTCCTTCAGGTTGGACTGGAACAGCGTCGCGATCTGGGTCTGCGTCGAGTCGACGGACTGGTAGCGCAGGTCGAGCGAGGTCGAGCCGAGCCCGGCGAGCAGCGACTTGGCCTTCGCCTTGTCCTGCGCCGACGGCTTCGCGTCCGGGCGGCAGCTGAACGCCGGGGACAGGATGCCGTTGGCGATCGCGCCGTTGCCGTTCAGGATCTTCTGGAAGCCGCCGGTGTAGTCGTAGGCGAGCTTGAGACCCTCGCGGATCTTCGGGTCGGCGGTGGGGCCTGTCGACGTGTTGAACCAGAGCTGGTTCAGGCCGGCGGTCGGCACGAACTTCACCGAGATGCCGTTCTGGCCCTTCAGCGAGGCGGCGTCGATCGCCGAGAGGCCGAAGGAGACGTCGATGTTGCCGGCCTTGAGCTCGTCGCGGTTGGTCGCGCTCTCATCGATGCGGCGGAACACCATCTGCGTGGGCCGCTTGGCGTCGAAGCCCCAGTACTTGTCGTACCGCTTGACCGTGGTGCCGTCGGCGGAGGAGGTGCCGGTGCCCTGGAACGGGCCGGTGCCGGCCTCGTTCGCCTGCAGCCAGCCCTGGCTGTCGTCCGTGCCCGCGTTCTTGGAGACCGCGTCGGCCTCCAGGATGTAGACGTTGGCGATGCCGTTGATGAAGAACGCGTTCGGCGACTTGAGGTTGATCACGACGTGCGTGTCGTCGACGACGGTGGTCGACGCGTAGCCCGCCAGCACCGATGCGATGCCCTGGCCGAGGCGGATGTAGCGGTCGAAGCTGTACTTCACGTCCTTGGCGGTGAACGGCGTGCCGTCGTGGAAGGTCACGCCCTTGCGCAGCGTGAAGGCGATCGACGTGGCGTCGGCGGCGACCTTGAAGTCGGTCGCGAGCTGGCCGACCATCTTGTTGCCGTTCTGGGCGTCGAAGCGCACCAGCGGCTCGTAGACGATGTTGTCGACCATGTTGGTCTGCGCGTAGTCGGCGCGCAGCGGGTCCATCGTGTTGAACTCGTGCTTGAAGCCGACGACGACCGAGGTGGACGCGGCCGTCGCGGCGCCGCCGCCTCCGCCGCCGGCGGATCCGCCCGCGGTGCAGGCGGTGAGCGTGGATGCGACGAGCGGAACGGCGAGAAGTGCTGCACCGAGGATGAACCTGCGGTGACGGTGCTGAGAGAACATGGAGTACTCCTGTGATTGAGAAAATGGGGTGATTTCTCAGGGCGCGGGGCAGCGCCCTGCTACAGAATCGGGCATCACCATCACGGAAGACCCTTAAGGGTGAGGGCCTGCCATGCGATGGCTCTTGTGGAGTGCTCCGGTGTTTCCAGTGTGTAGTTGTGCGCCTCGGCCTCCGAGGCCTGCGGCGGGGTGAGCGTCGTGACGCTCAGCCGGTGGGGTGACGGATCAGAGTTCCCAGATGCCTCTGGGGGACTCGGTGATCCATTCGGCTCCGTCGTCGTTGACGAGGGCCATGTCGCCGGCGACGACACATCCGAGTCCGGGAACGGTGAAGTTGGGGTGCACTTCGATGACCATCCCCGGTTCGATCAGGACGCCGGACGGGTCGAGGGACTTGTCCCGCAGGGGGTTCAGGTCCCTCGCCATCCCGGGCTCGACATAGCTGAGGCCGAGCCCGTGGCAGCTCTGGAAACGGAACGGGTCCGTCTCCCGAGTGAAGGGAGCGTACTTCGCATACAGGTCCTCGATGACATCGATGACGCGATGCAGCGGCTCCCCAGGACGCATGACCGCGAGGGCACCGTCCTGGATCTCCATGAGGATCTCGCCGTACTTCGCGAGCTCTGCGCTCGGAGTACCGCGGACCCCCATCCTCAGGCACTGACCGAAGTAGCCTTCGTAGGCGGTGGTCGTGCCCATCTGCACGCGGTCACGGTCTGTGACCACGTCAGGAAGCTCCATGAATTCGAAATACGTGGTGGGCGGGGCCTCACCGATCGACAGCCAGCAGTTGGCCGAGTCCGCACCGAGGAGACGCCCGGTGTGCTCGATCTCCGCCATGACGGTGGGCCCGGAGGCGCCGGGGCGGATCGACTCGGCGAACGCCGCCGCGACCATCGCGTCGGAGATCTTCGCGGAGATGCGGATCATCTCCACCTCCTCCGGCGCGCGGGTCAGCCGGAGGCGGTCCAGCACGGCGTCGGCGGCCACGGTCTCGAAGCCGGCGAACTCCTGCTCGAGGGCGACGTGGGTGGCGTGGTTCAGCTCCTCCGCACCGACGATGCCGATCCGCGATCCGGGGCGGATGCCCGCGTCGGCGAGGAAGCGGGCGGCGGCGGCCGGGTGCAGGCGCTGCTCGCCGGTCTGGAGGACGCTGCCGAACCAGCCGGACCGCTGCGTGCACTCACGGGTCTCGTGCGGGCCGAAGGTCAGCACGGCGGCGTCGCCGGCGGCGGAGAGGACCACAGAGGACGAGGTCGGCTTGGCCGCGAACCCGGCCAGGTACTGGACGTAGCCGCTGGTCTTGGTCCGCGATCCCAGCATGCGCGGGGCGCCGAAGGCCACCACAGCGTCGATGCCCTGCTCGGCGAGCGCCGCGCGCACGCGCGCGATGCGCTCCTGGAGGACGGGGACGGGGATCCGGCTGGTGAAGCGCTCCAGCGACGCGATCGTTCCGCTCTGCACGCTCACGACACGCTCGCGGTGAGGTCGGAGCGGGTGGAGACGACGCCATTCCTGGCGATCGGTGCACGGGACGCGGAGAGCCGCATCGCGGTTCCCGCCTCCTGCGGTGCCGAACTCGCCTTCGGCACTCGAGCGTCTGAAACGATCATTGGTTCAGAGTCAATCTGTCTACGTTGGGATCCCAGATTTCCGGGGGTGAGAACAATCTAAGGGTCGGAGAAAGCTTCCACAAGAGGAAATCGAGATTTCGCTACACGAAAGTTTTTTCCGGGATCCCAAGGAGCGGAAAACTCGCGGAAACACGGGGATTCCGCCCCCGGGGCGTGCGCTGGTTCGCCGCCGAGAACGCGGGAGCCGGATCCCTCTGATCGGACACGACGCGGAAGGGCCGGGCGACGCGGATGGCGTCGCCCGGCCCTTCCTTCCCGCGGTGTGCGGCGGGGCAGCGTCCGGTGGCCGGGTTCAGGCCACGCGGATGAGCTTCTTGTTCACGAACTCGTCGGCGGCGAGCAGGCCCATCTCGCGCGAGGTGCCGCTGCGCTTCACGCCGCCGAACGGCAGCTCGGGGCTGTCGGCGAGCACGACGTTGACGTAGACCATGCCCGCGTCGATGCCGTTCGCGACGCGCTCGGCCTGCGCCGGGTCGGTCGTGAACACGTAGGAGCCGAGGCCGAACGAGGTGTCGTTCGCGAGCTTCACGGCGGCGTCCTCGTCGGCGACCCGGTACACGACCGCGGCGGGGCCGAACAGCTCCTCGCGGTAGACGTCCATGTCGGCGGTGACGTCGGCGAGCACGGTCGGGGCGAAGAACGCGCCCTCCCGGGTTCCGCCGGTGAGCAGGGTCGCGCCCTGCGCCACGGCGCCGTCGACCTGCTCCTGCAGGCGCTCGGCCGCCGCCAGCGAGGACAGCGGGCCGAGGATCGTGTCCTCCTGCGTCGGGTCGGTCGCCTGCACCGCGGCGAGCGACGCCACGAACTTCTCCACGAACGCGTCGTAGAGGCCGTCCGCGACGATGAAGCGCTTGGCGCCGTTGCAGGACTGGCCGTTGTTGTCCAGGCGGGCGTCCACGGCGGCCTGCACGGTCGCGTCCAGGTCGTCCGTGGAGAGCAGGATGAACGGATCCGACCCGCCGAGCTCGAGCGCGACCTTCTTCAGGTTGCGTCCGGCGACCTCGGCGACCGCCGCGCCGGCGCGCTCGGAACCGGTCACCGACACGCCCTGCACGCGCGGGTCGGCGATGATCGTCGCCGCCTGCTCGTTCGTCGCGTAGAGGTTCACGTACGCGCCGTCGGGCAGGCCCGCGTCGCGGTAGATCTCCTCGAGCAGCGCCGAGGACTCCGGGCACTGCGGTGCGTGCTTGAGCAGGATCGTGTTGCCGATCGCCAGGTTCGGTCCGGCGAAACGGGCGACCTGGTAGGCCGGGAAGTTCCACGGCATGATGCCCAGCAGCGCGCCGATCGGGGCGCGGCGGATCACCGCGGTGCCGTCGCCGAGGATGTCCAGCGGCTGGTCGGCGGTGATCTTCTCGATGTTGTCGGCGTAGAACTCGATGATGTCGGCGGCGAAGTCGACCTCGCCGACGGCCCCGGCGAGCGGCTTGCCCATCTCACGCACGATCACGGCGGCGAGCTCGTCACGGCGAGCGCGGTGGCCCTCCGCGATCCGGCGGATCACGGCGGCGCGCTCGGACGCGGGGGTGCTCCCCCACACGCCGGCGGCGGCGTGGGCGCGGGAGACCGCGTCCTCGATCTGCGCGTCGGTGAAGGTCTCGTAGGTCGCCAGGGTCTCGCCCGTGGCCGGGTTGACGACGGCGTAGTCGGTCATGTCCGGTTCCTTTCAGTTCGTTCGGTGGGATCGGCCCTTCGACGGGCTCAGGGACCGATCGGCGGGATCAGTCGACCGGGATCAGCGTGTACTTCGTGGACAGGTACTCGTGGATGCCCTCGAAGCCGCCCTCGCGGCCCACGCCGGACTGCTTGACGCCGCCGAAGGGGGCGGCCGCGTTGGACACGACGCCCACGTTCAGGCCCATCATGCCGGTCTCGAGCGCGTCGATCATCCGGTGCCCGCGGGCGAGGTCCTGCGTGAACACGTAGGAGACCAGGCCGTACTCGGTGTCGTTGGCGAGGCGCACGGCCTCGGCCTCGTCGGCGAAGGTCGCGATCGCCAGGACCGGGCCGAAGATCTCCTCGCGGAGGATCTCGCTGCCCGCCTGCACGTTCGCGAGCACGGTGGGCTCGTAGAAGGATCCGACGCCCTCGAGCGCCTTGCCGCCGGAGAGCAGCGTCGCGCCGCGCTCGACGGCGTCGCCGACGAGCTCCTGCGCCTTGGCGACGGCGTCGTGGTCGATGAGCGGGCCGATGCTGACGCCCTCCTCGGTGCCGCGGCCGATCTTCATGGCGTTCACGCGCTCGGTGATCCGGCGGGCGAACTCGTCCGCGACGTCCTGGTGCACGATGAAGCGGTTCGCGGCGGTGCAGGCCTGGCCGATGTTGCGGAACTTCGCGGCGAGCGCACCCTCCACGGCCTTGTCCAGGTCGGCGTCCTCGAACACGACGAACGGCGCGTTGCCGCCGAGCTCCATCGAGACACGCAGGACGCCCTCCGCCGCCTGGGAGATGAGCTTGCGGCCGACCTCGGTGGATCCGGTGAAGGACAGCTTGCGCAGACGCGGGTCCGCGATGATCGGCGCCGACAGCGCGGAGGAGCGCGAGGTCTGCACGACGTTCACGACGCCGGCGGGCAGGCCGGCCTCCTCGAGCAGCTTCACGAAGAACATCGTGGTGAGCGGGGTCAGTGCCGGCGGCTTGATGACCACGGTGCAGCCGGCGGCGAGCGCCGGCGCGATCTTGCGGGTCGCCATCGCGAACGGGAAGTTCCACGGGGTGACGAAGAACGACGGGCCGACCGGGCGCTGCGAGACGACCATGCGACCCGTTCCCTCGGGGTTCAGGCCGTAGCGGCCGGCGATGCGCACGGCCTCCTCGCTGAACCAGCGCAGGAACTCGCCGCCGTAGACGACCTCGCCGCGGGCCTCGGCCAGCGGCTTGCCCATCTCGATCGTCATCAGCAGGGCGAGGTCCTCCTTGTGCGCCTGCACGAGGTCGAACGCACGGCGGAGGATGTCGCTGCGGGTGCGGGGCGCCGTGGCGGCCCACGCGTCCTGCGCGGCGACCGCGGCGTCGAGCGCGCGGATGCCGTCGGCGGGCGACGCGTCGGCGATCGTGCGCACGACGTCGTTGGTGGCGGGATCGTGCACGTCGAACGTCTTGCCGCCCTCGGCCTCGACCCACTCGCCGCCGATGTACAGGCCGGTGGGGACGCTGTCCAGCAGCGTCTTCTCCTTGTCGCTCATTGCAGATCCTCTCGTTGTCGTGTTGTTCTGGTGTCCCGTGGTCGCGGAGCGGATCCGCTCAGGCGTCCGGGAGGGCGTCGGGGGCGTCGGTCGCGCGGGTGCGCGGCACGACGATCATCGGGACGGGGATGACGTCCAGCATCTTGGCGGCGGTGGATCCGAGGAACAGCCGGCGCGGCTGCGCGAGGCGGCTGGATCCGACGAGGATGAGCTCGCCGGGCAGCCAGCCCAGCTGCGCCACGGCCTCCTCGACGGTGTCGCCGGGGGCACGCTCGAGTTCGACGGGGATGCCCGGGGGCAGCTCCACCTCCGCCCGGGCGAGCACGTCGTCGCCGTGCGCGGCGCTGACCAGGCGGATCGTCTGCACGTCGAGCCCGCGCGGCACGTCGAACGCCACGAGGGACACCAGGCGGAGCGTCGCCCCGGTGGAGGCGGACAGCGCGACCGCGGCATCGAGCAGCACATCCGCGCCCGGCCGGCTGCCGATCGCGGCGGTCACCCGGGAGATCGGGGCGTCGGCGTCCTCGCGGTGCGCGAAGCCCGCGGGGGCGAGGGCCACCGGGATCGGCGAGGAGTGCAGCAGCGCCCGAGCGACGCTGCCCATCCGGTGCAGGCCGATCGTGGCGCCGTTGGCGGCGCCGACGACGATGAGGTCGGCGCCGAGCTCCTCCCCCGCGTGCACGAGCCCCTCCGCGAACGAGTCCGCGATCCGGGCGTGCGCGGTGTGCGCCACGCCGTCCGGGATCAGCTCCGCCGCGGCGTCCAGCCACTCCTTGGCCTGGCCGCGGATGAGGTCCGCGTACAGCGACTCCGTGGGCGCCGTAGCGCTCCCGCTGCCGTCGTCGGGCAGCACGACCAGCACGTGCAGGTGCCGGTGCGTGCTCCGCGCGAGGCGCACGCCGAGGGCCAGCGCATCCGCGCCGGCATCCGTCGCCGTGTACCCGACGACGATCGCCGAGGTCATGCCCGGCTCGCGTCCAGGATCTGCGCGGCGGCCAGGCGACCCATCCGGATCGCGCCGTCGACGTGCTGGTACCCGGCACCGGCGAGGTCGGAGCAGGCGAAGTGGATCGGGCCGACCGGCGTGCGCAGGTCCTTGCCGTAGCGGTGCAGGCCGCCCATGTCGAAGCTCGCGGCGTAGGCGCCGCGGGTCCACTCCTCGGTGCCCCAGTCGCTCTCGTAGTAGACGACCGGATCCTTCGCCGCAGGGCCGTAGTAGTGCGAGAGGGACTCGAGGATCCGCTCCTTGCGCTCCTCGGCACTCAGCTCGAACACGTCGTCCGCATTCTGGTCGCTGACGAAGCCGACCAGGGTGCCGCGCTCGTCGCCGTGGTTGGTGTTGTCGTACGCCTCGTGCGTGAGCTCGTACGGGCTGAACGCGGTGCCGGACAGGCCCTGCTCGCGCCAGAACGGGCGGTCGTAGACGGCGTGCACCTTGATCACGAAGCCCATCGACAGGTGCTGGTGCATCTGGTGCTGGCGGCGCGGCAGCGACGGGGCGAAGGAGATCCGGTCGTACAGGACCGGGGCGTGCGCGAGGATCGCGTACCGCGCCCTGACGGTGAGCGAGTCGGTGGTCGCGGTGACGCCGTTCTCGCCCCACTCGAGCGTGCGCACGGGCTGGTTCAGCAGCACGTCGTCGCCGAGGCGCTCCGCGAGCAGCTGCGGTACCTGCTGGAGGCCGCCGACCACGCGCTTGTCGAGGATGAAGTCCGCGTCGACGAGGTGCGAGTACGAGCCGGCCGAGGCGGCCATGAGCAGCGACTGCAGCAGCGAGAACGCGTGCGTCGGCTTGGTGAGCATGGCGGATCCGGTCGCGAACGCGAGGTTGCGGACGGCCTCGTCGTCGTCGGTCTGCTGACGCAGCCACGCGTCCCAGGTGACGCCGTCCCACTCGGCGGCCTTCGGGTGCGCGTACGGGCGGTCCGGGTCGATCTCGGCCACCATGGCGTCGAGGCGATCGGTGATCTCGGCGATGACCTTCTCTGTCTCGGGCGAGACGGGGAACATCTCCCCGGTGAAGCGGTGCAGCTCGCCGTCCGGGCCGACGTAGACGCTATCGCCCTCGCGGTAGCGGCTGAAGGTCTCGAGCCCCAGCTCGTCGATCGTCTCGATCAGGGCGTCCTGGTCGGGCGAGACCCACTGGCCGCCGATCTCCAGCATGGCGCCCTCGATCACGTCGGTCCACAGCCGTCCGCCGACGCGGTCGCGCGCCTCGAGGACGACGACCGAGAGGCCGGCCTTGCGCAGCTCGTTCGCGGCGGTGGTGCCCGCGGCCCCGGCTCCGACGATCAGCACGTCACGGGTGATGTCTGCCAATTCCCACTCCTGCTTTCCGGGGGAAGCACCTCAGCGGTGCGGACGAAGAAAGAATTTGCCGGGCGCGATCCAGCATCCCCCGATCCCGATCGCGCCCGGACGTCTCAATGGGCCGCGAGGGCCTTCGCGACGATGTCGAGTCCCTCGTTCAGGAGGTCGTCGCCGATCGTCAGCGGCGGGAGGAAGCGGATCACGTTGCCGAACGTGCCGCAGGTGAGGACGATGACGCCCTCGGCGATCGCGGCCTTCGCGACGGCGGCGGTGAGCGCCGCGTCGGGGGCCTTGGTCACCGGGTCCACGAACTCGGCGGCGATCATGGCGCCGTGGCCGCGGATGTCGCCCAGGCGCGGGTCGGCCGCCTGGATCTCGGCGAGGCGGGCCTTGAGCAGCGCGCCGATCTCGGTGGCGCGCTCGACGAGGCCGTCGTTCTCGTAGGCGTCGATCGCAGCGAGCGCGGCGGCGCAGGCGACGGGGTTGCCGCCGTAGGTGCCGCCGAGGCCGCCGGAGTGCGAGGCGTCCATGATCTCGGCGCGGCCGGTGACCGCGGCGAGCGGCATGCCGCCGGCGATGCCCTTGGCCGTGGTGATCAGGTCGGGCTCGATGCCGAAGATCTCGCTCGCGAACATCGCGCCGGTGCGACCGAAGCCGGTCTGCACCTCGTCGGCGATGAAGACGACGCCGTTCGCGCGGCACCACTCCACGATCGCGGGCAGGTACCCGTCGGCCGGGACGATGAAGCCGCCCTCGCCCTGGATCGGCTCGATGATGACCGCGGCGAGGTTGTCCGCGCCGATCTGCTTCTCGAGCTGGAGGATCGTGCGGGCGGCCGCCTCGGCGCCGGACAGGCCGTCGCGGTAGGGGTAGGAGGCCTGGGCGCGGTACACCTCGGGGGCGAACGGACCGAAGCCGCTCTTGTAGGGCATGGCCTTGGCGGTGAGCGCCATGGTCAGGTTGGTGCGGCCGTGGTAGCCGTGGTCGAAGGCGACGACGGCCTGACGGCCGGTGTGCTTGCGGGCGATCTTGATCGCGTTCTCGACCGCCTCGGCGCCCGAGTTGAACAGGGCGCTCTTCTTGGCGAAGTCACCGGGGGTGAGCCGGTTCAGGGCCTCGGCGACCTCGATGTAGGGCTCGTACGGCGTGATCATGACGCAGGTGTGCGTGAACTGCGCGGCCTGCGCGGCGATGGCCGCGGCGACCTTGGGGTGCGCGTTGCCGACCGTGGTCACCGCGATGCCGGATCCGAGGTCGATCAGCGAGTTGCCGTCCGCGTCGACCACGACGCCGCCGCCCGCGGCGACCGCCGCGACCGGGACGGTGTGTCCGATGCCGGCGGGGACCGCGGCCGCCTTGCGGGCGAGGATCTCGGCCGAGCGCGGGCCGGGGAGCTCGGTGACGAGGCGTCGCTCCTGCGGGAGGGACGGTCCGCCGAGGGGGAGCGTGTGCGTCTGCGCGTCGATCGTGGTCATGGCTCGAGGCTACGTCCGGGACCGGCGACGTGCATTCGCCGGGGCGTACAATCTGGTTCAGGATTTCGCCGATGCGGCCAATTCAGAAGGAGCGCACGCATGGACCAGCAGCCCACGGTGCGCGCCCTGCTCGCACGCCGCGACCTGCACCTCTCCCTCGTCGGAGCCGAGGCGGATCTGCCGGCCGGTGCGCTGGATCGCCCGCTGCGCTGGGTGCACAACTCCGACCTCACGGATCCGACCCCGTTCCTCGCCGACGACCTCGCCCTGCTCACCACGGGCACGCAGTTCGTCGACGACGATCCCGCGGCGGCCACGGCCTACGTCCGGCGCCTCGTCGACCGGGGCGTGGTCGGGCTGGGCTTCGGCACCGAGGTGCACCGCACCGGCGTGCCGGCCGAGCTCGTCGAGGCGTGCGCGGACGCGGGGCTGCCGCTGTTCGCGGTTCCCTACGGCACGCCCTTCATCGCGGTCGCCCGGGCGCACTCCGAGGCGATCGCCGCGCAGGTCTACGCCCGGCGCACCTGGGCGCTCGAGACCCAGCGCGCCCTGTCGATCGCGGCGCTGCGCCCCCGCGGCCTGGACTCGACGCTCACCGAGCTCGCCCGCCGGCTGGACTGCTGGGTGGGCATGTACGACGCCGCCGGGCAGCTCGCACACGAGCATCCCGCCGGCGGATCCGCCCCGGAGGTCGCCGAGGCCGCCTCGGAACTGCTCGCCCGCGGCGGATCCGCGAACCGGGTCGTCGAGCACGGCCGCGCCGCGCACACTCTTCTCACCGTGGGCCGCGCCGGTCATCTCCGCGGCGTCGTCGCGATCGCGAACGGGTCCCTGGATCCCGAGACCCGCAGCGTGGTGACGTCGGTCATCGCGATGGCGGGGCTGGCGCTCGAGCAGAGCGAGCAGCTCGCCCGCAGCCGGCGGCGTCTGCATCGGCAGGTGCTCGCATCGCTGCTCGCGGACGACCCGACTCTGGCCCGCCGCGTGCTGGGCGCGCTGCCGCAGGCCCCGGTGGTCGTGGCGATCGCGGGCGGGGAGCGCTCGGGCGCGGTCTCCGAGTGGTGGGAGCGGCGGCGCGGGGAGGGCACCCCCGCGGTCTTCCTCGCGGACTCGGACGACGGCGTGGTCATGTGCGTGGCCGCCGCCGACGCCGCGGTGCTGGACGAACTGGCCGACCGGGTCGGCGTGCGGATCGGCGTCTCCGCACCCGAGGAGTACGCCGGGTTCTCCCGCGCGCACGCGCAGGCGCTCACCGCGCTGCGCCGTGCGGGCACCGGCGCCGGTACAGCCCGCTACGCCGACGACGCCGGGGCCAGCGTGCTCGCGGCGTTCGCGACGGACGAGGCCCGGTTGATCGCCGCATCGCGACTGGCGCCGCTGCGCCGGTACGACGCCCGCGACGGCCATGAGGGCGAGGGAGGACTCGAGCAGTCGCTGCGGGTCTGGCTCGAGCACGACGCCCGCCTGGAGTCGGCGGCCGCCGCCCTGGGCGTGCACCGGCACACCTTGCGCACCCGGATCGCGCAGGCCTCGTCGATCCTCGGCATGGACCTCGGATCCTTCCCCGCCCGCGCCGAGCTCTGGGCGACGCTGCGCACCGCCGCGGAGTGAGCGGCCGGCGTCTCGTCTCACGGAGATCCGCACCGAGCGAGCGAGGCGAGCCGAAGTGTCGGACGACGACCGGGAACGCACCCCGGGTCGTCGAGCGAGCCCTGTCCTCGATCGTTGAGCGAGCCCTGTCCTTGGTGTTTGAGCGAGCCCTTCCCCCGGTCGTTGAGCGAGCCCTTCCCGCGGTCGTTGAGCGAGCCCGTCCCGCAGTCGTTGAGCGAGCCCTTCCTCCGGTCGTTGAGCGAGCCCTTCCCGCGGTCGTTGAGCGACCCCTTCCCGCGGTCGTTGAACGCGCCCTTCCCCCGGCCGTTGAGCGAGCCCTGTCCTCGGTCGTTGAGCGAGTCCCTCCCGCGGTCGTTGAACGCGCCCTTCCCGCGGTCGTTGCACGAGCCCTTCCCGCGGTCGTTGCACGAGCCCTTCCCGCGGTCGTTGAACGCGCCCTTCCCGCGGTCGTTGAGCGAGTCCCTCCCGCGGTCGTTGAGCGAGCCCTTCCCGCGGTCGTTGAGCGAGCCCTTCGCCCGGTCGTTGAGCGAGCACCGAGCGGAGCGAGGAGCGAGACGAAACGTGGCGTCCTCTCACGAGGGCCGATTCGGTCGGAAAGTTCTTGCGGAAAAGACTAGAACAAATCTTCGATTGTTGGTAGGATCGGAGCATGTCCAGCAGCCTCGCCCCTCTCCTCGAAGCGGTCGCGCTTGTGCAGGATTCGTGGGCGGACGCGGACGGCGGGGCCGATCTCTCCCGGGCGCAGCTGATCGCGGTGAACAACGCGCTCGGTGTGCTGCGCCGGACCACGGATGCGGTGCATGCGGAAGTGGCGGCGGGTCTCGCGCGTGAGTCGCGGCGGGAGCTGGGACCGGACTCACTCGCGAGGCAGCAGGGGTTCCGCAGCTCGGCGCAGCTGATCGCGACGACGACAGGCACGTCGACGGGGGATGCCGCCCGGTTGGTGAAGCTCGGCGAGGCGACCGCGCGGCGCACGAACCTGCTCGGCGAGGTGCTGCCGGCGAAGTTCCCCGTCGTGCGGGACGCGATGTGCCGGGGGCGGATCGCGGCGGCAGCGGCCGACGCGATCGTGACGTTCCTGGACCGGGTCTTGCTTCGCGTGGGGCGCTCGGTGGCCGCCGAGGCCGAGGAACTCCTCGTGGAGAAGGCGGCCGGCCTGTCGTTGGATGAGGTGCGCAAGCTGATCGCGCGCACCGAGGCGCACCTGGATCCGGACGGTGTCGCGCCCAGGGAGGACGAGTTGCGGGCGCGGACGTCGCTGTCGATGTTCCAGCGGGACGGCATGCTCCACCTGAACGGCGCCTTCGCGCCGGACAAGGCCGCGCCGCTCCTCGCTGCTGTGCACGGGTACGTCTCGGCGGAGTTCGCCGCGAAACGCGACGGCCGCGACCCGGCCGCGGCGGACGCGGACCGGCGCCCGCTCGGGCAGATCCAGGCCGACGCGCTCGTGCACCTCGCCGAGCACGACCTGTCCTGTGAGAGCACCGGCCCGCTGAACGGCGCGACCGTCGTCGTCCGCGTCGACCTGGAAGACCTCGAACACGGCACCGGGTACGGGCTCATCGACGGGACCGACCAGCCGGTCAGCATCGGCACGATCCGGCGGATGGCCGCCGACGGCGGAGTCATCCCCTGGGTATGCGGGGCGGACAGCGAGGTCCTGGACTGGGGACGCACCCGCCGCCTGTTCACCCCGGCGCAGCGGCTCGCCCTCGCCGAACGCGACGGCGGCTGCGCGTTCTGCGGGCTCCCGCCCCAGATGACCAAGGCCCACCACATCCGCTGGTGGGCCAGAGACACCGGCCCCACCGACCTCACCAACGGGATCCTGCTCTGCGAAACCTGCCACCACCTCATCCACGACAACGCCTGGGACATCCACATCGACGGCATCGGCACCCGCGCGAAGGTCTGGTTCCTACCACCCCCACACATCGACCCGAAACGCACCCCACGGCCCGGCGGCAGAGCCCGCACCGAACTCATCGCCTGACGCGATCGTCCGGACCCACCCCCCGACCCGACCGTCCGGTCGCTGCGTGAGCCCGTTGTCTTTCGGTCGCTGAGCGAGCCCGTCTCGTCTTTCGGTCGCTGAGCGAGCCCGTCTCGTCTTCCGGTCGCTGAGCGAGCCCGTCGCGCAGCGAGGAGCGAGACGAAACGGTCACCGCGAATCGGTCACCGCGAATCGGCGCGGGAGCTCAGCGCTTCAGGGCAGCGAGCATGTCCGCCGCGGTGCCGCGGAAGATCGGGCCGTGGCCGACGACGATGCTCCGCTCCGGCAGGGCGCGGAGGCGTTCGAGGCTCTCCGGCGTCTGCTCCGGAGCATCGCTGAACGGCCCGATCTGCACGTCCTCGGATCCGTTCAGCACGTGCCGGGTCGTGATCGCGTCGCCGACGAACAGCGCGTCGACGGCGGGGATGCGGATCGCGATCGACCCGGGCGAGTGACCGGGCATCCCGATGATCTCGGGGGCGCCGGGGAGGTCGAGCACGTCGCCGTCGCGGACGGTGCGGACCTCGCCCAGGTGCGTGGTGCGCAGCGCGCCGCGCCGCAGCGCGGTGCCGAAGAACCGCAGCGCGGGCCCGAGCTTCCACGCGCCGCCCGAGGACGACGGCGCCTTCTCGCCCTTCGCCCGGCCGGCGTCGGCCTCGTGCACGAAAGTCGGCACGCCGTGCTCGGCGCGCAGCCACTCGGCGACGCCGATGTGATCGCCGTCGCCGTGCGTGAGCACGACGCCGCGGATGTCGTCGAGGGTGCGGCCTGCGCCCGCGAGCGCGTCCTGCAGGATCCGCCGGTCGCCCGGCAGGCCCGCGTCGATGAGCGTGACGCCCTCGTCCGTGACGACGGCGTGCATGGCGACGATGTCGTCGCCGATCCGGAGAAGCTGTGCGTTCATGATGGCTACGTTATATAGCTATCATGGCTACTGTCAATAGCCTTATGATCGGAAACAGAATCAGGAGGATCCCATGCCCGCACCGCAGCGCGTCACGACCGACGCCCTCGCCGCCGCCGCGCGTGAGATCGCCGAGCGCGACGGGATCGACGCGGTCACCGTCAGCGCGGTCGCGGCCGCCGTGGGCGTGCGCCCGCCGAGCCTCTACAAGCACGTCGCGCACCGGCACGACCTGCTCCGCCTCGCCGCCGACGACGCCGCCCGCGAGCTCGGCGCCGACGTCGCGACGGTCGTCGGCTCCTCGGCGGATCCCGCGGTCGTGCTGACCGGGATCGCGCACGCGGTCCGGGCGTTCAGCGTCCGCGCGCCCCGCGCCGCCGCTCTGCTGTTCTCCGCCCCCTCCCCCGAGGCGGGGCCCTCCGCGAGCGCCCTGAGTCCTCTCATCGAGACTCTGCTCGCCGCGGTCCGGACGGCGACCGCCGGCGACGACCCTCTTCCCGCCGCCCGCACGCTGACCGCCTGGGTCTACGGCTTCTGCACCATGGAGCAGGCCGGCGCGTTCCAGCTCGGCGGCAGCGTCGACGAGGCGTTCGAGTTCGGACTGACCACGCTCGTCGGGGCGCTCACCGGGGGTCCGCGCGGATCGTGATCGGATCCGCTCCCCTCAGTCGACCCTTCCCGCCAGGATCCGCCGGCACTGCTCGACATCGAGGACCGTCTGCGCGATGAGCGCCTCGGCATCGTCGAACCGGAGCGTCGGCCTCAGGAACGCGACGAGGCGGATCCGCATCCGCAGTCCGTACAGATCGAGGTCGGCGTCGTGCAGATGCACCTCCACACGGCGCTCGCGCAGGCCGTCGAAGGTCGGGTTCGCGCCGACGCTCACGCTCGCCTCCCACTCCCGCGCCTCGCCGTCGACGGCGGCCCAGGCCGCGTAGATCCCGTCCGCCGGCAGCCCGCCGCCGTCGCAGTGCAGGTTCGCCGTGGGGAAGCCGAGCGCGCGGCCGCGGCCGTCGCCTTGGACGACGAGTCCGGTGAGCTCCGGGATCACGGACGGGGCGCGTCGCCGAGGATGCTGCGGTACCGGCTCTGATGGAAGACGAGCGGCTCGACGTCGTCGAACACCTGCACGTCGGCGATCTCGAACAGGGCGATCTCGTGGTCGCCGCCGTCGTAGGTCGCGTGCGGACGGCAGGTCAGCCACAGCGACGCCCCCTCGATGAGAAGAGCGCCGCCCGGGGAGACCGTCCGCGCCTGGTCACCGAAGCGGTCGCCTTCCCGGGCGGAGAGGCGTCGACTGAAGGACTCCTGGTCGGCGGCGAGCACGCTCATGCCGAGCTCCGGGACGGAGCTGAGCTGCGGCCAGGTCTTCGAGGTGCGTGCCGCGCTGACGGCGACGAGGGCGGGCTCGAGCGAGATCGAGGTGAAGGAGTTGACCGCCATGCCGACGGGCGCACCATCGACCATCGCGGCGAGCGCCACGACGCCGGTCGGATACAGCGAGAAGGCCCGTCGGAGGGCGCGGTCCCGGGAGAGGGGCTCGGTCACGGCAGTCGACATCTCGGCGTCCTTTCATTAGTCAACTTTGACTATATAAGAGCATAAACCAGTTTGAACATACAAAACAACGGCGGATCCACTCGCGCCGCTAGCATGAAGGCATGTCGACCACGCGTCTCGTCGTCCTCGGAGCCGTCAAGCAGTTCCAGCCCGTGCACGGCTACTTCCTGCGCCGCGAGCTGATGACGTGGCACATCGACGAGTGGGCGCACATCCAGCCCGGCTCCATCTACAACGCCCTGCGCGCCCTCGAGGTCGACGGCTACATCGCCGAGAACGGCACGGTCGTCGAGGGCAAGCGCCCCGCGCGCACCACCTACCGGATCACCCCGTCCGGCGAGGTCGAGCTGCAGCGCATGCTCCGCGAGAACCTGTGGGACGTGAAGCCGTTCGACACCGAGGCGATCATGACGATCGCGTCGTTCATGTTCGTGCTCAGCCGGCAGGAGGTGATCGCGGGCCTGGAGAACCGGCTGAGCAAGAGCGACGCGATCATCACGACCAACGGCTTCCACGTGCAGGACACGCTGCGCTCGGAGACGACGCCGAAGTACGTGCGCGAGATCTTCGACCTGTCCACCGCGCGGCTCACGGCGGAGAAGGAGTGGGCGCTCGCGCTGATCACCCGCCTCCGCGCCGGTGAGTACGTGTTCGCCGGGGAGACGCCGGCCCCGGCGGATCCGGTGCCCCGGGCCGCCGACGGCTGAGCCGGGACCGGACGGCTCAGCGCGCGATGAGCGCGTCGATCGCGGCGGGGGTCAGCTCCGCCGTCGTCGCACCGAGGTGCCGGGCGACGATCGCCCCGGCCGCCGAGGCGCGAACGAGCGCGTCCTCGATCGCGGCGCCACCCGCGAGGGCCGCCGCGAGCGCACCGCAGAACGCGTCGCCGGCCCCGGTCGTGTCGACCGGGTCGATCCGGAACGCCGGCACGTGCAGGGGCCGCTCCCCCGCCCGGTGCAGCGCGACGCCGTCGCCACCGGCCGTGCGGACGATCGTCCGCGCCCCGGCCACGTGCAGGCGCTCGACACCGCCGAGCTCCGCGCACTCCGTCTCGTTGACGATCAGCACGTCGACGTCCGCGAGCATCCCGAGGACGTCGTCCGCGGCGGGGGCCGCGTTCAGGAGCGTGACGGATCCGCCCGCCCGTCCGGCGGCGAGGGCGGCGGCGACCGCGTCCAGCGGCACCTCGAGCTGAGCCAGCACCACGGCGGCGCCGGCGACCTCGCGCACGGCGTCCTCCGTGCGGAGCTCGCCGTTCGCACCCGCCGCGACCACGATGCTGTTGTCGCCGCCGATCGCGAAGACGTGCGCGACGCCGGTCGGCGCGGCCGGGGTCCGGCGCAGGTCGCCGACGACGCCGGCGTCCCGCGCCGCGCGCTGCAGGACGTCGCCGGCCTCGTCCTCGCCCACCACGGCGCACAGCCGCGTCGTCGCACCCGAGCGCGCGGCGGCCACCGCCTGGTTCAACCCCTTCCCGCCCGGGAACCGGCCGACGGCCCGCCCGAGCAGGGTCTCGCCGACCGCGGGGAGACGCGCCACTTCGACCACGAGATCGAGGTTCGCGCTCCCCACGACGGTGACGACGGGCATGTCCGCCACCCTACTCACGCGGCGCGGAAAGAGGATCCGACGTGCGAGTCGGCGAGCGCGGCGGTCGGCGTGCCGATCAGGCGCTCGCGCAGGCTCTGCGGCTCGTCCGAGGGCGCCGCGATCGCGCCCCGCTCGCGGAGGATCGGCAGCACGTGCTCGATGAAGTCGGCCGTCGATGCCGGCGGGATGACCGGCGAGAACAGGAAGCCGTCCAGGTCGGCGCCGTCGGCGAGCTCGATCATCCGGTCGGCGACCTGCTCGGGCGTGCCCACGATCGGGCGGGCGCCGACGCCGTGCGCGTGCCAGTCGCCGAGCACGTCGCCGACGGTCTTGTCGGCGAAGCGTGCGACCTGGGTCTGCGACAGTTCCGTGCTGAGTGACGCCATCGGGGTCTCCGGCGCGTAGGCGGAGAGGTCGAGGCCCGTGAACCAGGCGTACGACGCGACCGTCACGTCGGGGTTCTGCGCATCGGCGACCTCGGCGTACTTGCGGCGGGCCTCCTCCTCGGTGCTGCCGACGACGGCGGCGAACGCCGACATGATCTTCACGTCGCTCGCGGCCCGGCCGTTCTTCACGGCCTCGGCGCGGATCGCAGTGGAGTGCGCGAGCAGCTGCTCGACGGTGCCGCTGCCGACGAAGATCGCCTCGCCGTGCTTGCCGCCGAACTCGCGCCCGGCCGGCGACGCCCCGGCCTGGAACAGCACGGGCGTGCCCTGCGGGGAGCGCGCGGTGTTGCCGAAGCCGTGCGAGCGGAAGTACGCGCCCTCGTGCGCGATCCGGTGCACCTTGGACGGATCCGCGAACCGCCCGTCCTTGTCGCGCTCGAGCGCCCCGGCCTCCCAGGCCTGCTCCCACAGCTTGTAGACGACCTGCATGAAGTCGTCGGCCATCAGGTAGCGCTCGTCGTGGCCGACCATCGGCACGCCGAAGCCCTGCACCGCGGTGTCGGCGGTGCCCGTCGTGACCACGTTCCAGCCGATCCGTCCGCCGGAGAGGATGTCCAGCGTCGCCATCCGGCGGGCGAAGGCGTACGGCGGCTCGAGCAGGGTGGACCCGGTGGCGACGAGGCCCAGCCGCGAGGTCTCCGGGATGAGCGCGCCGAGGATGATGGCCGGGTCGAGGCGGGGCAGGTCCAGCCCCTCGACCGAGCAGACGTCGGGGCGGGCGCCGTTGACGTCGGCCCAGCCCCACGCGTCGGCGAGGAAGAGGAAGTCGAAGCCCGCGTCCTCGACCATGCGGGCGGTGTCGCGCCAGTACTCGAGCTTGTCGAAGAGGTAGCGCTTGTTGTCCGGGTGCCGCCAGGTCGCGGTTCCGGAGTCGTTCGCCTGGGCGTTCTCGAAGAGTCCGAGTCGCAGCTGCTTGGCCATGGTGATGCCTTCCTGTCGAGGGATCGGGGACGAAGGGTTTCGGGCGCGCCGGAGGAACCCCGGAGCGCTCGCGGCGCGCGGCGCTCCGGGATCCGGATCCGGTGCCTACTTGGCGGTGACCTCGCCGTCGCTCCACCAGAGCACGCGCTTGCGGGCGACGGCGAGCAGGACGATGAGGAGCACCCCGAGCACGCAGAGCAGGGTGATGCTGGCCCAGGTGACCGGGAGGTTCGCCTGCGCGGCGGAGGTCGTGACGAGGGATCCGAGGCCCGCCTGCTGACCGGCCGCGACGAACTCCGCGACCGCCGCGCCGACCACGGCGAGCGGAAGCGCGATCCGCAGACCCGCGAACACATACGGCATGCTGCCCGGGAAGCGCAGCTCGCGGAAGATCTCCCAGCGACTGGCGTGCAGCGTCTTGAAGACGTCGAGTGCGCGCTTGTCGACGTCGCGGAGCCCCGCGAGCGAGTTGACCAGCATCGGGAAGAACACCACGAGCGCGGTGACGATGAACTTCGGGATCATGCCGAACCCGAAGGCGACCACGAGCGCCGGGGCGATCGCGACGATCGGGGTGACCATCACGATGATCACGAGCGGCATCACGGCCCGCTCGATGAGGGCGAACTCGGCCATCACGACGGCCAGCGCGAATCCGGCGACGATGCCGATCGCGGCACCGACGACGACCTCGAGCAGCGTCGTGAGGAAATTGGATCCGTACATCCCGGCGTCCTGGCCGAGGCTGCCCGCGATCGCGTCGAGCGTGGGCAGGACGTAGGGGTTCGTCCAGGCCACGATCTGCCAGAGCAGCGCGGCGATGAGGAACGTGACCACCGTCGGCAGCCAGGCGCCCCAGCGCAGCCAGGACGGGATCCGCCGGGCCCGGGCGCCGCTGCGGACCTGGGCGGCGGCGAGCGTCGCGGTGGTGTCTCGAACGGCCATCTCAGACATGGGCCCTCTCCGTCTGCGCACGCAGCGCGTCGCGCACGATCTTCTCCAGGTCGCGGAACGCGTCCGTCGCGTACACGTCCTCGTTGCGGGGTCGCGGCAGGTCGACGTCGATGATCTCGGCGATCCGGCCGGGGTGGGCGGCCATCACGACGATCCGGTCGGAGAGCATGATCGCCTCCGGCACGGAGTGCGTCACGAACATGACCGCCTTGCGGTTCGACTGCCAGAAGTCCAGCAGCGCGATCCGCTGCAGGTCGCGGTTCATCTCGTCGAGGGCCGAGAACGGCTCGTCCATGAGCATGATCGCCGGGTCGAACACGAAGGCCCGCGCGATGGCGGCGCGCTGCTGCATGCCCCCGGACAGCTGCCCGGGGTACTTCTTCGTCGCCGCCCCCAGGCCGAACCGGCCGAGCAGCGTCTCGGCGTCGCCGATCGAACGCCCGCCGTTCGATCGGCGGTTCACGTTCAGCGGCAGCTGCACGTTCTCCAGCACGGTCTTCCACGGCAGCAGCGCGGGGGACTGCGGGACGAGGCCGATCTTCTTGTCCGCCGAGGCGGAGGAGACGCTCTCCCCGTCGATCGTGACGGATCCGGAGTCCGCATCGAGCAGGCCGGCGACGACCTTCAGCAGCGTCGACTTGCCGCAGCCCGAGGGTCCGATGACCGAGACGAACTCGCCCATGCCGATCGTGAGGCTGACGTCGTCGAGCACCGTGACCGACTGCCCGTCCACGCGGAAGGACTTGTGGACGTTCCGGACCTCGACCCCCGCACCGGACGGGGAGGTCACTTGCCGCTCCCCGGCCAGATCAGCGTGTCGCCCTTGTAGAGGTCGGACACGAGCTTCGTGTCCATCATGTCCTTGAGGGCGGGCAGGGTCTTCACGTCGCCGTACTTCTGCACGATCTTGTACTCGGGCTGCCACATGGCCTCGCTCTGCACCCCGGGGTTGCCGCCGGTGCTCTCCTTCACCCACTGGGACTCGACGGCCCAGGTGCGGGCGAGCTGGTCGCGCGGGAACGCGGCGCCCTGGTTGTTGTCCTTCGCGAGCTTCGCGATCTTGTCGATGCACGCGTCGGAGGAGTCGAGGCAGTAGCGCAGCGCCTTGAGGCTCGCGCGCATGAAGTCGGCGGCCACCTCGCGGTGCTCCTTGAGGAAGCGCGAGTTCGCCTCCATCACGTTGTAGGTGCCTTTGACGCCGAAGTCGGCGGGCTTGAACTCGCTGAACGGCTGCTTCGCCGCACGCAGGGCCTCGGGCTGGTTCGAGGCGTAGCCGACGATCGCGTCGACCTGGTCGCGCACGACCACCGTCGGGTCGTAGTTGGTCATCTTGACCTTGTCGACCTTGGACACGTCGACGCCGGCGTTGTCGAGCATGGCCGAGGCGATCGGCGTGAGGTTGATGAAGTAGCCCAGGGATCCGCTCTGCAGGTCCTTCAGGCTCTTCAGCTTCTCGTTGCCGAAGATGGAGAACGGCGAGGTCGTGCCGTAGGTCGCGACCGCCGTGAGGTTCTTGCTGTTCGCGGCGGCGAGCATGACGTCGGATGCGGATCCGAGGGCGGTGAACTGCGCCTGGCCGCTCGCGACGAGCTGCTGCCCGTTCGCGCCGGAGGCGTTGATGTCGACCTTCAGGCAGAGGGCGTCGAAGTAGCCCAGCTCCTTGGCGAGGAACACGTCGAGCTGGCCGGCGCTGGCCGAGTAGCCGTAACCGGAGATGTACGTGATCGTGCCGGCGTCCTGGTTGCGCTTGCAGGTGGTGGCGTCGACCGCCGCGTTCTTCGGGAGGGCGGCGCCGCTCGCCGACTGCGAGCAGGCGCTCAGGGCGAGCGTGGCGGCGATCACGCAGGTGAGCGCGGCGGCGATGCGGGTTCGGGTCTTAACCGCGGGGGAGAGTGCCATGGGGGTCCCTTCTCGGCCGTTCATCGTTGATGGCCCACCGAAAGTAACATAGTCAATCTTGACTATGCAATCTTGAAGGTAACGATGGCGCAACGCGTCCCGTCGCCGGGCGAGCCCTCCCCCGGCGACGGGCTTCCCACCCGTTCACTGGTCGCGACACGCCGCCGAACGGGCCGAATGGGGGCGTGTCGCGACCAGTGAACGGGTGGACGCCGCCCCGAAAGCGATGACAACTACGACAGCGACGGCAACGACGACAACGACGACGGTTCAGAGTGCGGCTCTGCGATCAGCGCGGGGCGTGCGCCTCGAGGAACTCGTACACGTCGGTCGTGTCAACGCCCGGGAACGCTCCCGTCGGCAGCGTGGCCAGGAGCGTGCGCGGAGTGCGCACGTTCGGCCAGGACTGCTCCCGCCAGCGCACCTCGAGCTCGGCGGGCGCCCGCCGGCAGCACACCTCGACGGAGTGCGTGGAGACGCCGCGGTTCGGGGTGTCGCGCCCGATGAACCACTTGGTGTCGTCGAAGCGCACACCCACGCTCACCGAGTGCAGGCCCTCGCTCGAGGGCTCGACGCGCGCGGTGCACCAGTACGTGCCGTTGCCGGTGTCGGTGTACTGGTAGTACGGGTTGAACCGGTCCTCCTCCTCGAACACGACGCGGCTGGTCCAGCGCCGGCAGCACATCTGCCCCTCGATGGATCCGAGCCGGTCGGTCGGGAAGTTCACGTCGTCGTTCTCGTACGCCTTCGTGATCGTGCCGGACTCGTGCACCTTGAGGAAGTGCACGGGGATCCCGAGGTGCCGGGTCGCGAGGTTCGTGAACCGGTGCGCGGCCGTCTCGTACGACACCGAATAGGCGTCGCGGAGGTCCTCGATCGAGATCGCCCGGCGCTGCTTGGCGTCCTGCAGCACGGGCACGAGGTGCTCCTCGGGCATCAGCAGGGCACCGGTGAGGTAGTTCGTCTCGACGCGCTGGCGGAGGAACTCGGCGTAGCTGCGGGGCTCGGCGTGTCCGAGGATCCGGCTGGACAGCGCCTGCAGCACGGCGGCGCGGGAGTCGCCGCGGTCCGCGACCCGGCTGGACAGGTACAGCCGGCCGTGCGCGAGGTCGGCGACGCTGCGGGTCGACTGCGGCAGGTCGGCCGCGTAGTGCAGGGTGAAGCCGAGATGCGCGGCGATGTCGCTCGCGGTGCGCTGGGTGAGCGGGCCTCCGCCGTGCCGGACCGCGGCGAGGATCTCGGCGGCCTTCGCCTCGAGCTCCGGGAAATGGTTGTCCTGCCGGCGCATGAGGTGGCGCAGCTCGAGGTTGGCGCGCCGCGCCTCCTCCGGCGTGGCGGCGCGCTCGTCGCGGAGCCGCTCGATCTCGCCGTGCAGGGCGAGCATCGCGGAGAGCGCCTCGTCGGGCACCGACTTCGCGATCCGGAACGGCGCGATCCCGAGCGCCCGGAAGGTCTGCCCCTTCATCGCGCGCTCGACGGCGATCTCCATGCCGGCCCGCTCGTCGAGCGGCTCGTCGGCGAGGATCTGGTCGATCGTGGTGCCGAGCGCCCGGGCGATCGACTGCAGCAGGGTGAGCTTCGGCTCGCGCTTGCCGGTCTCGATCATGGACAGCTGACTGGGCGCGCGCTCGACGGCGGCGGCGAGCTCCTCGAGCGTCATCCCGGCGGCGAGACGGAGCCGGCGGATCCGTCGGCCGATCGTGAGGGCGTCGACCTCTTCTGTCATGCGGGTCTCCTTGGGGTCGTTGAGCGAGGACGCCGCCGGCGACCGAGACGAAACGCCGCCCGTCGGCGACGGACGTTTCGTCTCGCTTCGCTCGCTCAACGACCCCACAGGGCCCGATTCTGTCACGAAAACAGAATTTCGATCAAACTTCACCACGATTTTGGCGGGGAGAGGGTCGGTTCTTCGCTCAGAGTGGTTGCCAAGCCATCCGGCGCCTGACCGACATCTCACGGAGGAGACAGATCATGACCATTCCCGCTGCGTCGCCGACCGCCCCGATCCGGACCGTCGGCACCGCTGTCGCCGCGAGCGAGGGCCCGGCGATGCACATCACCGGCCCGATGCACGAGCGCTTCGGCGAGATCCTCACGCCGGCCGCCGTCGCCTTCCTCACCGAGCTGCATCACCGCTTCGGCGGCCGCCGCCACGACCGCCTCGCCGACCGGATGCGCCGGCGCTTCGAGATCGGCAACGGGCACGACCCGCGCTTCCGCGACGACACCCGGCACATCCGCGACGACGCCGACTGGCGCGTCGCCGGCGCCGGCCCTGGCCTCGAGGACCGCCGCGTGGAGATCACCGGGCCGACCGATCCGAAGATGACGATCAACGCGCTGAACTCCGGCGCCAACGTCTGGCTCGCCGACCAGGAGGACGCCACCAGCCCCACCTGGCGCAACGTCATCGGCGGCCAGCTGACCCTGCGCGACGCGATCCGCGGCCGGCTCACGCACACCGGCGACGACGGACGCGCGTACCGCGTCACCGCCGGGCGGACGCCCACGATCGTGATGCGGCCGCGCGGCTGGCACCTGTCCGAGAAGCACCTCGCCTTCACCGACCGCACCGGCCGGCGGCTGGACGCCTCGGGCTCGCTCGTCGACTTCGGGCTGTACTTCTTCCACAACGCGCAGGCGCTCATCGACGCCGGCCGCGGCCCGTACTTCTACCTCGCCAAGATCGAGTCGAGCGAGGAGGCGAAGCTCTGGAACGACGTGTTCACGTTCAGCGAGGAGTACTTCGGGATCCCCCGGGGCACGGTCCGCGCGACCGTGCTGATCGAGACGCTGCCCGCCGCATTCGAGATGGAGGAGATCCTGTTCGAGCTGCGCGAGCACTGCGCGGGCCTGAACGCCGGTCGCTGGGACTACATCTTCTCGATCATCAAGAACTACCGCGGCCGCGGTGCCCGCTTCGTGCTGCCGGACCGCAGCGAGGTCACCATGACGGTGCCGTTCATGCGGGCCTACACCGAGCTGCTCGTGCAGACCTGCCACAAGCGCGGGGCGTATGCCATCGGCGGCATGAGCGCGTTCATCCCGAACCGCCGCGACCCCGAGGCGACCGCCCGGGCGATCGAGCGGGTCGCCGCCGACAAGAAGCGCGAGGCCGGCGACGGCTTCGACGGCACCTGGGTGGCCCACCCCGACCTCATCCCCACGGCGCGGGCCGAGTTCGACGCCGTGCTCGGCGACCGCCCGAATCAGCTCGGCCGGGAGCGCGCCGAGGTGCAGGTGCAGGCGGAGGATCTGCTCGACGTGCACATCGGACGCCCCATCACCTCCGAGGGCGTGCGCGACAACGTCTCCGTGGCGATCCGCTACATCGAGGCGTGGCTGCGCGGGATCGGCGCCGTCGCGATCGACAACCTCATGGAGGATGCCGCGACGGCCGAGATCAGCCGTTCGCAGGTGTGGCAGTGGATCCAGCAGGGCCAGATCACCGCGGAGGGCACCCCCATCACGGTCGAGCACGTCGAGGGTCTGATCGGGGATGAGCTGGCCGGATCGACGCGCTTCGCCGGCGACCGGTTCGACGACGCCGCCGAGGTGTTCCGCGAGGTCGCGCTGCGCCCCGAGTTCCCGGCGTTCCTGACGCTGCCCGCCTACGCCCGCTTCCTGCGCGAGACCGACTGATCCGTCCCGACGCCGACCGACACCCGCCCCACCCACGAAGGACATGGACATGACCCACTACCAGGACGACATCGACGCCATCCGGGCTCTGAAGGAGGAGCACGGCTCCCCCTGGAACGCCATCGACCCCGAGGCGGCCGCCCGGATGCGGGCGCAGAACCGCTTCCGGACCGGGCTCGAGATCGCGCAGTACACCGCCGACATCATGCGCCGCGACATGGCCGAGTACGACGCGGACTCGTCGCTGTACACCCAGTCGCTCGGGGTCTGGCACGGCTTCATCGGGCAGCAGAAACTCATCTCGATCAAGAAGCACCTGAAGTCGACGAACAAGCGCTACCTCTACCTGTCCGGGTGGATGGTCGCCGCGCTCCGCTCCGAGTTCGGCCCTCTGCCGGACCAGTCGATGCACGAGAAGACCGCGGTGCCCGCGCTGATCGCGGAGCTCTACACGTTCCTCCGCCAGGCCGACGCCCGCGAGCTCGACCTGCTCTTCACCCGGCTCGACGCGGCGCGCGTGGCGGGAGACGAGACTGCGGCCGAGTTCATCCAGTCCCAGATCGACGGCTACGAGACCCACGTCGTCCCGATCATCGCGGACATCGACGCCGGATTCGGCAACCCTGAGGCGACGTACCTGCTCGCCAAGAAGATGATCGAGGCGGGCGCCTGCGCGATCCAGATCGAGAACCAGGTGTCGGACGAGAAGCAGTGCGGCCACCAGGACGGCAAGGTCACCGTGCCGCACGAGGACTTCATCGCCAAGCTCAACGCGGTCCGCTACGCCTTCCTCGAGCTCGGCATCGACAACGGGATCATCGTCGCCCGCACCGACTCGCTCGGCGCCGGGCTCACCCAGAAGATCGCCGTCACCCACGAGCCCGGCGACCTCGGCGACCGGTACAACTCGTTCCTCGACGTCGAAGAGATCTCGGCCGGCGACCTCGGCAACGGCGATGTGGTCATCACGCGCGACGGCGCGCTGGTGCGGCCGAAGCGCCTGGCCAGCAACCTGTACCGGTTCCGTGCCGGGACCGGCGAGGAGCGCGTCGTGCTCGACTGCATCACCTCGCTGCGCAACGGCGCCGACCTGCTCTGGATCGAGACCGAGAAGCCGCACGTCGAGCAGATCGCCGGCATGGTCGACGCGATCCGCGCGGAGATCCCGGACGCGAAGCTGGTCTACAACAACAGCCCGTCGTTCAACTGGACGCTGAACTTCCGCCAGCAGGTGTACGACGCCCTCGCCGAGCAGGGCGAGGACGTGTCGGCGTACGACCGCGGCGCCCTGATGAACGTCGAGTACGACGACACCGAGCTGGCGCGCCTGGCCGACGAGAGGATCCGGACGTTCCAGCGCGACGGCTCCGCCCGCGCCGGGATCTTCCACCACCTCATCACGCTGCCGACCTACCACACGGCGGCGCTGTCGACGGACGACCTCGCGAAGGGCTACTTCGGCGACGAGGGCATGCTCGCGTACGTGAAGGGCGTGCAGCGCCGCGAGATCCGCGGCGGGATCGCCACGGTCAAGCACCAGAACATGGCGGGATCCGACCTCGGCGACAACCACAAGGAGTACTTCGCCGGCGACGCCGCCCTCAAGGCGGGCGGTCAGCACAACACCATGAACCAGTTCAGCTGACAACCACACCCCGGGGTCGTTGAGCGAGCACGGCCGACGGCCGAGCGAGACGGAACGCGGTGATCTGGCATGCTCGACAGGTCACCGCGTTCCGTCTCCGTCGCGCTTCGCGCGTCGTCGCTCAACGACCCCGATCGAGCCGAAGGATCCTCACCATGACCTCCACCGCAGACCTCTACGACGAGCACGGCGACGCCCTGCAGTCCCTGCCGCTGCCGCTGCGCGACTTCGGCGGCAGCGTCGCGTTCGAGGGCCCGATCCGGACGGTGCGCTGCTTCCAGGACAACCAGCTCGTCAAGGATCTGCTCGCCACGCCCGGCGACGGCGCGGTGCTCGTGATCGACGGAGCCGGATCCCTCGGCACCGCGCTGATGGGCGACATGATCGCGCAGAGCGCCGTCGACAACGGGTGGGCGGGCGTCGTCATCCACGGCGCGATCCGCGACAGCGCCGCGATCGGCCGGCTGCCGCTCGGCGTCAAGGCCCTCGGCACGAACCCGCGCAAGAGCGGCAAGACCGGGTCCGGCGAGGTCGACGCCGTCGTGCGCTTCGGCGACGTCGCGTTCCGCCCCGGCGCGCGCCTCTACGCCGACGAGGACGGGGTCCTCGTCGAGCGATGACGCAGGGCCCGGATCCGTCCGGGGCGGATCCGTCGGGGCCGGAGCAGGCGGAACACGCGGTTAGGCTGTGGTCTCACAACGGTGAGAAAGGACCTCGATGACGCGGGCCGCCCCAGAACACGCGAACACGGAGATGTCGGAGCAGGACGCCGCCCGGCTGATCGACGAGGTGTCCCCCTCCCCCTCGCTGGCCGCGCGCGTGCACTCCGCCGCCGCGGAGCAGCCGACGGCCTCCCTCACCACGATCGCCCGGGACACCGTGATGGACCTCGACGAGGCCGCGCTCCTGGACGCCCTCTCCGGGGTCGACCCGTTCCGGCGCCGGACCGACGTCACGCGGGCCGAGAACCGCGGCCTCGCCCGGCTCGAGGAGCTGGCGCACGAGCACGAGGAGCGCTTCGGAGTGCGTCTCGTGCTGGCGCGCGAGGGGCGCGACGACGACGCCCTCGCCGAGGAGGCCGTTCAGCGGCTCGCCCTCGCCGACCGCGCGCAGGCCCTCGCGGCCGCGCAGCAGTCGCTGGCGGACATCCTCGCCTGGCGGATCCGCGCCGCCCTGGCGCCCGCGGCACCGGAGACCCCTTCGGACGGCTGACTCCCCGCACTCCTCCGGGCGTCGATGCGGCACAATGGCATACCAAAGCCCTCCGGGGCCCCCACCCGCCGCGCGGCCCCGCCGCGATCCACTCGCTGAGGAGTGACATGCAGGATTCGTTCGCAGTCGACGCCGTCGCCGTTCCGATCGATCACCGCCAGGACGTGCGCGGGCTGACCGCGCTGATCGACGAGGGGCGCCTGCGTCCGGACGAGGTCATCGCGATCACCGGCAAGATCGACGGCACGGGCTCCGGCCCGGAGCGCGTCGAGGCCGACGCGGCCATGCGCGGCGTGCTCGCCGAGCACGGCACGCGCAGCACCGCGGAGATCGAGAGGATCCCGATGGTGTTCACGGCCGGCGGGCTCGGGATCCTCACCCCGCAGGTCGTCGTGTACTCGCGGCGTCCCGCGGAACCGGCGGAGGACGGGATCCCGCGACTCGCCGTCGGCACCGCCCGCTCGGCGGTCATGCAGCCGGCCTGGACCGGCACCGCGCGTGTCATCGAGGAGAACGTCGCGGCCATCCGGAGCGCGCTCGCGAGCGCGCCGATGACCGCGGCCGAGGCCGAGTACGTCGTCGGCAAGACCTACTACGTCCCGAACGACGAGCTCAAGGCGACGGGCGACCCTGCGCTGCAGAACTTCGAGGAGATGCACCTGTTCCGCCTGGCCAGCGGCAGCGGCGGCCTTTCGGCAGCCGTGGCGCTCGACGGCGCCGACCTGCCCGCGGACGAGGACATCGCGCGCCGGCTCGAGCTGTGGTCGGGGAAGGCGTCGTTCTCGTCGAACCCGTGGGAGGCCGTCGGCGGCGAGGGACCGCACACGCAGGTGATCGCGATGGGCAACCACGCCGGCGCGGGCGGTACGCTCCGCGTCGGGCACGCCGTCATCGAGGACCTCCTGGACGTGCAGGCGCTCGGCCGGGCCCTGCGCCGGGCCGGCCTCGAGGTCGGCGACGGCCCCCTCACTCCGGAGCAGCGCAAGCGCGTCATCGCCGTGTACGTCAAGGTGGGCCCGGCCCCCGAGCCGCTGCTGCGCGGCCACCGGCAGCTCAGCCACGTCCCGGGCTACGGCGCAGAGCTCAAGTCGGCCGTCGCGGGGATGTTCGCCGGGATGCTGCAGGACAACCTGATCTACATCTCCGGATCGGCCACGCACCAGGGCCCTGCCGGGGGCGGCACGATCGCCGTCGTCGTCGAGACCGCCTGATCCGGCGAAGCCGTCCCGGCTCCTCCGAAGGGCCCCGACGCCGCGGCCGACACGTCCGTCGACGTGTCGGCCGCGGCGTTTGGGATACCTGATTTCCGCGGCGATCCGACGAACAAGGATTCAACATCTGTCGAATGCTTGCGGATGCGCACCTCGGGGTGACGTGCTAAAGGAGTGACCGACGGCCGGAAAATTCTGTCCGGCGAGCGCTCCTTCTCCGGAAAATCCGCGTAATTCCGCGCCCTTTTACTGATCGATCACAGCCCGACCATCGCGCCGCGAAAGCATCCCACGACGCCGTTATCGAAAGGTGATCTCGCCGCGCAGTCACGGTCGAAATTGACGATTGTCAGATGACCAGATGTCTGGCACGATCCCTGGTATACAAAACCGCTCAGCGATGAGCGGGTGTGCGAGAGGACGCTTGCGATGCTGCAGCCGGACCGTGTCTTTCAGGTCGGAGCGATGCTCGACCGCACCCAGGGCATCGAGCCGGGTGCGTGGCAGGAGGCCCTGGACGTCGCCCGCGACGCCGGGTTGGACGGGGTCCTGTTCGCCCACAGCCGCACGGTCAGCCCCGATCTCGACGGCGGCGAGCTGAGGGCCGCCGGTCAGGCCTTCGCGGACGCGGGGCTCTTCGTCGAGGTCGGTGTCGGTGAGCTCGGCCCCTCCGGCGAGGACGCGGACCGGATCGCGGATCTCACGGCGTCACTGCGGGCCGCCGCCGACCTCGGCGCACGGCAGATCTTCGGCTTCACGCGCACCGTGCGCGACCCCGGCCTGACCCGGCACCGCGCGCAGATGGACCTCATCGCCGGGCGGCTCGCGCAGCTGCGCCCGGTGCTCGAGGACGCGGGCCAGATCCTCAACGTGAAGACCCACGAGGACCTCTCCAGCCACCAGGTGCTCGAGCTCGTGGAGCGGGCAGGGCCCGACCGCTACGCGGTCAGCCTGGACGTGGCCAACCTGGTCGTCCGCGGCGAGGACCCGGTCGAGGCCGCCCGCCGGCTCGCCCCGCACATCCGCCAGACGCACCTCGAGGACGTCGTCCTGTTCTTCATCGAGCAGGGCCTGCGCCGCCGGCTCCGGCCGGTGGGCGACGGGATCCTCGACTGGGCGGCCCTGCTGGACGTGCTCGCGACCACCCCGGCGACGACCCTCGTGATCGAGCAGCACCTGGGCCGCTTCGACGCCGACATCTTCGAGGACGAGTGGCTCGCCGGCGAACCGCACCTCGCCGTCGCCGAGCTGACGCGGCTGGTCGCCGGCGCCGTGCGCACCGAGGCGGCCGCCCGCGAGGGCCGCGGCCCGAGCCTGGCCGACCTGGATCCCGAGACCACCATCGCCGAGCGCCGGGCGGACCTGCGGCGCGGAATCACCCGGCTGAGGGAACTGGCCGACGCGCAGAAGGAGGCAGCGGCATGAGCACCGTGACCGTGCTGACCATCGCATCCACCCAGAAGGCGCCCAAGGCGGGACGGATCCGGGCCTTCCTGAAGAAGGACAGGATCCTGACCGCCTGCCTCGCCGGGGTCCTGCTGCTGTTCCTCATCGTGCTCATCGGGCCGATGGTGTGGCCGATCGACGCCAACGCGGTCAGCCTGGCCGACAAGCTCCAGCCGCCGTCCGCCGCGCATCTGCTCGGCACCGACTCGGTCGGACGGGACATGGTCGCGCGTCTGCTCGTCGGGGCGCGCAACTCCCTCGGCGCCGGCCTGATCATCGCCCTGATCGGTGCGGTCCTCGGCGCCCTGACCGGTCTGCTCGCCGGCGCGTTCGGCGGCTGGGTCGACACGGCCCTCACCTGGCTCACGAACTCGATCCTGTGCTTCCCGACGATCATGCTCGCCATGGCCGTCGTGATGGCCTTCCGCCCCGGCATCGAGGCCGTCGTCATCGGCCTGTCGATCCACTCGTTCCCCTGGTACATGCGGACGCTGCGCGGCGAGGTGCTGCGGATCTCGTCGCTCGACTTCATCCGCTCGACGAGGGCGATCGGCGCCAAGGAGCGGCGGGTGCTGTTCGTGCACATCTTCCCGCACCTGATCTCGACGATGATCCTGCAGATGGCCGCCGTGTTCGGCGCCGCCGTGCTCTCCCTCGCCGCCCTCGGCTACCTCGGCCTCGGCGCCCAGCCGCCGACGGCCGAGCTGGGCGCCATGATCACCGAGGGCCAGCAGTACTTCCTCACCGGCGAGTGGTGGGTCGCGGCCTTCCCCGGCCTGATCCTGCTGATCGCCGTGTCCCTCACCACGGTCATCGCCGACCGCGCCCGCGAGGTGCTCGACCCGCGCGGCGAGTACGTGGCATCCGAGTAGGAGACGAACCGATGTCGAAAACCCTCCTGACGACGATCGCCCGTCGCCTCGGCGTGGCCCTGGCCACGATCCTCGGCGCCGCGATCTTCTCCTTCATCCTGCTGCGCAAGCTCCCCGGCGACCCGGCCCGCCTCGTCGGCGGCGACCTCGCAGACGCCGCGACCATCGCCGGCATCCGCCAGGCCATGGGCCTGGACAAGCCGCTGCCCGAGCAGTTCCTCACCTACCTGGGCAACATGTTCAGCGGCAACCTGGGGTTCAGCTACAGCAACGGCCAGCCCGTCAGCGAGCTCATGGCCGCCCGCCTGCCGGCCTCGGCGGAGCTGGGCATCACCGCCGTGATCATCGCGCTGGGCAGCGCCATGCTGTTCGCCTCGTTCGCGGTCTACCGCCGCAAGCGCGGCACCGACATCGCGCTGCGCACGGCCTCGACGCTCGCGATGGGCACCCCGTCGTTCTGGCTGGCCCTCGTCGCGCTGCTGATCCTGTCGGTCCAGCTCGGCATCTTCCCCGGCCCCGAGGGGCGGCTGTCGCCGAACCTGAACCCGCCGCCGAACTGGTCGGGCTTCTACACGATCGACGCGCTGAAGGCCGGCGAGTTCGACGTCTTCATCAACGCGGTGTGGCACCTGATCCTGCCCGCGGCGATGATCGCCCTCGGCCCGTTCGCGTTCCTCAGCCGGCTGTTCCGCGGTCAGCTGCGCAACAGCGCCCGCGAGTCCTTCGTGGTCGTGTCCCGGTCGCGCGGCCTGCGCCGCCGTGAGGTCTTCCTCCGCCACGTGATCCCGAACTCGGTGCTCCCGCTGGTCGCCGCCACTTCGCTGCTGTTCGCCGAGCTGATGACCGGCAGCGTGCTGATCGAGAAAGTGTTCGCCTGGCCGGGCGTCGGATCGGCGACCGTCGACGCGATCCTCGCGAAGGACTTCGCGGTCGTGCAGGGCGTGATCCTGCTCAGCGCGGCCCTCTACGTCACGGTGAGCTTCCTCGCCGACATCGCATACGCCCTGATCGACCCGCGCATCCGCGTGGGCAACTGACGAGCCGGGAGAAGAGAGCATGAGTCAGGTGGCCCCCGCACCGGCGGGAACGGACTTCGACGAGAAGCAGGTGCTGCTGTCGGTCCGCGATCTGCAGACCGAGTTCGTCACCCCCGGCGGCACGGTCTCCGCGGTCCGCGGGGTCAGCTTCGACATCCACCGCCGCGAGCGCGTCGCGATCGTCGGCGAGTCCGGATCCGGCAAGTCCGCGATGGCGATGTCCGTCGTCGGCCTGCTGCAGCACCCCGGCCGGGTCGTCGGGGGCAGCGTGGAACTCAATGGCAAGAGCCTGCGCGGCCGCAAGGACGCCGACCTCGCGCGACTCCGCGGCAAGGAGGTCTCGCTGGTCTTCCAGGACCCGATGAGCGCCTTCGACCCGATCCGCACGATCGGCGCGCAGATGGTGGAGAGCATCCAGGCGCACCAGAACGTGAACAAGGCGACCGCCCGGAAGATCGCCGCGGACGCACTCGGCGAGGTCGGCATCACCAATCCGGCGGGGCGCCTCTCCGACTACCCGCACCAGTACTCGGGCGGCATGCGCCAGCGCGTGCTGATCGCGATGGCCCTGGTCAACTCCCCCGACCTCGTCATCGCCGACGAGCCCACCACCGCCCTGGACGTGACGACCCAGGCCCAGGTGCTCGAGCTCCTCGACCGCCTCGTGCGCGAGCGGGGTGCCGCGCTCATGCTGATCACGCACAACCTCGGCATCGTCGCCGGTTACTGCGACAGCGTGAAGGTGATGTACGCCGGACAGCTCGTCGAGGAGGCTCCGGTCACCGAGCTGTTCGGCCAGCCGGGGCACCCGTACTCGCAGGCCCTGATCGACTGCGTCGTGCGCCCCGACACCCCGCGCACCGACATCCTGCCCAGCATCCCGGGCGCGCTGCCGGATCCCACCAAGCCGATCATCGGGTGCTCGTTCGAGCCCCGCTGCAAGCGCGGCCATGGGGATCCGCTCTGCCAGACCCAGACGCCCGTGATGATCCAGCTCGGCCGCGGCCCCCTGCCGCACAGCGCCGCCTGCCACTACGCCAAGGAGTTCGTCCAGTGAACGCCGACACGCCTCTGACGCCGACCGCCTCCGCCGCGACCGACACCGCCCCGCGCCCCGACGGGGTGCCCCTGCTCAAGGTCACCGGGCTGACCAAGACGTTCGCCGCGAGCGGTGGCCTGCGCAAGCGCACCGCCGCGGTGAAGGCCCTGGCCGACGTCTCCTTCACGATCGAGCGGGGCAAGACGCTCGGCCTCGTCGGCGAGTCCGGATCCGGCAAATCGACCGCAGCCACCTGCGTGCTGCGCCTGCAGGACTCGGACGCGGGAACCGTCGAGCTCGACGGCGAGGACGTGCTCAAGGCCTCCGGCGCCCGGCTGCGCAAGCTCCGCGCCCGCATGCAGATGGTCTTCCAGGACCCGTACGGATCCCTCGACCCTCGTTTCAGCATCCGCGCCCTCATCGAGGAGCCGCTGCTCGTGCACGGGGTGAAGGACCCCGAGGAGCGCCGGGAGCGCGCGCTCGCGATGCTGGAGCGCGTGGGCCTGCGCCCCGAGCTGGCCGAGCGCAACGCGCACGCCTTCTCGGGCGGGCAGCGTCAGCGCATCGCCATCGCCCGGGCCCTCGTGCTCAACCCCGACCTGGTGGTGCTCGACGAGCCGGTGACCGCGCTCGACGTGTCGGTGCAGGCGCAGGTGCTGAACCTGCTGCGCGAACTGCAGACGACGTTCGATCTCACCTACCTCTTCATCGTGCACGACCTCGCGGTGGCCAAGCACATCTGCGACCGGATCGCGGTGATGTACCGGGGCGAGATCGTCGAGATCGCCGACAGCGAGGCGCTGTTCGAGTCCCCGCAGCACCCGTACACCGTGAGCCTCCTGCTCGCGGCCCCGGTGCCGGACCCCGAGCTCATGCAGACCGCCCGGTCGACGCTCGGCCAGCTGATCGACGACCCCAGCGCGGCCACCCCGATGGGCTGCCCGCTGCGGGCCCGCTGCCCCGTCGGCCACGACCGGCCGCTCTGCGGCGAGGTCGCCCCCAAACTCACACCAGTCGGTCCCCGTCACGAGGCCGCCTGCCACTTCCCAGGAGAGATGGCCTGGGGCGACGACAACACACGAAAGGAAATGCCATGAAATGGACCTCGCGCACGTCGCGTCGTCTCGCGGCCCTCGGACTCGGCGTCCTGATGGTCGTGACGGCGGGCTGCAGCTCCGGCACGCCGTCCGGCGGTCAGACCACGGGCGCCAGCTCGGGCCGGCAGTTCACCGTGAACTGGCTGGCGACGATCACGAGCCTGGACCCGGCCTTCATCTGTCCCGGCAACGACAACAGCCTCGCCAGCAACTTCTACGGGCGCCTCGTGAAGCTGTCGGAGACGAAGACCAAGGAAGGCTTCCTCATCGACAACCCGGACCCCACGAAGGTCCAGCCGGACCTCGCGGAGAGCTGGAAGATCTCGGATGACGGCCTGACGTACACGTTCAAGATCCGCTCCGGCGCCAAGTTCGCCAACGGCGACCCGCTCGACGCGAACGCCGTGAAGTACTCCTTCGACCGGACGCTGAAGCTGGGCGCCTGTGGTGCGCTCGCCCTGCAGGGCGGCCTGACGAACCCGCCGCTGATCTCGGGCACCGCCGCCCCGGACGCCACCACCTTCGTCATGACGCTGCGCCAGCCCTACCCGCAGATCATGTACAGCCTGGCCCTCAGCCGCGGCTCGATCTACGACCCCAAGGAGGTCGAGGCGCACGGCGGCGTCGAGGCCAACAAGCCGAACGAGTGGCTGACCAGCCACACGGCCAGCTCGAGCGGCCCCTACGTGCTGAAGACGTACGTCCCGAACAGCTACGCGATCCTCGAGGCCAACCCGAACTATTACGGCACCCCGGCCAAGGAGAAGTCGGTCCGGATCAACTTCCTGACGTCGGTTCCCACCCTGACCCTGCAGGCGCAGAACAAGCAGGCCGACGTGACCGTGGGCCTTCCGCCGCAGACGGTCAAGGAGATCAGCTCGAAGACGTGCTGCACGGTGTTCCGCACCCCGGCATCCGCACCGGTGACCGTGTCGATGAACCACCAGGATCCGACCACAGGCAACGCCAAGTTCCGTGAGGCGCTCACCTACGCGATCCCGTACGACGACATCATCAGCAAGGTCGCCTACGGCTACGGCACGTCGTTCTACGGTCCGATCAACCCGACCATGACCGGCTACAAGGCCAGCCTCGAGCCCCCGCGCAAGCAGGACGTCGCCAAGGCCAAGCAGCTGATCGCGGAGTCGGGCCTGACCAACCCCGAGCTGACCCTGATGATCAACCCGACCGCGGCCGGCGTCACCGAGATCGCCACGATCGTGCAGTCCGCCTGGCAGGCGATCGGCGTCAAGGTGAACATCGACTCGAAGGCCCCGGCCGACTTCTCGACACTGTTCAACGGCGGCAAGTACCAGTCGGCGCTGCTCTTCGAGAACAGCGGCCAGATCGGCGCGTACGAGATCTTCAAGAAGATGACGTGCGGCTCGTCGTTCAACAACCAGCACATCTGCATCGACGGCAGCCAGAAGTGGATGGACCAGCTGAACAGCGCGACCACGTCCGCTCAGCAGCAGGCCCCGATCGACGAGCTGGTGAAGCTGTGGGTGGCGAACTCCGCGACGGTGATGCTGTACAACGCCGACTTCACCGCGGTGCTCAACCCCGACGTGAAGAGCTTCAAGTACTCCGCGAACCTGCGTGTCGACGAGTGGAGCCGTTGAGGCCCGCATCCCCGTCATCTCCACGATGACCGAGGAGTAGTCCTACCCTCCGAGCGGGGGCATCGACCGGTCCAGCCGACTCGATGTCCCCGCTCCTTTCACACCGGAACCCTGCGGTTGCCCGAGACTGCACGGACGAAGTCTGGAGGCTTCCATGCGCACGGTTCAGCGCAAATCGCTCGTGGACGGCGCCATCGAGGTGCTGCGCGAGCGGATCGATTCGGGCAGCTGGCCGGTCGGGCACCGTCTGCCCGCCGAGGCCAAGCTGGCCGAGGAGCTGGGGATGAGCCGCGCCTCCGTCCGGGAGGCGACGCGCGCCCTCGCACACGCCGGCATGCTCGCGGCCCGGCAGGGCGACGGCACGTTCGTCATCGCGACGAGCGAGTCCGACGCGGCCCTGCGCCGCCAGCTCGGCACGGCCGAGGTGGTCGAGATCATCGAGGTGCGCCGCGGACTGGACATGGCGGTCGCGCATGCCGCCGCCCTGCGCCGCACCCCGGCCGAGCTCGAGCAGCTCAGCGCCGCCCTGCGACGTCGCCGGATCGCCGGGGAGCAGGGCGATGAGGCGACGTTCGTCGAGGCCGACATCGCGTTCCACGTGGGCCTCGCGCAGGCCGCGCACAACCGGACCCTGCAGGAGCTCTACCACAGCTTCTCCGAGGTCATCGAGTCCACCGTCGCGCTGAAGGACTGCTTCGGGCCGGGGGACACGACGATCTCCTACGACCATGAGGACCTTCTCGCCGCGATCCGCGACGAGGATCAGGCCGCCGCGACGCTGGCCGCCCTCGCGATCCTGAACACCCAGGAGTCCGCGGTCCGAGGCCGCTGACTCCACCGCCCCGACCGGCCCCCACGGCCAGAAAGCTGAGCACACCCTTGAGAAAACTGATCACCGCATCCTGGATCGTCGCCCACGAGAACGACCGCCATGTGGAGCTGCCGGATGGCGCGATCCTGGTGGAGGACGACCTGATCGTCGAGGTGGGCCCGCAGTCCCGGTTCGCCGACGTCGTGGTCGACGAGCGCATCGATCTGGGCCACGCCGTCGTCACCCCCGGCCTGATCGACCTGGACGCCCTGACCGACATCGACCATCTGATCCTGGACTCGTGGAGCTCGGGCGAGGACTCCAAGTCGCTCACCTGGTCCGCGGAGTACTTCCCCCGCTCGCGGCACGTCTTCTCCCCCGAGCAGCTCGTGCAGGTGCGCGAGTACGCGCTGGTGCAGCTCGCCCTGCACGGCATCACCAGCTACATGCCGATCGCGAGCGAGGTGCACAGCAGCTGGGCCGAGGACTTCGACACCTTCGCCGCCATGGCCGCGTTCTCGTCGAAGATCGGCCTGCGGGGCTTCATCGGACCGTCGTTCCGCTCCGCCGCCCCGTACATCAACGACGAGGGCCAGCGCCGGGTCCGCTACATCTGGGAGCGCGGCCCCGAGGGCCTGGCCGAGGCCGTGCGCTTCCTCGACCACATCGACTCCCTCGAGGATCCGCTGCTGACGGGTGTGCTGCTGCCGTGCCGGATCGAGACCATCGACCCGGAGCTGCTGAAGGAGGTCGCCCGCATCTCGGAGGAGCGCAACGTCCTGGTGCGCCTGCACGCGCTGCAGGGCGTCTACGAGCGCGAATGGATCATCGAGCACTGGGAGGTCACGCCGCTCGAGCTGCTCGAGAAGGTCGGCCTGCTCGGCGAGCGCCTGATCATCCCGCACGGCGTCGTGATCGACGTGCACCCCGAGGTCTTCGGCGAGGACCGCGGAGACCTCGCCAAGATCGCCTCCTCGGGCGCGTCGATCATCCACTGCGCGCTGACCAACGCCCGCTACGGCCACAACCTGCACCTGCTGGAGAACTACATCGCGCAGGGCGTGAACATCTGCATCGGCACCGACTCCTTCCCGCCCGACATCATCCGCGGCATCGACGTGGGCGTGCAGATCGCGAAGGCGCAGTCCGAGGACCTCGGTCGCAACATGCTCGCCGAGTACTTCGAGGCGGCGACGCTCGGCGGCGCGAAGGCCCTGCACCGTCCCGACCTCGGCCGCATCGAAGCCGGTGCCCAGGCCGACATCTCGGCGTTCTCGCTGGCGGACTTCCGCTCGGGCCCGACCGACGACCCGCTGCGTACGCTCGTGCTCAACGGCACCGCGCGCGACGCCGTCCTGACGATGGTCGCCGGCCGCACGGTCATGCGCGACGGGAGGATCGACGGCATCGACCTCGACGAGATGCGCCGCACCGGCCAGGCGCTGTTCGAGCAGATGCGCGCCGCGTACGCGGAGCGCGACTTCCGCAAGCAGTCGGAGGCGGAGCTGTTCCCGCCGGTGTTCCCGATCTCCGCGCACGCCTGATCCGGTACTCGAAGGGGGTGCCGCTCGATCTCCGGGCGGCACCCCCTTCGGCGTCAGGCGAACCGGATCGTGTTGCGGAGCTCCCCGAGGCCCTCGATCGCGGTCGTGACGACGTCGCCGTCCCGCAGCCAGCGCGGATCCTCCATGCCCAGCGCGACGCCCCCCGGCGTGCCGGTCAGGATGATGTCGCCCGGCTGGAGGCGCGTGATCTGCGACACGTAGGACACGAGATCCGCCGCATCGAACACGAGCTCGCGGGTGTTGCCGTCCTGCAGCGTCTCGCCGTTGACGGCGCAGGTGATCCGCAGGCCGGCCTTCGGATCGATCGCGTCGGCGGTCACGAGGTGCGGGCCGATCGGCGTGGTGGCGTCGAACGCCTTGCCCTGCAGCCACTGCAGCGTGCGCTGCTGCCAGTCCCGCATCGACACGTCGTTCGACACCGCATAGCCGAGGATCGCGGCCGCGGCCTCGTCCTTGTCCGCGCGGTGCACCTCGGATCCGACGACGACGGCGAGCTCCGCCTCCCAGTCCAGCTTGGCGGTGTCGCGCACGACGATCTCGTCGACCGGGCCGGTGAGGGTGTCCGCGAACTTGGCGAACAGCGTCGGGTACTCGGGCACGGCGCGCCCAGTCTCGACGATGTGGTCGCGGTAGTTCAGGCCGCAGCAGAACACCTTCGCCGGGCGCGGCACGGGCACGCCGAAGGCGGCGGGATCCACGTCCTCCCTGGCCGGGTGCCGCAGGGCGGCCTCGGCGCGCTCGCGCCAGCCCTCGCTCACCACGAGCTCCTGCGCGTCGGGCTCGTCCAGGAGCACCCAGCCGGACTCGTCGCCGACCGCGGCGCGGGTGCCGCCGTCGATGCGGACGGTCGCGAGCCGCATCAGGCCTGCTCCCCTGCGGCGGCCTCGTCGGCCGGCGCGGGATCGATGTGCGCGACGCCCTGGATCTCGATCATCGCCTCCTTCTGCCACAGCTGCGTGACGCCGATGCCCGCCATCGCCGGGTACTCGGTGCCCGCCATCTCGCGCCAGCGGCGTCCGATCTCGCGGCCGTTCGCCTGGTAGTCGTCGATGTCCGTGAGGTAGATCGTGACGTCGACGAGGTCCTCCGGCCGGCCGCCGGCGGCCTCGAGCGTGGTCAGCACGTTCGAGAACGCCTGCACGAACTGCTCGACGATCCCGCCGGGCACGATGGCTCCGGTGTGGTCCATCGCCGTCTGCCCGCCGAGGTAGACGAACTCGCCGGCGCGCACGCCGTGCGCGAAGCCGCTGGGCTTGATGAGGGACTCGGGGTTGATGATCTGCCGCGTCATGATTCCTTCTCGTGTGTCGTTCCTGGGGTTCGGGCCCGTCGACGGGCTCAGGGACCGAACCGGGTGCGGTGATCCGGACCCTTCGACGGGCTCAGGGTACGGACCACCGGATGTCACTGCGCGAGGGCCTCGACGACCTGGCGCTGCGGGGTCCACCGGCGGTGCTCGGGCGCGGCCTCGCCGGCGCGCGCGTCGCGGACCAGCGAGAGTCGCGGCCGCACCGCGTCGGTGCGGGCGGTCGGCGGCTTGCGGGAGCCGGCGCGGAACGGCGCCACCCAGTCGGCGCCCTCCCCGCGGTAGCCCTGGTCGGCGGCGGCGTGCAGGGTCCACTGCGGGTCCCACAGGTGCGTGCGGCCGAGGGCCACGAGGTCGGCGCGGCCGGCGAGCAGGATCGAGTTCACGTCGTCGTAGCTCGAGACCGCGCCCACCGCGATCACGGTGACCCCGGCGTCGGCGGCGACGCGGTTGCGGATGGCGTCGGCGAACGGCGTCTGGTAGCTGCGGCCGAAGGCCGGCTTCTCGTCCTTGTGCAGCTGACCGGACGACACGTCGATGCCGTCCGCGCCGTGCTCGATGAAGGCGCGGGCGATCTCGACGGCGTCGTCGATCGTGTTGCCGCCCTCGATCCAGTCGACCGCCGACACGCGCACCGTCATCGGACGTTCGGCCGGCCAGGCCGCCCGCATCGCGTCGAACACCTCGAGCGGGAAGCGCAGGCGGTTCTCGAGCGACCCCCCGTACTCGTCGGTGCGGCGGTTGGCGACGGGCGAGAGGAACTCCGAGACGAGGTATCCGTGCGCCGCGTGCAGCTCGAGGAGGTCGAAGCCCGCCTCCGCCGCCCGTCGCGTCGCCGCGACGAACTCGTCCCGCACCCGGATCATGCCTTCGCGGTCGAGCTCGGACGGCACCTGGTTCGCGTCGCCGTACGGCAGGGCGGACGGCGCGACCAGGGGCCAGTTGCCCTCGGGCAGCGGCTGGTCGATCCCCTCCCACATCCGCTTCGTCGAGCCCTTGCGGCCGGAGTGGCCGATCTGCACGCCGATCTTCGCGGTGGTGACACCGTGCACGTAGCCGACGATGCGGCCCCAGGCGTCGCGCTGCTCGTCGGTGTACAGGCCGGCGCATCCGGGCGTGATCCGCCCCTCCTCCGACACGCACACCATCTCGGTCATGACCAGCCCCGCGCCGCCCTGGGCCTTCGAGCCGAGGTGCACGAGGTGGAAGTCGCCGGGGACGCCGTCGACCGCGGAGTACATGTCCATGGGCGACACGACGATGCGGTTCTTGAGCTCGAGCCGGCCGATGCGGTGCGGCCGGAACATCGCCGGCTCGTCGGGCGTGCGCCCCTCCAGCCCGCTCTCGCGCAGCAGCCCCTCGGCGAACAGCGGGTCGCGCAGTCCGAGGTTCTCCAGCGTGATGCGGCGGCTGCGGGTGAGCAGGTTGAAGGAGAACTGCAGCGGATCCTGGTCGGCGTACTGCCCGATCTGCTCGAACCACTCCAGGGACGCCTGCGCGGCGCGCTGGGTGGACGCCACGACCGGGCGGCGCTCGATCTCGTACGACTCCAGTGCCGCATCGAGGTCGTCGTGCTCGTGCAGGCAGGCGGCGAGCGCGAGGGCGTCCTCCATCGCCAGCTTGGTGCCGGAGCCGATCGAGAAGTGCGCGGTGTGCGCGGCGTCGCCGAGGATGACGAGGTTCTCGTGGTGCCAGTGCTCGTTGCGCACCGTGGTGAAGTTGAGCCACTTGGAGTTGTTGGTGAGCACGTCGTGCCCGTCCAGCACCTCCGCGAAGAAGCCGCGGATCTTGTCGACCGAGTACTCGTCGCTGACACCGGGAGGGAACACGTCGTGCTCGGTGGCGTCGAAGCCGGCGGCGCGCCAGACGTCCTCGTGCATCTCGATGAGGAAGGTGGAGCCCTGATCGGAGTACGGGTAGCCGTGCAGCTGCATGATGCCGTGCGGGGTGTGCAGCACGGCGAACGTGAACGCCTCGAACACGCGGTCGGTGCCCAGCCACATGTACTTCGACACGCGCTGGTCCAGGTCGGGGCCGAAGTGCTCGGCGTGCGCGCCGCGCACCTGCGAGTTGATGCCGTCGGCGGCGAGCACGAGGTCGTACTCGCGCATCAGCTCGGCGGCGTCCGGGGCCATCGCGCGGAAGCGGATCTCGACGCCGAGCTCGATGCAGCGCTGCTGCAACAGCTGCAGCAGCTCCTTGCGGCCCATCGCGGCGAAGCCCTGCCCGCCGACGGTGTGCGTCTCGCCGCCGAACAGGATATCGATGTCGGTCCAGCGGGCGAACTGCTCGCCCATCCGGGCGGCGATGACGGGATCCGCGTTCTCGATCCCGCCGAGGGTCTCGTCACTGAACACGACGCCGAAGCCGAACGTGTCGTCAGGGGCGTTGCGCTCCCAGACGGTGATCTCGTGGGTGGGGTCGAGCTGCTTCATGAGGGCGGAGAAGTAGAGGCCTCCGGGGCCTCCTCCGATGACGGCGACGCGCATGTCAGGCTCCTTGGGTCACGGGTTCGGCGGCGGCCTCGGCGGCGGCGCGGTCGCGAAGGATGAAGTGCTGCACCTTGCCGCTGGGGTTGCGGGGCAGCTCGGTGATGTAGTCGACGCGACGCGGGCTCTTGTACAGCGCCAGCCGCGACTTGACGGTGTCGAGGATCGCGGCGGTCAGCTCGTCGGATCCCTCGAGCCCGTCGCGGAGCACGACGAACGCGTTCACGATCGTGCCGCGGACGGGGTCCGGCCGGCCGACGACCGCGCACTCGAGCACGTCGGGGTGGGCGTTCACCGCCTCCTCGACCTCGGGCGCGCCGACGTTGTAGCCGGCGGTGACGATCATCGAGTCGTTGCGGGCCTGGAACGTGAAGTAGCCGTCCTCGTCGCGGATGAAGCTGTCGCCGGTGAGGTTCCAGCCCTCGTGGACGTAGTCGGTCTGGCGCGCGTCGTTCAGGTAGCGGCAGCCGGTCGGGCCGATGACGCCGAGCCGGCCGGGTTCGCCGGGGCCGAGCTCGCTGCCGTCCTCGCCGATGATCGCGGCGCGGTAGCCGGGCACCGCACGGCCGGTGGCGCCGGGCCGGATGTCGTCGCCCGAGGCGGAGATGAACACGTGCAGCATCTCCGTGGATCCGATGCCGTTCACCAGGCGCAGCCCGCTGGTCTCCGCGACCGCCTCGAACGTCTCGCGGGAGAGGTGCTCGCCGGCGGAGACGCCCAGGCGCAGCCGGCCGAGTTCGTCGGCGAGACCCTCCTTGATGACGGCGCGGTAGCCGGTGGGCGCGGTGTAGAGCACGGTGATGCCCAGCGGCTCGATGAGCCGGGTGAGCTCGATCGGGGTGGCCCGCTCGAGGATCACCGCGGCGCCGCCGGTGCGCAGCGGGAAGACGACGGCCCCGCCGAGCCCGAAGGTGAAGGCGAGCGGCGCGGTGGTCGCGCTGACGTCGTTCTCGGTGAGGTGCAGCACGTGCTTCGCGAACGTGTCGGCGTTGGCCAGGATGTCGCGGTGGAAGTGCATCGTGATCTTCGGCACGCCCGTGGTGCCGCTCGTCGCCGCGAGCAGCGCGACGTCGTCGGCGGCGGTGTCGACCGCCTCGAACACGCCGGACTTGGCGTCGCAGGCCGCGGCCAGTGCATCGTCGGGCCCCCCGGCGACGATGACACCGGCCGCGGGGAGGAACTCGTCGAGCACCTCCTGCACGTCCTCGACGGCACGGTGGTCCACGGCGACGACGGCCGGGTGCACGCGCCCGAGGATGTTCGCCACCTCGCGGGAGCGCCAGGCGACCATGGTGGTCACGACGACGGCGCCGGCCTTGAGCGCGCCGAGCCAGCAGGCGACCGCCCACGGGCCGTTCAGCAGGCGCAGCACGACCCGGTTGCCCGGGACCACGCCGAGGTCCTCGGTGAGCACCTGGGCGAACTGGTTCGCGCGGCGCTGCAGCTCGCCGTAGCTCCAGCGGCTGCCGTCGCCGAGCAGGATCGCGTCGCGATCGGCTCCGAACGTGGCGATCGTGCGGTCGACGAGCTCGGATCCGGCGTTGAGCCGCTCCGGGTACTGCACGTCCGGGATCGTGAACTCCAGCGTCGGCCAGTTCTCGACCGGCGGCAGCGAGTCGCGCGCGAACGTGTCGACATGGGCTGACGGGGAAAGCTCCATTGCTGGTCCCTTCAAGATTCGAGGTGGATGGTCAGAGGGCGCGACCCGGACGGATCATGCCCTCCTGCGCGACGGTGGCGATGAGGCGCCCGTCGCGGTCGTAGAAGCGGCCGAGACCGAGTCCGCGCCCGTCGGAGATGCCGGCGCTCTCCTGCGCGTACAGCAGCCAGTCGTCGGCGCGGGCCGGGGCGTGGAACCACATGGCGTGGTCGAGGCTCGCGGTGACGAGGCCCTCGTCCCGCCAGGGCAGGCCGAGCACCCGCAGCACCGGCTCCAGGATCGTGTAGTCGCAGACGTAGGCGATCGCGAGCTGGTGCGTGACCGGGTCGTCGTCAAGGCTCTCGAAGGAACGGATCCACACCGCCTGGTGCGGCACGCGCTCGCCCTCGATCTGCACGTACACCGGACCGGGGACGTGGCGCATGTCGAAGCTGCGGTCGTGCGACCAGTAGTCGACGTCGGCGCCGGAGTGCCCGGCGAGCGCCTCGGCGCTGGACGGCAGGGTCTCCGGATCCGGCACCGCGGGCATCTCCGGCCCGTGCTCGGGGAACTCCTCGGGCACGTGGAACGATGCGGTCGCCATGAACGCGAGCTTGCCGTGCTGGTGCCCGCGGACGTGCCGGGTGGAGAAGCCGCGGCCGTCGCGGATGAGCTCGACCTCGTACCTGACCGGCTCCGTGATGTCGACGCCCCGCAGGAACGTCGAGTGCACCGAGTGCAGGGCGCGGTCGTCGTCGACGGTGCGGATCGCCGCCGCGACGCTCTGCGCGACGGTGTCGCCGCCGTAGGCCTTCGGCCACGGGACCGGCTGCGGCTGCGCCGTGAACTCGCGGTCGGCGTGCTCGGGCTCGCACTCGGTCAGGGCGATCGCGCGGAGGAACGCGGCGGAGGTGCTCATGCGCGGCGGAAGCCCTCAAGGATCGCGTCGTCGACCTCGTCGAGGTTGATGACGATGTTGTCGGGCGTGCGGGTGGTCAGCCAGACCAGCTCCTCGGTCGTGGACATGTTCGCCTCGACGTGCGGCATGAACGGCGGCACGAACACCCAGTCGCCGGGCTTCATGTCGAGGTACTCGGCGTAGTCCTCGCCGAAGTAGATGCGGGCGGTGCCGCGCAGCACGTAGCCGCCGGTCTCCGCCTCGCCGTGGTGGTGCGGCAGCGAACGGTAGCCGGGCTCGTTGGAGACCTGGCCGAACCAGATCTTCGTCGCCTCGGTGTGCTGCGGGCCCACGCCGGAGACGCGGATGCAGCCGCCGGACGACATCGTGTGGGTGTCCTCCTCGCCGCTGCGAGTGACCTGCGGGACGCGATCCCAGCGCAGTTCGTTCTCAGTCATGGGTGCTCCTTCGCTCCTGACGGGGGCGCTTCTGCGCGCCCCGATCCGCGGATCCGATCCGCATACAAGAAGTCTCGCATACGTGACTACCGTCACGCAAGTGAGATATTTCTAAGTTTCCGACGCGATCGTTCCGGAGACGACGACGCCCCCGGAGGCGCGCTCCAGGGGCGTCGGGACGAGGGCTCTCAGTCCATCACTGCGGCGACGAAGCGCGCCGCGGGAGGCTCCAGCCGGTCGTGCAGCTCGCCGAAGAGCCGCTCCGCCTCGACGCCGGCCCAGCCGTCGGGCAGCAGCGCGAACGGGATCCCGGGGTCGAGATACGTCAGCCGGCGCCACTGGGTGATCGCGGCGACGTAGGCGCTGAAGGCGTCGCGGTCGCTCGGCCCGGCGTCGAGCACCGGCGCGTAGGTGTCCACGAACGACCGGTACAGCGGCTCCAGGAGGGAGAGATCCCACCAGCCCTGCACGGCCTCGGCGAGCGGCTCGGACGACACCCTCGCGCCGAGGAACAGCTCGACGTATCCGTCCAGCCCGGCCTGCTGCAGCGCCGTCCTGGTCTCGTCGGCGATGAGGCCCGGCGCGACCCAGAGCCCGCCGGAGACCTGCCCGAAGCCGAGCCGGTGCAGAAGCTTGCGCAGCTGGTGACGCAGCGGGCGCTCGCGCTCCGGGACGCTGAACGACACCAGCAGCCACGGATCGTCGGGGGTGGCCCGCCGGGTCTCGAAGATGCGGTGGTCACCGGCGGCGAATACCTCTTCGAGCGACTCGGAGAGCCGGTACCCGGCGCCGTCGGCCCGGTCGCTGACGAGGACCCCGCGCTGCTTCAGCCGCGACACCGAGGAGCGCACCACGCCCGCGTCGACCCCGAGGGCCGCCATGAGCTCGATGAGGTCGGCGATCGGCACCGTCCCGCCGCGCGCACGGCCGTACCGGCCGAAGATCGTCACGATCAGATGCTGCGGCCGGAGCGTGGCTTCGGCGGGGTGGACGTCCCTCTCCATATCGACCGAGCCTATCCGCTCGGCCTCTCTCACCCCGCCACGGCCACAGCCTCGTCCGAGGCGTCGTCCGCGGTCGAGGCCGGCGACCGCCGGGACGCCGCCGCGAACAGGAGCAGCACGACGATCGACAGCACGACAGGGATCACGGTGAGCAGGATGATCGACGACGCCGGTGCGTGCATGCCCAGCAGCACGCCGCCGAGGGCCGGGCCCACGATCGATCCGATCCGGCCGGCGGCCGCCGCCCAGCCGACGCCCACCGTGCGATGGTGCTCGCCGTAGAGCGCGACCGCGAGCCCCGCCTGGCCGTTCGTGCCGGCGGCGGCGCCGATGCCGGAGACCGCGACGAGCAGCAGCAGGCCGCCCGCGGGGACCGCCGTCGCGCCGATCACGACGAGCACGGCGCCGGTGAGCACCGAGAGCGCCACGATGATCCGCGGCGCCGGGATGAGCACCGACAGCAGGGCGAGGGCGAGACCGCCGACGACGCTGCCCGCACTGAACGCGGCGGTCGCGGAGGAGACCCGCTCGACCGGGATGCCGTACTGGATGACGAGCGTCGGCAGCCAGGACTGGAGCAGGTAGAGCGTGATGAAGACGAGGAAGGAGTACGCCCACAGCAGCAGGGTCGCGGACCGCAGACCCGGGGCGAACAGGGATCCGACGCCGGCGGGGGCGACGGATCCGGCGGGGCGCGCATCGGTGCGGATGCCTCGCAGCACGAGCAGCAGGATCGGCGCGAGCACCAGCGCGAACACGCCCGGCACCCAGAACGCGGACTGCCAGCCGAGCCCGGCGATGAGCGGGGCGCCGACGAGGCCGCTGAGGGTCGCGCCGGCCGCGATGCCGAGCGTCACGATGATCGCGATCATCGGCCGGCGGCGCGGCTGCACGAGGGCGGTACCCAGCGAGACCGCGGCGGGCAGCACGGCGCCCAGGCCGATGCCGGTGATCAGGCGGATCGCGATGAGCACGGGGATGCTGCCGGCGAAGACGGTGAGCACGACGGCGGCCGAGTACAGCGCCACGGCGAGCGGGACGACCCTGGCCGCGCCGATCCGGGCGGACAGCCGGCCGGAGAGCAGGTAGCCGATCACGGCGCCGATGTTGGTGGCGACGAACGCGATCGAGAACGCGGCGGGGCTGGTCCCCCACAGCTTCGACAGCACCGGGACGATGAAGCCCAGCGAGGCGGTGTCGAAGCCGTCGGCGAGGATCGCGGCGACGAGGAGGACGAGGGGGAGGACGGCGCTGCGCTGCGCCACGGGGTTGGTCATGCGGATCCGTTCGGATGCGGAGCGCCCTGTCCGGGGGATGTGCTCGGGGGCCGCGGGACGCCGGCGCGACCCCCGAGCAGCGCGTCAGACCAGGACCTCGCCGTCGCGGGCGACGACGCGCCCGCCGGAGAGGACCAGCTTGCGCTGCGGGCAGCGCACGAGCACGTCGGGGACGTTCTCGGCGTCCAGCAGGACGATGTCGGCGCGGGATCCGGCGACGAGGTCGTGCCGGTCGCGGCCGACGAAGTAGGCGCCGCCGCTCGTGGCCATCGCGACCGCGTGCGCGATCTTGTCGTCGTGGCGGAAGCCGTGCAGGCGGGCGAACGCGTACGCGACGCGGAGCAGGTCGCCGTCGCCGTACGGCGACCACATGTCGCGGATGCCGTCGGTGCCGAGGCCCAGCGGAACGCCCTTCTCCTGCATGCGCTGCCACGGGAGGGGCGCGGTGCCGCTCATCGCGACGGTGGTCCAGGAGATCCCGGCCTCGGCCAGGCCCTCGATGATCTCCTCCTGGGTGCCCTGCGACAGCACGCCCATCGCGAAGCCGTGCGAGATGTTCACCTTGCCCTGCAGGCCGGCGTCGATCGTGCGACGGATCACCTGGCGGTACTCGTACGCGCCGAGCGAACCGAAGTCGTGCAGGTGCAGGTCGAGCCCGACGCCGCGGTCCACGGCGATCTGGAACAGACCGTCCAGCTGCGCCGCGACGTCGCCGTCGATCGTGCCCGGGTCGAGCCCGCCGATGCGGTCGGCCCCGGCCTGCGCGGCCTCGTCGAGCAGCTGCATCACGCCGGGGCGGCGCAGCACACCGTCCTGCGGGAAGGCCACGGTCTCCACGTGGATCGCGTCGCCGAGCTCGGCCTGGGCGGCCTGGACGACCTCGAGGCCGCGCAGGCCCACGCCGAGGTCGACGTCGATGTGGGTGCGGGTGGCGGTGGTGCCCCAGCGCAGGAACTCGCGCAGCACGGAGGCGGCGGCGTTCGCGTTCGGGATGCCGTGCTTGCCGCGCTCGGCGCGCTCGTTGGCGATCCAGCCCTCGACGGTCGGGTGGTCGGAGTAGGTGTACGACACCCACGGCTGACCCCACCAGCTCTTGTCGACGTGCGCGTGCGCGTTGATGAAGCCGGGGATCGCGAGCAGTCCCCCGCCGTCGATGTCGCCCTCGGCGATCACGCCGGCTGCGGGCACGACCCCGGTGATCTCACCGGCGGAGATCGCGATGTCGACGGCCTCGGCGCCCCACGGGCGCACGTTCCTCAGGAAGAACTTCTCGTCGGTCATCCTGTTCCTTCTTTCTCTCGGGGAACGCGGATGCCGGAACCCTCGGGTTCCGGCATCCGCTGCGTTCGGGGATCCGCTCCGGATCGATTCAGTGCACGCGGCGGAGGAACCCGGCGGTGCGCTCGTGCTGCGGGTTGTCCAGCACGTCGCGGGCCGGACCGTCCTCGAGCACGCGGCCCTGGTCCATGAAGACGACGCGGTCGGCGACCTCGCGGGCGAACCCGATCTCGTGCGTGACCACGACCATCGTCATGCCCTCCTCCGCCACCTGCCGCATGGTCGTCAGCACCTCGCCGACGAGCTCCGGATCCAGCGCGCTGGTCGGCTCGTCGAACATCATCAGCCGCGGCTCCATCGCGAGCGCCCGGGCGATCGCGACGCGCTGCTGCTGCCCGCCGGAGAGCTGGCTCGGGTACGAGCCCGCCTTGTCCTCGAGGCCGACCTTGGCGAGCAGCTCGTGCGCGCGCTGCACGGCCTCCGCCTTCGGCTTGCCGAGGATCTTCGTCGGCCCGTAGATGACGTTGCCGAGCACGGTCATGTGTCCGAACAGGTTGAAGTGCTGGAACACCATCCCGATCTGCTGGCGCGCCTTGGCGACCTTGCGCTCGCCCTGCTCGTACAGCGTGGTCCCGTGCGTCTCGTAGCCGATCCGCTCGCCGGCCACCTCGATCACACCGCCGTCGACGGGGTCGAGGTGGTTGATGCAGCGCAGCAGCGTCGACTTGCCGGATCCGGACGGGCCGAGGATGCACACGATCTCGCCGGTGCGGACGGTGATGTCCACCCCCTTGAGCACGTGGTTGTGGCCGAGCCACTTGTGCACGCCCTGGATGCTGAGCATGATGTCGGTGCCGACCGTGGCAGCCTGCTCCTGCGTCACTTGCGCCACAGCGCACCTCCCGTCATCGTGCGGATCGTCGTCGTGGTGGACGCCGATCCGGATCCGGTCCCCGCGCCCTTGCGCGCCCGGCGCGAGCCCGGCTGCGAGTTGTTGAAGCGGCGCTCCAGGAAGAACTGCCCGATGCTGGCGACCGTCACGAGGATCAGGTACCAGATCACGGCCACGATCAGCAGGGGAAGGATCTTGAAGTTCTGCCCGTAGATCAGCTGCACCCGCGTGAGCAGGTCGCTGCCGCCGATGACGGACACGAGCGAGGTCGCCTTCAGCATGCCGATGAACTGGTTGCCCGTCGGCGGGATGATCACGCGGATCGACTGCGGCAGCACGATCCGGGCGAGGGCCTGGTTGCGGGTGAGGCCGAGGCTCACGCCCGCGTCGGTCTGGCCGGCCGGCACCGAGATGATGCCGCCGCGGATGATCTCGGCCATGTAGCCCGACTCGGCGAGCGACAGGGCGATGAGACCGGCGGTGAAGCCCGAGATCAGCGTGTTCGTGTCGATGCCGAGGATCTTCGGGAACAGCACGGCCAGGTTGTACCAGAGCAGGACCTGCACGAGCATCGGGACGCCGCGGAAGAACCAGACGTAGGTCCGGCCGATCGCGCTGGCGACCTTGTTGTGGCTCTGGATCATCAGCGCGATGCCGAACGCGACGACGATCGAGATCAGCATCGCCAGGATCGCGAGCTGGATCGTCACGCCGAGGCCGTTCAGCACGACCGGGTTGAACATGTAGTCCCAGGTGACGCCCCACTCCATGTTGGGGTTGGTCGCCTGCGACTGGACGAACAGCGCCAGCAGGACGATCGCGATCAGCCCCGTGACGATCTGCCCGTACTGCGGGCGCCGGCGCGCCCGGATCGGAGCTTCCTGCACCGGCGGCTCGTCGCCGGGCTGGCGCACGTAGTGCGCCGGCCCGGAGACGGAGCGTCCGGCAGCGAGCTGCGGGTCGGACATGATGGTCACTTCACCGCCAGGTTGAGTCCGGGGGTCTTCAGGTCGATGACCGTGACGTCCCACTTCTTCAGGATCTTGTCGTACTCGCCGTTCTTGTGGATCGCGTCGAGGGCCTTGACGAAGGCGTCACGCAGGCCGGTCTCCTCCTTGTTGAACGTCATGCCGAGGTAGACCTTCTCCTCGAAGTCGACCGGGAGCGACTCGAGCTTGTTGCCGGTCTCGCGCTGGATGACCGAGACGGCCATGTCCGGCCAGAAGATCGCGTCGATCCGGCCCGAGGTCAGGGCGAGGTTCTTGTCGCTCGAGTTCGGGAACGAGACGAGCTCGGTGGCGGGCTTGCCGGCCGCGACGCACGCGGCGGCCATCTGGTCGACGAGACGGTTCGCGTCAGAGCCCTTCACGTCGCCGATCTTGATGCCGCAGCCGCCGTCGACCTTGCTCGTGACGTGCTTCGGGTTGCCCTTCTGCACCATGAACACGGTGCCGGCCCACTGGTAGTCGAGGAAGTCGACCTGCGCCTGGCGGGTCTTGCGGTCGGTCATGCCGGCGATGGCCGCGTCGAACTTCTTCGACTGCATGCCGATGAGGATCTGGTCGAAGGGGACCTTCTCCCACTGCACGGGCAGGCCGAGCTCCTTGGCCATCGCCTCCATCAGGTCGACGTTGTAGCCCTTGATGCCGCTCGTGCCGGCCGGGGTGAAGTTGGCGGGCTCGAAGTCGGGCTGCGTGGCCACGGTGAGCACGCCCTTCTTCTGGTAGGCCTCGGGGACGAGCTTCGCGAGCGGCGCCTTGGAGTCGTATCCGGTCTTCGCCTTCGGGGCACCGGACTGGGTCGCGGACGAGGAGGTGTCCACGCCGCAGGCCGTGGCCCCGAGCAGGGTCAGCACGGCGATGGTGCCGCCGAGGACGACGCGGAGGGAGCGCTTGCGGGTGAGGTGTGACAGCATTGTCAGCCTTTCGGTGGGGGTGTGGGATCGGGTTCGGGTGTTGCCGGATGGGTGATGCGGTGGTGCGGGAAGGGAAGTTCTGGGGCGATTCCGCGGCAGGCGGGACCGCGCCGACACGGGCGACCGTGCCGGGTTCTGGAGGATCCGTCAGGCGTCGAGCGTCTGCCCGTCGCGGGCGACGACCGCTCCGTTCTTGACCACGAGCCGTCGCACGGGGCGCGCGGCGACCGCCTCGCCGATGCCGTCGGCACCCACGAGGAAGAGGTCGGCGGGGGCGCCGGGGGCGATCCGGGCCGGTTCGCGGCCCATCGCGATCGCACCGCCGGTGACGGCGACGTCGAAGGCGCGAGCGATCTGCTCGTCCGTCCGATAGCCGCTGCGGTAGGCGAGGTGGTGGGTGCGCTCGAGCATGTCGCCCAGGCCCCACGGTCCCCACAGGTCCCGGACGCCGTCGTTGCCGGCGCCCACGTTGACGCCGTCCCGAGCGAGGTCGGCGATCGGCAGGACGGGGGTGTTGTACACGGTCGCCGTGACGAGGGAGATCCCCTGCTCGGCGAGACCGGCGCGGATCCGCGCGGCCTGGGCCGCGTCGACCTCGGCGACGGCGACGGCGTGCGAGAGCGTCACCCGCCCGGCCAGGCCGTGCCGGCGGGTGTGCTCGATCGCGAGCTCCATGGTGTGCGCGCCGAGCGTGCCGCGCTCGTGCAGGTGGATGTCGACCCGGGCGCCGTAGGTCGCGGCGAGTCCGAAGACGGTGTCGAGGTGGCGGACCGAGTCGCGCTCGAGCGCGGCGGGGTCGATACCGCCGACGACGTCGGCGAGGCCGCGGCGCAGGGCCTCCTCGAGCAGCTCGGCGGTGCCGGGGCGGATCAGCAGCCCGCCCTGGGGGAACGCGACCTGCTGCACGTCGATCGCGTGCTTCAGCTCCTCGGCCGCCTCGGCGACCCGCTCGAGACCGGCGAGGCCGATCTCCGGGTCGACGTCGGTGTGCGTGCGCGCGGCGGTCGTGCCGGTCGCGATCATCTGCTTCAGCAGGGCGCGGATCGTGTCGGGGGCGGGCAGGCCCAGCTCGGCGCGGCCCTCCTCGCCGTTGCGGATCCTGTCCTCCAGCACGGGGCCGGCGGTGTGCGGCCGCCACGGACGGCCCCACAGGGTCTTGTCGACGTGGCAGTGCGCGTCGACCGTGCCGGGGAGGGCCAGGGCACCGGCGCCGTCGACGACCTCGGCGCCGTCGGCGGCGGGAGCCGATCCGGTCGGCACGATCTGCGCGATCCGGCCGTCGGCGATGTGCAGGTCGACGTCGGTCCGTTCGATCTCGCCGTGCGCGCCGCTCAGGCGCACGCGCTCGATGACGAGAGCGGGCGTCTTCATCGACGTCGATCCGGACATCCGGTTTCTCCTAGCGCTTTTGTGACTGTCGTCACGGAAGTTGGATATGGATGACCATAGGGGGTCGCGGACGCGAAGGCAAGCGAATTTCTGAATTTGGTATTCCATGATGAGCACGGGGCCCAGAAAGACGCGAAACCGTCCGACCTTCCGCGTCACAAAGGGGCACAGTTGTATACCGCGGCCCTCCGATGGGGTCACGGAACGCGGTTCCGGGGCGCGCGGGACTGCGTCCTGAGGGGGCTGCCCGCGGGGTGGACCCGCGGTGGTATTCCGGCGCTCAGGACGGGATGACGGCGGCGCCGGGGTGCTGCTCGAAGATGAGCTGGGTCTGCGTCTGGCCGAGCGAAGGATCGGATCCGAGGTGTGCGCGCAGGAAGTCCCGCAGCGCCGGCACGCTCTCGCACGCGACGTGGATGACGAGGTCGTTCACGCCGCCGATGAGGTACACGCGCTGCACGCCGGGGACGCCGCGCAGCCGCGCCGTGATCGACGAGACGTGGTCGCGCGCGTCGTCCTTGACCGCGACGAGGATGAGCGCCTCCACGCCCGCGCCCGCGGCGACCGGGTCGATCTCCGCGTGGTAGCCGCGGATCACGCCCGCCTCTTCGAGCGCGCGCACCCGCCCGTGGCAGGTGGAACGGGGCAGGCCGACCCGGGCCGCGAGCTCCTTGTTCGAGAGCCGGCCGTCGCGGGTGAGCTCGTCGAGAATGCGCCGGTCGGTCGGCGTGAGCCGGATCTCGTTCGCCATGATGCCCCTCCACCCGTCACCGATCCGGCCTTGGGCCGTCAGAAGCTCTGATTCTCGGATATCTGACGAAATCCTAGGCGATCTGCCGAAGATTCGTCATCATTGATCCTGACCGCCGGATCCTCGACCGATCCACAGCCGGACACCCCACCCACCCACCCGAACCCAGGAGGACGACGCGATGACGACCGCAACGGCGCTGAGCACCCGCGAGCTGTGCGTGGAGGCGGACCGGAACGACCCGCTCGCGTGGCTGCGCGAGCGCTTCGCCCTGCCCGAGGACGTCATCTACCTCGACGGCAACTCCCTCGGCGCGCGCCCCCGCGAGGCCGCCGAGCGCGCCGCCTTCGTCGTGAGCCAGGAGTGGGGCAACGACCTCATCGGCAGCTGGAACAAGCATCACTGGTTCGACCTGCCGGTCCGGATCGGCGAGAAGATCGGCCGGCTCATCGGCGGCGCCGACGGCGAGTGCGTCGCGACCGACACCACGTCGGTCAACATCTTCAAGGCCGTCTCCGCGGCCCTGCGGATCCAGCAGGACGACGCCCCCTCGCGCCGAGTGATCGTCTCGGAGCGGGAGAACTTCCCCACCGACCTGTACATCATCGAGGGCCTGATCGCCCTTCTCGACCGCGGGTACTCGCTGCGCCTCATCGACGCGCCGGAGGACCTCGACGCCGCGCTCGACGACGACGTCGCGGTCGTGCTGCTCACCGAGGTCAACTACCGCACCGGGCACCTCTGGGACATGGGCGACGCCAGCGGCCGCATCCACGACGCCGGCGCCCTCGCCGTGTGGGACCTCTGCCACTCGGTCGGCGCGGTCCCGGTCGGCGTCGCCGCCGCGGGCGCCGACTTCGCCGTCGGCTGCACCTACAAGTACCTCAACGGCGGACCCGGCTCCCCCGCCTTCTTCTGGGTCGCGAACCGTCACCTCGGCCGGGTCGAGACGCCGCTCACCGGCTGGTGGGGCCACGACCGCCCGTTCGAGATGGCCGACTCCTACACGCCCGCCCCCGGCGGACGGCGGTTCCTCGTCGGCACGCAGCCGATCCTGTCCCTGGCCACCATGGAGGTCGGGATCGACATGCACCTCGAGACCGACCAGGCAGCGCTGCGCCGTAAGTCGCTGGAGCTGACCTCGCTGTTCATCGACCTCGTGGAGACCCGCGTGGGGCACCACCCGCTCACCCTGATCACCCCGCGCGACGAGGCCCACCGCGGCAGCCATGTCTCGTTCCGCCACCCCGAGGGCTACGCGGTCATGAAGGCGCTCATCGCGAACGGCGTGATCGGCGACTACCGCGAGCCCGAAGTGCTGCGGTTCGGCATCGCGCCGATGTACATCGGGTACGCCGACGTCTGGGACTCCGTGGAGACCCTCCGCCGCGTGCTCGACGAGGAGCTCTGGCGCGCGCCCGAGTTCCAGGAGCGCGACGCCGTCACCTGATCCGGTCTCCGCGCCGCGGGCGCTGTGCCCGTCGAAGCCCGGCCGCTGGGCCCGTCGAAGCGCCCTCGCCCCCCACTCCCCCGGCCGCTGGGGTCCTCATAGCGCCACCAACCCGCTCACCGACGAGAAAGGGACGTGCACATGCGCGTCGGCATCCCCACCGAGATCAAGAACAACGAGAACCGCGTCGCCATCACCCAGGCCGGCGTGGACGAGCTGACCCGCCGCGGGCACGAGGTGCTCGTGCAGTCCGGCGCGGGCCTGGGCTCGCGGATCTCCGACGACGACTACGTCGCCGCCGGCGCGACGATCGTCTCCGACGCGGAGGACGTGTGGGCGCAGGCCGACATGGTCCTCAAGGTCAAGGAGCCGATCGCCGCGGAGTACGCGCGGATGCGCCGCGGGCAGGTGCTCTTCACCTACCTGCACCTCGCCGCCTCCCGCGAGTGCACCGACGCCGTGCTCGCCTCCGGCACCACGGCGATCGCCTACGAGACCGTGCAGCTGGCCAGCCGTGCGCTGCCGCTGCTGGCACCGATGTCGGAGGTCGCCGGCCGGCTCTCCGTGCAGGTCGGCGCGAACGCGCTGATGACCGCGAACGGCGGCGGCGGCCTGCTCCTCGGCGGCGTCACCGCGACCCGCCGCGGCAAGGTCGTCGTGATCGGCGGCGGCGCTGCCGGCGAGCAGGCGGCTCGCATCGCTTTCGGCATGGGCGCCGACGTCACGGTCATCGACATCGCGCTGCCCCGGCTGAAGCAGCTCGAGGACGCCTTCGACGGCCGGATCCAGACCCGCACCTCGAACGCGCACAACATCGCCGAGGCGCTCGCCGACGCGGACCTCGTGATCGGATCCGTGCTGATCCCGGGCGAGAAGGCCCCCAAGCTCGTCACCGACGAGATGGTCGCGAAGATGAAGCCGGGATCCGTTCTCGTCGACATCGCGATCGACCAGGGCGGCTGCTTCGAGAACTCCCGCCCGACCACGCACGACGACCCGACGTACCCCGTGCACGAGTCGCTCTACTACTGCGTCGCGAACATGCCCGGCGCCGTGCCCGAGACGTCGACCGCTGCGCTCACGAACGCCACGCTCCCCTACGTCGTCGCGCTCGCCGAGAAGGGCTGGGTCGGCGCGCTGAACGCGGACCCCGCGCTCGCCCGCGGCCTGAACGCGCACGAGGGCTCCCTCACGAACGAGGCCGTCGCCGACGCCTTCCCCGAGCTGCCGTTCTCGCCGACCGCCGAGGTCCTCGCCGCTCAGCTCCTCCCGGCGTGACGCACATCGACGCCCCGGCGTGAGATCACCTGCCCGGTGCCGCCGCCTCCTCGTGGAGAGCCGCGGTACCGGGCGACGCCGTTCGCCGCACCGGCGAATCCGAGCGTCATACTGTACGTCACGGCCATTTCGTTCGGCATGCTCCCCGGTACCCTGGGAGGGTGACCGAACGCGCGCCTCTCTCCCGCAAACTCTCCGCCATCGCCGAGTCCGCCACCCTGAAGGTGGACGCCAAGGCCAAGGCCCTCAAGGCCGAGGGCAAGCCCGTCGTCTCGTACGCCGCCGGCGAGCCCGACTTCGCCACGCCGCAGTTCATCGTGGACGCCGCGGCCGTGGCCCTCGCCGACCCGGCGAACTACCGCTACACCCCCGCCGCCGGCCTGCCCGAGCTGCGCGAGGCGATCGCCGCGAAGACGCTGCGCGACTCGGGCCTCGAGGTCTCTCCGTCCCAGGTCATCGTGACCAACGGCGGCAAGCAGTCCGTCTACCAGGCGTTCCAGGCCGTGGTGAACCCGGGCGACGAGGTGCTCCTTCCCGCGCCGTACTGGACCACGTACCCCGAAGCGATCCGTCTCGCCGACGGCACCCCCGTCGAGGTCTTCGCCGGCGCCGACCAGGACTACAAGGTCACCGTCGAGCAGCTCGAGGCCGCGCGCACCGAGCGCACCACGGTCCTCGTGTTCGTCTCGCCGTCGAACCCGACCGGATCCGTCTACTCCGCCTCGGAGACGAAGGCCATCGCCGAGTGGGCGCTCGAGCACGGGATCTGGATCATCTCGGACGAGATCTACCAGAACCTCACCTACGAGGGCGTCAAGGCGACCTCGATCGTCGAGGCGCTGCCCGAGATCGCCGGCCAGACGATCCTCGTCAACGGCGTCGCGAAGACCTACGCCATGACCGGCTGGCGCGTGGGCTGGATGGTGGGCCCGGCCGACGCGATCAAGATCGCCGGCAACCTGCAGTCGCACCTGTCCAGCAACGTGAACAACGTCGCGCAGCGTGCCGCGATCGCGGCCCTCAACGGCCCGCAGACCGAGGCCGAGCAGATGCGCGAGGCGTTCGACCGGCGCCGCAGGCTCATCGTCTCGGAGCTGTCGAAGATCGACGGGCTCGTCGTGCCGAACCCGACCGGCGCCTTCTACGTCTACCCCGACGTGCAGGGCCTGCTCGGCCGCACCTGGGGCGGCGTCACCCCGACGACCTCGCTCGAGCTCGCCGACCTCATCCTCGACCAGGCCGAGGTGGCCGTGGTCCCCGGCGAGGCGTTCGGCCCCTCCGGCTACATCCGGATGTCGTACGCCCTCGGCGACGAGCAGCTGCTCGAGGGCGTGCAGCGCCTGCAGCGCCTGTTCGCGTCCTGACCCGGCGCGACGCCAGCGATCGAGGCCCCCTCACGCCATCCACGCCCCTCCTGAGCAGCGCCGCTGCGAGGGGGCCTCGGCGGCGCGAGGGGGCCTCGGCGCATCCGGCGTGCGCCCGCCGACCTCAGTCCTCGTAGCCGATGAGCCAGCGCACGCCGAAGCGGTCCACGAGCGTGCCGTCGTGCGCACCCCAGGCGCGCTCCTGCAGCGGGTCGATCACGCGGCCGCCGTCGGCGAGGCCGGCGAACCACCGCGTGAGCGTCGCCGGATCCGCGGCGCCGAGCAGCGAGAAGAACAGACCGTTCATGTGCACGGCGTCCTCGTCGGGGGCGGCGTCGGCCGCGCCGAACGCGACGACGCCGCTGAGGGTGCCGTGCGCGATGGCGTCGCCGGGGCCGTCCCCGCGGCCGAACTGGGCGTACGTGTGCAACTCGACGTCGCCGCCGAAGATCGACTGGTAGAACGGCAGGGCGTCGGCCGCGGTGCCGGGGAACAGGATGTACGGGACGATTCCGGTCATGCGCGCGATCCTACGCGGGCGCGCCGACAGCCCCGCGGCACGGTCGACCGCCCGACCCGACGATTCAGGCGGTGCGGCGCTGCCGCACCAGACGCACCACGAGCTGCGCGACGATGAGGGCGATGAACGCCGCGAACAGGATGTTGCCGACACGCGGATCCACCTGACGCGCGATCCACGCGCCGAGCGGCACGGTGATGCACGCGGCGACGCCGATCACGGCGGCGACGAAGAGATCGGTGTTGCGGCGCCGCAGATTGCCGATCGTGCCGGACACGGACGTCGGGATCACCATGAGCAGCGACGTGCCCTTCGCGATCAGGTCGCTCATCCCGAAGAACAGCATCAGGACGGGCACGATGATGATCCCGCCTCCGACGCCCAGCAGTCCGGACAGCACGCCCGTGGCGACGCCGGCCAGGATCAGCGCGAGAGCGGCGATCCAGGTCAGATCGAGTGTCGCGGTGCGGGACGGGATCACGATGAACAGGTTGACCATGACCCCGACCAGGAAGACGATGAACGCCCAGCGCAGCCAGGTGAGCGGGATCCGCGGCAGCATCCACGTGCCGATCTGCGCGCCGACGACCGCCCCCGCGGCGAGGATCAGCGCGGGGATCCAGGCCACCTGCCCGTTCGCCGCGTAGGAGATCACGCCCACGAGCGCGGCCGGAACCACGGCGGCGAGCGACGTGCCGGAGGCGAGACGCTGGTCGTACGCGAGCAGCAGCACCAGCATCGGCACGATGACCGTGCCGCCGCCGACGCCGAACAGCCCGGACATGAGGCCGGCCAGCAGACCGATGCCCGCGCAGCGCAGCACGAATCCGGTCGTGCGGCTGTGCCGGCGCGCACCGGTCCCGTCGATCTCGGTCATCCTGGACTCTTCCCTGCCGCACGTTCGCTCCGGCCCGCCGAGGACGGGCCCGGATCAGCCTATCCGGCGCGACCGCCCGGTCACGGTCAGCCGACGACGGCGGCGCACCGCGCGCGCACGGCGACCGCCAGCGCGAGCACGCTCTCCGCGAGTCCGCGGGCGCGACTGCCGTCCAGCCGCCGCGCGATCGACACGCCCCGATCGGTCGCGATGCCGTCGATGAGCCCGTCCGCGTACAGCGAGGGGGCGCCGATGCGCTGCCGCCGGGCGATCCGCTCGCGCACGTCGTCCGGATCCCCCGGATCCTCGGACAGCAGAGCCGCCGCGCCCGCGAGCGGGAGCGGGGCGAGCCAGGCCTCCTGCACCGCGACGATCGCGTCGGTGCCGCACAACGCGATCGCGGCGGCGCCCGTGCCCTCGCCGAGCAGCAGCGCGACGGAGGGGACGGGCTGCGCGCCCGGGGCCGCCAGGGTCGCGGCGATCTCGGCCGCGAGTCCCGCCTCCTCCGCGGCCCGGGACAGCTCGGCCCCCGACGTGTCCGCGACGGTCACGATCGGCAGCCCCAGGGATACGGCGAGCGCCATGGCCCTGCGGGCCGTCGCGATGTCGGCCGGAGTCGTGGGGACGCCCCGGGTGCGGTCCTGCCCGACGAGCAGGAACGACGTCCCGCCCGTGCGCGCCCATCCGGCGACCAGCTCGCCGCCGCCACCGCGCCGCGGCACGAACTCGTCGCACGTCGCGATCAGCTCCGGCAGCGCCGGCCGGCCGGGCTGGGCCGCGGCGCGCACCGCGGCCCAGTCGGCGTCGGGCTCGATCGCCGGCGCGTCCTGGAGGTCGCTGCCGGATCCGATCGCGTCGTCGGTCGCCGAGGTGTCGAACAGGCCGAGCAGCCGTGCGGCGCGCTCGCGGAATCCGCTCGCGTCGACGACCGCGTCGATCCGCTCGTGGGAGAGCAGGTTCTCCGCCGTCTGCACGCCCTCGGGGATCGGGGTCGCGCCGCCGCACGCGGCGAGGGCCGTCACGACCCGCGGGCCGAGCAGCCCGACCAGGGCGTGCGGCTCGGCGCTGACGTCGTGCGCGAGGGATGCCCACGACGCGTAGACGCCCCCGGTGGTGGGGTGGCGCAGATGCGACAGGTAGGGCAGCCCGGCCGCCCGGAACTCGCGTACGGCGGCGGTGATGGTGCGCATGGTGAGGAACGCCGCGGCGCCCTCCTGCATCCGCGTGCCGCCGGACGCGAGACCGGCGATCACGGGGAGCCCCTCGCGGCGGGCGCGCTCGAAGGCGGCGACGATGCGATCCGCCGTCACGACGCCGATGGATCCGCCGAGGAACCCGAACTCGCTGACGATCACCGCGACGGATCGACCGTGCACGGCGCCCGCGCCGGTGCGCACGGCCTCGTCCGCACCGGCGCGCTCGGTCGCGCGGGCGAGCGCGGCACGGTACTCGGGGTCGACCGGGGCCGGCAGCGGGGCGTCCCAGGACCGGAACGACCCCTCGTCCAGGACCGCGTCGAGCCAGAGGTCCGCGCCGTTCATACCGCGAGCCATTCCCGGACCGCCTCGGTGTGCTCCCCGAGCAGCGGCGGGGCGTCGTGCCGCACCCGTCCCGTCTCCGTGCCGTCGAAGTCGAACATCCGCAACGGGCCGCCCTGCAGCGTCAGGTCGCCCAGGACCTCATGGTGCACGCCGAGAGCGAGCCCCTGGCTGCGCGCCTGGTCCCACTCGAACACCTCGTCGACCGTGCGCACGGTCCCGGCCGGGATCCCCGCCGCACCGAGGGAGGCGAGCAGCTCCGCTCTGGTGCTCGCGGCGAACACGCCCTCGATGTGCGCGATCAGCGCGTCCCGGTCGGCGACGCGCCTGCCGTTCGTGGCCCAGCGCTCCTCCTCGGGGTCCACCCCGATGAGCGGCGCGAAGGTCCGCCACAGCGGGTCCGATCCGACCGAGATCTGCACGACGCCGTCCGCGCATCGGAAGGCGCCGTAGGGCGCGATCGAGGGGTGCTGGTTGCCGATCGCGTGCGGGGAGTCTCCGCCGACCGTCCACCGGGTCGCCTGGAACGCGAGCACGCCCACGAGCGAGGACAGCAGCGACGTGCGCACCACCTTGCCGCGTCCGGTGCGCTCGCGCTCGACGAGCGCCGCGAGGACGCCGACCACGCCGTGGATCCCGCCGAGGAGGTCCCCGATCGGCACGCCCGCCTTCTGCGGGCTGCCGGCGTCCGCACCGGTCAGCGACATCAGCCCGGCCTCGCCCTGCAGGATCTGGTCGTACCCGGCCCGGTCGGCCTCGGGACCGTCGTGGCCGAATCCGCTGATCGACAGGAGCACGAGCCGCGGGTTGAGCTCCTCGAGCCGGCCCGGGTCGAACCCGAGCCGGTCGAGGGTGCCGGGCCGGAAGTTCTCGATCAGCACGTCCGCGCGGCGGATCAGCTCGGTGAGCAGCTCCCGGTCGGCGGCGTCCTTGAGGTCGAGGGTGATCGACTCCTTGTTGCGGTTGGCGGAGAGGAAGTAGGTGGACACCGTCTCCTCCGGCCGCCCGTCGCGTGCGGGCGCGGTGAGGAACGGCGGCCCCCAGGCGCGGGCGTCGTCGCCGCCGTCCGGCCGCTCGACCTTGATCACGCGCGCGCCGAGGTCGCCGAGCATCATGCCGGCGTGCGGTCCGGCGAGCGCCCGGGAGAGGTCGACCACGAGCATGCCGTCGAGCTGCCCCGCGCGCGCCTCGGTCACGAGGCCACCTCGATCCCCTCGGCGGCGAGCTCCGCCGCCTCGACGTCGACGCGCGAACCCCGGGTGCCGCGGGCGATCGCCTCGACGAGGCCGAGGACGACGACGTTGATGCCCAGGCCGACGAAGCCGCTGTCCCACGAGCCGAGCGGGATGTTCCCGAAGGTCACGACCGCGACGAACAGGGTGCCGGCCACGAGTCCGCTCGCGACCGCGACGGTGCTCACCCGCACGCGGCGGCCGAGGCCGGTGGCGATGGCGGGTGCCATCTGCGCGAGTCCGCCGTAGGTGAGCAGCAGCAGCGCGCCGATGTCGCTCTTGAGCAGGCCGAACGCGAGCGCGAGGACCATCGCGACCACGATCACGACGCGGGTGACGATGAACTTGGCGCGCTCGGAGAGGCGGAAGGTCACGTTGTTGGCGACGAGGGAGCCGATGCCCATCGAGATCGCGGCGGCGGGCACCATGGCCGCGGCGGCGCCGAACACGGCGACGACGGCGACCAGCCACTCGGGCAGCGCGTGCTGCGCGGACGTGAACAGGACCTGGTTGGGGATCGTCTTCTTCGGGATCGACAGGACGGCGACCATGCCGACCGTGATCGGCAGGAAGAGCAGAAGCTGGTACACCGCGAGCCACTTGGCGTTGCTGCGCAGCACGGATCCGCTCTTGGCCGCGAGCATCGGCGGCCACAGGTGCGGGAACGTCTGGAAGCCGGCGCCGATCGTGGTGATCGCGACGCTGCTGACCCACCAGATCGCGTCGAAGCCGGGCATGTGCGTGGTGAACAGCGTGTCGTTCGCCCGCGCGACCTGCGCGAACACGTCGGGGAAGCTTCCGGCGGCGGCGACGACTCCGACCGTGACGACGAGCAGGGCGATCAGCATCCCGAAGTCCTTGAAGACCGCGACGCGGGCGATGCCGCGGATGCCGCCCCACAGCACGAACACGACGACCAGGGCGCTGGCGAGCACCATGCTCAGGCCGCGCGCCGTCGCCGATCCGGTCGCGAGCTGCACGATCAGGCCGAGACCGGTCAGCTGCAGCTCGAGGTAGGGGATCAGGAAGAGCGCGCCGACGATCGCGACGATGACGCTGAGCGTGCGCGACCGGAACCGGTCCTTGACGAAGTCCGCCATCGTCAGGTACCCGCGGGAGGCCGCGATGTCGCGGATGCGCGGGGAGACGAAGTACTGGATCGCGAGGCACGCGGTGAGGTAGCCGACCGCGTAGGTCGCGCTGACGCCGCCGACGAAGGCGAGGCCGGCGAGGCCGAGGAAGCTGAACGTGGTGAGCGACTCGCCCGCCTGCAGGAACCATGAGGTCCAGACCGGGAGTTTGCGACCGGCGACGAGCCAGCCGGACATGCCCTTCTCGCGGCGGCGGCCGGCGATGCCGATCACGCCGATGAGGACGATGCCGACGACGATGATGGCGGTCATGCGTGCTCACCGCCCTCGGCGACGCCGTTGGCGGTCTCGTACTGGGCGACCTGGCGGCTGATGCCGCGGTCGACGACGTTCAGCAGCACGACGGTCAGGACGACGGTGAACGCCATCCACACGATCACAGCCGGCATGCCCAGCCACAGGGTGGGTGAGGTCGAGAACGGCAGGAACGGCGTGATCAGGATCAGCAGCACAGGGATGCACGCGACGGCGACGCGCGCCGGGGTCGCGATGCGGCCGGTGACCCGGATCGCGCTGGTGGACGTGTCCGGCGTCTGCGCGCCGGAGTCGGACGGGACCATGGGTGTTCTCCTTCGAACAGCAGGGTGGGGGGTGGGGGATCTTCGGGGGTTTCAGCCGGCGACGGAGGTGGCCACCGGGTTCGCGGCGGGGACCGCGAGCAGGCTCTCGATCGCGCGGGCGAGTTCGAGCAGTTCGACGTCCCGCCGCGGGCCGGCGACGAGCTGAGCGCCGACCGGCAGGTGACCGGCGTATCCGGCGGGGAGGGACAGCGCGGGCACTCCCAGCGGCGTGAACAGCCAGGCGGCGCGCATCCAGTCGAGATAGTCGGTCATCGGGGTGCCGTTGACCTCGCGCACCCAGTCCCACTCGACGGGGAACGGGAGCACCTGCGTCACCGGGGCGAGCACCAGGTCGGTGCCCGTGAAGTAGTGCGCCGCAGCACGGGTGAGCCGGGTCAGCTCGGTGTAGGCGCGCATCACGTCGGCGCCGCTGATGAGCGCGCCCTCGCGGATGTTGCCGGTCACGAAGTCGTTGAAGTTCTCCGGCTCGGCCTCGAGCAGCGGGCCCCAGGCGGAGGCGAAGACGGCCGCGCGCAGGGTGCGGAACGTCTCGTCGGATCCGCGGAGATCCGGGCACCCCTCCTCCACGATCGCGCCGGCGCCCTCGAGGGAGCGGGCGACGTCGTCCAGCACGGCGCGGATCGCCGGCTCGACCTCGACCAGGCCGCCGAGATCGGGGGCGTAGGCGATGCGCACGCCGGAGAGGTCGCGCTCGCGCAGGTCGAGCAGCCGGGCGCGATCGAGCACGGGCGCGCACGGCACGTCCCGGGTCTCGCCGTTCATGACCGACAGGAGCAGCGCGGTGTCGTCGATCGTCCGCGCCATGGGGCCCGCCGTCGCGAGCGGGTCGAACACGTTCGGGCTGTCGGCGTTGGGGACGACGCCCGGCGTCGGGCGCATGCCCACCACGCCGCAGAAACCGGCCGGGTTCCGCAGCGAACCGCCCATGTCGCTGCCGTCCGCGATCGCGGTGAAGTTCGCGGCGAGCGCCGCCGCCGCCCCTCCGCTGGAGCCTCCGGCCGAGCGGGACGGGTCGTGCGGGTTGCGCGTCGTGCCGTACACCCGGTTCACGCTGTGCGACCCCGCGGCGACCTCCGGGATGTTGGTCTTGCCGTAGAACACGGCGCCCTCGGCGCGCATCCGCGCCACGTGCAGGTCGTCGTGGTCCGAGATGCTGTCCGCGAAGTGGCGATGCCCGAGCGTGTTCGGGAAGCCGGTGACGTGGCCGAAGTCCTTCACCGCGGTGGGCACGCCGTGCAGCACACCGCGCCGCTCGGCCGGCAGTGCGTCGACCCGGCGTGCGTGCGCATGGGCGAGCTCCTCGTCCAGCGCGACGATCGCGTTGATCTCCGGGTTGCGGCGGCCGACCTCGGCGAGGTGCGCGTCCAGCAGCTCCACGGCCGTGAGCTCGCCGCTGCGCGTCAGACGCGCCTGCTCCTTCGCGCTGAGCTCGATGATCTCACCGGATTGCACCACTTCGACTCCATTCCGCACCGCTTTGTGCTACCCGCACCTCTGCGGATGAACTGATTGAGCCAAAGTAACCGATGGGGGCGTCGTTGTAAAGCAAAATACGAGCATTCACAGCCGAAACGAACCGGAATCGTGTTCCGGGCACACGGAACACACCACGATCGCGTGGCTATGAGGCGCCGTGCCCCGACGCGGGGGCGGAACGTGCCGCTGGAGTCAGACTTCGCGGGTGAGCATGCCGCTGCGCTTGTACGCCCCGACGACGGAGGCCGCCCGGATGCCGTCGACCGCGGCCGACCAGGCGCTCTCGGTCAGGAACCGCCGCAGCTCGGCCACGGTCGGGACCGCGACATCGACGAGGATCTGCTCGTCTGCGAGCGTGAACGCCGCGTACCGCACGAACGGCGATGCCTGCAGGGCGGCGGCGACGGTGGCGACGGCCGCAGGACGCACCCGCAGCCACACGAATCCGGCGATGGGGAGCCCCAGCACGGCGGGCGCCACGACCGCGCGCACGTCGACGGCGCCCCCGATGAGCACGCCCAGGCGCCGGCGCACCGCGGACTCGCTGACCCCGACCGCGGCGGCGATGTCGATCGCGGCCGCGCGCGCGTCCCGCTCCAGCACCGCGAGGATCGCGGAGTCGACCTCGTCGAGCGCGGGCACGGTGCCGTCGGCCGGCGGCACCTGGCCGAACGCGGGATTGAGCGCGCGGGTCTCCTCCGGCGTCAGCTGGCCGGGCATCCAGCTCGTCAGGGTGCGGTAGTACTCCAGCACCGGGATGAGCGCGACTCCGGTCACCCCGGGGATCGCCGGGATGTCATGCAGCAGCAGGTCGGAGTTCTCCTCCGACGCGTGCTCCTCGACGAGGATCCGCACGGGCGAGCCCAGCACGTAGACGAAGATGCTGCTCGGCCGTGCGGCGAGGGCCCGGGCCACCGCGTCCACGTCGCCCGCGTGCGCCTGCACCTCGAGCAGCACGGTGCGCGTCTGGCTCATCACGCCGATGCGGACGTCGCCGGACTCGAGCAGGGCGTTGCCGCGGCGGACCACGGTGCTCACCGGCACGTCGATGACGCCGGCGATGCGTCGCCACGAGGCGCGGCCGTCCACCTGGAGCGCTCCGGCCACCCTGCGGTCGATCTCGTCCAACGCCATGCAGCAAGTATGCCGGGACACGGGGCGGTCGTCGGGCCGGCTCGCGCCGCGTCCGGCGCGGCGCTGCGGACCGAGCGCCGTGCCCGACTCCCGGGCGGTCCTACAGCTCGACGTCGACGAGCACCGGCTCGGGCTGCAGCAGCAGGCCGAACTCGGCGTGCACCCGGTTCTGGATGAACCGCGCGAGCTCGGCGATCTCCCCCGCCGTCGCGCCGCCGCGGTTGGTCAGCGCGAGCGCGTGCTTGGTCGAGACGCCGGCGCGCGAGCGCGGCAGCTTGAAGCCCTTGCGGATCCCGGAGTGCTCGATGAGCCAGGCCGCACTCACCTTGACGTCGGTCGAGCGCGGCGCGGGCGCCGGCACGTACCCCTGGTACGCGTCCAGAGGGATCACGGTCACGGTGTCCAGATCGGGCGAGACGGGCCAGCGCGGGCACTCCGGCGGCAGCGCGCGGGCGACGGACTCGGGCACGATCGCGTTCTGGAAGAAGGATCCCGCGCCGTGCGTGTCGGGGTCGGCCGGGTCGAACAGCATGCCCTTCGAGGCGCGCGTGTCGAGGATCCGCTCCCGCAGCCAGGCCAGCGGCACCGGCTGGTCGGAGGTGAGTGCGAGGGCGCGGCGCAGCTGCTCGCCGCGGACGATCCGCCCGGCGTCGCCGGTGACGGCGAGGTCGAGCGTGACGGACAGGATCACCGCCCGGCGCTGCGGCGCGGATCCGTAGTGGTCCTTGAGCACCGAGGTGCGGAACCCGAGCCCGAGCTCGGCGGCCGGGACGGTGACGGCCTCGTGCGCGTGTTCGTCGATGAGCTCGACCTCGACGAGGGTCTCCTGGATCTCCTGCCCGTACGCGCCGACGTTCTGCACGGGGGCGGCGCCGACCGTGCCGGGGATGCCCGACATCGCCTCGATGCCGGCGTAGCCGCGCTCGACCGCGTAGGCGACCAGCGCGTCCCAGTCGTGGCCGGCCTGCACGCGCAGCCGGATCCGTCCCTCGTGCGGGGACGGGAGCTCCTCGATGCCGCTCGTGCGGATCCGGATCACCGTGCCGTCGAACGCCAGGTCGCCGGCGAAGAGGTTGGATCCGCCGCCCAGAACGAACCAGTCGTCACCGTCGGCCCACACGTCCTGCAGCGCAGCGACGAGCTCGTCCTCGGTCGTCGCGTCGACCATGCGCTCGGGCGCGGCGCCGGTCTGCAGCGTGGTCAGCTCGGCCAGCCGGATCGGTTCGATCTGCGTCATGTCGTCCGGGCGCCGTCTCAGAGCGAGTCCGCCGCGACGCGCAGCTGCGCCTTCACGAGCACGGTGGTGTCGGCGTGCTTGACGGTGAGGTCGATGCGCACGGCCGCGTCGTCGACGGCGCCGACCTTGGCGGTCACCGCGACCTCGGCGCCGGACTGCGGGTCGACGACGACCGGGCGGGCGAAGCGCACGCCGTAGTCGAGGATCCGGGCGGTGCCGGGAAGCGCCGCGACGGCGACCGAGGACGCGAGGCCCATCGTGAGCATGCCGTGCGCGAGCACGCCGGGAAGGCCAACCTCGGCGGCGACGTCGTCGCGGTAGTGGATCGGGTTGAAGTCGCCGGACGCGCCGGCGTAGCGGACGAGCGATTCCCGGCTGAGCTGCACGGTGCGCTCGGCGATGACGTCTCCGACGTTCATGCGTCGCTCCCCTCGGTGGCGTCCTCGGCCGGTGCGTCGCTGACGAGCAGGACCGAGGTGGCGGTGACGACGTGCTCACCCGCGGCGTCGCGGATCTCGGCGTCGCTCGTGATCATCGAGGCGGGGCCCATCGCGCGGATCCCGGTGACCCGCAGCTGCGCCGTGAGCTCGTCGCCGGCGACGATCGGGCGGGTGTAGGCGAACCGCTGCTCGGCGTGGATCGTGCGCGACAGCACGATCCCGGAGTCGGAGAGGCCGAGCAGCTGCTGCAGCGTGAGGTCCTGGATGACCATCGCGAAGGTGGGCGGCGCCACGACGTCCGCGAAGCCGAGCGCGTGCGCTGCGGCGACGTCGGTGTGCTGCGGGGCGTCGGCGAACACGGCGCGCGCGAACTCGCGCACCTTCTCGCGGCCGACGAGGTAGGGAGCCGTCGGCGCGAACTCGCGGCCGACCAGTTCAGGATTCACGGGCACCCCCCGATCCTATCGACCCGCCGCAGGCCGCGTCCGAGCCGTGCCCGCCGGCGGGAACCGCCGCCGCGCACGACGCGCGGCGGCGGTCGTCCCTCCGGACGCCGATCCGCTCAGGAGCCCGCCACGGACGCCTCGCACCGCTCGATCCGCGTCTTCATCGTCGCCGCCGCGGCCTCCACCCGAGATCCGTAGCCGCCCGACTCGGCCTTGCTCACGATCGACCTCAGGTCCTGGATCCGGGCTGCCCCGGTGGCCGCGCGGGCGGACTTGACGTCGTCCCGCAGCGCGGAGGGAAGCCGGCGCCACGCGTCGACGGCGCCTTCGAGCGTCTTCCTGTCCTTCGCCGCCGCCGCGAAGTCGGCGCCGTAGGCGCCGGACTGCGCCTTGGCCAGGATCTGCTTCACGGCATCCTGCCGGGCGGACTTCGTCGAGTCCTTGCGTGCGTTCGCGATGTCGGTGTGCAGCGCGGCGGGAAGCTTGTCATAGGCGTGGCGCAGCCCGGTCAGGTCGCGCGCGCACACCGCCGGCGCCTTCGCGGAGACGGTGGCCGCGTCGGCCGCCGCCGGGATCGCGACCAGCCCGCCGACGGTGCCGAGAGCGATCGCGCCGGCCGTGAGCAGTCCTGCATACCGTCGGCCGAGGGTCCGGCGGCGCGTCCCCGCGTCGCCGGATGGGGTGGTGCTGTCGAACATGGTCGCTCCTCATCTCTGGGCGTGCTCCGGGGCACGGCCCTTCGTGGTCTGTCCCTGCCATCCTGCGCCGCCGTCGTTCACCGGGCGTCTGCGGATTGTTCGGGCAATGTAAGGGTTCGCTGTGGAGTGCCGTCCCGGCGACGGGCCCCGGCCCGCATCCGGGTTGAATGAAGCACATGAACGCCCGCACGGACCAGGACGCGCCCGCCGGGTTCGTCCTGGTGGTCGAGGACGAACCCGCGATCGCGGCCGTCGAACGTCTCTATCTCACCAAGGCGGGGTACGGGGTCGAGGTCGTCTCCGACGGCGTCGCGGCCTGGGATGCGATCAGGACGCGGCGCCCCGTCGCGATCGTGCTCGACGTCGGCCTTCCCGGGGTCGATGGCATCGAGCTGTGCCGCCGGCTGCGCGCCGAGGACGACTGGACGCCCGTGATCTTCGTGACGGCGCGCGACGACGAGCTGGAGCGGCTCGTCGCGCTGGAGCTGGGCGGCGACGACTACCTGACCAAGCCGTTCTCGCCTCGCGAGCTGGTCACCCGACTGCGCGTGGTGCTGCGACGGGTCAACGGTCCTGCGACCCGCGGAGCGATCCGTCTCGGTTCCCTCGAACTGGATCCCGACCGGCGCTCGGTCACGCTGCGCGGAGCGCCGGTCACCCTGACCGCGACCGAGTTCGACCTGCTCGCCTACCTCGCCCGGTCCCCGGGGCGGGTGTTCAGCCGGCAGCAGCTGCAGTCGGCGGTGTGGGGGTACGCCGACCACGCCGCGGGGCGCAGCGTGGACGTGCACATCGCCCAGCTGCGCGCCAAACTCGGCCACGGCTCGGGCATCCGCACGATGCGCGGCGTCGGCTACGCGCTGGACGAACCGGACGCCGTCGCGGCCCCCGGCCCGGTCGGCTGAGGTGGCTCCGGTGCGGCGCACTCTGGCGGGCCGGATGGTTCTCACGACGGTCGTCGTCGCGACGGTCGCCGTCGTCGTCGCCGGCGTGGTATCGTTCGGGCTCGTCCGCGCAGCGACGCTGAACGACGCGCGCGCGGCGGCATCGGCGATCGCCGACGAGTGGGCCGCCCTTCCGCAGAACGAGCTGCGGCATCGGGTCGCGGAACGGCCGCCGGTCGCCGGAGAGCCGAAGATCGCACTCGTCGAGAGCGACGGCACCGTGCTGGGGTCGAGCGGCATCGCCCTGCGTCCGAAGGTGCGCGCCCGCGTCGCCACCGGCTCGAAGCTGTCCGCCACGATCTCCATCGACGGCGCCCCGTACATCGTCGAGGCGAAGCCCGCCGCCGGCGGCGACACGGTCGTGGTGGCCCGATCCATCCGGTCGGTCGATTCCCAGGTGTTCGCGCTCGCCGGCAAGCTCCTGCTCGCGCTGACGATCGGCCTGGCGGTCGCGATCGGCGCCGGGATCCTGCTCGGCCGGATGATCGCCGGGCCGCTGGTCCGCACGGCCGCCGCCGCACGACGGCTGGCGCGCGGGGAACGGGGCGTCGACCTGCCGAGCTCGGGCACCGCCGAGGTGTCCGATGTGGTGGAGGCCCTCGAAGAGCTGGACGGCGCCCTGGGCGCGAGCGAGGCGCGACAGCACGAGTTCCTGCTGTCCATCTCGCACGAGCTGCGGACGCCGCTCACCGCGATCGCCGGATATGCGGAAGCGCTCGTCGACGGTCTGATCGGGCCCGAGGAGATCGGCGGGGCCGACGGGGTCGGTGCCACGATGCTCGCCGAGACCCGCCGCTTGGACCGATTCGTCGCCGACCTCCTCGAACTGGCGCGGCTGGAGGCGCACGACTTCCCGGTGGAGCCGGGCGTGGTGGACGTCTCGAAGCTGGTGACGGAGGCCGTGACCGCCTGGCGAGCGGTCGCAGAGGCCGCCGACGTCACGCTCTCCGCACGCACCGCCCCCGGACTCCTCGGCGAGACCGATGCGCACCGCGCGCGTCAGATCATCGACGGCCTGCTCGAGAACGCGCTCCGGGTCACGCCGGGCGGCGGGGCCGTCACCGTCACCACGCGGGCAGGTGCGGCGGACGTCGTCGACGCCGCGGACCGGCACTCGCCCGGCACGGTGCTCATCACGGTGAGCGACACCGGCCCCGGGCTGTCCGCGTCCGACCGGGAGGTCGCCTTCGAGCGGGGCGTGCTGCACGACCGCTATCGGGGCGCGCGCCCGGTGGGCACCGGGCTCGGCCTGTCGATCGCGCAGCGCCTGGCCGCGCGACTGGGCGCGCGGCTCGAGGCCGCCGACACGCCCCAGGGCGCCGCATTCCTGCTCGCACTGCCCGCCGCGCGCGCGGACGAGCGCCGGGTGGAACAGGCCCCCGGGAGGGCCGGATCCTGATCCGCTCGCTGGTCGCGAATCGTCGCCTCGACCGCCGAATGAGGGCGTGTCGCGACCAGGGAACAGAAGGTGGAGGGCGGATCGGGATCCGCTCGCTGGTCGCGAATCGTCGCCTCGACCGCCGAATGAGGGCGTGTCGCGACCAGCGAGCAGAAGGTGGAGCCGGATCCTGATCCGCTCGCTGGTCGCGAATCGTCGCCTCGACCGCCGAATGAGGGCGTGTCGCGACCAGGGAACAGCAGGTGGAGCCGGGATCGGGATCGGGATCCGGGCGGGATCGGATCGTCGCGGGTCAGCGCCCGCGGAAGGCGGGCTTGCGCTTCTCCTGGAACGCGGCGAAGCCCTCGCGGTAGTCGTCGGTGTCGCAGAGCGCGGCCTGCGCGGCGTTCTCCTGCCGCATCGACGCCCAGAGCCCGAGGCGTTCATCCCGCAACGACGCGACGAGGCGCTTGCTCGCGACGAACGCCGCGGTGGCCCCGGCGGCCGCACGCTCGGCGGCGGCGACCGCGACGTCAACGACCTCGTCCGCCGGCAGCACCTGCGAGAACAAGCCCGCGGCGACGGCCTCGGTCCCGCTCATCAGCCGGCCCGTGTAGATGAGGTCGAGGGTGCGGTGGGCTCCGAGGCGCTCCACGAACAGGGCGTGCCCGCCCGAGTCGAGCGTCGCACCGAGGGCCGCGAACGGGGATCCGATCTTCGCGGTGTCGGCGACGTAGACGACGTCGGTCGCGATGAGCAGCCCGAGGCCGACGCCGAGCGAGGCCCCCTGCGCCGCCGCGAACGTGGGCGCGGGGAACGCCGACATCCGCTGCAGCACGGGTGTGACGAGCCCGTCGAGGTAGCCCATCACGTCGTCGTCGCGCGGGTCGACGCCGGAGATGTCCCGGCCGGCGCAGAACGCGCGTCCCTCGCCGCGGAGCAGGAGTGCGCGCACCCCGGCGGCCTCCGCCTCGGCGTAGGCGGCGCCGAGGTCGCGCACCGCCTGCTCGTCGAGGGCGTTCAGCTTGTCCGGGTTGTTCAGGACGACGTGCGCGACGGCGCCGTCGATGCGGAGGTCGATCATGGCCTTCTCCTTGGCGGTCGGGGTCGCCGGGGTCAGACGTCGTAGTCGACGACGACGCGGTCCGAGGTGGGGTGGGACTGGCAGGTGAGGACGTAGCCGCGCTCGATCTCGTCCTTCTCGAGCGCGTAGTTCTCGGTCATGGTCACGGATCCGTCGACCAGGCGCGCACGGCACGTGCCGCACACGCCGCCTGCGCACGCGAACGGCACGTCGGGCCGCACCCGCAGCGCGGCGTTCAGGATCGACTCGTTCGCCGAGACCGGGCTCTGCACCATGCCGGACTGGCCGTCGAGGGTGAACTCGATCACGGTCACCGGCTCGTCCTCGCGGACGACGACGGGGCGTCCCGCATCCGGCCGCTCCTGCCCGGGCTCGCCCGTCGTGAACAGCTCGTAGCGGACGTGCGCGGGCTCCACGCCGATGTCGGCGAGGGTGTCGCGGCACAGCTGCACGAGGTCGAACGGTCCGCACAGGAACCACTCGTCCACGGTGCCGGGCAGCACGAGGCCGTCCAGGATCCCGCGCAGCCGCTCCTCGTCGATCCGCCCGGACAGCAGCGGCGCCGAGCGCTGCTCGCGGGTGAGTACGTGGTGCACCGCGAAGCGCGCCGGGTAGCGGTCCTTGAGGTCGGCGAGCTCCTCCAGGAACATCACGTCCATCGTGGAGCGGTTCGTGTAGACGAGCGTGAACTCGCTCGTCTCCGACCGCGAGAGCACGGTCGCGGCGAGCGCCATGAGCGGGGTGATCCCGGATCCGGCGGCGATGCCGGCGACGTGCGCGCCGTCGAGCGCGGCGAGGGTCGAGGTGAAGCCGCCCTGGGGGCTCATCACGTCGATCTCGTCGCCGGGGCGCAGCTCCGTCTGCGCCCAGGTGGAGAACTGCCCGCCGTGGTCGCGCTTGATCGCGACGCTGACGGAGCCCGCGGCCGGCGGCCGGCACAGCGAGTAGGAGCGGCGCACCTCCCGGCCGTCGATCTCGGCGCGCAGGGCGACGTGCTGCCCGGCGAGGTAGTCGAACTCGCCGCTGAGCGCGGCGGGCACCGCGAAGGTGACCTCGACCGCGTCCTGCGTGAGCGGACGCACCTCCTGCACGGCGAGGGTGTGGAACCGGGCGCGCTTGCGGGTGGGGGCGACCCGTTCGCTCCCGGATCCGGTCGACGGGCCGCCGACCACGCTGTTCAGCAGCGCATCCGCGATCCGCTCGGCGTCGTGCGGGCGCGGCTTCGCGCCCAGGGTCCACAGCGACATCATCAGATCACCTTGAAGTGGTCGAAGGGCTCGAGGCACGCGCGGCACTCGTAGAGCGCCTTGCACGAGGTCGAGCCGAAGCGGGAGATCTCGCGGGTGTCCAGGGAGCCGCAGCGCGGGCAGCGGACGCCGAGGACGAGACGGACCGGCCCCTGAGCCTGTCGCAGGGCGGCGCGGCCGGTGGGCGGCGCGATGCCGTACTCGGTGAGCTTGCGCTTGCCGTCCTCGCTCATCCAGTCCGTGGTCCAGGCGGGAGAGAGCACGAGCCGCACGGCGACGTCGTCGAAGCCGGCGCGGGTGAGCGCGAGCAGGACGTCGTCGCGGATCGCGTCCATCGCCGGGCAGCCGCTGTAGGTCGGCGTGATGTCGACGTCGACGTGCGCACCGTCGATCCGGACGTCGCGCAGGACGCCGAGATCCTCGATCGTCAGCACCGGAACCTCGGGGTCGGTCACCGCCGCGGCCGCGGACCAGGCGCGCTCCCGCAGGGTCCCGCTCTCCGGCGCGTGGTCATGCCTGCTCGCTGGTCGCGGCCCGCCCCCAGTGCGCCCGGAAGCGGGGGGGGGGCGCCCACCGCGCGAAGGGGGG